>JAIXWQ010000007.1 GCA_027491195.1 Cytophagaceae bacterium | reverse complement strand
GGCCACTTACTTGCGAGTCTTATCACCGCCCTGGCCCATTCGAGGCCATACCCGAGACGCGCTTGTCGTCTCGATTGGTATGCATTTCTATGTCTCTACAGCCACGTACAACCGCGCCCGGAAAAGCCCGCAGAGCAGCATCTGCTAGAGCTGGAAAACCCCGCGCCAAGAAATCTTCTGCTGGAGCTCCAGCAGCAAAGCCACGTCATACATCAGCTGAAAAATTAGCGCGCAAAGGCGTTGCTGCAAAACCATTTAAATCTGCTTCTTCAAAGCCTGTTTCAAAACCATCAACAAAGCGTTACAGCGATGTTGATACATCAACTCTTTCAAATAAGGATGCTCGACTAACAGAGCGTTCAAAGATGCGCGCAAAGCGTTATCAAGAAAAGACTGCTTCAAAGCCAAGAGAGGTTAAAGTAGAATTTGTAAAACCTGAATCACGAGCAAAGAAGTTTGTTTCGGCGCGTAATGAACGCACAGCGCGTCCAGAATTTAAGAAGTCAGACACCCGTCCAACAACTCGTCGCGATGCAGCCAAAGAACGCGTCGCTCGCACCGAAGATGGTCGCCCAAACTTTATCCCTGGTAAGCGCGAGAAATACAAACCAGGCTCACCATCGAAGCAAACTTTTGCTAAACATAAATCAGCGCCAGATGTTTCAGCATCGAATTACCGGGCAGAGCGTCCAGCAAAACCTGTTCGCGATCGTCGCAATGATTCTCCTGCATATGCTCGTGATGACCGCAAAGCGTTTAAAACACATACCAACGCAGCAGTCGACTTCGGAGCAGACGATAACTACATCTCTGCAAACCTTGCAGACGCAAATTTAATTGATGCAACTCCATTGTCAGAAGTGACAACAACTTTCCGTGACCTTGGTATCGCTCCAGCACTTGCCAATGCACTAAACGCACAAGGAATTACGAATCCATTCCCCATTCAGATTGCAACACTTCCAGATGCTCTTGCAGGTCATGACATCCTTGGCCGTGGACAAACAGGGTCAGGTAAAACACTTGCTTTTGGCCTTGCATTGCTCACAAATATCAGTGGAAAAGCGGCTAAACCACACAAGCCATTGGCTTTGGTTCTAACTCCAACACGCGAACTTGCCCAACAAATTGATGAAGTACTAACGCCACTTGCTCGTGCAATCGGTCATGACTCTGTAGTCATAGCCGGTGGAATGCCCTATGCAAAGCAGATAACTGCGATGCGCAAAGCAACGGCAATTCTTGTCGCAACCCCTGGACGTCTAATTGACTTGTTAAACAAAGGCGAAGTCCAGCTAGATGACTTAGAAATAACTGTTCTAGATGAAGCAGATCAGATGGCAGATATGGGCTTCCTGCCTGTTGTTAAAGAAATTCTCGATCAAGCTAAACCTAACGGTCAAAGACTTCTCTTCTCTGCAACACTTGATCGCGGAGTTGATGCCCTAGTACGTCAGTACTTAAACAATCCAAAGACTCACTCATTACAGAACGATCGCGCGTCTGTATCAACTATGGAGCATTACGTTTTGGTTATGCACCCTGGCGATAAAGACGACATTACAAATCAAATTGCTGCTCGAAACGGTAAAACAATTCTTTTCGTAAAGACCCAACGTGGGGCAGATCGTCTTGCAGATAAACTAGCTCACGCGGGTGTTCCTGTCGGGGCACTTCACGGCGGAAAATCTCAAGCGGTTCGTACTCGCACCCTTGCACTGTTCAAGCAACAACCAAATGCCGCGTTAGTTGCTACAGATGTTGCGGCTCGCGGTATTCACGTTGATGGAATCTCACTAGTTGTGCATGTTGATGCACCAACCGATCACAAGGATTACTTGCACCGTTCGGGACGTACAGCGCGCGCCGGCGAGGCGGGCGCGGTTGTGACTCTTGCGACAACAAAGCAACAAAAATCTGTTGGAGGGCTAACTTCACGTGCTGGGGTAACTCCAAAATTCGTCGGTGTTAAGCCATTAGATCAAGATTTGATGAGAATTACTGGCGCTCAAGAGCCTTCAGGAATTCCTTATGTGGCACCAATCGTCGAAAGTAAAGGCCCGACGCGCGGTTCACGCAAGCAACGACCTAATTCAGATCAACGACGTCGTAGACCAAGATGAGGGTACGTAGTTTACGACTTAGATTTTTCACTGAAGAATTTGATACTAGATAATTGCCTTCTAAGATAAAGTTGAAATACCTTTTTCTACAAGTCTTTTCGAATTAAAACAGCGGCACCATTTCTCTCGTCTGACTGCCATATCAAATGAAATTGACCTGACGAGACCGCATCTGATAGGACTCGGCGATTCTTTCTCACATTCACATCATCTAGAATTAACCACTTAACTCCACGATCCTTCAGATGCAAGTACTCGCTGTAGGATGAGAATTCGCCTCCATCCAGCAACAGAACATCAATTTGTTGTGGGAGTAAACCTAAGACATTTGGAGCTGTCGACATATTCAGCACGTCAGATTCAAACCACTCGATTTCTTCATTTAGCAACTGACTAGAATCAAGCTCATCAACATCAACAACACGGCCGTGAATTACATTAAAAAAATCGTACTTCCGTAAATTCTTTTTCGATTCCTCAACTCTGTCAGCAAAGATTTCCAATCCATAAACTTGGGCATTCTGTTTCCCCGAAGTCACCCCTTGAGCAATGATTGCACTACTACCTAATCCATTCCAAGTGCCTATTTCCACGATCGTTCTATTTTCATCAAGACCGCAAATAGCGAAAAGAATCCTCCCAACCTGGTTTTTGACTGACATTTGACCACTAGGACGAACTCTTTCTTTCAAAGTAACAAATTTGAGATTTATAACGTAGACAAAATTTTTGATCTTCATTGTCTCCCCAATTTATTAATTCATGGATGTCTTGTGAATCTTAACATTTAAACTCATAGGTACTCTCACTTAATTAAGTTTTTCCAGTGCGATAAACTAAGTTTACTAAAATCCCATATCTTTCCATTGATTTTCTCCCATTCCATTTGCATATGTTTAATATCATTTAGTTCATTCCAATTTTCCAAAACTACAATCGGTAACCCATCCACAATTTCATTCAAGTATGTATTTCGCAAAATAATTGGTAAGCCGCCCATGTACAAAGTTTCCCAGAGGCGATGTGTATCAACACCGTTACCCTCAGGACAAATTACAAATGGAAAATTTCTTAAACTCCTTAAATAAGGGATCATACAATCTTTTTCATAACTAACCTCTGAAAATACAACATTGTTCGGTGGCTTAAGATTTCTTAAAACTTGTACAACTTCATTCCTCGCTCTAAAATTGGTATTGACATTGAAACTTACAAAATATGTAGGTGAAAATGTCGTACAGTAGACACTTGACTTATCAGCCTCTACTAAATTTCCTAGATCACCAAGCATGCGATGCAGTGGTGAGTCGTCGCAGTCATTTGTTAAACCAAGCGGCAAGGCAGAAGATAGATTCTTGATCGGTCGTAGGTTAATTCCAAATATCTGATTAATTCCGATTGCGGCAAGAAGAATCTGATGTTTAGCTTTTGTTGGTATATCCGAATGTCCAACAACAATCGTTCGCTGGGGAGAACCATGCAATCGAGATATCAGAAATGATTTTTGTTCAACACCTCTCCACATGCCTCCGCTAAATAGGAAGTCTCTCTTGACATAGGTAACTTGGTCGGAACTCTGGCAATGTCTGAGGTATCCATCCGTGGTGATAATCTCACCCCGATTTATGAAATCGCTAAGTTGTGTAAAACGAGAAATTTCCACAAAGTGAATATATAGTTGATTTAGTTGGCTATACTTGTAACCACACTTAAGTTGAAGGAATTTATGAGAGTACTCGTAGCGGGAGGAGCCGGTTTCCTAGGCTCTCACCTTTGCAAAAGATTGTTAGGCGGCGGGCATGAAGTTATAGCACTCGACAATTTCTATACTGGATCCAAGTCCAACATTAAAGATTTTTTAACAAATCCAAATTTTGAGTTAATCCGCCACGATGTCACGGTTCCGATCGAGATTGAAATTGATGCAATCTACAACCTCGCATGCCCAGCCTCGCCAGTCCATTATCAAAAGTTTCCAGTGCAAACACTTAAGACGAGTGTTCTAGGCGCCCTAAACTTGTTAGAGCTTGCAAGACGGCTAAACGTGCGCATTCTGCAAGCGAGCACGTCGGAAGTTTATGGTGACCCCAAGATTTCACCACAGCCAGAGGAGTATTGGGGAAATGTCAATCCACATGGATTGAGGTCTTGTTATGACGAAGGCAAAAGAGCGGCGGAAAGTCTGTTTTTTGATTTCAACAGACAATATGGAGTTGACATACGAGTACCTCGTATCTTTAACACCTATGGTCCACATATGGCACTTGATGACGGTCGCGTTGTTACTAACTTTATTAGCCAAGCGCTAAGTAACCAACCACTAACTGTTTATGGACAAGGAAATCAAACTCGTTCGCTTTGCTATGTTGACGACTTAATTGACGGATTAGTTTTACTGTTTGAAAAACCAGAAATCCATCAACCAATAAATCTTGGAAATCCAACTCCAGTAACTATGCTCCAATTGGCCGAAGAGATAAAAACGCTTTGTAATTCTAAGAGTGAAATTGTCTTTAAACCTCTTCCTTCTGACGATCCCTTGCAACGAGAACCAGATATCACTAAAGCAAAAGAGATTCTGGGATGGACGCCTGTAATTGGCCGTCGAGAAGGTTTACAAAAGACTATTGACGAAATAGTAAGTAGAGTTTCTTGAGGGCGGTGATTGGACGAGGAAAACTCGCTTTCTTCGATAACTTTGCCGTAGACCTTTCAGTGACCCACTTAGATAGTTTTAGTGAACTAAAGACAATATCGTAACCTTCAAACAATAAATCTCTACAAAACAAACCATCTTCTCTTCGCGGAAACTCTATTCTAAATCGCACTTCGTTTCTAATGCAGTTTTTAACAGTTATATGGGCGTGATGAATACCCAAATTTAAATAAGCGGCTGGCAAAATCAAATTAGATGCTCCAGGGCCATCAACCTCTACATCCAAGCTTCTTTTGCCGCCAGGAAATGTTGCTTTTCGTATATCTTCCGAAGAAACTATCGACCCTAAGATATCGTCCTCGGTCTTAGCAATCGGAAAATCAAATTCGTCGAAAGTGAAAGAATGTACAACGGCATCAGGATTTAATCTATCGATGATCAAATCCAAAATTCTAAATCGATCAGGTGAATATTGATCGTCAGCATCCAAAAAAGCTACATACTCAGCGGTTGCGATATCCCAACCAGCATTCCTGTTGTCCCCGGCAAGTCTCGACTGTTCGGAACCCGCTAGGCGTATTGATGTATTCAATCCTACTAAAAGGGCCCACTTCGTTAGGTCGGCCAGGTAATCGGATTCTTTAGATTTGGAGAGTTCGCTTCTCGCAACAATAACTTCGTGCAAGAAAGTAGAATCAGAGGCAAGTGCCTTAAACAACTCAAATACGAAAGTATCATGTGAAGGAACGGATGGGATTACGACCGAAAATCTATTCATTGTCGCGCCGCTTTTCAGCGAGAATTGCAAACCTAACCAACTTTAGAGTAAATCTAGTAACCAGAAGTTTATTGCCTTTAGATAGAAGCCATTCTACGTAAGCCAATATTGCAAAATAATGATTAAACGGTGACTTCTGTAGATCAAAACTCAGCCTATCTTCGGCCAGATTCTCATAGGCCAAAACATCTTCTTCAAAGTGAAGCCAATTTATAGACGTACATAAACGCAGCCAAGCCGCATAATCCTCAACACCGACAAGATTTCTCGCTTCTGGAATCCCGCCTATTCTGATCAATGCATCTCTCTTAACGAGAACCGAGCTATTTACAATAAAATTGTTTTTCAGCAAGCGTTTTAAAGTGACCCTGATCCCTTTAGGGTCAACCGACGAGATAGCCCGCGGCGAAGATGAACTAACACAATCCAACTTAAAATTCTTGATATAGCCAACTTGTTTTTCAAGCTTTTCCGGAAACCAAACATCGTCACTATCAAGGAATCCAATCCAGTTACCCTTACTGCGGCTTATACCAACATTCCTAACTTTCGCTGGTAATCCCGAATGTTCAATTTCAATTATCTTCACAAAAGTCAATAGATTTTGATTCTGTAATGCTTCACTCAAGGCTGGTGAGATTTCATCTTGAACAACAATAATTTCAAATACGGGAATCGATTGATTGACCACAGACTTCACTGCTTCTATTGTTTGGTCAATCCGCCTATAGGTTGGGATAACAACCGAAATCAACAAGCCTTCAGTCATTTTTCAACCGCCAATACATAAGGCAAATCGGATCCTAAACTCACTTTTCCATCGAAACAATACTGAGGACCAAGGACTTCTATCTTGTTAAAAGCAGCGAATCGATTTAGATGGCTTTCGTCGTGCCATTTGGCTACTATTTTTCTCGATAGATCATCGAGAACTGCTTCCCCACTTTCGATTACAAAACTGCTAAATGCTTTCTTCCTACCGAACCAAATTCCGCCACAAAAATAGGTGCGCCTCCTGCGTCTGTTTAGATATGCGCGAGATTCCTTCCGAGTTTCCCAAGAACCGTCGCCACCAGTTACCACATAACGCTTGATTCTCTTCAGCAATTGAATCGGTTCGTTCAACTGCCAACTATTACTCGCATATCCTGGGTGTCTTACAAAATACATACAGTCCGAGTCAATTTCTGGAAATCTAAATGAGGGCAAAAAAAGCATATCTGCATCCAAATGCATTAAAAAATCCGAGTCAAGAGAATCAAGATATTCACCGTAGATGCTGTAGCGTAAAAGCGTTGCATCTGGCCAACCGTAAGATGGGATTTGGAAAAAATGGAAAACAACATTTTCAAAATTAGTGAGTTTGCGTTTTAAATCTTCAGAAACGTCTGAAAAAATATACCAATTTACAAGATAAGAGCTTTTTTCAACTCGGACGAAACTTTCTATGCAATCAACCAGATATTGGTCGTAACCATTAGTTGCGATAGAACAAATTCCAAAAGACTTCATTCAAGTATTTCTTCGCTAATCAAAAGTGTGTCTAATTGCCAAACTCGACCACTCGAATCATGATGGACATTCCCAAATGATATAGGAACAAAGCCTTCATCTTCTAGTCTTGAAATAACCCGATGGTGACTTGCTTCCCCTTCATACATCGGAGTGAAGCTTGATTCAATTTCAATAACTGAAATTTGACTTAATGTCTTTGACATTCCGTCAAGCACTGTATTCTCATAACCACCAGTATCTATCTTCAAAAAATTTCTAGATCCATAATTTTTAAAATCATCCAACGGGACTATTTCTATCCCGGTTTTACTTTTTTCGAAATGTATCCCTGGATGGACGATCGAATGATTAGTTGATTCAAGAAATGACGAACTTAGCCCCGAATTTGATGCTGAGTTAATCTTAGTGACCTCATTTTTTGAACCTACGCCAACGTTATATACATTCCAGTTCATATAGTCTTGCGAAATCAAATTCAAATCTTCAAAAACACTTGGAAGCGGTTCAAAAGAATGAAATTTCACAGATGGAAATTTTTTAACAAGCGGAATGGCCCATTGACCTCTATTAGCGCCTACATCAATTATCGTATCTATCTCATACTTCTGAATTGTGGAATTCCTACAAACACTAAACAAATCTATGCTTTTAGTAAGACGACGACCAGTTAGGATCTCTAAAAAATCATTAAGTTCGGATTTCAAAATTAGGTCCATTTCTAGAAGTGATAACGCTAGAATAGCAACTAATGTCTCGAAAATTTATCACAAACCCTTGGACTAAAGTTCCGCATGGTCATGCTAGGACTGAGCTGATTTTGCTTAAGGACCTAATGAACGCCAATCTTCAAGATTGCTCGATCATTTCCGATACTGAAGATTTCGGCGACATATTTTTGTCGGGCAATGACGATGCTTTTATCGAGTTAAAAATTTTCAACATGAATCCCTTGTATACGATAGGCCGTTTTTGGAAAATTCAAAAATCGCTGAAAGCGACTCTAGAAAAATTCAGGTTAGTATCAAAACCAGATGATGACTTAATCTTCTCCTCGGTTAACTTTGAACAATTCATAATGGCTGCAGTTTTTTTCAGGCAATATAAATTAAGCATTCGAGTCTTTAACTGCCCGTCAAGGGGATTATCAAAATTCCAAAAAATTCTGGTTAAAAAGTTTCTCAAAACACAAAACTTTAGAATAGGAACTGAAACGAAAGAAATTGCAAACTGGTTCAAAGATAATTTAGATATCCGTACTCAAATAGTACCTCCATTAAACCGATTAAGAAGTCAAGGTACCTCTAGAGAAAATACCGCAAACTTTTTACTGCAAAGAAGTATTGGAGTTTTCTATCCAGTAACATCATCTGTTATCGTTGAAGAACTCCAAGAAATCATAAACATTTTCCGTGACGAAGAGGTTAAAGTAAAATTCCCTACAAGCATGCCTAAAGGTGTAACACATAGTGGAATTAAAACAATAAATAATGGGATTTCGGATGACGAACTGAGTAGCTGCATCAAAAAACTGGATGCAGTTATTTTGATGAATCACAACTATGTAAATCGAGGTTCTGGTCTGTTGACTCTATGCATGTCACTAGGAAAGATTATTTATGTTTTTGATGACAATAACTTTGTGAATTCCTATAAAGAAATATACCCATTGATTAACGTCCAAAACACCAGCGAGATCGCGGAACATTACAAAATTAATGGATTTGTTGGCAACGGTAAGGAGAAATTTAAAAAGATTGGTGAAGACTTTGTCGAATATGTAAATACCAGTTGGGAAACTTTTCTGGATGTTAGATGACTTCATAGGTATCAACTTAGTTACATTTGGGGGCGGCGAAGGGTATGAGCGATCGGCTCGTCGGCTATTGAAGCAAGCAAAGAAACACAAGTTCTTTGTTAATTGCCTGTATTTCAATGATCAGGGGCTTGAGAAAGTTCTACCTGAAACAAAGCGAAATATATCTTTAATCAGTAAAAAAGTTGGTGGAGATAAAGGGTTTGGTTTGTGGTTCTGGAAACCCGATGTGATTTTATATGCAATGGCTCAGACAAAAGAGAACGATATAGTCGCATATCTAGATGCCGGATGTACTTTAAATTTAAAGAATTCAACTGCTATAGCGAGATTGCAGGAATATGCAAGTTTGGCATCAAAAAATGGAATCTTAGCCATGCAGTTATGGGATAGAGAATTTGATCAACCGGATCTAACAGATAATTTTTGGGGATTCGGCGAACTAAACGAATTAATAAAAATTGACGATTCAAAATTGCATTCCAATCAAATACAGGCAGGGATACTTTTCATAAAGAACTGTTCCGAAAGTCGAGATTTCATAACAAAGTGGAAAGAATTGATGATATTGGACGATTTCAAATATTTAATTGGTCCCGAAAAGAAAGAATATAGATACGATCAATCAGTATTTAGTCTGCTTTATAAAAGCATGGGTTACCCGACCATGCCTGACGAAACATATTTTCACCCGCTTTGGGAAAAGACGGGGGTGGATTATCCAATTTGGGCAACACGTATCAATGATGGAGTTGATCCATTTAGGATGAGGTTTGGAGATATGATTTTTAAGATGAAAAGAAGATTTCAGCTAACTATTCAGAAGCGGAAGTAAAGTTTTGTGAAAAAGTTCAAAATTAACGTAATTATGATGGGAGGTCTTGGAAACCAACTGTTTCAATACGCAACCGCCTCAAATTTATCAAAGTTCTATGGCGCAGAGATAGTTTTGGACTATAGATTCTTAAAATTTTTCGGAGTCAGTCACCCCATTTCTCTCACGGAGTTTACATTTAGAGAACCTATTTTAGTAAAAAAGGAAAATCAGAGGTATACATGGTTAAAAAAAGCGTGCGTAAAAGTCATAGGCCTAATCCGAAGGATTCCGTACCTATCTAGATTTTTAAAGATGCGTTTAGGTATAATCTTAAGTTCACAAATAGACGAGAAAATATTTCTATCTGATGCGAATCAACCAAAGTTAATTTTTGGCTACTTCCAAACTAGGCACTACATCGAATCAGTCCGGGATTCTATTCAGATTCCAGTAATACCAAGAGTTACCAGTTACCTTTTTAACGATCACTATGAAACTATTCTGAAAAATGGAATTGTTGCGATACATGTGAGATTAGGCGATTACAAGAATGAAACAGACACCATAGGTAACCTATCTGAACAGTACTATTTAAGTGCACTGGAAAATTTTGATTCTAAATTTCCCAACTCTAATTATCTCATTTTTACCAATGATTCTGACGAATTAGCATTAAATTTTCCAAAGTTACTTTCTCGCGATCGCGTTGAACTGTTTCGCTCGCGGGCCAGCCTGTCTGACTTTGAGATATTTAGTCTAATGTCCGCGTGCAGCGGTCATATCCTTGCGAATTCTACCTTTTCATACTGGTCTGCAGCCCTAGCAACGAATTCTAAAATGGTTATTCGGCCCACCAAGTGGTTTAAAAATCTTGTCGAACCCCAAGAGTTGTTTCCTGAGCATTGGTTAGGTGTTAAATCTGATTGGCATTGATATTTTCTTATAAGAATTTCTGATGATCGTCTCGCTAAAATTTCGAGCATTTTCTTTTCTAAAGCGTAAAACATTTATAAAAGTTAAATCACTTATAATCTCGTTTGTTTTTGGTAAGGAGTATCCATAAACTTTCGCGCAGTGTTGAATTTCTTGCAGCGATGAGGCAATTCTATTCTCCGCCATGGATGAACTGCTGAGTAATTCAACGTACTCAGAAAATCTTGAGGAAAACTCCATGATTTCATCTTCAATCAAAGGGTGCCTATTCAAAACTTCATACTTCTTTTGAATCATTCTTGTTTTTTGTGTTGAAGAAATGGAACCCGGGTTAATTCTGTATTTAATTAGTTCAAATGGAACGGTGCGAATCTGATCATTCTTCGATAACCTTAGCCATAACGATAGATCTTCACACGGAAAGTCGTCGAGAATGTATCCACCAGCTGACTGAACAGCGGCCTTGCTGAAAACTACTCCCGGATGCGGAGTCCTCCGGTTTCGAATTAACGAGATTCGAGTAGCTTGGCTAAATACTGCTGAATGTATTCTGCTGATTATTCTTCCATTTTTAGTCGCAATTGCATAGTCACTAAATATCGCAGCCGTATTGCTGTTTATTGCATCCGCTTGCACGTTCAATCTCTGCCTTGAGTAAGTATCATCAACATCAAAGCGCGCAACCCATTCGTAACTACATTCCTCAATTCCCAGATTAAGAGCATTGACAAGTCCTGGAACCTTATTGTTGACAATCTTGATTGCAGGATTGTTTTTTGACCAAAGTTTGAGAAATTCGCCAGTTCCATCAATTGAACCATCATTTACTATGACTATTTCATCATTAGTGTTTTCGGAAATCTCATCAATCATCATTCTGAAATTGGGCAAATAAGCCATGCCGTTTCGAATCGGAACTAAGTAGGAGAACGGGATTCTTCTTTGCATGGTAGTACTATTGTACTAGTAACCCGAATTGGAGACCCGTGAACAGATCATCATTGCACCGGTCGCTCAGCGGTTTCTTTGAGACAGTTAAGTTCTCAATTTCTTTCTTATCCAAAGAAGACCAGATTAAATATTTGGCAGGAATCTCTTTAAATCTTATCCTTAATTTGATGGATATATTAGGAATTTTCTTGCTTGGACTTTTTGGAACACTGGCCATAAGAGGTATTCAATCTCAGCCACAAGGTGATACCGTAACTGGCATATTGAGTTTTCTTGGATTGAATAACTTCAGTTTCCAGGTGCAAGCATTCACTATCTCTTCCTTAGCAGTATTGATTCTAACCAGCAAATCCTATTTCTCATTAGTTATAAATCGAAAAATCTTTAATTTCTTGGCGCTCCGATCTGCAAGAGTCTCCTCACGAATATTCGGAAAAGTTTATTTGAGTGATTTGTTATTAATCAACAAAATTTCATTTCAAGAGTTGAGGCACTCGACAAATTCCGCGATTTTCGCGCTAGTTTCAGGGATTCTTGGAGCAGCTGCTGTTTTAGTCGCGGACCTAATGCTTCTTATCTTCCTTTGCATTGCAATTGGATTATTTGACGTTCTTAGTTTGTTTTTTATATTAACGCTTTTTGGACTTTCTGCATCCCTACTACTAAGGAAACAATTCAAGAAAGCAAAATCAATTGGAAGAGAATCTACTAATTTCAGTATTGCTGCTGACGGACTTTTACATGACAGCATAAACCTTTATAGAGAATTCTATGTACGAAACAAGAGAGATGAAGTTGTTAATAACTTACAAAATCTCAAAGAAGCCCAGGCGCAGACCACAGGCCAACAATCATTTTTACCGAATGTTGGAAAGTATATAATCGAATCAACAGTTTTGATTGGTGTAATCGTTGTATCTGGCCTTCAGTTTATGCTTCACGATGCGAATCAAGCCGTAGCTGGTGTTGCAATTTTCATATCTTCCGCGGGGAGAATCGCGCCAGCTCTAATGCGCATACAACAGAACCTGACTCAAATGAATATCAGTATGGGTGAAACCTTAAGGGTAAGAAGTCTCATTGATCGGCTTAATGCAGATTTACCTACGGTTAGATCATCAGAACCAAATAATGATTCTAAAATCGAACCTACCAAAATAATCATCAATAATCTTAATTTCAAATTTAGTGAAACCAGCAATTTTGCGTTAAAAATAGAAAAATTAGTGATTGAGTCTAATTCAGCAGTAGCGTTAGTAGGTCCGTCCGGTGCAGGGAAGACCAGCCTCGTGGATCTAATTCTAGGAGTCTTACCGTCGACGGAAGGATCAGTGACAATCGGCGGACTCTCTCCTCAGGAGGCCATAGGGAGAAATCCAAAACTAATCTCTTACGTTCCACAACGTGTTCAATTGCTAGACACATCGATCTACGAAAATATTGCAATGACTAAAGAACGAAACGAACTCTCAGATACCAGAATGTTAGAGGTATTGAAAATGTCAGACTTACAGGATTGGGTGAAATCTCTTCCTGAGGGTTTAGAAACACAAATGGGAAGTCTGGGTGTGATTGCGAGTGGTGGTCAGGCACAACGAATTGGCTTGGCAAGAGCTTTTTTTGTAAATCCTAAAATTCTTATTCTAGATGAGGCAACTAGTGCGATTGATTATGAGTCTGAAGAAAAGATAAGACAAACACTAGAAAGGGTGAAAGGCACAATGACTGTGTTAACAATTGCACATCGTCTTTCGACTGTTAAGAGTTCAGACTTAATTATAATAATGCAAGATGGAACGATCACTGCACAAGGTGATTTTCAAAGTCTAACGAATAACAATGAATATTTTAAGAATATTCTAAAGAGTTTAATTCAATAGGTTACTGGATGAATAACTATTTGATTTTAGGTCACTTGGGGCTTGGTGATCACATTTTATGCAATGGAATTTATAGGCATTTTAGTAAGATTTCTCAAAAAGTAGTTATTCCTGTAAAAAAACATAATTTACATTCACTGCAAATGATGCTTTTTGATCGCAAAAATGTTGAGTTTTTCGTTGTTAACGATACAAATAACCTAAGAAAAATAGCAGATTCTATAAACCATATTTTTGGTAATACCCATAAAATCGTAAAATTAGGCTATTTCGGTGATGAATTTCTAACCGACAACAATGTTAATTACGATGAGAATTTTTATCTGCAGGCTGGTGTTCCATTCACCAATAGGTGGAATGATTTTGAATTTTCAATTAATCGAAAGAATGCTGGTGATATCTGCAAATTGATCTCAAAAAATACCAAATATGACTTCGTTCATGATGATAAAAAAAGAAACTTTGCAATAAATGAGAAATATCTGAATTCTGAAAGAACCCGGATCGGCCCAATTCCGGGGAAAAATGGAGTTTACTCAATATTTGATTACTATCCGCTCATTCGTGAAGCAACCGAAATACATTGCATTGAAAGCTCATTTGTGGCCTTTATTGATAGCCTTAACATAGAGGCACGTTTAGTTTGCCATAGATACGCTCGTCCAGAAACGTATCAAAAACCAAATTCAGCCAATACGTTAGGCAGGAAATGGGAGATATTGAAATGAAAAAGAAAATCGTATTTACAAATGGTTGCTTCGATATTCTTCATCGTGGGCATTTCGAATTACTGGCTTACTGCAAATCTCTCGGTACAGTTATTGTGGGTTTAAACTCAGACGAAAGCGTTACGAGATTAAAAGGAAATACACGCCCCATAAATAATTTTGATGACAGGAGGTTCGCACTTGAGTCTTGCAAGTACGTCGACCAAGTAGTTGGTTTCAATGAAGAAACCCCATTGAAATTAATTGAAGATTTAAGACCTGATATTATCGTTAAAGGTGGTGACTATTCAGAATCCACGGTGGTAGGAAATGAAATTGCTCAAGTAAAAATATTTCGATTTGTTGATGATTATTCGACAACCCAGATTATATCTAGAATTGTTGAAGTTGGTGTCGAATGATATCTACAGAAAAGCAAATTGTTGTTCCAAAGGGCTGGGGAAGTGAAACTTGGATTACCAATAATGAATTGTTTTGCGGAAAAATTCTGAAATTTAATCAATCAAAGTCATTCTCATGGCATTACCATAAGTTAAAAACGGAAGTTTTTTATGTGCAAAAAGGGGAGATAAAACTTTTTTACAGTTGGCAAGACGACATCAACAAAGCCGAGAGTTGCGTTTTGAAAACTGGTGATAGTTTCGAAGTTCCAGTTGGCCTGAGACATAAGATTTATGCAATTAAGAAATCAGTCATATTCGAATTTTCAACGACACATTTTGATGACGATAGCTATCGCCTTCTAAAGGGTGATTAGAAGCCGAATGGATCATCTGGGTTCAAGGTTACAGAAAGTTTCTAGGTGGGTCAGTAGGAAATATGGAACTCAAGCAATAGTATATTTGACATGATCCGAAATGGTGTAGAAAAAGTTTTCAGCAGTGGATTTGACTTACATGTCTAAGAAAATTTTAGTTGTAGGAGATAGCTGCTTAGACGAATTCGTTTATTGTGATGCCAATAGATTAGCTCCTGACTTGCCAGTACCCGTTCTAAACGAACTCGAAATAACCAGAAATCCTGGAATGGCAATGAACGTGTATAGAAATATTGCAAATTATATTTCAGACGTCGACATTGTTACTAATCTCAATTGGGAGAAATATACGAAGAGGCGTTATGTTCATCAAAAGAGTAACCACCATTTTTTTCGTGTTGATTCCTCAGAAACTGTTAGTGAGATAGATTTTAAATCATTTGACTTTAACTACGAAATGATAGTTATCTCTGACTACAATAAGGGGTTCCTATCTGAAGCGGACATAACTTTTATTTGTGAAAATCACCCGCTTGTTTTTTTAGATTCAAAAAAAGCTATAGACCAATGGGCTGCGAAGGCCGCATGGATTAAAATTAATGATCACGAATTCAACAATTCTCGATTCGGTTTGGATTCTGATATTAGAAAGAAAGTTATTCATACACTAGGTGAAAATGGTTGCGAGCTTGACGGTAGGCACTTTCCTACCGAATCCCACCCCGTGAGAGATACGTCAGGAGCAGGGGACTCATTTATGGCGGGCTTGGTGGTAAAATTTTTTGAAACCAGAGATATTGAACGGAGCATCAAATTTGCGAATGAAGTTGCTTCAAAAGTGGTGCAAGTAAGAGGGGTAACAACAATTTGAAGGCGATATTGACAGGATCTTCTGGTTTTATTGGAAAGAACCTGAAAGAAAAACTACTATTTTTAGATTTTGATGTAATCGAAATAACTGAAGAGTTATTCAATTCTGAATCTTGGAATGATGATTTAGATAGCATCTTAGATTCTTCTGCAAATGTGGTTTTTCATGTAGGGGCATGTTCAAATACGCTAGAAAAGAATGTAAACTACATAATGAAAGTCAATTATGAGTTTTCTAAACTGATCTCTAATTTCACCAAACAAAACCACATTCCGTTGATTTACTCTTCGTCAGCGGCCTGTTACGGAACAAATAACCTTTATCCTTCAAACTTGTACGGTTGGAGCAAGTATGCAGCTGAAGATTACGTAGTAAATTCTGGCGGGATAGCGTTGAGATATTTCAATGTTTATGGTCCAGGCGAAGAAGACAAGGGGGATATGGCGTCTTTTGTTTATCAAGCTTATACAAAGTTTAAAAAAAATGAGAAAGTTAAGCTTTTCCCAAACAGTCCTCGTCGCGATTTTATTTATGTTGATGATGTAATCTCGGCCAATCTCCACGCTTATTCAAATTTTGAAGCTTTAGATAAGCGTTATTATGAAGTTGGATCAGGCGAAGATAATTTGTTTGAGTCTGCCTTGGTTTATGCTGGAATTAATTTTGAATATCACGATGAAACTTCTATCCCGCCCGGCTATCAATTTTACACGAGATCCCACTTCTCTAATTGGATGAATGGCTGGAATCCGCAATTTAATTTGGAAGCAGGAATTAAAAGTTATTTGGCCTATTTGGTAGATTCAAATGACTAAAACATATGTTTTTGATTTGGACGGAACTCTTTGTACAAATACAGATGGCAATTACTCCGAAGCTAAGCCAATAATTGAAAGAATAGACCTTGTTAATCAACTCTTTAACAGCGGAAATCGAATAGTTATTTATACAGCCCGAGGAATGGGCAGGTTCTCTAACAATGGGGAGCTGGCTTCGCTGAGCTTCAAATTGTTGACCGAAGAGCAATTAAATTCTTGGGGGGTTAGGTTCCACGATTTATTTTTGGGTAAACCTTCAGGTGATATCTACATCGATGATAAAGCGATTTCAGATTTAGATTTCTTTAGGATTGAGTCATAGGTGCAATAATGGCTGATTATAAAAACGTTTTATTAAATATTAAGAGATTGATTAACGCATTATTTCTCGTTAGAAACAAAGCTTCTTATTGGAATTTTATCCATTTAGCCGAACTTACAAAATTTAATCATCCGGTTTCGGTTTCTTGGAGTCAAGCGGGAGAGGATGTTGCGCTACTCTCAGTATTTAAAGATAGAACTGATGGGCTATATATTGATGTTGGGTCACACCACCCAAGTCGTTTCTCAATTACACGACATTTGTATCAGCTTGGTTGGCATGGAGTTAATGTAGAGGCGAACCCTGAACTTATTCCCGAGTTTGAAAAATTTCGTAAGAGAGATTTAAATTTGTGCGTAGCTGTAGGCATGAGAAATAAATATATTTTTACTATTTTTGAAGAGCCGGCTTTATCAACTTTCAATGATGAGTGGAGGACTAAGTTTGTTAACGAGAAAGCTAGAGTTTCGAAAACCATTGAGATAAAAGGTAGAAAACTTCGGAGCATCTTGGATGAATTTGAACCAGAGAATGCAATCGATCTCTTGTCGATAGACGCCGAAGGATCTGATCTGGAAGTCTTGCAAAGTCTAGAAGGACCTACGCTTGAAACTCACCGGTTCCCTCGCTGGCTACTCTTGGAAGCTGCTCCTCCAGTTTCTGAGGCACTTAAAACGCCCGCCGTTCAGCTTGCAATGGAATGGGGTTACACGCCGTATTTTGTCTTACCAATGTCAACTTTGATGAAGTTCGAGGGCTAGAGCATTTGCTTGACCAAGTAATCAGCACGAAATGTCCGTTTTGTCCCTTCCCCGCTACAAATAGGATGGGGATTCGTAGAAGGCTATAGAGGCACCGACGGGTGTCGCTGAAGTACAAAACCGGTTAAGAAGGAAGTCCCAAAGTGGCATTTAAGAAGTCTGCAGCCTCTGCAGGTCCCCGTGTGTGGACCGTCGCAGAGCTCGGTGCTTTCTACACAGAGC
>JAIXWQ010000013.1 GCA_027491195.1 Cytophagaceae bacterium | reverse complement strand
TTCTGTAACCAAACATTGGCTCAATTAGAGCTTTGGGCTAACTCAGCGAACTACGAGAACAAAGTATACATTCTTCCTAAGCACTTAGATGAGAAAGTAGCGTTCTTACACTTAGCGCACATCGGTGCTAAATTAGAGAAGTTAGAAAAAGAGCAGGCGGAATATATTGGTGTAAATCAAGCAGGTCCATACAAGCCAGAGCACTACAGATACTAGGATTTAATTCCTAATTTGTAAAAAGCCGCGACTCTTCGAGTCGCGGCTTTTTGCTTTTATAAAGTACTTGGTAATCTGTTAGGAGACAATTTAATTTAAAAGGTTTAGTCTACCTTTAAACTATTAATCAACCTTAACCACTATCACCATGAAAAAATACCCATTCATATTCCTCGTATTTCTTGTAGCGGCTTGTATTCTATTCCTGAGCTCCTGTTCATTAGATCCGGCGGCTAGTATTTCTTTATATGGGAAATATCCACCTAATTAATTGGAAGCTACATGTAAAATAAATGCTTCCGAGCGTCTGCATTTTTCCACCAAAAGCCGTATTTTTGCACAAATAATAGCAAAGAACATATGAAATTTGGCGTAGTCGTATTCCCTGGATCCAATTGTGACGATGATACAGTAGGAGTTATTCAAAGTTTAGGTCACGAGGCTGTTAAGCTTTGGCACAAGGAAACGGATCTACAAAACTGTGATTTCATTATCGTTCCGGGCGGTTTCTCTTACGGAGATTACTTACGTTCTGGCGCTATTGCCCGTTTCTCCCCTATCATGGACCATGTGATTGAGCATGCCAAGAATGGCGGCTATTTAATGGGGATTTGCAATGGTTTTCAGGTGTTGGTAGAAGCGCATTTATTGCCGGGAGTGCTTTTGAGAAATAACTCGCAAAAATTCATTTCAAAAAATATCTACTTAAAAGCTGCAACAAACAATTCGTTGTTAACGCAAGAGTTAGATACGAATAAAGCTTACAAAATACCTATCGCACACGCAGAGGGCCGTTATTTTACAGATGAGAAGACCTTAGCCTCTTTGAAGGCAAATGACCAAATCTTGTTCTACTACTGTGATGAGAATGGACAGGTTACTGAGGATTCAAATCCGAACGGCAGTCTACTGAACATTGCAGGTATTTGTAACGAAGGAAGAAATGTATTTGGGATGATGCCTCACCCTGAAAGAGCAGCTGATCCGGATTTGAACAATACGGATGGGTTAGAGATAATGAAGCAATTGATTTTGCAAACGGTATAAGCTACCGAAACCCCATAAAAAAAGGCTCCTCGCAAGAAGAGCCTTTTTTATTTGTTGCTTTATCTTAGCGAAGGTCGTTTACTTCGACACCTGGAAAGGCTTTCTTATCGAAGCTAAAGAATTTGTCTTCAGCGTTAGCTTTCGGATTTAATTTAGCCACTTTGAAGAATTGTTTCTTTCCGGCTTTGTTAATGATTGTCCATTCGTTGACTGAAAGATCTTTGGTATTGATTTTAAGCGCAATACTCTTCACCTGAGTGCCTTTCGCTATAGGAGATAACTCCACCGTCGCAATACCTGCAGACTCCCCTTTCAAAGCAATCTTATAGGCTTTCTTGTCGAAGGTATAAATCTTAGCCGGATTCAAATCCCCTTCCGATGGATCAAAGCTAGAGATGTTTACCTCGTTAATTTCTTTAATGTAAGTCGCTACTTCTTTACCATTATTAAAGATTTCTTGACCTGCTGTCTTTAAACGGAACTTCGTCCCTTTCACGGTAATGGAACCTGACATGGTGCCTGCTCCTTCGGTTTGGTAGGTAAAATTCGCAGAAAAGGAACCCATGGCCTTGTATTTCTTCTGCATCCCGTCGATCAGGCTCACGGCCTTGTTAGACTGCGCAAAAACACTAAAACCTAAACAAATAAATAAGGCTATCTTTTTCATCTTATAAATTTTTCAAAATTTCTTCTAACTCTGTTTCTGACTTAACTAATACCTCTCTCGCCTTCGATCCACCAAAAGAACCAACAATTCCAGCCGCCTCTAACTGATCAATTAAACGACCTGCCCGGTTATAGCCAAGCTTCAACTTACGTTGAATTAACGAGGTACTTCCTTGCTGGTGCATCACGACTAATCGAGCTGCCTCATCGAAGAAGGAATCCCGATCGCTCGGATCAAAATCCCCACGGTCCTGGCCACCCATTTCCTCTGAATCAGGTTCAGGCAATAAGTAAGCTGACGTGTAACCTTGTTGATTGCCAATGAAATCGCAGATATCTTCCACCTCAGGAGTGTCTACAAAAGCACATTGCAAACGAATCACTTCAGAGCCCATCGACAATAACATATCTCCCATACCCACTAGTTGATCGGCGCCGCCGGCATCGAGGATGGTGCGGGAGTCAATTTTGGACATTACCTTAAACGATAGACGCGCTGGGAAGTTCGCCTTAATCGTACCCGTAATTACGTTAACCGATGGACGTTGCGTGGCTACAACTAAGTGAATACCGATAGCACGAGCTAACTGAGCTAAACGGGCAATCGGGTGCTCCACTTCTTTTCCGGCTGTTAACATCAAATCCGCTAACTCGTCAATAACTAGAACGATGTAAGGCATGAAATCATGCTCATTCGGGTTTAAGCGACGGTTAATGAACTTCTGGTTGTATTCCTTAATATTTCTGCAACCTGCGTCCTTCAATTTATCGTAACGCAAATCCATCTCCTTGCAAAGTGAATTCAACGTATTAACCACTTTTTTGGTATCCGTTATGATGGCCTCCGCAGAATCAGGAAGACATGCTAAGAAATGACGCTCTAGTTTATTGAAGAGCGATAACTCCACCTTCTTCGGATCCACTAGTACGAACTTCAAGGTCGCTGGGTGCTTCTTATAAATTAAGGAAGTCAACAACATGTTTAGACCTACCGACTTACCTTGACCCGTTGCACCGGCCATTAGAAGGTGAGGCATTTTGGCTAAATCGGCCACGAAAATCTCATTCGAAATGGTCTTACCTAGGGTGATAGGCAAATCGAAGGTGGACTTTTGGAACTTCTCAGAACCAATCACCGCACGTACTGGAACCATTTCACGGTTTTTGTTAGCTACCTCGATACCGATGGTGTCCTTGCCTGGCATTTGACCGATAATACGAACACCCATCGCAGCTAATGAAAGCGATAAATCATCTTCTAATGAAGTGATTTTGCTCACACGAACGCCTGCCTTTGGAACAATCTCATACAAAGTAACCGTGGGCCCGATCGTCGCTTCGATCTTCTGAATTCCGATGCCGTAATTCAATAAAGTCTCCACAATCTTCTCCTTATTCGCCTTCAACTCATCCATCGTCACTTGCGATGTCTGATTCTTTTGGTCGTATTCCTTCAATAAATCGATCGTTGGGAACTGGTATTTAGGCAAATCTGCAGTCGGATCATATAGGCCAAACTGCTCTACTAAATCGTTCGCCTTAATTTCTCTCGAAACTGGCGTAGGCTCCTCCTCGATTACTTCGTCAGCTACATCGGCTACTTTGTAGGTGAAGTCTAAGTCATCCTCTTTCTTTTCTTCCACAGCCTCTGCAAGCACTGGAAGCGGCTCAGGCACAGACTCAGGTATAGTTTCGGGCTCTGTAGCAACTTCTTCCACCACCGGAGGAACAATGGGTCTAAATTCCTCTATATCATCATTGTCCACGTGGATAGCCGGGCCATCTTCATCGATAAACAGAATTTCCTCTTCCTCCTCTTCTTCTTTCGCTACGGGAGCTACCACTTTGGCTTTCTTAGGATTCAATTGATAGAATAAAACTAAGAAGATAAAACCACCGAAACCAATCACAAAAATGGATAAATACCCAAGCAACTGGTACAGCTTTTCATTTAGGAAATAACCCACACCACCACCGATAGAATGGGGCAAATCCAACGAGAAAACAAAGAATCCAGCTAATAAACTAAGCCATAAAATGTAGAAAAGCACCTGCCATGAAAGGCGTTCTAGAGAGTAAATCTCTTTCTTAAAGCCCACTTTCAGGGCAGATAAATAGAATAATGGGATCAACAACAAGGTCGACCAGCCAAAAGTCTTGAATAAAAAGAAGTGGGCAATTTTTGCCCCTAAAAGTCCTGCTAAGTTTTTAATCGGAATATCTGAACCTTTGATGGTATCCACAACTCCGCGCTCTACTTCACTTTGGTCTGAAACGCCTACGAAAAAACTAGAACCAAAAGAGACCAATAATAACGTACCAATTAAGAATAAAAATGCCGCAACAATTAACTGAAAGCGATATAGAACAGCGCCGTCCATTTTTCTTTTGGGCTTATCTTGCTCAAAATTAAGTTGTAAGGTGCTCGTAGGGTTACTGATCTTTTTTGCCATTGAAGGAACAAGGAGTTAATCTTATAAATTTCGCTTTTTTGATTCGATTTACAAAATCAAATTAGAGGCCAGCGGCTAAAATTTCTTGGTTAATTTCTTTAATTAAACCCGGACCTTCATAGATGAAGCCAGAATAGATTTGCACTAAGGAGGCTCCGGCTTTTAATTTCTCCACAGCATCTGCCCCAGAATGAATTCCGCCCACCCCGATGATGGGGAATTGGCCATTTGATTTTTGATGCAAATAGGCCACTACTTCAGTCGAGCGTTTCGTCAAAGGCCTACCACTTAAACCTCCCGTCTCTTCCTTGTGAGCCGATTGCAATCCCTCGCGAGATAAAGTTGTATTTGTAGCAATTACCCCAGCTAACTTTGTTTCTAACACGATTTCGATCACGTCATCTAGTTGATCATCACTCAAATCCGGAGCGATTTTCAATAAAATCGGCTTCTGTGCCGGCTTCGCTGCGTTTAAATCTTGTAAAGTCTGTAGCAGTTGTTTTAAGGGCTCTTTTTCTTGTAGCGCTCTCAAATTAGGTGTATTGGGAGAACTCACATTCACCACGAAATAATCCACCACATCGTACAAAGCCTCAAATCCTTGGCGGTAATCATCATCCGCAAGCTCGTTAGGAGTCACTTTGTTCTTTCCTAAATTCCCACCTACGATTACTTTAGACTTACGTTTTTCTAAACGCGCCTTCATCGCAGCTAAACCTTCATTATTAAAACCCATTCGATTGATAATTCCCTCGTCTTCAATCAGGCGAAATAAACGGGGCTTGGGATTTCCATCTTGCGGCTTTGGTGTTACGGTTCCCACCTCAATAAAGCCAAAACCCAATTCTGCAAATTCATCTACCAACAAAGCGTTTTTGTCAAAGCCCGCCGCTAAACCCACTGGATTAGGGAAACGAAGTCCAAAAACCGTCCGTTCTAATCGTTTATCTTCCACTTGAAACAAGACTTTAAAGAGGGAAGACATTCCAGGAATGCGCAACGTAAAGCGTATTAAATCAGCTGCTACATAATGTGCACGCTCCGGATTGAAAAGAAAGAAAAGTGGTTTTATGAAAATTTGATAAAACATGTGGATTTTTTTGTCGAATTAAAGGACAAAAATACAAAAAAGGACGGGCTCATGCCTCACTCTGAAAAAAAATCCTAATTTTAAGATATCAAGCATTTTATAAAATTTATAGCCTATGTTAAGTCGTGTAGCCAATTCCATTTATTGGATGAACAGGTACATCGAGAGAGCCGACAATTATGCCCGCTTCATCTCGGTGAATTTCAATCTCGCATTAGATTTACCGCCTAACGTTCCCGAACAATGGGAGCCTTTAATTGTGGCAACCGCTGATCATTATAATTTCTTTGAGCATTATTCAGAAGCCAATCGAGAGAACGTCTTGTACTTCATGACTTTTGATGTCAATAATCCGAATTCCATTCTTTCCTGTCTTTATTCTGCGCGTGAAAATGCCCGCACGATTAGAGAGAGTATTTCCAAAGAGATGTGGGAATATGTAAACCAAATCTATTGGAAAGTGAAAGACCGAGTGGAAGGCAGCAAAAGCTGGGAATTGGCCCGCTACCAAGGTTTTTTAGAGGAAATCAAATCAGGAAGTCAACTATTCTATGGCATTGTTGACTCGACGATTACGCGTGGGGAAGGTTGGCATTTTGGTCAATTAGGTAAATTACTAGAACGGGCAGACAAGACGACACGCTTTTTAGATGTGAAGTACTTCACGCTTTTACCCAATGTCGATGCGGTGGGCTCGCCTTTGGACCTTTTGTTGTGGTCGTCGGTGTTAAAGTCAGTATCTGCCTACAACATGTTCCGGCAGCAATACAAGGTGGTTAATCCAACGAACATCGTGGAGTTTTTGATTCTTGACAAAGGTTTTCCTCGTTCTGTCGTACACTGCCTAACGGAAGCGGAACAATCGCTTTATGCCATTTCGGGCACTTCATTCGATCATGGCTATTCTAACTTAGCGGAGAAAAAGCTCTCTAAGATATTATCAGAAGTACAGTTCACAGAGATTGAGGACATTTTGAATACGGGATTACATCAGTTTTTAGATGAATTCCAGACTTCAAATAACGATATTGGCCAAACCATTCACAACACCTATTTTGACCTGAAGCCCGTGAATTAAATCCGTCATTTAAGTCAAAAATTTGTAATATTGCGCTCCCATTTGCCACCCATCATCGTATGACATATTGTTTAGGAATTACCGTTAAGGAAGGATTGATTGCCATCGCAGACACGCGTATCACCGCTGGAAACGAGGTATATTCGAATAAAAAAATCTCGATTCATGAGATCAAGAACCATTCCCTTTTCATCATGACGGCCGGATTACGTTCCGTGCGAGATAAAGCGGTTACCTATTTTAATCAAGCCATCGAGGACGAGGAAGAAAGCTATGACTATATGTTTCAGGCCGCGACGTCTTTTGGGACTAAACTTAAACAAGTCGCAGCGGAAGACCGGGAAACTTTAGAGAAAGAAGGTTATGCGTTTAATCTACATGCCATTGTAGGAGGCCAAATGCCGAAAGACAGCGAGCACAAATTGTTCCTCGTGTTCCCTGAAGGTAATTGGATTGAAATTAATGACGGTTTAAAATACCAGATTATTGGTAATTCCAATTACGGGAAACCCCTTTTAAATAGAAATTTGACTCACGAAACCTCCTTAAAAGAGGCATTGAAGATGGGATTCCTTTCTTTTGATGCGACACAAGTGAGTGCGAACGATGTAGATTATCCCATCGATGTGGTGGTTTATGAGAAAGGTAGCTTCAAGGCAAGAGAGGTCAGATTGCACAAAGAAGACATGGAGGCCATTTCTGATGACTGGAATGAGGCTTTGCGACAATCTTTAGCTAGAATCGATGAAGGTTGGATGAAAGATTTAATCTCCCCCTCGAAATGATCGCTCGCATCAAGCACCATTTACGTTATGAATACAGTGAATCGGTCACGTTGGACCCGCATATCCTGTATTTGCACCCAAGAAAAAGTGCCCTTTTATCTGTCCAAGAATTTAACTTACAAATAGATCCTGCTCCCGTCCAAATCTCCAAGAATTTAGACCCGGAGGGAAATATTCAAAACATCTTATTTTTTAAAGAACCTACCTCCTACCTCTCCATTGAGGTGCAAGCGACGGTAGAAACGACCGAATTCAATCCATTTGATTTTGTCTATTTCCCCTTTGAAAGCAAAACATTACCCATTACCTATTCGAATTCCTATCAAAAAACCTTAAGCCCCTATTTAGGCTTGGAGGGTGTAACACCCACGGTAGAACAAATGGCACGCCAAATTGCCTCAGGAGTTCGCTACAGCACATCTGCCTATCTATCTGCTTTGAACGAATTCATCTTCAGTAATTTTGCTTATGAGATTAGAGAGGAAGGAGCCCCTAATTCACCAGAATTCACGTTGATTAACCGAAAGGGTTCTTGTCGCGATTATGCGGTATTATTCTCTGCCTTATGTCGAGCGATGGGCTTAGCGACGCGTTTTGTTTCTGGCTATTACATTGGGGTGGCACCAGTGGATGTGCCTAATCAGACACATCATTTGCACGCGTGGGTGGAAGTTTATTTGCCTGGTGGTGGCTGGAGAGGCTATGACCCGACGCAGCATGAGGTCGTTTCAGGAAATCACATTCCATTAGCCGCATCATGTTTGCCGGAAGAAATCACACCTGTCTTTGGTTCCTATCGAGGAGCCGCGACATCGCTATTAAGCACTAATGTGTTTATTGAAAGAATTTAGCCGACTAATAATTGGGCCAAAAGATAATCTGCTATCAAAATCGCAATACACGAATTAGTCACTGCAGCGGTACTCGAAGTCCCTACTTCGTATGCTCCTCCTTTTGTGTAGAAGCCTTTAAAAGCTGAAATCGTAACAATTAGAAAGGCAAAAACCACTGATTTTGTCAAGGCAAAAATCATGTAATTTCCTTTGAACTGGAATTGCAAACCTTTAATGTATTCTTGCGGAGAGATAGAACCTGTTAACCAACCCGCTAGATACCCACCATAGATAGCTAGAAAACAAGCCAGAGTCACAAGCATGGGGAACGTAATCATCGCCGCGACGATTTTAGGCAAAACCAAATAAGACCGGGAGTTAATCCCCATTACCTCTAAGGCATCGATTTGTTCCGTAATGCGCATCGTTCCTAATTGACCCGCGATATTCGATCCAATTTTACCCGCTAATACGACGCAAGTAATCGTAGGACCCATCTCTAAAATGGTTGAATCACGTACAATTAGACTGATAATATATTGAGGAACAAAAGGGTTGTCCATATTCGCCGCTGTTTGAACGCAGGTTACGGCACCTAAGAACGTGGACACAATCGCCACAATTAACACAGAATTAATACCGATGTCTACACATTCCTGAAATGTCAAAGCGAGATAAACCCGAAATTTTTCTGGATTTGTAAAAAGCTTACCCAGGAAGATTAAATATTTACCTAATTTTGACATCTGATTGGTATATTACACATCGATATTCTTCAAAGATAATGAACAAAACGGCAATAATTAGTGGGGGTAGCCAGGGAATTGGCAAAGCTTTGGTAAAAAAATTCTTATCTGAAGGATTTAGGGTTTATACCTGCTCCAGAAATGGCGATAAATTAAAAGCCCTTTCAACTGAATTCAATACGAACGCTTTGCACACTTTTGTGGCAGATTTAAGCGTTAAAACGCAATGTCAAGATTTTGCATCCTGGGTTTTAGGCCAAACCAAATCCATCGATGTACTCATCAACAATGCCGGCTTTTTTATGCCGGGACAGATTCAGAATGAGGAAGATGGGGTTTTAGAAAGCCAAATCGAGGCGAACTTATACAGTGCCTATCACTTAACAAGAGCCTTTTTGCCGACATTTCAAGCCCAAAAATCAGGCCACATCTTTACTATTTGCTCTACCGCCTCCATCACCGCTTATACGGCTGGTGGATCGTATTGCATCAGTAAATTCGCATTACTAGGCTTCACGAAAGTCTTGCGAGAAGAAACGAAAACACAAGGAATCAAAGTAACGGCCATCTTACCAGGTGCTACTTTAACACCGGCTTGGGATGGAGTGGAATTACCTGAAACGCGATTTATCCCAGCAGATGACGTGGCTTCGACCATATACTCGGCTTACTCGATGAATCCTTCGACCGTGTTAGAAGAAATACTGATCAGACCTCAATTAGGAGATATCGAATTATGAGACCCTGGGACAAGTACAGCATCACAGAATTACCTGAAATAGCGTCTAGCTTAATCAGAGAGACAAAAGACTACCCTAACGTCTGGTTATTTCGTGGTGAAATGGGGGCTGGAAAGACGACCTTAATTAAAGAGATCTGCCATCAATTGGGCGTGGCTCAATCGGTTCAAAGCCCCACCTTTTCCTTAGTGAACGAGTATGTGGATGCAAAGGGGCAACCGGTTTATCATTTTGATTTATACCGTTTGAAGAACGCCCAAGAGGCTTTTGACATCGGATTAGAGGAATATTTAGACTCAGGTCATTTATGTTTAATTGAATGGCCGGAGCAGGCGGAGGAGTTTTGGACCTTTGAACACCTCGAATTAAACGTGTCACACGTGGATGATGCGCACCGTAAATTAGAAGTCGTATGGCGAAGATACTAGAACATAATCCGTTTCAGGAATTACTTTCGAAGCAAGGAATCGCACCTTTAGAGGCGATGGCGTGGACGAAGCAGAATGCCCAAAGCATCCGCATCAGCCTTCCCAAGGAATCCGACCCCAACGAAAATCGCATTTCATTAAGCCCACAAGCTGTTACCTTATTAACCAATAATGGCCATGAAATTGTGATCGAAAAAGGGGCAGGCGAAAGAGCCGGATTTAGCGATTCAGATTATCTATTAGCCGGAGCCAGTGTGAGCGAGGATGTGGCGATGATTTGGCAGAGTGCCTTAACCTTAAAAATCACCCCGCCTTCCATCGCGGAAATAGCGCGCATGAAAGAGGGCCAAGCCTTTATTTCTAGTGCCTCTTACCAACATCTGTCTTCCGAATTAATCGATGCGATTAACGCCAAAAAACTATTGGCCATCGGACTCGAATTCGTCGAAGACAATGGTGGTGGTTTTCCTTTCATTAAAATCATGGCGGAGATCGCTGGGCAATTGATTCTGCCCATTGCCACAGATTTGATTCAAAAGAAAAAAGGATTGCTGTTGGGGAATGTAACCGGTGTTCCTCCCTGCAATATGGTGCTTTTAGGTGCTGGGCAGGTGGTGGAGCAGGTTGCGCGAGCGGCAGCGAGCGCAGGCGTGCAGTTCCAAGTATTCGATAAAGATATTTACAAGTTACAACGCCTAAAAGCGGCGCTCGGTTTCCCTGTCGTAACTCAAGTCATCGACTCGGAAAATCTAGCGAAAGCCCTTCAAGAGGCCCAAATCATCGTAGGAGCCCTTCGCTCCGACAGTGGAATTACTCCCTGTATTGTAACGGAGGAGATGGTTAGCAAGCTAAATCCAGGAACCTTAATTTTTGACGTTTGCATTGACCAAGGAGGCTGTTTTGAAACCTCTGAAGCGAGCACCATCCAAAAACCCACCTTCGAAAAATACGGCGTAACACATTATTGCGTACCGAATATCCCTTCCCTAGTTGCACATACGGCTAGTTTAGCCATTAGTAACCTAATGACTTCCTTCATCTTGAAGGCAGGAAAGACGGGGGGAGTGGAGGAAATGCTTTGGCAGGGAAAATCCTTCATGAAAGGCGTATTCTGCTACCGAGGCTTCGTAACGCAAGCAAGCACGGGAAAATTGTTCCACAAACCCGTGAAAGACATTCAATTATTATTACTAAGTAAGAGTTAAATCATGATCGAAGATTACACCGCCCTCTCAAACGCGCCCAATTCCCCTGACTTGAACGGGAAATATTTAGGCCTTATTTCGTCCGACTTCATCAAAGTCGCAGACGCCTTAAAGGAAGCCTCTTACCAAATCAAGAAGCGCGGCTTCTCCGATTTCCCCATCTTCGTCACCTCACAACGTCCCATCGAAATAGGCCAAAAGCTCATCGGCGTAGGCGAATTGCACGAAAACAAGTGGAATTACCACGCTTCCATGATGGAAGAATTCGTGCAACGCAAACTGATCGCAGAAGAAAATAGGGAACTATTCGTCCAAAACTTCAAAGACATCGAAGAATTCGCCTGCCTTTTCGTGGTGGATGGACAGTTTACCAATTTTGTTTTTATTCCTTTCCCCGAAGAAGGTTCAGAGATTAGAGAGTAATTAAAGCATAAAGCACTCTTAAAAGAGAGCATAAAGCACAAATAATAAAGTATAGAGTTGGTATCGCCTATGGCGATGAATTCATGAAGTACATTTCTTCGAACTCATTTCCTTCGGACTTTCCAATTTATTCTTTGTGCTTTATTCTTTATGCTTTAAAGTAGAAAACGGATGAAAATCCTGTACCATCTGCGTCAAGTAGGCCCGATCCAAGTGCGTATAAATCTCCGTCGTCAAGATCGATTCATGGCCTAGCATCTCCTGAACGGCACGTAAATCCGCACCCCCTTCAATTAAATGGGTTGCAAATGAGTGACGGAAGGTATGTGGGCTTATCACTTTCGTGATTCCGGCTTTTGCAGCTAGGTCCTTGCAAATTAAAAATACCATTACTCGACTTAGGCCAGAGCCTCTCCTATTCAGGAAAATAACGTGAGTCGAATCTTTCTTTACCGGTACGGAAGGTCTAACTGATTCCAAATACAGATTGAGGTATTTAAATGCATCACGACCAGCGGGAACGAGACGTTCTTTGTCGCCTTTCCCGCGAACTTTGACAAAGCTTTGGTCTTCGTAAATATCCTCTCTTTTTAGCCCAATTAACTCCGAAACACGCAATCCTGCTCCATATAAGAATTCTAACATTGCTCGATTTCTTACTCCTTCCGGACTGGAAAGATCGGCTTGTTCGAGAATGGCAGTGATTTCGTCGAAAGAAAGGGTATCGGGAAGTTTGCGGCCCATTTGGGGATTTTTCACGTGCACTGTGGGATCCGCTTTTAGGGTTCCATCGAACACGAGAAATTGGAAAAAGGCCCGGATGCCTGATAGGGTTCTAGACTGCGTACTTGCTTCGATTCCTAAGGAGTGCAAGTCTTTTAAGAAGGCCAAAATATGGGATTCATCTACCTGATCAATAGCAATGGGTGAAACAGAAAGATAGGTAGCTAGTTTTTGAATGTCTCGTAAATAGGCTTCATGGGAGTGCTTAGATAAGCCCCGCTCTATTTTTAAGTAATCACCAAAAGACTGGATTTCTGTCTCCCACATATAGAATTTGTACCATGAATCCCGTAAATTTAAAGTAATTACGTATTTTTACACCGCATGTCCCCTTATTAATATGGTAAGAAAGAAAATATTGATCCTGAATGGCCCTAATTTGAACTTATTAGGCACACGTGAACCTGAGATTTATGGGGCACAGACGTTCGAGCAGTTTTTGGAAATCTTACAAGATAAGTTCGGTGAGCAACTAGATATCTCCTATTTTCAATCCAACGAAGAGGGGGTTCTGATCAATAAATTACACGAGGTAGGTTTCAGCTACGACGGCATTTTATTCAATGCTGGCGGCTATACGCATACTTCAGTGGCTTTAGGTGATGCAGTGGCCGCGATTAAAACGCCGGTAATTGAAGTACATATTTCAAACGTGCATGCGCGAGAGGATTTCAGACATCACAGTTATTTAAGCCCGAAGGCAAAGGGAATCATCGTAGGCCTTGGTCTTCGTGGTTACGAATTAGGCCTTTATTCCTTCCTATAATCCATGTTATCTTTCTACCCTGGTCCTTCTAAGGTTCATCCAGAGGCCCTTGGATACATTCAAGAGGCTTTTGAGCAGGGTATTGTGAGTATTAATCACCGGAGTGAACGCTTCGAGAAACTGTTAGAAGCTACCTTTCGAGAGCTCCATTGCAAGTGGAATATTCCGTCAGATTATACGATCTATTTTGTCTCCTCAGCCACAGAAGCTTGGGAGATTGTGACTCAGTCTTTGGTCAGAAAAAAGTCTGCGCACCTGTATAATGGTGCTTTTGGCAAGAAATGGGCACAGTATGCGAAAGCGACATCAGAGTCAATTGAGTTTACACTAGAACAAAGTCTAGCCGAAGTGGGTCAGCAATTAGGACCTATAGAAGGTGACACTTTATGTTTAGTCCAAAGTGAAACTTCGAATGGGACTGGACAGCAAATACGTCGGTCTGATTTTCAATTAGCCGATGACGCCATCATAGCCGTGGATGCCACTTCCTCGATGGGAGGCATTGAATTGCCGTGGTTAGAGGCGGATGTTTGGTTGGCCTCCGTGCAAAAATGCCTCGGTATTCCAGCTGGAATGGGCCTGATGATTTGTTCCCCTAAAGCTTTAGCACGCGCGAAAGAAGTGGGACGCGCTACTCATTACAACGATGTCTTGTTTTTAGAAGAGAATAGACGCCTTTTCCAAACGCAAATGACACCGAATGTCTTGGGAATTTATCTGGTTAATCGCCTAACAAAACAGCTTCCATCGTTATCAGAAACACATCGCGCTACGTTGGCAAAAATGAAAATCTGGACAGATTTTTTTGATCAACAAAGCGAATTTAGCTACTTAATTCAAAGAGAAGACTTACGCTTGCCTACTGTTTTAGCCTTAAAAGGGCCAGCAGAGAAGATTCAGGCCTTACATACCCGTTGTCAAGCTGCGGATATCGAACTGGGCAAAGGGTATGGCGCATGGAAAAATTCGAGTTTTCGAATTGCTAATTTCCCGGCACATACCTTGGAAAATATTGAAACACTCATCAAAACCATCAGACATGAACTTTAATTCAAAAGAGATTCTCTCCTCCTCCCTGATTTTATTTTCGGTCATCGATATTTTGGGATCTATTCCCATTATCATCGAACTAAGAAAAAAGAATGGCGACATTCACCCGGGCCAAGCGACTTTGGCCTCAGGAATCATCATGATTGGATTTTTCTTTGCGGGAAAATTCATCTTGCATTTATTAGGGGTTGATACGAATTCATTCGCGATGGCGGGTGCTTTGATCATTTTCCTGATCGGTATGGAGATGACTTTGGGCCGCAGCATTTTTAAGAGTGAGGAAATTGAGACGAATACCCATTCGATCGTGCCTTTAGCGTTTCCGATTATTGCGGGAGCTGGAACAATGACGACTTTGATCTCTCTGAAATCACAGTTTGAGGAGGAAAATATCATTGTTAGTATCTTTATCAACCTCGTGTTTATTTATATCGTTTTACGCTCTAGCGTTTGGATTGAGAAGAAATTAGGGAATGCGGGGACGCAGATTTTGCGTAAAATCTTTGGGGTAATTTTGATAGCGATCGCGATTAAGATCTTTAAATCACGTTTGATGTAGATGGCCAAAAAACAAAAATACTATGTGATTTGGGCGGGTCATCAGACCGGAATCTTTGATTCCTGGGCAGAGACCGAGAAAAACATCAAAGGCTATGCGGGTGCGCAATACAAGTCTTTTGAGTCAAAAGTCGAGGCAGAAAGCGCGGCTAAAAAGAACTATTGGGCCAGTGTGTCACCAGCCTCGAAGGCTAAAACGCCCCGATTAAACGCGGCTAAATTCATCATTCCAAGCATATCGGTAGATGCGGCCTGTGCCGGCAACCCTGGGGTGCTGGAATACCAAGGAGTAAATAGCGAAACAAAAGAAGTCTTATTTGCGCGCGGACCATTCCCGGAAGGCACGGTAAACTTAGGTGAGTTTTTAGCCATCGTTCACGGTTTAGCCTACTTAAAGAAATTAGATTGCCCCTACCCTTTGTATTCAGATTCGAGAACGGCGATAGCCTGGGTTCGCAATAGAGCTATCAAAACGAATTTAGAGCGCAATGCCAGAACAGAGGAGCTTTTCAAGATGGTGGACAATGCCATCGCTTGGTTAAAAAGCAACCACTATTCCACGAAAGTCTTGAAGTGGGAAACGGAAGATTGGGGCGAAAATCCGGCAGATTATGGCCGAAAATAGATCCACTTTCGAGTTCAAACAGTTTTCTCTAGATCACGGAAATCCGGGATTGAAAATTAGCACAGAAGCCTGTCTATTCGGTGCGTGGGCATCTTTACACGCACGCGGTTCATGCCTAGATATCGGAACTGGTTGTGGACTTTTAGCGTCCATGATGGCGCAAGCGAATACAGCGAGCAGCGTTAAAGCGCTCGAAATCCATTCCGAGGTGGCTCTCCTTGCCTCAGAAAACTTCGAACAAAGTCCCTTCAAAGACCGCCTTCAAGTCATCCAATCTGACATTAGCGTCTACCATTCAGAGGTGAAATTCGATTTCATCTGCTCCAATCCTCCCTTTTTTACGAATCATCTTCCCGCAACGGATCCAGTCAGACACATGGCTATCCATGCGGATCATTTGAGTCCAGCGGATTTAGCGAATTCAATAGATCGATTGCTGGCTGCGGAGGGCGAATTTGCGGTGTTGTATCCAGCTGATGTTTTGGCCCTATTCGAACAATCACTAGAAAATTTAGGCTTATACATCAACGAGAAAGTGAATGTGCTTTCGAAACCGGATAGCCCTGTGCTAAGGGTTATGGCGAGGGGATCGAGGAAAGAAAAGTTGTACGAAGAGCGCAGCCTACCCATCAAAAATGAACTAGGCGATTACAGCCCAGAATTCATCGAATTATTAAGACCCTATTATATCATTTTCCCTTCGTAATTATTTCGTACTTTTGCTCGTATGTTACAGCTATCCATCGTAGTACCTCTTTATAACGAAGCCGAATCGCTTCCAGAACTATGTTCTTGGATCGATCGGGTGATGAAAGAAAACGCCTTTTCGTACGAAATGATCTTCGTAAACGATGGTAGCAATGACAATTCTTGGGAGGTTTTAAAGCAATTATCTACGCAATACAGCTCCCTTCAGGCTATCTCATTTGCCCGGAATTACGGCAAATCAGCAGCGCTTCACGAGGGTTTTACCAAAGCTTCAGGGCAGGTAGTCATCACCATGGATGCTGATTTACAAGATTCACCTGACGAAATCCCAGAATTATATCGATTGATCACGGAGGAGAATTATGATTTGATTTCAGGCTGGAAGCAAAAACGCTTCGACCCTTTATCAAAGACAATTCCTACGAAATTATACAATGCGGCCACGCGTAAACTTTCGGGTGTTAAATTGAACGACTTCAATTGTGGCCTAAAAGCCTATAAATTAGAGGTCGTGAAAACGATTCGCTTGTACGGCGAAATGCACCGCTACATTCCGGTTCAAGCAAAATGGAACGGGTTTACCAAGATTGGCGAGAAAGTGGTACAGCACCAAGCACGCAAATATGGCGTGACGAAATTTGGTCTAGAAAGATTCCTATTCGGGTTTTTAGATTTGTTATCGATTTCATTTGTACAGATTTTTGGCAAGCGCCCAATGCACCTTTTCGGTAGCTTAGGTATCCTTTCTTTTCTAACGGGATCTTGCTTAACTGTTTACCTCATCGGAGTGAAATTATATAACATTGCCTATAATTTGAAGTACCGCAATGTGACGGACAATCCGCTCTTCTTTTTAGCCCTAGTGGCCATTATCCTAGGTGTTCAGTTGTTTTTAGCTGGTTTTATCGGCGAATTACTAATTACCAATTCGGATAAAACAACGAATTATCAAATCAAGGAAGAAATATCCTAATTATGCCAAACAATGATCTGAGCTGGCTCAGCCGCTCCGAACTTTTGATCGGTCCGGAAGGGATCACAAAATTACAAGCTTCACACGTTTTAGTGGTCGGTTTAGGGGGCGTAGGCTCTTTTGCCGCTGAATTTATCGCACGTTCCGGAGTAGGAACTATGACCATCGTGGATGGAGACGTAGTGGATCCGACGAATCGCAACCGCCAATTACCCGCTCTAGCGACTAACCATGGAGTTTCAAAGGCTCAAATTATGGCTGACCGATTATTAGCTATTAATCCAGCTTTGGAATTAACCTCTATCGAAACTTTTTTAAGCCCAGAAGAAGCGAAAAACCTGTTAGAAACGAATCAATTCGATTACGTGATGGACTGTATCGATTCGGTTACTCCTAAAGTAACGCTATTGAAAACAGCCTATGATCTTGGATTCAAAATCGCCAGCTCCATGGGTGCAGGGGGAAAAATGGATCCTACTCAAATCAGAACAGCCGATCTACTTAACACACGTGAATGCTATCTAGCCTCTTTAGTGCGTAAACGCATTCGCAAGATGGGAGTAGGTAAAGGAATTAAGGCCGTTTTCTCTTTGGAAAAAGTCAAAGATGAATCACTCATCCTGACTGACGGAAGCAACTTCAAAAAGTCCGCCTATGGTACGATCTCTTATTTACCAGCAGCCTTCGGAGGCGTAGTCGCATCTATCGTCATTCGCGATCTCCTAGACGAGCCGATTCCGATGGAAAAGAAACTTAAATTACCCAAAAAGAATGATCAAAATAGGCGTAATTAATGTGTCCGACCGAGCAAGCGCGGGCATCTACGAAGATATTCCTGGCAAAGCCGTAGTCGAATTATTGCATGAATACTTGGAATCAGAATTCGAAGTAGTCTATGCCGTCGTACCCGACGAGCAATTTCAACTCGAGGCGAAGATGATAGAGATGTCTAAAGAAGTCTGCCTACTAGTCACTACTGGCGGAACTGGACCAGCCTTACGCGACGTAACCCCAGAAGCAACAGAAGCAGTTTGCCAAAAAATAATGCCCGGATTCGGCGAACTTATGCGCTCCGTTTCCTTGCAATATGTTCCTACCGCCATTCTTAGTCGTCAAACTGCTGGCATTCGAAATCAAACATTAATTCTAAATCTTCCTGGAAAACCGAAAGCCATCAGACAATGTCTTGAGGCCGTTTTCCCAGCCATCCCGTATTGCATCGACTTAATCGGCGGACCTTTCTTGGTGTGTAGAGAGGAGAATATGAAGGCTTTTAGGCCGAAGTAGAGCGAAGCTCTACAAAGCACAAAGAATAAAGAATAAATTAAAGCATCGGAGTATTTCACAAATTCATCCTCGAAGAGGATTCCAACTTTATTCTTTGTGCTTTATGCTTTATTCTTTCTCAAGCCTCTGAGCTAAGAAGCATCCCATACAACTTTTCCGTCACCTCCCCCCTTTCCCCATTTCCAATCTGCTTACCATCGATGGAGAAAATAGGTAAAACACGTTTGGTGGAACCCGTTGTGAACACTTCATCTGCATTCATAAAATCGGCTAGCGAGCAGGCTCCCACTCGAACTTCGTAAACTAACGAAGCTAGGGCAATCACTTTTTTACGAGTAATTCCTTCTAGAATATGATCTCCAGGGGTGTGAATGACACCGTCTTTGACATAAAACAAATTAGATCGAGACGATTCTGATACCCCAAATTCAGGTGTATGATAAATCAAATCGTCTCCTCCAGCCGCTCGCACAGCCGGCATTTCGCGCAAGGCGAAGGCATAATTCAAGGATTTAATATCTGCCATCTCTCGCTTATATTCGCGGCTAATCAATCGCAATCCAGAAGTTGGCTCTGCAAAAGAGAAAACACCTGGGAAAATGTATAATTCGGAATCGCCAGATGGATCGAAGCCATTGGGGCTAAAACCAGCGGTTAATACGAGCTTCACTCCTAAGCAAGGATCAACAGATTGCGCGGCGATTTCCTGAATTAAAGCGCCCAAATGCTCTTTCGTATACGAATGAGGCAAACCCATCTTCGCAGCTGAACTCAAAAATCGATCCAAGTGATCCGACATAAAGATAGGATTACCCTCCATGATGCGGAAGAAATCGAAGATACCAAAACCACGAAGAAAGCCCACATCCTTAATGGAGACAGTTACTTTGTCGGGGTCTTGCCACGCGCCTTTATAATAAATGGGATAGGCCATTTTGCTGTAGTTTTTGAACTAAATGAATCGTTTCTTTCGCCTCCCTTACATCATGAACACGCAAAATTGAGGCGCCTTGTTGGAGAGCAATCGTATGTAAAACGGTGCTACCATTTAATGCCTCATCTGCTGAGATGCCTAATTCCTTCCAGATCATTGTCTTTCTAGACAGACCAGCTAAGATGGGGGCCCCTAATAATTTAAAGGAGCGTAAATGAGCTAATAAGGAGTAATTATGATCTAGGGCTTTTGAGAAACCAAAACCAGGGTCAACAATCAAATCTTTGAATCCACGGGAACGCAGTTCCTGGACTTTAGGCAATAAATTATGTAATACCTCTGCTACCACATTCTGGTAATCTGGCACTTCATGTACTTGCTCGAAACGACCTACGCTGTGACTGAGAATATAAGGAACTTGATTTTCGACAATGTAATCGAAAACGCCTTCATCCATTTGGCCTGCACCGATGTCATTAAATAGATGTGCCCCAGCCGCTAAAGCCGCCTTAGCCACCGCAACGCGATACGTGTCGATCGATATAATCACGGCAGGGTATGCGACGGAAATAGCTGAAATAATCGGACAAACACGTGCAATTTCTTCCTCTGGACTTACGGGAGCCGCACCTGGTCGTGTAGAATGCCCACCAATATCTAAAATCAAAGCCCCTGCTGCGATCATCGAGGAAGCTTGCTCTAAGGCTGCATCAACCGATGACACACGACTTCCTTCGAAAAAAGAATCCGGAGTGATGTTTAAAATCCCCATGATTTTAGGCGCTGAAAAATCAATCAATTGCCCATTTAAGCGGATTGTTTGACTAGTAGAAAAAAGAGCGTCCAAATCGAGTGAATTTTAGGATAATTTAAATAATTTTGTAGGCTATAAAAACGCGAGCATCGTATAAAAACTGTATCTATGAACAGGGACTCAACGCCTTCCCAAACCGAAATCGAATATCGCCAAGTAATTTCATACTGCAAAGCCTTGTTTGATAAAAAAAACAAAGATTACGGCACTTCATGGAGAATTTTACGACTTTCTAGCTTAACCGATCAAATCTTTATCAAAGCCCAACGAATCCGCAGCATCCAAGAAAAAGGAGCTCAAAAGATCGAAGATGGCATCGAAGGAGAATTCATCGGAATCATCAATTATTGCATCATCGCACTCATTCAAAAGTCTTTAGAGGGTTCAGACCAAATGGAATTTGCCCCAGAGGAATTGAGCGGCTTTTATGATCAGCAAGTAGAAATAACGCTTGAATTATTGCGCAATAAGAACCACGATTACGGAGAGGCTTGGCGTGATATGCGTGTTAGTAGCATGACGGATTTAATCTTAATGAAGATTTTCCGCACGAAGCAAATTGAAAACAATGAGGGCAGAACCCTTGTTTCCGAAGGTGTAGAAGCGAATTACCAAGATATGCTCAATTATGCCGTATTCTGCTTAATCACATTGAAGGGCGAGCAACAGCAGCAACAACAGCAATAATGTCTAAAATCGCCAAGATCTTACTGGTCGGGATTTTTATCTTCTCGGGTCTCATCAAATTGAATGACCCGATCGGAACCCAACTGAAGCTAGAGGAATACTTCGAGGTGTTCTCTGTGGACTTTGCGTTCATGGCGGGGTTTTGGAAATTTTGGATTCCATACGCACTCATCTTATCGATTTTACTCAGCAGTTTAGAAATCGTTCTAGCCGTTGCTTTGGCCTTAAATTACCGGATAAAGCAAACTTTATATGCCTTTGTAGGTATCCTAGCCTTTTTCGGATTCCTCACTTTCTATTCAGCCTATTTTAACAAGGTAACTGATTGTGGCTGTTTTGGAGAAACGATCAAACTAACGCCCTGGACGTCTTTTGGAAAAGATATATTCTTACTCATTTTGACGGGCATTTTACTAATTTCCAAGAAACCTGAAAACAAGAATACCGGCAAATGGGTCGCAACAACAGCCATTGCTAGTATGGCACTAGGTGTATTTTGCTATTTCCACTTACCTATCAGCGATGGATTACCCTATGCCATAGGCGACCATATTCCGACCAATATGAAGGAACGGGAGCCCTTGAAATTTTCCTATGTGTACAAAATCAAAGGAGTCGAAACGGAATTAAGTGAGATGCCTACGGATACGACGGCTCAGTTCATTTCGATGAAAGCGACGAATGAGAAAGAGGCTAGACCTTTGATTACGGATTATCAATTGTGGGCGGAAGGCGACACGACGAATTACACCCAGGAAAGCTTTAAAGGGGCTAAATTGATGGTCATTATCCCAAACATCCACCACATGAATGAGGGGGCATTACTAGAGATTGAAAAATTAACGAAAGGATTGAAAAACATCACCGTTTGGCTAGTTTCTGCCTCTACGGATGCTGAAGTAAACGCCTTGCGACATAAATACCAGTTAGCGTTTCCGGCGCTTTCTGCGGATACGAAAATACTAAAAACCATTGTTCGCTCTAGCCCAGGTTTGTGGCTTTTAAAGGATGGAACGGTAAAAGGAAAATGGTCTTCCTATTCCCTACCCTCTGCGGATGAAATTCAACAAAGCCTAGAATAAAACGAATGAAGAATATCTATTTAGTGGGAATGCCCTCCTCGGGTAAAAGTACCTTGGGAAAAGAGTTAGCAAAGAATATTGGATACTCCTTTATGGACATGGATAAATTAATTGAAACCCGTGAACAGAAGACGGTTTCTGAGATTTTTTCCAATTTTGGCGAAGCACATTTCCGTGAAATAGAGAAAAAGACCCTTCGTGGATTTCAACCAGATCAATCGATGGTCATCGCTACAGGCGGTGGCGTTCCTTGTTTTAATGATAACATGGACTTCATTAAAGACAATGGAGTAAGTATTTTCTTAAACGTGGACGTAAATGATTTGGCGAAACGTCTATACAAAGCGCAAGGCAATAATCGTCCCTTGTTGGATAAGTCCCAAAGCGAAGAAGTAGTCATCGCGACAATCAAAAAGACCTTCGATGAGCGCCTTCCTTTCTACCAAAAAGCAGACATTCAGGTAGATGGTGAAATTACGGTTAGCCAATTGCTTTGGCTATTAGACCAATACCTTCCTGTTTAGAAGTAAATCCCGCCTCCCAGCATAAATTGGGTAGTCGTGATATCTAAAGTGGCAGAACTGAAGTCAGCTGCGTTCTTTAGCGTATACGGCGTATAGGCATCTTTCTGTGTACGCTGGATGGCCGTTAAATCGATATAGAAATTAGATTTACGGTAGCCAATACCTCCTGAAAATTGAAGTGCATTTCGATCGATGGTATCATAACTAGCGGCATAGCCCCCTCCGAAAAGAGCGGCTCCACATCGCACACTCAGAGAGGGAGAAATCCGAATCTCAGATCCCACTTTGATATTCAAAGCACCTTCAAAATTGCGCGCTATTTGACCATTGTATTTCGTCTGAAAGGCTTGATTAGCTCCCCCACCTAATTCAGCAGAATAGACCTTCATTCCGCCATAACCTACATACTCCAGATCTGCCGTTAAGAAACCCTTCTTAGAGAAGAACAGGGCGAAACCTCCTGAAACCTTCATCGGACTTAAAAATTGATAGGTAAACTCATTCGTCGTTAATCGCATCGGATTCACCTTCGTGATCGTAATGGGATTGCCCGTAGAGCCGATGGCTGGAATCCCGATGACATTTGGAAATAAACGTGCATCGTAGGTTTCGTTCATCTGATCATAATAGGTCGGAGATCTGAAGGCTAGAGACAAACGAAGCGATGGATTCACTTTGTAAATACCCCCTAAACTAAGGGCGATACCAGAACCATTCGTCAGTAACGTTTCCGCGTATTGAAAGCCAGCCACATTTTTCGCCCCCACAAATTCATCCTCCCAGGTGGTAGATGAACTCGATGAGATTTTGGAAAAATGCAACGCTGCCCCTAAGTAAAATTGATCCCGATACGTCGCCCCATAGGCAAAATCCCAAGAAGTTAGAGCACCTGAATTAGAGGCCGTCCCATATTGATTCGTAGGCAATAAGGGCTGAAAACGCTCAAATGGAGCACCACCTGTAACGGAATTTGGATTGATGAGATAAGTCTGATAAGCTAAAGCTTCAGCAGAGGAAGCCGTCCCTGAATACGGGTCATATTCGTCATCCAAAGTAGCACCGGTTGCCCCTTTGTCATTCGCTTTCTCTATGAAATTATCTAACAGGGAGCTACGGTTATTCGTTCCTGAAATCTGAATCGGCTGAATAAAGATCGCTTGACGGGAATACCCAAAACCAAAAGACCCATGCCATTCTCCACCACCCAAATTATTACTCGAAATCACCATCCCCAGCGTAGGCATCTGAATTTGGCTCTCAGAAGCCTCATCTGTCTTAGCTAAATAAGACGATTTAGTTTGAATACCTGTGTGTGCTAGGCTTATATTTACTTCAGAACGAGTGTAAAATCCTAAACCCGCTGGATTACCGGTTAAGGCACTTAAATCAGCTCCTAATGCACTCGAAGCGCCACCTAATGCCTGCATACGAGCTGTACCCGTTGAGTACGAAGTCGAGAATTGCTTCCCTAAGCCAGGATAGGTATATATCTGAGCCACGGCCTGCTGCAGCGTGCAGACGCTGAATAGTAATATGAATGCTTTTTTCATGATCAAAAATTAACGAGGACCGCGACTAGAACCACCTCCGCCACCACCAGAACTTGAACCACCAGAGCTTGGAGAACTGTAAGAAGGCGTTGAAGTTGAATTACTACGCTGGGAACCACCTCCATCAATCGGAGCAGCCCGGTATTCATAATTTGAATTACGACGTGGGGCCACATACTGTTGAGAAGAAGAACCCGAATTTGAAGGAACGGATTGCGTATTCACACGCGGCAAGTTACTTCCTTGTGTATTGTAGGAATTATTACCTCCACGAGGTGAATTAGTGTAATTCCCACCTGAATTTCGGTTATTCGAACGATCATCACGTGGTCCAAAATTCCGCTTTTCCCGTGTATCATTCGTCATATATTGGCCACTATATCCCGTGTAATTTCCACCTGGACCATAGTAATTGTAATTCCGGTAGAAGGAATTAAATCCAAATGGACGATAGAAAGAACTGTAATAGGGACTATAGAACGGATCAAAAAACGGATTGAATGGGTCATTAAACGGACTGTAAAAAGAATAAGGGTTAAAGGCGGAGAAACCTAAACCAATTCCAATACTGAATGGCCTAAATGGATTGACAAAATAGGAATAAGATGGACTCCAGTAATTGAACGGAGTATATCGGTAACCGTAACCTAAATAGGGACTATTAAATAAACCATCTGAAAGACCTTGCTGATAAGCCGATTGATATAAATTAGGATTTACGCGCGTTATCGACTCTTGAGCTAAACCCTCCTCCTCTTCAATCACCTCCACATCGGATTCCTCTAAATCTTGAAAATCAAGGTATTTCTTTTGTTTAGCGGCTTTTGCAGCCTGAACTTTCGCTATTTGAACAGAACGATTCGCCTCATCATATAAATCATCTGAAGCGTAAGAACTGGTATTTACATTCACGCAGCTGGAAAGGATTCCAAATCCTACAAGCAATAAATAAGCAAAGGATTGATTTTTCATGGTTTTTAGCGGATGATGTCAATTAAAAGCCTAACAAAACGTATCTTTGCAACGTTCCATTTTACTAATGTAAAGTAAACGAAAAAAGGAACACTACATTACGATTTTAACATTTTTTATGAGTAAATCCCTACCAAGCCGCGCAGACAATTATTCTGAATGGTATAACGAATTAGTGAAGAGAGCAGATTTAGCGGAAAATTCCGCGGTCAGAGGCTGTATGATCATTAAACCATATGGCTATTCCATTTGGGAAAAGATGCAACGCGCATTGGATGATATGTTCAAAGAAACAGGGCACACGAATGCCTATTTCCCCCTTTTCATCCCTAAATCATTCCTTTCTAAAGAGGCTTCACACGTAGAGGGCTTTGCCAAAGAATGTGCAGTAGTAACACACTACCGCCTAAAAAATGATCCGAATGGCGGCGGGGTTATCGTCGATCCAGACGCGAAATTAGAAGAAGAATTAATTGTAAGACCTACATCAGAAACGGTGATTTGGTCATCCTATAAAAACTGGATTCAATCTTACCGTGATTTGCCTTTATTAATTAATCAATGGGCGAATGTGGTGCGTTGGGAGATGCGTACGCGTCTATTCTTGCGTACAGCCGAGTTCCTGTGGCAAGAAGGCCATACGGCACACGCAACAAAGCAAGAAGCAATCGAAGAGACCGAGCAAATGTTAGAAGTATACGCAGATTTTGCAGAAAACTTCATGGCGATGCCCGTATTAAAAGGGATTAAAACAGCGAATGAGCGTTTTGCGGGTGCAGATGAAACCTATTGCATCGAAGCAATGATGCAGGATGGAAAGGCGCTTCAAGCGGGTACGTCTCACTTTTTAGGCCAAAACTTTGCCAAAGCCTTCGACGTAAAATTCGTTAACAAGGAAAATCAATTAGACTATGTTTGGGGAACCTCTTGGGGCGTTTCCACACGTTTAATGGGTGCCTTAATTATGGCCCACTCCGATGACCAAGGTCTTGTATTGCCTCCGAAATTAGCTCCTATCCAAGTTGTGATCGTACCGATTTACAAAGGGGAAGAGCAATTAGAAAATATTAAAGCACGCATTAATCCATTAGTGAAGGCCTTGAAGAAGCGCGGTGTATCCGTAAAGTTTGACTTCGCTGAGAACCAAAGTCCGGGCTTTAAATTCGCCGAATACGAATTAAAAGGAGTTCCCGTTCGTTTAGCGATCGGAAACCGTGATATGGAAAATGGCACGATTGAATTAGCACGTCGCGATACACGTGAGAAGACGAGCATGCCATTTGAAGGAATAGAAGACGTAATCGTAGACACTTTGGAAGATATCCAAAAGAACATCTATCAAAAAGCCTTCGACTTCAGAGCAGCGAATACTTTCGAGGTGAATAGCTGGGAAGAGTTTACAACTAAAATTGAAAATGGTGGATTCCTTTCTGCGCACTGGGATGGATCGTCCGAGACAGAAGAAAAGATTAAAGAATTAACAAAAGCGACGATTCGTTGTATCCCTCTGGATGTAAAAGAAGAAGCTGGAAAATGCATCCTAACAGGAGCACCTTCCAGCCGCCGAGTAATCTTTGCTCGCGCCTACTAAGCCACGATTTTTTTCAAAACTTCTAATACCCGATCGATTTCCGTTCGGGTATTATTTTTGCTAAAAGAAAAACGAACCGCCGCACCTGTCGCTGTCGGATTCAAGGCCGATAACACGTGTGAGCCTACGGAAGTACCGCTCGAACAAGCGCTACCACCTGAAGCGGAAATCTTCTCGATATCTAATTGGAATAAAAGCATGTCGCCATCAGCTACGGACGGGAAACGTACATTTAAAACCGTGTAAAGGCTATTTTCTACATCGCCAGAAGCTCCGTTAAATGAGATACCTGGGAACTGTTTTTGTAATCCTTCGATGAAATAGGCTTTTAAACCTTTGATATAAGACGCGTGTTCTTCCATGGAAGCATAAGCCATTTCTAGGGCTTTGGCGACACCGATCATTCCGTAGACATTCTCCGTGCCTCCGCGCTGGTTACGCTCTTGTGCACCACCGTGCATTAATGGATGGAACTTAGTTCCTGCTTTTGCGTACAAGAATCCGATACCTTTAGGACCGTGGAACTTGTGTGCAGCACCAACCATGAAATGTACTTTCAAGGCTGAGGCGTCGTGTTTGTAGTGACCCATGGTTTGGACCGTATCTGAATGAAATAAGGCACCATATTGCTCGCAAAGGTCACCCACCGCGTTCAAATCAAGCAAATTCCCGATTTCATTATTGCCGTGCATTAAACTCACGATCGCCTGCTCAGAGCTAGACAATAATTCTTCTAAATGCGCTAAATCAATCGCACCATCTGGATTCACGCGGACTAATTTCAATTCCACTAAACCTAGCTTAGCCCAAGCCTCCGCCGTATGCAATACCGCATGGTGTTCTAATGGCGAGGTGATAATCACTTTGCATCCGCCGTGCAAAACAGCCGATTGCAAAACCGTGTTATCAGCTTCCGTTCCACCAGAAGTGAAGAAAATCTCCGAAGGGGAAGCACCTAATAAGGTTGCGATCGTTTTGCGCGCCTTTTCGACTGCCACTTTCGCTTGGCGACCATGGGAGTGAATCGACGAGGGATTCGCCGTAAAATGCTCAAAATAGGGCTGCATCTCCGCCCAAACTGCTGGATCCACCGGAGTGGTCGCCGCATTATCTAAGTAAATTGGTGTTTTTTCTGACATCTACGCTTTCGCAATCTCTTTGATCACGTCTATAATTTGTTGTGCAAGTGTATCTGCTTCCGCCTCCGAAGATGCCTCCGCGTAAATTCGAATGATCGGTTCCGTATTCGATTTGCGTAGATGAACCCAGCGATCTGGGAAATCAATTTTCACGCCATCAATCGTGTTAACCTGCTCATTCTTGTATTTTTCAGCGACCGTCGCAAGAATTAAATCAACGTTTAGGTCGGCAGATAATTCAATTTTGTTTTTGGAAATCACATACGCCGGATAGCTGGCACGCAATTCAGAGGCTTTGATGCATTTGTTCGCCAAATGCGTCAAGAACAATCCGATTCCCACTAGAGAATCACGTCCGTAATGCGACTCTGGGAAGATCACGCCTCCGTTTCCTTCGCCACCGATGATCGCATTCACTGCTTTCATCTGCGTCACCACGTTCACCTCTCCTACCGCCGCCGCGAAGTATTCGCCGCCAGCTTTGCGCGTCACATCCGCTAAAGCACGGGTAGAAGAAAGATTGGAAACTGTATTTCCTGGCTTCACGGATAGCACGTAATCCGCTACCGCTACTAGTGTATATTCCTCGCCAAAAGGTGTTCCATCTTCCGAAATAAAGCAAAGGCGATCCACATCTGGATCCACTACGATACCTAAATCGTAGTTGCCACCCTTCATTTTGGAAATCATCTCTGTCAAGTTCTCCGGAAGTGGTTCTGGATTATGGCCAAAATGACCTGTCGCCTCCCCAAAAATCACGTCCACGTGCTGAACGCCCAAAGCCTTCAACAACATAGGCACCACGATTCCTCCCGTCGAATTCACTGCATCTACTAGGACACGGAAGTTCGCCTTCGCAATCACCGGCTGATTCACCCAACTTAAACCTAACACGTGATCCACGTGCTGTTGTAGGAAACTAGCGTCTTGCGTTAGCTTACCTAATTTCATCACATCCGCGAAATCAAAGTCTTGATTTTCGGCGATCGTCAATAAGTCTTTGCCATCCTGATCCGAAATAAATTCTCCACGATCATTCAATAATTTCAACGCATTCCATTGTGCCGGATTGTGGCTCGCGGTGATGATGATACCACCTGCCGCTTTCGTCCAGGGCACCGCTAATTCAACTGTGGGGGTCGTAGAAAGACCGATATCTAAGACATTCCAACCTAAACCGATCAAGGTATTTGCCACTAAGGAACTAACCATCTCACCAGAGATACGCGCATCGCGACCTAACACGATCGAATTCGACGGATGTCCCTTTTTCTTTAACCAGGTGCCATAAGCCGCTGCGAAAGTTACTACATCGATAGGACTTAGACCTTCACCGGGTTTTCCACCGATCGTACCACGTATGCCAGAGATTGATTTTATTAGTGCCAAAGCAAATAAGAATTAGAATGAATAGATGATCAAAATTAAAGAAAATATCCCTATTTTTCGATGAAAATTTAGCTAAACCTATTTGAAATGACCTCAGAAAGATTGGAGACTCTATTGGCTCGAATCCCTGCCTTGCGCATTGCTGTGTTGGGTGATTTTGCGGTAGACTTCTATTTCGACATTCAAACCTCCACGGGGGAATTTTCCATCGAAACCGCAAAAGAAGTGCATCTAGCATCTCAACCGCGTGCCTACTTGGGCGGCGCGGGAAATGTGGCAAAAAATCTAGCTATTTTAGGAGTACAAGTCTCGGCCTTTGGGGTTCGAGGGAACGATCTATTCGGCAGAGAGATGGCACATCAGATGTCTTTACTAGGCATCGATGATAAGAATATGCTCGAATCGGAAATCGATACGCCCACCTATTCTAAACCAATGACCGAGGATGATGAACTGAATCGAATTGATTTTGGGACTCTTTCTGCGAACTTTCAGAATCTAACTGGGGATTTACTAGCGAAGTTACAATCAGATTCATTCGACTGGATTATTGTAAACGAACAATTCGGCAAGCCGCTTTTGCAGGCAACTCATATTGAATCATTAGGCTATCAGCACGCATTAGCTGATCTGCGTTCATTAGGTAGCCATGCGAAACACCTACCCCTGAAGGTGAATGAGGCGGAGTTTATCAAAATTCATCAGAAGCCTGCAACAGACGAAAATATACAAAACTGGGCCATCTCCCGAAAAAAACCGGTGCTGGTGACCTTGGGGGAAAAGGGGATGGTTTATGCGAGTGAAGAGGAGTTACATCATCAGCCTGCTTTTCCTGTTAATCGACCTATCGATACCGTGGGGGCCGGAGATATGGTAGTAGCTGGATTTTCTGCGGCGAGAGCGGCGGGGGCTAGCATTCAAGAAGCATGTGAATTTGCTTCTTTAGCCGTACATATCAGTATTCATCAAGTAGGCGAAACTGGGTCTGCGAGCCCGGAAGCCATTAGACAAAAGCATTATGAATATTCAATCGCTTAGATCGGAAATCAAGGAATACACGGAGGGCGCTTTGTTACCCTTCTGGATCCAGCGAACTGTGGACAAAAAGCAGGGCGGGTTTATTACCCATTTTAATGAGTTTGGAGAAGATGCGGGGGATGATGAGAAATCATTGATCGCGATGACTCGATCTGTGTTTACCTATGCGCAGGCCTATCGCCATGGTTTTGGCGGAGAAGTAATGAAGGAGATGGCGACCCACGGAGTTCGGTTTTTACTCGATAAGATGTGGGATGAGAAACACGGTGGATTCTATTGGATGGTAAACCGGGCCGGTCAGGCGACAAATAAGCAGAAGATTGGTTATGGGCACAGTTTCGCCATTTATTCGTTGAGTGAATATACCTTAGCTACTGGGGATCCGGTGGGTTTAGAATATGCGGAGAAGGTTTTTGATTTACTCCAAAAATATGCCGTGGACACGAATTATGGCGGTTATTGGGAGTTCTTCTCTGAAGATTGGTCGCTCATGGGACCTGGTGCTCCGGGTGGGGATAGAAAGACCTTGGATGTGCACATGCACCTAATGGAGGCGTTTACGACTTTATATGAAGCGAGCGGCAAGGATATTCACCGAAGAAAATTAAAGGAGTCAATCGATATTTTGATACAAAAAATCATGGATCCGGCGACGGGGACTGGTATTCCGCAGTTCTGGGCGGACTGGAGCGTGGCGCCACAGATTAAATTTGATATTGTGTGGGGCTGGGATCGTTTTCAGGATGGAGGCCAAAAAGCCTCCGCCGTCGATAATACTTCTTACGGTCATAACTCGGAATTTGGCTGGTTATTGATGCACGCCTTGAAAGTAGGCAAGATTGATGCTACGCCCTATTTAGCCAATATCAAAAAAGCCTTCTACCATTCTATGGAGAATGGCATCGACTGGGAGCATGGCGGAGTGTATGTAGAAGGATCGCATAGCGGTGGACCCACGGATCTGGAGAAGGAGTTTTGGCAACAAGCTGAAATGCTTATCGGCATGTTAGATGCATATCTTTTGACTAAAGATGAGAAATTCTTAAAGGCTTATGAACAGGTGCATCTCTTCGTATTCGACAAGATGATTAACCACAATACGGGAGAATGGTGGCCATTGATGACCCGCGAAGGGGAACCTATCTGGCGTCACATGGCTCATAACTGGAAAATTAATTACCATAACGTTCGTTCAATGATTCTCTCCTATGAGAAGTTAGGCGAAATAAACCTATTAAAATGACAAAAATGAGTCGCCGCGAACTGTTGTTCGCTACGGGTACCGCAGCAGGAGCCGCTTTATTGCCTTCAACAGCATCAGCAGCCCCTAAGTCTACTAAATTCGAGTTCTCTCTGAATATGAGTACGATTATGGGCCAAAAACTTGGCTTCATCAAAGAACTCGAAATTGCCTCCGCAGCTGGTTATAAACATTGTGAAATTTGGGTACCTACTTTAGAGGCCTACCTAAAATCAGGCGGTTCGCTTTTGGAGGCAAAAAAACGCATCAATGACCTGGGAATAAACATTCAAAACGCCATCGGTTTCGCCCAATGGATTGTGGATGATGAGGCGACTCGCAAGCAAGGCGTGGAACAAATGAAACGCGAAATGGGCATGTTAGCCGAATTAGGCTGCTTCCGCACCGCCGCTCCTCCCATGGGCGCCACAAAAGAGGCAGGACTTGATCTTCGCCGTGCCGCTGAACGCTACCGAACCATCCTGGATGTAGGAACAAGCGCCGGCGTAACTCCGCAACTCGAGATGTGGGGACATTCGAAAAACCTCAACCGCGTGGCTGACGTCCTATTCGTGGCAGCTGAAGCCGGCCAAGCGAATGCAAAACTTCTATTAGACGTATTCCACATCTACAAAGGCGAATCCTCTATCGACTGCCTTCACCTTGTGGGCGAAAACTCGATCGACGTCTTCCATGTGAATGATTACGTGACTACGATTAAACCGACCTCCATCACGGATGGCGACCGCATCTACGCAGGCGACGGCGAAGCACCTATCAAGGAGATCATCAAACGCTTAAAGCCATCTGAAAAACCGGTTATTTTATCGCTGGAACTATTTAATAAAGAGCTTTGGGCACAGGATCCGCTGAAGGTGGCGAAGACCGGGCTAGAGAAGATGAAGAGCTTGATTTAGCCATAAAACAAAAAGAGCTCATCTTGCGATGAGCTCTTTTAAAATTCTGTTGACCTACCAGGACTCGAACCTAGAAAACCAGAACCAAAAACTGGTGTGTTACCATTACACCATAGGTCAATTCCAAAATCTGATGCAAAAGTAAGGGCTTAGGCCCAAATTATCAAACGTTCCCAGAAAAATAATTGAATTATTTCCCCCGTTTTTTGCTTAAGCGCTCAAAATCAGCGCTTCAAATTCGATTATTCCATTTCAATTGAAGAGACAACCGCCTCCGCGTGAATCTTACGAACAAGACCTTGTAATACTTTACCTGGTCCACACTCGATAAATTCAGTTGCTCCAGCTGCTACCATCGCCTCCACCGACTGTGTCCAACGAACGGCACCCGTTAATTGAGAGATCAAGTTGGCTTTGATTTCGGCTGGATCTTGTGAAGGCTTTGCGTTCACGTTTTGGAAGATCGGACAAATAGGACGAACGATTTCGGTTGCCTCGATGGCCGCTGCTAATTCTACGCGAGCTGGCTCCATAAACGGTGAGTGGAAAGCACCGCCTACTGGAAGTGGCAAAACACGCTTCGCTCCAGCTTCTTTTAATTGAGCACCTACGGCTTCTATTCCTTCAACAGAACCAGAAATCACCACTTGACCTGGGCAGTTAAAGTTCGCTGCTACGACTGATGGACCGTAAGCCTTGCAAATATCCTCGATCGTTGCATCTGGCAAACCTAAAACGGCTGCCATCGTGCTTGGCTCGATCTCGCAAGCTTCTTGCATAGCCAAGGCACGCTTATACACTAAACGTAATCCATCTTGCCAGCTTAAACCTCCTGCAGCTACTAGGGCAGAAAATTCGCCTAAGGAGTGACCAGCTACCATGGAGGGAGCGAAGTCTTTTCCTAATTTGGCAATCAAAATAGAATGCAAATAAATCGCAGGCTGCGTCACTTTCGTTTGCTTTAATTCTTCGTCCGTTCCCTCGAACATCACAGAGGACAACGAGAAACCTAGGATGGCATCTGCCTCATCGATGATTTGCTTAGCGATTAGAAAATTCGTGTATAAATCCTTCGCCATACCCGGAAACTGCGAACCTTGACCTGGGAAAATATATGCTTTCATATAAATAATTTTGTGATTAATTTTTTACAAAGATAGGCCAAAAGCCCTAAATGGCACAATCGTCCACCGATTTACCCCAAAATAATCGATTCTTCGCCACCCAATCATAGCCTTTATCCAAGAGACTAGCAGGCAAAATAAACACTAAACGCAGGGGCTGAAAATACCAATGGGAAAAAGCTAAAATACGTGACAAGGCATCTGACTTCACATAAACCTCAGAACCGACCACCCATTTGATACTATCGATATCCGGCAGCGGAAATTGAGTAAAGGACGTTTCTGGAATAATCTGCAGATCCCCCGAAACCATACGCTTTAAAACCTTCGAGGCAAAGCGACAAAAACGACATCCCCCATCGATCAAAACGATTCCGTCCATCTTAGCGAACTAGTTCTATCCAGCCTTTTAAACTTTTCGTTTGAGCCGATTTATCAAATAAATCGAAAACTACATCACACGTATAGAAGTAGGACGATGCTGCCATCTGAACGCCATTCGTATTCGTTCCATTCCATCCAAAACCAGCTAAAGGTCCTGAGTATTGGTAAACCAATTGACCGTTGCGGTCTACGATCTTCGCATTCACATTTGTTACGAAGCGAGGGCAGCGCATTGGTTTGAAAGTATCATTCAGGCCGTCACCGTTTGGACTAAATAAATTAGGCAAATCAAAAGAAGCACAGTTCTCTACACAAATCTTCGTACTAGGCGCACTCTCCTTGCCTAATGCACTGACAGCCGTTACGTAATAACATCCGCGATACGAATTCTGCAAGATGTGTGAGAAAGTCAAGGAAGACGTGGTGGCTAATAAGGTATAGGGAGACGAGGAGTCTTTGGCATAATAAATCTTATATGACACAATGTCCGGATCGCATACACCTGATACCGTAGGCGTCCAATTCAACTGATTCGTGAAACTCGAAAACGAACAATCAGCCTTCGTATCTAAGGAGGCACAATCTACCGTATATACTTGAAGCGAGGGAGGGCATGGGAATAAGTCAGACTGCGGAATGCCACAAATGATTTGAGACTTATTAATCAACTCCATGGCCGGCAAACCAGCCCCATAAGAGCCCAAAGTTTCTACATAATAACAATACGAGGAATCAGTCTTCATCGAAATCGTGAACGTCCCATCCGCCCCGTAACTATCGACTCCGGTGTCGATATATTTAAACGTAGCAGCCGTCGTCACCGGAACATCGGCGATGCGGTTAAAATTACCCGAACCACGTGGCGTCTCTCGGTACACCCGGTGCGTTCTGAACTCATTTGTCCAGGGCACAGTGGCTGACCAAGCTAATTTAACTGAAGCAATCGCCACTTGGGAGCTCAAACGCACATTTGATGCCGGAGTAGGTGCCTCTAATAAGGTTCGAACCCCATTTAATGTATAATAAAAATCGGTCCGGTAACGGTAAGTCAAAGCCGTCGTATTCAAACCGGTATCCGTATAAGACGTATCATTCACAGCGGTGCGAATCGATGCATTAATAGGCGAACCGATGGCACCAAAAGCCCCCGTTCCCACAGCCCGCATTAACTGATAGCTATACGGACCTGGATATTGTAAGGTATCTAATTTCACCGGACGGGTCCAACGCACGAAGTTCTCCCCTGCCGTCGTACTCGTCTTCAGAACAGAAACATTCGTCATAATAGGCGATGCACTTGCGATTAAATAACAAGCCGCATTCGACATCGGGCTAAAATCATCCACCCCTTTCGAATTCGTGAAAGCCACCACCAATACATACGAGTAATTGGTATTTTTTACGATGGCATTATCGGTATACGTAGTCGCCGTAATAGGCAATCTAGCTAATTCTGTATAACCTGTTTGCGTCATACCCGTGGTACAAGATGCATTCGTTACCGCATCACAAGCACCTTGCTTTCTATAAAGAATCAAGCTAGCATTAGGAAGTGAACAAGCATAGGAAGTCCACCTTAAAACTATCTGAGTTCCTATCCCGGCAGTAGCCGTCACGTTCTTCACTGCTGGAGCCAGCACCCGAATCTTCCAAATCTTACTGTCCACCAGATTACTCACCCCTGAATTCGTCACGGGAGGAAAATCCTCTGCCTTGAAGAACACATCATAGTCTTCCTTCCGAATGTGCACACAATCCGTTTGCCAGTTAAAAGTACCTACGGCATTCAAACTGGTTTGGCGAGGGGCTGACGTAAATGTGGCATTCGGTGGTTTAACCGCATAAGTAGTATCGATGGCATATACGTTTCCTGTACTCGTAATTGTAATTGGATCTACACGACCCGTTTTTGACACTTGATCAATAGCCGTAATGAGCTGATTGATACGAGTTCCCGCCTGAACACAGACATCCGCAGGCACCGTTAAAATAGGTCCTCGGTTATCTAAGTCCTTCACCTCGATCTGCATATCTCTGACAGTTTCCGATATCTTCACGCCATTTCGCCACTCTTCCACGATGAAGGCGCAATTATACATCCCTACTTCTTGTGGAGATCTCCAGACTAAATCTCCCGTTTTCGCATTAATAGTGAAAGAAGACGGCGTAGCTGACACTTCATTCGGTTGCTTGAAATTAGGAGCAATTAAACCTCTTCCGGCCGGATCACAGGTGAGCTCAGCACCCGTTCTAGATACGGATAAGCGGTAGGCTAGAGAATCCCCTTCCGCATCTACTGCGTTCGAATTGTGAATGAATGGTTGTCCTACCACGGCTGTTAAATCAACTGCGGGATTTAACAAAACTGGTGTTGAATTTAGACCCAGACCCGCATTAATAGAAAAGATGGTTTCCACATAAAAAGGCACATCGACAGATCGGGTGATATTTAAAACGCCATCATTTCGATTTGGAACAGCGACAGAGACCTTATAAAAAAGCGAAGCGGCAGGATAGGTATATTGAATCTTGTAGACGTTTTTCATGGTCCCGTTCCCTAAGTTAATGGGATAACCCGCAGAACGCTTAGCTGACAAAATAGTAGATCCATCGCCAAAACAGAAGTTGACCGCATTTTGCTCCACATTCGCTCGGTTGTTTTCCGTATAGGTGGTGAGCGTAAACTCGAAGGTTAATGTTTTATCCGAAACCCGTTTTACCGTGATCTCGCCGCCCTTTAAATGGGTTGCCTGCGCCACGAAACTAAAACCGCACAGAAACAGGAAATAGAGGCTTATTCTTTTGTAAAACATAAAACATTTTTGATTAGCTGTAAGTTAAGAAGGCAATTCGTTTTTTTCAAAAAAAATGGATTTTTTACGTTTTAAATTTGATAGAGCGGCGTTTCGATTGTAGTTTTGAATGCTTAAAAAATTCGAACCTGTTCGTTTATTTTTATTTCCTCTTAACAAATACATTTATTTATGGCTTGGTTAGCAAAATCACTTAATTCATCTCTCGGGAAAAAGCTCCTGATGGCCATTACGGGCCTGTTTTTAATTAGCTTCCTGTTAGTTCACTGCAGTTTGAACGCTTTAATCTTCTTAAATGATGGTGGAGCGGCTTTTAACGAAGGTGCAGAGTTCATGGGAAAGAACCCAGTTATCCGCACGATGGAGATTGTCTTGTTCGCCGGTTTATTATTACACATTTTTGATGGCTTGCGTCTTTGGTTTGAAAATAAATCAAAGCGTCCTGTGGCCTACGCTAAAGTAGATGGTGCCGCAAACAGTAAGTGGTACTCTCGCTCGATGGGCCTTTTAGGAACTTTATTATTATTGTTCTTAATTCTTCACTTGAAGCATTTCTGGTACTTCTCTCGCTTAACAGAAGGTTTAGAAGACCATACCTTATATGCGGAGATGCAATCGGTTTTCACTAACCCAGTAGTTGTGATTGTGTATGTATTTGGATGTATTTCTTTAGGATATCACTTATTACACGGTTTCCAAAGTGCTTTCCAATCGATCGGTTGGAATCACCCAAAATATACACCCACGATTAAAACGATCGGAGCTATCTTCTCTATCGTGATTCCTGCGGTTTTTGCTGCGATGCCAGTAGCATTTTATTTCCATTTAATTCAATAACAGTTCAGCGATTCGATTGATATGACAAAATTAGATGCCAAAATTCCAGAAGGCGCGTTAGCCGACAAATGGACAAAATTTCGTTCCAGCGTTTCTCTAGTAAACCCTGCGAACAAACGTAGCTTAGAAATCATCGTGGTAGGTTCAGGCCTAGCAGGAGCTTCTGCCGCTGCATCGTTAGCTGAATTAGGATATAAAGTAAAAGTATTCTGTTTCCAAGATTCTCCTCGTCGTGCGCACTCTATCGCCGCACAAGGGGGTATCAACGCAGCCAAGAACTACCAAAACGATGGTGACTCAGTTTACCGTTTATTCTACGATACGATTAAAGGGGGTGACTACCGTGCGCGTGAAGCAAACGTTCACCGTCTTGCAGAAGTATCTGGAAGCATTATTGACCAATGCGTGGCGCAAGGGGTTCCTTTTGCACGTGAATATGGCGGATTGCTTTCTAACCGTTCATTCGGTGGTACACAAGTACAACGTACGTTCTACGCAGCGGGTCAAACAGGTCAGCAGTTGTTATTAGGTGCTTATTCTTCTTTGCAACGCCAAGTGGGAATGGGTAACGTAAAAATGTACACACGTCACGAAATGCTGGATGTCGTTACGATCGACGGCAAAGCACGTGGTATTATCGCTCGTGATTCTGTTACAGGTGCTTTAGAGCGTCACTTCGGACACGCCGTATTGCTTTGTACAGGTGGGTACGGAAACGTATTCTATCTATCTACGAACGCGATGGGATCGAACGTAACAGCAGCTTGGAAAGCGCACAAAAAAGGAGCTTTCTTCGCTAACCCTTGTTACACACAGATTCACCCAACGTGTATCCCGGTATCAGGCGATCACCAGTCGAAATTGACGTTGATGTCTGAGTCTTTACGTAATGATGGTCGTATTTGGGTACCAAAGAAACAAAACGATAACCGCAAAGCGAACGAGATCCCAGAAGACGAAAGAGATTACTACTTAGAGCGTCGCTACCCTGCGTTCGGTAACTTAGTACCACGTGACATCGCGTCTCGTGCGGCTAAAGAACGTTGTGATGCAGGTTATGGCGTAGGTGCTTCTAAAATGGCGGTTTACCTAGATTACGCAGCGGCGATTGTTCGTTACGGTAAAGGTGAAGCGAATAAAAACAATATGCACAATCCATCAGATGAAGAGATTCAAGCGATGGGTAAGGCAGTCGTAAAAGAGAAATACGGTAACTTGTTTGATATGTACAAGCAAATTACGGGTGAAGATCCTTACGAAGTACCTATGCGTATTTATCCTGCGGTTCACTACACCATGGGTGGACTTTGGGTTGATTATAACTTGATGACTACGGTTCCTGGTTTATACGCTTTAGGAGAGGCAAACTTCTCTGATCACGGCGCGAACCGTTTAGGAGCATCTGCCTTAATGCAAGGTTTAGCAGATGGTTATTTTGTGATTCCTTACACGATCGGTGCTTACTTAGCATCAGAAATTCGCACTCCAGCGATGTCGACGGATTCAGAAGATTTCGTAGCTGCAGAAAAAGCTGTTCGTGATCGTCTAGAGACTTTAATGAACATCAAAGGTTCGAAGCCAGTTGATTATTTCCACAAGCGTTTAGGTAAAATCATGTGGGATGAGTGTGGTATGGCTCGTAGCGCAGAAGGTTTGAAAGCTTCTATCAAGGAAATTCAAGCATTGCAGAAAGAGTTCTGGTCGGATGTGAAGATTCCAGGTGAAATCGATAACCTAAACCCTGAATTAGAAAAAGCGGGCCGTGTGGCTGACTTCTTAGAATTAGGCGAGTTAATGTGTATTGATGCCTTAGATCGCAACGAAAGTTGTGGTGGTCACTTCCGTACGGAATACCAAACTGAAGACGGGGAAGCCCTTCGTGATGACGAGAACTACGCTTACGTAGCTGCTTGGGAGTACGAAAAACAATCGACTTTCAAACTTCACAAAGAAGAATTGAAATACGAAAACATCAAAATTGCTCAAAGATCTTATAAATAATTCGATACAATGGAAGGACATTTAAATCTGACACTCAAAATTTGGAGACAAAAAAATGCAAGCGTAGCTGGTAAGTTTGAAACCTACCAAGTAAGCGGCATCTCCACAGATATGTCATTTTTGGAAATGATTGACGTGTTAAACAACCGTTTGATCGAAGAAGGAGATGATCCAGTAGCATTTGACCATGATTGCCGTGAAGGAATTTGCGGTATGTGCTCGATGTATATTAATGGTCGCCCACACGGTCCTAACCGCGGCGTGACGACTTGTCAATTGCACATGCGTTCATTCCAAGATGGCGAAACGATTACGGTGGAGCCTTGGAGAGCAAGTGCATTCCCAGTAATCAAAGACTTAGTGGTGAATCGTTCTGCTTTTGACCGTATTATTGCAGCGGGCGGATTCGTTTCTGTGAATACAGGTAACGCGCAAGATGCAAATTCACTTCCTATCCCGAAAGACAATGCAGATGAGGCTTTTGCAGCAGCGGCTTGTATCGGTTGTGGAGCTTGCGTAGCAGCTTGCAAGAATGCTTCAGCGATGTTGTTTACATCTGCAAAAGTATCTCAGTTAGCTTTATTACCTCAAGGTCAAGTGGAAGCAGCTACTCGTGCACAAGCAATGGTGGCTCAGATGGATGAAGAAGGTTTTGGAGCATGCTCTAACACCGGTGCTTGCGAAGCTGAATGCCCTAAAGGTATCTCCATTGAGAACATCGCTCGCATGAACCGCGAATATTTCTCGGCGACATTCTCGTCTAAATAATTTTCAATTAATGGCCCCTGAGTGCAAATTCAGGGGCTTTTTACGCCCTTGTTTTTAGAACCCAATCTTTTTAAATCCACCGAACGCAAGGCTCCAGCTGGCTGGATTGAAGTCGTGTGCGGATCCATGTTCTCTGGTAAGACAGAGGAACTAATTCGCCGTCTCAAGCGTGCCAAAATCGCGCAAATGCGTGTCGAAATCTTCAAACCCGTGGCGGACACGCGCTACCACGACGAAGATATTGTTTCGCACAACCAAAACTCCATCCGCTCCACTCCTGTCCATAATTCAGGTGAAATTCTGTTATTGGCTGGGGATTGCGATGTCATCGGTTTAGATGAGGTGCAATTCTTTGATGAAAATATCGTAGAGGTATGCGATGCCTTAGCGAATCAAGGCAAGCGAATCATCGTGGCGGGATTGGATATGGATTTTAAGGGAAATCCTTTTGGGCCTATGCCGCGTTTAATGGCCATCGCTGAATTCGTCACTAAAGTACACGCCGTTTGTGTGAACTGTGGAGCCGCTGCACATTATTCATATCGCAAGGTCGAACAACAACAAACCGTCTTATTAGGCGAAACAGAATCCTACGAGGCTAGATGCCGTTCCTGCTTCCATGGCGAAAACTAAAGATCCATCCTTCCGGAAATTAATTCAGAAACTGGTTGCTCGCAAACCGAAGAATCTAGACCAGCAATTTTTGCAGGCGCATGAGGAGGTATTTAAAAAGACCGATTGCTTAACCTGTGGGAATTGTTGCCGTACTACGAGTCCGATGTGGAATGACACCGATATTCAGCGGGTTTCTCATCTGTTTAGAATGAAAACATCTGCTTTCTTAGACGAATATTTAGTCCAAGATTCCGATGGAGACTGGGTTTACCCAAAAGCCCCGTGCCCTTTCTTAGACCTACATGATAACAAGTGTGGCATTTATGACCACCGCCCCAAAGCTTGCCGCGAATACCCACACACCGATCGCAAAAACATCATGGGAATTTTAGGTTTAACCTCAAAAAATGCGGTCATCTGCCCTGCAGTCACGCAAATCCTGGAAAAAATCGAGCAAATTTATAATTGACTCCGTTTTGATTTGAAATTCACGGCAAAAATCGACAATTTCGTAATTCAATAAATCAAGAATATGGCAGCAGCAGAATACTTAGGAATCGATGTAGGTGGAACAGGTGTAAAAATGGGCATTGTCCATGCAGACACCGGTCAAATCAACAATTTTCAAAGTTATGACACTGCTACTTGGAGAGAATCCCACCACTTTTTGGAGCGTCTTGCAGATGCGATTGCCTTGCAATTGTACCAACACAAGAATGTAAAGAAAATTGGTATTGGTCTTCCAGGCATCTTAACAAAAGACCGCCGTACCTTGATTGAGATCACGGCTATCCCTGAAATTGATGGTGCTCCTATGATTGAGATGCTTGAAAAGCGTTTCCCTGAGCACGCATTTTTCATGGAAAATGATGCCAACGCAGCTGCATTAGGCGAATTCTACTTCTCTCCGGAGAAGGCAACTATGCCAGAAGACTTTGTTTTCATTACCTTGGGAACAGGTGTAGGTGGAGCGGCGGTGATCGATCGTAAAATCTTCTTAGGTGGCGATGGTAACGCGATGGAACCAGGTCACGTCCCATCACGCGACGGAAAAGTTTTAGAGCGTAACGTGGGTAAAAAAGAGTTATTGCACATGGCAACAGCTATGCGTGCAGCCTATACGGGTAAAACCTCTCTTCCAGCTGATGGCACTATTTCTACTACCGCTTTAGTGGTAGGTGCAGAGGAAGGTGATGAGTTAGCGCTGGCGATTTGGAACGAAGTAGGTACGATGTTAGGCGATATGTTAGTTTCGCTTATTCGTATCCTAGATATCAAGAATATCTTCATAGGTGGCGGATTATCAGCCTCTTACGATTTTATTTTACCCAGCATGGAGAAGCAATTAAATTACTGGTTAACACCGGCTTATTTAGAAAAATTAACCATTAAAAAAGCCTTATTAGGCAACGATGCGGGGCTTTTAGGGGCAGCATCGCTGTGTTTTTAGGATAAACAACCCAGAACAAACCAATTAGAATTGAATTTGTTTGATAAATTCAACTTTAATTCTAATCTTTGCATCGTTTTTGAACCCCAAAATAATATTAAAATGTCAGATATTGCAGAAAAAGTAAAAAGCATCATCGTTGAAAAATTAGGTGTTGAAGCATCAGAAGTTACTCCTGAGGCATCTTTCACAAATGATTTGGGAGCTGACTCTCTAGATACGGTTGAGTTAATCATGGAATTCGAAAAAGAATTCTCTGTTTCTATCCCAGATGATCAAGCGGAGAATATCCAAACAGTAGGCCAAGCTATTACTTATTTGGAAGAGAACGCAAAGTAATCGAAGCAACCATAAAAATTATGTCAATTAGTTAACAGTAATCAGGTGGATTTTTCCATGGGATTTCTCGGACTGATTGACATTTTTTATTTAAAGTAGATTCATAAAAAATACGAATATGGAGTTAAAACGAGTAGTTGTCACGGGCTTAGGCGCCCTAACCCCCATCGGGAATACCGTTAGTGAATATTGGGATGGATTAAAGAACGGCGTGAGCGGTTGTGGTCCTATCACTAAATTCGATGCGGAAAAATTCAGAACTCGTTTTGCTTGCGAATTAAAGAACTTCAAGGTAGAAGATTTTATTAATGCCAAAGAAGCTCGTAAGATGGATCCATTTACACAATACGCTGTCGTAGCTGCTGATGAAGCGATTGCTGACGCGAATTTTGACATGGAAACTTTAAATAAAAACAAAGTAGGCGTTATCTGGGGATCAGGTATCGGTGGTTTGAAAACTTTTGAGGACGAAATGATTTATTTCGGACAAGGAGACGGAACACCGAAAATCAATCCTTTCTTTATCCCTAAGATGATCGCAGATTCATCATCAGGCCAAATCTCCATCCGTAATGGCTTCCGTGGCCCTAATTACGTAACGGTTTCGGCCTGTTCATCCGCAAACAACGCTATTATTGATGCCTTCAACTACATTCGTACCGGACGTATTAACGTGTGTGTAACGGGTGGATCTGAAGCGCCAGTGACGATCGCCTCAGTAGGTGGTTTTACAGCGATGCACGCGATGTCTACTAGAAACGATGATCCAGCTACGGCTTCACGTCCATACGATGTGGATCGCGATGGTTTCGTGGTAGGTGAAGGTGCAGGTGCCTTGATTTTAGAAGAATATGAGCACGCAAAAGCACGCGGCGCGAAAATATATGCAGAATTAATCGGTGGAGGTTTCTCTTCTGATGCACACCACATTACAGCTCCACACCCAGAGGGTTATGGTGCTTTATTATCGATGATTGATGCATTAGAAGATGCAAACATCAAGCCAGAAGAAGTAGATTACGTGAATACACACGGTACTTCGACACCCATCGGTGATCCTCAAGAGATTAAAGCGATAGTGGATTGTTTTGGTGAGCACGCCTATAAATTAGCGATCTCTTCGACGAAGTCGATGACAGGTCACTTATTAGGCGGTGCAGGAGCGGTAGAGGCGGTAGCGTCAGTATTAGCGATTCAACACCAATTCGTACCTCCTACGATCAACGTATTTAACCGCGATCCAGAAATCGATCAACGTATCGACTTAACGGAGAATGTGGGTAAGGCACGTAAAATTGACGTCGCATTGAGCAACGGATTTGGTTTCGGTGGTCACAATGCAACCGTTATTTTCAGAAAAATCTAAGAAAAAAATATGGCCGTAAAATCTCTCCTAAACTGGTTAGATCCGATTCGACTAGACGAGCGAGAGAAATTCTTAAAGAAATCGGTCACGCATCTTATTGGGGCTAGTCCGAGTAATTTAACCTTATATCGACTAGCCTTTTTACACGCTTCAGCCTCGAAGGAGAGTATCTCTCAGAACTATAAGGAGTCAAACGAGCGCCTAGAATTCTTAGGCGATTCCGTTTTAGGCATGATTACGGCGACGTATTTGTTCCAAAAATTCCCCTTCAAAGACGAAGGTTTCTTAACAGAAATCCGCTCTAGAATGGTCAGCCGCGAATCTTTGAACGTTATTGGCCGCAAATTAGGCTTAGAAGAGGTCATCGAATTCGAAGTCCAACGCAAAACATCCATGTCCCGTACTTCCATGTATGGAGACGCGCTGGAGGCCTTCATTGGGGCCGTGTATTTAGATAAAGGTTTTGCCTTTACCCAAAACTTCATCATTAAAAAGATCCTAACACAATACTTTGACTTAGAAGCCGTTGTACAAAACAACCCGAACTTCAAATCAATGCTAATTGAATGGGCACAGAAAGAAGGCAAAAAAGTGGCTTTCGAACTGGACCAAGAAGGCGAGCACCATAACCGTGAATTTACCGCTTTGGTGATGCTAGACGGCGAAAAAATCTCGGAAGGAAAAGGCTACTCTAAGAAAAAAGCGGAACAAACCGCCGCTCGAATGGCTTGTGAAATACTAGAAATTAAATCATAACATGGCAACACCGAATATCTTCTTGCACTACTGGAATGATTCAGCAGAGTCGATCACATTTCAAGAGGTATTAGCCTGGGAAGTTCCCACTCCCATCGTTGAAGCTATTCAAATTGAACTTTTAGCACAGCTCAACTCTTTTCAAGCAGTTCAAGCTTTCCCTAATTTCCCTTGGGAAAGCTCTCGTTTTGAAGAAAAGTGGGCGGGCATTGCACAAACCTTATTATATCAAGTAGCTCTTCCGGAGTTTATTTGGGTGTCCTGGATTGAAAGTCATTCGGTACCTGCCGCTGAGATTGCTCAGCCTAGTTTTGCAGATCTATTGAATTCGTATGAGGCAGCGGATGCCCCTGTGTTGGAGGAGCCTGTGGACTACGCTGCCGCTGAAACGCCTGCTGAGCCTGTGGACTACACTGCAGCTGAAACGCCTGCTGAGCCTTTCGATTTATTAAAAAGCGAAGTGTATTTCGAGGCCCCTGAAAGCTTAGAAGATTCAACAGAAGAAGAATTCACTCGACTAAAAGACCTATTGAGTGGATCATCTGATTCGTTGAAGGCCAAAGTCGAATCACAAATGACCCAGCGCATTGCTGATACCATCCCTTTGCATCAACGTATTAAATTCATTCAAGAATTATTCCAAGGTGATGTGGAACAATTGGAGTCTTTAATTCAGTATATCGATCATGAGGCAGAAGCCACAACCTGGGCTTCAGAGCTTATGAATCGATACCAAGCTTACCGAGCGGCTGAAAACGAAGCCATTTGGGAGGAGCTTCATACCCTCATTGAACGAAAGTTCAACTAAGTGATTTTCATTATCAGTTTTTAAAATCTGAATCCTAAAGCTCCGACGTAATTTCAAGAAAAAACACTTGAAAACGATCCTGCTTTTGCTCTGCTCCTTTCTGGCCATTTCCCAAATCCCCACCCAGGAGGAAGAAGAAAAGCAATCCAGTTTCAATTATTACCTCGCTAATCCGCTGAACATCAATTTAGTGAGTGAACAGGAAATGCAATCCTCCCTCCTTTTCACTTCCTTACAAATCGCTGATTTTATAGCCTATCGAAAGCAAATAGGCACATTCCAATCCATCTTAGAATTACAAACGATCCCCTCTTGGGACCTGGAGTTCCTTCGAAGAACCCAAGACTATCTTATCTGTAGCCTGACGACTCCTCGCTGGTGGAAATCCAGTTCTTCTACGCATCAAATCCTTTTCAAAACAGATTGGACAGCAGAAACCAAGAAAGGCTTCACGGATCCCGATTTAAAGAGCCGGGTTCGGTATGTAGGCGATCGCACAAACCAAACGCTCCGTTACCGCGGCCAACTTAATTCGAACCTTAGGATGGGCTTTCTACTTCAAAAAGATGCTGGAGAAAAGAACCTTAGCGACTTCAATAGTGGCTTCATTGAATATAAATCAAAAGGTAGAATCGAAAAAATCATTGTGGGGGACTTTGTGAATCAGTGGGGACAGGGACTAGTCCAGTCAGGCGGATTCTCACTAGGCAAGAGTTTTGAGAGCATTAAGGCTACCCAAAAATTCCATCTAGGTGGTCTAGCCTACAGCTCAAGTATGGAATATGGCTTTTACCGAGGAATCAACACCACCATTAAACTCAGCGAATATCTGCGCATCCAAGCCTTCGCCTCTTTTAGAAATCTCGATGCAACTACTGGAACTGATTCCCTCGGCCAGCCATTCCTACGCTCTCGAGTAGAAGATGGTTTTCACAGAACATCTTCCGAAATCGCCCACAAAAATGCGATGCAGGAAAGAACGCTGGGAGCGAATCTCGTCTATTCCGCTCGGTCCTTTCCCCTAGTACTTCAATTCAATACCGTATTTACGCATTGGTCATTGCCTAAACCGGAGGGTTCAGGCTATAAAAAAGCGGAATGGTCAGGGCAAACATTGAGAAATTATTCCGTCAGTTTCCAATACCCTTTCAGAAACATTCGATTGGTGGGAGAATTCGCTTATGCGGGTAAAAACCGTTATTCCATTTTACAATCTGGAGCCACCTCTGTCTCGAAGAAAACGGATCTATCCTATCTATTTAGGCTCTATTCCTCCGGCTATTTTAGTCCTACTTCCAATGGCCTCTCTGAAAATGCAGAGAACCTAAACGAAACAGGCCTATTCCTGGGCCATAGTTATCAAATAAATAGACAGTGGAGACTCAGTTCATTCGTAGATTATTTCCACTTTCCTGGGCCAAAATACCAGGTCTCCCAGCTTAATACCTCTGGCTGGGAGGTCTTATCCAGACTAATTTGGGAAAAACGTCATAAAGCCAGGGGATTTATCCAGGGAAAATGGACCCGAAAGGAAGAAAAAGATTTACTTCAGATCAGTTTGGATGGGCATTATGTAGCCATTAAATCCTGGGATTTCCATCTCAGACTTATGGCAACTCAAACAGGAAGCGAAAAAGGCTATTTATTACTTCAGGATACGAAATGGGATCGAGGGAAATGGGGAATACACTACCGTTTGGTTTGGGTGAATTCTCCCTCCTATGATACGAGGCTTTATGCCTATGAACCGGGAGTGCCCAGTTCGTTTCTACTTCCTGCCTATTTCGGGAAGGCATGGAAAACAAATCTAGTAGTTATTTACCAAGGCAACCGAGAAATACAGCTCGCTTTGAAATGGGCACGTATCAACTACACCGATCGAACGGAAATAGGTACCAGCCTTGACCTCATCGAAGGCGATCAAAAAACGGATATCACCTTACAAATGATCTACAAAATGCATTAAACAATCGCTTCTCTAACGCGCAATAATTTCTCTAATAGACCTTCTAATTGATCCAAAGGCAACATATTGGCTCCATCAGATTTAGCTACTGACGGATTAGGGTGAGTTTCGATGAAGATACCATCCGCACCTACCGCGATTGCTGCTTTGGCAATTGTTTCTATTAAAGCCGGTTGACCGCCAGTAACACCCGTTGTTTGATTTGGGCGTTGTAAAGAGTGTGTACAATCCATAATAACCGGAACATGCAGAGCCGACATCTCCGGAAGATTACGGTAATCCACCACTAAGTCTCCATAACCGAACGAATTACCACGATCAGTTAAGTAAACCACCGCTTCTGGATTTTCGTGCAATACCTTCTCCACTGCGAAGCGCATGGATGCACCAGACATGAATTGGCCTTTCTTAATATTGACCGCTTTGCCCGTTTGAGCTGCTGCGGCTAATAAATCCGTTTGACGGCAAAGGAAAGCGGGAATCTGCAAGACATCTACATAAGCCGCTGCCATGGCTGCCTCGGAGCTTTCGTGGATATCCGTAACCGTAGGCAAGGAATAGTGTTTTCCCACCGCTTGAAGAATTTCCAACGCTTTAATATCACCAATTCCAGTAAAGGAATCAATCTTAGTCCGGTTAGCTTTGCGATAGGAACCTTTGAAAATATAAGGAATTCCCATAGCCTTCGTTAGACCATCGATTTTCTCCGCAATTTCAAAAGCGAGGTCATTGCTCTCAATCGCGCAAGATCCTGCCATCAAAAAGAAGGGGCCTTTTCCTAAATTTTCTAAAGTCGGTAATGTCATGTTATAAAATATTTACTTCGGTCTCTAAAACGACCCCGAAAGTGTCTAAAATCGATTTCTTTATTTCTTCTGATAAGGCCAAAATCTCCTCACCCTTTGCCTCCCCATAATTTACTAAAACGAGGGCTTGCTTTGCATGCACCCCTGCATCTCCTCTTCTAAATCCTTTCCATCCGGCCTTTTCAATAAACCATCCTGCTGGGAATTTTACGTCAGAACTTCCTTCCACCGGATAATGTGGGATACCTGGATTTTCTGAAATAAGTCGAGCCGCCTCTGAGGCCGAAACGGTTGGATTCTTAAAGAAGCTACCTGAATTACCGATCTCTTTCGGATCTGGCAATTTACTTTGGCGTATCTCAATGACGGCATCAGCCACCTCCCGAATAGAAGGCTGGCTAATTCCTTTAGTAGCTAATACCTCCTGAATCGCACCATAGGAAGTTTTCACAGAAGGTTTCTTCGCTAATTTAAATGTAACTGAGTTAATCAAGTATTGACCTTTTCCTGCGCGCTTAAAGAAACTTTCGCGGTAACCAAAAGCACAGGCTTTGGCATCAAAAACCTCGATCTCCAAGGTCTTTAAATTAAGCGCCTCTAATGACTCAAACGTATCCTTAATTTCGACTCCATAAGCTCCAATATTCTGCATTGGAGCAGCGCCCACAGTCCCTGGAATTAAAGAAAGATTCTCTAAACCTGACCAAGCTTTATCTACCGTATATTGCACAAATTCATCCCAAACAACCCCTGCACCTCCTTTTACCCACACAAAATCGGCATCCTCCTGCACGATTGAAATCCCTGGGATGGAAATTTTCACCACCAAAGCGTCCTGGTTTTTGGTCAATAATACATTACTTCCTCCACCTAAAAACAAATGAGGCAGATTTGAAAAATCACCTTTCTGACGCAGTGAAACGTATTCTTCCACCGAACTAATCTCTACGAATTGACTAGCTGCCGCCTCAATCCCAAACGTATTATACTTACGTAGAGAAAACATATTAAAATAATTTAGTTGATAAAAACTCCTCTAAAGCGGGAACGCCCGACTTATGAAAGGATTCTGAATTTCCTTCCCAAATCTTTTTTCCTTCCTTCAAGAATATAATCGACTCGCCCATACGCATCACCGAATTCATATCGTGTGAAATAACGACCGTCGTCATGTTGTATTCCTGCGTAATCTCTTGGATTAAATAATCGATTTTAACGGCTGTTAGGGGATCTAAACCGGAATTAGGTTCATCGCAAAACAAATATTTAGGATTCATCACGATCGCTCGAGCAATACCTACCCGCTTCTTCATCCCGCCTGAAATCTCAGATGGCATAAGCAAAGCTGCGTTTTCTAAACCCACTCGCTGCAAGCAAAGCATCGCTTGCTCATTCTTTTCATCTAAGGGCATCGAACTCAGCGTATCTAAGGGGAAACGCACATTTTCCAACACCGATTTTGAGTCAAAAAGTGCACCACCTTGAAATAGAACACCCATTTCACGGCGAATCTCCTTCACCACATCGGGATGAGCCGTCAAGAAATCACGTCCATCATAGAGCACTTTGCCCTGTTCAGGCACCAAAATCCCGATCATACATTTCAACAGAACAGACTTACCCGTTCCGCTACCACCGATGACCATATTCGTCTTTCCTTGTTGGAAATTCGCACTAATGTCATCGAGTACCACACGACCGTTAAAAGATTTTGATAAACCCTTGATTTCAATCATATTCAAAATTAGGGATTATTGAATACTTTATGATAAATTTGACCACATTTAAATCTAAAAAAATATGTTTTTCATCTTCTTAGGGATTCTCTTATTTGTCGCAGGAAATGCGATCTCAAATCCCAACCTAGTATTCTCGAAATACAGCAAAACATTAAAAGTCGTAGGGGGTGTTTTTGCCATCCTTGGATTAACCAGTTCAGCCGTAAAACAAGTAGATGCGGGTGAAGTTGGAGTCCAAAGCGTCTTTGGAAAAGTTCAACCTACTACTTTAAACAGTGGTCTTAACTTTGTCAACCCATTAGCAAAGGTTGTCGTATTCGATGCGAAAACACAGAATTACACGATGTCTAGCGTACATGACGAAGGAGATAAGGAAGGTGACGATGCCATCCGCGTTTTAACCGCTGATGGTCTTGAAGTAGTGGTTGATCTAACCGTTTTGTTTCGCATCATTCCATCAGAGGCACCTCGTGTGCTACGTGAAATAGGTGAAGACTATAAAGACAAGGTTGTTCGACCTATCACACGTACCATGATTCGCGACAATGCCGTTTATTATGATGCTGTAGCCCTTTATTCTTTAAAACGCAACGAATTCCAACAACGTATCTACCAAGATATCGAGAAGAACTTCAAGAAAAGAGGCTTGGTTTTAGAGCAGTTATTGATTCGTAATATAAACCTCCCTACCTCTGTGAAGACTACTATTGAGTCGAAAATCAATGCGGAACAAGACGCACAAAAGATGCAATTCGTCTTACAAAAGGAGAAGCAAGAGGCGGAGAGAAAGCGGGTTGAGGCACAAGGTATTGCCGATTACCAAAAGATTTTATCGACCGGCTTAAGTGATAAGCAGTTGCAGTACGAGTCGATTATTGCCCAAAAAGAATTAGCTAAATCCCCTAACGCGAAAGTGATCATCATGGGTGGTAAAAGCGCCCCGATCATTCTAGGGAATCAATAAAAAAAAGGCGCGCGATTCTAGCGAATCGCGTGCCCCATTTTATCTCTTTTCGTTTCTAAGTATTTCTTATTGTGTGGATTTGCTGGAATTTCAATTCCAATCGAATCGACAATTTCTAATCCGTAGCCCATTAGTCCGGCTCTTTTCTTTGGATTATTTGAGATCAACCTGATTTTATGCACGCCTAAATCACGCAAGATTTGCGCTCCTACGCCATAATCACGTTCATCCATGGCAAAGCCTAATTCCAAATTCGCTTCCACCGTATCACGGCCTTGCTCTTGCAGTTTATAGGCTTTTAATTTATTGATTAGACCGATACCGCGGCCTTCTTGGAACATATATAAAATAACGCCCTTGCCTTCATTCTCTACCATTTCCATGGCTGCGTGCAATTGCTCCCCACAGTCACAACGACAAGATCCAAAAATATCGCCTGTCACACAAGAACTATGCACACGAACCATCACCGGCTCGTTTTTCTCCCAGCTCCCTTTTATCAAAGCTAAATGCGTATCTCCTGTATTAATTTGCTTGAAAGCCACTAATTCAAAAGATCCCCATTCGGTAGGCATATTCACACCGATCTCGCGCTTAATCAAGGATTCTTTCGCTAAACGGTATTCAATCAAGTCTTTAATCGTCACCAACTTCAAATCAAACTTATCCGCAATGACGCGTAGATCTGGCAAACGAGCCATGCTTCCATCTTCGTTCAAGATTTCGATCAATACTCCAGAGGGTTTAAAGCCTGCTAGACGAGCAAAATCCATCGATGCTTCCGTATGACCCGTGCGACGCAAAACGCCTTCTGAACGCGATTTTAAGGGGAAAATATGGCCAGGCCGACCTAAATCTGCCGGCTGAGTTGCAGGATCCACTAGGGCTTGTATGGTTTTGGCCCGATCTTGAGCTGAAATACCCGTAGTGCAACCATTACCTAACAAGTCTACTGAAACGGTGAAAGGCGTTTCGTGCGAAGTGGTGTTTTGATTTACCATCATCTCAAGACCTAAAGCCTGACAACGTTCATCTGTTAATGAAACACACATTAAACCGCGCGCTTCCTTAATCATAAAGTTCACAATCTCAGGCGTAATTGCCTCTGAAGCACAAATCATGTCGCCCTCATTTTCTCGATCTTCATCGTCAGCGACAATAATAATTTTACCTTGGCGAATATCTTCCAAGGCATCTTCAATACGATCTAAGCGAATTTTATCTAGCATTTTTTAGGCATTTGAATCAGAAACACAAAGTTACACGAAATAATTCCCTTTTTGACTACCTTTGTCAATATGTTCATCGAGGTAAAAAATCTAAGCAAAAACTACGGGAATCAAAGCGCTGTCGTTGATGTAAGTTTTCGTTTGGAGCCAGGTGAAATCGTTGGTTTTTTAGGGCCAAACGGTGCCGGAAAATCAACTACCCTAAAAATGCTCCTAGGGCTTATTCAGCCTTCTTCAGGAAGCGTCCTTATCGACCATAAAGACCCGCAAGAACATTCGATTGAGCTCAAAAAACAGATCGGCTACTTAGCTGAAAATAATCCCTTGTATGCTGAGATGTATGTTCGGGAGTTTTTGGCCTTCATCGGTAAAATCCATCAAATCCCGCAACTAGAAGCGCGCATCCAAGAGGTGATCGAATGGGTAGGTCTGCAGAAAGAGGCGCACAAGAAGATACAAGAACTTTCAAAGGGCTACCAACAACGCGTGGGTATTGCCCTCGCGATCATTCACAATCCGCGCATTTTGATCTTGGATGAGCCTACCAGTGGTTTAGATCCGAATCAACGGGATGAAATCAGGGATTTGATTAAAAGCCTTCAAAAAGACCGCATCATCCTTTTCTCCAGCCATATTTTATCTGAAGTCGAGGCAATTTGCGATCGCGTTTTACTTATTCACCAAGGAAAGCTGGTGAGCGATAGTCCGATGAAGGAAATTACCGATTTGGAGAAATTCTTTAAAGAGAAGACAAACTAAACAAGTCTGCATCCAGGTGAGCTGGAAATTTCGCCCGAAAATCGGCTAATTCCGAGGCAGACAATTCCGCGGTCAAAATCTGATCTTCCGCTTTTAAATCAAGTGCTAAACCTCCCTTGAAATCAACGAGCAGCGAATCACCCGCATAGGCTAAGTCATTCGCATCTGCTCCTACCCGATTCACTCCTATCACATAGGCCAAATTCTCAATCGCTCTTGCCTGTAAAAGTGTTCTCCAGGCATTCGCCCGTGGCGCAGGCCAATTAGCTACATAAATAGCCGCATCGTAAGCCATATCGACGTTTCTAGACCACACGGGGAAACGTAAATCATAGCAAATAAATAGCGCTAATTTCCAACCTTTGTACGATACGATAACCTGTTGGTCACCAGCTTGATAGAACTCGTGCTCACCGCCCATGCGAAATAGATGTCGCTTATCGTAGGTCGTGTAAGAACCGGAAGGTTCTACTGCGTAGAGTCGATTATAAAAAGAAGTACCGTGTTTTACTTTTAAAGAACCCACGACTAAGGTCCCCAGGCGATTTGCCTGCAATTGCATCCATTGAAGCGCTGGGCCTCTACCTATTTCGGCCCCCGATTCGGTCATCGAAAAACCCGTAGCAAACATTTCAGGAAGAACGATTACGTCCGTTTTACCAGCTAGACTAGCTAGCTTCTCCTCTAATTGCGCACAATTAGCAGTGGGATTTTCCCAAACTAAATCGGTTTGAACTAAGCTTACCCGTAGATTCGCCATTATGCCGGAGTTTATTTGGCAATATAAGAATAATAGATCTTCAAACGAGCCTTCATTGCTTGTAAGGGCACAAAGCGTGCACTCTCATTGATGATTCTCGTATTACCCGCTGAATTAGAGGTCAAGGCTGGGGTAATTAACCAACCCAAATTAGCTTGCTTACCCACTAAAAGCGATTGCATCGCGGTAGTCACATTGAACGTATACGTTTTCGAAGCTGGATCAATGGCCGCCGTTAAGACACTCCCACCGCCTTCTGATAACAAATATTTCAACCCGTAACTATTTCGCAACGTACGATTCGTGGCATTCGTTTCAACAATGGAAAGTTGACCAATCGTTTGCTGTAAATCGATATTATCAGCTGCTGTCAGAACTAATTCTGCCTTGTTCACCGCTACGTTACGATTCCCTTTCAAGTTCAACAAATAAGGAAACTCCACTTTCGTCGCTACTCCAGTTCCTGCTTGGATATAGGTTAATCCACTAGTATTAGTAGAAGAAACAATATTTCCAGGGTTTTGCAAGGCACTTAAGGCGCCGGATTTAGTGGACTTAATTTGATTGAAACGAGCTAATAACTCCGGTAAAATCGCATTGGAAAGACTAAAATAGTAATCCATACTGTAGCTTGTCGTTTCTCCAGGATTGTGGAAATACAACGTCATTCTTGAATAACCCGGATTAAAACCAAGCAAAGCAGCCGGTGAACTAGAAGTTGATTTGAACAACAAACCTGGGAAAAAATCTCTAAACCCTTTACCACCAGCGGCTACTGTTGTCTCCGCATATTTACTCAACAATTCACGACCAAAGGTATCTGACATCCTGAAACGAAGCGTATCGTATCGAACAGAATCTCCATTCATCGCTTTTGTTCGGATAGGTCGCGGAGCAAAGGTATGACGCCCTAAAATAGCCGCATCTGAACGAATCGTAGAGTTTGCAAAATAATCAGTTCCTCTGCTTAAACTATCCAATAAACGGTATACGCTTAAAGTTTGAGTCTTCGTAGTATCCCCTTGGTAACCTGAATACGCTAAACGTAAAGTGAGTGAATCATACACCGAAGTTGCTTTCGCGAATAAGGTATCGATGCTGGAAACCTGCGTAAAAACCGCAGATTCAGCTAATCCGAGTACTGGATGATTGTAATTTCCCACTAACATGGTGCTAGGAGAACCTGTATAGATAGAATCAATCAGAACTGATGACGATTTAACCGTTAACGTATCTGAATAATTCAAACCCACCTCCACGCTAAACAAATCGTCGCCGATTTCTTTAGGTGTATCACAGGATGCAAGGAATAAGGAAAGAATTCCTACCCATTTAATTGCCGGACATTTCCAAGTACGTTTTTTCGAAGAAATCGAGGTCATTATCGGCAATGTTTTGAGAGGTTTTATGTTGATATTCATCAATAATCGATTGGATACGGGTATTATCCGCATTTTCTAAAGAAACTATTTTGTCAGCATACTCTGCACCTATCTTAATAAATGCTTCGTAATTTCCACCGGCTAAGCTACCTAAGTGTGCTTCGTCTAAATCTCCGATCTTTACTTTTTCGATCAGATCGTCTGCTTCAAACGTAAAATCAAAAGCAGAATTGTGTGGAGAGAAAATAGTTTTCGAATCCTTGTAAATCGGGTGATTTTGGTAATGCGTCGAAATATACAAAGGCACTAAACTTGACATCCAATCATTACAGTGAATGATATCAGGTGCCCATCCTAACTTCACTACCGTCTCTAATGCTCCTTTGCAGAAGAAAATAGCACGCTCGTGATTGTCCGCATAAAATGCACCTTCCTTGTCGTTAAGCACATATTTACGTTGGTAATAATCTTCGTTATCGATGAAGTATACTTGTAATTTCGCAGCAGGAATACTCGCTACTTTAATGGTTAAAGGCTTTTCTTCCTCTCCCATTGGAATGGTAATACCAGAAAGACGAACAACTTCGTGCAATCGGTTTTTACGCTCATTGATCGAACCGAATCGCGGCACTAAAATTCTAATTTCCATCCCTCTCTCCTGCATGGCTGTAGGAAGGGCACGAACGAAATCAGCAATTTTAGACGTGTTTTGAAAAGGATCTACCTCACTTGAAACGTAAAGAATACGTAATTTGGCCATTCTAATTTGATTACTAGGGGCAAAATACCCCAAAAAACATTGCAAAAATACAAAAAAATAATCGGATTATCACCATCATTATACAATGAAAGGTCTTTAATTTGCGATCAGATTTACAAACAAGATGCTCAAGTCGATAATAAAATACCTTATTTCAAGTTTATTAGCAGCTGGTTTGTTGTATTGGGCTTTTTCCAAAAGCCAATTGCATTGGAATGATATCCTTCAGACCTTCCAGCAAGCCGATTATAATTGGGTAGCCGTATCCGTGGTGATTGCTATCCTTTCGCATCTGTTCCGCGCCTTGCGTTGGGAGCAACTGTTAAGCGCCATGTCCTATCAACCCGGCACAGTGCGCACTTTTTCTGCCGTCCTTATCGGATACTTTGCGAATTTTCTAGTCCCCCGTTTAGGCGAAGTATCCCGTTGTGGATCTTTGAAAAAGACCGCAGACATTCCGTTTGAAGAATCTTTTGGCACTGTAATCACCGAAAGAATTGTCGACCTATTAAGCCTAGTCGTTTTAGTCGGAATTACGTTCTTATTCGAATGGGAACCGCTTCAAAAAAGCCTTTTCCCTACCCTGCATTTACCTTCAGGAACGCTAATTATCGCCGCTTCTGCTCTTGGTTTAATTGGATTAGGGGTGCTTTGGAAGTTTAAGGATTTCCTTCAAAATATAGGAGAAGAATCCAAAATCGGCAAAATGATACTAGGCTGGATCGCAGGAATAGGTAGCATTCGAAATCTGGAAGCTCCAGGAAAATTCATCGCCTACAGCATCGGAATCTGGCTTTGTTATTACCTGAGCACTTATACCCTATTTTTAGCCTTCCCTATCAGCGAAAACCTAGGCCTCAGCGCCGCATTAACTGTTTTAGTGATGGGAACTTTCGGAATGGCCACTCCTACTCAAGGAGGTATAGGCGCCTACCACAGTTTAGTGGCCTCTGCATTCGTTTTCTATTCCCTGGCCTACAAAGACGGATTTATGCTGGCCACCTTTTTCCACGGAACTCAAATGATCACCCTCTTGTTATTAGGGGGATTTAGTTTTATACTTACTTTATTTTTACCCAAAATTTCGTCTCGTGTCGAACAGAACTGAACATAAAATAGTCACGCTATCTGAAGCTATTGAGCGTCGTAAAGCTTGGAAAAAGGACGGAGACAGAGTCGTTTTCACTAATGGCTGTTTCGATATTTTGCATTTAGGACATGTGGACTATTTAGAAAAATCGAGCGAATTTGGCACCCAAATGATCGTCGCGGTTAACTCTGACGCCTCTGTTCGTACCCTAGAAAAAGGAGTCGAGAGACCCATTAATTCGGAATATGCTCGGGCGCGCCTGATCGCGGCTTTGGGATTTGTTTCGATGGTGATTATTTTCGGGGAGTCGACCCCCTTAGAACTCATTCAGGCATTGACTCCTGATGTGTTAGTAAAGGGTGACGATTATACGATTGAGACGATTGTAGGGGCCAAAGAAGTAATCGCCGCTGGCGGGGAAGTAAAAACCATCGCCTTAGTGCCAGACTATTCAACCACCAAAATCATTCAAAAACTTAAACAATAATTCTATGTATTTCATTGCCATTATTTTCGGGGTCGCAGGTATGCTTATCTCTTGGCGACTAAAATCAAAGTTTAAAACCTATTCCCAAACGCCTTTGCAAAGCAATTTATCTGGACAAGAAATTGCTGCCCAGATGTTAGCAGACCACGGAATCTCAGATGTACAAATCATTTCGGTAGAAGGCCAGTTAACCGACCACTATAATCCAGCTAACAGAACTGTAAATTTAAGTGCGGATGTGTACCATGGCCGAAACGCCGCAGCTGCTGCGGTTGCTGCCCACGAATGTGGTCACGCAGTCCAACACGCAAGAGCTTATTCCTTCCTACAGTTCCGTAGCGCCATGGTGCCCATGTTAAGTATTGCCAACGGATTTATGCCCATCTTATTGATGATAGGCATGTTCGCCCTGTATTCCACTGGAAACTCTACCCTTTTGGCCATTGGTGTAGCTCTTTTCGCGATGGCTACCTTGTTTAGCTTCGTTACTTTACCTGTTGAATTCGATGCTTCAAATAGAGCCTTAAACTGGATCAAAGAAAAAGGAATCGTTACGCCTTCTGAATATGCGATGTCGAAAGATGCGCTTTGGTGGGCTGCAATGACCTATGTGGTGGCTGCCTTGGGTATGCTAGCCCAGTTGCTTTATTATTTGAATTTGTTGAATGGGAGACGAAATGATTAATCATTTCTTATAAAGCATAAAGAATAAAGCACAAAGAATAAAGAAGGTTGTTGCTTCGCAACGATTTGTGAAATGTGTTTCTTAATCATAAAAAATGGGCTGAAAATTCAGCCCATTTTTTATTCCAACTTTATAATTTATTCTTTATGCTTTATGCTTTGAATGTTAAGCTTTCAGCTTAACATTCAATTTCGACTTCCGATAACTATATCCAAAATAAATCAACACACCCGCCAAGCACCAATACAGAAAGCGTTCCCAGTTCGTGGCGCCCATTTGAGTCATTAAGTATAGATTAACTAATAGACCTAATACGGGGATTAATGATAATTTCTTCGTAACACTGAAAAAGGCCATCACTGCCCAGATTAAGAAGAAACCGGCCATGATTACGTGATCCGCTTTTGCTTCGCCTGAATACAATCCCTGAAGCCATTCACCCAGATTTACACCAGCATTTACGATTAACGCAAGAGCTAAAATCAAGGATAAACCTACATAATAGCTTGAGTTAATGTAAGGGATCTTGAATTTAGATTTCTTTTGATTCTCTGGGTCAAGATCTAGAACTAATACACCCCCGCAAACTAAAACGAAGGCGAATAAAGTACCAATGGAGCTCAAATTAATCACCTCTTCAAGGTTCGCAAACAAGGCTGGAACACCGACTAGGACTCCGGTCATGATGGTGGAGAACGAAGGAGTGCGGTATTTAGGGTGAATGCGGGAGAAGGCTTTTGGCAATAAACCATCACGTGACATGGTCATCCAGATGCGTGGCTGGCCTAATTGATACACTAATAAAGCTGAAGTTAAAGCGATTACGGCACTTGCTGCTACGATTCCGGCTACTCCTGGCAAGCCTACTTGCATGAACATGAAGGCCAAAGGATCCTCAATCCCTGCTAAATTTCCAGACGGCACAATGCCGGTCAAAACCAAGGTCACTAACACGTATAAAACCGTGCAAATGATCAAGGCATACATCATGGCTTTAGGAATATCCCGCTGCGGATTCTTACATTCTTCTGCTGTCGTAGAAATCGAGTCGAATCCTATGTAAGCAAAACAAACGGCTGCCACACTTTTCAAAACACCAGAGATTCCATTCGGTGCAAAGGGCGTCCAGTTCTCTACCTGCACATAAAAGGCCCCTACACCAACGACTATCATAATCACTAAAAGCTTTAATACCACGAGAATATTGTTCGTGTTTTTTGACTCCTTGATACCGATATATACTAAATACGTGATGGCTACCGTGATTAAAAGAGCTGGGATATTTGCAACAAAATGCCAGCCAAAAATGGTCGGAGCCGATAAATAGGCCGTGTACCCTTCTCTTAAATTCACTGACAAAGCTTCAAATTTCTGACCTGAGGCAAGTGCGGCGGTCGTTTCGGTGAAGGCTCTTTTGGCAGATAAATAATCCATCGTCATGAACTCAGGCACATGAATTCCTAAACCTTCTAATAGATCCACAAAGTATTTAGACCAAGAAATGGCCACTGCCACGTTCGAAATCGCGTATTCTAAGAGCAAATTCCAGCCCAAAATCCAAGCAACAATCTCCCCTAAACTCGTATAAGCATAGGTATAAGCACTTCCAGAAATAGGCACTGTAGCAGCGAAACGAGCATAACAGAAGGCCGTAAACATACAGGCCATGGCCGTAAAAACAAATAACATAGAAACGGCGGGACCTCCATTCGCTGAGGCTTGACCGATCGCAGAGAAAATACTAGCGCCGATAATAGCAGCCACCCCCATGAAGGTCAGGTCACGCACACCCAGGTTGCGATCCAAGGAATTACCCTCTAAACTTTCGATCTCTAATTGATCTGAAATAATTTTATCGATGGATTTCTTGCGAAAAAAGCTGGACCACATAGGTTGTCAAATTGTTAATGAAGGAACAAAAATACATCTTTCTGAAAGAAATTCTAATTTGATTGTTTTCGATTACCTTTGTGGCATGTCTGTCGCCGTCGTCATTTTGAATTATAATGGTCGGAAATTCCTCGCTGATTTCTTGCCCATCGTATTGGAAAACACTCCCGATGCAACTATTTATGTGGCAGACAATGGTTCTCAAGACGATTCCTTACATTTATTATCCACTTCATTTCCTCAGGTGTCCGTGATCTCTTGGGCAGAAAATCTAGGTTATGCGGGAGGTTATAATTTTGCATTAGGCCAAATCAAAGCCGACTATTATGTCTTGATGAATTCAGACATAGCCCCACGCAAGGGCTGGCTTGCACCTTTATTGGCGCATTTTGAAGCGAATCCTCTGGTAGGTGCCGCACAACCCTATCTTTTAGATTATCAAAAATCGGATCATTTTGAATATGCAGGCGCTGCTGGTGGGTATTGGGATAGTTATGGTTATCCTTTTTGTCGAGGCCGCCTTTTTGATACACTAGAAAAAAGCGAAGGACAATATGCGACCGCTACTGTAAACTGGGCCACTGGCGCATGTTTAATGGTTCGTGCAGATGTTTACCAAAAAGTAGGTGGATTAGATGCCTATTTATTCGCACACATGGAGGAAATTGATTTATGCTGGCGCATGCAGAGAGCAGGATATACCATTGCGGCTGTAGCTGAGAGTGAGGTATTACACGTAGGCGGAGGAACTTTGAACAAAGAAAACCCTTTCAAAACCTATTTGAATTTCCGTAACAACCTGATTTTACTTTACAAAAACCTAGAACCCTCCCAGCGATTCTTCACTATCTTCCTACGTATGATTTTGGATGGAATTGCTGGAGTCAAGTTCTTAACAGAGGGTAAATTTTCTTCCTTCACGGCTATCCTGAAGGCACATTACGGATTTTACGTCTACCTGTTTTCTGTAAAAGAAAAACACAACTTACCCGCTGACCTACAAAAAATGTGGCCTCAGAGCTACCAGGGAAGCATTTTAAAAGCCTATTTCTTAGAAGGCAAAAAGAAATTCAATCAACTGAAATTTTAAATATCCCAAACACTTGGGTTATTTCTTTGACGTAGATAGCGACGGATATTCATCCAAAATGCTAAAATCAAATAAATAATGACAGGGGAACCCATCGTGATAAACGAGGTATAAATGAAGTACAACCGAATGCTACTAGTGGAAATTTTAAACTTCTCTCCCAAGTGAGTACAAACGCCAAATGCCTGATTCTCAACAAAAAATTTCAGTTTTTCCATAGTGAGCTGATTGAAGAAACAAATTTAGTCAATATTAAACGTATTTTACTTATTATCAAAATAATTATATAAAAAATAATTATTATTACATTAATTTTTTAAATAATGGAATATTTATTTGAAAAGTCTTGCATGCAATTCTTTTTTCTCTACATTTGAGAGCTTGAAAGACTTTCGTCTGGATGGCATTAATATTTTTAACATTTTTTTTATGCAAACTGGTAAAGTAAAATTTTTCAACGAGACGAAAGGTTTCGGATTCATCGTTGACGATCAAACAGGTGAAGACATTTTCGTACACGTAACTGGCCTTTCAGGTGTTACTATCCGCGAAAATGATTCAGTATCTTATGAAGTTACTGATGGAAAGCGTGGTGCAAACGCTATCAACGTAAAGAAAATCTAATTTTTCTTTCGTTTTTTTGATTAGAGAAAATCTTTTTTTACAATATATATTTAGGTTTACCTACAAAAATTGCAACATTGATCTCTAGTTAAAGAGAAATAAAAAAGCCTTCTGAAAAGAAGGCTTTTTTTATGCAGGTTAAAAAAGGACTAGCCCTGAATCCAGGCTGTCACTTCGTCCTTAGTCGGCATTGCCGCATCAATCTTTAATTTCTTGCGCATACCCCCTAAGTCATTGAATACTTTATTCGGGTTTGCTGCATCTAATGCTTCCAATGTTAAGATACCCATCTTTTGTAAAGCGGGGATCCATACTTCAGAAATACCTCTTTCGGCAAAAGCAGATTCTGAATCCACTTCCTTCACCACCTCTGGACGCATCTGAGGGAAGAATAATACCTCTTGAATAGACGATTGATTCGTCATTAACATCGTCAAACGGTCGATACCGATTCCTATACCTGAGGTTGGTGGCATCGCATACTCTAATGAACGGATAAAATCGTGATCCATCGCCATCGCTTCATCGTCACCACGTGCTGCTAGAGCTAATTGATCTTCAAAACGTTCTTTTTGATCGATTGGATCATTTAATTCTGAATAAGCGTTCGCGATTTCTTTTCCATTCACGAATAATTCGAAACGCTCTACAAGACCTTCTTTTGAACGGTGCTTCTTCGTTAATGGAGACATCTCAACAGGATAATCAGTAATGAACGTAGGCTGAATCAAATTTGCTTCTACTTTCTCGCCAAATAATTCGTCGATTAGCTTTCCTTTGCCCATTCCTTTGTCCACTTCCATTCCGAACTCAACACATTTCGCGCGTAATTCGTCTTCTGAAAGTGCATCCACATCAACTCCTGAATACTGTAAAATAGCTCCTGAAATAGTTAATCGAGGGTAAGGACCCGCGAATTCGATTTCACTCTCTCCTACGGCGATTTTAGTTTTTCCATGCAATCGTGACGCCACCGTTTCGAAGATTAACTCCGTTAGGTTCATCATCCAGTTGTAATCCTTATAAGCTACGTAGAACTCTAATGAGGTAAACTCAGGATTGTGGGTACGGTCCATTCCTTCATTTCGGAACATCTTGCCAAACTCGTAAACACCATCAAAACCTCCAACGATCAAACGCTTTAGATACAATTCATTCGCAATACGCAAGTAAAGCGGCATATCTAAGGTATTGTGGTGAGTCTTGAATGGACGAGCGGAAGCTCCACCGTGAACGGCTTGCAATACCGGCGTTTCCACTTCCAACCAACCTCTCTCGTCAAACATCGCACGCATCGTAGAGATGATCTTAGCACGCTTGATGAAGATATCTTTCACCGATGGGTTCACAATTAAATCTACGTAACGCTGTCTGTAACGCATTTCTGGGTCAGAAAAGGCGTCGTAGGTTTGGCCATCTGCTTCTTTAACGACAGGAAGAGGCTTTAAGGCTTTGGACAAAATCGTAAATTCACGCACGTGAACGGAGATTTCTCCCATCTGCGTCGTGAACACATATCCTTTCACACCGATGATATCACCGATGTCTAATAACTTTTTAAATACCGTATTGTACAAGGTTTTATCCTCGCCAGGACATAGATCGTCGCGGCGGAAATACAATTGAATACGGCCATTCGCGTCCTGAAGCTCCGCAAACGAGGCATTTCCCATGATACGGAAACCCATCAAACGTCCGGCTAACACGACGTCCTGGAAATTTCCTGATTCCGGTTTATATTCTGCCAAAATCTGGTCAGAATAAACATTCACCGGGTATTCCTGTGCAGGATAAGGATCAATTCCCATCGCCAATAATTCTTGGCGCTTTTGTCTCCTCAATAATTCTTGCTCACTTAAAATCATTTGAACGTGTTTTTACGAATGAACCACAAAATTAGCCATTTCCTTCGGGATTTAAAACTCTTAAAACTTGTTAATGAGGTTGTGCGAGCCTAATTTTCGTTTAATTTCGTGGTACATTTTTTAAATCAAATAAAGTCAAATGGAAATGAATAATCAGCTTAAGTCGTATGCGATCATTGCATTAATGTCCAGTGGAGTCACTTTAGGTGCCTATTCTCTATTTAATTTAGGTAGCAACTCCGGAATTTCGGATGCACCCTCTGCCTTCACCACTTCTGTTTCAAATCAAAACGTACCCGGCAATCCTGGTGAGTTCACCTATGCCGCAGAGAAAACAACTCCAGCCGTCGTTCATATTAAAACGAAGATGGAAACTCGTCAAAGACAACAACAATTCTCGAGCCCATTCGATGATTTCTTTGGTTTTGGCGACCCATTCGGTGGTGGCGGTCGTAGACAACAGCAACAACCACAAGAAGCGTCTGGCTCCGGGGTTATCATCTCCGCTGACGGATATATTGTTACAAATAACCACGTGGTGGCGGAAGCGGCTGAAGTGACCGTCATTTTAAATGACAAACGCGAATACAAGGCGAAAGTTATTTCTACGGATCCCTCTTCTGATTTAGCCGTTATCCAAATCAAGGAAACGAATTTACCTTTCTTAACTTTTGGCGATTCAGACGCACTTCGCGTGGGCGAATGGGTATTAGCCGTGGGTAATCCATTTAATTTAGAGTCTACGGTGACGGCTGGTATCGTTTCTGCCAAAGGTCGTCAGAACATCATCGACCGCGATTCGCCAGATGTGAATCCATTAGAATCTTTCATCCAAACGGATGCTGCGGTTAATCCAGGCAACTCAGGAGGAGCTTTGGTCAACTTAAAAGGCGAATTAATCGGTATCAACACCGCCATTTATTCTCGTACAGGCCAATTTGCCGGCTATTCTTTCGCCGTTCCAGTGAGCATCGTAAAGAAAGTGTCAGGTGACTTAATCAAATACGGTAACGTACAACGTGGTTTCTTAGGCGTTCAAATCTCCGAAGTAAACGCTAAACTAGCGGACGAAAAAGACCTTAAAACTAGCGCAGGTGTATACGTGGGCGGTTTCGCTGAGAATTCTGCCGCTAAAGATGCAGGCATCAAGATCAACGACGTCATCGTGAAGATCGACGGAGTGGAAACAAAATCATCCGCTAAATTAATGGAAATCGTTAGCCGCAAGCGTCCAGGTGAGGCAATTCAGGTAACGGTTAACCGCGATGGAGCAACGAAAGAATTCAAAGTTACCTTGAAAAACAAAGACGGTAATACCGAAATCGTGAAAGGCGACAACTCGCCAGAATCAGCGAAATCAGAATTCTTAGGAGCGAAGTTTGCGAGCTTAACTCCAGCAGAGATGAAGAAATTTGGGGTAAGTTCAGGCGTAAAAATCGCTGAAGTTTTACCAGATGGTCGTTTAGAAATGTACGGTTTAGCGAAAGGATCTGTCATCACAAAGATCAATGACAAGGTAATCAACTCTCCTAAGGAGGCGGTTGAGGCTTTAGAATCTAGAAAAGGACGTATTAAGCTAGAGGGTGTGGATGTGGATGGATCGAGGTTTATTTATGTACTTTAGTCAGTAATCAGTGGACAGTTGTCAGTGGTCAGTAAAAAAGAGTAGAGATTATAGAGTAGAGATTATAGAGTAGAGAGTAAAGCACAAAGAATAAAGCATAGAGGTGGAATCGTCGGTGGCGATACGTTTGTGAAGGGTTTTTCACGAATTGATCCGCGAAGCGGATGCCTACTTTATACTTTATTAGGTAACTCGAAAGAGTATAGAGTAGAGAGTAGAGAGTAGAGAGTAGAGAGTAGAGATTAAAGAATAAAGCACAAAGAATAAAGCATAGAGTTGGAATCGCCGGTGGCGATACGTTTGTGAAAGGTGTTTCACAAATTAATCCGCAAAGCGGATGCCCTCTTTATACTTTATTCTTTGTGCTTTATGCTTTAAAAAAGTCGTGCCTAGCTACCAGAGACTAGTGACTATTGACTAGCGACTAAAAAAGCCAGCGCTTCTTTCGAAACGCTGGCTTTTTTTATGCACTAAAGAAAATTACTTCTTATAAGTTACTGTCTTAACCGCTTGGATCGTACGCTCGATAGATGGAAGGATTTCTTCGATCAAAGTAGGTGCGTAAGGAAGTGGTAAATCGCGTGAGTTAACACGAACAACTGGTGCATCTAAGTAATCAAATGCCCAACGTTGTAAGTGATAAGTGATTTCAGATGAGATAGCAGATAAAGGATTCGCCTCTTCTACTACAACACAACGATTCGTTTTCTTCACTGACTCCACTAAAGCTGGATAATCGATGGGACGAACTGAACGTAAATCGATCACTTCGCAAGAGATTCCTTGCTTCTCTAATTCCTCTACTGCTGGCATAACCACGCGAGAAAGCATTTTACCAAAAGTAACAATCGTCACGGCCGTACCTGCTTTAACCACGTTTGCTTTACCAATTGGAATTAAGTATTCGCCTTCTGGCACTAAACCCTTGTCCCCGTACATTAACTCAGATTCCATGAAGATCACTGGATCGTTATCACGAATCGCAGATTTCATCAAACCTTTTGCATCAGCAGGGTTGGAAGGAACGACTACTTTCAAACCTGGTGTGTTTGCAAACCAGTTTTCAAAGTTAGACGAGTGCTGAGATGATAATTGGCCTGCGTTTCCAGTAGGTCCACGGAAAACGATAGGGCAAGAATATTGCCCACCAGACATAGACATCAATTTAGCTGCAGAGTTGATGATTTGGTCAATCGCAACTAAAGAGAAGTTAAATGTCATGAATTCAACGATCGGACGAAGACCGTTTGCGGCTGCTCCTACGGCAATACCACCAAAACCTAATTCAGCGATGGGTGTATCGATCACGCGATCTGGACCGAATTCGTCTAACATTCCTTGTGAAACTTTGTAAGCACCATTGTACTCCGCCACTTCCTCACCCATTAAAAAAACGGATGTATCACGGCGCATTTCCTCTGACATTGCCTCACGTAAGGCTTCTCTAAACTGAATTTCTCTCATAAAAAAATGTAAATCTTGTGGGATTAACAAGCGGGTACAAAATTAGGCAAAAAATAGTCCATTTTCATAAAATCATGGTAATTTTGAGGAATCCATTGAAGAAAAAATCCTATGTCTGTCGAAATCGCGTCTATTTCAAAATCTTTGCCTTCATTTTTAGGCCAAAACTCTTATTTGCAAGTAGCGGTTTTAGTAGACGAGCAGACTTCAAAACATTGCCTACCTCTCATTCAAGCCCATTTGCCTAAGGGTTTCATCAAGATTCAAATCAAATCTGGGGAAAATAATAAGCACTTGGGAACCTGTGAAAAGGTTTGGGAGGCGATGACAAAAGCGAACATGGATCGACATGGATTATTGATCAATTTAGGCGGTGGGGTGATCGGTGATTTAGGCGGTTTTTGTGCCTCTACGTATAAACGCGGAATCGATTTTATCCAGATACCTACGACGCTTTTGGCCCAAGTCGATGCGAGTGTAGGGGGTAAGTTAGGGGTGGATTTCCAAGGCTTAAAAAACCACATCGGCGTTTTTAATCTACCTAAAACAGTTTTAATCGACCCGAACTTTATTCAGACTTTACCCAGTTCTCAGAAACTTTCAGGTTATGCGGAGATCATCAAACATTGTTTGATTCGTGATGCGCAGAAATGGGAGCAAATCAGCCATACGGATTTTTCAGAAGTAGATTTTGCTGGTCTAATTGAACATTCAGTGGAGATTAAGAAAGCCGTTGTGGCGGAGGATCCGACCGAAAAAGGTTTGCGTAAAATCTTGAACTGGGGGCATACTTTGGGACATGCGGTGGAAACCTTCCTATTAGATCAAGGCAAACGCAAAATCTTACATGGCGAAGCCATCGCTGTGGGAATGATCATGGAGGCATATATTGCTTATCAACGCGGATTGATAACGGAAGAAGAACTGGGAGATATCGAAGTTTATTTGTTCGAGACCTATGGAAAGGTGACGTTGAAGGCTTCGGAGATTCCGGCCATCATTGCATTGACCCTTCAGGATAAAAAGAACAAAGGTGGAGAAGTTAGATTCTCGTTGCTAACGGGAATAGGTGATTGTGGCTATGATATTCCGGTCAGCAAATCGGAAATGAAAAAGGCGATTGAATACTATATCGGCTAATTATTCGATTACTTGCGGCACTTTGAAATAAGTCTCGTTTGTATCGGGACCTAGTGCTAAGGCTTTGGCACGATCTAAGGTAACCTTACCCTCATCTTCGCGGAAATTATTTAGAGCAGACGTCATGTGGACCAAAGGTTCCACTTCCGACGTATCTACCGAATTCAACGCTTCCATCCATACCAATACCTTGTTGATGGAATCTTGCATCTCCCCGATCTTCGATTCGGGCATTTCTAATCGAGCTAAATGCGCGATTTTCTTCACATCCTCTTGACTAACCTTCATTTTCTTTCGGCTTTAATTTTTTATCATCGGGCATTTGTTTGTCCAAAAAAGCATTCAATCGATCGCGATCAAGGGTAGACGTAATGGTTCCAAATGAATCAATATTCATCTCGAATCCCGCTAAATCCGGATGCACCGTAGGCAACTCCTTCTTTTTATCTTTCTTCGCCATCGTATTTTATACTGTAGGGAATTTGGCTAAGGCGGCTGATAATCGCTCGATCACCTCCTGCTTACCCCATAATTGCATCGAAATCATCAAATCTGGACCTGCGCCATTTCCACTCAAAGCCACGCGTAAAATCTGCATCACCTTACCCATCTTAATTCCATTCGCCTCTAATACCTCGTGAATCGCGTGTTTGATACCTTCCGGCTCCCAAGAATCCACGCTAGGCAAGGCCTGTGCAATGAATTGCAAACCAGTCGCTGCATCGGCATTCCATTTCGAAGCTAATACTGCCTCCTCATAAACGGATGGACGCGCTTTAAACTCGGCCACTTTATCCGCTAATTCTTGCGGGAACGTGATGCGATCTAAGAATAATGAAACGAAAGAAAGACCTTGATCAGCTGGCAAAGAAGGCAAATATTCCTTCGCTAAGGCCGCTGGATCTTGTAATTTCAAATATTGCTCATTAAACCACTGTGCTTTTTTCACGTCGAATTTCGCACCGGCTTTATTAATACGCTCTAAAGAGAATGCTTCAGCAAGCTCCGTTAAGCTAAACATTTCTTGCTCGGTCCCTGGATTCCAGCCTAAAAAGGCCAAAAAGTTCAAGGTTGCTTCTTTCAGATAGCCTTCTTGCTTAAAACCTTTAGAAACCGCGCCCGTCGCTGGATCCGTCCATTCCATCGGGAATACCGGAAAACCACCTAAGTCTGCATCTCTTTTAGATAACTTGCCGTTACCTTCAGGCTTCAATAAAAGCGGCAAATGCGCAAACTGAGGCGCTTTCCAACCAAAAGCTTGGTATAATAAAATGTGTAATGGAGCCGAAGGCAACCATTCCTCACCCCGAATCACGTGCGTGATTTCCATGATGTGGTCATCCACGACATTCGCTAAGTGGTAGGTAGGCATCCCGTCTGACTTCATCAAGACTTTGTCATCGATGCTCGACGTATGCACGTGAACCCAATCACGAATGCTGTCTTGGAAACGCACCTCGCCTTTCGCTGGAACTTTCAAGCGAATCACGTAAGGCGTTCCGGAAGCGATTAATTGCTCCACCTCAGCAGGAGCTAAAGCGATCGAATTCTTCAATTTAACACGCGTCAAAGAATTGTATTGAAAAGCAGATCCCTGACTCTCAAAACTAGCGCGCATGGCATCTAATTCCTCCGAGGTATCAAAGGCATAATACGCCTTCCCGTCCGCTAATAATTGATCTGCATAGGCCTTGTAGAGGTCTTTACGCTCACTTTGGCGATAAGGTTCATGGGGTCCACCCACGCCTACTCCCTCGTCTGGACTAATGCCTAACCAGGCTAAGCTATCTAAAATGTATTGTTCCGCACCTGGCACAAAGCGCGCCTGATCCGTATCCTCAATGCGTAAAAGGAATTTTCCGCCCATTTTTCGAGCGAAAAGGTAATTATATAAAGCGGTTCTCACCCCTCCAATATGGAGAGCTCCCGTAGGACTGGGTGCAAAACGAACACGTACTGAATCAGTCATATTATTATTTATAGGCAATACACGAAATCTCTACACGCACATCCTTGGGAAGGCGAGCAACCTCCACCGTTTCCCGAGCTGGAGGATTTACGGAAAAATAACGGCCATATACCTCATTTATTTGGGCAAAATGGTTCATATCCTTCACAAAAATGGAACACTTCACGACCTGGCTAAATTCATAACCTGCCGCCGTCAAAATATGTTGCAAATTCAACATCACTTGATTCGTCTCCTCCTCTATCGTTCCACCCGCCTCAAAAACGGACAAAGCAATCTGTCCAGACACGTAAAGTGTGTTATTCACCTCAACCGCTTGGGAATAAGGCCCAATCGGAGCGGGCGCATCAGGCGATAAAATTATTTTTTTTGTCATACCTTTGAAAAGAAATGCAAGTTAGAAAATTTGAGCTAATCCTCGAAGATTAAATCGGATGTTGAAACGAATTTATTCCAATAAAGGAGTCTTTTTTATGTTGCTCTCCTCCCTTTGCTTCGCCATTATGTCCGCGATCGCAAAAGAGATGAGCCTCACCTTCAGCTCTATTCAACTCGTTTTCTTCCGAAGTGCCGTCGGACTCCCCTTTTTATTAACGAGTTTATACCGCAGACCCGCCATCCAAACCGGCGGAAAACTCTATTTCATCATCCTCCGCGGCCTTTTAGGCGCCTTCACCCTCTATTGCCTTTTCTACACCCTCGAACATTTGGGTTTATCCTTAACGAATACCTACGGCCAGGCATTCCCGCTCTTTATTGCGGTCTTTAGCTTCTTTTTATTGCCAAATGAGGGCCTGAGCAGCAAACAAGTGTTGTTTCTTTTGATTGGCTTTTTCGGCATCTTGCTCATTTTCCAGCCGAGTAGTGATGGTTCTCTTTGGCACCATAGTACCGGTATCATTTATGCCATGGGAACGGCCTTAGGCTATTTAGCCATCAAAGAAGCCCAAAAATACTATGACTCCCGCTGGGTCGTCGTTTCCTTCATGGGAGCGGGATTAATTGCCTCGACCATTTCTTTACTAACGGGTACGCTAGGTGGTTTTGAGAATAGCTTCGTAACCGGAGTTTGGGTGCAGCCATCCATTGCGGAATGGATTTGGGCCCTTGTGATGGGCTTACTTGCACTGGGTGTTCAATACTTCACCACGCAGGCGCTTTTGAATGAAAAAGCTAGCGTCGTGGGTGTGGTGGGTAACAGCGCAGTCATCTTCTCGATTATCATCGAAGTGGTATTAGGTCATGGTTTCCCGGATCTATTAACGCTGTTAGGGATGGGATTGATTGTGTGGGCGGGGTGGAAGATTAGTCGGTAGTCACTAGTCGATAGTCCAGGACTTGTAAATCAAAAAGAATAAAGCACAAAGAATAAAGAATAGTGGTGGTATCGCCTGCGTCGATGGAATCGTGAAAAGTTTTTCAAGAATGCATCCGCGAAGCGGATTCCATCATTATGCTTTATTCTTTGTACTTTGTGCTTTCTATTTTATACTAAAAAAGGCCCTTTTAAGGGCCTTTTTTAGTATAAAATTTAGCGATTAAACCGCTGCATTATTCATCACTTCCGTTTGCTTACGGATCGACTCTAAGTGAACTAATTTAAATAGTTCTTCCACGAATTCTGGATATAAAGCTAAACCTTTCGCTTGGTTTGCACGGTCGTTGTGTAATTGCTTCCAACGATCTAATTGCAATACCGCTACGTTGTTATCACGCTTGTATTCACCTAATTTCTCCACCACTGACATACGAGCAGCTAAAACTTCTAAAAGTTCACGGTCGATGTTGTCAATTTTCTCACGAAGACCCGCTAATTCATCAGAGAAGTCTGCGCCGTAACTTGCATTACGTACCTCAAGATCACGTAACATTTCACCTAATTTCTCAGGCGTTACTTGTTGTGAAGCATCTGACCAGGCAGCATCTGGATCACGGTGAGTCTCGATGATCATACCATCGTAGTTCAAATCCAAAATACGTTGAGATAATTCCATCAATAACGCACGCTTACCAGCCATGTGAGATGGGTCACCGATTAAAGGCATTTGAGGGAACAAACGCTTTAATTCAACTGCCATCGCCCACATCGGTGAGTTACGGTATTTCGTTTCTTGTGCGTTAGAGAAACCACGGTGGATGGCACCTAATTTCTTGATACCTGATCCTTGAAGACGCTCGAAAGCACCTACCCAAAGAGCTAGGTCTGGATTCACTGGGTTCTTAACTAATACAGGAACGTCTACTCCTTTCAAAGCATCCGCTAAATCTTGTACGTTAAATGGGTTAACCGTTGTACGAGCACCGATCCATAAAACATCAACACCGTATTTCAACGCTAATTCGATGTGCTCTGGAGTAGCTACTTCAATCGCCAATGGTAAACCTGTTTCTTTCTTTGCTTCAACTAACCATTTCAAGGCTGGTTCTCCCATCCCTTCAAAACTGCCAGGACGTGTACGAGGTTTCCAAACACCCGCTCTCATAATGTGAGCATAACCCTCCGCTTTAATACGGCGAGCGGTTTCTAATACTTGCTCTTCTGTCTCAGCTGAACATGGACCCGCAATGATTAAGGGCTTTCCGTTCGTCTGAATCCAGTCTTGCATCGGTACAATGTCTAAATTGGCATTCATAATATTCTGACGGTTAACGAGGACTTGCATCCCCTATTGATTTGTTTATTTATTTCTTAAGCAATCGACAATAATTCACTTATATTTGCATCAATTTTTCGCACAAATGACAAAAAAATCATCAACAATACCCTCGACAAGTTTATCTTTTGAGGATACTAAAATAGCCTTTGCATCGAAAGACAATTTTCAGTTGAAGAAGTCCTATTGGATTTTCGCCACAATGAACCAAAATTGGCTTGTAAATTTAGGCACTTTTTTCATCAAATTGTTTCTTTTTTTGCATTTTCCCATTAAAAAAATCATTAAAAGTACCATTTTCGCCCAATTTTGTGGAGGTGAAACCATAGATGGCTGTGAATCAACGATTCAAGAACTCGAAAAAGCAAAAATTGGCACTATTCTAGATTACTCGGTAGAAGGCGAAGAAAGCGAAAAATCTTTCCAAAAAACCAAGGAAGAAATCCTAAAAACCATTCGTAAATCAGCTGAAAATCCAGCCATTCCCTTTGCGGTTTTTAAAGTGACGGGGATATTTAAGGCAGAGCTTTTGGAAAAAGCACAAACCGAAGTTGAATTGAATGAAGAAGAGCAAGAATTATTCGATCACAGCAAAGAAATTTTAGTCGAAATCTGTGAGCTGGCCCACCAGCTGAAAGTCCGTTTATTCATTGATGCCGAGGAGAGCTGGATTCAGACGACGATCGATCATTTAACCTATGAAATGATGGAGCGCTTTAATCACGAGATGGCCATCATTTATAATACCTTCCAAATGTACCGCCACGATATGCTCGCTAATCTAAAAGCGGCAGTGGAAACAGCTCAAGAGAAAAATTACTATTTAGGCGTAAAACTAGTGCGCGGGGCATATTTAGAGAAAGAACGCCAAAAAGCACACGAAGACGAGTATTCAGAGCCTTTGCATGTAAGCAAAGAAGATACCGATCGCGATTATGATTTAGGGGTTGAACTTTGTTTGAAAAATGTGGAGCGCGTTCATTTCTGCATGGGAACACATAATGAAGCTAGCTGCTTGCGTTTGTGTGATGCGATGAATGCCCTAGAAATTCCATCGAATCATCCGAATATCTACTTTGCTCAACTTTTGGGCATGTCAGATAACATCTCCTACAATTTAGCTGCGTCGGGGTATAATGTGGCAAAATATGTACCATATGGCCCGGTAGACGCCGTTATGCCGTATCTATTTAGAAGAGCAGAAGAAAACAGTTCTATCGCTGGACAAACATCGAGAGAATTTGCCCTGTTACAAAAAGAAGTTAACCGCCGAAACAACGCATGAAAAACTACCGCTATTTCCTCCTAAGCCTCCTGATTATTGCATTAGACCAAGGAATTAAGATTGCTGTTCATACGTGGATGGAACCTGGATATTTTGGCCAAATTCCTTTAATTGGAGATTTTTTCAAATTGCATTACACGCTAAATCCGGGCATGGCTTTCGGGATTCAAATTGGATCGATTTGGGGAAAGTTAATCTTAACGACTTTTCGCATTGTGGCGATGTTTGGGATTGGTTATTATTTGCATTCCTTAACCGTTAAAAATAGCCCATGGGGTTTGTTGGTTTCCGTGGCTTTGATTTTAGGCGGAGCGATTGGAAATTTAATTGATTCTGTTTTCTATGGCGTTTGGTTTAATAATGCGCCGGCTGGAGCGCCTATGCAGTGGTTCCATGGCCAAGTTATCGATATGTTCTTTGCCGATTTCTATGAGGGCAATTTGCCCTCTTGGATACCGCTTTGGGGAGGTTCGTATTACTCGACACCCATTTTTAATTTTGCCGATGCCGCCATCTTCTGTGGGGTAATGGCTATCTTGTTATTCCAAAACAAATTCCTTAATAAGGACTAATCCCCATGAATCAAGGCTTTTATCTCTTCTTTTTATTAGCCTTGCTAGCGGAGATTATTGGGACGATTAGTGGATTCGGATCGTCTATTTTATTCGTGCCCCTTGCGACCATCTTCATTGACTTTAAACTGGTCCTCGGTATCACCGCAGTCTTCCATGTCTTTAGTAATCTATCGAAGATTGTACTTTTCAAAAAAGGCATCAACAAAGAGATTGCCATAAAGCTAGGCATACCCGCCGTCCTATTCGTGGTATTGGGCGCGTATCTAACCCAAGTGATTCCTCTGAAAGAGATCGAATTAAGCATGAACTTAATCATCTTAGGGCTGACCCTCTTTTTGATTTCTGGGGCAGGGAAAAAGATCCAACAGACGAATTTCAATCTCTATACGGGTGGAGTTATCTCCGGCTTTCTAGCTGGATTAATCGGAACGGGTGGCGCGATTAGGGGAATAACCTTAGCGGCTTTTGGACTAGAAAAGGATGTATTTATTGCCACCTCTGCCTTGATTGATTTAGGGGTAGATTCGAGTCGAGCGGTGGTGTATATTCTTCAAGGTTATTTCTTAGGGGAACACCTGATTCTTATTCCATTTTTAGTGGTTATTGCGGTGATGGGTTCCTATTTGGGCAAAAGAATTTTGGCCTATATTCCAGAGAAATACTTCCACTATGTGGTATTATGCGTCATCGCTGCCATCTCTGTTCTTCAAACCATTCAGTATTTTAGGGCATAAAAAAAGCCCGATCGTTCCCGATCAGGCTTTCTCATTATAGGACTTAAGAATTACTTCTTAGGAGCTGCTGGCTTAGCCGCTGGAGCTGCTACTGGAGCCGCTGTTGCTGGAGCTGCTGCACCTGCTGGACGTGGCGTGATTCCCATTTTCTTCAATACTAAATCAGAGATATCTGCTTCAGCAGGGAAGTGTAATAAAACTGGGTTAGCACCTGTTCCTGGCTCGTAGTTATTAAACACAAACGTGTAAGCGTTTTCGTTCGCTACTGCGTGCATGTTCTCTTCAATTTTCTTTACGATAGGTTGTAACAATTGTGCTTGCTTCTTTTGGATAGAAGTCTGAGCGTTTTGTTGGAACTCTTGAATTGAAGTTTGTAAGTTTTGTAATTCCTTCTCTTTATCTTGTTTGATGATATCAGAAGTGTTCGCTGGTAATTTCTCGTATACAGCTGCCTTATCTTGGAAATCCTTGATTTTCGCTTGAATCAATGTTTGGTATTGCTTCTCTGTATTCTTCAAATCTTCTTCTACTTGCTTAGCCTCTGGCATTTGGCTGTAGATTTTCTCTTGATAGATGAATCCGATTTTTACTTGAGCCGTAGCAGGCAAAGCAGCTAATCCGAAAAGTAGGCCTGCGGCCAAAATAAACTTGTTTTTCATGTGTATTAATAATTTGTTTGTGTTCTCTGTATTATTATAGGGTAAAATTAATTCTTTTTAGGACTTTTTGGCTCTTGCACTACCTCTTTCTTTGTTTTTTCTACCAAATTCGGATCTAACTCTAAACCTAGCTCTTCTAAAACATAGTCTGAATAGTCGTGTACCGGATTTGTATACAATAAGACTAAGCCATCATTTGCCTTGTCAAAGATAAAGTCCAGTCGTTTCGCTCGCACCACTTTTTCGATGGCCTTCGAGATTTGATCAAGGATGGATTTGTAGGCTGCTTGTTTTAATTTGAATAACTCGCCTTCTGTCCCGAAAACCTGATTTTCAAAGGCTTTGGCCTCCTTATTCTTCGCTTGAATCGCCGCTAAGCGTTGCTGCTTTAAATCTTCTGTTAACAAGAGCTCTTCTAGCTTGTACTCTTTTTCTAACTTCTCCAGCTCCCCTTTCTTCTTCTCTACCTCCGCTAACCACGTAGCCGTGTTTTGCTCAATCTGCTTCTGCACTTTCGCATACTCCGGCATCTTAGAGGTAATAAACTCCGTATCCACATAACCGAACTTCTGTGCACAGGCCACCTGGGCAAACAACAGAACTCCAAGAAATGCGAATATAAGGCGCATAATTATCTCAATTGCTGACCGATAGAGAACGTAAAGGCCTGACGACCAAAATCAGAATCTCCCGGACGTGGTTTATCAAAGCCCATACCATAATCAATACCGATCATACCGAAGGCAGGCATAAAGATACGCGCCCCAAAACCAGCTGCTTTATATAAATTAAACGGACTGTATTCTGACAATGACGAGAAGTTATTCCCGCCTTCTGCGAATCCTAACAAGAAGATCGTTGCTGATGGATTCAAAGAAACTGGATAACGAACTTCCATCACAAACTTGTTGTAAGCAACACCACCGTTACCATACGAACCTGATGGTCCGATCACACGATCTTTGTAACCTCTTAGACCTACGATATCGCGGTTAAAGGAGAATCCTTGCACCATACCTGAACCACCTAAGTCAAAGCGCTCAAAACGTGTCGTTTCTTTGCCACCATAAGACCCTAAGAATCCTAAGTGAGCTCTGGTGTGTAAGATAAACTTACCCACTAGTGGACTGAACCAGCTAGCATCCATCATCCACTTATGGTATTCGATTAAGAGGTTATCTTTATTCAACCCTAAAAGGCTAAATGGAGGCGTTAAACTACCTGATAAAGAGAAGCTAGATCCTGAACGAGGGAAGGTCGGGTTATCAATACTATTACGAGATAAGTTCGTCATAAAAGTAACCGACGTCGAAATTCCCTGAGGATAAGCCCACGTATAATAACGGTCTACATCGAAACGAGAGAAAGAAAGTGAATGACTTAAAGAGAAATAATCATCTGGCCATTTCAATCTTTTACCTAAACTGATCGATAAACTCGTTACGTTAAAGTGTGCATCTACTAAAGAGTCAGGAACAGAGAAAGAGTTATATCCACCAAGACCACCATAACCTCCGTAGCCGCTGCCGTAGCCGCCATAGCCACCATAGCCACCATAACTTCCACCAAGTCCACCTGCACCATAGCTATTATAACCCGATTGACGGAACTTGTAAGGATAAGAAATACTGCTATTTAATGAAATTGATAAGGAATTCGGCTTTTTACCACCTAACCAAGGCTCGGTGAACGTAAGGCTATAGTTCTGGAAGGAAGCCCCATTGGCTTGGAATCTGACAGCAAGTTTTTGGCCATCACCTGCTGGCAGTGGATGGTAAGACTTCGTGTTAAATATATTCTTCGCTGAGAAGTTGTTAAAGACAATACCCAGGGTTCCTACGAAACCGATGTAGCCACCCCAACCTCCAGAGAGCTCAATCTGGTCAGAAGGTTTTTCCTCCACATTGTATTCGATATCTACCGTTCCATCAGGACGTGGTATTGGGTTAGGACTAATTTTTTCTGGGTTAAAATAACCAATCGTGGAAAGTTCACGCACCGTACGAATGATGGCTGATTTGTTAAACTTTTGACCTGGTAAGGTACGAATCTCTCGCATCACCACGTGATCCGAGGTCTTCGTATTACCGTTCAATGTTACTTTATTAATCGTCGCTTGTTTCCCTTCCGAAATACGAATCGTCAAATCGATCGAGTCTCCTTCAATAGCCGTTTCAACGGGTTCTGCGCGGTAGTACAAATACCCATTATCCATATAAACAGAACTTAAATCCTCACCTGGATTCGAGTTCATCTTCTTGTCTAATTCTTCTGTATTGTACACATCACCCTTCTTCACACCTAACACATCCCTTAAAACGGAATCAGGATAGATGTAATTCCCTTCGAAACGAATGTTTCGGTAGTAATACTTTGCCCCTTGAACGATGTTTAGAACCAGGTTAATCGACTCTTTATTAAAGTTTCCGATCGAATCTGACTTTAATTGGAAGTCACGGTAGCCTAATTTATTCATGGCTGCTAGCAACTTCTCTTTATCCTCATCCCACTTTTTAGGAACGAATTTAGATGGCTTGAAAATACGTCCAAAACGCATCTGCTTCGTATTCTTAATCTTGCGTAAAACCAACGAACGGTACTTCTCATCGACCCCGTTCAAGATGATCTTATTCACTTTCACTTTCTCCCCTTTGTCCACTACCACTTGTAAAATGGCATTGTTTCCTCGGATAGAATCTGTTTTAATGGTTGACTTAGTCTTCGCGTTCAAACGACCTTTTTCTTGGTAGTATTTGCGAATCGTTAATTCTAAGTTTTTACGAAGCGTTTCCGTGATGATCTTGCCTTTATAGGTCTTCATCTTTTCGTTTAAAGCCTCTTGCTCTCCTTTTCTGATGCCTGTGTATTGGATGGAGAATAAACGAGGACGCTCTTTTAATTCGATGGTTAACCAAATCTTTCCTTCCTCCGCCTTCGTCGCATAGATTAATACTTCATCCAAGATACCCTGATTCATAATTTTACGAATCGCTGAGGCAATCGCATCACCAGGTACTTTGATCACATCACCCACCTGAAGGCCAGAGATATTGATCATAGAAGTACCATCATAGAATTGAGAACCGGTTACTTGAATATCTGCAATCGTGTATTCCTTAGGATCTGAATAAGAAAAACTCGTCTCTGGTAAGGCAGAGCTACGAGTACGGCTACCCAGGATTTGGGCAGAGACTTGTTGAATTCCTAACGTAAAAATAAGTAGTCCTAAAAACAGGCTACGGCTATTGATTAATCGGATGGCAATTGCTTTTTTCATACGGGGGCCTCAGCCCTTAATTTAATTGTTCACTTATCTTTCCAAAACGTCTTTCACGCATTTGAAAGTCTATAATCGCTTCATTTAGATGTTCTTTTCTAAAATCTGGCCAAAACAAATCTTCAAAAATATACAATTCTGCATAGGCTAATTGCCACAGCATAAAGTTACTAATTCGGTGATCTCCACCGGTTCGAATCATCAAATCTGGATCCGGCATCTCTGCCGTCGCCAAATGTGATTGTATCGTGTCTGAATCAATGGATTCAGCGTTTAATTCTCCATTTTTTACTTTCTCAGCAATTTGCTGAGTTGCCTGCACTAAATCCCACTTACCTGAGTAAGAAAGGGCTAAATTCAGCGTCAAACCTTTATTATCTGCCGTCTTCGCCATCGCTTTTTCTAATTCAGCTCTGGAAGAGGCGGGCAATTTGCTTAGGTCGCCGATGGCTTTTAATCGAATATCTTTCTCGATCATCCCCGGCAATTCATCCTTAATCGCACTCACTAAAAGACTCATTAAAGCCGTTACTTCCGCTTTCGGACGGTTCCAATTCTCGGTTGAAAAGGCATATAAACTTAAAAACTTCACCCCTAGCTCTCCGCAACCTTCGATCGTTTCTCTCACTGCTTTCAAAGCCGAACGATGACCAAAAACCCGGTCCATCATCCCCTGCTGCTTTGCCCAACGACCGTTCCCGTCCATAATAACGGCAATGTGTACAGGAACATTATGTAGATCAATCGACGCTTTCAATTTAATTCAGGATTTTCAAAACAATAAGGTGGCAAATGTAGTTAAAACGGCCGCCCTATCCAATTAAAACTTGTTAATAGGTAGGACAAAAAACGGATTGAATCGTGTAGGTTACGGTTAAGGAAGAATTCAGATATTGATCGCCTTTCGATAAATTAAACGCAGCTTCACCCTCCATTAATGGTCTATCCAAAGCATCTGTAAATGTTTTTCTCGCACCTAAATCCCATTGAATTCCCCAGCTCGGGCTCAGTTGGTATTTAAACCCAATCCCAAAAGGAAGCGCATAATTCATCTTCGTATTGGTCTTAAAAGCGACGGCATCTTGAGTGCCTGAAACTTTGGCAAAAACAGTAGAGGCCCCTAGGTAAAAGTAAGGCGTCCAGTTATTTACGCGTCTGACTGAGTTTTGGTAGTTCAAAAAATTATATTCCACTAAGGCATCAATACCGAAGATGGACGTAGCAAAATTCGTTACGGGAAGCGCAACCGTCACTGGTGAAACCCGGTTTCCCGTGCCTCCACGAAGATCTGTAAAAACAGTTTGAATTCGGTAGGCAAAGGTGGGATTATTCTGATAGCGAACTTGTAAATTCAAGGCTGGACGTGTCATCGCTAATTCCTTATCGTTCGGAAGCACATGCCAGTTAGCAAATGTTCCGTGGTAGAGCGAGCCTCCTAGGCCTGCTCCATAGGACCAACGTTGTGCACTCGCAGAGAGGCTTATCAACGTGAATAAACAAACAAAATAGAAGTTCTTTTTCATCAATCTACAAAGATAAGCATCTGAATCTAATTTAAAAGGATTAATCGCTTCGTTATTCTTTCACCCGTAGAAGAGGACAAACTTAACAAGTAGGTACCCGATGCAAATGAGCTGACATCGTATCCATAGGTATAGGATTCGCTCTGCACTTCGCCGGCAAATAGTTGGCTTACCTTCTCTCCTACCAAATTATAAAGTGCTAATTCCACCCGCATCGCCTCGAAGGCCGCAAACTGAATGCGCACATTTCCGGAGGCAGGATTAGGAGCTGGATCCATCAATACCATACGCACACCTTTTTCAGCCAGCAATGGCGAGCTCAAGAAGATAGGCAGACGCTCGAAAGATTTATTAAAAATCGCCGAAGTGCTTCCAGCCGTCATGCCTAAATGGTCCATCAGGACGGTGGAGTAGATTTGGCGGTAATCAAAAACGGCTTTGATATCCCCGTTCGAATCGAGATTTGTCAAGTTCGGGTTCTCTCCTACTAAGCCTCCTCTCACGGTATCTCCGATTACAAACATCGGCGCAGCTGTTCCGTGGTCGGTTCCAGTCGTGCCATTTTGGTTCACGCGTCGACCGAATTCGGAGAAGGTCATCACCGTGACATTTTTCGCTTTATTTTGGGTTTTCAAATCTTTTTGGAAGGCCGTTACGGCATCTGAAATTTGTTTCCACAAGTTCGCGTGTTGATTTAATTGATTCGCATGCGTGTCGAATCCCCCGATGGTACATAAATAAACAGGCGTTTCTAAGCCACCGGTGATCAATTTCGCAACGATTCCTAGTTGTTTAGCTAGGTTAGTGGCTGGATAGCTGAGCGCGTTTTTACCCAATAAGGCCTTATCACGAATAACCGTCGAGTACTGTAAGGAAGTGCTTGAAATTTGCTTCAAAAAGGCTAATTCATCTCCAGCTAGCGTGGCCGGCGGAATTTCGTCGTCGGTTAAAGTACCTGAAACTAATTGATAGAAGAGGTTAGGATCTTCGAAAACGGTGCCGAAACGACCTAGGTCAGATTGAAATAACAAGGATTCGACGGAACCTAATTGGATGGCCATGGGATGCGAAGGCATCGCTATGGGATAGGCAGGGTATTTTTCTGCCAAAAAACGGGCCGCCCAGCCTTCCTCCCAAACCACATTCGCATCCGAACCCGTATTCCAAATATCGGTGGCACGGAAGTGAGAACGGTTCGGGTTTGCGTAGCCGACGTTTTGGATGATAGACACATTTCCTTGATCATACAAAGACTTAATGCCCGACATCGAGGGATGCAAATACATCCCATTTTTCAAGGCTAGCGCATCGACTTTTTTAATGGCGATGTCTGGTCGCTTAGCAATGTAAATATCATTTTCGGCCGGAATGACAGTATTTAAACCATCGTTTCCTCCCACTAATTGAATGATCACCAAAGCATTTCCTGCAGGCACGGAAGCGGCAAGCCCGGCTGGCAATTGGGCATAGGCCTGACCCGGGATACCCGAAATACCTAATCCGACACCCCCTGAAAGTAGCGCCATTCTCCTTAAAAACTCCGATCTAGATAGCTCCTTTTTCATGATTAGCAGAGTTGAAATTCAGGTAAACGCATCACGGCTTTAAAAAATTGCTGCAAACTAACGTTTGCACCAGGCGTGTAGGTAGACCAGTTTTTTACGATTGTTCCACCTAAGAGAGTTTCTAACAAGAACGCTTTCTTTTTAGGAGTAACGGGGAATTGTAAGAACAAGGCTAACACATCGTCCACAAATTCAACCGCATTTTCAGAGTTCTGAAAAGTCTGGGCATAGGCCACAGCGGAAAGCTTTCCGGTGACATTTACCCCATTATAGCGTTTCCCTGTGATCAAGGAATCCGTGAAACCACCTCGATAAGAATAGGTCGTTGAGGAAATCCATTCGCGTTGACCCGGCCAGCCGGCCACATCGGGTGGCTGGAATAATTGCATTTGAAGCACTTTAGACAACTCATACATATTGATGTAATCCGGCGCGGCTAATTCTAAGAGTTTAGAGGCACCTACCATAAGCTCGGTAGGGTTTTTGATCTTCGCACCTATATAGGCGGCTGTATAAAACTCCTCTGATGAGAATAAAAACTTCAAAAGCGGCTTCATCTCGAAGTTGTTAGCACGGAATACCGTTGCCATTTCGGAGATAAAAGCCTCGTTGGGCTTGTAATAGACAAATTCCTTGTAGAGTTTACGACAAATGAATTCGGCGGTGGCTTTTTGAGTGAAAATATGATCCACTAGGGTATCCATGTCGAATTTCGCCGTTTTGCCTAATACCGTAACAGAGGCTTCTGTATACCAGCGTGCAGGAACAAAAGTGGCTTTCAATCCACTCACCTGCCACCCAGAGAGCACTTTGGCCGCTTGCTTCACATCGGTTTCGGTATAGTTCCCTATACCCATCGTGAATAATTCCAAAAGCTCTCGGGCATAGTTTTCGTTCGGAACTGAGCCGCGCGAATTGTTTCCATCTAAGTAGATGAGCATGGCAGGATCTTTGGAAATATCCTTCACCAGCTGCTTGAAATTGCCTAGCGCATATTTGCGAAAAAGGGCATTCTGGGCGTACATGTTTTGGGGATAGACTACTTTATCTCGTTCGTTCGCAAAATGGTTGTGCAAAAAGAGCACCATTTTTTCGCGCATCGCTAGCCCCTCTTTGTGCATTAAATTAAACCACCAATAATTGAATTCCCGGTACCAAGTTCCCGTTTCTCCGGAAGTCGTTTGGGAAGCAGCAGGCACCGTATTCACCCAGGCATTAGGCGCTGAAGGCTGGGGTGCGTCTTGTAAAATCACTAAATCGATCAAATCAGCAAAAGAGGAATAGCCCTGAGCAGCCTGCAAGTTTTGCTTAGAATAGCCAAAAAGCGTTCTAGATAATAGATGAGCGATATTTTTCGTATTCCAAGCTGGCATTTTATTCTAAGAATTTGATCGTTAAGGTCGTATCCGGTTTTGAAAAACGCTGCACCCGAACATTCAGGGAATTCGCGGTTTTCTCCACACGCTGAGGCACGGCTACTTGGTCGAAAAATACGGGATCAGCATCAACTAGATCCACTAATTGTTTCCCACCTTTCTCTCCTTTAATTAAGAGGTAATAATGAATATTGCTCTTTGATTTAGCGTCTGTGTATTTTTTTCGAATGCTTCCCTTCCAACTCATCTCCTTAATCTCATCGGCATCGTTATATACTTTTTGTGCCCAAAGGTTAGGCAAGAAAATTTGGGCTGCAAAAGCAATCCCCGTCATCGCAATCAAAATAGAACCGAAATTCTTCCCAAACACATCATCCTTATGTGCTGAAGAACCACTGCCGCCGCCAAATAAAGGCATTTTCAATTTTTTGCGGGGTGCTCTGCGCGGTGGAACTGGAAGCTCTGACATTTTGTTGAGTAGATTAATTTACAAATCAAGTAATTTTGAGTGGATTCTAACATTTTTTCGGATTAATTTATCGATTATAGTTAGGATAAAAATTCAAATTGGTAAATTGCCTTTTCATTTTTCCAAACGCCTAACAAGCACAGAATATTATAATGATTTCATTCATCAGTAAATCGGTAACGAAAATTTTTGGCACGAAATCAGAGCGCGACATTAAAGCGTTGATGCCTATCGTTGAGAATATAAAGAGTGAGTACGCTAAGTTAGCTAGCTTATCAGATGACGAATTGCGCGGTAAAACAGCAGAATTCAAGTCTCGCATTGGCGCTTTTTTAGCGGATATAGATGATCAAATCACGGCCTTACATACCTCTGCGGAAGAAACAGAAGATGTGGATGCAAAAGACCGTTTCTTCCAACAAATTGATGCTTTGCAACTCGAGCGCAATAGCCGTTTAGAAGTGGTATTGATGGAGATTTTACCAGAAGCCTTCGCGGTGGTAAAAGAAACAGCGCGTCGTTTTACAGAGAATAAGCAATTAGTCGTTTCGGCGACGGTAGAGGATAAATTCATCGCTTCTAAGAAGAAGAATGTGGTGATTGAGGGGGACAAAGCCGTGTGGAAAAATCAATGGTTAGCTGCTGGAAACGAGATTACCTGGGACATGGTGCACTATGATGTGCAGCTGATCGGGGGTATCGTATTACACCAAGGAAAGATTTCAGAAATGGGTACGGGTGAAGGAAAAACACTCGTTTCTACCCTTCCTACCTATTTAAATGCCTTAGCAGGACGCGGAGTTCACTTAGTAACGGTGAATGATTACTTAGCGAAACGCGACTCCGAGTGGAATGCGCCGTTGTTCGAATTCCACGGATTGAAAGTAGATTGTATTGATAAACACGAGCCTAATACAGAAGAGCGTCGCGCGGCTTATTGGGCAGATATTACTTACGGAACGAATAATGAGTTTGGCTTTGATTACTTGCGCGATAATATGGCGCGTAGTTTAGAAGATCAAGTCCAAAGACCGCACCATTTCGCGATGGTCGATGAGGTCGATTCGGTGTTAATTGATGACGCGAGAACGCCTTTAATTATCTCTGGACCGATTCCAAAAGGCGATGAGCAAGAGTTCGAAACCTTCCAACCTCGCATTCACAAATTAGTCGAAGCACAGAAGCAGATCGTTCAAAACTTCCTAGTAGAAGCGAAGAAATTGATCGCCGCTGGGGATAAAAAAGAGGGTGGTTTAGCCCTGTATCGCGCTTACAAAGGTTTACCTAAGTCGAAGCCATTGATCAAATTCTTGTCTGAAAACGGCATGAAGCAATTGATGAATGAGACGGAGAGCATTTACCTGGCGGACAACCAAAAGATGATGCCTGAGGCGGTGGCGCCGCTTTTATTCACGATCGAAGAGAAGAACAACCAGGTGGAGATGACCGAGAAAGGTTTGGAATTCATGAGTGGCAACACCGAAAATCCAGACTTCTTCGTTTTACCTGATCTTTCGATTGACTTAAACCGCATCGAAAAAACAGCCGATTTATCGGATGCTGATCGTTTATCTGCGAAAGAGCAATTGATCCAAGAATATAACGAGAAAGCATCGCGTATTCACACGGTGAGCCAGTTATTAAAGGCCTATACCCTATTCGAAAAGGATACGGAATATATCTTAGTAGATGGCAAGGTGAAGATCGTCGATGAGCAAACGGGGCGTGTGATGGAAGGACGTCGGTATTCAGACGGATTGCACCAGGCGATTGAGGCGAAAGAGGGAGTGAATGTAGAAGATGCTTCCCAAACCTATGCCACGGTTACCCTTCAAAACTATTTCCGTATGTACCACAAATTAGGGGGTATGACAGGAACGGCGGAGACGGAAGCGGGTGAGTTTTGGACAATCTATAAATTAGATGTGGTTTCGATTCCGACGAATCGCGTGATTCAACGTAAAGACCACGAGGACAAAGTATACCGCACCGTTCGCGAGAAGTACAATGCTGTAGCGGAGGAAATTCAAGAATTAGTGGCTAGTGGACGTCCCGTCTTAGTAGGTACGACTTCGGTAGAGAACTCAGAATTATTGAGCCGTCTATTGACGATTCGCAAGATTCAACACAATGTATTAAATGCCAAACAACACGCTCGCGAGGCGGAAATCGTCGCTGAAGCAGGTCAATCAGGCAAGGTAACGATCGCCACAAACATGGCGGGTCGTGGAACCGATATTAAATTAAGCCCAGAGTCGAAGGCAGCGGGTGGTCTAGCGATCATCGGTACGGAACGCCACGAGTCTCGTCGCGTCGATCGCCAGTTACGTGGTCGTGCGGGACGTCAAGGTGACGTGGGTTCATCTCAATTCTTTGTTTCCCTAGAGGACAACTTGATGCGTTTATTCGGTTCAGACCGTATCGCAAAAGTGATGGACCGCCTGGGAATGGAAGAAGGCGAAGTGATCCAACACTCGATGATTACCTCATCAATTGAGAGAGCGCAAAAGAAGGTGGAGGAGAATAACTTTGGCATTCGTAAACGTCTATTAGAATATGATGACGTGATGAACTACCAACGTAACGCCATCTATAAGCGTCGTCAAAACGCCCTTTTAGGCGAGCGTTTATCGTTAGACATCATCAACATCTTGTTCGACGTGTGCCGCGACATCGCGACTGGCTACACGAGCTACGATGATTTCGAATTGAAGACAATCGAATTATTAGGAATGGAGCCACCATTCAATGCGTCAGCGTTTAATAAATTGAATGCAGACCAAAGAACGGAACAATTATTCCTAGCGGCTGAGCAACATTATAAGTCGAAAAACGAGGTCATCGCCTCTCAAGTTATTCAGGTAGCTCAAGAAGCGAAACAACAAGGCTATTCAGGCATCCAGGTGCCGATTAGCAATGGCCAAATGACGACAGGAATCGTCGTGGACGCAGACAAAACGATTTCAACTCAAGGTAAAGAGGTGGTAAAAGAGATGGAGAAATTCATCACCTTATCGCTCATCGACCAAGAGTGGAAAGAGCATTTACGCGAGATGGACGACTTGAAACAATCCGTTCAAAACGCCGTATTCGAACAAAAAGATCCTTTATTGATCTACAAATTCGAATCTGTGAACCTATTCCAACGTTTCGTTTCCCGCGTAAACATGGATACCATCAGCTTTGTGATCAAGGCTGAAATTCCAGCAGTGCAACAAACGAACCAATCCGCAGCCAAAGCTCCGAAAGAGAAAGCACCTAAATTGCAGATGAGCAAAGACGACGCGATTTCTTCTCTGTTAGGTGGCCTAGCGGGCGCTCAAGAAGAATACCACGATCCATCTACCCCATCGGTAGAACGCGCGGCACCTCGCCAAGCGATCAAGATCGCAGACCGTAACCAACGTGTCACTGTTCAATACGCGGACGGAAGCATCAAAGAAGATGTGAAGTACAAGACGGTGGAACAGGATGTGGAAAGTGGGAGAGCGGTGGTAATTGCTTAGTGCGCTTTTGCGCTGCTAAGCTAGTCGCTAGTCACTAGTCGCTAGTCGACAGTTTTTATTAGAATAGAGATTAGAGAGAATAGATTATAGAGCATAAAGCACAAAGAATAAAGTTGGATTACAAAAAAGGCGCCGATGGCGCCTTTTTTGATGTATTCAGAAAGAGAATAGTTTTGATTTAATATTCAGAAAATATGACGTAGGCCATTTTCGAATATTAAATCAAAACTATGTCGTCAGCATTAGCTACCTCAACCCCTTTCCCGGCCTCCTCCAACTCCGCCTTCGAGCATCTAGCCCTGGCAATCGCGAATGGAGTTTTAGAAGCATCTAATAGTTCGATCACTTCACCTTTCATGAAGTCGCCGAGGATTTCTGTGATGCCGACGGATAAAAGAGACTTGCGGGAATTGATGGCTTTGACGGCTCCTTTGTCTAGGACAACTTTGCTGGTGATGAGGCTGCCGGCGGCGAGCCATTTTTGGCGGGCTGTAAGGCTGGCTTTGCCTGCTTCGAAGACCGTGCCTATTTTTTCATGTAATGCATCGACGATTCCTCCGGCTTGATCTAACCCGAAAATCACGACCTTGATACCTAAGCGCATGGCTAGGCGGGTGAAGGTGAGTTTCGAGATCATTCCGCCTAAACCGGTGGATGAGGTGTCAGAGGAAACGACTGATAAGGTGGAGGCGTCGATTTTGGGAACGTAGCGGATGATTTCTCCATTCGCGTCCAAAAGGCCACCAACTGAAGTAGATATTAAGAGCTTTTCTGCGCCAAAGCCGGTCGCGATTAAGGTCGCGAGTTCGTCGTTGTCGGAGAATTTAAGTTCAGTGTTTGAAACGACGTCATTTTCGTTTGCGATGGGAATGACGTTGCTTTTCCAAAGTTCGGTATAAGTTTCCTTCAACTGAAGGAAAGATTCGCGGTTCGAGAAATGGTGGCGTTCGCAAAGCGATTGAGCGATGGCGATGCCGTATTTCGAGAAATAGTGGTTGTATTTCGCGATAAGAATGGGGTTTCCGATGGCTGCGGCGGCTTTGCGCTCAGACAGGGAGCCTTTGTAATTCGATAAAAAGGCTTTTCCAGCGGCCACGGCTCCAGAGGAGACGAGGACGATGTGGTAGTCTTTTGTGAGGCTGGAAACTTGAGCTGCGATCTTTTCCAAAGTCTGCTCGTTCACCTCCCCGTTCTTGTGGGTGATGGATGACGAACCGAATTTAATGACTAGAATGGGCTTAGACATGCCGCAATTTAGTTTAAATAATGGGTTTCTGAAAGTGGCAAGTGCTTTTTAAGGCTTTGGCGAGTCTTTTTATGTAGGCAGTTCGCGGAATATTGATGGCTCCGTAGCGTTGAACGTTATCGTTCATGAACTGGGAATCGAGAAGCTCGTACTTCTGCTCACGCAGAATTTGGATCAAATAATGAAAAGCGACTTTCGAGGAATTGGAGACAAAAGAGAACATGGATTCGCCGAAAAAGGCGGCTCCTAGGGAAACGCCATAGAGGCCTCCCACCAGCTTGTCGTCCTGCCAGGCTTCGACGGAATGGGCTAAACCCATTTTGTGCAATTCCGTGTAGGCTTGAACTATTTCTTCTGAAATCCAGGTTTCGGGCTCCGTGGGACGAGGCAAGGCACAATTTCGCATGACCTGTTCGAAACAGGTGTCTACGCGGATTTCGAAGCGCTTTTGGTTGATGATGGGCTTAAGGGATTTGGCAGGCTTATAACTCTGAATCGGAATGATCGCACGCGGATCCGGGCTGTACCAAAAAATCTCACCCGTCTCCTCCGCCATCGGAAACACACCCGATGCATAAGCATAGACCAGAGTTTCAGCGGTGAGCGGTGTGGACTCTTCCATCAAATAATTTGTTGATTATTGGGATTTAAACTAGGATTTGCCGAAATTCGACGTTTAAACGTGGAAACACGTGACAGAACCTTTGGCAAAACTAAAGAATGACGTTTACTAATTCAAATTATTACTCTACATCTCCGCTCCGACGAAAGCGACGATTCATCTTCCGCGTGTAATACGCTGAGGCTGTGTTTTAATTTAATTCATTCTTCAATTTTCGTCCATTCATGCATAAATATACCGTTCAAGTGGCTAGCGAGCAACATTTCGCCCTAGCCGAATCCATCTGCCACGAGATGGCTGAATCAGCCAAAGCTCGCGGAACCGGAATTGCCAAGCGTACCCCCGAATACCTGCAAGAAAAAATGTCAGAAGGCAAAGCGATCATAGCAACAGATGACGTAGATGGCTCTTTCGTGGGTTTTTGTTATATCGAAACGTGGCAACACGGAAAGTTTGTGGCTAACTCTGGCTTAATTGTAAAACCGAGTTACCGCCAGTTTGGGGTGGCTAAAGCCGTAAAGGAACGCGCCTTTAAATTATCACGTGCCCGGTATCCAGACGCTAAAATCATTGGTATTACGACCTCATTAGCGGTCATGAAGATTAATTCTGACCTCGGATACGAGCCTACAACCTTTGCAGAATTACCGGTAGACGATAATTTCTGGAAAGGATGTGAGTCTTGTGTGAATTTTGATATTTTAACAAGAACAGAACGCAAGATCTGTTTGTGTACTGGAATGATATATGATCCGGAGAATCCAGATAAGAAAACACCGGAGGAAAAAGACGAAAAGTGGTTATTCTTGAAGAATATCGCGGATTTTACCCGTCTAAAGAAGTTTAAAGAAAAATTATTAATGCCTTTCAAAAAGAAGGTAAAATAGATCAAATATGAGCAAGCCTAAAGTAATTCTAGCGTTTAGTGGTGGTTTAGACACCTCCTTTTGTGTGAAATATTTAACGGAAGAGCGCGGCATGGAAGTGCACTCGGCCCTAGTGGATACCGGAGGATTTTCTCCAGCGGAATTGAAAACCATCGAGGAGAAAGCCTATTCGTTAGGGGTGACTTCGCACGTGACTTTGGACGTGGTGGAGGAATACTACCAGGATTGTTTGAAGTATTTAGTGTACGGAAACGTCTTAAAAAACAATACCTATCCCCTATCTGTGTCTGCTGAGCGCGTTTTTCAAGCTACGGCAGTCGCTAAGTATGCTGCGAAATTAGGAGCGAAAGCCATCGCGCACGGAAGTACAGGCGCAGGAAACGACCAAGTTCGTTTCGACGTGGTGTTCAGAATCCTTGCACCAGAGTGCGAAGTAATTACACCTATCCGCGACTTGCAATTATCTAGAGAAGCCGAAATCGAATTCTTAAAGTCAAAAGGTGTGGTTCAAGAATGGCACAAGTCGACTTATTCGATCAATAAAGGTCTTTGGGGAACATCCGTAGGAGGAAAAGAGACCTTGACTTCGGACGGTTATTTACCAGAAGAGGCTTGGCCTACGCAATTAACGAAGACAACTCCTGAGAAGATTAGCTTGCAATTCGAAGCAGGTCAGCTGGTGGGCATCGACGGAAAGAAATTCCCAACAACAGTGGCCGCTATCCGCGAATTAACGGAAAGAGCGGGTGCTTTTGCGATCGGTCGTGACATCCACGTGGGTGATACGATCATCGGGATTAAAGGTCGTGTGGGCTTTGAGGCTCCGGCACCTTTGATCATTATCAAAGCACACCATTTATTAGAGAAACACGTGTTAACGAAGCACCAATTGTATTGGAAACAAAACATCGGTGATATGTACGGCACCTTATTACATGAAGGCCAATTCTTAGAGCCTGTGATGCGTAATTTCGAAACATTCTTAGCGGATACGCAAGGCAATGTGACGGGTACGGTTTACGTGACCTTATCTCCTTACCAGTTCATGGTGACGGGAATTGAATCGAAATACGATTTGATGTCGTCGGTTTTTGGGGCGTATGGCGAAATGAATAAAGCATGGACAGGAGACGATGTGAGAGGATTCTCGAAAATCGCTTCGAACCAAACCATGATCCACCGGAAAGTTAACGAACAATAACATGGCAAAGATCGGAATCGTAGGGGCCGCAGGCTACACGGGTGGTGAATTACTGAGAATTTTGGTGAATCACCCGGACGTGCATTTGACCTGCATTTTATCGAATTCACAGGCTGGAAAGTTGATTTCAGACGTGCATACCGATTTATTGGGATCTACGCATTTACGTTTTGTTAAAGACCTAACACCCGTTGACGTCCTTTTCCTTTGTTCAGGACACGGCGAATCCAAAAAATTCTTAGCCGCAAACGATATTCCTTGGCACACGAAAATCATTGATTTAAGCACGGACTTCCGCGATGAATCCGAAGGCTTCGTCTATGGTTTAGCCGAGTTCCAAAAAGAAAAGATCAAATCCGCGACCAAAATCGCGAACCCAGGTTGCTTTGCCACTTCTATTGAATTAGCCCTTTTGCCCCTCGCAAACGCAGGTTTGATCACTGAAGACGTGCACGTTTCAGCTATCACTGGTTCGACTGGCGCGGGACAATCCCTTTCTACTACGAGCCATTTCTCTTGGAGAAATAACAATGTGAGTGTGTATAAGACGTTTACGCACCAGCATTTGGCAGAGATTAAACAGACTTTAGGTACAAAAAAGGCCATCCATTTCATCCCCTACCGCGGCAATTTCTCGCGTGGGATTATGGCGAATGTGTACACGCCTTACAGCGGGACGCAGGAACAGGCCGAAAAACTATACGAAGATTTCTACGCGAATTCGCCCTTCGTTTTCCTTAGCCCAGAGGCGGTGGACGTAAAACAAGTGGTCAATACGAACAAGTGTTTTCTTCATTTACAGGTTCATGAGGGCCAAATCCTCATCAGCTCTGTCATCGATAATTTAATTAAAGGTGCTTCCGGCCAAGCGGTTCAGAATATGAATTTGATGCTGGGGTGGCAGGAAGATTTAGGTTTAAAACTTAAATCCATCGGATTTTAGCTTTAAACCTAAATCTTCCGGAAAGCACAAAGAATAAAGTACGATAAAAAATGAGCCTATGGCTCTATTTTTTAGGTTTCAGAAAAAATTCTTCATGAATTCATCCGCGCAGCGGATACCATCTTTATTCTTTATGCTTTGTGCTTTATGCTTTATTCTTTCAAACAGAAATATGAACTTATTCAACGTTTACCCCCTCTACGACATTGAGCTTGTGAAAGCCAAGGGAAGTACGGTTTGGGACAAAAATGGACAGGAATACCTGGATTTATATGGTGGTCACGCGGTGATTTCCATCGGACACTCGCATCCTACTTATGTGAAGCGAATGACGGAGCAGCTGAACAACATTGGCTTCTACTCGAATTCGATCATCATTTCGGGTCAGCAAGAGCTGGCTGAGAAGCTGGGTAAAGTGTCTGGCTATGAGGATTATACCGTGTTTTTGACGAATTCAGGAGCGGAATCGAATGAGAACGCGCTTAAATTAGCGTCGTTTCATACGGGTCGTAAGAAGGTGGTGGCTTTCTCGAAGGCATTCCACGGGAGAACGGCTGGGGCGGTTGCGGTGACGGATAATCCGAGCATTGTGGCGCCTATTAATGATACCTCGCATGTGACTTTCTTGCCATTTAATGGCTTGGAGGGCTTGGAAGCGGGGATTACGGAAGAGACGGCGGCGGTGATTGTGGAAGGAATTCAGGGTGTGGGTGGAATTCAAGTGGCGAGTGATGCGTTTTTGAAAGCGCTTAGAAAGCGTTGTGATGAGACGGGAGCTCAGTTGATTTTGGATTCGGTTCAGTGTGGTTATGGCCGTTCTGGGCATTTCTTCTCGCATCAGTTTGCGGGTATTCATCCGGATATGATGACGACTGCCAAAGGTATGGGGAATGGTTTCCCTATCGGTGGAGTGTTAATTGCACCGCATATTCAGGCGAGTTATGGCTTGCTGGGGACGACTTTTGGGGGAAATCACCTGGCGTGTACGGCAGCGAATGTGGTGCTGGATGTGATTCAAGAAGAAAAGTTGATGGAGAACGCGTCGAAAATGGGTGACTATATTCAAAAAGAATTGAAAGGCATTAACGGCATCACGGAAGTGAGAGGTCGCGGATTGATGATCGGAATTGAGGTAGAACAGCCTGTGGGGACCGTGAGAGATGCTTTATTAGTTAAAGAACACATCTTCTGCGGTTATTCTGGCAAGCATACGTTGCGCCTTTTACCGAGCTTAGCGATCGATCAAAAAATGGCGGATCAATTTTTACAAAGTTTAAAAACGGTTTTAGCCAACTAACCCTTGCTTTTGAACTAGAAATGTGATTATTTTGCGTTTCTTTGTTCAAAACACAAGAGCAAAATCAAAGCGTAAAAACAATTATTTATCCTTTATAATGGCATTAATTACAAAAATTAGAGAGAAGTCAGGAGTAGCGGCGGCGGCGATTGCTATCAGTTTAGTATTGTTCCTGGTGGGAAGTGATATTTTCCAAGGTAAATCATCTTTGTTCGGGTCTAACTCGCAAGAAGTGGGTGAGATTGCTGGAGAGAGCATTATGATCCAAGATTTCCAAAAGAAAGTAGAAGAGGCGACTCAAAATTATACGGCTCAAACGGGCAAAGGTCCATCTGAGCAAGAGGCGAGCATGATTCGTGACCAAGTTTGGAACCAATTAATCTTAGACATCGCCTATAAAAAAGAATTCGACGCGTTAGGTCTCAAGGTTTCTGACGAAGAATTAATCGACATGGTGCAAGGAAACAACATCCACCCATCTGTTCGTCAGCAATTCACTAACCCACAAACGGGTCAATTCGACAAGATGTTCGTCGTTCAGTTCTTAAAGAACTTGAAGACATTGCCAGTAGAGCAACAACAAGCTTGGGACCGTTTTGAGAAATCTATTTCTCAAGATCGTATCCGTGCAAAATACGAGAACTTACTGCGTATGTCTAACTACGTGACGCAAGCGGAAGCAGCGAAGGATTACCAAGCTCAAACAGCGAAGTTCAATTCGAAATTCTTATTTGTTCCATTCTTCTCTATCGCAGATTCAAGCATTAAGGTGCAAGATTCTCAATTAGAAGAGTATTTAGCGAAGCACAAGGATGAGTTCAAAGGAACAAACACACGTTCGATTCAATACGTAACTTTCCCAGTAATCCCTACGAAACAAGATACAGTTGAGTTCTATAACTCGATCAAGAAATTAGCAAAGGATTTAGCGGTAGCGCAAAATGATTCAGCTTTTGCGATGTTGAACTCTGACGTACGTACTCCGTACTTAGTTTCTTATTCTGAGATTCCTGAGTCAGTGAAACCACAATTAGCTACATTCCAAGTAGGTGGTATCTACGGACCTTTCAAAAACGGCTTGACGTATTCGATCTACAAATACGGCGGCGTGAAGAAAGATACCTTATTCACCATGCGTGCTAGCCACATCTTAATCGCACCAGCGAACAAGTCGGATTCGGCGAAGGCGCAAGCGAGAACTCGTGCGGAAGGAATTTTGGCACAAATTAAAGGAGGCGCGAGCTTCGAGACTTTGGCCCAAATGAATGGAATGGACGGCACTGCACAACAAGGTGGTGACTTAGGTTATTTCAAAAACAACGGCGGAATGGCTAAGTCATTCGAAAAAGCATTATTTGGTTATAATGGCGCTGGTTTAATGCCAGGTGTGGTTGAAACTGAATTTGGTTTCCACGTAGTGAAAGTGACTGAAGCTAAGACAAACACGAGCTATAAGTTAGCAGCGATCAACAAGAACATCGCTCCTTCTCAAGCAACGATGGACAAAGTGTTCACGACGGCTGATGCGTTTGCCAATGCAAATGGCAACTTAGCTTCGTTCGAAGTAGCCTTGAAAAAAGACCGTAACTTAATCATGATGCGTGCAGATCGTTTAACTGAAAACGCGGCATCTGTGAATAACTTAACAAACGCTCGTGAGATCGTACGTTGGGCATTCGATGACAACACCGCTGTAGGTGATGGTTCTAAGAAAGTATTCGAGCAAGATTCTCAATACATCGTGGCTTATGTAACTGGAAAGTCAGATAAGGACAATGTGAAAGTAGAAGACTTCCGTTTAGAGTTAACGGCTTTAGTTCGCAATCAATTAAAAGGCGAAATGATCGCTAAGAAATTAGAGAACAAGAAAGGTTCATTAGAGCAAATCGCTCAGGCTTACGGTGCAGGTGCTTTAGTAGAGACGGTTCAAGATGTGACTTTGGCTAGCGGTATGTTGAATACAGCAGGTCCAGATGCGATTGCTTTAGGTCGTATCGCTGGTTTGAAAAACGGAAAGCGTTCGAAAGTATTCGTAGGAGATAACGGCGTGTTTATCGCAGAGAAATTAAGCGGTGCTCCTGCTCCAGCTTTAGCGGATTACTCTCCATACAAGAACCAGATCCAAATGATGAACACACAACGTTCTTCATTCTACATCAACGAAGCAATTAAAGAAAATGCGAACATTGTAGACAAGCGTTACAAGTTCTATTAAGATTTATAAAATTCGATTAGAAAAGCATTCTGCAAGGGATGCTTTTCTTGTTTAACAGAATAATGAAACACTGGAAACGTTTTAGCGCGTATTATTTCATCGGTATCGGACTACTCCTGATAGCGATCAGTCCCTATGTGCGCGGGCGTTTCGATCTAAGTGAAGATGGCAAGTATACCTTAAGCGAATCGAGTGAGCTGATTTTAAACAGCATCGACGCGCCCATCACGGTGGACGTTTATTTAGGTGGGGATGATTTACCCGGCGGATTTAAGCGTTTGAAAAAAGAAACCCTGGATCTGCTATCCGATATGGAGATGCAGAGCGGCAGGCAGCTGGAGGTTCGGGTCATCGATGTCTATGATGCCTATCCGACAGAGGAATCACGTGCTGCTTTGACACGTCAATTAGATTCTTTAGGCATTCCTCCCACAAACCTAGTTCACAAGGACAATGGCAAGCAAGTGCAGGAATTGGTTTTCCCAGGCTTAGTATTGACGAAAGGCGCCTTGAAGACAGGCGTTCTATTGTTAAAGGGGAACAAATTAGCGAGCCCAGAGGAGATCATTAACCAGTCGGTGGAAGGTTTGGAATTCGAGATCGTGCAGGCCATCCAAACGTTGCTACCCCAGGAGCGCAAGAAGATCGGTTTCTTTGTCGAATATTCATCGACCCCAGCGATTGCCCAGATCGATCTGATCAATAGCTTAAAACGCAAATATGACCTGTTCCCGGTGGACTTGGCGGCCTCTCCTACGTTGGATGGCCTCGATGCCATCTGTGTGCTTCAGCCTACGAAGACTTTTAGCGAGTCGGACGCTTATAAAATAGATCAGTTTATTGTCAAAGGCGGTAAGGCCCTCTTCCTGGTGGACGGTGTGAAAATCGATACCTTGGAGACGCAAGGCCTAGCCATCAGCGCACCTAAGACGGGATTAGAGAATATCTTATTTCATTACGGCCTTCGGATTAATGCAAACCTGGTGAAGGATGCCCAGCTATCTGGGATGATTCCTTTGAAGGTGGGTAACCTGGGAAATCAGGCGAACATTCAGCTGATGCCTTGGCCGGCATTCCCTTTATTAAATGGGAATCCTACTAATTTGATCACGAAGAATCTGGATGCCATTTATGGTCGCTTCGTTTCCAGCATCGATACCATTTCTGGGGTTCGTTTGCGCAAGACGCCACTACTTAGAACGAGTCCTTATACTCAGGTGGCGAAGGCTCCTTCCCTACTTTCGTTCAGTTCTGCGGGCAAGGATTTTGACCCGGAAGCCTACAAGGCGGGTGTTCAAACGGCTGCTTATTTAGTCGAGGGCACCTTTGAAACTGCGTTCCCTTATGTGACGGAGGACACGAATTTTGTGGCCAAAGGCACAGCAGAGTCCGCGATCATCGTCGTTTCTGATGGAGATGTGGCAGTGAATGGGGTGGATTATAAATTGCAGCAGGCGATGCCGCTGGGTTTTGACCCCTTCATGAAGAACACCTTCGCGAACAAGGACTTCCTGTTAAATAGCTTCAGCTACTTGCTGGATGAGAATTCGCCGCTCTTAGCTCGATCGAAATCGATTCAATTGCGTCCTTTAGATAAGGCCAAAATCCAAGCAGACGGCACCTTCTACCAAGTCATCAACATTGCGGTGCCGCTTCTTTTCGCGACGCTGATCAGTTTAGCCGTGGTCTTTTACAGAAAGCGGAAATACAATCGCTAAAAGCTTTGGTAGAAAGCCTAAATTATTTTAACTTCAAGGTTTGAACGACAGCCTGTCGAAAACCCTTTTACACGTATCTTAAAGCTAAATTATAATGAAGTTTCTTGTAGCCTCTAATATCTTATTAAAGCAATTATCAGCCATCAATGGTGTCGTTGCTTCGAACCCGATCATCCCTATCTTAGAGAACATCTTAGTGGAATTAGAGGGCAATACCTTGATTTTAACGGCATCAGACTTGCAAACGGTGATGACGACGCGTTTAGAAGTAGAAGGATTCGAGAATGGATCGATCGCTTTACCAGCGCGTTTATTGTTAGAAACCCTACGTAGCTTACCAGAGCAACCGGTAACGATCTCTGCAGATCAAGCGACTTTCGGTGCAGAAATCTCTACCCAAAACGGTCGTTTCAAGCTTTCAGGCGAAAATCCAATCGACTTCCCACGTATCCCAGAAGTAGCGAAGAATCAATCTATCTCTCTTACTTCGATGGTATTAGGCGAAGCGATCGCAAATACCTTATTAGCGGTTTCGAACGACGATATGCGTCCAGCGATGACCGGTGTTTTAATCCAGATGATGGGCGATCACACGAACTTCGTAGCGACAGACGGTCACCGTCTAGTGCGTTACCGTCGTAACGATATCCGTCCGGATGCGCAGAGTAGTTTAATTTTGCCAAAGAAGGCTTTGGCCCTATTAAAATCCACTCTTCCTGCTGATGACACAAACGTTACCGTAGAATTCAGCCAGTCGAATGCATTCTTTAGCTTCCAAAGCTTCTCATTAATCTGCCGCATCATCGACGAGCGATTCCCAGAATACGAGAACGCGATCCCGAAAGAAAACAACGAGATCTTAACGATCAACCGTCTTGAGTTCTTGAGCTCAGTAAAACGTATCTCGATCTACTCAAACAAAACAACTCACCAAATCCGCTTAAAGCTATCCGCGAACAAGCTAACGCTTTCAGCAGAGGATTTAGATTACTCGAACGAGGCGAACGAGGTTCTTGCTTGCGACTACGCTGGAAAAGACATGGAGATCGGTTTCAACGCGAAATTAGTTTCTGAATTACTAAGCAACTTATCAGCAAAATTCGTGGACATAAAATTGAGCGAGCCTAACAAGGCTGGTTTGATTATCCCGTCGGATCAAGATGAGAATGAGGATATTCTTTTGCTTGTGATGCCGGTGATGTTAAATTCATATAATTAAAACCTTCGGTTTTAGAAAGCATAAAGCACAAAGAATAAAGCATAGAGTTGGTTAAAAAATGTGCCTACGGCTTCATTTTTTAGACTTTAGTAATAAATACTTCAGAAAACTCATCCCCTAAGGGGATTCCATCTTTATTCTTTGTGCTTTGTGCTTTATTCTTTAAAACAAAAATGTTATGAAATACTTACTAATTGCCCTACTATCCATCTCATTAACCACAATCGCGCAAGACGAGCCAGCTGGCGTACGTTTCTTTGAAGGCACCTTCAGACAAGCGATGGCGAAAGCGAAGAAGGAGAACAAAGGCATCATGTTCGATGCGTATACGACGTGGTGTGGACCTTGCAAGGTATTAAAGTCGAAGGTATTCCCTAATCCAGAATTAGGCGCTTACATTAACGAACACTTCGTTTCTATCGGTGTAGACATGGAAGCGGGTGAAGGCCCAGCTTTAGCAAATATGTATCCGCTAGAAGGTTATCCTACTGTGTTCTTTTTAGATGCTTCAGGCAAAGTAAAGAAGAAGGTCTTAGGACTTCCGCAGGGTGGCGCGAAAGAGCTGCTAGCGATTGCGAAAAGCATTAAATAGTTTGCTTCGGCATTGATTTACGTTAAGTTTACGTTCTAATTCGTATTATGAACACGCTTACAGCATACAAAAATGAAATCAATGCCCTTTGTGCGAACCACAAAGTAAGGAGTTTGTATGCCTTTGGTTCTGTTCTAACGCCTCAATTCAACTCTCATAGTGATATTGACCTACTCGTTGATTTCGACAATGTAGACGTCAATGAATACGCTGATAATTATTTCGATTTCAAGTTCTCGCTTCAAGAGATATTTAACCGTCCAGTAGATTTATTGGAAGCGCAAGCCATCAAGAATCCATATTTTAAACAAGTTGTTAATCAAACTAAGCAACTTGTTTATGGATTTTAAATAATCCCTTCTTTCTCCGCCTGGTTCTTCATATCGTTAATTTCCACTTTCTTCGTAGAGCGCTTGCGCATCTGGATGTTGATGAATTCAACGAAAAGGGAGAAGGCGATGGAGAAATATAAATAACCCTTAGGGATGGTGCCTATGGAGTTTCCTAGGATCACTAGTTCGGAGTCGTGGCTCGCTTCAGCGATGAGCATGAAACCGATCATGATTAAGAAGGATAGTCCCAAAACCTGTAAGGACGGGTGATTGTTCACAAAGCGGCCTACTGGGCCAGAGAATCCCATCATGATGAGGGCTGATACAACTACGGCGATGATCATCACGGACATGTCGTTGCTTAAACCGATAGCGGTTAATATAGAATCAATTGAGAAAACTAAGTTAATCAAGGCGATCTGCGTTACGACTTTGGCAATCGAATTAACGGCTTTCTTTGTGCCTGAGATCTCGTGCTCCTCTCCTTCCAGTTTCTGAAAAATTTCATTCGTCGCCTTGTATAATAGGAACAAACCACCCACGAACAGGATGATCGCCTGACCTGACGGCGCCGCCTTCAGCAAGGTCGTCTCGATGTGCATGAAGGGCTGCTGCAAGGAAATCAGGACCGAAATCCCGAACAACAGGATAATCCGGAATACCATCGCCAGCAGTAGGCCTATATTGCGCGCCTTGCCTTGCTCCTCTTTAGGTAAGCGAGAGGCCGTAATCGAAATAAAGATGATGTTATCGATCCCTAATACGATCTCCAAAAACGTCAATGTCAATAAACTGACAATACTATCTACTGAAAGCAATGATTCCATAAAAATATTTTTCAACTGTAAAGATGGTGTGTTTCAGGCAGATAATCAACGAAAAGGGCCTCTAGGTCAAAAAATATCAACTTTTTTCAAACCCTGACTTGCATATTTTAAATTAAAATAAGATATTTGCAAACCAATTCAACGGAATGGTCTTATAGCTCAGCTGGTTCAGAGCACCTGCCTTACAAGCAGGGGGTCCTAGGTTCGAATCCTAGTGGGACCACAGAAACCACCTCAAACGAGGTGGTTTTTTTATTTTAATCCAATTCTTTACTCGACTAACACATAATTCTTACTACGGCCGCCGGCTAGATCCTCCCTTAGGATTCCTTTTTCGATTAGGTCTTTTATGTCGCGCAAGGCGGTGTCGTGGGAGCATTTAGCGATTTTAGCCCATTTAGAGGTGCTTAGGTGGCCATCGAAGTGGTCAAACAATTTGTTTAAAAGGATTCTTTGGCGTTCATTAATAGGGGTTTTGTCCATTTTATGCCAAAATTCTGTTTTCACCATCAACGAGCGGAGCTGTGATTCCGTGTCTACTAGCGCTAAGTGCACACAGTCTAGAAACCACTGCATCCAATCCGTGATGTCTCCGTCGCTGTGTTGGACCTTTTGCAAGGTGGCATAATAGTTTTTTTTCTGGATCAGCATTTGACTGGACATACTGTAAAATCGTTCAGCTGATTTTTCAGATCTGGCTAAAAATAGGTCACTAATCGCCCGGGCGATACGTCCATTTCCATCGTCAAACGGGTGTATGATAATAAACCAAAAGTGGGCGACGGCCGCTTTTAGCACAGGATCCATAGGTGCATCGCTGTTAAGCCAATCGATGAAAATGCCCATTTCCTGTGGGACCCTCGCGGCTTCCACCGCCTCATAATGCACCTTCTCTTTACCCATGGCACCCGATACGATTTGCATTTCTCCTGACCGGTAGCGGCCCACATCTATTTTGTAGGGACCACTATAACCCGTAGGAAAGAGCGCGGCATGCCATCCGCATAGACGTTCTTTCGTGATGGGGCTTAGAAAATTCACCGTTGCATCTAAAACCATATCGACTACCCCATCCACTCTCCTGTCCTCCGTGGCTAATCCACCCGCTTCGATTCCTAATCGAATGGCCACCGAAGAACGAACCTGATCATAGTTCAGGTGTTCCCCTTCAATTTCAGACGATTTCACCACGTCCAAAGTCAAGGAGTTCAGCTGGGCATCTTGTCTGGGCAGAAATCCAATCGTAGACATTTGTCCAGCCATTTTTCCCTGCAATTGACGCACTTCTCCTAAAAGCAGATTTAGTTCTGCCTCTTTCCAAGTGAAATTAGGCCAAGTGGGTGATTGATAGATATATTTCGCCATGTTACATTAAATTCGATGCGGTAAATATATCGATTATTCTACGCAAATATGCGTCGAATAGGAAAATTAATCGACGCAAGCTATATTTATAAAAAAAGTAGTTTATTAGCCATGAAAAGTAAATTAATTTAAAAATTACCATTCTATGTGCAGAGGCAAGAACATTTGTTCTGAATTAGGAACTGATTCAAATACCTGGAGTAAAGAAAGCCCTTTACCTAAGCCTGAGTGGATGAATTACGAAGTTGATTTATTTATTAAAGCTGTAGAAGCATTTATTGCTGGAAATAAAAACTTATGCTTAGAGATAATCGGTCAAATACGAACAGCTGAGATTACTGAATGGTATATAGAACATGGCCAAATGTCAGGTAGACACCGCAAACTACAATTAAATATTCCTCCTCCTGAAACCATAGATATTGACCTTCGTGATCCTGTACGATCGCCTGCCAAGTTACAAAAACAAGTATTTGAACGAGATTCTTATCATTGTAGATATTGCGGAGGAAAGCTAATCACACAAGAATTTCTCAAAACGTTCATCAAGAGCCTAAAGTCTCCCCTATTTTCTAGAGGCGAGACCAATCTCAATACACATGGAATTATTCATCTCACCTGGCCAGTGGCTGATCACGTAATTCCATGGAATAAAGGTGGCCGAACTAGTTTAGACAATTTGGTATCCTCCTGCGCTCCCTGTAATTATGGAAAAGATGGCTACACAATTGAACAATTAGGTTTGATTGACCCATTCACTAGACCAGCAAAAATCAGCGACTGGGATGGATTTAATAATAAAATCAACTAAAGTAGAGGAATTCTTCTTCCATTCTAACCAGCTTGTTATTTAGGGACACCCTCCCTATCAACCATCCTAGGCCACTCAATTATGAGAGTTAAAGCTTGAGGGCGATAATAAAACAATTCATCAGAATCCTGCTTATTTGAAAGAGGGCCCACGATAAAGTCTTGGTGTTTATAATCTGGAAGCTTGCTTTTCAATGTCTCCAAAGAAGTGTAGAAATCCTTTCCATTTAAGATAACAACTAAGTGCTTAAGTTGATTGAAGACTTCATGTGCTTCCTGCCTAGGTAACTTATCCTCGATTGAATTAAACCAAAGTAGACTGTCGCCTAAAATGCCAGCTTGTACATAGGTTTCTACACCATCTAACTCTTGCAAACCATCAGAAGGATTATCTAGGTGAAGAATACGGCGATTCTCCCCTACTTTCTCATCTACTAATTTCCAAGAATCATTCCAATCGCCTACTACTGAAACCCTATTCATACCATAGAAGACTTCCGGATTTTCCGTGATGACAATTACGTCTACACCTTCAGTGCTTAGGTTTTGGATGAAGTTTATTATCCTTTGCATTGTGTAGTTGTATCTAGAGTAAATTTAAGTTAGCCATACATGATTTTTTCACATAATGGTATCCCTGGATGCTTGGCGAGATAGGCATTAATTCCCACTCGGTAAATAACCTTTCAACTATGGAGTTCTCAAAAGGCGGCTCTTCAAATCTATTCCATCTTCCCATTTCGTATTCTATTTGACGAGATCTTCTTTCTAGTTCTTCTCTTCGGTAATCGGATTCAACTTCTTCTAAATACTTCACCCGCAAAGATTTAGGTGTATAATGTTCAAATCGAGAAAAATCTAAAATATGCTTTTTCTTATCTTTAAAAGTATAGTCTACCCAAATTTCTTTCGTTCCAATTTTATCTAAATTCAAATAGATATAGTCCATTTTGTATCTACTACAGCCCAAGGACATTCCACCGTCATTTATATGAATAAGCGTATCAATTTGAACATCATAATGAAGTAGATAGTCATAAAAAAAATTCGTATTCTCAAAAGAGAGATATATCAATGGGATGATTTTCACATCTGTATTAGATCTAATTTTAAATAAATAGACTTTAGGTGCCTTCATGGTTATACTTGAATACCATATAGTTCTATTCGGATTCCAACATATTTCCTCCAGATTTAGCTCCCAATACCAAAGGACTTCAATATCCCCTTTGTATAATTCTCTTGAAATAAATTTCCCAGGAAAGAATAATGGATTCGGCCTTTCATAGGCAAACATATCGTTGATTGCCAACATATCATTATAGACGAAAATTACATTTTTGTCCTTTTTGAATTTATTGACAGGAAGAAAATCATGGCAAGCCGAGGGATACCAGCACGTTTCAAAGCCATTAGATAACTCAGGAAAGTTGTAATGAATTAGTGCTTGACTTTGTTTAGTGAATACATCAATAATGCTTGCCATTTCTACCGGTTTGTCGTGATAACACAAAGTAACGTTATTTACTAATTTGAACTATTTGATTATTACTAATTGAGCTGAAATGGCGGAGAAAAACTAACAGTAATTGTGACCAAGCGAATAAATAGAAGATCCATTCACAATTATAATCTAGAAAAAGATTAATTTTATGTTAACCATTCAGGTTAAAAATAATTGAATATGAAGGACAAAATAAGAGTTGCTGAATTATTTGCCGGTGTAGGTGGGTTTAGATTGGGATTAGAAGGATGGGAAGGCTTTTCTGCTACCTCTGGATATAAAAAGAAATTAAACTCGAACTATGAGGTTGTTTGGAGTAATCAATGGGAGCCTTCCACAAAAACCCAACATGCATCAGATGTTTATGCAAGCAAATGGGGAGATGAATGTCATTCAAATGTTGATATTTCAACGGTACAAGTAGAGGAGATTCCAGCGCATGATTTATTAGTTGGCGGATTCCCTTGCCAAGACTATTCTGTGGCCACCACATTAAAAAACTCCAAAGGTTTGATTGGTAAGAAAGGGGTGCTTTGGTGGTCAATTCATAATATTCTAAGTAGTCAAAAGAAACCCGCAAAGTACTTGTTTTTGGAGAATGTTGACCGTTTAATAAATTCCCCTGCTCAGCAACGTGGTAGAGACTTTGCTATTATCCTAAAAAGTTTAAACGATTTGGGTTACGCAGTAGAATGGCGTATTATTAATGCCGCAGATTTTGGTTTTCCTCAGCGAAGAAGAAGGACTTTTATTTTGGCTTACCATAAATCTACTACCCTGTTTAAGAATCTTTTGAAAGTTTCACCTAATGAATGGATATATGAGGATGGAATTATCGCTGAAGCATTTCCAGTTAATAAACCATCGGAATTAGATTTTAAGTCATTTGAATTATCGGGTGATATTGTTGAAATCTCAAATGAATTTAATAAAAACAAACTAGCTAGTCCTTTCTTGAATTCCGGCGTTATGATTGATGGAAAGGTTACAACAGTAAAAACATCTCCAAATTTTGATGGAGAAGCTGTTTTATTGAAGGATGTTTTGGAGAAGGGCAAAGTTTCGGATGAATTTTATATCGATTCGGAAATGATTGATAAATGGAGTTATCTGAAAGGGGCAAAAAAAGAGATAAGAACTAAAACAGATGGATTTGCTTATAATTATAGTGAGGGAGGTATGGTTTTCCCTGATGATATTAATAAACCTTCAAGGACAATAATTACCGGTGAAGGAGGGAGTTCGCCATCTCGATTTAAGCATGTAATTAATACTTCAATGGGAATGAGAAGATTAACGCCTGTTGAGCTTGAGCGTTTGAATATGTTCCCTGATTACCATACTGAATTGGAAGGTGTCTCAGCTACAAAACGTGCATTTTTTATGGGCAATGCTTTAGTTGTTGGTGTAATTGAACGAATAGGTAAAGTACTCGCCGAAAATATATAATATAATGAGTTTTAGCTATTCTAGAAGAGATATAAACTCAATATTGGAATATGCTTCCAAATTAAAAGAGAAATCCCTTCGGCAGGTATGCGGAGAAGATGTTATAAACAACGGTTATACCGGTAAAGGAAATTTTGGCCAGATTTTAGAAAAGTATTATTTCGATTATAATCCAAACTCTGTTTCTGAACCAGACTTCAACGAAGTGGGTATAGAGCTTAAATCTTCCCCATTAAAAAAAAGCAAAAAGAATCATTTATCTGCAAAAGAAAGGTTAGTCCTCAGCATCATTAATTATAATGAAATCATTGACCAGGACTTTGAAACATCATCTTTCTTAATCAAGAACAATCATTTATTGTTAATCCTATATCTGCATGAAAGTGGAGTCGATGTAATTGATTTTGTAATTAAGTTAGTTGGCGATTGGAAAATTCCTGATGACGATTTGGCAATTATTAAATCTGATTGGGAGAAAATACAAAATAAAGTCAGAGAAGGTCGAGCTCACGAATTGTCAGAGGGAGATACTTTATATTTAGGAGCTTGTACAAAGGGTGGAAAAGGAGGTAACCCTAGACAACAACCTAGAAGTGTTATACTTGCTAAACAACGAGCTTTTTCCTTAAAACAAGGATATTTAAACCATGTTATAGGAAAGCTGAGCCATAAAAATGGTGCCAATTTTGGGAAAATAATTGAAAAACCTATTCTGGATTTAAATTTTGAAGAATTAGTTATTTCAAAATTTGAAAAATTCTATAATAAGTCCACATGTGACATTGAAGAAAACCTTGGAATTCAATTAAATAACAAAGCCAAAAGCTACTTTGCGTCATTATCCAAAAAAATACTCGGGGTTGATATTAAAGCAGAAATAGAAGAATTTGAAAAAGCTGATATAATTATTAAGTCAGTTCGCTTGAATGAAAATGAGCTACCCAAAGAAAGTATATCTTTCCCTAACTTTAAGTTTGAGGAAATCGTCAATGAAGAATGGGAGGATTCATCATTTAAAGATGTCCTTGAACACAAATTTTTATTTGTATTTTATCAGTTAAATGAAAAAAAGCTCATTCTAAAAAAAGCAAAATTCTGGAATATGCCTTTTTCAGATATAGAAATAGCAAAACAAGTTTGGGAAAAAACTAGGGAAATAGTATCAAATGGAAATATAGTAAAGAAAATTTTAGAGAATGGTACCAGAAAAACAAATTTCCCAAACAACAACTTTAACTCTATTGCACATGTCCGACCACATGCTCAAAATGCAGAAGATACTTTTCCCTTACCTGTAATTGATAAAATTAGCGGTCTAAATAGATTCACTAAGCAATGTTTTTGGCTAAACAAAACATATATAAGGGACGAAATATATAACAACTAACCAAGTTTGATTTCTCACATTAGATTAAAGTAATATCCATTCCTAATTATCAAACCATATATATCGTAATTAGAATTTTCTTTCCAGGATACATCCTCTAAATAATCCCCTCTCATTACTTTTTCAGTTAAAATTTGATTTATCCTCGTTTTACTCAAATTTGAATTCTCAACATTTAGCAAATCAATTAATTGATAAAATTTCAAAGATGAATTAATTACTTCTAAACTTTTTAGTTTATGAATAAGTTCATCAAATTCATTTAGCTTGATTTCAAATCCTTTGCTATAATTCAAATTCAAGAAATTTATCACTGGAATGTTTATATTAAACATGTTGCCAACTTCAAACAAATCTTTACAAAAGGTAAAAATGAAATTCATTGAATTTGACGTATCATCTTTAGTGGCTGATTTATTAATATCGATTGATTTATTTAAAAGAATAATTGATTTCAAATTAAAGACTGTTTCCCACCGATCAATCGCATAATGAGCATTAAACGATTTGGTAAACAATAGTAATAATTCCATTGCTTCTCGAAATTCAAATTGAAAAACTAGTTGCCATAATTTTTCAATTATTTTATTTTCCAAAGTATTAATCCTACTATCACGATTTATACTATCATTAATTTCATTTTCTGTAATAATTTTTAATTCATCAATACAATAACGCTTAAAGATTTTGAAGTCAAGATTAACAAAAGAATCGTTGAAATCATTCAAATTGAAGAAAACAAATCTTAGGAAATTATATTTTTTTGAAATTTCAAAATCAGAAAATTGACAAGCAGGAAATAAACTTTTTAAATGCTTTTGTATCAAATACAAATTTTCATTTAGCATTAAATAGAAAAAAATAAAATCTTCGTCAAAAAAGTGGATAATATTATTTGAATCACGCCAACTGATTACTTCTAAAACATCTTTAAATTTCCCTGTCTTTAAGTCAGCAAAAACTCTTAAACGGAATTCTTCTTTATATTTTGATTCAAATAATTGAATTTTATCGCTATTACCTAATAACCTGGTATCGCTAAACAATGAATTTAACCAATATTTGTTTTCTTCTTTAAACATTATTTAATGCGTCCTTAAAAAAACCACTTTCTTCATCAACTAAAATTCTTCTATCTAAATAAATATTTCGATGTTCACAAGATGTTTCACTCACTAAACTACATGAAAAACAAGATGCGAAATTTAATTCAAAAAGTCCTTGACCATCTGATTCCCAACATAATGGGTCACTATTGCATATTTTCGCCCTCTCAAGTGCATTAGTAATTAATTTATTCAAATTATCTGGTCTTGTTTGAGCTATAAGACCTCCCATACTTCCTTCAGCACCTTCTGCTGTATAAATCATAAAGCCATACATATTATTTCTCAAATCATTAGAAACATAAATCCTTTCAGATAACGAAGAAGTTGGATATCCACATTTAAACTCCAATTCTCTCATAATTAAATGAGCAAATGAATGCACTAAATAAAGTTGCCAATTATTATCTAAACCAAATTGAATCGCCCCTTCCGAAAATGTATCACTATTTCTTTTAAGTGTACTTAATTTTTCATTAATAGAATCTATTGCGGAATTATTTTTTGAAAAATCATTAATTAATTCAATATCAAATGCAAAAAAAATACCTTCGCCATAATTTTCCACTACTGGGTAAACTCGAATGCTTTCCGCCTTACTTCGAAATATATTCTTTGAAATAATTCCATCAGCATCAGAATCAACAGGGACAACTCTAGAAAAATCTAATTGAGCAGTGGTTAATTTCATATTATCAATCCTAAGTATTCTTGAGAAATATTTAGAAAATTTAGTCCCATCAAGATTCTTTGTAACATCTTTTACTTTTAAATCTTCATTAACCTTATCTATATTGATTAGGTCCTCACTTTTAATAGATAGAACTTTGAACTCCTCGTATCTATAAATAATATCTTTTTCTACATCCGTGGTTTCATCAAAACTCTGCTTTTCGATTTCATTATCAATCAACCTAATCTCATTATTAATTCTAATACAATCATCAAATCTATTTTCTTCTTTTGCAAGTTCCATCTCCATTTCAAGTTCTTTTTTCTTTAATAAAGCATCACTTAAAAACAACTCATCTGGCATATAAATACTTGAAACAGATCTGGCATAATAAAGGTTATTTCCCGTTGTTAATGCTACCTTCATTGGTTTATTAGAAGCACAATTTTCCAATGGAGGTGTTTGATTTCTTGAATCTTTATTTCCAGAATGATATTTTAGTTCTCCATTATGAGAAGTTGATGCTTCCCAAGGTTTATGACCTGAACATTTAATTTTAACAGTCATTAATCCTTTTAAAGATGTTTGCCTACCGCAATTTTCACACTTTATCCACTTCCCGTCAAAGCCGGAGGCATTAGCAGTACTTGATGAGATTTTTATATTAGCTGTAATTTTATCATCACTTCCACAACAAGGCAACGAACTAAACAAATCAACAGGTAGGTCTGAATAAATTTCGCCTGGAGAATCATTCCTCCATCTTAAAAATTTAGCCCAAGGAAAGTCACTTATGTGACCATGTTCACAAATCAATACGATGTTATCTTGAATTAGATTTCCTACAAAACCATTTTGTTTTTTAAATTTTGGCGGAAAAAATCTATTTGTAGTTTCTGATTCTCTTTCTCCTTGTTTTTTATCCTTATCAAGCCAATCTTTATACCATTCTTTATATGTTCTATAGTGATTGCTCTCATCAGCAAATACTTTAGGCATATAAGAACTGTTAATAGCTAGTGTATTTCCATCAGATTTGATTTTGTTTGAAAAAGTTTGAACTTCTATATCAGGGATTAATACTAAATATTTAAGTTCCATTAATCCTTTTCTTTGTTTTAACATCTCCAACAAACGAGAATCATTTGAAATTCCTATTGACCCATTACGTTCAAGGTTTGCTTGTTCTTTAACATAGTTATTAATCTCTTTATCTCTTTTACCGGCTTCAATTGCTTCTTTTTGAATATCTAGAACTTTTTTAAGAAACCCCCATTCTTCAATACATGAAATAATTATACTGCCATATGAAGTATGAAGAATAGAGCCTGGACCGCCATAGGCAGAAAGAAGTTTATATTTACTAATAGATTCATTAGCTTGATTATACTCAAAATATTTCTTTAAGGCCATGTTCCTATTGTTGAACGGTTTTAATAACTACAGATGGATCTATATCACGCAAAGAATGCCCAACCTTCCAATGGTCAGAATAATTGTTATCACTTGATGTAATAAAGAGAGATTCATTAATATTATCTTTATTTCTGTAACAAAGGTCTATATATGGTTCACTACCCGTTAATCTGAAAATCCAACGTTGTAACAAATTTTCAATATTATTATTTAAATCAATGAGTTCATCTGTTGAGATAATACCATCTACACTGGAAAAAACACCTGCTAACCTGCTTTTTAAATGTTCATCTAGTTTTGATGCATTATTCATGACTTCAATAATTTCATCTTCTATTATTTTTTTTATGATTTTAATTTTGTCGTCATTAATAAAAGAAGCATCAGAATTATTCATCAGTCCTAAGGTTGTATTATGCCTAACTAAAACAGAAAGATACATGGCTAAATATCTTTCCATGGATTTGCTTGCAAAAGGTGTTACAGATATTGGCTCTACATAACTATAAAACTTCTCATGAAATTCTTTGAATTTTTGATAATGCGAAATATCTCTTGATTTAAATGGATGATGAACAGTAAATACAATGCCTTCTACACTTCGAGCAACCCTACTGGATGCTTGTATATACTCAGCAATATTTCTTGGCATTGAACTTATAATCATAGTATTAAATCTTGAAACGTCAATTCCAACTGAAATCATGTTTGTAGATATTACAAATTCAGGTGGATTTTTTGAATTAAGGATTAAATTGCCATTATCATTATTTAACAGATTCCACTTTCTTTCAATAATTGATAAATTTGATTTAACTTCTTCACCATTAAGCCTCCCCGTTAATTCTGAATAATCAATTTTGCTTTCATCTCTAATTAATTTGTCCAGAAAACTCCAGGCCAATGTGTTCTTTACTACAAAATTTACATCCCCAGGTAAATAATGACTTAATTGAGATTGAGTTTTTCCAACATCCTTTAAACTATTAAAATAGGTTAATACAGTATGATAAAAATCAAAAATATTCAAATAGGCAACTAAGGATTCTGGCTTTTCTAAAATTTCATTTTTTGGAAAAATCTCTGTTAGATATTTTACTCTATGAGCTAAAGATATAGAAGCTATCCTAAGTTGCATCCATACTTGGGTTTTACCAACTGGCAATACTCCAATATATTTCCTATTAGCTATATACTCTTGAATTTTATTTTGATTTCTTTCATAATAGGCAAAAAAAGAGTCATCTGCCAGTATTCCTTGCTTTGGAAAAATCTCTGACCTTCTGTTAAATAATGCAAATATTTGCTTGTCAGTATTTCTAGTAGTAGCTGTGGAAGTAACAATTTTAGGTTTAATCTTGAGTCCATTTTCTTCATAAGTACATAAATAATCAATACTTTTTTCAAACAACCCAACCGCAGACCCTAAAGGCCCTAATAACAAATGCAACTCGTCTTGAATAATTAATTCAGGAGGCAAAGTTTTGTGATTATGTCCTGCACCAAAAAAGCGTCTTGAATCTTTGTTTCTTTCTGCTGGAATTGAAGAAACATTATTTGCTAATGCTGCAAATTTATCGACTGTACCAAAAAGTAAAGTAGGTGGGAATTTGTAAATATCTTCATCAAATAATCTAAATGGCAAACTATAATCATTAGTAGGTCTATTATTACGCCCAATTCCACTGAAGGAACAAGAAATATTATTACAACAAATATTTAATTGACTATTGATCCCATAAACTTCACCACCAGACTTATGAGAAATATTATTTAGATCCTTATAAACAAACAATCCATGACCGCACCAAGGGCAGTCTGTAAAAGGTAGATTTGTACTAATTTCTTCTCTAGATGAAATATACCCTTTAATCTTATCAAGTTCTTTCTCCATACTTCCTGTAGAAAAACCTGTTTCCTTCCAGGAGTTTGGCAAAGAATCACCACCTACAAATAATCCTATTGAAATTCGCTCTCCACCTAAAGTGCAATTGTGAGATAACTTATAATTTTCTTTTCGAATAACTTCTAAGGCACAAATAAGTAATGTCGCTCTTTGAAATTGCTGTAACGTCAACAATCGTAATGTATACCTCATTAAAACTGTAGTGCCATTACCAGACTCACCCTTTGTAAAACGCCTGTATCCAATTAAAAACGCAATTATTCCCAAATAGGCTTCCGTTTTACCTCCACCAGTAGGAAACCATACCAAATCGGCAATTTCATTTCTTTCTGGCCACCCTTCAGAAAAAACGTTTGTAACCGTATTATCATCAATGTCAGGTTTTACAAATGAATCAATATTTAATAAGATAAAAGCAATTTGGAATGACCGCCATTTATAATCGGTTTCAATTCCATTTTCATCTAGAATTCTAACATTACTGTAATAACTTTCCGATAATTCATTAGTTAAATCTTCATTTTTTTGATTTTTCAAAATATTGTGATGCAATTGCATAAACATTGCAGTATTCATCATTCGAAAAGCTGTAATTGCTTTTCGATCACGCCGCAATAAACTAATATTTCTAACTAGCCTATTATAATCATTTTCACATGCCAACAATTGCTTAGACAATAAATCAATCTGACTTTCATGAAGATTATCTTGAAGTTCAATTTCATTTTTCTTTTCATCTATCCATAATTTGTATTCATTGACAAATTCTGTTAACCCATCTAGAATATCTTCGTCACTTGCATCAGATAATGACGAAATATACCTCATTGATAAAATTCCTTCGCTTATTAAATTTAATCGAGACGTAATTTTACCATCTACAATTTTACTTGGTTTAAAATCGACTTTAGGTGTTTCTTGTTCCGGTAAAAACTCAGTAGAAATAAAATTTAATCCATTAACATTTTTACCCCAGTCCACAGAAGTATTATAACCTTCCCCAAAATCGTGAAAATTTCTATAAAGTAGTTTATTGAAATTATCTTCTTCATCAAAAGCTAAAAATTGAGGTGGATTATAATGTTGAAGTTGATTCTTGACGTTCTCTTCTATTTTAAGTTTAACTCCAAAATATGCCAATTTATTGGCTTCATCCTTTTTATTTAACTGTGGTGGTTCATTTTCTTCGAGAAGAATATAAGCTTTGTTTAAAACAATAATCTTGATATATATATCATCATATTTCCGAATATATTGAACGCAATATTTTAAATCAGAAATTTCACTATTTTCAAAATCAAGAGTTAATTCCTTCGATCTATATACATTTCGGCCACCCTCAAATAGAGGTAAGGATAATTTAATATCATCAAAGGATTTACACTCCCAAACTGGGGTTGCATTTGACGACTTGAAGATTGATTTTAAATCTGCCACATAATCTTTTAACTGATTAAATATTTCTAATTCATTAATTAGAGATTTATACTTTGCGTAATTACCTATATCCTCTCTTAACTTATCCTTAATGAATTGTATAAGATTTTTATCATAAACAGATACTATATTATTATATTCAGTGCCACTCTTTAAGATTACCGAATCCCTAATTGAGTAGAACTGCAAATCAATTTTAGCTTTAATTCCAAAATATGTAAAGCCGTTATTTTTTTTCAATTCTACTAATTCTTCGCCAAACACATATCTAACAGACTGCAACAATTTAGATTGCAAATAATTATTTAAATGAAAATAATCTACGTCATAAATGTTATCAACATTTATTTCTTGATTTAAATGAAGAAAAAGATTTTTTTTGATTCGAGTTGTTGTAAATAAAGGAAAGAAAAAACTTGAAATAGCTTGTTCTATTTCAACTGTATTTTCTGAAACTAAACATGACAATTTATCATTAAAACAATTTATTTTAGGTATGTTTTTGTATTTCCTAAATGAAATTCCAACATTCAAATCATTTTGTAAATCAGTCTTACTATTTACAACAAATGATAAACCAAAAGAATTAGGATAATTTTGCTGTTTACTAACTAAACTTTCGCGGGTTTCATCTTTAATATTTTCATCATCCGCACCGGCATTATTTTCCTCTAAATATTGAATATCTTCATTATCAGAAATATTAGAGGTCTTATCAACAATTCCATTATGCAACTTTGTTCTAGTCTCAGGAAATAATATCGCAGAACTATATTGATAAGCAGGTGCCTCTGTTATGATTTCACTTTTGTTATTTAAGGCTTTAACCTCAATATCTTTTATATCAAGGTCATTAAATTCAGAATTATCAAATTTTTCTAAAAAAAAATATTTTTTATTGAATGCACCAGGACCTATTATTTGTTCTCTTACAAACAATTCAAGACTGTCTCTCTTCTTTTTATAACCGCTCATATCAAATTCTTATATTTTCCTTAACCTGATGAAATGAAAGTTCATTTATTATTGCTGAAACAATAGATTTCGCTAAATCTGTTGTATTTGTGCCCTCAACTTCCTGGAATATTTCTTTTTTTTCCTCTAAAAACTGTACGACTTTAATAATTAAATTTGGATTCTCACTCTCGCTCAAATATTGCCCATCGATACAAAGATTTAAAATATGTTTATACATTTCTTTAATTTCATTAATATGTTTTCTACCATAATATGAAATCCATGCTTGATTCATGTCAATTTTACTAATTCCAAGATATTCACATATCATTCTCAAATTCTCTTTTCTTCTAGGGAGAATAAACATATCAGATTCATACTCTAAATCATTTATAACATACTTATCATTGAAGTACTTTTCATTTTTGTAAACTATTCCTTGGTTTTCTAATATTTGATATGGATTAACTTTTTTCCCCAATTCAATTTGAAACTTAAGAACAGATTCTGGAATTCTACTAAGTTTGTTTACAATTGAATCTTTATCAATTATTGAATTAATTTCATTAATAGAAATGAAAAAATCGCCAATTTTTAGCTGAGAAGCTGGACATGATATCAATGTAGATCTTTGTATCAAAACGTGAGTTCTGCTATTAAATTCATAAAGAGCACTTTCTGTTGTTTCTATTAATATATCATAATCAATACTTTCGCAAATAGAATTTTGACTAAGCTCCAATTCCTCATCATTTCTAAAAATTATATCCTCATCACTTAATGTTAAATTATCGTCAATCTCAACTATACCCTCTTTGACAATATACAAAGTTTGATATTCCTTAATATCAAACTTAATTCTTCTAATTAATTCTGACCTCTCGTTAATGAATCTTTCTTTAAAATTAAAATAATTAGAATCTAATAATTCTCGTTTATGATTCAGTAAAGCATCAAACTGATAATTGAACAATTGATACTTGATCCAAGGCTGATAATTAAAATAAAGAAAATCCGGTATTAGAATTTGTAAATTTTCATTTTTCTGAAATACATTAATCAAATTGATAATGTTAAAACAATCAAATACTATTAAATTTTTGAACTGACTATAATCATTATCTTCTTTGGTTTCTACAAACAAAATATTTGAATTTATATCCAACACATAGCTCTTAAAAGAATTTAAGGCTTTCTCCAATTTTTTCTTTTTAAAACCTTTAATTTCAGGAAGCAAAAACATCTGATTATCAGCTTCTTCAAAATAAGACCTACTCCAATTTAGTTCGTATAAAAGGTCAATTATTCTTTTTATTGAATTTATGATAGGTCTATCAGATAAACTTGGATAATCTGACTTAAACATTTCTAACCATTCATCTTTCTCAAGACTTTGATTAATAAACAAAAACCAATGTTTTGGGAATGGCGTAGTGAATTTATTAAATTCGTATTCCTGCCAAGCAGACCTAAATTCACTTAATTCAGTGAATAATGATAAAGAATGGGAAGTGTAAAATACTTTGATTTTTTCTGAAAAATCAGTTATTATAGTTTCATCGCCATTTAATTCTTTTGGCAATAATAAAATTGAATCTTCATGTATATTTTGGTAGTAGAATCTATTATTAAAAACTACGCTCAACCTTTTATTTCCGATGTTAAGCAAATAGGAGTGGATATTTTTATGGTATGGATATTTAATCGAAATTTGATTAGTAAAATCCTGAGAAAGTAAATTATCTTCTAGTTTTATAGCATCTTCTTGAGTAAATAATTTTGTATCCCAATTTAAATTTAGAGTTTGGATAATTTGTTCTGAAGAAATTGGTTCTCCTGAGCATAAAGAAAGGCATAAGTCTTCTTTAAGGTTTATCAAAACAGGGTGATTTATTAATCCTCTGTTCTCTATAATCCTGAAAATTTTAAATGTATTATAGATATTACTCCAACTGGAGCCATCTATTTGATCCTTAATAAAAACAGGAATAAATCTATTTTTAGAGACAATCACATTTTCAGTCCAATGTATCAAATCACCCTCTTGTTTGAGATAATCAAAAGTGGATTTGGTTTGATTTGAAAAACACGATTTCTTTCTATCAAAATCAAAAACATTGAACAGAGATGTATCTTCAAAAGAAAACAATTCAGGCTTATTTATAAGCCTATATGTCAATGAGAAAATACGCGTGTAATCATAAGTCCTTGGTATTGTATCAATTTTGAATTCTGGAATATGAATTATTAGATTTTCTTCATCTGAATTTAAAAATTTATAATACCATTTTCCAATAATTTTTAATATCGCAGAATCAGCAGCATTAAACCCAATTGCCTCAATTACAACTTCATGTATTTCATAAAACGTTACTTCCATAAAATAATATTTAGTTCTAACATTGCCCTGGTAACTCCTACATAATTTTGAACTTTAGTGGAATCATTTATTTCCTTTGTTATAAGACAAACAAAATCATTCTCTAATCCTCTATATTTAATTGGACTTGTAAATCTGATTTTATGTGAAGGAATATTGATATTAGCCTCAGTCAACTCTTCAATGTCTGATTTGAAAAAATCATAGATAATCGCAGAAAATTCCTCAATTATTTGGCTTTGTACTAAAATGACTTTCTCAGAATTTGTGTATTTTTTTTCTGAAATTATTGCTTTGATTATTTCTAATTTGGATTTTAAATCACAAACTGAAACAAGAAAATTGCCAAATTTTGAATTTATCTTATTATACTCATTAAATAATATACATTGTGATACTTCAGCAATAGCTTTATTTTGAATAGATCGGAATTTCTCATCAAAATAAAAATGAGAATACCCCATTTCAATAAAAAAGTCTGTATACCATTCTAACTCATTTAAATTAGAAACCACTGATTGGTCTGCATCATACAAGACTAGTAATTTGGGTTTTTCTAACTTAACATTAACCTTCTCAATTAAATCATATAAACCTTTTTCAAAATATTCTTGTGCTTCATCAAATATTATAAAATCCACATCATTTGTGAAGCTGTCAATAGTAACGTGATTTGAATATACTCTAAATGAAATACAATTCGGGTCTAGTTTGTAATCATTGAGGATGATATACTCTAATTTTGATCTGATTAATAAATTGGCACAAAAAAAGATTCCTTTTTGCTGCTTCAAAAGATTTTCTGCTAAATATTTAATTGCTAGAGAAGTTTTACCTGTTCCAGGACCACCTTGAACAATTATATTACTATTTCTTCGTAAGCCATTTAAAATCTCATAATTTTCTTTGCTAATTAGTTCACTGTTAATCTTATCAGGATTATAACCATAAGTAGATTGAACGGGAAACAACTCCGATTTTAATCTTTTTATTTCTTTGGAATTCAATAAAGGATAAAGTTCTTGGGCTTTTTTTTGAATATCATCATTATTTAGAGATATGAATGATTTCTTTAATGAATTTATTCTAGCCTTTTTATTTAACGAAATAATAAATCCAAAAAACTTATTTTGAATTCCTCTTGTATCAAGACCTGTAATATCAGCCTTTGAAAAGAAAATATCTTTATATCCTTCTAATTGGGGCCCTTTTAATTCAAATCCTGCTTCATGTGGTAATATTATAGCACGGTAAACAAAAATTGAAGAATTAATATAATTTTTTAATGTATAAACATATTCTTTTGCTTGTACAAAAGGATTCTGACTCTCATATTCATTTCCATCACCTGATGAAAAATAGCAATCATTTTCATCTACTCTTAATCCTCCACCCTTTACCTCAATTATTAATATTCCATATTTTGAAAGTAAAATAAAATCGATTTGACCCTCAATTTTCTTTTTACTACCTGAATGAGATGAAAGATTGTAATTATGTTTTAAATACCAGACTTCATCATCCAAATACTTATTTTCATTAATTGCTAAAAACTGTTGATAAACCCAAAGTTCCCCATATAGTGTTTTGCCATCTTGATTGACAATAATTTTTTCAAGATTCTGATTTGCATAATTATCGATAAAAACTACTGGCATAAAATCATAAAATGAAAATATTTGAAAATAAAATATGTGTAAACTTAGGTCAAATGTATAAGAGATCTAAGTGACAAAACTTGGTCACTTAATTACTCGTTCAATTATTATAAATTGGTTTATTAGATAAAAATAACCTCCCCCGGCATTCCTCTAACTATCCTATCCACCGGCTCCATACTATTCACTTCCACACTTAGCAACCAAGAGCCGTCTTTTTGTTCAGTCAGAAAATCAGCCGTTGCCGGATAATCATCTTTTAGGAAGAGCATAGCGCGCATGCTTAATTTCAGTTTGACAGAAAACTTCTCTCTTGAGTCATTAAAACCGAAGACATCTGGGTTTAAAAGTTGGTGTAGTTCTTTAAATTTAACGATTTCCGTTAAATTTTCAATAGATCCCATCCGCTCCAATTTGAAATACTTGTTCTGTTTTGACTCCACTTCGAAAGCACACAAATACTGGTAATTCGCCGTAAACCCGATGGGTTCCACTAATCGATCCGAAATGCTTTCTGTATTCGCAGACTGATAGCGCTGTATCAGGAGCTGCGTTTGATGGGTGATGGCGTCATTGATTTTGGCAACTAACTTAGCTAAATGCCCATGCACAATATTCGTCGCGAGGATATTCGACTCCTCTAAGGAAGGCAATTTAGACCTAATGGAAGCCACCAGCGGGTTATTCTTCACAGAAACGCTTAATACCTCCTGAATTAAATGAGACTCTTCCTTCGTGAATGGTTCTACCACCTGATCCGCCGGTAGAGAAAACTTATTGTGATCATCCTTCTTCACCTCGAACCCTAACTCCGCTAATAAATCCATATAGCGATAACAGCTGCGTTCTGATATTTCCAAAGACTGAGCTAGCCGCTTAATGGATTTAGCCGGATACGTTTTCAACAACGTAATCAACTTAAAAACTCGGAGTATGCGATTCTGATTGAACATAATGAACAGTTTATAACCTAAACATAGCATTTTAATCGTTTCGTATCCAAGGGATTGACTTTATTTGGCAGAGATTTAATGCATTCTGCAGATTTATGACCGCTAAATAAATAGTTTGTATTTTCTTTCGCGATTGACCCTATTTGTCTGTGGCTTTTCTGAGATTGCCGGCATGAAAAAAATCTTCCTACTAGCACTGCTGTCTTTTAGTGCGTTTGCACAGACTGCTGAGTCCTACCGTTCGAAAGCCGGAACCCATTTTGAAAACGGTCGTTTTAAGGAGGCGGCGTCTACTTTGACTTTGGCATTAAAACTAAATCCCAAAGACGCGAAAGCCCTTCGCAATAGAGCGGTCTGCTACGAAAAAATGGAGAAATTCGACCTGTCCGTGAAAGACTACCTGGAACTTGCTAAGATAGACCCATCAGGCGAGACACTGGGAGCCATCGGTTTCGATTACCTGGTGCTAGAAAAATACGAAGAGTCCAGAAAATACCTGCGCTCAGCCATCGCTTTGCTCCCTAAAGAAATCAACTTCCGCTATAACCTAGGCCTCTCCTATCAATACGAGAAGGAATACGACCTGGCGATCAACGCGTATGACGAGGCCATCAAGGTCGCGCCCTACCACACACCCAGCCTGATTTCCAAAACCCGCTGCCTCCTACGTTTGAAAAAATTCGACGTAGCCTCAGCACTAGTCGACAGCTTCTTCCTCGCTAAACGCTTCGACACTGAAATGCTCCTATTCCGCGGCGATATTAAACAACATTTTGGGTCCATCGAAGCAGCCCTCAGCGACTTCAGCAGAGCACTAGCCATCACCCCAGACGACCTCATCCTCCTAAACAGATCCGCTGATTGCCTAGAAGAACTGGGATTATTCGATGAAGAGGTGGCCGTCCGCAAACGCATCATCACCGCCATGATCACCCAAGGCGAATCCAAAGAATACCAGGCCATCAGCTACCTCGCGCTAGGAATCGCATTGAACAGCGTATTCCTGTGGGAAGAGGCACTTGAAAATTTTTCTAAGAGCATTTCGCTAGACTCATCCTCCGCCATCGTCTACTTCTACCGCAGCATGGTGAAGGCAAAGCTAAAAGACAACGCGGGCGCCTGCGAAGACCTAAAAAAGGCCCAAGAACTCAATCCCACAGAAGCCGAAAACTACGAGAGCTTCTTCGCGGATACGGCGGAGTTTGAGGAGTTTTATGGGGTTTGCTTTCCCCAAGATTTATAATATTCCGAATTAATGCCTAATTTAAGGGATAATTACCTACCACAAATATAACTTTCATCTTTATGCACGAAAACGAAAATTTTGAGATGAAAAGGCAATGGGATGAGAATGTCCTTAGGTCGATTGTCGCATTTTTAAATTCAGATTTTGGTGGAGAAATCAAAATTGGGATAAATGACGATGGAAGCGTAAGAGGAATTCAAAATTTAGATCAAACTCTTTTAAAAATCACCAGCCAAATAAGAGAATCAATTTCCCCTGTTAGTATAACTAATGTTTCATTATCCACTCAAATTATTGATAAAGAAAACATTATATGCATAAAAGTGCAAAGAGGGCTTTTAAAGCCTTATTATATTTCTAAATACGGATTATCAGAAAAAGGTTGTTTCATTCGAGTTGGTTCTTCCACTATTCCTATGCCTAAATCAACAATTGAAGAATTACTTTCCAAAAGAGTTAGAAATTCACTTATTGAAATTAAATGCGGTGTCGCAAACCTAAGCTTTGAACAATTGCGAATTTATTACGACGAAAAAGGGAAATCATTAAATAATCAATTTGAATCAATTTTGAAATTTAGAACTTCTGAAGGTGATTATAATATTTTGGCATATTTAATGTCGGATAAAAATTCTACTTCAATAAAGTTCGCTAGATATGCAGGAACAACTAGAGTAGAATTAATAGAAAATGTTGATTTTGGCAAACAGTCACTAATTAAATCAGCAAAATTGATTCTAGAGAAATTAATATTAGAGAATAACATCCAATCATTAATTACTCCTATCGAAAGACAAGATGTATCACTTTGGAATCCCATTGCAATAAGAGAAGCAGTTATTAATGCAATTGTCCATAATGATTACACACGAAATTCTTCACCCAAAATCGAAATTTTTGACGATCGAATTGAAATTTCATCAGGGGGAGGTTTACCACAAGGAATTAATATAAATGAGTTTTTTCAAGGACATTCTGTTCCTCGAAGTCCAGAGATTGTCCGAATTTTTTCAGATTTAGATTTAGTTGAACAATTAGGTTCCGGCATTTCTAGAATTTTAGAACACTACCCAAAAGAATGCTTTTTAATAAGTGAAAATGCTATAAGGGTGACTTTCCCAAAACTAATTAAAGACTTTGCTTCAAGACCTTTATTTAATTTAAAATTCAAAGAATTGCTTCAACAAATAGAGTCTGTAAATGGACTTAGCGATTTTGGAGGGAATATTTCATCAAAAAATCAAATAGAAAAATATATCTCCTACACTAATTCATTAACAACTGAGCAAATTGAAGTTTTAAAATTTGTTCGACAGCCTAAGTCTAATAGAGAAATACAAGAAGATCTTTTACATTTGAAAAAACACACGGATAACTTCAGAAGAATTTTAGAACCTATGATAGTAAATGGATTATTGTCTAAATCCATCCCAGGTACTCCATCTAGCCCAAATCAAAAGTATTTTATATCTGAGAAAGGAAAAATTCACCTATATATTCTTTCTGAGAAAATGAATTTAATTAATGAAAGCGACTAGGCTACGACTAGGTTACGACCAGGCTAACGACTAGGCTTTGCGCAATAATTAGAAGCCCTAAAGACCTTGTAAATTATGGAAACGATTAAAAAGGAAAAACAGTTTGATGCTGTAAATATGATGAGAGAAATTAGAGACAAAATAAGCTCTGAAACTCAAAATATGACTTTTGAAGAGTTAAAAGCTTATATCAAACAACAACTTGCTGATAATAAAGCTAAACTTATCGGGCAACAGTAATTATGGATAGTTGTTATTCAAGCACAATATAAACGTCTCAATTCCTCTCTATTTGAATTGTTCGGAATTTCCGAACAGTTGAAAGTGGCTTTCTGCTGAAATTCGGTATTTCCGAATTTCTCTGCCATTAGGGCCAGAAGCAAACCAACCATTGCAAAAAATGCAACAGTTCAAAATTAAATTGACTTATACTCCTCCGCAATCATCCATTTTTCTCGCAGACGAAAGGCAGGAATCGTTTGCCTTTTGGCCTTATTAGCAGCTACATTAAGTTTAACTGCATTTTGAGACGCCCAAATAGAAAGCGGAATTATCTTTTTTGCAGTCAGGATCGTGATTCGTTTGTGCAAGGTTTCTAACAAAAGCAGCGCAAACAGCTTCGTAAAACCATCAGCTTTCATGGTGGATTGATACCGAGCAAATAGAGGATAGTATTCCGTGTGCTTACTTTTGTTAGGTATGATGATAGGCGGAAATCCTGCCTTCACTAACTGCAAATTGATGAGTACTCTCCCCATTCGTCCGTTCCCGTCCATAAAAGGGTGAATGGTTTCAAACTCTGCATGAAAGTCTGCAATGGCATCTAAAAAATAACTGGTTTTATCTTTTTTGTACCTATCCACTAACTCCTGCATCAGCGTCCCTACAAAAGCTGGATTAGCTCCTAAATGATTGCCCACACGCACCCACTCTTTACCTGTTCTAAATCTGCCGGCGATTTTGTCATCGATGTAACTCAGCAACGTTTTATGCCAACCTAGAATGAGTTTGAGATCTAAACTAGCTTTACTTTTTTCTACTACCGTTTCTGTCAATATGGCCAAATTCTTAGCCTCATATACCTCTCGAACATGCACATTACGCCCTAAAACACCTCCCGAAAGAATGATTTCAGTATCCTCTAAACTAAGCGTAGAATTTTCAATGGCATTTGAGTTATACACCATTTCCGGAATTTCAGCCAGTGCAATTTCTTTTAACAATGGCTCATTCCCCTTTATCAAGCCCATGTATTGCTGACGCAATGCTTCTATCCTATCTTTTGTGGCTTGATTGATCATGTAGTTCTAATTAACTTACCGTGAAATATATAATAAATATACAACTTTTCACGCAAAGTTGAAAAGATTAATTAACAGATTCTGCTAAAACCAGGTTTGTTATCAACTACCTGATAATCGAATCCTATCGCTATTTAGTGACTTTAATTCTGTCTAGTTTTAGGCAGAAATTATAACCACTAATAAATAGACAATGGATAATCAGATAGAGATTTACACTTCTCCAGATGGGAGCACAGAAATAGAAGTTCACTTTGTTGGCGATACTTTTTGGCTAAACTTAAATGAAATATCGACCTTATTCGAAAAGGATAAATCAGTTATTTCTAGGCACCTATCGAACATTTTTAATAGTGGGGAATTAATTCGAAATTCAGTTGTTGCAAAAAATGCAACAACTGCCACAGATGGTAAAACCTATGAAGTCGAATATTATAATCTAAACGCCATCTTATCTGTAGGCTATCGTGTAAACTCCAAAAGAGGTACCCAATTCCGACAATAGGCGACGAAAAGACTAAAAGATTTCTTGATTGAGGGTATATCCATCAACGAAAAACGACTAGATCAGAAGAACAAAGAAATCGAAGTGTTACATGATGGTATCCGAATTCTTAGTAGGGCCATCGAAGAGAAAGCGTTAACTACTTCTGGATACGAATGGCTACATCGGTTTAGTGTAGGATTAAAATTGCTAGATGATTTCGACCACGAAACATTAGACTCAATAGGTAATCACAAAGAAAACATCGCCTATCCTTCCCTAATTGAATATGCTAAATTGGTTAAAGAAATGCAATTGGGATTCCATTCAAATCTATTCGGGAAATTAAAAGATGGAGGATTCGACAGTGCATTACATCAGATAATGCAAGGTTTTGGGGATGTTGAAGTCTATCCGTCTATTGAGGAAAAAGCAGCCATGTTATTGTATTTAATTGTAAAAAACCATGCATTCGTGGATGTAAACAAGCGAATAGCTGCTGCCTGCTTTTTACTATTTTTGGACAAAAACGAATTATTATTTACCTCTTTAAATCATTCTATCATTAGCAACGAAGCATTAGCGAGCTTGACTCTATTTGTCGCATCCAGCAAAGCAGAGGAAATGGAAACCGTCAAGAAATTATTGATTAGTGTGCTGAACAGAAAGGGTAAAATAGTTTGACAGATAGGATCAATCCCCCTTTCTCAACTTCCTACGATTCTTATTCCGATTATAATAACTCCGGGAATTAAGTCGATTCTTGAAAGCCCGTTTAGAGGTGCTGATACTTTTACGTGCATGCGCCTTTCTAAGTCTCCCGGTCTGGGTAGTACTTGCACCCACATAGGATGATTTTCTCCTTTTCTTCGAATAATCGATTGGCTTTAAATCGCAGGCGAAAAGGAAAGAAGCCAGCAACAGAAAGGGTAAGATGTTTTTAAGAAATTTTATAGTTTTTTTGAGCCCTATTATTTTCCCAAAATGCCTCAGACTATGGCTGTAACTATACCTTTCAAATGGTTCTAACATTTTCCACTTGGCCTTCCTAAACTCAAAACCATAATTCGGATCCTTCTCCTTCGACTGTAGATACCTATGCAAAATCCAATGCGGCTTTGTCTTATCGACTTTGTCCGCACAGGTACACAATTTGAAGGGGCCGTTGATGTTGCACATGATAAATCGAAATTGATAAAAAAAATCTACAAATAAAGGATTGTAAATTGCAGAAGACCTTATTTGTCTGGGAGATTTAGCACCTTCAATTAAACATCCAATACAATTCTTAAATTTTCCTTCAACTTCAATCGCTGATCTTTAGTTAACTCTCCAAGTTTCTGAAGGAGCCTTTTGTTATCAATAGCACGAATTTGGTCTACCAATATATCACTCAATTTGTCCAACTGATTCCAATTTAAATGTACTCGAAGTATATCAACATCAGGAAGAACATTCGTCGAAATGGGGCAAATAATAGTGGAAAGATGAGCTTCATTCAATAAATCGGTTTGCAAGACAACGACAGGACGCGTCTTCCCAGGTTCGGTCCCACGACTAGGATTCAAATCAGCAAGCCAAATATCATATTGATTAATTTTCATCGATCAGCTTTTCGAACTCATGAAGAATGTTCATAGAATCATGGCTGGTTATAGCAGATTCTTTTGCTAGCTGATTTTTCAACAATCGCATTTTATTCACACGATTGTAAATACTAACTGCTTCATTGATATACCGATTTCTAGCCACCTGCAACGCACCCGTTATTTCTTCAGCTTCATTGAAGATTTCATCGTCCAGTTTTAATGATAATGTTTTCATACACCAAAGGTATATATTAAAAGTATATACTTCAAAGAATTTATTGAATTAAAGCCCTTATTATCAACAAATTGATAATCTTACTTTAGTTATGCTATCAATCGAACAACAATTCCCCACCATTTCCGGTTATGGTATCAATCCGATGACTATATTTGGCATACCTAAAAACCACATCATGAAAACTAACCTACGCGTACGTTTCCTAGGAGTGTTCTTCGTACTACTTCTGGGTGCATGGTCAGCAAACGCTCGTTTCTCGAGCAGTAAGGCTGCAGATTCGACTTCCTTCAACCAATTCAAGGGATCGATTTTAGATAGTAAAACAAGGAATGAGCTTGTTTATGCGAGTATTTCGATCGCAGGAACGTCGATCTCGACAATCAGCAATAGCGAGGGGAAGTTTGCGATTAAGGTTCCCAAAGACAATCAGAACGCTAGCCTGGTCATTTCATTTTTAGGCTATAAAAACAAAGTCGTATATATTAACGAGTTAAAAGCGGAGAAAAATATCCTGTACTTGGAGCCCAGTAATACCGTCCTAGAGGAGGTGGTGGTGAATTCGAGGGATGTGAAAACGGTGTTTTTGGGGGTATTAAATAATAGACTCCAAAACTACGGAGATGACCCACTCGCAATGACCGGTTTTTACCGCGAGACCATCAAAAAACGCCGGACCTACGTTTCCCTTTCAGAATCCATCGTGAAGATCCAAAAAGAGCCATTCACCGACGGTTCACAAGACCTAATAGACCTATTCAAGGGCAGAAAAAACACGGACTACACGAAGTTAGACACCGTTAATTTCAAATTACAAGGTGGTCCATTCTCCGCTTTGTACATCGATTTAGTCAAATATCCGAGCAACATATTCTCCGAAGATGCCTTCGAATTATATGATTTCAATCTGGAGGAAGTCACCCAATTAAACGGCAAACAGGTCTTAGTCTTAGCCTTCAAACAAAAATCTGCCTACGACTTCCCACTGTACTATGGCAAATTGTTTATCGATGCTAAAAGTCTTGCCGTTGTAAGTGCCTCCTTCGCACTTAATGTGGAAGACAAAGTCAAGGCGGGTCGCCTCTTTACGCGCAAAAAACCGCTGGGATTAGATGTCTACCCTACTGAAGTGCGCTACCAGATCAACTACCGGGAACAAAATGGCAAATGGATTTATGCCTATTCTCGCGCGGATTTGACCTTTAAATTAAACTGGGACAAAAGAATATTCAACACGGTCTACACCACCACCGTAGAAATGGCCGTGACGGATTGGAAAAAATCGGATAAAAAAGAACCTGGGTCTACACAAAAATTGAACTCGAATGTGATCATGTCGGACAAAGTATCCAGCTTGTCTGACCCGGATTTTTGGGGAGCTTACAACATCATCGAACCGGAGAAATCCATCGAAACGGCCATCCGAAAGATTCAGAAGAAAGCGCTGGTGGAGGGTTTGAGAGAGTAGGATATAAATGAAAAAGGACCGCCTAAAATTAGGCGGCCCTTAAGCAAAAACTCATTTATAGAAAGTATTACTTAGGCAATACAACTGAGTCAATAACGTGTACCACCCCGTTACCTGCTTTTAAATCAGCAGCTACGACAGTAGCTTTCGCTCCTTTTTCGTCTGTTAAAACCACTTTACCATTCTCGATAGAAGCAATAAGTGTTCCTCCGCTTACTGTCTTTACGCTCAATGATCCATTTGCAGCTGTAATAGCTTTGATAACAGCAGCTGCGTCTAAATTACCCGCTACTACGTGGTAGGTCAAAATTTTAGCTAAAGTTGCTTTGTTTTCAGGCTTCAAAAGTGTCTCCACTGTGCCTGCAGGTAACTTTGCGAAAGCAGCATTCGTAGGTGCGAAAACCGTAAATGGACCTGCACTTTGTAATACAGCTACTAAATCCGCAGCCTTTACGGCAGCTACTAATGTCGTGTGGTCTTTTGAGCTAATAGCTACATCCACTACCGTTGTTTGGGCTGATACTGAGAAGGCAGAGATAAACAAGGTGATAATTCCGGCAATAAATTTCATTTTCATTGTTCTTGTGTTTAAGTTCCTAATCTAAACACGAGACTATCCGTAATGTTTTGAAAATAAATAAGTTACACTCGTTTGCGCTAGTCAAATAAGTCTAAGGCCAGCCTGAATGTATTACAATGCGCCTCCACGATATCCTTAATATCCGGAGAGTATCCACCTCCTAGCGCCACAGTGACAGGTATTTTATGTTTATGCACTAAATCCAACACGAATTTATCCCGCAGCTTACAGTCTTCCAGACTTAATTTAAACTTCCCTAATTTATCTGTCGCAAGCACATCCACCCCAGATAAATAAAAGACAAAATCAGGCTGCACTTTATCCACTAGACCTGGAAGTGTAGTCTCCAGCATTTCCAAATACTCTGGACCAGCAGCTCCATCCTCTAAGCCGATATCCAAGTCAGATGTTTCTTTTCTAAAGGGATAATTATTCTTTCCATGTACACTAAATGTAAATACCTCTGCGGTATTTTCCATCAGTTTTGCCGTCCCATTCCCCTGATGTACGTCCAGGTCGATGATGAGTATTTTTTTGGCCAAATTCCGATGCAACAAATAGTTAGCCGCAACAGCCATATCATTTATTAGACAAAATCCCTCCCCCCTATCCGCAAATGCGTGGTGGGTCCCACCCGCCACATTCAACGCACAGCCGTGTTCCAGCGCAAAAAGCGCACAATCGATCGTTCCCTGCGTGATAACCAGCTCTCGATTTGTTAACTGTTCAGACTGCGGAAAACCAATAACTCGCTGCTCAGATGCCGTCAATTGCTGCGCCAAAAGTCGCTGAAAATACGCCTCATCATGCGTTAACAAGATGTCTTGGGCAGCACATTTCTCCGGCGCAAAAAGATGACTCTCGGTAATACTTCCTTCATACAGCAATTGCTCCGGAATTAACTCGTATTTCAACATAGGAAACCGATGTCCTTCCGGCAAAGGATGTGCATAAATAGAACTGTGAGCTATTTTTAACATATTCTATTTCTTAGCAGGCAGGGCGCTTAAGAGTCTTTGGAGAAAACCATCCATCGACTTATCATCAATCCACCTTACCACAGCCACTAAATCATTTTCCTGATCCACATAAATAGCATTCGTCCCATTCCCGATGTGCGCATAGGCAGTCGCAGGGGCCGACGGATACATCTTTCGATCCGTATTCAGAAAGTAATTCATAAAACCGTAACCCGTATTCGCAAGCGTGGGAGTAGTCGATTTGCGAATCCATTCCTCTGATAAAATCTGCTTGCCATTCCAATTACCCTTCCGCAAGGTCAATAACCCGAACCTCCCCATATCATAGGCGTTCATAAACAGACCTCCCCCAAAATGCCCACCACCACTAACCGACTGCACCATCTTACCATCCACCACAATCCACGCATTTTGGTAACCCGTCCATGCCCACGTATTCGAAGCCCCAATAGGGTTCATCACATTTTCTCGCAAAACTTCTGGCAAGGGTTTTCTGAATACCAAAGTCGCCGCCAAAGCCAGCGCATTCACCCGCGTATCATTGTACTTATACACCGTTCCTGGCTCAAACCGCTTTCGCGTCGTCCACTCCGCCGGCTTATCCGACGGCCGATCCGCCCAGTCCGGCTTTCCCCAAAGCACCCCTTCCCAATCACTCGTTTGTCTCAACAAATGATCCCAAGAAATCTTGCGGTTATGTTCCGTCTCAAACGGATAAATAAACGACTTTTTCGCAATCGGATTATCACTTACTTTTTCTTGCATCGCCACTTCAACCGGAGGCAAATAGGTATACACTTTGTCATCCAACGAACTAATCAAACCCTTATCAAACGCTAATCCCACCACCGAAGAGACCATACTTTTTGTCACACTATTCGTCATCTCTACCGCTGATGGATTCCCCCACTCCGCAATAATATAGCCCTTGTAAATGATGATTCCACCCGCAGGCCCCCTCTCCGCCATAGGCCCTACAGGATCCGAAAAGGGTTCTTTCCCAAATTGCATCGCCTGCGACAACCACAAATTCCTCGGCTGCGACGTCTCATGACTTATCGCAAAATCAACCGCCTCTTTGATTTTATTAGTATCAATCGCGAAAAAAGAAGGCGATTTATGTTCCCAATTTCTAGCTGAGGGATAGTAATTGTTTTTTTGCGCGGTAGCACTGATGGCTACTAGCCAACATAATAAGGTCAGTAGTTTTCTCATTAGTAGAGGGTTAGGGGCAATTTGAGATATAAAGCAATTAAGGTGCTAATTTGTTCAAAATATTTCAGGATTTATATGTAGAATTACACCACAAAAAATTAAAAAATACAAAACCCTTAAATATCATTCACTATGGGACTTTTTTCTGCCATCCTTGGCAACGCAGGTACAGTAAATAAGGAGGATCTACTGAAAGATTTTGGCAAACTACTCATCGAAGGCGAAGAAATCGAATTAGGATTCAAGCTCATCAGAGATACCTTCATCTTCACCTCGAAGCGCCTCATTTTAGTCGACAAACAAGGTATCACAGGTTCTAAAACAGAATACAAATCCATCAACTACAAAAGCATTTCTCGCTTCAGCATTGAAACGGCGGGAACTTTTGACCTAGATGCGGAATTGAAGATTTGGATCTCCGGAGAGGCACAACCGAGCATCATCAAGCAATTCAACAAATCAGTGAATGTCTATGATGTGCAGAACGTGCTGGCGTTCCATGTGTTGAAATAGGAAGGGTTTTTTCTTAGAAAAAAGCAATTTGCAAAAAACGCAAATTGCTTTTTTTAATGAGAATGAACAGCCGAGTTTTCCTCGGTAGTTAGATTAATTTGTATTTGTCCACCTAACGCTCTTAACACTTTCATTATCGTCTCAAATTGAGGCTTAGATCCATCCGAAAGTGCTTTGTATAAACTAGGTCTGCTTAAACCCGTTTCATTAGCGATTTTAGACATTCCTATTGATTTTGCAATATTCCCAAGTGCAACAATAAAGTCAGATTCATTCCCCTCAGCCAATATGACATTTAGATATTCTGTAACCATTTCAGGACTATCTATATAATCTGCTATATCAAATTTCGAAGTTTCCATAATTCTCAATTGTTTAAACGATGTAAAATATCCTTTGCTTTTTGGATATCCTTTTGTTGAGTTGATTTATCTCCTCCTATGAGAAGCAAAACGAATTTGCTACCTATCTCTTTGAAATAAATTCTATAGCCTTTAGCATAGTCGATTTTAAATTCCCGAATTCCATCTCCCACAGTTTGACAATCACCAAAATGACCATCATTTTCAATTTTCTGAATTCGAACTAAAATAATTGCTTTCGCTCTTAGATCTTTAAGCTTTCGAAGCCATTTATCAAATTCCTCTGTTTTTTCAATTAGATACATTCAACAATTGTCTTCATTTGGATACAAATTTAAACAATCTTTTTCAGGAATGAAACCAGTAAATTGATAATTAAAATAAAAGAGGAACTAGCCCATTAAACCTCACCCTTCTACAAATAGCTCAGCCACCATTTTTCCTTATGGGCCGTTTTATAGGCATCATACCATTTGCATAAAGGGTACAGACTTATGATCAGAAAAATCCAGAAAAGGTACACGAACTCCAGACCCACTCCCTCACCTGGAATCGAAAAGAGGAAAGGGATTTTTTGCATGCCTTTGATAGCTTCATCGAAGGAATGACCATTATAGAAAAACAATAGCGTGGATATCAGGTGCGCTAAATAGAAGTGTATGATGTAATAGAAAAATGCAGTTCTACCGAATACACGAAACATAGCTGAAATTTTGTTCTGGATATTTTCCAAAAATGCTAGCATTAAAATAGCTATCCCCATCATCACAGACATATAGGCCAAAGAAGGAGGGTATTTGTGTACCGTCATAAAAGACAAAAAGGTTTGAAAACCACTAGCTTGAGGAGTCCACGGATGTGGATCCCCATAAAGATTAATTGACCTTAATAGAACAAAAAAGACAAGCAATGATAATCCATAGGTCAATAATACTTTCTGTCTTTGAGATGAACTGAATTGATTGGTAAAGTAAACGCCAAAACAATAACCCAAAATCATCAAACCCGTCCAAGGCAAAAAGGGATACATAATGGCCAGGAAATGCTCACCACCTATTGGATAAATAGCAAAAGAGCCATGGTGCAACAAGTCCCACCAAAAACCAGCCTTAAACCCTGGTTCTGCCTCATAAAAGTCTAGAATATTATGTCCCAGCACGATTATTAATCCAATGGCTAGCACTACTTTAAACGGAAAGCGAATCAGAAATCCCAAGATGATCATACTTATCCCAATCGCCCAAATCACCTGCATAATGAGCAAATTATACAGCGGATTAAAGGTCATAGCTAAAGAAATCAAGCCAAATTCAACGAAAATCAACCAAATTCCTCGTTTAAAAAGAAACGAACTTAATTCCCCTTTCGTCTTGCGAATGCTTTGGAGATAAATCGAAAGGCCTGAAAGAAACACAAACGTAGGCGCGCATAAATGCGTTATCCAACGCGTAAAATAAAGAACCGGAGTCGTAGTCAATACATTCAAAGGGTCATCCGTAAATGCTTGAACATGAATAAATTCCCGAACGTGATCGATCGCCATAATGACCATTACAATACCCCGTAATACATCGATGGAATCGATTCTTTTTGTAATGCTCACTGATGACATAAATGCTTATTAATTAGCGTATGAATGGTATTCTATAAAATTAATTCTACTTAGCCACATCCATTTTCTTTAAAAACTCCCTCAAAATCCCGATGTATTCTTTCGGATTATCCATCATCGTGCTATGTGCTGCTTGAGGTATTTCCTTAAACTGAGCTCCAGGAATTAAACTGGTATAGTAGCGGACGCTCGAAGGCCTGGCTTCATCATACTCCCCAGCCGTCAATAGCGTGGGCACGGTGATTTTAGGTAAATCTTTCAAGCGGTTGTAATTCAATAAATTTCCAGTCGCCGTAAATTCACTTGGCCCCCACATGAAGTTGTAGACGTTTTCGCCAAAAAACTTGGCCGATGTATCCTGCTGCGATTTAGACTTATCACTACGTCTTACGTACGCTTTGTAATACACTTTCATCGCCTCTTTATAGGCTTCGTTCTTGTAATTTTTTTGTTGTTCACTTTCTCTAATGGCCTTTTGAGTTGCCTCAGGTAAAGTCGCTATTAAGGTATCGGCATCATCTGTCCAAATTTTGGTACTAAACAATGGACTGGAAAAGATCAAACCCTGAATGCCTTTGGGATATTTTACATAATAATCCATCCCTAACATTGTCCCCCAGGAATGCCCATACAAATAAAATTTATCAAGTTTCAGCGCTTTTCTGACTTGCTCTAGTTGCTCCACATTTTTCTCGATGGTCATCAACGTGGTATCCGTAATCCGAGTGGAACGACCACAACCTAATTGATCAAGGAAAATAACCGGGCGGTCCTGGCTTAATTCCTTTAAGGGTTCTAAATTAAAACTCGACGAACCTGGCCCACCATGCAACAAAAGAACAGGCGTCTTATCGCCTTCGCCATCTATTCGATACCATATTTTTCCCCCTTCTACCTCAATAAATCCTTCCTTAGGCGGAGTAGAGGTCGTACAAGCATTCATCATTAGCAACGTATATAAACCGAGTAAGTATTTTTTCATTAAATTACTTTTGCATGTTATACAACAGGGTTTGGATCTTATACTCCTCCCCTATTTTTACCAATATAAAGGCATCGACGCCTTTATGCGTAAACTTCCCATTTAGGTAAAATTCGTAGGGCACCCAAGCTGTCGCGATTTCATGATCGACGAGAATAGGCCCCCAAGATAGAACTCGCTCGTCCATATCTCCTGCTTTTCTGGTCATGACATTCTTGACAAAATTAGCGATGGGCACTTCCCGGACTATGTTACCCTCAGGTCTAATTTGACTGATTTGCAATACCGCTTTCTCCGTAAAACAAGACTTCAATGCCACGGAATCGACCGATTTCATAGCTGAAAACGTTTTAAGAATAACGGCTTTGATTTGATCTTCGTCTGATGTTTTTTGTTGACCAATCGCCAGCAAAGGGCATAAAAATAGGAATAAAAGTAGTTTTTTCATCGCTTATATAAATTGTCTAAATATGCTGCTAATTTTCGGTCTTTCTCCGTGACTTTATTCCCCGCATCATGAGTCGTCAGCTTCACCTCTACCCGATTATAGGTATTCGACCAAGTGGGATGATGATCCGTTTCGCTAATGAATGGAGCTGCTTTTTGCATGAATTGCATGGCTTCTTCGAAGCTAGCAAAGGTAAAAGTCTTGAGTAAGACTTTATTTTCTTCTTTCCAAGTGGACATGTTACTCTGGGTTAAGGAACACAATCTTGTCGTCTTTTAGGACGACTAGTTTCGAGTTCTTTGCTTTTTTATAGGCCATTAAATCGGCTTTGACGAGTTTCATGCCTTCTTCTAATTTCTCAGAAGTGGTCCTGTTTTTTTTCAATTGAGTGGGTTTAGCTGTCGCCATTTTTTCAGATTTTTAATATGAATGAAAGAAGCTTTATTATTCTCAGCAATCAACTCGATGACAGGCTCAGAACTATCATAAACGAACCACTCATCCACTAAAGGCAAATATATACGAAACAAATTAGTAATACCTGATTTATAGCGCCTTTCTATTACATCGGGTGGAATGTTGTGCCCGCCTTCGAGGACGCGTGTGGCTACGCGGACTTTGGCAAGATCAATGGACCTAAGCCAGAAAAACAGCAGGGTAATAGTGAATCCTCGTTCTTTGGCCCTCTTAATCAACAAATGATATGATTTAGCTGACAATGTTGTTTCAAAAGAAAAGGATTCCTCTTTTTCCATCAAAGCATCAATTTTATTCAACATGATTCGACCCGCCTCGAAAGCAGCTGACTCCGGATGAAAAGGCGCTAACTCTTTTGCAATTTCATCCGCATTCACAAATTCCTGGCAATTGAGAACATAGGGGAGAATTGTATGAGATGCCGTCGTTTTGCCGGCTCCATTACAACCCGCGATGATGTATAAGTTCTTCCCCATAAAGGTGAAGGTAGCGGGATAAAAATTGCTTTAACGAAATAAAACTGATAATTTCAATAAATTCCTTCAACCTATGAAATACCTATTCCTCCTTCTCCTCTCAACGGCTACATTCGCCCAAGACATCCACTTCAAATCCATTCTAGTTGATACCCACAATGATTGTTTAACGGCATGCATTGAGAAAAAAGTGTCGCTGGATACCGATTTAACAGGCATTAATCATTCGGATTTAGCGCGTTTCAAAAAGGGTGGAGTGGATTACCAGTTATTTTCGGTTTGGTGCGATGGAGAAAAAGCGAAGCCCTACGAGTGGGCCATGCGGGAGATGGATAGTTTATATGCGGTGGCAGCTAGAAATCCGGATAAAATGGTGATTGCAAAGTCTTGGAAAGAAATTCAAAAAGCATTGAAAGAAGGTAAATTAGTGGCACAGTTCGGGGTCGAGGGTGGTCACATGATAGAAGATGATTTAAATAAATTAAACACCTTCTATGAGCGTGGGGTACGTTATATGACCTTAACTCATAACAATTCAACTAGCTGGGCAAGTTCACACACGGATGAGAAGAGTCCTACATTTGCGCGCAGAAAAGGTCTTTCGGATTTTGGGAAAGAAATAGTTCAGCGAATGAATCAGCTGGGAATGATCGTAGATGTTTCGCACGTAGGGGAAGCGACTTTTTGGGATGTAATCAAAACGACGACTAAACCAATCATCGCTTCGCATAGTAACGCGTACAGCATTTGCCCAGTGTCTAGAAACTTAAAGGACGAGCAAATTTTAGCCATCGGCAAAAATGGAGGTGTCATCCATTTGAATTTTTATTCCGCATTTGTAGATATTGATTTTTGGCAAAAAGATGTAGCCTTTCGTAAAAAACACACCGCCGAAATTGATTCACTCATCGCTTCCGGAATGCAAACAGAGTATGCATTCACGGTGATCTCAGATAAATATGCAGAAGAGAGCAATGCAATCAAACCCGACTTAGAGCAATTAATGAAGCATTTCGACCACATCGTAGATTTAATCGGTGTAGATCACGTGGGCTTGGGATCGGATTTTGACGGAATTAATTCTGCACCTAAACAGTTAAAAACGGTGCTAGATTATCCTCTATTTACGCAGGCATTAATCGCGCGCGGGTATTCGGATAAAGATATCAGCAAAGTATTAGGAGGTAATTTCTTGCGGGTATACAAGGCGAATAACTAAACCTATTTATGCCGAAACCAGCAATCTGTACGCTCGTTTTCGTAGGCCTTAAATTCCGTATTCACGGGAAATCCATGTTGTAGATTCTCGTTAAATCGAGTTCTAGCTAGGTAATTAAAAGCGCCCATATCGCCCGTGTAAGCCGTCTTATTACTGTGATTATAGGTTGCATGCAGATCGCATAACTGCTGCAAAAAATCCATAAACAACGGATAATGCCCGCCAAAAACCCCACAATTCAATAAGGTTTCCGAGGCAAATCGCTCCTCATATTCAGCATAATCGGGAATCTGCGAACGAAGATGTTCTCCATGTGCCATCATCCAATCGTTGCGCAACAGCTTAGGTTCATCCCCGCAGAAAAGGGAGGAAGGGTTTTCGATATAGAGGGAATGTGTAAAGGGGTTTTGGGCCAAAGTCACATCAGACACATCCGTCACAAATACTCCCTCGATGGGCTCGGTGCATTTTGCTAGATAATCCAGATAGACTAAATACCGAAATACATTGGGATTAAAGGTGGGGTTATAGTCAATACGAACGAATGAAATGTATTCATTCGCGTAAAGAGCACAGGTTTCTTCCGAAAAGTTATTGTGAAATAGTACGCCTTTCAGCTTCGCTGCAGCTACCGATTCCGCCCAAGCCTGTATTAATTCATAGGAATCATCCGGCAAGGTTGTACTCCGGTTTACGTCGTAAATACCGGTAATATGACAAGCTAGTAGGAGGTTCATTAATTCTCGTTTAAAGCTAATTGCTTTTTCAAAACTGCGCAGGTACTGTTCGGATTATTTCTGTAATAGATATAGGATCTTTTAAAGACTTTTTTCGTCTTGAACAGAGTTTCAGCTCTTTCAAAAAAGGCCGAATCAGCGGCGAATCCACCTTTGAAATCGATACTCTTGAACACTTTTTGGTGACCAAATAAAGTCCCAAAAAGAATCGCATCATCCAAATGTATCGGCTTGCTCAAATCATTTTTATCAGGAACATAATAATCTTCGACTGAATCCACGACCGTTTCCGCAGTAGAACAAATCAAATCGACATGCTCCATTTCCTGCAAACAAGAACTTAAATGATGGACTTTGTATTCATCATCGCTATCTAAAATCGTGATGAATTCACCCGTGCTGATCAACACACCCCGATTAATGGATTCTGCTTGGCCACGATTGCTATGGCGGATGTAAACGATTTTATCCTCGTATTTTTCGACGTAAGCTAATAACTCTTTTCGGTCATTTCCCTTACTACCATCATCAATAATGATCAGTTCGAAATCTTGAAAATCTTGCTGTAAAACGGAATCAATGGCTCTTTTGGTTAAAGAAAATTCCGTATTGTAGACCGCCATCAACACGGAAATTTTTACATTTTTAGACATGAGTCGTAACTAAATACTCACCAATATAGGTTAACGGATGCAAATCTAGTCAATTAAATACGGTTTCATTTTATTAAATGATTATGAATACAATTATCGCTTTATTTCTTTCAAATAAAAGCTCGGGTTGACTCCCACATACTTTTTAAAAGCAGCGTAAAAAGTAGAGCGATTCGCGAAGCCACTTTGGTAGATATAAGTTTCTAAGGTATACTGTGTAAACGATTCCTTCTGCGAAAGAAAATGATGAATGCGGAAACGATTAATTAATTCGGCAAAAGACATTCCATAGGCTTGCTTAATGAGTTTTGATAATTTGACCGAACTCATTTCTAGGCTTTTTGCCAAAGCTGCCAAATCTAAATCCTCCTCCAAAAAGCATTTCGATTCAGACAAATACGTACTCAGGGCCTTTGATTCTGGGCTTTTTTCTAGTAAAGTAGGAAGAATTTCTCCGACGGATGGCATCCCCTTTTCTTTTGGCAAAATACATCCATCCATATTCTCCTGCACATTAGGCGTACTGATGAAATAAGAAAACAAGAAAATCCCGATGACACACTTGATTATTTGTGAGGGTGGATCGAAGCTATTATTGACAAATAAATTCAGGTATTGATATAATTGAAGCAAGAAATATAGGAATACGGTAGCACTCAATAAATTCAGCCAGAATAGAGATTGCTTATTCATTAATACATAGTTTAAGCCATATATCTTCTTTGCTTGTGCAATAGTTAATAGCGTTAGCGCGCCATAGATTACACCCACTACTATGGAAACTGGCTGCACGTAACCCGCAGGAATCCAGCCAGATGGTGTGTTAATGAAGTAATTATTCTTTTGGTAATAATGATCTAAAATCACCGTCTTTTCTGCAGCGGATAATATCAAATCAGGAAACAATCCAATCAAAATACTGACAGGAAAAATAAAATGAAACCACATGAATCCTTGGATTTTTTTCTGTGGATGAACCATGGATCGCACATATAAAAACAGCACAATTGGCAAAAAGGCCCGAATAATATTAGGGGTTCGTAATAAGAAAAGCATTTGGTAAATATGCTTAGAGGTCAGCGCATAAATGTAAAACTCTAAAAAGACGAGTGCAAAAATGACGTAGAGTAATCCATAAACCTTAGGCTGCCGATAAAACCGAAGCAAAAGAAACCCCATAAAAAGTATTCCCACTCCACTAGTCAGAAACGATAAATAGGGCACAAATTCAAACATAAAGGCTTTTACTACATGAGATACAGAAATTTAGACAAAAAATAGCTAAAAGTGGACAAATACAGAGACAAAAAATCAGGCCTTCGAATTTGATTAGGCTAATTTTCCCACCTAATCAAAATAATATCAAATCATGAAAAAAATCCTTCTACTTCTTGCCCTGTCCTTATTTGTTTCGAACAGCTATGGACAAGCCAAAACAGCCAACATTCAATTTTACAAAGTAAAAACAGGCCACCGTTCGGCTTTTAATGAAGCGCTTAAAAATCACACCGCAAAATTCAGAAAAGCAGGCGAGCCCTCCGCTTGGACGATCAGTAATGTCACAGGAGGAAGCCACCACAATGAAGTAATGGCCACTTATAACTTTGGTCTTTCTTGGGCAGAACGAGATGTACTAAACGGCCCTACAGCTAACTCTGAGGCAGCTAACGATTTTTACGTAAAGGTATCACCCCACCTCGAAGGCGTTTCAGCAGGCGATATTATTAGCTACAGAGCGGAATATAGCAACAGCGCCATGAAAGAATCAACAGATAAATTTCGTTTCAATGTGCTGACGATTAAATATGCTCCATCTCAAGAGTTTTGGGATGTCATCAAGCGCCTACCTAAGGTATGGGATAAATTAGGGTTCAAAATTGCGACCTATACTACCTCGGGAGCTAATCGCCTGATTTTCTCCCGCCGCCTTCCTACAGGCTGGAAAGAATTAGACGAAGCCTCTAAACTTAAGGAAACATTTGATGAAATTTATGGCAAAGGAGCCTACGAAAAAGACATGGCTATCATGCGTTCATTCGTTGTAGAAAATGACATTATGTACATGACGGTTCAGTCGGATTTGAGTTCTAAATAATTTATTTTCTTTTGAAGGTTGACCCACGTTTTAGCGGGTCAACCTTTTTATATACCTACCTATGGAAGTTTATTCACTTAATACAATTTTCATGTATTTATCGTATGTTTAAACAAAAAAACGATGAACAAACTCCTTCTCCTCGCCTTCTCCATTTTCACCCTGTCTGCCTGCACGAAAAGCACAGATTCGGCGACTACTTACTTCACCTATCCAGATAGTATCGAAGCGGCCGGCGTGAAGATGATTCCCATTCAGACGCCTTCTGGGACGTTTAAGGTGTGGACGAAGCGTTTTGGGACTAATCCTAAAATCAAAATTCTCTTATTACACGGCGGCCCAGCCATGACGCATGAATACATGGAATGTTTTGAGACTTTCTTCCAAAGAGAGGGCTTCGAATTCTACGAATACGATCAACTGGGCTCGTATTACAGTGATCAACCGACGGATTCCACTTTATGGAAAACGGAGCGTTTTGTAGAGGAAGTGGAACAAGTTCGCAAAGCAATAGGTGCAGATTCGACTAACTTTTACATCATCGGAAATTCTTGGGGTGGCATTTTGGGCATGGAATACGCGCTGAAATACCAGAAAAATATGAAGGGACTTTTAGTCTCTAACATGGTAGCAAGTGCGCCGGAATATGGAAAATATGCCGAGGAGGTATTGGCGAAGCAAATGGATCCAAAAGTTTTAGCGGAGGTTAGAGCCATCGAGGCGAAGAAGGATTTCAATAATCCACGCTACATGGAACTCTTAATTCCTAACTTTTACCACGAACATATTTGCCGCTTAAAAGAATGGCCTGATGCTATAAATCGATCATTTAAACACGGCAACAGCTCTATCTACGTCCGCATGCAGGGACCGAGTGAATTTGGAATTAGTGGACTTTTGGAAAAATGGGATATAAAAAATCGCTTAAAAGAAATCACTGTTCCTACCCTGATGATCGGTGCAAAACACGATACCATGGACCCGAAGGCGATGGAAGAACAAAGCAAAATGGTTCAAAACGGATCTTACCTCTATTGTCCAAATGGCAGTCACCTGGCGATGTGGGATGACCAAAAAACCTACATGAATGGCGTTATATCGTTCATCAGGAAGGTGAATGGGGAATAATATCCATTATACTTAAAGAAGGCCACCCCTGAGTGGTGGCCTTCTTTTATCTCCAAAAATAAAACGCATCTAACCTTCTGTAAGGCTTTCCTAAATACCGTAAAATCTCAGCATGCACTAGCTCTGGTTCTTCAAATGGTGAAATGTGAGTTGCATCTGGAACTATATAAAGTGATGCCTGTGGTAGATTTTGATACATGGCAATGGTATGTTCTAAAGTAAACATATCGTGGTCCCCAGCCATCACTAAAAATGGCACTTGGATGGACTTTAATTGTGCCAATGTAATATTGGGATTCTTAAATGCATTATCAGACACCTTCTTTCTAGAAGATTCGATTTTCTTTTTGTCAGGAGCTAAACGCTCATAAGTAGAAAAATACTTGACAAGCTCCGGTTTAGTTTTCGCAAAAAGAGGATCCTTGGCGTCCATTTTCCAGGTGGTATCTATTCCTAAAAATACCCCTTTGGATTCTCCTAAAAAGTTAGCTCCCATGATGACCGCTTTCGTGATCTTCTCCGGATGAATCAAAGCTAACTCTAAGGCAATATCTCCCCCATCACTCCACCCCACGAATTTCGCTTTTTTGATGTGCAATAAATCCATAAAACCATTCACATCTAAAGCCATTTGAGCATAACTCAATTCCTTTTCATCACTATCTGTAGTTCTGCCTTGTGAACGAGAATCGACTGCAATGACTTGGTATTTTTTAGAAAATGCTGCGATCATCCCTCCCATCATTTCAGAGGAACCAAAGCCGCCATGTAATAGAATTAAAGGCTCGCCCTTACCGTAAATTTCATAATACATCGAAATATCACCTACTTGAATGCGCTTACCCACTTTCGGATTTGATCCATAAGGAATTTGGGCATTTACTAAGAATGTAGAAAGAAGGAGAAATAAGAGAATTCGTTTCATAGTAATAAGGATAGTTTAATGAAACAATTTAGCTATTTTGTAAAACTAAACCTCCATTCTATGAAATTAATTACCTTACTATTAGGCCTTTCCTATTGCCTTTCCGCGCAAGATACTTATCTAAAAAATATAGTAAAATTTCCTTTAGGAGCTTCCGTTAATCCACGAATGCTGAACGAGAATGAGGCTTATCACAACATTGCAAAAGAGGAATGGACGAGCCTAACCGCAGAAAATCACATGAAAATGATGTTGATTCATCCGTCGGCAGATCGATTTGATTTCTCTAAAGGAGATGAGATTGTGGCCTTTGCAGCAGTGACTGGAAAAAGGATGCATGGGCATACCTTGGTTTGGCATAATCAGGTACCACAATGGATGAAGGACTTTCAAGGCGATCAGCAAGCCTGGGAAGAGCTATTAAAAAAACACATTCAAACGGTTGCATCGCATTATAAAGGCAAGATGGCTGGATGGGATGTGGTGAATGAGTCATTCTTGGACGACGGAAGTTTGCGTCCTTCTCTATGGGCTGATCATATTCCCGATTATATCGCCAAAAGTTTCCAATGGGCCCATGAGGCAGATCCAGATGCGATTCTATTTTACAATGACTATGGACAAGATGGAAAACCAAAGAAAATGCAAGCTATTCTCGACCTCGTATCCGATCTGAAACGTCGCGGGATTCCTATCCATGGATTGGGATTACAGATGCATATTAATGTGGATTCGAAGCGAAATGAGTTGCAAGAGGTGCTCGATAAATCCGTAGCAACTGGCTTAAAAATCCACCTTTCAGAACTAGATATTGCGGTAAATCCGAAGAACAATCCGGACTTTGTTTATGAGGAGAAAGTAGCCTATGCGCAAGCTGAACAATTTAACTTCGTATTCAAGTCTTACATGATGATTCCTGCTGCACAGCAATATGGCATTACTTTTTGGAATATTTCGGACAAAGATTCGTGGCTACGTGGTTATTTCAAGAGACCGAAAGAATACCCGCTTTTGTTCGATGATGACTATAAGAGAAAACCAGCTTACAATTCCCTATTAAACTATTTACCACATGCAAAATAAAACACGTTGGGTCATTCAAGCCACCTCAGGCCTCATTCTAACAGGAAGTGGGCTTTCACTTGCAATCGACGCAGGTATCACTAAATTGCAGGGAGGCGACTGGTTCCTCTATGGAACAGGCGCATTGATTGTCTTTCAGGCAGGCCTTTGTCTAGTCATCGATGCCGCACGATTTAAATAAGTGAAACAAATTCTGTAGTTTGCGGTTTAATAAATACAATTATTTATTTCAATAATTATATTGATGGCCACACTTGTATACGATATTGCGATTATAGGTGCTGGAGCGTCAGGATTGCAGCTTTTATATGAATTAGTTCAAGCTGATCCTTCTGGAAAAAAGAAAATTTTATTACTTGACTCAGGGGATCGATCTCAGAAGAGTTGGTGTTTTTGGGAAGATCATACCTCTTCCTCTTTTCCTTTTCTTGTCGAAAAGTCCTGGAAAAACATGACCTATCGATCAAGCCGCGGCAAAACGATACAATCAGAAATAGCTCCTTTGAGCTATAACTATATTTCATCCGAGCGATTTTTCAACTTCTTTTTCGAGCAATTTATCCCTGGTAAATCGAATATAACGCATATTCAACTACGAGCAAAAGACATTCAAGAAGGGGAAGATCTTCAGACCATCCTTTGTGAAGATGGCACTCAATACCAAGCAAAAAAAATAGCAGACTCTAGGCCCACACCCACAAAAGGATCTATATTCCAACATTTCAGTGGCAAGTTCATCGAATTTGATGAACCCATCGTAGATGATTCCTTTATCACCCTCATGGATTTCAGTTTAGATTTTTCAACAAAAGAAATGGCTGTTTTCCACTATATACTTCCCTTCAGCTCGACTAAAGCATTGATAGAAACGACCGTATTCACGGCTGCATCCTATGATAAGGAGACTTACGAGGGGATTTGGCAAAAATATTTGGCATCGCATTTTCCTCAAAAATCATTTAATATAATTTCAGAGGAAAAGGGTACCATCCCGATGGGATTTAGCTCGGAAGAAAAAGAGGGAAAGGTCTTCAAAATAGGGGCTGCCTCCGGAAACATGAAGCCATCCACAGGCTACGCATTTACAAGAATGCATCAAGATGCCATATATAGGGCACAAGGCACCCGCAAAAAAACGCCAAAACGCTTCCGGTTTTACGACAAAATGCTCCTAAAAATCATGCAAAATGAGATGCATAAAATCCCGGGGGTGATGGATCGTTTATTTACTCGTGTACCTAAAAAAGATATTCTGCGCTTTTTAGATGATAAAACAACCATAGCGCAAGAGGTGAAATTGCTAGCACAACTCGACATTCCCCTTTTCATTAAACACTTGATCCGATGAAAAACTACCTGGGGGCCATCATTACAGCAGTTTATATGCTTTGTTACCAAGTTTTCGGACCTTGGGAGACAAACATAGATTACATCATTGCTGGTATTTTACTTTTTGCGACCGGGATTCCACATGGTGCTGGAGATCATTTAATTGCTAAAAAGATCGCCGCCAGAGAAAATCTAACGTTTCATTTAAAACCCTTTATCAGCTTTTACCTAGGCATAATGCTCGCTTATGGATTGCTTTGGTACCTATCTCCTACGATATCATTCATCATTTTTATAGGGATAAGTGTCTTTCATTTTGGCGATATGGAAGATCTTTCTCCCATTAATCAGAAAAACACTTGGCTTCAACTCGCTAGAACCGTCAGTCTGGGCACAGGCATTTTGAGTTTTATTTTAGTCAGTCACTGGCCAGAGGTAACAGGAATTATTAGCTCGATGGGAGTGCCGGTTGTAAAAAATCTATCTCCGGGAATTCTCTTTTTGAGTGTATTTTTTCTTTTGCTCGGATTTGAAAAGAAAAATTTTACTCCTTTTTTAAATACTTTTTTCACTTTAGCGGCCGGATATTTCTTGCCACTTATACCCGCATTTATCTGTTATTTCTCCTGTTGCCACGCCGTCTACAGTTTCAAAGGCATGCAAAATCGACTTGAGCTCAATTTCTTAGAATTATACAAAAAGCTTCTCCCCTTCACATTGGGGGCGCTTTTTATTGGTTTGGCCTATATTATTTTGATATTCAAAGACTTAAAAATATATCCGATTTTTATTTTCTTATCCTTACTGACACTACCCCATTTTGTACTTATGCATAAATTAATAAAACGCCCAAATTAAACATATTGTATAATTTTTATTTTTTTTTAAATTTTTTTTACAATATTTGAAACAATTGCCGACATCATCAGTTTAAACAGTATCACTTTAAATCATTATCATTTATGGAAACATTAAACATTTTATTGAACGGCACCCTAGCTGCCGGAGATTACATCGGCTTCACCTTCTTTACAGGGTACATGTCGATGCTTGCTGCATCTATCTTCTTCATCGTTGAGAGAGGCACAGTGAACGACAAGTGGAAAACATCTTTATTGATTTCTGCTTTAATTACATTTATTGCGGCAGTGCATTATTTCTACATGCGCGGTGTATGGTTAGACACACATGAGTCTCCTACACAATTCCGTTACATCGACTGGACGTTAACTGTTCCTTTGATGTGTATTGAATACTTCTTGATCTTAAAGCCAGCAGGTGCTAAGACAGGAATGTTATCACGTTTAATCTTCGGTTCAGTAGTTATGCTAGTAGCAGGTTACATCGGAGAGGCTGTAGTACCAGCGCAAAACGTAATGTGGGGTATCATCTCTACTTTAGGTTGGGCAATCATCATCTATGAAATCTACATGGGTGAGGCTTCTAAGTTAGCTGCTGCGTCTACAAACGCTGGAGTACAATCAGGTTTCAAAGTAATGCGTTGGTTCACATTAGTAGGCTGGGCAATCTATCCAGTAGGCTACATGATGTTACCAGGTAACTTGTTATCAGGTTTCTCAGGAAACATCGACTTAGCTTACAATATTGCGGATGCAGTAAACAAAATCGGTTTCGGTTTAGTTGTTTACTCTATCGCTAAAGGAGCTACAGCTGCTGAAGCAAAATAATTATCAGGGGTTGAAGAAGGGGGTGGTCATCGATCATCCCCTTTTTTTATGGCCAAAATTTAGCTAGCTTAGTGATAGTTAAACATGTACTATGCTGAGCCCTAAGAAAGTCTCCGATTCAGAGACCACTATCACCGAATTAATGATCCCCGCCTTCGCTAACTTTAGCGGCAAAATTCACGGGGGCACTCTCCTTTCCCTAATGGACAAAGTCGCCTATGTCTGCGCAGCAAAACACAGCGGCAACTATTGCGTAACTGTTGCAGTGGAAGGCGTTGAATTCTTCAACCCAGTGGAAGTAGGTGACCTAGTTTCCATCAAAGCCTCCGTTAACTATGTGGGCAGAACCACCATGATCATCGGCATGCGCATCGAATCACTAAAGCCTAAAACGGGGGTAGTCACCCACACTAATTCTTGCTACTTCACTATGGCAGCAAAGAACGACGACGGTGCCCTAACCGAAGTCCCTGGCCTCATTTTAGAAAATGAAACCCAAACCCGTCGCTTCGCAGAGGGCAAACTACTGCGTAAATTATCCCTAGAAAAACGCGAACTATTAAAATCAGACCTAAAAAACATCTACTCCGGCGACATTCGAAAGATGTGCGATGGAGAGAAATGTGAATTGACTTATTAAGCATGAAAAAAATCTTACTCCTCTTATTTGCGTACAGTTTAAATGCGCAGGACGCGATAATTCAAACAACGAAAGGGACCGTTTCTGGAGCCTTTAACCCGAAAACTAACATTCAAAAATTCCTAGGTATTCCTTTTGCGAAACCACCTGTGGGTGAATTGCGTTGGAAGGCTCCAGTTCCTATGGAATCATGGTCTGGCATTAAAGAAGCCAAAGCATTCGGACCTAGCCCGATGCAAGCTAAACCGACACCCTTTGCTTTTTGGTCCTCTGAATTCCTCATTCCAGAATCACCCATCAGTGAAGATTGTTTATACCTCAATGTATGGGCTCCTAAATCACCTCAAGGCAAAAAAGCAGTATTAGTATACATTTATGGAGGTGGATTCAGAAGTGGCGGGGCCGCCTGCCCTATTTATGACGGAGAAAACATGGCCCAGAAAGACATCGTATTTGTCAGTATTAATTACCGCGTGGGCATCTTTGGGTTTCTAGCACATCCTGAATTGAGTGCAGAGGCAGCCTATGGATCATCCGGAAATTATGCACTACTAGATATGATTGCGGCGTTAAAATGGATAAAAGAAAATATTTCAGCTTTTGGTGGCGACCCTAATCAGGTAACAATCGCGGGTCAATCAGCTGGAGCTTTTGCCGTGAACTTCTTGTGTGCCTCCCCTTTAGCAAAAGGTCTTTTTCAGGGTGCTATTGCAGAAAGTGGCGCCAGCATGCTTCCTAGTCCATTAAGACCGGCAAATACTAAAGCTCAAGCAGAAAATAATGGCCTGGACTGGGCGACTAAGTTAGGATCTAAATCACTAGCGGATTTGCGTGCCTTATCTGCAGATGCGATTCAGAAAGCAGGTGGCAATGCTTCCCCTTATTCTGACGGCTATGTTTTACCATTAGCTATGCCAGAAATTTATTCCAAAGGACTTCAAAACGATGTTCCCATCTTAGTGGGTTGGAATTCTGAAGATCGTTTAAGTGCAAAGGCAGCAGAACCAGTGGTATTTAAAACAACATTAGAAAAGAGGTTTGGAACACGAGGAGCTGAAGTTTTAGCTGCTTATGGACCGAATGGATCTTTGGACTTAGGACGCGATGAGAGTTTTGGGGTTCAAGTCCATACCTGGGCTAAGACACAAAATCTACAAGGCAAAGCGCCCGTTTATGTATATAACTTCAACCGAGCTGTACCAGGTTATGATGAATCTACCCGATACGGAGCATTTCATACCGGCGAGGTGCCTTATGCCTATGCAAATTTGCAAATAGTGAATCGTCCATTCGAAGCAATCGATCAGGTTTTAAGCCAAAAAATGTCCTCGTATTGGGTTAACTTTACTAAGACTGGTAATCCGAATGGAGCCGGCCTAGAGGTTTGGCCTACATTTAATACCAAAGATCAAAAAGTCCAAATCCTTGACAAGGTCATTGAAACCAAAGAATTACCCACCCGCAAAGCCTTAGAATTACTAGAAACTATAAACTAAACCTAATATCTATGAAAAAGTACTCTTTATTTACGCTGCTCTTGGCCTTATTGGCATTCTGCAGCTATGCTAAACCCACAGGCACTTACAAGATCGTCGTCGAAGGATTCGATTGGGGTGCAGGCGTAAACAAAGTCATTTTAGCTTTAAATGATACCACCTCGAAAGTCAATGCGGCGGATTACACCGTCTTCGCTAGCCGCAAATCAAGCACTGGACCTATAGCTGACCCCGATAACAAACGTGATATCGTGACTGCCTATGTTTCGGATGAGAACGGTGCGCGCGTAAAAACGGGCAAAAATATCACACTTGTTTTATCTGTGGGCCCACAAATTGCGATCAGCTCCCCTTTTCAATACCAAAGAAGCAAAGGAAATGTGTGGGTAGATTATTCGTTAACGATCGTTCAGACTAAATCAGGGCAAGTTTGGGATACATCAACAGGTAAAATCATGCCTCTAGTAGATCAATTTGACTTAACTGGGAAATATACCTATAGTGATAAATTAACCATGTCTTACGCAACTTTCACTCCCAAAGTGAAGAAAGATAAAGCTCCATTAATCATTTGGTTGCATGGTGGTGGAGAAGGTGGAACGGATCCGACAGTTCCTCTTTTGGGAAACAAAGCAGCAAATTATGCAGGAGAAGGTATCCAATCGATTTTCGAGGGTGCTTATGTTTTATCACCTCAATGTCCGGGCGCTTGGATGCACAATACACAAGGAGTAGGAACTCAAGGAAAAGACAATGACATCTACAACGAAGGTTTAATGGCCTTAATCAAGGATTATGTCAAAGCAAACCCAGGTATCGATGCCAGCCGTATTTACGTGGGAGGATGTTCAAATGGAGGTTATATGGCCTTGAAACTGATCTTCTTGTATCCAGATTATTTTGCGGCGGGTTACATTAGTGCTTTAGCCTATAAATCTGAGTATATCCCGGATAGCGATATTCAAAAGATCAAGAATGTACCTATTTGGTTTGTACACTCCAAAGACGACAAAACCACTGTTCCTGACATAACAGTCGTTCCTGTGTTCGACCGTCTACGTAAGGCAGGCGCAAAAAATGTTCATTTTACTTATTACGATCAAGTAAATGACATTACGAATTTCTATGGCGGAAAAGGCTTTCAATACAATGGCCACTGGTCATGGGTTTATCTGCATGAAAACCTACCAAGAACCGATTTAGACGGATCACCAGTTCGCGTAAATGGTAAGCCAGTTACCATTATGGAATGGCTAGCGGCGCAGAAAAAAGGAAAATAAAATAAAAGGGCAGCTGTAAAGGCTGCCCTTTTTCATACCGCATATTTGACCTCCATCAAATAAAAAATCAAGAGTAAAACTGCGATAATAAGCATTGCCCCCCATCGAATTCGCTGGTATTCAGGGTATTTAATGGCTATAAGTGCTATCGTTGCGAGCGTTATCAGGTGAAGGTAAATTCTGGGACTTTTAAAATCACTCTGATAAGATAAGAGGTAAATGCAAATGGTTTGATTAATGATCAGGCACATAGCTATGCCATACTTTTTCAGATAAAGACTTACGTTGTTTTCCATTATTGTAGTGGTTAATTTGTGTTTTGTAATCTAGACAATTTCCTTGACCTTTACACCACATTCTACTTATAATCAATCACCTATGAAACTAACTAAACTCTTCCTCCTCCTCTTCACCCTCCTATTCGTAGGTGAAATTCAAGGGCAATCTCCTAAAATAGTAGCTGGCATCAATATCGATCGCGTGAAGCGATTAGAAAAATTTGTGCAATCGGAAATGGATAAAGGGAATATTCCTGGCGCCGTGACAATGATTGTTCATAATGGTCAGGTGGTTCACCAGGGAGCTTTGGGCTATAAAAATGTAGCGACAAAAACGCCAATGACAACCGATGATTTATTCTATATTCAGTCGATGACGAAACCGATTATTTCGACGGCTTTCATGATGTTGTATGAGGAAGGTTATTTTAAGTTGAGTGATCCGGTATCGAAATATTTGCCAGAATTCAAGAATTTTCGTGTCATTCGTAGCGTAACTGATGGCCCAGATGCGCCTACCGATTCATTGAAATCGGAGATTACGATCACGCAATTACTGAGTCATAGCGGAGGTTTGATGCATGGTTTGGAGCAAAATCCGGTGCAGATTCGATTCAGAAATGGCTATTTTAAACTGGGTATCAAAACGATTCAAGAACGGGTGGCGAATATGACGAAATACCCGCTATTAGCTCAGCCGGGGACAGAATGGAATTATAGCGCGGGTCCAGATGTGCTATGTGTGTTAATTGAAAAGTTTTCTGGAATGAGTGTGAATGACTTTTTGAAGTCGCGCTTGTTTGAGCCTTTGGAAATGAAACATACAGGTTATAATGTACCTAAAGAAGAGCAGTCTAAGATTGTAGCATTGCATACCAAGGGTAAGAATGGTACGATCTCCGTGGCGGCGAATCAACCTCCGTATGAGAATGTGACTGTTTGGAGTGGAGTGAATGGATTGTTCTCAACGGCTGCAGATTATGCTACTTTCTGCCAAATGATGCTGGCCGGCGGAACCTATAAAGGAAAACAATACCTAAGCCGCAAGACGGTGGAATTAATGACTTCAAACCACACAGGGGATTTATTTAAAACGCCTGGGACGGAATGGGGACTTGGATTTGCCGTAGTTACGGATGGTCCAGCTACGAAAACACCGGCATCCAATGGCTTATTCTATTGGGGAGGGGCAAATAATACACACTTCTTCATAGACCCGAAGGAAAAATTGATTGCTTTATTTATGACACAAGAGAGTAATTTCACCTGGGAATACCACAATAGTCTACGCCAAATGGTCTACCAGACTTTAGCAGATTAAAATTCGAGCCGGGCATTTTGCCCGGCTTTTTTGTTATTTTTGTACATGAGTAAAACACACTTCATAGAAGACGCGAACATCGAATGGGAAATCCTCGATAAATTCATCCAATGAAAATAATCGTCATAGGTGGTGGAGCGGCTGGTTTTTTTGCGGCCATTTCGGCAAAAGAACATAACCCGGAGGCGGAGGTGACTGTTTTGGAGAAAACCTCTAAGTTTCTAGGTAAAGTGAAGATCTCCGGTGGAGGTCGTTGCAATGTCACCAATGCCACCTTTAATGCGCGTTTACTTTCTGAAAACTATCCGCGAGGGGAGAAATTTCTTCGCAAGGCTTTTGAAGTCTTTAATGCCGCTACGATGGTCGAATGGCTGGAGAGCAGAGGTGTGGCTTTGAAAACCTATCCCGATAACTGTATTTTCCCGCTTTCGAATGATTCTCAAACCATCATCGATTGCTTCCTTTCCGAAGCTAGACGGCTTCACATCAACTTACACAGCAGTCAATCTGTAGACGAAATCAAGCTGACACCGAAAGGCTACCGTATCCATTGCAAAGACACGGAATACGATGCAGATCGCGTGATTGTGACGACGGGTGGGCAGCCGAAGATATCGGGATTGCTTTGGCTTGAAGATGTGGGACATACGATTGTTCCTCCGGTTCCTTCCTTGTTTACATTCAATATGCCAGCTGAACCTGTTCGCGACCTCATGGGTATCGTGGTGGAGAAAGCTCGTGTTCGAATTGAAGGCCAAAAACTCATCGGTCAAGGCCCCCTCCTCGTCACCCACTGGGGTATGAGCGGCCCGGCCATCTTGCAATTATCCGCCTGGGGAGCGCGCATTCTTGCCGAAAAAGAATACCGATGTGCCATCCTAGTCAATTGGTTAGATGACACGAAAGAGGATAATTTAAGAACGCAAATCGCACAAGTCATCAAAGACCACGGTGCTAAAATGATGGCGAACTTGAATCCATTCCCAATGCCAAATCGCCTTTGGGTCAATCTGTTAGAGAAAAATGAAATCAAGACCAGCCTTCGCTGGAATGAACTGGGGGGGAAAGCGCTTAATAAACTCATCAATACACTGATTAACGACCGCTATGTGGTGCAAGGCAAAACGACCTTCAAAGAGGAATTTGTGACCGCTGGTGGAGTGGATTTACAAGACATTAACGTCCAAACGATGGAAAGCAAAAAGTGTCCTGGGCTATTCTTTGCAGGCGAGGTCATGGACATCGATGGCGTCACGGGCGGATTCAATTTCCAATCTGCCTGGACAACCGGATATATTGCCGGAAAGTGCGCTAGTGCGCCAGCATGACCCGAATAATCTTCAAATGATGTTCCGTGTGAATAAACAAGAAAGAAAGCGTATCCGCCATTCTTAAATCTCCAAAAAACGGATGGGTAAAATAATGTCCGGCCCCCAATTGTTCCAATTCATCTAATCGTTGACGACATAGCGCTATGTGAGCCTGCAATGTATCCTGTGTTATTTCTCCTGGAATAACTATTTTAGGTGCCCCTATTTTACCTCTTGGAATTTTACCTCGCCAAAAAATCAAATATTTAATAGGTCGAAAACTCCATTTGTATTTCGACGGATCTGATCTCTTAACCCCTTCGATCACAGAAGAAATAACTAATAAGCTATGTTCGATTTGCCAGCCTACAGAGGAAGCAGAAACAGCCTCATTTCTGGCCTCTAACTGTGGAATATAGGACGCTAATTCGTCTATCAGATTACTTAACTTTTGCATAGGGTAAGTTGTCTATTTTCGTTGTTTTATAATAACCGGAGGTGCCTAGGGAAGTAAGTATTCCAGATTTGGCCAAATCCAAAAAGCCATCCTCCTCCATCAGTTCTTCCGGAAAGTACATCGATTGCAAGGACCCAATCACAAAAAAAGTGTTATTTAACTCAATCGGGATCACCTGCTCTAATTTCAAAACATATTGCACCGGAGATTCTGACACAAAGGGCGCAAGGCAACCCTCTTTAAACTCCGGCGTCAAGCCCGTCATCTCAAATTCTGAAACCCCATCCGGATATTTCGCACTCGTCTGATGGGCCTGTTTGTACATCGCCTCCGTCACTAAATTCACCGTATAAAAACCCGTCTCCTGGATATTCGACAGGGTATGCGGCGCTGCAGCTAAAGGACGATTAACAAAACCAATCAAAGCTGGATCAGCCCCTAAATGTACAATATTGCTAAAAACGGCAAGATTTGAAACACCTTCGCCATTCACGGTCCCAATCAACGACAAGCTCTTAAAGCCACTCAGTGTATTAATCAAATTAGCACGGGTGAAGCGTTCCCAGGACTGAAGGTCTGCCAGCGAAAAGTGTTTTTTCATATTTTTAGAAGTGATATATATCACCTTTTATCGCTTAAAGATAGCCTACATTTGACTAAACAAATAATAACACCATGAAAACGCAAGAGATTTTTGTAGAAAACATCAAGTGTGGCGGATGTATGACCAGCATTAAGCAGGCTTTAGAGAAAATTAAAGGAATCACGAAAGTAGAAATCGATAAGGAAGAAGAAAAAATCAGCCTTACGGGTGATCATTACAAGCTAAGCGAAGTAATCGATTCCTTGAATTCAATGGGTTATCCACAGCGAGGTGACAATACACTATTTAAACAAGCTAAATCCTACGTCAGCTGTGCGATAGGTAAAATGAGCTAATCATTTTTATTACTAATAAAAAAGGCCCCTCTCACGAAGGGCCTCTTTACTTAATGTGCATCAATTTATCTAGCGATTAAGCTGAAGAGCTCCGCATCCTGCTGCGGTTTCACCACGCAGGTATTATCGAAGTGCATCGTTGCAGTTCCTGCTGCATCGAAGGTAGGCCAAGCTGGAATACCTTTGTGCGCTGGATTTCCGGTTTTGGCAAAATTAATCCAAGACGAACTCATGCGATCCGCTAAGACATAGGCCTCTTTTCCGCCTCCAGTCATCTCCTCGCAACGCGCAATGTTATTAAAGCAGAAAGGCAATTCCATGCAGTGGAAAGCTTTGTACTTTCCGTCCATCACAGGCGATTGCCAAGTCATCAAATACATATAAACCGGCGCCGCTTTCAAGGCAGACTTCTCTTTTGCTTGAATCACCGCACCCGGACGGAACATCACATCCACATCCATTAAATCAGATGGTTTCGTGTCATTAGGGTAGGCTTTTTTCACCGCCGCTTTAAAGGCCTCCGCTTTGTCACCATATACTCGTTTGATGTATCCTTCCACCTGCTCAGCAGTAGCATCTGACATACCACTCATGATCGAAGGCATAAACTCATTCTTCACCGTACCGATCAATAAAGGCACGTCTTTCGATAATTCAAACGCCTCTTTCGAGAATAATTGGTAAGGCAATACATCGCCGTCTACCGATGGACCCCAACTTAAGCCGAATCCACCTACTGGTTTCCCAGCTGCTTTTAATTGCGCTGCCACTACCGCCAACGCTTTCTTGCCTGCTGAAGCTAAAACAGGGTAAGGAATCGTTTGTAAGCTATCCACTTTCGCAGCAGGGATGTTCAAGGCTTTTAATACCTCCGCTGTGATGCTTTGGGTTGTTGCTTTGTTTAACATCTCAGAGCGGAAAGATCCACTTTGATTTATTGCTTTGCTGAATAAACCTTTCGCTGAAGGCATCGCCATTAAAGTGTTAACCTTCGCGCCTCCACCTGATTGACCGAAGATGGTTACGTTTTTCGCATCACCCCCGAAAGAGCCGATGTTTTCTTTTACCCATTCCAAAGCCGCACGCATATCTAACACGCTATTGTTTGCTGAATACTTGTACTTCTCGCCATAAGCGGATAAATCTAAGTACCCTGTGATGTTCAACCGGTGGGAGATGGAAACGACTACGACGTCGCCTTTTTTGGCTAAATTCTCTCCATCATACGATGGCAATTCAACTGCAGAACCCGATGTAAAACCACCACCGTGAATCCAGAACATTACCGGACGTTTCTTACCATCATTGATACCTGGAGTCCACACGTTAATGCGCATACAATCTTCGTTTGTAAAACCCCAATTGTGGTTGAATACGAATTCTGATTCATCATTTACCTGAGTCGTTTCGTCGATTAAAGGCGAAACAGGGCCATATGATAAAGAAGAACGAACACCAGCCCAAGGCTTTGGTTTGTGAGGAGCCTCAAAACGAGCCGCCTCCGCGTATGGAATACCCTTGTAGGTGTAAATGCCGCTGTGAACATAGCCGCGCACTTTACCTGCGTCCGTCGCCACAACAGCTACGTCCTTACCCGTTGTAATTTGTGCTTTCAAGCCCACTGAGGCTAAAATCAAAGCACAAGCTAAGGTCAATTTTTTCATCTTGATTAGTTTTTGTATTGTTTATCTAAAAATTCATAACGCGCATCCTCCGTCGCTTTAATGGCTTTCGATTCTACATCGATCACCATAACTCCTGGCTCTTTATCTAATGGAGCTGCTGCAGGCCAGTTTGCCAAAGTTCCTCCATTCGGATTTCCCGTCTTAATGAAGTTCGCGAAATAACCGAACATCGTTTTGGACACCGTATAATCATCTGCTGTAAACGCATAATCCTTAATTAAATGCAGGTTACCCATGCAATACTCGATCTCACAAGCGTGAGGCGCACCGATTGCAGGACGCGGTTTAGGTGCATTCGGATCAGCTTTCACCGTTCCACCCGCTAAACCTGAGGCTGCCGACTTATCCACTAAGGGAGCACGGAAGCGAGAATACAAGTAGCGATAAACCGGTTGAGATGAATTCTTACGATGTAAATCAAACCATTTCCACGTGCTGTAAGAAATGAAACGATCTGACGCTAAAGCCGTAGCCGAACGCTCGATCACATCCTCTGAACCCGATGGATATAATTTCAAAACGGTTTCGTGATCAGCAGGATACACCTCTTTCACTTTTGAAACATAGTTATCGTGCGTATACGGCTTTCCTTGCATAAAGGCGCCACCAGGGATTTCAGCAGAGTTCCAGCCTAAAAGAAGTGGAACCATTGATTGTTGTTTTGCATTGAATAATTCAGGTAAGGTTTTGGGTAAGAAATAACCATCTACCACCGTAGGGAAGCCCATTGAACGCGTCTCTTGCGCAATCTCAAATAGTTCGCGCGTAGACATGGCACGAAGATCTTTCAAAGACTTCGCTCCTGCTTTCTCCGCAAATGCCACACCACCCTTCTCTGCTTGCGCTAAAGGCATAGGTGCCATCGTCGGATTAATACCCGCACCACTTTCTCCAATCGCTCCGGCGATTAAGCCTTTTGAAAGCGGAGAAGCCATTTGGACTGATACTGAAGCGGAACCCGCTGATTCTCCAGCGATGGTCACCTTTGCAGGATCTCCTCCAAAAGCAGCGATATTCTTTTGAACCCATTTCAAGGCCAAATTTTGGTCTAAATAACCATAGTTTCCAGATGCTTTATATGATGCCTCCGCAGACAATTCTGGGTGTGCGAAGAATCCGAAAAGCCCCAAACGGTAATTCACCGTCACCACTACGATTCCTTGTTTCGCCATCGCTTCGCCATCATAACGCGGCTCAGAGGCATCACCCGCAAATAATCCACCTCCATAGAAATAGACCAATACAGGTAAGTTTTTCGTATTTCTTTTAGCGGGAGACCACACATTCAGATACAAACAATCTTCGCTCAAACCTGCTGAACGAGATCCCATGTCCCCAAAAACAATCGCTTGTACCGGACGTGGTCCGAAAGCTTTCGTTTTCTTAACGCCTGACCAAGCTTCTGCCGGAACGGGTGCTTTCCAACGCAATTCACCTACCGGTGGTTTAGCAAAAGGAACGCCAAAATAAGTTTGAATACCAGTCTGGGTATTATAATCACCCTCGATAATTCCTGATTCGATTTTAGCCTGAACGGCCATCTTAAAATCAGTCTGTGCAAATGTACTGGACGCGATAAGTCCCAGTAGGCAAGTGAGTTGCCAGATTCTTTTCATGATTAAATAGGTTTATTGTCTATAATTGATACAATGATAAGATTTTCTACTGAAAAGTCCTACCGAACAAATTTATATATCGATAAAGCCACGTCAAAAGGCACTTCTTCCATAGGAACATGACCTACGTTAAAAATCACTCCTTTACTTCCTTTGATATCCTTCATAAATTCTGCCCCGTTATCCACAGAAATTAAATTATCTTTTGCACCCCATATAACGAACGTAGGCGTCTTGATTTCTTTTATGCGCTTGTAATCTCCGTGGAAAGATCCTTTGAAAATCTGCAAAGCTACCGCGCGATTTCCTTCCCGAATGGCAATGTCGTGGAATCGTTCCACCTGCTCATCAGTCACTTTAGATTGATCAGCATAAATCGATTCTAGACTTTTACGGACTAAAGATTTAGGCGTAACGTATAACAATAAATTATTGATAACTGGAGTAGACGCTAGTTTAAATCCGAGTGAGCCACTTTCTCCTTTTTTGGGGTAACCCGCTGCATCGATCAAGACCAGTTGAGCTAATCGTGACGGATTATGAAGCGCATAGTTCCAGGAAATGGCTCCACCCATTGAATTACCGACTAAAATGAATCGCTTGATCTTTAAGCGCGTCGCAAAGGAATCGATAAACTTGGAATAATAGGGGAAATCATAGTTGTTTTCCGGTGAAGGTCCCGTTAGTGCAAAACCAGGTAAATCCAAACTAATCACCCGCTTGTATCGTTTTAAGTAGAGCGCCACATTATCCCATGTATTCAAAGAAGAGGACATCCCATGCAGTAAAATCAATGGCAACGTATCCGTCGCCACTCCTTCATCTCGGTAATGTACCTTCATCCCCATAATGGGCATGAATTTAGAATCCTTGTTCGCATAGAGGGGGATCAATTCCTCCACAGGACGATCGGCTTCAGCGAAGAATAGAATAACAGCAAATAGGGCTATAAAAATACCCCCAATAATCTTAGCGATTGTTTTCATATAATTGATTGAATACCATTTTGAATGTGCTGTGTGTTTGGCCTCTAAACGTTACTTCTGGACCATATACATACAGATTTCCTTTCCCCACTTTCGCTTTAAAAGCAGCAACTCCATCTTGTAAATAGGCTTGACCAAAGGCCCATCCACTACGTAAGGTCTTCTCAGATGCGAACCAAGCTAAAGGAGTTAATTCCCCATGTGAGATAGACTCTGGAGATAATTTAAAGACTGGACTAGCTGCAAAGATGACATCCGCTTTAGCCGCCATTCCCCAGTTAGCTGGCAAATTTTGATCCACCGTTACTTGCATCACACTACCCGGAATGTAGAATTTCTCACCTGGTAAATTGCGCTCTTTTCCTGCTACCATCTCCACTAAGGCATTCTTTACAGGCAGGTTTAGGTGATAGGCTAGATTTGAACTTGAACCGATGGTAATGATATCTCCTCCCTCTTCTAAGAAAGCGCGAAGAGCTGGAACTGATTTAGCAGCGGTGATTTTACCCATCGTCTCGTGGAATTCGGCTGGAATATCTGCCTCCACTGGTTCTTTCTCCTCCCACTCGTTTGCTGGTTCTGCTTTTAAGCCGGGAATCGCACCTTTGACAAAAATCAACACATCGAATTTCGAACGTAAGTTGCCTTTGTCGATTTCTTTTGCGAACACTAATTTGAAATCGAAATGGTGTTGTTCTAGAATCCAACGTAACCATCCAGATGGCATTGATCCCCCATAGGTATCCCAAAGACCCACACGCTTCGTCCCCACTTTAGCCGAAACGGTAGCAGGTAAAGCGTTCAATACTTGTGTTTTCACAGACGCCTTCGATAAGATATCCGCCGCTGTCGCACTGTGCTTTACATAAAAAGCGGATGCGTTTTTCGAAACCTCGATACCCGCTTTTAATAAATCATTCAATAAAGTAAATGAGGCATTATCCGAAGTCGAGAATGAATAATAAGCCCCTGTTACGAAGGCTGGTTTCGCTTTTTGAAGCTCCCCATAAGGCACCGTTTCGAACGGTCCATTTACCTCTTCCAAAATTCGATCAAATTGAATTCCCATCGTATATGCTGGCGTCCAACCTGCCGCGTCATAAGGACGCACTGGAGGGCCACCTGGGTATTGGAAGTCATTTGGGTGATCTTGTGGTTCGAACATGTCAATCACGTGAGGACGGAAAGCTTGATTCGTCTTCACTACATATGAACCTGCTGGATAGGTCTTTCCGTTTACTTCGAAGGCTTTCGTTGCCTTCTCTACACGGATACCACTCTTGAGTAAAATGTTGATAAACGCAATCCCCGAAGTCGATTGGTCAGCCGTCACGATATAGGCACGAGCATCACGGGTGGCTGGATTCTTGTAAACAGCAGCAAATAAACTATCCGCTTTCTTCTTGTAATTACCACCCGAGATCTCCGCTAGTTTTTCCACCTTATTAGGCGACATCGTCCAGTAATCCTGCGATCCTAAGTCAATGGATTTTTTACCCATCTTGTAGATGTTCATTAAGACCTCTTCGCGGTAACGCGTCGCATAATTTAAGACTGCATAGTTCAAGGAAAGCGAGTAATCAATCGAGTTCTTGAAGAGCCATTTACGTGGTGTAATCGGAAATGGGGTGGCCGAATTAGGAATCAACCGGTTTGGGACCAAAGGAATAGTGGATGGTGTCGGGTCTCCGATGATCTCCGTTAATAAACCAATGATGTTGTGGTAGTATGCCGTGGTGCGTAATCCACCGTTCCACCAGGTCGAATAAACCGATCCTGATTTCATCGTATAACCTGGCTTCCCTTCTGCGTTTAAACGAGAACTCATCGCTGCACCTAAGGCGTCGATTCCAGTTATTAATAATGGGTCATAAACATAGTTGAAAGGATCGCGGTAAGGAGGACCTGCCACTACGGTTCCTGCTGGACCAGTTTGGTGGTGGTTGTAGAGGATTTGCGGCATCCATTCGATGTATTGTTGGCGGGCCATGTTCGTGGACTCGCTCATATTCATCATGTAGAAATCGCGGTTATTATCGTGACCGATGTATTTTTCGTACAAACGTGGCAAATTATCCGTCGAGCGTTTCAGCGTGTCTGCCTTGCGCATGTACCAGTTTGAAACCAATTCTTGGCCATCTGGATTTGCGTGGACGAATAGGATGATCGTGTTCTGGAGGATGCGTTTTGTTTCCTCGTCATTTCGGGTGGTAAATTGATAGATGGATTCGATCCACTGGTGAATTCCCACCGTTTCTGTGGCGTGTAATCCGCCGTCGATCCAGACGATGGCTTTTCCTTCTTTGGCCAAAGCCTTCGCCTCTACCTCACTCAAGCCTTCCGCCCGCGCCAAACGCTGCGAAATAGCCTTGTATTTAGCTAGATTTTTTATGTTCGACGGATCAGAAACAATCACCATGTACTGATTTCTGCCTTCTTCCGTCTTTCCAATCGACTGCAACTTCACGCGATTAGACGATGAAGCCACCTTTTTTAGGTAAGCCTCCGTCTGAGTAAAGGTGGCTAAATGGTAATTATCACCGATAGAAAAACCAAAATGCGATTTAGGACTAGGAACCTGCGCGCTAACCGTTAGCGACGCAAATAAGAGAACGAGTAAGATTTTTTTCATATGTTGAATGAGGTAAGCATTAAAGATAGAAATATAGAAATTAATTTTTAGCTTCGTGACTGAAAAATACCAAGCTATGATTAAAAAAATATCCTTTATTGGCCTGATTGCGATGGCCGCTTTGAGCACGATGTCCTTAACGAAGGCGCCTGCTGTGATGGAAGAGCCTGCTGAGGTGAATTATACCAAATATTGTGCGTCTTGCCACGGTGAAAAAGTGGAAGCATTTGTGGACCGCAAATGGAAGCACGGTGATAAAAAATCCGATATTTTAAATAGCATCACGCACGGCTATCCTGATTTAGGTATGCCGACTTGGAAAGAAGTATTAACACCGAAGGAAATCGAAAAGTTAGCCGATTTAATCGTCGAAAACTTAGCCGGTGTGGAGCAATACAAATTCGCGAATAAGCCCACATCGAATATCTTCAAATCGGAGGGAATGACGATCGCTTTAGATACAATCGTAACCGGTTTAGATAGCCCATGGGGTTTTGTGCAATTACCTTTGAATGATTATTTAATCACAGATCGTACAGGTGTTTTGTATAAAGTAGACCAAAAACGCAACAAAACAGCCATTACAGGAACGCCTGCAGTTTACGCGCAAGGTCAAGGCGGTTTATTAGACATCGCTCTTCACCCGCAATTCGAGAAGAATGGCTGGATTTATTTATCCTACTCTAAATTCAAAATGGAGGATGGATCTAAAGTAAATACAACGGCTATCGTTCGGGGTAAAATCAAAGACAATCAATGGGTAGAATCACAAGAACTTTTCGAAGCGAAGCCGTATACGAAAACATCTCTCCACTTTGGATCTCGCATCACATTCGACAAACAAGGACATCTATTCTTCTCGGTAGGTGAACGTGGAATGGAGAAAGTGTTCCCACAGAAATTAGATAATGACAACGGCAAAATTCACCGTTTGAACGACGATGGAACGGTTCCCGCTGATAATCCTTTCAAGAATACGGATCATCCAAGTATCTATTCGTATGGTCAACGCAACCCACAAGGATTAACGACAAATCCATGGACGGGCGATATTTGGGAAACGGAACACGGTCCACGTGGTGGCGATGAGATTAATATCATTCAGGCAGGTAAAAACTATGGCTGGCCAGTGATTACTTACGGTATCAATTACGATGGGAAACCGATTTCGGCTATCTCCAAAAAAGAAGGCATGGAGCAACCTATCTCCTATTTCATCCCTTCTATCGCACCATCTGGTTTGACTTTTGTGACGGGTGATAAATACCCAGCTTGGAAAGGCAACCTAATGATCGGATCCCTACGTTTCAACTATTTGAACCGCGTAGAGGTGAAGAACAACAAGGTGGTGAAACACGAAAAAGTATTAGTTAACGTGGGTCGCATGCGCAATGTGGAGCAAGGCCGCGATGGCTACTTGTACATTGGGGTGGAGAATCCGGGGATGGTTTTTAGACTAAAACCTACGGTTTCAAAATAATAAAGCATAAAGCATAAAGAATAAAATAGAGTAGAGATTACTATACTTTTAAAAGCCATCTTTGTGCTTTATTCTTTGTGCTTTACAAAATCACTTTACCATCAAAAAAAGGGCTTCGGCCCTTTTTTTGATTCCAACTTTTGCTTTATGCTTTATTCTTTGTGCTTTAAACGTAAAATCAACCATTGGTCAATATTCACTTCTTGAGGCCACGTTTTTTCAAGAACTTTGCCCCATGAAATTAATTGCATTATTACTTGTTTGTTCCCTTACGGCTTTTGGCCAAAATTCCTTATACCTTCGTCTTCAAGATGCCAATAAAGAGGCTTTGCCTTTTGCTACGGTATTATTGAAAAAAACCAGTGATTCTAGCCTAGTTAAGGGGATGAATACGGATGAAAACGGGGAGTTAAAAGTTTCCAAATTACCGCTCGGTCGTTTTACTTTGACCTTACAATCCACTGGATTGAAGCCCACAAAAATCACCTTAGAGGAGATTACAGCGGATTCTAAAATCGATTTAGGGACCATCACCTTGTTGCCGTTAAGCACCGAATTAGCCGAAGTAAAAGTGACGGCTACGAAACCGTTCATCGAAAAAAAGCTGGATAAAACGATCGTGAATGTAGAGAACTCGGCGATGGCGGCGGGAAATACCACGATGGAATTATTAGAGCGTTCTCCGGGTGTGATTGTAGATAAAGACGGCAATATTTCATTGCGCGGAAAGTCAGGCGCAGCGATTATGATCGATGGGAAAATCTCCTATTTAAGTGGGGCAGACTTAGCGAATTATTTGAAGAATTTACCAGCAGACCAGGTATCTCAGCTCGAGATTATGGCGAATCCGTCCTCCCGTTATGACGCTGCGGGAACGGGTGGGATTATCAATATTAAATTGAAGAAGAACTCGAATATCGGCTTAAACGGATCTGCCAATGCAACTTTAGCCCAGGGAGTTTATTCTCGCCAAAGCACCGGGGTGAATTTGAATTATCGAAAGAATGGCTGGAATTGGTTTGGAAATGGATCAGTGGTCAATCGAACTACCTTAGAGCGTAATTATTTGACGCGTTATTTTAGAACGCAAAATGAGGTTTGGGAAAATGGTTATGGCTTCAAAAATGAAAATCAAACCACCCAATTAAAAGGTGGCGTGGACTGGTATTATTCGAAGAAGACGACCTTAGGGATTTTGGTATCTGGAAACATCAACCAATATACCTTGCATGACGGATTGAATCAGACCATTCAATATACGAGTGCTGGAACGGCTTTGACCCGCTTAAATACCTTCAATAATGTGGGGAATCCGAGCCATAATTATGCTACGAATTTCAATTTCAAACATACCTATGACAGCACGGGTCGCGAATTAACCATTGATTTAGATTATGCGCGATTTGTGGACAATAGTGGTTCAAATTTGCGTTCTCAGTTCCAGCGTGGAGATTTTAGTCCTTTGAAACAGGATTCTTTATTGTTGAATAACTCGAAATCATTCGTGGACCAATATTCTTTCAAGCTAGATTATGTGCTGCCTTCTTTTCTGAAATCGAAATGGGGAACGGGGTTGAAATCGTCCTATGTTAAAACGGATAACGATTTACGCTTCCAAGGAAAAAATGAGGGTGATCCTGCTTTTACTTTTTTGACAGGCCAAAGCAATCACTTCGTCTACACCGAACAAATTCACGCCGCGTATTTGAATACGGAACGTGCCATCGGCAAGTTCAGCTACCAGATTGGTTTACGTGGTGAGTGGACCGTGGCGGATGGATTATCAGAGGCTTACACGGCTAATTCGAAAGATTCCACTTTCCACCGCGATTATGCGCAACTTTTCCCGAGTGCTTTCTTTCAGTATGATTTGTCCAAAAACCATAGCCTCGGCTTTAATTATTCCCGACGCATCGACCGCCCCAGCTATGGCGATTTAAACCCATTCGTCTTCTTCTTGGATAACTATACTTTCAAAGTCGGTAACCCCATGTTAACTCCTCAGCTGACTAATTCGATTGAATTGAGCCACACCTATATGGGTGCATTCAGCACCATTTTAGGCTATAGCCATACCACGAATGTGATCACTGAAATTTTGAAACAAGATACACAGGCCAGAAAATCCTACCAAACCACGGCAAACATGGCCGAGCGCACAAATTATAGCCTTGGTTTCTCTCTACCGATCCCTATCGCGAAATGGTGGTCTTCGAACAACGACATCTACTTTAACCGCGCTGAACTAACAGGGAAAGTAGAAAATGCGAACCTTAGTCCTGTAAATAATCAATTTTACATCAGCTCTAATCACATCTTCACTTTACCTAAAGCATATCGCCTCGAAATTGGCGGAAATTACTTCTCGGGAGGTCTGGAGAGTGCCTTTATTTTTGGAGCAGGAGGAGCGCTTAATTTAGGGATCCAAAAAACCGTGATGAATAAACGCGGTGTCATCCGCCTAAACGCGCAAGATGTTCTTTACACGTCTAACCCAGATGTATTTATCAAATACGGCGACTTAGATATCGTCGTTCGTCCACGTCAAGATTCCCGTGTGGTACGTTTAAACTTTACCTACCGTTTTGGCAATATGTCCATTAAAGGTGCGCGAGAAAGAGCGACGGGGTTAGAGGCAGAGAAGAGTAGGGTTAAGAGTAAATAAACTCGTTTTTTTTAAATGTAAATCTAAAATTGTGCTGCGCAATAATTTTGTGATTTACATTTAAAAAAACTCTCTAAGATTACTTCGAACATCTCTGCTCTATACTCTCTACTCTATACTCTTTTTCCTTAGGACTAATTCCCTCCGGACTAGTCTTCATCGATATTTATTTCTTCTTCGTTCACCCTCCTCCTCTCTCTCGCTTCTTTCATCTTCTTCGTCTCGAACTTGTAGCTAAAACCGATGTAGAAAATGCGGGTTTCCTTTTTGCGTTCGAGGTCACTGATGAGACCGAAGGGGCGGGAATCGTAGATGGTTTTTTGCGTGTTGAACACATCGTTCACTCGGGCGTTTAAAGAGAGTCTGCCAAAATCCTTTTTCAATCCTAGATCAACCGTATAATAGGGTTCGATAATACCCAGGGTGTTGATTTGGGCGGATTGAAAAATGCCAGAGATCTGAGCTGACCAGTTGTTTTTCCATTTGAATTGCTGGTTCAAACGGGAGTTCCAACTCCAGCGATTCAGAGAAACGTTCGTATTGTTAATAAATCCTTCTAAGTCGGATTGAAAAAGAGAGGTATTAAGCGTGACCTTGTAGGCTTTTGAGATAGACCATGTGCTGAGGTTCTCGATGCCCCAAGCACGAGATTTGGCAATATTCTCATAACGTGTTAAAGTCGTGTCACCGGCTAAAAAAGTGCGAACCCTACCTACTAAACCACTAATGTCACGATAAAACACCGTGTTCGAAATGGAGAGGGACGCATAATCCTTAGTATGCGTGAACTCGTATAAAAAAGCCTTCTCTGGCTTCAATGCAGGGTTTCCTGAATTCAAATTCAGCGGATCTGCGAACGAAATAAAAGGATTCAAGGACTTATAACTAGGTCGTGTGATGCGACTAGAAAGGGCAAAAGATAGATTTGAGGATTTTGAGAGCGGGTGAACAAGCGAGAAAGAGGGAAACAGATTCAGGTATTGTTGCTGAATATCGCCAGCGATTTCGGTGGCCTCTGCCCGAAGACCTGTATTTAAAGTCGCATATTTATTTTCATAAACATAGGACAAATAGGCGGCTTGAATGTGCTCTCGATAAACCAGACCATTCGAACGCTTCGCATCGCGGAGATAAATTCCCTCTTTTTGCTTTTCATACAGAAAGTCATTTTCAAAGAAACGGGAATTGAATTTGAAACCATACTCTAAGATGCCTCGCTTCCCAAAGGACTTCGTCCAATCTCCCTGCAATAAAAGAGTTGAATTTGCGCTACTGGAAGAAGAGCGCTCATTACGAACAGGAATGTTCGGATTAGGGGTCTCAAAATCGCCAAAATAATAATGCTGAAAGAACGAATTCGCATCAGAGCCTTGGTTTTGGATCCACAAAAAGTCAATTTTCCCATTCGCACTAGGACTATAAGATAGATTCAAATCGAAGCCAAAGTCTCGGCCTTTTTTATCCGCATCCCGTGCATACAATCGATCTGCGGCATAATCAAATTCGCTCGTGTTAAAGCGAATTTCCGAATTATGATCAGAGGAAAGTCGACCGATAAACGATATTCCGAGAGAGCGATCTTTGCTGAAATTATAGATCGAATTTAGGCGAATGGATTGATTATAATCCCGGTTCACTTCATTTGTGGTTTGCGTGATTAGCGCTGCACCGAAAGCACTAGAATTTTCCCGGTAGAGGTATTGGTAATTGTTGCGGATGTTTTGGCGTAGATTCACATCCAATAAATGGGTCCACCGCTTAAATCCTTTCGTGTAGGTTGCAGAAAAGGCATATTTATCGTTCGTGCCCACATTCGAATTGATCCGGAGCGATTCTGTTTTCGTCCCTTTTTTCAAAATGATATTCAATATGCCGGCACTTCCTTCGGCTGAATATTTGGCCCCGGGATTCGATATAATTTCGATGCGCTCAATTTGATCAGCAGGATAGAGACTGAGGGCATTTGCGCGAGAAGAACTGGAAATTCCCGCAGGTTTGCCATCAAAATAAATGGTCAAATTTTGGTTACCCCGGTAGTTCACATTTCCATCACTGGTGACATAAATGGAGGGGATATTACTCAGTACATCGAAAAGATTACCTCCTAAATTCGTCAAATTAGCCCCTACCTGGTAGACTTTCTTCGTCGGGTCACTCGTCAATTCAGAACGAATTCCCTCTACCCTAACCTCTTGTAAGGTATCTTTTTGGGCGAAAGCATAGAGGGGAAATAAAAGAAAAAGAAACTTATGCATCTAGGTCGAGCGGAGCTGACTCGTTTTCTTTGGAAAAATAATACACCTTTAATTGTGCAATTCCCCGCTGATAATCCACTTTCACCACCTGCACTTTATGAATAGGATAACCCGTGCGATCCGCTAAATCTTTCAATAGTTCTGCTCGCTCAGCGGGTTTAATTAATCCCAGGTTCTCGTAGTTCAGGGTTTGGTAATTCTCATGCGTTAAAGACAAGGTGCGACCCAGTAAAAAAGTCATCGCCACTAGGACCGAATTCGCCACTAAAAGCATCTCCAGATTCACTAAAGAGGCTAAAGAATTAATAATCCCAAGGGTCACTACTAAGAAAAAGTAGCCCATTTCACCGATGGGAACGGTGACCGTCCGGTAGCGAAACATGGAAAACAAGGCAAATAAACCAAAGGCAAATCCAAACTTCAAATCCGCCTCCGCAAGCAAATAACACAGCACAAATAAGATCGTATTAAACAAGAAAAAAGTAAATACGAAGTCGTTATTGCGGTATTTCGGATAGTAAATAAAACGCACCACGATAAAGGTAAAGAGTAAATTAAGTGCGTACCGAAGTAGGAAATTTTCTAGCATTTGTTCTGAATTATCTTCAAATATAACTATTTACCTTCATCTCCCCTATCTGCCTATTCATCATTTTCATTGCATCGTTCATCGATAGATGATAATAATCATTTACTTAGCGCGTTTAAAATCTTAAATTGCTGACATTAAACCCTCTATAAATGGAAAATAAAATCAAACGCCACGAGTTCTTAAAGTCCATGGGCTTGAAAGGAGCCGCTCTTCTAGCCGTTTATTGCGGTGCCTCCAGTTTAAGTTCATGCAAAAACGAATCGGTCTCTCCGGCCTCCAATGTCGATTTCACCTTGGATTTAAGTACTGCCACCTACTCAAAATTGAATACGACTGGAAACTATGTGATTGCGAATGGAATCGTCATCGCCCGTGTTTCGGCTACCGCATTCGCGGCTGTTACGCAAGTTTGCTCGCATGAGAACAAGGCTAATGTCATCTATAGCGGCGGCGGATTTTATTGCACCCAGCACGGCGCTACTTTTTCAATTAACGGTGCAGGCACAAACGCAAACGGTAGCCGAGGAATCCAAGCTTATAAAACCTCATTAACTGGCACTAGCCTTCGAATTTACGCCTAATGAAAAAGCTACTAATCCTTCTTTTCGTCAGTTCTCCCCTTTTCGCACAGGATGACTTATTAGCCATGTTAGAGAAAGAGGATGCAAAAAAGACGACCTATACTCAGGCCACTTTCAAAGGGACCCGTTTGATTAATGGGCAAACCGTGGAAACACTAGCGAAGCAGCATTTGAACTTTTGGATTTCCCATCGTTTCGGTTCCGTAAATTCAGGATTTATTGATAATTTTTTCGGTTTAGATGAGGCCAAAATCCGTCTAGGGGTTGAATATTCCTTAACTGATCGAATTCTACTAGGGGCTGGTCGTTCGACTATCGAGAAGACCTATGACCTGTATGGAAAATACAAAGTACTCGCTCAATCGAATAAAATGCCGGTGACTGCAACGCTTTACGGAGGAATGGCCACGAACACCATGCCTACCGGTTATACGACATCGATCGGCAATGTGATGCGTTACGAGAATAACCTGCAGAGGCAATCGTATTTTGGTCAGATGCTTATCGCAAGAAAGTTCTCCGATAAATTATCGCTTCAAATCATGCCTACCGTGCTGCACAATAACAAATCGGAGTCTATTTATTTAGATAATAACCTGCTTTCGATGGGCTTGGGTGGTCGTTACAAGTTGACGAACCGCTTCAGTATTTCTGCGGAATACTACAAAAACATCGTTGATAAAGAAGATTATGAAGAAGGATCGGGCACAGCTTATCCCTACCAGGATTCCTTTTCAGTGGGTGTGGATATCGAAACGGGTGGACACGTCTTTCAGTTTCATATGACCAACTCGCGAGGCATGACCGAAAAACATTTTATAGGCCAAACCACAGGAACCTGGGGTGCCGGCGACATCTTTTATGGCTTTAACATAGCCCGAACTTTCAGTTTAGAACCTAAGAAAAAATGAAAAAACTCTTCCTTTTAGCCCTACTTTTCATTGGATTCCAATCCAAGGCACAGCTTTTTATCACGACAAACGGCGAAGTTTCTTTCTTTTCCAAGACTCCCATGGAGGATATCGATGCCGTAAACAAATCCGTGAGCAGCATCATCAACACGGCAACGAACGAAGTAGCAGTCCAAATGCGTATTACGAATTTCGTTTTCCCGAATAAATTAATGCAGGAGCATTTCAATGAGAATTATTTGGAAAGCGAAAAATTCCCTTCTGCTACTTTCAAAGGTAAAATCAAGGAAGATGTCGATTTAACGAAGGCGGGCACTTATCCCATTTCTGCCTCTGGTTCTGCCACTATTCATGGTGTGACACGTCCTATTGAATTAAAAGGTACGATTGTTTCGACTGGTTCTTCCCTCGCATTGACTTGTCAGTTCGAAGTGCGCTTAGTCGACTATAAAGTGGATATTCCCAAAATCGTTTTCGCCAAAATCGCGGAAGTAGTGAAGGTGTCTAGTAAGATGAACTACACGAAAAAATGAGAATCCTAGGCTATATTTTCGGAGTATTTCTCTTGATATCGTGCTTGAACGATAAAAATACCCCTTTGGCCAATCAACCAGTCATTGTGGATACAACCACTATCCCCATCATTCCCTCAACACCCGCCGTTAATTGCAGCCCAGACACCGTCTATTTTCAACAATCCGTGTTACCATTAATTACTTCTAATTGCGCGATGAGTGGTTGCCACGATGCGATTTCGAAAAAAGACGGAGTGATTTTGACGGATTATACAAACATTCGTAAAGAGGCAAATCCTGCATCCCCCACATCTAGCGATCTGTACAAATGCTTGAACGAAACTGGAGAAGACCGAATGCCTCCTGCCCCAGCTGCAGCCTTCAATCTAACGCAAAAAGCTCTTGTTTTAAAATGGATTCAACAAGGGGCAAAAAACAATTCTTGTGTGGCCTCCTCAGCGAATTGCGATACCGTTAATGTCACCTATAGTGCGTCTGTTGCACCGGTTCTTAAAACTTATTGCGTAGGTTGCCATAGTGCAGCGAGTCCTTCAGCAGGAATTGATCTTTCGACTTATGCTGTCGTGAAAGTGCAGGCGGCTAATGGACGATTAGTAGGTTCCATTACACACGCAGTTGGATACAAACCCATGCCTTCCGCTACTTCGAAGTTAGGAAGCTGTGAAATAAATCAAATTCAAGCTTGGATCACCAAGGGAATGCTGAATAATTAATTTTTCTTAAATTGACAGCAAAAACCAAAAAATGAAAGGACTTAAATTCTCCTTAAGTATCATTGCTGCCGTTCTAGTTACGTTAATTTTCCCAGATCCCTTCTTGGGTATCGGTGACTTTAAGTTCAAAGCATTGATCATCCCCCTATTGCAGGTCATCATGTTCGGGATGGGCTCTACAATGAAAATAAGTGATTTTGCAGAGGTGATGCGCTCGCCCAAAGCCGTCGTACTAGGCGTCTTTTTGCATTTTAGCATCATGCCATTTGTGGGCTGGGGACTAACGAAAGTCTTTTCTTTTCCGCCTGAAATCGCCGCAGGTATCATTTTAGTGGGCAGTATGCCCTGTGGTTTAGCGTCTAATGTGATGTCGTATTTAGCCAAAGCAAATGTGGCTCTTTCCCTCACCCTAACCTCTATTTCTACCTTGCTTGCCGCTTTGTTAACCCCCTTATTAATGAAGAATTTAGCAGGTCAATTGATTGAAATTGATTTGATGGATATGGTTTGGGAAATCAGTAAACTGATCATCTTGCCCATCGGTGTGGGAGTAATCTATAATCGACTAATCGGTGCCCGTTTTGTTTGGTTTGAAAATGCCCTTCCTACTATTTCGATGTGGAGTATCGGTGCTATTGTCGTGATTATTACGGCAAATGGTAGAGATGCTTTAATAGCAGTTGGACCTTTATTAGTTATCGCGTGCTTATTGCATAATGTGATTGGTTTTATTTTAGGTTATTGGGGCGGACGCATGAGTGGTTTGCCGGAGCAAGATTGTCGGACGATTGCCATAGAAGTAGGTCTCCAAAACGCGGGTTTAGCCTCTGGTCTTGCCATGGCGATGGGCAAAGTAGGGACGCTAGGTTTGCCGGCTGCGATTTTTGGCCCTATTATGAACATTAATGGTTCAGCGCTGGCGAATTATTGGAAGGGGAAATAAATCAAAAACCATTTATTTTCCCTAATTTTAAAGGTTATCTGTTCTTCATCATACATGAGAAAATTATTTCTCTTTTTATTCCTGTGCGTCCAATTTATAACCCGAGCTCAATCCGTGAGTCCGGCACCTATGATATCAGGGAGCACAACCACATCCGGCTGGTTTAAGTTAGGAGAAGATCTGAAAAATATGAGGTCAAACTTTGGAACCTCTAGTCAAATTTCATCCTCCACGAACGGAAATTATTATTACAAAATAAAAGTAAAAGGCACTTTCGGGACAAATATAGCCTCTACAGCTCTCTACATGGATGCCGCTTATTATAATTCCAATATTACAAATCCCATTGGAACTGATTCACCTGTCCTGAATTCAACATGTACGGAGGCAACCTGGAAATTAAACGGATCATGCCCCCCTTTACCTAACTTTCCTGTAGGCTATTCATCTGATCATATTTACGAATACTACATAGGTACCTGGGCGGGTGGTTCAAAATATAATTTCACAGATGGAGATACGAATAATAATGGTACGCTAACCTTTGAATTATGGGAAAATAAAGGTTCAGAGGCCATTTGCCAAGGAAGTTCAACTACTTTAACTTCCAATTTAAGCGGGAATATCACTTGGTATAAAGACAATGTACTTCTTGGATCAACAGGTCAAACTATAACTGTTTCTGAAGCTGGCGTTTACACAGCCAAATCAACAGTGGGAGGCATTACTAGTTCTGCTAGTAATCCGATTACCATCGTTGTAAACCCTTTACCTACCATAACGCTAGGTGCAGTTCCAGCCATTACATCGAATGATAGATCATTCGCTATCCCCTACACATCAACTACGAACGATCCATCTCAATTTTCTGCGAATGCCATCAATATGACTGGATTTACTCCTATTTCAAATGCGGCAATGGGCGGTTCATCGTTAACCGTTAATATCCCGTTTGGGCAAATAGGTAGCTATAATTTTAGCGTCAATGTCAAAAACACAACCACAGGCTGTGTCTCCAATAATTACACAGCCACCGTTCAGATAAATCTAGCTGCTCCCGCTTTTCTTAGCTATAATACACCTAACAAACTCATTGTCAATCAACAAAATCTGGTTCCGATTGCAAGTTCAATTGGTTATTTTGAGACCTTCAGTATAATTAGTGGAACCCTGCCTCCGGGAATGTCAATCGATCCTTATACAGGGGATATATTAGGAATTCCTACCGCCTTAAATTCAAATCCAGTAACCGTTGTTGTCGAAGGAAGAAATAGTCAGGGTGCGACGACCGCTACTGTCGTATTTACGGTAGTCATCCCTCCGCCTTCGGGTTTAAGTTTCCAAACCTCTAGCTATACTTTTACGCAGTATACCCCCATTACGCCATTTCGGCCTACTGTTTCAGGTAATGGGGTGACTTTCAGCATGGCTCCCGGATCTACTTTACCCAGTGGTTTAAGCCTTGATGCTTCTACGGGGGAAATCTCAGGAACGCCACAAGTGCCTAGTCCGACGACAAGGTATACAATTAGGGCATCTAACTCGACAAGTTTTACGGATTCAAATATTGATATCGCGGTAATTATTGCTCGACCTAATTTTACTTACTCTGTTCCGAACCGTTTTTACACAGGAGCACCCATAACACCCATATTACCTGTCAGAGAACCTACAGGAGGTGTTGTAACAACCTATACCCCTATCACTGCGTTGCCAGGTGGACTTAGTGTAGATCCTAATACCGGGGCCATTTCAGGTACACCTACTCAGACTACTGGCTTTAATTCTTATGTCATCAAAGGTTCAAATGCGAATGGAGATTTCACTCAAACCATTTCATTTGATGTGGTTATTCCTCCGCCTACCAATTTAACGTACCCCAACCCGATTACCCTGTATCTAAATACGCCATTCACGCCTATTCCTCCTACCACCATAACGGGAACAGTTTCAAGTTATACCATTAGTCCAACTTTGCCAGGGGCACTTGTTTTTGACGGAACGACTGGCGAAATAAAGGGATTCCCATCGGTATTAAGTCCACCTGTTATTTATACGATAACGGCAGCTAACAGTACAGCTTCCATTATTTACACGACGAGCATTCGAGTTGTTATTCCTCCTCCAAGTGGCTTTAGTTATTCATCTCCGCACGAATTCACGCAAGGAGTTCCTATAACCGGAATAACGCCGAGTATCACGGGTACAGAAATCACATTTACTGCGGCTAGTTTACCTGCGGGGCTGAATATAAACCCCACTACAGGGGAAATTACTGGAACTCCTACGCAAGCTAGCCCTAATACGGTCTACATCATTCGAGCGAGCAACTCCACAGATTTTGTCACAGCTCCCATCACCATTGGCGTCAAAATTGCAGCACCAAGTAACTTGAGCTATGCAAGTCCCTTACTTTTTGAAGAACGAGTTCCTATCTCCCCTATTAATCCGAGTGTAACTGGAATTACAGATCTTTTCGAAATTTTCCCCACACTCCCTGCTGGATTAAACTTTAATCCAAATTCGGGACAAATTACAGGGACCCCCATTTTAGCGAATCCAAGTACAAATTATACCATCACAGTACGAAATACTACGGGATTCACTACAGCCACCACAAACATCACCGTGCTCATCGCCCGCCCGCAAATCACGTATACAACACCGAACGTGTTTTATGAAACGGTCGCCATCACGCCTTTAAGTCCAAACAAATACGGGACCGTGGTGAATACGTTTAGCATTAGTCCGGGCCTGCCTACCGGTCTAAATTTCGATACAAGCACGGGAATTATCTCCGGTGCAGCTACGGTTCAATCGCCTCGAACGACCTACACCGTGACAGCAACAAACTCGACGAATTCGAGTTCGACTACCTTGGATATCACAGTGACCATTCCGCCGCCTACGAACTTAAGGTATACTAATCCGCCTACTTATTTTACCGGTACGGCGATAAGCACGTTGACACCGACAGTGACAGGTTTTGTGGCGTCTTATTCGATTGACAAAGCATTGCCTACCGGGCTTAATTTTAATACAAGCACGGGAGAGATTTCAGGGACTCCAACTCAGGCGATACCAAGAACGATTTTTACCATTACGGCAACTAACGTGGCGGGTTCAAGTTCGTATTCGCTACCTATTACCGTCTTGATTCCGGCTCCTTCCGGATTGTCTTATGCGACTCCTCAGGTGTACGAAGAGGGCATTGATATCACACCGCTCGATCCGAATGTGACGGGTGCGGTCGCATCTTATTCGGTTAGTCCAAGCTTGCCGGCGGGATTGATTTTGGATACATCAACGGGGAGAATTTTTGGAACTCCTACTTTAGCTAAACCTACTGCCACCTATGTGGTGACGGCGACGAACAGTACGGGATCGACCTCTACGAATGTAGTGATTACGGTTTTGATTGCAAGACCGCGAAATTTAGTGTATCCGACGCCTAAAGTTCTATACCAAAACTTCCTCATTCCTGACATCGCTCCATCCGTTTCAGGGACAGTCGCGACTTACTCCATCGACCGCACGCTTCCGGCGGGTCTAAATTTCAGTTCTGCCACCGGTATTATCAGCGGCACTCCTACGGCCTTGAGTTCGATGACAACTTATGTCATAACTGCTAGAAATAGTACGGGATCTACCACAGCGAGTATTGATATTTCTGTGGTGATTGCGCCACCGTCTAATCTGGCTTACTTCAGCCCATCCCGTCTTATTCAAGATAGTACGCTGGCTCCGATTAGACCTACTTATAGTGGTTTGGCCACGGCGTTTACGATCGACAAAGCACTTCAACTTGGGCTAACCTTTAATACGGCAACTGGAGAAATCACAGGCAAACCGAGTGTTTTCACCGGTGTAGTTCGCTATGTTGTGACGGCGTCTAACTCGACAGGATCTACGTCTGCACCTTTGGACCTAGAAGTTCTGATCGCTCCTCCGAAAAATTTAAAATACAATACGCCGGTTATTTACGAGGAAGAAGTAGCGATTAGTCCTTTAAATCCAAGCGTAATTGGGAAAGTGGATAGCTACACGATTGATAAAGTATTGCCTGATGGCCTGCAAATGGATCCTTTAACAGGCATCATTTCCGGGACTCCTACCAAGGCGATTCCTTTAACAGAATATTGGGTGACGGCAACGAATACGACTGGTTCCGCTAGAGCTCGTCTTGTCATCACGGTTCTCATTGCGAGACCGCGTATTAGCTATCCGGAACCCGTTTTAGGTGCTCAAATTAATCCGGTATATACGGGAGTGGATCTCTTTATTGCGGGCGTCCCGAATCCTCCACTTGTGCCAGCTACGAAAGGGATTATCTCGAGTATTCGAATTAATAAACCGCTGCCAGCGGGACTTAATTTTGATCCATTGACGGGTATCATTTCAGGAACCCCTACGGCCTTATCTCCTCCGACGACCTATGTGGTAACCATTACGAATAGTACAGCTTCGACGACCGACACGATCCGAATCGCAACCGTTATTCCGAGACCAAGCAGTTTGAGCTATTTGACGCCGCAGACCTACATCGAAAAAATCAAAATTGATTCCCTGAATCCGCGCGTCCAAGGCACCCCATTGCTGTATACGGTAGATAAAACCTTACCGGCAGGATTGCGTATGAATCCAAGTACAGGGTCTATCACAGGGACTCCGACGAAAGCACAGGATTTTGTTGATTATACGATAACGGCCAGCAACTCTACTGGATTTGATAGCTTCATCGTCACCATTAAGGTACTGATTGCCTTCCCTGAGATCAAATATCCGATTCCGGGTGTGTTTAGGCAAGGGGTGCAAGTCAGCTTTAAACCTGAGCTCGTAGGAATTGCCGATAGTTTCAAAATTGATTCGCTTTTACCGGCTGGATTAAATTTTGACCCTAAAACAGGTTTAATATCTGGTACACCCACCTGGCCGGCAAAACCGCACACGTATGTGGTGACCGCAACGAATACGACCGGGCCTGGTATCGATAGCACGACGATTACGGTATTGGAAGATGTCAATTATGATACGGACAAAGATGGCTATACTGATATCGTGGAGATAGGCGGGGATCGCGATAATCCGGTGGATACTGATAAGGATGGTTTGCCAGACTATAATGACCTAGATTCCGATGGGGATGAGATCAAAGATGAGTGGGAGAATGATTTGAACTACGGAGGATTGCCCGATTGCGATCATGATGGAGTCGATAACCGAATTGATCCGGATGCTTGTGACCCCGTGGCCTTCCAAGGAATTTCACCGAATGGGGATGGAAAAAATGATTATTTAGTTATTCCAGGGGTGATGCGGACGACGCCAAACACCTTGACCGTATTCAATCGTGGGGGCGACATCGTTTACGAAGTGAAAGATTATGCGAATAATTGGGGTGGAGATACGAACCGGGGAAATCCACTTTTAGCGGGCGATGGGCTCTTACCGGATGGCGTGTATTTCTATATTTTAGATTATAATGGCGTGAGACCTCGAGTTTCTACTTATATTTACATCAATCGATTGAAGAAATAAATGAGATTACGTTTTCTTATAGTGGGATGTTTGCTTCTTTTAGCTGGCCAAATCAAGGCCCAGACTGACCCTGTATTCTCCTTATTTCGATTATATCCACAAGTCATCAATCCGACTTTCGTGGGCGCTAGCGATAAAAATGAAATCATTCTAGTGAACCGCAATCAATGGACTTCGATGCCAGGGACTCCGGTGACGACTGCCTTGATGGGTAATTTCAATTGGGGGGAAAAGATGGGGGTTGGTTTCACCGCATTTCTGGATCAATTAGGACCAGTAAAAGCGACCTCCGTGAATAGTGATTTTGCTTATCACTCGTTGATCAATGATAAATGGGCTTTGTCTGGGGGTATTCGAGTGGGAGTGACGAATTTAGCTTTGGACTTTGCGGGCTTGAGTTTATTAGACCAAACAGATGAGCTGTTTACCCAAAACTATTCTACCGGATTGCAGATCAATTCAGGCTGGGGAATTCGCTTAGCAAAGGAAGATAAATTCTATGTGAGTATTTCGCAACCACGTATGTTGTGGAATGATTTTGGCCTACAAACGGGTAAATACAAAGACGCATCCTTCTATTATGGGATGATCGGTAAGAAACAGGTGCTAAGTCAAGCAGTGAGTATTCATACGAATGCGATCGTACGTGCGGCGGCTGACTTGCCATTAAGTTATGATATCAACCTCACCGGTTCTTTTTATGAATTACTCGACGTAGGTGTAGGCTATCGTAACGAAAATGCCATCGGTGTCAATCTAGGGGTACAATTTAGCCCTACCGTTTACCTAGGCTATCAATACGAAATGCCGACGAATACGATTTCCAAAATTACAAATCAGACGCACGAGTTCGTATTGAGATTCCAATTCGAGCGTTCTAACTAACGCTGCTCTAATTCAGAGAACAAATTCAATCCGGCCCCACCTACGAGGTACAAACCTTCCGCTAATACCGCCTGGGTATAAAAACCATCTCCATCTGAAGTACCAAAGAATTGAAAATCTGCTGCAATTAATGCGAGGCAAATGATAAAATTCACCAAGACAAAAAGAGCGATCGCTAGCTGATTACCAGGTACTTTAAAGGCTTTCACATAGCCTTCTGTCGCATAAAAAAAGAAAGGAAGAACAAGTAAAGTTTTGAAATTTTTCATGTCGTTATCGTTTTTGTTTACCCAAAATTGCACCAGTAGTACGCCAAAAGTTGGCGAACTACTGAAAATCTACTAGATTAGCCCCATGAATACGACAGATCGATTAAAAGAACTCAATAACCTCTTCTTGCGAAAGACCTTTGCTTTACGCGCAGCAACTGTGAGCGACTATTTCTCAGAGCACTTTGATCAAGTCAGTTATAGCGAGCGCAGTTTCAGCCGTGACATCAAGGCCTTAAAAGAGCATCTTGCCGAACGCTACCCTAGTTTAGAGGAAACGGAGGGCGATTTGATTCGCTACTCAAAGTCCGAAAATCGATTCTATTATATCCGAGATGACATCAGTGCCTTTCCTTCTTTTTCGGAAAAGGAATTAGACCAAATCGCCTCGATCATCGACTTTAACAAACACCTATTTACGGGTGGAAATGGAAACGGTATCGTGAATAAGCTGAGAGCCATTTCCTTGGAAAATAATCTGATGCGCCACGAAGAACTGGCGAATTGGCCGGCGATTGAACTGATAAACGAAGGTGATCGCTCAGGTTCAGAACACGTCAAGTTTCTTGTAGACGCAATCGCCGGAAAGAAGCCCATCGAAATAACGCACAAAGGCTTGACCGCAACCTCTTCCGCTAAAAAAATTACTGCCTTACCCCTACTGATCAAAGAATACAATAATGGCTGGTACACGGGCTGGTATTTGTTGTTTCAAGAAATAACAGAAGTGAACACAAAAATAGCCTTAGATCAACTTCGCGTCTTTGCTTTGGACCGAATTGAACAAGTTCGAATCAGCCCTGAACGTGTTAGTCTACGCATTCACCCGGAATTTCAACCCGCTGAATTTTTCAAACAAAGCCTCGGACTTTTTAGAGGTACTCAGGTCGCCGAAAAGATTCTTATTCAGGTCAGAGCTGATTCTTGGATCCTATCCTATCTCCCTAAATACCCGATACATCCTTCCCAAAAACAAAAGGACACTTTTTTATTCGAACTTATCCTTGAAATAAATCAGGATGTTGAGCACTTCCTATTTCGCTATGCCACTGAAATACAGGTGATTGAACCCAAGGAACTACGTGAAAAGATGCGTGCAAATTTAGCGTTAGCGGCATCGCTTTATCAGTAAACTGATAATGTGAGAGGCCGGTGTTTGATAACCGAGAAATAGACCTACCTTCGCTTATTACAAATTCTATTAGTGGTTTGGTGTGCATCAAGATGAAAGAACTTTTCTTTCATCTTTTTTTTGTGCCCTTGAAAGAGTAGTTCAGCTAGATCTTTGGCTTTTAATAGCAAACCTATCTAACAACATGAATCAACTACACAATTCGCGCCGTGATTTCTTGAAGAATGCCGGCCTATTAGGAGCAGCCGCAGCTTTCCCTAACATCTTGTCTAATTTTGGAGGTGAAAAAGTTAATTTAGCTTGCATCGGAATCGGAAATCAGGGCGGATTAGATGTCATGTCCTTATACAATACGGGACTTGCGAACATTGTTGCTTTATGTGATGTGGATATGGGTGCACCTCAAACACTCAAGGTATTAGAGAAATTCCCGGATGTTCCTCGCTTCCAAGATTTCCGTCAAATGTTTGACAAAATGGGATCGAAAATCGAGGCCGTATCGATTGGTGTTCCGGATCACTCTCACTTCCCTATTACGATGATGGCCTTAGGTTTAGGCAAGCACGTTTTCGTAGAGAAGCCGATGGCGCGTACTTTTAATGAAATCGAATTAATGATGGCGGCGGCGCGCAAGCACCCGAAAGTGGTTACTCAAATGGGTAACCAAGGCCACTCAGAAGGAAATTACTTCCAATTTAAAGCGTGGAAAGAGGCTGGAATCATCAAAGATGTGACGTCGATGACGGCTCACATGAATTCCCCTCGTCGCTGGCACAATTGGGATCCTAAAATCACGAAGTTCCCTGCGGCAGAATCGATTCCATCGACCTTGGATTGGGATATTTGGCAAGGGGTGGTTCAGCCACATGACTACCAAAAAGACTTTGTCAATGGCCAATGGCGTTGCTGGTTTGACTACGGCTTAGGTGCCTTAGGCGACTGGGGTGCTCATATCATGGATACGGCACACGAGTTTTTGGAACTAGGCCTACCTACCGAAATCAATATGTTAAGAGCGGATGGACACAATAATTTCTTCTATCCAATGTCGTCGACGATTCAATTCAAGTTCCCAGAGCGCAAGAATATGCCAGCGATGGACATCACCTGGTATGACGGAGTGAACAACATCCCTCCAGTACCTTCGAACTATGGAACAAACGAATTAGATCCGAACATTCCTCCAGCTGGCAACGGAAAAATTCAACCGGCAAAATTAAACCCTGGAAAAATCATCTATAGTAAAGATTTAACTTTCAAAGGCGGATCGCACGGAAGTACGCTGTCGATTTTAGGCGATGCAGCGAAAGATTTGAAATTACCAGAGGTACAAGCAAGTCCATCGAACCACTACGCGAACTTCTTGAAGGCGTGTTTGGGACAAGAGAAGACACGTTCGCCGTTTGAAATCGCTGGACCATTAAGCCAAGTATTCTCATTAGGCGTGATGGCGCAAAAATTAAATACAAAATTACAGTTCGATCGCAAGACGAAACAAATTACGAACAATACATTAGCTAATTCGTTATTAGTAGGTGCGCCGCCAAGAAAAGGATGGGAGCAATACTATAAAATCTAGCTTATCTGCAGCCACTATTATTCTTTAGTAGTGGCTGCTTATTTGTAGTCATTTTAATTTTTGCCTATATTGTATTTGATTAAAATCATGTTTTGGCAATACTAGCACCACTATTCGGCATATTTACCTCCTTTATACTCTTGTACTATTTAAGTTCATTAAATAGATCCAATACGTTTTTAGCTTTATTTTTCTTGTGTTGCAATTCGGTTTTGATGGTTTATTTTGGCCTACATTATAGCAAAATCGAGTTCTGGGAAGGCATCTGTTTTGTCCATTTTCTACCCCTCTCCTTTTTACTAGGTCCCGCCTTGTTTTTTTACGTCAAACACACGGTATCAGAGGACAAGCGTTTGCATCGCTATGATTTAGTTCATTTAATTCCCGCCGTTTTTACCTTTTTTGCGACATTACCTTTCACGACATTGCCTTTAGCCACTAAAACTGCGATGGCTCATGAAATCGTGAACATTACGGAGGACTATAATTTAAACTTCCAATGGGTCACTTTTGAGCAAATTTTGTACGGCCGCTCCATACATTTAATCCTTTACTGCATCTGCGCTGTCATTTATTTCCTATGGAATAAACGCCACTTGATGCAGAAATATGGTGCATTGCCTTCGAATCACCGCTTGATTCAGAAATGGATATTCTCACTTGTCTTTTTGCAATTAGTCATCGCAGGAAATAGTTTAGGACATATGCTCACTATATATGCGCATAACTACGCCATTTTAGGGATTCCTTCGAATATCATTTTTAGTGAAGCGCGTTTCTTTGGAATTTGTGGAGGAGGATTTTTTGTCCAAAACTTCATCTTATTTCTCTTTCCCAAAATCCTCTACGGAAATGTTTCCTACGAAGTGGAACTAGCCCCTGCGACGATTTTGCAAGAGATCAAATCAAGTTTACCTAAAAAAGAGCCCGCTTCGCGAGAATTCGATCAAGATTTACAGCACTATTTAAGCATGCACCCTTTCGTGAAGAATGATTTTTCTCTGTCCCAAATGTCTTTTGACCTTAAAATTCCAGAAAGATTCTTGTCTAGTTATTTCAACAAGGAATTAAAGAAGACTTTTGGAGAATGGAAAAATGACTTACGCATTGAGTATGCTTGTCAATTAATTGAGGAGGGAAATGCGAAGCGCCTCACTATTGAGGCCATTTCCACCGACGCAGGCTTCGTTTCACGTTCGAAATTCATCGATGCCTTTAAGGCCAGGAAAGGAGTAACTCCCTCTGCCTATATTAAAGAGAAGGCGGAAGCTTAAGCCTCCACCTCCATTTTGTTTTTATTTAGCCGTCGGAAGCAGACCTAATTGAGTCATTAATACCATGTTGTCCATGAAATCTTGCTCTTCCGTGATTTTGCCATCCTTCATTTTGGCAATCGTACAACCGATGACATCTACGGATTTACCAGTCGCAGGAATGCCAAAGAAATTACCTGTATGCTTTCCTTTGAACTGCCAATACTTGACTAATTTGTCGCCATCTGCAAACATCTCTTTTACAATAAATTGACGCTCCGTAAAACCAGTCACAAAGTTCTCATAATAAGCCTTGCAATTCGCTTTGCCTTTTACTTCTGGAACCGTGTGCAATACCGCATCCTCCGTATAAGCTGAATCCAAAATATTGGTGCGACCTTCATTGATAGCCACTTCCCAAACACGTGAGTAATAAGCCACGTTTTCAGCCCCCGTTTTAGCGTTTTGATCCGCCTCAGATGTGCAAGAGAATAATCCTGCCGCTACACAGATCGATAAAATAATTTTTTTCATTGTTATTTGTTTTTTAGTTTACCAAACCTAATTCATCTCCTCCGTTTCATCATTTTTACTTCGAACAAATCTGTTCCGTTTTGCGCATTTGGGAACAAATTCAAGTCACAACTACTTTCAAAGCCCCCCGATTAACTCGTACTTGCTGACCAAATCAAAAAATTAATTCTAATGAAAAAAATTGTTCTAGTAGGTGCCATCGTCGCATCTGTATTCAGCGCATCAGCACAGCAAACAGCGGGTAAAATATTCTCTGGCAAAGATGCAGGTAAAGGTTTCCAATTAGGTTCAGAGAAAAGTAGCCAAGTAATTTTAGACATGGTGAAAGCGTACAACTCAAATGATTCAGAAAAAGACCTAGCTCTTTACTCTCCAGAAATGCAAAAGGAAACAGGTGATTTCAATAAGAAATGGCATGCTTACATGAAGAAATTAAATAACGTTCCCTATGCCATTTTACCAATCAAGGTAGCAGGTTCAACGGACGAAATTGTCATGTTACAATCTACAGAGGAACGCGAGGCTATTGATGGATCGAAGCAAAAAATGAATTTGTTCGAATTATTTAAAGTAGACCAGTCTGGGAAAATTTCTGACTTCAACCAATTTTCATCTATCCCGAAATCAAACGAGTTTGGAAAAACGGAAGGTGGTAGATTCTACTCAAAAGGAGAAACAAACGGCAGAGCATTCCAATTCTCTAACCGTGGCGAAGTGGAAGCGATTGAGAAGTTCAACAAGGCATATAATGCATTAGATATTGAAACTGTTCTTTCTTTCTTCGCTGATAAAGTCAAAATAACAGACTTTGATGGCAACAAAATGGTAATCGAAAAGAAAGATCTTCGTCAAATGATGAATGACTTCAAATCGGTTGAGTGGAAAATTTCAGGAATTGTTCCTATCAAAATCGCTTATACAGATCCAGTTTCAGGTGTAATCGTAACTTCTACGGAGAAACGTGTTGCGAAGGATGGTAGCGTTTGGAACAAGTCATTAGTAGAAATGTTTCAATTTGACTTAAATGGAAAAATCTCTGGATTAGATCAATTCTCTCAAGGGATTAAATAAATTTCTTTAAGGAATATTAAAGAGGGCCGAAGGACATTGTTCTTCGGCCTTTTATTTTACCTTTGATAGTATCATATGATACTATCATGAAGCCGCCCTATACTATTTCCCCTTCTATTCTGAATTTAGTGGCGTCGATCTCTTTAAAGATTGGAGAAGCCTCCGCGCACTATTTGGACAAAAAATCACCTCAACTGAGGAAGGCGAATCGAATTAAGACGATTCAGGCGACTCTAGGCATCGAAGGAAATACGTTGAATGAGTCACAGGTGCAGGCTATCGACGAGGGAAAGCTCTTACTCGGTTTTGAAAGAGACCAAAAAGAAGTCCAAAACGCCATAGCCTTATATGCTCGCTGGGATGAATTCGATCCCTCAAAAAGAGCTTCCTTTCTGAATGCACATCTCCTTTTAATGCAAGGATTAGTAACAAATCCAGGGGAATACCGAAATAGGTCCGTTGGAATCACGAAAGGAAAAACGCTCACTCATATCGCACCGCCGGCAGAACGTGTATCCTACCTAATGGATGATTTATTTGATTATGTGGCCAGGGACCCAGATCCGCTCCTTATTAAAAGCTGTGTTTTTCACTACGAATTAGAATTCATACACCCATTTTTGGATGGAAATGGTCGAATGGGGCGCTTTTGGCAATCGCTACTTTTGTCAAAATCACATCCGATTTTTGAATTCCTGCCCTTCGAAACGATTATAGCTGCCTCACAATCAGCGTACTATCAAGCACTGGCTAAAAGCGACGCATGCGCGCAATCGACGCTATTCATTGAATATATGTTAGGTGTATTAGACCAATCATTAGCGAATTTATTAAACACCACGAATGTCGTTTTATCCGAAACCGAACGAATCGAATACTTCATTTTCATCGGTATGAAGGATTTCTCTAGAAAAGACTACCAACGCGTTTTTAAAAACTTGTCCACTGCTACGGCCAGCAGAGACTTAAAAAAAGGAGTTGAGTTGGCATTATTTTCCACTTATGGAGAACGCAATGCAACGAGATATCGTGTTTTAATGTAATCTTCTCCTCTTAAATTCTGAAGGTGACACCCCTGCGAACTTTTTAAAGATGCGGTTAAAATACGACAGGGATTCAAAACCGCATTCGAAGCAGGTCTCGGTCACATTCTTATCTTGGATGAGCAGTTTTTTTGCGTATTGCACACGGTATTGGTTCACAAAGTCCGTGTAGGTTAATTTCGTTGCCTTCTTGAAATAGCGACAAAAGGCGGGTAAGGTCAAGTTTACTTCCTCTGCTATTTGTTGGGTATCAATGGGCTTTTGGAAATTCATCTCAACAAATTGATGAATGCGGTGCATCCTTTCTTGTTGTTTTAAGATGGTTTGACTTGAGATGGGGCGAACCTCGAGGTCTTCGAATTCGTCGGATACGGCCAAAAACTGAAAGATGCTCATCAACTCCATAAATTGATGGAAACGATCCATGTACTGCAATTTCTTCAACCGAATCCCGGCTATTCGTTTCGTTTCACCTGTAAACGCAATTCCCGTTTTCGCCCTTTCCATTAAATCCACTACTTTTTGAAGCTCTGGAATACGAGCTAAACCCGCTTCAAAATAGGTCTCTGGAAATTGAATCACCACTGTCTCCACGGTGGCTTTGACCCCATAATCAAAATTCAAATGGGGAATATAGGAGCCGATTAAGGCCAAATCACAGCCCTCATAGGTGGAAATATGATCACCAATATGCCTGATCCCCTTTTCTGCCTCCACATACACTAATTCGATTTCTGGATGAAAATGCCAATAGAAAACTTCGTTCAATTTAGGGGTCAAAAGAAACCTAAATGAACTGTCATTATCCGGGTGAATTTGCTCTAGATTCAATTTCATTTGCCTAAAATAGCTAAATGTGGAAATAATATATCAATACAGTACAAATAATTATCAATAGAGCAGAAAAAAAGAGGCTCAGGTCGCTATACCTTTGGCATAAAATAAGAACCTATGAAAACAGACATCCCTAATAACGCCCACTACGACATTCCGGGCAATCCATCGACAGCAAAAAGTAGCGCACTAAAATTAAATGATCGTTCAAACGGACAGCCTTTACGGGTTTTAAGTGAGGAGGATTGGGCCTTTTGGAAACACAATGGCTATGTCGTCATTAAGCATGCGGTGGCTCGCGAGCAAGCTTTAAAAACGGCGGCCTTCTTGTATGAATTCGAAGAGAAAGATCCGAATGACCCTAGCACTTGGTACACTGCTCCACGTGCAGAAATGAAGATGAAGGAACTGGCAAACACGGGGATGGTAGAATGTTATAATAGCCAATTGCAGTGGGACAATCGCTCGACGCAAAGGGTATACGATGCGTTTGTGGATATTTGGGGAACGGAGAAATTATGGGTGACGATTGATCGCGCGAACTTGAACTTCCCTATCCGTCCCGGACACGAATACAAGGCCTTCATCCACTGGGATTACGATCCGGAGACGAGGCCGGTAAATGTGCAAGGGGTTTTAGCCTTAGCCGATCAATTGGATGAAAATATGGGAGGCTTCCAATGCATCCCTGAGTTATTCCGCAACTACGATACCTGGAAATTAACGCAACCAGAAGACCGTAATCGATTCCTTCCTGATACCACAGGTTTCACCCCTACGAAGGTTAAATTAGAAGCTGGGGATCTATTGATTTTCAACAGCACGCAGCCGCATGGAATCCGAGCTAATAACAGTGATAAGGTGCGTTGCGCTCAATATATTTCGATGATGCCTGCGGAGGAAGATAATACGGAACTACGTGAATGGCGGGTCAACTCCTGGCGCGACCGCATCGCTCCAGAGGGCTATGCCTTTCCGGGAGATCCGCGCAAATGGGAACAAACGAAATATGAAACAGCTGAGCTCAATGAGCTAGGGAAAAAAATACTGGGATTAGATCGCTGGTAAATTAGAAAGCTCGGAGAAATTCGAGCTTTTTCTTTATCGGGTAAATTCCTAAATTGGGTTATGAAAAAACTGCTCCTACTTTTCGTCCTTTTTAGCCTTAGCGCTTCCGCACAAATCGCGGACAAAATCAAATCCATGAAAGCCCATACCGGCTATTTCAACTTCTATACGGATGAGTCGAATGACAAAATCTACCTAGAAGTGAAAAAGCTAAACGAGGAATTCATGTACGTGTATTCCTTGGCTCAAGGGGTAGGAAATAATGATTTAGGACTGGACAGAGGCCAATTAGGCAATGAGCAGGTCGTTTTCTTTGAGAAACAAGGAAACAAATTATTCTTAGTTCAACCGAACACCCAATACCGGGCGAACACCACCAATCCTCTCGAGAAATTATCGGTGCAGCAGGCCTTCGCAAAATCAGTTTTATTCGGTTTCAAAATTGAAGGCACTTCAGAGGGGGCTTATATTATCGATATTACTGATTTCTTAATGCAAGACGCACATGGCGTTTTGAAGCGCTTAACTCAGGCAAAACAAGGAAGCTATAGTTTAGATAAGTCCAAAAGCTCATTAGCATTAGAGCGCACGAAATCCTTCCCGCAAAACACTGAATTCGAAGCCCGCTTGACTTTTGGTGGCAATGGAACTGGATCTGAAATTCGTTCCGTGGCCCCTAACGCGGATTATGTTAGCGTGGTGGAACACCATTCCTTTATTCAATTACCAGACAATAACTACCAGCCGCGTGTATTCGACCCGCGTTCCGGAGCAAATGCGATTTCGTTTCAAGATTACTCTTCTCCTGTTAATGAGGTAGTATTGAAGCAGTGGATTACGCGTCACCGTTTGGAGAAAAAAGATCCCAAGGCAGCGGTGAGCGAGGCGGTTAAACCGATTATTTATTATTTAGATAATGGTACACCGGAACCCGTACGTTCTGCTCTGATGGAGGGTGGTCGCTGGTGGAATCAGGCCTTTGAGGCCATTGGTTACAAGAATGCTTTCCAAGTAAAATTATTACCAGAGGAAGCTGATCCGATGGATGTCCGATATCATGTTATTCAGTGGGTGCACCGTTCTACGCGAGGCTGGAGCTATGGAGCGAGTATAACGGATCCTCGTACCGGGGAAATTATGAAAGGGCACGTGAGTCTAGGTAGTCTTCGGATTCGTCAGGATTTCATGATCGCGCAAGCGTTAATGAACGCTCCATTTGCGACCGATGGTTCTGCGAATGGACCGATGATGGAGATGTCTTTGGCTCGCATCAGACAACTCGCCGCACATGAGATAGGCCATACCTTGGGTTTTGCCCATAACTATGCGGCCAGTGCTCGGGAGAATACGAGCGTAATGGATTATCCGCATCCACAAATCGATTTTAAGGGAGACCAGATGGATTTCAGCCACGCATATGATACGAAAATAGGCGACTGGGATAAGGTGTCTGTAGATTATGCGTATGGGGATCACAAAACCACAGCTGAATTAAATCAAGTCATTGATAATGCCTATGCCAAAGGTCTTCGCTTCATCACCGACTCCGATGCACGTAACCCGGGTGGGGCGCATATCTATGCTCACCTTTGGGACAATGGAAAAACAATCGTAGACGAATTAGACCACATTTTAGCCGTTCGCCAAAAAGCCATCGCGAACTTTTCTGTGAAAAACATTCGCCCGAACGAGACTTATTCACACTTAGAAGACGTCTTTGTTCCCTTGTATTTCTTGCACCGCTACCAAACAGAGGCAACGACTAAGATCATTGGAGGCTACGAATACAATTACGCGGTCAGAGGTGGCAAAGAACTCGTGCTAGAAAATGCTTCGGTAGCCTTACAACAAAAAGCCTTGAAATCGGTGGCAGCGACATTAGACGCTAGAACATTAGCCATTCCGAAGGATAAATTAGCTTTATTCCCACCTCGCGCTTTCAACAATGACCGCACAAGGGAATCCTTTAAAGGGAAAACAGGAATCACATTCGATCCTTTCGGCGCCGTCGAATCAGCGGCTGATTACACCTTAGACTTTCTATTACACCCTGATCGTCTTTCTCGGTTAGCTGGTAATAAAGCAGTAAACGCGCAGCAATTAGGGGTTTCAGAGACCTTGAATACCTTATTGCAGGCCACACTTTATACGTCTCACTCTGATGCTTATTTACAGGCAACTCAAGAGACGATTAATTTTAAGGTGGTTTCTTCTTTATTGAATGTATTGAATGCGCCATCCATTTCTCCATTAGCGGCGGCGGAGGTCGCTTCCTCTGTGAAAGGCATTCGGGAATTTTACAGCAAAAAGACCGGGGCTTTTGCTGGTTATTTAGTACAAACCATTGATCAATTCAAGGCTAACCCGGCCGATTGGAAACCAATGCAAACACCGGTGATTCCGGATGGAGCTCCTATTGGGATGGATTGCTTTGAGTAAATGGACACGTTTGAACTTATTTGAACCTATTTGGCCAAAGCATGTATCAAGCGGTTAGACTAGCTTTGAATCATAGAAACGAAAACTATGAATTCAAAGCAATTTGTCTGCAAAAGTCCTTGGTATATCCTATTAGCTGGAAAAGAAGGACGCGAGGTATTGATTCACGACGGGATGATCGAGGTGTACTCTTTGCGCCTGTTCCGATTTAAAAAACTCGTCCACACATTTCCTGTCAACGATGTGGTACAGATACGGACCATTGAAAATCTAGTACTAGCCGATACGTTCATCGCTCTAACGAAAAATCGCTTTTGCTCTTTGCGTCACCTTCGCCCGCGAGAGGCCTTTGGAATGAAGAGTTATTTAGCGATGCTACTCTAATTAGACGACTAAATAAATAGATAGAATTAAAAAACCTACCCCTACTATTTGAAGATAGGTAAGCTTTTCGCGGTAGAGTAGATGGCCAAAAAATAAGGTCAAAACCAATTGTGATTTACCAATGAAAATGATTTGGGTGACCGATGCAGACTGGTAGGAAATGTGCAAAAAAATAGATCCTAAAATGATGCACAGAGCTAGTACTTGAATGGGGCGCTGGGGAATTGCCTGCCAGCTATGCTTTTGGGAAACTAATAATACCCCTACAAAAAGTGTTACGCTTACTTCGAGCAAGAACGTGAAGAGTAAAACGCCCAGCCAATGTATGGGGAATCTAAACAAAGAATAGGAAACTCCCCAGAAAAAAGAAGCTAAAATACTCCCACCTAAAGCCTTCCAAAAAGAGGAAATCGACGCAAATTGCCACTGACTTCTAAAGATAAATAAGAGGCCCACTAACACACAAAAAATCGCAGTTGTCTGATTCATTCCCCAGGAATCCCCGAAAAATAGCACCGCCGTTAACAAGCCAAATACATTGATCGAAGAGATGGGAGCTACTAGTGAAACAGCTTCTGTTTTCAGCGTACGAACGAAAAAAAATAATCCAAAAGCACTAAAAACGCAGAGTCCAAAACTCAGACAGAGCTGCTCTGCCGAAAAATCAGGAAGGGCACCTAGCCAAGGCTCGAAAATCCCCCACCGCAAATCGAGCAAATAACAGAGCCCGAAAAACGAGGTCGTATAAAGCCCCCGCATAAAAATGACTTGCAAAAAAGGAGTGTTTTGTATGGCCTTCTTCCAATACGCGTTACTGAATCCGAAGAAAACAGAGCTTAAAACGATGTAAAGTAGACCTAGCATGTTGCTTCCACAAATGCGAGCTGACGATCAACCCAGGCTTTATCACAACTGTAAATGTAGCGTAGATTCAGGTTACCCTTTAACTGTCTCGCCAGTCCTACATCGCCTTTTTGGATACAATATCGTGCCTTCAACAAATACATTTTATTCAAATTATGCTTCTCAGGGAAGGAAAAATTAATGAGCAAATCGTCCACTACAAAGGTCTCAAGATAATCAAAACTTAACAGCTCCTGATGATAAACCTCTAATAAACGATAGAAAAAGACCAAAAAGGATAGCTTGTCAGTAAATTCATGGAGACCTGTATAAAAATCTTCACACGTTTGCCGATTGCCATGTAAGATATAATCCCAGGCGGCAATACGACCCCTTAGATTCGGATGCATGTGCTCCTTGAAGGCCTGCTTTGCGATAGATAAATGCTTTTTAGCAGCCTCCATTTCTTTATTTTCAAAAGCCAGTTGACACAACATGCTATTTTTAAACACCACCATATCCTCCACTAAATCCTCTGAGCTAGCACGCAGCCACCGGCCGTAATAGCCCTGAAGACATTCCTCCTCTACAAACAACTGCAATAAAATCCGCTGAGCAAGTTCATTTGTCCTCAATAATTCCTCCACATAAACAATGACACGTTCATTGTTTTGGCAACTTTGGACATAGATGGACTGAAAAGAAACATATAAACGCCACGTGACGTCTTGATTTTTCGTGTCAAATTTCAGCTCAAAAATCTGTGTCAATAAATCGAAATTTTCCACCTCTAGGCAGAGATCAATGATCGATTTAAATTGATATACCTCATCCCAATTCTTCATCTGAAATTGTTGCGCAATTCCGAGGATAATGGCATCGTCTTTTCGCTTTTTCAGGCGATTTAAAATCAACATCTCGTTAAAGAAATCCTTTTCGAATTGATTAACCGCTTGTTGAAAAGCAGCAAAATCGGCATAGCCTAGGCCTTTGCATAAACTGTCCAAGGTAAAGCGGGAGGCTTGTGTGGGTCCTTTTATAACGCCAAAAAGCCGCCGAATCGTATTATATGAAATGGAAATACGTGCTCTGGAGAGTAATTCGTCGCTTAGTTTTTGGCAGGAGTAAGCATCCAAAATCTGAATCCCGTAAACTTCCTGAATAATTTTAATCAACCACTTTTTTTCGTGGGAGCTAAGGGGAATAGATGCTGGCATAAATTAGAACAATAACCGCTCAATATACGATTAAATTTAAAAGAGGAACCTTTGAGGAATTCCTTTGTTCAAAAATCTTGCCTATTTTTTACCATTTGGACACATTTGGACATTTTGCTAACGTTGAAATTGTTCCCTTTTGCGGAAATGGGAACAAACTTATTCGAGAATTTAAGGATATAGCAAGGCTAACCGAATATTTTTGGTGATAACCAAAACAAACCCTCATGAAAAAACTACTCGTTATAGTGCTCGCTTTAAGCGCATTTACAGTAAATGCGCAATCCAAAAAAGAATGTGAAGATTTGCTGAAAGCTGAAAAGCACGTCGCAGAAAACATCAAAATGTATACCGGAGTCTGGGACAAGATCTTTAACCAGCGCGATATCGACCAAGTAAATGATAAAAATTTTGCAACCGATGTCGTATTGTTAGGTCAAAAAGAGAATATTAGATCCCAAGGAATTGAGGGATTTAAAAAGTCATTCAATTACTATTTAACGACCTTTTCGGACATCAAATTTACCTTTATCGATGTCTGGGGACATGGAGATAAATTAGTTAAACACTGGAATTTCAAAGGAACGCATACCGCTACAGGAAAGCCCATGAACTTATCTGGTGTTACCCTTGTCAAAATGAAAGACGGTAAAATCATCGAAGAGCAAGATTTCGATGATAATCTCTCCTATAATCAACAATTAGGCCAATACTTAGTCAAATAACCATGAAAAAACTACTCGTTTTATTAGTAGCGCTCGCCACTTTCAGCGCCCTAGCTCAAAGCCCACAACCAGCCACTCTTTTCGGTGCAGAAGCGTACGATGTTCCATCCAAAATCATGAAAAGCAATATCCGCGTTTCGGTTTCCGTACCGATGGGATATGATGCTAAGTCAGATAAAAAATACCCCGTACTATATGTGCTGGATGCCTTTTATTCTTTCCCATTGATGCACGAAATGCATAAAATGATGGCGGGAGAAATCGAGCCGGCCATCATCGTGGGTATAGGTGATGATCGCATGAGTTTACCCGAATGGATTATTTCTCGTTACCCCGTGTTGAATTTCGATAATGTGGCGTATGAAGACTCTTTTCATGTAGCAAATTTGCTTCGCGGAGCACCAGTAAAACTGCATTCTGGAGATGGGGCACAGTATTATAATGCCATTAAAACGGAGGTGATCCCGTTCATCGAAGCAAACTACAAGACATCTGACGATCGTGGTTTAACAGGTCATTCCCTAAGTTCTTTATTTGCATCTCATGTGATGTTCAAGGATCCGGGTTATTTCTCCAAAATAGGCATCAACAGCGCTCCCCTATTTGTTAATGATGATGAAACGATGCGTTTAGAGAAAGCCTTCTTCGCTTCGAAGAAGAAATTGTCAGGCAAAGTATTCATTTCCGCCTCCTCGCTGGAAGGCAAAAATTTATTTGAAAAAAGAGCCTTGAACTTAGCTAATGCGTTAAAAAGTAGGAATTATCCGGGACTCAACGTAACACATCATGTTTTCCAAGATGAAAGCCACGTTTCTGAAATAGGTGCTTTGACAGGCAAAATCCTCTATTATTTCTATGGTCTACCAGTCGATCGATCATTAGGAAAAGGTCACAAAGCAGATAAATAAACCCAAACCATGAAAAAATTATTCCTACTCCTCTTCTGCGCAATAAACGTATTTGCGCAATCCGGACTCCCTACTGGAGATCCTATTCAAGCTGGCTTATCTAAAGAAGGTATTCAGCGCGTAGATGCATTTTTAACCTCCCAAACAGATAAAAAAATCATTCCTGGTTCCATCGGAATGATCGTGCGCCATGGCAAAGTGGTGTATAAAAAGGCTTTTGGAAAAGCAAACCTAGAAACAGGTGAAGCCATGCGGACAGACCACTTATTCCGTATGGCAAGTATGTCCAAAATCATCACAGCGGTGGCTGGCTTGAAATTGTATGAACGCGGACTTTTCACCATGGATACTCCCTTAGGCGACATCTTGCCTGAATTTGCGAACATGCAAGTTTTGATTGGATATGACACCGTGAAGCACGAATTCATCACCCGTCCTGCGAAAAACAAGATTTTGATGAAGCACGTTTTCACACACACCTCAGGAATCGCCTATCCCCCTTTTGCACGTTTAGGACATGAAGCTTACGTGAAAGCAAATATTACCTTTGCTTTCCCTAAGGTAAAAAGTGGATTAAAACTGGCTGAGATCATTCAAAGCGCTGCTAAATTACCCCTAACCCACGAGCCTGGTGAAAGCTGGACGTATGGAATGAATTTAGAGGTTTTAGGGCGTGTCATTGAAAAATTAGATGGCCGCAGCTTTCCTGATTTTTTACGTCAAGAGATCTTTGCTCCACTTAAAATGAATCGTACCTATTTAGGTGTTCCTCCGGAAGAATGGAAAAATGTAACACAAGTATATACACGTAAAAGCAATGGTCAACTGGGCATCTATACCGACCAAGTGGGACGTGATTTAATGGGTTTCTCGACAGAGACTTCGATGGATTTTTGGAAAGATACGAATACACAATTAGCCATGGGCGGGACAGACGTTATGAGTAATGTGGACGATTATGCCCGTTTCTTCCAAATGCTATTAAATTACGGAGAACTAGATGGTACTCGAATTTTGAGCAAAAAAACCGTAGAAATGATCGAGAAACCACTCTTCGACGTATCCACAAAAGATGGCGTAGCCATGGGTGTAACCGGCCGCTCTCAATTCAAAGCAGGCGTAACGGTCTATGTGTACCCGGAAGAACAAGCAAAATTCGAAACCATTTCAGCGGGATCTTATTTCTGGCTCGGGTATTTTGGGACACAATTCTGGATTGATCGCAAAGAGGATATGTTCTCCATGGTATTTATGCAATTAGCCCCTGAACCCACGGGTCATAATGGCAAATACCGCCACCTCGTTTGGGGTAGTATCGCAAAATAAATAAAACAAGGCCCACCTGCGGTGGGCCTTGTTTTATTTAAACTTATTCTCCAAGGCGAGTACCTTTTTCGCCTTCTCGTAATACTGACTCTCCACCAATATATAATCCGTATCAAAGGTACTGATACTAAAAAGGGGAATTTGATTATCAGCTAACGACTTAGATAAAGCTGCCAAAATTCCAGTTAAAGCAAAGTCTAAAGGGCCCTCCACTTTAAATCCCTTCCAGTTTTCTGCTTTCTTAATTCCCGCAGGAGCAAAGCGCTGATCGACTACAATTGACAATTCATCACTCGTTTTCGATATGGAATAGAAAGAACCTTTGTAGGCCCAATCGGGCACCTTTGCATCGGGAGCCAGGCGGCAAACTGCGTAGGAGTCAGGCAGTAAGGAAAGGGTGAGATTGCGCTTTTGGGCAAATGTGCTAAAACTGAGTAAAGCGAGAAATAAGACTTTTTTCATTTAATAGAATTTCGCTTGCTTCTCTATCTTCCGGTAAGGTGTTTTTAAGAAATCAAATACGGTGGAATTGAATATATTTTTATAAAAAACGGGGGTGGAATGGCCGGAATTTGGCAAAATCCATAAATAAGAACGCTTGATGGCAGAGGCAATTTCTAGGGTATGATGCGGTAAAATCACATCATGATCACCTGCTATCACCAATGTAGGACACTCAATTTTCGCTAAATCAGCGTGCGTGATGTGAGGTTGTTCCACTAAAATTCGACTCAATTTGAGAACGCGATTGCGCTCCAAAGATTCGGGCGCTTTTTGTAAGCTATCAATCATATGATTAACTAGTTCAACAACCCATGGATCGGTGCTTTTAATCGGATCCGGAATTAAATTAGCTCCTGTAACCGCTAGTTTACGCACTTTCTCTGGGTGACGACTCGCTAATAAAAGTCCATTAATTCCGCCATCACTCCAGCCCACGACGTTTACCGAATCTAATTTCAGGTGATCGAGGAGTGCCGCAAAATCATCCGCCATCTGCTCATAACTCAACGAATCACTTGTATCAATGGATTTTCCTTGTGATCGGTTATCAGCTACAATGACCTGATAATGTTTGGAAAAATACGGAATCTGGTTCTTGAAATCCTGGATCGACCCATTATTACCATGAATAAAAAGCAGTGGAGCACCCTTGCCATAGGTCTCGTAATAGAGGTTGATTCCACGAATCGCCGCATAATGACCGGCTTTCGGATTGTTACCGTAGGGTATTTTTTGTTGGCCAAAAGTAGAGAGGCTTATGACTAGTAATAAGAACAAGTGTTTCATATTACAAATAAGCGCATTTTCATAAGTAAATCTGTGGATTACGAAATTTAATCTGTTCCCTTTTGCGGAAAGGGGAACAGATTAAACTTGTGTTATTCGATTTATAATCCGAATTTTAAATAAAACATATGCCAAGAATCGCTCTCTTATTGTGCCTCATCACCACAAGTATTTTTGCCCAAAAACCACTCATTAATCACCACGCTCTAGCCTACGAATTAAAGTCTGCGATTAATAAAACCACCTATGTTTTAGGGGTTTCTGTTCCTAAAAATTATAATCCGAATTTAAAATACCCTGTCTTGTACATGCTAGACGGGTATTACGCCTCAGAAATTGCCCATGGAGCACACAAAAGCCTGAAATTTTACGATGAAATTGAGGACATTATTTTAGTCACAATTCAATGCACAGCTGTGGAGAATAAACCGTGGTTTACACAACGCTGGTCAGAATTAACCTTCACTAAATATCCCGCCTACGACAGCACCACCTCGATCATGGAGGCTATACCAGCTCCTGGATTAAAATCAGGCGAAGGAGAGCGGTTTTTAAATGTGATCAAAAATGAGATCATCCCATTCATTGAAAAAACTTATCCCACAAACGGGCACAGAGGACTTGTTGGACACTCATTAGGAGGCCTTTTTACGGCAAACGTGCTGTTTCATTCACCTGAACTTTTTGACCATTATGGAATTAACAGCCCTTCTTTTGTGGATTGGAACCAGAATGATATCCTATTGATAGAAAAGAAATTTGCTTCCACCCACAAAAGTCTACCCGTTAAAGTATTTCTATCATATGGTCAATTAGAGGACGAAGAAGGGATTCAAAACATGAAAAACATCGAGAAACTATTCAAAAGTCATTATCCTGATATGGAAGTCAAACTTGTTCTTTTTGACGACGAAGGCCACGCTTCCGTGATACCTGCCATGATCAGCAGAAGTATGAGATATTTATACGAAAGAAAGATTAAATAGTTATTTTGTTATATTTAGCAAAAGACAAAAACCATGACTAAAGTGTGCGTAATCGGTGCAGGACCATCCGGCATCACAGCCTTAAAAAACCTAAAAGATCAAGGGCTTGATGTAGTTTGTTATGAATACAACCATCAGGTAGGCGGCAACTGGGTTTATAACGAGAAGACAGGACACTCCAGTGTTTTTGAGACTACGCACATTATTAGTTCCAAAACCCTATCGCAATACGAGGACTTCACGTTCGACGATTTCGAAAAAGGGATGCCCGATTATCCATCACACGATCAATTAAGACGTTATTTTCAAGCTTACGCAGCGCACTTTAATCTGGCACCGAATATTGAGTTTGGAACCTTGGTGAAATCTTGCGAGTTAGACGAGGACAAAAACTGGGTCATCGTTTCCGAGAAGGATGGAGTAGAAAAAACAGAAAACTTTACCCACTTAGTTGTTTGCAATGGCCACCACTGGTTGCCTCGAATGCCCCATTATCCAGGAGAATTTACGGGTCGTTTGATGCATTCGCATGAATTCAAGAAAGCTGAGCCGTTTAGAGATCAACGCATTTTAGTGATTGGAGGTGGAAATTCAGCTTGTGACGTAGCAGTAGAAACGAGCCGCGTGAGTAAGAAAACAAGTATTAGCTGGAGAAGAGGATACCGGATTGTGCCTAAGTTTTTGTTTGGCAAACCGAGTGATGTGGTCGCTTCCCGCTTAGCTTGGCTACCTACGAAATTGAAATTTTTCCTTTCGGAATTATCCGTCAAAATATTCTCCGGTTCCAATAAAATGTATGGTCTTCAAGAGCCAGAACATGCGATTACAGCTACCCACCCTACCATCAACGAAGAATTATTGTATAAAGTACGGCACGGAAAGGTGTTCCCTAAAGTTGATATTGATCATTTTGAGGGCCAAAATGTGCATTTCAAGGATGGATCTGTGGAAGAATTTGACACGATTATTGCCTGTACGGGCTACATTTTAGAACACCCCTTCTTCCGAAAAGACTTCTTGAATTACAGTGAAGGCGATGTGCCGCTTTACCTCAAAATGCTACATGAGAAATACGATAACCTGTTTTTTGTGGGCATGTTCCAGCCACTGGGATGCATTTGGCCGGGTGCGGAATTGCAAAGCAAGATAGCGGCGAGGGCGATTAAAGGACTTTGGAAAAGACCAGAAAACATCGCTGAATTATGCCAAAGAGAGATCACACATCCCCACCTCAACCAAATTAAAACCCCGCGACACACCATTACGGTTGACTTTCACTTGTTCGTCAATCAGCTGAAAAAACACCTACCAAAAAACTACGTCAGCAAATACCCCATCTGATGAAAGAAACGATCGTATTCGTTCATGGCATAGCACACGGCGCTTGGTGTTGGGAAGAGCATTTTATTCCCTTTTTCGAGAAGCTGGGATATACTTGTGTTGCATTTAATCTTCCGGGACATGAAGTACAAGGAAACATGCGGCGAATAGCGTATTCGTTAGGTGATTATGTGGAAGCTTTACACCGGGTAGTAGCAAATCTGGAGACACCACCTATTATTATAGGCCATTCGATGGGCGGCATGATTCTGCAACACTTCCTAAAAACAGGCACTTGCAAAAAGGCTATACTTTTAGCGTCAGTTCCTCCCTCAGGTGTGTTATTCGCCAGCTTGCGAGCGCTCTTCCGTTACCCTGGTTTAATTCCCTATTTGCTTCAGTTCAACTTACTGGGCGGGTTCAAAAAATACCCTCGGTTGATGTTCAATGATCCTGATCTTTGTGAACGTTATGCACCTTTGATGTGTGCTGAATCATTTGTTGCCTATTTAGGATTAATGTTCCCATTAAAACATCGCACTTCTGTAACTCTTTTAGTGGTGGGTGGTTCAGCGGATGGATTGATCACCGTTCAAGAATTTGCCGACACGGCGAAACACTACAGAGCTCAACTCGAAATCATCGAAGGCGGGTCGCATGATTTGATGCTAGATAAGGATTTTGAAAAAACGGCGGAGGTGATAAAATCCTGGTTAGAGGAAAAATAATCAATTAAATTCCCGACCTTGCCTCCCTAAACCCCCAACACCATGGCCAAAGGCATGAATTCCCAAAAGGCGGCAAAGAAAGAACCCGCTAAAACTCCGAAGGAGAAAAAAGAAGAAAAGAGAGAAAAAAAGAAAGCAGGCTATCAATAGATGGCCTGTTTTTTTAAGTACTTTTGGGGAACATGAGTTCAAAAGACCCCAAGGTATTTTTTATTACCCCACCTTTTACCCAATTAAATACGCCCTACCCTGCGACGGCATATTTGAAGGGATTTTTGAATACTCGCAACATCTCGTCTTTTCAGGCGGATCTAGGGCTCGAAGTCATATTGCAGCTTTTTTCCGCTAAAGGACTTCAACAGCTCTTCGCCCAGATTGAAAATTCAGGCAAAAAACTGAATGAAAATGGGCAGCGCATGCTGCGACTAAAACAGTCCTACATTCGCACGATTGACCCCGTAATTTCCTTTTTACACGACAAAAATCCCACCCTGGCGCATGTGATTGCAGAGCAAAACTATTTGCCAGAAGCTTCTCGCTTTCAGCAAGTAAGTGATCTGGAATGGGCCTTCGGTAGTATGGGGGTGCGGGACAAAGCGAGGCATTTAGCCACGCTCTATTTAGAGGACATTTCTGATTTGATTATTGATGCGGTGGATCCGCATTTTGGCTTTAGTCGCTATGCAGAGAGGCTGGGCAGATCGGCTTCCAGTTTTCAGGAATTACATGAAGCACTGAACACCCCTCTAACTTATATTGATGAGTTATTGGTAGAAGTTTTGGCGAAAAAAATCGCTGCCGAAAAACCCGATTTAGTCGCTATCACCGCCCCATTCCCAGGCAATTTGTACAGTGCTTTACGTTGTGGGCAGTGGATTAAAAAACACCACCCGGCAATTAAAGTCGCCTTTGGTGGAGGATATGCCAATACCGAATTGCGCTCCTTACAGGAGCCTCGCGTTTTTGAATTCGTAGATTTTATCACCTTAGATGATGGAGAGACACCTTTACTGAACCTGTTGGAACATTTGAAAGGTTCGCGTGAATTGAAGGATTTGAAACGCACGTTTTGTCTGGTAGAAGGCAAAGTCACTTACCTAAATGGGTCCAAAGATGCAGATGTCAAGCAAAAAGATGTGGGCATTCCTGATTATTCGGATTTGCCTTTAGATAAATATTTATCAGTCATTGAGATAGCGAATCCAATGCACCGTTTGTGGAGTGATGGAAGATGGAATAAATTGACCCTGGCGCATGGCTGTTATTGGGGTAAATGTACCTTTTGTGACATCTCCTTATCTTATATTAAAGACTACGAAGCGACCACCGCACCGATGCTGGTTGATCGCATCGAAGCGATGATTGCCCAAACGGGAAATAATGGTTTTCATTTTGTGGATGAAGCTGCTCCACCCGCCTTGATGCGCGACGTGGCCATTGAAATTATTCGTCGGGGATTGACGGTAGTTTGGTGGACGAATATTCGTTTTGAGAAGAGTTTTACCAAAGATCTATGTCAGTTACTCGTTCGCTCCGGCTGTATCGCCGTTTCGGGTGGATTAGAGGTGGCTTCGGATCGACTTTTGGAATTAATTGATAAAGGCGTAACGGTTTCGCAAGTGGCCCAAGTGGCTGATCATTTTACACAGGCAGGCATTTTAGTCCATGCCTATTTAATGTACGGATTCCCTACCCAAACCGCGCAAGAGACGGTGGATTCACTGGAAGTGGTGAGACAGTTGATAGAAAATGGAGTCATGCATTCAGGTTTTTGGCATCAATTTGCCTTAACTGCTCATAGTCCAGTAGGTCTAAATCCAGACGCCTACCAGATACAGATTTTAAATCCAGAACCGGGACGTTTTGCGAACAACGATTTAGAACATGCAGATCCTACTGGAACGGATCATGCCAAATTCAGTGAAGGATTGAAGAAATCCTTATTCAATTACATGCATGGCATCGGTTTAGACATGCCGTTGCAGGAATGGTTTGATTTCAAAATTCCGCGCACGCAGATTCCGAAGAATTACATTTCCCGCATTTTAACCCAAAAAGAAGATACATTTCCTAAACCTACTGCTAAAATCGTATGGCTAGGACCTACTCCTAGCAAGGTAAAAAAAGCCTTATTATTCAGTTTAGGCAGAGAGGAAGTGGAATTAGAGGTACCAGAAAAACTTGGAATATGGCTTACAAATGCATTACCTGCACTTTCCTTGGGAACTGAAAAAACAGGATCCTTTGCTGAATTTCAAGCTGCCTATTCAGATGCTGGCTTAGGTAATTTCGACAATTTCTGGGAAGGCGAAATCGCCGAAGAATTACGAGAGATGGGATTATTAGTAATATGATAAAAACAAAAAAGCCTCAAATTTCTTTGAAGCTTTTCTCTTAGTTGGCGGTCCGGACGGTAGATAAAAAGCTTTACTAATGCGCCTCAGTTTTATGCAAAAACTCTTCCTTTGGCGAAGTTCGTTTTGCTTAAATTGACTCAATGGGGGCACATTTTAGGCGCAAATCTCTTCATCTAAGCGAAGTCTTTCTCGACTAAAGAAGAGTAGACTGTAGAG
>JAIXWQ010000004.1 GCA_027491195.1 Cytophagaceae bacterium | reverse complement strand
AGAGAGTAGAGAGTAGAGAGTAGAGAGTAGAGAGTAGAGAGTAGAGAGTAGAGAGTAGAGAGTAGAGAGTAGAGAGTAGAGAGTAGAGAGTTGGAATCGCCTACGGCGATGAATTCATGAAATGTTATAATCTACTCTCTCAAATTTATACTAGCGACTAAGACGAAGTCGACTAAGTCCAAAAGACGACTACTTTCCACTGACAACTGCCCACTGAAAACTGTATTACCATGAGCAAATTCGCCGAATTATTAAAATCGCAAGAACCTGTTTTAGTTGATTTTTCAGCTGAATGGTGTGGACCATGTAAGCAATTAAAGCCTATTTTAGAGCAATTGAAGGCTAAAATAGGGAACTCCGCAAAGATCATTAAGATCGATGTCGATAAGAATCGTACCTTAGCGGATAAATTTCAAATCCGTTCTGTGCCTACGATGATCCTGTTTAAGGATGGAAAATCGGTTTGGCGCCAGTCGGGGGTCATTCCAGCAAGTACGTTAGAGGGAATTATTAAACAACATTCAAAATGAAAAAAGTACTTTATTCTATATTAATTGCAGGTCTTTTATTTTCCTGTGGGCCAAAAGAAGGACAACAAGATCTAGGTGCAACAGAATTCCAAACAGCGATGGCTGGAGAATCGGGAGCACAGATTTTGGACGTCAGAACCATCGATGAATTCCAAAATGGTCACATCGAAGGCGCCATCAATGCGGATGTAAGTTCCCCCGCTTTCGCACAAATCGCTGGTGAATTAGCAAAAGACAAAACAGTGTATGTTTACTGCTTATCAGGAGCTAGATCCTCCTCTGCTGCTGGAATGCTAATGGAAATGGGCTTCAAATCCATCGTCAATTTAACGGGTGGAATGCTCGCTTGGCAGTCTGCTAATTTACCTATCGCAACAGGCGAATCAAAAACACCTGCCTCAGTTGGTTTAACCGAGGCAAGTTTCACTGAAAAAATCAAAGGCAAGCCAATGGTCATCATCGACTACAATGCCACTTGGTGTGGCCCCTGCAAGCAATTGAGCCCGATTTTAAAGGATTGGGTAAAAGCGCAGAATGGCAAAGTCGAACTCATCGAGATCGATGTAGATGAAAACCAAGAATTAGCCAAATCCAAGAAAATTGAATCAATCCCTTACCTTGAAATGTACAAGAACGGGGTGAAGACTTGGTCGAGTGTGGGGTTGATTGGGAAAGAAGAGCTTGATAAATCGCTTCGCTAGTCGTCCTTCGGACTTAGTCGACTGCGTCCTAGTCGTCCTTCGGACTTAGTCGACTGCGTCCTAGTCGTCCTTCGGACTTAGTCGACTGCGTCTTAGTCGTCCTTCGGACTTAGTCAATAGGTCGCCACTTCGTGGCTTGGTCAATGAATTATTGCGCAGCACAATTTTAATAACGAGTTTGAACTAACAAGTCATCCTCACCTTCACCACCCCAGCCGACACTACCGTCAAGCACCCAATCACTATGATGCTGACATTCAATTCAAAATAGTCGGCTAGAATTCCTGTCAAAATAGCCCCAAAAGCATAGCCTAAGTCGCGCCAAAGACGAAAGATCCCTAAACTAGCCGCCCGGTCAGTGGGATGCGTATTTTGCGCAATGGAGGCTAAAAAGGTGGGATAAACGACAGCCGTACCCAATCCTAACACAAAAGATAAGGCCGCATAAACGAAAAAGGCTTCAGCCCAAAGCAAGCCTAAAATAGCTACACCTTGCAGAAGCATGCCAATAACAAGAAGATCTTTTTGGCATATAAAATCAGACAAACGCCCCGTTCCCAACTGAGCCAATCCCCAAACCAAAGGATAAATCGCCGTTATCAGCCCTATATCCGCTAAACTAAATCCTTTCGTGGCGAGGAGTATGGGGAACAAGCCCCAAATCATCCCATCATTCAAATTATTCACTAATCCAGCCTGTGTGATAGATCCCAGGTTTCTATGCCATAGACTGGTATCCCAAAATCGATTTTTCAACAAAGGCACGGAACTTTCGGCTGCTGCTTTGTGAACAAAAAGCTGGGTGTCTTTGACCCAAATAATACTCAAAGCCAGGCCTAATATCACAAAAACAATACCGATGTAGAAAGGATAAGGTCTAATGCCATAAGCATTCGCTATCCAAGCGGTCAACAAAGCAACTAGACCGACTGATAAGTAACCTGCAAATTCGTTAATCCCCATCGCTAGACCACGCTGCTTATCCCCCACTAAATCAATTTTCATCGTCACTGTACTGGACCAAGCGAGACCTTGGTTAATACCAAGTAAGATATTCGCCACAATAATCCAATTCCAAGACGGCGCCCACATCAATAAAAAGGGAATGGGAATCGCAAAAAGCCAGCCATAAATCAATAATCGACGCCTTCCCACTGCATTCGCAAAATGACCAGCGAAGTAATTAGTCACGGCTTTGACAATTCCAAAAACAACAATAAACGAAAAAATCGCCGTGTGTGAAGCCATTTGAAATTCCTCTGAAGCCAAACGAGGCAGTATCGATCTTTCTAAACCGACCATGCCTCCCACGAATGCGTTGACTAAAACTAATAAACTAAACTGTTGCCAGTTTTCTTTTAAACCTAATTTGACCTCCATATCATTGCTATTAGGCAACAAAGTTGAGAATTAGACCACTAGGACTACTTAACAAATGTTAAATTAGGATTTCTTCGCGCGAATGCGACTTAAACTTACTTGGGTGATCCCCAGATAGGAGGCAATGTATTTTAATGGAGCGCGCTTTAACACCTCTGGTTGCTCTTTCTCTAATAAATGGTAACGCTCCTCGGCCGTATGAAACTGCAAATTTTCTATCCGCTGAATCGTTTCCACGTAGGCCCTTTCAAATAAGCGCGCGAACAGCCGCTCAATGTCCCGATGCTCCTCATATAGTGAAGCTAATTTTGTCGTATCAATGGCCCAAAGCTCCGAATCCTCCAATACCTGAATTCCCTTCTGACTAGGTTTACCTGCAAATAAGCTCTCCGCACGTGCTATCAAGTTAAATTCCCCATAAAAGCCCTCCGTTACATCCAAACCATCTTTTTCGTAATAAATTCTGGCCATTCCCTTTTTTAGGAAGTAAAGTGTTTTACAGGTTTGGCCTATCGCCTGAAGAGGTTGATTACGTGCAATACTTGTAGGATGGCAAATAGCTTCTAGGGCCTCCGCTGAGCTTTTGCTTAGGGGGGAAAGGGTCAAGAAGTAGTTGATCAGTGGGTGCATGGGGGATATTCGTTGCTACGCAACTTAGTCAATAAGTCGTTGCTTCGCAACTTAGTCAATAAGTCGTTGCTTCGCAACTTAGTCGACTTCGTCTTAGTCATCGCTTCGCGATTTAGTCACGACTGTGTCGTTTAGTCGTCCTCCGAAATTAGTCAATAGATTAGTTTTTGACTAAGTCACGAAGTGACGACTAAGCCGCTTGCGGCGACCTTTTGACTGCCTTGGAAATTAAGATTAGAGAGTAGAGAGTATAGATTTACCATTCACTATCTCCTCTCTATACTCTCTTATCTCTGCTCTACTTTTTCGCGGCTTCAAATCCAATCGAAACCGAATTCACGCAATAACGCAAACCTGTTTCAGTAGGACCATCATCGAACACGTGACCTAAGTGGCCTCCGCATTTAGCGCAGGTAATCTCGATTCGGCGCATTCCAAGGGTATTATCGACAGTTTCCTTGATGACACCGGCTTTGACTTCCTTGTCAAAACTAGGCCAGCCGCAATGTGAATCGAACTTTGAGTCTGAGCTAAAAAGTGGGGCTCCGCAACCTCTGCAGGTATACATTCCCTTTTCGTTATGCATCAAGAATTTACCTGTGTAGGGTCTTTCTGTGCCTTTTTGGCGTAAAATATAATACTCGTCTTCTGTTAATTTAGCCTTCCATTCGGCTTCAGTCTTAGGCAAATTATCCATCGTCTTTGTTTCTGTAGTTGCTATCGTTTGTTTAGGCTGCTGTCCACAAGCCTGCAGGCTCATAAACATTAATACTAATCCTAGAATCTTTTTCATGTGATTTTCATTTATAGCATAACGCAAGTTAAGGGAAAAAGGTTTACGGGCCGCAAGCGGCAGTGGGCAGTGGACTCAATCGACTTCGTCTTAGTCATCGCTTCGCGATTTAGTCACGACTATGTCGTTTAGTCCTCCTGCGGACTTAGTTAATAGGTTAGTTTTTGACTAAGTCACGAAGTGACGACTAAGCCGCTTGAGGCGACTTTTTGACGACTATTATTCTTTGTGCTTTTTTCTTTATGCTTTAAACATACCGTGGATCCACCCTCCACGCTAACTTCCTTAATTGTTGTACCCGTAGCGTACGATGGCCAAAGTCATCCATCGACACCCCTTGCATCCAATAAATTCCACTGCCACGGAAAGAATAGTTTTTTAAGTCGGATGGGAAATGGACCGTATCGAAGAACTCCCCTTGGAGGTCCACGAAATAGCCGAAATACATACGTTCGCCCTGCTTCGTTCGCGTGGATTTGAGGGTGACGAGGTAGCCGATGATATCGCCTTTGGGCAATACTAAATCCGCATTCAATAAGGTCTCTGGTAATTCCTCCAGCAATAAAAAGGGCGAACAGAGCGGGAAGCCTAGTATTTCCCACTCATCGAAGGCATCCTCCGCCGAGTCGTGAATTAAAGCGGGCAATACCCCTATCTCAGGAGATAAGTCCTCAAACATTTCCATCGCCACCACCGTGGATACTTTGCCTTGAAAACGCGCGTGTGCCTCCCACAACAGCGGTTTCTTCTCATGTCCTAAATTCCGAAAAGCTCCGATCCGGATTAATAGAACCGCTTGCTCTAGCCCGATGGACACGCGGTGTGCAAAATCCTCCCAAGAGCGGAAAGGGCCGGACTGCCTCCGCGCCTCTAACATTTCTTGAATCACACGTTTCTCTAGTCCTTTGATATGCACCCAACCGAGGTAAATCCGCTTGCCTTCGATTCGGGTTAGGTATTCGCTTTCATTAATCTCCGGCGCCTCTATTTGTGCGCCACAGCGGCGCGCCTCGTGGACATAAAACTCGGTTCGGTAGAATCCCCCAAAATTATTGATCACCGCCACCATAAATTCGAGCGGGTAATAGGTCTTTAGATAGAGGCTTTGGTAGCTTTCTACGGCGAAAGAAGCGGAGTGCGCCTTCGAAAAGGAATAGCCCGAAAAGCTTTCCATCTGCCTCCACACCTCTCGCGAAACGGCTTCAGGATAGCCTTTCTCGGCACAATTCGCAAAGAAAGCCTCTCTGATTCGATCAAATTCAGCTCTAGAGCGGTATTTGCCTGACATCCCGCGGCGAAGCACGTCGGCCTCCGCTAAGGTTAAGCCGGCGAAATAATGCGCAACTTTGATCACATCTTCTTGGTAGACCATCACGCCATAGGTTTCCTTCATCAGCTCCCCCATCAGCGGATGCACGGGTTCGTAGGAATCTGGGGCATGGAAACGCTCGATGTAGGCCTTCATCATCCCAGAAGAGGACACTCCGGGGCGAATAATGGACGAAGCAGCGACTAGGGTGATGTAATCCTGGCAGCGGAGCTTCTTTAAAAGAGAACGCATCGCGGGGGACTCGATGTAGAAACAGCCCATCGTTTCGTGGCGCATGAGCTGTTTGCGCACGCCCTCGTCCTTCATGAATTCTTGCACGCGGTGAATATCGACATCTTGGCCTCGGTTCGCTCGGATGATGTCGACGGCCTCCTTGATGTGCCCGAGGCCTCTTTGGGACAAAATATCAAACTTCGCAAACCCGATCTCCTCCGCCACGTACATGTCGAACTGGCAGATGGGAAAGCCTTTAGGCATGCCTTCTAAGGCCGTATATGCACTTAATGGCGCATCTGAAATCAAGATTCCCCCGGCGTGGATGCTCAGGTAATTAGGAAAGTCGAGCAATAGCTGCCCGTATTTCACGATCAACGCCTGAATCTCCGAAGTCACTTCGCGCATCGCGGTGGCGGGATCAAGCCAGGCGTCTATCTCGGCTTTGGGAAGGCCAAAAACCTTCGCTAACTCTCGGTAAATCGACTTATCCCGAAACGTCACATAAGTCGCTAACAGGCAAACATGCTTCGAACCATAGCGCTTAAAGATATAATCGATGATGTCATCCCGCTCATCCCAGGAAAAATCAATGTCAAAATCCGGCGGACTCGTCCGGTGCTCATTGATAAAGCGCTCAAAATACAGGTCTAATTCCACCGGATCCACGTCCGTAATCCCGATGCAATAGGCCACGATGGAATTCGCGCCAGAGCCACGCCCCACGTGAAAATAGCCTCTAGATCGCGCATAACGAATGATGTCCCAGGTAATCAGGAAATAGGCATTAAAATTCAGCTCATTGATAATCCGTAACTCCTTTTCCACCCGCGCCTTCGCCTCCCGATCTCCCCGCGGATAGCGGTAACGCAAACCCTCGTAGGCTAGCTTGGTGAGGAGAGCTAAATCGTCCTCTTTGGAAGAACTAAACAAGGAACGATTCTTAGGGCGCTTAAAATCAAAAGAAAAGGTACAATCGGCTAAAATCTTATCCGCCTCGGCTAACAGCTCCGGATGATCCGCACAACAAGCCTGCAATTCGGCTGGCGAATAGAGCCGCTCGTCCTCCTGCGCCTGATCCTTCTTCGACAGCTTACTCAACAAGGTATTTAAATCAATCGCGCGCAATAAGCGATGCATCGAGAAACCACGCTGATCGAGAAACGTAAAGGGCTGGCACCAGACGAAATCACGCAGGTCTTTTTCTTTCCAAATCAGGTTTCGGTCACTCGCCCGCACCCCCCAACGTTCCCGAGGTCCGGCTAGCGTCTTAATCTTCTTCCGCAGTGCTAAAGGATAAATCGTCCACACATCGTCCGAAATGGGAGGACGCTCTGGCCAGGGTTCTTTGGACACTAAATACTTCGTCGCAAAATCATTTATCTGTAAAAAACCAGCTTCATTCCTCGCTAAACACACATACCCCACCTCGAACTCCATCCCCACCACCGGCTTAATCCCCGCGGCCTCACAAGCCTGCACAAAATCGAATACCCCCGAACTCCGGTGGATGTCCGTTAATGCCAAACACGTAATCCCACGCGCCTTCGCCTCCTGAACTAATTGCTCAGGCGAAAGCGTACCATAGCGCAGGCTGTAGTAGGAATGGCAATTTAAATACATCTATTCTTCGTTTTTGGATGATAACGCGGCGTGCGACGCAACAGCGAGTGTCGCACCAGCAGGGGTCACAACAGCCTGCTGCGTACCACCATTCAATCGATTTCTCCGTTCGGCACTCCCCATCAATCCACTCGCACGCAGAATGGAAAACTCGCCGTAACGGTTCTTCAGGGAATCCATCGCCTGGTAGAGTGGAACCAGCTTCGCCCCGTCGTCAAACAGATTCAGCTGCTCCTGCCCTTGCAACAGCTTAGAGAAGCGAACTCCTATCAGGCGAATCAACAGCCTGCGGTCATAGAGCTTCTCGAACAATTCATAAACCGCCGGAATCAGGCGGTGATCACTGGCGGAAGCGGGAATACTAATTTGACGGGTATGGGTGTCAAAATTCGAGTAACGCACCTTCACCGTAATACAGGACGTACATTGCCCCAGTTTGCGCAGATCGTAGCTCAGCTGTTCGGTCAACGAACCTAGAATCCGTCGCAATAAAACCACATCCGTACTATCCTGCTCGAAGGTAATCTCCTTCGAGAGCGATTTCTGTTCTGAATAAGGAACTACGGGGCGTAAGTCGATGCCGTTGGCTCTTTCCCAAAGCATCGTCCCCGACTTTCCGAAGGTTCGCTCTAACACCTTTTGTGGCATTTGACTGAGCGTTCCTACGTGGACGATGCCCATGTTGCGTAGGGTTTGGGCCGTCACCGCACCGATCATCGGTATTTTATTCACCGTCATGGGTGCTAAAAAGGCTTTCTCTTGACCGGCGGGCACTTGGTATTCGCCGGCGGGTTTGACGTGATTCGTCGCGACTTTGGACACCGTCTTATTCACTGAAAGCCCAAAAGAAACCGTCAATCCAATATCCTTCTGAATCCGATTCCGCAGATCCTGGGCAAAGGCATAAGAGCCAAAAAAGCGCTCCATCCCCGTCATATCTAAATAAAACTCATCAATCGAGGCCTTCTCCACCAGAGGTGCCCGCTCCATAATCAGCGAGGTCACCATCTCCGAATGCTGCACATAGGCCTCGTAATCCCCGCGTAACACGATCGCATCTGGACACAGCTTCAACGCCATCTTCATGGGCATCGCAGAGCGCACCCCAAAAGCCCGCGTCTCATAACTGCACGCCGCCACCACACCGCGATCCGATCCTCCACCCACGATGACAGGTTTACCCACGAGTCTTGTATCTCGGAGTCGCTCCACCGAGACAAAGAAACTGTCTAAATCCATGTGCACAATCGCGCGCTCCTGCATAAAATTGGTAGATATTTGGGTATTTTGAATACCTTTCGTAACTTCGAAAAGTATACGAAGAAATTTTAGATACGAATTTTATTCATTTTATATTAATAAGCAAATCCGATGAGCACTTTTTTTAGTCAGAATTTACGTTTTTTACGCAGCAAGATGTCAGAGAAAACATCGCAGGAAAAACTGGCCGAATTACTGAATATTAAGAAGCCGACCTTGGGCTCCTACGAGTCCGGTAGAGCGGAGCCTAAATATGCGGATTTGATCTCCCTAGCGGAGTTTTTTAATGTCGAGGTAGATGAATTATTGAAGGAGGATTTATCTACAAGAATCCCCGGACTATCCAACAAACCTAAGCTACGAATCTTAGCCACGACCGTCGATCAGAACAACGAAGAGAATATCGAGATGGTACCCGTGAAGGCTTTGGCAGGATACACCGCCTCTTACGACGACATCGGTTTCATCCAAGAATTACCCACCTTCCAGGTTCCATTCCTACCGAAGGACAAAAAATACCGTGTTTTCCCCATCAAAGGCGAATCCATGTTACCCTTACAACCCGGCTCTCTCGTGTTCGCCGAATACGTGGAAGACTGGACCTCCATTAAAGACGGAACGATTTGCATCGTCGTGACCCGCGAGGATGGCGTCGTATTAAAACAAGTCATCAATCACCTAGCAGAACGCAAAGTTTTAATCTTGAACTCGACGAACAAGACCTACGATCCCTATCCGATCTTGGGCTCTGAAATCCAGGAAATCTGGAAGTTCGCGGGGTATTTTTGCAATGATTTCCCAGAAAATTAAAGCATAAAGCACAAAGAATAAAGTACAAAGATGGTATCGCCTTCGGCGATGAGTATGTGAACTGATTTAAAAAATCCGAACAAAATAGTTCACGAATCCATCCCCACAGGGGATTCCTACTTTATTCTTTGTGCTTTGTGCTCTATGCTTTAACTTTAACACTGCCCACTGAATTATATGATTCTTAAAATTGCCACCACTCTACAAATTTCCGAAAATCAAGTTCGGAAAACCATCGCCCTATTAGACGAAGGCGCCACGATTCCCTTTATTTCCCGTTACCGCAAGGAGGCGACGGGCAGTTTAGATGAGGTGCAGGTGGCTGCGATTCGGGATTTGCGGGATCAGTATGTGGAATTAGAGAAGCGTCGGGAAGCAATTTTGAAGTCACTTAAGGAGCTAGAGAAACTAACGCCTGAATTAGAGAAGGCGGTTCGAGGGGCGGAGACTTTGGCCAAATTAGAAGACATCTACCTTCCCTACAAACCTAAACGCAAAACACGCGCGATGGCGGCCCGCGAGAAAGGCTTACAAGAGCTCGCTAATCAATTAAGACTACAGCGATTAGCAGACCCAGAGGTCTTAGCGGCAGAATACCTAGAAGACGTAGAAGAGGCCTTAGCGGGTGCTAGAGATATCCTCGCGGAAGAAATGATGGAGACGGCAGAGGCGAGAGAGGAAGCGAGAAACTTGTTCACGCGCAAAACGACGGTAAAATCGAGCGTTGCGAAAGGAAAACAAGAGGCAGGCATTAAATACAAAGATTACTTTGACTGGTCTGAATCGTTAGCTCAGGCACCCTCCCACCGTATTTTAGCCCTATTTAGAGGTGAAAACGAGGGAATTTTGAATCTGAATCTAACGGGTCCAGACGAGGAGGTACTGAACAAATTAGAACGTCGTTTCATCACAGGAAACAATGCCTCTGCGAGACAAGTGGGAATGGCCATCCAAGATGGCTACAAGCGCTTACTGATGCCAGCTATGGAAACGGAGATGCGGGCAGAAGCAAAGAAACGCGCAGACGAAGAAGCCATTCGCGTATTCGCAGAGAATATCAGACAACTGTTATTAGCGGCCCCTTTAGGCCAAAAACGCGTCTTAGCCCTCGACCCTGGATTCAGAACCGGCTGCAAAGTCGTTTGCTTAGATGAACAAGGTACCCTTTTAGCCAATACAGCGGTTTATCCGCACATCGGACCGGGTCAAGCCGCTGAGGCAGGTCACACCATCCAAGATTGGGTGAAGAAATACAAAGTGCAAGCTATCGCCATCGGAAACGGCACAGCGGGACGTGAAACGGAATCTTTTGTACGCACCTTGAAACTCGAAGGTATCACGATTATCATGGTCAACGAAAGCGGAGCCTCCATCTATTCTGCCTCTGAGGCGGCACGCGAGGAGTTTCCGGATAAAGATGTGACCGTTCGCGGGGCTGTATCGATTGGGCGCCGCTTGATGGATCCTTTGGCGGAACTCGTGAAGATCGACCCGAAATCCATAGGTGTGGGACAATACCAGCATGATGTAGACCAAAAGAAACTGCAAGCCTCCCTCGATGACACCGTCATCTCTTGCGTAAACTCAGTAGGGGTTGAATTGAACACAGCCTCCAAACAGATTCTTTCTTATGTTTCTGGCCTAGGTCCACAACTTGCCCAAAACATCATCGACTACCGCACCAAGAATGGCCCCTTCGTCAAGCGTTCTGATTTGAAAAAAGTCACTCGATTAGGCGAAAAGGCCTTCGAACAAGCGGCAGCCTTCTTGCGTATTCGCAATGCGAAAAACCCGTTAGATGCCAGCGCAGTTCACCCCGAACGCTACGAAATCGTGGAAAAGATGGCCAAAGACTTGAATTGCAAAGTAGCCGACCTCCTATCTAACGAATCCTTGCGCAAGCAAATCCGCTTAAGTCAATACGTAAATGCAGAAGTGGGAATTCCGACTTTAACCGATATCATGGAAGAATTAGCGAAACCAGGACGTGATCCTCGCGAGCAATTCGAAGCTTTTGAATTCACGGAGGGAGTTAACGAAATAAAGGACTTACGCGTGGGAATGATTCTTCCAGGAATTGTGACGAATATTACGAATTTTGGCGCTTTCGTAGATATCGGTGTTCACCAAGATGGATTAGTACACGTCAGTCAATTAGCTGATAAGTTTGTAAGAGACCCGAACGAAGTAGTAAAGGTGGCACAGAAAGTGCAGGTTCGGGTGACGGAGGTGGATGAGGTAAGGAAAAGGATTGCGTTGAGTATGAAAAGCTAATGGTGTTTTAACAGTTTTAAAGCATAAAGCACAAAGAATAAAGTACAAAGATGGTATCGCCTTCGGCGATTAGTATGTGAACTGTTTAATAAAATCGAAATAAATTATTCACGAATCCATCCCCGCAGGGGATTACTACTTTATTCTTTATGCTTTATTCTTTGTGCTTTAAATTATAATTCAGACTAATCTTTCTTCTTACAGCAATTCGGCAACTTCGCATAGTCTTTTGCAATCGCCTTCACATCATCTGCATCGTATCCCGTTTCAGAGATGGCTTTGCGAATTCCTGCTACATCGATCTTCGCTGCATCGTATTCTACCGTAATTACTTTATCATCTAGGTTTAAATCGGATTTAGCCACACCTTTCGTTAAGGCTAAGTTCTTTTCGATACGCTCCTTGCACATTTCGCAAATGGCAGAGGTTTTGATTTTCACGGTCTCTTTAGGGCCTGCAAGCGCTAGAAGAGGCATCATCAATAAAAATAAGATCTTTTTCATGAATTTATTTTTTAACTACTTTGAGATCCATCGTACATGCTGGACACTTACCTTTCTTCGAATAGGTCTTTTTGCCCTCGCATTTCATTGGACACGCATATTCTTCTTTCTTACTTACTTTAGCAGCCTTTTGATCTGCCTGAGTGGACGCGAATGCCCCGAACATTCCTAAAACTAGGGTCGATACTAAGATGTACTTTTTCATATTAATTGATTTTAAAACGGATTCCTGAATAAACCATGGTGCCGGTAATCGGCCCCCAAACCATTGAAGCGTCGAAACCCGCTGCAAACGGATCTTTGGCTACAAAAATGGGGTTCTTTTGAGTAAAATTAAAAAGATTTTCCACTCCCACATACAATTCACACTTTTTAAATTGGCGAGTTACTTGACCGTAGACAGTCGAAAATGGAGGTGCAGTCACCTCTTGAATGGCACCAGTGTGTAAATGAGCTAATTTATGATCTGGAATTCTTCTGGATCCATTCCATTGCCAAGTGACATCGTACTTCCAAATCTCATAAGGAGTTGCATAGGCTAGGTTAACTAATATACGATCCTTATTGAGGTAAGGCTTAGATAACCTTATCAAGCCGCCGTCTATGCGTAAATAATCAGCCTGAACATCTTGGTATCGGTAGGCGACCTTCATTTCAAATCGTTTGAATGGGCTGTAATTAAACTCCCCTTGGATACTTGTTGAAAAAGATTTGCCGGGGGAAGAGTACATTCGTAAGGTAGAACCAGCCTCCATATCCACTATCCATTGGTGAATAAAATCGGTTTGGAAGAAATCCAAAACTAGATTCGCCTTGCGCGATCCAATCGTCATGTTTTTCGTCAAAGTCATCCCATAATTCCAAGAGGACTCCAATGGATTTAGGCTACCCAGCACACGTAAAGAACGATTGTTCACTAAAAAGCCCATATTTTCTGCCAAAGGATTCACCCGTCTCCACCCCTTACCGACGGATAAACGAAGAATCCAATCGGTCGCCACATCCCATTTCAAGTGTAGACGGGGAACCCATTGAGTGCCTAGTTGGTTGTGAAAGTCGACTCTTTGGCCTACAACCAAAGTCAACTTATTCGGAATTGTCCACGTATATTCCCCATAAATTCCCGGCACGATCTCCGTTCGAGCATAGGCAGAATCAATATACGATTCCTGATAAGAATCGAGCAGAAAACTCGCCCCCGTCTTAACGGTATGATTCGTATTGTCAATGATCGATTGAAAAATCAAATTTCCATAAATGCTCTGCTCTCGACCTTGGTATTTTTTGATTGAAAAATAGGAGTCGTTCGCATGATTTGCCGTGCTTAAAATTAGGGCAAGACCCTGGTATGGCTTTTCTGGATACAAACGGGCGATTTTGGCAAATGTCTCTAGCCGTTCTGTTTTGCTCCCAAAGCCATAGAGTTGAAAAGGATCTGAGTATTTTTGAATGGCATTTTGGCCTCCTAAACGATCCTCTAAAAGGTAGTTTGCCCCCCACTGAATCATCCAGCGATCGGTGGCATACTTCCAGCGATTTAACACGTTTGCTAACTGAAACAAAGGCAGATCAAGGAAGCCATCTTTATTCACATCTAAACGCCCGGCCTGCTGGGAATAATGTGCAAAAACACCCGTAGATAAGCGGGAATTAAATCGATGAGCACCTTGTTGATTCATCTCAAATCGCCCCTGGGAGTTCGTATAGGTATTTAAATAATAGACTTCCGAAGTATCAGGTTTCGCAAGCTCCACATTAATGGCACCCGTCATCGATTCGTAGCCATTGACGACAGAGATGGTCCCCTTCGCTAAATCAATCGATTTTATCCAAGTACCTGGTAAATAATTAAGGCCAAAAGTGGATTTCAAACCTCGAATCGAAGGAACATTTTCGACGTTTGTTTGGACATATGTACCAGCTAAACCCAGTAATTGAATTTGCTTAGAACCCGTCACTGCATCGGCATAACTCACAGAAACGGAAGCGTTGGTTTCGAAACTCTCAGACAAATTGCAGCAAGCCGCTTTACCTAAGGTTTTGATGGTCATAACCTCGGTGGCTAGAATGGCATTATCGTCTTTCTGACCTGGATTTGCAATAACCCGAAATTCTTTTAATTCAGTATCTCGCTCAATACTGTCTTTTCGCATGACCTGTTGAGCCTGCAAAAGCGTCGAATAACTAAGTAGAATAAGTAATTTATACATCGTATGAATGATTTAAATGATGGAAATAGCTTTGCTACATCATCAAATCAAATACGTCTGTAATTGTGCTAACCTAACTTGCCGTGTAAGCGGAGGAGCATTTGCTTGAAATAAATTAAAATTATCAAGTTCCTGATAAACTATTTTGACCGATTGATAAGAAACGGCAGTTGAGGCAGGTGTAAATACCCACTGAAGAGCCGTATTTCCCTTTGTTAAATCGAAGTTGAACTTGACTTGGTATTTGCCTAAAAAACAACATTTAGCTCTTGAAAGCTGCGCCTGAGAAGTAGGATTACAACAAGATTCTGCCTTTGAAACCGTGAATTTCTTTGCCCCTGTGTAAACACAAGTTGCCTCCGTCCAAGAGATACCTAGGCTACCGAATAATATCCAGGCAGCAAGAAAAAAGGACATGAAGGACTGGGCCATCTTTTTCATCAACCAAATTTAGTTTAAAATTCTTAATTTGCTTTATGTTTCAGCGGTTTACCATTTTCTTGATATTTAGCCTATGCTCTAGCCTACATGCTCAAACCTACCGCTACCTAATCTTGTTTAAAGACAAGGCCTCAAATACGTATAGTCTAAACAAACCAGAGGCTTTTTTAAGTTCCAAAAGTCTAGAAAGACGAACTAAAAACGTCGTTGCCATCACACAACAAGACCTTCCTGTCAGCGAAACTTATTTAAACCAAGTGAGAGCTACCGGGGCACGCATCCTATTCCCGCTCAAATGGATCAATGGAGCACTAATTGCCCAAAAACCTAGTGAAATCAAGAAAACTTTGGCCTTAAACTCAGTCAAAGGACTTTACTGGAATTTCCCAGCAGATTCCAGCCAAGCAAATCAGATTCAATCAGGCACCTTATCGACAAACGCGAGTCCTGATTACGGAAATTCAATCACCCAAATCACCCAATTAGGCATCGATCAAATGCACGCTAAAGGAGTCACAGGTGCAGGCACACTCATCACACTGTTAGATGATGGGTATAAAAATGCGAATACCGTCCCCTACCTACAAAACCTGTTTACTGACAAACGCGTCATCGCCACCCTAAGCACCGACCCCTCCCTGTCCTCCGTCTATAACGCAGGAGGTCATGGCACAAATGTACTTTCCACTATCGCAGGTTACGAATCAGGCAAACTCATTGGGACTGCTTTCAAGGCCTCTTTTGCCCTTGCCCAAACCGAGGAAAGCTACCATGAATTAATCGTGGAAGAAGCAAATTGGTTGCGTGGGGCAGAATGGGCAGATAGTTTGGGAACAGATATACTTTCCTCCTCTTTAGGCTATTCAACTTTTGACAATCCACAACATAACCACGCTTATTCCGACTTGAACGGAAAAGCCACACTCGTTTCAAAAGCCGCTGCATGGGCAGCCAGCAAAGGCATTATTTGTACCATCAGCGCAGGAAATGAAGGAGCCAATAGCTGGAAATTCATCACAGCACCGGCTGATTCAGATTCCATTTTAACGGTGGGTTCCGTGAATGCGCTAGGAACTTTATCCACTTTCAGCTCCACTGGACCTAGTTTTGATGGACGTGTGAAACCCGATGTGGTCGCCATGGGATCATCCACTTCAGTCGGTTTCATTGATGGAACGGTAGGGACATCCAATGGAACCTCCTTTTCTGCCCCTTTAATTGCTGGTTTAGCTGCAGGACTTGTCCAAACCTTTCCGAGACATAAGGCACAACAAATTAGACAGGCAATCCTAAAATCAGGAAGTCAATTCAAAGCGTCAGATATGCTCCGAGGCTTTGGCATACCCAATTATGACAAATCGAGCGAGCTTATAGAACTAATTTTAGGGAATGAACCTTCTTCATCTAACATAAGCGTTTTTCCCAACCCGGTAAGCCCAGGAAGTCCACTTCACATAAAAATGCCCTTTGAAAAAGCAGCGGTTAACATGATAAATAGTGCCGGAGAAATCGTGCATTCCTTTCAACTAGATGAATCAGAATCAAGTATTTACCTCGGACCCTTCGTTTCTGGGAAATATTATTTTAGATTTACCGCAGAATCAACTGTTCAAACCATACCTGTACTCATACTATGAAAACACGCTTTTTATCACTCGACATTCTACGTGGAATAACATTAGCAGGTATGATTTTAGTGAATAATAATGGAAATGGAGACTTTACATACGCCCCATTATTACACGCAGATTGGAATGGTTTCACCCCTACGGACCTCGTTTTCCCTAGTTTTTTATTCATGGTAGGAGTCGCAATGCGCTTCTCTTTCAAAGCGTTTAATTACGAATTAACCCCAGCCGTGCGTAATAAGATCTTGAAGCGTACCCTGTATTTATTTCTGATCAATTACTTCGTTTTTTACTTTCCTTTCACTGATTTCTCCTTCGAAAAATTACGTTTTTTGAACGTTTTACCTCGCATTGCCCTATCCTATTGTGCCGTCGCTTTCATTACCTTGCAGACTCCTGCTAAATGGCTTACTTGGATCAACGCGGGTATTTTGTTGTCGTTTTGGGGAATTCTCTATGCCTTCGGTGATGCCGGATCCTGGATGGATATCAGTACGAATGCAGTTCGCAAATTAGACCTATTGCTATTTGGAGAGTCGCATTTATACCATGGCGATGTCGTGAACGGTGTGCCTATTGCTTTTGATCCAGAGGGTCTTCTGAGCACCTTGCCTGCTATATCAACTTGTTTATTCGGCTACCAGGTTAGTTTGTATTTAGAGAATCAGGCCAAAGAAAACAAATCCGCCCTAATCGGCCTTCTTGGTTGGGGAGCAGCTTTAATCGGTATTGCGCTGATTTGGGACCAAGCTTTTCCGGTAAATAAAAAGCTGTGGACCAGCTCATTCGTCCTACTTTGTGCAGGAATTGACTTTATTTTAATCGGTTTATTAAATTGGTGGATAGAGGCCAAAGAACGTCACTTCGGCAATACCTTCTTCTTGGTTTTAGGTACCAATTCCATTCTAGCTTATGGTATTTCAGAAATCATTGCCATCCAATTAGGCAATTACCAAATTCAAGATCAATCCGCCAATCAATGGCTTTATTGGCACATATTTGAGCCCATTTTCGGAAAATACAATGGTTCTTTGGCGTATGCAATCACTTTTGTATTAGTGTGCTGGAGTGTGTGTTGGGTGTTCTGGAAGAAGAAGCTCTTCTTAAAAGTATAAGGAATATAATAGAATTTGACCATTCAAATTTGGCCTACGTCATAAATTTCGAATGGTCAAATTCTATTATATTCTGCTAAACTCTAATGAGAGCTTACTCCTCAAAGAGAGCAAATTTTAAGCTGAGGGCTGTTTTAGTTTGGGGATTTTAGAAATTATGGCGTAGACCAATTTGAAAATCCCCAAACTAAATAGCCTCAGACTTATAAAGCAGCGCGGCACCAAAAACCCCTGCCGAGTCCCCCAGCTTAGGCTTCACGATCGGTGTCAGCACCTCACCTGAATTGAAAATGTATTTCTTGATTCGTTCGATTCCCTCCGTATAGAGTAAATCAATATTGCCTACGCCACCACCGATGACGATGACTTGAGGGTCTAAGACATTGATTAAAGTGGATACGGCGCGACCAAAATTCTCTAACATGCGCTCGATGGTTGCCGTTGCGGCAGCATCTGTTCCTGCTAAATGACCTTGAAGGATTTGTGGCATGCGCAGTTTTTGGCCTGAAACTGATTCATAATATTCCTCTAAAGCGGGACCAGAGATAACGTGTTCCACGCAGCCTGATTTGCCGCAATAACAGGGTTTTCCACCTTCTACCAAAATATTATGGCCCCACTCACCTCCAATTCCGTGCAATCCATTAATCACTTGACCGTGCACGACTAAACCGCCACCCACACCGGTGCCCATAATAATACCAAATACAACTTCCGCATTCGGATTAACCTCCTGAACCGCACCCATCAAGGTTTCCGCTAAAGCAAAGCAATTCGCATCGTTCGCTAACCGAACTTCGACGCCTAAAGCTTTGGCTAAATCTGCTGCCATCGGACGACCATTCATGGAAGTCGTGTTGCAGTTTTTCATGGTTTGGGTGGCTGGATTCAAGACCCCTGGCGTGGCGAAGCCAATACGAGTGGGAGTAACACCTATTTGATCTGAAACACGTGAAACGAGACGAGCCACTTGAGAAATAATGTGTTCATAACCTTTTGAGGCCTCCGTGTCAATACGTTCTCTTGCAATAACTTGCGTTAAATCCTGGGCAGAAAGTACGGCGCATTCGATCTTAGTTCCACCTAAATCGATGCCCCACAGATAATCTTGTTTCATAGGTTTAGCGACGGTTGTCGTTGTTTTCAAAGATACTCAAATAACTCAAATAGCGACTATGCGCAATATCTCCTGCCTCAAAAGCCTTCAGAACCGCACAAGAGGGCTCAGAAATATGCAAGCAATTATTGAATTTACACTCCCCTATTAATGCGCGCATTTCAGGAAAATAATGGGATAATTCTTCTTTCTCGATTTCCATCACCCCTAATTCGTTGATGCCGGGGCTATCGATCAAATAGGTGTCAGGACCCAGCTCCCACATGGTGGAATAGGTCGTGGTGTGCACGCCTTTTTGGGCAAAATCTGAAATCTCTTTGACTCTAATATTCAAATGCGGAGAAACCAAATTTAACAAACTGGATTTCCCAACGCCCGAATGTCCTGCTAAAAGGGAGACTTTCCCGGCAAACATAGCCCTAAATTCATCTACCCCTTGGCTTCGAGGAATGGAAGTAAACAAGATCCCATAGCCTAATTCTTGATAGAGAGCGGCATATTCAAATATTTGATCCTCTTCCTCCTCATTCAATAAATCCATCTTATTAAACACGATGGTGACAGGAATTCGAAATGCCTCGGCCGTTACTAAAAAGCGATCTAAGAAACCTAGCGAAGTTTTAGGAGACTTCAAAGTCATCACGAAAATGGCTTGATCGACGTTTGCGGCCATTAATTGACCTTGACCAGTCTTGTGTACTGACTTTCGGATGATGTAATTCGTGCGAGGGATGATCTCTTCGATGACCACAGTTTCGTTCGCTTCATCCTCCATGGCATAGATCACGCGATCACCTACGGTCAGTGGATTGGAGGTTTTGGGGCCTTTCAATTTGAATTTCCCCTTCAAACGTCCTTTGAATACCTTACCTGATTCGGAACGAATTTCGTACCAAGAACCAGTTGAACGCATGATTAAACCCTTATTTCCTTCCATCGATCCCTAAATTACGCACAAATTCCATGATTCTTTCCGTCGCACCCGCTTGCAATTGCACAAAAGTGCGCGATTGCACCTGCTTATTCACAAAGTTTTGATCATCCTCATAAATAACACGCATAGCTTGATCTAATTCCGCTGAGTTGCCTATTGGAAAGGCAAGCCCTAGTTCGATTAGATCTCTTGCCTCTTTAAATTTTTGGTAGTTTTTATTGCCAAAAAACACCGTCGGACCGAACACCGCCGCCTCTAATGTATTGTGCAAACCATCTCCAAAAGCCCCTCCAATGTAAGCAAACGAGGCTCCTCGGTATAAATTAGCTAAACGACCTACCTCATTCACGAAAAGAACATCCGCGTTTTCTCGCACAGGACCTTTGGAATAAGAAACCGTCAAATCTATTTTATCTTCCCAGGATTTCAATTCCTCCGCATGGATTTCATGTGGTGCAATCACCCATTTGAAGGGATATTTCTTCGAATTAATAATCGGAATCAACACATCCATATCTGCCTGCCAGGCCGAACCGACCACCATAAACTCGGAATTATTGACAAAATCCGTAAGCAGGTCCCACGAAATCGGATTTTTCAAATTGTCTAAAACTCGATCAAAACGCGTATCTCCAGCAACCGTCACATTTGAACGCTGAAGTAGGTCTGCAGAAGCTTGATCTTGCACAAATAAATGTGTGAAGCAATCCAACAATCGGCGATAAAAGCCTCCATACCAGGTAAAAAAGACTTGATTAGGCCTAAAAATCGCGGAAACCAATACAGTAGGAATCGATCGCTTTTGTAGACCTGTCAGGTAATAATGCCAAAATTCATACTTCACAAATACCGCTAGAGCGGGCTTCACCAAGTCTAAAAAACGCGAGCTATTATAATAGCCATCCAAAGGCAAATAACTCACAAAATCAGCCCCGGCATAGTTTTTACGAACCTCGTAGCCAGATGGAGAGAAAAAGGTAACTAAGATAAAATGTGTTGGATTTTCCTTTTTATAAGCTTCTATGATGGGTCTTCCCTGTTCAAACTCACCCATAGAGGCTGTATGAAACCAAGCTACCGGTCTAGCATTCGAGTTGAATTGCTTCTCTAATCCATCCCACACCTTTATTTGGCCCTCATTCATCAACTTCGCTTTGCTCTGAAACAGCGCTGCAAATCGAATAAGTCCACGATATAAAAACAAGACAAAAGAATAGAGGCAAACCCTCATTTTTTACTAAATTTGATGTTGAATTGTTAAAATTACGAAAAAGGCAGAGGAATATGAATTGGATACCCTTGACCGACGAAAATCAACTAACAGAAATTGTTGAAATTTCACAGCAAAAACCCGTCGTTATTTTTAAACATAGCACGCGTTGCTCCATTTCTTCTACCGCACTAAATCGCTTTGAGAGAGCTTGGGATGCGGAGAATACACCAGCCTATTATTTGGATTTAATCGCATATAGACCTATTTCAGGACAGATTGCGGAACAATTTAACGTGGAGCATCAGTCCCCTCAAGTATTGGTTATTGATAAAGGTGCTTGCCCCTACTCCGCTACCCATTGGGATATTTCCGTTGAAGAAATCAAACCTTATTTACATGCCTAGATTTTTTTTCTTGTGGATGATTTTGGTGGTTCCATTTTGTATGATGGGCCAAAGAAAATCAGCAGCACCCCAGAAAAAAGAGATCAACGCTAGCGCTTCTTCTTGGGGAATCGGAGTGAATACGAACACCAATTCAGGGCTTTTGGGTGGATTTAGTTTCATCAAGACATTCAAAAACAGATCTTTCATCAATATAGATTTCACAAACACAAAAGATTACCGTGAATTTGACTCCCCTTTCTCCTATAATGGCAAGACCTATGTGGAAGGAAAATTAAATTACCTACTCAATTTACGACCTGAATATGGTCGCCAATGGGCGCTATTAAAACAATCAAGTGATGGTGGAACGAGCCTGAATGGTCGATTAGCGACGGGGCCGACGCTAGGAATACAAAAACCTTATTTCGTAGATATCATTTACACGGATGCGGCAGGAAAATCGATTCAGACCAGTGTACCTATGGCGAATGCCCTAGATAATACCTATTCTAAATCCGTTATTAGTGGCGAGGGCAGCTTTTTTTCAGGCTTTTCAGAGGCAAAAATGGTTCCAGGCTGGCACCTTAAAACGGCTTTGGAGTTTAAATTTGAGACCTTAAAACAGAATTACTTAGCCCTTGAAACGGGATTTATCATCGACTATTTTAGTCAACCAGTAGAGATTTTAAACCAAACCACGCCTAGGTCTGTTTATACGACAGGTTATGTGACCTTTTTCTTTGGAAAAAGTAAATAGAAAAATTATGATTGAATTACCTCAAGTAAATCCCGCTGCAAATTCCCGCAAACCCGATTGGTTACGCGTTAAATTACCCATCGGGGAAAAATATACCAACGTTCGCAAAATCGTGGATGAATACAAATTACACACGATTTGCCAGTCTGGAAATTGCCCTAACATGGGCGAGTGCTGGGGCGAGGGAACAGCAACATTCATGATTTTAGGCAATGTCTGCACCCGTTCTTGCACTTTTTGTGCGGTGGCCACTGGACGTCCAAACGAGTACGACGAAGACGAACCGCGCCGGGTTGCAGATGCCATCAAATTAATGAACGTAAAACACGCCGTGATCACTTCCGTGAACCGCGACGAATTGAAAGATAAAGGCGCAGAAATTTGGTACCAAACGGTACGCGCTGTGAAAGAAACAACCCCTTTAACGACCATTGAAACCTTGATTCCTGACGTGAAAGCGAACTGGGATGCCTTGATTCGCATGATCGAAGGAGGCCAAGAAGTGGTATCTCACAACATGGAAACGGTGGAGCGTTTATACCGCTATGTACGTCCACAAGCGAAATATGCCCGCAGTTTAGAGCAAATTAAGCGTACGAAAGAATTTGGGAAACGCAATAAATCGGGTATCATGCTTGGATTAGGCGAGACACAAGAAGAAGTTTTCAAAGCAATGGATGACCTAGTGGAGCACGGCTTAGATGTGTTGACTTTGGGACAATACTTACAACCCACTAAAATGCACCACGAAGTGATTGAATGGATTCATCCTGACACGTTTGCGATGTACAAAGAGGAAGGTCTGAAACGCGGACTTGCCTATGTGGAGTCAGGAGCCCTAGTTCGTTCGAGTTACCACGCGGAAAAGCACATCTAGTTTATGCAATTACCCGGCCCAGCCTATCGAGAATACGATTTCATCCTGGCGGGTGGGGGAATGGCCGGTTTGTCTTTTGCGTATTATTTAAGCCAAAGTAGCTTATCCAACCAGCGCATCTTAATCGTCGATCGCGGCATTCGACGCGAACAGACCTTTTGCTATTGGTCGGATGAAGCTTCTGAATTCGACATTTTAGCTGAAAAATCCTGGGATTCACTCTATTTCCACAGTGCCAGACCATCTTCCTTACAACTTTCGATAGTCCCCTATTCCTATCGGAAAATAAACGCGGCGGATTGGTTTTCACACATCGAATCGGAACTAAGCAAACACCCATCGATACATTACCTAAAAGCCGAAATTCAATCCATCGGTTTTCAAGGAGAAGGAAGCACCCTCCTGACTTCCGAAGGCAGCTTTTATGCCACCAAGAAAATTATTGATAGCTTCAGTACATTCCCCTGTGAGCTACAGAATCCCAAACACCTCAAGCAACATTTCTTAGGCTGGGAAGTGGAATGTAATTTCAATAATTTCCAAACAGACTCAGCCCACTTATTCGACTTCAGGGTAGCCTTTGGGAATGAGTGCGAATTCATGTATGTATTACCGACGACTCCTAGAAAGGCCTTATTTGAATACACCTTTTTCTCTGGAACTCTCCGGGAGCCTGAGTTTTACCGAGATAAAATTAAATCTTACTTGTTTGCCTATTATGGCCTAACAGAGGACGATTACCTAATAAAAGAGGAGGAAAGCGGTATTATTCCGATGCGCAATAATCCAAATCTTTCGGAGAATTTATACCAAAAACACCTAAAAATTGGCACGAGTGGTGGCTTCGTAAAATCCACAACCGGCTATAGTTTTTACCGCACCCAAAAATTCTGTCGTGACCTTGTCGCCACTCTAGAAAAAGGACCCTCCGCTCAGCTGGTGATTCCTTTCAAACCCTGGAAAATCTGGTTAGACGAAGTCTTCCTTCAAGTATTAATTGATCAAAAGATTGCCGGCTCCAAAGTCTTTGAGAGCCTATTTTACAACAATAAGCCCGCTCTCCTGCTAAAGTTTTTACAGGAAGAAACGAGCTGGAAAGAGGACCTTCGCCTGATGTGGTCGGTACCCACTTTCCCCTTTGTTAGAGCAGCCCTAAAAACTATTTACCGGTCAAAAATTAAAAGCTAGAGGCTTGTGGGTTCCTAGGAATAATCGTATTTTTGCCCAGATTTTAATCTCAAAAACAAATAATATTCGCCCATGGCATATCTATTCACCTCTGAGTCGGTTTCTGAAGGACACCCAGATAAAGTAGCTGATCAAATTTCTGATGCGTTAATTGACCATTTTATGGCTTTTGACCCCACTTCTAAGGT
>JAIXWQ010000011.1 GCA_027491195.1 Cytophagaceae bacterium | reverse complement strand
TCTACTCTCTACTCTCTACTCTCTACTCTCTACTCTCTACTCTCTACTCTCTACTCTCTACTCTATACTCTCTTATCTTTAATCTATTCTTTGTGCTTTATGCTTTAAGAGACGTCCAAGCCCCACCATTGTGCACCTGCTCGAATCCATTTGCTTTTAACAGGCGTTTAGCCATTCCGCTGCGGCTTCCAGAACGGCAGCATGTGATGATAACCTGATCTTTCTTTAATTTGTTCAAATTGTTACTTAATGTTTGCAAAGGTAAGTTGATGGATCCTTTTACATGTCCATCTTTGTATTCCGCTGGTGTGCGTACGTCCACCACTAAAGCACCAGAAGCCATTAGTTCGTTCAGGTCCACTTTAGGGCCAATGCCCAATAAATTCTTCAATAATGTTAACATCTTATTTTGTGTTTATGTACGCAAATATAGTCGTGCAAAATGGGCTGAATCGTGACAAATGTCTCTGATCTATTTTTGAGCAATGAATTGTACTACTTCTGCCAAACCTTGATGTAGTGGACCTTCTTCAAGAATGCGCTGCTTTTCTTCATTTAATAGGATTGTTAAACCGGGGAATTCGATTTCCAATTCTTTGGCAGAAAATAACCAATCGCTATTTTTAGGCCCGCCTGAGCTTAATCCTAGCTGTTTTTTTGAAAATCCTTCTAAAAGAATTTTTCCACCAGGTTTTAGCCAGGAGACACAATTGGCATAAAAGACTACTCTTATTTCGACAGGTAAATGGAAATAGGTCAGGGCTATGATGTCAAAAGAAGCTAAAGGGAATTTGACTAGGGTGGCGTCAGCGACTTTGAAATGGATGCGTGTCTTTTCCTGTGAGGCTAGTTTTAGGGCTTTTGCTTGACCTTGTTCACTAAGGTCAAAAGCATGAACCTCAAAACCTAATTTAGCCGCAAAAACAGCATCCCGGCCCTCGCCAGCGCCTGGGAATAAAATACGACCTATGGGTAACTGGGGTATTTGTTCTGCCATAAAATCATTTGGATTGATTCCATATTGGTAGATATCTTGTTGATATCGTTCATTCCACATTGCTTTCATTCTATAAAATAAGTAAGTTTAGAAAAAATATTTCTATGAAAAAATCAATACTATTAGCCCTTATTGTGGCATTTCTTTCCTTCGCAGCAAACGCACAAACACACAAAGTAGTCATCCAATTAAATACTTCGGACACCTTAGTATGGCATGGTGCATTAAAAAACATCTCCAATCTTCAAACTGCTTTAGGCTCTTCTACTCAAATTGAATTAGTCGCTCATGGTTCAGGAATAAGCATTTTAGTGGATGGTAAATCCACACAAAAAGCTAAGATCGCTGAATTAGCAGCTTCAGGAGTCTTGTTTAAAGCCTGTGAAAATACCATTCGTGAACGGAAAATCGATCGGGCTACTATTTTGCCTCAGGCAGGAACCGTTCCTTCTGGTGTGGCCGAGGTCGTTCTTAAACAAGAGGCCGGTTGGGCTTACTTGAAATATTAAGGAAAGGCCGCTACGTTTAGCGGCCTTTTTTCTTACATCTTTCCTGGAAGAATCTGATTCCAGTATAAATAGGGAAGTAGGTATTTCTTCATTTGGTACATGGACCAGCGTTCTTTTGATTGATCAAAAGGGAAGGTTTCCATCGGTTTATTATCATAATCAAACTCTGCCAAGACGAGTTTGTCATACCCTGTAATGATGGGGCAGGAGGAATAGCCGCTATAAGAGGCAGTCATCGATTTCCCATTCATGATAGCTAATAAGTTACTGACAACTACCGGTGCCTGCTTTCGAATGGCGGCCCCCGTTCTTGAAACAGGTAAATTTGCTGCATCTCCGCAGGCAAATATATTTTTGTATTTAGTATGTTGTAAGGTATGCTTTTCTACATCAATCCATCCGTTTGCATTGGCAAGAGGACTTGATTTGATGAAATCTGGAGCGGATTGAGGAGGAGTTACGTGTATCATATCGAATTCGACCCAATATTCCTGGTCTTTGTTTGCCTCGCCGATTCCTACGAATTTGGCTTTTTTAGCAGGGCCGTCGATTTCAGCTAACTTAACAAAGAACTGCGTTTTAATTCCGTAATTAGCAATGACCTCTTTAAGTGTATTTTCATATTTCTCTACACCAAAAACGCGTGTTCCGCCGCTCCAGAACTCTATTTGTGAATCTACTTTATTCTTTTTGAAATAATCCGCTGCTAAATACATAATCTTTTGCGGGGCTCCACCACACTTAATAGGCGTATTCGGATTCGTGAAGATCGATTTTCCCCCTTTGGTATTTTGAATACATTCCCAGGTATAGGGAGCTGTTTCGAAACTATAATTAGAGCAAACTCCATTTTTACCTAGATTTTCTTTTAAGCCTTTTACTTCATTCCAGTTTAATTGAATTCCTGGCGCTGCTATTAAATAGTCATAACCTAAATCGGCTCCATCAGCTAGGATAACCTTATTCTCTTCCGGTTTAAAACCAGAAACCATCTGTTGGATCCAAGTGGCTCCAGTTGGAATAACCGATGCTTCATCACGTTCTGTGTCTTGAATATTGAATTCTCCACCACCTACTAAGGTCCAAGCGGGTTGGTAATAATGTTTCTTTGCGCCATCGATGATGGCGATGTCTAGAGAAGAATCTTTACGTAACAGTTGCGAGGCGATAGAAATACCGGCATTTCCTCCGCCAACGATGACAATTTGGTGATGTGTTTTCATGGATAACAGTCTAAGTTTAATCAAAAATAATCCCTATTTTCTTACCAAAAAGTGATAAAAGTCACATGTCTGTTTTCGTGAGTAATATCACGCTTACTCCTTTTGGAGCACTCTACCTTTGGGAAAAATATAAATAATCTCATATGAAAAAGGTCCTATCGTTTGTTGCTATTGTTGTCTTTTTAAGTAGTTGTGAAAAAGGAGGCCCTCTAGGAGATGATCAAGGCAATTTGTCCCAAAGTTTGTCCGCCATTCAAGCTACAGTCTCTAGTTTACCGGTAGAACCAGTAGACTCGGCTGAAAAGCAGCGGGTTTTGTTTATTCGAGAGGAGGAAAAATTAGCCTACGATGTCTATCAAGCGATGTTTGATAAATATGGGGTTAAGATTTTTCAAAACATCCCCAATAGCGAATTGAGCCACATGGAGGCGATGTTAATGATCATAACTAAATACCAATTAGTCGATCCTATGGATAAAAATCCACGCGGCGTTTTTGCTAATGCAGATCTACAATCACTGTATAATGCGCTGGTAAGCCAAGGAAATGGGAGCGTATTAGCGGCCTATCAAGTGGGGGCAAAAATTGAGGAATTGGATATTTTTGATTTGAATAAATCTATCGCGGTAACTAATAATCAAGATATCAAATTAGTGTATGATTTTTTAAACAAAGGTAGCCGCAACCACTTACGTTCTTTTTTCAAGAATTTGACAAATGCGGGAGGCACTTACACCCCTGTTTTTATTACCCAAGCCGAATTTGATGCAATCGTGACAACGCCTACTGAAAAAATGTAATCTTTTATCGTAATAGTGACAAAAGTCACAGCGTTTATGCTGATTTATCTACTCTTTTGTACGTTTATAGCTTTAAATCTAGTACCTCTATGTCTAATATAAGTTCAAATTCAACTCAGCCAAGCTTATTGCAAGTATTCCTTTATGCCTTATTAATTGCTCTGTTTGGTTTATTGGGTTATTTAGGGTTCTCCCACGATAGTTCAGCTAGTGATGCAACTGATTCTACACAAGTTTATGTGGAGCCAGATTCTAACTTCACTCATCTTTGGACGGCACCATCGGATTGGCGAATGATGTATCTAAAGCCAGAGGAGAAAGCACTAGTGGAATATGGTAAAGAGTTAATTGCTCATACATCTGATTATTTAGGACCAAAGGGTTCTGTTAAGGCAATTTCCAACGGTATGAATTGTCAAAACTGCCACTTGAATGCAGGTACGCAGCCTTGGGGAAATAATTATTTCGCGGTACAATCAACCTACCCTAAATTCAGAGCTCGTTCAGGGGCTATTGAAGATCAAGTGAAGCGCGTGAATGATTGTTTTGAACGTAGTTTAAATGGGCAGGCATTGCCAGCTGAAAGTAAGGAGATGCGCGCGATTTTATCCTACATTAAATGGCTAGGCACGGATGTGAAGAAAGGCAAGTCACCTAAAGGATCAGGGATTTTTAAATTAAAAGGTTTAAAACGCGCGATTGATCCCGCTAAAGGTGCGGATGTTTACGCAGCTAAATGCCAGTCATGTCATCAGGCAGATGGCGGTGGCGTGCTGGCTGAAAATGGGAAGTCGTATACTTATCCACCACTTTGGGGTCCACATAGTTACAATCATGGCGCTGGACTTTACCGGATGTCAAATTTTGCTGGGTATGTCAAATACAACATGCCTTTAGGAGCGAATTACGAGAAATCGCAGTTGACAGATGAGGAAGCATGGGATTTAGCGGCTTATGTCAATTCCATGCCACGACCTAGTAAAGATTTAAGCAAGGACTGGCCAGATATCGCGGCTAAGCCTTTTGACCATCCTTTTGGCCCTTATGCTGATCCATTTACTGAGGAGCAACATAAATATGGCCCATATAAGCCTATCAAAGAATGGATTGCGAAACACAAGAAGTCTAAAAAATAAACAGAATGAACTCTAGAAGAAAATTTTTACAAGGCGGAATACTGACGAGTGTGGCAGCGTTAACGCCTGTAGGCTTACAAGCTAAAAATGCAGAGTATACTACTTCATCATTAAAATCAATACCAGGATCTGGTCAAATAACAATTCTACAAACCACGGATGTGCACTGTCAATTGCATGCGCACGATGAATTGTTTTGGGAGAATAATGAGTTGACCTTTCGCAAGGCAGGAGGATATCCTCATATGGCCACTGCTTTACAAAAATTAAAGGAGAAAAATCCTCAAAATACCATCACGCTCGACACGGGAGACATGTTCCAAGGAAGTATGCTCTCCGTTAAAACAACGGGGCAAGCATTCGTTCCATTGTTAAATGCGATGGATTATGATCTGTACTTACCTGGAAACTGGGAGGTGGTTTATTATAAAAAAAATATGCAGAAATTACTGGGCGGTTTACTAGCTCCCAAAATCTGCGCGAATATGTACCATGATTTAGGCGAGGGCAAGAAAGGTGAACTCATCTTCCAGCCTTACCAAATCATGCATCGCATGGGGATAAAGATCGGCTTCTTGGGATATACTGACCCCTTAGTTCCTTTGCGTCAATCTCCTTTGTATTCGAAGGGTATTGTTTATACGAAACCAGAAGATAATCTGAAAGAATACGTGACGCTTTTGCGCGAACAAGAGCAATGTGACTTTGTGATTATCTTATCTCACTTAGGTTTATCTCAGCAAATTGCTTTGGGCAATAATCCTGATTGCCAAGGAGTAGACTATATTTTTGGGGCAGATACACATGAGCGGGTTCGTAAACCGATACAAGCGGAATACACGAAGATTGTGGAGCCAGGGGCCTTCGGTTCGTTTATTGGCAAACTTGATATTCAGGTTAAGGATGGTAAAGTCCTAGGATCTACCTATGAATTAGTGGAAGTAGATCCGATCAAATACCCCGCTGATCCAGCAATCAAAGCCTTAGTTCAAGACTTAGAGAAGCCGTACAAGGAAGAAATTAATAAAGTACTAGGCTATAGCACGGTCCCTCTTTACCGCAACTTTGTCGTAGAGAATACCATCGATACGATGATTGTAGATGCTTTAAAATGGAAAGTAAATGCGGACGTTGTTCTATCTAATGGATTCCGTTTTTGCCCACCACGCGTTCCTGGAAAGGATGGTAAAGTAGCCATTACGGAGGGCTATTTATATGATATGTTACCGGTAGATAGTACCATTCGTACAGCGAAAGCATCCGGCCAACAGATTTTAGATTGGTTAGAAAAAGAGATGCAAAATGTGTTTGCACAGGATGCTTCCAAACGTTTTGGTGGCTGGCTTATCCGTTTCAAAGGAATGCAAGTCGAATTCAAAGCCTTTGAACGGGTAGGGCAGCGCATTCAAAAAGTGACCATTGCAGGTGCTGAATTAGATAAAAGCCGGCTGTATACCTTGTGCGCTTGTGAGCGTGATGGCGATCCAGAAGATATGCTATGCCGTATGAAAGGAGTAAAAGAGGCGACTAATACGGCCTATACTTTACACTCGATGATGAAGGAGTACTTAGCAAAATTCTCTCCAGTGACACCTGTTTTACGTCACGATGCGAAGATTCTAGATGGTCCTCAAGATTTGTTGAGTCAAGTGACGGGTGTGGATTATACGTTTAGATAGGTAAGTTTAGAGTAGAGATTATAGAGTAGAGAGTATAGAGTAGAGAGTATAGAGTAGAGAGTATAGAGTAGAGAGTATAGAGTAAAGAGTATAGAGTAAAGAGTAAAGATAGGGTGTCGATGGGTTCGGCATCCTTTTTTTATGCGGTTAGGTTTAGGCCAAAAAAAAGCTAGCATTCAGATTGCACTGATGCTAGCTTTAATTTTAGAATAGTATAAACTCTACTCTATACTCTCTACTCTATACTCTATAATCTCCTAATGCGGCAATTGATCTCTAAACTTGCCATATACCCAAGTTCCAGCCGTTGCACTAAGAATAACGACTAGAATGACGATGGCACCAGAACCTACTTGTGCGAAAAGAGGACCTGGGCAAGCTCCGGTTAAGGCCCATCCTAGACCAAAAGTCAAGCCACCTATGATTTGGCCCTTATTAAACTTCTTGTCCGTAAAAGTAATTTCCTCACCGTGTATGGTTTTAACCTTGAATTTCTTAATTAAAAATACAGAGATGGCCCCTACCACTACAGCCGTTCCGATCACTCCGTACATGTGGAAGCTTTGAAGGCGGAACATTTCTTGAATTCTGAACCAAGAGATGATTTCGGCTTTAATGAATACAATGCCAAAAATAACGCCAACTAGGCTATATTTTAGGTTATAGTACCAAGGGTGCTTTAATTCCGATTCATTCACACACATGGTGTCTAATGAACGCACTTCAAAATCAGCTGGATTTGTGTGTTGATTTGTCTTATTTTCCATGGGTATTATAAGTGTAAGATGAAGGGTAAAATGAAATTAGCCATAACGAAACCACCTATCATAAAACAGATGGTAGCCACTAATGAGGGCCATTGCAAGTCAGATAGACCCATAATCGCGTGACCAGAAGTACATCCGCCCGCGTAACGCGCGCCAAATCCAACTAGAAATCCGCCACCTACCATCATGACTAGGCCACGAACTGTGAATAAGGATTCGAAGGAGAATAATTGCGAAGGTACCATACCTGAAAAGTCAGTAATGCCATAACTAGCTAATTCCTGAGCTAAATCAGGGTGCACGATAACGGCATCTCCTGATCCTAAGTAAAGCGTTGAAATAATCCCTCCCACTAAGATTCCTCCGACAAAGAAGAAATTCCAGGTTTCTTTTTTCCAATCATACTTGAAGAAAGGGATATTGCTAGGTAAACAGACAGCACAGGCGTGACGTAAATTCGCAGATATACCAAAGTGTTTATTTCCTAAAATTAATAAGGCAGGGACGATAAGTCCGATAATAATTCCTGCCGTATACCAAGGCCAGGGTTGGGTAATTGTTTCCATCATTTTTTAAGGTATTTAATTGTTAGTAAAATAGTCGTCCTACGGACTTAGTCGTTGCTTTGCAACTTAGTCGACTTCGTCTTAGTCGTTGCTTCGCAACTTAGTCACTAGTGTCATCGCCGCAGGCGATTCCAACTCTATAATCTATTCTCTATAATCTATTCTCTATTCTCTCCACTCTTTAAATTTATAAATCCTGCTATCGTCCCAGCCACAAAGTAACCTAAAACCCCAAAATAAACCACGCTATTTAGTGGTTTACTAGTGATAGGGCAGGTTCCTGTGCTACATCCTATTTCTTTCCAGTAGATATAGCCCGCCATAGCGCCTATGATTCCACCTAGGATTTGCCAGAATTTACTTTGAATGAATTTCTTCATATTCCACTTCTTCTGTTTTAGTATTGTTGTGGCGTGGTGCCGGGATGCCACATCCTTGTGGACCACAACCCAGGTTGAATAAGGCCATTCCTACGAGAACAGTTCCCATGATTCCAATCAGGACATCTGACGCACGAATAGCTTCAACAAGCGCATATCCCCCCACAAGTAGGCGGATAATGCGCATGAAACCCCAATTTTGAGTTAGGTTAGCTAGCATGTTAGTTTTGGTAAATTAGCATGTCGTGTAAGCCACCCCCGTTATAAACTTCCGATAATCCAGCTTGCTTAAGTAGATTCATCGCCATTCCGGAACGATTGCCACTTCTGCAATACACCACGATAGGTCCTGGCATTGCTTTGAATTCATCTAATTTAACAGGCACGATACCTAGTGGAATGTTGATAGCTCCTTCAAAGTGTCCTCCTGCAAATTCGCCTGTTTCGCGTACATCGACTACGGTTGTAGCCGGATTTTTTAATAATTCTTCCATGTTACAATAATGTTGATGGACAAACGTAGTCCGTGATTTTAAATTTCTCTGATTCTTTGATTGCTTTGAAACCACCATTCACGTCGATTAAATTATCATATCCACGTGCACGAAGTGTTGAATTGAAGATCATCGAACGGTAACCTCCGGCACAGTGTACGAAGTAAGTCTTGTCCTTGTTGATTTTTAACATGCTATCGTTGATGAAGTCCAAAGGTGCATTTTCAGCCTCTACGATGTGCTCGCTTAAATATTCTGAGTTTTTACGTACGTCGATGATTTCACCTTCACCTGCCTCGAAACGAGCAAACATTTCTTCCGGGCTGATCGAAGTAATCGTGTCCACTTCCATGTTAGCCGCTTTCCAAGCAGCAATGCCACCTTTCAAGTAACCAATGGTGAAGTCATAACCTACCCGCGCTAAACGAGTGATAACCTCTTCTTCGCGTCCTTCATCCGTTACTAACAAGATTTCTTGCTTGATATCTGGAATCATTGCACCTACCCAAGGAGCGAAAGAACCATCAATTCCGATGTTGATGGAATTTGGAATAAATCCAGCTGCAAAAGTTTGTGGATCACGAGTATCTAAAACTAAGGCACCTGTCTCGTTTGCTGCTACTTCAAATGCTTCTGGAGACAAGGCATGCTGTCCACGCTCCATCACTTTATCGATCGAATCATATCCTTGGATATTCATCAATACGTTTAATGGGAAATAAGCAGGAGGAGCCACTAAGCCTGTTAATACCTCTTTCTTAAATGCTTCTCTTGTTAGAGCTGGATTTAACGCGTAGTTCGTTTTCTTCTGATTGCCTAAGGTATCAGTCGTTTCCTTGCTCATATTTTTACCACAAGCTGATCCTGCACCGTGCGCTGGATATACGATGATATCGTCAGCTAAGGGCATAATCTTGTTACGTAATGAATCGAATAAGTGACCCGCTAATATATCTTCAGTTAGGTCTGCTTTCACTTTTTGTGCTAAATCTGGACGACCTACATCACCGATGAATAAGGTGTCACCTGAGAATAAACTGGTTTCTTTACCCGTCTCATCGATTAATAAGTAACAAGTAGATTCCATCGTGTGTCCAGGTGTATGGATAACGCGAATGGTCGCATTTCCTAACTTGAATTCTTGGCCATCTGTAGCTGAAATACAATCGAATGCACAAGCAGCATTAGGTCCATAAACAATAGGAGCTCCTGTCTTCGCAGATAAATCGATGTGTCCAGAAACGAAATCTGCGTGGAAGTGTGTTTCGAATACGTATTTGATTTTAGCACCATTACGTTCCGCTTTCTCGATATAAGGCTGAACCTCGCGAAGTGGATCAATGATCGCTGCTTCGCCATTGTTTTCAATGTAATAAGCACCTTGTGCTAAACATCCTGTGTAAATTTGTTCTACTTTCATGGTATTGATTTTTATGCTGTTATTTTAAAGGGAAGGCTAATTGTTGGATCAGGATATAAATTCCCATCACTAAAACGAACCAGCCAAACCCTACTTTTAGTTTGTTACCGTCTACTTTTTTACTCAAAATATCACCAAAGAAGATTCCTACAATGGCTAATCCTGTTACTGTCAATAATAAATTCCAATCGATTTCTTGATGTCCTAAATCTCCTGTAAAGCCAATCAAAGATTTGGCAGCAATAATTAAAAGGGAGGTACCTACCGCTTGCTTCATAGATAACTTTGAAAGCATCACGAGTGCAGGTATAATTAAGAAACCTCCTCCAGCACCTACTAGACCTGTTAGGGTGCCCACAACAGCACCTTCTAAAAGAATCATCGGATAATTGAAAACTTGTTCTTCCTCCACGTAAGTGCCTAATTTTTCCTTTTCACATTGCTCACATTTTCCTCTTATCATGGAAATAGAAGCGGATACCATTAATACGGCGAACAATACCATCATCAAGATGGATTTAGTGACGATAAAATCACCTATCGTAAATACTTCAGAGGGGATTAGGGGAACGATGAATTTTCTAGTGGCATAAACAGCAGCGATGGATGGTATTCCAAAAATGACCGCCGTTTTTACATTAATTAATCCTTGTCTGTATTTAGGGATAGCACCTACTAATGAACTAGCTCCCACTACGAATAATGAATAGGCTGTAGCTAAAATTGGATTGACGCCGAAAAGATACACTAATACAGGAACGGTCAAAATAGAACCACCACCTCCGATTAAGCCCAGTGAAATTCCGATAAGTAATGAAGCAAAATAGCCAATGATTTCCATGCGTTTATTTGTTGTTTTTGATAATACAAATGTCAGGTGTTTTCAATCGTTAATTCGTGATTTTTATCACAAGCTGATTTTTTTTATTTGGCCTAAAAATGGAAGTTTAAAACAACGTTGTAATTGCTCATATTCACCTTATTGATCATATATTTCTCGTTTCCATAGGTCTCTCCTTGATTGTATTTGTGGACGTATAAACCTTGAATTTCCAATCCTTCTAAGAATCCTTCAAATTCATAATTGAGTTCCAGGTTCAGTTGGTTATAACTAGGAAGACCGTATTTATTTAAAGCGACCTGTTTTACGTCGGGTAATTTATATAATCCATAAGCTATAGATGCCTTTAAAGGGCCATTATGAGGATGGAAGTTTAATTTTCCAACGAACGCATGGACATCTCCAAAACCCTCATTTCGCTCTCGAGGCATAAAGGTATAAAAAGGATCTCTTCCCCATTCTCTTGGCATTAAATAACGGCCCTCAGCTGTAATCCGTGTATAATTTACGGAAGTTTTCCACTGACTGTTCTCCCAGCCTAGCTTTGTGCTAAACACACGTGACATTTGAGACGGATCAAAATAAGTCCTAGTCGGGTCCTCGTTTCCACCGTGATGAATGGCATGTTGTTCAGTATATTGAAGGCCTGCCACCCAATTCCCTTTTTTAGCGTCCCATTGAATTTGGGAAGTATTGAATACATTATCAACCAATACATTCCAAAATTTCAGGGAATGACCTTTTGGTAATGTATGCGTGTACCCGACTAGATAAATGCCTTTTGATTCAATATTTTGAGCATAATTACCTTTCGTGCCATCGATATTTGTTCCATTAGAGTAAATGCCGATCGATTCGCCGATTCCATACCAATCCACGGTTCCTCTAGGTGATATTTCATGCAAATATCCGCCCTCTAGTTTATTCTTTTTACCTGGGAAGATTTCCCCATACAAACCACCTACTTCTGTGGGCCGCATACGTCCATCTTGTAAGTTGATGAAAGGAGTATTGATTAATTGTTTACCAGCTGTTAAATGAGATTTGCCAAAGTTGTATTTTAGATATAACTCCTCTAAACGGTCTAAATCATGTTTATTTGCGGGATTTTCGATGTCGAACAACGAAGCTTCATAGCGATTAACAGCATTCGTGTAAGGATCTACTTTGGACATATCAGAAGAGGCAGTATTATAGATGAAATAACCGCCTACACCCATTTGGAAACCTTTGTATGATCCTGTTTCGTAAAATAATCCTCCACCGGCCGCGTGAGCATAGGAATCAGTTAAATGCCCTTTATTTTCTGTCGCCATGAAAAAATAGCGCAGGTTGCCGTGCACTTTTCCATGTTTGAAGGCAAATAAAAGGGAAGTGGAGTCCTCCGCTACACTTTTCTTTCCTTTCCAAAGATGTGGAGCCACATGCACCTCTTGGTGCTGAGCAAGTAGGATGCTAGGGAATACTAAACTGATAAATAATAGAATACGAATTTGCATTAGGCTGTTTTTTTTGATTAACAGCTGCAAAATTCCGTTTAATTAATCACCCTTGACGTGATTTATATCACAAGCCTCTTAAATCTATAATTTCAATCTGATTCTTATTGATGTTAATGTAGCCTTTCTCCGCTAATTTCTTCATCAAACGTGAAATGACCTCTCTGGAAGAGTTCAGTTCTTGAGCGATATCTGTAAAGGAAGCCTTCAAGATGTTCGTTTTAAGGCTCTTTTGGTGTTGTTTTAAGTACCAAAGCAGGCGCTCATCTAGATTTCTAAACGCGATTTGATCTAAGGTGTCTAGTAATTCTTCAAAACGGGAACGGTAGGTTTCCAGCACAAATTGGTACCAAGACTTGTATTTCGCCGCCCATTCGTCCATTAATTCGATGGGTATAGCAATGACTTCGGTGTCGACTAGGGCTTTGGCCATAATCTGAGACGAAAGCTGTCTTGCGGCGCAGGTCATGGAAATGGCACAAGCCTCACCCGGGTGTAAATTATACATAAATACCTCGTTGCCTTCGTCGTCTTCGCGGAAAACTTTGATGATCCCTTTCGTTACCAAAACGGCTGAGCGTATCGATTGCCCTGTTTTCATCAAATAATCGTCCGTTTTGAATTTGCGAACGACCCCTGCTTGCTGTATTTTTTTGCTTAATTCTGGCTCAAATTGCTTGAATAATTCCATTCTAGTAGGTAATAACGGCTTGTTTTTCTAAACTTTCATAGGCTGCATCAATCACGCGCATACTCGCAATTCCATCCTCGCCTGGCACAGCAGGTGTCGCACTGGAGCGCAAAGATTGAAAAACATTTTCGTAAAACGCCATGTAATTTCCTTTTTCAGATGGAACGCGTTCTGGGCTGTTACCATCTACATGCAGAAGGCCATATTCGCTAACGGCATCTACTCCCCAATTTTCGCCCATTGGTACATGGCCTTTATCTAAATCAACTTCTTGGCGATCTGAACGGGTTTTGATAAAGCTTCCTTTTGTTCCATGTAATTGGAAAGCGGGGATAGGTTCTTTGAAATAATAACCACTTTTTAATCGAACGCGCAAGGCTGGGTAGTATAATAAGATCTCGAAAAGGTCGATCACTTCTGTTCCTGGACGGGTTTTGCGTAAATCTGCAAAGACATGCGTAGGCTTGCCAAATAAATGCAAAGCCTGATCAATTAAATGTGGGCCTAAATCGGTCACGATTCCAGCGCCTGGACCAGCATCCTCTTTGTGTCGCTTAGGCGACATGAGTGGATTATAGCGGTCAAAATGAAATTCTGCTTCGACGATATCGCCTAAAACATCATCTGAAAGCACCTTTTTAAGTGTTAAGAAATCGGAATCCCAACGGCGGTTTTGGTAGACAAAAATCTGTTTGTTCACCTCCTTAGCTAATGCCACTAATTTCTCCGCCTCAAAAGCGTTACAGGTAAAAGCTTTCTCTACCACAACATGTTTTCCGGCCTTCAAAGCAGCAGATGCGTATTCAAAGTGCGAATAAATGGGCGTATTAACAATGATTAACTCGATCGTAGGATCTGCTAGAACGGCTTCCATCGAATCGTAGGAGGAAGTTCCAGGATAGGCATTCTCGATGTTTTTCTTGGAGCGTTCCCAGGATCCTACTAAATTGAATCCGGGATGTAATTGAATGAAGGGGGCGTGAAAAACACGTCCTGACATTCCATAAGATAATAAGGCAGTTTCGATCGGTTTCATAAAAGTAAAAATAAACAATTCAGACCTTTAAACATAAACGAATAACTATGAAAAAAATACTTGCATTCAGTCTCCTAAGTTTAACAGCCCTGGGGCAGTCGAAGCCTTTGGTCTCGCACATGTTCACGGCGGACCCATCTGCCCACGTTTTTCAGGGCCAAATTTATATTTATCCTTCTCATGATATCGATGCAGGGGTAAAGGAAGATGATTTAGGGAGTCACTTTGCGATGAATGATTACCACGTTTTATCACAAAAAACACCAGCAAGTCCGGTGGTTGACCACGGGGTTGCGTTAAAATTAGAAGATGTGGCCTGGGCTTCGAAGATGCTTTGGGCGCCTGATGCAGCTGAAGCTAATGGTACTTATTATTTGTATTTCCCAGCAAAAGACAAGGAAGGTGTTTTCAGAATTGGAGTGGCCTCATCTGCTAAACCAGAGGGACCTTTCAAAGCAGAAAAGGAATATATGAAGGGCTCATTTAGTATTGATCCCTGCGTTTTTAAAGACAAAGACGGAACGTATTATTTGTATTTCGGTGGGATCTGGGGTGGACAATTGCAGCGCTGGAAGTCTGGGGTTTATGGTGCAACGGATGAGTCTCAGCCTGCGAATGGTCAACCTGCTTTGATGGCTAAAGTGGCTCGCTTGGATGCAAATATGAAAGAGATGGCAGAGGCGCCGCGTAATGTTCAGATTTTGGATGCAGCTGGTAAGGTCTTATTATCTGAAGATCACGATCGCCGTTTCTTCGAAGCTGCTTTTGTGCATCAATACCAAGGGAAATACTATTTCTCCTATTCGACAGGGGATACACACAACATTGCTTATGCCACAGGAACGAGCCCATATGGCCCTTTTACCTACCAAGGTGTGATTCTTAAGCCAGTGAAAGGATGGACGAACCACCATTCGATTATTGAGCAAAATGGGAAGTGGTATTTGTATTACCATGATGTGGAGATCTCAGGTAAGACGCACCTAAGAAACATCAAAGTGACGGAGTTGAAATACCGTCCAGATGGAAGTATCGAGACGATTGATGCGTACAAGCAATAATAAAATAAAGGGCCGCTCATTTTTGTGAGCGGCCCTCATTTTTTTTGGCTAATATTTATTAGGCCAATATATTCTTGGCAAAAGCCACACATTTCTTCACTTCTTCTACCGGAGTAGAGCCAGCAGGAACTTCATATTCCAATTCAATGGTAGCTGGGAATTTGTATTTATTCTTCTTCAATAAGGTTAATACTTCCTTTAAAGGTGTATCACCTGATCCCCAAACAAGGTTGCCAGCACCGTGTTCTTTCGACGTGCGGTCTTTGATGTGCATGCTCGAAATGCGATTGTGTTTCGCCTCGATGAAGGCTAATAAGCTAGCACTTGTGTGAGGAGCTCCCACCGCGATATAGTGTCCACAGTCTAGGTTGATGGAATTGTAGGGGTTTTGGGCCAAAGCCTCATCATACACCGTATCCTTCACCTGAGTGTGCGTGTGGTAACCGAAATAGATCTTGTGTTTCTCGCCTAAAGCGCCTAAACGCTGTGTTTGAGCTGAAGAGGTAGGTAATTCCAAAGTCACCGACTTGGCACCTAAAACTTTAGCCGCTCGTAAGGCTGATTCTACTTCTGCATCCGAGTTTTTCTCGCCAAACGCATTCGGTTTGTAGGCATAAACAGAGATACCCGCCTCATCTAACATTTTACGCACTTCTTTGAATTTGTCCATCGAAACGGTTTCTCTCCAAGCAGATACATCCTTTTGGTATTTTGCCATGGCTGCCTTTTGCTCATCAGTAAGGGTAGGGCGAGGTTGACCAGGAGTCCAACGCATCGGTACCGGATTAGCAGGACGACCTGCGTAATCTTCTACAGCGTCTCCCATTAATTCAATGGCAGAAACACCTGAATCTACACAGTATTGGATGATTTGCTTGATATCTCCCGGCATGCCGCGGAATGAATAGGTAATGGTTCCTACTTGAACACCACCAAAAACAGAGCTTGGTTTGGCAAAACTGAAGGACGAATTAGATGCCCACAAAAGGCCTAAAGAGGCTAAGGAGCCCGCCGCTAGAAACTGGCGACGTGAGGTTTGGTTGTTCTTTTTCATAGATTAATAGGTTTCGAAACTCATTTTACGATTATATTCTGAAATACATATCCTGTCGCCACATTTTTGCGACGAAATCCTCCTTTATTTTCTTTCAGGAATCTTTATTTCATTTTGGGGTTCAAAAGAATTGACCACGCTCACTTGATTTCCTTTTAAAGTAAAGGTCCAATGATGTGGGCTTTCAAAATACAATAAGGTAATTTCTAGCGTTTCGGCATCGACCCAGCGATAAGAACCTGCATAATCAAAGGGTGCTTTCTTCGCTAAATCAACTCGGGCCGCTCTCAGCATGTAGGGGCCAATTAAATTGGTTTTACCCGTTGCCCAAACTCCTTGCGCCAGTTGAAATTCGTGTTTTGTAGAATCTTTAGTAGTGATGGTCATCGTACCTTTCGTATCTACAGATAGTTGCCTGAAATCCAATGGATTAGTGCCTAAATGATAGCTTTTCGTAGGTAATGCCGCTGTAAGACTTGAAATGGGAGTGTTAATTTGCCTGCTCGCATTAAAGGTAGCTAATGCTTTTAAACCGCTTGGATTAGCTGGCAGGGCTTTCGCTTTAAATGCAGGTAATAAGTTCTTCCAAACCTGATTCAAATCATCTGGTAAATCCTGAGACTCCGAGGTGATAATCAATACCGCATCTTGCTCAGGCATCATCAAAATGTATTGACCATACGCTCCATCCCCTCTAAATGCCCCATTTCTTGATCTCCAAAACTGGTACCCATATCCTTGCAACCAATCAGCATATTGTCCATTGGCCTTTTTATCCGCACTGGCATCGGGTTCTTGATCGATGTGTTTACTGGTCGCCTCCTCTACCCAGGCTGCTGGTAAGATTTGCTTTCCTTCAAATTTCCCCTTGTTCAGATACAATAAACCTAGTTTAGCCATGTCCTCTGTTTTCACGCGGATGCCCCAACCACCCACGTTGATGCCTTTTTGGTCAGATTCCCAGTCGATTCCGCTGATGTGCAATGGATCTAATAAGCGTGGTTTTAAGTAGTCCAAAGTTGTCATGCCGGTCACTTTTTGGACGATGGCAGACAGCATATAGGTGGCCAGCGTGTTATAAAGGAACTTTGTTCCGGGTTGATGGGTAATCGGGTAATTCAAAAATCCCCGAACCCAATCAGGAGAAAAGACGATGACGCTACGTAAAGGTTCTTTTTCATGACCTACCGACATAGTTAATAAATCCTGAACTTTTAAATCTTTCAAGAAAGGTTTGTCCTGCAAGTCAGCATGCTCAGGGAAAAAGGCAATTACTTTATCCTGCACACTGAGGCGCTTCTCCGCTACGGCAAAACCGATGGCGGTGGAGGTCCAGCTTTTGGAGACACTATACATACTGTGTTTCTTATCAGCGGCATAAGGCTTCCACCAGGCCTCAGAAATGACCTTTCCGTGGCGAATTAACATATAGGAATGCAGTTGATGCTTATCTGCAGAATAGCCTTCGATGAACTTGATGATGGCCTCAGATGAAACACCTTCAGCCTCAGGAGTACTGTGGGGAAGGGATTGAGCGAATATTTGGAAACTAACTAGGAACAATAGTCCTGTCAGGAATGCGTTATTTTTCATGTAATAGGTTTAATTTTGATAAAAATAAGAAAATATTCTTGGAAAAACCTGTTGCCAAAATTGCTGCCGTGTCTGTGTCCTTAGGGGCTCAATCCGTTATTTCTGATATCTCATTTCAGATTTTGCCGGGACAATTAACAGCCATCGTAGGGCCCATGGGTTCCGGGAAGACCTCTTTAGCCAAAGCGTTAGCTGGGCGTTTATTCAGAACGGGCGATGTATGGTTTGAATCTAGAAATCCGGATAAAAGGGCTTATGTGATGCTCGTAGACCAACAGCATCAATTTAAGAACCGAAGTAATCTTTCCGAGTTTTACTTGCAGCAGCGCTTTAATTCGTCGGATTGTGAGGATGCCTATACGGTTGAAGAGGAATTGAAGGACTTAGAGATCGGAGAGTGGGTTTCTCTTTTCGAATTAGAAGGCCTCTTAAAAAGACCGATGATTCAGCTTTCGAATGGGGAGAATAAGCGCTTGCAAATCGTCAAATCACTCGCCTATCAGCCGGATTGGTTGATTTTAGATAATCCCTATGTGGGTTTAGACGTAAAAGGACGCGAAATCCTGACCAAAGGATTACGGTCTTTACAAGCAAAAGGAATCCATTTTATCCTCATTTCTTCGCCAGGAGATGTTCCGGATTATATCAACCAAATCATTGAATTGCCTGCTTCTCATGCTGAGGAGAGCAAACCTGAGCCATTATTGCGCAACTTAGATTCTTTCGATGTGGCTGTTAAAATGGAAAAGGTGCAGATTAATTATGGTGCCAAAACGATCTTGCAAGATTTTTCGTGGGAAGTCAACAGGGGAGAACGCTGGGCGATAAAGGGTCCGAATGGGGCTGGGAAGTCAACTTTGATTAGTTTAATTACGGCTGATAATCCGCAGGCCTATTCTCAGAACATTACCTTATTTGATCGAAAACGAGGATCGGGGGAAAGTATTTGGGACATCAAAAGAAAAATAGGCTATGTGAGCCCGGAATTACATTTGTATTTTAAGGAAGGCGGAACGTGTTTTTCGGTGGTGGCTTCGGGATTATTCGATACCCAAGGCTTGTTTAAGCGTCTTTCTGAGGAGCAAAAAGCACAGGTAACTCATTGGATGCAGGTAATGGGGATTGCCCATTTAGCCGAAAGGTCCTTTGTGCAAATTTCTGGAGGGGAGCAGCGGATGGTGTTGATAACACGCGCTTTGGTGAAGAATCCTGAATTATTGATTCTCGATGAACCCTGCCAAGGATTGGATCGCATTCAAACGGAGCGACTTAAAACGGTACTCGATTATTTAGCCGCGAATTCGGAAATGACGCTACTTTACGTGAGTCATTACGACCGCGATGTTCCATCTTGCGTGAATCAGACCTTGGAATTAAAACGGCTCTGAGATCGATGGGCTAGGTTTTGAGAACCATTTAGGGCCATCTGCCGTCATATACGCACAATCTTCTAAACGTACACCAAACTCACCAGGAATCGCAATCGTAGGTTCAATGCTGAAACACATCCCTATTTCAAGAGGTGCCTTATTTCCGCGCACCATATTGCCCCACTCGTGTCCACTCATTCCGATGCCGTGACCGGTACGGTGTGGTAAACCAGGCATTTTATAATCGGGTCCAAACCCCGCATCCACTAACACTTTACGTGCTGCATGGTCAACATTTTCTGCCGGTGCCCCTAGTTTAGCAGCCTCGAAACCAGCTTGCTGTGCCTTCTTCTCTAAGTCCCAGATTTGTTTTTGCTTCTCGCTTGGCTCCCCAAAAACAATCGTTCTCGTAATATCAGACTCATATCCTCCCACACTGCAACCACAATCTAACATCACCACATCACCATTTTTAAGAATTTGTTTGCGAGAACTTCCGTGTGGGAATGAAGTCGCTACCCCAAAAGTCACCGAGGCAAATCCATGCACCGCCCCTTGCTCTGTATGCGCTTGGGCAATTTTTTGAGAGATTTGACGTGGAGTGCAACCTAAAGTAAGAGCTGCAATACCCGCCTGAATTGCCTTAACCGTCGCGTCATTTGCTTTTTGCATCAAGGCAATTTCCGCTTTTGATTTGATGATTCTACACGGAATCGTGATAGCATCTGCGTTGACAAATTGGAAATTCGAGGTTTTGCGTAACCCATCAAAGATGAAGAAACGACAGAATTCGTCGATACCTATTTGGCCTTGCTGAATACCTAAGTCCGTTAAAACGCTGGTAGTCAATGCAAAAGGATTTTCATCTTCTTCCCAAGTTCTCACTTTCGTCCCTGCCGCAGCCATTTCTTGAAATCGATCCTCTTCGAAAGCAGGGCAAATAAAATGGATTTCACCTTTCGCTGGAATGATAGCTAACATCGATCGTTCTGACGGATGCCAGCTGATGCCCGTATAATAATTCATATTGATTCCAGCGTCCAAAATGATGGCCTGAATATTCTTCTCTGCCATCAATTTTTGTGCTTTAGCGACGCGTGACTTTCGTTCTTCTACACTAATAGGTGTGAACTCGATAGGCGCTAAGGCAGCTGAGGATGATTTTAGAGAAAGGGTAGAGGCTATCAGGCCTCCTTTAATGAAGTTTCTACGTTGCATAGCGAAATTTAAAATAAAACATTTACAATAGAAATTCTCCCGGGATGAATTAACTTTAAATTCAGAATTATCCTATGCGGCTACTTTTTATTCGTTTCTCGGCCATCGGCGACATCGTTTTAGCTTCTCCGGCTTTGCGTTGTGCGAAGCAGCAGATTCCTGGTGTAGAGATCCATTTTTTGACGAAGAAGTCGATGAAGGCCGTTTCGGAGGCGAATCCTTATGTGGATCGATTTCATTATTTTGACAAAGATCTCTCCGCTACGATTCAAGAATTAAAAGCCTGTAAATTCGATTATATCATCGATTTGCATAAGAATCTGCGCACATTGAGGATTCGCTTAGCATTAGGTGTTCCTTATTTATCCTACAATAAGTTAAGTGTAGAGAAGTTTTTGCTGACCAAATTCCAGGTGAATCGAATGGCAGATCGCCACATTTCGATGCGTTCTGTGGATACATTAGCTCCTCTGGGTGTTAGCTACGATGGGAAAGGTTTGGATTATTTTGTGCCTTCTGAGGTCATTCAGCCGGTCTTTTTCCCGGAAGGCTACGTCGCCTTAGTGATAGGTGCCTCTTACGCCACAAAGAAATTGCCTTTGGAGTCCTTGAAGGTTTTATGTTCCCAAATCCCCCATCCCATCGTCTTAGTGGGTGGTAAAGAAGAAGTGGCGGATGGCGAGGCTTTGGCCTTATTAGACCCTACGCGCATCGTGAATACCTGCGGCGCTTATTCCTTGCATGAATCAGCCTTGATTGTTTCTAAAGCGCGTTTAGTGATTTCACATGATACCGGTATGTTGTATATCGCTTGTGCCTTTGAAAAGAATGTCATTGCCATTTGGGGAGCGACTTCCCCTGCATTACAGGTGGAACCTTTTATGCCTGATGATTTGAAAGCACAAGTCTTTCAGTCCATCGTTCCCGATTTAACCTGCCAGCCTTGCTCGAATTTTGGTACGAAGACTTGTCCTAAAGGGCATTTTTCTTGTATGAAACAGCAGGATTTGCCGGAGATTGCACGGCAGGTGGAGCAGATGTGGTAATCCTAAAGGTATTTGAATCGCTTCAGTCTTCCTTGGTAACTTTGTAGGTAGTTTTTTTGTGCACTTTCTTCTAAGAAAGAGCGTCTGATTAATTTTTCCACTTCTTCTGAATTGGCTAGCATTTGCTCCAAAATTCGTTCCACCAGCACGGTAGGAATGCCAGCCATCTTGCCTAAATGTTGGAATTGGGTAATTAATTTCCCTTGGTATTGTGCTTTTGGATATAGTCCACCTAGGAGAGCAAAGTCGCTGTCGGCAATATGCAATTGAGAATTAAGTAAGTCGTAAGCGGGACTTAAAACGAAGTCACCATCGCTTGTTTCCAGTAGGGAGAAGTTCTTTAGGTGCGCATCTCCATTCGAAAATAGGTAGTTGAACAGGATAATTTTAAATAGTTTAGGAGCTTCAATGGCATAGGCAGGGATATATTTTTGCATTATTTGGAATAGCTCTAGGTAATTCCCCTCGTACTTGTAGTTTGCCCCATGTGTTTGTGGAGTTCGTTCTGCCAAAACCGCAAAGTCCTCCTTCGCCCGTTTCAAACCACTCTCATCTCGATCAAAGCGTTTGGTTAAATAGGCCATTTCTCCGTTTTGGAAGAAAATCAACCCATTCTCAGCTGTCTCAATCTGAAATACTTGTTTCGCGATTTGCATCGTCAAATGCTCATTCGCTGGCATCAAATGTCGATTCTTTCCTAGAGCAGGAACCGGCTTCAGTATATAATGTCCACTTTCGCCTGGGTTCGCTAAGCGCAACTTGTTCTTCTCAAGGACCAGGGAAAACTTCTCTTGTACCCCTGAAATGGACATAATGGTCCTATTTTCAAAGAAAATGCCCGCAACATCCTCTGAGCTGGCAGGGGAATTATAGGGAAGCACATGATGCACTTTATGCTGGTAAAACAGCCTTAATTGCGCAGAACGGCTATAAGTCTGATGACCTTCCATTAACGTACTGGGGCAAACCTGTAGCTGATCCATTTAAGTGTTGATTTGTTCAATCGTAATTGCCCCGATCGTATCGAATCGAGCCGTATTAAGTAGTATGCCAAAATGATCGGAGGGATCGATCTTCTTAAATTTACAAACCGCCTGTTTATTAGCCCCCTCCGGTAATAGATGGAAGAACAGAGGGAATAGGTGAGGGGACTTAAATTCCTTTTTAACCTTAGGCATTGTCAAGCTAATGGCCGGTTTCTTCTTGTCCTCTAGCCATACATCCAAATACCGAAAATGAAAACTCCCATTATCTAATTGGCGGAGAACTCCAGCCGCTTCAGACTTATAGTAGATCGTTGCCGCTCTCATCTTCTTTCGTTAAATTTTTGATTTCTAATTTCAATTCCAATCCCAAGACATCGGCTAGTTTTTGCAAGGTCTCCAAGGTAGGATTTCCTTTTCCACTTTCAAATTGTTTGACCGTTCTAAGGCTTACACCAGATAGCAACGAAAGCGTTTCTTGGTTCGTTTGGAGCAGTATTCGACGCTTTTTAAGCGTTTCTATGATAGCTAGATGGTGCATTATAGTGCTCTTTTACGTGTAATTTATATCAAAATAAGCTAATTTAGGCTTGTTTTGTGCAATATAGTGCACTTTTTAATGTAATTGGTACAATAGGGGAAAATTATCAGTATTGATGGGAGATTATCAGTTTTTTTATGACTTACCATTTGATAAATAGCCATTATTCGATTTGCTCTAAGGCATATATTTTATACTTTTATCAATTCCTTTTGGAAAACTTTGATCCACCCATTTCATACATTTATGAAAAAGCTAACTCTATTATTGTTCCTATTATTAGGCTCGATTTCACTCCATGCACAGACAAAAACTAAGCCGAATGTAGTAGATAATGTGAAGGAGATTCAAGGGGCGAATTTTAGATTATTCCCGACTACGAATATGTGGACATTTATTAAACTTGATACTCGCAATGGATTATTGTGGCAAGTTCAATACAGTTTAAATCCAGAAAATAGAATGGTTACCTACTTGAATTTAGATCGATTAGCAAGTGTTAATGAAGAGGTTAAGGATAGATTTACATTATATCCAACTCAAAATATGTATAACTTCATTTTGTTAGACCAAGTAAATGGTAAAACATGGCAAGTACAGTGGGCAACAGAATACGCTAATCGAGGTATTTTTCCAATAGAATAAAAAGGAATGAAATTCGCATTAGTAAATAATATTAAGTCAGAGGCGGTAAAAGGTGTAATTGGTTTATGTCCTAGTTGTAATTCTGAGTTGATTGCCAAATGTGGTTATAAAATGTTGCATCATTGGTCACATAAAAGGGTTTCTAATTGTGATCCTTGGTGGGAAAATGAAGGAGAATGGCATCGAAATTGGAAAAATCATTATCCGATTGACTGGCAAGAACGCCTATTTATCGATGCTATTACAAATGAAAAACATATTGCAGATGTAATTACTTCAAACCAACTCGTTATTGAATTTCAAAACTCTCCAATTTCACAAGAAGAACGTAATAGCAGAGAAAAGTTTTATAAGAATATGGTTTGGGTTGTTAATGGTTCTAATAGGAAGAGAGATTATAAGCGTTTTTTAAAAGCATCTAAGGGTTTTTTGCCCGGTGAAAGTCGGAGTGTTTACAATGTTAGAGATACAGAAGATTTCTTTCCAATGGAATGGTTAAATAGCACAGTTCCTGTTGTTTTAGATTTTAATGAAAACAATAAACTTTCTATTCCACAAAATGATAATCTTTATTGTTTAATGCCATTTAAAACGAGGAGAGATTATATTATTACAGTAATTCCGAGAGACGTATTCATTAATTATACTATTAATGGACAATGGTCTTCAAGGGTTAAATCTTTTTCAGAGAGGAATGAATTACAAAATACTATTCAAAATTTATATGTGTCAAATTTCAATTCTGTTAGTAATGTTCAATCGAAAGATCCTAAGTATTTTACTGACATGAAAAGGGGGAAGTTTAAAGTGCGAAAACGCTGGTGATATTTTTCAAGGCATTTACTTGACACATAAGTTGCTCTTGCCTTAAATCTAAAACAAAAAAGCCCGACATTTCTGTCGAGCTTTCTGAGCCTCCTATCGGGATCGAACCAATGACCTACTGATTACAAATCAGTTGCTCTACCAGCTGAGCTAAGGAGGCGCATTTGAGTTCACAAAAGTAAGCCAAATGGATTAAAACGCAAAATATTGTTTGAAAAAAATTAATCTTTTTTCAATTTTTCGAGTTCTTTTTCCGCTTCAGCGATTCTCTTTTCGACCTCTGCACGTAGTTTATCCGAGTTTTTAGACTTAGCGAAGAATTCTAAGTTATTGGTTAACACGGCGATATCATTTTCTAATGCCTGAATTTTCTTGCGAGCATCTGGTGAATTAGATTTTTTCTCTTCGCTACCCGCATTAGATTCTGATGATAAAGATTTTAATTCAAAACCCCAGGCTGCTAATTGTTCTTTCGGTTGTGTGCGAGCTAAATCAATTAGCGCATTCCAAGTTGTGCGGAAGCTTTCTTGAATCGCCTTCACGTTATTACGTGGTACGAAACCAATTGCATCCCAAGCTGCTTTCTTCTCACCTAATGAGGCTAATAGGCTAGGATCTTTTAGCATCGCTTCCATTTCTTTTAAAATAGCTTGCTTTGCTTCTAAGTTTGCTTCGAATTCAACATCCTTCGCGTTCTTACCTTTTTCACGTGTTAAGTTGAAATAGGCGTCACATGCTGCTTTGAATTTCGCGTAAATAGATTCTTTTTGTTTTTCTGGAACATGACCGATCTCTTTCCACTTTTTCTGTGTCTCGATGACCATTTGAGTCACTTCTGGTGTGATGGTTCCCGTTTCCACGATTCCATTCACTTGGTCGATCAATAATTGCTTCGCGGCTAAGTTAGCTTTGCGCTCGGCATCGATCTTCGAGAAGAATTCACTCTTGTGTTTGAAGAAGGTTTTTAAGTCAGACCAAAAATTATGGCTAACCTCTTTACCGCCCTCGCGTGGTAATCCACCTTTTAAATTATTCCATTGCTCCTGAAGCGCTAATACCGCTTTAGATGCTTGGTTCCATTCGCTGATGTTCGCCGCTGTGAAGTTTGCGTAATGCTTCATCAAGTCACCGATCTCGCGTTTAACTTTCAGATTCTCTTCGAAAACTTGCTTTTGGGCATCATTGATAGCTCTTTTTTGTTCGAAAAGTACATCTAATGATTTCTTCACCCGCGTCCAAAGTGACTCATTATCATCTCTGTTCGCTGGTCCGATGTGCTTATATTCTTCGAATAGCTCTTCTGCCTCTTTTAATAATTTCTGCAAAGCACCGCCTTTCGATATCTCAGCGGCTAATGCTTCTAGTTTAGTGGCAATGGCTTCTTTGGCCTGTAAATTCTTCTTACGATCTAACTCTAATAGTTCGAAGAATATGCTTCTGTTACTGTAGAAACGATCCACTAAGGCATGATAACTTTGCCAAAGCGTCTGATTCATTGGTCCCTGCACACTGCCTAAACCTTTCCACTCTTCTTGTATCTTCTTGAATGCCTTAAAGCTCGCATTCACGTGTGCCGGATCAGAATTGTCATCCGAATCCACCAAGGTTCTTAACTCGTTAATCAAACGCGTCTTTCCCTCTAATGCCTTCTCTCTCAATTTCTCCATGTTAGAGAAAAATGCGCTTCTTTCTGTACGAATAAACGCTGAAATCGCATCAATTTGTTGTGAAGTTTCATCTCCTTTGAAAGAAAAACCTTCCTCAGAATCTTCGTTTCCAGCCTTAAAAGCTGCTAAAGCTTCAGCGCGTTCGCCTTGCTTAATGGCTTCCCAAACTGTTCTAACTTCTTTCGTCAATTCATCGACTTTTTTGAAATTCGCCGATGAGGCGCTCGCTTGAAGAATGGCTTTCAATTGCTCATAAAAAGCCAAAATGCTTTCTTTCGTTGCTTTTGAAAGGTCTAAAACAGGGAATTCCACGGCCTTTTCTTCCACTACAGGAAAAACTACTTCCGCCGGAGCTGCCACCTCAGCGGGAGCTGCTGTTTCAACAATAGCTTCTGTCGGTGTTTCTTCTGGAGTAGGAGTGGTTTCCAATTCTTCTGCTGGATTCGTCTCTTCGGTGATCATAATCGTCGTTGTTTGCGTTTTAACTTAAAAGTTTTTCAAAAATACGCTCCATCGATACAGCATAACCAATTTTCTCTTTTAGGTCTGCTATAGAAATGCGCTCTTGGGTCATCGTGTTGCGATCGCGAACGGTCACGGTGTTGTCTTCCATGGTTTGGTAATCCACCACCACACAATACGGTGTTCCAATTAAATCTTGACGTGTATAACGCTTGCCTATGGCGCCACCATCGTCGTATGTTGTATTAAAGGCAAATTTAATGCTGTTTGTGATCTCTTGTGCTTTCTCTGCAAGACCATCCTTCTTCACTAATGGAAGAACGGCCACTTTCACAGGAGCTAATGCCGGGTGGAAGTTTAAGAAAACACGTTGTTTTTCTTGATCTCCTTCGCCCACGGTCTCTTCTGTATAGGCATTGCAAAGTATCGCTAAGAATAAACGATCGGCCCCTACGGACGTTTCAACTACATAAGGTATGTAATTTTCGTTTATCTCTGGGTCAAAATACTGTTGTTTCTTTCTCGATAAATCTTGGTGTGCTTTCAAGTCGAAATCCGTTCTCGAGTGGATTCCTTCCATTTCTTTAAAGCCAAAAGGGAACTTGTATTCGATATCCACCGCCGCATTTGCGTAGTGGGCTAATTTATCGTGATCGTGGAATTTCAATGAGGTAGCCGGAATACCTAAAGCCAAATGGAACTTCATACGGGTTTCTTTCCACTTTGAATACCATTCCATTTCCGTGCCAGGGCGAACGAAGAATTGCATCTCCATTTGTTCGAATTCGCGCATACGGAAGATGAAATTCCGAGCTACGATCTCGTTACGAAAGGCTTTTCCGATTTGGGCAATGCCAAAAGGAACCTTCATGCGGCCCGTCTTTTGGACATTCAAGAAATTCACAAAAATCCCTTGAGCAGTCTCCGGACGTAAATAAATTAAACTCGCATCCTCAGAAACCGCACCTACTTGGGTAGAGAACATCAAATTGAATTGACGCACCTCAGTCCAGTTAGCTGTGTTCGAAACAGGACACTTGATATTTTCATCGATAATGATCTGGCGAACTCCCTCTAAATCCCCCGCATCTAAGCATTTCGCCATCTTTTGTAATAAAGCCTTCGCTTCCGCCTCTTTTCCTTCCTCCTCTAATGCTGCGGCTCTTTCTTCTAATAAAGTATCCGCACGGTAACGTTTTTTGGAATCCTTATTATCAATCATAGGATCATTAAATGAATCCACGTGACCAGAGGCCTTCCATGTCAATGGGTGCATAAAAATAGCCGCATCAAGACCAACCACGTTGTCATTCAACATCGTCATCGCCTTGTACCAAACTGTTTTTAAGTTATTCTTTAATTCGACACCGTTTTGACCGTAATCATATACCGCTTGCAAACCATCGTAAATTTCCGAAGATGGAAATACGAAACCATATTCTTTCGCGTGTGAAATAATATCCTTTAATGCTGAGGCGGTATCTTGTTTTTTATTTTCCATTAAATCTTAATAAATCAAATACATTAGATTGCAATTTACCGAAAAGAATGAAAGAATGAGGCTAGCAACGTGTTTTTTCTTAATTTTGGCCAGATTTACAAGGTAAAAACCAAGATATTGATGAAAAACGTTTCCTTCGCCTTAATTCAGCTATCCTGTAGCTCAAATGTTTCAGAAAACTGGCAAAAAACGCTTTCCTCTATTCGCGACGCTGCGAGTAAAGGTGCTCAGGTGATTTGCTTGCAGGAATTGTTCAAATCAGTCTATTTCTGTTATGAAGAAAAGCAGGATTTCTTCGCTTTAGCGGAAGCTATTCCGGGTCCATCGACAGACGAATTAGGGGCTTTGGCAGCGGAATTAAACGTCGTAATTGTCGCCTCTCTTTTCGAAAAGCGCGCTGCCGGTCTTTACCACAACACCACCGCAGTCATCGATGCAGACGGAAAATACCTCGGTAAATACCGTAAAATGCACATTCCAGACGATCCTGGCTATTACGAGAAATATTATTTCACTCCGGGAGATTTAGGATATCAAGTTTTTAATACGAAGTTTGCCAAAATCGGTGTGCTCATCTGCTGGGATCAATGGTATCCAGAAGCGGCTCGCTTAACGGCGCTTCAAGGAGCAGAAGTGTTAGTTTATCCAACAGCCATCGGCTGGGATTTAGAAGAGAAAGACGGTGAAATCAACCGTGAACAATACCAAGCTTGGCAAACCATCCAGCGCTCACATTCGGTTGCAAACGGCGTTCCAGTCGTTTCAGTAAACCGTGTGGGAACAGAAAATGGCCAACAGTTTTGGGGTGGAAGCTTTGTTTCTAACGCCTTCGGTCGCGTCATCTTTCAAGCCTCTCACGATCAAGAAGAAATCGCTTTAGTCGATGTAAACGTCGATTCTAGTGAATACTACCGCAGAACCTGGCCTTTCTTTAGAGATCGCAGGATTGATTCTTATCAGGGGATTACGGAGAGGTTTTTAGACTAAAAAAATGGTAAATGGTAACTCAAATAATGGTAAATGGTAAGTGGTAAATGGTAAATGAAAAATAAAATTTAGCATTCACCATTCATCATTTACCATTCACCATTTTTTAATGAGCTTCCAGCCAATTTTCCCCCACGCCAATACCCGTTTCCATAGCCACTCCTAAATCCATGGCTTCGCACATGATTTTGTTGATTTGGACTTTTAGGTAGTCAACTTCGTCTTTGTGTGCATCGAACACGAGTTCATCATGAACCGTTAGAATCATCTTCGATTTTAGATTCTCTTTCTCTAAGAAATCCTGAATTTGAATCATCGCAACTTTGATCATATCCGCAGCTGAGCCCTGAATAGGGGCATTAATAGCGTTGCGTTCTGCAAAACCACGTTCGTTCATGTTCGCGGATAGAATATCACGTAAGTAGCGGCGGCGGCCTAAAACCGTTTCGACGTAACCGTTGTCACGGGCGTCAGTGATGCTTTGGTCCATAAAGGTCTTCACTTTAGGGAACTCGACGAAGTATTGATCGATGATTTCCTTCGCTTCTGTGCGGGAAATGCCTAATTGAGCTGCAAGTCCGAAGGCAGAAACGCCGTAAATAATCCCGAAGTTTACCGTCTTCGCCTTGCGACGCATATCCGAGGTAACCTCTTCCAAAGGGACGTGGAATACTTTCGCGGCAGTCGCTTTGTGTACGTCCAAACCGTTATTGAAGGCATCTAGCATCGATTCGTCTTTCGAGAAGGCGGCCATGATGCGGAGTTCGATTTGGGAATAATCCGCAGATAAAATCAAGTGGTTTTCATCACGCGGTATGAAAGCCTTGCGGATCTCCCGACCACGAACCGTACGGATAGGGATGTTTTGTAAGTTCGGATCCTTCGATGAAAGACGACCAGTAGCGGTAACGGCTTGCATGAAAGAAGTATGAATACGGCCTGTGGTAGGGGAAATAAGTGCCGGAAGGGCATCTACATAGGTCGATTTTAATTTCTGTAATTCGCGGAAGTCTAAAATCAGAGAGGCGATTTCGTGTTCAGCTTCTAGCTTGGAAAGGACCTCTTCGCCCGTCATGTATTGGCCGGTTTTGGTCTTTTTCGCCTTCGGATCTAGTTTTAGTTTTTCAAATAGAATTTCGCCTAATTGCTTAGGGGAGGCAATGTTGAATTCTTGGCCAGCCGTGGCAAAAATCTTCTCCTGAACGGCTTTGGAATCCGCTTCCAATGTTTTCGACATCTCTTGTAAGAAGGGAACATCTAAGTTCACCCCTTCGCATTCGATGGCAGATAAAACACGTGCCAGAGGCATTTCTACCTCGTTCAGTAGTTGAACAGCCTTAGGATTTGTCGTTAATTGTTTGTCTAAGAAGGGCTTTAATTGCAAGGTGATGTCGGCATCTTCTGCGGCATATTCCTTAATTAAGTTCAATTCCACTTCTCGCATGTTACCTTGTTTAGCACCTTTTTTGCCAATCAAGTTTTCGATCGACATTGGTTCGTAGCTTAGGTAGGCGAGGGCCAAAGCATCCATCCCGTGGCGTTTTTCTGGCTCAATTAAATAGTGAGCTAGCATCGTGTCGTAGGTTGCACCTTTGATTTCGATGCCATAATTGCGCAAAACGCTCATGTCGTACTTGATGTTTTGGGCGATTTTGGTGGTGGATTCTTTGGCAAAAATCCCTTTAAACAAATCAGCCTGCGCCTGACATGCCACCTGATCCTCTGGGAATGGCACATAAAAGGCCTCACCCTTGCGATACGAGAAGGACATACCCACTAATTGCGCCTCGATGGCCACTAAACTCGTCGTTTCCGTGTCAAAACAGAAGGCATCCTGGCGATCCAAGAAACTAATCAAGGACTTGATCGCGTTCTCACCCTGAACTAAATGGTATTGGTGCGCGGTATTACTTAAGTTTGAATAGCTCGTCGTGCTAACTTCCTCTTCCTCCATTTCTGGGGCGGAAGTGGCTGCAGGTGCCGGTGAGCCAAACATATCCATCTGATTCGCATCCACTTTAGGAGACGCTTTCACTTTCGCTGCTACTGGTTCGTCTTCGCCTAAAATACGCTTGCGCAGCGTTCGGAATTCTAATTCTTCTAATAGAGGCTCTAATAAGGCACGATTAGGCGGAGTTGCTTTTAATTTTTCCTCTTCATATTCGATAGGCACTTCGAGCATGATACGGGCCAAATGCTTGGATAAAATGCCCTGCTCGCGGAAATTGACGAGGTTTTCCTGCAATTTGCCTTTTAACTGGTCGGTATTGTCTAATAAGTTTTCCAAAGAGCCAAATTGCTCGATGAGCTTTTGGGCGGTCTTTTCACCCACCCCTGGAATGCCGGGAATATTATCCACCGCATCACCCATCAAACCTAGCATATCGATGACTTGGTCTACGTTCGCGATGTTCCAGCGCTGGCACACTTCTTTTGGCCCTAAAACCTCAACTCCCTTACCCATAAAGGCCGGTTTGTACATCTTAATGCGCTCCTCCACTAATTGTCCGTAATCCTTATCCGGGGTCATCATGAAGACCTCGATATCCGGATTCGCTCGAACGGCCTTTTTTGCAATGGTTCCGATTACGTCATCCGCCTCATATCCATCCAAAATCAACAGCGGAATATCCATCGCCTCAACCAATCGCTTCACATAGGGAATCGCAATCGTAATATCCTCCGGTTGTTCCTGCCGCTGAGCCTTGTAAGGCGTATATTCTACGTGTCTGAAAGTCGGTTTTGGTGTGTCAAAAGCTACCCCTAAATAATCTGGTTTCTCCTTATTAATGACCTCTAGGATCGTATTTGCAAAGCCAAAAACGGCGGAAGTATTAATTCCCTTCGATGAAATTCGAGGTGTTTTAGCAAAAGCAAAATGCGCGCGATAAATCAAGGCCATCGCGTCAAAAAGGAATAATTTTTTCATGTAATTCAGCTATATTTGGGGATAGAGAGTGCCTTTGTAAAGATAATAAATTTATCCTCGAAATTATGAACTTAGCTGACCTACGCTTAAACTACCAAAAAGGAGAATTACATGAGCAGCATGTACACCCAGACCCTTTTGCTCAATTTGCCACCTGGTTTAAAGAAGCGCAAGCTTCTCAGCTAAATGAGCCTAATGCCATGTTTTTGAGCACAATAAGTTCCTCCGGCCGCCCTTCTGGTCGCATCGTTTTATTAAAAACAGTCGACTACGGTTTTAGTTTCTTCACCAATTACGAATCCCGTAAAGGCCAAGATTTAGCCTTTTCTTCTCAGGCTTCCATCACCTTTTTCTGGGGCGAATTAGAACGCCAAATCCGCATCGAAGGTCATGTCGAAAAGCTCTCCGTCGAATTATCCACTGCCTATTTTCATTCTCGCCCACGCGAATCGCAATTAGGAGCCTGGGTTTCCGAACAAAGTGCTAAAGTAGATTCTCGCGAAGTCTTAGAAAAACGCTACGCTGAATTAGCAGCTCAATACGAAGGACAAACGATACCTAAGCCAGATCATTGGGGTGGATATCGATTAGTTCCGGATTATTTTGAATTTTGGCAGGGTAGACCTTCTCGCTTACATGACCGCGTGGTGTACGATGCGCGAGAGAAAGGGGATTGGGAGTGTTATCGGGTAGCGCCTTAAAAAGTAGCCTCTTATTAAATAATAAAGCATAAAGCACAAAGAATAAAGTTGGAATCAAAAAGGGCTCGAATTTCGAGCCCTTTTTGATGATTACATAGACAAAAACATTTCATAATTTTATCGCCAAAGGCGATTCAAACTCTATTCTTTATTCTTTATTCTTTATTCTTTATTCTTTATTCTTTGTGCTTTATTCTCTACAATAACTTTTTCTCCAACGTCTTCTGACTCTGGAACCCTTCTCCGTATTTCACCCCAATCTTGTGGCCCATCTCCATCGCGCGCGCTTGGATAAAGTTCAAGAAGTCTGGGCTAGAAATATAAGATGCCGGCTCGGCAGAATTCGGATCAAAGAATTGACTCTTGAATGCGCGAATGGCTGCTTCTTTTTGGTCCCATTGCGAAGAAATATCCACCACAAAATCAGGTTCTAAGTAGCGATCTTGGATGTAATGATAGACTTGTGCGGGTCTCCAGGCAGGAAGATCGCCGGTTTTGATTTGGCGTAATCCTGATAAAAAACAAGCATCTATGGCTAATTGAGCACCTTTTCCATGATCTGGATGGCGATCTTCTAGGGCATTAGCTAAAACGATATCTGGTTGGTATTTGCGAATGACTTCGATTAATTTCAATTGCGTTTCCTCGTCGTTTCTAAAAAAGCCATCGCGGATGCCAAGGTTTTCACGTGCATGTAAACCGAGGATTTTAGTGGCGTCAGCTGATTCTTGTAAGCGAATTTCTGGAGTGCCTCGTGTGCCTAATTCTCCACGGGTGAAATCTACGATTCCCACTTTTTTGCCAGCGGCAATGTGCTTTAAAATAGTTCCAGCGCAGCTTAATTCAGCATCGTCTGGATGTGCGGCCATCACGAGAATGTCTAGTTTCATATTCATAAATGGATATAATTAATGGATGCGAATTCGGCGCCCAGCTCGGATGACCGAAGAGCTCTTCATTCCATTTAATTTTTTCAATTTAGCGATCGAAACTCCCGTTCTGCGAGCAATAGCACCTAAGGTGTCACCTTGGCGAACTTTGGTCCAAGCCTTTGTTCTCGAACGAACTTTATCTCCTACAGAACCGTATTCGTTCTTTAAAGAAAGGGAACGGATATCAAATGATCTCGCCGTGATAATGATATGATCTGAAACCGGTCCGAACGGGTTGAAATTATACACATTCTTTGGGTTCATTGGATTCCCCTCGTAACGTGTTTCAAAGTGCAAATGGGAGCCAGTACTACGCCCGGTACTACCACCTACTCCAACTTGATCACCTGCTTTTACAAGGGTCCCTGGTTCTAAACCTGGAGAGGCCAAGTGTGCGTATAGTGTTTCAAAACCGTTATAATGCCTTACAAGTACATAGTTGCCGTAACCTGAACGATCATAATGACTTACCCGCACAATGCCATCAAAGACAGAGAAAACGGGATAGCCTGTTTCTAAATCTAGATCAACACCGGCGTGCAATCTGCCCCAACGCGGTCCGAATGGACTCGTTTGCTTGACGATTTCAAGTGGAGAGGCCCAATTACGACCCGCTGCCGTATTGTATAATTCTATATCAACTGGTTCATCAAATTCTTTGGCATCAATATCGTAAGGATCAATAATTTTCGTATCCCAAATTGCAAAATAAGAAGCTACGGATACGAAATCCTCGGTTCCCTCTGGTGCGGCTTCTTCTTCAATCTCTACGATCAGATTCTCGCCTTCATCGATGGAGGTGGTGTCAAAATTACTGATACTCGCATTCAATACCTTGATGGGTTCGAATTTGCGTTCTTGCATCTCAGATCCAGCCGTAACCCCTACGGATTCTGTCTCGTTTCTGAATTGCAAAGGTGGGAGTTCATCGAGTTCCTCCTTCTTCTTGTTCTTTTCTTGGAAAAGTTGGGAATTGGATTTGACTTCGATCTCTGTTTTTTTCTTGAATAAATTCCGCTCTTGTGCTTTCAAGCTAAAGCCTGATAACAGCAGAAAACATCCAAAAATATAGGTAATTAACCTCATAAGACTTGTTTAGTGTAAATTGTTCGCGGCTAACCAACGTTCCGCGTCCAATGCTGCCATACATCCGCTACCCGCTGCGGTAACTGCTTGGCGATAAATGGTGTCCTGCACGTCACCGCAAGCGAAAACGCCTTCGATGCTGGTACGAGAACTTCCTTTCTCGGTAATCAAATATTCTTGTGCATCCATCTCTAAAGTCCCTTTAAAGATCGATGTATTCGGTTGGTGACCGATGGCCACGAAGAAACCAGTTAAGGCAATTTCTTCTTTCTCTTTGGTCACATTATTCACAATGCGGATCCCTGTTACCCCGTTCGCATCCCCTAAAATTTCCTCCGTTTCTGAGTTCCAATGAATCTCAATCTTCGGATTATTCTTCACGCGCTCTTGCATGATAAGAGAGGCACGCATTTCGCCACGACGAACGATTAAGTGTACTTTGGTACATAAATTAGCTAAATAACTCGCTTCTTCTGCTGCGGTATCACCAGCACCCACGACAGCTACGGTTTGATTGCGGTAGAAGAAACCATCGCAAACAGCGCAAGCAGAAACGCCTAAGCCATTGAATTTCGTTTCACCCTCTAATCCTAACCATTTTGCGCTAGCACCCGTGGCGATAATCACCGCATCAGCTTCGATTTCTGTGGTATCATCGATCCACACCTTCTTAGGAGAAACCGAGAAATCCACTTTCGTCGCCATACCATAGCGTACATCTGTCCCAAAACGCTTCGCCTGATTTTCTAAGTCTACCATCATCGCTGGGCCATCAATTCCGTTCGGATAACCTGGGAAATTGTCCACCTCTGTTGTCGTTGTTAATTGACCACCTGGTTGACCACCTTGGTACATCACGGGATGTAAACCTGCGCGTGAAGCGTAAATAGCAGCGGTATAGCCGGCTGGGCCAGACCCGATAATTAGGCATTTGATTTTTTCTGACATCTGTATTTTTATCGAATGGTAATGAGCCTACAAAATTCGGGAAATATAGGCAGAATCACAAGCGATGTTTTTCTTATTAATTCTTACATTTGTTTGACAAAATACCTAAACGAATGAAGCTCACAAATATTTTCCAGAACCTAACTTTTTGGGTGTTATTATCCATTTTAGTGGGGGTGTTAGTGGGTCATTGGGCGCCGGAACTAGCCTTGTACAAGGTGTTGGAAACGAAGTTTACCTACAATTTATTAGGGGCTGAATTGAGTTTTGGACCTAGCCTGAGTGAGGTTTTTAGTGGCGTATTTATCAGTTTAGTGAAGATTTTTATCAACCCCATCATCTTTTTGACGATCAGTTTAGGGATCGTGAATATGGGGAATCTAAAGAAAGTGGGTCGAGTGGGAGGTAAGGCCTTACTCTATTTCGAGGTTGTCACTACGATTGCTTTATTAATCGGCTTAGCCGTTTCGACTCTTGTGGAACCGGGTGTGGGTGTTATTCGCGATGATATTGCGGGAGGGGATATCTCCAAATTCACCCAAAAAGCCGCCGGATTCTCTTGGATGGGCTTCTTGAAAGAAAACTTTACGGTCCAGGTATTAGGCTTCTCTATTTTCTTCGGCATCTTTTTGAATTACGTGAAAGGTAAAGCGAAGATGATTGCGGGGATGCAACAGGCATCGCATTGGGTGTTTAAAGGCTTGAAGCTGGTCATGTATTTAGCCCCATTGGGTGCTTTAGGCGGGATGGCTTTTACCATTGGTAAGTTCGGGATTCATTCCTTGTTGCCATTAGGTAAGCTGATGCTGACGGTGTATTTGACCATGGGTATTTTCGTTTTTGTGGTGTTAGGCTTCATTATGCGCTCTTGTGGGGAGCGTATCTGGTCTTTTTTGGGCTATATTAAACAGGAACTACTCATCGTTTTAGGAACCTCTTCGTCGGAGGCGGCGCTTCCTTCTTTGATGCATAAATTAGAGGATATGGGTTGCTCGAAGTCGGTGGTGGGTTTAGTGGTGCCAGCGGGATATTCCTTTAATCTAGATGGGACGAGTATTTATTTATCGATGGCGACGCTGTTTTTAGCCCAAGTTTATGGCGTACATTTGTCCTGGGAACAGATGCTGACCATTGTGGGGATCCTGATGGTGACCTCGAAGGGTGCGGCGGGTGTGACAGGAAGTGGCTTCGTGGTTTTAGCCTCTACTTTAAGTGCTTTGCAAGTGATTCCGGTGGAAGGTTTAGCCCTGTTATTAGGTGTGGACCGCTTTATGTCCGAGGCGAGAGCGATTACCAATTTTATTGGGAATGGGGTGGCTACTGTTTGGTTAGCGAAACACGAGGGGGAATTTAAAATAGAACAATCAACAAATTAATCATATATGTCAATTTCATCCATTTTAAGAGAAGATGCGCTCGAGTATCATGCAGGAGGGAAACCTGGAAAAATAGAAGTAAAACCCACAAAATCGACCGCTACTCAGCGCGATTTATCCTTGGCGTATTCGCCGGGTGTGGCTGAGCCTTGCTTAGAGATTGCAGAGAATGTGGAGAAGGTCTATGATTATACGGCCAAAGGAAATCTAGTAGGCGTCATCTCGAATGGCACAGCCGTTTTAGGATTAGGAAACATAGGCCCTGAAGCATCAAAGCCCGTAATGGAAGGAAAGGGTGTATTATTTAAAGTATTCTCGGATATTGATGTGTTTGATATCGAATTAGCGGTGACAGACCCGGATGATTTTGTCGATACGGTGGCACGCTTAGAACCGACTTTTGGCGGAATAAATCTAGAGGATATCAAATCCCCAGAGTGCTTTGAAATAGAGGAGAAATTAAAAGCGCGTTTGAAGATTCCTATCATGCATGATGATCAGCATGGGACGGCAATTATCTCTTCTGCGGCTTTATTGAATGCGCTTGAAATTGTAGACAAGAAGATCGAAGAAGCAAGATTCGTAATTTCTGGTGCAGGAGCAGCGGCTATTTCGTGTGTGAAACTGTATTTAAAGCTCGGTGCGCGCATTGAGAACTTTTATATTTTCGATAAGGATGGTTTAGTTTCTGAAGATCGTCCTGATTTGAATCGCTATTTAGCTCCATTAGCTGGAAAGGCGGGGAGAACAGCCACTATGGCTGAGGCGATGAAGGGTGCGGATGTTTTCTTAGGCTTATCCGTAGGAGGAATATTGAAACCAGAGATGGTGGCAACGATGGCCGCGAATCCGATCGTATTTGCGATGGCGAATCCAACACCTGAAATTGGGTATGAAGAAGCCAAAGCGGTGAGAGAGGATTTGATTATGGCGACGGGGCGTTCGGATTTCCCTAATCAAGTCAATAACGTATTAGGATTTCCGTTCATCTTCCGTGGGGCATTAGACGTTCGTGCCTCGGAGATTAATGATGAGATGAAGTTAGCGGCGGCGAAGGCTTTGGCCTGCTTAGCTAAAAAACCGGTACCCGATATCGTTAATCTGGCGTATAACGAGAAGTCGTTAAGCTTCGGCCCTGAATACATCATCCCTAAACCGGTAGACCCTCGTTTAATCACAACGATTTCCATGGCAGTCGCAAAAGCAGCTATGGAATCAGGCGTGGCAACGAAACCGATCAAAAACTGGGATGCCTACGAGACCCAATTAGCGAAACGCTTAGGATTAGACAACCAGGTAATGAAATTCATCCTGAAGCGCGCTAAATCAAAGCCAAAACGCATCGTATTCGCAGAGGCCGAAAACTTAAAAGTATTAAAAGCCGTACGTGAAGTATTAGACGAGGGAATCGCGAAACCGATTCTATTAGGACGAAAGGCAAATATCGATGCCATCTGTGAAGAGCACCACATTGATCTAGGAGATATTGAGATCTTCGATTTCAAGCATCCAGACAACGCAGGCTTATTAGCCGAATTCGCGGAGTTATTCTACGAGAAACGTAAGCGTCGCGGATTCACGAAATGGGAGGCAGAAAAGCAGGTCCGCAAGAGTAATTACTTTGCCGCGATGATGTTAGAAACTAATCGGGCAGATGGAGTTATCTCCGGTTTAACAAAGAACTATCCAGATGCGATTCGTCCAGCTCTTCAGATCATAGGTAAAAAGCCAGGTGTAACGAAGGTAGCCGGTATGTACTTGTTATTGAGTAAGCAGGGGCCACTCTTCTTCTCGGATACTACGATCAATTTCTCCCCATCGGTGGCAGATATCGTAGAGATCACGGAATTGACATCCGAAGCGGTGGAACGCTTTAATTTAAAGCCGAAAATTGCGATGCTATCCTATTCAAACTTCGGTTCAGCCGATGGAGAAGATGCATTGAAGATGCGGGCGGCTACGCATATCTTGCAAGATAAACACCCGACTTGGGTGATTGAGGGAGAGATGCAGGCACACTTAGCTTTTGATAAAGAGTTAAGACAGCAGAATTATCCGTTTGCGACTTTAGGAAATGACACAGCGAACACACTAATCTTCCCTAATCTTTCTTCAGCGAATATTGCTTATAACTTATTGAAAGAAGCGGCTGATATTGAGTATATCGGGCCTATCTTATTGGGCTTACGCAAGCCAGTGCACGTATTGCAATTAGGCGCCTCTGTTCGCGAGATTGTGAATATGGTGGCGATTGCGGTTGTAGAAGCGCAAAGCGTCTAGTTAGTCATCCAAGCCTTTCTCAGGTTTAATTGGGAGGGGCTTGGATTTTTTATTTCTTTCATGTCCTGTTTGATGGCCTCTAAAAGCGCAACCTTGTCCTTTTTGCCAGCTGGGCTGCTTAGTTCACATCCAATTTTTTCTAGCATTTCATTCAGCGGTAAATCTTTGTTTCCGCTGACATACTTAGAAAAGAAAGACTCGACTCCTTTGATTTTAGAGGTCTCAGCAATCAGTTTAAATAAATCTTCATCCTGAAAGGATTTATTAGGGCCAAAACGCGCCGATAAATCGCGTATCAATTGTTGCGTTCCATAGCGTCCATCCGTTTCGCTGCGAAGGAAAATATCTAAACAGAGGCCAATTAAGGCACCTTTTTGGTAGACATTCCCATATTCCTCCTTGTATTTTCCCAAGACACCCTTACTCATTTTCGTAAAAGGAATCGAGTTATCGTAACTAAAATTCATCGTGCGGTACTTCTCCGTCATTCGCTCGAGAAATGCGGGTAAAGTAATCAGGTCGCCCTGAAGCTGCATGTGCTGTGCGGCATATTCCGTTAATCCCTCGTATAACCAGAGGTGCTTAGACATACTCGGGTTTTGGAAATCAAACGAACCAATCTCCTCAGAATGCAAGTTCAAAGGCGTTTGAATATGGAAAAACTCGTGAGCACTCACATCCCTAATCACGGGACCCATCACCTCGATGGAATCTTCTGGTAAATAGTAAAAAGAGGACTGCGCGTGCTCTAATGCACCATAAGATCCATTCTTCAGATGCGCGGACATTACGATCAGGAAGGCATAATTATTTACCGGGAAACGGCCGCCAAGATAATGTAACTGCGCCTTTAACAAGGGTTTTAATTCCTTTGCGACCTCCGAAGCTTTAATTTTCTGGTTAGGAGAATAAACTGAGATCAAGATGTCAGCGTTAGCTAGATGCAGGTGCACCGTATCCGCTGGAGCTACCAAGATAGGGGCATCCGTTAACTGTTGGAAGGAGGAGGCGGTATAGATATCTTTCTGAGCGCTTAATGAGGTGGAGGCAACGAGGCCTTTCGGCGTTGTTAATTGCAAAGAAACCGGAATTTGTTCTTTGCCCTTTACATAGCCAAGCAAGGCATGGGTGTTTAAAGCAAATAGCGTGTCTTGTTGAAAATTCGTTCCTGCTGGCTCGAAAATATAAGGACCTTTGATCTCTGGGCTATCCCAGGAGTCATCCACTTCGTAGCTGAGTGTGTAGGCATTTGGAAGAAAGAACGTATTCGTATCCTTTCTGACCACAGATAATGCTTTACCCGTAGCATCGAATGCCTGCATATTGCTCACAAATCGCCCAAAATTATAGATCGCATAGGTTCCCGGTACCATTTTGGGGAAACAAAACTCCTTCACTCCAGCGGGTAATTTGACGTTTACCGTTAACCGATCGTGCTGAAGTCGATTCAAGTCAATAGAATAGTGGAGACTGTCCTGTGCATTTACCTGATAAACAAAGCACAACAGAAGTAGGAGTTTTTTAAGCATTAATTCTTGAAGTTCAGCGCCTCGTTAGGCTCTATTTTGGTGATTAATAGGGTAGGGATACTCATCATGAAACTGACTAAAAGAATGCTTAGCGCATTAACGATGCCCCAGGTGGCAGCATCCCATTCAATAGGGACACTACTCATGTAATAACTTTCCGGATCGAGCGGAATCAGGTGGTAGGTCGATTGTAGGTAACAGAACAAGAAGGCAATGCCATTCCCAATCAATAAGCCTCTGACTAAAATGAACAAGCCATTCCACCAGAAAATACGTCTAATCTGGGACGCGGAGGCCCCCATCGACTTTAATAAACCCACCATAGGAACGCGTTCCATGATTAATACCCACAGCGTTGCGATTAGATTAAAGCAGGCCACTACGAAGAGGAGGCTAATGAAGATGACGATGTTTCTGTCGAGCATGGTCATCCAATCGAATAGTGCCGGGTAGATCTCGGTCACAGGCTGAATGCGCCATTCAGGTGGCATGGTTTTACCTAAGGCGTCTGTTTTTGTTTCTAGCTGCTCTTTGTTTTTATAGAATACCTCATAGGTGCCTAGTGAATCAGCCGTCCAGCCATTCATTTTTTGTACCCAGTCACGATCCGCTAGGACGAATATCTTGTCTAATTCCTCTAGCCCCGTTTCGTAAATGCCGGCGATTTTCACTTTACGAGGCCTCTCTGGAGCGCTTAAGAAGTATAAAATCAAGGAGCCGTTTAATTTAACCTTCAGTTGTTTGGCTAATACCTCACTCAAGATGATTTCCTGAGGGCTTTTTAGTACGCCAGATCCTTGAATCATGTTTTTCTCCAGCTGTTTCGCAGGAAGGTCTTTCCCAATTCCTTTGACCACTATACCCGCTAAACCCTCTTTCCCGACAATAATTCCGGGACGCTGCACATGGGCTTGAATATGATCAATCTCTGGGCGATTTGCCGTAGCGGCTTCCCATTCCCGATTGCGAGTCAGCGGGCTTTCCGCTAATGAGCGATTCCCTGAGATTTGGGAGATACGCGCATCCCCGGAAAAGCTGGTTAATTTATCTTGGATGGTCGTTTTAAATCCAAAGAGAATCGCAAAGGCCACTAAAATAATCGCCGTTCCTACCGCCACTGTACCGATACCCACATAAGTCACCGTCTTCGAGAAGGAGGTGTCCTGAGTTTTCCGAATACGCCTAGCGACAAAAAGAGGGAAATTCATTAGATTTGATTTTCAATTCTGAACCGCAAAGAAAACACGAATGGGGCGTAAATCAAATAGTATCAGTGTATTGTTCTGCCTTTTGGCCTTTACCGTATGTAGTCAAAAAACGCTTATACCAGGAGCCGCTCAATTCCCAGCCTATTTGCCTTCGCTGAAGGGAAAGAACATCGCTTTAGTCGTGAATCACACCTCAGTCGTGGGAAAGACGCATTTAGCTGATACTTTATTGTCTCTAGGCGTTTCCGTAAAGAAGATTTTTGCACCGGAGCACGGTTTCAGAGGTACGGCGGATGCCGGTGCCCATATTGACAATGAGGTGGACAAGAAGACGGGTCTTGCGCTTGTTTCTTTGTATGGCAAACACAAGAAGCCTACGCCGGAGGATTTGCAGGGAATCGATGTGGTGCTATTTGATATCCAAGACGTGGGAGCTCGTTTTTATACCTATTCTTCTACTTTGCATTATGTGTTAGAGGCCTGTGCGGAGAATAAAGTTCCAATCACCGTCTTAGATCGCCCTAATCCGAATGGACATTATGTGGATGGGCCTGTATTGGAAAAGGCGCAAGCTTCTTTCGTTGGATTGAATCCTATTCCAGTTGTGCATGGTTGCACGCTGGGGGAATTAGCTCGGATGATGAATGGAGAGGGTTGGTTAGCGAATGGGGCCAAAGCCTCTGTAACTGTTATTCCTGTCGCAAATTACACACACGCTTCCCCAGTTCATGTAGCCATCGCACCTTCGCCTAATTTGCCGAATGATCAATCCATCGCTCTTTATCCTTCGCTTTGCTTATTCGAAGGAACGAATGTGAGTATTGGTCGAGGAACAGATTTACAGTTTCAAGTGGCAGGTACCAATATCGCTGGATTAGGGGATTATACGTTTACACCGGTTCCTAAACCAGGAGCGATGGATCCTCCTTTAAAAGGCCAAACCTGCTATGGATATAACCTATCAAAGGTTCCCTCACGTAATTTAGGCTTTAGCCTGAAATACCTCCTGTATTTTTATCAGAAGTCTGGATTAGGGGAGAAGTTCTTTACTTCGCCTTCCTTCTTTGACAAATTAGCGGGAACGGATTCGCTGCGTTTAGACATTATCGCAGGTAAATCAGAAAAGGAAATCAGGGATTCTTGGGAGCCAGGTTTAGTGCAATACCGAAAAATGCGCCAAAATTACCTCCTCTATCGTTAGATTTAGCTAAAAAATTCCGACATTTGCCGTTTATTTTTAAGCAAAAAAAACATGGCGGAAAAGATCCTTATTCTTGATTTCGGTTCTCAAGTGACTCAATTAATTGCACGTCGCATCAGAGAAGCGCAAGTCTACTGCGAAATACACCCTTTTAATCACATTCCTGTAATCGACGAATCGGTGAAAGGGATTATCCTTTCGGGAAGTCCTTGTTCTGTACGCGACGAAGATTCCCCTCGAGTGGATTTAAGTTTGTTTGGCTCTTTACCCATCTTAGGTATTTGCTACGGCGCCCAATTATTAGCGCATCAGGGCGGAGGCTCCGTTCAGGCGTCTGGTCACCGCGAATACGGTCGTGCTCACATGACGAGCGTAAAAGAAAGTCCACTTTTAAAGGGATTGTCAGCGACGGGTCAAGTTTGGATGTCTCATGGTGATACCATCATGGAATTGCCATCGGAATATGAATTAATCGGTTCGACCGAGACCGTTCGCGTAGCGGCATTTGCGCATACCTCGAAGCCGATTTTCGGTATTCAATTCCACCCTGAGGTAACACACTCGACGGAAGGAAGTCAATTAATTAAGAATTTTATCGTGGATATCTGTGGCTGCGCGCAAACGTGGACATCGGATTCTTTTGTTGATAGAACGGTTTCAGAGTTGCAAGCCAAATTAGGGAATGACAAAGTCGTTCTAGGTCTTTCAGGCGGCGTAGACAGCTCGGTAGCCGCAGTTTTATTACACCGTGCCATCGGCAAAAACCTGTATTGCATCTTCGTAGACAATGGATTATTGCGTAAAGATGAATTTGAACAAGTATTAGAATCCTACAACACCTTAGGCCTAAACGTGAAAGGAGTTAACTCTAAACAACGTTTCTACGACGCTTTAAAATGTTTAACAGATCCTGAAGATAAGCGCAAGGCGATTGGCAAGACCTTTATAGAGGTATTTGACGAGGAGGCCCACTTAATTGAAGGTGTTTCTTGGTTAGGTCAAGGTACGATCTACCCAGACAAAATTGAGTCGGTTTCTTTAAAAGGACCGAGTGCAACCATTAAATCTCACCACAACGTGGGCGGTTTGCCGGACTTCATGAAATTAAAAGTGGTAGAGCCACTAGATGCTTTATTTAAAGACGAAGTTCGTTTAGTAGGTAAGACCTTAGGTGTACCAAAAGACATTTTAGGCCGTCACCCTTTCCCAGGTCCAGGTTTAGGTATCCGTATTTTGGGCGATATCACGCCTGAGAAAGTCGATATCTTACAAAAAGTAGACGCGATCTTTATCAATGGATTGAAAGAGGATGGATTATATGACCAAGTTTGGCAAGCAGGAGCGATTCTTCTACCTATCCAATCGGTCGGTGTGATGGGGGATGAGCGTACCTATGAGCAAGTAGTAGCCCTACGTGCCGTTTCCAGTGTGGACGGTATGACGGCAGACTGGTGTCATTTGCCTTACGAATTCTTAGGTCGTATTTCGAACGAGATTATTAATAAGGTCAAAGGTGTGAATCGTGTGGTCTATGATATTTCGAGTAAACCACCGGCGACTATTGAGTGGGAATAAATTTCTATTTCATTTCTAAAATCGTGCTTCGCAATATTTTTAGAGTAGTGATTATAGATAAAGCATAGAGCATAAAGAATAAAGAATAAATTAGGAATCAAAAAAACGGCTTACGCCGCTTTTTTGATGAGTACAGTGAAGTAATTCATTGCTGAATTCATCCCCAAAGGGGATTCGAACTTTATTCTTTGTGCTTTATTCTTTATTCTTGTTATCTGTTCTCTCTACTCTATAATCTTTACTCTCATTTATTCTTTGTGCTTTATTCTTTATGCTTTAATGTTTCTAAACCGCTGCGCGGTTTTGAAACAAATCAGCTAGATAAATCACCGTCTCCGTCGCCTTCTGCATATCCTGCACCGAAACCCATTCTTGTTTGCTATGGAAGGCATGCTCGCCGGCAAAGATGTTCGGGCAAGGTAGGCCCATAAAAGTTAAGCGGGAACCATCGGTTCCGCCGCGGATACTGGTGGTTTCGGCTTTAAGTCCGGCTAAATGCATGGCCTCCATGGCTAAATCGATGCATTCGGGATGGTTCACTAATACCTCATTCATGTTGCGGTATTGCTCGGTTTGGGTGTAGGTGGCCGAGGAATTAGGGTATTTGCGCAACACCATCTCGGAGATTTGTTGGATGATGAATCCATATTCGCGAAGTTTTTCAGTCTCAAAATCACGGATGATGAACTCGATGGTCGCTTCTTCGACGCTGCCATAAATGTCAGTAGGGTGGATGAAACCTTCTTTTCCTTCGGTGGTTTCGGGGCTAAGGCGGTCTTTTGGGAGAGTATTGACGATTTCTGCGGCTATTTTCAGGGCACTTTCCATACGGCCTTTGGCAAAACCCGGATGCTGAGAAACGCCTTGAATTTTTACGATGAAGCCGTCGGCAGAGAAGGTTTCGTTCTCTAAATGTCCGCGTTTTTCGCCGTCTAAGGTATAACCATATTTGGCCTTAATTTTTTGCATGTCCACGTAATCTGTGCCGCGCCCCACTTCCTCATCTGGGGTAAAAAGAATGGTGATAGGACCGTGAGGAACCTCTGGGTGAGTCATCCAAAAATGGACCGCATCCATTATTTCTGCCACACCTGCTTTGTTGTCTGCACCTAATAAAGTGGTTCCACTCGCCGTAATGATATCATTTCCTATTTGCTCTCCTAAATCGGGATGGTCAGATAAACGAATAATGACCGATGGGTCGTCGGGTAAAATCAGATCTTGTCCGTGGTAAAAGGGATGAACAATCGGCTTTACTTCGGATCCCGAACAATCCGGGGAGGTATCCATGTGTGCACAGAAACAGAGACCTGGAACTTCATGCGACACATTGGAATCTAATTGGGCATAAACATAGCCATGTTCATCTAAATGCGCATTTTTAATCCCTAGAGCCTGAAGCTCCGAAACTAAAACCTTTCCTAAATTTTTTTGTTTCTCTGTCGTGGGACTGCTGGTTGAATGCGGGTCGGATTGAGTATCAATTTGGACATAAGTAAGAAAGCGTTCCTTCGACGTAAAGTCGTATTTTGTGATCAATTCCGATAGCTGGGGCATAAAATGCGAATTATATTGAAATATTATTAGAAAAAATTGTCTTTATTAAATTTATTTCTCTAGGATTTATAAAGGTAATACACCTTTCAGAATTACGTATTATCTTAGTGCCTTGAATTTTATAAGCTTACAACTATGTCTCAAAATGCTGTGATTAACCTCGATGGCCAAACGTTCGAATTACCTACTTTCGTAGGAACCGAAAATGAAAAGGCAATCGACATCGCGAAACTTCGCGATCTATCTGGATACGTAACCTACGATCCAGGTTACAAGAACACGGGTGCAACTAAAAGTGCGATTACTTTTTTAGATGGCGAGGAAGGAATTCTAAGACATTGTGGTTATAGCATCGAAGATCTAGCTGACAAGGCTAGTTTCTTAGAAGTGGCTTATCTTTTATTAAACGGCGAATTGCCTACTCAAGCGCAATTAGATGCTTTCGAAGCAGCGGTGAAAAAATACACTGTTTCTAATGAGGCTTTATTAAAGATTGCTCAGGTGATCCCTACTTCTACTCACCCGATGAGCGAATTATCTGCTCTAGTAGGATTGATGGAAGGTCAATACGACACAAAAGAGTCGAACGAAAATATTCTGCGCTTAATTGCTGCTTTGCCTATTTTCGCGGCTTGGAACTATAAAAAATCGATCGCAGAAGCTATTGTGGCTCCGGATCCGTCTTTAGACTATTGCTCTAACTTCTTAAAAATGATGTTCGCTAAACCAGGCGAGGATTACAAGGTAGACCCAATCGTTTCTAAAGCATTAAACAAATTATTGATCCTTCACGCTGATCACGAGCAAAACTGCTCTACTTCAACGGTTCGTTTGATCGGTTCTTCTCACGCGAGTATCTTCTCGAGTATTTCAGGTGGTATCCAAGCTTTATTCGGTCCATTACATGGTGGTGCGAATCAGGCGGTTATCGAAATGTTAGAGGAAATCAAGCAAGCGGGTGGAGATACGGCTAAGTTTGTGGCGATGGCGAAAGATAAGAACTCAGGCTTCCGCTTGATGGGCTTTGGTCACCGTGTGTATAAGAATTTTGATCCTCGTGCACGTATTATCAAGAAAGCAGCGGATGACGTATTAACAGCCTTAGGTGTTGTTGATCCAATTTTAACGATTGCGCAAGAATTAGAAGCTGCGGCTTTAAGTGATGAGTACTTCGTAGCTCGTAAATTATACCCGAACGTAGATTTCTATTCAGGTATCATTTACCGCGCATTAGGTATTCCGACAGATATGTTCACGATTCTTTTCGCGATTGGTCGCCTTCCAGGTTGGATTTCTCAACACAAAGAAATGATGACAAATAAGGAGCCTATCGGTCGTCCTCGTCAAATTTACGTAGGTTCGCCTTCACGTGAATTTGTGGAAATGTCAAAGCGATAAGCGTTTAAATACGATCAGAAAGGCCTCCGGATTTGGGGGCTTTTTTGTTTTATGTGGATATTGGGCCTAGCTTTGTACCCCTATGCGAATTCTAATTTTTCTTATCTTCTGTTTTTCTGTTAGCGCTCAGGTGCAAAAAGGGCAGGCCTCTTTTTATTCAAATCGTTTGAAGGGGCATCGGACTAGCAGCGGTGAAAGATACAACCCGGCTAAATTTACAGCCGCGCATCGTCATTTACCTTTCAATACTTGGGTGGAGGTATATATGCCCAAAACCAAGAAAACTACCTTCGTTCGAATCATTGACCGGGGCCCCCATAGCCGAAAACGAATTATTGATGTCTCGAGAGCTGCGGCAAAAGATTTGGGATTAATACCTTATGGATTTGCCACGGTTCGCCTTAAAAAGGTGACCGAGAAGTTCCGTATTGATTCCTTGAATGCTATGGAATCTGCAGAAATTTATGAGTTTGAACCGAAATCTGCCACGAAGGATTCGCTTTTACAAAATCCACAATAAGCGGATTCATCTGATCTTGCTTCGACCATTCTGGCTGTAAATAAAGGGACGCATGAGTCGGTAATTTGGTCGACCATTCCTGTGCCCAAGGGATATCTGATGGGTGATTTACCACCACTTTTAGCTCGTTTGTAAGTGCTAAAATGCCCTCATTAGGTGCTTTGAACTTCTTTGGAGAGAAACAAACCCAATCCCATATTCCTGTAATTGCAGTGGCTACACCAGAAGTTTCGATGTGTGTTCTGAATCCTGCATCTTTCAAAGCTACGGTTAATGGCCCTAAATCGTGCATCAAGGGTTCGCCGCCTGTAATTACGACTAATCGACCTGGATGGGCTAAAGCCTCTTCAAGTAAGGTAGCCACGGATTTAACCGGATGCGTATCCACTGGCCAAGACTCCTTTACATCACACCAATGACAACCTACATCACAACCGCCCAAGCGAATGAAATAGGCGGCGTGTCCCTGGTATTTACCTTCCCCTTGGATGGTATAAAAAGATTCCATCACTGGATAGGTAAATTCGGCTCTTTTTACGTCGGTTTTTATATCTTTGGGGTTGGATTGCATTTGGACTTCAATTGAATCACAAAATTAAGTCTAGAATTGTAATTTAACTAATGCATGAACCCAACAAACACAAAAAATCGCCTATTCCTCGCTTTCGGGCTTATAAGCACTTTGTGTTTACTATCTGCTTGTTGGTCAGCACGTTGTCCCTATCAAACCTGCCGCGTTAAAGTAGAGCATCGCCATGGAGTCGGTTATTATCGACCTAACGTGGCCTTTTCTTGGATGTGGACCCCTCGTTACAAGCATATTAGAGCTGACCAAACAAAAAAGAAAGCAAGATGAAACAGAAAATCGTTTTATCGGCAGCCTCGCTGAATCAATTGCCTTTGGATTGGGAAGGAAATCGTGCGCGCATTTTACAAGCGATCTCTCAGGCCTCTTCAGCTGGCGCGGCTCTCGTGTGTTTGCCGGAGTTGTGTATTTCAGGATATGGCTGTGAGGATCAGTTTTTGGCGCCTTTTACAGCGGCTAATTCCTGGGAATCACTTGAAATAATTGCTTCAGCTGTGCCAGAAATGGTCGCAGTTATAGGTTTAGCCCTACCTTTTGAGGGGGAGCTTTATAATGTATCCGCTATCCTGGCGAAAGGGAAAATACAGGCTTTAATTCCTAAACAATTTTTAGCCGATGATGGTGTTCATTACGAACCACGCTGGTTTAAAGCCTGGCCTAAAGGGAAAAGAACGACTTATAAGGAAATTCCATTAGGGGATTACCGACTACATTTTGCTGGAATTACGGTAGGAATTGAAATATGTCAAGATGCCTGGGAAGGTAATAGAAGACCTGCACATGATTTAGCGCGTCGTGGCGTTTCGGTGATTTGTAATCCGACGGCCTCTCACTTTGCTTTCGGCAAAGCAGAAATTAGGAAATCTTTGGCCTTGGAAGGGGCTAAAATTATCGATGGAGCCTATGTTTTTGCTAATTTATTAGGAAACGAAGCGGGTCGAATTATTTTTGATGGAGATGCCTACATTGCTCAAGGTGGTCAAATTTTAGCGCAAACGCCTCGGTTCTCTTACCAAGATTTCACCTTGGTTTCTCAGCAATTATCTTTAGACGTTCGCGAAGATGCAGGTGAGGATGTGGTCTCTTTTGACTTTACCATTCCTGTACCTGGAGCCTATAAAAATACGGAAATTCCTGCTTGGGAAGCGTCTGCTTTGAAAAAAGAAGAAGAATTCTCCCGCGCGGTAGCCTTGGGACTATTTGATTATTTACGCAAATCCTGCTCGCAGGGTTGGGTTTTATCCCTTTCTGGTGGTGCAGATTCGTCTGCCATTGCCTCGCTTTGTGCCTTGAGTATTCAATATGCAACTCAGGAATTAGGCTGGGAAGGATTGAAACAGAAATTAAAATACATCCCCTTGACTCAGCAGGACCAGGTCATGGCGGATTTATTGACGACTATCTATCAGGGAACGGTTAATTCCTCCCAAAATACCCGGGATTCGGCTCAGCAATTAGCGGAATGGATCGGTTCGACGCATTATGTGATCGAGATCGATGGAATCGTCGAAGGTTACCGTGATTTAGTTGAAAAAGCGATTAATAGGCCTTTAACCTGGGCGCAAGATGATGTTACGCTCCAAAACGTGCAAGCCCGTGTCCGTGCCCCAAGTGCTTGGATGCTGGCCAATATTAAAAATGCCCTTTTATTAGCCACTTCGAATCGTTCTGAAGCCAGTGTAGGCTATGCAACGATGGATGGAGATACTTCTGGTTCGATTTCGCCTATTTCTGGAATTGATAAAAGTTTCATCAGGACTTGGTTGCTTTGGTTAGAAAAGCAGGGCTTTAAGGGTCTTCATTTAGTCAACAGCCTGGAGCCAAGTGCGGAATTACGGCCATTAACGGAGAAGCAGGTGGATGAGGAGGATTTAATGCCTTATCCGATTTTAAATACGATCGAGCGCTTAGTTTTTTATGATTTGTGTTCACCACACGAATGCTTAGAGAAGGTAATTGAGCAATATGGTTCGCATTTTGCTAAAGAAAAGCTCGAGGAATTCGTTCGTCGATTCTTCCGTCTATGGGCTCGAAATCAATGGAAAAGAGAGCGTTATGCGCCAGGTTTCCATGTAGATGATTATAGTTTAGATCCTAAAAGCTGGCTACGATTCCCAATCCTATCCGCAGGTCTAGAAAAAGATATATAATTAAAACACGGTATACATGTTATTAGTGGTAGACATAGGGAACACGGATATTGTGTTTGGTTTTTATGAGAATCAGACCTGGAAAGCGGTATTACGAACGCCCACCCACCAGCCTTGGAGTGCAAATGGGGTAGTGAATTGGATGAAGAAAGAGTGGGCCTTTAAAGACTTAGGAGACACCTTACCTTCTTTGGCCTTATTATCTTCTGTCGTACCTTCCATTTCACCCCAAATTCTAAAGGGTTTAAGCATCTGGTTAGGATTTATGCCGGAAGTCATGAACCCCGCCTTGTATGAATCGCTCGCCATTCAAGTGATCAGTCCTGACGAAATCGGTTCCGATTTAGTGGCGAATTCGGTTTATGCACATGAAAATTATGCTACTAACGTGCTTATCGTTGATTTTGGTACCGCCCTTACCTTTACACTGGTAAATAAATCAGGTAAAATGGAAGGCGTTTCCATTGCCCCTGGTTTAAAGACGGCGGTTAAATCACTTTTCTCTCAAACAGCTCAATTACCTGAAGTGCCACTAGAAATGCCCGAATTTAACTTGGGTACTGACACGGTTTCTGCCATTCAAGCAGGTATTTTATGGGGCTATGTGGGTATGGTAAAAGAGATGATTAGCCGGGTGAAAGAGGATAAAAAGGGGGACTTGAAAGTGGTGGCTACTGGTGGATTATCCTCTATTTTAACGCCATTAGCCTCTTATTTCGATGAGGTGAATAAATTGATTACATTAGAAGGTCTGCGTCTAATTGCAGAACGTTTAAAAGCCTAAGACGATGTTTCCAAAAGAACAAGGATACTTTTTCCCTGCCGAGTGGCACCCTCATATCGCTACTTGGATAACATTCCCGCACAATGATCATTCTTGGCAAGAAGAGAAACTAGGTCAAATGTATCCAGAATATTTTGCCCTGATCAAAGCTATCTCACAAGGTGAGCAGGTGCGAATTAATGTAAATTCGGAAGAATTGAAGGCTTTCGTGGAGAGCCAATTACCTGTATATGGAATTGATTCAGCAAAAATTGAATTTAATATCCAACCGACGAATGACGCTTGGTGCCGTGATCATGGTCCTGCTTTTCTCGTGAAAGAAGGATGCTCTGATCGCCTTTTAGTGGATTGGGAATACAATGCTTGGGGTGGGAAGTATCCGCCATTTTCGGATGATAATGCCTTGCCTCAAACGATTGCCTCCCGTTTGCAATTAGACTTTGTCTCTCCAGGAATTATCATGGAAGGCGGATCTGTGGACTTTAATGGTGCTAGTACGGTATTGACTAGTCGTTCGTGTTTGTTGAATCCGAATCGCAACCCGCACTTGACGCAGGACCAGATTGAAGCCTATTTATGTCATTATTATGGCGTTTCGCAGGTGCTTTGGGTTTCTGATGGGATAGTAGGGGACGATACGGATGGGCACATTGACGATACGGTACGTTTCGTTAATGCGAATACCGTTATCGCAATGGTGGAACCAAACGAGCAGGATGAAAACCATGCCGTTTTAGCCGCTAACCTAGCTGAATTGAAGCAAATGACTTTATTGGATGGATCCCCCTTGCAAATTGTGGAGATTCCGATGCCAGACGCTGTCGTGATCGATGGATTTAGGGCGCCAGGTTCCTATGCGAACTTTTATATCTGTAATGCAGCGGTTTTAGTGCCTATTTTCGATTGCCCTCAAGACTCGGTTGCGTTAGCTATTCTACGCAAATTGTTCACCGATCGACCGGTGATTGGATTGTCGGCACGCGAGATTATTTGGGGACAAGGAAGTTTCCATTGTTTGACTCAGCAAGAACCAGCTCCATGCGTTTAATTCTCTGTTTGGTCTTTATAGGCTTATTTTCCTGTGTTCGACATTCAGTTTCTACGGCTATTGTAGCACCTAAGGCTTCAGTAGCTAAAGTAGTACAAGTAATGCCAAAGAGCTTGCAGGTGCTCAATACTCAAGAAATTTTTGGGGATGAGGTTTTATTAGTCGGTGCGATCGGGATTGTAGAGGGAGATAAAATCACGCCAGTTCAAGTATTCTCCTCCTATTTAGGTAAGGTGAAGAAGGGCCAGGTGATTCGAATCGATACAATAAACCCCGTTTCTGTCCGTTTAAAGCCAGGCCAAAAAGCCAGTTTTCAACTCTCCCTCTTCGAACTGGAAGATTATCAGCCGACGAAGAAATGGTTGAACCGCTTTAATGCGGTTAGTGGAGTTTTTGCATTACCCTTAGCTATTACTTCTGCTGAAAATCCTGTGGCTTGGTTTTTATGGGGAATGAAGGCCGGTTCACTGGGTTTAGATTGGATTAGTGAACTGGATTTGAAGGACTTGTTAGGTGTGTCAGAAACGCAATGGGATTATGAATCAGCTCGCTCCTCTACTCGTACGGGAAAATGGGTGGGTGGTCGGTCTCGCATCGATGACTTTGAATATGTGTACTCGATTCAAATAAAAGTAGATTAAACGTTTTGTCAGGGATTATTCGTAATTTTGTTGGCTTATTGAATAAGAATGAAGGATTTTAAATTTGTTATAGGTTTTATCTTGTGTCTGCCTTTTGCCAGTTTGGCACAAAGCGCTTTTCCTATTCAGATAGGCCCTAAAAAGATATCAGCCGAGAGTTTCTTACAAGTATACAAGCCGCTTTTAGAGTCGGATAGTATTACCAAAGAAAATCAAGCGGCTTTTTTATCGGATTACATCGATTATCAATTGAAAATTGTCGCTGCGGAGCAGGAAAAATTAGCGGAGGAACCTGATTTTAAAGAGGAATATGCGAGTTTTAGAAAGGAACTAGCAACTCCGTATTTAGTTGATCTGCCTACCCTTGATATGCTGGTAAAACAGGCTTATCAGCGGATGAAGGAAGAAAAGAAGGTAAGCCAAATCTTGGTAAAATTAGGCGATAATCCTACGCCAGCGGATACACTCATCGCCTTCCAAAAAATTGATAATCTATATCAAAAGTTGAAAGCTGGTGAAGACTTCGCCACATTAGCTATTAAATTCTCTGAAGATGAGTTGTCTGCCCCTAAAGGCGGCGCTTTAGGTTTTATTACCTCTTTGCAAACTGACTATGACTTTGAAAATGCGGTGTATTCGGTAGGAATAGGAGAGTATTCTAAGCCATTTAGGACTCCGAGTGGTTACCACCTCATCAAGATTAACAACCAACGTCCTAATTCAGGAAAAATTCGTTTAGCTCATATTATTGTTTCAGCTGCGGTAGATGCTCCAGCTAGTTTGCAAGTAGAGGCTAAGAAGAAAATTGAACAAGTGGAAGCCTATTTAAAGGCTGGCGAAAGTTTTGAGTTGGTCTGCAAGAATTATTCGGAAGATCCTTATTCTAGAGGGCGTGGGGGTGAAATTAGACGTTGGTATTTTTCATCTGATTTAAGCGAGGAATTGCAAGACGCTTTATTTGGCTTAGAGAAGATAGGGGATTTGTCTAAACCTATTCGGACGAATTTAGGCTGGCAATTGTTTAAACTGGTCGATAAAAAGCCTCTTTTGACCTATGAAGATATGTCTGAATTTATCAAGCAAAAAGTGCTGACAGATGCAGATCGACAAGGTTTAATCAGACATGCCTTCCTGAAGCGGGTGCGCATTGAGAATAAGGTGAAAGTTCAGGAAGCCGTTAAAAAGGCCGCTTTTGAGAGAATGTCGGTGGAACGCACCGGTTCAGAACCTTTCTTACAAGAAGTAATTTTCAGTGTTTTAGATAAGAACTATACGGTAGGCGATTTTTATGCACATGTGCAAGCACAGCAAAAACGTCGAATTAAATCTTTAGGTTATCTGCCTAGCGTTTCTGAGCAATCCTATTTAGAAGAGTTAATCGAGAAAGAGACTTTACAGGCCGAAGAAGCGAATTTAGAAAGTAAATATCCTGCTTTCAAGGAGCAGATGGCCGAATTCTTAGAAGGAAGTTTGTTCAGTAAAATGACGGATCGTGAGATTTTTGAAAAGTCGTTAGATTCACTAAGCCAAGCTAAATTTTACCAAGAGAACAAGGCACAATTCATGATGCCGGCACGGGTTGAAGCTAAATTAGTGGTGGCCGATACACAGAAAACGCTGAAAGAGGCTTTGGACTTATTGAAACAAAGTCCTTATCCGATGAATAAGAAATTCTCGGATATCAGCTTTGCCTTGAAAGAATCGAAATTAGAAGAGCCAGCGTCGAAATTAGCGGCGGAATTGTTCTTAACGATGGCTAAGAATGTGGATTATGTCGTTGAGATTTCTGGTCATAGAGATGCCTCTGAGGCAGATTCTCTTTCAGAAGCAAGGGTAAATAAAGTGGTCGCTTATTTGAATTCCAAAGGTATTTCATCACAGCGTATCATTCAAAAGGATGAGGCGAATCTAAAAGCGGCTTCTAAGACCGTGAAGACTAAGAATGCACGTGTTTCTTTCCGTTTCTTCTCATCTAGTATGGAAGATGTAGTTAAGCGCTTTAATGCCTTAAAGCCGGGAAGTTTAGAGGCAAAAGAAGGCTATTTTAAAAAGGGGGTATCTTCAGTTGTGGATAGTGTTGATTGGTCTTTAGGGGTTAAATCTTATGAAGCTGCTGGTAAGTTTGCTCAGGTGGAAATAAAGAAAGTAGAACCAGAGCGAATCAGATCATTTGAAGAGGCTAGGGGATTAGTGATTAGAGCCTTGCAAGAACGTCTTGAAAAAGAGTGGGTTGCTAAATTAAAGCAACAATATCCGGTTGTCATCCATACGGCAGAATTAGAAAAAATACTGAAAAATTAATTATATGAAATTGACTCGTTGGGTTTTAGGTGTGTGCTTTGTGTTGAGTAGTTTAGCTACTCATGCACAAGAAGTAGAGAATAAAAATGTACTAGATCGCATCATTGTGAAGGTAGATAATTACTTCATTCTGAAGTCAGAGGTGGAGGGTCAATACCAGCAATACATTACAAGTGGGCAAGCAAATACGCCTAATCGTTGCCAAATTTTAGAGGGATTAGTGGTCAACAAATTGATGTTAGCGAAGGCGGAGATTGACTCCGTTATCGTTGACGACAAGCGTATCGACGCGGAACTGACTAGCCGTATGGAGCAAATGGAAGGCCAATATGGCTCTGCCAAAAACATTGTAGAGGCTTATGGTAAATCGATTGCTACCTTGAAAGAGGATTTACGTTCTTCTTTAAAAGAGCAATTGACAGGCCGTAAAATGCAAGACAAAATTACTGATGATGTCAAAATTACTCCCAAAGAAGTAGCCGCTTTTTTCAACGAAATCCCACGCGATTCTCTGCCTTATTTACCTGCAGAAGTTGAAATAAGTCACATTATTCGCCTCGCGAAGCCGAACAAGAATCAAAAAGAAGAGTTGTACGCAAAGCTTTTGGATTTCCGTAGAAGAGTAGAAAAGGGTGAAAGTTTTGAAGATTTAGCCAAAGTACACTCAGAAGATTTAGGCTCAGGAAAACGCGGTGGAGACTTAGGATTTGCAAAGCGTGGTGCTATGGTGGCACCTTTCGAGGCCGCGGCACTACGTTTGAAACCGAATCAACTATCTGACGTAGTTGAATCTGAATTCGGATTTCACTTAATCCAGTTATTAGAAATCAGAGGTCAAGAATACCATGCGCGCCATATTCTTTTGCGTCCTGATTACCAGAAATTAGATTTAACAGAGCCTACTAAATTCCTGGATAGCATTCGAGTATTAGTACAACGCGATTCAACTACCTTCGAAAAGGCCGCTAAAGAATTCTCAGAGGACAAAGCCACGCAAGATGCCGGTGGAGTTCTTATGGATGCATCAAATGGAGGAAATCGTTTAGCCTATGATGGCACGATGGATCCGGCACTTTTCTTTGCCTTGGATTCGATGAAGGTGGGGACTATTTCAGCACCCATTCCTTTCCGTACGGATGATGGACGTTCTGCTGTTCGTATTCTGTATTTTAAAGCGAAGCATCCACCACACTTTGCGAACTTGAAGGATGATTACCAAAAACTAGCTCAAATTACCCTATCACGCAAAAAGAATAACGCCATCGAAAAATGGTTCATGAAGGCGAAGGAGGATGTCTTTATCTTTATCGATGATGAGTATAAGGATTGTAGGATTCTGAGCTCGGAGGGGCAGGAGTAAACAATTTAAAGCATAGAGCATAAAGCACAAAGAATAAATTTGAAAAAAAAAAAGGGGTCGAAATTCGATCCCTTTTTTTATAAATATGTTTCTGAAATAATCGCTGAAGGCGATTCCAACTCTATGCTTTATTCTTTGTGCTTTATTCTTTAAAATAATGAAAAATTTAAACAGCTACCGGCGCTTTAATCCCCGGATAAGGATCATATCCCTCCAGTGTGAAGTCTTCGTATTTGAAGTCTAAGATATCTTTCACGTTGGGATTGATTTTCATCGTAGGCAAAGCACGAGGAGTTCTAGTTAATTGCAGATCTACCTGTTCCATGTGATTGCTATAGAGGTGCGTGTCTCCTCCAGTCCAAATGAAATCTCCAAGTCCTAAATCGCAAACTTGTGCCATCATCATGGTTAACAAGGCATAAGAAGCGATGTTGAATGGAACTCCTAAGAATACATCGGCTGAGCGTTGGTATAATTGACAAGATAGTTTGCCGTTCGCTACGTAAAATTGAAAGAAGGCGTGGCAGGGCATTAAAGCCATTTTAGGCAAGTCAGCAACGTTCCAAGCACTTACAATGATGCGACGAGAATCTGGATTAGTTTTTAGGGTGTGAACGGCTTCTTTGATTTGGTCAATAACGACACCATTTGCACCTTCCCAGCTTCTCCACTGTTTTCCATACACGGGACCAAGGTCACCATTTGCGTCTGCCCATTCATCCCAAATGCGTACCCCATTTTCTGTTAGGTACCCAATGTTTGTTTCGCCATTTAAGAACCATAAAAGTTCGTGAATGATGGATTTTAGGTGTGTTTTTTTGGTGGTGACTAATGGAAAGCCCTCTTCTAGATTGAAGCGCATTTGGTAGCCAAAAACACTCGTTGTACCTGTTCCCGTACGGTCAGATTTAAACGTTCCGTTTTCCTTAATGTGGGTTAATAAATCTAAGTAAGCTTGCATATTAGGCTTCGAATTTTTCTCCGTTTAAAACTAAAGTATGAGTAATGGTGGCGCTAGGCTCTAATTGAGCGGTGGCGGAGCAATATTTGTCCATAGACATTTGGATGGCTTTCAAAGCTTTGTTGCCATCGATTGTACCCTTTAATTCAAATTGAATGTTGATGCTACGGAATGGAGTTTTCTCTGTTCCTTCAATCTTCTCCCGATCTCCTTGCACGCGAATTTGAAAGTCCTCCACGATTTGTCGTTGTTTCTTTAAGATTAAGATAACATCGATGGCAGTACATCCACCTAAACCCATTAATAAGAGCTCCATAGGTCTGGCGCCCGCATTGTGTCCTCCAATTCCTTCCGCCGCGTCGATGTGAACTGGAATGGGAGAGGAGCCTTTGGCCTCAAAATGAAAATCCTGATCTAGGCGATTTAATACTACTTCCATGCTATTTTAATTGATTCGATTTAATTTCTTTGGTCCATAAAACTTCGCCTTTTACATTGAATAATGTAATGGTCAACGTTCTATCTTTTAACGGGCCGGTAACTTCTATTTTAGAGAAGGCTCTTTCTTGTACCAAAGTCCCTTCCACGAGTGTCGCATTATAATCTTGCTTCACAGCATCCGCTTTTCCAGCAGTCATCGGCGAAACGGTCAAATCATATAAGGGATAAGTGCCTTCTCGCTCTAATTTATTCAGGTTAGAGATGTGGCGATCACCGCTTAAAAAGAGTACGCCAGGGATTTTACGGTTCTTTAGTTCTTTTAACAAATATGTTCTCTCTGCCTCATAATTCGCCATGTTTTCGAATACTTTGGCAGGACTAATCACCTGTCCACCGTTGACGATAACTTTGAAACTCGCTTTAGAGGTAGACAATTGATCTAACAACCAAGTCATTTGTTTCGCACCCCAATAGTCTTTGTTCGGATCATTTAACTCGTTCGGAGCTTTATTCCAGCGGTCATCCATTAGGAAAAATTCGACGTCCGCCCACTGAAATTTACCCGTGATACCCTCATTTGGGAATACAAAATTAGGATTACCCCAGTAGAGTTTAAACATCTCAAGCGACGTATACTTTAATGGAAATGAGCGGTCTGCGTCATTTGGGCCATAATCGTGATCATCCCAAATCGCATATTGGTGTACATTCGCTAACAAGGGCTGCATCGATTTTACTGCTCTCGCGTGGTCATTGCGATGAATCATGCCAGTTCGTGTGTAATCAGGTTCACGGTAATAGAAATTATCGCCACCCCACAGCATAAAATCAGGTTTCTTCGCATGCATGGCTGCATAAACTTCATCAGCACCGCCATATCCTCTACCTGGACGGTCTGTCGCCTCTTCATTTACATAATTGCATGTCCCGAAAATAAAGGAGAAAGCAGGTGGATCTTTTCGGTATTGCCAAAGTTCCTGAGTTTGGAATTCCAAGGCATAATCAAACGCCATTTTTTTGCCATTCACGAGCACTTCGTATTCGTATTTCTTTCCCATTGAAACCTCATCTGCGATGATGCGAGCGATATAGGCCGTCGATTTCTCCGTGTGAATGGGTTCGGTTTTATGGACAGTTTTATTGCCTTTTTCCCAGTATTGAATACTCACGTCAGCGGCTTTCTCCGTTTGGACCCAAACTAAAACCTCCTTCATTTCTGAATAGCCTAACATGGGACCACTCTTGATCTGGGCCTGTAAAAACAAGGGCACAAATAGGAATAAGGCGATAAATATTCTTTTCATGTTTGTTAGATTAGTATCTTTGTGGCTTACAATTTTCCCTATGGCATATTATTCAATTCAGAACATTCCTTTAACAGATTTGGCCAAAGATTTTGGTACTCCACTCTATGTATACGATGCCGACAAAATTAGGGAAAAAATCTCGGTTTTAAGAGCCGCTTTTGAGGGAATTGATTTGACCATTAAATATGCCGTTAAGGCGAATACAAATTTATCCATTTTGCGCCTCATGCGAGAGAATGGAGTGGATATGGATGTGGTTTCACCACAGGAATTGGAGTTAGGGTTAATCGCTGGCTATGAAGGATCAAATATCACTTTTACGCCTTCTGGAGTACATTTTTCAGAAATTGAATATGCGGTTTCCAAAGGTGCCATCGTCAACCTAGACAACCTTTCTGTCTTAGAAAAGTTCGGAGCTACCTACGGATCATCGCAGCCCTGTTTGATTCGTATCAAGCCCCACGTTTTTGGAGGTGGAAATGAGAAAATCATGACGGCTCACCCGGAGTCTAAATTTGGCATCTCCATTCATCAAAAAGCGGAGATTCTTGCTATCGTTGAGAAATATAAAATCAACGTCATCGGACTTCACCAACACACTGGATCCGATATCAAGGACGGTCAGACCTTCGAACAAGCTGCTTCAGCCTTGTTTGATTTTGCTTATGACTTCAAAGACTTACAAATCATCGACCTAGGCGGTGGTTTCAAAGTCCCCTATTCTCCAGAAGATCCGGGTGTAAATATGAGAGAAGTAGGCCAAATCATGAGCAACGCCTTCCGTGCTTTTTGCACAAAATACGGCCGCGAATTACGCCTTTGGGTAGAACCAGGAAAGTTTTTAGTGAGCGAATCAGGTACTTTTTTAGCTGAAACCAATGTCGTTAAGCGTGATCCAGTGAAGACTTTCGTAGGTATAAATTCAGGTTTAAATCACCTCATTCGCCCCATGATGTATGGTTCTTACCACTACATGTTCAATGCTTCGAACCAAGATACTTCTAAGCAAGAAGAATACCGGGTAACCGGTTATATCTGCGAGACAGATACATTCTCCTTTGATTACAACGGAAAGCAAAACGAAAGAATGCTCAACGAGGTCAAAGAAGGTGATATCATCGCTTTAGCTAACGCTGGAGCCTATGGCTTCACTATGGCTTCTCATTATAATTCCCGTTTTCTACCGGCAGAGGTGTTAGTCGATGGCGGTGTGGCGCGAGTGATTCGCAGGAGAGAGACGATGGAGGATATCTTGCGTGGGCAAGAGTAGCTTTTATAGAGTAGAGATTAGAGAGTATAGAGTAGAGATATAAAGCATAGAGCACAAAGCATAAAGAATAAAGACGGAATCAAAAAAGGGGCGAAGGCCCCTTTTTTGATGATTGTGGGTGGGTTACTTATTTTCAAGTGACTTTATGTACTTCGAGGGAGTTACTCCCACTTGCTCTTTAAAAGCATCAATGAATTTTGATCTAGAAGCAAAACCAGCGCTGGAAGAAACGGCTTCGAGCGTAAATTTTTGACTTACACCTAAGTTTAGTTGCTCAATAGCATAGTTAATTCGATGCTTCTTCCGCCATTGACTAAAAGTCGTCTGCTGTTTTACATTAAAGTAATAAGATAAATCTCTTTCTGTGATTTTAAGGTCAAAAGCCATTTGAGCTAATGAAAAATCCTTTCTCAGGTAAGGGTTCGATTCTAGGTAGTACGTAATTTCAATATCAATCTCGGGATCATTTTCTATTTGATTTCTTTTCTTAGGTATTATTGATTTGAAATCATTTAGCAGATTTTGTTTCGCTGGATTATAGGAGATATTCCCAAAAAGAATTTTGGGAAAAAGAAAAAGGAAGATATTCTGTAGGAAAAATCCACCACCAGCTATGCCAAAATAATGATTTTTTGATGTAAATATTTGCGCATAACTTTCACTTTCAAAATCAAAACGGATGCCCACTACCGTTAACATATGTAAGAAACTATTGCTCGAAATGATTACCTGAATGGCACAAAGCAAATATATCCATCTTTTCAACATGGTATGGTTTGTGCTCAAAATCCCTATCTGATCTTTTGTTCTCTTGGAATAAATAACAAAATAACCGATAGACAAAATACAGTAAAAAAGTAGGTGAAGTGTTCTGGAGATGAGGATACTGCCAAAGGAAATAAATAGAAAATCAAGGTCGTATTTTTCTGTGACATTGATAATCTCATGAGCGATTTTGGCCTTATCATTAAAAGGAAGTAGCGTGAACGGCAGACAATTAATGCCTACTAATATAGCCGGTAGGAGGTGTAGGAAATCTACTTTATCCAGCTTATGATTACCAGAAATGGTTGTTTTGACATAATAAAATAAGCAGGGCCCTACTAGGTAGGAGAGGGGTAACCAATGTACAAAACAGATGCCTTCCCAAAATGGATCTTTTGTATAATGCAGACCGAAATAGATCAAAACGATCCAATTGCAAATCAAAAAGAACAGGGCTAGATAACCATTTGATTTGTTCAATGAGCTAAAATAGTAAATCAGAAGAAAGGAAGTGAAAATCCCAAACAAAGGGAAAATAATGCCCATACACGAAATTATATTGTTTTCAGTCCAAGATAAATAAAATCTACCTATTTCAACTTGTTCCAACTTAGCAAAATGGAACATTCCTAACAACAGGTCGCTTGGGGAAAGTGGGCTGTTTTCCCAATTTTAGGTTTTACAACTTAAACAATTTCTATATGAAAAAATTAGTTCTATTATTGCTATGCGTTTCAAGTATCGCAACTGCTCAATCAACTCTTAAATTTAAATCTGCTACCCCCATTGAAGGAGAGGATGCTGGTTACAGCTTGGAAAATTCACCTAACACGAACTGGATTTTAAAATCAGTCAAAGCTTTAGAATCCCTGGATACGACAGCTTATAAATCTTTTTATGCACCTGAGGTTAAGTTTCATGATAACCAGGAAACTAAAAATTTAACTCAGAATATTGGTTTTTTGATGGCCTTAAAGTCTAATGGTATTTCCGTTAAATTCGAAAGGGTCGCACCTATTTGGGAATACGTTCATAAAACTAAAAATATGTCTTCTACCGATCATTATGTAATCTCTTATCAAAATGCGGTATTGACAAAGGGTGATAAAACAGTGAAGGTTGTAATCAATGCTGTTGATTTAATGAAAGAGGGTAAAATCAAAGAGGAGTGGTTAGTCTATGATACGGCCGGGATATTAAGTCTATTAAACTAGGTTGGACAAAAAGGGGCGAAGGCCCCTTTTTTGATGGATAAGTGGAAGTAGGCAGTGGACAGTCGTCAGTGGGCGGTGGACAGCCGTCAGTCGCTAGTCACTAGTCGCTAGTCCGGAGGAAATTAGTCCGGAGGTCGCAATTTTTCCTGATATGTATTGATGTAGATGCTTCAAAATTATTTGGCCTGTCAACAATTTTGAAGAATCTACATTAATACATAACCCACGTATCCTTCGACCCACCCCCCTGCGAAGAATTCACCACAAGCGAATCTTTTCTCAAAGCCACCCGAGTCAATCCGCCCGGCATTACGTTGACACCATTTCCATACAAAATATAAGGACGTAAATCGACGTGGCGTCCTTCTGCGTGGTCGTCGATGAGACAAGGAACACGAGAAAGAGAAATGGTCGGTTGTGCAATGTAGTTTCGTGGATTGCTTAGAATGAGGGCTTTGAACTTTTCTTGCTCTTCTTTCGTGGATTTTGGCCCAATTAACATACCATATCCGCCGGCCTCATTCGCTTCTTTTACGACTAATTTTTCGATGTTTTCGAGGACATACTTGCGATCCTCCTCTTCTGAACAGATGTAGGTTTTTACGTTTTGGATGATTGGGTCCTCGTTTAAATAATATTTGATAATGCGGGGAACGTAGGCATATATCACTTTGTCGTCTGCAACACCGGTTCCTGGGGCGTTTGCAATAGCTACTTTGCCGTTTTTGTAGACTTCGAAAATGCCTGGAATTCCAATCATGGAATCAGGATTGAATACGGTAGGATCTAAGAAAGTGTCGTCAATACGGCGGTAAATGACGTCTACGATTTGGAAACCTTTAGTAGTACGCATTTTTACATAGCCCTCATGAACGACTAAATCGCGGGCATCTACTAATTCAACTCCCATTTGTTGGGCTAAATAGGAATGCTCAAAATAGGCGGAATTATAAATACCTGGTGTTAAAACTACTACCGTTGGTTCTGGGCGGTCGCTGATGAAACGCAACATCTCTAATAACTTATTTGGGTAGTCAGAGATGGGTCTGATTCGGGTTTTAGCCACAACTTCAGGAAAGGTTTGCTTTAAAAGTTCCCGGTTTTCCATCATATAGGAGACGCCGGATGGGCAACGTAAATTGTCCTCCAGAATCATATATTCTCCATCTGCGCCTCGAATTAGGTCGGTTCCGGTGATGTGGATATAGATGTTTTTCGCGGGTTTAATTCCGATGCAGGGTTTCAAAAAGTCTTTGGAGGAATTGATAACCGCTGCAGGAATGATACCGTCTTTGATGATTTTTTGGTCAGAGTAGATGTCATTTAAAAAAAGATTAAGGGCTGTAATGCGTTGGATTAAGCCTTTTTCGATCTTTTCCCATTCTGACGCATCCACAATGCGGGGAATGATATCAACCGGCATGATGCGCTCTGTGCCTTCGTTTTCTGAATATACGTTGAATGTAATCCCCATGGCCATTAAGGCTCTTTCAGCGGATTGCTGTCTACGTAGAAATTCTTCTTGAGAAAGTTGTTCTACGCGCTCTTTGAAGTGGTCATATCCGGGACGTACCTTTCCGTCCGCGTCGAACATTTCATCGAAAAAGCCGCCTGTGTCGTAGTTGTTGAAGGAAAAATTCATGGTATAGATAGTTAAATGCTTGATATAGATTTAATTTAGAATTTTATTTTTGTTTTGATTTTCCAAACCAGAACAATTTTTAATAATTTCCTGAAATACCCTTTTAATTATTGGAAATTTACCATTTTTTGTCTGAAATTGAAGTCTATGTCGATATCCTCCTTTTATTTTTCAAGTCCTATCGGTTTGCTCCATCTCGAGCTTTCTGATCAAGGATTGAGATCCTGTCGTTTTGTGGAGGAAGTCCTCTCAGATGAAATTCACCATGCTGCTGAGGTTCAATCTATTAAATCGATGTTAGCGGAGTATTTCGAATCGGGTCTTTGGCAAGATTATCCAACTGATCCCTCTATAGGGACTCTTTTTCAACAAAAGGTATGGAGTGAATTGCGCAAGATTCCTACCGGTTCTTCGGTGACTTACGCAGAAATTGCGCAGCGCTTAAAAATGCCGAAGGCGGCGCAGGCAGTGGGTAATGCAAATGGCCAAAATCCCATCTTACTTTTTAATCCCTGTCATCGTGTAATTGGCGCATCAGGTAAACTGGTCGGGTATAGTGGGGGACTTTGGCGGAAAGAATGGTTGTTAGCGAAGGAAGGCGCGACTTTATTTTAGCGTATATTTGTGGCTATGGAAAATGATCAAATTGTCGATGTGCTTGAGCTTCTCGTGAAGCTTTGGGATTTACATAACAGCAATGAATTCAAAAGTAAAAATCTAGCTTTTGCTGCGCGTGGATTAGATAAATTTCCCGGTTTGATTCATTCCTTGAGTGAACAAGAATTACTGATGATTCCTGGTGTAGGGAAGGTCGTTGTTCAACTAGTACAAGAAGTGGCTGCTACGGGCACCTGTACTGATTTAGAGCAAATTATCGAACAAACACCTACTGGACTTTTACAACTACTGAAGATTAAGGGTTTAGGTCCTAAAAAAGTAAGGACGATTTGGCAGGAGTTGCAAATAACAGAAATTGATGATCTATTAGTCGCTTGTGAAGATGGGAGATTAGCGAATTTGAAGGGATTTGGTGGGTCTATTGTCGAAAGTGTCAAGCTCAATATTCAATTCATTAAATCGAATTCTAGCAAATTACGAATTAATAAGGCATCGGATTTAGCTGCTGAAATCAAGACGCAACTCTCCCAATATTTTGAGCGGGTAGAAATAGCTGGCGAGTTAAGACGTAATGCGGAAATTATTTCAAGCCTGGTGTTTTTAGTTGAAACGGAGGATTTGTTCGGTGCTTCTGGACTATTACAATCCGTAGAAGGCTTAGAGGAGGATAGGAAGGAGTCTTCTCCTTTCACTTGGAGAGGTGGAATTGTTGGTCATTTGATCCCGGTCGAAATACATTTTGCGAGTCAATCGGAGTTTAATTCCAAATATTTTGGCTTGTCTGCCACGCAGGAGCATTTAAGTCAAGTACATTTTATGGAGCGATTTGAGGGAAAATCAATCGATTCAGAACAAGAAATCTATACTAGTCAATCCTTGCCTTATATTGAGCCCGAGATGCGAGAAGGCCTTCAAGAATTTGAATGGGCGAAAAACCATGGCCATCAGATATTGATTCAATATGTTGATTTGCAGGGATGTTTACATAACCACTCGACCTATTCGGATGGTAAAAATACGCTAGTGGAAATGGCTGAAGCGTGTCGAGCGCATGGATTATCCTATTTCGGGATTGCAGATCACTCAAAATATGCGGCCTATGCGGGAGGATTGAAAGAAGAGGATGTCCTTAGGCAACATGCTGAAATCGATCAATTGAACTCACAATGGACTGATTTTCAAATTTTAAAGGGAATTGAGGCTGATATTTTGCCAGATGGAAGTTTAGACTATGATGCTGACGTTTTGTCTTCCTTTGATTATGTGGTGGCTTCTGTTCATGCAGGATTAGTGATGGACTTGGATAAAGCGATGTCTCGCGTGATAAAAGCCATAGAAAATCCCTTCACCTCTATTCTAGGGCATCCCACTGGAAGATTATTGTTAGCTAGACCTGGATTTCCTTTGCAGATGTCGAAGATCTTAGATGCCTGCAAGGCGAATGGGGTATCTGTCGAATTGAATGCGAGTCCGTATCGTTTGGATTTAGATTGGCGTTATATCTACGAGGCGATGGACAAAGGCCTATTTGTTTCCGTTAATCCAGATGCCCATGCCATTGCCGGCATTACGGATATGGAATGGGGCGTGAAAGTGGGAAGAAAAGGAGGCCTTTTGAAGGAATTGACGTTGAACGCCTTGTCTTTGGCAGAGATTAAAAAATTCTTTTCTAAAAGTTAGGCTTGAGTAAATACTTCGCATAGAAGTCATCGATTACTCGGACGGCTTCGGTAGGAGTATCTACTAATGAAAATAATTCTAAGTCCTCTTCGTGAATATTCCCGTGTCCCACCATGGTCTTTTTAATCCAATCAAGTAGACCTCCCCAATAGTCTTTTCCCACTAATACTACCGGGAAACGACCTATTTTATGGGTTTGGATCAACGTAAGTGATTCAAACATTTCGTCCAAGGTACCGAAACCGCCCGGCATAATAATAAAGCCCTGTGAATATTTGACAAACATTACTTTGCGCACAAAAAAGAAATCAAAGTTGATGTTTTTATCAGAATCGATGTAAGGATTGGGCTTTTGTTCAAACGGCAATTCGATGTTTAATCCTACACTTCTTCCTTTTTCACTTGCCGCTCCTTTATTCCCAGCCTCCATAATACCGGGGCCACCGCCTGTTATAACGCCATAACCATGTCTCACTAATTTCGCAGCAATTTCTTCCGCTATCTTGTAATAAGGATTATCAGGACTTGTTCTTGCTGATCCGAATATAGACACGCAAGGGCCAATTTTTGATAACTTATCAATTCCCTCGACGAATTCGCTCATGATTTTGAAGATACGCCACGATTCCTCTGATTTAATTTGAGCCCAGGTTTTATCACCAAAAGCCTGCTTGATTTTTTCTTCTTCCTCTTTCCAGTTATTCTCCGTCATAATTTTCAAAATTGTTTCCTAAATGTAGGACTAATCCTTTTACCTTTGCAAATAAATAAATCATAAATTAATGAATGCTCCTTTAAGTTTTGCAGTAGGCGGTGACCACGCTGGTTTTGATTACAAGAATGATTTGATCTCTTTTTTAGAGGCCAAAGGTATCACGGTGAAAGACTGTGGCACCTATTCAGCTGATTCTGTAGACTATCCAGATTTTGCACACCCAGTCGCAGATGCAGTGGAAAAAGGAGAGGTAAGTTTTGGTTTATTATTATGTGGTAGTGCTAATGGGGTAGCTATCACGGCGAATAAGCACCAAGGAATCCGCGCAGGTTTAGCCTGGAATACGGAGGTAGCTGCCTTAGTTCGTCAACACAATGATGCGAATGTATTGTGTTTACCCGTTCGCTTCATCTCTTTAGAAGAAGCCAAAGCTTGTTTACAGGTATTTTTAGATACTCCTTTTGAGGGAGGTCGTCATCAAGGCCGCGTGAACAAGATTTCTTGTTGTTAAGCTATTTTTTACGGTAAAGTTTAGGACTCACTAATACGTATTGTTGCGTGATAGAAGGAAGATGCTGCCCAATTTTGGGTAAATAACCTTCAGAATCGTAGATATAGGTGGGTTGATCCTTAGCAAAATATTCCTGAACCGTGATGACGTTTTTATAGGAATTCAATTGACTTAATAAAGGTTTAGCCAATTCCCAATTCACAAATGGTCCAGCCATTTCATTGTGCAAGTATTCGTGTATCTCTGGACCTAATACAAGCAATTTTTGGCCACTAATGGATAATAGAGGCTTCTGTTTAATCGTCATTTCACCTTCCTTGTAGTCTTGTTTTGCGAGAATAAATACCGAGGCAACTAGTAGCACGAAAACGAGTTCTTTCTGCCAATTCTTTTTGATCACATAGAAGATATTTAATCCAAAATAGGCCAAAGGAGGCAATAAGATCACGAAGTTGATGCGGTGAAAGGCAGGGAAATTAGCCATGGAAAGAAAGCTAAAGAAAAACCAGATAATGGTCGTCTGCTGTGCTTTCTGGGCATGTGCTCTAATTTTGGGATTCCCCACTACTTTGTATAAACCCCAAATTCCTAACAGGAAGGCCGGGGCAAAGGTCAGCAATACTCGCTTGCTTTCTTCCCAAGAAATCAGCTGAAAGGTGAAGAGCGATTGACGGTAAACCTGCCATAAATAGGGGAGGTTTCCGCGGAAAGAAAAGACTAAACTTGTTATGGTGATGACAAATAGATAGCCGATCAGTACGAGAATAATTTGTCGAATGCTGATACCTGAATAAAATAACAAACTCAAAATAGCCCAAGGTAAAACCCAGAAATAGGCAGGGAATAACAAGGTGGCTGTGGCTAGGTAGACCCCAACTAAAAATACGCGGTCATTAACTAATAAAGTTTTTTGCTGCTGAATGATTTCCCTCCAGGTTAATAACAGAAAGGTTAATCCCAGTAAGGCAGGATCTGGTACGTAAAATTCTCTTGTCAGATGAAATAAAAGCAGATAGATTCCAAAAGCCAATCCGCCCAATTTCGGCATCAAATCAAACTGTAAAATACAACGCTGAAAAAGATAGGCCTGAAGGCAGATGATGGAAAAAGCAATGTAGGGGTTAGCGGAAATGGAGAACGAAAAAAAATCAAGTAATTGATAGAATCCCGTTGCAAAGGGTCCCGTATTATCTCGAATGTCTTTGTAAAGCCTGAACCCTTGGTTTAACTTTTGGCCAATTAAATAGTTTTTAATTTCCCATGGAAAATAGGTAAATCCCTGCTGAGTCTGCACAAATGCTAAAAATCCCCCTACAAGACAAAAAAGTAGGATGGAGATCAGGCTATTGGATTTAATAAATTGCAACATATTTAGCTAAACGAAGCCCTAAATTACGGTGATTCCAATTATTATTATGAAATTTGCAGGTGTTTTTTGTGATAAAAACACCTTTTAAAATTAGAGCAAGCATGGATACGAAGCGTCAGCAAAAATTTGGCCGTCAAATACAGAAAGATTTAAGTGATATTTTTCAAAAAGAATTCAAAGAGATTTTTGGAAAAGGAATGGTTACGGTGACTGAAGTGAAAATCAGTCCGGATTTATCTGTGGCGCGTTGCTATTTAAGTTTTTTGTTGATTGATGATCGGGAGGCTGTGATGGATGAATTAGAAATCCGAAATAAGGCCATTCGCAATGCCCTAGCGAATCGCATTCGTAAGCAGGTGCGTATTATTCCTAATTTAGTTTTCTTCTTAGACGATACCGCGGAATATGCTGCTAAAATTGAAGCGCTATTCGAAGGATTAGTTATTCCTCCGGCAGATGGAGAGGTGCCTAATCGGGTGGCTGACGAAATTGATTAAAAGATGAGTATTTCCTTATTTGTTGCGAAAAGGTATTTTTTTTCCCCATTTAAGGCGAGTTTTATCACCTTAATTTCCCGCATCTCGATGATCGGGGTGGGAGTAGAGGTGATGGCATTAGTGCTCATATTATCCGTATTTAATGGTTTAGAGGATTTCCAAAAAGGCTTATTCAAAACATTTGATCCCGATTTAACCATTGTTTCCAAAACCGATTCGCGTTTTTCATTTCAAGCCACTCAGCTAAACTCCATAGCTAAAATTCCTGGTGTCCGTTCTATCCAACCCATTTTAGAGGATCAAGCCTTAATTCGGTACAATGGCAAGCAACTAGTCGTTACTTTAAAGGGAATTGATTCCTCCTTTATTGCTTCTAAACGATTGAAAAATCAGGTGGTGGATGGCGAATATTTAGTGGATTATGAGGGTCATCCTTTTGGAATGGTGGGTGCGGGTGTGTTTATGGCGATGGGGATGAATTTTGAGGATAGTTTTCATCCGATTGAAGCCTGGTATCCGAATCAAAAAGCCTTAGCTAATTTTCAAATAACACAAGATGCCGCTAATCAGAAGGCTTTTTTCCCTTCTGCAGTATTGCAAGTAGAACAAACGTTTGATAATCAACAAATTCTAGTCCCCTTGCAATGGATGCGTGAATTGACTTTGTCTGATTCAGCTGCGGTTTCTCGTTTTGATATTATGTTAGAGGAGGGAGTAAATGAGGTTCAAGTTCAACAAAGTATTCAGCAGATCTTAGGTTCGAATTTTGGGGTCCAAACAAGGGATCAACAGCACGCCATATTATTACGAGCCATCAAGATTGAAAAACTGTTTGTCTTTATTCTAATGGCCTTTATTATGGGCATTGCCTCCTTTACGCTTTTTTATGCCTTATCGCTTCTTGTGATTGAGAAAAGAAAGGACTTGAGAACCTTGTTGGCTATGGGAATTACGCAACGTCAGTTACTGCGTATTTTCTTATTGGTGGGCCTATTTATCAGTTTCTCAGGGGCAGTGGTTGGGATGGGACTCGGATTTACTTTGGGCTGGATACAACAAACGTTCGGAATTATCCCTTTGGGAATCCCGAACGCTTTAATTGATGCCTATCCTATTCAAATGGAATGGCTTGATTTTCTGATGACCGCTCTAGTGGTGATTGTCATTACTTTTTTGGCCTCAATCATACCGGCTCGAAAAGCGGTTCAAATGACTTTTAATCAGCCAAAGGCGGATTAAATTCTCCTTCCCACTTCGATACCACGCAAGTCGCTACTCCGTTTCCAGCAACAGAAGTTACCGTTCTACCCATATCTAAGAAAGGATCTACACCTAGTAAAAGGGCAATTCCTTCGGCTGGTAGATTGAACATGGTTAATGTTCCGGCAATGATCACTAAGGAGGCGCGAGGTACACCTGCGATACCTTTGGACGTAATCATCAAGGTTAATAACATCGTGATTTGTTGTTCTAAACTTAAATGAACGCCATAAGCTTGCGCAATAAATCCAGTGGCGAAGGTCATATATAACATAGAGCCATCTAAATTAAAGCTATAACCAAGTGGCAATACAAAGCCTACAATACGTCTGCTACATCCGAATTTCTCTAATGCAGCAATGGTTTGTGGGAAGGACGCCTCAGAACTAGCCGTCGAAAAGGAGATTAGTAAAGCTTCTTTTAACTCTTTTAATAGTTTCCAATAAGGGATGCCATTCACGATACAAATGATCCACAAGATCACAACGGTAAAGAATAATAGGCCACCCATGAAACACAACATCAAGTAGCCATAGCTGATCAAAATGCTTAAACCTTTATTAGCCACAACTGTCGTCATAGCAGCAAATACGGCGTAGGGTGCCACCTCCATTACATAATTCACCATTTTAAAGATGACCTCTGCTAGGTTTTCAATCACGTGAATCAAACGTTTTCCCACCTCACCAATAGAACCTAAAGCAACGCCAAAGAAAAGGGAGAAGATCACAATTTGCAGAATTTCATTTTCCGCTAAAGCCTTGAAAAAGCTATCCGGAAAAATATGCAAGATGAAGTCTTCCATAGTTTTGGCTTTCGAGGAATCGATGCCCGTTTCTGTGCCTGCAGCGGGTTTAGGCCAACTTTGAAGACTTCCAGGTTGTGTAATGTTCACCACCACAAGTCCTGTTACTAAGGAAAGAATGGTCGCAAAATAGAAATAACCGATCGTTTTAATACCAATCCGGCCTACAGCCTTGAAATCACCCAATTTCGCAATTCCCACTACCAGTGTACAGAACACCAAGGGACCTACAATCATTTTGATGAGGCGTAAGAATATCTTAGAAACGATTTGAACCTTAGCCCCTAAATCGTGGCTAACTTCTGGAGCAAAATAAAGGAAGAAGAATTCTCCTAGCACTAGGCCAAGGATAAATCCAATGATGATTTTATTCGTTAAGGTTAATTTCATTTTTAGCTGATGAGGGATAAGTATTTTTTATAAAGAGGTTTACGGTAAAAAATCATTCCCCAAAGAAAAGGGAAAAGTAGGTAATTCAAAAACGACATTCCCGTATCAAAGGAAATTTCATCGATAATCAGGCTATGAAGTGGGTTTACCTCAATTACCCGGTGCTTGTGTCTCCAAAAACGCAGACCAAACGGCATTTCAACTCCTTCATCGACAAAATGCCATTCTTCAGGCGTGTCATTTTCTGCTGTAATCAGTGAGCTCCAGGTGAGCTTGGTCAGGAGTAGATTGATTTTCAGAATTACCTGATCGTCTTTTTTACATCCATCAAATCTTTCCAATGAAACTTGAGGAAAAGGGGGCGATAATTTCAGTAATAAGTCGGAAGTAAAATGTTCCTTTATGTGAGAGAGGGGAGCCTTTACGGGGCTGGAGAGGGTGAAGGATAGCATATTAGGCTACCAAAAGTTTAAGCAGCGTCGCAAACAATAATTTAATGCCCGAGGCAATGTATTTTGCAACGCTTATTTGCTCTTCCGTCGTATCAGAAACATCCTGATCCGGACTACCTTCTTCTCGCGAAACAATTCTCTGTGGTTTGCTTGCCATCATTTTTGCAGACGAATCTGTTTGTATCGTTTTCGCCTTCGGGTTTAGGGCAGAATATTCTACACGACCAAAACTGCAGAAAAATAGAATCGTTAAAATTCCGATGAATCCTTTTTTCATTTAATCTTTTGTTTTGCTGCTTCTACCGCTAGTTTTTGTGTTGCAATTTCGCCCTCTTTCGTCTTTTGGTCTAATTTATTCTGCAATTGATTCGTAAGAATCTTCTCCTTGTCAATTTTAGCTTCCTTTAGGCGCTCTTCTAAATTATTTATTTGACGCGCATTTGAGTCTAATTCACGAATCAAACGCTCGGCTTGCTTACTGTTTTTAGCTTGTGCGGCGATAAGTTCAGCTAATTTGTTTTCTTCCACTCTGACCCCTTCTTCTAAATCAACAATTTTGATGAAATCCTCAATCCAAGTGCTTGCTTCGCTTAACTTAGCATGCCCAGTTTGAATGTATTCATCCGCACCAGTCGCGATGGAAATGAATAATTTTACTTTTTTATTCTCTTCCGAAACTTTCGAGACCACCGTTAAAGGCTTGTCTGAGATGCTCGCAATCTGAATATCAGAACTCGCATACGTGCCATTTTTCCCCTCTACTACTTTACCAAATTTAGATAAATACGCTTTCCAGCTAGCTCTCGCATACTTTTCTTGTGTATTCACAAAGGTGTAGACTCCTTCTTTTTTAGATTTATCTACTTCAGACATACCTGTGAAAACTTGTGCCTTAGCAGAGAAGCTGCCGATTGAAAGTAGAAGTAGAACCAGGATCTTTTTCATAGAGACGAATTTTTTATTAAAGTTAGGAGATTTTTTTAGCTAGGACAACCCTGTTTTTGTTAGAAAAATCACGGAAAGCAAAAAGTGTAAATTCTCCACCGTCTTTTAGCTGGAATTTCTTTCGAATTTCGTCCGCATTGATGGGAAAATTACGCGTAGAGATATTCGCTTTTTTCCCTGGCAGCACATCTTGTAACCATTTTTTTTCCAAAGAACCTTCTGCTATCACCTGAAACGCTCTACCAGGGAATTTAGTATCTGCCTCTTCAGATGTATAGAGATGTGTATTAGGAGCAATCTTCGTGACACTTGCGCTTACAGTCTTGAAGAATCCACCTTTTAGAATACCCGCATGTGGTTCATATAGGTAGTTTTTGCATTTACTGAATTTGATATCCGATTGCGTTTCACTTGATTTTTTTGCCATGAAAAGAAGCGGATTTTCTTGATTCAATTCAATAATGCTGATTTCTGGATCCTCTGAAGAATTATTCGTTTTGAGAAAAAGCAACTCTTTTACCTCATTTTTGATACAAATGACATAGACTTTTTCTACCCCCTCCAATTCTTTTATGGCTCTTTCTATATCGAGGAGAGGGCTTGTTTTTATCAACAAACTGGTCTTTTCAGAGATATGAGGGATTAATTCGATGGCATTCGGTTCACAATCTTGTAACAAAACCACTTTATTTCCTGCTTTATCTCTTCTGGCTGGGTCTACGTAGAGGAAATCAAACGTGTCTTTCTGTTGCTCTAGCCAGGTAAGACTATCCGTCGCGTGATGTCTAATACGACCTGCATTCAGTTGTTGGTGATTATAGGCCGTGATTTGTGCTAAATCCGCTTGCCTTTCTAGGTAATCGACTTCGCAACCTGCTCGAGCAAAGGCATAGGAATCTAATCCCATTCCACCTGTTAAATCGACAATTTTACCTTTTACAAGACTAGCTTTATAGTGCGCCGTTTCTTCCGAGGAGGATTGTTCTAATGCCAAAGAAGGAGGGAAAAACACCTGGGTATTGGCTACCCATTGAGGCATTTTGTCTTTGAGTTTTTGTCTGGCTTTTATTTGGCCTACTAATTTAGGAACATCTAAATCAGGGTATTTCGATGCTTCTAAGGCAATCGCGACAGGATCTCGATGGAGATTCTCTTGTATAAATTGAATTTCAGTTTCTAGAAGCATCCCCTAAAATTAGCACCTCTGCTTTGATTATTTTTATTTAAATTAGTGAAATTGAATAAATATCAGATGACTGGATTAATATTAGCGGCAGGCGCATCGTCTCGTTTAGGGGAAGCAAAACAATTATTAGTTTATCAGGGCCAAAGCCTCTTAGAACGGTCCATCCGTCTCGCTTTCAGTGTTTGCCAGGAAGTAGTGGTGTGTTTAGGAGCCGAGGTAAAACAAACCGTGGCCATCATCGAAAAATTACAAAAAGAATTCCCCGCTCTTTCTTATGTGGAGATTGAAAATTGGGAAAAAGGAATGGGGGAATCCTTGTCAGTAGGATTAAAAACCATAGATTCAGCAAATGATGTACTCGTATTATTGTGCGATTTGCCTTTTTTAACGAATGCGCACATGAAAAATATCATCTCCTTGGCTAATCCGGAAAGAGCCATTGTCGCTTCCTTTCAAGGAGTTAATTCGCCTCCCGTATTAATCCCAAGTGCTTTACGTCCCTTATTTAAAAACTGGAGTGGAGATCAGGGTTTGGGTAAATTCTGGCGTTTAAATCCCATGCTGTGTGAAATCATTCACTTTTCTGATAAATTTCGGGACGTCGATGTGCCGGAAGATCGGGAGTATTGGGGGATTTAAAACAAAAGCCTGTGGTTAAGACCACAGGCTTTTGTTTTAAATGGTAAATGGTGAATGATAAATGGTGAATTGGATGGTAAATGGTGAATGGTATATGGTACATGGGTCAAGTTTCAATAAAAATTCATTTTTCATTTACCATTTACCACTTACCATTTAGCAAGATTTCCTATCTTTGCATTTCAATTTTAAACTCAATTAAGTGGAATCAATCGGAACCCTTCCCACCGTCGAAACAGCCAAAAAATTAGGATTATTGCCCGAAGAGTATGATCGCATTCAAGAGATTTTAGGTCGCAAGCCTAATTTCACCGAATTGTCGATTTTCTCAGTTATGTGGTCTGAGCACTGTTCATATAAGAATTCAATCGTTTGGTTGAAGACTTTGCCTAAAGACTCACCACGTATGTTAGCTAAGGCTGGCGAGGAAAATGCGGGTTTAGTGGATTTAGGAGATGGTTTGGGTTGTGCATTTAAGATTGAATCGCATAATCACCCGTCTGCGCTTGAGCCATATCAAGGTGCGGCGACTGGTGTGGGTGGTATCAACCGTGATATTTTCACGATGGGTGCACGTCCGATTGCGCAATTGAATTCTTTGCGTTTTGGAAATATTGATTTAGCCAAAACAAAGTGGTTAGTGAAAGGCGTCGTGAAGGGGATTGGTGATTATGGTAATGCCTTTGGAATTCCTACCGTAGGTGGTGAGGTTCAATTTGATGATTGTTATAATGTGAATCCTCTCGTTAATGCGTTTTCAGCGGGTATTTTAAAAGTAGGAACACAAGCTTCAGCCATCTCTTATGGCGTGGGTAACCCGGTATTTATTGTGGGTTCCGCGACTGGTAAAGATGGAATTGGGGGTGCGAGTTTTGCATCGGAGGATATCACGGCGAAATCCTCGGAGAAATTGCCTGCGGTTCAAGTAGGGGATCCATTCCAAGAGAAATTGTTGTTAGAGGCTTCTTTGGAAATCATCGAAGCAGGATGTGTAATCGGTATTCAAGATATGGGTGCGGCGGGTATTATCTGCTCGACGTCAGAAATGTCTGCGAAAGGGGAACATGGGATGATTATTGATCTTTCCAAAGTGCCTACGCGTCAACCGAACATGCAACCATTTGAGATTCTATTATCGGAGTCTCAGGAGCGTATGCTAATCGTAGTAGAGAAAGGTCGGGAACACGAGGCGAAACGCATTTTTGATAAATGGGATTTGAACTGTGAGCAAATCGGTACGGTTACTGACACGAAACGTCTAGAATTCTATCAAGATGGTGTTTTAGTGGCGGATGTTCCGGCGGATGATTTAGTACTAGGTGGTGGAGCTCCGGTTTATCATCGCGAATACAAAGAGCCTGCTTACTACCAAGAATTCAAGAAATTTAAAATCGATTCAGTAGCAGATTTGCCGAAGGAAGAATTACCTAAGGCTTTAAACTACATGATGAATCACCCAAATATCGCTTCGAAGAAGTGGGTAGCTCAACAATACGATTCATCGATTGGTCGTGCGAATCGTAACACAAATGCGCCTTCGGATGCGGCTGTCGTGAAAGTACACGGTTCCCAAAAATCAATTGTGATTACAGTAGATTGTAACTCACGCTATGTAAACGCGGATCCAGAAGAAGGATGTGCGATGGCAGTGGCGGAAGCGGCTCGTAATATTGTCTGCTCAGGCGGAGTTCCGGTGGCGATTACGAACTGCTTGAACTTTGGAAATCCTTATGTTCCAGAAGTATACTGGCAATTCGTGGGTGCGATCAAGGGTATGAAGAAATCTTGTGAGGCGTTTGAGACTCCGGTAACGGGTGGTAACGTTTCCTTCTACAATCAATCATCTGATGAAGGTCCAGTATTCCCAACGCCGACGATTGGTATGTTAGGTATTCTAGAGAAGCCAGAGAATAAGATGACGTTGGACTTCAAAAAAGCGGGCGATGCCATCTATTTAGTCGGGGAATCGGTAAATGATATCGCTTCATCTGAATATGTGTATTCGTACAAAGGTATCAAAGCAACTCCAGCACCGCATTTTGATCTAGCGACAGAACAGAAATTACAAAAGGCGATTACTTCTTTAATTGAAAATAAATTAATCGAATCAGCGCACGACGTATCGGATGGTGGTTTATTAGTGACTTTGGCTGAGTCTGCTTTCCCTCGTGGATTAGGTTTCAGTGTAAATTCAGATGCTTCGATTCGCCAGGATGCGTTCTGGTTCGGTGAAGCGCAATCTCGTGTGGTTGTTTCAGTGGATGCTTCTAAGAAGGCAGCTTTTGAGGCAGCTTTGCAAGCACAAGGAGTTAAGTTCTCTGCATTGGGTTCTGTTCAAGGAACTGATATCATCGCAGATGGAGCTAAATTAAGTTCGGTAGCTGCAGCTTATCAATCTTTTGATACGGCTTTAGAAACTGCGTTAATGAAATAAATAAAATGAGCCGCTATCTAATCGCTTTTTCGTACGATGGCGGCTCTTTTCATGGCTACCAAATTCAGCCAAATGCTACGACGGTTCAGTCGGTTTTGCAGGATAAATTAAGTCTTTTATTGGGTTCACCTTTGGAAATTGTTGGAAGTTCCCGTACCGACACGGGGGTGCATGCGCACGAGCAATTTGCGCATTTTGATCTCCCAGCAGGTAAATCGGTAAAGGAAAATTGGGTTTTTCGACTTAATCGGATGTTGCCAGATTCTTTAGCGGTGCAAGGCATTTACCAAGTTGCGGATGATTTCCATGCTCGCTTCGCAGCTCTTTCGCGTACCTACGAATACCGAATTAGCCCGCTGAAAAGTCCATTTAATTCTGCTTTTTCATACCGTTTCAGTGTAGATTTAGATGTCGATGCAATGAATAAAGCAGCCGCTTTGTTCTTTCAACATATTGATTACCAATGCTTTTCGAAGGTAAAAACGGATGTGACGACCTTCAATTGTACGATTTTGCAGGCTTTTTGGGCCTATCGGGGTGATGAATTGATTTTTACGATTCAAGGCAATCGATTCCTGCGGGGTATGGTTCGGGCAGTAGTGGGTACTTTGTTAGAAGTAGGGCAGGGGCGTTTATCGAATAAGCAATTACAAGAAATACTTGATTCAAAAGACCGCTGCAAAGCGGGTCGCGCAGTTCCAGCCCACGGACTACATCTGTTGAAAGTAGAATATCCTTCGTCTACTTTTGACGCCAAATGTGCAGGATAACATCTAATAAGGTGGCAGCAGACTGCACTTTGATCTTATTCGCTTTGTAATTCAATCCTTTCAGATTGTACTTACTGATCCAAATCTCCTTAAATCCGAGTTTCTCCGCTTCAGCGATGCGCTGATCGATGCGCGTAACGGATCTCAATTCTCCACCTAATCCAACCTCAGCTGCGAAACAGATGGAGGAATCGATGATTTTATCCTCATAGGAAGACACGAGGGACATACAGGTAGCTAAATCCAAGGCAGGGTCATCCACTCGAATACCTCCAGTTATATTTAAGAATACGTCTTGTGTCGCTAATTTATAACCTCCTCGTTTTTCTAGAACAGCGATTAACATGCTCAATCGCTTTCCATCATAACCGTTAGCCGTTCTTTGGGCATTACCATAAGACGAGGCACTTACTAGAGATTGGATTTCAACTAATAGCGGGCGATTCCCTTCCATTAAGGTACCGATGGCGATACCCGACGAAGGCTCGTCGCGTTGGGATAGCAGAATTTCGGAAGGATTAGTCACCGGTCTTAAACCACTCCCAAGCATTTCATAAATACCTAATTCAGAGGTAGATCCGAAACGGTTTTTCGTCGTACGCAAAATACGGTAGATCATGTGACGATCTCCTTCAAATTGAAGTACGGTATCGACTAGGTGTTCTAAAACCTTAGGCCCGGCGATGGAACCTTCTTTGGTAATATGACCCACTAAAAAGATAGGTGTACCACTTTCTTTCGCGAATCGCATTAATTCTAAGGCGCATTCTCTAATCTGAGAAACGGAACCTGGGCCTGATTCGATTTGATCTGAAAATAAGGTCTGTATGGAATCCACTATGATTAATTCCGGCTCTAGGTTGACTAGATGGCGGAAAATGGATTGTGTATTAGTCTCTGTAAGGATATACAAGGAGTCAGATTTTGCCGCTAAACGATCTGCTCTCAGTTTAATTTGTTGCTCAGATTCTTCGCCAGTTACGTATAAAACGCGTGTTTGGCTTAAAGAAAGGGCAACTTGTAATAATAGCGTTGATTTGCCTATGCCGGGTTCTCCACCGATTAAAACGAGGGAGCCAGGAACGATTCCGCCGCCTAAAACGCGGTTGAATTCAGGATCAGAACAGGTAAGTTTAGGTAGGTTTTCGAAGCTAACCTCGTTTAATAATTTCGGTTTTGCAGCTGATTTAGGACTGCCTTTTGTCTTCCAAACTTCCGCCGGATGCACCGTAGCTTCCACTAATTCCTCCACGAAGGTATTCCATTCTCCACAAGAGGGGCACTTGCCCAGCCACTTAGGGGCTGAATGTCCACAGGATTGACAAAAAAAGGAGGTTTTAGCTTTGGCCACGATTATACGATTTGTGCTCAAAAATACGTTTTGATTTCGATTTTTTCTTTTTTTTCGGATGAAAAAGGATAATTTTACAAGTTAATTAATGACAACTAAAATGAAAGCAACAAAACTAGCACTGATGTTTGCCCTAGTGATGGGTTTTATGTCTACCGCTTCTGCTCAGAAGCATGCACCTGCAGATTATTTTCGAATTGGATTAAAGGGTGGGGTGAATTTATCTTCGGTTAAAGTAGCCAGCTTGAGTGCTAATTTAGAAAATAAAACGGGCTACCAATTAGGTGCGTTTGCGCGTATTGGCCGTACTATTTTTATTCAACCTGAGGTGTATTTTGCTGCGAAGGAAGTAAATGTAGATGTATTAAATTCCTTGACTACGAATCAAGGTGTTGTTGGTTTTTCTCAAAAATCATTAGATGTTCCGGTATTGCTAGGAGTTAAATTAGGTCCTCTTCGTGTATTAGCGGGTCCTGTGGCTACATATGCCATCAGCGCGTCGACTAATCCTGATGCTGCAGTTAAATCGTATTTTTCAGGAACCACTCAAGATGTGATTAATCGTTCTAGCTTTTCTTATCAGGCGGGTGTAGGTGTAGATATCTTAAATTTATCATTGGATCTTCGGTATGAAGGGGCCATGTCTGAATTGCAGAATACCATTGCCGTGCCTAGCGGATTTAATTATTCCCAAAAACCAAGTTATTTCCAGGCAACCCTAGGTTTCCGCATTTTATAATTATCCTCATGAATGAACAAATAAAAGGGCTGAAGGCTGAAATTGACGCTTTTGTCATTTCGAATGAAGGTGAATTAGAATCTTTTCGTCATCAATTTGTAGGTCGTAAAAGTCGTTTGGCGTCGCTTTTTGATGAGTTAAAAAATGTACCTGCAGAGAATCGCCGCGAAGTGGGTCAAGCCTTAAATGGATTAAAGAATTCAGCGGAAACGAAGTTTGCTGATGCGCAAGAAGCTTTTGCGGGTAATGCGGCCGATTTTGAGGTGCCTTCTGATTTAACTTTATATAATCCGATTTCTCAGGGTAGTCTACACCCACTGACAAAAGTGAGAGCGCGCATTTTAGAGATATTTAATCGCATGGGTTTCTCTGTTTCAGATGGCCCAGAGATCGAAACGGATTTCTACAATTTTACGGCCCTAAATTTCCCAGCAAATCACCCGGCAAGGGAGATGCAGGATACTTTTTTCATTGAAAAAGGAGCTGGAGAGATTCAGGATGACGTTTTATTACGTACGCATACGTCTAACGTTCAGATTCGGTTGATGCAACACCAAAAGCCACCGATTCGCTCGGTGATGCCAGGTCGTGTATACCGTAATGAAGCGATTTCTGCGCGTGCACATTGCCTTTTCCATCAAGTGGAGGGACTTTATGTGGATGAGCAAGTGAGTTTTAAAGATTTGAAGGATACCTTGTATCATTTTGCCAAAGAGATGTTTGGTAAGGATACGAAAGTACGTTTCCGTCCCTCTTATTTCCCCTTCACAGAGCCTAGCGCTGAAATGGACATCACTTGTCTTTTATGCAAAGGCGATGGTTGTAATGTCTGCAAAGGAGCCGGTTGGGTGGAGATTGCGGGAGCAGGGATGGTGGATCCGAATGTCTTAGAAAATGTGGGAATCGATTCGAAGAAGTACAATGGCTTTGCTTTTGGAATGGGAATCGAACGTATTACCATGTTAAAATACCAAATCAAGGACTTACGTCTATTCACAGAGAATGACGTTCGTTTCTTAAAACAGTTTAATTAATCTGACCTATGTGGAGTTTTCAAAAACTAAATAATTGGACGGGTTGGGGAGTTTTCTTCATCGCGTTGTTGACTTATACCTTGACGGTAGAGCCTACGGCCTCTTTTTGGGACTGTGGCGAGTTCATCGCATGTGCCTATAAATTGCAAGTGCCTCATCCTCCAGGAGCGCCCTTATTTCTTTTATTAGGTCGAATGTTTTCCCTTTTAGCTTTAGGCGATGTAACCAAAGTGGCTTATTGGGTAAATATGATGTCAGTAGTAAGTAGTGCGCTGACTATTTTGTTTTTGCATTGGACGATCGTGATGATCGGACGTAAGATGATCAATAAGTCCTTTGAAGACTTGAATTCGAACGAACGTTTTGGATTATTAGCCTCTGGAGTGGTTGGGTCGTTGATTTATACGTTCTCGGATACGTTCTGGTTCTCAGCAGTAGAAGCAGAGGTGTATGCGATGTCGTCTTTTTTTACGGCGATTGTTGTTTGGGCTGCTTTTAAATGGGAGCTTGTGGAAGATAGAGCCGCATCGAATCGTTGGATCTTGTTCATCGCTTATTTAGTTGGATTATCTATTGGTGTCCATTTATTGAACTTAGTGACACTTCCTGCTTTAGGCTTATTGTATTATTTCAAACGCTATGACAAGCCTACGCTTACCGGAGGTGTCATTTCGATTTTTGTAGCGCTATTTATTTTAGGTATCATCAATGCTGGGATTATCCCCGGTTTACCTAGTGTCGCATTTGCTTTTGAATTAACTTTCGTGAATACCTTAGGCTTTTCTTACGGTACAGGAGCGATAGTTTTCTTGATCCTTTTAATTGCTGCGGTGGTTTTTGGCATTCGTTATTCGTATGCGAAAGGTAAAGAGGTGCTGAATGTGGCGCTATTCTCTTTTGTCTTCTTATTAATTGGTTATTCCACTTATACGGTTGCTTTAGTGCGTTCTGGCTATAATACGCCTATTAATGAGAATGACCCAAGCAATATCTTGAACTTCTTAAAGTACTTGAAAAGAGAGCAATATGGCGAGCGTTCCTTGATTTACGGTCCAGTTTATACAGCTGAAGTGACAGGTTATAAAGAAGGAGCTGAGACGCCTATTTATAAGATGAAAGACGGGAAATATGTGGAATACACGAAGAAACCGGTGTATGAATACGATAAGTCCCAAATGATGCTATTACCTCGTGTGTATTCGAATCAGGCCAATCACGTGAAGTTGTATCAAGAAATGCTGGGCATTCCTGCGGGTGAAAAACCAAGTTTTGGGAAGAACCTGGAGTTCTTGTTTACGCATCAATTAGGCCACATGTACATGCGTTACTTGTTGTGGAATTTTGTGGGTCGCGAAAGCGATTTCCAAGATGCTTGGGCCATCAATACCTTCGAGGATTCCTCGAAATTACCGGATATTCTTCGCAACAATAAGGCGAGAAATAATTACTATTTCTTACCGATTATTTTCGTGTTATTAGGCTTCTTCTACATGATTCGCAAGAATGACAAGGATCTATTAGTGACAATTTTAATGTTTGTCTTAACGGGAGTAGCTTTGACAGTTTACCTGAATTCACCGCCTACAGAACCTCGGGAACGTGATTATATCTTCGTAGGATCGTTCTATTTTATGTCGATTTGGGCAGGTTTCGCCGTGATGCAGATTTTGGAATTTATTCAGAAGTTTGTGAAAGCTGATAAGGCCAAATGGGTGATTGTCGCTGTATTAGGCTTAACGGCTCCTGCGATTTTAGCACAACAAAACTGGGATGATCATGATCGTAGTGGTCGTGTGCACCAGATTGATTTTGCCAAAAACCTCCTAAACTCCTGCGCTCCTAATGCGATTCTATTTACGGGAGGGGATAACGATACGTTCCCGCTTTGGTACGTACAAGAAGTAGAAGGTTTCAGAACGGACGTTCGTGTATGTAATTTGTCCCTTTTAGGTACAGACTGGTACATCGATCAAATGAAGCGCAAGACCTACGAATCTCAACCATTGCCAATTCTTTTATCGAAAGATCAATTAATGGAAGGGGTAAATGACCAGATTTTATTTAATCCTAAAGAAGGTTTAAACGCGATGTCTTTACCGGATTATTTGGACTTATTACATAAAGACAGCCCATCTATCCAGGAGCAAACGCAATTAGGGGAGACAATCAATACCTTACCTACAGACTCTGTGGTGATTCCCGTCGACATTGCAGCAGTAGCTAAATCAAACTGGTTCCCTAAGCAGTTTGTTCCGTATATGTCCCCAGTCTTGGGTTGGAAATTGCCTTCACACAACATCTACAAAGGGGAATTGATTCAGTTAGAGATCATCTCTAATAACGCGATGTCTGGTTGGAAACGTCCGATCTATTTCGCGTCGACTTTACCGAATGACCAATATTTAGGTTTAAAGGAATCGATGCAATTAGAAGGATATGCGTATCGTTTAATGCCTTTCAAAATTCCAGGTGCAAATGATGGCTATGTAAACACCCAAATCATGTCTGATAATATCTTGAAAAAGATGTATTGGACAGGTTTAGATAACGATAAAATCTACTACCATGGCGATTTCTATTTAGGAATTCCATCGGTAACCGCTCGTTTAAGTGTGTATCGCCTCGCTGATCAATTAGTGCGTGAAGGAAGTCTAGCACAAGCGAAAAAGGTCTTAGACTATTTAGACCAAAAAATGCCAGACAAAGTAATTCCTTACGATCAATTCTCAGCTTCTATGGTAGAATTGTATATCGCAGTGGGTGACTCGAAAGCAGCACTTAAAATGGCTTCAAGAATTGTAAATCGCGATGATCAATTATTGGATTATTACCTAGATGGTCGCTACGGTGCTCACGAGCGTGATGTACAAATCGCGATCTATGAAATGAATTTAGCCATTTCTGCACTAAAGGCTTCGAAGGTGAATCCGGCGAAATACCAGGAGTTAGAGGCGAAGTTTAATAAGCAGATGGCGAGGTTGCAATAGAAAGCATAAAGCACAAAGAATAAAGCATAAAGTTGGATTCGCCTTCGGCGATGATTTCTGAAATGTTTTTTCATAGAACATAAAAAGAGCGGCAATTGCCGCTCTTTTTATTCCTAAACTATTCTTTATTCTTTATTCTTTATTCTTTGTTTTCATAAAAAGCATCGCTTTTTATGAAAACATATCCCTCACCTTATGAAAGAATCCTTTCTCCGATTTCCCAGGTTGTGGGGCGAAGTTAGGGGAGGAGCGAAGCTTTTCTAATAGTTCCGATTCTTCTTTGGTGACTTGTTTAGGCGTCCAGATATTCACGTGTACTAATTGATCTCCGATGGAATAGCCATTCAATTCTTTGATCCCTTTTCCTTTTAAGCGTAGGATCTTTCCGCTTTGAGTTCCAGCCTCTAAGGTAATCTTTGCTTTACCACCGATGGTAGGCACTTCTACTGATGTTCCTAAGGCTGCATCCACGAAGTTAACGTACAAGTCAAAAATGACGTTGTTTCCATCGCGGTGTAATAAATCATGTGCTTCTTCCTCAATCACGATTAAAAGATCACCAGCCACGCCGCCACGAGGAGGGACATTACCTTTTCCCGTCATCGATAGTTGCATGTCATTTGAAACGCCTGCTGGAATTTTGATTGGGATGATTTCTTCTTCTAGAACGCGGCCTTCTCCGAAGCAATCGCCACATTTAGCACCCACCGTTTTTCCTTCTCCATTACAATGAGGGCAAGTAGAAGAGGTGACCATTTGGCCTAACATCGTTTGTTGTACTTGACGTACTTGACCTGAACCTTGGCAAGTACCGCATGATTTTAGGTCAGTACCGTTCTTAGAGCCATTTCCGGAGCATGATTTACAAGCTACGTGGCGTTTTACTTTGATTTTCTTTTCTACCCCGTTCGCGATCTCCTCTAAGTTTAATTTCAACTTGATGCGTAGATCGGTTCCTTTGCGTTGGCGTCTTCCACCTCCACGACCTTGATTGAAGAAACTGCCGAAGGGACTATCGTCTCCGCCACCGAAGATATCTCCGAATTGCGAGAAGATGTCTTCCATGTTCATTCCGCCACCGCCAAAACCACCGCCAGCAGCTCCACCCATTCCAGCGTGACCGAAACGGTCGTATTGTGCCTTCTTTTGGGAGTTACTTAAAACCTCATAGGCCTCAGCAGCTTCTTTGAATTTTTCTTCAGCCTCTTTGTTATCGGGGTTTTTATCTGGATGGTATTTGACCGCCATTTTGCGGTATGCCTTCTTGATTTCATCCTCCGACGCGGATTTAGAAACACCTAATATCTCGTAATAATCTCTTTTTGACGCCATTATCTATTAATTTCCGACCACCACTTTCGCGAAGCGGATGACTTTTTCATGTAATTTATATCCTTTTTCAACTACCTCTACTACTTTACCTTTCTCTTCCTCGCTAGGTGCAGGGAATTGCGTGATGCAGTCGTGGATTTCGGCATCGAATACTTCTCCTTTTGCGGGTAGTTCTTTCAAGCCTTGGGATTGAAGAATGTTTCCAATTTTAGTGAAGATTAATTGAGTGCCTTCTGATATTTCTCCTTCTGGAGCATTCGCTAATGCCCGCTCATAGTCATCGATGACAGGTAATAAGTCAACGATTAAACGTTCTGATGCGGTTTGGATAAGCTCTATTTTCTCTTTTGCCGTACGTTTACGGAAGTTTTCGAAGTCTGAATACAAGCGAAGGTATTTCTCCTTCATTTCCGCTAATTCGTCCACAGGAGCTGTCTCCTCTGTCTCAGGGCTTGTTTCTTCTTGGTTTTGAATGATTTCTTCCTCAGGCGTTTGTTCGTTTTCTTTCTTTTTCATACTACAAAATTACGATTGCGAAATCCTTGATACAAATTCAATACCAAAAACAATTTTCTGACACTTTGGCATAAATGAAACGCCCTTTGTAATTTTAGGCAAATGTCAAAAAGTCCAGCAGAAATTTCACGAATCATCAAGTCCAAAGCCCAGCAATTCGGTTTTGCTTTTTGTGGTATTTCGGAGGCGGGATTTCTAGAAGAAGAAGCTCCTCGGCTAGAAGCTTGGTTGAATTCGAATCAACACGGCGAAATGGCCTATATGGCGAATCATTTTGATAAAAGATTAGATCCAAGAAAGCTGGTAGATGGTTGTCAAACCGTCGTTTCACTGGTCTACAATTACTTCCCTTCAGAAGAAATTCAGGCAAATCCCTTTAAGATTTCGAAGTACGCCTATGGCGAAGATTACCACCGGGTAATCAAAGACAAGATGCAGATGCTGTGGGATTCACTTCAAGAGGAGGTGGGCGAATTTGCTGGGCGGATGTTTGTGGATTCTGCGCCTGTTTTAGAAAAGGCTTGGGCGAAGAAATCAGGATTAGGTTGGATTGGGAAGAATGCGAATTTGATTATCCCGAAAAAAGGAAGCTTCTATTTCTTAGCGGAGCTATTAATTGATTTGAAAGCGGCTCCTGATGGACCTATTAAGGATTTTTGTGGTACTTGCACTCGTTGCCTTGATGCTTGTCCGACGGAGGCGATTACACCCTATGTAGTGGATGGGAGTAAGTGCATATCGTATTTTACGATTGAGTTAAAAGACCAAATGCCGGCAAATCTAACTGGTGATTTCGAAAACTGGATTTTCGGCTGTGATATTTGCCAAGATGTGTGTCCTTGGAATCGTTTTTCGAAGCCGCATAATGAACCGAGATTTGATACGAATTTACGGGAAGTGGATTGGGAAGGACTTTCAGAGGAAGTTTTTCAAACGCTTTTCCATTATTCTGCTATAAAACGCACGAAGCTGAAGGGCATTCAGCGAAACATCGATTATGTGAAAAAAAAGTGGCCGTGAATCCACGGCCCTTTTCAAGCAAAATAAAACCCTAAAGTGATAATCGTATAAGTAAGCTGGGTTCGATGACCTCAGCTGTCTTTTTATTGTTGAGGATCATTTCGGCTGCTTTTTGGCCTAACTTCTCCGGGTGAGTACTCACGACTGTGATTCCGCCGGCAATGATCTCTTTAAATGGATGGTCATTCAGGGATATGATTCCCACGTCTTTTCCTAAAGTCCACTTCTTTTTCTCCGCGTATTTGATAGCCTGAAAAAGATCGGTGTCTGACAAGGTGAAGTAAACCTCATTTTGTCTGTAATCGTCCTCTTCTAGGCCATCTAATACTTGGAAATTCAATGAATTCGCTTCGCAGAATTCACTGCACGCATTGATTAATTCAGGATCGAAGTATTCGTCTTCGCTCAAAACTAAATTAAGACTGCGGTACTTATTAAACAGGTTTAGTTGGGTATTAAAAATCTTTTTTAGCGAGGGATTCGGTGGGCAAATCAGACTAGAATGACGGATGGTACCGAAGTTCTGGTCCAATAAAATCAAACGATCCCCAGCTATTTTTTGTAAAATCTTCACTGTTTCTTCATCCTCGTCAATTAAATGAGGCTGAATCAAGTAATAATGGTAATTACCAAGTTGCTGCCCGATGATTTCTTTGAATTCACGCGGCTTGTACTGGTAGGTATAAATATCGACCATCACGTTTTTGCCGAAATGATCTAAAAAGGCATTGTATAAGGTTTGGTTCGTTTCTGTCATTCGACCGATCAGAAAAAGAACTTTGGTCTTCACTTTTAGACTAGATTCTGAGATGAAATACCCTTTGCGGAAAATGGACGTGATCGCACCCATTTTATGCAATTCGGTGTAGGCTCTCTCCACAGTATCCCGAGAAAGGTAGCATTCTTCCGACGCCTCATTAATGGACGGCAATCGCTCGCCAGGTTTTAATTCCCCCATCTCAATATCCTGCAAAAGTGAATTCACTAATTGCTGGTATTTAGGAAGTTTGTTTCCTGAATTCTTTACGTTAAATGAAACAAATGTTTTATTCATATCGAAGAAAAATTCTTGGTTCAAAATTACCCACATAGCCCAGTGTAGCATAGGACGAATCTTACAAATACGAGGACAATTCTTGCAAATGTTTATTTCAGGATAAATCCGTCCAATTTCCTGGTATTATTCCCTAATTTTATTGTTCGTATGAAAAAGGCCCTAATCGGTTTCTTGTTATTGCTTTCTTTGGGTGCAACTGCCCAAAAGCAGACACGTTATGAACGTCTCAGTACTGCCTCTGGGCTTTCTCAAAGCTCAGTTTATAAAATCATTCAAGATAAAAAAGGCTTCTTGTGGTTCGCAACGGGTGATGGTTTGAATCGCTACGATGGCCATAATTTTAAGATCTATCGAAATGATCCGAGTGATCCTAAAACCCTAAGTGGGAGTGAGATTTTTACCGTGGCGGAGGATGATTTGGGGAATCTATGGGTAGGAACGCGTAATTCTGGTTTAAACAAAATTGAACTTTCCACTGGGAAAATCACCCGGTTTTCGAAAGGACCTGGCGGGCAAGATTTGTCCAATGCGAATATTCCGAGTATCCTTAATCTAGGAAAGGGGAAGATGGGGGTGGCCGTTTTAGGTCTGGGATATCTAGTGTATGATATTCGAACGAATCAGGTTAGCCCTACGGAATCAGAGTGGAAGAATCCTTTTGTAAAAGAAGTGGTTCGTCTATTTAAACACTCCTCGGGTACGGTATGGATGGGAACGCGAACCGGTTATTTATTATCACAGTTAAACGCGCATAGCTTTATCCCTTATCAGTTTGGAGCAGCGAATTATCGGGTGAGAGCCTTATTTGAAACAAATAATGGGGATATTTTAGTCGGTACGGATGGTAGAGGGATTTACCGCTTTACGCCTAAAACGCAGCAATTTAAAGTTGTTTTCTACCAGTCTTCCGATCCCTTATCTCGTCAAAACATTGTGACTTCTTTAGCCAAAGATGCGCTACAAAACTTGTGGATAGGTACGGATAATGGGGTATATAAGTTAAATGGCGAGGATTTTAAGAACTATACCAATATCCCTTCGAACCCGGATCCGGAATTAGGCTTGTCTTCTAATTCCATCATGAGTTTGTTCACAGATGCGAATCAAAATACTTGGGTAGGAACTTGGGAGGCTGGATTGAATATTTCTTTCTTCCAAAAGCCTCGTTTCTCTGTTCTACGCTATAAACCGAATACGCTTCAAGGGCTTTTGAGTAATAAAGTCAGCACTTTATTAGCCGATGGGGACAAGGGTGTTTGGGTAGGAAGCAATGTGGGCTTGTCCTATTTTAATCATAAATCGGGTCAGGTAACCCATTATTTGAAGAGTGCCACTACAAATAAATTAAACTCAACGGAAACGTATGATGTTAATTTTATTCAGCCTTCAGGTGATGGGGGGGTGTGGGTCGGACTTTGGGGGAAAGGAATTAATCTGTTTACAAAAGAGCATCAATTAAAAGATTTCCCATTCAAACCGGGTGTGCGAGAAGCGAATTTTACTACGATGGCTTTATTTCAATCTGAGTTTTTCCTTGGAACAGCTGGAATGGGTATCGTATCTTTTAATCCTGTCACCAAGCAATACCGGATCCCTATTAAAGAGTTAGGTAAGTCTACCTTTTTGAATAAGTCAATTGCTGCCATCAACGTGTTAAATGGGACGGAGATATGGGTAGGAACTGTTGGTTTCGGTTTATATGTTTTTGATATCTCAACGCACAAGATTCGCCACTATGTGAAATCTGCTGAAAAAGGAGCCTTGAGTTATGATCACGTGAATAAAATTTACCAAGATCGTAAAAATCGCATCTGGGTCATGACGCAAGGTGGAGGTTTGAATCAATACCTAGGACCGGATAAGGGGTTTAAGGTGTATACGGTGAATGATGGATTAGGCAGTAATTCATTACGTGGTTTAGTGGAGGACGCGAAAGGGGATTTGTGGTTTTCGACGAATGGAGGTATTTCTAAGATGGATGCCAAAACCTTGAAATTTGTCAACTTCGAAGAAGCAGATGGTCTTCAGGGAAAGGAATTTATGACGAGTGCCGCGGCTAAAAATAGCCAAAATTGGCTGTTTTTTGGAGGAGTGAATGGCTTGAATTACCTGAAGTCAGATAGTCTTCGCATGCGACTAGATGTTCCGCCTGTTTTCTTTACGAAATTAAAGATTTTTAATAAAGAGGTGGAAGCGGGTCAGGAGAACTCTCCATTGACAGAGGATATTTCCTCCACTAAACACTTGATCTTGCAACCAGACCAAACGGTCTTCAGTTTGGATTTTGTTGCACTGGAATACCAAAGGCCTAAAAACAACCGCTATGCCTACTATTTAGAGGGCTTTGAAAAGGAATGGAATTTAGTAGGGACTCAGCGCACGGTTACTTACACGAATCTAAGTCCGGGGGATTATGTGTTTAAGGTAAAGGCAAGTAATTCGGATGGTGTTTGGGCGGAGAAGCCCTATGAACTTCTTATAACCGTTTTGCCACCTTGGTATAAAACCTGGTGGGCCTATTTGTTGTATTTAGTGGCGGTAGGAGCTCTAATTTATGGCTTCATTCGCGAAGTTCGGGTACGAGAGGCTTTCCGAACCGATATACGTTTGAAAGAAATTGAGAAGGAACGCATTCAAGAATTAGAGCAGGTAAAGACGCATTTCTTTACAAATATTTCACACGAATTGCGTACGCCTTTAACGCTTATTACCAGCCCTTTAGAGAAGTATTTTATATCGAATGCGAGCTTGAATAAAGATCAGAAGACGAAGATTATTTCGATTTACCAAAATGCTCAAAAACTCCTGCGTTTAATTAATCAACTACTTGATCTATCGAAAATCGAATCCGGTCATGTGGAGCCTGTGGTGGAGAAGCATGATCTAGTAAAACAATTGAATTCCATCAAACAGAGTTTTGATGCGTATGCACAACAAAAGCAAATCAAATTAAAGTGGGAGTCGCCGCTTGATTCGCTTTTTGTCTATTACGATGCGGATATTATTGAAAAGTGTGTAACGAATTTACTGTCCAATGCCTTCAAATTTACACCGGAGGATGGCATCATTGGTATCCGTTTGGAACTGCATAAAACCTATCAGGACGCGCAAGAGACGATTTCAAAAGTATCCATTCAGGTAATGGACACAGGGAAAGGAATTAGTGAGGAGCATATTCAGCATATTTTTGACCGATTCTATCAAATCCCTGAAAAGGTGGATCGGATGGGAACGGGAGTAGGGCTATCCTTGTGTAAGGAGCTGATCGAAGTACATCGCGGATCGATTGATGTGCAAAGTGATTTAGGAGCAGGCTCCGTTTTTAAACTCCATTTCCCGGTGACTCGGGAGGCATTTGAACCTAGCTGGGTGAGGACTGGAAGTGTTCCAGCAGTCAATGAGTCAATAGGTCAAGAAGTCGTAACGATACAGCAAGAAAAACAAATTCTTTTAATCGTCGAGGATCATGAGGAAATGCGCGCGTTTATTCGGGAAATTTTCGAAAAATCATTCCAGGTAATTGAGGCAGATAGAGGAGAAAAAGGGATGGAGATGGCTCTCACGTATTTACCTGATATGGTAATTACGGATTGGATGATGCCGGGAATGTCAGGTGTAAGTCTGTGTAAGGAGATTCGTAAGAATTCAAAAACGAGTCACATACCGGTGGTGATTTTGACTTCTAAAAGTTCTCAAGAGAGCCAAATCGAGGGAATGCAATCCGGTGCGGATGATTTTATCTCCAAACCTTTTCACGCTGATATCTTAGAATTACGTGTAGCTAAATTATTAGAGGCGAAAGAGCGCATGCGAAAGAGTTGGCAGGATTCGGTGATGAACCAAGACTTGCAACAATCACCTGTCTTCGAAGATGAATTCTTATCTAAGGCCACCCAGGTGGTGATAGAGCATCTAGACGAGGCTGATTTTGATGTAGAGCATTTAGAGAATGCCTTAGATATGAGCAAGATGCAGCTCTACCGTAAATTGAAAATGTTAACTTCGTTAGCTGGAAATGAGTTTATTCGTTCGATTCGCTTACAACAGGCTAGAATATTATTAGAAAAAGGTTCATTAAATGTATCAGAAGTAGCCTATCAAGTAGGATTTAATGATCCGGCCTATTTTACAAGAGCCTTTAAAAAACAATACGGATTCGCTCCTAAAACATTCATTTCAAAAAAATAATATGCGCAAATTATCTCTCGTTCTTGTCTGTGGTTTCTTGGTTTCCTGGGGCTTTTTAGCTCACAAAACCTTACAGCAAATTGCTATCTATCCTTTGCCTGCAGACCTAGGCTTGTTCTTCTATGCAAATCAGGACTACATCGTTCAACAGTCGGTTCGTCCCGATGTGCGTCGAAAAGATGACAAAACGGAGGATTCGAAGCATTACTTGGATATGGACGCGGCTATTTTTGGTCCTAATTACCGGACAGATATTCCCCATGATTTTAAACAAGCCGTGGCAAAATATAGCTTCGATAGTTTACGTAAGGAAGGTTTGGTGCCTTGGGAAGTGAATCGAGTGTATGGACGTTTAGTCCATGCCTTCAAAAATGAATTGCGCGATTCTGTCTTATTCTACGCAGCAGATTTAGGGCATTATGTTTCTGACGCACACGTTCCTTTGCACACGACGAAAAATCACGACGGTCAGTTAACGAACCAAAAAGGCATGCATGTTCTATGGGAGAGCTTAGTTCCGGAAGCACAATTGAGAAATTATGCCTTATATCAACCTCAGGCGGCCACGTATATTGCGAAACCTCAGGATTTTATATTCCAGGTTTTGTTAGAATCTCACTCGATGCTTCCAGCCATGTTTCAGGCGGAAACAGAGGTTCGAAAAGCTTTAGGGGAGGATAAGTCCTTTAAAATGGTGGAGCGCTATGGTAAGGTGCAGCGCTACTATACGGATGAGTTTATTCAAGCCTTTGGTGATAAAATGGGAGCTTCCATTCCGAATCGCATGATTCAATCCTCTCAACGAGTGGCTTCATTTTGGTATTCAGCTTGGAAGGATGCGGGTTCACCAGCCTGGGTGACGAAAGATATTTCGGCGGAAAAGAAGGCGTCTTTCGAAGCAGAAAAAGCTCAATGGAAGTCAAATACGTTAATCTCTACCGGTAAATTGATTTCCCTACACAAGTAGATGCAACAGATTTTAGTCCTTTCTGATACCCATAGTTATCTAGATCCGCGCTTGATTCCGCATGTGGAAGCTTGTGACCAGATTTGGCATGGGGGAGATTGGGGTTCTGTCGCAGTGGCGGATACCTTGATGGGTTTTGGAAAGCCGGTGTATGGCGTCTATGGGAATATTGATGACCGGACGATTCGAAATATGTTTCCCAAAATCGCTCGATTCACCTGTGAGCAAGTAAGCGTTGCCATGACGCATATTGCGGGTGCGCCCTCTTCTTATAAGCCAGATGCATTAGAAACGTTTGCAATGGGGCTGCCGGATATTTTTGTCTGCGGACACTCCCATATTTTGCAGGTGAAAAGGGATCAGAATCGAAATCAGATGTTGTTTCTAAACCCAGGGGCAGCAGGTCAACATGGTTTTCATCAAGAGCAAACCGCCCTGCAATTCAAGATTGATGGGAAACGTATTTATGACATGGAGCTGATTCAAATGCCCCGAATCCACACGAAGATTAAGTAGTCTGAAAAGATTGAATATTTTCGAAGACGCTGCCCTTCTGGTAAGACTTTAAAATCCAGCCACCACCTACGACATCATCACCCTCATAGAATACGGCTGCTTGACCAGGTGCGATTCCTGACACATCAAATGCGAAATCGACTTTGATTCGGTCGCCCACTTGTTCGATATGACCCGCCGTTCCGGCATCTTTATAACGCACTTTTGTGATGGTTTCAATGCCCTCTGCAGGAATGGAAGCGTATTTCTGTAGATTTAATTGACCCACCCACATGCCAGTGCGGTTCAAATCCTCCACTTTACCAATCACCACTTCATTGCTTTCTTTGCGAATCTCAATAACGAAGGCTGGATAGCCAAAAGCTTTTCCTAAGCCCTTTCTTTGGCCTACTGTATAAAAGGGGTATCCCTCGTGTTTTCCGATAATTTTACCCTCTGTATCAATGAAATTACCTCCTTTTACTTGCTCCTCTAACTCAGGAACACGTCTTTTCAAGAATCCGCGGTAATCATTATCCGGCACGAAACAGATCTCATAACTCTCCGATTTATTGACTAAATCGACGAATCCTCGCTCTGTCGCCATTTCTCTGATACGCGCTTTTGTTAAATGTCCTAAGGGCAAAATCGTCCGCGCTAAACTTTCTTGCGAAACGCCCCAAAGCACATAGGACTGATCTTTTAAAACGTCTACACCTTTGGAAATAATATGACGGCCACTCTCCTCACGGATCTGCGCATAGTGGCCAGTCGCGATAAATTCACAGCCTAATTGATCCGCACGGCGCAATAAGGCATCCCATTTAATGTGCGTGTTACACATGACACAGGGATTAGGCGTGCGGCCTTCGATGTATTCATTCGTGAAGTAATCGATGACTGAATCACCAAATTCTTCTCTGATATCTAAAATATAATGGGGGAAACCCAGGGAAACAGCGATATGGCGCGCATCATTGATGGAATCTAACGAACAACAACCGGTTTCCTTTTTATCGCCACCAGAGCTCGCGTAATCCCATGTTTTCATGGTCATACCGATCACTTCATATCCTTGTTCGTGTAATAAAACAGCTGCGACCGAGCTGTCGATTCCGCCGCTCATAGCGACTAAGACGCGTCCTTTTTTTTCCATATTTGCTGCTCAGGTTCAATGCCTGACGAAATTATACCGCAAGTTACGGCTTATCTTTGTAAATACGTGCACAAAGCGTATTTTTGCTCTAGTATACAAAACCGTCTATGTTAAAAACAAAAGTCAAAGTTAGTTCGATTGAAAATCTATCCGATGCGCGGTATTGTGCAGGAATGGGAGTGGAATGGTTAGGTTTTCCGTTAGCGATGCCTTTGGAGAAATTTGCTGAGATCAGAAACTGGTTAGCGGGAGTTCAAATCGTAGGCGAGGCTTCTGGATTGAAGCCTGAGGAAATCAAGGAATTAGTGGCGTCACATCAACCAGATGCGATTGAGATTGATTCTAAAGTGAATTTAGTGTTGATTCAAGATGTCGATTTGCCCAAAATTCTACGTGTAAACATCGATACGGATAATTTACCGGCTTTATTTGCTTCTGCAGCACCCTATGTTTCTCATTTTTTGTTAACGGGGGATAGCCCTGAATCGTTGCAGGGGATGGAATCATCCATTGAAATTTGGGCGGCACAATATCCGATTATACTAGGTTTAGAGGTTCCAGAGGAAGATTTAGAAGAGTGGGTTGACCAAACTTCCATTCAAGGAATTGGTTTAATGGCAGGAAAAGAAGACCGTCCCGGTTTTCGAGATTTTTCTGATTTAATGAGTATCTTGGAAAAATTAGAAATTGACTAATATGCTAGCAAACATAAAAGCTAAATATACGCTGGCGAAAGCCATGGTTCGATCGAAGCTTCAGGCTTTTGGCATGTTCCTGCTTGGCTTGCTGAAAAAGGTACTAGGAGAGCGTTTATATAGCATTGTTGTCGGCTATTCGGTTATGGGACAGGTATTTGTTCAAACCCAAGGTCGCAAAATTCAAGCCTATTATGATTCTAAGGTCGATAAGACCACCCCTTATTATAAGCCCATCGTTAAGGGCTATAAAATCTTCGCTAAATCAGCTCTTTTTGTGTTGGTCTACCTCTTAGTCATTGAGACGAATTTCTTCTTTTTAACAGGAGAAATGCCTAGCGTAGATGATCTTCAGAATCCTAAATTGTCTCAGGCATCTGAGATTTATTCTGCGGATGGCGTGCTTTTGGGCAAGTTTTTTGCTGAAAACAGAACGCCGATTCGCGATTATAATCAAATTTCACCCTATTTAGTGAAGGCTTTAGTGGCGACGGAAGATGCCCGTTTCTATGAGCATACTGGGATTGACTTTCAAGCCTGGGCTGGGGTTTTAGTGGGGATTGTAAAAGGGGGTGATCGTGGAGGTGGAAGTACGATTTCACAGCAATTAGCGAAGAATTTATTTAAGACGAGAACGAAGAAAGGATTCGTTAAAACGGGTCTCTTGGGTTATATCCCAGGATTGAATAAGTTGATTTATAAGTCCAAAGAATGGGTTACCGCGATCAAATTAGAGCGTTTTTATACAAAAGATGAGATCATCTTATGGTACTTGAACACCGTAGATTACGGCAATAATGCGTATGGAATTAAAGTAGCCTCTAAGACCTATTTTAATACGTCGCCAGATAGCTTGAATATCCAAGAAGCAGCGATTTTAGTGGGTTTGCAAAAAGCAACGACGACCTATAATCCGAAGCGTTATGTGGGGAAGCCTTTGGCAGAAAATAAAGCCTGGAAGCGTAGAAACGTGGTTTTAGCCCAAATGGTGAAGGCAGGTTATTTACGTAAAGTGGATTATGATTCATTAGCTGTTTTACCGATTGAACTGCATGAAAATGAGGAATCGCCTTACGATGGCACCGGTAATTATTTCAAAGTGGCGGTGGCTAAATACCTGAATGAATGGGCGGAGAAGAATGATATTGAATTAGATCTGTACCGGGATGGTTTGAAAATTGTGACGACCATTGATTCTAAGATGCAGATTTATGCGGAGGAAGCGGTGGAAGAGGGTATGCGTGCGACCCAAAAGAACTTTGATAATCACTGGGCGAATCAAAACCCCTGGGTGGGTGAAAATGGTCAGGAAATCCCTGGATTCATCGATACCGTTGCTAAAAGGACGGAATATTATAAATACCTAGTGGCTCGTTTTCCTACAAATCCGGATTCGGTGAAACACTATATGAAGGATGTGAAGCGCGATATGTGGGTCTATTCCCGTAATTCGATGGGGGAGGAAAAACGGACGATGAGTGCATACGATTCGATTCAATATTATAAGAAGTTTTTACAAGCAGGGATGATGACGATGGATCCATTCACGGGTCACATTAAGGCTTGGGTAGGTGGTTTGGACTTCAAATATTTCAAATACGATCACGTAAAACAAGGTCGTCGTCAGCCAGGATCGACCTTTAAGCCTTTTGTATACACCTCTGCTATCGATGGTCCCAAAGATTTATCACCTTGCTATATGATGCGCGATGAGCCATTTGAGATTGAGGTGGAGAATGCCAAAGGCGAAAAAGAAATGTGGCGTCCAGGCAATGCGAACGGTAGTTTCTCCATGAGAGAGATGCCAATTAAGCGTGCTTTGGCACAAAGTATCAACTCGGTAACGGCTCGATTAACGAATGAAGTAGGGGCTGATACCGTGATGTATTATGCGAAAAAGATGGGGATTAAGAGTCCATTGAAGGCTGTGGCGTCTATCGGTTTGGGTTCTTTTGATGTGAATTTATTCGAGATGATCGGTGCTTATTCTGCCTTTGTTAATGAGGGAATGCACGTGGAGCCTATGCTTGTACAAGAAATTAAGGACCAAAATGGCAAAGTATTGCAACGTTTTGATCCGACAATGGAGCAGGTCATTCGCAAGGAATCCGCCCAATTAGTTCGCTACATGTTAGAGGGAGTTATTCACGAAAGTGGTACGGGTAGTTCATTATTGTATGGCGAGGGAGATATCTTATTGCCGAAAGAAAATCGCTATGCACGTGTTTTTGCTGGTAAAACAGGAACCACTTCGAATCACTCGGATGGTTGGTTTATCGGGATGTCGCATAATTTGATTTCGGGTGTTTGGGTTGGAGGAGATGATCGATCAATTCACTTTAGGACAGGCGCCTTAGGTGAGGGCTCTAAAACGGCTTTGCCTATCTTCAAGCGTTTCATGATTAAAGTGGTGAAGGATCCATTGCTAGCGCAATACCGTCCGCAACCTTTCGAAAAATTAGATAGACGAGTGGTTAAGAAGGATTTTGATTGTTCGAATGGTTCGTATGCTTTACCCGATTCGCTTCAAGTTTCTGACTCCGAGTTAGACTCTATGAATGCCTTATTAGAACAAAATGTACAGCCTGCGGATTCGACGGGTTCCCCTCAGTAAAATGGATAAACATACAATTGCGGCCTATTTTCAAGGCTTACAGGATCGAATTTGTGCTGGTATTTCCGCAACTGACGGTGGAGCTTCCTTTAAGGAAGACCAATGGCAGCGTCCGGAGGGCGGTGGCGGAAGGTCCCGCGTTTTAGCGAAAGGGACCATTTTAGAGAAAGCCGGTGTTAATTTTTCAGCAGTTGAAGGCCCACTTCATCCGAAGATGGTGACTAGTTTGAATGTGACTGAGGAGGTTGAGTTTTTTGCAACGGGTGTTTCGATTGTGATGCATCCGGAGAATCCTTGGGTTCCCATCATTCACATGAATGTGCGCTATTTTGAGTTGAGTAATGGGGAGTTTTGGTTCGGTGGAGGAATTGATTTAACGCCGCATATCATCATTCCAGAGCAAGCGAAGTTGTTTCATGAGCAATTAAAGGCCGTTTGTGATCGTTTTGATCCAAGCTATTATCCAAAGTACAAGAACTGGGCAGATGATTATTTCTACAGCCCACACCGGGAAGAAACACGTGGAATCGGCGGAATCTTTTTTGATTATATCAAAGGAGATAAAGAAACGGTTTTTGAGTTTGTCAAAGCCGTAGGTGAAGCCTTTGAACCCATTTACAGTCATTTGATGCGTTTAAATGCTTCGAAGGAATACACTCAAGCTGAAAAGGAGTTTCAATATATTCGGAGAGGTCGTTACGTGGAGTTTAATTTAGTGCACGACCGGGGAACGAAGTTTGGACTAGAGACGAACGGCAGAACGGAATCTATTTTGATGAGTTTGCCACCTATGGCAGCCTGGGAGTATATGTACGATCCACAGGTCTTTCCAGAGGGTCAGAAGACCTTCGATTTACTGAAAAAGGGAATTAATTGGATATAAAAAAAGGGGCTTTTGAAGCCCCTTTACTTTTATTCTGCTTCCCAGACAATATCGATGCCCTTAGGCGTCATCAATAGAACGCGGGTGGGAGCGGGTAGCAACACCAAGCGGGCATTGGCCACAGGATCTTCGATCCATTCTACTTCAACTCCTTCTTTTTTACCAATTTCGATTTCACCATCAGCTGTCTCGACGAATTTTTTAGCTAAATAAGCCGTAGGCAGTAATACATCAGATTCAGGGCAGTGTTTCAAGTGTACCTTTTCCAAGATATCCTCTAATTGATCACCGTATTTCTCGTTGAAATCATCCTCTAAATCGTGTAGCATCTCTTCTACATCATCATACGTATCATCCGAGTAGTTTAATTTGCTCAATTCTAATCGCTTTTCTAAAATGGCGATCATCGCCTCGTCAATCGTATTCATAAGGATTCGTTTAATTTTTACAAAGATAAGTTTTGAAAAGGAGATTCCCTTGGAATTGTCGGGTCAAAACTGATATTTCCTTTCTTAATCGACAGACCAGAACTAAAATTATTCGTGTACAATTGCCCCGTACCTAGACCTTGTGGGATTTTCACTTCATAATCCCCCGTTAATTGGGCGATGGCTTGAAGACCGATATTAGATTCCAAAGCAGACGTAATCCACCATTCTTTCCCATTAGTTGAAGCCCAATCAATCCAATCCCGAGTGGCTTGAATGCCACCGACGAAACTCGGTTTTAAAATAATAAAGTCGGGGTTGATGTAGGAGGCAATTGATTTGTCCTTCATCCCGATTAGTTCCTCATCTAAGGCGATGGGAAGTATTTGCTGGGCTACCAGCTTTTTCATTTCCTCCGGCTGGCCCGCTTTGATGGGCTGTTCGATGGAATGCAAGTCGTAGGCGGCCAGTTTTTCAAGTTTAAAAGGCGCTTCCGCAGGGGAGAAGGCTCCATTTGCATCAACGCGTAAGGTCAGCTCGTAAGCAGAAAAACGCGCGCGAATGCTTTTTAATAGGGATAATTCAGTCTCAAAATCAATGGCTCCTATTTTTAACTTCAAACAGGAATAGCCTTGTTGCAATTTTTGCTCGATTTGCTCGCGCATGAAATCGGCGGTTCCCATCCAAATCAGGCCGTTAATGGGTATAGCAGCTGAACCTTTGGCAAAATCATTCGTGAAGGGCTTTTGTAAATCAAGTAGGGCAGTCTCTAAAGCAAAGCGAAAGGAGGGTTGCTCGAAAGGGATTTCAGAGATTAGTTCGGAAATGTCTGAAAAAGATTCAATTCCTTGAAAAGGGGTTAGACTCTCGACGAAGGCAGGTAAGCAATCATCTTGAAATTCCGGGCTCAGCCCAAATAAAGGGCCCGCTTCTCCGATGCCCACCCGATTTCCATCCGAGACTTCCACGAAATAGGATTTCTTCTTTGTCAGAACACCTCGAGAGGTGCCTGCTTCAAAATGAAATTGAAGCTCGTGGGGGAGGAATCGTAGACTGATTTTTGACATGATGCAATTTATTATTTTCTATTCGATTTTGTGCCCTCCCGTATTATTTTTAGCTTTAAGGTTATTATATGAAGCAGACAATTACCTTTCTTCCTTCCTTGCTTTTTGGGTTAATTACCTGGGTACGAAATAAACTTTTCGACTGGGGAATTTTGCCTTCTAGGTCTTTTGAAAAACCTCGAATTATTGTGGTGGGAAACCTGGCGGTGGGTGGAACGGGTAAGAGTCCCTTGGTGGCCTATTTAGTCAAAAATTGGCGCGGAGGAGATCGTTTAGGGATTTTAAGTCGAGGTTATGGCCGAAAGACGAAAGGATATATCGAGGTAAATGGGCAATCGAGTGCGGAGGTAGTAGGAGATGAGCCTTTGGCCTACAAAAGTTTATTTCCAGAAATTCCGGTGGCAGTTTGTGAAAAACGAACTGAGGGAGTCGAAAAAATGCCTGAAGTCGATGTTTTATTGTTAGATGATGCCTTCCAGCACCGTTCCTTAAAAAGCTCATTAAATCTAGTTTGTTCTACGTTTGAAAAGCCTTTTTACCAGGATACCTTACTACCCCACGGTCGATTACGAGAGTCTGCTAAGGGAATTGAACGAGCGGATGCGGTCATTGTAACCCGATGCCCTTCCATTTTAACGAAGGAGCAAAAGTCGAATTTTGCACAAGGGGTATTGCGAAATTCGAAAGAAGAAAAGCCTATTTTTTATACGAGTGTTCGCTATGCTAAGCCGGTAGGACCACGAGAGCATTTGCCTTCTAAATGGGCCTTATTCGCTGGGATTGCTGACCCTAAGCCCTTTTTTACCTATGCGTCTTCTTTAGGCCAAATCCAAGAAGAAGTAATTTATGGAGATCACCACCGTTTTACGGAAGTTGAATTATTGGAATTAGAGCAGCAAGCAAAAACAATGGCAGGTGATGAGGGATTTTTGACGACCCACAAGGATTTTGTGCGCTTGCAATCGCACCTAAGTCAATTACCTAACTTAGGGAATCATTTATATTACCTACCGATGGAAATGTATTTCATCGATCAAGAAGAACAGTTTTGGGACTGGTTGGGAAAAAATTAATTTTGTAGCGTGAAGTGTAGACTAGTTTTATTTCTTGTTTTATTGGGTATCTCACCTGTTTTTGGGCAGACTCTGCAGTCAGCTGGCGGGAATCGGAATGACTTTCCGGATCCTATGGCGCCTAAAGATCCGAACGCGCCTAAGCCAGTATCGAATGGGAAGTCAGGTCGAGCGGCTTTGGACGACTCCACTAAACAGATTTATGGCCCCCAAACCATGTCATATTCGCTAGAGGAAGTGGTGTTAAACGGACGCGGTGTAAAGAAATCGGTTGATACGAGTTTACACTTGTTTCACCGGTATTTATTCCAAGAAAGATCCGGGTTTTTAACCGCTCATTTAGGAAATGAAGGTACCGCAGTCAGAAATATCTTTTTAAAGAAACCCGATCAAATAGGCACTCAGATGGGTTATAATGCCTATATGCCCTATGCTTTTGCAACAGATGAAGTAAAATACTACCAAACGAAATCACCTTATTCGGATGTAGAATATTACCTTGGAGCAGGAGGCCAAACCCGGTTGAACTTCACCTTCGCTCGCAATATTGACTCCCTTTGGAATATGGGATTCGAGATTCAGCGACAGGTTTCGGATAAGTTTTTAACAGATCAGAAATATAAATCTGGGAATCAGACGCTTACTGAACAGTGGGGAGTCTTGTTTCAAACGAATTTCAGAACCCGAAATAACCGCTACCGTTTGTTATCTCACTTGAATTATTTCGATATGGGTATTCAGGATCAGGGAGGTGTTCAATTATTAAATGGCTTAGATCCGACGACTGCGTTGAAGTATACGGATAATGGGGCCCTTTTTTCGAGTGCAGGTGCTCAATCAAATGATTCCTTTCTTAAATTCCATTTCTACCACGAGTTTATTGGATTTAAAGGCTTGCAGTTTTTCCAACGGGTGGATGTAGAAAATCGGGCGGCGAAATTCAAGGACATGGACTTTGTGACTAATCTCTCGAATGCCTATTACCCTAAAAATTACGGTACCCAGACGGATTCCTTGTATAACGAAAATCAATGGCAGTCTTATTCGCATCAAACTGGTTTCAAAGGAATCTTTAGAGGTTTTACCTACCGAACCTATTTTAAACAGCGTTATTGGGACTTGAATAATCCGATAGCTGGCTCTCGAAGAAATCGCTTAGAAAACTATGTGGGATTGTTTCTGCAGCAGAAGTTTAATGATAAAATTGATTTTACAGCGGATGGAGAATACTTGTTAGGTTCCGACTATCGCTTGCAGGCTAATTTTAGTTCGCCCTTCTTTCAAGTGAAGGCGAGTCGGACTTCCATCAGTCCTTCAATGGCCCAGAATTGGACAAATAATGCGGCCTTTCGCTGGGATCAATCGTTGACTAATGTGTCCTTTGATGAGCTGACAGGAAGTTTGGACTTTCATACGAAGCAGGTCTATTTCCGCCCTACAGCCACGATACAACGGATATCGAATTATGTGTATTTCGATACTTTGGCAACCGCCAAACAAACATCAGAGGGGATTGGGGTATTTAGAACTGGGTTTTCAGCTGGCGGGACGTTTAAACGCTTTGAATGGTCTACCTTGGTCTTAGCGAACACGAAAACGGGACCAGATGTGATGAGGATGCCTAATTTAGTGGCAAGTGCGAATCTGGCGTTGAATGTGCAGTACAAGAAATTATTGTATATGCAGTTTGGGATAGATGTACAACATCAATCGGCTTATTATGCGGATGCGTATATGCCTACCATTCAACAATACCATTTGCAGGATCGCTATGAGATTCCGGCCTTTGTTCAAGCGGATGCTTACGTGACTTTACGCATTAATCGAGTTCGACTTTTCTTTAAGATGCAGAATGTATCGCAAGGATTGTTAAATTCGAATTACTATACAGCTTACTTACATCAGGCGATGCCTCGTTCTTTCGGTTATGGTGTTCGTTGGCTATTATTTGATTAAATTATTAAACCTAGATAAAATTATGACAACTATTTCACGCCGGAGTTGGGTGAAAGGAATGGCGCTGGCTACCTTAGGCAGTGTTGTTTTTACCGACTTAAATGCAGCTGATGCACCTGCAATTCAGTGGAGTGCAGATCAAGAGGCCTTATTGAAAAATTGGATGGGAGTAATTATCCCGGAATCCAGCTTACCTGGAGCAGTCTCTTTGGGAGTTCCTGCCTTCGTGAAAGTTATGCTTCGCGATTGTTATGAGCCTAAAACGTCTGAAATGTTAGCGAATGCGTTGGCTGCTTTGCCTACGATTGAAAAGATGTCTGAGTCAGAGAAGGAAGCGTTATTTTTCCAAATCGAACAAGGGAAAATGGGTTCAGACGCGCAAAAAGCGATGAAAACATTGAAGGGACTTACTATTCAAGGGTATATGTCTACAGAGTATGTAATGGTCAATCACTTGAACTATGTGATGGCACCAGGATTTTTCAATGGCTGTGAACCTCTTAAAAAATAAACCTACGTATGAATATTTTAACTAACGCGGAGAAACGTACGTATGGAGCGATTGTCATCGGTTCAGGTATGGCTGGTGGCTGGGCTGCTAAAGAATTTTGTGATAAAGGAATTAAGACTTTGGTGTTGGAAAGAGGCCGCAAAGTAACGCATAATGAAGATTATCCGACGACGTTAATGAGCCCTTGGGAATTTGAACACCGGGGACAATTAACGAAACAAGAGATAGGCGAGAATCCGACCGTTTCGAAGTGTTATGCCTTCCGCGAGGATGCTAAGCACTTTTTTGTGAAAGATAAGGAGCATCCCTACATTCAGGATAAGCCATTCGATTGGATTAGAGGGTACCAAACAGGGGGTAAATCGCTCTTATGGGCGCGCCAAACACAGCGTTGGTCTCAATTGGATTTCGATGGTCCAGCACGCGATGGATTTGCGGTGCCTTGGCCCATTACTTATAAGGAAATTGATCCTTGGTATTCCTACGTGGAGCATTTTGCGGGTATATCAGGAAATAAAGATGGGTTAGACTCCTTGCCGGATGGTGATTTCTTGCCACCGATGGAATTAACCTGCGTAGAGAAGCATTTCCAAAAAGAAATGAAGCGTTTATATTCCGATCGCCACGTGATCATCGGGCGTTGTGCGCATTTAACGGAGCCTCGTGATATTCACATTCAACAAGGTCGTGGAACCTGTTTAGGCCGTAATTTATGCCAAAGAGGTTGTCCTTACGGAGGTTATTTCAGCGCTAACTCATCTACTTTACCTTGGGCGGCGAAGACGGGAAATATGACGCTGAGAACTGATTCGGTAGTTCATTCCATCATTTACGATGAGCAGAAACAAAAAGCGGTAGGTGTACGTGTAGTTGATGCTCATACAAAGGAGATGGTAGAGTACTATGCGAAGGTGATTTTCGTGACGGCAGCAGCATTAAATACCAATTTAATCTTGTTGAACTCGAAGTCATCTCGATTCCCGAATGGACTAGGTAACGACAGCGGTCTTTTAGGAACGCACGTTGCTTTCCATAATTACCGTGCCTCGCTCTCAGCAGAATATGAAGGATATTTAGATTACAAGACTTCCGGTGGTCGTCCTAATTCTGGTTATATTCCTCGTTTTAGAAATTTATACAAGCAAGAAACGAATTTCCTTCGTGGATATGCTGCCGGTATGAATGGTGGAAGAGGAACGCATGCGGACCAAAGTGCCGTAGGCGAAAGTCTGAAGAATTCTTTGTTGAACCCGAAATGGTCGAATTGGTACGCTGGTTCGCACATGATGGGGGAGACGATTCCGAAGGAGAGTAACAAAGTGACTTTGGACGCAACCAAAAAGGATGACTGGGGCATGCCCTTATTGCATATGGATGTCAGCTACGATAATAACGATGATTTGATGGTCAAAGATTTTATCGATCAGTTCACCGAAATGTATGAAAAGGCAGGCTTTAAGAATATCAAAACCCGTGATTCTCATGCACCAGCAGGTTTAGACATCCACGAAATGGGAGGAGTTCGCATGGGTTCAGATCCGAAGACATCTTTATTGAATAAGTGGAATCAAATGCACCACGTGAAGAATGTATTTGTGACGGACGGAGCTTGTATGACATCGACGTCTACCCAAAACCCATCCCTAACCTACATGGCCTTCACAGCGCGAGCGGTGGATTATGCGGTGAAAGAAATGAAGAAAGGAAACATCTAATGCTAGAAACTTTTTTAGGTAAAACGGCGGATTACCTCTTTCAGGCTCATGGCATGGAAGGTTTGAAGGATATTGCCGTGGTGATGCCCTCGCAACGGGGTATTCTGTACCTAAAAAAGGAGTTAGCCTTTCGGGGAGATAGACCTTTTCTTTCTCCCTCTTTTTTTACGATTGAAGAGTTTGCGCTGCAGATGTCGGATTCCGTTCTAGAGGATCCGATTGACTTATTATTTGAGGCCTATGCCTGTTTCAAGGAGGTAGATCCTAAAATTGATTTCGACCGATTTGTTACCTGGGGTCAATTGATGTTGAAGGATTTTGACACACTTGATCTCTACTTAGTGGATCCTACGTCCTTGTTTTCCTTTTTATCGGAGGCCAAATCGATTGAACGATGGGGGAAGGAATTTGGGGAGGATCAGGCGGAAGGTTGGATTACACCGAATACGCAGGCCTATTTTAAATTATATGATTCCCTTTTAGAGGTCTATATACGTCTAAAAAGTCGATTAGAAGCGAAAGGAACCACCTATCGAGGTTTAGCTTACCGTAAATTGGTGGAGCTGTTAGAGGCGGGTAAATCACTTGGGTTTAAGCAGATTTATTTCGTCGGATTTAATGCCTTGTCCAAATCGGAGGAGACGATTATTCGTTTGCTGTTGCGTGAGAATGTGGCGCAGACGCTTTGGGATGTAGATGAATATTACGTCAAAAATAAGTACCACCGGGCGGGTAATTGGTTGAGAGACTATTCGAATCCAGCAAATCCGGCGTATTTATCGCGAGGGCCCTTTCATTGGATGGGTCGTGATCTTGTAGATAAGCCAAAACAGGTGGAAATACTTGCTTTAGCGAATCCATCTGCTCAGATATTTGTCGCTTTAGAGCAAATTCGTACCTGGCAAGCAGAGCACGGAGAGCTAGAGCAAGTGGCACTCGTTTTAGGGGATGAGAGCCTTCTGGATTCATTGATGCCTTATTTAGGGGAATTTAAGGATCGTTTGAACATTACGATGGGCTATTCCTTGAAGAAATCACAGGTTTTTTCTTTGATAGACTTGTGGTGGTCATTGGTTCCTTTGGAGAAATACCCAGTCTCCTTTCTTAAATCGTTGAAAGAACATCCTTTAATGCAGGGGATTCCATTGCCTACTTGGAAGGAAACTGATTTATATCTTTCAACTGTTCCTGAAAATTCTAATCTATTTATTCCAGCTGATGCTAGTTTTCAGGACTTCCTAAAATCGCTGATTAGCTTATTAAACAGTATTTTATACAAAACGGATAAGGACGATTGGGATGCGGAGTCGCATGCCGTTTTGCAAGCTTTAACGGTCTTAGATAAGTTAGAAGAGTTAGCTTCGACGCATACGTTTATTACGGTCAAAAGTGGTCAAGCGCTTTGTAAGCAGCTTTTACAACAGCAAAAATTGACCTTTGAGGGTGCCGAAAAGCGTTCCTTGCATGTGATGGGTCTATTGGAAACAAGAACCTTGGATTTTGATCGCGTGATTGTTTTATCCTTGAATGAGGGAAGTTTACCAGGAACGCGCAAAAGAGAAAGTTTAATACCTGTCGACATTGCGAATATGGCGGCTTTTTCACTGCCTACGTTCACCCAAGCAGATGCGGTGACGAGTTACCACTTTTACCGCCTGTTGCAAAGACCGAAGGAGGTTGTCCTAGTCTATGTCCAAAACGAATCATCTTCGGCTGAAGTGAGTCGATTTATTCGCCAAATCAGGTATGACTGGGTAAAGGCGAACCCACATTTGAAATTAGCTGAGCCGGCCATCAAATTTAGTTCTTCCGTCCAAAAGGAAAACGAAGTGACTTTACGTATCGAAAAAACGCCAGAACTTATTGCTCAAATCCGTGGAATTCTCGAAAAAAGGGGACTTTCCCCTTCTTCCGTGGCGATATTTTCGAGTTGTTCCTTAAAATATTATTTCTCTCAAATCGTCAATTTGCAGCAAGAAAAACAGCGAGATGATGAGATGGGGGCTGATGTTTTTGGTACTTGGGTACATAAAGTCTTGGAATTGCTTGATAAGCAATTGATTAGCATCGGTGGATTTGAGAGTTCTCTTTCTGTTGAAAAGAAAAAAGAATTGATTGCCCCACTTTTAGAGAAAGCGATGGAGGATATTCGCGAGCGAGAGGGGAATTTCGAAATAGAAAAAGGATTTAATTACGTTCTTCAGGAGGTTGCCAAAACTTTATTAGGGAATTACTTCGAAGAATCTGCTTCCTGGTATCCCGAGGAAATTAAACTCCTGGCGGTGGAACAACAAGTAGAAACAATCGTTTCAGTTCCTGTAGGCAATGAATCGTGGTCCATACGCATGAAAGGCCGGATTGATCGCTTGGATTTGAAAGGAGGCTCCGTATTGCGTATTGTGGATTACAAGACGGGTAAAGTAGTGAAACAAGACGTGGATGCAGGTGACAGTCTAGCTGAAACGCTTCGGGAAGAGGAGTTGAAGACAAAGCTTTTTCAGTTGTGGATGTACAAGTTTTTAGTGGCCAAAGAATTACAAAAAACACCAGCGGATCGAAACGAATTTTTGCGAAGCCTACCCTCGGATAGGATTGAATTAGAGCCTGGAATCATATCTTTCCGAAACTTTGCAGGCAAACTTATCTCTAGCTCTTTGGAATTTTCTGAAGGAGAATCAGTCGAGGCATTTTTACAAGAATCGGAAGAGGTAGTCAGTTTTTGGGTGAATAAACTCGTCTCAACGGATTCCGTTTTTGAGAAAACGGTCAATATGGATCAATGTACCTACTGTGATTTCACCTCAATTTGCCATCGAAACGTGTAGTTTGATGAAAATGACTTATTTTTGACCTTTAATTATATAATCATGACATTTCAAGAAATCAACGAACGTATTATTGCTTTAGCTGCTGAAAAAGGTGGCCAAGGAGTCTCATTTAAATTTGCTTTCCCAGGTGGAATTATTGTTGTAGGAGCTGATGGATCTGTTTCTAATGAGAATTTAGATTCAGATTGCACAATCTCGACGACGGAAGAAACCTTTACTTCTATTTTAAAAGGAGATTTAAACTCCATGATGGCAGTAATGACGGGTAAGGTGAAAATTTCAGGCGACATGTCTGTTGCAATGAAATTGACGAACTTACTGTAATCCATGAATTTTAGCGATACCATTGTTGCTTTGGCTACGCCTGCAGGGGTAGGAGCGATCGGAGTCATACGTCTTTCTGGAGATCGAGCGATCGAGATCGTGAATAAGGTATTTCAGCCCAAAGACCTCTCTATCCAAGCCTCTCATACGATTCATTATGGTCGTATCGAGTCATCAGGCCGTGTCTATGACGAAGTAGTCGCTAGCTTATATATTGCCCCCCGCTCTTACACGAAGGAAAATGTGGTCGAAATTTCTTGCCACGGTTCCCCGTTCATCCAAGAGAGTATCCTTCAATTGTTTGTAGAACAAGGGGCTCGCTTCGCTCGCCCCGGTGAATTCACGCAGCGTGCCTTCCTAAACGGAGCCTTCGACTTAGCACAAGCTGAAGCCGTTGCTGATGTCATCGCCGCTGATTCTGCCGCCGCCCAAAATGCGGCATTGCATCAATTGCGAGGAGGTTTTTCGAAAGAGCTTGCCGCTTTGCGCGAAGAATTAATCCATTTTGCTTCACTAATCGAACTCGAATTAGATTTCGGCGAGGAGGATGTAGAGTTCGCAGATCGCCAAGATTTAGAAGACTTAGTAAATCAATTATTAGCGAATATTCGCCCTTTGGTGGCTAGTTTCAGAACTGGAAATGCAGTTAAGAATGGGGTGGCTACTGTTATCGTAGGTAAACCCAATGCAGGCAAATCAACCTTATTAAATGCCTTATTGAATGAGGATCGTGCCATTGTTTCGGATATCGCCGGAACGACGCGCGACAGCTTAGAAGATGAATGGACATTAGGTGGAATCAAATTTCGCTTAGTCGATACAGCTGGATTGCGCGAGACAACGGATGTGATCGAGGCTCTAGGAGTGGAGAGAACACAGGCTTGGGTGAAGAAGGCCCAGGTGGTGATTTATATGGCGGATGCCACTTCAGAAACTCCGGTTGGTTTTGCTGCTGGAGTGGAAGCACTGGGTCAGCTGGATATTCCGGTGATAAAGTTGTTGAATAAGGTGGATCAAATCACTGATTTATCTGCATTTCAAGCGGCTATACCGGATTTGATTGCCATCTCCGCTAAAAACCGCTCTGGACTAAACGACCTCGAAACCGCTTTATTAAACGTGGTGGGTTTAGATCAAGTAAGTACCAGCGGCACTTTAGTCACTAATCTTCGCCACTACCAGCAGCTTTTACAAACGCAAGAAACCTTAGAAGGCGTTCTTGTAGCCTTAAAGACAGGTTTAACAGGTGATTTAATCGCCCAAGACCTTCGTTATGCCTTGCACCATCTTGGTGAGATTACGGGGCAAATATCGAATGACGATTTGCTGAAGAATATTTTTGGAAAGTTTTGTATTGGCAAATAATTTCTGCGCAGCAGAAATTATTTGCAAAACGTAAAGCATAAAGAATAAAGAATAAAGTAGGAATAAAAAAAGAGAACGATTTTGTTCTCTTTTTTTATGGTCTGTTTTAAATATTTCATGAATGAATCGCCGCAGGCGATACCACCTTTATTCTTTGTGTTTTATTCTTTACGCAGTTCAAAACAAATCATTAAACTTAAACCCATCAGTCAACCTCTCTTTCCCCAATTTCTGATACTCCGCCAGCGCCCAAAGCACAAATTCCTTCAAGAACAATTTATCAGCTGCCTCAACATTCGGTTGATAACGAGCGATCAAATCCTCTAACGGCTTAATATCATTCAAAGTCGAAGCATAATCCGATGCATTGCATTCATCGTATAAAACGACACCGCCTTCGGCATAAACCGCTTCCATCAATACGGCGTAAGGACTCTCTTCGATTTTCTTTGAAAGCTTTTCAATCTTGGGGAATAGGCCTGGGAAGAATGATTTGATGGCAGAGCCAATTAATTGCTCGGCAACGAAGGCAGCGCCTTCTTGTTCGCCTTCGTAGACTAATTCAACCTTTCCTGTGATGGCCGGGATGATTCCCATGAAATCTGCTAAACGAACAGTTGTTTTTGACTCCTTATTTAATAGGGCACGTCTTTCTGCCGTACTCACTAAACTTTCTAGCATCGAGATGCTCATACGTGCGCTGACACCACTTTTGGAATCAATATATTCACTTTCTCTTGCTTCGAAAATGATTTGTTCTAGTAAATCGTAAGCTAGGTTAGGTACATAAACTCGATCAGATTGTGCTGCATTAATGCGCGCCTCTTGAGCAGAAATTTTACGCGCAATCGCAATGCTTTCCGGATAATGGGTCAAAATTTGAGAGCCAATACGGTCCTTCAAAGGAGTCACAATACTGCCTCTATTTGTATAATCTTCTGGATTCGCCGTGAAGATGAATTGTAGATCGAGTGGTAAACGCAATTTGAAACCACGAATTTGGATATCACCTTCTTGAAGAATGTTGAATAGAGCTACCTGAATACGGGCCTGTAAATCTGGAATCTCATTGATCACGAAGATGCAACGGTTTGCTCTAGGAATCATCCCAAAGTGAATCACGCGGTCATCTGCATAGGATAATTTCAAATTCGCGGCTTTGATTGGATCCACATCACCGATTAAATCAGCTACAGTTACATCTGGAGTGGCTAATTTCTCAGCAAAGCGATCAGAGCGGTGTAACCAAGCGATGGGTGTAGCATCTCCCTGAGCAGCGATTAAATCCTGTGCGAAACGAGAAATAGGGGCCAAAGGATCATCGTTAATCTCTGAACCAGCTACATAGGGGATGTATTCATCTAATAAGTTGACCATTAAACGAGCTAAACGCGTTTTTGCCTGACCTCTTAATCCTAGTAAGTTGATATTATGGCGAGATAAGATGGCACGCTCTAACTCAGGAATAACCGAGTTTTCAAACCCGTGAACACCTTCGAATACGGTCGTTCCCGCCTCCATGTGGGCGATTAGGTTATCTCTTAATTCATCTTTAATGGATTTACTCGTATAGCCTGAGGCCTTTAATTCACCTAAATTCTTGATCATCTTATTTCAGTCTTTTCTTTCTATTCGTTTCGTAATCTTGAAAAATCATTTCACCTAAACCCTTTAAACCCGTGTAGAAGGCTTTTCCTTGATTTGCTTCTGTGAACTTATCCACAAATTGTTGTAGATAGGAATCGCGTGCGATCATGAAGGTGGTGATGGGAATGTGTAATTTACGTGCCTGAGCCGCCTGTGTATAACATTTTTCGGTCACATAGGGGTCTAGGCCATTACTGTTCATATAATAGGTACCGTCTTTTTCCCGAACACAGCTCGGTTTTCCGTCGGTAATCATAAATATCTGTTTGTTGGTATTTCGCTTTCTGCGCAGAATATCCATCGCTAATTGCAGTCCAGCCACCGTATTCGTGTGGTATGGTCCTACTTTTAGATAGGGAATATCTTTAATGGAAATGCTCCAGGCATCGTTTCCGAAAACCAGAATATCGATGGTATCTTTTGGGTAGCGGGTTGTGATGAGTTCTGCCAAAGCCATCGCCACTTTCTTCGCCGGCGTAATTCTATCCTCCCCATACAGAATCATGGAGTGGCTAATGTCAATCATTAACACGGTACTCATCTGGGATTTATACTGTGTATCTTCTACCACTAAATCCTCCTCCGTTAACTCGAATTCGCCTATACCGTGATTGATTTGGGCATTTTTTAAACTCTCCGTAAGTGAGATTTTCTCTAGACTATCGCCAAAATGATACGACCTAAATTCCCCCGTCAATTCATCCCCTTGGCCGGATGCTTTGGTTTTGTGATTGCCAGCACCGCTTTTATTTAGGTTTCCGAAGATATTCTCCAAAGCTGTCTGGCGAATTGCCCTTTCTGTTTTGGCCGTAATACCCATCCCAGAACCTCCATTCTCATCTATCTCCTCGCGGATATAACCTTTAGCTTTTAAATCTTCAATAAAATCCTCAATGGTATAATTCTCATCCGTCAGCTCATATTCCTTATCTAATTCGCGCAACCACTCGATTGCCTCATCAAAATCCCCCGACGTATGTGTGATTAATTCCTTGAAAATCCCGAAAAGCTTATCAAAAGGGGAGATGCTTTTCTCCTCAAACTCTTTAAAATAAAATCCCTTTTTATTCATGTCTTTTAAACCCGACTAACGCTTTAATTGTTCAAATAAACGACTAAATTTGACAAAATGAGCGAACAAATTATTTCCTTTCGATTTTTATCCTTTGAAGGCTTCTCAAACAAGCGTTTTGCCTTTGCAGAAATGGGTCGCTCATTTGTCCAAAGCTGGAAATCCGAAGGACTTTCTTTTGCCAAACATTTAGGTGTAGGAGCTGGCAACGGATTCTCTATTTGGCCAGATTTTTCCTCGTATGCCTTTCTAGGTGTCTTTAATAACCAAGCCGCATCAGATCATTTTTTTGCCTCAAACGAGCGCTGGTTGACCCTTTCATCAAATTCATCCGCTATAAAAGGCTGGGATGCCGTTGCCATAAAAGGGCATGGAACTTGGAATGGATCGAATCCTTTTTCTATTGTGGAAGATCCTGGAAATGGACCGCTTTTAGTGATGACTCGTGCGAGTATCGTTTGGTATAAATCGCCCATCTTCTGGTTTTATGTATCTCACGCCAGTAAATACTTAGAAAATAGAGTAGGATTATTATTTGCCAAAGGCGTAGGAGAGTTTCCCCTCATCGAACAGGCTACCCTGAGTCTTTGGGACTCGTCAGAAAATCTGGATGCTTTTGCTTATAAAAGTAAGGAGCACAAGCCCATGATTAAGAAGACGCGGAGGATTGGGTGGTATTCGGAGGAGATGTTTACGAGGTTTCGTGTGATTACTACAATTTAAAGCACAAAGCATAAAGCACAAAGAATAAAGATGGAATCAAAAAGGGATCGAAATTTGATCCCTTTTTGATGAGTATAGTTAATATTTCAAAAGTTCATCGCCGGAGGCGAATCGAACTTTATTCTTTATTCTTTATGCTCTATTCTTTAATTCGATTCGATAAAAATGCTGCGCATTTTTATCGAATTGCCTCAATCCCCCTCGTCTTCGTACGAATCCTAATCGCATCCTGCACGTCATAAACGAAGATTTTTCCGTCACCTACGTTGCCCTCTGAGGCGTTGTCGAGGATGACATCTAAGCATTTTTCGAGGTTTTCATCGCTTACGACGCAGATGATCATCACCTTTGGTAATAAGATCATCGACTTCTCTGTACCGCGGTATATTTCTGAATAACCTTGCTGTAAACCGGCTCCACGAACGGGAACAACGGTCATACAAGGAATATCTGCATCGATCAAGCCTTTTTGAATAGCTTTTAATTTCGATGGTTTTACAATGGCTTCTACCTTTTTCATATCGTTCTTATTTAGCTATTATTCAAAAGTGGTGTATGCTTCTACTCCAAACTCCACGGCATCAATACCCGCAGATTCAGCTTTATGGCTTAAGCGAATACCCATCGTCTTTTTCAACATCATGAATAAGGCATAAGTCGTAGCGAAAGAGAAAACACTGATGACAGAAACTCCGATTAATTGTGTGATAAATTGAGCGCTCTCGCCTGTGATAAATAAGCCATTCTTTTGGGAGAATAAACCTACGGCAATCGTTCCGAAGAAACCATTCACCCCGTGAACCGCGACTGCTCCCACTGGATCATCTACTTTCAAATTATCAACCACCACTACGGCAATGTCTACAATCGTTCCAGCAATGAAACCGATAATCAAGGCTGAATCTGGTGAAACAACATTACAGCCAGCTGTAATCGCTACCAGTCCTGCTAATACTCCGTTGATGACCATCGTGATATCTACTTTTTTATAGCGCATGAATGTGTATAGCATCGTGGCTATACCACCCGCTGCTGAAGCTAAAAATGTGTTAGTGGCAACTGACCCGATTAGATCCCATTTTCCCACAGCTCCTAAAGTAGAACCTGGATTGAATCCGAACCAACCGAACCAAAGGATAAATGCACCTACGGCGGATAAGGTTAAGTTATGGCCAGGAATCGCGTTTGCCGTTCCATCCTCGTTGTATTTTCCTAAACGGGGCCCTAAAACAATCGCACCTGCTAAGGCAGCAAAGCCGCCCATCGCATGAATCGCAGCGGATCCAGCGAAATCATTAAATCCTCTAAGCGCTAACCAACCGTTTGGATTCCAAACCCAATTAGCAGCTAAAGGATACAAGACTGCACTGAAAATAGCCACATATATGGCATACGACCACATTTTCATACGCTCCGCTACGCCTCCTGAGACGATGGAGATGGCAGCGACTGCGAAGCCCATTTGGATGAACCAGAAAAGGGAGTTGGAAATAGTGAGACCTAAGCCTAAATCACCTTCCATAATCCCAGTGTCGAAAGCCCAATAGCCATTCGATTTACCGTAGGCAATTCCGAATCCGACTAAATAAAAGGCAACGCCACCGAACATGATATCAATCATGACTTTGGCAATAATACTGATGGCATTCTTAGAACGGACGAATCCAGCTTCTAGGAGGGCAAATCCTCCTTCCATTTGGAAAATTAAAGCGGCGCAGAGGGCCACCCATACCGTGTCAATAGCGTGTGTGAGTTCCACTTGCTGAGCAGCAAGTGTTGCGGTTTCATTCATGGTTTTGTGTTTTGTATATAATGCTTCTTGTTTCAAAAATACAAAACCATTTGGAATATTCTGCATTTTGATGGAACTTTAACGCTATACAAAAACCTATTTCAATGAAGAAAATTATTGCTCTCGTATGCTTGAGTTTAAGCTTAAGTTACGCATCATCAGCACAAAAACCGTCTATTATTCCCATTCCTACAGAGGCATCTTATCCAGCTGGGAAGTTTACATTACCTACGTCTATTTCAATTTCTGGTCCATCTGATCCTCAGATGAAAGTGGCCTATGCGACTTTGGTAGGCAAACTAAAAGTGGCTACAGGTCGTCCAGTGGCACTTAAATCAGTAGGGGCCGCCACTATTCAATTGCAATTAGTAAGCAATGCGAAGCTAGGTGCAGAAGGATACGAACTACTTGTTAATTCAACTGGCGTAAAAATCAAGGCAAATAAACTGGCTGGTCTTTTTTATGGAATTCAAACCTTATATCAATTATTACCAAAGGAAATTGAATCAAAATTAGTGGCAAAAGGCGTACAATGGACGATTCCATATGCTCAAATCACTGATACCCCTCGCTTTGCTTGGCGTGGTCAAATGTTTGATGTGGCACGTCACTTCTTCTCTAAGGAAGATGTAAAGAAATTTATCGACGATATGGTGGAATACAAATACAACATCTTGCACTTTCACTTAACGGATGACGAAGGTTGGAGAATTGAGATTAAGTCTTATCCTAATTTGACAAAAAAAGGGGCGTTTAACGTGAAGAAAGTAGGACGTTTTACAACTTTTTCGAAGCCTGAGCCGAATGAGCCACGTACCTATGGTGGTTTTTATACGCAAGAAGATATCAAGGAATTGGTTAAGTATGGCCAAGAGCGTTTTGTGAATATCGTTCCTGAAATTGATGTCCCGGGTCACTCGATGGCTGCGGTAGCCTCTTATCCAGAACTTTCTTGCACGCCAGGCGCGGATAAATATGAAGTGATTTCGGGTGAGCCGTTCATCGATTGGTCTCATGGGCATCCAGAGGCTTTACAAGATAATACCTTATGTCCAGCGAATGAAAATGTATATACTTTCTTAGATAAGGTAATGGGAGAGGTAGCTAGTTTATTCCCGTATGACTATATCCACATGGGTGGTGATGAGTGCCCTAAGAACTACTGGGATAAGAATCCGGAGATTTTGGCTTTAAGAGCTAGAGAAGGTTTGAAGAATTCACAAGAGGTGCAAGCCTATTTTGTGCGTCGTTTGGAAAAGATTATTTCGGGTAAAGGAAAGCGCATGTTAGGTTGGGATGAGATTTTAGAAGGAGGAGGATTGCCAAAAGGCACCTCGGTGATGTCATGGCGCGGAATTAAAGGAGGTGTTGAAGCAGCAAAATTAGGCCATGAAGTGGTGATGACACCAAATGATAACGTTTACGTGGACTTGATGCAAGGCGATATAGCTTTAGAACCACCGGTTTACAGAACGGTTCGATTAACAGATTCTTATGCCTTCAATCCAGTTCCGGATGGAGTAGATGCAAAATTAGTAAAGGGCGGTCAAGCAAACATGTGGTCTGAGCAATTGTATAATTACCGTCACTTGCAATATATGATGTGGCCACGTGCATTGGCAATTTCCGAATCTCTATGGTCGCCTAATGAAAATAAAAACTGGGATAATTTTATTAGCCGCGTAGAAGAACATATGGCGAGATTTGATGTAGCAGATAAGAAATATGCGCCATCTATGTACGAGGCAATCGTAAAGGTAACAAAGAACTCAAAAGGAGAACTTTTTGTAGAGTTGAAAAATGAAATCTCCGGATTGAAGATTCACTACAGCTTTGACAATTCCTACCCGGATAACCACTATCCATCAGCCTCTGGTCTAGTTGCCGTACCTAAGGATGCAGAATTGATGCGCATCGTTTCGTATCGGGGAACAAAAATGATGGGTCGTATGATGAATATTTCGCGTGCAGATTTAGCCAAAAGAGCTAGATAATGCTTTTAAACCTCTTTTTTAGTGTCCTATTATCAGTCGGGGTGCCCAATATTTCGGGCGCCTCGACTGCTTCTACGACGAACTATCTTTCCGTCAAGAAAGGATATGTGATGTCCTATAATGGGATAGAGGGTCGAGCGAATTGGGTGGGCTGGACGTTAAAGGCCAGCGACGTGGGTTCAGTAGAACGAACAAATCGATTTATTCAAGATGAGTCATTTCCACGGGGTTTTAAAATCGCCGATGAAAGTGATTATGCGCATTCTGGTTTTGACCGAGGCCATTTATGTAATTCGGAGGATCGGACTTCCTCGGAATACCTGAACGAGGAGACATTTTTAATGTCAAATATGATTCCGCAATCACCCGAATTGAATCGAGGGCCCTTTAAATTTTTAGAAGAATATTGTCGAAAATTAGCGGTAAAAAGAGGGCAAAATCTTTTGATCTATTCCGGAGGAATTGGATCTAAGGGACGCCTAGCCTCAGGAGTTATCGTTCCAGCCTATTGTTGGAAAGTAGTGTATACACCAGAAAAAATCTGGTGCATACTATTTCCAAATGAGAGAGTGCTTAATAAAAACTGGCAAGCCTATTCGGTGCCTTTAGTTACGCTAGAAAAAATGACGGGCTATAAATTCCCTCGAAAATTACTTTAGCATATAAATCGCTAATTTCTTCGCAGCCAAGAAGTTTTCGTATTCCAGCGGCGTTCTGCGGTTATTCGTATACTCGGTGTATAACCAAGGATCACCCAGCGCAAACACTTTTCCTTTACCCACTTTTACCGTAGCCATCACAGGATAACCTAGGTGATTAACAAGTGATTTCGCGTTTCCACTTAATTTTAGCGTCGTTATTTCCTTGATGTAAACCTTCTTAATCGGATCAAAAACCTCATTCCCCGCAGGAATCATGACAGCTCCTTGCTCCCAATTACGTCCTTGTACGAAGTTTAAATTAGGTGCCACGAATTCAATGCCGAAACGTTTAGCTAAGATATTGAATTGAGGAATCTCGCAGTTCGTCGTGTCATTTGCTAACAGAATCAAATTTCCACCTTCTTTCACCCAAGCCTCGATCTCATCAGCTGCTTTTGCCGTCATGAAATTCGGCTTCGCTGTTTCTTTATAGCTATCTGGATCTACGATGATGTACACAGAGGCTCCCTTTAAGTTCTCGCGGGTAGGAGAGACTCCTAAAGTATCCAAAGTACCTCCTAATTGCTCGAATTGGATGCCCCATTGGTTAAAACCAGAGTCTTTCCGATCTTCCCAAGTATAGTGGAAACGATTTCCATTCTTCGTCTCGTGGTTAAAGAAATAATCTAAAACTACTTTCTTTCCAGCTCCGATAGCTAATTCTTTAGCGATCTCCATCTCTAAAGAAGCAAGGATAAATGGACCCACGCCTTTTAAATCATCTGTACGCAAAGGTTCGCTTAAGTAGTAGTCATAAGAACCATCGCGGTACGGAACGCCACCTAGGCCGCCTACGCTCACGGTTTTCTCTAAATGAATATAGCCTTCTGCGTCTTTGGTGATGAATTCTTTTAAAATTCCTGCGTAGCCGTGCTCTGCATTTTTACGGAAGGAAACAGGCAAATAGCCTTTTCTTACGCCTTTAGCGAAGGCATATACAAACATATTTGATGCGGAAGCCTCGAAGTAATTTCCTTTTTTGCCAGGATATCCTGGTAATTGGTACCAAACTCCTGAAGTAGGATCTTGAATCTTAGCGATAGCGCCTGATAATTGATTTAATTGTTGGATTAAAATGCCTCTGGATGGATGATTTTTTGGCATATAATCTAATACATCGACTAAGGCCATCACGTACCAGCCCATCGAACGACCCCAAAAATTAGGTGAATGCCCGTTGGTCTTATCTGCCCAAGGCTGTGCTTTCGCTTGATCGTAGGCGTGGAATAATAAGCCTGTTTTAGGATCGATTGCCCCTTTGTACATCAATTGGAACTGCTTAACGATGTCAGGCCAATTGTCTTGATTCGTTATTTGGCCATATTCCGCATAGAAAGGCTCCAGCATATATAAACCGTCTAACCACATTTGGTTCGGGTATCTTTTTTTGTGCCAAAAACCCCCATCCGCATCTCTCGGTTGTTCCGAAATCTGCTTTCTTAATAGATCTGCAGCCTTTTTGTAGCGCTCATCCCCCAATTCTTGGTACAAATACAATAGCATTCGACCGGTCGTAATATTATCTGAATTGAATTCGTCGAAATGGTAGGTGCGGATGTTTCCATTTGCATCTACGAAACTATCGATGTTCTTTTTAATGTAGTTAAAGTAAGTGGCGTCCCCCGTTCTTTGGTAGACATGTTCCAAAGCCTTCAATACCAGCCCTTGCTCATAATCCCATCCCGCAGGCTTGCCTGCTTTCACAGCGATAGAGTCTTTGTGCGTGTGCATAATGGACTTCGCCATTAACTCAGAATAGTTTTGAGCACTCACTGCTGTGCTTAAACCTAAAAAAAGAATGATCAGTTTTTTCATCTTAACGTAATTCAGAAATTTCTGCAAAATCCATATCCGTATAATCCTTGTTCTCACCCGCCATTCCCCAAATAAAGGAGTAATTCTTTGTTCCTGCTCCACTGTGAATCGACCAAGGTGGCGAAATAATTGCCTGGTGATTATGGACCCAAATGTGCTTGGTCTCCGTAGTTTCGCCCATTAAATGTAATACCGCATGGCCAGGAGTCACATCAAAATATAAATAGGCCTCCATACGACGATCGTGTACGTGTGCTGGCATCGTATTCCAAACCGAACCCGGCTCTAGAATCGTTAATCCCATCACTAATTGACAGGATTGGATGCCCTCGTTGTGGATGTACTTGTAAATTGTACGGTGATTAGATGTTTCCAGCGTGCCTAAAACCACTGTCGTTACTTGCTCCCGATCTAATTTTGCATTCGGGTAATTAGCATGTGCTGGAGAAGATAATAAGTAGAATTGAGCTGGATTTTCGGATGATTCAGAGCTGAAACTTACTTCTTTCACCCCGCGTCCCACGTATACTGCACCTAATTTATCGATGGTGAATTGTTCGCCATCTGCTGACACAGTTCCTTTTCCGCCTACGTTAATGATCCCTAGTTCACGTCTCTCTAAGAAGAAATTCGCGCGTAATTTTTCCGGATTGGGAAGATGTAAGGTGTTCAATACCGGCATCGCACCACCGATGATCATGCGATCATAAATAGTATACGTTAATTGTATTTGATCTGCATGAAAAATCTTCTCAATTAAGAAATTATCTCTGATTTCTTGATTCGTAAAAGTGGAAACCTCCTTACGGCTCGCCTCAAATCTATAGTCCATTCTAATATGTTTTTGTTTTTAAAGCGCTTTTGCGCCTAATTCTACTGTATATTTACACGTTTTATGCCAAAAGAGTTCCAGCACAGCCTCGCCCAATTTCTGCTTTCTGTCGGTTTTCAGTCGATAGGCGAAGGCTTGTGGTTACATGAAGCTACGAAGGTACGCGTAAATGCGATGCCAAGTAATTCTGAGGAAGGAGATATCTGTATTTGGGAGGATCAATGGATGAGTCGACAGGTGGCCATCGAAAAACACATTGTCGCTCGTATTAAGCCTTTGCGTTCTGTATTTGCCCGAGATACGCGAATCGTTCCGATCGATGTAGAAACCGCTAGGGATTTTTTAGATCAAGAGCACGTGAAAGGCTTTTTAAAAGGATCTTGTTATTTTGGGTGCATCGTTCCACCGCATCGGGTATTCCGTGGAATCGAAAGTGCTTATTCTTATAAAGAGAGTCCTTTAGTCGCAGTGGCTGTTTTTGGGAAGTCTTTCCTCATGAAAGAGCCTGGCTTAGAGGGCTGTTTGTCTGGTGAACTCATTGAAATAGCCACCTTATCAACGATTCGATTGGTGGGAGGTTTGACGAAATTCTTGCAAGCATATAAAGATATAAATCCTGAAACGCATAATGTAATGACCTATGTGGATAAGGAATGGAATTCGGGGAAAGGGTTTTTATCCGTTGGTTTTGCCAAAATAGGAGAGACAGAACCGATTCAGTTGGAGAATCGAAAAACGAAAGGAAATTTGAAATTGCGTTATGTCTACAGATAAGCAGCTCATCGTTTTATTGGGGCCTACGGCAAGTGGGAAAACAGCTTTAGCTGTAGAAATAGCCTGTGCTTTGGATGGAGAAATCATTTCTGCTGATTCCCGCCAAATCTATAGACGCCTAGACATCGGAACGGGCAAAGATCTAAAAGAGTATGGTTTTATTCCCTATCATTTAATTGATAGCCACGAAATAGGAGAGGCCTTCTCGGTAGCTCATTTTCAAAAAGCCGCTTTTGATGCAATAAATGATGTGTTTGCTAGGGGAAAGCAGCCTATACTTTGCGGTGGAACCGGATTGTATATTGAATCATTGCTAGCTAATTACCAATTCTCCCACGTACCTCATTTTCTTTCTGAGCCTTTGGTTATTCATTTCCCTCATGTGGTTTTCGGCTTAAATCCATCGACGGATGAACGTAGAGAAAAGATTACGAAGCGTTTACAAGCTAGGTTGCAAGAGGGAATGCTGGAAGAGGTACAACAACTTCTTGTTGATGGCGTTCATCCGGAAGAATTACGCTGGCTCGGCCTTGAATACAAATGGATGATCAATTACATAGAAGGACATATTACCAAAGACGAATTTGAAAAGGGCTTAGAAACGGCTATTCATCAGTTTGCGAAACGTCAAATGACCTATTTTCGGAAAATGGAGCGTGCAGGAATCGAAATTAATTGGATTCCGGATACCCTTGATTTTCAGGCCAAAAGAGATTTTATCATGAATTTTATCTAAATTTTTAGCCTAAGCTATTGCAAAATGTGGAAAAACGCCTTACTTTTGCAATCTCTTAAGGAGACAGAGAGTTGGCAGAGTGGTCGATTGCGGCAGTCTTGAAAACTGTTGACTGTTACAGGTCCGGGGGTTCGAATCCCTCACTCTCTACCAGAGCGAAAAGCGAAACGAAAGTTTCGCTTTTTTTGTTTCAGGTCATTTAATTAAATTTAGGGATGAAATTATACCTTGTACCCACGCCTATTGGAAATTTAGAGGACATCACCTTGCGTGCGATTCGAATCTTAGGAGAAGTGGATGGTATATTAGCTGAAGACACACGCAATTCAGGTCAATTATTGAAGCACCTGAATATCTCTAAGCCCCTTTATTCCCATCACGCTCACAACGAACACACCGGTGTTCCTGGTGTTATCAAGATGCTGAAAGAGGGAAAATCATTAGCCTTAATCTCCGATGCGGGCACACCAGGAATTTCGGATCCGGGATATTTATTAGTCAAAGCTTGTGTAGATAATGGGATCGAAGTCGAGTCTTTACCAGGTGCAACAGCCTTTGTTCCAGCTTTAGTCAATTCCGGTTTTCCTACGGATCGTTTCGTTTACGAAGGATTCTTGCCTCATAAAAAAGGCCGCCAAACGCGCTGGAAGGCATTAGCTGAAGAGGAACGTACCATCGTTCTATATGAATCCCCTCACCGTTTAGTGAAGGCTTTGGAGCAAATCATCGAATTTATTTCACCGGAACGTCAGGTGATGGTAGGTCGAGAGTTGAGTAAAATGCACGAACAAATGGTCCGTGGAAACGCTACGGAGGTATTGGCCTATTTTACGGCACATCCCGACAAAGTACGAGGAGAAATTGTTATCGTTATCGCAGGAAAATAGATGAAAAAGCTGTTTTTATTTTTATTGATGGCTTTTGCTGCAAAAGCCCAGTTAAGCTCCAAAGCTGAGGTTGTTTTAGTAACGGTAGCTCCTGGAAAGGAGTTGCATTCGGCTTTTGGCCATACGATTCTATGGGTAAATGATCCTACGAATGGCATCGATAGGGCCTATAGTTATGGTACTTTCGATTTTAAGACAGAGAATTTCTATCTCAAATTCTTAATGGGCACCTTGCCCTATACGATTTCTGTTCATTCGATGCAAGATGAATTTAATTATAACGCGCAATACGAAAAGCGCGGAATGATTGCCCAAAAACTCGAGCTCGATTCCCTTCAAAAAAATGCCATTTTTCAATCTTTAGAGAAGAATTTATTGCCTGAAAATAGAGAGTACGCCTACAAGTTCTTCTACGATAATTGTTCTACTCGGATTCGGGACATGATTGAAAAGAATGCGCCGGGCAAATACCAATGGAATCAGAATTCATCACTTGAAGGTAAATCCTATCGGGATTGGATGAACAAGTATTTAGAGACTAATTCTTGGGTGACTTTGGGGATGAATCTAGCCTTAGGCATTCCTTCAAATGTGAAGGCGAACGCTTCACAAGCATGTTATTTGCCAGATAATTTAGCCGCTGCGACGAATTTAGCCCCTAAATTAGCTTCGAATCCAGTTAGTTTGTTCGACGGAGAAATAGCTCCAGAAACCGGTTTTGATTTCACTGGACCTTATGTGATTTTGGGATTATTGACTCTATTGATTGGATTCTTAAGCTTTAAGCAGGCGTTTCCCTACGCAGCAGATGTAGCATTGTTTGGTCTAATCGGAATTCTTGCTTGGTTTGTTTTCTTTTTAGGCACAGCCACAAATCACGAAGTGATGGCTTGGAATCCAGCATCTCTTATGTTGTTTCCATTGAATTTTCCATTGGTCATCTGGTTTGCTAGAAATCCAATGAAATGGAAGAATTATTTGCAATTCATTTCTGTGCTATGTTTCGTGGGCCTAGTCTGGTCTGGAATGCAGTTTTTACCCCTGTTTTTAGCAGGTTTACCTGTATTTATCCGTTTAGTTAGCTTATCCTTCATCAAAAAATAAATGCGTTACCTGTTCCTTTTCATCTCTTTCTGTAGTTTTTCGCAGGAGGTTTTTAGTCCCCTTGTTCCACGGAAAGAGTTTCAGCCGTTGAAGATTGAGCGTGCTTTGAAAGCAGATGGGAACTTGGATGAAGTGGAGTGGTCTAACGCTCCTTCTTTAGGGATAGATTTTCAAGTGGAGCCTTTTCAAGGTAATAAGGCATCGTTTTCCTCTCAGGTTAAGATGCTCTATAATCATCAATACCTGTATGTAGCAGCTATTTTAAGAGATACGGTAGGGAAGAATGGGTACCGAGCGCCAAACTTAAAGCGCGATTACCAATTCGTTGAGAATGATCTATTTGGAATCGCTATTGATGGGTTTAATGATAAGCGTAATGCCATTGTATTACAGTCGAATGCCTATGGTGCTCAGAGAGACCTATTGGCGTTTGATGATCGACAATTTGACATAGATTGGGATGGTTTGTACCGCGTCAGAACGCAACGTTCAGATTCTTCTTGGGTAGCGGAATTTGCGATTCCTTGGCAAACGCTACGGTATCCTAAAACAGATGGAACAAAAGCGCAAGATTGGGGTATTAATTTCTTTCGAGTAAGACGTGCTAGCAATGAATTAGCCGTTTGGTCACCGCATCCGCGTTCGATGAGTCCCTTGCGTATGGATTATGCGGGTAAGTTAACGGGGATTATTCCTCCTCCTCCCACAGGCACTAACATTCGTTTTATTCCCTATTTATTGCAGGTTTCGAATAATTCGGAGGGTACAGAAATTGGAAATTCATCGACAAGCGATTTTAAATTAGGAGGCGAAATTAAGTGGGCTATCAGTCCTACTTCCATCATGGACTTCACCTTTAATACGGATTTTGCCCAAGCAGATGTGGATCGACAGGTAAATAATATTTCTCGTTTTTCTGTCTTCTTCCCAGAACGTCGTCAGTTTTTTTTAGAGAATGCGTCACTCTTTTCTGCTGGTTTAGCACCTGTTAATGAGGTGGTGGGCGGATCGATGTATATTCAGCCCTTCTTTAGCCGTACGATTGGTTTAGATCAAAATGTGAATCCCATTGCCATTACAGCAGGCACAAGATTTGTGTATCGATCGGAGAAAAGAAATTTTGGAGGAATCTATATGCGCCAAGGCGAGGGAGATGGTGATCCATTTACGAATTTTTTGGTGGGCCGTTATTCGGAGAATTTTGGCAAACAAAATAGGATAGGAGCGATTGTTACGACTAAATCATCGCCTTCAAATGTGGCTACAACTGGAGCACTAGATGCTTTTATTCGCTTTAATGATAAATTGTCATTTAGTGGAATGGGGACCATGACGCAGGATTCTAGGAATAGTAAGCAGGGATTTGCGGAGTATGGACAATTTCTTTATAAAGACAATTTGGTCACGCTATATTGGACGCATACGGTAGTTTCTGATGACTACAATCCGGAAATGGGATTTGTTTCAAGGAAAAATGTGCTTTCTAATTCTCAGGGTGTCGATTTTAATGTGCGCGGAAAATGGTTACCTAAATTCGTTCGTTTTTGGCAGCCAGGTGTTTATACGGAGGTATACCACAGTCTAAAGACTGGAAATATCGTGGAACAAAAAATGGTTTCAGGCCCCTTATGGTTTAATCTTCAGAATGGGGGTATTATTGGGGGGTATATTGACGCGAGTGTTCAAAACTTGGAAGAAGATTTTAATCCGGTGGGTATTCGCATTAAACCAGGTTCTTATTCCTATTTTAGAAAAGGATTTTTATTAGCGAGTGATCCCAGTGCAAAATACTCCGGTTCAACGGAATATGGCTGGGGTGGATTTTTTGATGGAACCTTACAAATGATTGATTCTAAGTTTCGAGTGGCGCCCATCCCACACGTGAATTTAGGTTTATCGTGGAACTGGAGCAAATTTGAAAATGTGGGCGTGGCTCGTGAGACGAAAGAAGTAAATCTTTTGATTTTGGAGACTCGAATGGCGATCAATCCGCGTTTACAATTAATCGGCTTCTATCAGAAAAATACGACAGATAATTTAAATTCAGTGAATATGCGATTGGCTTGGGAATACCAGCCCTTGTCTTATGTGTATCTCGTATTTAATACGTTGAATTACCAAGGATCCGATAGTACCCAACAGAAGCAACAAAGTTTTTTAGCTAAATTGTCCTTTCTTAAGCAATTCTAATATGAAGATCGAATTACGCAGTGATACGTTTACTTTACCCACTCCTGGTATGCGCGAAGCCATGTTTTCGGCACCTTTAGGGGATGATGTTTTTGGTGAGGATCCTACCGTAAATGCATTAGAGGAGAAAATGGCAAAGCTTTTCAACAAAGAAGCTGCGCTTTTTTGTGTATCTGGAACGCAGACAAATCAAATTGCTATTTCGGTGCATGTCTCTAAAGGTCAAGAAGTTATCTGCGACGAGTTATCGCATATCTATTTGTATGAGGGCGGTGGTATCATGGCGAATGCCGGTGCTTCGGTGAAATTATTGAAAGGGGATTTAGGTCGGTTGAATGTCTCTCAAATTCGTGCAGCTATCTCACCTGATGACATTCACGCCTGCGAAAGTCGTTTAGTTAGTTTAGAAAATACAGTTAATAAAGGCGGTGGAAGTATCTATACTTCAGAAGCTTTACAGGAGATATCTGATTTTTGTCGTTCCGTTAACATTCCGCTTCATTTAGATGGCGCACGTATTTTTAATGCGATGGTTGAAACGGGTCAAACTCCAGCTCAATTCGGTGCTTGGTTTGATACCCTTTCTGTTTGTCTTTCCAAAGGCTTAGGTGCACCGGTTGGCTCTATTTTATTAGGATCGAAAGAATTTATCAAAAAAGCACGTCGTGTCAGAAAACGTTTAGGTGGTGGATGGCGTCAAGCAGGATTATTAGCCGCTGCTGGAATTTATGCCCTAGATCATCAGGTAGAACGCTTAAAGGAAGATCATGCGCGCGCTCGTCATATTGCTCAGGTTTGCGAAAAATTACCTTGGGTGAAAGGGATTCTTCCTGTTTCAACTAATATCGTTATTCTTGAATTGCAAGATGGACTATCATCTGCAGAGAAAGTCGCTGAATTGAAGGAAAAAGGGATCTATTGTGCCCCTTTTGGCCCTACTTATGTGCGTTTTGTCACACATTTAGGATTTAATGATGAGGCACTCCAGGCGTTTTCAGAAAGAATCTCTGAGTAAAATTGCACTCTAATAGCCTTCTATAAGAAATCAATTCTTATGCAGCGAAAGGCGTTTAAAATGTATTTGTTACCCGGTAATTCGGTGGAATACAAAAAGCGACATGACGAGATTTGGCCTGAATTAGCCGAATTACTTCATCAAGTCGGGATCCAAAATTATTCCATTTTCCTGGACGAAAGTACCCGTACGCTTTTTGGCTACCTAGAAGCACCTGATTTATCCAGGCTGGATTCTTTGCCTGCTCAAGAAATAATGAAGCGTTGGTGGGCCTATATGGCCGACATTATGGAAACGAATGCGGATCATTCTCCGGTTGCGATTGATTTAACCCCTGTCTTTTATTTAGCCTAATGAAGAAGCTCCTTTTTATTTTATTAATTCCTTCGATTATAATCGCAAAAAAGCCTGACCGAAAGCAAGTTCTTCAGCATATGCACTTGGCGAAAACTTATTTTCAAGGAGTTTGGCCAGATGTAACTAAGGTGATTGTGAGTCCGGATAAGACGCGCCCTTCGAATATTTGGACAAGAGCCGTTTTTTACGAAGGCTTAATGGAATTATATAAGTTAGACCCTCGTGCCTCTGACTTGAAATACATGGAGGATTGGGGTGAATTTCATCATTGGTCTTTGCGAAATGGCTTGAAAACGAGGAATGCCGACGACCAAGCCTGTGGGCAAGTCTATTTGGATTTGTTTGATTTGAAGGCAGATTCTGCGCGAATTAAACCGATTAAAGAGAATATAGACAATATGGTTGCGACTGATAATGCTAACGATTGGTCTTGGATCGATTGTCTTCAAATGAGTATGCCCGTTTTCACTCGTTTAGGCGTTCGATTTAAAGATGATCGTTATTTTACCAAAATGCATGATTTATACACCGATACAAAGGTGAAATTATACAATCAGCAGGAGCATTTATGGTGGCGCGATAAAGATTTCATTCCTCCCTACAAAGAACCTAATGGAACGAACTGTTATTGGTCTCGGGGAAATGGGTGGGTTTTTGCTGCATTAGCGAGAACCTTAGATTTGATGCCAGCGAATGCGCCACATAGAGCAGAATATGTGAAAGATTTCCAAGATATGGCTGCCGCTTTATTGCCTTTGCAGCATAAGGATGGGTTTTATAACGTAAGCTTAACCGATGAGTCAAATTACGGTGGACCTGAACTCACAGGAACTGCTTTATTCGTTTATGGCATGTCCTGGGGAATACGCCAAGGTATTTTACCGGAATCAAAATACCAGAAGTCGGTAGATAAAGGCTGGAAGGCTATTGATTCCTGTGTTCAATCCAATGGATTCTTAGCCTATGTGCAAGGAACAGGTAAAGAGCCTAAAGACGGTCAACCAGTTACGAAGACTTCAGTTCCTAATTTTGAGGACTTCGGTGCAGGATGTTATTTGTTAGCGGGGTCAGAGATCTTAAAGGCGAAATAGTATATTATTGATAGCGTGTAGGATTTTTTTTCTATATTTGCCGTTCAATCAATTCAAACACGATGAAAAAACTTATTATCGGTTCTCTGGTAGGCGGCTTACTTATCTTTATTTGGCAGACCCTGTCTCATGTTGCCTTCAATTTGCATGAACCTGTTCAGCAATACACAGCTAAGCAAGATTCAATTCTTACTTATTTGAATAAGCAGGAATTAGCTTCAGGTGGCTATATTTTACCTCGAATGAGTCATAATCAATCGATGGAAGAGTTAGAGGGTTTTACTAAGTCGATTGCAGGAAAGCCTTGGGCTCGTGTCATTTATTATCCATCTTATAAAACAGATATGACCATGAACATGATTCGTGGTTTCGTTTTAGATGTGTTTATGGTCTTTTTATTGGTTTGGATTATCTCTAAACTTAAAATCCCGAGACGTTCTACGATTGTAGGTGTTTCAGTAGTAATTGGCTTAATCGCCTTTTGCAATACCTCCTATACCGAACACATTTGGTACCCGGTGTACGATTTACGAGCTCAATTAATTGATGCTGTAGTCGCTTGGGGGCTATGTGGCTTCTGGTTGAGTCGGTATTTTGGTCAAAAAAATTAATTCAAAGGCTCCATCTGGAGCCTTTTTTCTTATCTTGCTTCTTCATAATTCTATTATTCCATGAAAATTAAACATCTCATCATCGGATTGTTCGCGACTTTGTCTTTACAATCTGCCATTGCACAAGATTATCCAACGGATTATTTAACTCCTGAATTTCACGCAGGTCGTCGTGCAGCCTTTAAAGAGAAAATGTCTGATAAGGGCGTCGGTATCTTTTTTGCTTCTCAAACTCGTCAGCGTAGCAATGATACTGAGTTTCAATATGCACAAAACAAGAATTTCTATTATTTAACAGGTCTAGAGGAGCCTAACGCTGTTTTATTGCTTTTCAAGCAACCTGTTACCTTATTAGGGAAGACGGGGACTGAATTTATTTTTGTCCAAAACCGCGATCCATTCAAGGAGCTTTGGACCGGAAAGATTCTAGGAACGGATGGTTTCAAGGCAAAGAGTAAAATGGAAAACGTGTTCATTAATGACCAATTTAATACGTCATCCATTTCTTTAGCGGGAGTTGACTCCGTTTATACCTTATACCGTTCGGAAGGAATCTTTGCAAAATACCAAGCAAAACCTGATCCATTAACTCGTATGGCCTCTTTGGTGGATAGTTTAGTGATTGCGTCTGCTAAACCTTTAGCCTCCAAAACTACCTTAAATACCCTACGTGCATTGCGTGGAATTAAGCAACCTGAAGAGATTGCCTTAATTCAAAAAGCGGCTTCTATCAGTGTATTAGGGCATAACGATGTGATGCGTGCTATTAAGCAGGGGATGAAAGAATTCCAAGCTCAGGCCATTATGGAATACCATTTCAAGAATGCTGGCTCGGAATATCCTGGATATAACAGTATTAATGGTGCGGCAGAAAATGCTTGCGTTCTTCACTACATCACGAATTTGAAAACAGTCAAAGATGGCGATCTATTATTGAGCGATTGTGCAGCGGAATACCATGGTTATTCAGCTGACGTTACGCGTACAGTTCCCGCAAATGGTAAGTTTACAGAAGCACAAAAAGCATTATATGAAATCGTTTTAGCTGCTCAAGATGCAGGTATCGCTGCTTGTAAGGCAGGTGCTCCGTTTGGAGATATTGATGCTGCTTCACGTGCAGTGGTGAATGCAGGTTTAATTAAATTAGGTATTGCTGCGAATGAGAAAGAAGCACGCACGTATTTCCCTCACGGAACATCACATCACTTAGGATTAGATGTACATGACTTAGGACCTCGCATCTTAGCAGCAGGTGTTGTCGTAACAGTGGAACCAGGTATTTACATTCCTGCAGGAAGCAAATGCGATAAGAAATGGTGGAACATCGGTATCCGTATCGAAGATGATATTTTGATCACAGAGACAGGGAATGTGAATTTTTCCAAAGGTTCTCCAAGATCCGTGGCAGAAATCGAAAAGATGGCCGCTCAGAAATCAATTTTTTAAATTAAACCTTTATCAATTATGTCAACAGCTAAAAAAATACTTGTTTTCCTTTTTGTAGGATTATTTATTTCATCTTTTAGCTCTTTTGCTTCCGATAATCCAGATGCGATTGTTGGTGTTTGGAAAACAGGCGAGGGAACTGCTATGGTGAAGATTTATAAGAATGGAAATAAATACCAAGGTAGGGTAGTGTGGTTAAAAGAACCAATCGATCCTGAGACGGGAAAGCCTAAATTAGATAAGAATAATGAGGATCCTGCGGCTAAATCTAAGCCTGTTTTAGGTTTAATCAATATTTGGGGATTTGTGTACAAAAGCGAAAATCTTTGGGAAGAAGGGAATATTTATGACCCTAAAAATGGCAATACTTATTCTTCTACCATGCGTTTAATCAACGGTAATTCATTAGAAGTCCGTGGTTATATTGGAGTCTCCCTCATTGGTAGAACAGATACCTGGACTAGGCAAGTAGCTAAATAAATAAAAAAGGCTCCATTAGGAGCCTTTTTTATTAGGGTGAAACCAAGTTCAAACTGATATTAAAGTAGAGTGGATTCCCCAGCTTACTGGTGAAATACCGTTCGTTATTTTCTTTTCCATCATACGTGTTCATCACGTCAAACCGGTAATTATAACGTAATCCGACTTGGGCACTGAACCATAAAAATCCAGTGATTTTCTTATCCCACATGATTCTTGGTTTTAACTCGCCTCGTTGGATGTAAAATAAATCTCGCTGATTGGACGGGATTGGCAAAGAGAATTGGTTTCCTTCTAATTCGAAACCTGCCTGAATCATATTGGAGGTATTGATATTATATCTGATATGTCCTTTTGCCGGGAGTAATAATTCCATGCCCCATTTATCATTAAATGTTTTGTTCCAAAACAATACCGGGAAATACATCATTCTTCCAGCTCTGTAGGATCTCGCAATACCAGTACCGATCATGTTTTTTTCTGACTTTTTCCATCCATAAATGGCTGTTGCGCTAACAGTTAAAGCATTGGAAGTCACCTTCGCGTTTTCAGTAAACAGTCCATTCACATCCGCACTAGCTTGAAAAATCAGGAAGTTAGTCTCATTCAGTGGTTTGAAAATAGTAGTATTTATTCCTGCACTGACGAGGGAAGATTGATTTAATAATTTAGTGAAGGAGTTGCTGTTTGCATTTTCCACTTGAAATTGTGATCCCCAATAGTTAGCCCCTAATTGCCATATAATTTTGTTTGTGGCCACCACTGGAATGTTCAATTGTGCTCTGAAAACATTCACTTGGTTTACATGTCTATCATCTAATTGAGTAATGTTTTCCGCAATGCGAATCCCTGGCATGTGAAATTCACCTGTATAGTCGTAGCCTAAACTAATGATTTTTTGAGGGGTCTGGTTCAGTACTTTCTGGGTGGTATATCTTTTTACTCCTTCAGGCTCACCGTAGTTGCTGTAATCCTCTAAGATGTCGGTACTATCTGTTTGGGAAAAGGAAAAAAAGGAAAGGCAGGTGAATAAAATAGTTAAGTGTATTTTCATAGTTGCTGTTTATTTCGTGTAAATATATTTCAAAATGCTTAATCTATCACGTGTTCATAAAAAAAGCATTCACAAAGTCTTTCGATTTTATGAATGCTTTCAACTGAACAAAACGTCCATCTGTGGAATCGGAGGGACTCGAACCCTCGTCCAAACCTAGAGAACTGCTGCTTTCTACACGTTTAGATTTGATTAATTTTCGATGTTAGATAGGTTCAGATCAGACCTTACCTAACACTTATCCTCTGGATACTACTGATTCATTAGAGAAATCAAAATCAGCGACTCTGCATGTCGACGCTCAGAATCCCCCGTCGGCAGAGTTTGGACAGGGCTGAACGATGGCAATTGGTTAGTCTATCAGACTAAGCAGCCATGGCATACGAAGTATTGCCAGCTATAATTCGAAGGTTTTTTTAACAGGAAATGCCTACAACTCCCGACGTGCTTACAACCGGACTACATAAGCTGTCAAAACCGGTCGATCCCAAATAGAATGACAAAGATATAAAATTACAACGGCAATGCCGTTGTTTGTTTTATTTCATCCATGACAAATAGGGTAGAGATATGGGCGACAGAAGGTAATACAGCTAGTTTTTCTTGGTAAAATCGATTATAGCTTTCCACATCCGCACTTACTACATTTAAATAATAATCGAAATTACCTGATACCAGGTGGCACGAGGTTACTTCTGGGAAGTTTAGAATGGCCGCTTCGAATTCACTAAAGTTCTTTCGGTTCTGCTTTTCTAAGGTCACTTGGCAGTGAACAACGAGCCCGAGGTTCAGTTTCTTTCGATTCAATAAGGCTACATAACCTTGGATATAGCCATCTGATTCCATTCGTTTGATGCGATCATGGGTAGGGCTTAGAGACAAATTAACTTGCTCTGAAATGTCTTTCAGGGTTTTTTGGCTGTCATTCTGTATGATGTGTAAGATTTTATAATCCAATTCATCGAGATTCATGTTTTTTGCCATAAAGTTTTCTGATTATTGTTAAAATGAAGAGGCTGTATCGTATTAATTTCTGCAATTTTATATATTTAAAGTAAATATTACTTATTATATGGTATTATGCAAGATATTTTATGGCGTATCTTATATTTACATTGTATTATACTTCATCAAAGGTAAAGGCCAGCGAATTTTTTTCGGTGGCCTTTCTTTTTAAAACTAGACGATATGATCATAGGTGTTCCAAAAGAAATTAAAATTCAGGAGTTTCGAGTAGGCTTAACCCCGGCAGGTGTTCAAGGTTTAACCGCAAATGGACATCAAGTGTATGTACAAGCGAGTGCAGGAGAGGGTTCAGGCCTGACAGATGCACAATATAAAGAAGCGGGTGCGGTTATTCTAGCTACAGCTGCAGAAGTATATGCGATAGCTGATATGATTGTGAAGGTAAAAGAACCTTTAGCAGCTGAGTTTCCGCTGATCAAAAAGAACCAAATACTATTTACCTATTTCCATTTCGCGGCCTCACGTGAATTAACTTCTGCGATGCTTAGTTCTGATGCCGTGTGTATTGCCTACGAAACAGTGGAATTAGCTGATCGTAGCTTACCTCTACTAACACCCATGTCCGAAGTAGCAGGACGCATGGCCATTCAAGTGGGTGCCTTTTACTTAGGGAAACCACAAGGTGGTAAAGGGAAGTTATTAGGTGGAGTTCCTGGTGTTAAACCGGCTAATGTATTAGTCTTAGGTGGTGGTGTAGTCGGTACACAAGCTGCGAAGATGGCTGCAGGCTTAGGAGCCAATGTGACTATCATGGATACGAATTTAGCGCGTCTTCGCTACTTGGACGAGGTAATGCCGGCTAATGTTTCCACCCAGTTTTCTACGTCTTATGCGATTCAAGAATCTTTACCTTCCGTAGATTTAGTGATTGGAGCTGTTTTATTACATGGTGCTAAAGCGCCTCATTTAATTAAACGAGAAGATCTTAAGAAGATGGCTCCAGGTACGGTTTTAGTGGATGTGGCCGTGGATCAGGGGGGATGCATTGAGACCTGCAAGCCTACGACTCACGAGAATCCGATTTATGAAATAGACGGTATTGTTCACTATTGCGTGGCAAATATGCCAGGAGCTGTGCCGCAAACATCTACAATGGCCTTAACTCAAGCGACACTGCCATATGTACATTTGCTAGCAAATTTAGGCTGGACAGAGGCATGTATTCAGAATGAAGCCTTAAATAAGGGCTTGACGATCTATGATGGAAAACTATTCCATCCAGGTGTTGCGGCAACGTTTAATCTTTAAAAGAAACGATCGTGAAAATTGACTAAGAATATCTCGTGGGTTGCTCTGGTAATGGCAGTATACAACCAGCGTAGGTATTCTGGGTCAATTTGATCTTCCTTTAAATAACCCTGATCTACAAAAACGGCAGACCATTGTCCCCCTTGGGATTTATGAACCGTAAGTGCATAGGCAAATTTCACTTGTAAAGCATTCAAATAAGGATCTTTTCTGATGGCTTCCGTCCGCTCTTTTTTCTTTGGAATGTGGGCATAATCCTCGCAAACCGAATCATACAGTTTTTTGTTGGCCTCTCTACCTAAAGCAGATTCAGCGGAATGCAAGGTTTCCAAGAGGATTTTGGCCTCAATGGGAGGATGATCTTCATAATCACAAAGTCGTAGCGATACATCTAAGAATCGCTGACCATGCATTTCTTCTTCCCGTTTGATTTTCATGATTTCTACGAAATCGCCATTTGCTAAAAATCCTGCTGGAGAATCTTCATCTAGCCAATGGTAATTATTTCTCACAATCATCAATAAATCGCCACTCGATATTTCATCTTCTTGATACAGAATCGTTCGCCTCACAAACTCATTCAATTGCACGGCACTCTTATTCGAACGCGTTAACAGGATGGTTTCTTCTTTGCCAAATTTCTTAAAAGCATAATGCATCCCATCTTCCATCTTTTCGCCGGTCATCCGGAAGATGTCTTTGAAAGATTTTGTATTGAATTGAATGGCTGTAGAGTTAGCCAATAAAAGTTGTCTTAGTGCCGTAGCATTGTATAAAATGCCTGAATTGACATCCTGTCGCATGACATCTGTTAATTCATGATCTACTACTTCCATGTGGAATTCGGAGGAAATATAGTCTTTAGATAGGGCAGGAGATAAACTTTTGCCTACTGGAGGTAACTGAGCGGTATCTCCCACGAAGATCAGTTTATTTCCCGTGTGTCCATTCTCCGGATTCGTGAATACGTATTCAATTAAATCAGTTAATAAGCTGTTTGTTCCAAAATCCGATTCATCCGTAATCATCGATGCCTCATCCACAATAAATACGGTGTTTGTGGCATAATTGCTCATGCGTTGGAAACTAAGTGCGCCTGAATGTGGGTTACTTACTTGCCTGTAGATTTTTTTGTGAATGGTACTGGCCTTTTTCTTGGCATAATTTGCCATCACTTTTGCCGCTCGACCCGTCGGCGCCATCAATTGGGTTTTATAACCAAAGGAAGGCAAGATTTTAATTAAGCTCGATATGACGGTCGTTTTACCCGTTCCAGCATAGCCTTTGATGATAAACGTAAGCGCTGCCCATTCGTCTTTGTTGAGTACAAATCCACTTAACTTTTGAAAGAGCTGCGCCTGAGAAGGCGTAGGTTCAAAAGGGAATTTTTGGTGCAATAAAAAGCTAGGGCTTTTTTCGGTGCTCATGATTTAATTTACAAAATAGATTCCGCTACCGAAAGAGAGTTTTCAACAGTTAATGGTCTGAACACATTGATTAAACAAACGCGCTCATAGCTGGCTAATTCCTCTACTAGTATTTCGGCTTCCTCTACTTCTTCTTCTATGATTAATCTAGCTCTGGTAGTTCCCCAATGCAAGGGTTCTTCAGGAGTATACCAAATACCTTCTTTCAGAAAGGCTAAGTTCGCCATACTGCAATCTTGGATTCTCCCGTCTTTCACAAATATCACTTCATCTGCTTCCGGATGGGCATCTAAGAATGTTTGGAAAAAACCTCTCTCAGCCCATTTAAAACCATAATCAATTTCTCCCGTGTCGACTAAGGCGAATCGGTTGACTTCTTTTTTCGTGTATGGCAGGATTTCGATGGTCTCTGGATCTTCCTGGTAAGTTATTCTTAATCGATGTGTTCCTTCCGTTGGCAAGACTTGTTCCGCCACTAATTCTTCCACATCAAAAGGCTCCCATTCTGAGAAAAATTGCTCAAAAGTCTCGTTTACCCTCATTTGATGGAAATCAAGATGTTGTGCTTGACCGTTTTGAATGCAAATCGTTTCTAAAAAGGAAAACATATTAGAAGGGTAGATAGACTTTTTGAATTAATTCGTTGTACTCTTTTTGAACTTCAGAAAAGACGGTTATTCCGCCACCACTCTTATACATCAGTCCTTTTGTGCTCTTTTCAATGAATCGAATGAGTACTCCAGAATTGAAGTTAGTTCCATCAAATTTACCCATAATTCCGGTATAAAATCCTCGCTCATACTGTTCAGCTTTTTTTATCAATTCCATGGTGGCTTTTTTAGGAGCACCTGTAATTGATCCAGCGGGCAATAATTTTAGTAGAATAGAACCGAATTTACGTTCAAATTCAGGCATTAAAGTACCTGTGATTTTGGATGACATCTGCCAAAGTTCCCCCGTATGCGTCTTCACACGTTCAATATATTGGTATTTCTCCACTCGAATGGGGAATGCCACTTGGCTTAAATCATTTCGAATTAAATCGACGATGGTAGCGTGTTCAGCTTTCTCTTTATAATCGTGGCGTAAATCCTCTTCTTTATTTGTTTCAGAAACGGCTAATGTCCCTTTCATGGGATAAGAAGTGATTTCATTCCCTTGAATTCGAACAAAGGTTTCTGGGGAAAAGGAGGTAAACAAATCATGTACTAAAATCTTATAAGGAGCATCTGCTCGCTCGAAGATCTCTTTTATGCTCAGCTCTGTCTCAATTGGTGTTTCTGCCGTCAGATTCACTAAAAAAGAATCCCCTCTTTGTAAACCAGCTTGTACCTGGTTGAATTTTTCTGAATAGGCAGCGACTGCGAGTGGATTTTTTCGAAAAGTTATAGGTTCCGATGGTAGAAAGGGAGCATCAAAGGCAAAGGTAATTCCTAAACTTAAAGCTACTTCTTCAGGCCCTGCCCAAGCATTTTCGCCGCTATAATCCACCAAAAAGACAAAAGGAATCCCCTTTTCGCCCCATAGGTCCATCTGTTTGGCTACCTGATTAAAGGGAGAAAAGGGGATAGGAATCATTGATTTTAGGCGATATAAGAAGGCGCTAAACTCAATAATTTAGTGATACCTGCTGGATTTTGACCTCCTGCCGTAGCTAGGAAGGGTTGACCACCGCCACCACCTTGTACCTCTTTCGCTAATTCGCGAATGATTTTCCCAGCATCTAAGCCTTTGCTTTCAACTAACGCTTTTGAAATAGAAATCGCTAAACTTGCTTTTCCTTCTATCTCAGCCGCTAATAGAACGAATAGGTTGTCTTGGTTTTCTTGTAAATCAAAAGCCAAGTTCTTCAATGCATCAGCCGTAGGCGCTGAAACCTGTTTGATGATCGACGAAACAGGGCCAGAAACCACTTCTTTCAATAGTTCAGTCTTCAAACCAGAAATTTCTTTCTGCTGGTAAGCAGAAACTGTTTTCTGTAAGCTTGAATTATTTTCTAATAAAGTGGCAACCGCTTTAATTAGATCTTTAGGTGCTTTTAAGAGCTCATTGATTTCATTCAATAGGGCTTCTTGTTCACTTAATAATTCGTATGCCTTCTGCGAAGTAATCGCTTCAATACGACGTACACCTGTAGCTACAGAACTTTCTGAAGTAATTTTAAATAAACCGATCTCACCAGTCGATGGTACGTGGGTACCCCCACAAAGTTCTACAGAGAAGTTTTTATCGAAGGTGATAACCCGAACAAAATCACCATATTTTTCGCCAAACAAGGCCATAGCTCCTTTGTTTTTTGCTTCCGCAATCGGAACATTACGTTCTTCTAACAAGGGAATGTTTTCCGCAATCTTCGCGTTGACGATTTTTTCGATTTGCTTGATTTCTTCGTCTGTCACTTTTTGGAAGTGAGAGAAGTCAAAACGTAATAAATCTTCATTTACTAAGCTACCTTTCTGCGCCACGTGTTTGCCTAAGACTTCTTGTAAAGCAGCCTGCATTAAGTGGGTAGAACTATGGTGATGTGTGATAGCACGACGTCGTAAGGTAGCAATACTCGCTTTTACAGGCTCACTTGCTAAACTTTCGATGCGAGCATCGGTTAAGATATGAACGATTAAATCGTTCTCTTTCTTCGTGTCAACAACGGAAAGAGATACACCCGATTTTTGGAATTCTAATGTTCCTGTATCGCCCACTTGTCCACCTGATTCCGCATAGAAAGGCGTAGTTTCTAATACGACTTTGTATTGAATACCCGCTTTATTTTGAATCTTTTGGTATTTTAATACCTGCGTTTCCGTTTCGTTAGAATCGTATCCGATGAAACTAACCTCATCACCTTCATTGACGATTACCCAATCTTCTGCACTTGCCCCCGCATCTTTGCGTGAACGTTCTTTCTGCGCCTTTAAGGCAGCATTAAATCCTGGCTCATCGATATCCAATCCTTTCTCGCGTGCGATTAAGGCGGTTAAATCAACTGGGAATCCGTAGGTATCGTTTAATTCAAATACATCTTCGCCTGACAAAACTTTCCCCGAGCAATCTTCCATCAATTTATCTAAACGAATTAAACCCGTTGAAAGTGTGCGAAGGAAAGATACTTCTTCTTCATAAATTACTTTAGCGACAAAGGCTTCCTGAGAGATTAACTCATCAAAAACTCCCTTGAATTGCTGTGCTAATCCTGGAATTAATAGGTGCAGGAAGGGCTCTTTGAAGTCTAAATAGGTATAACCATAGCGCACCGCACGACGTAAAATACGTCTAATGACGTAACCAGCTTTGTTATTGGATGGAAGTTGACCATCTGCAATCGTAAAGGCAATCGCACGAATGTGATCCGCAATCACGCGCATCGCGATATCAGCCCATTTCTCTTTTCCGTATTTCTTGCCACTTTTTGCAGCGATATATTGAATCGTACCTTGGAATACATCCGTATCGTAATTCGATTGCTTTCCTTGAATCGCCATACAAAGACGCTCAAAGCCCATTCCCGTATCCACGTGTTTGTTAGGAAGTGGAACTAATGATCCATCTGCCATACGCTCAAACTGCATGAATACGTTATTCCAGATCTCCACCACTTGTGGATGATCTGCGTTTACTAAACTTTTACCCGATATTTTATCAACCTCGTCTTGGTTTCTTAAGTCAATGTGAATCTCAGAACAAGGACCGCAAGGGCCTGTCTCACCCATTTCCCAGAAATTGTCCTTCTTATTACCGTAGATGATGCGATCTTCACCTACAATCGCCTTCCAAATATCAAAAGCCTCCTGATCGAAGGGTACGCCATCTTTTTTATCTCCTTCAAAGACCGAAACATAAATACGGTCTTTAGGTAATTTAAACACCTCCGTTAATAACTCCCATGACCAAGTAAGGGCCTCTTTTTTGAAATAATCACCAAAAGACCAGTTACCTAACATTTCAAACATCGTGTGGTGGTAGGTATCAAATCCTACATCCTCTAGGTCATTGTGCTTTCCTGAAACACGAAGGCATTTTTGGGTATCCGCAATTCTCTTCGATGGCGGCGTACCGTTTCCTAAGAAAAAATCTTTGAACTGAGCCATCCCTGAATTATTGAATAATAGGGTAGGGTCATTTTTTGCCACCAAAGGAGCAGAAGGAACAATTAAATGGCCTTTTGATTGAAAGAAATCCAAAAATTGTTGACGTATCTCAGAAGAGGTCATGCGTTTTATTGTAAAATGAAAGGAACCTTTGTAGTTTTACTTAGGCACCTGTAAAAAGGAATTACAAAATTAAGTCTATTTTTTGAAGAAGCCCATTTTGGGTTTAAAATTATTGATGGAATTAAGCAAGCAATATTATTCTATTTCAGAGGTAGCAGCCATCTTCAAGGTGAATACCTCCAAGATTCGCTATTGGGAGACTCAATTCCCACACTTATCACCTAAAAGAGCCGGTTCTGGTATTCGTAAATACACCCCCTCTGACATCGAAAAAATCAAGATCTTGGTTAATCTAATCGATGAACGAGGCTTGACCATCGAGGGAGCAAAGCAAGCCTTAAATTTCCAAGGAAAAGAAAAAAATCCCCATCAAAACATCATTAATCAACTAACTGATATTCGTGATTTTTTACAAGGGATGAAGGCAGATTTAGACTTAGAATAAGCGTAGGTTTCGGAAAAATCATCCGATGAAAACCACGTATCCGCCTCAAGTTTATCAAATAGCGCTCACTTATCTTACAGACGTAGGTCCCGTAAAAGGGCGCAAACTAGCCTCATTTTATCCCAATCTATCAGATATATTTCGATTAGCAGCCTATAGTCAGGCCGCTACGGAGGTTTTAGATGAAGCCTATAAAACGTATCTAATTTGCGAAGAAGATCAAGTCGAAATTCTGTATTTCCAGAATTCGGGTTACCCACAACGTTTAAAACATCTCTATGATTCGCCTTTGGTTCTTTTTAAAAAGGGTCCTGTAGATTTAAATAGTCATCGCCTAGTTGCCGTCGTAGGTACGAGACATGCGAGTGATGTGGGCAAAAAAGTGACAGTGGATCTCGTTCAGGCCGCCCGAAAAGATGAGGTAGTTCTCGTCAGTGGATTTGCTAGAGGTATCGACATTGCACTTCACAAAGCATGCGTGGAAAACCAGGTTCCCACCATTGCGGTTTTAGCAGGTGGATTTAGGCATATTTATCCGATGGAAAATGGATCATTTGTTCAACCCATTTTGCAAAACGGAGCACTATTATCTGAATATGCGCCGCATATTCCACCCACGGCTTATCATTTCCCAGTTCGAAATCGAATTATTGCAGGTATTTCAGATGCAACGGTCATCGTAGAGGCGGCAGAAAAAGGAGGGGCCTTGATTACAGCTGATTATGCCTTTAACTATGATCGACATGTGTTTGCTGTCCCAGGAAGTTTAAATCGTCCGTTCTCAATTGGCTGCAATCAACTTATCCGAAGTAATAAAGCGATGATTTACACCTCCTGGGAAGATCTGATGCAAGAGTTAAATTGGCAAAAAGCAGCGGATAGACTCGCGTTGCACCCTGATTTAGGCCAAAAATTATTCACCTTAAACGAGTCCGCTGTATTGTCCCTTTTACACCGAGAAGGACAATTGTCTTTTAACGACTTAGCTTATCGATCTGAAATCGAGCAAACGGATTTATCATTAATACTGCTGAACTTAGCCCTGATGGGTATGATTCAGCCTACTAATGGAGATGGATATATGTTGGTTTGATTATTTTCTCCAAGTGCTAGGAGAAATTCGCCAATCTTGAAGTGTTAATAATTGCGTTTCCGTCACGTAATCTAATTTAACAGCTTCCTCAATAAGCGCATTATAATCACTTAACGTGTATAATGGGATGTTAGCATTCTTGAAGTTTTCAGTAGCAATTTCGAAACCGTAGGTAAAAATGGCCACCATGCCTAATACCTCGACACCTGCCTCACGAAGTGCTTCGGCTGCTTTTAAGGAGCTGCCTCCCGTGGAGATGAGGTCTTCGATTAAGACCACTTTTTGGCCTTTTTCAATTTTACCTTCAATTTGATTTCCCATCCCATGTTTTTTAGGCTCAGGACGAACATAACAGAAAGGAAGATCTAAGAAATCAGACACAAGTGCGCCTTGTGCAATACCAGCTGTTGCGACACCTGCAATGATATCGGCTTGAGGGAAATAAGCTTTAACTGCTGCAGAAAGGCAATTTTTGATATAAGTGCGAACCTCAGGAAAAGATAAGGATACGCGATTGTCGCAATAAATAGGAGAATTCCATCCAGATGCCCAAGTAAAAGGTTGATCTGGGCGTAATTGAATTGCTTGGATCTTTAAAAGGTGTTGGGCTACTTCTTGTGGAATTGTCAAATTTTGCATGAGGGGCGTTTGTTAATTATTATTTACAAAAATAATTTATTCAGTTTATCTTTCACTATTTAATTCTATTTTTGCCTCACAAAATTGAAAAGATGGTAATTTTTATTGATGATCGACCGATCAGGATCGTGAAGAAGAAAGAGTTAGGTGCGATTCCATCTAAAGAGGATTTTGATTTAGTCCTAGACGCGCGACTTTCTCCTTTGAAAGTGGAGAATTTCAGTGGACACACGTGCATTATCAATGCAAGTATTGAGCAAGTCGAGAAGATGTTAATGAATCTTCATGCTAAATCAGGTGTTCATTTCCATGCGCTTTATATTATTGTTGACGATCGTAAGACCTATAAATCACGCATTATCAAGATGTATTCTTTAGTTGAAGCAGCTGGGGGTGTGGTGGTTAATCAACAACAAGAAGTCTTATGGATGTTTCGTTTAGGTAAATGGGATTTGCCAAAAGGAAAGTTAGAGAAGAACGAGAAATTCGAAACTGCGGCCGTTAGAGAGGTGGAGGAAGAATGCAATGTGAAAGCTGAGTTAGGTAACAAGATTTGTACTACGTACCATACCTATACACATAAAAACAAGTTAGTCTTGAAGAAAACGCGTTGGTATGCGATGAAGACTAATTTTACGGGGAAATTAATCCCACAAATAGAAGAAGGAATCGAAAAGGTAGAGTGGCTAAATGAGAAGAAGCAAATTCAAGCGCTCACAAATACGTATTCATCCATACGTTATGTTATCGAGAAGTTTAAATTAATCTAAGCTATACGGGAGGTATTGGTCCACAGGACTTCCATAACGGTGTAAATCGCGGATAATCGTCGAGCTAATGGGGGCTAGATGTGGAGATGTAATTAAAAATACCGTTTCTAGCTCATTGTGAATGTGTCTATTCACTTGTGAAATGGAGTTTTCGTACTCGAAATCTGTCGTATTTCGTAATCCTCTGACAATAAATTTAGCTCCATATTCATGAGCAACATTGGCTGTAAGATTTTGATAGGTCACCACACTTACAGGCTTTCCTTCGAATGTCTTGCGAATATATTCTTCCATTTTAGCCAAAGGGAAGTAGCGTGATTTAGAGGAGTTTTGGCCTATGCCGATAATTACCTCGTCAAAAAGCGCTAATGCTCTCAACACAATATCTTCATGTCCTTTAGTAAATGGATCAAACGAACCAGGGAAAAATGCTTTTTTAGGATGAGACATAAGGGATTTGATAAAGGTGAGCATCTGAAATTTCTTCTGATCCTGCTACCAAAAGGGGAGGATACAAATTCCAGTTTAATGAAAAGGCGTCACGGATAGATTGTAAATAAAAGGCTAATTCAATAGGAGTTTCAAAGGGGAATACATTCGCTAATTGTAATTTTTGAGACTGATAAAGACTCGCAAAAGCTAAATTCCCGAATACAAACAGCGTTAATTGTTGCTCCTTCTTCATGAAACATTTTGCTAGCAGGTGAGTGTATTCAATTTTCGCAAAAGGGAAATGCGCTGAAATGAGGTCTTTCCAGTCGCTAGGGACTAAAAAAACAAGATTGGCTCCTTCCTGCTCTATAGGTTGAACGTGAATCTCTTTTCCCACCAAGGCATGTTCTCCCAGCGCTTTCTCTAAAAAACCTAGGCGGTAAGTGACCGAATCATAGCTATGCGGAATAAGCAAGAAAAGTTCATTTGAGATTTCAATCTGAACGGAAACAATACGGGGATCCTTCTTCGGTTGAGCCTGTAATTGCTCCCGAAAATTCTCCGCGCTTAGTCGAAGATGCAAGGTTTCACTCGAAATCGAAGGATCCATAGTCTAATATTCGATTCGAAATTGCAAAAAAAATATGATAATCGCCTTCAAAATTAGTAATTTTGCACCCTATTTAATCCAGCTCCTATGTTGCAAGTATCTAATGTGTCCCTTCGTTTTGGGAAAAGAGTTCTTTTTGAAGAAGTGAATATCAAGTTTACCGAGGGTAACTGTTATGGTTTAATCGGTGCAAATGGGGCCGGAAAATCGACTTTCTTAAAGATTTTATCCGGTGAAATTGAATCGCAAACAGGTTCAGTTTCGATGAATCCAGGAGAACGTATGTCGATTTTGAAGCAAAATCATTTCGAATACGAGGAGGTAGAAGTGTTACAGACGGTCATTATGGGTAATAAACGCCTCTATGACATTATGTTAGAGAAGGATGCGATTTATTTGAAAGAGGATTTTACAGAAGAGGATGGAAATAAAGCGGCAGATTTAGAAGCTGAATTTGCTGAATTAAATGGTTGGGAAGCGGAGTCAGAGGCTGGATCCTTGTTAGGGGGCTTGGGTATTTCAGCTGACCTACATTATACTTTATTGAAAGATTTAAATGGATCCGATAAAGTGAAGGTTTTGTTAGCACAAGCTTTATTTGGAAACCCGGACATTCTATTGTTAGATGAGCCTACGAATAACTTGGACATTGATTCCATCTTGTGGTTAGAAGGCTATTTGATGAACTTCAAAAATACGGTGATTGTGGTTTCTCACGATCGTCACTTCTTAGATAATGTATGTACACACATTGCTGACCTCGATTTTGGGAAGATTCAGTTATATGGTGGTACCTATACTTTCTGGTATGAATCATCACAGTTAGCCGCACGTCAACGAACAGATCAGAATAAGAAAACGGATGAAAAGCGAAAAGAATTAGAAGAATTTATTCGACGTTTCTCCGCAAACGTAGCGAAGTCGAAACAAGCAACCTCTCGCCAGAAAATGTTGGATAAATTACAAGTAGATGATATTAAGCCATCTTCTCGTAAGTACCCCTTTATTAATTTCAAGCCAGAAAGAGAGGCGGGTGATCAATTATTAAGTGTAGAGAATTTATCTGCCAAAACTGATGATGGTGTTCCTTTATTTACGAACCTTTCGTTTACCATTAACAAAGGGGATAAAGTAGCCTTATTAGCTAAGGACTCCTTAGCCATTACCGCCTTATTAGACATCCTTGCAGGTGAAAACACGAATTACACAGGTGAATTTAAGTGGGGTGTGACTACTACGCAGACTTATTTGCCTAATGATAATGCCAAATACTTTGAGGATGATTCCTTGAATCTAGTAGACTGGTTACGCCAATATTCGACGGAGAAAGATGAAAGTTTCATCCGTGGATTCTTAGGTCGAATGTTATTCTCAGGAGATGAGGCTTTGAAAAAGTGTACCGTAATCTCTGGAGGTGAAAAACAACGTTGCATGTTCTCGCGCATGATGTTATCAGGTGCGAACGTATTGTTGTTTGATGAGCCTACGAATCACTTGGACTTAGAATCGATTACAGCTTTGAACAATGGCATGATAGAATTCCCAGGAACGATGTTATTTACTTGCCATGACCACCAATTAACAAACACGGTGGCTAATCGTGTCATTGAAATCGGATCTAAAGGTCAATTAGATAAGTTGATGACCTATGATGAGTTTATTACTGATCCTGCGGTGAAAGCCCAAAGAGCAGCTTTGAAATAAAGTACATGAACAATAAAAAAGGCCAGCACGAAAGCGCTGGCCTTTTTATTTATCGAAATCGTTAGATTACAAGATAAATCTAGTCGATAAGAAGTTCGATTGTTGGTTCTCAACGATCGCATTCACGATGTCCTTATTCGATTGAGTCGCTTTTGTAGCCACTACAGTACGAATAGAGAAAGAACGTAATGCCGCAGTTACTGATAAAGTACCTTCTGCAGAGTCTTTACGTCCTGTGAAAGGGAAGGAGTCTGGTCCACGTTGACATTGCGCATTGATATTTACACGAGAAACTTGATTCACGGTGGCATCAATCAATTCAGAGATTTGGTTTACATCCGTTCCGAAAATCGCCACTTGCTGACCATGGGATGATTCATGGATATAATCAATCGGCTCGTCTAAGTTTTCAAAAGGTACAACAGGAACGACGGGTCCAAACTGCTCCTCATGCCAAACCTTCATCTTGCTATTCACTGGGTATAATAAAGCAGGGAAGAAGATCGATTTGAAATTCTCACCACCATGCTCATTCATCACCTTCGCGCCATGCAACTTCGCATCTTCAATTAATTCAGTTAGGTAAGCTGGTTTATTAGGCTCAGGAAGTGGAGTAATTTGAACACCTGGCTCCCACATCATACCTAATTTCAAAGCTTCAATCTTTTTAGCTAAACCTTCATTGAATTTATCTGCAAGGGATTTGTGAACAAAGATGATTTTTACGGCTGTACATCGTTGTCCATTGAAGGATAGAGATCCTAAAAGACATTCATTGATCGCTGAATCTAAGTCTGCGCTTTCAGTTACAATCGCCGCGTTCTTTGCATCAAGTCCTAAGATAGCACGTAGACGATTCACTTTCGGGTGCATCTTCTTTAACTTATCCGCCACTTTGGAAGAACCGATTAAGGTTAATACGTCGATTTTCCCTGATTCCATTAATTGAGGGATAATCGAGTTTCCACGACCATATAAGGTGTTAATAACACCAGCAGGGAAGGAATCTTTAAAGGCCTCTAGTAAGGGGTAGTGTAATAAGGTACCGTGTTTCGGTGGTTTGAATAAAACAATGTTACCCATAATTAGGGCAGGAATTAGGGTAGTAAAGGTTTCATTCAAAGGATAGTTGAATGGACCCATACAAAGAACAACTCCTAATGGAGAACGTCTTACTTGACCGATGATTCCTTCTTCGATTAAGAAAGTGGAGGAATTGCGGTCGATATCTTTTAGTGCACCGATGGTGTCATAAATGTATTGAACAGTACGATCAAATTCTTTTTGAGAATCGCCTAATGATTTACCGATTTCCCACATTAACAATTTGACTACCTCATCGCGCTTTTGAATCATTTTTTGTGTGAATTTCTCTACACACTCGATTCTTTGCGCAACGGTCATTGAAGGCCATTCGCCACGACCATTTGAATAAGCTTTTACGCCAGCATACAAAACTTCCATGGCATCTGCCGCATCCGTGATAGGATAGGAGCCGATACGTTTTTGCTCAAAACCTTTGTCTGTTTTTACATAGATTGGAGACCAAACGTCTTGCGTTTTTCCTTTCCATTGACGCATTTCTCCATTAACTAAATATTCTTTTTGCTCGATGGGTTGCGTTAAATCGTATTCCTTGGGGATTTGTCCAGCTGATGGGAACAAGTTCTGTAAATTGTTTTCGGGCATTGTCTTGCGTATTAATTTTTACAAATCTCCGGAATTAGCACATTTCAAATAAAAGACAGAATCTATTATTTAAATAGTACCATGTTTTTCCGGTTATTTACAAATATAAAGACAACGAGTACCTGTTATTACTCCTTTTTTAGAGGATATTTTCTTCGGATTTTGTTAATAATGAACTTGTTTTGTTCTGTGAAACTAGCAGGATGCAGAAGATTATATGCGCTTGACCAAGCTTGAAACAAGGAGGGATCTCCAGCTGAAAAGCGAGTGGAACAAATATTTTTCTGCACTAAATAGTCGCTAAATTCCATAGGTCCATGCTTGTTTTTTCTTCCACAAAAGTAGGAATGCGAGTAAAGATAATAATCCCGCGATTAAAAACGGAATGGGAATATGATTTGGAATCCCTTGGTAGATTTCTCCAGATACATAAGCGCCTATTCCGATTCCTGCCTCTAAAGCGATATACATGGTTGCCATCGCACGTCCCATGTGGTTTTTGTCCCCTAAATCATTCGTCCAAGCGGCAAGTGTGGGTGTATTAAAACCCCAGGCGACCCCATAAATAATGGCTGATATGATCATCAGATAGGAATTAGCGGAGAATACTAATAAAAACATGGATAGGCTTAGCATAAAACAGCCAAAAATCAACACGGGAATTCGTCCATATTGATCGGATGCTTTGGAAAAGAAGAAACGAATAACGATGGAGGAGACGGTGTAAATAGTAAAATATAAGCCCTTATTTGTCCATCCTACAATTTTGGAGGTATCAGGGATTAAGGTGATCATCGCCCCAGCAGAAAAGGAAACGAATAACATGATCCAAAATACCGGTATTATTTTAGGCTCAAAAACATCTTTCCACCCGATTCGAAAAAGAGATAATCTTAACCGGGATTTCATCGTAGGAGGTAAAGTTTCCTTCATCCGACTCAAAATAAGAATGGAGGCTAAAGCGAAAACGGAGGAGATGTAGAACATTTGGTCTAAACCATAAGCCGAAGCTAAAAAACTTCCAATAGCTGGACCAATGGACATTCCAGTCGCAGTAAAGATCCCTAAACTTCCTTGTGCTTCCCCTCTTCGATCCTCTGGGATCACATCAGCAACATAGGCTGCAGTCGCTGTGGGTTTAGTCCCCGTAGACATGCCATGAATAAAGCGGAGAAATAAAAATCCCTGAACCGTATGTAATAGGGGGTAAAGTCCTCCACAAATGAAACAAACTAAGGAACCGAAGGCCATGATGGGAATCCGACCCACGTGATCAGTCAATTTACCAGAAAAGGGTCTAGAAAGGCCAGCGGCTAGTGTAAATAAAGCAATGGTATATCCGATGTATTCTTTGCCACCCAAGCTAGCTAAATAATCAGGAAGCTCCGGGATAATCATGGAGAAACTCGCCGAAAACAAGAAATTACTCAGGCAAAGTAAGAAGAACGATAAAGTATACAATGACGGTTTAGTCTCCTTCATCTACAAATCCTCTTCTAAAATGGTGGATATCTCCTTTTTATTTAATCCTAACAAGAAGGCCGGAAGTAAGATTAAATTACAAATCATGGCCATTAAAAGTGTCACAGAAACTAATATTCCAAGTGCCTGAGTCCCTTTAAATGTCGACGCTGTGAAGATGAAGAACCCAAAAAACAGAATCATCGCCGTATAGAACATAGAAACGCCTGTCTTTAAAATAGTAGTCTGTACCGCTTTTTGGATGTTTTTATTATTTTTTCCCCATTCTTCTTTGTAGCGAGTTAGGAAATAAATAGTCCCATCACTAGAAATACCAAAGGCAATTGAGAAGATTAAAATTGTGCTTGGTTTTAACGCAATCCCAAAATAGCCCATTAAACCCGCCGTGATGATCAGAGGAATTAAACTGGGTAGGGTAGAGATCAAGACCATTTTCCAAGACCTAAAAAGTAGGGCCATCAAAATACAGATTAACACAATGGCGGTAATCGTACTCTCGATGAGGTTGACCTGCAAATACTCTGTTTGGAAGGCATAAATGACCGAATTACCTGTTACATCTGCTTGATATCCTCGCTTATCACCTTTCTGTAGTAGCTCCCCCGTTTCTATATCTGTCCTGAAAATGCTATCGATTTTGGGTTGAATTTCATCAAATAAAGCCCTAGTCCGTACGGTTCCGGCATCTTGCATTTGGAAACTGACCCGAGTGAAGCGTTGTTCTTTATCTAAGAATCCTGAGAATAAATTGTTTTTGCCATTCAAGCTGGATTGGAAGTCCTTTAATTTAGCTAACTCATCAATTCCAGGCAAAGTGAAATACTTAGGATCTCCACCTCTGTAGACCTGATACAAGTATTTAGTGGCCGTTAAAATGGAAATTCCTTGAGTGAATTCCGGGTATTTAGCGATTAACTTTTCTGTTCTCTTGATTTTTGCCAAAAGCTCAGGTGTTAATGCCCTCCCTTTTTCAAAAGCATCAATATTGATCTCAAATGGCATCACCCCCTTAAATCGGTCTTCCACAAACTTTAAATCCGTATAGATCGCATTATCACGAGGTAAATCATCCACAATGTAGCCTACAGCTTGGATTTTAGTCAATCCATAAAAGGAGATTACGAGTACAATGGAGATGAAACCATAGATGAATTTTCTATGGTGTAAAACCCACACATCTACTCGATTTAAGAATTTATTCACTCGAATAGATTCAAAATGAGCTAAATCTTTCTTCTGTGGAGGTGCCAAGAAACTGAAGAATATGGGAATAAGAACCAGCGAGATGAAGAAGGTGATCATCACATTTAAGGCAGCTACCACACCAAATTCAACTAATAACGCTGAACCCGTAAACGCAAACACTCCAAATCCTATGGAGGTAGTTAAATTTGCTAAAAACAAGGTTCTACCTACCTTAGAAGCACTTTCGATTAAGGATTCTTCTTTTGATTTTCCTGCTAAATACGTCTCGTGGTATTTATTCAGTAGGAATATGACATTGGGGATACCGATCACCACAATCAGTGGAGGAATTAATCCAGACAATAAGGTAATCTTAAATCCAAAGAATACAATTGTGGCCAAGGAGGCTATAATCCCCACCAAGACCACAATATTCGCAAAGAATACCACTTGTAAGGAACGGAAGAAGAAGAGTAAAATTAGAGAAGTAACTAAAATGGCTAGCCCTAAAAATAGACTTAACTCTTTCGTCACTTGAGAAGTATACTCTGTCCGAATGAAGGGCATACCCGTCATGTGAACCGTATGCTTCATTTTTGCTTGGTATTGCTCTCCTAAGGCCTTTATGTTTTTTACTAAGGTAATTCTCCCTTTATCATTGATTACCTTCTGATCTAGGGTGATAAGAAGCAGATGTGTCTTTAAATCTTCTGTATAAAGGAAGTTCTTATAGATGGGTAGATTACCTAATTGAGTTTTAAAGCGATTCAGATTCTCCTCATTAAGCACGGCGGTTGAATCAAGCAATAAGCGAGTTTTGAATTTCTTCTCAGTCGAATCAAGGTATAATTCAGGTAAAGTAGCCAGCGAGAGAACGTTTTTAATGCCAGGCTGTTTTTTTACAGCTGAACTTAAGTCACGCCAAGCTTTGAATTCTTCGGGGCTGAAAATTTGATCGTTTTCTACGGCGATGACCATAACGGCGCCATCTTCGCCATATTTCTTTTTAAATCCCTCGTATAATTGAAAACGCTCGTCCGTTTTTGGAAGTATTTTAGCTAATTCATAGCTCAACTGAATCTGACTTGCCTTGAAACCTAACCCAACAGTAAGTAATAGAATAAATCCTAATAAGGGGAATTTATAGCGAAGGATGCTTTTTCCAATCCAGTCCCAAGTGTTTTTCATATTATGTAAGTAGGACCTCAGCTAAGTCTAAATCCTCAGGCGTGGTGATTTTAATATTTCGATAGGAGCCTTCTACTAGGTTAATTTTAACTCCGATAGACTCCACAACGCGAGCGTCGTCTGTAAAATCTGTTGAATAATCTTGTTTAAAAGCTGTTTTCAAGTCTTTCAAAGTGAAAATTTGTGGCGTTTGTATCAAACGAATGGACTCTCGATTTAAGTGTTCGAATCCAGCTTTTTCCGTAGAATAAAAACGAACAGAATCTTTTGACGCCACGGCTAGAACCGCATTTCCTTTAGTAGCTGCTTCTTGGAAGCTAGCTGAAATTAATTCAGGTTCAATGATAGGACGAACTCCATCATGAATAGCCACGATTCCTTCCCCCTCTAATGCCTCTATGGCATTTTTGCTGCTTTGGAACCTAGATTCACCCCCTTCGACTAATCGGTGGGGTATTTCAGGTAATTCGCTTATGATGGATTTCCAGTAGTCAAATTGTTCCGCTGGCAAGACAACCAATAGTTCAGTCTTGGGGTCTGCTTTGTGGAAGGCTGCCAGAGTGTGATATAAGACGGGTTTGCCTTGTAAAAGCAGAAATTGCTTAGGAATCGTACTATTCATACGTTGGCCGGAGCCTCCTGCAACAATGATGGCAAATTTTTTCAAAGCAAACCCGTTTAATTCTATTAGATGATTAACATCACATCACCATACGAGAAGAAACGGTATTTCTCCTTGATAGCCTGTTTATACGCCTCCGTGATTAATTCATGTCCACCAAAAGCCGAAGCCATCATTAATAGAATCGATTCTGGTAAATGGAAATTAGTCAATAAAGCCGTTGGGATTTTAAACTCGTACGGAGGGAAGATAAACTTATCTGTCCAGCTATTAATTGGTTTTAAGTGACCAGAAGCTGATACAGATGATTCTAGGGCTTTCATTACCGTTGTTCCTACCGCCAAAACTTGTTTTTTGTTATCGATTGCCTCGTTCACATAATTACAAGTTGCCTCATTGATCATGAAGTGCTCAGAATCCGTTTTGTGTTTAGTCAGATCCTCTACATCTACCTGACGGAAAGTACCTAAACCCACGTGCAATGTGATAGGAGTGAATTGAGCGCCGTTTAATTCCATACGCTTCATCACAATTTTGGAGAAGTGTAAACCCGCTGTAGGGGCTGCCACTGCACCTACGTGCTCTGCATAAATGGTTTGGAAACGATCACGGTCATCCTCTGTAGCCGCTCTTTTGAAACGAATCTCATCTGGAAGTGGAGTTTCCCCTAATTCGTGAATCGCCTGCATTAGTGCATCATGATCGCCATCATACAAGAAACGAATGGTACGTCCACGAGAAGTCGTGTTATCAATTACTTCTGCCACTAGGTCAGAATCTCCGAAATATAATTTATTACCTACACGAATTTTACGTGCTGGATCTACTAATACGTCCCAAAGACGGTGCTCTCTATTTAGCTCTCTCAATAAAAATACCTCAATCTGAGCCCCTGTTTTCTCTTTATTGCCATATAAACGTGCTGGAAAAACCTTTGTATTGTTTGTTACTAACACATCTCCTTCGCCAAAATAATCAATAATATCAGTGAATTTCTTATGTTCAATCGTCTTGTTCTTACGGTTCACTACCATCATGCGCGCATCTTCGCGATTTTCAGTAGGATTAAGGGCAATTAAGTTTTGGGGTAAATCAAATCTGAATTCAGATAATTTCATTCTCAGAGGGGTTGAATTTTTATAATTTACAAATATACCATATTGAAGGGGGGCTTGTCAAGGTAAATTTTTGAAACAATACAGAATCTACGTAGTTTAGCCCTTTAAGACAGATAAGGCATGAAAAAAGTTTCGATATTTTGGTTTAGACGTGATTTACGTATAGAAGACAATCATGGATTATTCCAAGCCTTGTCTTCCGACGTACCTGTTCTACCGCTCTTTATTTTTGACACAAACATTCTAGATCGTTTACCTTCGAAAAAAGACGGTCGTGTGGAGTTCATACACCAGGCACTGGAAGCAATTAACACGCAAATTGGTGGACATCTCTGTGTAAAACACGGTGATCCTTTGATCCTATTCCGTTCCTTGTTCAGCGAATGGGAAGTGGTGAAAGTATACACAAACCACGATTATGAAAGGTATGGTCTTGAGAGAGATGCTAAAATCAAAGGCTTAGCTCAAGAAATGGGAGTGAAATTCGAAACCTTTAAAGATCAGGTGGTGTTTGAAAAAGATGAAGTGCTTTCTGGGGCTGGTACTCCTTACACCGTATTTACCCCTTATTCAAGGAAGTGGAAGGCATTATTACAAGAGACTGTATTACCTAATTTCCCTTCTGCCACGATTTCAAATTATGTTGATGATAAATTCAATATTCCCAGCTTAGCTGACATTGGATTTCAGCCCTCTGGATTGGTATTTCCAGGCCTGCAAGTGCAGGATGAATTGATTAAGTCTTATGCTCAGGATCGTGATTTTCCTGCTAAACCAGGAACTTCTAGACTCTCGGTTCATTTGCGATTTGGTACCCTTTCGATTCGATCTTTAGTTCGCAGAGCACTAGGGAAATCCGAGGTCTGGCTGAATGAGCTGATTTGGCGTGATTTTTATTTTAATATACTGCATCATTTTCCGCATATTTCAGAAGGGCATTCGTTTAGAAAAGAATACGACCGAATGAATTGGCGTAATAACGAAGTCGAATTCAAAGCTTGGTGTGAAGGCAAAACCGGTTACCCAATCGTGGATGCAGGTATGCGGGAACTAAATGCTACCGGTTTTATGCACAATCGGGTGCGCATGATTGTGGCTAGTTTTCTAGTGAAGCATTTGTTGATTGATTGGCGCTGGGGTGAAGCCTATTTTGCAGAGAAATTATTGGACTTCGATTTTGCGGCAAATAATGGGGGATGGCAGTGGGCGGCTGGATCTGGTTGTGATGCGGCTCCTTATTTCCGGGTATTTAATCCGACTTTGCAGACTCAGAAGTTTGACCAGTCTTTGGCCTACATTAAAAAATGGGTTCCTGAATTGCAAGAGTTTACTTATCCGGCACCAATTGTGAATCACGAATTTGCCAGAGGAAGAGTGTTAGAGGCTTATAAAGTAGCTTTAGGGAAATAAATCTTTTTCCCTTGGATACTATAGTCAATGAGGTCGATGGTTAGGAAACCTATCTTTAGATTCACCTGAACCTTCAGAGGCACCTGGTATTCATCGTCACTAATCCACAATCGAATCGCATCTTCTTCCTTGAAAAGGTTGTTTTTGGGTAACAAAATATTGGTTTTGATACTCGCTTTTTTGCCTGCCTCAGTCTCAATCGTTTCTTTAGATCGAACAACAAGGACTAATTCGTAAATTTTACTGTCCACCAGTACTTGAGCTGACCAGCGTGAACCTGGCTTTTTCTCCGATACAGGTTTGCTGCGTAAGAAATAATAGGCTGAAATAAGATCCAAAAGGTCTTTAGGACCATTGATGGTGGAGGTTATCGGTTTGTTTTGTGGTGAGGTGATACGTGCAAAACCTTTGTCCATTTGATATAAAACGGTTTCCTCCTTGCGGTAGCGACCCTCTTTTTTGCGCATTTCTGTTTTTATAGGTAAAAGGCTTTCCGTATCGATTTGTGCTGACCAGTAATCTCTTAAAGGACTAAATAATTCGAGCACCCCCGTGGTTTTGCCTACAATTTCGACCTTGCGTAGGGTCTGATCCCCCCAGGGACTTGTTCCTGTACTACTTTTTATGGTAGCTTCAGCGGCATTGATGAATCCTAAATGAATCCGGTATTTTAAATTTTCTCCAGCTAGTAAGGGACTATTTTGTTGGCCCAAAAGGCTCAAAATAGAACTGAAGAAAATTAAAATAACAAGAGTCTGATTTTTCATGCCAAAGCTCAATTAATTATCAATTGTTTGTATAAAAAATTAGTGGCAATTTTCTATTTTTGTATAGGCCAAACGATAAGACAAATATACTCGATTGCCCCTTAAATTTTAGATAAAAAACGAAAATGGCGAAACAAGCTAGTGATGCGCAAGGCCTGGCGGCTGAAAAGTTAAAAGCTTTACAAACTACGTTAGAAAAATTAGATAAAGCGTATGGTAAAGGTACCGTAATGCGATTATCTGATAGTAAAGTAATGGATGTGCCTGTGATTTCTACAGGATCATTAGGATTAGATTTAGCCTTGGGAATCGGTGGTGTACCTAGAGGTCGTGTCGTTGAAATTTACGGACCGGAATCTTCTGGTAAAACCACACTTACTTTGCACATGATCGCTGAAGCTCAGAAGGCTGGTGGTTTAGCCGCTTTCGTAGATGCTGAGCATGCTTTTGATCGGTCATATGCTGAGAAATTAGGTATCGATTGTGAAAACCTATTGATTTCTCAACCAGATAATGGAGAGCAAGCCTTAGAAATTGCGGAACACCTTATTTCTTCAGGCGCAATTGATATTATTGTGATTGACTCGGTGGCTGCCTTAGTTCCTAAAGCGGAGATCGAAGGGGAGATGGGAGATTCTAAAATGGGTCTTCAGGCTCGTTTAATGTCACAAGCATTACGTAAGCTAACGGGAACCATCAATAAAACGGGTTGTTGCTGTGTCTTTATTAACCAATTGCGTGATAAGATTGGTGTCATGTTCGGATCTCCTGAGACTACAACGGGAGGTAATGCCTTGAAATTCTATGCCTCTGTACGTTTGGATATTCGTCGTGCAGGTCAAATTAAGGAAAGTGCAGATTCAATTACAGGTAACAGAACGCGTGTTAAGGTAGTGAAGAATAAATTAGCGCCTCCTTTCAAGGTGGTTGAATTTGATATCATGTACGGAGAAGGTATTTCTAAAGCAGGAGAAATTCTTGATTTAGGGGTAGACTTAGGAGTAATTGACAAGTCTGGTTCATGGTTCTCTTATAATGGAAATCGCTTAGGTCAAGGTCGCGATGCAGTGAAAGACTTAATTAAGGATAACCCAGAATTAATGGAAGAATTGGAAGCGAAAATAAAAGACAAGGTAAAAGTGGATGATAGTGCTTTGTTAGACAAGGACGCGGTAGCGGAATAAGCACCAAGCAATAGGTATTAAAAAAGCGGCTAATGCAGATTAGTCGCTTTTTTTATGCTTGAACTCCTTTGAGATTGAATCGGGTAAACAAGTTTCGAATCGTTTTTTCTACTGTTTGATCTGTTTCCATAGCTTCAGATACGGCTTGAACGGCATGAATCACCGTGCTATGATCTCTTCCACCGAAATGGTATCCAATGGACTTTAAAGGCAAGTTTGTCAACTCCTTAAGCATGTACATGGCAATTTGGCGAGGGAATACATTCTCTTTCTTGCGGCATTTACCTCGTAAGGTGTCGATATCTACATCGAAATGGTTAGTCACCACATCGAGGATACTTTCCACACTTAATTCCTTCTCTTGCTCGTTTACAATACTTTTTAAAGTAGTCTTCGCTAATTCTAAATCGATTTCTTTGCGTGTTAATGACGCTTGAGCCATTAATGAAATGATAACTCCTTCCAGTTCACGAACGTTAGTCTGAATAGAATGAGCTAAATATTCTAATACATCAAAATCTATTTGAATTCCGTCTTCCTGTAACTTTTTTTGAATGATGGCAATTCTGGTCTCAAAATCAGGTTGCTGCAAATCAGCAGTTAAACCCCATTTGAATCTGGAAAGTAAACGATCTTCCATACCAGCTAAATCGCGAGGAGCGCGGTCAGAGGATAGAATGATTTGTTTTCCGGATTGATGCAAGTGGTTAAAGATATTGAAGAATGTTTCTTGCGTCTTTTCCTTACCAGAAAGGAATTGTACATCATCAATGATCAACACATCTACTTGAAGGTAGAAGTTCGTGAAAGCCTCGATAGAATTGTTTCTGATGGCATTGACAAATTGATTTGTAAACTTCTCCGTCGAAACATAAAGGACAAACTTATCTGGGAAGGAGTCCTTTATTTGATTTCCAATCGCTTGGATTAAGTGAGTCTTTCCTAAACCAACACCTCCATAAATCATTAAGGGATTGAAGGCGGTTAAACCAGGTTTGTTCGCAACAGCCATTCCGGCAGCTCTACCCAATCGGTTACAGTCACCTTCAATGAATTTGTCAAAAGTATATTTTGGAATTAAATAAGAATCTAATTCTAAGGAATCTAGGTTTTTTAATTCAAATGGGCTCTTCGCTGGGTTGGGGAAGTTAGCTGCCTTTTCGGTGTTATTTTGACCCTGGTGCGTAGGGGGAAGGTTGAATGTGATGGGTGGATTCTTTCGATCTCCGTTATCAATCACAATCGAATATTCCAACATCCCATGACGACCGACGGTTAAATCGATGGCCTTTCTTAAATCCGAAACATGCTTCTCTTCTAGCCATTCATAGAAGAATTGAGAGGGGACTTGAATCGTTAAGGTGTTGTTTTGAAACTTAAGAGGAACAATAGGTGCAAACCAAGTCGCGAAACTTTGCTCCGATATATCATTTTTGATGATATTCAGGCATTGATTCCATAAGTCTCTTACTTCGATTTGCATTAATAATATGGGTAAAACAGTTTTAAAGGCGAATTTTAAGGAATTCACCTTGGTTTACGTCTTTAAAGTTTACAATGGTTTTTCTTTTAAGAAAACGATTAAATTTTTCTTAAGCGGGGAGACAAAAATAGTAAAATAAGGCGTCCTTCCAAATTCGAAATCGAAAATAAATCCAGTTTTTTTACGAAAAAAAATGTCTAAAAATTTGCTTCTAAAAATTGTTCAAATTTAGTGTGCTTTAATCATTCTTTAACTTGAAAAAGTATAAGAAAATTATTTTATCACTTGAAGTGAGGCAGGCAAAATATGGATATCGATCTTGTCAGAAGTCAAGACTAAACTTTCTCCGTCTAGGTGAAAAGGTAATCCTTCCTTTGTATGTAATGTGAGCGATTTTAGGGATGAAATGGTCGCCAAATTACTTAGGTGAAGCTTTTTGGTAAATAGACTTATTCCAAGAATGGCTAAGGAGAAGAAGGAGCCTGGTTTTATCTCAATTGACTCTAAATGACCATCTTGTAAATCCGATTCTGGAGATATGTAGGCATTATTGCCAAACTGGTTTGCATTCGCGACAGTGAATGAATAAACTGATCCTCTTTCTTTTATCTCGACGGTTTTGTATTTAGTGATACAGGCAAAAGTAGAATAGAGGTAATTGAAAAAACCTCTCTTGCCTCTTTTCGCAAAATGAGCCGCAACCGTTGCATCAAATCCAATACCTGCTGTACAAAAAAACGGTCGATCATTCCATTTTCCAGCATCTATGGTAATTATCTCTCCCTTTATAGCTTTGATGAGTGCTTTGTCAAAATCCAATGGGATGCCTAGGTGCCTAGCTAAGCCATTCCCTGAACCTAATGGAATGATCCCTAAAGGAATAGCCGTAAACAACATAGCCGATGCGACCTCGTTGATGGTTCCATCTCCGCCAATGACGATGATTCTCTCCGGATTTTCTGATAAGGCAAGTTTAGTCAGTTCTGTGGCATGATTCATATACTCTGAAACCCAAACTTTAGCGGATGGAATGGACTGAAGTTTCGCTAAAATCATAGCTTTCTTCTGTCTTGAATTCGTTCCAGCATTTGGATTTAGAATAAAGTGAATCATGGTTTATTTTTAGATTAGCACAAAAATAGAATCAAATTTTGGTTTAATTTTACAAAAAATGATCAAACTATGTTAGAAATAGGGAATGCGTATGAGATTGAGTTTTCTTTCACGCAAGAACAAGTAAATGAGTTTTGTAAAATATCAGGGGATTTTAATCCACTTCATTGGGATGAGGCATATGCGGCTACAACTCCGTTTAAGAAGCCGATTATTCACGGGGCTCTAATAGCGAGTGTATTTTCAAGAGTAATGGGAATGGAGTTTCCAGGTGAGGGAAGTGTCTACTTGAAGCAAGTATCCGAATTTAAACGTCCTTTATTTGTAGGAACTACCTATAAAGCCAAATTTGAAATCGTAAGTACGAATCCCACTAAACATACAGCTGAAATATCAACGCAGGTTTTTGAACTTGAACGAGGCAAGCTAATGGTGGATGGTATGGCCTCAGCCATGCACAATGAATTGTTTTAACATAAAAAAAGCCCGATGTAAATCGGGCTTTTTTTATGCAAGAGGGGAAAAATTATTTTCCTGAGTTTTTCTTGTTTTGAACTTCAGTACGAATTTCTTGTGCTAAAGTCTTCAATTGTTGTAAACCACCTCTAACGCGAGTACCAGCTGCTTGATTTCCTTTATCGTAGAATTTTTCGAAATCTCCTTCTAAAGATAAAATTAAGTCCTTTACTTGTGCAAATCTACTCATGATAATTTGTTTTTTAGGTTGTGTAAATAATATTAGATTGTCTTTATGCCCTTAAATGAGCTTTAATAAGCGAAATTTAGTAAAAAACTTATTGTATGCAAATTAAAATCAAGAAAAAACAGAAAAAAACTTCAAAAAAATACAATTTCTTCCAAAAATACCTTTAAATCAATCAATTATTGGGCATAATAGCCAGATTTCAATCTTTTTTGAACTTCAGCAAAACAATCGCACGTGTATTCAATATCTGTTAATGTATGTGAAGAAGTCGGAATAATGCGAAGCATAATTTGACCCTTAGGGACTACAGGATAAACAACGATACTACAGAAAATTCCCATGTTTTCACGTAGGTCTCGAACTAATTTAGTCACCGCTGCGATATCATATTCTCCATGCAAGAACACCGGGGTTACAGGTGACTGCGTCTCTCCGATATCAAAACCTTTGTCTTTAAGTCCTTTTTGTAGGGCACGTACATTTTCCCATAATTTTTCTCTTAATTCTGGGTGTTTCTTGATTAACTCTAAGCGTTTCATTCCACCAATCACAAATGGCATTGGAAGTGCTTTTGCATAGGTTTGAGAGCGCATATTGTATTTTAAATACATGATGATCTCTTTAGGCGCTGCGATGAAAGCTCCGATCGCTGCCATTGATTTTGCGAAAGTAGAGAAGTATAAATCGATTCCATCTGTGCAATTCAGGTATTCACCCACTCCTTTACCATGGTCACCCATCGTTCCAAAACCATGTGCATCATCTACTAATAAGCGGAAATTGAAGTCTTTCTTCATTTCCACGATTTTATCTAAGGCACCTACTTTACCCGACATTCCAAAAACACCTTCCGTGATCACTAAGATACCACCACCAGTTTCATTGGTGATTTTAGTCGCACGCTCTAAGTTCTTACGCAAAGAGTCCATATCGTTGTGATTGAACTTGTAATATTGGCCCATTTTAGCCTTGTGAAGACGGATACCATCAATTAAGCAAGCATGAGACTCTGCATCATAAACGATGACGTCTTTGTAGTCAACCATACATTCAACCAAGGACATAACGCCCTGGTAACCGTAATTCAATAAAAACGCATCTTCCTTACCTACGAACTCCGCTAATTGACGCTCAAATTCTTCGTGTTCATCTGTATTTCCAGACATCATACGAGCCCCCATTGGGTAAGCTAAGCCGTATTTTGCCGCAGCATCAGCATCTGCTTTTCTAACCTCCGGATGATTTGCTAAACCTAAATAGTTATTTAAAGACCAGTTAAGCATTTCTTTGCCCATGAATGTCATTCTAGGACCTAATTCACCTGTTAATTTTGGGAATGAAAAATAATGATGGGAATAATGGGCATGTGCACCGATGGGCCCCATGTTATTAGCTACCTTCTCGAAAATATCCACTGTTAGTCTACGTTTTATTGAAAAATTCTTTAAATAATCACAAAGTTAAATTATATTTTTATTATCGCAATGTTAGTAAATCAACAGATTCTATTAATTTGTCGTTTCATTACAAAACCTCATTCGAATGACTAAGTATTTTATACTCTTACTTCTTTCTTTCTCTGTATTTGCTCAAAATACGCAAAAGCCTCTTATCGAAGGCAAGCAAGGAATGGTCGTTTCGACTCACCCTGCCGCTTCGGAAATAGGTTTAGCCATTTTAAAGAAAGGCGGTAATGCGATTGATGCGGCTGTGGCTGTCAATTTTGCTTTAGCCGTTTGCCACCCATCTGCTGGGAATATTGGAGGAGGAGGTTTTTTGGTTTACCGAGATAAATTTGGAAACGTAAAAGCTTTGGATTATCGAGAGAAAGCCCCTTCTGCGGCGAGTAGGGATATGTATTTAGATGCAAATGGGAATATAATTCCAGGTAAATCGATGACAGGTATTTTTTCTGTAGGTGTGCCAGGGACCGTAGCAGGCATGCAAGAAATGCATGACAAATTAGGCCATTTGCCATGGGCAGAATTAGTTAGGCCTGCTGTTGATCTTGCAAGCAAAGGATTATTGTTGACAGAGAAGGAGGCAAGAGGTTTAAATCGCCAAAGGTCAGAGTTTCTAAAAGAAAATCCGGGTAAAACTTATTTATTGTCTGCAGAAGGAAAAGAATGGAAGCAAGGGGATCTGCTAGTGCAAAGTGATCTTGCGGTTACCTTAGAGCGCATCATGACTAAAAAAGCAATTGGTTTTTACAAAGGTAAAACGGCTCGATTTATAGTGAAGGAAATGAAGGGTCAGAATGGATTGATTTCAAAGAAGGATCTAAAGAATTACCAAGCGGTTTGGCGAACACCAATTAAAAGTAAATACAAGAATTACCAGATTATTGGGATGCCGCCACCAAGTAGTGGAGGAGTTGCTTTAGCCCAATTATTGCAAATGGTGGCACCTTATTCGTTAAACAAATGGGGACCAAGCTCTGATTCAACGATTCAGGTGATGGTAGAAGCGGAGAGACGCGTGTACGCAGATCGTTCTAAATGGCTTGGCGATCCTGATTTTGTGAAAGTACCAGTGAACGAATTGATTGATTCCGCCTACAATACAAAAAGAATGTCAAATCTGAATTTTGAACGAGCGACACCAAGTTCATCCATTCAAGCAGGTACTTTTCCAGGCTATGAAAGCCCAGAAACAACGCACTATAGTATTGTGGATGGAGAAGGAAATGCGGTTTCGATCACTACGACCCTAAATAATTCGTATGGAAGTAAGGTGTTTGTGGGTGGTGCTGGTTTTCTTTTGAATGATGAGATGGATGATTTTTCTGCCAAAGCAGGGTCACCCAACCTATATGGTTTAATTGGTTCCAAGGCGAATGAGATTCAACCAAACAAACGGATGCTTTCTAGCATGACTCCAACCATTGTGGAGGAAAATGGTCAATTAAAGATGGTGGTAGGTACTCCAGGTGGATCTACTATTATTACCAGCGTCTTCCAAGTAGTGTTGAATACACTTGAAATGGGGATGAATATGCAGCAGGCGGTAGAATATCCGCGTTTTCACCACCAATGGTTACCAGAGAAAATTACTACAGAACCCAAACGTTTTTCTGAGGAACAACAAATACGTTTACAGACGAAAGGCTATACTTTCTCACCTGTTTCAGCTATTGGCTTAGTAGAAGGTATTCTAGTTTTGCCTAATGGGAATCTTCAGGGTGGTGCAGATTCCCGTGGCGATGATACCGTGTCAGCCTATTGAAATAAGGTTGCAACAAAATATGCAGCGGCGGCGGCGGCGGCTCCGATGGAAGTAACTTTAAGGGATCCGATGATGGGATTTTGGCCGGTTACTTTACTTTTGAAATAGCCAAAAACAAGTAAAGCTAAAATCGTCACCTCGGCTGAATAAAGTAATCCTTGTTCTGGTTTATCTACATAAAAATAGGGTAGAAGTGGGATGAAACCGCCCACAATGTATGATATGCCAATAGTCAAGGCTGAATTTCTAGCCCGATTTGGGTTAGGACGTTCTAGTCCAAGCTCAAAACGCATCATGAAGTCTACCCATTTATTTTTGTCCTTTGAGATCGATTCAACGACAATTTCTTGTGCCTCTGGGCTCAAACCATAATCCGCAAATACATCTCTGATTTCTTGTTTCTCTCTTTCAGGAACGCGCTCTACTTCCTCATACTCGCGTTTTAATTCTGCTTCGTAGTGCTCTTGTTCTGTTTGGCCTGCTAAATAACCTCCTAAGCCCATGGCAATAGATCCTGCCACGATTTCGGCGATACCTGCTGTGGTTACAATGCTAGCAGAGGCCACGGCTCCTGAAAGTCCTGCAGCCAAGGCAAAAGGAACCGTTAGTCCATCGGACATGCCTATCACGACGTCCGTAATGAAATCTGAACTTTTTAAATGTTGTTCGTGTAAATGATGATCGTGTGTATTCATATTATCTGATGCCGTGCATCATACGTTTAAGTGGACCATTAGCTAAGCCAAACAAAATTACAGAGGCAATTCCGGCCATTATTACAAATACAATGAAAAAATCATATAAATTTTTAATTTCGAACCCCAAGAAACTAGGGAAGACTGTTTGACCTGCTACCGCCGTTGCTGGAGGTAAAAGGGCTCCTAGCGTTCCTGACAAGGCATAGCCGGCCGCATTAGCTAAGAACCATACACCCATCAATAAAGAAGAGAATCGTTTAGGCGCTAGCTTGGATACTAAGGATAATCCGATCGGAGAAAGGCTTAATTCCCCCATCGTATGAAATAAATACATGATGAATAACCAAATTACACCTAATTTATCTGAACCCAAGTCCTTCACTTTTAATGCGATAATTAAATAACCAATCGCTAATAGCATAAGCCCGATCGCTTGCTTTCCAGGTGAATTAGGTTCAATTCCTCTTTTTGCTAACCGCATCCAAAGCCAGGAGAAAGGAAAAGCTAAAATGATGATGAAGAAGGAATTCGCGTTTTGGACAGAGCTAGGTGGCAACATAATGCCAAAGAAATTCAAATCCGTCTGCTGGTCTGCAATAAACGTCAAAGAAGATCCAGCTTGCTCATAGGCTGCCCAGAAGAAAATGACAAAGAAGGCCACAAAATACATGACCCAGATGCGATCACGCTCTATTTTGGTCAAGGTCTTATCCTGTAGAATCAGGAATGCTAAACTGACACCGGCAGAATAGATGACCGGATAAATCCAGTCTTTAATCGGATTGGGTACCTCAGTGATGAATAAATAATGAAACCCGATGATTAAACCAATGAATAAGGCACTCGAGATAACAATGGACTGAGTTGAGAATTCAGCCTTTTCCGTTTCAGCGTCGACTGATTTAGTTTCACTAAAGGTAGGCGCTAAACCAATATCGCTTCCATCAGGAGCTTTTAAAAACACCCCTTTTAGAAAGATGAATAAAATAGTACCAATTAACATCGCTCCACCCGCTGCTAAAAAGCCCCATTTGAAGGCTTCAATCACGCGAACTCCATCTACTTTTACGTCTCCTAACCAAGGGCAAATAAGCATGCCTAGCATGGCACCTGTATTAATTCCCATGTAAAAAATGGTGAAAGCGGCGTCTAAACGACTATCCCCCTTTTTATACAACTGGCCTACCATCGAGGAAATATTGGGTTTGAAGAATCCGTTTCCTAAGATCAAAAACAATAAACCTCCCCACATTAATTTCGTAGCGAATGGGACATCTAAGGTAAATGTACTGGCTGAACTGAATAATAAGAGCTGGCCTATAGCCATGGCAAATCCACCACCAATGATACTGTTTCGATTTCCGATGTATCTGTCAGATATATAACCGCCTAGCATGGGTGTTAAATAACTAAGCCCTAGAAACCCGCCATATAAGATGGCGGCTTCGTCTTGCTTGAAGGAGAGGGCACTTACTAAAAACAAGGAAAGTATGGCGCGCATTCCGTAAAAGTTGAAGCGCTCCCACATCTCCGTGGAATACAGAAAATAAAGGCCTTTCGGGTGTGAGGTACTAGTTGTTGACATATAGGTTTGCTGAATTTTTCGTGACAAGATACAAGAATTTCGAGATAGATGTGAAACCTTTTTTGTAATATTGTTAATTCATTTCGTTAAACATCCTATGGGCAAAACTATCGCGATTGCAAATCAAAAAGGGGGAGTAGGTAAAACAACGACAGCCATAAATTTAGCTGCGAGTTTAGCTGCTTTTGAGTTTAAAACTCTATTGATTGACGCGGACCCACAGGCGAATTCAACTTCTGGTTTAGGTTTCAATCCGAAAGAAGTAAAAAATAGTATTTACGAATGCATGGTAGGTCTCTCTCGCGTACAGGATAGCATTTTACCTACCGAAGTTCCCTTTTTAGATATCATTCCCTCACACATTGATTTAGTCGGTGCAGAGATCGAAATGATTAATCTAAATAATCGGGAAAGAAAGATGAAAGAGGCATTAGAGGCTGTAAAGGATTCGTATGATTTTATCATTATGGATTGTTCACCTTCTTTGGGTTTAATAACCATTAATAGCCTTACCGCTGCAGATTCGGTGATTATTCCTGTGCAATGTGAGTATTATGCCTTAGAAGGATTAGGCAAATTATTGAATACAATTAAGATTATTCAATCGCGTTTAAATACGGCCTTAGTGATAGAGGGAATCTTGTTAACCATGTACGATTTGCGTTTACGTCTATCGAATCAGGTGGTGAATGAGGTAAATTCTCATTTTAAAAATATGGTGTTTGAGACGATTATTCCAAGGAATATTCGCTTATCGGAATCACCTAGTTTTGGTGTACCTGCCATCTTGCATGATGCGGATAGTAAGGGGGCCATTAGTTATTTAAATTTAGCCAAAGAAATTATTCGCAAGAATGGTTTGCTAGTGACCAACTAGGTTCAGATATATGAGTGCAAAGCAAGAAAATTCAAAGAAGAGAACGGGTTTAGGTAGAGGTTTAGGTGCCTTGTTAGAGGATTCTGATGGAGGTGGACTACAATCTCGCCATCCTTCTGATTTCGCAGGAAGTCTAGAAGGGGTGAATTTAATGGATGAGATTTCTTTGGACTTAATTGAAACGAATCCATTTCAACCTCGCGAATATTTTGCCCCTGAGGCATTACAAGAATTAGCCGAATCGATCCGTGTTCAAGGAATTATTCAACCGATTACGGTTCGTAAGGTTTCTGCCAAAAAATACCAGTTAATCTCCGGTGAGCGACGTTTTCAAGCGTCTAAATTAGCTGGCTTGAAAACAATTCCGGCCTATGTTCGGACGGCGGATGATCAGCAAATGATCGAAATGGCCTTGATCGAGAATATTCAGCGAGAGAATCTGAATGCGATTGAGATCGCCCTTTCCTACAAGCGATTGATGGAGGAATGTGATTTAAAGCAAGAGGACTTAGGCGCTCGAGTAGGTAAAAATCGTAGCACGGTTACGAATTACATGCGTTTATTGAAATTGCCACCCCATATTCAAGTGGCGATTCGTGATAACAAATTGTCTATGGGCCATGCGCGTTGCTTAGTGTCCTTAGAGGATGCAAGTTTGCAAAATGCCTTGTTTTTAAAAGCCATCGCAGAAGATTGGTCTGTTCGTCGTTTAGAGGATGCAGTTCGTCAATCTGGGAATATTGATACGGTTGCCACTGGTTCTACCACAACCAAGGTGTCAGCCCAAGATTTACAGGCGTGGCAAGCTACTTTGAAATCTTTCTTTAAAACCCCAGTAGCATTGAAAATGAATGAGAAAGGGGAGGGAGAAATTAAATTAAGCTTTAAAACGAAAGAGGAGCTTTTAACCATTCTTAACAAGGTTCAATAATGTACTTAAGGTACTTCCTGTTAGTTTTGCTTTTGCCGATAGGCCTACACGCAAAGGATGTGAAGGATACGGTACAATTGAAACCGGTAGTTAAACCGTATAAAATCATTCCTCGACAAGCAACGCTTAAGTCTTTAATGATTCCAGGTTGGGGACAATTGTACAATCGACAATATTGGAAGTTACCTTTAGTGGCGGGAGCCTTTGTTTCTTTGGGAATGATTGCGAACTGGAATGATGTTCGCTATTCAAAGTACAGAGGGTATTATTACCAGGTTTCTCTTCATCCGGATGATCCTACCTATAAACCTCCCACCACGGTGGCGGTACCTTATGAGGATGGGACAATTCGTGATTTAGATGTAAATCAGTTGAAGCGTTTAACGGATGGTTATCGCAGAAATAGGGATTATACCTACATTGGTATGGTGTTAGCCTGGACCTTGAATGTGGTGGACGCGAATGTGAGTGCGCATTTGAAAACATTTGATGTGTCGGATGATATCAGTCTTAAAGTGAAGCCTACGGTTGATTACCAGCCTTTTTCCCAAAGTTTGGTATCCGGCCTCACCTTAACATTTAATTTTAAATAAAGATGAAAATAGTATTAATCGGTTACGGTAAAATGGGCAAAGAGATCGAGCGTTTAGCGTTAGGTCGTGGCCATCAGGTTGTAGCCAAGATAGATGTCGATAATCAAGCAGATTTGCAGTCTTTAAGCGCTTCAGATGTGGATGTGGCTATTGAGTTTTCGAATCCAGCTTCGGCATATGCGAATATTTTGACGTGTATAAATAAGCAGATCCCAGTGGTTTGTGGAACGACGGGTTGGTTAGAGAAGAAGGCAGAGGTTGAGGCTTTGACTAAAGCAAAGAATTCCACGTTCTTTTATGCTTCTAACTATTCGATCGGTGTAAACTTGTTCTTTCGTTTGAATAAGATGTTAGCTCAGTTAATGTCGCCACAAAAGGAATACGATATTTACACCAATGAAATTCATCATTTAGAAAAGAAAGATTCGCCGAGCGGAACGGCCATTACGATTGCTGAGGGCATTATTGATGCCTATCCTGCAAAAGACAAATGGGTGAATAATGAAATTCCAGCTGCGAATGAGGTGGCTATTTGGTCACAACGGGAGTCGATTATTCCTGGAACGCATACGGTAAAATATATTTCCAAAGTAGATCAAATCGAAATCACTCATGAGGCATTTAGCCGGGAGGGTTTTGCCTTAGGTGCCGTCATTGCAGCTGAGTGGGTTAAAGATAAAAAAGGAGTCCTAGGAATGGACGATATGTTAAAATAAGATGAAGGAGACGAAAGAAACACCTAAAAAACAAAAATCAGCTTTCAGAGAGTGGTTAGATTCTGTGGCTTTTGCTGTAGTGGCAGCCACGTTAATTCGCTTCTTTGTTTTTGAAGCCTATACGATTCCTACTCCATCTATGGAAGGTTCCCTCATGGTAGGTGATTTTCTATTTGTGAGTAAACTTCACTATGGTGTTCGTACGCCCAAGACGCCTTTACAGTTGCCATTAACGCATCAAAAGATTTGGTTTACGAATATCCCTTCTTATTTAAGCTGGTTGGATTTGCCTATTTATCGCCTTCCTGGATTCTCTTCTGTGAAGCAAGGGGATGCGGTTGTATTTAATGTGCCTAATTTTGAAGAGGATGGGGATGCACCGGTAGATTTGCGTACTTTCTATGTTAAGCGCTGTGTAGCGACTCCTGGGGATGTATTAGAGGTGCGCGATCAACAAGTGATTGTGAATGGCAAGGCCATGGAGAATCCGGTTCGCATGCAGCATCCGGTTTTCATGAAGACGAAAGAGAATTTGGATGAAAAATTCTTTGAAGAATATGGCATTCGCAATTCCCCAGACGCTAGTTATGATTCAGCGGATTGGTTGCCTTTAGCGGAACCAGATTCGCAGAATGTGCTTTGGGGCTATAAAATGAATACGTCAAAGGCGATGGTGGATGAAATTCAAGCCTTAGCTTTTCCTAAAACCTTTGATAAGGATCTTTTTAAAGATCCTAAAGGAGTCACTTTTGTAGATATTTTCCCACATGATACCACCTTATTTAAGTGGAATCGTGATTTTTATGGTCCGTTAAAAGTGCCTGCTAAGGGTTTAACGGTTCCGATGACACCGGCTAATGTGGCCCTTTATGGGGAAGCCATTCAGAAATACGAAGGTAATAAAGACGTGAAGATTGCTGGCTACCTAATTACGGTGGAAGGGAAAGCAATAACATCGTATACGTTCAAACAAGATTATTATTTTATGATGGGTGATAACCGCCATAATTCGGCTGATTCACGCTTTTGGGGTTTTGTGCCTTCGGACCACATCGTAGGAAAAGCGTTCTTTGTCTGGATGTCGATTGATTCAAACAAAAGCTTATTCTCGTCAGAGTTTTGGAAGATTATCCGCTGGAACCGATTGTTCCGTTTTGTGGACTAAGTTTTGTGGAATATGAAAAAAGGCAGCTCTCGGGCTGCCTTTTTTGTTTATAATACTTTTAAAACGAATCCTTTCAGATAATTGCTTTCTGGATGGAACAAGTTAATCGGATGATCAGGCGACTGTGTCATCTGATGAATCACTTGAATTTCGCGTCCTACCGCAATTCCAGCGGCAACAAGCATATTGTAGAATAGATCTCTCGTAATAACTTGTGAGCAAGAATAGGTAAACAAGAGCCCATTCTTCTTGATTTTACGTAACGCTAATTCATTGATCTTTTGATATCCTTGTAAAGCCTTGTGCTTAGCGTTCATTGATTTAGCGAAGGCCGGTGGATCTAATACGATAATATCAAATTCATCTTCATTAGCCTTTAAATAGGGTAGGGTTTCACCCACAATAGCTTCATGCTGCAAGTCTTGCATTTTATTTAAAGCAATATTGGCGTTGACTAAATCAATGGCTTTGGCCGAAGCATCCAATGAAATAACAGACGCTGCACCAGCCTCTAAGGCATAAAGTGAGAAACCACCTGAATAACAGAACGTGTTGAGGACGGATTTCCCTTTAGCGTATTTTGCTAACAGGGCTCTGTTTTCACGCTGGTCAATAAAGAAGCCCGTTTTCTGTCCTGTAATCCAGTTGATCGAAAATGAAATTCCATTCTCTTGGACCTTATATGGAACCGCTACCTCGCCAAATACGAAGTCATTTGTGCAATTCTGTGCATATTCGGTCGGTAATGTTTCTCTACTTTTATCGTAGATCGCCTTGATCTTCTTACCTAATACCTTTTTTACGGCTTCCACGATTTCATCTCGGTCGCGGTGCATTCCTATCGTATGGGCTTGAAAGACAAGCACATCCTTGTATAAATCCATGATTAATCCGGGGCAACCATCCCCTTCACCGTGTATTAAACGGAAGGCATTGGTTTTTTCCAAAGGTAATAAGGCACGTAGATCCCATGCGTTTTGGATGCGATTCTCCCAAAAAGCTTGCTTCGATTCAATGGCTTGAAAGGAGATGATTTTTACGGCGATACTTCCATTATGAAAATGGCCTGTTCCAAGGAATTCTTCACGTGAACTATAGACATTAACCCAATCACCGTCTTGCAGTTGTGGACTTTGTTTCGCAATTGCTCCGGAGAATACCCAGGGATGAAAGCGCTTAACGGGTGCATCTTTTCCTGGTTTTAATTGAATAAATGGGTTGGTGTTCATTTTGCAAAATTGCAAAATTTATTCGAAAGATGGTTCGCCTGCCGTTAACCAAGCAGAATACCAGAGGTCACCCACATGTTGAACAGAGGCCATAAACCTAGATTCTATTTGTTTATTTAAGGCTTTGTGGTAAGCTAGACTATATTTTAGGCTTGGTGTTTTAATTAAGGTGGTACCTTTTTGTTCGAAACTATATTTTTCCGCTTCTTTCAACGACTGACTAATTTTGCTGGCCATGGTAAACAAATGGGGTAATTCTCTATGAGAAGCTAACACCCAAGTCCAGCTCATTTGTTGCACATTCGAAATGTGGGTCGCGGGGCCGCTAAATTGATCTAATTTATTGCCTAGAAGTTCAGGAATACGGGATTCCCAAAAACTATGCAGGCCACTTTGTCCTGTTTTTTGGCCGTCATAATTCGAACTCGTATGTAAAGGAACATGCGCATCCGCTACGTAATGTCCTAGTTCTGCAGATAACTTGATAATTTGCAGGCTATCCTTTTTTATAAAGGCATTCACTAGACGCTGGTATACGATAGGAATATGCCAAGGAACGATGCCATGCTTGCGTAATGAATCCTCAGACGTTCTACGCAACATTTGCTCCCAGGTGCTAAAACTCACTTTGTTCAGATCATAGATATCTAGATCAATATAATGCCGCGCAGCTTCCTCATCCAAGATATACCGCCTCGCATCTGGCAAAACGGCCAATTCTTGTAATTCCTTTTGATGCCTTCGGTAGAATAGATGTAAAGCGGGAGGGAGGGTGTAAATAGCGAGTAAATTAATCTTCCGATGTCCAAAAAATCCCCAGGTTGTCTTCGCATGTACTTCTGAAGCCATACAGAAGAATAATAAAATTTTAAGGATAGTCTTGCTACTTATGTTCATATTACTTACTTTTGCATTTCAATTTTGTAAAAAGAGAATTTTATTTAACAGATGGCAAATCATAAATCAGCACTAAAGCGTATCCGTTCTAACGAAGCAAAGCGTTTACGTAACCGTTACCAACACAAATCAACTCGTACATTAATCAAGAAATTGAGATTGACGACTGATAAATCAGTGGTGATCGAGCTTTACAAGCAAGTTTCATCTTCTTTAGATAAATTGGCTAAGAAGAACATCATCCACAAGAATAAAGCTGCAAATCAAAAATCTAAATTAGCTAAGTTAGTGAACAAAGTAGCTGCTTAATTTTAGATAATCAAGATAGTGATAAACCCCTCCACAAGAGGGGTTTATTCGTTTATAAGGTCTACCTTTCAGACATGAAAATGGTCAAAAAGGAAGATTTACCTCGGGAGAAATTAGCTCGTCTAGGAGCTGCGGAATTAACATTGGTCGAAATACTGACCCTCCTCATTAGTTCAGGTTTTGCGAATCACTCAGCAGAAGAGTTAGCGAATAAACTTCTTAATTCGGTTAGTGGAGATCTGAGTGTTTTGGCTCGATATAATGTATTTGATTTTAAGAAATTACCAGGAATAGGCACGGCAAAGGCGGCTCTGCTAGTCGCATCGCTTGAATTAGGACGAAGAAGGCAGATATATGAGTCTAGCTCTAAATTCGTGGTTCGTAATTCAGTCGATGCGTATGAGGTTATTAAACCTTATTTAGCCGATTTGATTCGAGAAGAGTTTTGGGTATTTCATCTTAATCGTGCGTCCTCGGTTGTATTAGCAGAAAAGTTAAGTATCGGAGGAGTTTCCGGAACGACGGTAGATATTCGCCTTTTATTCAAATCTGCTTTGGAGCGTTTAACGTCCTCCATTATTTTAGCTCACAATCATCCAAGTGACCAGATGTGGCCTAGTAATTCAGATATTGAATTAACGAAGCAGGTGATGGAAGCGGGAAGGTTATTCGATATCGACGTGGTAGATCACCTCATCGTGGGGGCATCCACTTTTTACAGCTTTGCTGATAATGGGAAACTAAACTAAAAGAGAGAGGATTATTTCCCTCTCTCTTTATAGATTTTTTGAAGTTTAGCACCTACTACAATTGAAATTGCGAATAAGATGATAAAAAACGCTGCTCCTGAATATCCCATTGTATTGTTGTTTAATGATTCAAATTTACGAATTATTTTAAAGAAGTCCTTTGGTGCTTGGCAAAGAATCTAAATTTTTTCGATCTCTGTTTACTGCAATTTTTATCGCCTTGGCGAAACCTTTGAAGATCGCCTCTATCTTATGGTGCTCATTTTCTCCCGTAGCTTGAATATTTAAATTACACCTAGCTCCATCTGAGAAGGATTTGAAAAAGTGAAAGAACATTTCAGTCGGCATTTCGCCAATCATCTCCCGTTTAAATGTGGCTTCCCAAACCAGCCAATTGCGGCCAGAAAAGTCGATAGCTACTTGTGCTAAACAATCATCCATGGGTAATAAAAAGCCGTAGCGTTCAATTCCTTTTTTATTTCCCAAAGCTAAGGCAAATGCTTCCCCTAAGGCAATGCCCGTATCCTCTATTGTGTGATGCTCATCGATATGTAAATCGCCAGCCACTTTGACAGAAAGATCAAGATTTCCATGTTTCGCGATTTGGTCTAACATGTGATCGAAGAAGCCTAAGCCTGTTTCGTTCTTAGCTATCCCTTTTCCATCTAAATTTAAATCGATAGAAATTTTCGTCTCATGTGTATTGCGTTCATGAATAACGCGTCTATCTGGTAAGAGGAAGAATTCGTGTATTTCATTCCAATGTTGACATTGCAAAGCTGTATAGGCACTTAATTCAGCGGGTATCTCCAAGTCGCCGATAAATATTCCTTTGGCGCCTAAATTTTTCGCTAATTCAATATCAGTTAAGCGATCGCCGAGTACGAAAGAGTTAGCTAGGTCGTAGTCATTCGTGAAGTATTCCCCTAACATGCCTATGCCTGGCTTGCGAGTAGGCTTGTTTTCGTGTTGAAAGCTGCGATCGATATGAATTTGCTCGAAGATAATGCCCTCAGAAGCAAAGATGTCCAACATTTTTTGATGAACTGGCCAAAAGGTGTCCTCTGGAAATGATTCAGTTCCAAGACCGTCTTGATTCGTTACCATGACCAATTCATAATCGGTGATGGTAGTGATTTTCTTTAGATTAGAGATGACCCCAGGTAAGAAAGCGAGCTTTTCGAAGCTATCAACTTGCTGGTCAATTTTTGGTTCTTCAATTAAAGTACCATCTCTATCAATAAATAACACCTTTTTCATCTTACAAAGGTAAGCAAATAAAAAAAATAAGGTAATTTTGGGCTAGAAATAATCCTTATGAGCCAAGTATTTGCATTAATAACACCGGAAGAAAAAACGTTTTTTGCTAAGCGATTAGCAGATTTGTGCACGGAGAAGCAAGAAAAAGTACTGGACTTGATTCCAGCTTTTGAAGCGGTTGTATTAGGTAGTGCACTCAAATTATTTCGAAATAGAATCCGTTTCAATGCGCTCTACAATTTTATGCTCGCTAAATCTGCTCCACAAGAGGAGGTAGCGAAGTTGTTAAGTTCAGGAAAAGGAATGCCTGATTATGAATCTTTGTATCGTTTTGGCGAAGGAATGATGGGCATTTTATTGCCTGATAAGAAAAGTGCCATTGCTACTTTATTAGGTGGGCAATTGGGCGCTAAGAGTTCAACGATTATTAAAGGTTTAACCTTGAGTTATGCGTTGTATGGTTTTCGCTTGAAAGAGTATGATTACGATGCTTTACGGGATTTTAAATCCTTCGGGGAATATTATCAACCGACAAAGAATGATTTTTATGCCTTAGCGCCTCCGAAAATTCAGGTAGCTTTAATTGATATTTTGGTGTTGAAGGATGTGCTTAAAGGGGATTCGGTTGTTTATGATGAGCCTTTTTCGCCTTCAGATGATAAGACTAAACGTAATTACTCGATCTTTTTAATTAGCCTTGTTGCAGGTGCAATTATTGTTGCTTTGATTTTATTTTTTGTTAATCGCACTAGTGAAGAGGCGCCAATCGATAAAGAAGAGACGAGTGAAATCATTCCCATTGACAGTTTAGCTAAGTTAAATGATAGTTTAACGAAGGTGGCATTAGATTCATCTAGAGCTACGAATGATTCGCTTACTACTTTAGTTTGGCCGGAAGGAAAGCCATTTCAGGTTCCCAAAGAATCAATTATTGTGGCTTTTCATGCGTATGTGTCCGATTCAACTGTCGTTACTCCACTTGATTTAGCGTGTACTGAGCTCGAGTTTTCAGATAAAACTGAATTATTATCTACTCCTAAAACCTATCTATTTAAGCAAATAGCATCTGGTTTAACTAAGTTCAAGGAGGTGGATGTTCAAGTCCAAGTTTCTTCCGAAAAAGGGCCTGCAACAGCGAGGGAACATGCATATGTGTTAAAGAATCGATTAGTAGGTGAGGGCTTGAATCCTAAAAGAATTACAGTCGCTACTTTGCCTAATTCCTCGAATAATGAAATCATTTTCAGCTTTAAGAAGCGTTCTTCATTAAAATAGTACAATTTTATTGCATTCTAATTTAATAAGGGGTACTTTTGTGCTTTGTTTATTAAATACATCCGCAGGAACTCTCTTTTTTCCTTTTTTCAAAGGCTATCGGCAGGAGTTAAATTACGGATGTGTTCGGGCATCGTAATTAAATATATCAAATGAGTGAAAAAATTCGCTTCGATTCGCTTCCATTGTCGGAAGGAATCCAAGAAGCAGTAAAAGAAATGGGCTTTGAGTTTGCTTCTCCCATCCAATCAGAAGCAATTCCTTTCGTAATGGAAGGTCGTGATGTCATCGGTCAAGCGCAGACAGGTACTGGTAAAACAGCAGCCTTCGGTATTCCGATGATTGAGCATATTGTTCCTTTTGAGAAGTATGTTCAAGCAATCATCTTATGTCCTACGCGTGAATTAGCGGTTCAAGTTTCTGAGGAAATGAAGAAGTTGTCTAAATACACAAAAGGGGTTTGGGTGACGACGGTATATGGTGGAGATTCCATCGATCGTCAAATTAAGTCCTTGAAAGCAGGGGCAAACATCGTAGTGGGTACTCCAGGTCGTGTTATTGACTTAATCGAGCGTCGTGCATTGAAATTAAATCAAGCATCGATGATCGTTTTGGATGAGGCAGATGAGATGTTAGATATGGGATTCCGTGAGGATATCGAAAGCATTTTGGAAGAAATTCCAAATGAACGTCAAACAGTCTTGTTCTCAGCAACGATGTCTAAGCCTATTATGGCCTTGACGAACCGTTATTTGACTAATCCTAAATTAGTTAAAGTGGTGAAGAATGAGATCACGAACGTGAACATCGAGCAATTATACTATGATGTGAAAGGTCGTGCGAAAATGGAAGTGACAACACGTTTGATCGACTTCTATTCCTTAAAATTGGTTTTGATTTTCTGTAACCAAAAGAAACGTGTAGACGAAGTAGTAGAAGAATTGATGTTGCGTGGTTATGCAGCGGAAGGCTTACACGGTGACTTACGTCAATCACAACGTACGCAAGTAATGAATCGTTTCCGTGGTGGAAATGTGAGTTTCTTGGTTGCGACGGATGTGGCAGCTCGTGGTTTAGACGTAGATAACGTAGATGCCGTAATTAATTACGACATTCCATTAGATGAAGAATATTATGTACACCGTATCGGTCGTACAGGTCGTGCTGGTAAGTCTGGTAAGGCGTTTACTTTAGTGGTAGGTGCTGAGCGCAATCGTTTGCGTGATATCATGAATTATACGAAAGTAAAAATTGATAAAGGCGTGATTCCTACTTTCTCTGACGTAGTGGGGGTTAAAAAGGGAATGTTTATCGATCGGGTAGCTGCTACGATCGCTGAAGGCGGTTTAGAATTGTTTGATGATGCTTTGCCTAATTTCCAACATGCTGGATTCACTGTGGAGCAAGTTGTGGCTGCATTAGTTAAGATGAACATGGGTGTCGTGAAAAACGAATTCGGTGATGAGAATCTCGAAGGCGATATGGAACGTAGCTCACGCAAATATGGTCGTGATGAACGCGGTGGCGGTGGTCGCTTCGAAAGAGGCGGCGGCGGTGATCGTTGGGGTGGTGGAGACCGTGGCGGAGATCGCCGTGGTGCTGGCCGTTTCGAAAGAGGTGGAGATCGTGGAGGAGACCGTGGAGGTCGTTTCGAAAGAGGCGGTGACCGTAATTCGGCTCCTCGTGGTCCTCGTATGGATCGCGAAGGCAAACCTTACCGTTCTGACGAAAATATGGTGCGTTTAGTAGTGAATATCGGATTCAACGAGAAAATATCTCCTTCTAACATCGTAGGAGCATTCGCTGGAGAATCTGGAATTCCAGGAAACGTTTTAGGCCAAATTCAAATCGAGAACAAACACACGTTTGTGGACGTACCGAAAGAATATGCGAATGTGGTATTAGACAAAATGGCGGGAGCTCAAATTAAGGGCAAACGAGTAAATGTCGATATTGCGAAAGCAGACAAATAATCAAAAGGGGCTCAATTTGAGCCCCTTTTTTGTTACATTTTACGAAGGTAAAAATTTTGTTTCGGACAAATGGGTTTGAAAAAAACGAGTCCTAAATCAAATAGGTCTACGGTTTGAATAACAGCTGGATGTGACTTAAGGGAATTCCAAAAAGCTTCGTTTTTATAAGGTTTCTGGATTAGTATGATGGTGTTTTGCGAAATCTGTGTTGGATCAAATTCCGAAGTCATTTCTATGACAGTTACATCTGAACTGCTATTTTGCAATTCCTCAACTAATTGCTCATAAGTTAATTGACCATGAAGGAATGGATTCAAAAGTTCACAATACAAGGCATAGATGGAGGGTGAATGTAATCCATGCGCTGTTTGAGCCTTAAAATAAAATTGAAGCCGATTCATTAATTCAGGTGGTAAGCAGGAATAAGCTCAAAAGGAGGGATGTCTACTTTAAAAGTAGCCTGATTTTCTAAATTCAGGAATACATAATGTCCGCTCATTTTACCAATGGAGGATATCAATGGACAACCAGAAGTGTAGGTAAATGAATTGCCGGGTTCAATGATCGGTTGCTGTCCCACCACACCTAAACCATTCACCGTTTCTTTAGAACCAATACCATCTACAATTTCCCAAAAACGACTCACAAGCTGTCCTGGTTGGTTACTCAAGTTTTTGATTGTAATTTGGTAGGAGAAAAAGTGTTTGTAAGGAGGATTTAATTCCATTTCTGGTAGATGTGTGGTGTCTACTGAAATTATAAATCCATTTGAAAAAGCTTCTGTCATCCTATAAAGGTCTAATGAGTAATCTGAAAGTAAAATTAGCTGATTCTTTGAATAATGAGTGGAAAAAGGTGTTGAATTCATCTTTGACATCTCCTTATTTTTCCGAGTTATGTTCTTTTCTAATGCTAGAATATGGCCAAAAGGATATTTTTCCACCCATCCATCAAGTCTTCTCCGCTTTTCACCGTTGTTCCTTTCAGCAAACCAAAGTCGTTATTATAGGCCAGGATCCCTACCATGGAGAGGGACAAGCACAAGGTTTATCGTTTTCTGTTCCCGCAAACTTCCCTTTGCCTCCCTCGTTAAAAAATATTTACAAGGAATTGTATGTTGATCTGAAAGTGATTCGGTATTCGGGTGATTTAAGTTCTTGGGCAGATCAGGGTGTTTTACTTTTGAATAGCGTGTTAACCGTCCGTTCTGGAGAACCGGGTTCACATGCGAAGCGAGGTTGGGAACAGTTTACAGAAGAAGTGATTAGTCTGCTAAGTCAACAGAAAGAATCCGTGGTCTTTGTTCTGTGGGGTGCTTATGCCCAAAAGCTAGCTAAGCACATTGATGCTCAAAAGCATTTCATCATTCAGGCGGCACATCCATCTCCCTTATCAGCGAATCGAGGCGGATTCTTTGGGACGAAACCTTTTTCGAAAATCAATGAATATCTGGTGCGCAGTGGGCAGGAGGGGATTGATTGGGCTCTTTAAAGTACAAAGCAAAAAGTACAAAGAACAAAGTAGGAATCGCCTCCGGCGATGGCTTCGTGAAATGATTTTTGTGACTAAGTCCGCAGGACGACTAAGTTGCGAAGCGACGACTAGTGACTAGTGACTATCGACTAGTGACTATCGACTCTCTTCAACTGACTCGGAAAATACACAAACTGATTCGCGAATTCCTTTTGGAAAAAACCTGAAACAATCCCCTCAATGAATTCTGGATGTGATTCCTCGAAGGTGGGAAGCCAGCATTGCAGGGAATAACCAACAGAATCTGGTTCTTGATGGGAGCTGATTTCAAACAAGAAAATTTGATCAACAAAGGTCTGTTTTTCGATTTCAGGCATAATGACCGTCTTCAAGGCACGGATAGCGGATTCGTGAATTGTGGGCTCAAAAAATAAGGATAAGTTGTATTGGATCATTTTAGGGCGTTATATAGAATTTCTGCCGTGTGTAGTCCTTCTTGTTCTATGCCATCCTTGATTTGATGACGGCAAGAGGTTCCGTTGCTGGCAATGATGCTTTTAATGGGTTTATTTAATAAACGGGGGAACAAAACGAGGTTAGCGATTTGCTGAGATAATTTATAGTGCTTCTTTTCATAGCCAAAAGATCCCGCCATTCCGCAACATCCTGTAGGTAAAAGCTCTACTTCATATTGGGAAGGAATACTTAATGCGATGCGTGTGGCTGTTAAACCGGCGATGGATTTTTGATGACAATGTCCATGTAACAGAATCTTCTGTTGTTTGCCATGGAAGTCATCTATGCTAATTTTACCTGCTTTAAATTCACGGGCGATAAACTCATCTATGAGTAGGCAATTAGGTTTTAAGGCCTCAGCTTGTGCTCGTTTATTTGCATCGACTAAGGCAGGAATTTCATCTCTAAAGGTTAATAAGGCACTCGGTTCTATACCGATTAGGGGGTGGTCAGTAGATATGAGTGCTTGCAGTTTTTCTATATTGGAATTTGCCAAAGCCTTGGCTTCGACTAGCATTCCTTTGGAAATAAAACTGCGACCAGAGATGATACCCGTCGGAATCTCCACTCCATAGCCCAAGCGATTCAATAATTTGATTGTTTTTTGACCTAAAGGAACCTCATTGTGATTAGTAAATTCATCAGCAAATAGATACACTAGGCCGTTCTTTAAGCCCTGCTGTGGATTTTTCTTGGTATAACGCTTGAACCAGGTTTCTAAACTAGTGAATTGAACAGCAGGCAGACTACGCTCTATGGCAAATCCCATGGCGACTTTAATTAAAGAAGCAGTCAAGGGGAATTCAACCAGAAAATTATACAAGGGAGCTACATAACTAGCATAGCGTTGTAGGGTAGGGAAGTTGCCAATCAGTTGAGTGCGCAAGGGAACTCCCGATTTCAAATAAGACTGCTGCAGCGTTTCTGCCTTTAGTTTACCCATATCCACACCGGATGGACATTCTGTTTGACAGCCTTTACAAGACAAACATAAATCTAGAATCTCATGTAAATCAGGGTTCGAAAAGGTCTCTTCTGCCGGAGAACTCAACAACTGTCGCAGCATATTGGCTCTCGCTCTGGTGGAATCTTTTTCCTGCAAAGTGGCCATGTAACTCGGACACATCGTCCCTCCGCTTAAAGCTGTTTTCTTGCAATCCCCTGACCCAGAGCATTTTTCGGCTAGTCCCAATGGATTTCGCAAAACGCCATAATCAAAGAAATAGCTAGGTTCTGTCGCTTTTTGATTAGTAAAACGGAAAGCAGTATCCATCGCTGGACTGTCCGTTATTTTACCTGGATTAAAGACCTGATGAGGGTCAAAAACATGCTTAATCTCTTTAAACAAGGCATAAATTTCTTTTCCCATTAATTCGGGAATAAATTCACCACGTAAACGACCGTCTCCATGTTCGCCACTTAAAGATCCTTTGTATTTCTTAAGTATTTCAACTGTTTCAGCCAAAATGCTCCTAAATAATTTGATTCCTTCCGGACTTTTCAAATTGATAAAGGGCTCAATATGCAATTCTCCCGCTCCTGCATGCGCGTAGTAGGCAGCTTTCGTTTCGTGACGAGCTAGTAATTCTTGTATTTCTGCCACGTATGCGGGTAAATCTGCAGGATCCACGGCACAATCTTCAATTAAATTGACGGGTTGCGTATCACCTTCGAGGTTTCGGATTAAGCCTAATCCGGCCTTTCTGATGTCCCAACCTTTGGCAATATCAATGCCCCATAAAATAGGGAAAGCGTATCCTTGATTCGCATTATTCAGATCCTGAATTAAATTAGATACGTTTCTGTCAAGTTCTTCTCGGGAATCAGCCCGCATTTCCACCATCAAGATGGCTGCCGGTTTTCCTTCAATAAATCCGCGATCTTTCTCAAAATTAGGGTGCCCCTCCGTGAAAGACAAAATGTAATCATCCACTAATTCTGAAGCTAATATGGGATGTTGTAAGGCTGTGATATTCGCCTGTAAAGACTCTTGCAAAGTGTGGCAATGAATACAAATTAGCGCTACCTCCGGCTGAGGTAGATCTAATAAATTCAGCTTCATCGAATGAACGACGGCCAAAGTTCCTTCCGAACCCGCGATTAACTTAGATAGGTTAAACGGCTCACCATCAGGAGAGAAGGGTTGCATATCCAACAAAGCATCCAATGCATAACCCGTATTTCTACGTTTGATCGATTTCTTAGGAAATCGATCTTTTATTAAATTCTGGATCTCGGGATTGTTCAACATACGGTGAATTTCCCGATAGATTTTGCCTTCTAAATTCTGTAAGGTGGTTTTGTGGTAAAATTCCTCCCGAGTTAATGGATGCGTATGAATCTCCGTTCCATCAGATAAAAAGGCCCGTGTTTCTAAAATATGATCCCGTACATTTCCCCAAACAATACTATGCAATCCACAGCTATTATTTCCTAACATTCCGCCTAATAAGGCGCGGTTCGCTGTTGATGTTTCTGGACCAAAAAACAAGTCAGCACTTGCTAAATGCTTATTTAAATCATCTCTAACAATACCTGGTTCAATCCAAACGCTTTTCTCTTTCTTATTAAGCGATATGACTTTGCCTAGAGCGGATGAAATTTCCATCACAATTCCATCGCCCACTACTTGTCCAGCCAAGGAAGTTCCGGCTCCTCTAGGAATTAAGCCAGTCTTTGCTTGTATGGCGAATTGAATCAGACGTTTGATGTCTTTCGAAGTGGCGGGAATCGCCACTGCGGCTGGTTTTACTTGATAAACCGAGGCATCGGTCGCATAGATACGCTTCGCTATTCTTGCTGATTGACTCTCGTCAAAAAACAATTGACCCTCAAAATGGTCTTTTAATAAACGTACCTCGTAATTACTCCAGCTCATAATTCCTAAATGGAAAGTGAATTTACGAAATCCAATCTTACCTTCATATTGCCATTCAAAGTTTATAAGCTCTGTTCATAAAAGTTCACCGTTTTCTTGTGATTAATTTTCTAAATTTGAATTCGATCCGAATCATATGAAGTTTTTAATTCAAGTTTACGAGAGTTTGATTTTTGCCTACCAGGCATTGCGCTCGAACATCATGCGTACGACTTTATCCCTTTTAGGGGTGAGTGTGGGTATTTTTGCTATTGTCGCTGTATTCACGGCTGTAGATTCTCTAAATAAAAACATTCGTTCGGAGATTGATTCTTTCGCGGGTTCAGGTGTATTATACGTGGGTAAATGGCCTTGGTTGATGCAGAATAACTATCCTTGGTGGAAGTATTTGAACCGTCCTGAGATGAAATACAGCGAATTTCAGTTCTTGAAAGACAATTTAAAATCAGCTAAAGCAATTGCCATTATTGACAATGGTCGTTCCGCTTCAGCCACTAGAGGGAGCTCTAGTATGGATGTTAATATGACTGGGGCTAGTTATGATTATAATCAAATTACGAGTGTGCCTATTCAATTAGGTCGTTATTTCTTGCCTATTGAATCAGAAAATGCCTTAAATGTGGTGATTATTGGTTCCAAAGTCTCAGAAAATCTCCAGGCTATTGTAGGAGATCAAATCAAATTAAATGGGATCAAATTCCAGGTAATTGGAATTATTGAAAAGAAGGGAAATGACATGTTAAGTTTTGGTGGAACGCCTGACGAAAAGGTATTTATTCCTTATTCAACCTTCTCCGCTGTATTTCAAAAAGATAAGCCTGCACCAGATATAGCAATTAAAGCGATGGATGACGATATCGGACAAGAGGAATTAGAAGGGGAGGTAACGGGTTTAATGCGTTCATTACGTTCTATTAAGCCTAAACAAGAGGCAAATTTTGCTGTGAACCGTTTAGACGGTTTAAATCAGTTTTTTGATGGCATTTTTGCGGCACTAAACATTGCAGGAGCTTTGATTGCTGGATTCTCACTTTTAGTGGGAGGTTTTGGAATCGCGAATATTATGTTCGTTTCGGTAAAGGAGAGAACAAACATTATTGGAATTCAGAAGTCCTTAGGGGCCAAGAATTATTTCATCTTATTTCAATTCTTATTCGAGGCGGTGTTTTTGAGTTTGATTGGGGGATTAGTCGGCATTGGATTAGTTGTCTTATTAACCCTGATTCCGCAGGATGCCTTACCATTAGTTCTTTCGATGAAGAATATCGTGACAGGATTATTTATCTCCAGTTTTATCGGTATTCTTTCTGGGATCATTCCAGCTTGGGTAGCGGCAAAGATGGATCCGGTAATTGCAATCCGTTCGAAGTAAAGCACCGACTACTGTCAACTGACCACTGACGACTGTCCACTGACTACCGTCCACTGACGACTGTCCACTGACTACCGTCCACTGACGACTGTCCACAGAATACTAAAAAGCCTCCCCTAAACTAATAGGAGAGGCTTTTAATTTTAACCCTGTAAAATTACAGCGATAAAGTATCTAAAACGGAGTTCATATTACGTACTGCGTCAGCTGACTTGTTGAATGCAGCTTGCTCATCAGCAGTTAACTTATAGTCAACGATTTTCTCCCAACCATTCTTGCCTAAAACGACAGGAACGCCTAAGCAGATATCTTTTTGGCCATATTCTCCATCAAGAGATACGCAACATGCCATGATTTTCTTCTCATCGCGTACGATTGCTTCTACTAAAGCAGCTCCTGCAGCACCTGGTGCGTACCAGGCAGAAGTTCCTAATAAGCCTGTAAGTGTTGCTCCACCTACCATCGTATCAGCTACTACTTTATCTAAAGTAGAATCATCTAAGAATTGAGAAACTGGAACACCATTATACGTAGCTAAACGTTTTAATGGGATCATCGTTGTATCACCGTGACCACCGATAACTGTTCCTGAAATATCATTAATGGATACATCCATCGCTTTTGCTAAATAGCACTTGAAGCGAGCAGAGTCTAAGGTACCACCCATACCAGTGATGCGGTGCTTGTCTAAACCAGCTACTGACTTCGCTAAATATGTCATTGTGTCCATCGGGTTAGAGATGATCACGATGATCGGGTTTTTAGAATACTTTAAAATGTTTTCTACTACACTTTTCACGATTCCCGCATTTACTCCGATTAACTCTTCACGAGTCATACCTGGTTTTCGTGGAAGTCCTGAAGTAATCACAACGACATCAGAATTTGCTGTCTTCGTGTAATCATTAGTCGAACCGATTAACGTTGTATCAAAACCTAACAAACTAGCTGTTTGATACATATCTAATGTTTTACCTTCTGCAATACCTTCCTTGATATCTAATAAAACTAATTCATCTGCCAATTCTTTTCTGGCAATGTTGTCAGCACAAGTTGCTCCTACAGCACCTGCTCCTACTACTGTGATTTTCATTGTTATAATTTTGGGTTCAACTGATTCAAAAAACGATACAAAAATACGACAAATCCTTAAATGATTTTATTATATTTAAGCATTAATCGAAATTATTATGTCGCAATCAAGCACCTGGGTGAAGCGTATCGTGGATTCCCGCTTTTTTAAGGAAGCGATGGAAAAAAGTGAAGTGCTTTTTTCTCAAAACAAATTAGGGCTTCTGACTTTGTTGAAGGGGGCATTGAAGAAAGTTCAAGAGACTGCTGCTAGCAGTAATTTAACTGTAGTTAAGTTATTAAATCGTTACATTGTACTCTTTAGTGAATTAATTAAAGGCTATGTCCAAGGAACGTATACGAAATTACCTCTGGTGACGTTAGTTAAAATAACGGCAGCTTTGCTCTATTTTGTGATGCCCTTTGACTTCATTCCAGACTTTTTACCATTAGTGGGTTTTGCGGATGATTTAGCTATTGTCGTTTGGGTAGGGAAGGCGATAAAAGATGAGTTGGATGAGTTTGAAAAACATCTTTAAATTCACGAATAATTAACCTTTTTTAAATATATTTACGAAAATTTAGACAAAACAGATATGATGACTGCAAGCATATTATTATTTTTAAATAGCCTAGGTGGTGGCGAAATGTTATTAATCGGCCTTTTGATTTTATTATTTTTTGGTGGTAAAAAACTACCTGAATTAATGAAGGGGCTAGGCAAAGGTATTCGTGAGTTTCAAAATGCGAAGAATGATGTGAAAGATCAGATCAATAAAGAGTTAGACGATACGAAAGAATAAGTCTCACTTATCCCTTAAAGCTGCATAGTTGGAGTAATTCAACTATGCTTTTGTGTTTTATACAGATTCCCTTTTTAATGAGTTTTACGAGTCAACCTTATGCGAAAATTAGGGAGAAATTGCTAGCGGGTGAGCTTTCAGTTTCTACCATAGTCGCACAACATTTAGCCCAAATTCAAGCCTATAATCATTCCTTGAATGCTTTTTTAGAGGTGTATGAGGAGGAAGCGATCCTGAAAGCAGTCCAAGTTGATGAAAAAATCAAAGCAGGAACTGCTGGGAAATTAGCGGGCTTAGTGGTGGGTATTAAAGACTTACTTTGTTATGAAGGGCATCATTCGTATGCCGGAAGTAAAATTCTAGATACGTTTAAATCGACTTTTTCAGCAACGGCAGTACAGCGTTTACTAGACGAAGATGCGATTATTATTGGTCGCCAAAACTGTGACGAGTTTGGGATGGGAAGTACGAATGAGAACTCAGCTTATGGACCTGTATTGAATTTTGCGAATCAGGCCTATGTGGCTGGTGGAAGTTCAGGTGGTTCTGCAGTGGCTGTTCAAGCGGGAATGTGCCAGGTTTCGTTAGGAACTGATACTGGGGGTTCCATCCGTATGCCAGCTGCTTTTTGCGGAGTGGTTGGTTTAAAACCTACCTTTGGATTAGTATCTCGTTGGGGTTTAATTGCTTACGCGTCCTCTTTCGATACCATTGGGCCTATTACAAATTATGTATCAGATGCGCGTTTAGTACTGGATGTGATAAAAGGGGACGATGGTCAGGATAGCACTTTGAGTTCCATTACTCCTGCTATTCAGAATGACAAGAAGCGTATTGCCTATATCAAGGAAGTCGTGGAACATCCAAGTCTTCAACCAGAGATTAAAGAAGCATTTCAGCGTAAAATAGCATCTTTACAAGCATTAGGCTATGTGGTGGAAGGGGTTGACTTTCCTTACATCGATCAGTTATTGCCTACTTACTATGTTTTAACGACAGCAGAATCAAGTTCTAATTTGTCTCGTTTTGATGGGGTGAAATTTGGTCATCGTACGGAGAAGGCAGGCGATTTAATGCAGTTGTACAAGCGTACGCGTCAAGAAGGTTTTGGGGAAGAAGTCCAAAGAAGGATCATGTTAGGCACTTTTGTGTTGAGCGCTGATTATTATGATGCCTATTATACAAAGGCTCAAAAGGTTCGTAGACTTATTCAGGATAAAACCTTAGCCATTTTAGGTGCTTATGACTTTATTATTTCTCCTACGACTTCAACTACCGCTTATAAAGTAGGAGAGAAGACAGCAGATCCAATTCAAATGTATTTAGGTGATTTATTTACCGTACAAGCGAATGTAGCGGGGATTCCTGGTTTATCTATTCCAATGGGAGTAGATAGTGAAGGTCTACCAATGGGCTTCCAATTGATGACGAGTCCTTATCAAGAGCAGAAGTTATTAGATCTAGGTGAATTGATAAATTCTGATGAAAAATAGAATCGTTTTTCTTTTCTGTTTAGTACTCTCCTATGTTTCCTTTTCTCAGGTAACAGGAGCCTATCAGCCTGCCTATGATTTTAAGCAGATTGATTCATTGGCTCAATTAGAGCAAGGTGGGCCTCCCGCATTCACCATTGATCCAGGTTTAATTCAAGATCGACTTAAGAAGTTAGAAAATGTAATTCCGTTGAATTACAATATCATTACGCATCAGTTCGTAGAAATTTTTGCTTTTAGAAAAGCCAGTTTCACGCAACGGATGTTAGAAAAGAAGGATGTTTTCTTCCCTTTGTATGAGAAGTATTTAAAAAAATATGGTCTTCCTGATGAGTTAAAGTACCTATCATTGATTGAATCAGGATTAGAGAATAGGGCTATTTCCAATAAAGGAGCGGGCGGTTTATGGCAATTTATGCCTTACACGGCGCGGGGTGATTTTGGGATGCGGGTGGATCAATACATTGATGAGCGATTTGATGCGGAGAGAGCAACGGAGGCGGCTTGTCAGTACCTGAAACGATTACACAAGACCTTTGGAGATTGGCATTTAGCGCTAGCGGCTTATAATACGGGTCCAGCGAATGTGAAACGGGCGATGCGCCGTTGTGGCGGAAGTAATGATTTTTGGGGTATTTATGCCTGTCTTCCGGCACAAACGAGGGCTTATGTCCCTCAGTTCATCGCTATGACCTATATGATGAATTTTCATTGGGATCATTCCATTCAGCCGGAGAATTGGGTTATTGATATTCCAAAGGACAGTATTCTTGTTAGTGGTTACCTGAATTTGAACATCCTAACTCAATTAACCGGATTTTCATTAGATACCTTAAAACGCCTTAACCCGCATATACTTTCGCATTTTTTGCCTAAAAATGCAAAAAATGTAAAAGTTCACTTACCTAAAAGTCATTTTACCTATTTTACTCAAAATAGAGGACGTATTATGGATTCCGCTAGGGTAGATATTTCTGTTCCAGCTGAAGCAGTATCTGATTCTCTTGATGACAAGGAGGAAGAGGTTCAAGAGGTTTCGCATGTTGCTAAACGATTTACGTATAAAGTGAGGAGTGGGGATAATTTATCTTCCGTCGCTCGTAAATTACGGATCAGCGTAGGTGAATTAAAGCGATTGAATCGAATCAAGGGGAGTAAATTAAGGAAAGGGCAAATCCTTTCTTATTATAAATTATCCAAAGCTAAGCAGCGCTTCTCAAAGAAATACAGTCGGAGAAAGTATACGAAGAGTCGTAAATCAATGAAGAGTAAAAAGAAAAAGTCACGAAAACGTTCTAAACGCAGGTAATATGATCGCTTATTTAAAAGGAAAATTAGCACACAAAGACCGTGCTCACGTGATTATTGATGTGAATGGGGTAGGTTATGAAGTAAAAATCTCCCTTCAAACATACGCTGCATTAGGCGATGGAGAAGAAAATTGCAAGTTGTTTACTCACCTACAGGTGAAAGAAGATTCTCATACCTTGGTTGGGTTTCATTCTATGGATGAGAAATACCTGTTTCTTGATTTAATTTCTGTTTCTGGAATTGGGCTGAGTACAGCTTTGGTGATGTTATCCTCCTTCTCTTCGAATGAAATTCGTTCTGCCATTATGAACGAAAACATTGCTTTGATTCAGTCTATTAAGGGAATTGGTTCCAAGTCTGCACAGCGTGTTATTTTGGAATTGAAAGATAAGTGCAAAAAAGATGCCTTGTTTGTAGAAGCTGGAATTGCTTCTCATGACGTGCATTTTGGCAATAAACAGGAGGCCTTAGCTGCGCTTGTTACTTTAGGCATTCCACGTACTGCGGCGGAAAAGAGTCTTGATACCATCTTGAAATCAAATCCGGAAGCAACGGTAGAAAATTTAATCAAATTAGCCTTGAGATAATTGACTAAGCAGAAAAGACATAGAAATGTGCTTTTGTTCCAAGTTTTTCTGGGACTCGGGATGTTTTTGTCTTTTTCTGGAAATGCGCAGGTGGATACCGTTGCTAAATCGGGGAAGAGACCTCGGTTAACTTTGAAAAAGTCAGCAAGGACCTCTTCCAAATCTCCTTTTTCCATTTACAAAACTAAGCCATCGTATTCGTTTGAATCAGATGATAAATTAGTGGTTCAAAAAGATGCCACAGGTACTTCTTCGATTACTGATTTTACTACGTTTAACCGCCTTCAAAATCAGCAGGTTAACCGCAGTTTTTGGCAATCCTATTCAAAAAGTTTAGACGGAAGTAGTAACCTAAAATCGAGAGGTCTTTTCCCATCTATTGAATTGCCTCCCGCGATTGATCGTATTTTCGGAGGGACCGAGGTCTCCTTTAAACCCAATGGTTCACTTCTTTTAGATGTGGGTTATATGGGGCAATTCGTCGATAATCCCGCGATTCCTGTTCAATTACGCTATGTAGGTAACTTATTCTTTAATGAACAGGCGCAGATCAACTTTCAAGGAAAGATTGGTGATAAACTAAATTTGAATGTCAATTTTGACACGAAGGCCAGTTTTAACTTCCAAAATCAATTAAAACTGAATTGGAAGACTCAAGAAGAGGATATTCTCCAAAATATCGAAGTAGGAAATACCTCCTGGACCTTGAATTCACAATTAATTCCGGGTATTCAGAATTTATTTGGCGTGAAAACTTTATTGCGTTTTGGTGCCTTGGATATGACGGTCGTCGCTGCCCAACAACGTTCAAAACAAGATTGTATTACGCTAAAAGGTGGTTCTCAAGGGAAGAATTTTGAATTAAGAGTTGATCAATACGATGAGAATAGGCACTTCTTTTTGTCATCCTATTTCAGAAATAATTACGAGAGAGCACTAAGGAATCTTCCTGTAATTACCAGTGGGATAGCAGTAACGAGGGTGGAAGTATATGTCACTAACCGGACTCAAAGTACAGAAACACTTCGAAATTTAGTCTCTCTGTATGATTTGGGCGAATCCAATCCCTATAACAGTACTAATCCCATTGTACTCCCTCTTAATCCAACCAGCCCGGTGGACAATAAGGCAAATGGGATGTATGCGAAATTGCAGGCAGACCCGAATGTACGGAAGTCTAATGAGGCTACCGATCGATTAGAAAATACCTATAATTTAAAAAGAGGGACAGATTTTGATGTATTGAAAGGGGCAAAGCGCTTGACAGATCGCGAATTTAAGTTTAATTCTCAATTGGGATATATCTCCTTAGTTGCCCCTTTGCGAAATGACGAAGTGCTAGCGGTTGCCTATGAATACACGTTAAATGGTCGGAAATATAAGGTAGGCGAGTTAACGGAAGATTACCAGGCTCGCCAAGATGACGAGGTGTTAATTCTCAAAATGTTGAAATCTAGTACGATTCGGAATAATCTGAATCAAGCATCAGGTAAGCCTCATCCAATGTGGGATTTGATGATGAAGAATATTTATTCATTGAACACCTCCTCCTTAACCAAACAGAATTTCCAATTACGAATTGTTTATAAAGATGATGCGACTGGGATTGATAATAGTAACCTAATCGAGGGTACGAATTTCAAAGATATCCCTTTGGTTAAAGTGATCGGATTGGATAAGTTGAATTTTGCAGGGGATCCTCAACCCGATGGAAATTTTGATTATGTCGAGGATATTACGGTGGACTCAAAGAATGGTAAAATTATTTTCCCTATTCTGGAGCCATTTGGGTCTAATTTGCGCTCAAAGTTCACTGCTTCCGAAGCTAATTTAATCGACAAATACGTGTTTGATAAGTTATATTCAGGCACACAAATTGATGCGGCTCAGCTTTCATCGAAGAATAAATTTTTCATAAAAGGTTCATTCCAATCAGGTTCTGGTGGAGATATAACGTTGCCATTTGGTGTAGAGGCCAAGTCAGTTACAGTAACGGCAGGTGGTCAATCACTTTCAGCTGGCACGGACTATATTGTGGAGCCGCAATCAGGGCGGGTTAAAATCATTAATGAGGGTGTTTTTAGTTCAGGTCGCGAAATAAAGGTTTGCTACGAGAAGCCAGATTTATTTTCTAATCAGATACGTACCTTATTGGGAACACGTTTAGATTATAATCTGGGTAAGAATATTCACCTGGGTGCTACGATTCAAAACATGTCTGAGAGTCCGCCGGCATTTTTCAGACGTGTGGCGATGGGGAATGAACCGGTGAATAATACGCTATTAGGTTTTGATGCCACGATTCTTCAGAATTCACCTGGATTAACACGCCTATTGGACAAATTACCTTTGATTTCTACCAAAGAAACATCTGTCATTGATTTCCAAGGAGAATTTGCCAAACTGATTCCGAATGTAAATGACCGCGTTCAAGGAAATGCGTTTATCGATGATTTTGAATCGGCACGTGTCATTTATAATTTAAGTTCGCAGCCGACACTTTGGAAATCAGGTGCAACCCCTAAATCTTATGTGCAAGCAGGAAATAAACTTGCAGCAGGATTTATCCGAGCTAAGATTTCAGCCTACACGGTCGATGCGAGTATTTATGGTCAAGGTGGATTTGGTTTAGATGTTCCTGGAATCGATCCCACAAAGGTGAACGCGTATGCTTACGAGCGGGTAGTGACTCCAAAAGGTTTGTTCCCCAATAAAGACTTTGCAAATAACATCACCAATTTACCTATTGGCGTATTAGATGTGGCTTATTTCCCGTCTGAAAGGGGCTTATATAACTTTAACCCTAATTTAACTGCGAACGGTTTGTTGCCCACTCCAGCGTCTAATTTTGGTTCTATTACACGAGCTATCAGTTCAGATACTGATTTTGATAACGCGAATGTGGAGCAAATTGAATTTTGGTTGATGGATCCATTTATTGGTGGTGAAGCTGGGAAGATTCGAGATGGTGTATTTAATAAAAACAACGAGACTGGGGGTAAACTCGTGTTTCATTTAGGGGATGTCTCGGAAGATTTTATACCAGATGGCTATTCAAATTTTGAGAATGGTATTCCAGCCGGTGATAAAATTACTTCCGGAACGGGTAAGAATGTAGAAACGACTGATTGGGGATTAGCTCCATCGCGTCAGTTCGTGATTAATGCGTTTGATAATTCAGCGGGACGTGAAAAGCAAGATATTGGTCTAGATGGATTACCTAATCGATCCGATGACGCCAATGCCGTAACTGAGGTAACTCATTTCAGGGCCTATTTAGATCAGATTAAGGGGAGAGTGACGGATGCTGCTGCTTTGGCAAAAATCCAAAATGACCCCGCAGCAGATGATTTTGATTATTATTTGAATCAAAAATTTAATTCGACAGAATCATTAATTCAGCGTTACAAGAATTATTTAGGGATGGAAAATAATAGCCCTTCTACGGCTAATCCATCTAACGCTAGTTTTACGGAGGCGAATAGCATGTTACCTGACCGGGAGGATTTGAATAATGATAATACGGTCAACGAAAATGAGGCCTATTTTGAATATGAGGTTGATTTGAAACCTAGTTCGCTCCAGATTGGATCAGGATTTGTAGTCGATAAAATAGCAGAGGGTGGTGTTAATTGGTATTTATTCCGCATTCCCATTAAGGATAAGCGTATTTATAAGACACCTGCTGGGGAAATCAATTCGTTTAAATCGATCCGTTTTATGCGGATGGTTTTGAAGGAGTTTCAAGAACCAGTGGTATTGCGTTTTGCCCAATTGCAATTGTCTGGCTATAGTTATCGGAAGTTTACAGGTGAATTAGATAAGCGGGGAGGGCAGGATTTGCCTGAGCCTTACGATGCGAAATTCCGGGTTTCGAGTGTCAATATCGAGGAAAATGGTCCAGCGAATAAAGGCGAATCGGCTATTCCATACGTGGTTCCACCTGGATTTGTGCGTGATCAAGATATTACAACGATAAATAATGCTCGTTTGAATGAGCAATCGATGAGTCTTTGTGTGGATAATTTACGTCCAGGGGATGCCAGGGCCGTCTACAAAAATACGTTGTTCGACTTCATTAATTACAAGCGTCTGAAGATGTTTGTTTCAATGCAAAGTCCTGATGCAATTAATGGACAAGTGAGTGCATTCTTGCGAATTGGTACAGATTTAACTGATAATTACTACGAGATTGAAAATACGGGTTTGACTCAAACTCAGAAGGGGCAAAGCCTAGATACGGAGATTTGGCCAATGGAGAATGAATTTGATATGGAATTTGATCTAGTGAAGCAGGTGAAAACGGAGCGTGATCGACAAGGAAAAAGTTTGAATGATCGTTTTACGATGCTAATAACGAGTTCTACAGGTAAAGTTTATAAGATTACGGTGATGGGACGTCCAGATCAAAGTGCCACAATGGTTACGATGATAGGGGTGCGAAATACGAGCTTGACGAATAAATCCTTCTGTATTTGGGTGAATGAGTTGCGTGCGTCCGGATTTGATCAAACCTCAGGCGAGGCGGCAATTGGTAAACTAGGTTTAAAGCTGGCGGATTTGGGTACGATTCAGATGAATGGGAGCTTTAAGAATTATGGTTTTGGCGGTGTTCAGGCAAAAATATCCGAACGTAGTCGGGAGAATAATGTTGAATATGGCATTACGGCTAACTTGAATTTAGATAAGTTATTGCCAAAGAACTGGGGCTTTAAAATTCCGTTCTTCATCACCTATGACCGAAGAAATATTTCTCCGCAATTTGACCCATTTGATCCAGATATTTTCCTGACTAATTCGATTCAGAAATTCTCTTCAGAGGCTAAGAAACAATCGTATTTGACCTTAGTGGAGGATAATACGGAACGGAAAGGGTTTAATTTCTCTAATGTGAAGAAATTGAAAAGCCCGACCGCGAAAACCTCCTATCCTTGGGATTTCTCGAATTTCACCTTCTCTTATGCTTTCTCTGAGATGTTAAGAACGAGTCCTTTGATTGCAGAATATGCTCAATTAAGTCATAAAGGAAGTGTTTTATATGCTTTCACTAGTTCATCGCGTTTTTTAGAACCCTTTAAAAAGGCCTCATTCGATTTGATTAGGGACTTTAATTTGAATTTAGTGCCCTCATCTTTGCTCGTTCGTTTAGACATGGATCGCAGTTTTATCAAAACGCAAATGCGCAATGCTGAATTCACAACCTTAGGCGTAGCCCCTCAGTTTGAAAAGTATTGGTTTTTGAATAGGCAGTATGCGATGAATTGGAATTTAACGAAGAGTATTGTTTTAAACTACAATGCACAGGTTAATTCCATTATAGATGAACCAATAGGTGATTTAGATACACAAGAAAAAAGAGATTCAGTGATGATAAGTCTCCGGGCTTTGGGTCGTGCGAAAAGTTTTGATCAACAGGCCGCAATGGTTTGGCGATTGCCATTGCAAAAATCAGTCTTAACCGATTGGATGAATGCGGATTATACCCATCGCATCGGATATAATTATTATGCGAACTCATTTGATATACGCGATTCCTTAGGTTTGCCTTTTGGGAATATCATCAAAAATACGCGGGAACAAGCGATTAATGGCAAAATAGACTTTGTTGCTTTATATAACCGAGTAAAAGCGTTGCGCTGGGCGAATAGTCCTCGTTCTTTTGGTAAAAATATCGCTCGAAATCCAGGAGATGACGAAGAAATTGTGATTCCAGCAAAAGGAGCACTCAAATCCATTACTCGCCTCTTATTAACCCTTCGCGGAATTCAAGTTAATTATGCGATTAATGAATCGACAACTTTGCCAGGTTTCCTTCCTAATCCGGGTATGCTGGGAATGAACGCTATTAATCAAGCTCCAGGTTTTGATTTTATTCGAGGTAGTCAGGATGATGGTATTCGATTCAAGGCCGCCGAGAATGGTTGGTTAACACGTAGTACCGTTCAAAATACGCCTTTCACCCAATTACGAACACAAAAGCTAACCTATTCCACCCAGTTAGAACCGACCAAGGATCTTCGAATTCAAGTGGATGGAAATTATAACCGCGGGGATAATTACCAAGAATTTTTCCGTCCAGATAAACCAGGTGGCCCTTTTGTTTCCCAAAGCCCGATTCGCTCCGGTAATTATTCCATGTCCTTCTTGTCCTTCATGACGGCTTTCTCTAATCCGGAGACCGTATTCGAGGAATTCAGATCAAATAGATCTGTTTTATTATCTCGTCTAAATCGTTCGAAGCCGACTGAAATAGGTACTTACAACCAGAATTCACAAGATGTGCTTATCCCAGCCTTCTTTGCGGCTTATTCTGGAGTTTCAGCGACTAGCGTTAAATATTCACCCTTCTACGATATTCCTTTACCCAATTGGAAAGTAGATTATAATGGATTGAACTTAGTGCCAGGGATTAAAAATAATTTTGCGTCCTTCACTATTTCGCACATGTATTCGAGTACCTATAATGTAGGTAATTTCGTTTCTTCTTTAGAATATGGGCAGTTTGCGACGGATTATATGAACCTGTCATTAAACAGTTTATTGTATCCACTGTCGTCTCGATTTGATCCGGTAACGAATACCCTGATTCCGGTCTATGTGATGAGTACGATTTCCTTTGTGGAACGATTCTCTCCATTAATCGGAGTGAATGCAGTAACTAAGAGTAAGATCTCCCTTCGTTTGGAATACAACCAGGATCGTAATGTTGGATTAAATTTAGCGAATTCTCAAGTGGCTGAATTAGCCAATAAGGACTTCACCGTTGCGGTAGGATTTACGAAAGCGAATATGCTAATCCCTTTCAAAATTAATGGTAGAGCTGTTCGCCTGCCCAATGATTTGCGTTTCAATATGAATCTAACCATTCGAGATACCCGCACTTTGCAACGGAAGTTAGATGCGGAGACGATTGTAACCCAAGGTTTTGTTAATTTCCAATTCCGTCCACAGTTGAGTTATAACGTCAATAATAAATTGACAGTGACAGCCTATTTTGATAAAATGATGAACAATCCATTGGTTTCTAATTCATTCTATCGTTCCACTGTGGCAGGGGGCTTCCAAATCCGATATAGTTTATCTGAATAATCGAAAATCGTTTGCAATAAATAGAGATTTTTGTGACCTTTGTGGGCAAACAAATTATCATATGAACTTTCCAAGCGAATTAAAATATACTCAAGAACACGAGTGGATTAAAGTAGATGGCGATGTAGCTATCGTAGGTATTACTGATTTTGCTCAGAGTGAATTAGGAGATATCGTTTTTGTAGAAGTGGAGACCGTAGGTCAAAACATTGCAAAAGACGGTGTTTTCGGTACAGTTGAAGCGGTTAAAACGGTTTCTGACTTATTCTTACCTGTCGCTGGTGAAATTGTAGAATTTAATACAGCCTTAAACAATAGCCCAGAATTAATTAATTCAGATCCGTACGGAGATGGCTGGGTAGTGAAAATCAAAGCAGCTGATGCGGGTGATCTTTCTCAATTGATGGATGTGGAAACATACAAATCCTTTATCGGACATTGATTTTAAAACCCTGTTAATCAGGGTTTTTTTATATAACAGAACAAATGCGGATCTTATTCAAACAGATTTTAATTCAAGATAGTCGTTCTCCTTATTTCGGGAAGAAGGTGGATCTTTTATCCCAAAATGGTCGGTGGGTTGCCATTGGTTCAGCTATTGAGGAGAATGCGGATGAAGTGGTTATCGGAGAACAATTACAATGGTTCCCATCCGTAGTGGATTTACGTGTACATCATACTTTACCAGGTGGTGAGCATAAAGAGGATTGGAATAGTTTGCAATCTGCCGCAAGAAAGGGTGGGGTTTTAGATTTACTGTTATTGCCTACCGGTGATCCAGTTCCACAACAACCAGAGTCGATTCACTATATAGCCTCTAAATTAGCAGGATCAGGAATCACTTGCTACCCGGCTGCTCCCTTAACTTTAGATAATAAGGCTGAGAACTTTAGTGACTTGATGGATCTGCATCAAGCAGGTGCCTCTTGGTTTAGCCATGGAGCGGGTTCTCTTCAAGATACAGACCTGATGCTTAAGTGCTTGCAATACTTGCAGCCCTTACCCGTGAAAGTTATCTCTCGCCCAGATGTAAAGGGTTTATCTTTATTTGGTCAAATCCATGAAGGACTTCAAAGTACCTTATTGGGTTTAAAAGGAATACCCGTTTTAGCTGAAACGATGCACATCAAACGGGATTTGGATCTATTAGCCTACGTGATGAAGCACTCTTTCGGGCTAGCGGATGCTGAATTCTCCTTACATTTCTCTTGTATATCAGCTGCTGAATCAGTAGAATTGATTAAACAAGCGCAAGCGTCTGGATTACCAGTTACTGCTGATGTAGCGATCTATTCTTTAGTATTTACAGAAGAGGCTGTCTCTGACTTTGATACCTTAAAGAAGGTAAATCCGCCGCTTAGAACGGAAAAAGATCGATTAGATTTATGGCAAGGTTTAAAGGAGGGAGTAATTCAATCAGTCGTTTCTGATCATCACCCGGTGGAAGTGGAGAATAAAGATTTGGAATTCGATCAAGCGTCCTTTGGTACGATTGGTTTGGAAACTTTGGCCATCGCTTTCTTATCTGAAGCTTCTATACAAGGATTAGCTAAAGCGGATCAATATATTTCTCATCATCCAGCTGCCTTCTTAGGTTTCAAGCAGCCTGAGTTACAGGTGGGGGAACAAGTGAAAGGTATGGTGATTTCGAAAGAAGCGTACGTGTATGATGCGAATTCGATCGTTTCAAAATCAAAGAATTCTATTTTCTTAGATCACAAGTTTGATTACAAAATAACCGGAGTGTATGATCAATAATTGGTTCTCAGAAATTAGCCGATTTGTCATTTATGCCATCTTATTCGTGGTTTTACTGGTGGGTTATGGTTTCATTTTACAGCAAATAGGTATTATACCCATTGGTGGAAAAAAGGCGCCTACCTTCGTCTTTTTACTGTTCTTTCAATGGTGGTATATTTTTAAATTCCCCAGTCGTAACCAAGGAGAGAAAAAGCATTTTCTGGTTTATTTTTTGTTGCAATACATTTTGATCCTTGTAACCGCCACCTTTTCGGCACTATTTCTACATTATTTTTTCCAAACAGGACCAGGCCTACAGATGTTAGAAGGCTATATTCAACAGAGTTTATTGGAATTAAATGGGTACAAAGAGGTGATTGTAAGTCAAGAAGGGGGTGAGTATTACAACAGTCTTCATGACGGGATTAAATCAATTAATGCTTATAGTATCGCTAAGGATGATTTTGCTCAAAAAATGGCGTTAGGCTTTTTGCCCAATTTGTTAATTTCACTTTATTATAAAAAATAGCTATGGATAATTCAACAAACGAATCAAGTGTTTCTTCTTCTGTTATTGCCTTAAAATATGGCTTCATTTCAGGCTTATTGAGTTTTCTTTTCTCCACACTGGTGAATGTCATGGGTTGGGCTGAGAATTTCCAAGAATCTATCGGATGGATTTCGGGGATCTTTTCTTTAGTTTTAGCCGTTACAATCACCTATTTATGTTTAAGAGAATATAGAGAGCAGAATGCAGGATATATCACGTATGGCCAAGGTTTAGGACTATCGACACTTTTAGGTGCCATTGGTGGACTTGTAGCCGGAGGATTTAACTATATCTACATCGAATTCATTGATAATTCTGTTATTCAACGCCAAATGGATTTAGCGAGAGAGAAGATGGAAGACCAAGGAATGAGCGCTAGCCAGATTCAGAGTGCAGAAGAGATGACACGCTTATTTATGAATCCTGGAATGCAGTTCGTAGTGGTAGTCATTACAGGTGTTATTTTTAATTTCTTGTTAGGGTTAATCGTATCGGCTGTTGTTAAGCGCGAGAAACCTGTTTTTGAATAAGATGTTTGCCCTACTAAAGAAAGATGTGTTGGCCTTTTTTAGCTCTTGGATGGGCTGGGGGATCATCGCATCTTTTTTTGTTTTAATGGGGGTATATGTTTGGGTGGTTGATGGTAATGTACTCGATTTTGGGTTCGCTGAATTATCTGTTTTTTTCAATCTAAGCCCTTGGTTTTTCTTGTTTTTAGTTCCTTCACTGACGATGAATTCTTTTTCGGAAGAAGTAGAGAAGGGGACATTTCAATTACTAAGATCATTGCCAATTTCCGATACCCAAATTTTAGGGGCGAAGTGTTTAGCGCTTTTCAGCATCCTAATTTTAGTCTTATTACCTAGCCTTTTATTTGTTCAAAGTATTGCCGTATTAGGTTTGCCAGTCTCTAATTTTGATTCCTCTTTGATTTACGGAGGGTATGCCGCCTTGCTATTACTCGTACTTTGTTTTGTTGGATTAGGTGTATTAGGTTCTAGTTTTACGAAGAAGCAACCGGTAGCTTTCCTATTAGGATTAGTCTTGAACTTCGTTTTTTGGCAAGGTTTGAAGGAGCTAGGTTGGGATATATTTGATTTATCCTCTCCTTATAATCGATTGAGTATGGGTGTCCTTCAGTTTACTGACCTCTGCTTTTTTTGCGGATTTATACTCGTCTTATGGGGTGCCATACGAATTCGAATGAGTCGTATTATTTGAAATCTTGAATTGAAATTCTGTGTGAGCAGAATTCAATTTCTCTAGTTTCATTCGAAGCAATAATGATTAACTTTTCTTTCTGGTCTTTGAGTCGGTCAAAAAACCAATTTTTCGCTAATTCATCAAAATTAGTTGTGGGTTCGTCTAATAATAAAACAGGCCTATCTGATAATAATGCAAAGCCTAATTTGATTTTTTGGCGCATACCAGACGAATAATTCTTGATGGATTTATGTCTGTCAGGACTGAGTTCAATGAACTTCTCAAAATGTTCAATGTTGATGGAAAAGGGGAGGTACTGGTTCTGCTTAAGTAATTCTAAATGCTCAACTAAGGTATATTCCTCAATTAATTCCACGTAAGGCGCAGCATACGTAATTTGTGAATACACATTTTCAGTCTCTACTTGTGGCATCTCCACTTTACCAGAATTGGGTAAAGTATATTGCGCTAAGAGTTGAAGTAAAGTTGATTTACCTGAGCCATTTGGCCCTGTTATGGCATAGGAATTTCCAGCCTTGAATTGATAGCTGAATTGTTTAATGACATATTCTTGTCTGAACTTTTTAGAGATGTTTTGAGCAAGAATCTCCATTCAGATTATCCTTTCATGATACCTCGCTCTGAATTTTTAACAAAATCTAAGATTTCGTTGACTTCAGGTGAATTTGGTAACTGCGTTGCGATCTCTTCCAATGCGGCATTCGTATTTAATCCTTTTAAATAAAGGTAACGATAGGCTTCTTGAATGTTATTTATTTGTTCATCGCTATAATTGCGACGACGAAGACCCACAGAGTTAATACCTGCATAGCTTAGTGGCTCTCTTCCTGACTTAGTAAATGGAGGTACATCTTTTCTTACTAATGAGCCTCCAGAAATCATAACATGGGCTCCAATAGTCGCGAATTGATGAATAGCAGATGATCCGCCAATAATGGCGAAATCTCCTACTGTTACGTGTCCTGCCATTTGTACAGAGTTTGCAAGAATACAATGATCACCAATAAAACAGTCGTGTGCCACGTGAACATAGGCCATGATAAGGCAATTCTTGCCTATCACAGTTTTCAACTTATCAGATGTTCCTCGGTTGATTGTCACACATTCTCTAATGGTAGAATTGTCTCCGATTTCAGCCGTTGTCATTTCCCCTCCAAATTTTAAATCTTGAGGAATAGCGGAAATAACAGCACCAGGAAAAATGCGGACATTTTTTCCAATACGAGCACCAGGATAAATGGTCACATTAGACCCGATCCATGATCCTTCACCAATTTCTACATCTTCGTGTATAGAAGTAAAAGCATCAATGCTAACATTCGCTGCAATCTTAGCTTTTGGATCAATATGAGTTAATTGATGAATCATATTATAATAAACCTTAGGACTTACGAACTAAACTAGCAGTCATTTCTGCTTCACATACAACTTGACCAGCTACATAGGCTTTACCGGTCATTTTAGCGATTCCTCTACGGATAGGAGCTTGTAACTCGCATCTAAAGATAATGGTATCGCCTGGAATAACACTTTTTCTAAAACGGCAATTCTCAATACCTACCAGGTAAGGCCAATAATTTTCAGGATCCTCAACAGAACTTAAAACAAGAATTCCACCTGTCTGTGCCATCGCTTCCACTTGCATAACACCTGGCATTACTGGATTGTTTGGAAAGTGGCCCATGAAATAATTCTCATTCATGGTCACATTTTTTACACCCACAACGCTCGTATCATCTAAATAAATGATTTTATCAATCATTTGGAAAGGATAACGATGCGGTAATAACTCATAAACACGCTCGTGGGTGAAAATTGGAGGCTGCTTAGGATCGTAAACAGGCACTTTATTCTTCTCAGAATCTAACATTAACTTCTTGATCTTACGAGCCAGTTCCACGTTTGAGGCGTGACCTGGACGAGAAGCTAATATTTGAGCCTTGATAGGTCTTCCTACAAGGGCCAAGTCACCCATCAGGTCTAACAATTTATGGCGTGCCATTTCATTGTTAAAATGAAGATTTGTATTGTTTAAGATACCGGCTTCTTTTGAAACGGAGATCTTTGGCTTCCCTAATACTTCTGATAAATGAGCTAATTCTGATTCTGAATAATCTTTATCCGCGATGACAATCGCATTATTCAGGTCACCACCTTTGATTAATCCCGCTTTGTATAAAACCTCTAACTCGTGTACAAAACAAAAAGTGCGACACATAGAGAAGTCTTTCTCAAACTGTGAAACGTGACTTAAGTTAGCATGCTGGCTTGATAAAAATTTGGAATTATAATCAACCATTACGGCCATGCGGTAATCGTTCAGCGGCAAAGCAGCTAATTCAATACCATTTTCTAAATCTTTATAACGTACTTCTTCCGTTAATTCGAAAAACTTACGATGAGCATCTTGTTCTACTAAAATAGCATCCTTTAATGCCTCTACAAATTTGATGGAACTACCATCCATAATTGGAGGTTCTGGTCCGTCTAATTGGATAAGGATATTATCTACTTCTAACCCAACCAATGCCGCTAAAACGTGCTCAACGGTATTAATACGAGCGCCATTGTGTTCAATCGTTGTCCCTCGCGATGTATCCACTACATAATCAACATCCGCATCTGCGATCGGTTGCCCTGGTAAGTCCACACGCTGAAATTTAATCCCGTGATTGGCAGGAGCAGGTAAAAAAGTAAGATTGGCAACTACGCCAGTATGTAAACCTACACCTGTAAGTGTTACAGCCTTGGTAATGGTATGTTGCTTATTGTTCATACGCGTTATTAAGAGTCTAATCGTTTTAATAAGTCCGGCAATTGGCGCAATAAAGCGTTGCGCTTTAAATATTCACTGTTAGGAGATGCCGGTGTACCTCCTAAAATTTGGCCTTCTTTACGGACCGTTTTTGTTACTCCAGATTGGGCAGTAACAATGGTTTTATCTGCAATACTGATGTGCCCAGCGACTCCGACTTGGCCACCAATAAGGCAGTTTTTGCCTATTTTGGTAGAACCAGATACGCCTGTTTGTGCTGCTATGGCTGTATTTTCGCCTACCTCCACATTGTGAGCTATTTGAACTAGGTTATCTATTTTAACTCCTTTTTTAATTAAAGTAGATCCCATGGTAGCTCGGTCGATGGTTGTATTTGCACCTACACTAACACCATCTTCTAAAACTACGTTCCCTAGTTGAGGGATGGTGGTGAAAGTTCCATCTGCTTGCGGTGCAAAACCGAATCCATCGGATCCAATTACAGCATTCGCATGAATTGTACAAGAATTCCCAATGACAGTATCGTTATAAATCACTACACCGGGGTAGATAACACAATCAGTACCAATTCGTACATTTTTTCCAATCGTCACATGGGCGGCTACGTAGGTATTATTACCTATCTTAGAGCCAGCACCTACGCTAGAAAATGTGCCTAAATAAACTTCTTTGCCTACTTCTGCCGTCTGTTCGATAAAGCTGGGTTGTTGAATCCCTGTCTCTTTAATGCTTGTGAACTCCTGGTATTTTTGAAGTAAAATAGTGAAGGCAAAGTAGGGGTCTTTTACCTTGATTAAGGTAGCTAAAGGCTTTTCTTTTAATACTAAATCAGTAGCTATAATGATAGCCGTAGCTTTAGATTGATAAAGAAAGGACTCGTATTTAGGATTAGCTAAGAAAGATATACTACCTTCTTGCCCTTCCTCTATCTTGTTAAACGTCGTAATAATTGCTGATCCATCGCCATCTACTGTACCTTGAATTAATTGGGCTATTTGGTCAACAGTAAATTTCATTCGGCAAACGATGTTTAATAGATGCGAAGAGAATATCCATTAGCTCAATTCTCCTTGCAAATATACGCTCTTTGGACAACAAAAATAGTATTTTTTTACAATCTTACTTAATGCTTGGATGGTCGGTAAATCTGATGCTTCAAGTAACTCGACAACTTGACCTTGTTTGTCGACCATTTTGATCGTATTATCGCCCTGTACGTAGGCAGCATTTGAGGTAGAACCTTCAATAACGAAGTAGGATAATTCTTCGTCGCTAATTCCGTACTCTCGTTTGATATTCTCTTCGATTTCCAGTCTTTTTGCCTTAGGAATCGGTTGTGAGCCTAATTTACAGGTGAATAATTTTCTGGCCAAAAAGTGTGTACACAAATGCCTTAATATCTTATCACTCGAATTCTTCCATTCTTTGATGGCTGCCCATACATCATGGTCATCTAATTCTGTAAACGCAATCAAAAGGTTCTCTTTCGTCGAAAATTCTTCCCAGGTATGGGTCTGTTTTAAGAATATTTTTAGGGGGCCAGAACAAGTGAGTTTTTGGCCTTCAGAAAATAAAAATTTCGCTCTCCTTAATATTTGAATTAACATCGTCTCCGCTGCAATCGCCGTTTTATGTAGGTAGACTTGCCAATACATTAAACGTCTTGCCATTAGGAAGTTCTCGGTCGAATAGATTCCTTTTTCTTCAATGACTAATTGTTCATTATTCAAATCCATCATGCTTAAGAGACGCTCAGAACCGATGAAACCTTCACGTACACCGGTGTAAAAGGAATCACGGCTTAAATAATCTAAACGGTCTACATCTAATTGCGAAGAGACTAATTGATGGAAAAATTTACGGGGATATTTATTCTCAAAAATGTCAATGGCTAGATTTAAACGACCCTTAAAATGTTCGTTCAATTTTGCCATCAATAGGGTAGAGACATCCTCATGTTTCACTTCATTTAATAAAGTGTATTCTAATACATGTGAGAAAGGACCATGCCCAATATCATGCAAAAGAATAGCTATTTCCGCGCCTTCTCGTTCCTCTGCGGAAATGGAATACCCCTTAGCTTTTAGATTATCCAATACTTGATCCATGAGATGCATCGCACCTAAAGCATGATGAAAACGGGTGTGGTGTGCACCTGGATAGACAAACTCCGCTAAACCTAATTGTTTGATTCGCTTAAGTCGCTGAAAATAAGGGTGATCTATGAGCTCTAGAATTAATGGATTATTGATTTTAATAAAACCATAAATCGGATCATTAATAATTTTAGTCGGGTACATGGGATATTCTTTTCCGAAATTTAGCTAAAAAGGTTAGTATTCCTTAATTTTGTGCCACATTGAATTCCTATTATAGGATGTACAATGCGGACTTGTAGCTCAGTTGGTTAGAGCATCTGACTCATAATCAGGGGGTCCATGGTTCGAGCCCATGCTGGTCCACTCTTTTTTTTACCATACTCTTGAATAAAGAGTATGGTTTTTTTTATTCCCAAAATTGTAAATAAACTAATACTACAGCTGCTGTAGTCATTATGATGAAGGCTAATACGCCTAAAATATTGACGATCAAACTGTTTGTATGTTCCCCCATTACTTCCTTGTTATTCGCGATATGCAATATGATTGCTATCAGGATTGGAGCCGTTAAACCATAAAGAATTGCGGTGTAAATCAAGGCATCAATTGGAGAAATACCAACATAGTTTAAGGATAGGCCTAAAAATAGGGAGAGTCCTATAATAAAATAAAAGCCTTTTGCTTCGTGGAATTTTTTATTTAAACCTTTCTCCCAGCCAAATGTCTCAGTAAAAATGTAAGACAAAGAACCACTCAACACTGGAATGGCAATTAATCCCGTTCCAATAATTCCGATTGCAAACAATAAGTACGCCATATCTCCTGCCAATGGCTTCAATGCCATGGCTGCTTGTTCTACCGTTTCAATCTGGTGTATTCCACTGGAGTATAATACAGTTCCAGTCGTTAATATGATAAAATACATTACGAATCCGGAGAAACTCATCCCAAAATCGACATCTTTTTCCATTTCTCGGATGATTTTTTTATTTACGATGAGGTGCTTTTTATCATTCATTTCCTCTACCTCTACTGAAGCTTGCCAAAAGAATAGATAAGGGGAAATCGTGGTGCCCAGTATACCTACTAGTATTGCAATAAAGTCTTTGTTGAATTCAATGGTAGGAATAAAAGTAGCTTTTATGATTGCTAATAAATCCTGCTTATACAGAAATGGAACAACAAAATACACCAGCATCACAATGCACAAGTATTTAAGGATTGACGCAATTTTCTGGTAGGGTAAATAGATGATTAATCCCAATAATAAAAAGGTAAAAAAGACACTGAAATAATTCTCACTAATGCTTGGGAACAATAAATTGCCAACAGCCCCCATACCGGCAATATCAGCTCCAATATTTAGGATGATGGCTGGAAAACTAAATACCAACATTAAATAAAGAATAGATTTTGAGTAGTGTTTTTTCAAATTACCCGTTAACCCCTGTTGGGTCACTATTCCGATTCTGGCGCACATTTGTTGGATAGCAGCCATTAATGGAAAGGCGATAATGGCTGTCCACAAGGTCGCTAATCCTAATTTTGCTCCAGCCTGAGAATAGGTGGCTATTCCAGATGGATCATCGTCACTCGCGCCTGTCACTAATCCGGGACCCAATAGTTTCCAAAAACGACTCAGTTTTGAACTTGTTTTCATATTCAATTATCAACTACTTGGTAATTTACAAAGTATAGTCTTGCATTCAGTATATTTTTGTAGCTTACGCACATTACTAACCACTTAATAATGTTATTTCTTTTTCAATCGATTTTTGTCATGACACTTTTTACAAGTTTTATGACTCCCACCATCATTTTTCTGAAATCGAGAGGGAATATATTCGCTAATCCGAATATTTATCTAGCAACGTTATTTTTCATTTCCGGTATCTACTGTCTAACCATTTATTCTATGTCTTTAGGGCATAGTTTTCTATTTACAGTCCTCTTATATGGAAATTTTTCCTCTTTATATTTCCTGATTGGCCCTGTATTATTCTTTTATCTTCGGAGTTTACGAACAGGAAATACTCGATTAAGTCGTTTAGATTTCGTTCACTTTTCACCCTTCATCATCGTTTTTTTGGACACATTGCCCTATTATTTTTCACCTTATGAATACAAGATGAGTGTGGTGAGGCAAGTGTTTAGTAATTGGACGTCTATGTTCTCCATTCAATTAGGTTACCTATTTAGTACTTCAATTCTTTATATTTTACGCCCTTTATTACTCCTATTTTATACGGTATGGGGATTGTTTTATATAAAAAAGAATCAATTGTATTTTTTCAAAGCCACCGCCTTTGGGAAATGGTTATGCGCATTTTTGCTTTTACAGTTATTGATTTTTGTGGGAATGAGTTCTGTTTTTTTCGGAGTTTGGTTAGAAAATTCAGGGGGATATACTTTTTTGAATCATCCGAGCGAGATTAAATATATTTCATTAGCGGCCTACATGGTGATGGTTTGTGCGCTTTATTTCTTTCCTCAGGTGATTTATTTAAATGTCGATCGAATTAAAAGATCATTTAACCCTCAAGAAGTTTATTGGTGGAAATTGGATCAATTAGTGAATGCTTGTTACATTTTTAACAAGCCTTTTTTAAATCCAACGCTTCATTTGGATCAATTCGGTGAATTAGTTCAAGTTGATCAAAAGGAATTGCGCGATTTTTTTGAACTTTATCTTTTCACTAATTTCACAGATGAGATGAATCGGCTTCGCATTCAATTTGCTAAAAATTTGATTCAAAAGGGGTGTTTACAGGCCAAATGCTTGGATACGCTGCATATCGAATCAGGTTTTTTAAATAAAAGTGATTTATCGAGGTATTTTGTTGAATTTGCAGGTGAAAGTATGGAAGAGTACATGCTAAAATTTAAAAAGAATTAATATGAAAGGTGTTTTCACGGGTTTGTTTTTGTTGGTTTTCGCTACTATGGCTTACTCTCAAAAAGTAGTAAGTTCTGCCATTGGTGCGGGAGGTGCTACCACGGTAGTGGATGGTAAATATTATTCCCAAATCATTGGGCAGCAAAGCGCGGTCACAGGAACATCATCTTCTGGTGGCGTGGTGGTAAGACAAGGGTTTAAGCAGCCTTCTTTATTAGAGCGAAGTATTGCTGCCTCAGGAATTAAGTTAAATGTGCAGGAGGAAAATCCAATCACTTATACAACCTATCCAAATCCATTTATTGACAAGTTGACGATCGGTTTCTCTGCAACAAGTACAAAGCCCACGTTTGTGGCTATTTACGACCAATTAGGAGCAGTTATTTACCAACATACTTATGAAGCTCCAATTAAGGAAATCGTATTTACTGACTTTTCCGGCATTCGCGTAGGTAAATATGTTTTACACGTTATTTCATCGGGTAAACCGTTTGCTACCACTATAGTAAAAGAATAATTATAAGCTATAGGCAATGTATTTATTGCCTTTTGGAGTTCCAAGTTTTGTTCCTCCACAGGCTATGACAATATATTGTATCCCATTGACCTGATAGGTTGATGGAGTTGCGAAAGCTGCTGCAGGTAAGGTAATTACTCGCAGCAGCTTTCCTGTTTTGCTTTCATAAATGCGTAGCTTCCCGTCCTTTGCAGCGCCAATAATTAATAATCCACTTGCTGTGACGATTGGCCCGCCATAATTTTCTGCTCCAGTCCCGGTAATTCCTTGTTGGGCTAAACTTGGTTCGTCTCCAAACGGTATTTTCCACACGTATTTACCCGTATTTAAATCAATAGCGTTTAAGGTTCCCCAGGGAGGGGATAATGCTGGTAGACCTTTAGAGTCTAAAAATTTATTATATCCAGTCATTTGAAACGGAGTCTGATAGCCGGTGTTAGCATTGCTGTTTGTTTCCTTGGGTAGTTCATTCAATATATAACTCAGAATTTGAGCTTTATCAGATGAACTTAACTGATTAAATCCTGGCATCATCCCTTTTCCATTTGATATGATTTGTTGGATATAGGTGCGAGATTTTTTAGAACTTATGTCTTGCAAGGAGGGATACCCACTTAATGGGTTCCCTTTTTTATCGATGCCGTGGCAAGAACTACAATTAGTCTGGTAAGCTTTTTCTGCCGGTTTTGAAATGGTTGTAGCCTTCATCGTTTGTATCCAGCCCATCTCATTGCTATTTACATAAAGAATTCCATCAGGGTCTGCTGCGGCACCACCCCATTCCCCTCCGCCATCAAATCCAGGTAAAATGAGATTTCCTTTTTCGCTTGGAGCTGCGTGCCATTCCTTGTTTAATTCTTTTAAAACACGTTTTATTTCCTCTTTATTTTCTGCATATGGATTAATATCATTGATGCCTATTTCTGATGAGAGGCGGGCATAGGGTTTTGGGAGCATAGGGTAAGGCTGTGTTAACCAAGCTTTTTCGCCTGGTAAATTAGAAGTTGTTACCTTTTTTTCAATGATGGGGAATAATGGTTTACCGCTGATTCGATTGAAGAGGAATACAAACCCTTGTTTGGTGATTTGAGCAACAGCTGGAATTTGTTTCCCACGATGAGTTACCGTGACTAAATTAGGTGGTGCAGGTAAATCACGATCCCATAAATCATGGTGTGTGGTTTGATAATGCCAAAGTCTTTTACCTGTTTTCGCATCCAAAGCCAATAGGCAGTTCGCAAATAAGTTCTGTCCTTTTCTATTTCCCCCATAAAAGTCATATCCAGCTGATCCTGTGGGGACAAAAAGAATACCACGCTCATTATCCAGTGCCATGCCTGCCCAGTTATTAGCAGCGCCTATATTTGTATTTTTGTAGGCGTCTTTTGGCCAAGTTTCATATCCTTTTTCCCTCGGATAGGGTATGGTATGAAAGGTCCAGGCTAATTTTCCCGTGATTACATCAAATGCTCGGATATCACCAGGAGCCGCATCAGCTCCTTCTGATAAGCGGACTGGCATAATGATCAAATTGCGATAAATAGTACCAGGTGTATTAGAAATGATAAACTTGTTAGCTGCTACAGCAGGTAATCCGGTATGCAAATCGACTTTACCATTATCACCAAAACTTGAAATTGGTTTGCCTGTTTCTGCATTCAAGGCCCAAAGATTAGGGCCAGCCGTATATAGAATCCGTTTGTCGATTCCATTTGTCCAATAGCTAAGACCTCGCGACGTACTAGCCCAGTTTTTTAATGGATCTCCAAAACGCCAAATTTCGCGGCCAGTAGTGGCATCAAGGGCAAATGCCTGAACAGATGCACTTACTCCATAAAGAACTCCTTTGATGATAAGCGGATTAACTTGCATTTGACCAGAATCAGGCAAACTATATTCCCAAGCCACCTTTAGTTGATTCACATTTGACTTGTTTATTTGAGTCAAAGTGGAATAGTGATTTCTGTCCGTGCCACCTAAATATTCCGACCAATCATCAGAGGAGATGAAGCCAAGACCTAAAATGGACAAGATCAATAGTCTTTTATACATAAAAATTCATTTTATAATACTAGTTTAGTGTGATTTTAGCTCTAAACCTTACATAAATGAAATTATTTGTCTTTATAGGCCTACTATTGCCTTTTGGTCTGCTCTCTCAGATTTCTATTCAATCAATTTCTGTTGAAAATCAAATTAATCCAATAGGTGTTGGAGTTTCAACACCTCGTTTTTCTTGGAAATTAAGTTCACTAAATCGAAATGAATCACAATCAGCCTATTCCATTCAAGTATTTAATGGTAAGAGTCAAGTTTGGAATAGTGGAAAAGTTAATTCCTCTAGCTCCTTGTTTGTAGCCTATGCAGGTGAAAATCTTCAAAGTAATTCTACTTATTCTGCGAAAGTGCAGGTTTGGAATAGTGGAGGTAAGCCAAGTAAGATAGCAACAACTTTATTTTCCACAGGGTTATTGAAAAAAGAGGATTGGAAAGCGAAATGGATCACTTCAGGTTTAGCAGGAGATACGGTAAACGGAAAAGTTCCGGTATTTATGCATCTATTTCGTGTCAACAAAAAGGTGCAAAGTGCAAGAGCATTTGTGACAGCGAGGGGAGCATATGAAGCAACTATAAATGGGACTAGAGTAGGTGATTCCTATTTAAATCCAGGTTGGACGAGTTATAATAAGCATTTACAATACCAAGTATATGATTTAACAGGTCAACTAAAACAAGGTCTTAATGATATTTCTGTACAGCTAGGAAGTGGATGGTTCCGGTCTAGACTTGGCTGGCAAAATAATCAGAATTATTATGGCACAACGACCGCTCTGCTTTGGCAATTAGAAATTAAATATACGGATGGGACATCCGAAACAGTTGTTTCAGATGGAAATTGGCAAATAGGTTTTGGCAATATCGTCTCCTCTGAAATTTATGATGGGGAGCATCAAAATACGCGCTTGGTGTGGAAAGCAATGGGTCAAGCAAAAGAAATTCAAGCTAATTTTGACGTGTTAACTGCGCAAATTAATGAGCCAATTAAGAAACAGGAGGTCCTGTCTGTTAAAAAGGTGTTAAAGAGTCCTAAGGGGAATACGATCCTTGATTTTGGCCAAAACATCGTAGGTTGGGTTAAATTAAAAGTGAAAGGTACACCAGGTCAAAAAGTGGTATTGCGCCATGTGGAGATGTTGGATAAGAAGGGAGAGCCCTATTTTGAAAACCTTCGTTCTGCAAAAGCCCTAGCTACTTATGAGTTAAATGGGGAAGAACAGGAAATCGAGCCTCATTTTACTTTTTTTGGCTTCCGTTACGTGCAGGTAGAAGGAATGGAGGTTAATCCAGCAGATTATCAGGCAATTGCCCTACATTCAAACATGACTCCGACAGGGTCTTTTGAAACCAGCAATCCATTGTTAAATCAATTACAATCCAATATTCGCTGGGGTCAAAAAGGGAATTTTTTAGATGTTCCTACCGATTGTCCTCAGCGGGATGAGCGTTTAGGTTGGACGGGTGATGCAGAAGTTTTTTCTCGTACAGCTTCATTTAACTTTAATGTTAATCAGTTTTTTGCTAAATGGTTAAAAGATGTGAAAGCAGATCAATTTCCGAATGGGGCCGTACCTTTTGTGATTCCTGATATCTTAAATAAGCCTAATGCGGGCCCTGAAGCTCAAAATGGAGCAGCTGGATGGTCTGACGCGAGTATAATCATTCCCTATAATATTTATACCACTTACGGTGATATGCAGATTTTAGAATATCAATATGAAAGTATGAAAGCCTATTTGAATTATGTTCGAAGTGTGGCTAAAAATGATTTGTGGAATACCGGATTTCAATTTGCGGATTGGCTTTCTTATCGTGTGGATGATTCTAAAGGGATGATTGGTCAGAAGTCAGCGGTGACCGATAATTATTTAGTAGCTCAATGCTTTTTTGCCTACAATACTGAATTGATGATTAAAACGGCTCGAATTCTAGGCAAGACTGAAGATTATAAGGAATGGGAAAAGCTGCAAGATCGTATCAAATTGCAGTTTCAAAAAGAATTTATGACAGCTAACGGTCGATTGATTTCAGATACGCAGACGGCTTATATTTTAGCCTTGCAATTTGATATGATACCTGGTCATTTGCGTCAGGCAGCATTGGAACGTTTAGTCACGAATATCAAAAGTTATAATTACCATTTAACTACAGGATTTTTAGGGACGCCGTTTTTAAACCCTGTATTAACTCGATATGGTCGAAATGATGTGGCTTACGCTTTATTACTACAGGATACTTATCCATCCTGGTTATATCCGGTGAAAGCACATGGTGCAACGACAATTTGGGAACGTTGGGATTCGATGAAGCCTGATAGTACATTTCAAGATCCTGGTATGACGTCATTTAATCATTATGCTTATGGTGCGATTGGTGATTGGATGTACCGCACCATTGGTGGAATTGATACGGAAGAATTTGATGGGGCGGGATACAAGCAAATCGTAATTAAACCTGAATTAGGAGGTAAGTTGACCTTTGCTAAAACTGCATTAGATTCGCCTTATGGCAAAGTTTCTACAGATTGGTCAGTAAATACGACTGGATTTACGCTTAAGGTAGAGGTTCCTGTGAATACGACCGCAACGGTTATGTTACCTTCTTTTGGTTCAAATAAACGTTACCAAGATGGCGTCGAAATAACAGGTGATAGAGTTCGAATAGGAAGTGGTTCATATACATTTACAATTAAATAAGAGATAATGGGTTCGATTTTAGGTCTTTTCTTTCATTCTTTAGGTGGTTTTGCCTCCGGCAGTTTTTATATTCCTTATCGGAAGATTCAAGTGTGGTCTTGGGAGAGTGCATGGATTGTAGGTGGTGTCTTCTCTTGGTTGATTGTTCCTATTCTTGCTGCCTGGTTAACGATTCCAGACTTTATGAATATCATCCAAACAATTGATTCAGATACGTTCTTTTGGACGTTTGTTTTTGGTGTTCTTTGGGGAATTGGTGGTTTGACCTTTGGGTTAGCGATGCGTTATTTAGGGATGTCTTTAGGCATGTCCATTGCCTTGAGTTTGTGTAGTATTTTCGGTGCTTTAGTTCCGCCTATTTACCGGGAAGTGGCTGGTATAAAAGGAGATACCATATCTCAAATTATAGGAAGTACGGGTGGTCAGGTGGTCTTGTTAGGCATAGTAGTATGCGTCTTTGGTATTTTCTTGTGTGGGAAAGCTGGGATGATGAAAGAAGGTGAGCTATCTCAAGAGCAAAAGCAAGAGACGATTAAAGAGTTTAGTTTAACGAAAGGTTTAATCGTAGCCGCTATTTCTGGTTTGTGTTCTGCTTGCTTTAACTTCGGTCTTGAAGCCGGTAAGGATATGGCGGATGTGGCGGTAGCGAAAGGTTGTGATCCTTTATTTCAAAACAATGTCATCTTCATTGTCGTGCTTTGGGGTGGCTTCCTTACGAATTTTGTCTATTGTATGTATTTGAATTTCTCTAACAAGACCTTTGGAGATTACCTCAATACTTCAGCTCCATTGCGAATGAATTATTTGTTTGCGGCTGTCGCTGGTACGACTTGGTTCTTGCAATTCTTCTTCTACGGAATGGGAGAGAGCAAATTAGGAAACGGAGCTAGTTCCTGGATTCTTCACATGGCAACCATTATCATCACATCTAATTTCTGGGGACTTTATTTCAAAGAATGGAAAGGGGTGTCTTCGAAAACAATGAGAACGGTAATAGGAGGTATTGTCGTGATTTTGATTTCTGTTATTATTGTGGGAATCGGCAATTCGATTAAATAATGCTGTCCTTAATTCATATTGATGAATTTTCTTCTACTCCTAAGTACCGTCAATTAGCGAATGCTATTATTGAGGGTATTCAAAAAGGGAAAATTAAGAAGGGAGAATTATTGCCTTCCATTAATGAAGTAAGTTTTGAGCACTATATGGCTCGAATTACAGTCGAAAAAGGGTATAATTATCTAAAACATCAAGGTATTATTGATTCGATTCGCGGGAAAGGCTTTTTTATAAAGGTCGATGAAGTGCCTCGTAACTTAAAAATCTTTTTGTTATTCAATAAATTAAGTGTCCATAAGAAGATCATTTATGATGCTTTTGTTCAGTCCATTGGCGATCAGGGTTCCATTGATTTTTACATTTACAATAATGACTTTAATCTGCTGAAAAGAATAATCGAAAGTCGTGACCGGGATTATACGCATGTGGTATTGATTCCGCATTTTCTAGAAGGAGAGGAGATGGCGGTTGATTTGATCAATTCATTGCCAAAAGATAAGTTGATTTTAGTTGATAAGCTTTTACCGGGTGTTCAAGGAAAATTTGGAGCGGTGTATGAGAATTTCGAAAAAGATATCTACCAAAGTCTTCAAGAAGCGAAAGATAGATTGGTAAACTACTCATCTTTGCGGCTTATTTTTCCAGCTTCAAGTTATTATCCAAAAGAAATAGTACAAGGATTTATCCATTTTTGTAGTGACTTCGCTTTTGACTACCAGGTAGTGGAATCGCTAGCAGATATAAATGTAGAGAAAGGCCAAGCCTATATTACGGTTATGGAAGATGATTTGATATCCTTGCTAGATCGAATTAGGGTGCAAGGTTTACGCTTAGGTAAGGATATTGGGATTCTTTCCTACAATGAAACACCCATCAAGCGTTTATTATTTGATGGTATTTCAACTATATCTACAGATTTTGAGGCCTTGGGTAGGAAGGCGGCTGAGTTAGTGTTAACCAATGAGCGAAATACCTACGAAAACCCTTTCGTGTATATTCCTCGTAGCTCACTTTAGGCAGGAGAATATTTGGCAAAATTCACATTTAACAGCCTATTTACTTTGCATTTTTGCAAAAAAAACGCCATTTTTGTAGCTTAATTATAATTATAGCGACTTTAAAACTAATTGATATAATGAGTAATTCCCCAACAACGTTATTTGATAAAGTATGGGATTCACACGTAGTTCGTAAAATTGCTGATGGTCCTGATGTATTTTTCATCGACCGTCATTTCATTCACGAAGTAACGTCCCCCGTAGCTTTTTTAGGTCTTGAAACGCGTGGCATTGGCGTTCTATTCCCGGAACGGACATTTGCAACAGCGGATCATAATACGCCCACGATTAATCAACATTTGCCAGTAGAAGATCCACTTTCTGCAAATCAATTGTTGCAATTGGAGAAGAATACCGCTAAATATGGTATTTCACATTGGGGATTAGGTAATCCTAAAAATGGAATTGTTCACGTGGTTGGGCCTGAAAATGGGATCACATTACCAGGTATGACGATTGTTTGTGGGGACTCTCACACGTCTACTCACGGTGCATTTGGTGCGATTGCCTTTGGTATTGGTACTTCTGAAGTGGAGATGGTACTTTCTTCACAATGCATTATGCAGCCTAAGCCTAAGAAAATGCGTATTAATGTAAATGGAGCTTTAGGTAAAGGAGTTACTCCAAAAGACGTAGCCTTGTACATTATTTCTAAATTAACTACTTCTGGTGCTACAGGTTATTTCGTAGAATACGCGGGGGATGTGTTTGAGAAAATGTCAATGGAAGGTCGCATGACCGTTTGTAACCTGAGTATCGAGATGGGTGCTCGTGGTGGAATGATTGCACCAGATCAAACTACATTTGATTATATCGAAGGTCGTGAGTTAGCTCCGAAAGGCGCGGATTGGGATAAACAATTAGCGTATTGGAAGACTTTGAAAACAGATGCTGGTGCCTCTTTTGATGAGGAAATCACGTTCTTAGCGTCTGAGATTGAACCGATGATTACATATGGTACTAACCCGGGTATGGGTATGGGTATCTCTAAAAACATCCCGAACGCAGAAGATGTGGAAGGTGGTGTAGCGACGTATGAAAAATCATTAGAGTATATGGGCTTTGCTCAAAACGATTCAATGATCGGTAAGAAAGTGGATTATGTATTCATTGGATCTTGTACGAATGGTCGTATCGAAGACTTCCGTGCTTTTGCATCGATTGTAAAAGGCCGTAAGAAAGCGGATCACGTGACGGCTTGGGTAGTTCCTGGTTCTCATATCGTGGAAGCACAAATTAGAGAAGAGGGTATTTACGATATCTTAACGGAAGCTGGATTTGCTTTACGTCAACCGGGTTGCTCGGCTTGTTTAGCGATGAATGATGACAAGATTCCTGCTGGTAAATATGCAGTGAGTACGTCTAATCGTAATTTTGAAGGCCGTCAAGGTCCAGGATCTCGTACTTTATTAGCGAGTCCTTTAGTCGCTGCAGCGGCTGCTATTACGGGTGTGGTAACTGACCCTAGAGAATTTTTATAAGATCGAATAAATACAAAGCATTATGGCTTACGATAGTTTTAATATATTGAAAAGTTCTGCTGTACCTCTTCCGATTGAGAATGTGGATACAGACCAAATTATCCCTGCTCGTTTCTTAAAAGCAACGGAGCGTAAAGGATTTGGTGATAATCTATTTAGAGATTGGCGTTATGATAAGAATGATGCCCCTAAGGCTGATTTCGTTTTAAATAACCCGACGTATTCTGGTCAGATTTTAGTGGGAGGAAAGAACTTCGGTTCAGGTTCTTCTCGCGAGCACGCTGCTTGGGCCATTTATGATTATGGATTCCGTTGTGTCGTATCTTCTTTCTTTGCGGATATTTTTCGTGGGAATGCAATTAACGTGGGTGTACTACCAGTGCAGGTGAGTCCTGAATTCTTACACGAGATTTTTACGGCTATCGAAGCAGATCCGAAAGCGGAATTAGTGGTAAATCTTCCAGATCAAACGATCACGATTGTGGCAACCGGTGCTTCTGAGAAATTTGCGATTAACGGCTACAAGAAGAATAATTTATTGAATGGTTTCGATGACATCGATTATTTACAAGCGATGAAATCAGAAATTAGTGCTTTTGCTGAAAACCGCTAGTCTTTTGAAACGCCACATAGAAATAATGGACACGACCCTTCGCGATGGGGAACAAACCAGCGGAGTATCGTTTTCAGCCTCAGAGAAGTTAACCATAGCTCAATTACTTTTGACTGAATTAAAGGTCGATCGTATCGAGATTGCATCTGCACGTGTATCTGAAGGTGAATTTCAGGCGGTGAAGAAGATTACTTCTTGGGCAGCAGCCAATGGTTTCCTAGATAAAGTGGAGGTTTTAACCTTTGTGGATGGAGGAACATCCGTTCAATGGATGTTAGATGCAGGGGCTAAAGTGATGAACTTATTAACAAAAGGTTCTCTTAATCACCTACAACATCAGTTAAAGAAAACTCCAGAGCAGCATTTCAAAGAAATAGGTGAGACGATTTCCTTAGCAAAATCTAAAGGATTAGCGGTGAATGTGTATCTAGAAGATTGGAGTAATGGGATGCGCAATAGTGCGAATTATGTATTTCAATACTTAGATTTCTTACAAACACAGCCGGTAGATCGAGTTTTATTGCCTGATACTTTGGGCATATTAACTCCTTATGAGGTTGCTGATTTTATTAAGCAATTGATTGCACGTTATCCAAAAACACATTTCGATTTTCATGCCCATAATGACTACGATTTAGGTACAGCGAATGCCTTAGAGGCAGTTCGTTGTGGCGTGCATGGTCTACACTTAACGGTGAATGGCATGGGTGAGAGAGCAGGAAATGCACCTCTTGCTAGTGTTATTGCCGTATTGAATGATTATCAAACAGATGTAAAGACCTCGGTTTGCGAAAAGTCACTTTATCGCGTGAGTAAGTTAGTAGAGACTTTTTCTGGTTTCCGGATTCCGGTGAACAAGCCAGTGGTGGGAGAGAATGTGTTTACGCAGACGGCGGGTATTCATGCGGATGGGGATAAAAAGAATAATTTATACCATAATGATTTAATGCCGGAGCGTTTTGGCAGAGAGCGTAAATACGCTTTAGGTAAAACGTCTGGAAAGGCAAATATTGAGAATAATCTAGCAGCTCTTGGTATTCAATTGTCTGATCAAGATTTAAAGATTGTGACTCAGCGTATCATTGAATTAGGTGATCGTAAAGAGGTAGTGACTCAAAACGATCTTCCTTACATTATCTCTGATGTGTTGGATAGCAATGCAATCGAGGAACGTGTTCAGGTGTTGAATTACGTATTAACTCACTCGAAAGATTTACGTCCTTCAGTCACGCTTAAGATTTCGATTGACGGCGATGTTTTTGAGGAACATGCGCAAGGGGATGGTCAATACGATGCGTTTATGAAGGCATTAAGTATCATCTTTGAGAAGCATGGTAAAATTCTACCTGTGTTGAAGGATTATGCGGTGCGTATTCCACCGGGTGGTGATTCAGATGCGCTTTGTGAGACGATTATTACCTGGTCTAATGCTGGTAAAGAGTTAATTACAAGAGGTTTAGATTCTGACCAAACTGTGTCGGCGATCAAAGCCACCCAAAAAATGTTGAATTTGATATAATAATATAATAATGGCGAAGAAGCATATTTTAATTGTTCCAGGTGATGGAATCGGTCAAGAAGTAACCGAAGTAGGTAAAAAAGTATTAGAGAAAATCGCGGCTAAGTTTGGCCATGATTTTACGTATGATGAAGCACTCATTGGTCACGTGGCGATCGAAGCGACGGGAGATCCATTACCAGCGGAGACATTAGAAAAAATGAAGGCATCTGATGCCGTATTGTTTGGCGCAGTAGGACATCCGAAATACGATAACGATCCTTCAGCTAAAGTTCGTCCTGAGCAAGGTTTATTGAAAATGCGTAAGGAATTAGGTCTTTATGCGAATCTTCGCCCGATTAAATTATTTGATGAATTATTAAGTGCTTCTAGCATTAAGCCTGAAATTCTAAAAGGAGCGGATATTTTGTTCTTCCGTGAATTGACAGGGGATATTTATTTTGGCGAAAAAGGCCGTAAGAATAATGGCGATACAGCTTATGACGTGGCGGAATATAGCCGTTACGAAGTGGAGCGTATTGGTCGCAAGGCTTTTGAAGCAGCACGTACACGTAAGAAACATTTAGTTTCAGTAGATAAGGCAAACGTATTAGAATCATCCCGTTTATGGCGTGAAGTAATCCAAAAGTTAGCCTTAGAATACCCTGATGTAACAGTAGAATATCAATTCGTAGATGCAACGGCGATGTTGTTAATCAAGGATCCAAAGCGTTTTGATGTGGTAGTTACAGCGAATTTATTCGGTGATATCTTAACGGATGAGGCCTCTCAGATTGCAGGATCGATGGGTATGTTAGCGTCTGCTTCGATCGGTGATGGAACAGGTGTTTATGAGCCAATTCACGGTTCTGCTCACGATATTACAGGAAAAGGATTAGCGAATCCTATGGCCTCGGTTTTATCAGCAGCTCTTTTATTAGATATTTCTTTCGGTATGAAAGCTGAATCAGAAGTTGTTATCAATGCTGTAGATCAAGTATTGAAGAAAGGTTTCCGTACTGGTGATATTGCGGATGCTACAACGGATAAATCTTTGATTTTAGGAACCGATGCTATCGGAGAAGAAATCTTGAAATTGATTTAATCGAATTAACTCGTATTTTTATGCTCAGTGTCCCCGGATACTGAGCATTTTTTTTATCTAGACATTTCATCTATGAAACACCTATTTCTACTTCTTCTCGCATTTAGCGTTTTAGGCCAAAGTCCAAAAGAGAAAATCCAAGTTACCGACTTATTAAAAATCAAAACGGCCGGAAAGCCGCTTGTATCCCCAAAGGGAAATCAATTCATTTACACGGTTACTTCGATTGTAGATGATCCTGATAAGAAGAATGATTTTGTTTACCAAACTCATTTATACCTAGGTAATCTGTTGACAGGTGAATCTCGTGTTTTAACCTCCGGTAAATATTCCATCGCTTCGCCTGTTTGGAGTCCAGATGGTTCTAAAATTGCTTTCACGCGAGATATGGGCGCTAAATCACAAGTGTATGTATTAGATTTAGCAGGAGGGGAGCCGCAGGCTATTACGAGCGTTCCGTTTGCCGCATCTAATCCTATTTGGTCTGCAGATGGTAAGGGAATCTATTTTCAATCTTCCTTTTCCTTGAAGGAATTTCTGGCTGATTCAGTTTATAACAAGAAAGGGATGACTCCATCTTGGACCATAGAAAAACCGATGCTCTCAGGGATTTCTAAAAAGTCTAAAGCGAATCCAAATGGTTCCATTGAGGAAGTTCGTGCTTATTTAGCGCAGAATGAAGTGGATAAAAAAGCGAAAGTGATTAATCGCTTAAATTTTCAAGAAGAAGCTTCAACAACCTCTGAATTACCTTTGCCCGCTTTATTCAAAACGACCTTAACAGGTAAACCAGAATTAGTGAATAATCCGTTTCAACGCTGGTCGGATTTCGAGATTTCAAGTCAAGGTATTTTTGCCATTGTTCCAGCGGATTCTCTCTCACATCCTGATAAGGTTTTGGATTCCTATATTGGACTAAATAACAAAATAGTTTATCAGAAGAAAGGTTATAAGATTTCTAATTTGACTCTTTCTCCATCTGAAAAGTGGCTAGCTTTTCAAGAAGCTACGTCAACAGGTATACAAAATGCCTCATTACATGTCATTTCGGTAAGTCAACCGGCAAAGTCAATTAAAATACCTTTCGATCGGGTGATCACTCAAGTTAAGTGGTCTTCAGATGAATCTAAGCTCTACTTTAGCGCACAAGATCAAGGTGGGTCACCGTTGTTTAGCTATGATTTAAATTCAAAAGAACTAAAGCAAATTACTAGCTATTCAGAAGGAGTTTTAGGTTTTGATATAACAAGCACGGGTTTTGTTTATGCCAAAACAGGGATTGATAACCCGTCTGAAATCTACCTACAATCAGCTGTTGGCGAAAAAAGATTCACTTCTTTGAATGTGGACTGGTTAGCAACAAAAGAAATTGTAAAACCGACTAAACACACATTTACAAATGCCAAAGGCTTGAAAGTGGATTATTGGGTTATGAAGCCCGCAAACTATATCGCTGGACAGAAATATCCATTGGTATTAGAAATCCATGGCGGTCCATCGGCTATGTGGGGAACGGGAGAAGCCAGCATGTGGCATGAATTTCAGTATTATGCAGCCAAAGGTATGGGAATCGTTTACGCTAATCCTCGCGGTTCTGGAGGATATGGCTCCGACTTTTTAGCTGCTAATGTGAAAGATTGGGGTGCTGGACCTACTTCTGATGTGATGAAAGCCTTAGACTTAACCATTGCGGAAGGCTGGGCCGATACTACCCAATTAGCCGTTACAGGTGGATCCTATGCCGGTTATTTAGTCGCTTGGATTGTGGGACACACGAATCGTTTCAAAGTAGCTTGTGCGCAACGTGGCGTTTATGAGTTGACCACCTTTATGGGAGAAGGAAATGCCTGGCGTTTAGTTCCAAACTATTTCGGAGGATATCCTTGGGATAAAACTACGAAAGCGATTCTGGATCGTGAATCACCTTATTCTTATGTTCAAAACATCAAAACCCCACTGATTATTTTCCACGGAGAAAACGACTTGCGCACAGGTGTTATCCAAAGTGAGATGTTGTACAAAAGTCTGAAGGTATTAGGTCGCGAGGTAGAATATGTTCGCCACCCAGGAGGTACTCATGAATTGACTCGTTCAGGTAACAACCGCCAACGCATTGATCAGATGTTAAGGACGTATGAGTTCTTATCGCGATATCTAAAGATTCAGTAGGGGAAAGATTATAGAGTATAGAGTAGAGAGTATAGATTTAATTAACCACCTCTACTCTCTACTCTATTATCTCTAATCTGATATTTTAATTAAATCACGGTTACAAATTATTGCGTAGCACAATTTAAACTGTGATTTAATTAAAATAGCGCCAATCCTCATTCCCATTCACCTTCAACAAGCACTGGTAGATTAGCTCAATTACCGCGTTCATATCGTCCTTTGCGATAGTCTCTACAGTCGTGTGCATGTATTTTAGGGGTAAGCTGATTAGGGCTGAAGCAACGCCTTCCGTAGCATAAGCGAAGGAATCGGTATCTGTACCTGTAGAGCGAGAAACGGCTTGTCTTTGGAAGTCAATCTTATTTTCATTTGCCACCTCAATAATGAAATCTCGAACGTTGTTCTGTACCGCAGGGCCATAACAGATGACAGGACCTTTACCGCATGACATATCACCTTGCGTTTTCTTGTTGTACATCGGCGACTGCGTATCGTGGGTAACGTCTGTAATGAACGCTAAATCAGGTTTCAATCGACGCACGATCATTTCAGCGCCGCGTAAACCAATCTCTTCTTGTACCGAGTTTACTACGTAAAGTGTGAATGGTAATTGAATATTATTCTCCTTGATTTTTCTAGCCACCTCTGCAATCATGTAACCACCAATGCGGTTATCTAAGGCACGACCGACTAAATACTTACCATTTAATTCCATCAATCCATCTTCGAAGGTAACCACTGTTCCTACGTGGATTCCCATTTCTTCGACTTCCTTTTTATTTGCCGCACCGCAGTCGATGAAAATATCAGCAACAGCCGGAGCTTTGTCTTTGGCAATATCCCTCACGTGAATCGCGGGCCAGCCAAATACACCTTTAATTACTTTATCTTTCGTATGAATATTTGCTCGCATAGAGGGCGCAATTAAGGCATCAGAACCACCATTACGACGTAAGAATAAATATCCATTGTCATCAATGTAATTAACAAACCAGGAGATTTCATCTGCATGTGCCTCGATAACAACCTTATAGGGTTGACCTGGGTTGATAACACCTACAGCTGTTCCATAGGTATCAATGATTTTTTCATCGATGAAGGGTTTGATATAATCTAACCAAATCTTTTGGCCACTCGCCTCAAAACCAGTTGGAGATGCATTATTTAGATAGGCGTATAAAAATTCATTTGCGTTCATAAGCGGAATAAAATTTGATTTGATTCTCCCAAATTTACGTTTTTATTAGTTTTTTAATAGCAAAAATGGAGGTAAAAACAGAGAAAGATTGTATTTTTGATAGATTAATAGGTCTAAGAAAATATAAATACAAGAGATGAAGAAAATAGCTGTATTTACGTCAGGAGGGGATGCACCGGGTATGAATGCCTGTATTCGTGCGATAGTTAGAGGTGCTGCCTACCATGGGGTGGAGGTTTATGGAATTGTGAGAGGCTATAATGGAATGATAAAAGGGGATATTATTCCTTTAAATTCTCAATCGGTTAGCAATATCATTCAACGCGGTGGTACTATTTTAAAGTCTGCTCGTTCTAAAGAATTTATGACGGCTGAAGGTCGTAAAAAAGCATATGATAAATTACAAGAATTAGGTATAGAGGGTTTAGTAGCTATCGGAGGTAATGGTACATTTACTGGTGCTGAGATATTCTATAATGAATATAAAATACCTACAGTAGGTGCTCCTGGAACGATTGATAATGACCTTTACGGAACAGATTATACCATTGGATTTGATACGGCGGTGAACACTGCGTTAGATGCGGTGGATAAAATCCGTGATACGGCAGATTCACATGATCGCGTGTTTTTTATCGAAGTGATGGGCCGTGACTCAGGTTATATCGCCATCCAATGTGCTATTGCGGGAGGTGCTGAATCGGTGATGATTCCGGAGAATTTAACATCTGTTGACGATATAGCCGCTATTTTGCAGAGAGGATTTGACAAGAAGAAGTCTTCATCGATAGTTATCGTTGCCGAAGGAGATGAGGAAGGAAATGCACAAATAGTAGCGAAGAATATCAAAGATAAAATGGATGAAAATTTAGATATTCGGGTGACTACTTTAGGTCATATCCAAAGAGGGGGTATTCCTACGGCTTATGATCGTATTTTGGCGAGCAGATTAGGTTTAGGTGCTCTTGAAGGCTTATTACGTGGTGAGAAAAATGTAATGGCTGGTGTGGTAAATAATCAGTTGATTTATACTCCATTCCACGATACCATTACGAAGAAGAAGCCGGTTTCAGAAGACTTAATTCGGATGGTGGAGATTTTGTCTACCTAGGCAAATCCAACAACTTTATAAATAACGAATCCTGCCATTTCTCTGATTAATTCAGCGAATTTGCTCAGATTTCGTTCTTGTGGAATTACTAGATCGAGGATACCTGAAGGGGTATCCTTTTTCTTTATGTCTGCCGGGTAAACGACTACTCTAAAGCCTTCTTTACTATAGCAGGCTTTAGCTCGAGGCATGTGTATTGCAGAAGTGACAAGTACCATTTCTTCTGCCAAATAAGGGGCTAGCATTTTCTTCGTGTAAGTGGCATTCTCGTGGGTATTTCTAGCACTTTCCTCTAAATAGATATCTTTTTCAGCAACACCCATGGCGATTAATACCTCTTTTACTTTTTTGCTCTCTTGGGTCTCATCTATCTTTAGACCTTTGATATTGACGTTTCCCCCGGTGATGAGCAGTTTTTTAACTAGACCTTTTTTATAAAGTAATAAGGGTTGAACAAAGCGATCTGCGGTTTCACCAGTTCTGTATCCTTCACCTGATCGCATCATGCCGCCACCTAAAATGATACACCATTGATACGTTTTTTTCAAAGTGGTTTGTTTAGTTTCGTAGGCCAAATAACATTGATTTACGAACCACCCATTCGTCATTATTAATAATAAGGTGACAGTAATGGCGAGTAGACGTTTAGAAAATCGAGTAAAATACGCGAATCCTAAAAGTATAAATATCCAACAAAGTGGTTGAAGTAGGAAGTCAAGTATTTTAGAAAGGATAAAAAACATTGTAAATTTGATAGTGTTGTCACAAATTTATTCTAATCTCATGAAAGTACTCGGATCGTTTCTTTTTATTTTACTATTCTCCACGTTTTCTTTTGGGCAGTATGATATTCAAGGTAAAATAAAGGGACTATCTAAATCAGAGGTGTACTTAGCGCATTATTTTGGCTATAATCAACAGGTAATTAAGGATACCGTTTTTGCTAATGAGGACGGGGAATTCCGTTTTAAAGGCACGGATCAATTACCTAAAGGGCTTTACCTGATTTCATTTCTCAAGTCTAAGTTTATTGATTTGGTAGTGGAAGAGCCTAATTTTTCATTCTCACTTGACACAACGAATATTTTGCAAAGTATATCTTTTCAGAATTCACCTGAGAATTCGGCTTTTTATGCTTTCCAAAAAAGGATGAATGATTTATATACCGCAATCAATCAACCTAATTTAGCACTAGCACGAAAACAGAGTCTGATAGCAGAGGTGCAGCAGTTTCAAAAGCAATGGAAGTCTTCCAATAGCCACTTATTTGTTTCTAGGCTAATCGAGTCTTCTTTTGATCCAGAAATACCTGTCTACAAAGGCTCCTTGAAGGATAAGGCGGATACAACTAAAATGCAGCTTTTTCAATACCACTATTATAAGAAGCATTATTTTGACGGCATGGATCTAACGGATGAAAGAATGGTTCGGACACCCTTTTTACAACGTAAATTAGAGCGTTTTTTCAAAGATTTAGTCGTTCAAGAGCCAGATTCAATTGCCAGAGAAGCTGACATACTTTTAGCAAAAGCAAAAGACACCGAAGTGCGTCGGTATATCATCTATAAAATTGCAAGTACTTATGAGAATAACCCCATATTAGGTACGGACGGTGCTTTCGTTCATATTGCAGAGAAATATTACATCGGGGAACCTACCTTATGGGATACAAGCACAGTTCGTCGAATGAAAGAACGAATAGCCATTATCAAACCTTTGCTTCTAGGTAAGCAATTTCCTGCGATGTATTTAACGGATGTAAACACAAAAGAAATAAAAGTAGGGGAGTTACCTTTTAAGTATACAGTCGTTTTTATTTATGATCCTGATTGTAGCCATTGTAAGCAGGAAACACCTAAACTGGTCGCATTACAAGAATATTTCAAGTCAAAGAATATAGGTGTGTTAGCTGCTTGTATTGGCCGAGATAAGGGGGCTTGGAAAAAGTTCCTGACGGAATTTAAATTAAATTCTTGGGTAAATGGGATTGACATTCACATAAACCCAACATCGAATAAGGAAGAGTATTATACCGATTTTAGAAATCGATTTGATGTGTATTCTACTCCGATGGTTTATGTACTAGATGCACAAAAGAAAATTGTTGGTAAAAGAATCCCCGTGGAAAATCTGAAGGACTTCATTCAATACCTGGAGACAAGACGAAAGTAAATCTAGCGTTTTGTATATTTCTTGTTGATATACTTTTTGTGCTTTACATTCTTCTTCATTTTATAATGCGTCTTGTATTTCAGACGTGATTTTTGATAGAAGTTTCGGCTAAACTTGGGATTGCTTTCAAGTGCTAGTTTCTGGTATGGAATGAGCATAAGTTCGTTCTCAAATCCAACGATTTTAATTTTAACTCGTACTAATCCAATTTTCTTCAGGTTTAATTTCTTCGCTGCTGCCTCTGACAAATCTATCACGCGGCCTTTGCGGTAGGGGCCTCTATCATTTATCCGAACAATAACACTTTTCCGGTTAGATAAATTTGTTACTTCCACTAGGGTATTAAAGGGGAATTTTTTATGCGCAGCAGTTAAAATAGTCTTTTTTAACTTTTCGCCACTGGCCGTCTTTTTGCCATAAAATGAATTAGCATAAAAGGAGGCGATGCCCACTTTTTCGTATCCTAAATCTTGTGAGAAGGTATTTAGGGATAAAAACGTGCAAATCAATAGAATTATTGATGGTATTTTTATCATTAAAAAGTGTTTGGTTTTAGTAAAGATGGCGGTTTATATTCGGATATAAAAATTTACGCTTAAACGCAGGGCTGCTTAATTCTTTTGATTTTTTTTGAGTGAATGAGAATAAATAGTAGATTTACACATTGTGAAACCATAATTTAAATACCCGTGGAAGAAAGAGATAGAGAAGAATTATTTTCTAAACGTATTAGAGCTGGAAAGAGAACGTATTTTTTTGATGTGAAGTCTACACGCTCTCAAGATTATTACATTACGATTACAGAAAGTCGTCGTCATCAAAAAGAAGATGGCTTTGTATACGAGAAACACAAGATGTTTTTATACAAGGAAGATTTCGATAAGTTCGTAGAAGGCTTAAACGAGGCAGTTAATCATGTGAAAACGGAGTTAATGCCAGATGTAGATTTTTCTTCGTTTAACAGAGATGAGGATGAGTTTGGTGGAACAGATTTAAAATGGGAATAATTTACCTCTAAAATATTTAAAAAAGCCTCTGAGAAATCAGGGGCTTTTTGATTTTTAGCCGTACTTTTGTGCTTTCATTTTTAAAATTACTATGGGATTAACTTGTGGAATTGTCGGATTGCCTAACGTAGGAAAATCAACATTATTTAGTGCTATTTCTTCTAATAAAGCGGAAGCAGCTAATTACCCTTTCTGTACGATTGAACCGAATGTAGGGATTGTAACAGTTCCTGATGAGCGCTTAAATGTGTTAGCAGAATTAGTGAAACCAAACCGTATTTTACCTACGGTAATTGAGTTTACCGACATTGCAGGTCTTGTAAAAGGTGCCTCTACTGGTGCTGGTTTGGGAAATAAGTTTTTAGCCAATATTAGAGAAGTGGATGCCATTATTCACGTCGTGCGTTGTTTTGAAGATGAAAATATCGTTCACGTGGAAGGTCGTGTAAATCCAGTTAGTGATAAAGAAATTATCGATTTAGAGCTTCAGATTAAAGATTTGGATTCTGTTGATAAAAAGATTTCCAAAACGGAACGTGCTGCTAAAGCAGGGGATGCCAAAGCAAAAGCAGAATTAGCCGCATTACAACAATTCAAAGCAACGTTAGAAGAAGGTAAATCTGCCAGAACTGTGGTGATGGATGATGATTTACGTCAAGCTGCGATTGGGGATTTATACCTTTTGACAGATAAGCCTGTTATTTATGTGGCTAATGTAGATGAAGCTTCTATTTCTGCTGGTGGAAATCAATATGTGGATGAGTTAAAAGCGAATGTGGCACCTGAGAATGCGGAAGTCGTAGTTGTTTGTGCGGCTTTGGAAGCGCAAATTGCTGAAATGGAGGATATGGATGATCGTGCGATGTTCTTGGAAGAATATGGTTTGAAAGAATCAGGTTTAGATAAATTGATTCGTAGTTCGTACCACTTATTGAACTTGATTACGTACTTCACAGCGGGTGTTCAAGAAGTTCGTGCTTGGACGATTCAAAAAGGTTGGAAAGCTCCTGCGGCAGCAGGTGTGATTCACACCGATTTTGAACGTGGTTTTATCCGTGCGGAAGTGATTAAATTAGCTGATTACGTAGCTTATAAAACAGAAGCAGGATGTAAAGAAGCAGGTAAGTTAAGTGTGGAAGGTAAGGAGTATGTGGTTCAGGATGGAGACATTATGCACTTCCGTTTTAACGTATAAACCTAAGGCGAAACTCCGTACTCATTCCCTCCGGACTTTCGACTATCGACTGGCGACTAGCCTACTGCCCACTGACCACTGTCGTATATCCCACTAACGAATCATACCTGGTTCCTGGTTTTTGGAAGTAAATGAGAATCTCGTAAATATTTTCGGTTTGAGAATAATTTCCCTCTAATGTCGTGTTAGAGGGATTATTGCTTTTATACTGGTAATTATAAATGCCCTGCTTCAGTAACTCTGTATGTTCAAAATAGCCTGTAGTTGAATTCAATTCAAGGGAGGATTCTAGCTGATAATCATTAAAACCACCAATTAGAAATAGGGACTGAGGGGTATCAATGGGTTTTAATTGAAATGTACACTCGACATAATCAGCGTACAAGGGATTGTCTTTGTTTTCATAGGATTCAATGGCGAAAGCACCATTCAAATCATTTCGTTGAATATAGGGATAGAGGCCTTGAGCTTGTTCAACTTGCGTGCTAATTCGATTAATCTTTTCACCTGTTTCAATGTGATCGACAAAGTTTAACTTTTGCAGTGAGCTTCTCAGATCAATCAACCTAAATTCATTGGAACCAGGGAAGGCATTCTCCTGGCTGAAGAAGGGGAAACTTAGTGTGTTGTCTTGCTGATTAAATTGTCCCATTGGGAGCTTTTTCAGCAAATTGGCAGATTGATAGTTTTGTCGTATTTGGATAGATAATTGATCATCTCCTGTAAAATTTAAAAACGGAGGTATGTTTAATTTGAAATCTACACTTTGATGACTTACGCGCAGGTTATTTGTTTTTGCGTAGGAAATTTGAGGGCTAACTCGTACGATTTGTTCTGCCACTGAAAAACGAACACATAAAACGGTGTCTTTTTTGTTTCGCTTATTATATACCATCGCTACGTAATTACCACTGACTTTTACGGCAGGAAGAGGAATAGTATAATGTAGATAAGGTACTTTTGTGCCGATGGATGATTCCGGATTGCGAAGGGGAATATCATTGAAATCTTGTAAGTATTCAATATCGGAAAGGGGGGATGGTTTCCAATCAGACTGGCAATGGATTAATCTGAAGTAGTAATTAGGGTAATTCAGGCCTAAATCATCGAATTGAAGCGTAGAGTTTTGCTCTGATCCTAAATTGAGGACAACATTTGGATGTAAGAGTACATTTGAATTTTTGACAAATGGTGTCTTGATATTCGAATGGTGAATTTTGGACTGTATTTGGCCTATTCCTAAAAAAGGAAGACCTATCAAAAGCAAAAGCGATAAATAGGTCTTCATGTGATTTATATTAAGGCTTCCCAAGAAGCAGTCGTTGATGATAACTTCTCTTTTTCAGTAGCTAGGTCTGCTTCTAATTTCTTTAATCCCGTATAATCCGCGGCATTAGCTAAATCGACCATTTGGGCTTCGATAGAGGCGATGTTATTTTCAATCACCATAATTTCGGCTTCTAATTTTTCAATTTGTTTCGCTTGATTCGGAGTCTTTGCCTCTACAGGTGCTAGTTCCGGTTTGGGTTTTGATATGGTTTTTGCAGCTGAAGGTTTTGATGTTTCGCGTGTGGCCATCCAGGTCTCGTATTCATCGAAAGTTCCTGGATATTCTTTGATCTCATGATCTTCAATGTACCAAATCTTATTCGCGATATTAGTCACAAAATAGCGGTCGTGAGAAACGACTACATAGGTTCCTTCGTACTGCTGCAAGGCCTGAATCAGGATGTTAACGGATTGCATATCCAAGTGATTCGTAGGCTCATCGAGTAACAGGAAGTTTGCCTCAGAAATTAATACTTTGGCCAAAGCTACGCGTGATTTTTCCCCTCCAGAAAGTACTTTAATTTTCTTAAAGACTTCTTCACCCGAGAACAAGAAACAACCCAACACGGAACGTAATTCCATCTCCGTTTTAGTAGTTCCTGTTGCTTTTAGCTCGTCAATTAAGGTATTTTCTACCGTTAAGCTTTCTAATTGGTGTTGTGCAAAGAAGGATTCGATCACATTATGCCCCGTTCTTCTTTCTCCTTCGATTTGTTCTGTACCCGAGATGATACGTAGTAAAGTAGATTTACCTTTACCATTTGCTCCAATCAAGGCTATCTTATCACCTCGGTTGATGGTTGCAGAGGTATTTTTAAGGATTACTTTTTCTCCAAAAGCTTTGGAAATATGTTCTAAGAATAGAATAAAGCGACCTGGCTCTGTACCAAAATTAAACTTGAAGTTTACTTTCGCTTTTTCATCAATTACATCATCGATAATATCGATTTTATCTAAGGCTTTCACACGTGATTGAACCTGTCTAGCTTTCGAAGCTTTGGCCTTAAAACGCTCGATGAATCGCTCAGTTTGGCGAATTTGTGATTGCTGATTTTCAAAGGCTCCTTTTTGTATCTCGTTGCGCAAGGCTTTTTCCTCCATGTAAAAGGAATAATTCCCTGGGTAAAGCGTGATTTTTGCTCCTGAAACTTCGGCAATATTGTCAATGGTACGATCTAGAAAATAACGGTCGTGAGAAACAACAACAATGGAGCCCTCGTAATCGTGAATATACTTCTCAACCCATTCAATGGACGGTAGGTCCAAGTGGTTAGTAGGCTCATCGAGTAGGAGTAGAGCAGGTTTTTGCAATAAAAGTTTGGCTAACATAACCCGCATTCTCCAGCCTCCTGAAAACAATTTCAGTGGGCGGTCTAAATCGCTCGTGCTAAATCCTAAACCTTCTAAGATCTCCTCTGTACGAGATTGGATGGTATATCCGTCTAAACGTTCGAAATCTTCTTGAAGTTTAGCTAATAAATCGATGTCTTTGTCTTCATAATTAGTTTCCATCTTATGAAGCACTTTATCAATATCTTTTTGTAATTCTAATTGCTTCTCAAAAGCCTGCATGGCCACATTCAAAATGCTATCATCCGTTTGATAGGACAATAAATCTTGATTTAAAAATCCAATCGTACAATCACCTGACTTGGAGATAGTACCCCCATCTGGAGTGTATTCTCCTGAAATTAGACGCAATAAGGTAGATTTTCCTGTACCATTGGCACCGATTAAACCGATTTTAGTCTTAGGCTTGATATGTAAACTTGCGCCTTCGTACAAGGCTCGACTTCCAAAATAGAAGTTTAAATTAGATATTGATAACATGTTACAAAGATAGCCGTTTTCTTGCATTTAGACCACCCAAATGTGGACATTTGACTAATTCTTCTAATCCAGAATAGCTTAGATCTGTTTTAGTATAACCTAAGGCTTTAGACAAGGCCATTGTACGGTTATTATCTCCCATTGACCACTCAATGTCATCCATTGTCATTTGGCAAGGATGTTCATAACCGCAAGCATGGGTTATCTCAGCAATTTCTTTGACTAAAGTGTAGTGATACCGGTAATAGCGTTCACTTTTTAAGGTCACATCTATTCCTGCTTGTAACCACTTATTGGATGTGGCAATGCCGGTCGGGCAATGGTTTGTATGGCATTTTTGAGCTTGAATACAACCGATCGACATCATAGCTTCTCGTGCAATGTGAATACTATCAGCACCCATGGCAAAGGCCATTAAGGCTTTTTCGGGGAAGCCTAACTTACCAGAGGCAATAAAGAAGATTTTGTCAGTTAAATTATGCCGTTGGAAGATTTGGTAAATCTTTGCAAAAGCAAAGGTAAATGGCATAGAAACGTGATCTGCGAAGGCGTGAGGTGCAGCACCAGTACCACCTTCACCGCCATCAATGGTGATAAAGTCTGGTCCTTTATCCGTTTTAGCCATGAAAGCAGCTAATTCTTCCCACTGCTCTAGCTTGCCAATGGCAGATTTAACACCGACAGGCAAACCTGTTTCAGTTGCCATGGCCTCAATAAAGTCGACCATTTCGGGTACATTGGAGAATTCAGAGTGAAAAGCAGGTGAAATGGCATCTTTGTCCATTGGTATATGACGAATTTCCGCAATCTCCTTATTGATTTTAGACTTAGGTAGCATTCCCCCTTTTCCAGGTTTCGCTCCTTGAGAAAGTTTTAGTTCGATGGCCTTGATACAAGGATTTTCTGTTACTTTTTGTTTCAATTTTTCCATCGAGAAACGTCCATCGAGTTCTCTAACTCCGAAATAGGCGGTTCCAATGTTTAGCATGACATCAGCTCCATTTTGATGGTAAGGTGATAAAGAACCTTCTCCGGTATTATGGTAGCAGCCTGCTAATAAGGCGCCTTTATTTAAGGATTCGACGGCTTTAGCCGATAGAGACCCGTAGCTCATACCGGATATATTTACCACCGAATAGGGACGAAAAGGTTTGGCCCTTTTATGATACAATCCGATGACTTTTGCCGCGGGTAAGGCTCCAGGATTTTTATTGAATAAATGCGTAGTGTGGGGATTATAGCCCATCATCGCATTTTTGATGAATATATAACCAGGAGAACTGAAGTCTTGATCAGTTCCAAAACCTTGTAAGTTATTTTCATTCTTAGAAGAAGCGTAAATCCATGAGCGCTCTTGTCTGTTAAAAGGTAATTCTTCTCTGTTATTGGCTACGATGTATTGCCTTAATTCAGGACCTATACGTTCTAACCAATACCTGAAGTGCCCCACGATGGGGAAGTTGTGTGTAATGGTATGTGCTTTTTGAATGAAAACGTCACGAATGATGACGATGGCTACAATGATAAGTAACCAAAACCAGGCGGATGATAGTAAGTTCATTGTTGATGTTATTTTGATTCAAATTTAGGTGCATTTTGGCAATATTATTACCAATAGTTCTAATTATCTTTGTGGTTTAATTTATACTATGCAGGCAGATTATCATTTATTAAAAAAATACGTTGCCTCTGTTTTTACAGCGATAGGTTGTAGTGAACAAGATGCCGATTTAGCTTCCGATGTCCTCGTGTCTGCGGATGCGCGCGGTATTGATTCGCATGGCGTCGCTCGCTTAGCTGGTTATGTACGTCTCTATGATCACGGAAGATTAAACACAAAACCACAAGTAAAAGTTCTACATGAGACACCATCTACCGCCACTTTAGATGGTGATAGAGGGCTAGGATTAGTGGTAGCTCCGAAAGCGATGGAGATTGCCTGTGAAAAAGCGGCGCTAGCTGGTACCGGTTGGGTGGCTGTTCAGAACTCAAATCACTTTGGAATTGCGGGGTATCATGCCATGAAGGCGTTACCTTCCCAAATGATTGGTTGGGCTATGACGCATGCAGCTCCGCTTGTGACTCCAACCTTTTCAAAAGAGAAATTATTAGGCACGAATCCTATTGCTGTCGCGATTCCTGCAAACGAGGAGCCCGCATTTGTGGCTGATTTTGCTTCTACGGCAGTGGCGTATGGTAAATTAGAGATATTACAACGCAAAGGTTTAGACACTCCTGATGGCTGGGTGCAAGATGCAAATGGAGATCCCTGTAATGATGCTTTTGCCATTAAAAATGGTGGAGCATTGTTGCCTTTAGGAGGTGATCGCGAGCATGGTTCGCACAAAGGCTATGGTTTAGGTGCAATTGTCGATATATTATCAGGGGTTCTATCAGGGGCTAATTTTGGACCTTGGGTGCCTCCATTTGCAACTGCAGGATTTATGCAGGCAGGAGAAACAGTCGGCAATGGGACTGGGCATTTTCTAGGTGCGATGCGAGTGGATGCCTTTAGACCTGCTGAAGATTTTACTCAGGATATGGACAAATGGATTCGTCGTTTTAGATCTGCCAAAGCCGTAGATGGAAAGCAGGTTCTGATTCCCGGTGATCCAGAACGTGAATTAGAGGCTATTCGCCGAATGGAGGGTATTCCTCTTTTAAACCCGGTTGTGGAGGATTTAAAAACATTATCCACCCGCTTTCACTTAGATTTTAAAATTGATTAAGATGGTTACGAATAAACGTATCAAAATATTCATTCTGTTGTTTAGCTTGGTTTCAGCTATGTTCTCCTATTATGTTTGGCAGGTTTTTAAAACGCCAAATTTTAATGTAGAAGCAAACAAGCCTTTTGAATTATTTATCCCTCAAAAAGCTACTTACGAATCTGTTTTAGATACCTTGAAGAAGCATGATATCGTGCGCGATCAATTGAGTTTCCGTTTTTTAGCTAAAGTTTTAAAGTACCCTGATAAAGTACGACCAGGTCGTTATATCATCCATAGCGAGATGGGCAATTGGGAACTGCTTCGTAAACTAAGAAATGGACGTCAGGATGCTTATAAAGTGGTTATTAACAATTTTCGTTTAAAAGAAGATATGGCTGGTCGAATTGCGCATCAGACAGCTTATGATTCCGCTGCGATTTATGCTGTTCTTGATTCAACGGAGCTCATGCAACGATGGGGTTTTGATTCTGAAACAAGCCCAGCGATTTTTGTGCCTAATACCTATGAGGTGAATTGGACGACGAGTTTCCCTGAGTTTTTGGAGAAGATGAATAAAGCTTATGTGAAGTTTTGGACGTCAAAAAGAAAAGAGGAAGCACAGAAATTAGGCTTAACACCTGTCCAGGTTTCTATTTTAGCCAGTATCGTTTATGGTGAATCTAAAAATTCGAAAGAGCAAGCGCGCGTAGCGGGTGTTTATTGGAATCGACTTCAGGCCAATATGCCACTTCAGGCTGATCCTACGGTAGTTTTTGCGTGGAAAGATTTTACGATTAAGCGAGTAACTAGTAAGTATACGGCATTAAATTCTCCGTATAATACATACAAAAATACAGGCTTGCCTCCGGGGCCTATTTCGATTGTTTCTGGTGATGTGATCGATCGAGTGTTGAATTTAGAACACCATGACTACCTCTACTTCTGTGCTAAAGCTGATTTTTCTGAGAATCACGCTTTTGCGGTTACCTATGAGGAGCATAGGAAGAATGCAGCGGATTACCAGAAAGCATTAGATAAAAACAAAATTCACTAATATGCTGACTCATAGCGTCTTTTATCGAGTGTGTTATGCGGATACGGACCAAATGGGCTATGTCTATTATGGAAATTATGCGCGTTTCTATGAGATTGCTCGAGTGGAGACGTTACGGAATATTGGTGTCAGTTATAAGGTATTAGAGGATGCAGGAATAGGTTTGCCGGTATACGAGAATTATTCAAAATATTACGCACCAGCCTTATATGATGACTTATTGAGAGTTGATTGTACCTTGGTCAAAATGCCTTCTGCTCGTATTGAGTTCGAATATCGTATCTATAATCAGTTAGATGAGTTGCTACATGAAGGAAAGACAACTTTAGTCTTTATGGATTTAGCTTCTAAAAAAGTGGTGAAAGCGCCAGAATGGTTGATTTCGGCTATTATTGAAAAGAAAAGTGATGTTTAGAAGGGTTTGGAAAGAGATTAGGTTGTTTTGGAAGGATTGTGAAGAACATTATGTTCTGGCAAGAATTTTGACGATTCTTTATAAAAAAATCTTTCATTTCGATATTGATGTAAGAGCTGCTGCAGTGGCTTATAACTTTACGTTGGCGGTATTTCCGACCATCATCTTTTTGTTTTCTCTATTAGCCTACATCCCAGTCGATAATTTTGATATCAAAATGGTGAATTTTTTGAAGTCTTCGATACCGAAAAATTTGCAAAAGGATTTCACCGAATTATTGTTGGATTTGATCCGAAAGAAATCGGGAGGTGTATTGTCATTTGGGTTTCTTTTTGCTCTTTACGCTTCTACAAGCGGTATTCAAGCTCTAATTAGATCATTTAACTTGACGTATAAAACTAAAGAAAACAGAGGGCTAATTAAAGAGCGTGTTATTGCCGTTGCCTTGAATTTCTTGTTGACCTTTGTGTTGATTACTGCCTTCTCTGTGTTTATCGTCGGTAAATTGGTGATTGGGTATCTAAAAGGGAAGGGGCTTATCGATTATGATTTCAATTTTTATTTATTGAATATTCTGACCTACTTCCTCATTTTTGCCATCTTCTTTTTAACGATATCGATCATTTATTATTATGCACCGGCTATCACGAAACGATGGAAGTTTTTCAATGTAGGGTCGATTACAGCCTCCATTTTGACCATTTTAGTGACGAATTTATTCTCGTATTATTTGGTGAATTTTGCAAGTTATAATAAGGTCTATGGCTCCATTGGATCCTTAATTGCTTTAATGGTTTGGCTTTATTTTATTGCGCTGATTTTGCTGGTAGGCTTTGAGATTAACGCGAGTATTGATCAGGTAAAAGAGGAAAAAGAAGAAGCAGAAACGGATTATTTTTTCGAATAATATGGCAGAATTAATACGTTTGTACGATAAGAATAATAGTCAATCTACGCTAGATGAGATTGTAAATGCCCTGGATAAGGATGCAGTGATTATCTATAAAACGGATACCATGTATGCCTTGGGATGCCATATTAATTCGACCAAGGCTGTCAACCGCATCTGTGAAATTAAAGGGATTCAGGCTTCTAAGAACAGATTCTCCTTTATTTGTGCTGATTTAAGTTCGATTGCTAATTATGCCAAAGTCTCTGATTTTGCCTTCAAGACTTTAAAAAGGTACCTGCCTGGTGCGTATACTTTTGTCTTGCCAGCTAGCAGCAAGGTACCTTCTATTTTAGTTCAAGGCAAGAAAACAGTGGGTATTCGCATACCTGATTATCAACCAATTCTTTCCATTGTCGAATTATTAGGATCACCTCTTTTGACGACATCTTTGCCTCAGGAAGAGTTGGAATTAGAAGATTATACGGATCCTAGTTTGATTTTTGATCGCCTCGGTCATGCCGTTGATTTAATCCTAGATGGTGGATTGGGTGGTTATACTCCATCGAGTGTCATTGAAATTAAGGAAGACGAATTCGAGATAATCCGCGAAGGAGCAGGGGATTGTTCTGATTTTAATTAAGACCACTTCAGGCTTAATTTATCCGGTTTAGTATGCTTCCAACGTCTGTGAGACCACAAATATTGTTCCGGATACGCATTTATGGATTTTTCTAAACGTCTAGCGAATCGCTCGATTATTTCACCAGGTGCAAGTTCATCGAAAGGTACATTGGCTAATAATTCATAGGTCATTGTGTACTTACCTCTTTTTGTTCGTATCAATTCTGCAAAAACTACTGGATATTGATAGTCTCTAGCAAAGCGCTCCATACCTGTAAAGAAGGCCGTATCTTGATGCAAAAAAGTAGTCCAATAGGCTGATTCAGGCTTTTGAGGAGCTTGATCCGCAGCTAAACAAATGACACGCGGGATATCTTTTCTTTCTCTTGTTAAAAGAACGGATTCTCTTTTTTCTAATAATACTACATGGCCAAAACGGGACCTTACTTGTTTCGTAAACTCGTTAAAAGTGGGATTATTAAGTTTCTGGTAAATCACATCATGTGGATTCTTACTTAAAGCTAACCGATGTATGGCCCATTCCCAGTTTCCTTGATGTCCTGCAACTAAAATAACTGGAATCCCTTTGTTAATAAAATCAGTAACTATTTCTTCATTTTTAATCTCAAAACGGTCTAACATATCCTCCTTGGAGATGGAAACACCTTTGAAAAATTCGACTAATTGGTCTGTCAGGTATCCGTAAAATTGATAAGTCAATTGGTTAATTTCTTTGTCTGAGGCCTTTGGAAAGGAATTTCTCAGATTCCCTTGAATGACTTTTTTACGGTAAGGAATGAGGTAATAAAAGAGGAAAGCACAAAAGGAAGCGAAGCCGTATAATAGGGACAAAGGTAATTTGCCAATTAGTTTGTACAGAAACAGGGGAGACGCTTTCATTCTTATTATCTTTGTTCTTTCTAATCACAAATATCCGATTTATTTTTGGGAATGCACATTGAGCTTCATTATTTACCTAGCCTAGAATACATGTCGCTTCTACTTCAGAATCCAGACTTGGTATTCGAGGTCGAAGAGAACTTTCCTAAGCAAACGTATCGGAATCGCTGCCTCATTTTAGGGTCTAATGGAGTGGAACGGTTAACCATTCCAGTGGTGCATGTTTCCGGTCAAAAAATAAAAGCGAAGGATATTCAAATTGATTATTCCCAAAACTGGATGAAACAGCATCTAGGTGCCATCCAAGCCGCTTATGGTAACGCTCCCTTTTACGAATATTTTGAGCCTTATTTAAGCCAGATTTTTTTAAGAAAAAGGAATTTTTTAGTAGATTTAAATATTGAACTTTTAACTTTTGTTTATCGAATATTGGATACTCCTTTCGAGTATGCTAAAACGGAAGGTTTTGGAGAATTTGAGGGTAAAAGTTATTTCAATGAGATCAATGCTAAAAAGAATTGGGCAGAGCGTTCAATTTATGTTAATAGATCTTATAGGCAATGTTTTGGGTCTGAGTTTGTTCCAAACCTGTCTATTATTGATTTATTAATGAATCACGGAAAAGAGTCCTTGACTTTTTTGAAGTAAAAGGGAACAATTTAGGTGTTCAAATGGTTGAATCACCAAATTGAAGATATAAATAGAACGATATGGAGGCTAAATTTTCGAATAAAGTGAAGGAAGTCATCTCGCTAGCGAGAGAAGAGGCGTTGCGTTTAGGTCACGATTACATCGGGACTGAACATTTGATGCTTGGGATGATTCGAGATGGTCAAGGACCTGGTATTGATTTATTATTGCGTTCAGGTGTTTCTTTGGATTCTTTACGCCAAAGTATCGAACATTCCACCGCTTCCACTACCCGTTCTTCATTTGACCGGGAGAATATGTTAAATATCCCGTTAACAAAGCAAGCTGAGAAAGTTTTGCGTTTGACTTATTTAGAGGCGAAGTATTTCAAAACCAATGTAGTAGAGACGGATCATCTGTTAATGGCAGTCTTGCGTGATGAGGATAATGTGGCGACACAGATTTTGGAGAAATACCAAGTATACTACGATTTAATTAAGGAAATGGTGGAATTCCAATCAGGTAATGGGCAAGGAGCAAATCCTAAAGCTAGCTCTGATACGGATGATAACGACGATGATTCACGCCTTTACAGCGCTGGATCAGGTTCTGCGGGTTCTTCAGGCGCAAGTGCTGCCGGAGCAAAACCTGGGGAGAAAAGTAAAACACCTGTTTTAGATAATTTTGGCCGTGATTTAACTAAAATCGCGGAAAATGGAAAATTAGACCCAATTGTGGGTCGTGAGAAAGAAATTGAGCGTGTTGCTCAGATTTTATCTCGTCGCAAGAAAAACAATCCTATTCTGATAGGTGAGCCAGGTGTAGGTAAGACGGCCATTGCGGAAGGTTTAGCCTTACGTATTGTTCAGAAGAAAGTATCTCGTGTGCTTTTTGGTAAGCGCGTTGTTACCTTGGATATCGCTTCATTAGTGGCAGGTACGAAATACCGTGGTCAGTTTGAGGAGCGTATGAAGGCGGTGATGAACGAGTTAGAGAAATCGACTGACGTCATCCTCTTTATTGATGAATTACACACCATTGTGGGTGCTGGTGGTGCTTCAGGTTCACTAGATGCTTCGAATATGTTTAAGCCAGCTTTAGCTCGTGGAGATATTCAAGTGATTGGTGCTACTACCTTAGACGAATACCGTCAATACATTGAGAAGGATGGTGCATTAGCTCGTCGTTTCCAAACTGTGATGGTTGATGCTACGACTGTGGATGAAACCATTGAGATTTTACACAACATCAAAGATAAGTACGAAGATCACCACCATGTAATCTACACGGAGGAATCGATTATTTCAGCTGTGAAATTATCGGATCGCTACATTTCCGATCGTTTCTTACCGGATAAGGCGATTGACGTATTAGATGAAGTAGGTGCTCGTGTACACATTTCGAATATCAATGTGCCGGAAGATATTGTTGCGTTAGAAGGCCAAATCGAAATCGTTAAGAAAGAGAAAAACCAAGTGGTGAAATCTCAGAAATACGAGGAAGCAGCTCAATTACGCGATCGTGAGAAGAAATTAATTGATCAATTAGAGCAATCTAAGGCCGCTTGGGAAGAGGATTCGAAGAAGCAGAAATTCACGGTAACAGAAGAAAATGTGGCCGAGGTAATTGCGCAGATGACGGGTATTCCTGTTAATCGTGTGGCGGCTAAAGAAGGAGAGAAGTTATTGTTGATGGAGGAAGAGTTGTCTAAACAAGTAATTGGACAGCCGGATGCTATCAAGAAATTAGTAAAAGCCATTCAGCGTACGCGTGTAGGATTAAAAGATCCGAAAAAACCGATTGGTTCTTTTATCTTCTTAGGCCCTACAGGAGTAGGTAAGACGGAGATGGCGAAAGTATTAGCTACGTATTTGTTTGACAAAGAAGATGCTTTAGTTCGTATCGATATGAGTGAATACATGGAGAAATTCAGTGTATCTCGCTTAGTCGGAGCGCCTCCGGGATATGTAGGCTATGAAGAAGGGGGACAATTAACGGAGAAGATTCGCCGTAAACCGTATGCTGTTGTTCTATTGGATGAGATTGAAAAAGCGCATCCAGATGTTTTTAATTTGCTTTTACAAGTATTAGATGATGGTATTTTAACAGATGGCTTAGGTCGTCGCGTGGACTTTAGAAATACGATTATTATTATGACTTCAAATATCGGAGCTCGTGATTTAAAGGATTTCGGTTCTGGAATTGGTTTCTCTACGAAATCTAAAGTGGATAACTTAGATGAGTATGCGAAGACAACTATTCAAAATGCCTTGAAAAAGGCATTTGCGCCGGAGTTCATTAACCGTTTAGATGATATCATTGTCTTTAATTCGTTAGAGCGTCCAGCGATTCATCAGATCATCGATTTGATGTTAACTAAGTTAAAGAATCGTTTAGCTAATCTAGGCTTTGAAGTAGAATTAACGGAGAAGGCGAAAGACTTTATGGCCGATAAGGGTTATGATCCTCAGTATGGTGCTAGACCTTTAAATAGAGCTATTCAGAAGTATTTAGAAGATGCTTTAGCAGAGGAAATACTAAAAGGTGCCTTAGCTGAAGGGGAGTACATTGTGGCTGATTTCGAAGAGGGGGCAGATGCCTTGACTTTGGCCAGAAAAACGAGAAAAGAATTAACCAAACAAAAAAAATAATATGTCATTAGTACAAAACAAGGTCGTTTTAGTGACAGGTGCCTCACGTGGTATCGGTCGGGCTATCGCGACAACTTTTGCAAAAGCTGGCGCAAATGTCGCTTTTACTTATTTATCTTCTGTTGAAAAAGGACAAGCGCTAGAGCAAGAATTAGCTGCTTTTGGTATCACGGCGAAAGGTTATCGTTCTGATGCGTCTTCTTATACAGAGTCAGAAAAGTTAGTTGAAGATGTGTTAGCTGATTTTGGAACGATTGACATTTTAATTAATAATGCAGGCATTACACGTGATGGTTTATTGATGCGTATGTCTGAGGAGCAATGGGATGAGGTTATTCGGGTGAATTTGAAATCGATTTTCAATTTGACAAAAGCAGTGACTAAGCCGATGATGAAAGCTAAATCTGGTTCGATCATCAATATGACCTCTATTGTGGGAATTAAAGGAAATGCGGGCCAATCGAATTATGCGGCCTCTAAGGCAGGTATCATCGGTTTTACTAAATCGGTTGCGCTGGAATTAGGTTCTCGTAATATTCGTTGCAATGCGATTGCTCCCGGTTTTATTGAAACCGAGATGACGGAGGAATTAAATGAGGCAGCTATTGAAGAATGGACAAAGTCAATCCCGATGAAAAGGGGAGGTCAAGCGTCAGAAGTAGCTGATGTATGTTTATTCTTAGGTTCTGATATGAGTTCCTATGTAACGGGTCAAGTGATTTCTGTTAATGGGGGGTTATTAACCTAGTTTGAGTTGACAACATAATTAGGCCTCAGTCTTTTCGTTAAAGATTGAGGTCTCTTTTTTTATGAGGATTTATCTGTTTTTTCTGGGCTTTTTATTGCTTTCCTGCGCTAAATCAATCGTTCCTGCGAAGGTGATTAGTAAATCTACCTATGTTGACAAATTCCCGCCGATAAAACCAAGTTTAACTACGGTGGATTTTGCTTTATCTTATGATAGTTTATTCGCTTTAAGTCAGTTGAAGTCAGGTTCAGTTTTATTTCAAAACACGGAGCCTTCCGCAGTTTTGGATTTCCCCTTAGATATTCGTCTTTTAGGTCCTATTAAGGCTCAGTCACTAGCTAAGGATCAGGTTAAAATTATGCTGCCGGTACGTATGCAGGCAAAACCAGAACTAGCTGGTATTTCTGCTGGAACCGTTTCAGGTGATTTAGCGATGAATGTTCAGCTGAAATGGGAATTAACAGGTTTAAACAATTTACAAATTAAAGAGGCGAATTATGATTATAGTTGGCTTCAAAAGCCTTCTGTTAAAGTATTAGGGTTCCCAGTCAATGTTTCAGGTGTAGTAGATCAATTATTTAACCAAAAGAAACCACTGGTTATTTCACAAATGCAACAATCATTGAATGCGAGTATAAAAACAACGGTAACTAAACCCTTGTTATTTCAGCGTTTCTTTTCAGATATCCCGGCAGGATATCGTTTAGAACCTGTACCGAATTCTGCCTTTGATGTTCGAAATTTGGAATTCACTTCGGGTGGTGTGAAAGGTCAGGTACGTTATTTCGGTGGCTTGCGAATTAAGTCTGGTGTACCGATTCAAACACCGATTTTGATTCCGATTAAAGACCTCTCGTCAGCCGTTTCTACCTCTGTTCTTCCATTCCAGTATCAACTATCGGGACCTGAGATTGTGGCGTTTCTCAAACAAGGTAACCCTAAGTTGAAAGGGGAGGCTAATTTAATATTAGGTTCTTCTGGAATGATTTTCAAGCTGGAGAAATTCAGAGGTAAATCGTCTCATATAGAAGCTGATTTCGATTTTGTTTTATATCCTGACTATAGTCTCGGTATTCGAATTAACGATAGTCGCTTGCGTGGATTAGGTTTTCCAGCTTCCTTATTCACGCGTAAAATTCAACGCAAATTACAAGCTCAGGCGGCTAAATTCCGTTTTCAGCCTTCTCAATTACTTAAGCGTTTACCTTCCTCTATATCATTGCAAAAGGGAGGAGCATTGCGTTTTCAAAAGATTTATTTTGATTCTTCTTCTGTCCTAATTGAAGGGGCTTTAGAGGGAAATTGGTCTTTGGCCAAATAAAATCCTACCTTTGCCTCAGAGAAAATAGACTATCCTATCGCTTTTTAAAGAGGAAAGTCCGAACAACATAGAGCAGCGTGCTTCCTAACAGGAAGGGGAATCTTCGGATTCTACAGCAAGTGCCACAGAAAATTACCGCCTTCGGGTAAGGGTGAAAAGGTGGGGTAAGAGCCCACCGCTGATTTGGTGACAAAACAGGCATAGGTAAACCTCACGCGTTGCAAGATCAAATAGGCTAGCTGCCGCAAGGCAAAAGGGTGGCTCGTCCGATGCTAGTGGGTAGATTGCTACAGATAAACAGTGATGTTTGTCGAAGATAAATGATAGGACGGTGGGTAACCACTGACAGAATTCGGCTTATCGGTTTATTTTCTCTATTTCTTTGTTTGAAATGAATGCAAAATAGTTTAATTTTGCAGAATATTTATAAACCCGAGGGACGGGATCCCTCACAAACCCATATATAATGGCTGTTAAAATCAGATTAGCGCGTCGTGGACGCAAGAAGTTAGCGATGTTCGATGTTGTAGTTGCGGATGCTCGTGCACCACGTGACGGACGTTTTGTTGAAAAAATCGGAACATACAACCCTAACACCAACCCAGCAACTGTCGTTTTAAACGAGAAACAAGCAATCCAATGGGTATTGAACGGTGCTCAACCAACTGACACAGTTCGTGCAATCCTTTCTCACAAAGGAATCATGTATGCAAAACACTTACAAGTAGGTGTTAACAAAGGTGCTATCACACAAGAACAAGCTGATGCGAAGTTCGAGGCTTGGAAAGCAGAGAAAGAAGTAGCAAATCAGTCGAAAGCAACTACATTGCAACAGTCTAAAGCGAAGTCTAAAGCGGCTCGTTTAGAAGCTGAAGCAAAAGTTTCTAGCGCTCGTGCTGAATCAATTGCAGCAAAAAATAAGGTAGCTGAAGAAGCTTTAGTAGCTAGCGTAGTAGAAGCTATCAACGAAGCGGAAGAAGAGGCAACTGGTGTTGAAGTAGATGAGGTAGTAGCTGAGGCTCCTGCAGCAGTTGAAGAAACAGTAGTTGAAGAGGCTCCAGCAGCTGAAGAAACAGCAGTAGAAGAAGCTCCTGCAGCTGAGGAAGCAGCAGAAGAGGCTCCAGCAGCTGAATAATTTTCACATTTTGATTAAAATCATACAAATTTGTTCGCAAGTTTGTATGATTTTTTTTTGTACCTATGGCAAAGACCGAATATTTTGAATTAGGCACGCTTTCAAAACCTCATGGTTTGAAAGGCGCATTTCATCTTTATTTAGATGTAGATGATCCGTATGAGTATGAAGACTTAGATGCGATTTTTTTACAGCAAGGAAATGAAATGGTTCCTTATTTTGTGGAGGATATTCAGATTCGTGATAATTTGAATCTGATTACCCTAGAAGGGATCAATACGTTGGATGCGACGAAAGATTTAGTGGGTCTGAAAGTATTTTTACCTTTAAGTGCTTTGCCTAAATTAAAAGATGATCAATATTATTACCACGAGGTGATTGGTTATCAGGTAATTGATGCAAATTTAGGTACCCTTGGCACAGTGAAGGAGATTTATAGTACGGGTGCTCAAGATGTGTTAGTGATGAATTATCAAAATCATGAGGTTTTAATACCCCTGATTGATGCGATCATCCCAAAAGTGGATAAGAAAAATCAAACGGTGCATAGTATTTTGCCTGATGGTTTATTAGAAGTATATACAGAGAATGATGCGGATTGATATAATTTCGGTAGTTCCAGCGTTGATGAATAGCTTTTTTGAGCATTCCATCTGTGCACGTGCGGCGAAAGCTGGACTAGTGGAAGTGGTGTTTCATGATTTGCATGATTATTCAGAAAAGAAACATAAACAAGTGGATGATTATCCATTTGGTGGGGGAGCTGGGATGGTAATTGCGGTGGAACCTTTGGCAAAATGCATTGAAACGTTAAAAGCAGATCGCAACTATAATGAGATTATCTATTTTAGTCCCGATGGCATCGTTTTAAAACAAGGTTTAGTGAATCAATTGAGCCTAGGAGAGAATCTTTTGTTCATTTGTGGTCATTATAAAGGGATCGATGAGCGTATACGAGAAAAGTATGTGACGAAAGAGATTTCGATTGGTGATTATGTGCTATCTGGTGGCGAATTAGCTGCTGCTGTAACGGCTGATGCGATAATTCGATTAATTCCAGGTGCGATAGGGGATGAAAGTTCAGCCTTAACAGATTCATTTCAAGATGGATTATTAGCACCTCCTGTATATACAAGACCTGCTAGTTTCGATGGAATGGATGTGCCTGCTGTTTTGTTGTCTGGGCATGAAAAGAAGATCGAAGAATGGCGCCATGAGCAAGCCGTATTGCGGACGCAAACGAGAAGACCTGATTTATTAGATTAAAATGAATAAAAAGGAATCCATATCGCTAGTAACTATTTTGGCGCTTGGAGGCCTATACCTTATTTGGGGGAGCACCTTTCTAAGTGTTCGTATTTTATTAGAATTTTTACCCCCGTTAGTAATTTCCTTTTCTCGTAATATAGTAGCTGGGCTATTATTCCTACTCTGGTCCGTTTTCGGTGGTCATTGGAAAAAATTACCTGTAGCACACTGGAAGGTCCATTTGTCAGCGGGTTTTCTACTGATCACGTTAGGAAACGGTTTTATGGCTTTAGCTGGTCAGACGATTCCTTCTGGTTTATCCTCCGTTTTTATGGCTTTTGGTCCATTATTATTGGTAGTATTCTTTTGGATTTCAGGTCGCAAACCGAGTAATCGTAAGTTAATAGGAACACTGATTGGTTTCGTTGGAATCATTTTATTAGCCTCCCAAAAAAATCTCGCAATACCTGGAAAAGAAATTGACTTTTACCGAGGTATGGGTTTTCTGTTGATCGCTGTTGTGGCTTGGAATTTAGGGGTCTTTTATATTCAGTTCACGAAAGCCAACACGTATCATTTTACCCAGGTTTGTGCCATTCAAATGCTGACAGGTGGCCTCATTTTAGTGGCTATTGCTTTTTTTCAAGGTGATATTCAAAAGGTTTCTATCGCTGAGTTACCATTTAAAGCGATTGGCGTATTTACATATTTAGCCTTAATTGGTTCGATGGTTGGTTTTGGATTATTTGGCTATTTGTCTAAAGTTCTTGATGCCACTTTGGTGTCTACTTATACCTACGTCAATCCAATTATTGCCTTATTTTTGGGTAATCTTATTCTAGGTGAGTCTTTAAGTAGTATATTACTATTGGCAAGTAGCTTGATTTTATCTGCAGTCTTGTTAATTACTACTGAAAAGACCTCTACCAAATGAAAAAGATTTTAATCGCTTTATTATTGACTACCTCGGCCATGGCACAAGAATTTATTCCTTTGTATTCACATGGTATTCCTAATTACAAAGAAGTGGTCAACAAGCAATCTGCTGCAAAAGGGGCAGATGGAATAGAGCGTATCTCCAAAGTGAGTGTTCCCACTTATCGCTTTTTCCCAGCCTCAAATGGCAAAGACCCTAAAACATGCGTCGTTATTTGCCCGGGTGGAGGGTATCGCATTTTGGCTTCTTCTCATGAGGGCTACGATATTGCTGCGAAGTTCAATGAAATAGGTGTTTCTGCATTAGTTTTATATTATCGTTTACCGGAGGATTCGGCTCAAGTAGAGAAGAAATATGCGCCATTACAGGATGCGCAAGCTGCTCTAGCTCTTGTTCGTGAAAATGCAACGAAATGGAATGTCGATCCCAATAAGGTGGGTATTATGGGTTTTTCAGCGGGTGGTCATTTAGCGGCAACAGCCTCAACTCATTTTACGAAGGATTATACGGGTATTCTACCTGGAGCTAACGTAAGACCTGACTTTTCGATTTTACTATATCCTGTTATTTCGGTGAGATCTTTTGGTCATGGTGGTAGTTCCCAAAACCTATTAGGCAAAAATCCTTCAGAAGAAGACTTGCATTTATTTTCAAACGAAGAGCAGGTAACCACTCAAACCCCAAAAGCCTTTTTAGTTCACGCTGCAGATGACAATGCAGTTCCATTAAAGAATTCTTTACTCTATGCGGAAAAATTGACCGCTAATAAAGTTCCAGTGGATTTGCATGTTTATGCAAAAGGTGGTCACGGTTTTGGACTAAACAATAAAACCACAAGTGGGGACTTGTGGTTCGATCGTTTAATTTCCTGGATGAAAGCAAATCAATTGCTTTGAGTTTTCTTCATCACAAAGTAGAAAGGAATACCTAAAAGTACGATTCCTAATCCGATAGATGAGGAAAGTGTTTTAACCCACAACAGGTTTCCTGCTATTCCCACTAACAAAATTAGGTATCCGCTAAATAACAACTTCTGTAAAAGAGGCAGTTCATTCTGCATGATTCTAGTTTTGAATACAGATGCTACAGTTAGGAAGTAAAATATCAGAATAGCGAATACGGTAAAGTCTAATAAAGCACCATAGGATCCCGAGAAACACAATAAGATGGCCCACAAGCCTTGAATTCCTAGTGAATAAACGGGTACATCTTTATCATTTGTTTCTGCTGCTTTCTTGAAAAACAAGCGATCATTTGCCATCGCTTGGAATAAACGACCACCCGCTAAAATGATTCCATTATTACATCCAAAAGTGGAAATCATAATAAACACCGCCATCACTAAAGCACCTATTCCTCCAAGAACGGTTTCTAATGCCGCAGCTCCTAATCGATCTTGTGTGGCAAACATAATTCCACGGGCATAGCTATTAATTCCGTCCGCTTCTCCTTTTAAAGGTATAATACTTAAATAGGCCATATTTGTGAGCAAATAAAGTAAACAAACTAAAGCCGATCCATAGACTAATCCTTTTGCGATGGTTTTCTTCGGATCTTCAAAGTCAGCACTCGCAAAGGTGACATTGTTCCAAGCAGAAGAAGAGAATAGGGGGCCGATCATCGCTACACCGAAGAGCGAAATCAATTCCCAACCGCCTATCGCATGTGATGTGTTAGCTTCTACTGTAAATGGTGCTGCGAAAAACCCTTCAAAATGAATCCATTCATTTGCCACACCTACATATAAACCGATGATAATGAGGATAACGATAGCTCCGATTTTGGTAATCGTAAAGATATTTTGAACTAAGGAGGCAAATTGAACCCCTCTACTATTGATATAAGTTAACAAGGCAATAAGCGAAGCCGCCAAAATTTGCTGAGTAGTAATGAAATCACCCACTAGTGGCGTATCATTTAAAATACCCGGAAAAATAAAGCCTGCATAGCGGGCAAAGGCTACAGCAACAGCTGCGATTGTTCCTGTTTGAATGACTAAAAAGGTAGTCCAGCCAAATAAGAAGCCCGTTAAAGGATTATAGGATTCTTTTAAATAGATATATTGTCCACCTGTTTTGGGAAACACAGAACTTAATTTTCCATAGGCATAGGCACCCGTAATGGTTAAAAAGGCAGTTAACAGCCAGGTGCCGATCCAATAAATAGGGGAGCCTACGGAACGTGCTACCTCTGAACTAACTAAAAAGATACCAGAGCCAATCATCGAACCCATCACGAGCATTGATGCGTCAAGGGTGTTTAATTTTTTATTCATATAAGTTTTATTGATTTAATGCAATTCCTGATTTTCATCAAGAATCCAAAGAAACGATTATTATTTCTGATTTTCTTGAACACTTTTAAACTTTTTTAGTTTGTAAACGTTTCCGTAAACGTTTACGGAAAAAAATTAAATAATTTCTTTGATTTTTTATACAATTATGGTCTATATTCCCTGAGTAGTATATGTCAATTTATAATACATATAGCTATTGTACAATTTTAGATCAGTTTTATGAAGAAGTCCATTAATGAAGTAGAGGTTTGGGATCAATTTAGATCAGGTGATCAACAAGCTTTTGCTGTCTTGTATTCTCATTTTGTTCAACCTCTGTATACTTATTGTATGGGGATTACGAGTGATAAGGATTTAATCAAAGACAGTTTACATGATTTGTTCGTGGAGATTTGGAAAAATCATTCAAGTCTAGGACCAACAACTAGTGTTAAGTTTTATTTAATGGCATCCATCAAACGTAAGATTGTGCGTCAATTAGAATCTCAATTAAAAAATCAGAATCACCACGAGGCTTATCAATACCAGTTTATGGAAGATATGCCTTCTGCTGAAAGACAATTAGTGATGGTAGAGGAGGAGCACATGTCACATAGAACGATGTATTCTAGCCTAAATAAGTTAAGTAAACGTCAAAAAGAGGCTATTACGCTAAAATATTTTGAAAATATGGATACCGATCAGATCTCGGAACATATGAATATCAATCCTCAATCAGTATATAATTTAATATTTGGAGCACTTCGGGTCATGAAAGAACATATGACTTCGAAAGCCTACGCTTGTTAATATTGAATAATTATAAGATATATTTGAGTAAAACTTATAACCTTTCTTCTTTTCGTGTTAAGTAATCTTAAAGGATTGACATGTTATCGAAAAGAATGAGCTGGATAAAGAGATTAAAAACTGTAAATAAGTACCCTATTAAACCTTTAAAACTATCCCAACAAGAATGCAAAGCCTTGTGGGAGAGGATCCAACTGACTTTGCAAACAACTTAATTAAATTAACCTATGAGAAAAAAATTACTTTCCAAGGTGCTCCTTAGCGGTATAATGCTGTTATTGAGTATTCAAATTTTTGCCCAAGATCGGACGGTCTCAGGTAAAGTGACGTCATCTGACGATGGTTCTGGTATTCCAGGAGCTAGTGTTGCTGTTAAAGGTACTTCTAAAGGTACTTCAACAGACATGGACGGAAATTACAAAATTACTGTAGGTAACTCTGCTGTTTTAGTTTTTTCAGCAGTAGGTACTAATTCACAAGAAGTTTCAGTAGGGTCTAAGACGCAAATCAATGTGTCTCTTAGTGCTGATACTAAATCTTTACAAGAAGTTGTTGTGGTAGGTTATGGTACTCAAAAGAAAAGTCAATTAACAGGAGCTATTTCTTCCGTTACTGCTAAACAAATTACTGAAATGCCTATTACCAACTTAGGTCAAGCGATGCAAGGTCGTGTGGCGGGTGTGGACGTTTCGCAATCAGGTTCTAAACCGGGTACAGTTCCACGTGTTTTAATTCGTGGTCGTCGTTCATTTAACGCAGGTAACGATCCATTATACGTAGTAGATGGTATTCCTCTTTCTGGTGGTTATGAAGATATGAACCCGAATGATGTGGCTTCGATGGAAATCTTAAAAGATGCAACAGCAACTGCTATCTACGGTGCTCGTGGTGCGAATGGTGTTGTTTTAATTACAACGAAGCGTGGAGGTAAAGATGGTAAGACAGTTATTTCTTATGATTCATACATCGGATCTACTCAATCATTAGATAAGATTAACTTATTTACTGGTGCTGAGTATGCTGAAATGAAGCGTGAGTCACGTCGTACGATTGGTACTTACAAAGATGCGAATGGAAATTTAGTACCTACCGGAGTTATTGATGCTTTTGCAGATTCTAAGTTATTTATCGCGGTGGAATTAGATGGTATTGCTAAAGGTCGTACAACGGATTACCAAGATATGATGGTAAGAAAAGGTATGCAGCAAAACCATGCTATTGGTGTTCAAGGTGGAAATGAGAAAACTCAATTCTCAATCAATGCGGGTTATTTCCAAGATAATGGTATTATTCAAGGTCTTGATTTTACTCGTTATTCAGTGCGTACAAGTGTAGATCACCAAGTGAATAAAGCCTTAAAAGTAGGAGCCTCTTCTTATTTAATGTATTCTGTAACGAATGGAGCTAACTTAAACCCATATGGTTTCTTATTATCTCAAAATCCATTAGCGAGATCACATGATGACTCTGGTAACTTAATCTTTACGCAGACGGATGATGCGTTATTAACGAACCCATTAAATGAGATTGTACCAGGTGCTAAAGTAGATGAGACAAAGAAATACCGTATTTTCAACAGTATTTATGCTGAATTACAATTAGCTAAAGGTTTGAAATACCGTGTGAACTTTGGTCCTGATTTTACCATCTCGCGTAATGGTCGTTTTGACGGAGCTTTAACGAACGCAATTAAGGGTGGTAATCCAACCGCTTACACAGATAATCGTCAGGGTTTCAATTATACGATCGAAAATATCTTAACGTATAATAAGCAGTTTAAAGATCATAATTTAGGTGTGACTTTGTTGCAGTCTATGCAACGTGATAATTTTGAACAGTTTACTCAAAATGTATTAGGTGTTCCGGTGGAGTCTCAACAATTCTACAATGTGGGTAATGCTTCTTCTATTCAGGGAGTAGGATCTAACTTAATTCAATGGACGATTGCTTCATATATGGCTCGTATTAATTATGACTATAAAGGAAAGTATTTATTGACAGTGACTGCTCGTCGTGATGGTTCATCTCGTTTCGGTGCGAATACGAAGTGGGGTAATTTCCCAGGTGTAGCCTTGGGTTGGAATGTTCACCAAGAGAACTTCATGAAAGATTTGACTTGGTTAGATGAATTAAAAGTTCGTGCTTCTTATGCACAAGTTGGTAATCAAGGTCTTTCTCCTTACCAAACTGTAGGTCTGGAAGGTCGTACTTCCTATGCTTGGAATAACACAGCAGCTTATGGTTACCGTCCTAACACGATTGGTAATGCGGATTTAAAGTGGGAAACTTCTACTTCTCAAAACGTGGGTGTTGATTTCTCTGTATGGAGAGGTCGCGTTTCAGGTTCTGCAGAATATTACCAAACAAATACAACGGATTTATTATTATCAGATCAATTACCTACTTCAACAGGTTTCGCTGCAGTTACGCGTAACGTAGGAGAGACGATGAACCGCGGTATTGAACTTTCGTTAACAACGAATAACATCGATGCAGCGAATGGATTTAAATGGAGCACTGACTTCGTATTCTACAAGAATACAGAAGAAATCGTTTCTCTTTACAATGGTAAGAAAGATGACGTAGGTAACCGTTGGTTCATTGGTAAACCGTTGAACTCTTACTTTGATTATGAGTATGCTGGTATCTGGCAAACTGCTGAGGCTGACAAGGCAAAAGCAATGGGCTTTACAGTGGGTCAAATCAAAGTGAAGGATGCGAACAATGATGGTAAGATTACTGCTGATGACCGTGTGTTATTAGGATCTGATGTTCCAGCTTGGACAGGTGGTATCACAAACCGTTTCTCATACAAAGGATTCGATTTGTCATTCTTCATCTTTACACGTCAAGGTCAGATGATTGTATCTAAGTTCCACCAAAACTCGAACTACTTACAAGGTCGTTACAATCAAATCAAGGTAGATTACTGGACTCCTAACAATCCAGGTGCTCGTTATCCTCGTCCTAATTTTAACCAAGAGTTCCCAGCTTATAACACAGCGATTATGTACTATGATGGATCTTTCATCAAAGTTCGTAACATCAACTTTGGTTATAATTTCCCAGCAAAAACTGCTGCTAAATTAGGTCTTGCTTCCTTGCGTCTATTTGCAAGTATTCAACAACCATTCATCTTCTCGAACTACCGTTCTAAAGAAAATGGTGTGGATCCAGAAACATCGAATGGTAACGTAGAAAACAACGTAACTCCGGCTACATCTGTTTCAACGTTTGGTTTAAATATTAAATTTTAATCCCTGAAATAATGAAAAGTTTATATATCAAAAATTCATTAAAAATAGTAGGTATTGCTTCAGCGATTATGTTGGGTACTGCCTCATGTAGTGATCTACTGAAAGAGACAGTCGTTTCTTCCATCAGTAATGATTACATCGCTACGACTCCTGGATTCGTGGCTGCTACGAATGCTGCTTATACGCCACTTCGTTCTTTCTATGCGACAGAGCGTGGATTAACGATGTCAGAATATGGTACGGATATTTATAGTGCAGGTGCCGATGGTTCATTCAAAGGTTTCCACTTTTATGATTCTCAACTAACTTCTTCTGTATCAATTTTGGCAGAATTATGGGATGAGACATATAAAGGTATCAATACTATCAATGCGGTTATTGATCGTGCTCCCGCAGTAACTGGTATCACAGATGCAGTAAAGGCTACTCGCGTAGCTGAGATGAAGTACTTACGTGCTCATTATTATTTCATTTTAGTACAACAGTTTGGACCTTTAGACTTACGTTTAAAAGAAACAACAGGTCCGACTAAAGCAGCTACTCGTGTTTCTGAGCAAGCAGTTTACAAGCAGATTGAAACTGATTTAAAAGAAGCTATAGCAGTTTTACCTGCAGTTAAGGCTGCTGGGGATTATGGTCGTGCGACTAAGCCAGCTGCTGAGAACTTGTTAGCTAAGGTGTATTTAACACGTGCGTCTTCTAAGTTTGCTGAAGCTACCGATTATGCAAATGCGGCTACATTATGTAATACGGTTATTGCAAACTATGGTTTCGCCTTATTACCTGATTTTGCTTCCGTTTTTGATCAAGCAAATCAAGTGAATAATGAAGTTATTTTCGCTGTTCAATATACATCTGATCCTTTAACGAATGGATTTGTGGATAACCAGGGTAACAAACTTCACTTATACTTTGGTATGCAATATGATACACAAGCTGGTATGCAACGTGACGTTGTAAATGGTCGTCCATTTAAGCGTTTGAAGCCTACACCGTACTTGTTAAATACGGTATTTGCTGATCGCGTGAATGATACACGTTACAAGAAGACGTTTAAGGATACTTGGTTATCTAACAAACCAGGAACGTATAATACAGCATTTGATATTTCTAAGGCAACTGTAACTTACAAGGCTGGTGATACTACTATCTTCATTCCAGGTTACGAAATGCCATTAGCGGAACGTGCTGCTAAGAAATACCAAGTATTAGTTCCTAGTTTATATAACTATGCTTTGTTCCCTACATTACAGAAGTTCTTCGATCCACTTCGTCCGGATATGACGTATGAAAATGGTTCTCGTGATTACTTCGTACATCGTTTAGCAGATACTTATTTGATGTTAGCAGAAGCTCAATTCAAGTTAGGTAAGCAAGCTGAGGCTGTTGATGCGATCAACAAGGTTCGTGTACGTGCTGCTGCTAAAGGTAAAGAAGAGGCGATGAAAGTTACTTCAGTTGATATGAACTTAATCATGGAAGAGCGTGCGCGTGAGCTTGCGGGTGAGCAAACACGTTGGATGGACTTGAAGCGTTGGAACAACTTAGTAGAGCGTGTTAAGTTATATAACACAGATGCCGCTGTAGGTGTGAGAGATATTCACTATGTTCGTCCAATTCCACAAAAGCAAGTGGATTTATCTGAGAATGGTGGTTTCCCTCAAAACTCAGGTTACTAAGATTAATTTGATTTCTTAATTTAGATTCCGGAGGCCTGGTGGCCTTCGGAATTTTATTTAATAAGCCTTATGAAAAAAATAATTTGCTTCTGTTTAGGACTGGTGGGATTTACGTCTTTTGCACAAAATCTTCCAGTTACGTTTAAATTTTCTAAGACATCAGTGGACGTAGAGGTAGGTGGTAAACCATTTACGTCTTATTTCTTTCCAGGGCAAGGTGTTCTTAAAAAAGCTGTTTTGTTTCCTTTAATCTCTGCAAAAGGAACTACCATTACGCGTGGTTATCCGATGGCTCCTAGAGCTGGAGAACGCATTGATCATCCACACCATGTGGGCATGTGGTTGAATTATGAAGATGTGAATGGATTTGATTATTGGAATAATTCGACTAACATCATCGCTTCATTGCAAAACCACAAGATGGGTACGATTGTACATACGTCAATTGTTAAGCAAGATGCAAAGAAAGGTTTGTTAGAAGTGGCTGCCGATTGGATTGATAATGATGGAAAAGGTCAAAAGGTGTTAGCCGAAAAGACGACCTATGTTTTTTCAGGTACGGCTGACTCTAGAACAGTAGATCGCATCACCACTTTAACCGCGGTAGCTGATCAGGTTTTATTCAAAGACGTGAAAGACGGTATGTTTGCCATACGAGTAGCTCGTCAATTAGAAATTCCGTCGAATAAGCCCGATGTGTTTACGGATGCACACGGTGTGGAGACAAAAGTACCTGTCATGGATAATACAGGTGTAACAGGGGATTATCTTAGTTCAGAAGGAGTAAAGGGTGAGGCGGTTTGGAGTACACGCGCTAAATGGATGAATTTGCACGGGGAGATGGATAACCATGCTATCTCTGTTACTATTTTTGACCATCCAGCTAATGTTTCTTATCCAAGTTATTGGCATGCACGTGGTTATGGTCTGTTTGCTGTAAATCCTTTAGGGGCCAAAGTATTTAGCAATGGGAAGGATGAGCGTAATTTAACGTTGAAGAAAGGGGAATCTGTCACTTTTAGATACCGTACCTTAATTTCCGATCGTTTAAACTCGAAAGAGGAATTAGACAAAATTCAGGCAGAATTCGCTGCTAGCAAGTAATTTTTAAGAAAATACTCTTATTTTTGTAGTGTAAAGGGGGCTCTTGTAGCCCCTATTTTCTTTATTCTATGCAATTATCCTTTTTAGGTGCTGCCAGACAAGTAACCGGAAGTATGTTTCTGTTGCAATTGGAGGATGGCTACCAAATATTAATCGATTGTGGAACTGATATGGAGCGTAAAATCGACTTTGAAGAGCCGGTTGAACAAAAGTCCTTCTTTTCCTTCGATGCCTCACTAATTAATTTAGTGATTTTAACTCACGCACACATTGACCACTCTGGTAATATTCCGATGCTCTATCGCGAAGGATATGAAGGCCAAATCTTGTGCACACCACCTACGGCTGATTTAGCCGAACTTCTCTTGATGGATTCTGCTAGTCTTCATTTACGTCGCTTAAAGGCAGCGCAAGGGGAGAGTCGCAAAAAGCATAAGCAGATGGATCGTCTTCTTCGGAAAGGGGATCTTTATCTCCAAAAAGATGTAGAGAATGCGTTGGATAATTTCGTGACACTTCAGTTTAATCGCAAATTTGTTGTATTCCCTGGCCTTGAAATTACTTTCGTACCCGCTGGTCACTTATTAGGTGCAGCGCATGTGTTGATTTCTGTTACTGAAAATGGGCAGACAAAAACGATTGGATTTAGTGGAGATATCGGTCGTTCGAATTATCCTTTACATATCGATCCGCAGCCTTTCCCGGAAGTTGACTATTTAGTTTGCGAAACAACCTATGGCAATCGTATTCATGAGGATAAGGATAGTCCGATGGATGCTTTGGGAAAAGTCATTAAAGAAACATGCATCGATCGTCCAGGTCGACTTGTGATCCCTGCTTTCTCTGTAGGACGTACGCAAGCGGTATTATACACCTTGAATAAGTTAATAGAAGAACGTAATTTCCCTGCTGTTCGGGTTTTTACCGATAGTCCAATGGGTCGTAGTTCAACTAAAATATATTCGAAATACTTATCCTATTTAAATCCGGAAGCACGTGAGTTTCACAAAGAGAATGATGAATTATTCGATGTGGATAATTTGATTTTTCTTCAGACAGAGAAGGAGAGTAAGGCCATTCGCAATTACCGAGAGCCTTGTATCATCATTTCTTCTTCAGGAATGATCTCAGGAGGACGTGTTGAACAGCATATTGCGGACAATATTTCGAATACCTACGCCACGATTTTATTGATTGGTTATACAGCAGAAGGAACATTAGGTCGTCAACTATTAGCAGGCACTGATATGATTGTGGTAAAGGACAGAGAGTATAAGGTGAATGCCCAAATTCGTAAAATTGACGTTTTCTCGGGTCACGCAGATCAGACCGGGCTTTTGACTTTTGTGAAGCAACAGAATCCTTCTAAAATCAAGAAAATATTTCTTTCGCATGGGGAAGAGGCTAGTATGTTAGAGTTTTCGTCTATTCTGAATGGATTAGGATATGCTGATGTTATTTTGCCTCAGAAGGAAGATACTTTCGAGCTTTAATTTTATTTTTGTATCAAAATTTACGCTTTATGAAAACATTATTGGAATTTGAGAAGCCTATCGCTGAGTTAGAAGACAAGTTGATCGAAATGCGTAAGCTTGCATTAGAGAATAATGTCGATGTGACAGCTGCTGTTGCTTCTTTGACTGATAAGATTTTAGAATTGAAAAAAGAAACATTTTCGAATTTAACGCGTTGGCAGCGTGTTCAATTGTCGAGACATCCGGACCGCCCTTACACTTTTGATTACATAGAGCACATGTGCGAGGAGTTCATTGAGATTCATGGTGATCGCAATGTGGCTGATGATAAGGCGATGGTGGGTGGTTTTGGTACCATTGATGGGGAATTGTCTGTGATGTTTATTGGTCAACAAAAAGGTCGCAATACAAAAGAGCGTCAGTACCGTAATTTTGGTATGCCTAATCCGGAGGGATACCGTAAGGCTTTACGTCTGATGAAGATGGCAGAGAAGTTTAATAAGCCTATCGTTTGTTTAATTGATACACCTGGTGCTTTCCCTGGTTTAGAAGCTGAGGAGAGAGGTCAAGGTGAGGCTATCGCACGTAATATTCGCGATATGTTTATGTTAAAGGTGCCAGTTATTTGTGTCATTATTGGTGAGGGTGCTTCTGGTGGAGCCTTAGGTATCGCCGTGGGTGACCGAGTTTTGATGATGGAGAATACGTGGTATTCTGTTATTTCGCCCGAATCATGTTCTTCTATTTTATGGAGAAGTTGGAATTATAAAGAGCAAGCAGCAGAGGCATTGAAGTTAACGGCCAATGATATGCTTACTAATAAGTTAATAGATGGCATTATCCCAGAGCCTTTAGGTGGAGCACATTTAAATCCTACAGAAGCAGCTGCCCAGTTAAAAGAGGTTATTAAGAAGGAAATAGCTGTTTTGTCCGTTATAGATCCTGCTACACGTATTGCGCAACGAATTGATAAGTTCGGAGCTATGGGACAGGTGATAGAATAGTAGGATGAAGGCAATCATCTTTGATTTAGGTAATGTTCTGTTGCCCATTGATTTAGAACTGACTTATCAGGCCTTTTCTGCGTTTTCAACATACGATTCAATGACTATTGGACAAAAGATTCAACAGGAAAGTCTGTGGGTCCCTTACGAATCTGGAAAACAAACGGATCAAGAGTTTAGGGAGCATATTCGTTTTCATTTAGCTTTGAACTGTACTGATGCTGAATTTGATGATGCCTTTTCTGCCTTACTTTTATCGTATCATGCAGGTGTCTATGAATGGATTTTGTCTTTGAAATCTAGGTTTTCACTCTATTTATTAAGTAATACGAGTTCCATACACGCGAAGCGATTTACTCAAGTCGGTTTAGGTCCGTCCGGTGAAAGTTTGTTTAGTCTATTTGATCAGGTGTATTTTTCCTTTGATATGGGCTTAGTCAAACCCAATACAGCTATTTATCAGCAAGTGTTGACTGAACAAAATCTTCAAGTTCAAGAGGTATTGTTTTTTGATGATAATGTTGCTAATATTAATTCTGCGAAAGGTTTAGGTATTGCTTCTTATTTGATAGACCCCGCTAAAGATTATAGTCAAATTCAAGAAATATTAGATTCATATGTTAGTCAGTAGTCCGATTTTTGATGTTCTTTTTAAATTAGCGGGTTGGAAATTAGTAGGAGAGGTGCCTCGCGATTTAAAGAAAGCATTAGTTATTGTTTGCCCACATGCTACTTGGAAAGATTTTCCGATTGGATTAGGAGCCCGTTCCTTGCTCAAGATTCCCATTTTGTTTTGGGGTAAAAAAGAATTATTTGAAGGACCTTTTGGCGGTATATTTTCGTGGTTAGGCGGTTATCCAGTAAACAGAGGGACTAAATCAAATTTAGTCGATGCCATTGTAGATATCTATAATTCTAAGGATTCTTTCTATGCTGTATTAGCTCCAGAAGGAACTCGCAAGGATGTACAGGAGCTAAAAACTGGATTTTATTATATAGCCGACGGAGCTAAGGTACCCTTAATTATGATCGGTTTTGACTTTGTAAATAAAGAAATCAAGATAAGAGAGCCGTATTATACAACGGGTGATTTCCAGAAAGATAAATTGGATATTGCTCGTTATTATCAATCGATTCCCGGAGTTCAGAAGTCTTGGATTAAAAATTATTTAGCTGAAGCTGCAGAGTAAATAAAAGATGCCGTCTTCTTAGAGGCACCTGAATTGCCTACCATTTGCTTTAATGCGAGGTAATCTTCCTTTTGTTGTTGATATGCAGTTCCTTTCGACAAAAGTTCTCTTAGCTTTGTGGTCATGTGCTCTACTGAGAAATTAGCTTGTATCAATTCAGGGACCGCTAATTTGTCTAGGATAATGTTTACTAGGGAGATGTATTTTATTTGAATGATGATTTTTGCCAAAGAATAGAAAACCCAATCCGTTTTATAAACCACAATTTGTGGTGTTTGTAATAAGGCGGTTTCTAAAGTCGCCGTACCTGAGGTGACAATCGCTACTTCTGCGGATTTTACTACATCATAGGTTTGATCAAATAAAACTGGTATTTCTGTTTGATATAACTCCTTCCAATCACTAATTCCTGCAATAAGAAATTGTAAATCAGGATTAGCTTTTGCCAGTTGTTCAAATAAAGGCAAAGCAGTTTTAATTTCTTGCTTTCTACTACCGGCTAATAGGGCAATGTATTTTTTATCTCGATAGGTAAATGCAGGATTTGGTTTAAATGCCTGAATGGCATCTTGTAAAGGATTTCCTACATACTGAGTATTAATTCCCGCTTTAGTAAATAGCTCAAATTCAAATGGGAAGATAACATACAGGTGATCAATCCATTTTTTCAATTCATTCACTCGCCCCTTATTCCAAGCCCATACTTTAGGGGCAATGTAGAAGTGAGTTTGAAATCCTTTCTTTTTAGCAATCTTAGCCGCCTTTAGATTAAATCCTCCATAATCGATAAAGATGACCGCATCAGGTTGAAAGGAATCAATTTGGTCTGCAAATGTCTTGAATAATCCCTTTAAGCGTTGGAGGTTTTGAATAACACCTAATATACCCATAATGGCTAATTGATTGTGGTGTTGTAGGATTTCAGCCCCCTGAGCTGCCATGGCATCTCCACCCCAAGCCCGAATTTCTGCTTTTTTATCCAATAAGTTGATTTCTTGGATAAGATTTGAACCATGAAGATTCCCAGATTTTTCGCCAGCTAGGATGAAGTATTTCATTTTATTCCCCGAAGTATTCGACCGAGTTCTTATTTGTTTCGATCAAATGTATTTTGTGTAGCGTAGCAGTATCAGAGGTTTCCTTAATTTTGGGATCTAAAATTTTCCAAAATTCCATCACAAGTATCTCGCAACTAGCTAGTTTCCCAAGCATAAAGTCCACATCTAGATTCAGATTCTTATGATCTACTTTATCGATAATTTCTGCTTTAATTAAGTCGCCTAATTGCTTTAAATCATACACAAATCCCGTATCTGGATCAGGCATCCCTTTCACCGTTACGATTAGTTCAAAGTTATGACCATGCCAATTATTGTTTGCACAAGGTCCAAAAACCTCATGATTCTTCTCTTCTGACCAGGCTGGATTGAATAAGCGGTGAGCCGCATTAAAATGTTCCTTACGGATGACGTATACCATTGTTTTCAGTTTTTGTGGAGGGACTCTGGGAAAACAATAGCAGAGTTCCAATAATTGTACAAAGTTAATAAACCTTCCGGGAATCTGTGTAAATTTGTATTTTAAATACGCATATTATGATCATTGTAACCGGTGCCGCAGGTTTTATTGGAAGTTGTTTGATTCAAAAGTTAAACGAGTTGAAATTTCGATATATCATTGCAGTCGATGACTTTTCAAACGCTGAAAAGAACCTTAATTTAGCTAATAAGGCTATCATGGAGCGGGTGGATCGCAAAGACTTATTTTCCTGGTTAGAGAAGAATAATAGAGAAGTGGAGTTCTTCTTTCACATCGGAGCAAGAACGGATACGACCGAATTTGATACGGCGATATTTGATGAATTGAATTTAGATTATTCTAAGAAGGTTTGGGAGGCTTGTGTCAATTACCAAATTCCATTAGTATATGCTAGTTCAGCTGCGACCTATGGTCTTGGTGAAAATGGGTATGAAGATAAGGAGGAATTGATATCTTCTTTAAAGCCTTTGAATCCGTATGGTGATTCAAAAAATGACTTTGATATTTGGGCATTAAATCAGCCTAAAAAACCTTTTTTCTTTGCTGGACTTAAGTTTTTCAACGTATATGGTCCTAATGAGTACCACAAAGGTAGAATGGCGTCCGTTATTTGGCATGCGTACCAACAAATTACAAAGAACGGCACGCTTAAACTGTTTAAATCACATCGAAGTGATTTTAAAGATGGGGAGCAAATGCGTGATTTTATCTATGTAAAGGATTTGATTGATGTTTGTATCTTCCTGATGGAGCATCGGAAAAATTCGGGTATCTATAATTTGGGTACGGGTAAGGCTAGATCATTTAACGATTTAGGTGTGGCTACTTTTCAAGCTTTAGGTTTAACACCTACCATTGAATATATTGATACACCAGCAGATATACGTGATAAATACCAATATTTCACGGAAGCTACGATGCAAAAGCTGCGTTCAATTGGATACGATAAACCCTTTACAAGTCTTGAAGATGGTGTGGAGGATTATGTGCAAAACTATTTAGTTAAGCAGCTGTATTACTAAGCCATTTGCGTAAACCCTCTTCCGCAAAGCCTTTTCCATACGCAAATAGTTGAATGTTAGCCGCGAATATGGCTAATAAAGCTATTTTGTAATCTTTGGTGTTTATAATGGCACTGAAGAATACAAGAAGGCTATAGATGATTATTCCGCAAAAAAGCAAAACACCTAGAGAAGGAAAAAATAATAGAGCTAAGCCTGTCAGAACGTAATAACTGAAAAATAGGAAAGGGAAAAAGTGAACAGGCTTTAATTCTTTCGGAAAGAAACGGCTTATATTGATTCTTGCTCTTCCGAAAAAATGCAACTGATTATAAAATTGTCTAAAATCGGTTCTTCTTTTATGGTAAATAAAGGCCTTCGGAATTAGCCCAGATTTAAAACCCATGGAGATGCATCGAATACTAAATTCGATATCTTCACCCATTCTGGTGATTTTAAATCCACCTGTCGCCTCATATACTTTGCGAGAAATCCCCATATTGAAGCTTCTGGGATGAAATTGCCCCCCAATGTTCTTTTCTTTACCTCGAATTCCTCCTGTCGTTAGAAAAGAAGTCATGGAATAACTGATGGCTTTTTGGATAGGAGTGAAGCTTGGATGATCTTTATCTGGACCGCCGAATAAATCTAAGTTATCTGCCTTAATGGCCTTTTCCACCTCATTCAAATAGGTCGGTTCTAGGAGGGCATCTGAATCTAATATAATAAAGAAGTCTCCCTTAGCTCTTTCAAATGCATAATTACGGGCAAATCCTTGACCACCGTTTTCTTTGACATAATAAGCTAAATCAAAAGATGCCTTATATTTCTCAATGATTTGAGTGGCATCATCAGTGGAACCATCTTCAATAACGACCACTTCAAAATCTCGAAATTCCTGCAACTGAATACAAGCTAATAATTCATCCAACTCTTGTGGGCGATTATAAACGGGTATAATCAGGCTGTAGGCCGGCGTTTTCATTCTATAATGATTGAAGCGTTTCTTTGCTAGCAGAAATAATTCGATCGTATTCTGAGTCCCCTAATGCTGTGGATAAGAACCAAGACTCGTATTGCGATGGAGGTAAGTAGATGCCTTTTGCAAGCATTCCTTTGAAATACTTACCGAATAAGGCGGTATCTGAAGTTTTCGCATCACTAAAATTGTTGACCTCTTTATCCGTGAAGAATAGGGTAAACATGGATCCGATTTGATTAATGGTATAATTAAGTCCTAAAGACTTTAAATCAGCACTCATGGCCTCTTTCAGAGCTAAACCACGCGATGCTAACTCCGTATAAATTGAAGGATTATCTGTGATTAAGTTTAACATAGCTAAACCCGCCGTCGTAGCTAAAGGATTACCTGATAAAGTGCCAGCCTGGTAAACAGGACCCGCAGGAGCAATCATGTCCATTATTTCGGCTTTTCCTCCGTAGGCACCTACCGGAAGTCCACCACCAATAATTTTTCCCAAGGTGGTTAAATCAGGCTGAATACCAGAAAGACCTTGGTAACCACTTGATGATAATCTAAAACCAGTCATTACCTCATCGAAAATAAGTAATGCGCCGTATTGTTGACATAATTTTTGAACACCCTCCAGATAACCTTCTTTGGGAATCACTAAGCCCATATTTCCTACAACAGGTTCCACTATCACCGCAGAAACTTCGGAAGGATTAGCTTTAAATAGGTTTTCTAAACTGGAAAGATCGTTATAAATAGCGGTTAATGTATCTCTCGCTGTCGATACGGTCACGCCTGGGCTATCGGGAGTTCCTAAGGTAGCAACCCCTGATCCAGCTGCGATTAAAAAGGAATCACCATGTCCATGGTAGCATCCTTCGAATTTGATGATTTTATCACGTTTCGTGTAGGCTCTTGCCAAACGAATAGCAGCCATAGTCGCCTCAGTTCCCGAGTTAACTAATCTCACTTTTTCCACCGAAGGGATCATGGAGGTGATCTTCTCCGCAATTAAGACCTCATTATAAGTCGGAGCGCCAAAAGAAAAACCATTACCTAAAGCATTACGAACAGCTTCTTCAATCACTGGATGTGCATGACCGAAAAGCATAGGGCCCCAAGAACCGATAAGATCAATATAGGAATTACCATCTACATCGTTCAAATAAGCACCTTTAGCAGATTTTATAAACACGGGATTACCTCCGACCGACTTAAAAGCGCGAACCGGAGAATTTACTCCTCCCGGAATTAACTCTTTCGCTTTCTCAAAATAGGCTGTGCTTAAGGTGTTCATCTTATTTTTTCTTCTTAGTATTCTTAGCTGCTTCTTTTTGTTGCTCTTCCATCGTCTTCAATTGAGTTTGAAGATATTGAGAGAACTTGGATTTTTTAGGGCCACCACCTGCGGCAATTTTCTTTCTGTTTTCGTCTAATAAGGCTTTGATTTTATCCTCATTTACGAATTTACGAATGGCTAATTGTTGACCGATAGTCACCAAATTCGATACGAAATAATAGAAACTTAAACCAGCAGGGAAGGAGTTCATCACGAACATGAAGATAACAGGCGTCACATACGCCATCATTTTCATGTTAATGGGTTGACCTGGTTGATCTGGTGTGATTTGGTTATTATAATACCCATACGCTAATTGCGAAACGGTCATTAATAAACAAAACAAACTCACGTGAGCCCCGTAGAAAGGTATGCTGAATGGCAAGGTAATAAATGAGTCATAAGTCGATAAATCATTCGCCCACAAGAATGACTCTTGACGAAGATTAATCAAGTTAGGGAACAACATAAATACAGCCATTAAAACGGGCATTGTTGCTAACACAGGGATGCAACCGCTTAAAGGATTAACACCTACTTCACCGTACAACTTCATCGTTTCTTGTTGTACACGAGCAGCATCGTCACCAATTTTTTCTTTGATCGCTGCGATTTCTGGAGCTAAGATTCGCGTCTTAGCCATAGAAACGTAAGATTTATAGGTAAGCGGTAATAAGGCGGTTTTGATGATTAATACTAAAACAATAATCAATAAACCATAATTTGTAAATAGGCTTTCTAAGAAACCGAATAAAGGAACGAAAATGTATTTCGTAATAGGCAATAAAAAGTCGTAGCTAAGCTTCACGTTTTTACCAAAATTAGGTGCCTCTACTTTGTTAACAATAGCATAATCATTGGGACCAAAGTAAAACTGAAAGTTAGATTTTCCAGCAGAAAGATCTGATGCAGATCCAACGATTTGCGCATCTAAGGTCTTGATGTTTAGGCTATCGGTTAAATTAGGTGTAGCCGTTAATGAAGCTTTCTTAAACGTAAATCCTTGAGGAATTAATCCACTTAGGAAGTATTTCTTCTTGAAGCTAATCCATTTAGTGCTTTGGTCTAAATTCTCGTTAGTTACTGAACTTGGATTTTCCGATAAATAATCAAATTCTTCGTCCTCTGTTAGCAAATAATTAATGGTTGCTTTGCGTTCTTCGGTAATATCTTTTTCTGTTTGATGTACTTGCTCTTTCCAGTGAATGAAGTAATCACCACCTGATAAAGCCACCGATTTAGCATCTAATTGATAATCTAACAGGAACCCAGATTCAGCTAAATTATAAGATGATTTAACCACTTGACCACCTAGAGTAGTTCCGGTGAATTCAATTTTGTTTCCAGTTTGAACCCCAGCAAATGCAATCGTATTTAATTTAACCTTACCCGATGTAGTGGGTAATTCAATGGCAAATTCATCTTTATTCGAATTATATAAATACAATCCGTCGTTTTTGCCTGCATTAAAATTAGCATAGCTCTTATAATTCTTTAATTGAACAGATACTAATTTAGCTCCGATAGAAGATACCTTAACTACGATATCCTTGTTTTCAAGCGTATATACTTGTTCTTTTTGAACTGTTGAATCTAGAACAGCGATGATAGCCGTATCTTTTTTAACGGGAGCAATTGTTTTTGAAGCAACGGCTTTAGGAGCTACTGATGCTTCCTCTTTTGGGGCAAAGAAATATTGGTAGCCTAATAGCATACCCATAATTAAAACAATACCCGTGATGGAATTTCTATCCATGATCTCTTATTTAGAATTTTTAATGAATGGAACAGCATGCTGATGAGCTGCTTTAACGAATTGAACAAACAGGGGAGAAGGACTCTCTACTGTTGACTTATATTCTGGGTGAAACTGAACTCCCACGAAAAAGGGGTGATTTTCAATTTCGACAATCTCGACTAAGTTCGAATCTGGGTTGATTCCTGAAGTGATTAAACCCGCTTTATGAAACTGATCTAAATAGTCATTATTAAACTCATAGCGATGTCTGTGGCGCTCTTGGATGGATGTTTTGCCATAAATTTTATAGGCCAAAGTCCCTTTTTCAATCTTACATGGATAAGAACCTAAACGCATCGTTCCTCCTTTTTCAGAGATGTCTTTTTGCTCTAGCATCAAGTTAATCACTGGATCTGGGCTATCAGGATTCATTTCAAAAGAGTGAGCCTCTGTTAATCCCATGACATTACGCGCATATTCAATAACGGCACATTGCATACCTAAACAAATACCTAGGAATGGAATTTTATTTTCACGCGCATATTTCACCGCATTAATTTTGCCTTGAATACCACGCTCACCAAAACCAGGTGCCACCAAGATTCCATCTAATCCCGCCAGGGTTTCAGATAAATCGTCTGAATCCATCGTTTCAGATGATAACCACTGCAAGTTTACTTTGATGTCATTCGCCGCGCCTGCATGAATAAAGGCTTCTGCAATCGATTTGTACGAATCTTTTAATTCAACGTATTTACCAATTAATCCGATATTAATCTCAAACTTCGGATTTTGTAGCTTCGACAAGAAGTTAGTCCAGTTTTTAAGGTTGGATTCCTTGTCATTGTAAATGTCTAATTTGTATAATACGCGACTATCTAAGCGCTCTTCCTTCATTAAAAGAGGTACTTCATAAATAGTAGAGGCATCACGAGCCTCAATTACATCCGCCTCAGATACGTTACAGAATAAGCCAATTTTCTTCTTCATCTCCTGAGGAATTGGGTGCTCTGTTCTGCACACTAAGATATCAGGTTGAATCCCTGATTCAGATAATTGCTTCACGCTATGTTGCGTAGGCTTCGTTTTTAATTCACCAGCAGAGGCTAAATATGGAATTAAGGTTAAGTGGATAAACAAGGTATTCTTCTCGCCTAAATCCCATTTTAATTGACGCGCTGCTTCGATGAAGGGCAAAGACTCGATATCACCCACACAACCGCCAATTTCTGTAATAACGATATCAAACTTACCAGATTCACCTAATAACATGATATTACGTTTGATCTCATCAGTAATATGTGGCACTACTTGTACTGTTTTACCTAAATAATCACCTCTACGTTCTTTCGTGATGACATTATGGTAAATACGGCCAGTTGTAATGTTATTAGCTTGGCTAGTAGGTGTATTCAAGAAACGCTCATAGTGTCCTAAATCAAGATCTGTTTCTGCTCCATCATTCGTAACATAGCATTCGCCATGCTCATATGGATTCAGGGTACCTGGATCGATGTTGATATAAGGGTCAAACTTTTGGATTGTACAGGTTAAACCTCGCGCTTGAAGTAGCTTGGCTAAAGAAGAGGCAATGATGCCTTTACCTAACGAGCTTGTTACACCACCCGTAACAAAAATGAACTTGGATTTCTTGGGATTCCCTTTACCAGACATTGATAGAATTGTTGATTTGGTTACGGGAAACAAAGATAGTGAAATAAAAGCATACCGAATTAATCCTATTTTTATTTTATCTTGCATTCTTAATAGAATTTGCATGAAGCCTCAACAAATTACGCTCTTTTCAGCCTCAGCTGGTTCAGGGAAAACCTATACCTTGACCATCGAGTATCTAAAGATGGCGCTCTCAGAGGTAGAAACGAAGGGGTATTTCAGACGTATACTGGCTGTCACTTTTACCATTAAAGCGGCAGAGGAAATGCGTCAAAGAATTTTGCAATTTTTATCAGGAATTGCTGATTATCCTAGTTTTCATTCAACATTGGTTGAGGATCAACCTAAGTTTGTCTCTATTCTAACTAAAATTCAGCAAGAATTAGCTGCCGATGGTATTGATTTAACTAAGCAAGAATTAGCTTCTCGTGCTGCCACTACTTTACAACAGATACTTCAAGATTACGGTTTGTTTTCTGTGATGACCATTGACTCTTTCGTTCAGCGTTTGAGTGCTTCGTTCATAGACGAATTAAATCTGCCTAACCAATATGAGATTTTACTTGATTCAACTAATTTAATTCATGAGTTAATTAATCGCTTACTGGATCAGGTGAATAATTATGGGGATGGAGAATTAAGTGATTTGATTCTATCGTTTGCAAATCAAGAAATTTCCGAAGGTCGCAACTGGAATCGTATGAGGGATAGCTTGCATAGCTTTTTAAAAATTACCCTTGATGAGAAGTTTCTTAAAATAGAACCTCAGATTGCTTCATCGACTGTTCGAGATTTTCTACATCTAGAGGATCATCTACGCTCGTTGAATAATCAGATGTTAGAGGAAGTAAAGCTAATTGCGACAAACTTCTGCGCTATAATTGCTCAAATGAATCTAGATGATTCTCTCTATTTTTATGGTTCAAAGGGTCCAGTGGGTATTATGAAGGCTGCTGAATTATCACCTGAATTAGCAGATAAGTCTTATAGTTATTTAAAGACTGCCATTGAGAAGAATACTTGGTCCTCTGGAAAGGCAAGTGCGGTAGATAAAGCATTAATCGAATCTAATTCGGCTGAATTAAGTGATTTAGGCTTGAAGTTTCTTGAATTACAATCGATTTATTCTAAGCGGTATCGGTTTTTAAATTGGGTACTTAAAGATTTGAAGAAGATTGCCTTGTTGAATCTGATTCAGCGAGAAATGCGTCTTTACCAACAAGAGAATTCCGCGATTCCTATTTCTGAGTTTTCCAAAAGAGTATATGAAGTAATCTCCACCGATCCGATTCCATTTATTTATGAAAAATTAGGGGATCGCTATTTTCATATTTTCATCGATGAATTTCAAGATACGTCCATTTTGCAATGGAAGAATTTTATGCCACTCATCGAAAATGCGACATCCATCGGAAAGCGAAGTTTATTAGTAGGAGACGCAAAGCAATCCATTTACAAGTTTAGAGGAGGAGAGGTAAGTTTGATTGCTTCATTGTCGACTCAGAATGCCTCCTTAGTAAACAATCATTTTGATGAGGATAGCTTAGACGAATCTCGATTCTCATATTTATTGAATCAAGTAAACCCAGCTTCACTAGCTGATAACTACCGAAGTGCGAAAGAAATAGTCAACTTTAATAATGATTTCTTCGAATCATTAACCACAAACGAGCAGGTTAATTCGTTATGCCCATTGATTGCCCCTTTGTATGGCAATAATTTGAAACAAAATCCGAAAATTCCGTCAGCTAAATTAAATGGAACGGTAGATCTTTTGGTATATCATAAATCGAAAGAACCTACAGGTTATACAGAGCCAGAAAATGAGTTTATGTTAAGTCAGGTCATCCAATTGATTGAGCATAATCTAAAGCTGGGTTTTGACTTTCAAGACATCGCTATTCTGACACGCAAGAATAAGCATTCTCGTTTTCTAGCCTTGCGTTTAAAAGAAATTGGGATACCTATTATCTCATCAGATTCACTTCTTGTGCATTATTCTCCGCTAGTGGGATTCATTTTATCTTATTTGTCTCTACTTGAAAACCCGAAAGAGAACCTCTTTTTCTATGAATTAGTGTATCAATTTGCGGAGATTCGAGGTAAGGTGATTAGTGAAGCTGAACTTGAAAAGCTTAGTAGCTATTCCAGTAGTTCTGCACTTTCCAATTCAATTCTATATTTTAAAGACCAAGGAATTGTAGTTCCAGAATTTATAGATCTACTTCAATGGGTATATGAGTTAATCTCCGTATTCGACTTGTTAACTAATGAGGAAGGGCAAGATTACTTATGGAAGTTCTTGGATATTTTAAATGAGTATGTTTTAAATAAGGATAAATTAACGGCTGGATTTTTGACACACTTTAATCAAAACCGAAACAATTATTGCATAACCAGTGCTTCGGAGGCAGATGCCGTCACTATTTCTAGTATTCATAAATCGAAAGGTTTAGAATATCCTGTAGTCATTGTGCCCTATATTAATTGGACTTTTCAGGCTGAATCTGAGCGTATTTGGTTTGATATCAATCCAGATGAAACATCAATTGTATTAGGAGAGGAGACATTGAATTTACCACCCATTTATGGACGTGTTAATTCAAGTGAAATATTGCCATTTCCTTCCTTATCAAATGTGGCACAGGTGGAGAAAGAAGCTATATTTTTAGATGCCCTAAATATGTTATATGTGGCCACCACAAGGCCTAAACAATCCTTGCATCTTCTTTTAACTGTTCCTGAGGCTGATATGCATTCAAGGACCATTGCCTCTTTTGATCAATCCGTCGGAAAGCTTTTATATCAATATGCAGAAGAAAAGGGGACAAAAATGGATTTACCTGAATATTTGCAGATTGACTCCTCTTTAGCTTGTTCTTATTATACCTTCTCCGATTCAATTGTTGAGCCCAAATTATCGAGAGAGGATTTAGCAAAACAGGCAAAAAATGTTCAATTACAAGTTAAAATTGCAGATCAAGCTATTTCATTACGTGTAAATTCATCCAAAGTTGACTTATATACCGCTTCATCGACTAAAAGAGAAATAGGTAATCGCTTACATGATTTATTAGCCCAATTGCCTGATTTTGATGCTTGGCAAGAAGTAAGGTCAAAATCAAAGGTAGATGTATCTCTTATTGATGAGTTATTTAAGGATTCGAAAGTGCAGGGATTTTTCAAGAAAGAAAATTTAGCTTTTAAAGAAGTGGATTTACTTTGTCCCGATGGATCGATTGTAAGACCTGATCGCGTGAATTGGGTTGGTGATGCCTTGCAAGTCATTGATTTTAAAACAGGTAAATCAAAACCAGAACACGATGAACAAATTGCTCGCTACAAAAAAACCTTACAATCCATGGGTCATCAAGTGACTGCGGGCGTTTTAATTTATCTCGAAACAAAAGAATTGCGCTATGTATAAGCGAATTTTAGCCCTTTGCCTGTTAGTCATTCTAGTGGATTCTTGTTCTTTTGTCAAGAGGTTGTTTCATAAGCCAGGGGCATCTTACTACAGCGCAAAAGAGATTAAGGCCATTTTAAAAGAGGCAAGGAAGTACAAAGGAGTTCCTTATCGTACTGGTGGTATGGATACTAGAGGGATGGATTGCTCTGGATTATTATTTAAAGCCTATTCATCAAATGATTTCAGTATACCGCGTGTTTCAGCAGACCAAGCCAAGTTTGGTGAGGAAATTAGGCTTCAAGATATTCAATTAGGAGATTGGGTATTCTTTGCGACAGGTAAGGTAGGGTTGATTAATCATGTGGGTCTAATCACAAAAGAAAAGCCATCTATTAGTTTTATACATGCTAGCACGAGTTACGGAGTTCGTGAGGATTTATTATTCCAAAAGTTTTGGCTAGATCGCATTGTTAAAATTATCCGTCCATATAAAAATTAATATGGATTTTAGGCTTTGATGTTCTATTTTTGCATTTCTTTTTAAAAATCTATGTCGAAAAAAATTGTAATTATTGGTGCTGGTGGAGTTGGTAATGTCGTAGTAAAAAAATGTGCGATGAACCCTGCTTCCTTCTCTGAGATTGTTTTAGCTTCTCGTACACTATCTAAATGTGATGCCATTGCTGCTGAATGCGCTGCTATCGGTTTACCTACAGCTGTTAAGACTCGTCAAGTGGATGCAGATAATGTACCTGAATTAGTAGCTCTATTTAAAGAAGAAAAGCCATTCTTAGTGATTAATGTGGCCTTGCCGTACCAAGATTTAACCATTATGGATGCTTGTTTAGAAGCGGGTGTTCATTATTTAGATACAGCGAATTACGAGCCGAAAGATGTAGCCAAGTTTGAATATTCTTGGCAGTGGGCTTACCAAGATAAATTTAAAAAAGCGGGTTTGATGGCCTTATTAGGTTGTGGATTTGACCCAGGTGTTACAGGTGTTTATACGGCTTACGCTAACAAGCATTATTTCGATGAGATGCATTATTTGGATATCATTGATTGTAATGCAGGTGATCACGGAAAAGCATTTGCAACGAACTTCAATCCGGAAATTAATATTCGGGAGATTACGCAGAAAGGAAAGTATTGGGAGAATGGGGAGTGGATTGAAATCGAACCGATGTCGATTCATAAGCCGATTGATTACCCTAATATTGGCCCTAAAGAGTCCTATGTCCTATACCACGAGGAATTAGAGTCATTAACAAAGAATTTCCCTACGCTCAAGCGTGCTCGTTTTTGGATGACATTTGGTCAAGCTTATTTGACTCACCTAGAAGTACTTCAAAATGTAGGCATGACTTCCATTGCACCGATTAAGTTCAATGGAACGGATATCGTTCCTTTAGAGTTCTTGAAGGCAGTTTTACCAGAACCGGGGACATTAGGAGAGAATTATTCAGGCCAAACGTCTATTGGTTGCCAAATCAAAGGTATTAAGGATGGTAAGGATGCTACGTATTATGTTTGGAATAATTGCCATCACGCAGATTGTTATAAAGAGGTGCAAGCACAAGGCGTAAGTTATACGACGGGTGTACCTGCGATGATTGGAGCTTCTTTAATGATTGATGGTTCTTGGTTTGCACCAGGCGTATTCAATGTGGAAGAATTTAATCCAGATCCATTTATGGAATTATTAAACATCCATGGTTTACCTTGGGATGAGCAACACAACATCACTTTACCGCACGAATATTAAGATGATTTATTATCCTTCGATTCCATCTCCTTGTTATGTATTGGAGGAAAATTTATTGATTTCAAATCTGGAACTTTTAAAAAGAGTTCAAAAAGAGGCTGGAATTGAAATTATTTGTGCTTTAAAGGGTTTTTCCTTTTATCATGAATTTCCCTTAGTTAAACAGTACTTAGCTGGAGCTACGGCTAGTTCATTGCACGAAGCTCGCTTAGCTTTTGAGGAAATGGGTGTTAAACCTCATGTCTATTCACCGGCCTATTTAGAATCTGAGTGGGCTGAATTAAGTTCTTATGCAGGTCACATTACCTTCAATTCACTTAATCAGTATCGCAAGTACAAAGAGCGAGCTTTAGCTGCTGGCATTTCTTGTGGATTACGCATTAATCCGGAATATGCTGAGGTGGATACAGAGATGTATAATCCGTGTATTGCCGGTTCTCGATTAGGTATTCGCCGTTCTGATTTAGGGATTTTACCGGAGGGGATAGAAGGCTTACATTCACATACGCTTTGTGAGAATGATTCGTACGTGTTGGAAAGAACTTTAGCCGTGATTGAAGAGAAATTTGGAGATCTACTTCCATCTTTGAAATGGTTAAATCTAGGAGGTGGACATTTGATTACTCGGGATGATTACGATGTTGATCATTTAATTGGTTTGCTGAAAGGGTTTCGTTCTAAGTATCCTAATTTACAAATCATTCTAGAACCAGGGTCAGCAGTGGGCTGGCAAACAGGTTTCTTAAAATCTACTGTGCTTGATATTGTGGAGTCGGCTGGTATTACGGTAGCTATATTGGATGTTTCCTTTGCGGCTCATATGCCTGACACCTTAGAGATGCCGTATAAGCCACGGATTAGAGGAGCGAACTCTGAACCTGAAAAAGGAAAGCCGACCTACCGTTTTGGAGGTATGACTTGTTTAGCGGGTGATTTCTATGGCGATTATTCTTTTGAACAGCCGCTTCAAATAGGAGATGAAATCATCTTGGAAGATATGATTCATTATACGATGGTGAAAACGACCACTTTTAATGGTGTTAATCTACCTAGTATTGGAAAAATAAATACAGCAGGTAATTTCCAACTATTTAAATCCTTCGGTTACGAATCGTTTAAGGATAGATTGTAAGAGTGGAGAAGATCGGTCTCGAACCGACGACCTCTTGCATGCCATGCAAGCGCTCTAGCCAACTGAGCTACATCCCCATTAAAAATTGACTTTCACACCTACACCTCCTTGAATATGCAAGAAGAAGGGATTGGGGAGTAATTCCGTATATAAGCCTAATTCGGCAAAGAAAGATAGGTTAGGGGCGTCTATTGGGAAATACTCTAAACCTGCGATACTAGCCGCGCCTAAACCTCTTTTTGCTTCAGGATAAATCGATTTGTCTGAAAATAGATTTCTAGATACAAATTGAGGACCAGCCCCATAATAATAATGCAAATCAGAATTTACTAGGGTAGGTCGATGCCATAAATACAAGGCGTTGAGTGAGAATCCAATATTTTGGAAGTAGCCCTCTTGATAAGAACGATTCGTTCCCCAAAGTCCACCATACGTCCCGAAATTAAATTCAACCGCATTTTTACCAGAGGGTAAATAGCGTTTAACCATAAATCCACCCGGTTCGCCGACTCTAAAACCCGCCGCCCAATCCTTCATCTGTGCCTTAGTAGCGGTGAGGCTGCAGCATAAAAACAAGAAAAGGACCAAACGTTTTAACATATTATGCAACGTAGAATGTAGAAATTAGATCAACTAATTTATCGTTTTCTTCTGATAACCCAATCGTTATTCGAATAGAATCTTCACATAAAGTAACGGTACTTCTATTTCGAGTAATTAATTTCTCAGAAATTAAATAGTTAAATAACTCATTTGAGTTCTTAAACCGCACTAAAATAAAATTAGCATCTGATGGGTAAATTTGTAGTACCTCTGGAATTTGTCCTAAAGATTCTATTAATCGAGTTCTTTCCGCTAATAGCAGAGAAACGGAACTCTTCTTAAATGAGGTATTGGCTAACGCCTTTATCACAATTTCTTGTGTTGCTCCACCTATATTATAAGGAGGTTTTATTTTATTTAATAGACTGATAATAGTGGGATGAGCAAAGGCCATTCCTAAACGCAGAGAGGCTAATCCGTAGGCTTTGGAAAGTGTCTGCATCACAATTACCTGAGGGTATTTCGCTAATTCCTGAATAAAACTAGGCTCATCAGAGAAATCGATGTAAGCTTCATCGATGATGACGAATCCTGTTTTAAAGGATTCAATCAAGGTGTAAATATCTGTACGATTCAATTTATTCCCTGTGGGATTGTTAGGAGAACAAATAAATAGCAAACGCGTATTAGAATCGATTGCTTCTAAAATACCAGCCACATCTAACTGGTAATTCATTAGTAGACTTACTTTTCGCTGTTCAATGTGGTTAATAGAAGCGCTAACCTCGTACATTCCATAGGTAGGAGGGCAAAGAATAATATTGTGAATACCTGACTGACAGGTCATTCGCATGATCAAGTCGATTGCTTCGTCAGATCCATTTCCAAGAAAAATTTGTTCGGTAGAGCAAGACTTAATAGAGGCTAATTGCTCTTTGATTTCTATTTGCAATGGATCAGGATAGCGATTCCATTTTTCTGGAACACCCGAACCAATTGGATTTTCATTGGCATCTAAAAACACACCCTCTTTACCTTTAAATTCATCTCTCGCAGATGAATAAGGTTTTAAGTTCCAAATATGTTCTAATATGAAGTCCTGAAAATTCATTTTAATCGTACTTTAACAGCGTTAGCGTGGGCTTGAAGTGATTCTGCTTCAGCCATGTCAATAATTGTGTCACCTAAATGGCTTAAACCTGATTTACTGATAGATTGAAGTGTGATTTTCTTAGTGAAAGAATCTAAATTGACTCCAGAATAGGAGCGCGCAAATCCATTTGTCGGTAAAGTGTGGTTCGTTCCTGAAGCATAATCACCCGCAGATTCTGGCGTATAATTTCCTAAGAAAATAGATCCTGCATTCCTGATTTGATCTGCGAATGCTTCTGGATTCTGGCAGGCTAGGATCAAGTGCTCAGCAGCATATTCATTTAATAAATCAGCTGCTTCTTTTTCAGTGGCCACTAAAATGAATTTCGAATTCAGTAAAGCCTTTTCTGCTAATTCTTTTCGAGGTAATTCTTTTAGTTGATCCGCGATTGCTAGAAAGGTCTCCTGAATAATTCTTTCGTCTGTGCTCACTAGGAAGACTTGTGAGTCAATTCCATGTTCTGCTTGTGAAAGTAAATCAGAAGCAATAAATGCCGGAATCCCCTTAGAGTCAGCATAAACGGCCACTTCGGAGGGACCAGCAGGCATATCGATGGCAGTGCCTAAACGATTAGCATACATTTTAGCGGCTGTAACATATTGATTACCTGGCCCAAAGATTTTATATACCTTCGGTACACTTTCTGTTCCTAAAGTTAACGCTGCAATGGCTTGAGAACCTCCAATTTTAGCCATCTTAGTAACACCACAAAGTTTGGCAGCATAAAAAATGGCTGGATGTTCTGCGGGAGTACATAAAACAACCTCTAGACAACCAGCAATCCTAGCGGGAATAGCTAACATTAGAACGGTTGAGAATAGGGGTGCCGTGCCTCCGGGAATATAAATACCCACTTTATCTATGCCTGTTGCTTTTTGCCAGCAGACAACGCCTGGATTTATTTCAATCTTGGCTGAAACTAATTTTTGTGCGTTGTGAAAGGCATAAATATTATCATACGCGTGTTTTATCGCTTTCTGCAGATTCGGTTCTGTTTTGGCTGCGTATTTTTCAATCTCTTCTGGTGTATAGAGAATGGAATCGATATTTCGATTCTCATAATTCTTCGTCAATTCGCGAAGTGCAGCATCGCCTTCTGTTTGTACTTTTTGAAAAACACCTTCAATTAAGCTACCTAAAGCAGCCTGCTCCAATGCCGGTCTTTCGCAAAGACGAGCATAATCTGTCGGTGAAGGATAGTTGATTTGTGTAAACATGATTAAAGAATCATTTTTTCAATAGGTAAAACTAAAATTCCTTCTGCACCTGCATCTCGAAGATTCTCGATGATATTCCAAAAATCGTTTTCTTCAATCACCGAGTGAAGTGAGAACCAACCTTTCGTAGCTAATGGTAATACGGAAGGGGATTTCATCCCTGGCAAAAGAGCCGTCACTTTTTCAATGTTCTGTTCTTGCACATTCAACACTACATATTTAGCATTTTGACCTCTTTGAACAGAATCAATTCTAAATAATAGTTTATTAAGTATAGCTTGTTTTTCAGCTGATAATGAATTGTTAGAGATCATCACCGCTTGGCTTTGGAAAACCGTAGCAACCTCTTTCAACCCATTGCTTAAAAGTGTTCCTCCTGTAGATACGATATCGCAAATACCCTCTGCAAGTCCGATACTTGGCGCAATTTCTACTGAGCCAGATATCTCATGCATCTCGGCATTAACGCCATTCTTTTGAAGGAATTGATTTGTTAGGTTAGGATAAGAAGTAGCAATACTTTTTCCTTCAAATTGGCTTAGATCAGTATAAGTTTCACTTCTAGGAATAGCTAATGATAAACGGCATTTTGAAAATCCTAGTTCTTTAACGATTTCTACCTTGCGTGTATGCTCCATCAATACGTTTAAGCCTACAACCCCTAAATCGGCAACACCGTCTTCTACGTATCCTGGGATATCGTCATCGCGCAGGAATAAAAATTCGATAGGGAAGTTGCTAGAAATCGAACGCAGCTTAGAACCACCTGACTCAAATTTAATGCCACACTCTTTAAATAACTTTAAAGAATCATCGCTTAATCGTCCGGACTTTTGTACTGCAATTCTGATATTATTTGTGCTCATCGTATTATATCTAAAAAAGCAAGCCTCGAAATTACTCGAGGCTTGCAGAATCAATTTTATAAAAACATTTTGATTGGGTCCTCTAAGTATTGTTTCAGGGTTAACAGGAACGCAGCTCCTGTTGCACCATCTACCACGCGATGATCACAAGTCAATGTTAATTTCATAATGTTGGTTGCATAGAATTGACCATTCTTAACACCCACGGTTTCTTTAATACCACCTACCGCTAGAATACATGATTCTGGAGAGTTGATAATAGAAGTGAATTGGTCGATTCCAAACATACCTAAGTTAGAAACGGTAAATGTATTACCTTCCCAATCTTTCGGTTGCAATAATTTATTTTTTGCTTTTCCTCCTAAATCTTTCGCCTCAGCTGAGATTTGTGCAATTGATTTTTCAGAAGCAAAACGAATCACTGGTACTAGTAAGCCATCTTCAACAGCTACAGCCATACCAATGTGTACGTGTTTGTTTACACGAATGCGATCTTCCATCCAGTAAGAATTTACTTTAGGGTGTTTCGCTAAGGATAGAGCAGTGGCTTTAATCACCATATCATTGAATGAAATCTTCACGGGTAATACTTCATTCATAGATACACGCGCTTCCATCGCTTTATCCATATTGATTTCCATCGTTAAATAGAATTCTGGAGCGCTAAATTTAGATTCAGACAAACGACGAGCGATTGTTTTACGCATTTGGCTGTTTGGAATATCCTCAAAGCTTTCCACACCACCTGTGAAGTTTGCGTTCGCACCGCCAGAGTTTGGATTATATTCTTCCACATCTGCCTTTGTGATACGTCCACCTTCACCCGTTCCCGTAATCCAGTTTAAGTTATATCCTTTTTCTTTTGCCAAAGCACGAGCTAAAGGACTTGCCTTCAATTCTGCACCTGGTTTAGAAGCGATTTTTTCTTCCACAATTGGAGCCTTTGTAATGACAGGTGCTGGTGCACTTGCAACAGGCGCAGGAGCCGGAGTTGTAGCTACTGGTGCGGGTGCAGCCGATTTAGGCGCTGCCTCAGCATCTAAAATCAATTGGTAATTAGCACCAGGTTCTCCTACGATAGCAATAATACCATCTACGATGACACCTTGTCCTTCTTTTGCTCCAATATATAATAGTGTACCATCTTCATAGTTTTCTAATTCCATGGTAGCTTTATCTGTCTCTACTTCAGCAATGATGTCTCCATTCTTTATGACATCACCTACAGCTTTTAACCATTTAGCGATAACGCCTTCTACCATCGTATCGCTCATTTTAGGCATACGAACAGCGACTGCTTTAACTCCACTTAAGTCGATTGTTGGGGTAGGGGCTGCAGTTTCTGCCACTGGAGCTGCTGCCGGTGTTTCTGCGGCTACAACAGGTGCTGGAGCTGACGCTGCAGCAGGAGCCACTAAAAGTGCTGAATAATCTTCACCTGGTGTCCCTACAATAGCGATAATTCCATCAACTGGAACTGCTTCACCTACCTTTACACCGATATATAATAAAGTGCCGTCTTCGTAATTTTCTAATTCCATCGTTGCTTTGTCCGTCTCGACTTCCGCAATAATGTCACCTGATTTAATAACGTCACCTTCTTTTTTAAGCCAATTTGCAATCACGCCTTCTAACATCGTGTCGCTCATCTTGGGCATTCTAATAATTTCAGCCATCTTATTTTGTTTGAAAGTTCAAAAATACGCTTTAAACCCTGTTTTTAAAAATTTTATGTGATAATTATTCTCTACTAATCTAGTTTAAGGACTGCCATAAATGCCTCCTGTGGAATTTCTACGTTACCCACTTGACGCATGCGTTTTTTACCTTTTTTCTGTTTCTCTAGTAATTTACGCTTACGAGAAATATCACCACCGTAACATTTAGCTAATACGTCTTTACGTAAGGCTTTCACTGTTTCACGAGCTATGATTTTTTGACCAATCGCTGCCTGGATGGCAATTTCAAATTGCTGTCTCGGAATCAATTCACGTAATTTTTCACACAAACGCTTACCCCAGTCATAGGCTTTGTCCCGGTGTACAATAGCCGAAAGTGCATCTACTTTGTCTCCATTTAACATGATATCTAACTTAACCATGTCACCTGGTTCATAATCCTTGTATTCGTAATCTAAAGAGGCATATCCTCTTGAAATGGTCTTTAAACGATCGAAGAAATCAAATACAACCTCTGATAAAGGCATATCGAATGTCAACTCCACGCGGTCAGTTGTCAAATAAATCTGATTCACTAAAATACCTCGCTTATCCATACAAAGACTCATAATGACCCCTGTATACTCAGATTTTGTAATTATTTGTGCCTTAATGTAAGGCTCTTCAATGGTGTCAATTAAGTTTGTCTCAGGTAAATCAGCAGGAGCAGATACCCACATTTCTTCTTGTGCAGTCGTTAATACCTTAAACTTTACAGAAGGGACAGTTGTAATGACCGTCATGTCGAATTCTCTTTCTAGGCGCTCTTGCACAATTTCCATATGCAACATGCCTAAGAAACCACAACGAAATCCAAATCCTAAGGCGGCTGATGTTTCAGGTTCCCAAACTAAGGAGGCATCATTTAATTGAAGCTTCTCCATCGCATCGCGTAGATCTTCAAACTCTGAAGTTTCTACTGGATAAATCCCAGCAAATACCATCGGTTTTACCTCTTCAAAACCTTGAATAGCAGAAAGGGTAGGGTTCGCTACGTGAGTAATTGTATCACCCACCTTTACTTCTTTCGCTTCTTTAATCCCAGAAATTAAATAACCTACATCCCCTGTTTTAATAATTTGTTTGGGCTCTTGTTCTAAACCTAAGGTTCCAATCTCATCTGCGTAATACTCTTTGCCCGTATTGATAAATTTTACTTTATCTCCTTTTCTGATTTCACCGTTATATACACGGAAAATTACCTCAATACCACGGTAGGAGTTGAAGGTAGAATCAAAAATTAAGGCTTGTAATGGAGCTTCCGGTTCACCTTTAGGCGCAGGGATTCGTTCTACAACGGCATCAAGGATATCTTGTATACCGATACCTTCTTTTCCAGAGGCGTGGATAATATCTTCTTTTTTGCAACCAATCAAATCGATGATTTGATCAGAAACTTCCTCTGGCATGGCGCCAGGTAAATCAATTTTATTTAAAACAGGAATGATTTCTAAATCATGACTGATCGCTAAATATAAATTGGAAATTGTTTGAGCCTCAATACCCTGAGACGCATCTACAATCAATAATGCACCTTCGCAGGCTGCAATAGAACGTGATACCTCATAGGAGAAATCAACGTGTCCAGGCGTATCAATTAAGTTGAAAGTATATAATTCCCCGTCTTTGGGATACTGCATTTGAATCGCGTGCGATTTAATCGTAATTCCGCGTTCGCGCTCTAAGTCCATATCATCGAGCAATTGATTCATCATATCGCGTTTCTGAACGGTATTGGTGAACTCAATTAATCGATCGGCTAAGGTACTTTTACCGTGATCAATATGGGCAATAATGCAAAAATTACGCAGGTGTTTCATATAGAATTATTTCTCCTTAGGGCTTCCCTAAAAACTAAGCTACAAATATAGCCAAAACAAGGCATTTAACCCGTTTTATTGATTCATTAAATCTTCAATTTCCTCCCAATGCAAGGGGATATTTTTCATTAGATTCGTATTCTTTCCTTTCTGAATGACTAGGTTGTTTTCCAAACGAATACCTAAACCTTCTTCCTGAATATAAATACCGGGTTCACAGGTTAAAACCATTCCCTCCTGAAAAGGTTTGTATTTATCCCAAACATCGTGCACATCTAATCCTAAATGATGTGCCACGCCATGCATGAAATATCTTTTGAATAATGGAGTAGCAGGATTTTGCTTTTCTACATCAGCACGTGAAAATAAACCTAAATCAATCAGCTGACCTTCCATGAAACGCTCAACTTCTTTTTGGTAATCTACCCAAAACACACCCGGCTGCATAATTTCTGTCGCATAATCTAATACGGCATGCACGGCTTGATATACTTGTTTTTGACGTGGCGAGAAACGACCATTTACAGGAATCGTTCGTGTCATATCCGCATTGTAATTTGCATAGGATGCCCCCACATCTAATAGGAGCATATCTCCATCTTTACAGGGCAAGGCATTATCAATGTAATGTAGCACACAAGCATTTGCACCTGAAGCAATAATAGGTGTATAGGCAAAGCCTTCAGATCGATTTCGGGTAAATTCGTGAATGAATTCTGCTTCAATCTCGTATTCTGTGACGCCTGGTTTCGTAAAGTTTAATACGCGACGGAATCCTTTTTCTGTAATATCACATGCCACTTGTAATGCCTGTAATTCCTCAGGCTCTTTTTGCATTCTTAAATCACTTAAAATAGGAGCGAGGCGCCCTATGGCATGATTAGGATACAATTCACGAAGTGAAATTCCCAAACGAGCATTCTGCGTTTGAACAACCGAGGCATTTCTTAAATGCTCGTTATCGGTTAAATACAAATGATTAGCAGAATAGATTAAGATCTTTAATAGGCTATCGAAATTACTCGTCCATTGAATGTTTTTAATCCCAGAAGTTTGCGTCGCCTCTTCTTTCGTATACTTATGACCTTCCCAAATCTCAATCAATTCAGATGTCTCGCGAACAAAGGCTATTTCTCGCCATTGTGCTTCAGGAGCATCTGGATACAATATCAAAAAGGTCTCCTCTTGATCTAAACCGGATAAATAAAATAGGTCACTATTCTGACGAAATCCCATTGTTCCATCGGCGTTCGTGGGCATAATATCATTCGAACTAATGACCACGATCGATTTAGGAGGCAATTGAGCGTATAATTTCGAACGATTCTTTTTAAATAATTCGGCAGAAAATGGAGTGTAGCGCATCTTATTTTCGACAAACGTAAATGATTTCTTCTAAAGGCAGAGCCATTCTCTTGCTCTCTTCTAATCCTAATTTTTCAATCAGATTCACGTGTTCCACGTTGAAACCTGAATTTTCTAATTGTGTACCATAATCACGTCCATAGATGCGTAAGTGATCATCTTGTAAGAAATGAATTTCTCGCTCACTTGGATCTGTAATGCTGGCATCTTCGTAGGTAGTGGCTAGATCGTAACGTTGTGGGCTTTGGCATAATGCAAATCCAGTTGGTTTCAAAACGCGACGAATTTCTTGCATACAGCGCACATCATCCTTCACATGTTCTAAAACGTGATTACAAAAAACAGCATCAAACGAATTATCCGGAAAAGGAATATCATGTAAATCCATCTTCACTTTTGCTAATGGACTTTCAATATCAGCTGTAATGTATTGATCTCCCAAATGCTTTTCAAAACGATCGATAAAGCAGTATTCAGGAGCTATATGCAATAATTTAGGCTTATCCGTAAAAAAGGAAGTCTCGTTTTTTAAGTATAAATACATCAATCGATGACGCTCTAAACTTAAACAAGACGGACAAAGCGCATTTTCACGTGGAGTTAAACGTCCATAAGGTAGAAAATGACTAAAAGAATGATCGCAAACAGGGCAATGTACCTTATTTCCTCGCAAGAAAATGCTGTAAATTTTGATTAATCGATGTGCAAATAATTGAATGAATTTTCTTGGGATAAATCGTAAAACCCAGCTAATAATGTATTTCATAGAAACAAAAAAAGGGAAGGCTTCCATGTTGAATACCTTCCCTTCAAAATTAAGAAATTAATTACATTTTTCTTAACCAAATATTGCGGAAGCTAACTGCATTCCCGTGATCCTGTAAACTGATCGGTCCAGGTCCGTGAACTGGATTCAAAGGCTGACCGATGTATTCTGTTGTACCTTGAATCTTCGTGTGATTTTGAACTACAATTCCATTATGGATAACCGTCACATAAGCTGGTGTTTCAATACCACCATTTGTAGTAAACACTGGTGCCGTATAAATGATATCATAGGTATTCCAATCACCCATTTTTGACGTAGCATTTACTAAAGGAGGTGTTTGTTTGTAAATAGCACCCGCCTGACCATTACGGTAAGTTGGATTTTGATATGAGTTCATGACTTGAACTTCGTACATACCTTGCATAAAAACACCGCTATTCCCTTTTCCCTGGCTTTTTAACGTCTCTGGCTCGATAGGGGATTGCCATTCAATATGCAATTGGTAGTTAGTAAATTTCTCTTTGGTAGAGATATTTCCTTTTCCTCCTACTACAGTCATTTTTCCATCAGCCACTTTCCAAGCCGCTGGTGAGCCATCTTTTGCAGACTCCCAATTATCTAAATTCTTCCCATCAAACAATACGATAGCATCAGATGGAATGGCTCCAGGAGTAACCACTGGTATGCTTGGCTCCCAATATTCCGTGTCATTGGGGTTAGTTGGATTAGGCTTTACATGACGGTGATCTTGTGCCTGTGTAAAACTGATAGAAGCTAAAAATAGCCCTGAAATTGCAAATAATGTCTTTTTCATTGTTGAATAGGATTGAATTGAACATAAAAAAACCGGCATAAACCGGTTTCAATTTAAAGAATATTATTCTTATTTAGCAAAGCTAGCTTTGATAGCTTCTACATCAACTAATTTAATAGTTGGTCTTGCTTTTAAGATTTTGATAGCTGCAACCTTGTTGTTAGCTACTGCTTTATTTCTTCTGTCTTTACGTTTTAGTCTAGTTACTGCCATGTCTTTGATAATTTGGTTTGCAAAAATAGGTAAAATCGACTATTATCAAAAATATTATGGCATAATTAATTAAATTTGTTTTTTTTAATATGATGCAGAAACCAGCAAACGCAAGAGGAACTAGGGATTTTGGCCCTTCTGAGATGGCAAAACGTAATTATGTTTTTGACATTATAAAGACTCATTTTCAAGGTTTTGGCTTTCAAGCAATTGAAACCGCGGCCATTGAGAATCTATCTACTTTGACTGGTAAATACGGAGAAGAAGGCGATCAATTATTATTTAAGATTTTAAATAGTGGTGATTATTTGTCCAAAGTTTCTCCTTCTGACATCGACGCAGGGTCTAAATCTCTGACCACAAAAATATCTGAAAAAGGTCTTCGCTACGATTTAACAGTACCTTTTGCACGGTTCGTTGCCATGAATCGCAATGATTTGGCTTTCCCATTTCGTCGCTACCAAATTCAACCCGTTTGGCGGGCTGATCGTCCTCAGCGTGGTCGTTACCGCGAGTTTTATCAATGTGATGCGGATATTATTGGTTCTGACTCCTTAGTAAATGAAGCAGAATTAATTGCTCTCTTTCAGTCTATTTTCACCTCTTTAAAATTAGGTGTAAACCTCTATTTGAATTCCCGTAAAATATTAGCTGGTATTGTAGATACTTTAGGAGAAAGCGCTCGTTTCGTTTCTTTCGCTGTTGCATTAGACAAATTAGATAAGATTGGTTGGTATAAGGTAGCTGATGAATTAATTCAGAATGGTTTTAGCGCTGAAAAGGTAGAGGCCTTAAAAGAGCTTGTATTATTTGAGGGAACAAATGAGGCTAAATTAGCGAAATTAACTTCGTTTTTTGGAACGAATGAAACTGGACTGCAGGGTTTAGCTGAAATTAAAGAAGTTTTGAGTCTTTCGGAAACCAATGGCTTTAGTAACGATAACCTAATATTTGATTACAAATTAGCTCGTGGATTGAGCTATTATACTGGATTGATTTACGAAGGTAAGGCTGTCGATTTACCATTTGGTTCAATCGTGGGCGGTGGACGTTACGATGACCTGACAAGTTCATTTGGTTTGCCTAATATGTCAGGTGTGGGTATTTCATTTGGGATTGAGCGTATCCTAGACGTGATGGAAGAGCTTTCACTTTTCCCTGAAATCTCTACCAGTGCTAGTGCTATCCTCTTCACCTATTTCGATGAGGATGGGCGCAAAGCTGCATTAGGAATGGCAAATGAATTACGTAAAGTAGGAATTCCTTCAGAAGTGTATCCGGATGTTGCTAAAATCAAGAAATCATTCGAGTTTGCTGACAAGAAAAAAATTGCATTCGTAGCTGTAATAGGGGAGTCTGAACTAAAAGAAGGAAAAGCTTCCGTAAAGAACATGAAAAATGGAGAACAGAACCTGCTCTCCATCTCTGAAATCATCACATTATTGAAGTAATTCCTATCTCCAAGCTTTGAATTGATTAATCAATCCATTAGTGCTAGAGTCATGAGAATTGATTTTCTCTTCATTTTCTAATTCTGGTAGAATTGAATTAGCTAATTGCTTTCCTAATTCTACACCCCATTGGTCATAGCTAAAAATATTCCAAATCACGCCCTGAACAAAGATTTTGTGTTCATACATCGCAATTAATGAACCTAAGGTATGTGGATCGATTTGCTTCACTAAGAAAGAGTTCGTCGGCTTATTTCCTTCAAACACCTTAAATGGAGCTAATTTCTCAATCTCTGCTTCATTCAAGCCTGCTTTTTGCAATTCAGCAACAACCACCTCTTTCGATTTTCCATTCATTAAGGCTTCCGTCTGTGCGAAGAAATTAGACATCAATAAAGTGTGGTGATTACCAATTTTGTTATGAGTCACTGCCGGTGCAATAAAATCGGCAGGAATTAATTGCGTTCCTTGGTGGATTAATTGATAGAAGGCATGTTGGCCATTCGTTCCAGGCTCTCCCCAAATAACAGGACCAGTCGCATAATTCACACGTTTTCCTGAACGGTCTACCGTCTTACCATTCGATTCCATATCCCCTTGTTGGAAATAGGCGGCAAAACGGTGCATATATTGATCATAAGGAAGAATGGCGTGAGTAGGAGCATGAAAGAAATTCACATACCAAATACCTAATAAACCTAGAATAACTGGAATGTTTTGGTCTAAAGAAGCACTCGCAAAATGAGAGTCCATCGCCTCAGCACCTGCTAATAAAGCCTCAAAATGATCGAATCCTACGGAAAGGCAAATAGACAAACCAATAGCAGACCATAATGAATAACGACCGCCTACCCAATCCCAAAAGACGAACATATTCGTAGTATCAATACCAAATTCGGCCACAGCCTTTGTATTCGTAGATAAGGCCACAAAATGCTTTGCTACGGCTGCATTATCTTTAGCCGCCGCCAAGAACCAATCTCTAGCTGAAAAGGCATTAGCCATTGTTTCCTGTGTAGTGAATGTTTTAGAGGCAATTAAGAATAAAGTTGTTTCCGGATTAACCTTCTTCAGTGTCTCTGCGATATGCGTACCGTCCACATTACTGACGAAGTGAACATTTAAACGCGTTTTATAAGGTTTTAAGGCCTCAGTCACCATCACTGGACCTAAATCAGATCCACCGATACCGATGTTTACCACATCCGTAATTTGTTTGCCGGAGTAACCTTTCCAATCGCCTGAAATGACACGATTAGAAAAGTCTTTCATTTGAGCTTTTACTGCTTGAATTTTAGGGATAATATTTTCGCCATCCACTACTACAGAGGCTGATGCTTTAGCTCTAAGCGCCGTATGTAATACAGAGCGACCTTCTGTTTGATTAATTTTATCGCCTTTAAATTGTGCTTGAATCGCATCTTCTAAGCCACATTCTTTCGCTAATTGAATAAGCGATTGAAAACTTTTCTCATCTATTAGGTTTTTTGAGTAATCAAAAAAAATGGAATTGAAAGTTTGGCTATATTTTTCTTGTCTAGCGGCGTCTTCTTTAAATAACTGAACTATTGTAGTGGAAGCTAGACGTGATTGATCTAATTGAAGTGCTTTATAAGCGGAGGTACTTGTGAAATTAATCGTAGATAACATGCGGATGATATTAATGAACTGCAAAAATACGGTTTTAAACATAAAAATGCCAAAATCCACACGGAATGAATTTTGGCGTTTAAATAAATTCTAGAGAATTAAAGATTCGGTTGTGGTGTTTTGCGTAAATAAGGTTTCACGGAAGTAAATCCTTTCGGGAATTTTGCCACCGCATCTTCATTAGAAACTGCTGGAACAATGATTACATCTTCACCGTTTACCCAATCCGCTGGTGTTGCTACCTGGTAATTGGCCGTTAATTGTAAGGAATCTATGACACGAAGAATTTCTGTAAAATTACGACCCGTAGAAGCAGGGTAGGTTAACGTTAATTTGATCTTCTTATCTGGCCCAATCACAAATACCGAACGAACAGTTGCTTTTTCTGAAGCATTCGGGTGAATCATATCGTAAAGAAGGGCAACCTTCTTTTCTGGATCTGCAATAATGGGGAAGTTCATTTTAACGGAATTTACCTCTTCAATATCCGGTACCCATTTGTTGTGAGATTCTAAACTATCAACTGATATGGCAATAGGCTTCACATTTCTTTTCTGAAACTCACCATTTAATAAGGCCGTTTTGCCTAATTCTGTTGTACAAACAGGTGTAAAGTCAGCCGGGTGGCTAAACAACAATACCCAAGAATCACCGATAAACTCATGGAAGTTAATGTGACCTAATGTCGTATCCGCACTAAAGTCGGGTGCGATGTCTCCTAATCTTAATGACATAATGGTAGGGGTTTAATTTATGAAAACTAGTTTGTCTATCAAATATATAGATTAATATAAACTAAAAAAAGCAATCCTAAAATAAGATTGCTTTTAACATTACACTTCATCAACAAACTAAAAACCAAATTAATTAAAATGCTGTAGGAGAAGGATTCGAACCTCCAAGGTGCAGTTAGCCGCGACACAGAACTGATTTAGTGGTCAACCCATTATGCCGTGTTTATCCTGAACTCACCACCCCCGAGACAGGAGGGCACGTCTGCCAATTTCATCACCCTACAGTGAAAATTATTACCTTTGCAATAATTAGTAGGACAAATATAAAAGGAGATTTTATATTTTTCAAAATTTTTCAATAAAAAATGTCTTTTTTTGCATAATTTTTAATTCGAAGCTTAAATATTTACAAATATTAAATGGAAAAGAAGTTTGAACTTGATCCTTTGGACTATAAGATTTTAGAAATTCTAGTCAAAGATGCCAACCTACCGTATACTGAGATCGGTACGCGTCTCGATGTTTCTGGAGGAACAGTGCATGTTCGGATGAAAAAGATGGAATCCATGGGTATTGTAAAAGGAGCTCAATTATTAATTGATTATTCTAAAATAGGGTGGGATATAACGGCCTTTCTTGGGATCTACTTGGACAAAAGTAGTCTTTATGAGGATGTGGCAAAGCAGCTAGAACAAATCCCAGAAGTGGTTAATATTCACTATACAACAGGTATTTATTCCATTTTTGCCAAAATTATTTGCCGAGATACGCAACATTTACGGGAGGTATTACACGATAAAATTCAACGAGTTACAGGTATTCAGCGTACAGAAACATTTATCTCTCTAGAGGAAAGCCTGATCAGAAATACACCTTTATTTTAACTGTTTAGAATAATTCTAAACTAAGTCTGTTTTTCTCCAAAATCCTTTTGTAATTTTGTCATCTAAATGCAAAATTATGGCAGAGAAGGTAGACGATATTTTACAAGAAGTAACCACGTCCGATTATAAATACGGATTTGAGTCTCATTTCGAGACAGATGAAGCTCCCATTGGTCTTAGTGAATCGATTATTCATTTTATCTCTGATAAAAAGAATGAACCAGATTGGATGCGAGAATGGCGTTTATCAGCTTATCGCTATTGGAGAACTCTTCAGGAGCCTGATTGGGCGAATTTATTATACACTCCGGCTAAATACGATGAGTTGAAATATTATTCTGCTCCGGTTCAAAAAAAGCAATTGAATTCATTGGATGAAATTGACCCTGAATTACGTCGTACGTTCGAAAAATTAGGTATTTCCCTAGACGAGCAAAAGCGTCTTTCTAATGTAGCTGTCGATGCCGTAATTGATTCGGTTTCTGTAGCAACTACTTTTAAGGAGACTTTAATGGAGAAAGGTGTTATCTTTTGCTCTATCTCTGAGGCCATAAAAGAACATCCTGAATTGATCAAGAAATACTTGGGTTCAGTGGTTCCAGTAAAAGATAATTACTTCGCAGCGCTTAATAGTGCCGTATTTTCAGACGGATCCTTCTGTTATATTCCAAAAGGTGTTCGTTGCCCAATGGAATTATCTACCTATTTCCGTATTAATGCATCAGGTACCGGTCAATTTGAGCGTACTCTTATTGTTGCGGAAGATGAGTCGTATGTTTCGTATTTAGAAGGTTGTACGGCACCCATGCGTGATGAAAATCAATTGCACGCCGCGGTAGTAGAAATTTATGTACATAAAGGTGCAGAGGTGAAGTATTCTACCGTTCAAAACTGGTATCCAGGTGATAAAGAAGGGAAGGGCGGTATTTACAACTTTGTAACGAAGCGTGGTATTTGCGATGGGGCTCATTCAAAATTATCTTGGACACAGGTAGAAACAGGTTCAGCTGTAACTTGGAAATACCCATCGGTTATCCTAAAAGGAGACTATTCTATTGGAGAATTCTATTCTGTAGCCGTAACAAATAATTACCAACAAGCAGATACAGGGACAAAAATGATTCACTTAGGAAAGCATTCTAAGTCCCGTATCGTTTCTAAAGGTATTTCAGCAGGTTTCTCTCAGAATTCTTACCGTGGTTTAGTTCAAGTAGCTCGTAAGGCAGATGGATCTAAGAATTTCTCACAATGCGACTCCTTATTATTAGGAGATAAATGTGGAGCACATACTTTCCCATACTTAGAGGTGAAAAACAATACTGCTTCCGTAGAGCACGAGGCGACTACGTCAAAGATTGGTGAAGATCAAATTTTCTATTGCAATCAACGTGGCTTGAGTACAGAAACGGCCATTGCCTTAATTGTAAATGGATATGCGAAAGAAGTATTGAATCAATTACCCATGGAATTCGCCGTAGAAGCTCAAAAGCTTTTAGCGATTTCATTAGAAGGTTCGGTAGGATAAACTATTTTATTCCTCCCGTATGGATGGCCACTAGTTTCGAATCAGGAGCTATGTGGCCATTTTTTATGTGATCACACATAGCATAGAACATCCTGCCAGTATAAATTGGCTCAATGGGTATTCTGTGTTTTTCACCGAAATCTTTACAGAATAAGTCTAAATCAGCATTTGATTTAGCGTATTTTCCAAAGATATAGTTATCGTCTAACTTTAAATTGGCGGCTGGAAAATCCGTCAAATGATCCTGTATTTCAGCCTGGTTATTTAAAGTTAGAATACCAGTAACCGGCACCCTTGTGGCGCGTGCAATACCAATGGCCGTGGCGCCTGTTCCCATTGCGCAATAAATAGCTTCGCAGGAAGGTAATTCATTGAATAAAGTATCCATTCCGTCTATTGCTTGTGAGCCATATCCTCCCTCTGGTATACACTGATAGTTTTCGTACTCAATTGGAATTTCTTTATTACGATATAGTGACCGGGCCACGAAATGCAATGTCATGCCCCATTTGTTCATTTGTTGTAAATAGGGGTTGCTTGTGACATTTAATTCCTCTCCTCGCACGATTCCAACCGTAGGAATACCTAGTGAATGTCCTACGAAGGCCAGGGCAAATAAGTGATTGGAATAGGCTCCTCCAAAACTAAGTATCCCAGAATGTTTCTTTAATGAGAAGGTTTGGATATAATTTTTTAATTTGCGCCACTTATTTCCCGAAATGATGGGATGAATGAGGTCATCACGTTTGACAAACACTTGAATTCCTTTTGAATTCCAGCATTCATCAAATATCTCCTCCATCGGTGAAGGTAGGTTTAACGCGTTAAATTCAAAGTTTGTTATGTCCATCGATCCAGAAATGAATGCTCCAGATTCCGAAGAGGAAGATGACTTGTTTGAGCATTATAATTTCACCGTTGACAAAGGTCAGCAATTACTGAGAATCGACAAATATTTGATGATTAAAATTGCAGGCACTAGCCGCAATAAGATTCAAGTAGGAATTGACGCGGGATCGGTGAAGGTGAATGGTGGATTAATTAAGTCTAATTACCGGGTTAAGCCTTTAGACAATATTACCGTCTCTTTTGCAACGCCTCCGAGAGACAAAGAAGTATATCCTGAAGACATTCCGATTGATATTATCTATGAGGATGATCAACTTATTCTTGTGAATAAATCACCAGGAATGGTGGTGCATCCCGCTCAGGGTAATTGGTCGGGCACTTTAGTGAATGGATTATTATTTCATTGCCAAAATCTGCCCGGACAAAAAGATATCAGACCAGGACTTGTACATCGCATCGATAAAGATACCTCAGGCATTTTAGTGATTGGCAAAACTGAATTTGCTTTGAATTTTCTAGGTCAACAATTCTTTGAACATAGTATTGAAAGAACTTATTATGCCATTTGCTGGGGTGTTCCTAAGGAATCAAATGGGACAATACGAAGTAAAATAGGTAGAAGTCCGAAGGACCGAAAGATACAAGCGATATTTCCTGAGGATTCAGAATATGGAAGAATTGCCATAACACATTATGAGGTGATGGAAACTTTTGGTTTTGCTTCTTTTGTCAAGTTTAAATTAGAGACCGGTAGAACCCATCAAATCAGGGCCCATTTCCAATCTATTGGACACCCTTTGTTTTCTGACAGTACCTATGGCGGAGATAAAATTCGCTATATGTCTTCAATGGCAAGTTTTAAATCCTTTATTGATAATGCCTTCAAAATTTGTCCTCGTCAGGCATTACACGCCTATTCTTTAGGCTTTATTCACCCCGTTACCAATGAATTCATGCAATTCGAACAAGAGTTCCCAGAAGACTTTTTAACGTTATTAACTAAATTAAGAGCGATCAATGGATAAGATTAATATACGCCGAGCCACCAAAGAAGATATTGGCCTAGTTCGAGATTTAGTGATGGAATTAGCCATTTTTGAGAAGGCACCTGAAGAAGTAACTTCTAGTTTAGCTGATTATGTTCAAGAAGGTTTTTCAGATAATCCCTTATTCACGGCTAATCTGATTTATTTGAATGATGAATTAGCTGGATTTTCCTTATGGTATTACCGATTCTCGACTTGGAAGGGGAGACGCTTCTATTTAGAGGATTTGTATATTAAAGAAGTTTTTAGAGGAAAAGGTTTGGGCAGAAAGCTTATCAATGAGGCCATTGAAGAAGCTAAAAGAATGAAATGCACAGGTATGATGTGGCAAGTATTGGACTGGAATCAGCCTGCCATTGATTTTTATACTACCTTAGGCGTGAAAATGGATGCCGGCTGGTTAAATGTCCATTTGGATTTATAATGATCCTCGATCGATGAAATAAAATTCATTCGATTCGCGTCCTTTTTCACGGTTAATGATCATTTGGGCAGCTCTTTCGCCCATTTTACTGAAGTCATTGGAAATGACAGAGATACCCTCAGCGATGATTTCTTTTAATGGAGTGTCATCGTAAGAGATAATGCCAATATCTTTCCCTGGTTTAAGTTTGTTTTTAGTTGTCCAGTTGATCATTTTGATCAAATCATACTCTCTAAAAACGATATAAGCCTGATTTGCCTGTAATTCGTAATCGTCATCTAAATCAGGTATAATATCAAATTCTAAACCATTCTTTGTGCAGAAATTAGTAAACCCTTGTATAATACCGTCTGGTGTATATTGAAAGCTTTTAGAACTAAGGACAAGGTTGATTTGTCCATATTTTTTAACCTTATCTAGAGACTGTGTTAAGCCTTGGTAGATATTGGTTTCAAAGTTTTGGTACAAAATAGAATAATCATCGCTAAACTCCTTAATGTCTATATCTAATACCAAAAGTTTGTCTTTCGGAATTTTAGATACAATCTTAGCCACGCTTTTATTAAAATGGGGCAATATGATGTAGTGATTGTATTTGCCTAAGTTATTCGTGATTAATTCCTCAAACAATTCGATATCATGGTAATGAAAGAATAGATTATGACTCACGTCATCACCTAAATTTTGAATGATACTCTCATACAAAATCTCCTTATAGGGGGTTAAAGCATCCATCAAGATAAAGACACGTAGTGCATTCTTCGTATTTGTACTGGAAACGTAGAAACCCTTTCCGTGATGCGAGCTAATTAATCCCTTTTCTCTCAGGTCATCGTATGCCTTTGTAACAGTCATTCGAGCCATATTGAACTCACTAGCTACCTTATTAATGGAAGGCAATTGCTTCCCATGCTCCAATAAGCCGGAATTAATTCCATCAATGATACCATCAATTAATTGTTGGTATTTAGGTTTGCTGCTGTTCGGATCGAAATATAACATAAGTATTTTCCTTAGTGCATAATGATTGATTGTTCGATATCTTCTAAATTGGCGCCTTTTGTCTCAGGCATCATAAAGCCAACATAAGCTAATTGGGCTACCATCATTACCGCGAAGAAACCGAAAATAAGTGTCCCGCCATACGATTCTGTAAAAAGAGGGAAGAAGTTTGCCACTAATGCAGCAAATACCCAGTGAGTTAAAGAACCCCATGCCATACCCGAAGCTCGAACAGAGTTAGGAAATATCTCTGAGATAAACACCCATATAACGGATCCTTGACCAATGGCATGCGAGGCAATAAAGGCAAAAATATAAAAAGGCACATAAGTATATGACTCCGTATAAAAAGCATAGGCTATTAAACTCAATGTTACTATGTAACCAATCGAACCAATAAACATCAAAATACGTCGACCCACTCGATCAATTAAATACCAACCTAGTAGCGTGAAAAGTAAATTAGCGATTCCAATTCCTGCAGTTGATAATAAAGCAGACTCTTTTCCTAAACCTGTTAATTCATAGATTCGAGGTGCATAATAAATAATGGCATTAATCCCTGACATTTGATTAAAGAAGGCGAATAAGAAGGCTAAGGTTAAAGGCCAAACAAATTTGCCTGAAAACAAGCGCTCCTGTGTCAAATTCTTATTTGCATTCGTTTGAATACGATTAATAGTTTCCTCTGGATTGGGATCTGCTAATTCTAATACTTTACGAGCTCCCGCTAAATCGTTACGCTTTAAAAGTAAAAATTGAGGTGTTTCAGGAGTCAATAGAATCAAAATGGAGAATAATAAAGAGGGTAGGGAAACCACTCCTAACATGATGCGCCAATCATTTTCCATTCCTTGAATAAAGTAATTAGAAACGTATGCGATCAAAATACCTAAAACGATATTTAATTGAAAGGAGATAACTAGTTTACCTCTATGTTTTGCAGGGGCTATTTCTGAGATATAGATGGGTGCTACTACGGAAGAAGCACCAATACCTAGACCTCCTAAGAATCTAAATAGCATGAATAAATTCACATCGGGTGCAATTGCAGCCCCTATAGAGGAAATGAAAAAGCTTAAGCCAATCCAAAAGAGGGTCTTCTTACGACCAAATAAATCCGCCGGAATTCCTCCTAAAGCAGCCCCTATCACGGTACCATATAAGGCAGCAGCAATAGCCAATCCATGTGTAAATGAATCTAGATGCCACAATTTTTGAATAGCTAATTCCGCGCCAGAGATAACGGCTACGTCCATTCCAAATAAAAGGCCACCTAAACCGACGGTGATTGACCAAAAAATTACGTGTTTGTTCATATGATTTATATTCCATACAAAATTTATAAATTTTACGGGATATAAATTGTAAAATTTGGACAATTATGAATTCTTCCTAAATATGGAAGTATAATGAAGTAAATGTTCTGGCGAAATGTATTGTTTGAATTCGTTGATGAACTCTGAATTCTTCATTTCAAATAGACTATTCTTCAGGCTTTTGGGCGTTTTACCTGTGTATTTTTTGAATTCATTTATAAAATGCGCCGAGTCATAATAACCTAGTTGATCCGCTAAATCTTGGCTTTTGATATCTTTGGAAGATGCAAATAACGCAAGTGATTGATTCACTCGTTTTATTTGAACATATTCTTTTGGACTTATACCTATCACTTCTTGAAACAAACGAGATAGGGTTTTGTAAGAAGCGGTGGTTTCAGATTCTAATTCATCAAGCCACATTAATAGCTTAATGTATTTCTTCGCTTGTTTATCGATGAGGTGAGCAAGTAAAAAAGCTTCTATCTGTTCACACCTCTCGTTAAAGTTCATAGTTGAATTTAATGCTGGAAGCATTGAGAAAATACTGTCTGCATCAGTACTCAGATTATTTGTAGCCGCAACAGGAGACATTAAAAAGGGATATAAACCACCAGCTCTAAATTTAACCCCGAAAATATGAATACCAGGTTGATGTTTGTAAAAATTAGGCGCTTGATGCAAACCCTCTAATTGTATCCCATTTATCGATTTAAAATCAGATGTATTTGCGTGGGAGCGATAATAATCTTTTCCAAAAGAATAAGTCAATACCGCCTGATCTTCTGGAAAAATAGTCTCAATTTCATAGGGAATAATACCCGATTCGTCCACCTGTTTTTCCCACAAGTGATCTACAAATGGCGCTAATGCTTCAGATGGTTTACGGTATTCGATGATCATTTAGCTGAGGCAAAAGTTTTTGAAATAAATGCTGCAACAAAACCCAAAATCACAAGAAGATACAGTGCTTTATCTAAACCAACAAAATCAGATAAATACCCAATAATTACTGGACCTAATAGAAAACCAATATAAGCAATCGTAGATACGCCTGCTATCGCAATAGAAGGCATGATTTCTTTTTGATTTCCGGCCTGAGAATAGACTAATGGTACGATGGTTGAAATTCCCAAACCAATAATAAAACATCCGCCTATCTTAAAATAAATAGAAGGAACTAATAAAGTAAGTAGCATACCGACACTCAAGAGTAGGCCATTTAAAACTAGAATCGAACTAATTCCATATTTTAAAGAAATTTTATCCCCCATAAATCGGCCAATCACCATGGCTGCTGCAAAAGAAGAAAATCCTATTGTGATCGGGAATGTTGAATTTGGACTATATTCTTTAAAATACAAGGATATCCAATCAGCCATCGCTCCTTCACACAACATACCGCAAAAGGCAATTAAGGATAATACGATTAAATAGGGTCCTAAATTTAAAATAGAGGAATTAGGTTTACTTTCATCTTGGACTGGTTTATCCTTTAATAAATTCCCTATTATTAAAGGGACCAAAGCTATGTTTAGAAAAGCTATGATACTAAAGTGTTCAAAGGGACTATAACTTTCCTTCTCTAAATAACCTCCTAAGAAAGCGCCAGCCATCAAGCCAATGGAAAAAACAGCATGAAAAGAGGACATGATAATTTTATTCATCTTAGCCTCTAAACTAACTACTTGTGTATTCATGGCGATGTTCATAATATCACCAGACATCCCAAAGAAAAATAGTCCTATGAATAAAGTGTAAGCTGATGCGGCCAGACTTAAAGCTGGTATCACAATAACGTACATCGCAATGGCCATTAATGATATCCATTTGGACGCATACTTGGTTAACAACCATCCTGCAATGGGTAGAGAGACTAAAGAACCAATGGGTAGTCCCATCAATACGGTTCCTAATTCTGCATCTGATAACTGTAGAAATGACTTAAAATCCGGGATACGTGTAGCCCAAGTGGCAAAATTTAAACCACAAATAAAAAATAGAATACCAATACTAAAACGCGCCTTCTTCATTAATCTAACAAAAGTGATTCAATTTCCTTCCAATTATTTACCCGCTTAAAATCGTTGATATGTAAATTATGAGGGGCCGTAAATAGGAGAGGAGTCCCAGTGAACGAATGCAAGTTTTTCTCGTGGTCATCAATCAAATAATCCGCTTGAATCATATGCTTATGCCCACAGAAAACGATATGTCTCCAGGTAATAAATGGGAAGTGTTTTTCCATCCAAGTTAATTTCTCTTTTAATGAATTGGGAAATTCAGTCGCTGCGGATACAATGAAAATTTCATACTGCTTATGCAATTTTTCAACTACTTCGACCGCATCCTCATTGACAGGGATATGTTCAAAGAAGCCAGGCTCCCATAAAAATGAGTTGTGCTTCGTATAATGACCATAAAATTCCAACTTCAAGCTTTCGCTTCCATTCATTAATTCCTCATATGTATAGGAACTAGAAGTGATCTTATTGATCTTATCAATAATTACATGGGTTGTTTTAGCTAAAACGTCATCCATGTCAATTGCAATTCTCTTCATATTTTATTTCAAAAAAAAACTCCCCAAATATGGGGAGTTTTCAAGGATTAATCTAATTAAAATTACATCATTCCACCCATTCCACCGCCACCTGGGCCGTGTCCATGAGCTGGTTCAGCTGCTGGTTTGTCAGCAATCACACATTCTGTTGTTAACAACAAGCCTGCGATAGAAGCTGCATTTTCCAATGCTAAACGTGTAACCTTAGTAGGGTCAATAATACCCGCAGCGATCATATTTTCATATTTATCTTCACGTGCATTATATCCGAAATCATCTTTTCCAGCTTTCACTGCATTGATGACAACAGAACCTTCACCACCTGCGTTTGATACAATCGTACGTAATGGAGACTCCACTGCTTGACGGATGATATTGATACCAGTCAACTGATCTTCATTATCACCTTTCAATTTGTCTAATGATTGAATAGCACGAATTAGCGCTACACCACCACCAGCAACGATGCCTTCTTCAACTGCAGCACGAGTTGCGTGTAACGCATCATCTACGCGATCTTTCTTTTCCTTCATCTCTACTTCCGTAGCAGCACCGATGTAAAGAATAGCCACACCACCAGATAATTTAGCTAAACGCTCTTGTAATTTTTCGCGATCGTAATCAGAAGTTGTATTCTCAATTTGAGCTTTAATCTGATTTACACGATTCTCGATATTGTCTTTTGAGCCAGCACCATTTACAATCGTTGTATTGTCTTTGTCAATGATTACTTTCTCCGCTTGACCTAAGTATTCGATTGTTGCATTCTCTAATTTGAATCCTCTTTCTTCTGCGATAACTGTACCACCTGTTAGGATGGCGATATCTTCTAACATCGCTTTACGACGATCACCGAAACCTGGAGCTTTAACAGCCGCCACTTTCAATGCTCCACGCATTTTGTTAACAACTAACGTTGCTAAAGCTTCACCATCTACATCTTCAGAGATAATCAATAGGGGGCGACCAGTTTGAGCAACTGCTTCTAATACAGGAAGTAATTCCTTCATAGAAGATACTTTCTTCTCAGAAATTAAAATGAATGGTTTTTCTAATTCAACCTCCATTTTATCTGTATTCGTTACGAAATAAGCAGATAAATATCCACGATCGAACTGCATACCTTCTACCGTTTTCACTTCAGTTTCAGTACCACGAGCTTCTTCCACCGTGATAACACCTTCACGACCTACTTTCTCCATTGCTGAAGAAATCATCGTTCCGATTTCAGAATCGTTGTTTGCAGAAATAGTAGCTACCTGAGCGATTTCTTTAGAAGTTGTGATTGCACGTGATTGTTTTTTCAAATCAGAAACGATAGCATCTACTGCTTTCTCGATACCACGCTTTAAATCCATTGGATTAGCACCAGCTGCTACGTTCTTAGAACCAATCGTATAAATTGATTGAGCTAATACAGTAGCAGTTGTTGTACCATCACCAGCTTGATCAGCCGTTTTAGAAGCAACTTCTTTAACCAATTGAGCACCCATGTTTTCCACAGCGTCCTCTAATTCAATTTCTTTCGCCACAGATACACCATCTTTCGTAATTGAAGGTGAACCGAACTTTTTATCAATGATTACGTTACGACCTTTTGGTCCTAATGTTACTTTAACCGCATTTGCAAGGGTATCAACCCCTCTTTTCATCTTTTCGCGCGCTTCGCTGTCGAAATATAATTCCTTTGCCATATGATTTTGTAATTAATGATTTGTTAAAATTATAAAACTGCAAAAATGTCAGACTCACGCATGATTAGGTAATCTTTACCGTCAATAGTGATCTCTGTTCCTGAGTATTTACCATACAAAACAGAATCTCCTACTTTAACCGTAATAGGCTCGTCTTTCTTTCCATTTCCCACCGCTACGATTAATCCTTTTTGTGGTTTCTCTTTCGCTGTGTCAGGAATAATAATACCAAATGCTGTTTTTTCTTCAGCTTGAGCTGGTTCTACAACAACCCGATCCGCTAAGGGCTTAATACTTAAATTTGACATGTGTTATAAATTTAATTTTTAAATTAGAGATAATTCATCCATGCAAGCATGGCACAAAACCTTATACAATAATAATGCCAAAACTCATTGCTGAAATTTTGGCAGTATTAATTAAATATAAAGTCTAAAATCTTATTGCTTAGGAGCAACTGGAGCTGGTGCAACAGGTACAGATTTGGTTGCTGCCTTCTCTACGTTTACAGATGTACTCGTTTCTTCTGTTCCTGATAAAGTGAAGTTCGTTGCTAAAACTAAAACTAAAATAGCGATAGAGAAACCCCATGTTAATTGCTCAACCAAGTCACCTGTTTTTTGTACTCCAAACATTTGTGTAGCACCCGAAGAAGAAAACTCTCCGCTAATTCCACCACCCTTTGGATTTTGTACTAAAATAAGCACTACTAATAGAGCAGAAAAGATAATAATCAATGAAATCAATAAAGTAAACATATTTATTCTGTTAGTATTTTTTGTAATTCTTCAATTCGAGATGCAAAGTAAACCCTTTTTTCAGGTTTAATCAAACTTAACTTCTCATATAATTCAATCGCTTGTAAATATTTACCTTGCTTTGTTAGAAGTATAGCAATCGTTTCAGAGACAGGGAGTGAAAATTCCACCGCAGCTAAATCCTCTATTGGTTCATCGTCTTCTCTATTTCTTTTAGGTTTTGATAGACTAGGCTGATTTTGAATGAACTGATCAATAATTGATTCCTGTAATGCTTTAATTTCCTCTGCCGGCTTCGATATTACTAATTCCTGCGATTCCTCCTCTATATCATACACAGATTGAAAATATTGCTTACGCTGTGTTGATAATAAAGCAATTCTCTGTTGTTTTAAAACCGAAAATCGCTCATTCCATTGCAATAAATAAAAATAGGGGAAGGCTACCTTATCCTGCGATAAATCCGACTGATCGAAACGATCAATCTTGTTTAATAAAAACCACAATTTCTGCGCTTTTGAGGAATCCATATTACCAATCACCGGCTATTTTATTAAACAAATCTAAGATAATTTGATCTACTAATTTAGGGATTAGTGTTTTTTCCACTTGTGAAAGTGTTTGGCTTTGAGGGAAATCTTGGTAAAAAGAGAACTCTTGCTCGAAGTTCTTGTCCTCATCTAAGCGATTCGTTAACCGAAATTGAATACGTAACGTAAGACGGTTTAAACCTGCTTTATCGTCACCGGTAGGGGCTTGTGGCGTTAATTCATAACCTGTAATACTTCCTTCAATAGTCAAATCAGGATTCTTATTATTTATTTTTAATGAAGTATTCCGTTGAAAATACTCTTTCAACTTTTCATTAATTTCTAAACTTAAATTGGCTGGTCCTCCGGCCGTTTCCATTCGGATATTGCTTACTTGCAAAGTCTTTAAATTAGGATCCAGACTCGCTCCTTTAAAGCTATAACAAGAGCTAAGACCTACACTAACACATAGTATAACCAGAAAATTAATCCAATTCTTCCAAATCATATTGTTTGATTTTACGGTACAAGGTACGCTCTGAAATTCCTAAATCTTTAGCCGCGTATTTTCGTTTGTTCTTATTCTTCTTTAATGCACGAATAATAATCTCTTTCTCTTGTTTCTCTAAAGAAAGAGTCACATCAGTGGCAGGTGATATTACTTCTTCAAAAAGTGAATCGATTGGTTCCTCCTCAAATTTGGTTTCTTCCTGTGTATGAATAGGTAAAGATAAACCTGTAGAAGGGCTGGGGATATCGGCGATATTACGAACATCTTCGAAGATGGCCATGTTATCGTGCAAAATCTCGTAGGCTTTTGACTGATCAGATTCAACTACCTTTAGCAATATCTTCTTTAATTCCGTCACATCGCGCTTTAAATCAAATAAGATCTTGTACAATATTTCTCTTTCATTCATCCCTTCAGGACCCGAAAAAGCATCTGATTTAACGACTGAATTCCCTAGTTTCGGTTCATTGAAGTCTAAATAATATTGAAGCTGCAATTCATCAATAATGCGATCGCCAACCTCTAAAACCGAAATTTGCTCTGCTAAATTCTTTAATTGACGAATATTGCCAGGGAAACGTTGCTTTTGAAGTAGTTCTTTGGCCTCCTTCGTTAACATAATAGGTTTAACCCGATGTGATTCTGAAAAATCAGTTGTGAATTTTCTGAACAATAATTCAATGTCATCACCTCGTTCTCTCAAAGGGGGGACATAAATGGGTACTGTACTCAAACGGTAATATAAATCCTCCCTAAATTTCCCTTTCTCGATAGCTTGTTGGAGATTCAAATTAGTGGCTGCAACAACTCTGGCGTTGGTTTTTTGAACTTTAGAAGAACCAACCCGGTAAAATTCACCATTTTCTAATACACGAAGTAACCTCGCTTGTGTCCCCAAGGGCATTTCGGCAATTTCATCTAAGAAAATAGTACCCCCATCTGTTACTTCGAAATAACCCTTTCTAGCTTCAATAGCGCCTGTAAAGGAACCTTTTTCATGCCCAAATAACTCTGAATCAATCGTTCCTTCTGGAATAGCGCCACAGTTAACAGCAATAAATGCACCGTGTTTACGCTTCGATAAGGAATGAATAATTTTAGAAAAGGATTCTTTACCTGATCCACTTTCCCCTGTAATCAACACTGTCATATCTGTGGCAGCTACTTGTTCTGCAACAGAAATAGCACGTAAAAGGGCAGGGGCATTACCAATAATGCCAAAGCGTGCTTTAATACTCGAAAGATGACTCGTATCTAACATAATTCACCTAATAAAGTTCCTGATGTACAATGAGTTACGTTAACAAATACGTAATCTCCTTTAACTTCGTTTCCTTTCGGGAAAACGACTACTTTATTTGAATCTATTTTACCATAATGGTGTAAGCTCGATTTCTTAGAATCTCCCTCCACTAATACTTGCACTTTTTTACCCACCCACATTTCATTGCGTTTAGCAGAATGAATCCGCTGCAAATCAATAATTTCCTGTAAACGACGCATTTTTACGTCTTCTGGTACGTCATCAACCAATTTCTTTTCTGCTGGGGTACCCGGTCTTTCTGAATAAGCGAACATATACCCAAAATCATATTCAACCTCTGCTAAAAGCGATAAAGTATCTAGATGATCTTCCTCTGTTTCCGTACAAAATCCGGCGATCATATCTTGTGATATTCCACATTCATCACCAAGAATAGCTTTAATCGATTTAATTCTATTTAAATACCACTCTCTTGTATAAGAACGATTCATTAACTCAAGGATACGATTACTTCCACTCTGAGCAGGTAAATGGATATTCTTGCAGATATTATCGTACTTTTTCATCGTGTACAACACCTCATCTGTGATGTCCTTAGGATGGGAGGTTGAGAAACGAACGCGCAGGAGAGGATTAACTTTGGCTACAGCTTCAAGTAAATTAGCAAAATTGACTAAGGTACCTGATTCTGAAGTCCATTTATAAGAATCCACGTTTTGGCCTAATAATGTCACTTCTCTATATCCTTGCGCAAATAACTTTTCACATTCAACTAAAATGGAAGGTAAGTCACGTGAACGCTCTCTGCCTCTCGTATAAGGTACAACACAGAAAGTACACATGTTATCACAACCACGCATAATGCTGACCATGGCTGTAACTCCATTAGAATTTAAGCGCACTGGCTCAATATTTCCATAGGTTTCCTCGCGGGAAAGAAATACGTTAATGGCTTTTTGGCCATCTGAAACTTCATCTAACAAAGAGGGTAAATCACGGTATGCGTCAGGTCCTGCCACTAAATCGACGATTTTCTCCTCATCAATTAGTTTGGTTTTCAAACGCTCGGCCATACAACCTAAAATCCCGATAGTTAATCCAGGATTCTTCGCTTTCATGTGCGTAAATAATTGCAAACGATGGCGTATTTTATGTTCCGCATTCTCCCGGATGGCACAGGTATTTAATAGAATAGTTTCGGCCTCTTTTAGATTTGAAGTGGTCGAATAACCGTTTTCCAAAAGGATAGATGTAACAACCTCTGAATCAGCAAAATTCATTTGACAGCCATAGCTTTCGATATAGACCTTTTTACCAAGTGAATTAGCCGTCTTTTGATCCTCCGAAATTCTCGGAATATCCAAGCCGTCCTTTTCCTCTTTCGTCAAAACTTTTAAATCTTGCATTTTACAATCAATGAAATTTAGATTGCAAATTTATGACATTTTGGCAGTAAATCTATTCGATTCTACCAGAATTTAGATAAATAACTTGATCTGAATGAGACGTTAATTTATCGTTATGAGTAACCATGATGATCCTTTGCTGCCAAACAGCCTTCAATTCAACAAACAGCGCGTAAAGTGTTTCTGCGTTTTTATTATCTAGATTTCCCGTAGGTTCATCGGCTAATAATAGGGTAGGGCGGTTAATCAAAGCTCTTGCTACTGCTACACGTTGCTGCTCTCCTCCTGAGATTTGAGATGGCAATTTTTTCAGGATATCTTTTATTCCTAGGGTTTCTATAATTTTCGTGAACAATTCTTCATCAGAGGCTGAAAGTGCTGAGCCTTTGATAAATAAAGGAAACTTAATATTTTCCTCGCACGAAAATTCACCTAGTAAATTGTGGAATTGAAAGACGAAACCTAGTTGTTGATTTCTAAAAGTCGCTTGATCTTTCTCCGTTAAATCTTGGTAAGAAACTCCTTCTAAGTGGATTTGGCCACTATCTGGCTTCATGAGGAGACCAATGATTTGCAATAAAGTACTTTTGCCGGAACCTGATGGACCTAAAATGCTAACCATTTCAGCCTCTTTCACTTGCAAAGAGATGTTATCTAGAATTAATTGAGTTCCATAACTTTTGGAAATATTTTTTAATTCTAACATTTTTTTGTCTTTTTTTAAGAAAATACGAATGAATGACGCGTTGTTTAATATTTACGCAAATAAATAGTAATTTCACGAAATTAAAATTTTACTAAATGAATATTCACGAATATCAAGCGAAAGAAATCTTAAAAGGTTACGGAGTGCGCATTCAAGAAGGAATTGTGATTGACTCTGTGGACAACGCCATTTCAGCGGCTGAGCAATTAAAAGCTCAAACTGGTACAGGATGGTTTGTTGTTAAAGCTCAAATTCATGCGGGTGGCCGTGGAAAAGGGGGCGGTGTTAAACTTGCTAAAAACTTGGATGAAGTAAAAGAGCGCGTTTCTCAGATTTTGGGAATGCAATTAATTACGCATCAAACTGGCCCAGAAGGAAAGAAAGTTAACAAGGTTTTAATTTCTGAGGATGTGTATTATCCTGGAGATTCTGAGCCGAAAGAATACTACTTATCAATTTTATTAGACCGCGCTAAAGCTTGCAATGTAATCATGGCAAGTACAGAAGGTGGTATGGATATCGAAGAAGTAGCTGAGCATAGCCCAGAAAAAATCATTAAAGAGTGGATCGATCCACGTGTGGGTCTTCAAGACTTCCAAGCTCGTAAAGTTGCTTTTGCTTTAGGTTTAAGCGGAGTGGCTTTAAAAGAGATGGTTAAATTTATCCAATCACTTTACCGTGCCTATGTAGAGACTGATTCATCCATGTTCGAAATCAACCCTGTGTTGAAGACTTCAGATGATAAGATCTTAGCTGTAGATGCGAAAGTGAACTTAGATGATAACGCTTTATTCCGTCACAAAGACTTAGCTGTTTTACGTGATATCGAAGAAGAGGATCCATTAGAAGTAGAAGCATCTGAAAATGATTTGAATTACGTTAAATTAGATGGTAACGTAGGTTGTATGGTGAACGGAGCTGGTTTAGCGATGGCAACTATGGATATTATCAAGTTATCAGGTGGAGATCCCGCTAACTTCCTAGATGTAGGGGGTGGAGCTAATGCGAAGACTGTTGAAGCTGGTTTCCGTATCATTTTACAAGATCCTAACGTGAAGGCAATCCTTATCAATATTTTTGGTGGTATTGTTCGTTGTGATCGTGTAGCAAATGGAGTTGTTGAAGCTTACAAAAACATTGGTGAAATTAATATCCCAATCATTGTACGTCTTCAAGGTACCAATGCGGAAGAAGGTGCAGCAATTATTAATAACTCAGGCTTGAAAGTATTCTCTGCCGTTTTATTAAAAGATGCAGCTCGTTTAGTATCAGAAGTATTGAAATAAGCCATGAAAATTATTTGCATCGGTCGTAATTACGTAGATCACATCACTGAATTATCGAATGAGAGACCTACAGAACCTGTGGTCTTTTTGAAGCCTGATACGGCTTTATTAGATGCAAATAGTCACTTTTACTATCCTAAATTCTCCTCTGATGTTCATTATGAACTAGAGTTAGTATTTAGGATAGGCAAAGTGGGCAAAAATATAGAAGCAAAATTTGCGCATAAATACATTGATTCTTACGGATTAGGTATTGATTTCACAGCGCGTGATGTTCAAAGCAAATTAAAAGAGAAAGGTTTACCGTGGGAGAAGGCTAAGGCATTTAATGGCTCGGCTTTCGTAAGTACTATGTTGCCTTTTGAAGCGAGTCTTTTAGAAAACCCTATTCATTTCAGTTTACATAAAAATGAAACCTTAGTTCAGGATGGAAATTCTGGATTAATGATCTGGAATGTAGCAGAATTGATTGAAGATGTATCGAAGTATTTCACACTGAAAACGGGTGATTATATCTTTACTGGTACTCCTGCGGGTGTGGGTCCCATTGCCATTGGTGATGTATTAAAAGGATCATTAGAGGGCCAAAAATTATTCGAATTAACTATCTCCTAATATGAAGCTAAAAGTAGGCGATCAAGCTCCAAGTATCCAAATGCTTGATTCTGATGGAAATTCATTTGCAATTCCTGGATCCAATAAGGTAGTATTGTACTTTTATCCAAAAGATAATACTCCAGGATGTACGGCTCAGGCTTGTAATTTAAATGAGAATTTAGATGCTCTAAAAGCGAAAGGTTTTCAGGTAGTAGGAGTTAGTATTGACAGCAATGCTTCTCACACGAAGTTTAAAGCTAAATTCAATCTTCAATTTCCTTTATTGTCAGATCCGGAGCATGAAATTGCGGAAGCTTTTGGTGTATGGGTGGAGAAATCCATGTATGGAAAACAATATATGGGAGTAGCTAGAACTACCTTCATCATCGACGAGAAAGGAATTATTACAGACATTATCGAAAAAGTGGACACAAAGAACCACAGTTCTCAAATTCACTAATATTCTACCATGCAAACACAAGAAATAAAAAAGATTAGCTCTCAAGTACGTAGAGACATTTTAAGAATGGTTCATGCCTGTCAATCAGGTCACCCAGGTGGATCATTAGGTTGTACAGATCTCTTAGTAGATCTATATTTCAACACAATGAATCTAAAAACAGATGCAGCTGGTAAAGTTGTATTTGATATGGATGGAACAAATGAAGATTTATTCTTCTTGTCTAATGGACATATTTCTCCTTTGATTTATAGTGTTTTAGCACGTCGTGGCTATTTCACTACGTCTGAGTTAGCTAGCTTCAGAAAAATTAATACGCGTTTACAGGGACACCCAACACCACATGAGCATTTAGAAGGTATTCGTATTGCCTCAGGTTCTTTAGGTCAAGGCCTAAGTGTGGCTATTGGAGCAGCACAAGCAAAGAAATTGAATGGTGATAAATCGACTGTTTACTGTCTAATGGGGGATGGAGAGCAGAATGAAGGACAAGTTTGGGAAGCAGCGATGTATGCACCTCACCATAAAGTAGATAATGTGATTGCTTTCATTGACGAAAATGGTCAGCAAATTGATGGTCCTACAGAGAAAGTCATGAGCAACCGTGATTTACAAGCAAAATATGAGGCTTTTGGCTGGAATGTGATGCGTATGGACGGAAATAATGCGGAGGATATCCAAAATACCTTAATCAAAGCAAAAGCTGCTTTAGGAAATGGTTCTCCTATCATGATTATCATGAAGACAGAAATGGGTGCTGGGGTTGATTTTATGATGTATTCGCATAAATGGCACGGTGTAGCACCTAACGACCAGCAATTACAAGACGCTTTAGCGCAATTAGAAGAAACTTTAGGAGATTATTAATCAGATAGAAATGGCATTATTTACCTACGAAACAAAAAAAGATACACGTTCCGGTTTTGGAGCAGGAATGGAGTATTTAAGTCAACATAATCCTAAGGTGGTGGCTTTATGTGCTGATTTAATCGGTTCATTAAAATTAGAAGGTTTTATTAAAAATAGCCCGGAGCGTTTTTTCCAAACAGGTATTGCTGAAGCTAATATGATTGGTATTTCAGCAGGTTTAACGTTAGGTGGTTTTATTCCTTATGCAACGACATTTGCTAACTTTGGAACGGGTCGTGTATATGACCAAATTCGTCAATCAGTAGCCTATTCAGGAAAGAATGTAAAGATCTGTTGCTCTCACGCTGGTTTAACACTAGGAGAAGATGGAGCTACGCACCAAATCTTAGAGGATATCGGGTTAATGAAAATGCTTCCAGGAATGGTGGTTATTAATCCATGTGATTACAATCAAACGAAAGCAGCTACTATCGCTATTGCAGATTATGAAGGTCCTGTTTACTTACGTTTTGGACGCCCAGTAGTTCCGGTATTTACACCAGAAGATCAGAAATTCGAAATCGGTAAGGCTTTACATTTAGTAGAAGGTAAAGATGTGACTATTTTAGCGACTGGACACTTAGTGTGGGAAGCTATTCAAGCTGCTGAAGCCTTATTGGAAAAAGGAATTAATGCGGAAGTAATCAATATTCATACAATCAAACCATTGGACGTTCAAGCTATCTTAGCTTCAGTGAAAAAGACGGGATGTGTGGTTACGGCTGAAGAACACCAATACAATGGAGGTTTAGGCGATTCAGTAGCTCAGTTTTTAGCGATGAATCACCCAACACCAATGGAATTTGTAGGTGTAAACGATTCATTCGGTGAATCAGGAAAACCAGCTGAATTAATGGAGAAATACGGCTTAAATGCGAATGCGATTGTAGAAAAAGCAATCAAAGTAATGGCACGTAAATAATCCCTAGAAAGGATATCCAATACCAATATTAAACTCAATTGGGTTTTGTCCTCCTTCGAAAGAAGTCTGCGGCAAAACCCATTTTTCATTTACAGGATTTGCGGGGTTAATCACTTTAGTGGCTAAATCGAGGCGCAACAAGAAAAAGTCGAAATCCCAACGTAACCCAAACCCAGTTCCCACAGCTATCTGATTATAAAATTCATCGAACCTAAACTGAGTCGTAACATCTGTGTTTCCTTGGCTCATATTCCATACATTTCCGGCATCAACGAAGAATGCACCATTCATTTGGCCAAATAAAGAAAAGAGTTTAAATCTATATTCTAGAGACGATTCAAGAAGAATGCTACCCGGTTGCTCTACTAAATTAGAGGAGGAAACATAGGAACCGGGCCCTAATCTTCTCGGTTTCCACGCTCTAACACTGGAAGGCCCTCCTATAAAGAAGTTTTTTTCATAAGGTAATTGATATTCATTTTCATCACCATACGCATAAGCAACACCACCCAAGACCTTAAAAGCTAGTTGGGAAGTCCTATTTCGTCCCAGCATTTTATATTTACGGTAATCAAAATTAAGTCGCAAAAAACGATAAAATTGAATATCTTGACCGGAGCTTAATAAATCATTTACAAAATTGAATTTATGACTTTGTATAAAATTCAAAGTAGTTCCACCTGATTCTAATCCCAATTGAAAGATAGAGCCATCCTTTAATTCGTTGGAGGGGAGAAGATCTCGATAAACGTATTGAAACGATACGCTACTCACAAAGCTGGGATTGAAACTTCGGTATAAATTATTCCCTTTTAATTTTAACTCTTGTAGATACGATTTAAACGCATCAGAAGTTGACGTCTCAGGATAATTACTATTTAGGAGATTAAGATTAACAAGAGATAGCGTAAAGAAGTTTGTTTCCTTCTTTTGCCACGTATATCGCTGAAATAAATTGAAATTGGTTCGTTGATATTCTGGTCTATTGATAAAATCATAGCCAATTCCTACCGATGTTTTGGCACCATAATAAGCTCCTAAAGTTCGAATGATAGAAGAAGGTAAATAGAGGGTAGGGAAATTAATCGAGGCAGATAAATTCAGTTCTAAATTATTTCTGGTTTCATCGGTATTAATGAACCCAGATTGTGCCTCATAACCTAATCTAGCAGAGAAATCTAAATAATCTAGACTTGAAAATAGGCGTCTTACTTTGAACGAATTTGTTAAAAAGGGCCCAGGAATACCTCTAAATACACTTCCACCTAATTCAGAACTAAAATTGTATTTCTCATTTTGAAACAACTCTATCTTAGGAAATAAACGCGTCCTAGTAGAGTCAAAACGAATAGAAACCGTTTTAAACTGATCGGTGAGATAGATATTCTTTAAACTTTGGTTGAATAGATCAACCGAGTACAAATCGTCTTCTTTGAGGTTAATTAACTTACTTAAACTCTTTATAGGTGGATATAAGGCCGGATTACCAAAGGGGTCAAGAATAATGAACTCAGGTAATCCGATGCGATAGAGACGATCATAATTTGGAATGGAAGTCCGATTCTTGAATTCAGGTATTTTATAGAAAAGAGATACATTTCGTAAAGTAGAATCTTTTCTATCGTTTAATCGAATACCTACCGCATCAGGTGAGAAATAATAATACCCCTCATTTCGTAAATGATGACTTAATTGCTCTTTTTCCTGTTTAATCACAGCTAATTTCAAACGTTCCATTGGTCGGATGAGACTATTCTCTTTTAAATACTCACTGACATGAGTGGCCAAAATAGGATTGTCTACCGAGACTGAATCCTCTTTAGTAAAATAACTTGGTTCCCCTTCTTGAATTCGGAAAGTAATAGTAAATAAATTACCAGCAGAGTCAATTTCTGGTGAGATTTGTGCACTTAAAAAGCCATTTTCCCGATAATAACGAAGGATCTGATTTTGATTACTTTTTAACCAAGTGGTATTATAAGCTGGATTGGGTGATTTGAAGAATTGAATAAAACTTGGCTTTATTCCCAGAGAATCTCTTCTTTTTCTTTTATTGCCCAGATAAGTATATAATTTTGTAGGTAGCAATCTTTTGTACGAGTTTTTAATACCTAACACATTGTTACGTAATTCAACACTGGAAATTTGCTGATTACCTACCAGATTAATTTGATTGATGATAGGTTCTTTCATTTCATATGCCTGATATTGGCTACATGAAAACAGGCCTAAACACAAAACAATAAAACCGATAATTGATTGATTCTTCAAGAGATGCTAAGTAATAAACAAATAAAGTTAATTAATTCCCTACATTCTAAAAAAGGTAGAAAAGAGAATGATTTATTTTTAGTAGAAGGAGAGAAGTCGCTGCTTGAATTAGTTAAATCTGATTTTTCAGTTGAGTTTTTTGTGCTAGCGGAGAATCAAACCGATTTACTTCATGAATTAAGCCTTAAATCCCCTGCTTACATATATATCGTCAGCGAGGAGCAATTAACTAAACTAAGTACACTAGTTACTAATCAAGTTGGATTAGCCGTTGTTAAGCAAAAGCAATTCAATCAATTTAAAATCAACTCGCCTTACACAATTGTATTAGATGGCATAAGAGACCCTGGTAATTTAGGTACGATTATTCGGATTTGTGATTGGTATGGCTTCAAACAATTAGTCTTATCGGAGGATTGTACGGAGTTTTATAATCCCAAAGTCATCATTTCAACCATGGGATCATTTTCAAGAATTGAATTCACCTATGTTGATTTGCCAATATTCTTTAAAAGTCATCCTGAGATAAAAAAAATAGGAGCCGTATTGAATGGGGAAAATATCCATACGTATTCGTTCCCAGAAAATGCATTTATTATTCTAGGAAATGAATCAAACGGAATAAGGGAAGAGATAATCGATACTTTGGATGAAAAAATAACAATTCCTGCTTTCGGAGAGGCAGAATCATTAAACGTAAGTATCTCTACCGCTATTATAGCTGATAATTTAAGACGTTTTATCCTGAGCTAAATACTTCTCAATCGCCCAGTGAGCCACATATAATAGCGGGGTAAAAAGAATGGCTACAAAGAATTTGTAGAAATAATTATTGAAGGAAACGTTCATCCATTGACTAAACGTCCAATTTCCAAAAAGGTAAAAAGCAATACCAATTACCAGCACACTGTCTAATAATTGAGAAATAAGTGTCGATCCAGTAGCTCTTAACCAGATATGTTTCGAACCTGTTCTTGCTTTTATTTTCTCAAAAACAAGTGCATCGATAATTTGGCTAACTAAAAAGGCTGATAAGGATCCTAAAATGATTCCCAAACCTTGTCTGAAAATCCGTGAAAAAGCCTGATTAATATTAAAATTTTCAGAACCCTTATTTACCTCTACCCAAAAATCAGCAGGAACTAATAAGGTAGCAGTGTAAATAATGAAAAAAGAGAATGCGATGAATAGGGCAGTAGTAAAGGAAATAAAACGTACGCCTTTCTTTCCAAAATAATCATTAATGATATCTGACGTTATAAAAACCAAAGGCCAATTCAAAGCTCCTGCCGTTTGATTTAAATCCCAAAAGTCCCCCCAAGGTGTCGCCCAATGCAAAGGAGAGAATCCGAGTGTTTTTTCGATAGAAACTATTTTGACACCAATAATCTCGGCTACAATAGCATTCGTCAAAAATATTCCGAACAGAAATATAAATAACTTTTGCTTCCGAGAAAATTGGTCAAAAATCATTTGCGGTAATTTTCAAAATGAAGCGCTATTTTATCTAAAGCAACACTTAATTGCTCCACATGGGGAAGAAACACAATTCTAAAATGATCCTTCTCTTTGAAATTAAATCCTTGACCACCTACCACAAGAATCTTTTGTTCCTCTAACAAAGACATTACAAAATGGTTATCGTCCTCGAAGTTAAACTTTGATAAGTCAATTTTCGGAAATAAATAGAGTGCCCCTTTCGGTTTAACTGCACTAACACCGTCAATCGCATTCATTCTTTCATAAGCTAAGTTCATCTGACGATTTAAACGTCCTTCTTTAGCGACTAAATCATTGATGGACTGGTATCCACCTAAGGCGGTTTGAATACCATATTGTGTTATCACATTGGCACATAAACGCGTACTAAAAAGGAAATTTAGACCTTCAATGTAGGATTTTGCTTTATGTTTTGCACCTGTTAAAATCATCCAGCCCCCTCTAAAACCTGCCGCGCGGTAGTTTTTAGATAATCCACCCATCGTGATGATTAAAATGTCATCTGATAATCCGGCAGCTGTATGATGACTAGTTCCGTCATACAATATTTTATCATAGATTTCATCCGCAAATAATACTAATTGGTGTTTAGCAGCTAAAGCAACAACCTGCTTCACTGTTTCCTTCGAATAAACTGCGCCTGTCGGGTTATTGGGATTGATTAGTACAATTGCTCTTGTCTTAGACGTGATTTTCGCTTCCATATCCACTAGATCTGGAGCCCAATCTTTGGCCTCATCACACGTATAATGAACTGCTTTTCCACCGGCTAATCCTGCCACTGTAGTCCATAAAGGGTAATCTGGGGAAGGTATTAATACTTCGTCATCCGAATTTAATAAAGCCGTCATGACCAAAGAGATCAATTCGCTTACTCCGTTTCCGATATAGATATCTTCAATTAATATATTTTTAACTCCTAAATTCTGATAGTATTGCATTACCGCCTTACGCGCTGCAAATAATCCTTTGGAATCTACATATCCCTGAGCATTTCGTATATTTACGATTATATCATGGACGATTTCATCTGGAGTCTCAAAGCCAAAGGCGGCAGGATTACCAATATTTAACGAAGTGATCTTGTAACCCTGATTTTGAAGCGACAACGCTTTATCATATACAGGCCCACGAATTTCATACTTGAGGTGATCAAGTCGTTTACTTTTTAATATATCCATGCTATTTTTGATAGAATTGTAAAAATAGCAATTAAATTTTATTCAATTTAACCGATTATATGAATTTAAAGGAAATAGGTGTCTTATTGGTAGGTATTTACCTCATTACATCTCTTTTAATGGCGTATAAATATTATGTAGCCAAAGGGGCGGTTTATCAAGTCTCCAGATTCGTGGTATTTAGGTACCTGTTACGATTTGTACTTCTTTCCTCTTTTATGCTATTGACTTTTTATAGTTTACAGGTAAAGCAAACCTATTCTAAGTCCATTCAAAATGAGCAATCCTATTTATTCGGGATATCAAAAGACGCCTCCAGCTTAACTTGGAACCAATTGCAAAAGAAAGCGCAGGATATGTCAAGTAATAGCAATTTGGGATTAATTGTCTTCGATCCTCTGGAAAGACAATGGATGCAAGTACTACCTCAGACTGATCAAGATTCATTTTTAAATTTAATTGAGCAACACGCTTTCAATGCTACTCAGTTTCGTCATAAAAGATATGAAGGAATAGGTCTTTCAATACCAAATAAAGAGGACATTTTACAGTTTCAGAAAAGTAAGAATAAGTGGGAAAAAGTAGGGGAATTAGGTACTTCTAATTCCTTGTTTAACACGAGTGAGCTGAATAACTGGATAACGAGTTCTTACGTAAAAATATATTTAGTAATTTTAATAGTGCTTTTATTGTTCATAGATAGTGTATTTACGGCAAAAGCAATCAAAATGTAAATGTTTACAACGCTATTTTACATCTTTATTTTATTCTACGAAGGTTTATTCAACGCTTCTTCGAAGCAGTATAATGTTGCGGTGGCAGAAATTAACCAGCAAGTTCAGGCAAAAAATTACGTTCAGGCTTTAAAAGGTGCTAAAAGTATTAAACAAGCTACGATTTTTGTTAATCCCGAGATCGAGCGATTAATTGCTGTTCTGGAATTGAAGTCGAGAAAGAATGGGATGGATAAACAAACTTTGGCGTTGAATTCCCAAAGTATGGAGATTGATATCTTGCTAAGTCATTTTTCCGCCAATGCTGGTGATCAACAGAAAGGGTTAGTTGATTTACAAAATTCGATCAAGAAAAATGGGGATGTGGATACTTTAGTGAAAACATACGAATTGTACGCATTCAATTTTCCTCAGAACAAATTAAAGAAACAAGCTAAATCAACGCAAACGATCAGTCAAACTCAAAAAATAAATACGCAAGAAGCGTTATCTTTACTTGATTTGATGAAAAAGAAGCAAAAGAATTTCATTTACTAACAATACAAACCATGAGTAATGTCCCTTATCAATTCCCTAATCAAACCTCTTTTTATAAAGGAAAAGTGCGTGATGTATATGGAATTGGAGATCATTTGTTAATGATTACCTCTGATCGTATTTCTGCATTTGATGTAGTTTTACCGCGTTTGATTCCATTTAAAGGGCAAGTGCTAAATCAGATTGCGAGTTATTTTTTACAAAAAACAGCAGATATTGTTCCAAATTGGTTGTTAGCTACTCCAGATCCCAATGTGTCATTTGGTCTTAAATGCCAGCCGTTTCCAATTGAAATGGTGATTAGAGGCTATTTAGTAGGCCATCTTTGGAGAGAATATAAGGCTGGTAAACGTAGTGTTTGCGGGGTTTCACTTCCTGAAGGTTTGGTAGAAAATCAACAATTACCTACTCCTATTATTACTCCTACAACAAAGGCGAGCGAAGGACATGATGAAGATATTTCTGTGGAAGAGATTATTTCTCAGGGAATTGTATCTAAAGAATACATGGACGAATTATGCCAAATAACGCACCGCTTGTTTCAAAGAGGGCAGGAGATGGCTGCTGAAAAAGGCCTTATATTAGTCGATACTAAATATGAATTTGGTTTATATGAAGGTAAAATCATGTTGATGGATGAAATTCATACACCTGATTCTTCCCGCTATTTCTACAAAGCACCTTATGAGGAATTATTTGCGAAGGGCTTAGCCCAGAAACAATTATCCAAGGAATTCGTCAGAGAATGGCTTATCGCCAATGGATTTCAAGGGAAAGAGGGGCAACAGGTTCCTACGATTACCGATGAGTTTGTTCAACAAATATCAGAAAGATATATTCTTTTATATGAAGAAATCACAGGTTTGAAATTTAATAAAGAACCACAAGAAGATTTATACAATCGTATTTACACTAACACCATTCAGTATTTAAAACATGTCTAATATTAATTCATTTCAACTCGAACAAAACGAAAGTTATGCCGTTATTGATTGGAAGGCTGAACAATTAGCGGCTGCTAATTCAGAGGAATTAGAAAATGCTATTCGCCTATTGTTTAAAAAAGATTACGCTAACATTATCTTAAATCTTTCTAAAACAAGTGAAATTGATGGTTACGGAGTTTCCGCCATTCGTAAAGGCACTAAGATTTGCACGAATGAAGGCGGCTTATTCGTCGTTGTAACTAAAAATGAAGAAATAGCTGAAAGATTAGATACTGCCAAAATTGAACATCTAACTCTGTTGAATACCGTTCAAGAGGGAGTTGATGCTATCTATCTAAATGATCTAGAAAATGAGTTCCAAGATGAAGATGATACGGAGTCTGGGGAGGAATATGGCGAGTCTTACGGTGAGGATTACGACTAAAATTGTATAATATCAAGATTTTTTGTGTTGCAATTTTGATATTTGTGAATCCGAAGAATATTTTGTCATTAGATCGTTTTGCCAAATTTATTTTTAATTAAATTTGAAATTAGCTATATTATCTACCTGAAATATACGTTTCTGCGGTCATAGCTGTTTTTGATTTATTATTATTTTTATTAGAATATTTATAGTTTCCTATGAGAAATCCGAATGAAGTAGGTTTGTACAGAAAAGAATTCGAGCATGATGCTTGTGGTATTGGTTTTGTAGCCAGTTTAAAAGGCATAAAATCACACCGCATTGTTCAGGATTCCATCAAGATGTTGATTCGTATGGATCACCGTGGAGCCTGTGGCTGTGATCCTAACTCAGGGGACGGGGCAGGTGTATTAGTACAGCTTCCACATGAATTCTTTTTAGAAGAAACGAGTTCATTAGGATTCGCTTTGCCGTCTTTAGGAAACTATGGCGTGGGTATGGTCTTTTTTCCAAAAGACGAAACTTTAATTAAAGAATGTAAAGAAGTCATTGAGCGCAAATCGAAGAAATTGGGTTTACGCATTTTAGGTTACCGTTTAGTTCCTGTTGATAATTCGGAGATTACAGGGGCTGATTCTGGAAATGCAGAACCATCGATTCAACAATTATTCATTGAACGTCCAGCTGATTGTGCTACAGAAATTGATTTTGAGCGTAAATTATATGTTTTCAGACAGTATGTTTCAAAATTATTAAATGAAACTATTGCTGGATTAAACAATAAATTCTATTTCGCTTCTTTGTCTTGCCGTACCATTATTTATAAAGGTATGTTAACGACAATGCAGGTGCCAGGTTACTTCTTAGATTTATTCCAAGAGAACTTTACATCAGCTTTAGCAATTGTACACTCTCGTTTCTCAACGAACACCTTCCCAGAATGGAAGTTAGCTCAACCGTTCCGCTTCATTGCGCACAATGGGGAGATTAACACGGTAAAAGGAAATTCATCTTGGATGCAAGCGCAGTCTGCCTTGTTCTCTAGCAAGTATTTCACTCAGGAGGAATTAGATATGATTCTTCCAGTTTGTAGTTTAGGACAATCTGATTCGGCTATCTTAGATAATGCCATTGAATTATTGTACTTAACAGGTCGTTCATTACCACATGTGATGATGATGTTAATCCCTGAAGCTTGGGATGGCAACGAAAGCATGGAGAAGTACAAGAAAGATTTCTATGAGTACCATGCTGCCATGATGGAACCTTGGGATGGTCCAGCTAGTATTTCATTTACAGATGGAAAGATGATTGGAGCCACTTTAGATCGTAATGGATTACGTCCTTCACGCTATTGGGTGACATCTGATGACCATGTAATTATGGCTTCTGAAGCTGGTGTATTAGATCTAGATCCAGCAACTATTGTCTCTAAAGGTCGTTTACAACCTGGGAAGATGTTCGTTGTGGACATGGAACAAGGTCGTATTATTCCTGATGAAGAATTAAAAGAAAAGATTTGCCAGCAACAACCTTATGGGGAATGGCTTGTAAATAATAAGATCCGCGTAGAGGATTTGCCAGAAGCTGGTAGTGAATACAGACAGCCGAAAGCTATTGAATTAGTTTCACGTCAGCAGATTTTTGGGTTTACAACGGAAGATATCCGTGTTGTATTAGCTCAAATGGCTGAAACGGGTAAAGAGGCCTTAGGGTCAATGGGTATTGATACCCCGTTAGCTGTTTTATCTGAGAAAGCACAACACTTATCGTCGTACTTCAAGCAATTATTTGCTCAGGTAACGAATCCTCCAATCGATCCAATTCGGGAGAGAATGGTCATGTCATTACTTTCTGATATTGGTGGTTTATCCAATTTATTAGAGGAAAGTCCTACGCATTGCCGTCAAATTGAGATCCAGCAACCTGTTTTACGGAATAAAGAGGTAGAGAAGATTCGTTGGATTGACCATGAGAATTTCCAAACAAAATCAATTCACATGACCTTCCGTGCTTCTGAAGAGGAGGGTGTGTTGAAAAAGGCTTTGGACCGTATTAATCAATATGCAGAAGATGCTGTGGATGATGGATATTCTATCATTTTATTGACAGATAGAGGTATTGATAGTTCACATGCGCCTATTCCCTCTTTATTGGCTTTAGCTTCCGTGCACAATCACTTGATACGTACGAAGAAGAGAGCGAAAGTTGGTATTATTATTGAGGCGGGAGATGTTTGGGAAACACATCACTATGCTACCCTAATTGGTTATGGTGCAAGTGCCGTTAATCCATATATGGCGTTTGAAACGATCAAAGCCATGAAAGATCAAGGTTTTGTTAATAAGGACCTAAGCTATGATAAATTAGAGTATAATTATATCAAGGCGGTAAATGGAGAATTACTGAAGATATTCTCTAAAATGGGTATTTCGACATTACAATCTTACCAAGGTGCTCAAATTTTTGAAATCCTAGGTTTAGGAAAAGATGTAGTAGATACCTATTTCACTGGTTCAATTTCACGTATTGGTGGTATTAATTTAGATACGATTGCCAAAGAAGCACTAATCAAGCACTCTTCAGGTTATCAATTATTAAAGCAAGAATCTCCAAAATTAGAGGTAGGTGGTATCTATCAATGGAAACAAAGAGGAGAGGAGCACTTATTCAATCCAGCAACAATCCACTTATTGCAGCAAGCAACTAAACAGAACGACTATTCTGTTTATAAAAAATATGCTCAATTAATTGATGACCAAAGCAAGAAATCAATCACACTACGTGGTTTACTTAAATTTAAAACGGGTAAATCCATCTCTATTGATGAAGTAGAGCCGATTGAAAATATTTTAGCTCGTTTTGCAACAGGTGCGATGTCATTTGGATCTATTTCCTACGAAGCACATACAACACTTGCTATTGCCATGAATCGTATTGGTGGTAAATCAAATACGGGCGAAGGAGGAGAGGATCCAATTCGTTTTGAGAAAATGGCGAACGGGGATTCGATGAATTCTGCTATCAAACAAGTGGCGTCGGGTCGTTTTGGTGTAACTGCGCATTATTTAACCAATGCGAAGGAGCTTCAAATCAAAATGGCTCAAGGTGCTAAGCCAGGTGAAGGTGGTCAATTACCAGGTCATAAAGTAGATGATTGGATTGGTAAAACACGTCACAGTACGCCAGGTGTAGGTTTAATTTCACCTCCACCACACCATGATATTTATTCAATTGAAGATTTAGCTCAATTAATCTTTGACCTTAAGAATGCTAACAGAGCTGCGCGTATTTCTGTAAAATTAGTGTCAGAGGCAGGTGTAGGAACGATTGCAGCAGGTGTAGCAAAAGCACATGCGGATCATATCCTTATCGCTGGTTACGATGGTGGAACAGGTGCATCACCGTTATCATCTATTCGTCACGCCGGTTTACCTTGGGAACTTGGATTAGCTGAAACGCATCAAACGCTTGTAAAAAATAAATTACGCGGACGTGTGACTATCCAAGCGGACGGCCAAATCAAAACAGGTAAAGATATCGCCGTAGCTGCATTATTAGGCGCGGAAGAATTCGGTGTGGCAACAGCTGCCTTAGTTACTGCGGGTTGTATTATGATGCGTAAGTGTCACTTAAATACGTGTCCAGTAGGTGTGGCCACTCAGAATCCTGAATTGCGTGCTCTTTACACGGGTCAAGCAGATCACGTAGTTCACTTATTCCATTTCTTAGCGCAAGAATTACGCGAAATAATGGCTGAGTTAGGCTTCCGTAGATTAGAAGACATGGTAGGTCGTGTTGATCTTTTAGAAATGAAAGACTTATCAAATCACTGGAAGTTCAAAAATGTTGATTTAAACCCAATCTTAGCTCCAGCAGTTCTTTCAGAAGGAGTAGCTGTCTATAAATCAGAAGAGCAAGATCACGGTTTAGAAGACCAGTTAGATTGGGAGTTATTGAAAATCGCTAAGCCAGCGATAGAAAAAGGAGAGGTAGTTTATGGTGAATTAGACATCATTAATGTAAACCGTTCCGTTGGTACTATTTTATCGAATGAGATCACGAAAAAATATGGTGAAAAGGGATTAGCGGCTGATACGATTAACATTAAGTTTAAAGGTACAGCAGGTCAATCATTCGGAGCCTTCTCTGTAAAAGGGATTAAATTTGAGATTGAAGGAGATGCGAATGACTATGTAGGAAAAGGTTTATGTGGTGCTACCTTAGTGGCCTATCCTTCGCCGTTGGCTTCCTTTAAGGCCTCTGAAAATTCAATCGTAGGTAACGTATCTTTCTATGGAGCTACCTCAGGAGAAGCTTATTTAGCTGGTATGGCCGGCGAACGCTTCTGTGTTAGAAATTCTGGTGCGAAAGTAGTCGTGGAGGGAATTGGAGATCACGGCTGTGAGTATATGACAGGCGGTTTAGTGATAATTTTAGGTAATACGGGTAGAAACTTTGGTGCCGGTATGTCAGGTGGTGTTGCTTATATTTTAGATGAGCAAAACACGTTTGATGCTAAGGTAAATCGCGAGATGGTTGAAATCACTGATTTAACTCCAGAGGATAAGAATATCATCCTAATGTACTTAGAAAAACATGTGTCATTAACTGGTTCAGTGAAAGGGAAACAAGTTTATGATAACTTCAGTGCCTTAGCTAGTCAATTCAAGAAAGTGCTACCAATTGACTACAAAAACGCCTTAAGTTCTCGTCAATTGAGCATATCAGATGTATTAGCTGATAAAGACAGAGTGTATCAAGATATTAAAGTAGATTTAAAATAAGATAGAATGGGTAAGCCTACAGGATTTTTAGAAATTGACCGCAAATTAGCTCCTAAAAGAGCGGTTGCTGAGCGTGTTAATGACTACAAAGAAATTGAACAATTGAATTCGATTGCGGAAACAGAAGCGCAAGCTAGTCGTTGTATGGATTGTGGTACACCATTTTGCCATAATGGTTGTCCACTAGGAAATATCATCCCTGAATTCAACGATGCTGTATACGAGCAAAATTGGAAATATGCTTATGATATTTTAAGTACAACTAATAATTTTCCTGAATTTACAGGCCGTATTTGTCCTGCACCTTGCGAATCAGCTTGTGTACTAGGTATTAACAAGCCGGCAGTTGCTATTGAATTAATCGAGAAGTCAATTATCGAAAAAGCCTATTCAGAAGGATGGGTAGTTCCATTTATCCCCAAAACACGTACAGGTAAGAAAATTGCAGTGATCGGTTCTGGACCAGCAGGTTTAGCGGCAGCTGCACAATTAAATAAAGCAGGTCACCTAGTGACTGTTTATGAGCGTGCGGATCAAATTGGTGGCTTATTACGTTATGGTATTCCTGATTTTAAATTAGACAAAACGGTTGTTTCAAGACGTGTGGATGTCATGAAGAAGGAGGGAATCACTTTTGTAACGAATGCTAACATAGGAACTACTGAGAAGCTGGCTAATCTGACGAATGAATTTGATGCCGTATTAGTAGCAACGGGTAGTACAACTCCTCGTTTCATTACTGCGAAAGGAAATGATGCTAAAGGTATTTATCCAGCCATGGAATTCCTTTCTCAACAAAATAAACGTAATGCCTCTATCGCTTTAGAAGTAAATCACAAAGGTGAGGCTTACTCCAATAATAACATTTTAGCTGAAGGCAAACATGTGGTGGTAATTGGTGGTGGTGACACAGGTTCAGACTGTGTTGGTACATCTAATCGTCATAAAGCTGCTTCTATTACTCAAATTGAAGTAATGCCGAAGCCTCCAGTAAACAGAGCTGAGAATACACCATGGCCAAATTGGCCTACCATGTTACGCACGTCGACATCACATGACGAAGGAGCAGAGCGTTTATGGTCCATTTCTTTGCAAGAATTTGTGAAGAATGACAAAGGTGAATTGGAAGCATTGATCATTGGTGACATCGTTTATAACATGAAGGATGGTAAAATGGAGCAAGAAGTAATCAACACAAGAAAAATTCCATGTGATTTAGCTTTAATTGCTGCAGGTTTTTTACACACGGATCATGGTTCACTTTTTGAACAATTAACAGCCGTAGGAGTGAAGTCTGATGAGCGAGGAAACTTAGTTGCGAATGCATCTTATCAATCTGATAATGAGAAAGTTTTCATTGCCGGTGATGCAAGAAGAGGCCAATCATTAGTGGTTTGGGCTATCTCTGAAGGACGTGAAGCGGCTAGAAATATTGACTTATATTTAATGGGTAAAACAGCCCTTGAAGGTAAATCAGTGTCTAGTTTTGACCTAATGGCGAAATAAATTTTTCGCCATTTATTTCATTTACTAAATATATTTAGTACATTTGTGCTCTCTTAAATGCTAGGAGAGATGCCTGAGAGGCCGAAAGGACATGTTTGCTAAACATGCGTACTGGTAACGGTACCGAGGGTTCGAATCCCTCTCT
>JAIXWQ010000012.1 GCA_027491195.1 Cytophagaceae bacterium | reverse complement strand
CCCTTTTAACCTCATAATCATCGTTTAGAGCAAACTGGTAGTGGAAACATATGGAGAAAGAGAAAGGGAGCGTGAGGCTCCCTTTCTTTCCTTATCCCTTTTAATATAAGGATACCTTTAATACAACCCCCGCCATTAAGTACACCTGTTATCTTGTTCGATGTAATCAAGTTCAACCCAAATTCGTTCGATGTAATCTAGTTAGCCTGCGATAACATCAGTTCTTTAATCTTCTTCTTTAACGCAGTTCTTAGAACAAACGACACTGAATTCATAGGCACGCGCTTAGACCCATATCTTCGTTTTAAGAGCTGTTCTAGTTCGTCTACGATATCTGCTTCAACTCTAAAAGAAAGTGTCTTATCGAAGCGTTTTGGAGCTGTATTGGAAGGAGGTGGAATGTTATAAACCCTTCTGTCCAATTTGCCTGTTAATGCGCTTATCCTCATATAATTACCTCTTTGTTTGACTACTTAAATTTACGCATTTAACAGCTTATTGTAACCCTGATTTAGGCTCGTATTTCCACTATCAATAAGGTCTTAACCTGATTGCTTTAAATGTAAAATATCGGGGCTTAGATGTCAATTATTGAAGTCATTAATAAGCCTTATTCCTGGCGACTATTCCACCTCCAGCAGACCTCATTCCTTTGCCTCCCGGAGCATTATCTTTCGCCAAGGTTAAAGAAGGTTACCAACACAATATCATCGCCTACAACCCAACTATACGCCTTTTAATTGCGTGTAATTCAACTCTAATGACAATCTCTGTCATATAGGTACCTAATGCGCAATCATAGTATAATTACCACCTTATTAGTTGATAAATTCAACTCTCATTGCGCCTCTGCTCCAAAGGTTATATATATAAACAGAACCCCTTGCCAGCAAAAGAAGAATCGCTAAATAATAACTGGGTGGGTGATGATTAGGCGATTAGGTTTTGGGAATTAGCTGGCTTCGCAGAAGACCTGAAGGTGCTGAGGAACGAAGCTCCGAGGGGAGTAGATGATTAAGATTAATTAGACTGACTTTGCGCGCGAATCAAATAATGTAATACCTTCGCATTATCAGCAATTAGCTGAGCCTAGATACAGGTTAAAATTAGAGATTAAGTGTCTGTTTTGCGACTGTGGCTATTAAGGCATAAAAAAAACAGCTCATACGTTATGTAAAAGCTGTTTGATTTCTTAGTTGGCGGTCCGGACGGGACTCGAACCCGCGACCCCATGCGTGACAGGCATGTATTCTAACCAACTGAACTACCGGACCGTCTTGTAATTGGTGGCACAAAATTAGGGAAATTATGCTTTGAAACAATACCTTTGGGTAAAAAAATAAGAAAATATGCACATACCTGCTAGCTACGAATACCCGAATGCGCCGTATTTCGCTGAATATCTGAGTTTTGGAGAAGATGAAAATTTATTTGATGTGCTGAAAAATCAGTACGACGAACTGATTGAAATCTTTGAAAAAGCAGAAAACGGATTTGCGGATAAAGCCTATGTAGCAGGAAAGTGGAGCTTGAAAGGCTTGCTAGGGCATATGGTCGATTCGGAAAGGATATTTTCTTATCGGGTTTTGGCCCTATCCAGAGGCGAAAAAACAGCTCTGCCTGGGTTTGATGAAAATGAATACCAAGCAGCCTCCGAATATGAAATGCAGGCTAAAGAGGATATAGTCGCACAATACAAGGCGACGAGAGAGGCGACAACCCTGCTTTTACGTTCGCTTTCAACGAAGCAATGGAACCAAATGGGTCAAGCAAATGGGAAGTCGATTAGTGCGAGAGCTCTAGCCTGGATGATCGCCGGACACGAAAAACACCACCTTAGGATAATTAAGGAGCGATATTTGAGCCAAAATTCTTAAATTGCCTTATGCATTTTTACAAATACCAAGGAACTGGAAATGATTTTGTCGTGGTCGATGATCGCGCAAAGACCTTTAACCTAAATCAGGAGGCGATTGCATTGCTTTGCCACCGACGTTTTGGGATAGGGGCTGATGGTTTTATGCTTTTACAAGAAGCAGAGGGCTATGATTTCCGCATGGTATATTTTAATTCGGATGGAACCGAGGGGACGATGTGTGGAAATGGCGGCCGTTGTTTAGTTCGCTTTGCGGCGGATTTAGGCATTGTGACCGAAAAAGCCCATTTTATCGCGGTAGATGGACCACATTTGGCCTATATCAATCCGGAAACCATCTCTCTGCAGATGATGGATGTGAAAGGGATTGAGCAACACAATGACGATTATTTTACGAATACTGGTTCCCCGCATTTCGTGCGTTTTACGAAGCAGGTGCAGTTTTATGATGTCAAAAACACCGGTTCAGCGATTCGCTATTCCGAGGCTTATCAACCCATCCATGGTACAAACGCTAATTTTGTAGAGAAATTAGATGACCAAACCCTCTTCGTTCGCACCTATGAGCGCGGCGTAGAGGACGAAACCTATTCTTGCGGTACGGGTGTGACGGCAGCAGCTTTAGTGGCTAAAACCTTCCAAAACGTACAAACACCCGTTAAAATCAAAACCCTTGGAGGTGAATTAGCCGTGAATTTCGACGGCGATGCCATCTCTGGATTTACTAATATTTTCTTAATAGGCCCGGCAAAACAAGTGTTTACCGGCACAATTTCCGTGTAATATGACCTTAGATTCGACCACACAACAAAATATTGAACAATGGCTTTCTGGCCCTTACGACGCTGCGACGAAGGCGACGATACAGGAATTAATCGCGAAAGGAGATCAAACGACTTTGACCGATTCATTCTATAAATCGCTGGAATTCGGTACGGGCGGTATGCGCGGTGAGATGGGTGTAGGCTCGAATCGCATGAACAAATACACGGTAGGCGCTGCTACACAGGGCTTTGCAAACTATTTGAATGCGTCATTACCGGGCCAAAAAATCAAAGTAGCCATCGCGCACGATTCACGCAACAACTCGCCTGAATTCACCCGCATCGCTGCAGACATTTTCACTGCGAACGGCATCGAAGTCTTTTTATTCCCAGCCTTACGCCCTACACCACAATTATCCTTCACGGTGCGCCACCTAGGTTGCCAAGCAGGATTAGTGATCACCGCATCGCACAATCCGAAGGAATACAACGGATACAAGGCGTATTGGTCAGATGGATCACAGGTCGTAGCACCTCACGATAAAAACATCGTGAAGGAAGTGAATGCGATTACGAGCATTGCAGATATCAAATTTGAAGGAAACGACGCTTTATTGCACCTATTAGATGGCTCCATCGACGAGGCCTACTTACAAACCATTTTAGTCAACTGCCGTCAGCCGGAGGTGATTAAGCGCCAAAAAGACCTCAAAATCGTCTTCTCTCCTATCCACGGAACCGGAATTACCTTAGTTCCCCAAGCTTTGCAAATGCTAGGTTTCGAGGCCGTAACGGTAGTGGAAGAACAAGCGGAACCGAACGGTAATTTCCCAACAGTGATTTACCCGAATCCAGAGGAAAAGGAAGCATTGACTTTGGCATTAAATAAGGCCAAAGCCATCGACGCCGACTTAGTCATCGCCACAGACCCTGACGCAGACCGCGTGGGTGCCGCAGTAAAAAGCCCAGACGGCGAATGGGCCCTATTAAACGGGAACCAAATGGCCAGCCTCATCCTCTACTACCTATTAAAAGTATCGGATTTAAAGGGCAACGAGTTCGCCGCGAAGACCATCGTGACGACCGACTTAATCGACAAAATGTGCGCGTCCAAAGGCGTGCCTTGCTATAACACACTAACCGGTTTTAAATACATCGCCCAAGTCATCCGCGAATTAGAAGGAAAAGAAAAGTTCCTAGGCGGTGGCGAGGAGTCCTACGGCTATTTAATCGGCGATGCCGTGCGTGACAAAGACGCGGTGGCCTCTTGTGCCATGATCGCTGAATTAACCGCTTACGCGAAAGACCAAGGCAAATCATTATTCGACTTCTTAGCGGAGATGTACGTAGAAAACAATTTCTACTACGAAGGACTTATTTCTCTTACGAAAAAAGGAAAAGCAGGCGCCGAAGAGATCAAACAAATGATGATCAACTTACGCTCGAACGTACCAGCTACGGTGGCAGGTTCAAAACCCGTTCGTGTTTTAGATTACGAGGGATTAGTTTCTACTGACTTATTAACAGGCGAAACAACACCTATCAAAGTAGGTCTAGGTATCGAAGCATCGAACGTGATTCAACTAATCTTAGCCGACGGATCTAAAGTATCCGCTCGCCCATCCGGCACTGAACCTAAAATCAAGTTCTACGTTTCTGTGAACGCACCTTTAGCCTCCGCAGCTGACTTCTTTATAGTCTATGCGGAATTGCAGAAGAAGGTGGGGGTGATTCAGGAGGATTTAGGTCTTGTGTAGATAATAGAGTAGAGATTATAGAGTAGAGATAGGAGATTTAGATCTATACTGTTTGCTCTCTTATCTCTACTCTTTTTTTAGGGGCTTCGGCCCCATTTTTTATACATTTAGAAATATTTCATACGGTCATCTCCGTAGGAGATTCCTACTCTATGCTTTTTGCTCTAATCTATTTGCTTATCTTCATCATGCCCATTTTACCATTCAATTTTGAAGTAAAGTTTAAAAAATAATTACCGGCTGCTAGACCAGATAAATCTACTATTTCTGAATCTCGAACAGATTCCTTTACCCAAACAATTACACCATTCAGATCATATATTTTAGCTGTAACTAATGGGCCGAAATCCTCAGGAAATTTAATTTTAATGGAATGATCGAAAGGATTTGGCGAAATCACAACATTATCATCAGTTAATGCATTTGATAATATTAATTCACAACCTTTTGAATCTACTTTAGCTCCAGGGCTGGAATTCGGGCACTTATCATTTACATTCTTAACGCCATCACCATCATCATCCGGACGCTTATCTAAGGATTTATCTTTAATGATCAACATATAATTTTCATTCCCCTTTACATTCGGATCAAGGTCAATCTTGACCGATGGCTGGATAACTTCCAGATTTCCATCGCCATCTAAATCCACATAATCATAAGTATATCGACCTAAATTTCTTGCTAAAGAACCATAATTTTTATCATCTGAAGTAAATAAAGATGCATAGCTTGGCTTTGATTTATAATCAAATTTTTTGGTCGATGGATTGAACGCAAAATACTGAAAATCAGAACTACTATTCCAAAGGTATTTAGGCTCTAACGTATTCACATAAGGTACCAAATCCAGATTGCCATCTAAATCCAAATCAATAAAATACATACCACTTTCATTCGTAAACCATTTACCAAAATTATTCTGATCTGGTATGAAAGTTGATGTTGTGTTTATTAATACATTATTTTTATGCGTGTAAACCAGTACCTGATTATGAGGCTCCAAGAGGGCTAATTTTGTTGGTTGCATATCCAAACTGCCTAATCCAGAATATTGATTAGTTACATAACAGATGTATTCCATTTGACCATCCTTGTCCAAATCAATTTTTATGTAATTACGCAAACTTTGATTCCCTGGATTTATAGGATTATCTGCAGCATAAACCAATTCAATTGTCTTAGGGTTTTTAAAGTCAAATATCCCTTTACCCATATTATTAAATTGAAATAAGTAATTAGGCTTAGTATCAAGTTTTTTCCCAACACCCACAATATCCAACCAACCATCTTGATTTATATCTTCAACGATCAAACGACCCTCAGACAGCAAATAATCGGTGGGGTATTTTTTCAAGGTAAATTTGCCATTTCCATCATTCAACATAATAGAAAAGGTATAACCATTGGACGATTGGGCCATATTTATCAAATCAACATCGCCATCTTTATCCAAATCACCGGAACCTATTGAATGAATTGATTCAAAAATATTTTCTGGACTAGACGCTCGCAATTCAGTTAAATCAATTTTTGTTACTTCGTCTATCAGATATTTATTTGCTTGAATAGAGTAATAACGGTTTAATTTAAACTCATTCGCATCGTAATCGATACCCATACGGTGATTACTATTTCTATCTAACCATTCATGTAATTTTTTTTGATTGTCTTTACCTTCCATTTCTCCGTGATAATGTTCTCCTCCAATAAACAACTCTGGCTTTCCGTCTTTATTTAAATCCAACACTTCGTAATTTTGCGGAGCATGTAAAATTGAATAGTCCAGGTAATTAGGATTTCGATAAACTTCAAAATTTAATCCTCCTTTGTTTTTAAAGTAAATTGGAACACCCATATGAGCCATTGCTACAGCAGAACTTCCATATGCGATGTAAGTGCTAGGGTGAATGATATCCATTTGCCCATCTTGATCTAAATCAAAGGGTATAGTACCTCGATCAAAAGGAGGATGAAACTCTTCTAATCCATTCACCATGCGACCATTTGCATTTTCGAATCCAAATGGATTTTTTATCGCGTAAAAATCATGAGTAGCTGTCGACTTAAATTTAATTGGTGAGACCATATATGAATTAGGCTCGTCACACACATCTCCAATGCCATCTTTATCGTTATCTGCTTGATCTGGATTATAGGATTTTGGGCAATTATCAAGATCATCTAAAATTCCATCTTTATCGACATCCGACAGGTTTAGTTCAACGATATCGATATTCTTATCCATACGGATTTGCATAATTTCATAAATTCCATCTTCATTAAAATCTATTGGAATTTTAAATCCTTTCCAGTTACCCCCTTGGTCATAAAACTCACTCGATTGATCATTAGTAGGAAAAACTACAGAACGCTTGACCATTTTTTTTCCATTGTTGATGAAAATAAAATAACCCCATTGATCATTTTTCTTCTCATACCAACCATTTTGAGGGACGATATCAATTAAGCCATCGTTATTAACATCGACTAAATGAATCCCATTTGCATGCGAATTTGTATTATCATAATTCAATCGATTATCAAACCATTGAGCTGAAATCTCTTCCCCTTTAAGATTATATACTCCTATTTTGTTTGGACGACTATCACCTGATTTATTGTTCCCCCATTCTAACGTAACTAACTCAACTGTTCCATCCTGATCCAAATCAACAAAATGAGTACCCCAGTCATTGACTATGGAATAGGGATATTCGCGCTGTAAATTGCCGAAATCTTGCGCTCCATTGGTATCGAATTTACGCGTCAAATCATTTTTACGAATTTGATATTGTTGAACAACATACTGATTTTCGGGCAAGTTCCAAGATGTGAAAGGGATAATGGAATTACTTGTCTTATCCCAAACTTGATTATAATGCAATAGAAAAAAATAATCATTTCCATTTAAGACTTGCCCATGAAAAGGATATGCAGTCAAACGATCGCAACAAAAATTAATGGGATTAGCATTGGGATACAGAAACTCCCTTTTCCATTGATTATTGGCATCTAACTCATATGAATAGAATAAATCGTGCACCCCTGGATTTCTTGGATTTACATCATTTCCAAATTGTCCGTCATTGCCAAAAATCACATTCGGGATTCCATCACGATCTACATCTAAAATAATAGGCTCTTTCTGATTAAGGTAATCCCCCTGAAAATAATCGTCCCCTTTCAAATAAGTAAATCCAGTCCCCGTATTGATGAGGTAATTATCTGGGTAATTATTTTTTCCTCCAATGTAATTAGGAGGTTGATTGCCATCCTTACCATGGTAATTTTGGGTGAACTGATAAATATCACGCTTACCATCTCCATTGAAATCAGCAGAAAGACCTGTCACAAAACCAAAATCGGAATTTTGTTTTACTCGGTAATTTACATCCTCCACCCACTGTAATTTACCATTGATCATCTTCTGAACGAAGACAGCACTCAAAGCAGCTTTCTCTGGATTACCCGCATAATTGATAAAAAAGTCCTTCTTACCATCGCCAGTGAAATCCGCGTATTCTTGATAACGTGACACGTGAAAACGATCTTTAATTCCTAATTCAGTCATCAATGCATCCGAACTAGAATCAAATGTCAAAACATTTTTATTGACCGATTTCACTCGAATATCTTGCGAGATTCCAGTAAAATTTAAAACAAATAATATCAACAATAATTGATTTGATCTCAATTTTGCAATTTTTGGCATCAACATATAATAAAGAGATTTAATAAGTGATCGACTTAAAAATGATTTCAACTAAAATAAACGTTCAAGCTTTTAGCGAAATTTAAAATCTAATAATAATTTTTAAGTTAACTAGGCTACCATAAACGGCAACAAACATTTAGATTTATTGCGTTATAATAACGTGAATAACGCTTTTAAAGCTTCTTAAATGGTTTAATTAAGTATTTTTACGCTTATACTAAAAAGCCCAATGAACAAACTGTTTTCATTTGTTTGCGTTATAACCTTACTTCTTATTTCAGCAAAAGGAATAGCTGATTCGAAAAACTTGCATTGGATTTCCGATTATCAATCCAAGCTCAGAAAAAGAATCAATCTGGATGATTTAAGTTTTGAAGCAGAAATAAGGACAAATGAGTGGGTCAAGTTAGGACAAGTCATGATTCAACCAGATGAACTTGCTGAGTTAGTAAGGAAGTTCAATAATGCAGATCCGTTACCTAGACCTAATCAAATCATTCGTTTTGTTGTTCAGGGAACAGGTCTGATCTATGATTTCAACGAAAAACAGAAAAAATTAACTCGAATTGATAAAACCATTCATAGTGGTCATAACTTCAATTCACATCGCTTCTATCGAGATAACATATTGTATTCTATCGGAGGGGAAGGATTTTGGTCCTATAATAAACGAATTACCTATTTTGACGAGCAAAATAGCAAAGAGTGGGAAATATTGCGACCAAAAAACGAAGGCCCTGAAGTAATTTCTGATGGATATCAAGGATATTCAAAGCAAGCTGATGTATTTTTTTCTGGCGGATCGACAAAGAAAAATTTTCTAGAAAACGAAGAAATTAATCAGACTCCTACCCTATTTAAATTTGATTTTAAATTAAAAATGTGGATCAAACTAGGAGAGATAAACTTCCCGCATTCCATGAATGCTCAAAAAATAATTTTTTGGAATGGTAGGCATTTTGTGCAACTGGAACGAGATAAAGTATATTTCTTAAATCCAGAGGAAAACACCATACATGTCTATTCTGATAATACAACCTACTTTGAGGATGCAGGATATCATTATGTTTCACAAGATACCGTCATTTATTATAGTGCACAAAACAATGGAAATTTACGTTTAATCCCCGTTAACAGCCTATTAAAAAAATCTAAATTTGTAGGTAAATTTTATTCAGAATCAACTTCCACCAACACTTATTTATTGATATTAGCCTTTCTTTTTCTAGGTGTCTTTATTCTAATTCTGATAAAAAAGAAGCGTAAAAAATCTATTAAATTAGATGATTTAGAGCACAAGCTATTAGCACATTTATTACAATCAAAAGGTCAAATAATAAGCACTATTGATTTAAATGAATTACTTGATTGCTCCACCAAATCGCAGGAAAACCAACGACGAATTCGCTATCTCATTTTGAATCAAATTAATCAAAAAATAGAAAATCACTTTAATATAAATAATGCGATTGAACGAACGCCTTCGGAGGAAGATAAAAGGATTTTTAATTACCATCTGAAACCTGGTATCGAAGGTATTATTGAAAAAGCTGTTAAGCTTCATAAAAATTAAATTAGCATAATAAAAAAGGGCCTCAGATATGAGGCCCTTTTTTTCTATGCTAACTTAAACTCACTCGTAAAGTGGAATTCAATCTCTGGATTGTTCGTCTGATTCATGCGAAGAATCCAGTCTGATTCGGCTAAGAAGACGTAGTTGCCGTCTTTGTCTTGGGCGATGTTTTGGCCTTTAAGGCGAACGAATTCTTGTAGTTTCTTCGGGTCCTCGGAAGTGATCCAGCAGGCTTTTGTGACAGACATGCCATCGAAACGACACTTCGCGCCGTACTCGTGTTCTAAACGGTATTGGATTACTTCGTATTGAAGATCCCCTACGGTTCCTACGATTTTGCGATTTCCTAATTGGGGTTGTAAGAAAAGTTGGGCAACACCTTCATCCGTTAATTGATCGATGCCTTTTTCGAGCTGTTTGGCTTTCATCGGATCGAGATTAATTAACTCCTTGAAAATTTCAGGAGAGAAGGAAGGAATGCCTTGGTAGTTTAATACTTCGCCTTCGGTGAGGGTATCTCCGATTTTGAAGTTACCTGTATCATAAAGACCTACTACGTCGCCTGGGAAGCCTTCTTCGATGACTTCTTTGTCTTGGGCCATGAAGTTATAGGGATTTGCGAAGCGAACGTTCTTCTTTAAACGGATGTGCTGGTAGAAAGTATTGCGTTTGAAGACACCCGAGCAGATGCGTAAGAAGGCGATTCTGTCGCGGTGTTTTGGGTCTAAGTTCGCGTGGATTTTGAAGATAAATCCAGTGAATTTCTTCTCCTCTGGTTCAACAATACGAGTATCGGTGCCACGTGCTTGGGTGGACGGGGCGATTTGGGTGAAGGTATCGAGTAATTCTTGTACCCCGAAGTTGTTTACGGCGGAGCCAAAAAATACAGGAGCGATATCCCCAGATAAATAATCGTTGCGATCGAAGGGTTCGTAAACGCCGTCGATTAATTCCACGTCTTCGCGTAATTGGTTCGCGTCGCGGTCTCCCACGCGAGCGTCCAAGTCTGCTGAGTCGATATCTACAGCGACTACTTCTTTTTCGATTTTGGTTTTATTTGCTGAGAATAAATTCAGCGATTTTTCCATGAGGTTGTAGACGCCTTTGAAGTTTTGGCCCATATTAATCGGCCAAGTCAAAGGACGCACGGAGATGCCTAATTTTTGTTCTAATTCATCCAAAAGATCGAAGGGGTTTTGGCCTTCGCGATCCATCTTGTTGATAAAGATGATCACGGGGGTCTTGCGCATGCGACAAACCTCCATTAAACGCTCTGTCTGCTCTTCCACACCCTTCACGCAGTCAATCACTAGAATCACGGAATCTACAGCTGTTAACGTACGATACGTATCTTCTGCGAAGTCCTTGTGACCCGGCGTATCCAGAATGTTGATTTTTAATTTATTGTATTCGAAGGTCATTACGGAAGTCGCCACCGAGATACCACGCTGACGTTCGATCTCCATAAAGTCAGACGTCGCACCTTTCTTAATCTTGTTCGACTTCACCGCGCCGGCTGTTTGGATCGCACCCCCAAAGAGTAGCAATTTCTCCGTCAATGTGGTTTTACCAGCATCGGGGTGAGAAATAATCCCAAAGGTTCTACGTTTCGCAATTTCAGTTATAATCTGACTCATTCGTTCTTCATTAAAAATCAAGGTGCAAAATTACGCCAAAATCTATTGGATAAAAAGTTTGGTCCATGTTATTACAGGTAATGCCAATTAAGTGATAAAACGTAGTAGCTTATTCAAGCTAAGAGTAAATACATCTAAATTGTAAGATGAAACATTATTTATTTTTAGATGAAAGTGGTGACCACGGATTATCATTTATTGACAGCCAAAATCCTCTATTTCTACTATGCGGAATTCTAATTTCAACCAATGAAAATGATTTCCTAAATCAAGCATTAGATAAGATTAAAAGAAAATTTTGGGAAACTGATACCATCATATTGCATTCAAGAGATATCAGAAAATGTTCAAATGAATTCAAAATCCTTTTAGATAAACGGCTCAAATCAAACTTTCATAGTAGAGTAAATACTATGATGAAGGATTCTAAATTTTTCATCATCCCCTCTGGTGTAAACAAGAATAAATACATTCATCAAAATGGCTGCAAATCAGATGACATTTATGAACTCTGCCTATCAGCAATAATAGAAATGTCTATTCAAATCGTGAATAAAACAATTCGAGAATCCTACAAACTTGATATTATAATTGAAAAGAGAGGAAAAAGAGAAGATAGACAACTGAGATCCCATTTAGATGAAATCCTATTAAATGGCACTTCCAAAATCTCAAAATTTGTCATTGAAAAATTTGAAATAGTAGTCACATTTAAGAGTAAAAAGGAAAATTGCAATGGACTACAATTGGCGGATTTAATTGCTCATCCAATTGCCCAGCACCTAATTAATCATGAAAAGAAAAACTTGGCCTTTGAAATAATAAAAGACAAAATTCATCCTCCATTAAACAAAATCTTGATTCGCTAAAGGCAAAAAAAAACAGAAGAGCCAACGGAATACCGTTGACTCTTCTGCCGACCGGGCTACACCCAATCCAATACAAATGTATGACTAATTAAAAGAAATTAATTATCTATCACTTATATTTTTTACTCTCTTGTATTCAGGTGAGACTTCGGTCTACCGTATAAGAAGTAAACCACTAATCCGAATAATAACCATGCTAACGCAAATAATTGCGCTGTGCGGCCTAAGTTCAAGATTAAGAACGTGTTCACAATAATACCCAGTGGAGCAATGATATTTAAACCAGACACCTTGAATGGACGATCACGGTTTGGATCTCTGAAACGAAGAATCCATACCGCTAAACATACCATCGTGAAGGCAAATAAGGTACCGAAGCTAGTCATATCACCCAATAAAGAAATCGGTGTAAAACCGGCTACTAATGAAACCACGGCACCTACTAAGATTGTTGACTTGTAAGGTGTTTTGAACGTAGGGTGAACTTCAGCGAAGAACTTTGGCAATAAACCATCTTTCGCCATACCTAAGAACACACGTGTTTGACCTAACATCATGACTAACATCACAGATAATAAACCTGCTGTCGCAGCAGCTGTGATCACAAATACCGCCCAAGGCTGACCTGCTACATCAAATGCAAAGGCTACTGGTGCTTTTAACGCATCACCTGTAATGTCTTTGTAATTAATCATACCCGTTAGCACTAAAGAAACCGCGATATACAATACCGTACAGATCAATAGAGACGCGATGATCGCGAAAGGCATATCTTTCTTCGGATTGATTGCCTCTCCCGCTTGCGTAGAAACGGCATCAAAACCGATATAAGCAAAGAAGATCGCCGATGCACCCGAGATGATACCACCCCAACCGTATGCTGGAAGCATTTCACCACTTTCGTGCTTCACTAAAGTCTCTTCTGGAATGAAGGGAGTCCAGTTCGCTACATCGATGTAGAACGCACCCATGATGATCACGAATAAGATCACGGCTACTTTCAATACTACGATTAAGTTGTTCGCACTAGCCGCTTCTTTAATCCCTTTAACTAGAATCCAAGTCACAAACCACACGATCACTAAAGCGGGTAAGTTCACCGCAGCACCACCGAAGGAAACTGGATCATTCGTTAAATTCGCTGGTAAATGTATCCCGAAGAGATGGAGGAGCTTATTAAAATAACCCGACCAACTCACGGCGACTGTCATCGCACCCATCGCATATTCGAGGATTAATCCCCAACCGATAATCCACGCAAATAACTCTCCTACTGTACCGTAAGCATAGGCATAGGCACTACCTTCTACTGGTAACATCGCTGCAAATTCTGCATAACAAAGTGCCGCAAATATACAGCCAATACCCGCAATCACGAACGAAATAGCCAAAGCTGGTCCCGCGTGGTAATGCGCTGCTGTACCTGTTAATACGAAAACTCCACCACCGATAATCGCACCGATACCGATCGCAGTTAAACTCCATTTACCTAATACACGCTTGAGCTCGCTTTTTTGCATGTCTTGCTCAAACATATGCATCGGTTTCTTTCTCCAAATACTGTTGTTCATAGTCTTAATTTAATTGGATGAAATATAAAAAAACCGGCCAATCAAACGATCAGCCGGCAAAACAATTATTTCTTTTCTTTCTTCGAAGTACCAAAGTCGATCACGATAGGCGCCGCCACGAAAATAGACGAGTACGCTCCGAAAACAACCCCGATAAACATTGCGAAAGAGAAACCTCTTAACACGTCACCACCGAAGAACAATAACACCGTTACTACTAAGAATACCGTTGTCGCTGTCATCACCGTACGTGACATTGTGTGATTAATCGACTCATTGATCGTTTTGATCATCAACTCTTTGTTACCTAAATCTGCATCCAAACCAATTTCCTCGCGAATACGGTCAAATACCACCACGGTATCGTTAATTGAATAACCAATCACCGTCAATACTGCCGCAATGAATACTTGATCCACTTCTAATTCGAAACCGAACAAACGAACGATACCCACCATTCCTAATACCACTAAAGTATCGTGAACTAAGGCAACAATACCACCTAATGAATATTGCCATTTACGGAAACGAATCAAGATGTAGATAAAGATCGCGATTAAGGCATAGAAAATCGACACGAATGATTGTGTCAAAATATCATCGGCCACTGTTGCTCCTACTTTGGACTCAGAAACCACTTTAGGTGCTTGTGCAGAGAATTGCTTCAATCCAGTTTCTAATGCTGTGCGAACCGTATTATTAGCCGTGATTGACTCATCTTCTACTAAATACGACGTAGTCACTTTTAATTTCGTAGGACCGTTGAAAGTCTTCACTTCAACCCCTTTTCCACCGAAATCATCTGCTAACGCTTCTTTCACTTTATCAGTCGGAACCGCTTGGTTGAATTCAACCACGTACGAACGACCTCCTTTGAAATCCACACCTAAGTTAAATCCTCCTTGTAGAAATAGAACGATACCACCCGCAGCGATTAAAGCCCAAGAGAACCAGTACGAATACTTACGTTTTCCGATAAAGTCGAAGTTCATTCCTTTGAAAAGATCACGAGAAATGAATGTCTCGAATGTCATCTCTTTCTCCTTACCTGCCTTGATAGCGCGTTTTGCCATCCAATCCACTAAGATATGAGAGATGTACACCGCTGTAAATACTGACGTAACTAAACCGATACAAAGTGTCACACCGAAACCTTTCACAGAACCAGAACCGAAGATAATTAAGATCACACCGATCAATACTGTTGTGATGTTACCATCCAAAATCGCACTCAAGGCCTTCTCGTAACCTAAATTTATCGCATCTAGCAATCCCTTTCCTTTGCGTAATTCCTCGCGGATACGCTCGTTAATCAATACGTTCGCATCGACCGCCATACCTAATGTTAAAACGATACCTGCGATACCTGGAAGGGTTAATGCCGCTTGGATTTGGACTAAAACACCGGCGATAAAGAAGACGTTAAAGAACAAGGCTAAGTTCGCCATCCAACCTGGAGTACCATAGTAACCGATCATGAACACGATCACTAATAATAAACCCAATGCCATCGATAAATAACCTTGGTTGATTGCCTCCGCACCTAAAGAAGGTCCTACGAACGCATCTTCTACGATACGTGTCGGAGCTGGTAATTTACCTGCTTTCAATACGTTCGCTAAATCTTTTGCCTCCTCTACAGAGAAACTACCTGAGATCGAAGAACGACCACCTGGAATCTCACCGTTGATTACTGGAGCAGAGTACACATACCCATCTAAAACGATCGCGATACGACGTCCGATGTTAGCACCTGTTAAGTTTTTCCAAAGACGAGCACCCGTTCCGTTCATCGCCATTGTTACCTCTGGACGACCTGCTTGATCGAAATCTTGCGCCGCATCTGTAATTACATCACCCTCTAATGGAGCTGATTGGCCTTCGCCTTTTTTCAATGCTTCTAAAGAAAGAATCTCGTCGCCATTTTTAGCTGGAATTCCTTTCGCTGCCCAAGCAAACGTTAAGTTCGCAGGGAACATCGCTTTTACATCTGCACGAGCAAATAAAGCGTTCACACGAGCTGTATCTTTTACGTATACTCCGATGTTATTTCCTAAAGGCAAGAATAACTTCGTTAAAGCAGAACCTGCAGACGTATCTGCTTTCGCTTTTCCTGAATCTTTCGTAGCTGGAGCCGCTGCTAATTTGTTTGCCAAAGCATTTGCAGCCGTATCCTTCGCCGCTGTTGCCGCTACTGGTGCAGCCGCTACTGGCGCTTTTGCTTCTCTATCTAATAAAGCACCTAACGCATTTAAGCCTCCGCCATATTCATTTAATTCATAGCACTCAACGAATTCTAATTTCGCCGCACCAGATAATAATTTACGTGCACGCTCTGGGTTCTCCACACCTGGTAATTCTACCTGGATACGGTTCGTACCTGGAAGACGTTGGATGTTCGGGTTAGCTACACCGAATTTATCGATACGTGCTTGGATGATCTTGTAAACGCGATCTACCGCACCGTCGATCTCCGCATCGATCACCTTCTTCACTTGCGAATCAGTAGAAGTAGATGAGATTTTTCCGCGGTTCACTGAATTAGCGAATACGGATGCCAAAGTTTGGTTAGGAGCCGCCTTCGCAAATTCTTCGTAGAACAATTCGTTAAACGATTGTGTCGAAGTTGCTTGCGCCGCACCTGCCGCTGCTAATGCTTTCTCAAATGCTGGATCGTTTGACTTTCCAGATAAAGCACGTAAGATTTCTGCTGGAGAAACCTCTAAAACCGCGTGCAAACCACCTTCCAAGTCAAGACCTTTTTGCAACGCATACTGAGTCACTTCTTGTAAGGTATAACCAATATATACCGGTTGTTTCCAAAGGGAATCAATGAAATGCAAACGCTTCGCTACATCTATTTTGCCATCCGCCGTAGTGGCATACTTGATAGCTTGTTCTTTTAATTGATTAGACTTCCACGTAAACGATAGGAAGAATATACATAAGGCTGAAATAATCGTAGACAGCCAAATAATGGCACTTTTGTAACGCATAACTTTAAATTAAATGGTAAATGATAAATGGTGAATGGTAAATGGTGGGTGGTCCCTACAGACTAGTGACTAGCGACTAGCGACTCCCGACTAGTGACTAGCGACTACCCCTCACGGCGCCAGAGTGGCGATAAATTGGGTAAATAAAATTCGTAAGAATTGCGTACGATGAGTGAATGTAGGCAATTTAATGGCTTGCATCGAGCGCGCTACGAAGAATTCCGTAGGGCTTGAGAAGTTCCAATCTTGTGGAAAATCGAGTTGTAAGTTCGTAGCAACTTGATAAACGTGCTGCTCAGCCTTTACAATCGTTTGCTTCGAAGTCTTTTCCGTCTTCACTGCCCCTTTTTCTACTGCGAACAGCGAGATGGGTTTAGCCACGAGCCAAAAAAGCACGGGGATAAACAGAATAAGATGGGATATTTTGACCTTCTTTTGCATTGAGAGTAGCAAAAATAGGATATTTTTCTTAGAAATCAATTCTCCGGGTAATTTTCGTAATTTTGGGGCGATAAAACACCCCTATGTTCGACTACACAGAACCCTCTTATGTGAAAGCTTTCATCCAATCCGCCCTTCGGGAAGATGTGGGTGATGGAGATCATACCTCCCTTTCTACTGTACCAGCTGATGCTACGGGTACGGCAGAACTTAAGGTAAAGGATAGAGGCGTGCTGGCGGGCGTGGAATTAGCTCTAGCTATTTTCAAGGAAGTTGATTCATCCCTTCAAGTACAGGTTTTCATTCCAGATGGGACTTGGATCGAACCAGGCCAAGTCGTTTTAGAGGTGAGTGGATCTTCGCAATCCATCCTGAAAGCAGAGCGTTTAGTGTTGAATTGCATGCAACGTATGTCGGGGATTGCAACCTATACCCGGTCTTTGGTCAACATCCTAGAAGGGACTCGAGCGAAACTATTAGATACGAGAAAAACCACGCCTAATTTCCGTTTAGCGGAAAAATGGGCTTGTAAAATAGGCGGCGCGGTGAATCATCGCTACGGTTTGTTTGACATGATCTTAATCAAGGATAATCATGTGGATTTTGCAGGAGGAATTAAGCAGGCTTTAGATCAATCTTTTGCCTATAATAAGGCCTTAGCGAAACCTTTGGATGTAATGATCGAGGTCAGAAACGAGACAGAACTTGAACAGGTTTTAGCCATTGGTGGCGTGAAACGCATTATGCTAGACAACTTTACGCCCGATCGACTACGCGATGCGATTCGAAAAATTGACGGACGATTTGCCACCGAAGCGTCTGGTGGAATAACTGAAAAAACACTCCGTGCCTATGGCGAAACCGGGGTTGATTATATATCCGTGGGGGCATTAACCCACCAAGTGAAGAGTTTAGATTTAAGCCTAAAAGCGAAATGAATTTAATAGACGAAGCAACCTCTGTGGGCTACATTGCCCGTTCTACCCCGAAAGGCGTGGAATTAATTACCGAAATCCAACGCTTAAAGAAGGAGAAAAACGCGGTAATTTTAGCGCATTACTACGTGGATGGCGAGATCCAAGAACTAGCTGATTATGTGGGAGATAGTTTGGGTTTATCGCAAGCGGCAGAAAAAACGGAGGCAGATTTAATCGTCTTTTGTGGCGTTCACTTCATGGGAGAAACGGCTAAAATCTTGAATCCGACAAAGAAAGTAGTGGTACCCGATTTCAATGCGGGTTGCTCTTTGGCTGATTCAGTTCCAGTAGCTGAATTCGCTGCATTAAAAGCGAAGCACCCCAATGCAGTAGTGGTTTCCTATATCAACTGTTCAGCTGATATCAAGGCAATGACGGACATTATTTGTACCTCGTCGAATGCGGTACAAATCGTGGAATCAATCCCAGCAGATCGCGAAATTATCTTCGCTCCGGATGCGAATTTAGGTCGCTATGTGGCGCACAAGACGGGACGTGAGCTGATTCTTTGGGAAGGCGCATGTATGGTACATATCGATATTTCTTTAGAGAAATTAGCGGTTTTGAAGCAAGAATATCCGGATGCCCTTTTGATTGCCCATCCTGAATGCAAGGAGGTTATTTTGAAAGAAGCGGATTATGTAGGATCTACGACGGCACTTTTGAAATTCGTGGAAACATCACCTAACTCAACTTTCATCGTGGCGACGGAGGCTGGCATCTTGCACAAGATGAAGCAATCGGTTCCGCACAAGCATTTGATTCCTGCTCCTGCGAATGAGCAAAATACCTGTGCGTGCAGCGAGTGCCCGTACATGAAGATGAATACACTGGAGAAATTGTATAACGCTTTGTATTACGAATTGCCGGAGATCAATTTAGCTGAGGAAACACGCATTCCTGCCTACAAGGCCTTGAAAGCGATGTTAGAAGTCTCTGCTTAATCGTTTAGCTCGAAAACAGCCTCGATTTCAACCGGAATATTGTCTGGCAAAGAACCCATTCCCACTGCGGAACGAACACCGATACCATTTTCTTCTCCCCAAACCTGGGCGAACAATTCACTGCATCCGTTGATGACATAAGGATGACGCAAGAAATCTTCCGTCGCATTCACCATGCCTAAAACTTTGATAACGCGTTTAATGCGATTCAAGGACCCTAATTGCGCTTTTAAGGTGGCCAAAATCGCTAAACCCACCTGACGCGCCGCTAATTTCCCTTCCTCTATATCTAGATCTACCCCAATGCGGCCGATAATCAACGACCCATCCGCCTGAACCGTTCCGTGACCAGATACGTAATAGAAATGATCTACCTGCAAACCCGGTTTGTAAACACCCAAAGGCTTAGGAGCTGGTGGAAGTGTTAGGCCTAAGGCCGCAAAATTCTCTTCTGGACTAGTTTTTGCCATGTAGTTGTCTGATTATTTCAGAGATTAAGCCTGTCCAGCCTGTTTGGTGGTTTGCGCCTAAACCTTTTCCGGTGTCTCCATCGAAGTATTCGAAGAAGAGGTGTGAATCTTTAAAATGGGGGTCTTGGAACTTTTTGTAGTCCCCATACATTGGAATCTTTCCATCTTTTCCGGGTACGAACATCGCTAATAAACGCTCAGAAACACCGCGTGCTGCCTCTTTAATGTTCATCATTTCGCCTGAATTCGTCGGAAATTCCACCTCATAATCTGATCCATAATAATCAGAGAACTTCGATAAGGAGTCCAAAATCAAATAGTTCATCGGGAACCAGATAGGTCCACGCCAGTTCGAATTCCCCCCAAACATATCGCCCGTAGACTCCGCCGGCGTATAATCTACCTGCAGCGTACCGCCTTCGTAAGCGAATTTATACGGATTTTCTTTGTGGTATTTTGACAAGGAACGAATACCGAAGTCAGATAAGAATTCCGTCTCATCGAACATCCGCTTCATGATCATCTTCATTCGATGGCCACGCAAGATGGAAAGCAATCGCGACTCCCCTTTTCCAGGTTCGTACCAACGTGAAATCAAATTGGCTAAGTCTGGACGGTTAGCTAATACCCATTCTACTCGACGCTTGAAAGCAGGTAATTTTTCGAGCATCTCAGAGGTCAAGGTCTCTACCGCAAATAATGGAATCAAACCGACCATCGAACGCACCTTCAATAATTCGGCTGACCCATCTTCTTTATGCAACATGTCATAATAGAATTGGTCGTCCTCGTCCCACAGATTCAATTTATCTCCACCGATGGATTGCATCGCACCGGCGATGTGCAAGAAGTGCTCGAAAAACTTCGAAGCCATGTCCTGGTAAACGGGATTTTCAATGGCGATTTCGCAGGCAATACGCAGCATATTTAAGCTATACATAGCCATCCAACCTGTTCCATCGGCTTGCTCTAAGTGACCTCCGGTGGGTAATTCCGCGGAGCGATCGAATACCCCGATATTATCCATCCCTAAGAATCCACCACCAAAAATATTGTTTCCTCCCTCGTCTTTCAGATTCACCCACCAGGTGAAGTTCAATAATAGCTTATGAAAAATACGTTCCAAGAAGATCACGTCCCCTTTCCCGCCATTCATTTCTTTATCAATCTCGTAGACTTTCCAAGTTGCCCAAGCGTGCACTGGTGGATTTACGTCGGAGAAAGACCACTCATAGGCCGGAATTTGGCCGTTCGGGTGCATGTAATATTCGCGGAGGATAACGGCAAGCTGTCTTTTGGCAAAATCAGGATCTAAACGAGCCAAAGGAAGGGTATGAAACGCTAAGTCCCAAGCCGCAAACCACGGGTATTCCCACTTATCCGGCATCGACAAGATATTCGCTGCATACATATGCCTCCACGTGCTATTTCGGCCATTTTTACGGCTCGCATCCGGCTTCGGCATAGACGGATCACCCTTAATCCATTCGAATACATTATAATAATACCATTGCTTCGTCCACAGCATCCCGGCATAAGCCTGACGTTGTAGGGATCGTAAATTATCATCTTCTATACCCTTCTGCAATTCCGCGTAGAATTGATCAGCGTCGATGATGCGGTCTTCGAAAATTTGGTCAAAATCAGCAAATGGTTCACGCTGAGTCACATTACTCAAACGCAGACGGTATACCTTCTTCTCTCCCGCTGGGATTTTATCGGTATATTTTACAGAAGCCTTCGTCCCAATGTGGTTCGGATTAACCGCGTGCTTGTTTTTATTAACGATGTACTCATTAATGCCGTCCTTCGTGAAATGCGACAAGTTATCAGAGTTGTGTAAGCGCTGAAAATTGGTCTCATTGTCGCAGAAAAGGAACTCATCCGCATCTTCCGCATATAACTTAAAGCGACCCACCACGCGGTGGTCCACCTCAATGAAGGAATTGCCTACACCCGTCAAAAGCGGCTTATAATTATACTTTTCGTAACCCCAGCACCAAGTATTTCTATACCAAATCGTAGGCAAAACCGTGATAGGAGCTGCCACTTTCGAGCGATTCTCCACGGTCACTTTAATTAAAATATCTTGTTCATCCGCTTTCGCGTATTCAATCGAAATGTCGAAGTATTCATTATTGTCAAAAATGCCGGTATCTAATAGCTCATATTCCGGCTCCTGGCGATTCCGCTTTTTCGACTCATCGATCAGTTTTTGATAGGGAAATGTTTGCTGCGGATACTTATAAAGCATCTTTTGATACGAATGCGTCGGCGTCGAATCTTGGTAATAATACAATTCCTTTACATCCTCGCCGTGATTCGATTCTGCACCTGTTAAACCAAAAAACCGTTCTTTCAAGATATGATCCCGGTGATTCCAAAAAGCAAAAGCAAAACAAACGTGTTGTTTATTATCTGAAATACCCGCGATCCCCTCTTCGCCCCAGCGATAAGCCTTCGAACGAGCCATATCGTGTGTAATCGTACCCCAAGCGTTACCATGTGCGGAATAATCCTCTCTCACAGTTCCCCACTGACGTTCCGTCAAATAGGGCCCCCATTTTTTCCAACCTTTATTATCGTTCCTTAATTGTAATCGTGCGCGCTCAGCTCCCAATCCTGACATAATCAATTGTTTGATGTATAAATTTCTACTTAGGTATAAATGCAATGACCAATTTACGTAAATTGCCCCTAAAATCAGCAAATAAACAATGAAAAAACTCCTCTATTTAAGCCTAGCGTTGACCTTTTTTGCTTGCAAAAAGAACGATCAACCTTCTTCAGAACTTGCAAAAATTGTAGACGAATACTATGAAGAGCAATTAAAACTGAATCCTGGTTCCGCCACCGCAAACGGCGACAATCGCTATAATGATCAATTAAACATCGATTTTACGGACAGCCACCGCGCTTTAGTCAAATCGGTTTTAGAAAAATACCAAGCCTCTTTAGGCGCACTAAATAGAGCCGATCTAAACGCGAACGATCAAATCACCTATGATTTACTTACACGTGACATCAAATTAGGATTAGAAGGCTTGACTTATCCCGATAACCTAACCCCATTGAACCAGTTTTATGGCTTTCATTTAACCTTCGCGCAATTAGGATCAGGACAGGTTATTCAACCTTTTAAGACGGTGAAAGACTACGAAAATTGGGCGAAGCGAATGAAGAAAGGCGTGGCCTATTTAGACTCGTCGATCGTTTATTTCCGCAAAGGCATGGCTCAGGACTATGTGTTGCCACGTGCTTTGGTCCTTAAAATGATCCCTCAATTCACCTCATTTGCGGTGAAAGACGTGAAAGAATCTACTTTCTATGGTCCTTTAAAGCAGTTTCCCGCTTCCTTCTCTGAGGCTGACAAGAAGCGTTTTACAACCGAGTATACGGCAGCTATTCAAAACGAAGTTATTCCTGCTTATGCTCGCGTAGCTGACTTCCTACAGAACGAATACTTGCCAAAAGCACGTACTAGCACAGGCATCAGTGCTTTGAAAAACGGTGCCGCTTATTACCAATATTTGATCCGCGTGTTAACGACGACGGAAAAGCCGGCTGATGAAATTTACCAAACGGGTTTGAGCGAAGTGAAGCGTATTCGTACGGAAATGGAGAAGACGAAAAATGCGGTGGGTTTCAAAGGGACATTAGCGGAATTCTTCACACACATGAAGACAGATCCTAAATTCTATCCTTATAAAACGCCAGCGGAGGTGCTAGCTGCTTTCCATGCGATTCACAAAAAGATGGAGCCCTCTTTGAAGACGATGTTTGGTCGAGTGCCTAAAACGCCGTTCGAAATTCGCCAGACAGAGGCATTCCGTGCGGCATCAGCTTCTGCGGAATACTTCCAAGGTTCGGAAGACGGAACACGTCCAGGGATATTTTATGTACCTATTTTGGATGCCAAAAAATTCAATTTAACCTCTGGCATGGAAAGCTTGTTCTTACACGAAGCGATTCCTGGCCACCATTACCAAATCAGCCTGCAACAAGAGAATAGCTCCTTACCTAAGTTCCGCCGCTTCGGAGGAAACTCCGCATATGCAGAGGGCTGGGCACTTTACACCGAAAGTTTAGGCAAAGAATTAGGCCTATATACCGATCCATACCAATACATGGGCGCTTTAGGGGATGAAATTCACCGAGCGATTCGTTTAGTCGTGGATGCGGGGATGCACTCGAAAAACATGACGCGTGAAGAAGCTATCAAGTACATGATGGATAACGAACCCTTAAGCGAAGAGGGTACTATCGCCGAAATCGAGCGCTATATGGCCATCCCAGCACAGGCATTGAGTTATAAAATAGGAGCCTTGAAAATTCGCGAGATTCGTGAGCGTTTAACAAAAGAAATGGGTCCTAAATTCAAATTATCTGATTTCCATGACGAAGTTTTGAAGGATGGAAACATGCCTTTAGATGTATTGGAGACCAAAATGAATGCTTGGGCTTCTTCTGTAAAATAATGCAATTAACGACGACATTTCCCATTCCTGCAGCACCTGTTCTGATGAATCATCGGAGCAAGGTGCTGACGATGGGTTCTTGTTTTTCAGCCTCCATGGGTGCGCGCTTAAGCTTATTGCCATTAGAGGTGAAGACGCAGCCTTTCGGGACTTTATTTCACCCTTTTGCTATAACGCGCGCTCTTTCGGGAAGCGTTTCAGAAGAGGTTTACGAACAAAACGGGTATTTTTTACATCCAGATTATCATTCGGTTTTTACAGCGACGACGGCAGACGAGTTGCTGGATGATGTGCGATCAGTAGGTGCCGAAGTGTCGAACTTTATCGCTGATACGGACTTTCTGCTTCTTACCTGGGGAACGCCATTTAGTTATTTTGACAAATATCTAAATGAATCGGTAGCTAACTGCCACAAGATGCCGGCAGATCGTTTCGAAAAGAGATTATCTAGCGTAGATGAAATCGTAGAAAACTTCAGCGCTCTACTCTCTACTCTCCCATCTACCACCCACGTGGTACTAACCGTCTCCCCTGTTCGACACACGAAAGACGGCATGTTGGAGAATCAAGTTTCTAAATCCACGCTACGTCTAGCGGCAGATATCGTTTCGAAACGCTTTGAAAACGTCCACTATTTCCCAGCTTTCGAGATTATGCTGGATGAATTACGGGATTACCGTTTTTATGAGGCTGATCTAATCCACCCAAACGAGCAGGCGCAAGCCTATATTTGGGAGCGATTTAAAGCGTCCTATTTTGATACAGAACTGCTTTCCATTTCGAAAAAATGGGATTCCATTTACCGAACGCTAGGTCATCGACCTCATCCGGCAAAATTGATTGATCACCGAAGGGTGTTAGAGGTGCTTTTGGCAGAACTAAATGAAGAAAAATACCAAGAAATAGATACGTGCAAAATCGCCGAATACGTCGCGCATGAAATAAAAAACACCTATATTTGAGGTTTGAAAAGGAAAAGAGATTCATGGGAGAATTAAGCGTAAGCAAAGAGATTATTTTAGGTGCCCTAAGCACCGTTCAAGAGCCTGATCTAAAGAAGGATTTAGTGACCTTGAACATGATTAAAGACGTGGAATTAGGCGTGGGTGAAGTTCGCTTCACCGTTGTGTTAACGACACCAGCTTGTCCACTAAAAGAGAAGATTAGAAAAGATTGCGAGGATGCGATTCATAATTTAGTGCATCCAGACCTCAAAATCGTTATCAATATGACGGCTGAGGTAACCACCTTAACGTCTAAAGACCCTTTAATTCCTGGAGTTAAAAACGTGATTGCTGTAGCATCTGGTAAAGGTGGTGTAGGTAAATCAACTGTAACGGCAAACTTAGCGATGGCCTTGAAAAATGCGGGAGCTAAGGTCGGAATCCTGGATGCTGATATTTCTGGCCCCTCTATTCCAGTGATGTTTGGGGCAGAAGATTTGCAACCACTCGTGACGGAAGTAGATGGCAAGAATCGCATTCAACCCATTATGCAATATGGCATCAAGATGATTTCGATGGGCTTTTTAGCTCCTACTGAAAGTCCTGTGCCCTGGAGAGGCCCGATGATGACGCAGGCTTTGCGTCAGTTTTTTGGTGATACAAACTGGGATGAATTAGATTATTTATTGATTGACCTCCCTCCAGGAACCTCAGACATCCATTTAACACTGGTGCAGTTGATTAAATTAACAGGTGCGGTGATCGTAACGACTCCTCAAAAAGTCGCTTTATCTGATGCGACCAAAGGTTTAGCGTTCTTTAAGCAAGCCGGAATCAATGTTCCTTTGTTAGGCCTAGTAGAGAACATGGCCTATTTCACACCGGCTGAATTACCTGAAAACAAATACTATTTGTTCGGTAAAGATGGCGGAAAGCAGTTAGCAGAAAAATATGCCGTTCCTTTCCTCGGTGAGGTGCCTTTAATTCAGGCGATTCGTGAGGCAGGTGACGAAGGAAAACCGATCGCCTCGACAGAAGGTCCTAGCGCTGATGCATTTGCCTCTATCGCCGCTAATTTAGCACAACAGGTAGCCATTTCTAACGCGAAACAAGCCTCCTAATGGAAAATCATCCTTTATATTCCCGCATACAAACCGCGCTAGACAGCATTCGCCCCTATTTAGTGGCGGATGGTGGCAATGTCGAAATTACAGAAATCACCGCAGATAATGTGTTGAGACTAAGCTTAACGGGCAATTGCCAGTCCTGCAATATGTCAGCAATGACCTTTAGAGCAGGGGTAGAAGAGGCCATCCGCAGGGATGTCCCAGAAATAACAGCAGTAGAAGAAGTAAAACCCTAATAGGCATATGATGCGGATAGGAATATTTTTTGGCGGTCCCGCGCGTGAACGGGAAATCAGTTTTTTAGGGGGTAAAACCGCTATGGCTCACCTGAACAAGGCCTTGTTTCAGCCCATCCCCGTTTTCGTGGATAGCTTAGGCAACTTTATTTTGATCAAGGAAGAGCTTATTTTCGAGGAATCAATTCGTTCTTTTTATCCGCCAAAACGCCTTCAAACCGCGCCATTCAACGTATATATTGAATCTTTGCCTGAAGCAGATGCGACAGCCTTACTAAAAGAAGTAGGAACAATCATTCAACCGGCTGATTTTGCATCCCATTTTGACTTTGCATTCATTGCCATGCACGGCCCTGGCGCAGAGGATGGCAGTATCCAAGGTCTTTTAGAGTGGTACAACATTCCCTATTCAGGCCCTAGCGTTTTAGGATCTGCCATCGGTATCGATAAGGCCAAACAAAACGAGTGGCTTAAGAAATCCGTTGGTTTAGAGAAGAAATTCTTCGTTCTACAACGAGACGATTATACAAAGTACGGCAGAGAAACCCTTTTTGAGCAAGTCAAGAAGGAAATTGGTATTCCTTTTGTGGCCAAAGCTCCACACCAAGGGTCCTCCATCGGCCTAGCTTTTGTGAAAGAAGATTCACTTGAGATTTTTGATAAAGCCATCAAGAAATGTCTTTTTATCGATGAAATCTACCGCGAGGATTGGTTAAAATTAACCGAGGATGACCAAGTTGCTTTGTTGCAAAAAATGGTCAACCTAGACGAAGGAATCGGCTTCCCAGTCGTATTCCAGAAACAAGTGTATTACCATCCTTCGGCATTATTGATCGCCCTTCGCGACTATTTCACGCACACGGTGACGAAAGCTAGCATTCAATCGATTCATTCGGAGGATGCGATTTTACTTGAATCATTTGTGAACGGGAACGAATTCAGCTGCGGCGTGATTCAAACTCCATCAGGCGAGGCGGTTGCCCTTCCTCCGACGGAGATTGTCATCGATGATTCGGTAGAGGTGTTTGATTTTAATGCCAAATACAAATCGAAATTAACGCGCAAGCGCATTCCGATGCATGCGAGCTTAGCTCACCTACAAGTGATTCAAGCACAGGTGAAGAAGGCTTTTGAAGACCTAGGTTTTGGGGTTTGTACCCGTATCGATGGATTCCTGGATACGAACGGCGTGGTCGTTTTACACGACCCTAACACGATCCCAGGCATGTCCCCTAGCTCTTTGATCTTCAAGCAAATGGCCGAAATCGGGCTTAATGTAACAGATTCATTAACCTATTTCATCCGCCAATCCATCCGGGAGCGATTAAGAACCGGCAAAAATTACTATTTCCTAAATCAGCAACTAAAGGCCTTAGACGCAGCCATTGCCGCTTGTTTACAGGCGAAAGCGGAACGAGATGTACAAGTATTAGAGATCAGCGGTGCGAATGAAGCCGAATTGGAAGCAAGCTTCCAGGCTGTAAAAAGCCAAGCGGCTGAACTTGCGGCTTTAGGAACGGAGAACGTTCGCGTTTGCACACCTTTGGAAATCGAAGAAGGCGAAACTTTAGTCAACTTGCACGTAGCCCATGTAGGAAAAGATTCCGCCAAAGAAATGCTAGAAGCCATCAAAACGGGTGTCCACCCCTTGATAGCCCACACACGTCAGGCAGCTATCGAAATCACTAAATTTTACACCAATGTCTAATACGGAACTTAACCCATTGCAATACCCAATCGGGAAATACAAAAACCCAGAGGTGATTACCCCTGAAATCAGAGCAGAATGGATCAAAATTATCGCTTCAACACCCGATGATTTAGCCGCTCTTTTAAAAGACGTAGACGAAACCTTGTTAGAGAAGCCTTACCGCGAAGGCAGCTGGTCAGCTCGTAAAGTGATTCACCATTTGATGGACAGCCACATGAACAGCTACATCCGTTTCAAAATGGCACTTACGGAGGACAATCCGACCATCAAACCATACAGCGAAGATGATTGGGCATCTATGCCAGACGGCAATCAAGCGCCCATTGCTTGGTCCATTGAGGGTTTACGCTACATCCACTTACGTTGGGTTTACTTGATGGAAACTTTGAAAGAAGAAGATTGGAAAAAGACCTACCTGCATCCAGAGAGAGGGATTACTTATACGATGGATAAGGTTTTGGGGATTTATGCGTGGCATTGCGTGCATCACTTGAAGCACATTGCTTCGGTTCTTTAGATTAGAGATAATAGAGTAGAGAGTAGAGATTTAAAGCATAAAGCACAAAGAATAAAGCATAGAAATGGTATCGCCACCGGCGATGCATTTAGGGTATAATTTTCTAGCTCTCTAGATAGAAATCGAGTTTGAAATCTAAAAAATCATTGCGCAGCACGATTTTGAGATTTTAAACTCGATTTCTTATTCCACGGGGCCGTCGTATTCACCGCCATCTGCACCGCTAACGCAATCATCAGCAGCGTGAACAGAATTAGTACCCAGCGAAAGATTTTTTGATTTTTGTTCATAGTTGATGAAGTATAGAGGCGGAACCTTGGGAAATTTCTGACCAAGAACTTAATCCTGGGAACTGCAAATATACACATCCGGCTGTTTCCATTTGAATCATTTCGCCGGATAAATAAGAGGCGAGATATGAAACGGAGGGATTGTGCGCAACCAAGTATAAAATAGGTTCTGTTCTTTTAGTTATTTCAGTTAAATAATCAGGTCCGCTAGACACATACCAAAAATCAGATAGCTCAAACTCAGAGAAGGGTTTACCTAAAAGTTCTGCAGTTTCGCGGGTACGAATCGCATCTGAAATAAGCCAAAATCCAGCTGGAAATTGCTTCAAATGCATCCATTCGCCTAATAACAAAGCCTCTTCGATTCCTCGCTCAGACAAGTGTCGACCTTTGTCATCGTCAGTGTAGGGCCCAGCGTGGGCGTGTCTAATAATTATGAGTTCCATTATTCGAAGTCTGCTGCGGTTAATAAAGGAAATTTGCCGGCTTTGTGTTCAGCACCCATTTTAACATAATGAGGTGGACCAAATTTCAATCGATTGATTTGATCTTCATTTAAGGTTTTTACGACTTTAGCAGGGGTTCCTAAAACAAGGGAATAATCCGGAATTTCCATTCCTTCCGTCACGAGAGCATGGGCTCCGATGAGGCAGAATTTGCCTACTTTGGCCCTGTTCAAAACCGTCGCTTGCATTCCTACGAGACTACCCTCCCCTATTTCTGCTCCATGAACAATGGCGCCATGACCCACCGTAACGTGTGCGCCGATGATGGTTTTGTCTCCTTCATCTGCATGCAAAACAGCGTTATCTTGGATGTTGCAGCCCTCACCTAAATGAATTTCTTCGACATCTGCTCGAATGACAGCGCCGTACCAAACAGATACGTCTTTGGAGATGAAAACCCGGCCCATCACGCTAGCCGTAGGTGCAATAAAAATAGCCATCTTGTTTTATTTTATTGGCCAAATATACCTTAAATTGCGGGTCTATGAAAGAATTCTACGAATTTGCGCTTTGGCAAAATGAGGATCATATCGCTTCGATCGGATGTGGATATGGCTGGTGGGAAGTGAGCCTTTGCCTGCACTATCCCGCGAAGAAGATGGCCTTTGTAGACCCCCTAGTAGAAAAGGAGGACATCGATGAAAGTATTGCCTATTTCACCGAAAAAACAGGCTTGACTTGGAAAACAGAGGTCGAATTAAACCCAGAAAAAATCGTAGAAAAAGACCAAATTTGGATCTTTAACGCCTGGCATGAATTCGAGGATCGCCCAGCCATGTTAGCGAAAATACACAAGGCCTTACATGAAGGCGGTACCGTGATCATAGAAGAAGAAATTTCAAAATACCACCGATTACAACACGATGGCTGTGGGAAGGACTTATTTTTTGAAAAAGAAATCATTGCCGAATTCACCCAGGGCGGCTTTCAATATATAGCTACAAAGACGAAAGACGAGGTAGCCGTGTATCTGAAATTTCGAAAATGAAAGGCGTTTTTTAGCTTAAATAAAAACCTTTTCGCAAATTTGCATCCGAATTAAACACACATGTCAACAATCGAACGTCCTTTTATTATCGGTATCACCGGAGGTAGCGCCTCGGGTAAAACACTCTTCTTAAGCCGATTAATGGAACAGTTCAAGTCAGATGATATCTGTCTTTTATCACAAGACAATTACTATCGACCTATCGACCAGCAGACGAAAGATCACAATGGGATCGAAAATTTCGACTTACCAGGAGCTATTGATGATCAAGCTTTTGCAGCCGATATTGAAAAATTGCGCAACGGGGAAGTGGTCAGCCGGGTTGAATATACCTTTAATAATTCCGAAAAAGTACCTGACTTACTGCATTTCCATCCGCGGAAAATTCTGGTGGTAGAAGGGATTTTTGTGTTTCACTTTCCGGAGGTGGCACAGCTTTTGGACCTGAAAATCTTCATCGATGCGCAAGATAAAATCAAGTTAAAGCGCAGAATCAAGCGAGATAATGAAGAACGCGGATACGATTTACAAGATGTGATGTACCGCTGGAAATACCACGTAAAGCCGACGTATGAGGAATATATCAGACCTCACAAACGCTCTTGTGATATCGTGATTCCGAATAATCACCACTTCGAAAAAGGACTTGAGGTTATCGTTTCTTACCTAAAGAATCAGATCTAGGTTATAGTGCAATCCTTTATTTTCTCGCTGGGCGCGAGCATGTTTGATAATCAAATAGGCCACGTTAATCATGTTTCTTAATTCACACAAAGGAACGGTGATCTTCGATTGACGGTACAATTCTTCGTGCTCTAAGTAGATTAATTCCAAACGATCATAGGCTCTTTTCAAACGGCGATCCGTGCGAACAATTCCCACGTAATTCGACATAATCGACTCTAATTCTCGGGTCATTTCGGTCACTAATACCATCTCCTCTGGGTGACGCGTTCCGTCATCATTCCAGGATGGAATGCCCTCAGGCAAGACTTGCGTACCATATTCTTCGATCGATTTCTCGAAGGCCCGATGCGCATAAACAATGGCTTCTAATAAAGAATTGGAGGCCAAACGATTCGCACCATGTAATCCCGTAAACGAACATTCGCCGGCAGCATAGAGGTTTTCGATATTGGTTTGGCTATATTCATTCACAATAATACCACCGCATAAATAGTGTTGTGCAGGTACGACTGGAATCATTTCATTGGACATATCTATTCCCAAAACCCGTAGGCAGTGATCATAAATCATCGGGAAATGCTGCAGGATTTCCTCCTTCGGAATATGTCGTGTATCTAAAAATACGTGCTCCGTTCCATTCTTTTTCATTTCGGAATCGATCGCACGAGCGACAATGTCCCGAGGGGCTAAGGATAGACGAGAATCGTACTTTTCCATGAAAGTAGATCCATCTTGGTTCTTTAGAATGCCTCCATGTCCGCGAACGGCCTCCGAAATCAAGAAGGAGGGTTTCTTCCCCGGATTATACAAGGCCGTCGGGTGAAACTGAATGAATTCCATGCCTTGAACGAAGGCTTTGGCGCGATAGGCCATGGCAATCCCGTCGCCTGTTGCGATCGTTGGATTGGTCGTCGATTGATAGACTTGACCGATTCCACCAGTGGCTAAAAGCGTAGTTTTACCTAAAAAAGTTTCAATTTTATTCGTCTTAAGATTCAAGACATAGACGCCAAAACACTTCTTACCAGGCGTATCTTTCGTAACTTTTTCACCCAAATGGTGCTGAGTAATTAAGTCAACAGCAAAATAATGTGTGAAAAAATCCACACTTTTGTAGGCCTTTACTTTCGCTAAAAGTGCCCTTTCTATTTCATTCCCTGTGGAATCCTTATGGTGCAGAATGCGCTTATCTGAATGGCCACCTTCCTTTACTAAATCAAAAGAACCATCTGCCTGGCGATCGAAATCCGTGCCATAAGCGATCAACTCTTTTAAGCGCTCAGGTGCTTCTTTCACAACGATTTCCACAACTTTTCGATCACTCACAAAGTCGCCGGCAACCATCGTATCATCAATGTGTTTTTCAAAAGAATCAGCAGAATCCCACACCGTGGCAATCCCGCCTTGCGCGTACTTTGTGTTCGTTTCCTCCGCCACGGTCTTCGTGATCAAGGCTATTTTTACCGGAATATCTCTTTCCTTAAAATAGTCCGCAACTTTAACCGTGTAGGATAAACCCGCAATTCCAGAACCGATGACAATAAAATCGTATGTAGGCATAGGATGAATAAATGGAATGCAAATTAATCAAAAAGAGCCTTCAAACCGAAATGTCGACTTTATTTTGTAGATTTGCGGCATTAAAAAATATAAACCCTTAAAAATCAATTTATAATCAATGGAAAATTCGCCTAACAACAATTCCAAAACCGCCATTATTGTCTTAGCTGTGCTAACGGCAGTATTAGGTGTATTGTACTTCCGTTCGTACCAAACGACGAAAGATCAAGCTACACAAATCGAGGAAAAAGCAACTGAATTAGCTAATACACGTTCTTCTTTGGACTCGATTTCTACTCAATTAGATGCTAAAATCGCAGAGATCAAATCTTTAGGCGGTCAAGTAGCTGATTTAGAAGCATTAAAAGTTCAATTAGAGCAAGACAAAGCCTCTTTAAAGAATTCAAACCACGCGACTATCGCCTCTTACGAAGCTAAGATCAAGGAATACAACGCGGTATTGACAACTAAAGATGGTGAAATCGTTGAATTAAAGAAGCAAAACGGCATCTTAACAGAAAGCAACCAAACGTTAACAACGCAAAACGCCACCTTGAACACAGAGAACTCTGGTTTAAAATCGCAGAACCAAACGTTGAACGATACGCTTTCTTCTGTAAGCCAACGCAACAAAGAATTAGCACGTAAAGTGAGCATCGCTGCCGCTTTAAAAGCGCAAAACTTGAAAGTGTTAGCTGTTAACGCAAAAGGGAAAGAAACAGAACGTTCTCGTTTGAACGGAAAGAAAATCGAGAAGTTAAAAGTAGTATTTAGCTTAGCGACGAACCCAATCACGAAATTAGAAAACAAGACAGTTTACGTACGAGTGATCGATGGCGAAGGCGCTACTTTATCAGATGAAGCGATCGGTTCTGGTCGTATCAGCATCAACGGAAAAGAATTGACTTATACAGCTAAGCAAACATTCGAATACACAAATGATAGCCAAACAGTTGCGGTAACTTACCCTCGTGGTGGTGTTGCGTACAAGCCAGGTAAATATTCAGTAGAATTATATGCAGAAGGTTTCCAAATCGGAACGGGTGCATTTGAGGTAAAATAATTACCTATAATAATTTCAGAAGAGGCCATCCGAAAGGGTGGCCTTTTTTTATTTCTTCTTCTGCCAAAAGAAGGTGTTAAATCCTTTATTGTACAATAAACTAGCCCCTAGGGTTTGGTTGATTTGGTAGGAGTTGAAGGAGCCTAAGATCGTCGTTTGGACGTTGCGATTATAGGTCTTTAGGCGTAGACTTCCGTCCGGACGCACAAACCATTCCAATGCCCAATCCCCTAATAAGATCTGCGGACTCGTTTGATTTCTGGCATCCGTAAATCCACCACTTCGCGTAATGCGCAGTCGATCATTAAAATTGTAGGATGCCCGCAACTGTAGGTTCGACAAGATATCTTGATTCAAAATTCCCCCGCCTAAGGACACAGAAATGTCTAAATCTTTATTGATTTTGGAGGCCAAATTACTTAACTGATTCGAAAGCATTTCGGTGAAATTACCCATTAAATTCCCTAAGGCTATACCACTTCCACCGAAGGGAGAAACCAGCTGTCCAAAAAGCAAGAGGTTACTCACCTGCCGTGTTAACTCTTGATCATCCGTTTTGATGCGATTTGCGAAGGCTGTAACTGCCCCATTCAACGTCATATCTTTCGGGTAATCCCGAATTCCAATATCAAAATTAACCGTAGGCGACATTAAGCGATCTTGTAAACTAATCGTCACATCCACCGGATATCTCCTCTTAAATTCCGGCATATTTCCCTTATTCGTCGTGTCTAAAAGGATAGGAAATAGAGACGCATATTGGGTGTAAATCGCCTTAATATTGACGTTAGCTTCCAGTGGGTCTCCAGTCCAAGTGATCTTGGATCCGCGTTGAATCGCAAACTTCTTGTTAATCAAGTTTTGAAGCGTGAAGGTATAATCCCCTTGATCGATGGCATAATCACCCACCATTTTAAAGGCTCCTTTTTTGTCCAAATTCATCTTAATCGCTCCCGATCCATACATCCGCATCACATCCCCTTTTTTCGCATCAAACTGCACCTCACCATAGGCCTCAGGTGTTAAGGCTAAACGCAGGTCTAAGGTGATACCATCCTCTTGTAATTTAGAGGAGACGGTGGATAGATTTTGGTCGATATTCAAGGTATTCAATTCCGATACAAATGAATAATCCTCTCCCTGCGTCACATCCTCTTCTCGGTCCAACGGGATAAACAAACGCGTCCCTTTTTCTGATTTCAGGTCTGCCGAAACCAATAAATTATCGACTGTACCCGAAACACGCATAGGTCCCGTGGCATAGCCTAATCCATAGTAAATCGAATTAGGTTCACGTGTCGTGTTCAACAATTTATAATGATCTAAATTAGCTTGAATGTCCAGTTCAAAGGGCTTGCCCTCCGGAAAGTACAAACTTGTATTCACTAAGGCTTTATTACCTTCCGGGTCTACCACAGTCCAATTTTTCGCAGTAATATGCCTCGGCGTAAAGTTTACCGTATCCGAAACAGACATGCTTGTTTTCAAATAATCAAATACCGCACCAGCCTTGGAAAACACCATATCTCCCGTAATTTCAGGCTTCGTAGGGAAGCCTCCGATGTGTAAATTTCCAGAAGCCGACCCTTTCAAATTAGAGAAAATACCAGAAGTAAAGGGTTCCAAAATCTGCAAATCCGTCTGATTCAATTCCGCTTTTATGTTCAGTTTTTGGTCCTCCTCGAAAGGCTTGTAAGCCCCAGTTAGAGACATTACGGACTCACCCAAACGGTTCAAATTCAAATTCAAATCCATCGCTTTTTCATCTGCGAGATAGGTTCCTACGCCCTGTAAGTTTCCGATAAAAAAGGTATTCAATCGCAAGGAATCCACTAATAACCAGGAATCTAAACGCGTGTGGTTATACCAATCTTGAATGGCTATTTCTCCATTTAACTCCCCTTGTGTCTTCGTGGAAAACAACGGTTTTAGGGTAGACAATTGAAAGTGATTTGCCCGTAATTTAATGGTCTCTGTCGTGTCTGTTGAAAGACTTCCTTGCAAGGAAATCGACTGGTTTTGATTCGAAACCACAACCCGATCCGCCTTCCATTCCTGCCCCTGAATGGTGATTTTATTGGCTGGATCCATTGCCCAGTCTTGGCCTAAAATCCGGAAATACGTATCCTTAAATTTCAGTGATAAACCCTCGTCTTCGAAGTTCCAAGCTCCTGCTAAATGGGCTAAATTCTCTTCTCCTTGTTGTTTAAAATCTAGACCAAAATTGATCCGATCTTGATCCCAAAGGGCATCCAACTTGAAATTCTCTGTAGGCGTCAAAAAGTTTAATTGCTGCTTACGAGATGTAAAAACGAGACTAGAGGAAACCTCAGGAGCACCTAAGAATTTAGAACTTTGGAAAGAAAATACGGATTGATAAAAGTGGTAACCGCCCAAAACCAAAGTATCCGGATAGGCCTCTAAACTGAGTGAAAGCGTACGTCCTTTCGAAATATTACCGGAGAAAACCGTGTTCTCGCCGATCTGAACAGAAGGGAAAAAGCGAGCTAAAATAGGGTCTGCCCGGTGGCAAATCACCGTAAAATCGGCCTTGTATTTAGTGTCAATTTCGTGTTTCCGAGTCGCATAATAACCCCAACGCTCGTCTGACCCTTTTTGGAAATACAGCGCATATTCCTCAGCAACTTGACGTAAGTGAGCTTGTAAAATACTAGGGGTAAACTCACCACTTATTTCTGCGGAAATTAAATCGGACGTCAACTTATAATGACGTTTCTGACCCGGTCCATTCTCAGAAGTGAGGGTAACTAACTCGACATGCAAGTCCGGCTTATTCGGGGTACGCAATTTCGAATTATAGAAAACCGTCCGACCCTCTAAATCATCAAACCGATCACCCTTGAAATCCAATTCAAAATCGGTAGACAAGCTGACCTGAGGATCCATCAAACGAATAGTGTGCAAGTTTGAGTGGGTGATTTCTCCCTGCATTTTGTATACCGGTTTCGCTCCCCGAAGGTCAATTAAACCGCTCATCGTGCCCACTAAATTGGTATCTTTAGCGACCACTTCACCCTTGAATAATTGCTTCTGAAAATTGCCTTTCAAGGCAATCTTGTGGTATAAATACTGATTAAAATAGATCTCTGAGATCTTCCCATCAAAGTCGATATTAGCCGATTTCTTCGCAAAGCCATTGCCTTTCAATTCCCCTTCTGCATCCAAAGTCCCCAGAATAGACTCCATTCCTAACAACTTACCTAACTTAAACTTTTGCAATTTGATCTTCCCGTCATAGCGAGAAAAAGCCATCGAATCTTTCAGATTCATCTTGACATCTGCCTCCACATAACCCAAACCCGTCTTTAATTTTCCGGCCGTTCTAAACACCGTATTATTCCCCTTGAACAAACCATCAAAAGCCACAGGACCTAGAATAACCATGTTTTCTGCCGCAGACTTCGTGATGTAATTACCTAAATCTTCGGGATAAAAAAGAGACGATCTCATCGTGAAATCCATGTCTGTCTTGTCCACATCAGGTAGTCCCTTAAAACCAAAATCTCCCCTCAAAACACTCTTCGCCCCAAAGCCTAATTCAAATTTCTTCAAATTCAATTTCGCCACCGTACCACTAAGGGCTCCCTTCAAGCGATACATGCCTTTGTATTCGTACATCGCCTCTACAAATCGGCCTAAATCCTCCCCTTTAACTAAGGCTCCATTAAAGTCCGCTTGCATGTCTACGTCTGTAATCCAACGTGTCATCGAGCTCATATCACGGTAATTCACCACGAATTTCCGTGTGACGCGGGAATCATTAAAGCGCAAATCCAATTGATCAAAACGCATCTGGCGATCCGAAATCATGAAAACAGTATTCAGACTTTTCACATCGAACCCAGTCAAAGGATCCTTCGTTCTTAGCCCTATGGCCTGTAGTCCAAGCGTATCATTCTTAATGTAGAAATTCTTGACTTTCGAATAGACCTTCCCTAGTGTAAAGTGGGAAATATCGAAGTGACGGCGGGTTGCTTCACTCTTTCTCGTGTTATCATCGAGTGAGAAAGAGCCATCAATTACCTCCGCTTCCGGTATGGTAAAAATGGAAGAAGGACCTTTTTTCACCGTTTTGACGCCTCCTGTAATCCAGTTTTCTAGTCGAATAATAAACTCTTCAATGTTCATTTTACCTGTCTTTTTTTCAAAAATCAGATGGACATTCGGACGTGTTAAACGTGTATAATCTAGGCTTGGTTTACCAGGTTGTAGGAATAAATGGGAGATGCTAAAATTAACATCTAACTGTTCGATTTGGATCATTTTCGCGCCCCAGGGGTCTTTTACCTCCAAATCGTAGACACTTAATTCATCGAAAAATTTGATTTGTATCCCCTTCATCTTGACGGGGTATCCGATCGCCTTTTCCACTTTAGGTGCTAAATAATTTGCTAATAAGGTCTGATTGATGGGGGCTCTGAGCAGAAGAATGGCTGCAAAAATCAACAAAAAAATCCCCAGCAATCCGTAGAGGATTGTTTTGACGAAGATTTTGAGATATTTGACCATATTGCCGTATTTTTGCGCAGAATTCTATTTTTATGAAGCTACTGGCTATTGAATCTTCTTGCGATGAAACTTCGGCTGCCGTGATGGTGGACGGCGTTTTGAAGTCCAATATCATCTCGACTCAACTCATCCACACCGAGTGGGGAGGCGTTGTTCCCGAATTAGCCAGCAGAGCTCATCAAAAATCGATCATCCCTGTAGTGACAGAGGCCCTGCAAAAAGCAAATATAAACAAAAATGAACTGAATGCCATTGCCTTCACAAGGGGCCCTGGGCTTTTAGGAGCTTTATTAATCGGCACCTCGTTTGCGAAGTCTTTGGCGCTTAGTCTGAATATTCCGTTAATCGAGGTGAATCATATGCAGGCGCACGTTTTGGCGCATTTTATTGAGGATCCGAAACCCTCTTTCCCTTTCCTTTGCCTGACCGTCAGTGGTGGTCACACCCAATTAGTTTGGGTGAAATCCGCCCTCGACATGGAGGTCATCGGCGAAACGCAGGACGATGCGGTAGGCGAGGCTTTCGACAAGACGGCGAAGCTGATCGGACTTCCTTACCCAGGTGGCCCATTGATTGATAAGTTGGCCAAAGAAGGGAACCCCGACCGATTCCCCTTCTCATTAGGTGAAATGCCCGGCCTAAACTTCAGCTTTTCCGGCATCAAAACCGCCATCCTCTACTTCCTCCAAAAAGAAGTCAAAAATAACCCAAACTTCATCGAAGAAAACAAAGCAGACATCTGCGCCTCCGTTCAAAAATCTCTCATCGACATGCTCCTTCGCAAAACGAAGAAGGCTATGAAGGAGATGAATTGTATGCAAATCGCCATCGCCGGTGGCGTTTCCGCGAACTCCGGCTTGCGCACTCGCTTAACAGAAATGGGCACAGAAATGGGTTGGGAAGTATTCATTCCAGCCTTCAGTTATTGCACCGATAACGCGGGCATGATCGCCATGGCTGGACATTTCAAAGCAGAAGCGAGAGAATTTTGTGGGCAGGATGTGAGTCCGCTAGCGAGGATGAGTCTAGATCACAAAGCATAAAGCACAAAGAATAAAGTTGGAATCCCCTATCGGGGATACATTCAGAAATATTTCTATAATCATCAAAAAAGCGGCAATTGCCGCTTTTTTGATTCAACCTTTATTCTTTATGCTTTGTGCTTTAAACATTTCACAATTCCATCGCCTTCGGCGATTCCTACTTTGTGCTTTATACTTTGTGCTCTATGCTTTCATTTCTTTTAACGCATTCCAAAACGCCATCTTCAGCGTCTTCTCCGCATCCGTTAACGACGAAATATAGCGAGGGAAGAAATAGACAATTTTTGATTCAACCTTTTCGATCTCCGTCGTAGGCAGTTCGCCTTGCCAAGCGGCTGGTTGTTGACCTATGAAGATATAACGCTGAGCGCTAGTGTCTTTTAAGAATTCAGAAAGACTTGGTTCTTCCTCCGATGGAGTATACACAGACCAATCGGTGGGTCCTAATACTAAAGGAGGAGCAGAAAAAATAAGTTTAAGGCGGGAGAGTTCGGCATCGGCGATTTGGCCTACAACGACCCAAGGAGTAGAAATCTTAGACTTAACCTCCGCGATTGTGTCAGAAGCGACTTCAATAGCCGGGGTTTCTGCTAGCTGGGATTCAGTCTTATCCTGCGGGACCCAATAGATCTCGTCGAACTTGTACAAATCAGCTAAAGAAACCCCTTCCATTTGTTTATGCTAGAGAACCTCTTAACACACATGCCTCGCGGTCTGGACCTGTCGAGATGAAGTTAATAGGTAAGTTCAAGTGCTTTTCTAAGAATTTGATGTAGTCTGCAAGCTCCACTGGCAACTCGTTAAAGTCGCGCATGCCTTCTAGGCTACAAGCCCAACCTTTCAAGGTTTCGTATACCGGCTTCACTTTGATATCGGTGATTTCGAAAGGGATTTGGTCGGTGATGGTGCCATCTGGCATTTCGTAAGCGGTACATACTTGAATCTCGTCAAAGATATTCAAGACGTCTGCCTTCATCATAATCAATTGAGTTACCCCATTGATCATCATTGCGTATTTCAAGGCAGGTAAATCAATCCAACCACAACGGCGCGGACGACCTGTCGTAGAACCGAACTCACGGCCTTCCACACGCATTCTCTCGCCTACTTCATCTTCTAATTCCGTTGGGAATGGACCTGAACCTACGCGTGTTGCGTACGCTTTGAAGATTCCAAAAACCTCACCGATGTTCTTAGGTGCCACACCTAAACCGGTACAAGCACCTGCGGTGATCGTGTTAGAAGAAGTTACGAAAGGATAAGAACCAAAGTCCACATCAAGAAGTGACCCTTGAGCTCCTTCCGCTAAAATAGTTTTACCCGCGTTGATGGCGTGGTTCACGGAGTATTCTGAATCCACTAAGTGGAACTCTTTCATGAAAGCAACCGCCTCGAAGAACTCCTTCTCAGCCGCCGCTAAATCATATTCGAATTTATAGACGTCCAAAATCGCTTTGTGGCGATCGACTAAAGCTTTGTATTTGGCAGAAAAATCAGGTGAAATCATATCCCCTACACGTAATCCCTGACGCGAGATTTTGTCTGTGTAAGTAGGTCCAATCCCTTTTAAGGTAGATCCAATTTTCGCATCGCCTTTTGACTTTTCGTAAGCCGCGTCTAATAAACGGTGCGTAGGTAAGATGATCGATGCCTTTTTAGAAATTTCTAAATTCTTGCGAAGATCTAGGTTGAAATGCGCTAAGCCATCGATCTCTTTTTTGAAGATGATGGGGTCTAAAACGACACCGTTACCGATGATATTTTGAACTTCTTGGCGGAAAATTCCGGATGGAATTTGATGCAAAACGTGCTTAAAACCGTCGAATTCTAAGGTGTGACCGGCGTTAGGTCCTCCTTGAAAACGAGCTACTACTTGATACTTCGGTGCTAGAACGTCTACGATCTTTCCTTTCCCCTCATCACCCCATTGTAAGCCTAATAATACATCAACTGCCATAATATTGTTTTATTCTTGATTTCTTGCTTGATAATTCGCTCTATGCTCACAATTCTTATTCGTGCAAGAGCCGTAAAAAATAAGGGAATGGTGCATCACATTGAATTGCAACATTTCACCTACTAAACTTTGGATAGTCTGCACTCGAGGATCACAAAATTCGGTCACTTTGTGGCAATCGGTACAGATTAAATGATCGTGTTGCCGACGTCCGTAGGACTTCTCGAATTGTGCTTGATTGCGACCAAACTGATGTTTTACCACTAAATCGCATTCCACTAATACATCGAGAGTGTTGTAAACCGTAGCTCTAGAGACTTGGTATTTCTTGTTTTTCATGGAGATATACAACTCCTCCACATCGAAGTGATCGTCCCGTAAATAGATCTCTTCCAGGATCGCAAAGCGCTCCGGAGTCTTCCGCAAACCCTTGTTTTCCAGGTAGGCAGTGAAGATCTTTTTTACTGAATCTAGTTTATCTAATTCTTGGGACATTTATGGAAAAAAAACGACGTAAAATAAGCAAAAATAACCGACATAAACTAAGAAACTTTCCGCTCTACTTCGATTACACCTGGAACTTGTTCCATTTCAGCACTTAGGTTATCTAGGTGCGCTGTGTCTTGTACCATAAGTGAAATTTGACCTTCAAATAATCCATCTTTCACCCCGATCGTCAAGGCCGTTATGTTCACTTGCAACTTCTCTGAAATCAAGCGCGTTACGTCATTGACTAAACCTACGCGGTCGATACCTCGGATGATTAAATCAACCACAAAAGACATGGCGATTTGGGAGGTCCACTGGGCTTTGATTACGCGATCCCCGTGACGAGAAAGTAATTCTGGCGAGTTAGGGCACGCGGCGCGGTGAATTTTGATCCCCTCATTGATGGTCACAAATCCGAACACTTCATCTCCTGAGATTGGATTACAACACTTCGCCAGCGTATAATCCACCTTATCCATATCTTCACCGATTAACAGCGTATCCGATTCCTTACGCTCCTTGTGGTATTGTTGCATCTCCTTTTTGAAGGATTTGCCATCGGTAATCGGTGCTTGAATCGCTTTCTCTGCCTGCTTTCGCTCGTGTAATTCCCGATCTAACTTCCAGTGTTTTAGTTGATCAATGTTGATGTAGGCCTTGCCAAAACGGTAGAATAAATCGTTTGCATCTTTGGCATTAAAATAGGCGCGCAACTGATTCGTAATCTCTAAAGACAAGATCGGATAACCTAAATGCTTCAGTCTTTGCTCGATTAAATCGCGGCCTTTTATCAAGTGGGACTTGTTCTCCTCCTTGATGTAATTCTTAATTTGCGCTTTCGCCTTCGTGGTAAAAACGATGCGCAACCAATCTTCGGATGGCTTTTGCTTCGACGAAGTCAAGATTTCGATCTGATCCCCATTCTGCAATTTGTGTGATAGAGGAACTAATTTACCTCCCACTTTCGCCCCAATACAGCGGGCACCTACCTCCGAGTGAATCTCGAATGCGAAGTCCAAAGCCGTAGCGCCGGATTGCAATACAATCAACTTCCCTTTTGGACTAAAAACAAAAACCTCTTCATGGTACAGGGAGTTCTTGATATCCTCCACTAATTCCACGGCAGACTGGCTCTTGTCATTGGCTTCGATCGCCTCGCGCACCTGGGATAACCAAGATTCGAAAGCCTCGCTCGTCCGCGTATCCGTGCCTTTGTATTTAAAGTGTGCCGCCACCCCTTTCTCCGCAATCTCATCCATGCGTTTCGAACGAATTTGCACCTCCACCCAACGACCTTCTTTGTCATGCGCAAAAGGTTTGCTCATCACCGTGGTGTGCAAAGATTCGTAACCATTTGATTTTGGGGTAGATACCCAGTCTTTCAAGCGACTCGGGTTAGGGCGGTAATGATCTGTCACGACGGAATATACCTCCCAGCAATCTGATTTCTCTCTTTCGACCGGCACATCTAACACGACACGCACCGCAAAAAGATCGTATATTTTCTCAAAAGGGGTATTCCCTTTTTTGATTTTATTGTAAATGGAAAAGATGGATTTGGGACGGCCTTTAATGCTATAATTCAGACCGCGCTCATCCAAGGTCTTTTTAATGGGCTTGATAAAATTATCTACAAAGCCTTCCCGAATCCGTTTGTTTTCATTCAGCTTATCGGCAATTTCTTTGTAAGCTTCTGGCTCCGTGTGCTTTAGACCTAAATCTTCTAGCTCCGTTTTAATGGCATTCAAACCGAGGCGATGGGCTAAAGGAGCATATAAATAGATCGTTTCTGAGGCGATTTTCAACTGCTTTTCTTTGGCCATACTCGTCAGCGTACGCATGTTGTGCAAGCGATCTGCGAGTTTGATTAGGATTACCCGAATGTCATCAGATAGCGTCAATAGCATCTTCCGGAAATTCTCCGCTTGTTGCGAAGTTCCATATTCGAATGTTCCCGCGATCTTCGTCAAGCCATCGATAATGGAGGCGATTTTAGGATTGAATTGTTTTTCAATATCGGCCAAAGTCGTATCCGTATCCTCAACCACATCATGCAATAAAGCGGATATAATCGACGTGGTGCCTAATCCAATTTCCTCTACACAAATCTGGGCTACGGCTAACGGATGGTAGATATAGGGTTCGCCCGATTTACGGCGCATCTCTTTATGAGCCTCCGCAGAGATCAAGAAGGCTTTCTTGATTTGCTTCGCATCATCATCCTTTAAAAAAGGCTTCGCTGTCCGCAGTAATTTGCGGTAGCGTTTCAAAATCTCTAAACGTTCCTTTTCTAAATCTATCTGCATCTTAATCCTTTTGTATCAAGGCAACTGCCATGGCAGAAATCCCTTCTGATCTTCCCACAAAACCCAGACCCTCAGAAGTGGTGGCTTTGACCGAAATTTGGTCTACCTCCACGCCCATCACAAGCGCTAAATTATCTTTAATAGCCGGGATGATTGGGTTTAATTTCGGTTGATCTAGAATCACCGTCACATCCGCATTCGCTAATTCCCAGCCGGCTTCGCGAATCATTTCCATCACTTTTTTCAATAAGAGTGTCGAGGCAACGCCCTTCCACATGGGATCCTTATCTGAAAAATGGTAGCCGATATTGCGCATATTTGCGGCACCTAATAGTGCATCGCACAAAACGTGACACACCACATCCGCATCTGAATGACCTAGAGGTCCTTTATCTGACGGAATCTCCACACCTCCTAGGATACAAGGTCTGCCCTCTACCCAGCGATGCACATCATATCCTTGTCCTACGCGAATTTTCATTTGGCTATTTTTTTATAGTATAAGGTATTCGTTTTCCCTTCGATAAACAAGTGTTGAGCCCATTTTTGCACTTCCTCTTGCTGAACTTGTTCTATTTTCGCAGCCTCCGTATTTACTAAATTAGCATCACCAGCGTTCGCCGCCATGGCTAAATTCATCGCGCGATTTAAGACTTCTACCTCCCCGAAAACTAAGCTCGCCTCGGATTGATTTTTCACCATCTGCAAATCCTTTTCAGAGATCTGCGACTTGGCGAAATCGTAGATGGCCTTCTCTAAAGCAGCCTCCGCTTTTTCAATTTCCACCTCATCACTTACCTGCCCTTGGACGATTAAAAGACCTGGATCTATGGAACTTGTTTGGTAAGTACCTATCGTATCGAAAAGACGTTGCTTTTGCACTAAATGCTCATAGAGATAAGAGGACTCCCCTCTGCCGAGCAAATCGGCCATTAAATCAATCGCATGATATCCCGGTTCATAGCGCCCCACGACACGATATGCCTTGTAAATCCGATTCGCAGGTACATCTGCCACGATTTCCATTGTACGGTCCTCTTGTTGCTCAGGCTCTTGCGGTAAATGACGAACAGGTTTAACACCTGAGGCGATAGGGCCAAACCATTTCTCAGCGAGGGCTTTTACTTCTGAGAGTTTCACTCGACCCGCCACCACGAGCACCGCATTACTAGGTACGTAATGTTTCTGGAAGAAGGCTTTTACATCTTCCATTTTGGCTTCCTCAATATGCTGAATTCCTGCTCCGATGGTGGGCCAGCGGTAGGGATGTTTCGTATAAATCAACGGTCTAAATTTCAACCAAACATCGCCATAGGGCTGATTCAAATAGCGTTGTTTAAATTCCTCGATCACCACTTTGCGCTGCGTCTCTAAACTTTGCGTATGAAAAGCTAATTGCTTCATGCGATCCGATTCAAGCCAAAAAGCGGTTTCGATGTTTTGGGCTGGAACCGAAATATAGTAATTCGTTAAGTCAGGGGTCGTAAAGGCATTATTTTCGCCACCTACCTTTTGTAAAGGGGTATCGAACGAGGGAATATTTTCTGAGCCACCGAACATTAGGTGCTCAAATAAATGCGCAAATCCCGTCAGATTCTCGTCCTCATCCCGTGAGCCTACATTGTAGATCACGTCTACCACCGCCATCGTCGTTGCCGAATCTTCATGCACGATTACTTGAAGGCCGTTTGCGAGGGTAAATTGTTCGAATGAAATCATGTCTTAGGGATTATAAACAAAAGTAAAAAAATCGACCCAAAAACCACATAGCTTAACTAAATTTGCGCGGTAAACATTTCTCATGATTCGGGCCATTTTTCTCCTACTCCTTTTTGCATCGACTTTGAAAGCACAGCTTTTACAGGATCCGGTGTCGAAAGCACAGATTACCCTAGGCCTCACGAATTTATACCAATACGATTTCAAAGAGTCGACGGCCATTTTCAATTCCATGAAAGCGAAATACCCCCGCCACCCAGCACCCTATTTGTTATTAGCGATGCAATGGGAGCAACAGTATTTTCCGCTAAAAGATCATCCAGCCCAAAGTCGCCTCTATTTAACCCACTTAGAAAAGGCCTACGAGTTAGCTCAACAACAATATGATGAAGATGAGACTAACCTAGAAGCCTCCTTCTTTTGCACGGCTTCGCTCGGTTTTTTAGCAGCTTATGAGGCGGACGAACAGAATTTCATGAAGGTCGTTTCCTATGCCAAGAAGGCTTACAGCTTCTTGAAAATCGGTTTGCAAAACACAGAAAAACAGCCAGAGTTTCTTTATTCAACAGGGATGTACAACTATTACAGCGTTGCCTATCCCGAATTACACCCGGTATTAAAACCCTTCATGTTTCTATTTCAGGATGGCAATAAACGCCTGGGATTAAACCAACTAGAGGCAGGAACGCGTAAAACCACTTTCGTAAAGAATGAATCCCTTTTCTATATGGGATATGTCCAAAACAAATACGAAGGCAACCCTTTGCGGGCTTTAGCCTACAATCAAATCCTCAGCGAAAACTTCCCAAACAACCACTGGTATCTACTCCAGCGGGCTGAATTGCTTACCCTAGCTGGCAAATTCGAAGAAGCTGAACCCTTTATCGACAAAATGGAGGCTTTAAAATCACCCTATTATTCGGGCGCGGCCTGTACCCTTCGTGGTATGCGGGAGGAAGTAGAAAGAAAAGACTTACGAAAAGCGGAGTATTGGTATGCAAAATCGATCCATTTCCCTTTTGAAGAACGCCTCACGAAAGACATCAGAGGTCTCGCTTATCTGGGACTCGCTCGTATTTCTTATCGTGAAAAAAAGTACCACTTATTTAGAAAATACCTGAAACAATCTGCGGATTTTATTGAGTATAAAAACTCGTTAATCGAGTACAAACGCCTGAATCATGGAAAGTAGAGAAGCTGGAATCGAACGATTATACCCTAAAATTACGGGGCGCATGTCCGCACGTTATTATTATTTAATTCAGCTTCGTAAACAGCTCGAACGTGTAATTTCCCTTTATGTGCGCAATTCCCCGCATCAATTATTGGCGGATTATGGTTGCGGAAATAAGCCTTACGAACCTTTGTTCAAGCCTTTTGTGGAGCAATACATCGGTTTAGATTTAGCTTATAACACGAAAGCAGACGTGGTAGTCGATCCAGCCGGCATCATTGATATGCCCGAAGAAAGCGTCGGTTTCGTACTATCGACGCAGGTTTTAGAACATGTAGAAGATCCGAAAGCCTACCTAAAAGAGGCACACCGCATTTTAGAAAAAGAAGGCAAATTGATTTTATCTACGCACGGCTATTGGATGTTCCATCCGGATCCGACGGATTTTTGGCGTTGGACATCGACGGGATTGAAGAAGATCGTAACCGAAGCAGGATTCGAGGTGGTTTATTTTGAAGGAATTTTAGGCCGCTCCGCGATGGGATTGCAACTATTTCAGGATGGTTTACTATTTAAACTGCCAAAACCCTTGCGCTTTATCTTGTCCTTGATCCTACAACCCTTGATTATCTTTTTCGACAAAATCATCACGGCGAAATCCCGCAATGAAGATGCCTGCACATTTGTGTTAGTGGCTAAGAAAGTCTAGCTTTTTCGTAAGCGATGGTAGCTTCTAAGGCTTGATCAAATTGCATTGGGGCCCAATTTACGAGTGCGGCTAATTTCGAGGTATCTAAGCAGATCTTTTGCACATCCGTCACCTTAGCCTCTTTGTACTCAACTTGGAATGCGGGTAGTTTCGCTTGAATACGTTCGATAATCGTTTGCAAGGTCAGCGACTCTCCCGAGCCCACATTGATGGTCTCATTTTTCACCCCGGCCTTGATCAACCCTGCCATCGCATGGCCAATATCGCCTGCATAAATATAATCCTTCGCTTGCGACCCATCGCCCCAAACCGTCATCACCTCCCCTTTCAACGCCTTTCTCACCGCAATGTTAATCACCCCTTGTTTAGGAGAACGGTGAAACGAACCAAAAGGATTCGACAAACGCAAAATCAAGTAATCAATCTGGTATAATTTCGCATACAATTCGATGTAATGCTCCACGGCCAGCTTGATAATTCCGTAGGAAGAAATAGGCTTGCAGGGATAGTCTTCGGGCACTTTTTCCTGATTGACGTTTCCGTAAACGGCCCCGCCCGTAGACAGATAAAGTAACTTTGAAACTTGGTGTTTCTTCATCATCTCCATCAAACCGATGGTAGGCAATAAATTAGATTCGATATCTTGACGAATATTTTCGGAGGAAATCGCGGGAATAATCGAAGACGCGAAATGAAATACGCGATCAAAAGAATGCTTTGTAAATAAGTCGTCCAAAGCCTGCGCATCCGCATAATCCCCCGCCACAAACGTAACAAAAGGAGGGAACTCGACCCCCTCAGGTTTCTCGTGCGCGAAAACAACGACCTCATTTTCGGAACCCTGCTGCTGCAAATATTCCAGCCAGTTTAGCCCCAAAAAACCACTCCCACCTACGACTAAATTTTTCTCCATGACGCGTATTTGCTGTAAAAATAGCCGAAAAATTTAGCTAATTTCGGTTTTAGATTAAAAATCAGCCCTGAATGCGTTTAATCATTGCCCGCTCTAATTTCTTTTCTTATTCCGAGACTTTCATCGAGGAGCAAATCAACCAATTAGAACCTGTCGATGTGTTATACGAGGGATGGCAACCCAGCCGTCTGAAAGGTGGTGGTTCCATTTACCCCATTCCCTTTTCGATACTAGCTGTGAGAGGCGTTCTACGACGTGCGCTACCGGGACTTTACCAGAAAATTTACACGTATTACCTCCAGCGTTTTTTACGCGAACAGAAAATAGACGCCTTCCTAGCGAATTATGGACCTTTAGGTGCCAATATCTATGAAGCATGCGCGGCTGAGGGCATCCCCTATTCCGTCGTTTTTCTCGGCTTCGATGCAGCAGAAAAGAAAACACTCGACACCTATGGTTCCCGTTACGCGACCTATTTGCCACGGGCAAAAGCCATCATCTGTGTGGCAGAATCCATGCGGGCAAACTTGGAAGCCATTGCGGGTCCTTTGCCTAATTTACATGTGATTCCGTGTGGGGTGGATGTGTCCAGGTTTACGCCTGGAACTTCGCGCGAAGGATTTAATGTCATTTCGGTGGCTCGTTTTGCAGAGAAGAAAGGTTCCTTAAAAAGTATTAAAGCGTTCGAGATTTTACTACAGGATTTTCCTGATGCTCAATTACGCATGGTGGGAGATGGACCTCTTTGGGAAGAAGCAAAGGAATATGTTACCGCTCACGGGCTTTCCAGCAACATCCATTTCTTAGGCGCCATGGGACAGTCCGATTATTTGCCTTTGTTGCAAGAATCCAATGTATTTATTCAGCATTCCGTTTTAACACCTAGCGGGGATTCAGAGGGAACTCCGGTAGCCATTCTAGAAGCCTCCGCTTGTGGATTAGCTATTTGTTCAACGCGGCATGCAGGCATTCCGGACGCTGTTGTGGAAGGGAAAACAGGACTTTTAGTGGATGAGCACGATGTGGAGGGAATGGCTTCTGCGCTGAAGGACTTGGCAAGAGATCTAAAAAAGACACGCCTAATGGGTGTCGCCGCGAGAGAACACATGGAAGCGCATTATGACGTGGTAAAGCTGTCGGCTAAAATCAAAGGCCTCCTCGTATAAAGAATGCCCCGCAAAATCGTATTTTTGTAAATTACATTCAAAACAAGGCATGGGGATCGTCATCCGACAAAGTTTAAAGGGCTCTATCGTTACCTATTTGGGGACAGCGATCGGGACATTTAATGTGATCTTCCTGTACAATAAGTTTCTTTCACAAGAGCAAGTCGGATTAATTGCCGGTGCCTTAGTGAGCATTCCGCTCATTTTCGCTTCGTTTACCCAACTGGGAATTCCGCACATTGCCGTTCGTTTTTTTCCGCATTTCGATGATCCAGCGAATGGCCACAAGGGCTTTTTCACCTTTTTATTAGTGGCCCCACTATTCGGATTGAGTCTTTTTGTGCTAGGCTATCTTGCACTAAAGCCGGTCTTTTTCGAAATTTACAACACGAATTCCCCCTTATTACCGGCCTATTTTTACTACATCATCCCGCTGACGGCTAGTTATTTATACATGAGCGTGCTGGAGGCCTATGCCCGGGTGCATTTGCGCATTGTGGTGCCTGCCATCATTCGAGAATTGTATTTGCGGGTCTCTAATGGGGTTTTAGTCATCGCTTTTGCCTTCGGTTATTTGACCTTTAATCAACTCATTTTAGCTATTACCCTTTCTTATGTGGTAGCAGTCGCCGGTTTATTAGCCTATATCAAGCAGTTAAAGCGCTTTTATACCAAAGTAGATTTCTCATTTTTACGCACTCCGATTTTCAAGGAAATGTTGTCCTATGGGGGGTGGGTGATTTTGGCTGGTGCGAGTTTTACGTTGATTCAGCACATTGAAAAGGTGATGTTACCTGCCTACATGGGGGGCCTAGGAACGACTGCGATTTTTGACATTAATTCCCGGATGGCCATTATGATTTCCATTCCTAGAAACGTGATTGCAGCGATTGCAGCACCTATTTTAGCGCAGGCCTGGAACCGAAATGACCGCGAAAATATTCAGGATATTTACCAAAAATCCTCCCTCAACCTCCTCCTCATCGGTTGCGTCCTTTTTCTGTTGATCTGGTGTAATTTGGACTTCATTTATACGATTATCCCGCGCCATGAAATCTACGAAGCTGGTCGCTGGGTAGTGCTAATGGTCGGATTAAGCAAGATTATCGACATGGGAACGGGCTTAAATTCTGAAGTATTAATCAACTCGAAATACTACCGATACGACCTCATTTTCTACATCATTTTAGCCATCGGATTAGTCGTGGGAAATTTGATTCTCATTCCATTGTATTCGTATAACGGCGCGGCATTAGCCTCCCTAATCGCTTTAGCGGGTTATAATGTGTTGAAATTCGGTTTCATTTGGTGGAAATTAGACTTGCAACCCTTCGATTTTCGATCACTAGGCATCCTCCTAGTCAGTGTGCTCATCTACCTAGTGGTTTCCCAAATCCCGGTTATCGAAGGGAGTCCTTTGGTTGCCTGGATTTTAAATGTGGGTGTTCGAACTGCGGCCATCGGAGGATTATTTATCCTCGCGGTCACGAAATTCAAACTCTCTCCTGACATCAGCGAGCTAGTTATTAATTGGTTTAAGAAATGAAAATAATGTCCCTGGCCGGTGGCCTTCCTCACTATTATAACCTAGTCCTGAATAAATTGCAACGCGATTATGGGGTGGAGGTTTGCGTGGTGGTGCCTACAGAAAAAGGGGCTACCTTAGGTGCTGGGGTCTATACCTCAGATAAAGGCATTGAATTCAAGGTTTTTCGCAGAGAAGAGTATACAACCTATTATGGGAAGAAGTTTTTCAGAGGGCTGAAGGAATTGATTTTGGCAGAAAAACCAGACGTCTTGATGGTCAACTGGCCCTACCAAGCCTCATTTGTTTTCTATCCGGGCTGGTACCGCTTTTTGAGACTACATAAAGTGGCGCTTATTTCGAAAGAAATCCCCTTTCAAGTACCCCATTATGAAAATGCCATCTCCTATTATTTACAGGGAGGCGGAGTAACGGAAAACAACCAAGCCCACCAATCGAACCCATCTTTACTGGCTCGTTTGAAGTTCTTGATTGTTCGCGAAACCAGAAAGCGATTCTCAAATTTGGTGGATGCCCATATAAATTATTTAGACGAGGCAATAGCTCTGCATGGCAGCTATGGTGTTCCCGCTGAAAAGGTATTTATCACGGCGAACTCCCCAGATACGGATGCCTTATTAGCTACGGCAAACGAGTTAAAAGATATTCAACCGAACCCTTTCCGGCTTTTGCACATTGGGCGTTTAGTCAAATGGAAGCAGGTGGATTTATTGATCGAGGCAGCCATTGCCTTGCGCGCGAAATTCCCACAGACGGAATTAAGTATTGTGGGCGATGGTCCAGAACTGGAAGCTTTGAAGGCGCAGGCTGCGGGCCACGATTTCATTCAGTTTCATGGAGGTATCTATGACCCCAAAGAATTAGGCAAAATCACCTGCGAATCAGGAATCTATGTCCTAGCTGGCATGGGTGGTTTGTCCATCAATGAGGCCATGTGTTTCTCGAAACCAGTCGTTTGTTCCGTCGCAGATGGAACCGAAAAACGCCTCGTTCGCGAAGGATATAATGGACATTATTTTGAATCTGGGTCTTTATCTAGCTTGCAGTCAGTTATTGAGAAGCTTTTCGCAAAGCCAGAAAAAATCACCTTAATGGGACAGCGTTCGAGGGAGATTATTGAGAAGGAGATTAATATTCATTCGGTGCTATCTAACTATATGGAAGCGTTTCGCGGAGCGACGAGGAGTCCTTTGGACTCCAAAGCACAAAGCACAAAGAATAAAGAATAAAGAGATTTTACGTTTCACGAGTTCTTCCCCGAAGGGGTTTCCTACTTTGTGCTTTATGCTCTATTCTTTATTAAGTTTCTTCGTAACTTTAAAGCTTAGAAATCATTTCAAATGAAAGTAATTCAAGTCGTGGGAGCACGTCCCAATTTCATGAAAGTAGCTCCGCTACATCGTGCAATCCAAAAGTTAGCCGGTTGGACATCGAAAATAGTTCACACGGGACAGCATTTTGATGCGAAAATGAGCGATGTCTTTTTCACTCAATTGGAATTACCTGAACCGGATTTTTTCCTTGGGATTGGGGGCGGAAGCCATACAGAAGTGACGGCGAAAATCATGGTGGCTTTTGAGAAAATTGTAGAGGCCGAGAAACCAGACTTAATTATTGTGGTGGGGGATGTTACTTCGACTTTGGCCTGTACTTTAGTCGCGATTAAAATGGGTATCAAAGTGGCTCACGTAGAGGCGGGTTTACGTAGCTTCGACCGTACAATGCCAGAAGAACTGAACCGTATTTTGACGGACAGCGTGGCGGATTATCTATTTGTGACGGAGGAAAGTGGAATGCAACATTTGAAAAATGAGGGTGTGGCGGATGAACGCGTATTCTTCGCAGGAAATGTGATGATTGACTCTTTAGTTCGCTACCAAGAGAAAGCAAAAACCACCACGATACTAGAAGACTTAGGACTATCGACTAACGACTCCCGACTAGCGACTAGTGACTACATCGTCATGACCATGCACCGCCCTGCGAACGTGGACACCGAAAAAGGTTTGCAATCTATCCTAGAATTAATCGAATTGAGTAGTCAAGACACGAAGATTATCTTCCCTATTCACCCGAGAACACGGGCACATATGGAGAAATTTGGGCTCGCGGATCGTCTTGATCAGGCCAAAAACTTGATTATGACCGAGCCTTTGGGCTATTTAGAATTCATTCAATTGATGTCAAATGCCACTGCGATTTTAACCGATTCAGGCGGTATTCAAGAGGAAACCACCTATTTAGGAGTTCCCTGCTTGACCTTCCGTGATTCAACGGAAAGACCAATTACGGTGACTTTAGGAACAAATCAATTATTATCTGATTTAGACCCAAAGAAAACCTATGCCGCGCTTAAAGAAATCTTGGCTGGCAAGGTGAAGAAAGGAAGCATTCCACCGCTTTGGGATGGAAAAGCAGCAGAACGTATCGCAGCTAAACTGGCTGAAATCTTCGCTTAATGTCCAATAAAAAGCTACATATCGTCCTACTTTCCTACCACGACAGCAATGGCGGGGCGGGTATAGCAGCGGGACGATTGAAAGTAGCTTTAGAAAGCGAAGGACATCGAGTGGATTATTTGGTGAGAGAAAAAGCGAGTACTTCTAACTCAATTAAGTTCGGAAATGGACTCGTTTCTTGGCTGAAATTCATCGCGGAACGCTTATTTTTCTTACGATTTGAAAAAGACAAATCGATCCGATTCCTATTTAATCCGGGTATTTTCGGAAGTGACATTTCGAAGCATCCCCTCATCCAGCAAGCTGATATCTTGCATTTGCATTGGGTGAATTTTGGCTTTCTGTCTGTAGATGATATTGCCTCCTTGACTCGATTGAACAAACCTATTTTTTGGACCTTGCATGATATGTGGGCCTTTACGGGTGGATGCCACCATAGTGGAACTTGCGAACATTTCCAGCTTAGTTGTGGGGATTGCAAATTCTTAAAAAATCCGAATCCAAATGACCTTTCACATCGCCTATGGGAAGCGAAGAAAAACGGATTTAAAGATAAAAACCTTCATATTATCACGTGTAGTGACTGGTTAGGGAATCGAGCGAAGCAGAGCAGCATTTTAGGGGGGTATTCGATTAAGACTATCCCGAATGCCATCGACACAGCATTCTTCTCGCCAAATACAACGGATTTAGGATTGGATCCGAACAAAAATTACGTCTTATTCGTCGCCATGCGCGTAAATGCCCCAGCGAAAGGTTTCCATTTATTGAAAGAGGCCTTAGCTTATTTAGACCCTAAGACGACAGAATTACTTATCGTGGGAGGAGAAATGACGGAAGAACTTCCGTTGAAATCGCATAGTTTTGGGCAGGTAACCGATCCTTCGAAAATGCGCGACATCTATGCCGCAGCAGACGTGTTTGTGACTCCTTCTTTGGAAGAAAATCTACCGAATACGATCATGGAAGCCATGGCTTGTGGCACTGCTTGTGTAGGTTTCGAGGTAGGCGGGATTCCCGAAATGGTTGAGAATCAGCAAACAGGCTATGTGGCAAGAGCCTTTGATCCGGAAGATTTAGCGAAAGGCATTCTGTGGTGCTTAGAAAATCAAAAAGCAGGAGAGAAAGCTCGAACACGCGCCATACAATTATACGACCAAAAAACGGTGGCACAACAACACCTCGCTTATTATGCCCAAGCTTAGTATCATCACCATCACCTTTCAGGCAGAGGCCTACCTAGAACGAACGCTGAAAAGTGTTGTTGAACAGGGATGCGCTGATGAGATCGACTATGTAGTGGTGGATGGAGCTTCGAAAGATCGAACTTTGGAAATCATCGAGGCGAATAAACAACACATCCAACAATTCATCTCTGAAAAAGACAAAGGCATCTACGATGCGATGAACAAAGGGATGCAATTAGCGAAAGGGGATTATTTACTCTTCTTAAATGCAGGCGACACATTTGCATCGGCTACGACCTTGAAAAATATCCTACAAGAACTAGATCAAAATCCGGATGTACTTTACGGTGAGGCAGTTTTTGTCAATAACGACGGTGAATCTATCGGTTTGCGCAGTGAAGCAACACCCCATAAATTGCCAACCTCTTTGACTTGGAAGGACTTCCGATTCGGAATGTTAATTTGTCACCAGGCTTTTATCGCAAAACGCAGTATCTCTCCCCTCTTCAATTTGAGTTATAAACTCAGTTCTGACATTGACTGGGAGATTCAAGTGCTGAAGAAAAGCCAGACCATCCTGAAATCGAAGGCTCCTATTTGCAACTACTTAATGGGTGGGGCCTCTGTTCAAAATTTGAAAAAGTCCTGGAACGAGCGATATGATGTGCTGAAATCGCATTTTGGGCTCATCCCGAATATAGTAAATCACCTCATTATTGTACTAAGGGGCCTGATTTTTGCCCTGAAAAAACAAGGGAAGTATTGGTAAAAAGTCTATATTTGTTTCTATGCGGTTTTTAGGTATACTATTTTTCTTGTTTATTTCTGTCGGAGTTTTTGGCCAAAAAATTCGATTTAATTCCAGCATCGGGTCCTCCCTAATCTCTTGGCACGAAAGTCAAGCCACTTTAGATTTAGCAGCTGGAATTTCATTCCAAAACCCAGGAAAAAAGCATAAAATTTTCGTGGAATTAAAAACGATGGGAAATGTTAGCGGCAGCCCTATCAATCGAAGCCAATATACCTTTATAGAACCCCCAGTAAATCCTAGAAATCAACCTATTTCTCCTTCTGAGGAATTAGTAGCGCAATACCGAGGAGGTCAGGCAGAGGCAGGCATCAGCTGGTCTAGCCATAACAAGATTAGTCTTATCCCTAGTTTAAGCTTCTACAGCAAATCCATCGCACGAAAGATCAGTTCAGCCAGATCAGAATATATTGAAGAAGAAAAGTATTCACTTCATGGGATCAGTGCTGGTATTGGCATTTTTATCCCAGGCAAAACAAGTCTAAGCTTTCAAGCTAAAATTTTTGAACCCTTGTACGAAGAGGTTACCTTATACGGGCGCTACGTGGGAGTACCTTACCAATCGCTGGTATCAGATAAACTACCTAATTACAAACTGAGGGCAGATGTGAATCATGGTCAGTTTGGACTAAGACTAATTGTTGAGGTATTAAATCTAGGTGGAGCAGAAAACCCAAATTCAAAGTCGATACAGGCTTCTCAAGCCATTATCCCCTCCACCTTGTTGACCTATTTCTTCTAAAATGAAGAAAATCCTATTACTTCTCTTCTGGCTCCCCTCGTTAGCACAAACTGATTCAACAAAAGTGTTAGACGAAGTAAAAGTCTATGTTTTTGAACAAAAGCGTAGTCCACTAAGCACCCCCGATGCCTTTGTCAGAACCACTGATTTGCAAAGATTGAGTTCCACCTCTTTCGTAGCTTCCCTTAATTCAATGGCAGGTGTCAGGATGGAAGAACGATCACCTGGGAGTTACCGAATTGCGATTCGAGGAAGTTCTTTGCGGGCCCCTTTTGGCGTTAGAAATACCAAAGTCTATTGGAATTCCATTCCCTTTACGGATGCCGGAAACAATACCTATATATCTATTTTAGAGCCAGGACTATTTTCTGGATTAACCATCACAAAAGGTCCGTCAGCCGGAATTTATGGAGCCGGTACGGGTGGTGTTTTGCTTTTTGAAAGCAAGCCACGAGGTAATAATTTAAACGCTGAGACCGTTTACCATTCCCTTGGAGGTTTAAAAACGAGCATCGACTTATCTAGCGATAATCACCGACTGTATGCTTCTTTCAATCAGCAAGAGGGATATCGCGATCATTCTGCCATGAAGAAGCAATGGCTTTCCTACGAATTCCATCACCAGTTTTCGAACGAATTGAATCTAGATCTGAATACCTATTATGTGGATTTAGCCTATCAAACTCCCGGAGGACTCACGAAAGCACAATATGGAGCGAATCCTACACAGGCTAGACCTGCCTCTGGTTTATTTAAAAGTGCGCAAGAACAAGGAGCGACCTTTAAAATCAAAAGTTTTGGACTTAGCGCAAAAGCCGCCCGAGTGATTTCTCCAGCTTGGGCATGGGATCTCAGCCAATCGGTTCAAATGAATGACATCGAAAATCCTACGATAAGGAATTACGAAATTCGCCATGAGCCCACTTATTCCACTCGTGGAGTTCTTCACCACAAAGGGCAAATAAACACCGATTTTGGATTTGAATATCAGGCGGGCCAGATGAATAGTTCTACCTACAGCAATCGCTTTGGGGTAAAAGAGGTATTAAATTATAGGCAAGACATGCATGTACAACAGGGGAGTCTGTTTCTACAAAATGAGTACATAGGTCTTAATAACTGGATTTTCACCTTCTCTGGAAGTCTAGGAAGCTACTGGACAGAGTACGTAGGCAACGAAACAATCTTCTCCCCTCGCCTTGCCATCTTAAGCAAAATAAGCAATCACCAAAGTATCGTTGCTAAAATAGCACATGGCTATTCCCCACCTAGCATTGCAGAGGTGCGACCATCAGCTTATGATAAAATTAATACAAGTTTAAAGGCAGAGAAAGGCTGGAATCAGGAGCTTACTTACCGGGGGAAATACGCCAAGTTTAACTGGGATCTAAGTGTTTATCAATTCAATCTGAACGAAACGATTGTGGTTCGACGCAGAGAGGATGGGTCGGATTATTTTGTCAATGCGGGTTCTACGATACAGCAGGGACTTGAGCTGATGACAAGCTGGCTACTTTCGAAGCAATTACAACTCGAGCAAGCTACGACTTGGCAGGACTTTCGATTTGCAAACGGAAATTTCTTAACGGGGACGAGTCCCTTTCTGCAATCAACTAGTGTGTTATGGAAGCATCCCAGTGGCCTAAGCTTCATCCAAAACTTTCAATTCGTAGATTATCAATTCTTGAATGATGCGAATACGGAGCAAATGGGATCGTATCGACTTTGGAATACAAAGGTGACATATACACACAAGAAATGGACATTATGGGCCTCAATCGATAATCTAGGCAATGAACTCTATAGCTCTGGACCTGATTTAAATGCCACAGGAGGCCGATTTTATAATCCTTCCCCCGGCAGAAATTTCCATGTGGGACTGCAAGTTAATGTAGCCTATTAGCATTCAGACGCTCCATTAATTCGGCGATGTGCGAATCGCTGACGGCAATCTCATGGTTTCCTATTTTTATACGCTGCTGCTTAATCGATTCAATCTTCTTTAAATTCACAATGAACGATTTGTGAACCCGCATGAAACCGTGTGGCATGACTTTGGCCTCTACACTCTTCATCGTCTGCTTCGTCAAAATCGGATGCCGCTCCCCCTCCACATAAATCTTCACGTAATCCTTCAAGCCTTCAATGTGACTAATCAAGGGGATCGAAATACGTACAAGCGAATACTCGACATTCACAAAGAAGAAATCTTCTAAAGGCTCATTTTCCACCACCGATTTGCCCATAAAAATATGGTAAGCCTTATTTGCACTTAATGCAAAACGATCTAAACTTACGGGTTTCATTAGATAATCCACTGCATCGAGGTTATAGCTTTCCACCGCATAATTAGCATAGGCTGTGACGAAAACTACGAGTGGTTTTACGGCCAAAGAAGAAATAAACGATGTCCCTAGCAAACCCGGCATCTGAATATCGAGAAAGAGCAGATCTACTTTTTCCTTTTGTAGCACTTCCATCGCCTCAAACGCATTCCCACAAGAACCCACTAAATTCAAAAATGGAATCTGCTTCACATTATCTTCCAGCAATTTCCGACCCATCACTTCGTCGTCAACAACTATGCAATTCATTTTTACCATCTTATTTCAAAGTTAAGGTTAGATCCACGGAGAAATTTAGTTCATCTTCCTGAATAGTTAGCTGATGCTTTTCGGGGTACAATAATTCCAAACGGCGTTTCACATTTTTCAATCCAATGCCAGAACTTGGGTCCTTAAACACTTGCTCCTCTTTTCCCTTTTTATTTTTTACCTGAAAATGCAAACCTTGATTTATAAATTCTAAGTCGATGTGAATGAAAGGCTTATTAACTAAACCTACACCATGTTTCACCGCATTCTCCACAAAAGGAATCAATAACATAGGTTCTATTAACTGACCAGCAGCATCACCCTTAACGTTAAAAATGAAATCTACATTTCCATCGAAGCGCATTTTTTGAAGGTCTATATAATTTTCCAAATAGGCCATTTCATTCGTTAATGGGACCATCGTTTGGTCAGAATCATACAGCATGTACCGCATTAGTGAAGATAAACGCATCGTCACGTCCTCAGCTTGCTCTGAAGCTTTCGTTCTGATCAAATACACAATACTATTCAGGATATTGAAAATAAAGTGAGGACTGATCTGAGAGCGCAAAAAAGCTAATTCGGCACTCATCTGTTCCCTTGCCTTTTCTACTTTTCGGGACTCCTGCTCCGAATATTCCACTAATAGACCATAAGCTGAAGCAATCGCTGAGACCATAATTAAGGGAAATACACCTAACATTTCAGGTCCTATTCCATGCTGGTGTTCAAATTCAAGGAACAAGTGATGGTAAAGGGTTTGTAGAAAAAAGAATCCCACATTCGTTATAATCAACGAAGCACAAAACAACCAAACCCCCTTTTTCTTAAATACATACGGAATCAAAACCAACGTGATGACATAAAAAAGAGGCATCACAGTCATCAACTCCACCCAAATATGCTCTGAAAATTCTGGATTCTGATGTGGATGCGGATGTGGATTCTCATGAGTTTGGTGCACCGGACTTAATAAAGGAAGACCCATCCACATCCCCCAAAGGAGTAGGTTAAACAATACCTGAAAACTGCGCTTCGTTTTTCTAAAATTTTCCGCTCTCCACATAAGTTGCCATGTTTTTACAAATCTAGCTAAATCTACGTAATCCACACCTGCCCTTCATCGATAGAATCCGACCATTAATCTTCAAAATTAGGACATGCATCTAAATAGATTTAAGCAATTGAATAAAATTGTACTTTCGTAAAAAAAACAACACAACATATGAATATGTCAATCCGCCTAATCGCCTTCCTTTTTGTAGGATTCACCAGCTTCGGCCAAGAAACCCTTATCAAAATCAAGAAAGACACCTCTTCTTCGATGAAGACACTTTTCAAACCTGCCAAACTACAGTCAATCGGATTATCTTTTCAATCCCAAGTACTTTTCGGCAAAGGTGGCCCAGAACGTGGTATGGGAGTTCAACTGCATTTGAACAATAAATTATCCCTAGGTATTGCCTCCTTCCACTCTAACCCGCGAAACGATGACCCGAATCGGTATAGCGATGAACCACGCCGCCGCTTTACAGCCTTCACGATGGAAGCCACTCCTATGGCAAACAAGGTATTCCACTTAAGTTTCCCGTTAGCTATAGGTCGGATTCAAGAGGAATCTCCCATCATCAACTATTCGAGTAGTTACATGCCACAACCGGGTCCAGGGTATCGCCATGATAGACGAGGTCCAAATACCCTCGGCGTTCAACCTGGTATTAACCTAGAAGTAAACCTTTTTAAATACGTTAAAGTATTTGGTGGTGCTAACTACCGTTTCGCTTTTGGAGAAGAGAAGACTCCAGGAATGTCGAGAGCTGCTGGAACGATTGGGGTGAAGCTGGGGGTTTTTGATTATCGCAAAAAGCGATAATCAAAAACAAAGCACAAAGAACAAAGCAAAAAGAACAAAGTTGGTATTAAAAAAGGGAACCTTTCGGGTTCCCTTTTTTAATGATTTCATGAAACACATTTCATAAACGTATCCGCGAAGCGGATTCAAACTTTATTCTTTGTGCTTTATGCTTTATTCTTTTAAACTAGAAGTTCCTCTCTCCTGCCTCTCTCTTTCCTAACAACACCGCTCCTACCATCGCCACGAAGAACAAGATAGAAACTAGTTCGAAAGGCAATAAGTATTCAGAATACAAGACCTTACCTAGGTTTTCGACCATACCCGTTTGGGAAACAAAACCATCAGCCTGAGGGGTTTGGAAGTTGTTTTGACGAACTAATGCGATTAATACCACTAAAAGAGAACCGGCAACTACTGAGCCAGCTAGCTTGGTTAGGTTTGATTTCGATTCAGGTTGATTCTTACGCAAATCGAACATCATGATCACGAAAAGGAATAGAACCATGATGGCACCGGCGTAAACGATGATGTTTACGGCCATCAAGAATTGTGCATTTAAAAGAACGTAATGTCCTGAGATGCAGAAAAAGGTAAACACCAGGTATAAAACCGAGTGGATAGGGTTCTTCGCTAAAACGACCATGAGGGCGCTAAGTAGGGTTAAACCAGAAAGAAAATACCAAATATTAGAAACTTCCATAATTATCTTATTTCCAGCCCTCACGCAAGTAGCGCTGGTCCATTTTTTCAACTAATTTATCTTTCCCGTAAATCACCTCATCGCGGCTATTGAATACAGGAACCATTTGATCGTGGCGTAAGAAGATCGCCTCTTTAGGGCAAGCCTCCTCACAAAGACCGCAGAAAATGCAACGTAACATGTTGATCTCGTATACTTTGGCATACTTCTCCTCGCGGTACAATTTCTCTTCACCCTTCTTGCGCTCTTCAGCGACCATCGAAATAGCCTCCGCAGGACAAGCTACGGCACAAAGACCACAAGCCGTGCAACGCTCAGCCCCTTGCTCATCTTTCTTCAAGATGTGGTGACCGCGGTAAATAGGACCTAAATAACGTTGTTGCTCAGGATAACGGATGGTAACAGGTTTGGAGAAAAAGTGCTTTAACGTCGTCGCCATACCCCCTACAATCGCAGGAAGATACATACGCTCCGCTAAAGTCATTTCGCCTTGCTCTACTACCTTCGTTCTGTTACTTAATTTCATATCGCTATGCTAATTTTTTCTTCACAAATAATTGATCGTACACCACGATTCCCGCGATGAAAACGACTACTCCACCGATTCCTACGAGAATCTGTTGGTTTAATAAAACACCTAATCCAGTCACGACTACGTTAAACATCGCTAATGGAATTAAGCCTGACCAGCCTAAGCCCATTAATTGATCGTAACGGAAACGAGGTAGAGTCCAGCGTACCCACATGAAAATGAATACGAAGGCCAAAGCCTTACCAATCAATGCCCCCATTCCGATTAAGGTCGCAGCGGTAGCACCTAATTGAGCCGTTACAAAATCCACACCTGGATAATCATAACCTCCAAAATAAAGCGTCGCCATCACCGCTCCCGAAATAAACATGTTGATGTATTCCGCGAACAAATAGAAGCCTAATTTCATTGATGAGTACTCCGTGTGATAACCTCCGATTAATTCCGTCTCACACTCAGGTAAGTCGAATGGCGTACGGTTACACTCAGCAAACGCACAAATCAAGAAGATAATGAAGCCCATCGGTTGGTACAAAATGTTCCAGTGACCGTTTTGTTGTGCCTCCACAATAGCCTTCGTAGAAAGAGAACCCGTCATCATCAAAATCGCGATGATAGAAAGTCCCATGGCAAGCTCGTAGGAGATGTTTTGGGAAGCCGCACGAATCGCACCTAATAGAGAATACTTGTTATTCGACGCCCAGCCACCGATTAGGATGCCATAAACGCCTAAAGAAACGATACCGAATACCCATAAAATACCGATGTTCACATCAATACCTTGCAAGTCAAAAGTAACTCCACCTAGCGTTAAGGTATCACCAAAAGGCACCACTGCCGAAGTCATCAAAGCCGTTAACATGGACAAACAAGGTCCCATGATAAACAACCACTTGTTCGAGTTAGCAGGAATGAAATCCTCCTTCATGAACATCTTTACTGCATCCGCTAAAGGTTGCAAGATACCAAAAGGACCTGCGCGATCTGGACCAATACGGTCTTGCATGAAGGCCGCGATCTTACGCTCGAAATACGTGGAATAAGCCGCTACCCCTAAGGTGATCAAAAAGATGACACCGATGAAAGATGCTTTGGCAATAAAAACTGAATCAAGTAAGTTCATCTATTTCTTTTTAGATTTAGGTAAAGCAGGTTGAATGCCTAAAAAACTACGGTCACGATCGTCATTGATTTGCTTGTAATCGCGTGCCGCTTGCAACACGGGGAAAGCAGGCTTAATCAAATTCGCACCATATTTATTCGCTGAAATCACCGAATGACGAGACACATTCGTCGGTCCTTCAATCACCCAATCAGACGTCTTTTTCTTATCAAAACGACAGCCGTTGCAAATGAAATCCGTCACCTCGCCCCACATATTCTTACGACCCGTCACGCGAATCACTTCGTCGCCTTTGTACCAGATGGTTGCCTTTCCAGAACATTTCTCACACTCGCAATGCGCATCTACTGGCTTCGAGAACCAAACACGGCTCTTGAAACGATACGTTTTATCTGTCAATGCGCCCACTGGACACACATCAATTACGTTACCAGAGAAATCATTATCAATCGCTTTCTCAATATAGGTGCTGATTTCCGCGTGATCTCCGCGGTGCATCACCCCGTGAACACGGCCATCTGTGATTTGATCTACTGTGTACACACAACGGTAGCACAAGATGCAGCGGTTCATGTTCAACTGGATGTTCGGACCTAAATCTGTCGGTTCAAACGTGTTGCGCTCCTCTACGGTACGAGTCGATGAAACACCGTGCTCGAACGAGAAGTCTTGCAAGTGACACTCACCCGCTTGGTCACACACCGGGCAATCCAATGGGTGGTTTAATAACAAGAATTCCACGATGCCTTTGCGCGTTTCTAACACGTCTTCGTTCACCGTATTTTCTACGATCATCCCGTCTTGAACGGCTGTAATGCAGGCTGGAACTAATTTAGGCATGGGGCGAGGGTCTTTCTCCGATCCCGCTGTCACCTTTACTAAACAAGCACGGCATTTTCCACCTGAACCCTTCAAAGGCTCATAGTAGCACATTGCTGGCGGAGCAACCTCAGGCCCGATCATGCGAGCTGCCTGCATGATGGTGGTTCCTGGTTCTACCTCAAGGGTGATATTATCTATCGTAACTTTCATATTCGTTAATTTCTGCCAAATTATTTAGTCCAACTAGCCCCCTTGCGCATAAATACCGCGCCTGGTTTTGTCGCTAATTCTGGGTGCTCAATATGCCATTCAAACTCATCACGGAAGTGACGGATTGCCGCAGCCACTGGCCAAGACGCCGCATCCCCTAACGGACAAATCGTATTTCCTTCAATTTTCTTTGCCACATCGACTAACAAATCGATGTCCTCTTTGCGGCCTTGACCGTGCTCGATGCGGTGCAATACTTTGTCCATCCAACCTGTACCTTCACGGCATGGAGAACATTGCCCACACGACTCGTGGTGATAGAATTTCGCAAAAGTCAAGGTATTGTGTACGATACAAGCCGTCTCATCCATCACGACAAAACCTCCCGAGCCCAGCATCGTTCCAGATACAAAACCACCATCAGACAAGGATTCATACGTCATTAAACGTTTCTCTCCTGCCGCTGTCGTTAAGATTAATTCTGCCGGCAAAATAGGTACAGATGATCCACCTGCTACTACCGCCTTTAATTTATGTCCATCGCGAATACCACCGCACCACTCATCTGAATAGATGAAGTCTTCTACGGTAATTCCTAATGGAATTTCGTAAACACCTGGTTTCTTGATGTGACCAGATGCCGAAATCAATTTCGTTCCTGTACTACGTCCCACGCCGATGGCTGCATACGCATCACCACCGTTATTCACGATCCAAGAAGTAGCTGCAATAGACTCTACGTTGTTTACCACCGTAGGGCATTGCCATAAACCTTTTACCGCTGGGAAAGGAGGTTTATTACGAGGATTCCCTCTTTTACCTTCCAAAGACTCTAGCAAGGCCGTTTCTTCACCGCAGATATACGCTCCACCACCAGGCTGAACAAATAGATCAAGATCGTAACCTGAACCCAAAATATTCTTACCTAATAAACCTTTATCGTAAGCTTCTTGAATCGCTTTTTCTAAGATGTTGATCACATACATTAACTCGCCACGCACGTAAATGTACGAGGTGTTAGCGCCTAAGGCGTACGAAGAAACAATCATTCCTTCGATTAAGGTATGTGGAGATTTCCACATCAAATAGTGGTCTTTGAACGTACCAGGCTCTGATTCGTCCGCATTACACACTAAATAACGAGGTACACCCTCTGGTTTAGCTAAGAAAGACCACTTCATGCCCACTGGGAAACCTGCGCCTCCACGACCACGAAGACCTGATTTTTTCACCTCTTCGGTTACTTCATCAGGTGTCATTTTTTTGATTGCTTTTGTGACCGCTGAATACCCTCCATGTTTCATGAACACGTCAATCGAGTCGATGTTAGGTACGTCTATATGTTCCGTTAATATCTTCATCCTAGGCCTTATTTGCTCAATTCATCAATGATTTCATCCACCTTTTCGTTAGTTAGGTGCATGTAGTATTTCTCGCGGATTTGGAATACAGGACCCCAACCGCAGGCAGCTAAACATTCTACTTCTTTGATGGTAAACTTGCCATCTTTCGTCGTTTCGCCGGTGTTAATTTTCAAACGCTTCTTCAAGTGATCGTATACTTCCACGCCACCCATTAAGCAACAAGGACCTGTACGACAATACTCAATCACGTGCTCTCCTACCGGCTCCAAGTGGAACATCGTGTAGAAAGAAGCTACCTCGTATACCTCGATCGAAGAAATGGAAAGTAGAGAAGCTACATAATCCATCACCTCAGGCGAGCACCATTTCCACTCGGCTTGCGCTAAGTGAAGAATAGGCAACAAAGCCGACTTCTGCTTTCCTTCCGGATAGCGGGCGATAATTTTTTTCACTAATTCCAGCGTTTCAGCTGGGAAAACAATCTTGCTCATGTCTTAAGTATCTAACTCTCCTGCAATTACGTTCATGGATGACATCGTTACGATCGCATCCGAAAGGGTGGTTCCCTTGATCATCTCTGGGAAAGCCTGGTAATATATAAATCCGGGACGACGGAATTTCAAACGGTACGGTGTACGACCCCCATCTGAAACTAAGTGGAAACCTAATTCCCCGTTTCCGCCTTCGACTGAATGATAAACCTCACCTACTGGTGCATCGATCTCTCCCATCACAATTTTGAAGTGGTAGATCAAGGCCTCCATGTTATGGTAGACGTCTTGTTTTTTCGGTAAATAATAGTGTGGTGCATCCGCGTGGTAAGATCCTTCTGGAAGGTTATCCATCGCCTGTTGGATGATGCGTAAACTTTGCCACATCTCCTCTTCACGTACTAGGAAACGATCGTAGGTATCACCTTTCGTTCCTACCGGCACATCGAATTCGAAATCTTCGTAAGAAGAATACGGGTTCATGGCACGCACATCGTAATCTACACCGGCCGCACGTAAGTTAGGACCCGTGAATCCGTAGTTTAATGCGCGCTCAGCTGAAATACCTCCTACGTTTTGAGTACGATCCATGAAGATACGGTTACGCATCACCATGCCTTCGAATTCCTTCAAAGCGGCTGGAAGTTCTTTTAATAATTTTTGGATTTTCTCGATCGCTACAGGCGTAAAATCACGCTCCATACCGCCAAAACGCCCCATATTTGTCGTTAGACGTGCACCGCACATCTCCTCATAAATCTCATAGATAAACTCTCTCCATTGGTATACATACAAGAAACCCGTTAAGGCTCCGGTATCTACCGCTAGAATCGAGTTACAAACGATGTGGTCCGTTAAACGAGCAAGCTCCATCATGATCACACGCATGTATTGCGCACGCTTTGGAACCTCAATCCCTAACAATTTCTCCACCGTCATGTGCCAGCCCATATTATTAATAGGAGCTGAACAGTAGTTCATGCGGTCAGTTAAAGTCGTGATTTGGTAGAAAGGACGACGCTCTGCGATCTTTTCGAAAGCACGGTGAATATATCCTACCGTTTGCTCCGCATCCACAATCGTTTCACCATCCATCGTTAAGATGTTTTGGAAAATACCGTGGGTAGCCGGGTGCGTTGGACCTAAGTTTAACGTAGACAATTCATTCACATAAGGTCCCCCTTTTTGTGTTTTATCTAGACCTACATTAGGATTATTTACTAAAGCTATTTCAGACATGTCTTTTTATTATCGTCCAAACAATTCATCAATCTTATCATGACGCGTCGCATCCTCTAACGGATATTCTTTACGCATCGGGTGATAATCCATCTCATCCATATTTAGGATACGGGTCAAATTAGGGTGACCTTCAAAGATGATACCATAAAAATCAAACGCCTCGCGCTCCATCCAGTTTGCCGTAGCAAAAAGGCCCGTAATCGTAGGGAAATTAGGTTCTTCGATAGGCGCATAAGCCTTAATCCAAAGACGCACATTGTTTTCCAAAGAGTGCAAGTGGTAAATCACTCCTAACTCTTGACCCTTCGCATCAGGAAAATGAATCCCGGCTAAATCAGTCAAAAACTGGAACTTGAAAACAGGATGTGCATATAAAAAGTGGATCATAGGCACGATATTCTCAACCGCCGTCGTCACCTGCAAAATACCGTGAGACTCCCCTAAGCCATATACACCCTCCTCACCAAACTGCGCTTGAAGCGCTTCGATTATTTGATCGTTCATATCTTATTCGATTCCGTATGAAGCTAATAGAGCCTTATACTCTGGCTCATTTCTACGACGTGTGCTCTCTTTCTTCGCTAATTCTTGGATCTGCATAAAGCCATCCAAAATTTGCTCCGGACGTGGCGGGCAACCCGGCACATAGACGTCTACTGGAATAATACGGTCAATACCTTGAAGTACCGAATAGGTATCAAAAATACCACCAGAACATGCACAAGCACCTACTGACAATACCCAACGAGGCTCAGCCATCTGTAAATACACTTGCTTCACTACCGGCGCCATCTTCTTGGAAATCGTTCCCATTACCATCAAAACGTCCGCTTGACGCGCTGAGAAACTTAAACGTTCCGCTCCAAAACGACCAATATCATAGTGAGATGCCATCGTCGACATAAACTCAATACCGCAGCAAGAAGTAGCGAAAGGCAATGGCCATAGCGAGTTAGCTCTCGCCAATCCCACTAAATTATCTAATGACGTAGCAAAAAAACCTGCTCCCTCGATTCCTGGAGGCGCTTCAGCAACACTAATAGTTGAATTACTCATATCTTTTTATCTGATGATTGATAAACAAAGGCAAAGCCTGATTGTTTATTTCTCCCACTTTAAAATTCCTTTTTTCAATACGTATAGAAAGCCCACTAAAAGCAAGCCCATGAAGACTAACATTTCATAGAAACCTGTCCATGATAATTGTTTGAAATTCACTGCCCATGGATACATGAAGACGATTTCTATATCAAATAGCACAAAAAGAATGGCTACCAGAAAGTACTTAACGGAGATAGGTGTACGCGCATCACCGATCGACTCGATACCACATTCAAAAGCATCGTCTTTCTTTTTCGAATGTCTTTTAGGGCCTAATGAGTGAGTAGCTACCATAGTAGCGACAATAAATGCCAAAGCAGCTGCTAGCTGAACAAAAATAGGAAGGAAATCCTGAGGTTGATAGTTCATTACGAAGGCTTAAAATTCAAGCCGCAATTTACAGCTAAAAATCCAAATCTGGGAGAAAAAATCAGAAAAGGATTTAATTATTTCAGAAATTTCGTGTAATTTTGTCCTGCAAATAAGGGCACTCATTCAACACCCGGTTCAAATTATTTGCTATGCTTGATTCCAACAAATTTCTTTTCGAAGCTTTAACGTACGACGACGTACTTTTGCTTCCCGCTTATTCCGAGGTTTTACCCCGTGAAGTAAGTACTTCATCCCGCCTTACACGCAACATTACGTTAAATATTCCGATCGTTTCCGCAGCTATGGACACGGTAACGGAAGCTGATTTAGCCATTGCTTTAGCGCAAGAAGGTGGCATAGGAATCATCCACAAGAACATGACGATTGCCCAGCAAGCCGCTCAAGTTCGCAAGGTAAAGCGTTCTGAATCAGGGATGATCATCGATCCGGTGACCTTGAAAGACAATTCCACTTTAGGCGATGCACAACGTATCATGAAGGAATTCAAGATCGGAGGCATTCCAGTGATCGACAATGACGGGAAATTAGTGGGGATTTTGACGAACCGTGATTTACGTTTCCAAAAGCAAACTGCTCGTCCCGTGAAGGAGATCATGACGAAGGATAATTTGATTACGGCCAAAGAAGGAATCAGCATGGAAGAGGCCGAAAGCATTTTACAAGAATTTAAAATCGAAAAATTACCCATCATCGACAAGAACGGGAAATTGATCGGTTTGATTACATACAAAGATATTTTAAAGCGTAAGTCGCACCCGTTGGCATCGAAAGATTCCTTAGGACGCCTTCGCGTAGGTGCTGCGGTAGGTGTAACACCTGATTTATTAGACCGCGTGCAGGCATTAGTGCAAGTAGGCGTTGACGTAATCAGTATCGATACGGCTCACGGTCACTCGAAAGGAGTAATCGACGCCTTGAAATCGGTGAAGAAAGCATTCCCTACTTTAGATGTTATCGTAGGAAACATCGCCACAGGTGAAGCGGCCATTGCTTTAGCGGAAGCGGGAGCGGATGCTGTGAAAGTGGGTGTAGGTCCGGGCAGTATTTGCACGACGCGTATTATCGCCGGTGTGGGTATGCCACAGTTGACGGCGGTGTATGAGGCTGCCAAAGCTTTGGAAAAATACGAAGTCCCTGTCATCGCTGACGGCGGTATTCGTTATTCAGGTGATGTGGCAAAAGCCATCGCAGGCGGCGCAAGCACCGTTATGATGGGTTCCCTTTTAGCTGGAACCGACGAAGCACCAGGTGAAATGATCATTTTAGAAGGACGTAAATTCAAATCATACCGCGGAATGGGCTCCTTAGAAGCCATGGAAGATGGATCGAAAGACCGCTACTTCCAAGATGCAGAAGACGATATTAAGAAATTGGTACCCGAGGGAATCGTAGGTCGCGTACCATTCAAAGGCTCCGTAACCGAGATTTTATACCAAATGGTCGGTGGCTTAAAAGCCGGTATGGGCTACTGCGGAGCTTCAACCATCGAAGCAATGCAACAAGCGAAGTTTGTGAAAATCACTTCAGCGGGTGTGAAAGAAAGCCACCCACACGACGTGAGCATCTCGAAAGAAGCGCCTAACTATTCAGCAAAATAAGTTTTTAGTTTATCAATGAAAAAGGCCTCGCAAATCGCAAGGCCTTTTTTTTATTTGTAATTCTGAACCGTGTCTACAAAACACTGCACCTTATCCGGATCAATATCGGGATAAACTCCGTGTCCTAAATTTGCAATGTAACGCTGCGTCCCAAACTGATCAATCATCTTTTTCGTCTCCGCTTCCACCGTCTTGAAGTCGCCATACAACGCACAAGGATCAAGATTACCTTGCAAGGTCTTATTCGGACCCACTAGTTTTCTCGATTCCGCGATATCCATATTCCAATCCAAACCAATCGTCGCACAATTCAAAGCAGCCATCTCTTCACGAGCGAAGAAAGCACCTTTCGCAAAAAGCGTCACTGGAACTTCCGTCACCGCATTGCAAATCTGCTTCAAATATGGCGTCGAAAACACCGAATATTGCGCGGGCGACAAAATCCCGGCCCAAGAATCAAAGATTTGGACTAAATTAGCCCCGGCCGCTACTTGTGCCTTCAAATACGAAATCGTAGAATCCGTAATCTTTTGCAATAAAGCATGCGCTAACTCAGGCTCGGCATACAACATTTTTTTGGCCTGCGAAAAAGTCTTCGACCCTTTCCCCTCGACCATATAACAGAAAATCGTGAACGGCGCACCCGCAAAACCAATTAATGGAACCTTGCCAGCTAACTCCTTCTTCACAATCTTAATCGCATCCAACACATATTTCAAATCCTCTTCCGGATTCGCCTCTCTAATTTTTGCTAAATCCGCCTTCGATCGAATCACCTCCGGAAAAACTGGCCCCTTCTGCTCCTCCATCACATAGGGCAAACCCATCGCCTCCGGAACCACTAGAATATCTGAAAAGATAATCGCCGCATCCACCCCAAAACGCGTTACCGGCTGAATCGTCACCTCCGCCGCCATCTCTGGATGCGTCGCCAGCCCAATAAAGGACCCCGCCTTCGCTCTCACTTCTCTATATTCAGGTAAAATTCTCCCTGCCTGACGCATCACCCAAACGGGAATTCGCTCCACAGGCAGACCCTGCGCGGCACGAAGAAGAAGATCGTTTTGTAGTTTTTCCATATGCTAATTCGAGCTGCAAAGATAGGGAAAAAAGTCACTAGTCGAAAGTCACTAGTCGCTAGTCACTAGTCGGCCCTGTATTTTCTAATTTCTGAACTATTTAAGGTTTTTATTAAGCCAAAAAGCATTTTACCTATTTCATTTAATTGGCCGTATATTATGGCGAACTCGCATTGAGAAATATAATTTAATTTCAATGCGATATAAATCATTGATTTTACTTCACTGCAGGACCCCTGTGATATAAATAAAAATCTCCTAAAATCACGATCAGAACCTCGTTCAAATCCTTCCGCTATATTATTCGAAATAGATATTGAAGCACGATGAATTTGATTCTTAAAACCAAAATCAGAAACCAACTGAAACCTTTTATATATCTCAATCGTGTGTGCAATGGCTTTTTGCCAAACCAATAAATCCTCAAAAGTTCTAATTTTCATATTCTTCAATTTTGAAATACACATACCAAAGTTTCAGTTTTGCGAACTTATATCCTATCAACTAACTTGTAATCTATTTTTATCTCGACTAGCGACTAGCGACTAGCGACTAGCGACTAGCGACTAGCGACTAGCGACTAGCGACTGACGACTGTCGACTATTTTCCTTACCTTTGTCCCTCATCATCACCCGCCCTATGGCTCAGATTAACGCTAAATTTGTTACTAGTAACACCGATTTTAAGAATTGCCCGCCGGCGAAATTTCCTGAATTTGCCTTTATTGGCCGATCGAATGTAGGGAAATCGTCATTAATTAATTCGTTGACCTTTCATAAGGGTTTGGCGAAAACGTCTCAGACTCCGGGTAAGACGCAATTGATTAACCACTTTATTATTGATGAGAAGTGGTATTTAGTGGATTTGCCGGGCTATGGTTTTGCCAAAGTCAGTAAGGAGAAGCGCAAGGAATTTGAGAAGATGATCTTCGATTATTTGATTCATCGGGAGAATTTGACGTGTTTGTTTGTGCTGGTGGATATTCGTTTGAAGCCGCAGGCGGTGGATATCGAGTTTATGAGCCGGATGGTAGAAGATGAAATTCCGTTCTATATTGTCTTTACAAAGTCGGATAAATTATCCCAAAAGCAGGTGAATGAGAGTGTCGAGCTTTACAAGAATTTCTTGTTAGAGATGTGGGATGAACTGCCTCCGTTGTTTATTACGTCGGCGGAGAAGCACGTTGGACGCGAGGATATTTTAAAGTCCATCGATGAATTAATTCAGACATCCCCTTACAGAATAGGGAAATAATACTAATTTTGCCCCCATAACAAGCGAAAAAACATGGATTTATTGAATGAAGTTGCCCATATCTCGGGAAAAAGTGGATTGTACAAAGTGTTAAAGCCTACACGCACGGGAGTGATTGTGGAGACTTTGGACGCAGCAAAACAAAAATCAGTTGTAGGTGGTCAAACACGTATTTCGGTATTAAAAGACATCTCTTTGTACTTAGACGATCACCAAGATAGCACTTTGCCGTTAGCAGACTTATTCTTACAAATCCACGCTAAATTCAATGGCGTTTTACCTATCGAGGCAAAAAAAGCAAGCGATGCGGAGTTATTTAGCACATTAGCAACGGTAGTTCCTAACTACGATACGGATCGCGTATTTGCATCAGATATCAAAAAAATCTTAAGCTGGTATTTAATTTTAGTGGCAAATACACCAGAATTATTCCCGGCAGCTGCGAAGGCAGAGAAAGCAGAAAAAGCTCCGAAAGCGGAGAAAGCTCCAGCTGAAAAAGCAGAAAAAAAGCCTGCCGCGAAAAAAGCAGCAAAATAAGCACATGCAGATTCGGCCCATTGAACCAGGTGATAACGTAGAATTGGCGAAGGTCATTCGGGCGGCACTGACGGAATTTGGGGCAAACAAACCGGGAACGGTCTATTTTGATCCGACCACGGATGCTTTGTATGAGCTTTTCAGAACTCCTGGATCCTATTATTTTGTAGCCACCATTGACCATAAAGTGGTAGGTGGTTGTGGCATATTCCCGACCGATAATTTACCGGAAGGAACTTGTGAGCTTGTGAAATTGTATGTGGCCAAAGAAGCCAGAGGCACAGGACTAGGCAAGCAATTGATGGAAAAGTCGATGAGCTGGGCAAAGTCACATGGGTATACCCAGGTGTATTTAGAATCGATGCCGGAACTGACTAAAGCCGTTTCGATTTACGAGAAAGTCGGATTCAAATCGCTCGATGGACCTTTGGGGAATAGCGGGCATTGCGGCTGCGACATTTGGATGTTAAAAGAGCTATAAAACAAAAAAGCCTTCGAAAAAATTCGAAGGCTTTTTTATGCAATCAGATAAATTATTTCAACGAGTTGATGTACTTCGCTAATTTAACAGCATCATCCTTAGGTACCGTCATTGGAGCCATTGGAGGGTAACCTGGCCAGTTAGATGGCTGCGGCTTCGCGATTAAAGCAACAATTTTATCTACTGAATACTTCTTCTTAGCTACATCTTTGTAAGCTGGACCTACTAAACGAGCGTCTACTTTGTGACAAGCGAAGCAAGTATATTTTGTCATTAATGGTTTGATGTCTGCTGGAAAATCTTCCGCTTTTGCTTGAAAACCGAAAGCAATTGTTCCGAATACGAACGTTAAAATTAGTTTAGATATGTTTTTCATACGAGGTATTAATTTAATTACATTACAAATAAAGGGATTAAAGCGCTATTATCCCAATTTATTTTGCTTGAATTGCATCGACTGCGTTTCGCACGCTGCCGTGTTTTTCCAAAAGTTCCGCAGCCACCTCATCACTCACTCCTGTTGCTTCTCGTACCATGCGGATCGCGCGCAACACTAACTTGTGATTACTCAACTGCATATCCACCATTTTATTCCCCCGAACACGACCTAGCTGAATCATGACCGCAGTGGAAAGCATGTTCAAGACCAGTTTTTGGGCCGTACCTGACTTCATTCTTGTACTACCTGTCACATATTCTGGACCTACAATCACTTCAATCGGGTATTTTGCCTCTGCAGCCACCACACTTCCTCCATTGCAGACAATGCATCCCGTTAGAATTCCACGAGCATTTGCATCACGCAATCCTCCCACCACATAAGGCGTACGACCTGAAGCCGCAATTCCGATAACGGTGTCTAAGGTATCAATGCCATAGGCCTCCATGTCTAACCAGGCTTGTTTTTCATCATCCTCCGCATTCTCCACTGCTTTTCGAATCGCCGAATCTCCTCCCGCAATTAGACCGATCACCCAATCATGGGGTACGCCGTAAGTGGGTGGACATTCGGACGCATCGACAACGCCTAAACGTCCAGAAGTACCGGCACCAATGTAAAATAGACGACCGCCTTGCTTCATGCGTTTCACGATTTCATGCACAAGTGGCTCGATAGCGGGAATGACTTTTTCCACCGCTAATGGCACGGTTTTATCTTCCGCATTGATTTGGCGTAAGATGGTGTCGACCGTTTGTTTTTCTAAATCTTGGTAGGTCGAGGATGATTCCGTCGCTAAAGCACTTAAGTTTTCTGCCATCTTATTTCGATAAATCTGCGAAGTTTTGGAAGAAATGAGGAATCGTTTCTATCCCTTTATAAAAATTAAATAGGCCATAATGCTCGTTAGGGGAGTGAATCGCATCTGAATCTAAGCCAAAACCCATCAAGATCGATTTAATTCCCAATTCTTTCTCGAATAAGGCCACAATCGGAATACTTCCACCTCCACGTGTAGGAATGGGCTCCTTCCCAAATGTCGTCGTCATCGCATCCGATGCCGCTTGAAAAGCAATACTGTCTGTCGGCATTAAATATCCTTCGCCACCATGGTGAGCGGTCACTTTAACCTTAACTCCTTTAGGTGCAATCGAAATAAAATGCTCTGTAAACAAACGCGTAATTTCAGCCGAAGACTGATTAGGCACTAATCGCATGGAGATTTTCGCGAAAGCCTTAGAAGGCAAAACCGTCTTCGCTCCTTCGCCAGTATAACCACCCCAAATTCCATTGACATCCAACGTCGGACGAATAGAAGCACGCTCTAATGTAGTAAAGCCTTTCTCACCGTAAACGGTGTCGATGCCTAAATCTTTTTGGTAAGCTTCTAAATCAAAAGGCGTCTGAGCCATCGCAGCCCGATCCGCTGCACTCACCTCCATTACTCCATCGTAAAATCCAGGAATCGTGATGTGATTGAACTCATCGTGCATGGAGGAGATCATTTGGCATAAAATATTAATCGGATTCGCCACCGCGCCACCATAAACACCTGAGTGTAAATCGCGGTTAGGCCCTTGAACTTCCACTTCCATGTAGCTCAAACCACGTAAACCGACATCAATCGACGGAATATCATTCGCAATAATCGCGGTATCAGAGATTAAAATCACATCTGCTTTTAGCAATTCCTTATTCGCCGCCACAAAGTTTCCCAGGTTATCTGAGCCCACTTCCTCTTCTCCCTCGATCATAAACTTCACATTGCAGGCTAAATTACCCGTAGCACACATGGCCTCGAATGCCTTCACGTGCATAAAAACCTGACCCTTATCATCACAAGCTCCACGCGCATATATCACGTCATCTTTAATCACAGGTTCGAAGGGAGGATTATCCCAAAGCTCTAAAGGATCCGCCGGCTGCACATCATAGTGCCCATAAACTAGCACTGTGGGAGCGGCAGGATCTACCATTTTCTCTCCATAAACAATCGGATACCCTGATGTTTCTTCTAATCTCACGTGATCTGCACCCGCATTTCGAAGGTTCTCTGCTATCCACTCCGCTGCCTTTCTCACATCACCCGCATAGGCGGGGTCTGCTGAAATAGAAGGAATACGTAATAAGTCTAATAGCTCCGCTAAAAACCGATCCTTTTGGGAGGCGATAAATTCGTGTGTTGATTGCATAGTAAATGAAAATTTAAAGGCTTATAAACGGCCTTTTCGAGGAATAAGATACATCCGATTTTCCGTTCCTGAAATGATTCGCCCGATATTTTTACGGTGCGTAAATATCACTAAAAAGGAAATGATGAATCCGAAATAAATCAAAATAGGTAATTCCTTCCCAAATACCCCAAACTGAAGTAATAGTGGAAATACCAACGAAGTTACCATCGATCCTAAAGAGACGTAATGTGAAAACCCAAAGACGAGCAAGAAGACCAAACTACTAACTAAAGCGGCCTGGGGATGAAGCGCAATGACCATTCCTAAGGTGGTAGCTACGCCTTTTCCTCCTTTAAAATCACAAAAAACGGGAAGTAAATGTCCAATAATGGCTAAGAAGCCGAATAAAATCTTCAGTGTTACGCAGGTTTGCCAGTCCACTAAATTGAAAGTATATAAAACCGTCGCTAAGCTTGCTGCCGCAAATCCTTTCAAGGCATCCACAAATAACACAATGCTACCCGCTTTTTTACCTAGCACCCGGAAGGTGTTCGTCGCACCTGCATTTCCACTACCGTGCTGACGAATGTCGATACCATGGTAACGGTCTCCATACCAAATTGCCGTCGGAATTGATCCTAACAGGTAACTTAATAAACTGAGCCCTACAAGTATTAAAAGCATATATTTTGGATTGGAACCTTGTAAATATAGGTCGCTGAGTTTACGAAATCAAACACATTAAAAATATTCTTGAAATGTTTAAATTTTCGTCTTTATAATGTTCTAAAAAGAGAAATTAACGGAGGCCATTAGCCTGAATTTTTGGGGATTACCGTGATCTAAATAGGTCAAACGATGAAAGGCCTGAACCCGTAAAATCTTGAAAATATTATCAATACCATAACCTACCTCTGCAAAAGGCTTATTCGGATCTAAGGAATCAAAGGCATATTGATCTAGGAATTTAGAGCGCAATGGGCTATTTACATCCCGCATAATCTCATGATTCGCTGCCCGTTGACTTCCCATCAAAATATTACCTGAAGCAATTAACCTCCACTTCAATTTCTTGATAAGTGGGATGCGATTAAAGAGCAATCCATCGAAGTTATGATTGTATTGAATAGAGGCATAGCGATCACTCACAAATTCAAAATAGCTCATCGTGGAATACGCAGAGCGTACGAAAAAGAAAGTTTCGTTACCTAAATGTGGAAACAACAAAGGAGCTGGTAAATTCGAAGGTGTATAACCCGCTGTAAAGGTATAATCGGAACGACCTAAGGATCCTACACGAAAGGTTTGATACGCTTTCAAGGTGAAGCGATCGTAGTTAAAATCACCTCCTAAAAATCCTTTGAAGCCGTGTTGGTATTTAAAAGTAACCACCGGAATACGCTTCGTTGCTAAGGTAATCCGCTCATTTCCATTCATGATAAAAGTCTCGTTTTTCGCAAAACGCAACTCTACCGTCGCAAACGTTTCCTGGTAATAGTCTTGAACGGCAGATGCGCGGCCTAATTCCGGATTCAAACGAAACTGAAAACGGAATAAAGGATCAAAGGACCGGGTATTCAGTGAGGTCGTAACTCGAAGGCCTTTCGTGATTTCTGAGGAGAAAAAGGCTTCAGATTCTCGTCTGAAAAATGCACCAGAAAACGCTCCCCAACGGGTGAAGGAATAAAACAATTTATTATCCCCGATGAGCTCTGGTGTTAAACCTACCCGCTCGATATCATAGGAATGTTTTAAACCTGCAACGGTCCACTTCTTTCTAGAGAAAAGATAGTTTACTTCAACGGCATATTTGGGAATTAAATCTTTTGTCCCGAATCCCACATTCCCGCGCAAAATCCAATGCTTATCGAAATTCGCATTGGTTCTAAAGCCTAGTCTAAAGCGAGCTCCTTCAATTTTATTGATGGCAAAACTAGAAACATAAGGACCGACTTCAATGTCATTAAACTTCTTGTAACCACTCAAAATAATCTCTGCAATCTCGACGTAAGTGCGAACTACGGGAAGGTTTTGGACGGAATCAATTAACGCAGACGCCATCAGATCTTGCGTGCTTAGTGGCTCGTGTCGCGCATTTTTCCAAAACTCCGGATTAGGCTGCATCGCATTCTCTGCCACTTCGGTCACTAAATCATAGAATCCCAGCTCGTGAGGTTTATTCACCACAAAATCCTTATTAGAGATGTACATCTTTAATAACATCCCCGCACTACCTTTCGTGATTTCTTCCAAATCGATCAGAAATCGCGTGCGTGCTGGTAACCAGGCTCCAGAACTCGTTTGTTCTAATTCTTGTGAGATTTTAATCTTATCGATAAAATTCAAATTCGCTCCCTTATCTACCGACGCATCAATTTGAACTAAGGCAAAGGAAGTGGTATCCACCCACATTTGGCCTTTGAAGACTAAATCCATCGGATTTTTAGGGTCAAAATCTAGCTGATAACATATGTGGCCATCCACATTGACGGTATCCCCGAGAAAGTAGCTATAACTCCCTTTCCAATTTTCCCCGATTGGACTAACAAAATCCTTACCGAAAAAGCCAACATAGTTTTGGTAGAAATTATAATTAGCGACTAAATTACCCCCTACTAATTGTGAAATCAAGGAGCCATCTTTTACACCTACCCCTTTAATATTCGTTTTAAAAATCGTCTCCTTTTTTCTCTGTGGACTTTCTAGGTAATAGAACTTCCCAACCGATTCTGATATGTAAGTAGGTATAATTAATTTGCCATCCTCCCCTGCTATTTTCTCAAACTTCTTAATCGCCTGAGCGATATCCTTCATTACCTTTCTCTCCTTGAATTTCTCGGATATATTGTCCACATCTAATTCCATCTTAGCGTAGGAATCATATTCGTAGGCGGTTAATTTCGAACGATCGTTCTTTTCTCTATTTTTAATGACTCCTCGAAGTATTTTAAAAGCTGGATTTTCGCCTGAATAAACTTTTACTTCGGCCATTTCGCGACCCGTGGGCTCTAATTGAAAATCAACCTCTTGCCACTTAGCCGCTCTAGTAATTTTCTTCACACGTTTCTTATAACCGACAAAAGAAGCAAATAGACTATCGGCTGTAAACTTCGAGTTTAAGGTAAATTCCCCTTGAAAATTAGTCGTAGTACCTTGACTCACTCCCACGAATCCCACAGAGGCAAAAGGAATAGGGTCCCCATTTTTCGCATCAGTAATGCGACCTTTGATCACATATTGACCAAAAACCGGTAATACAGCGAACGACAAGAATAAAGCCAGCAAAATGCTGAATTTGAATTTCATCTAAGGGTTATTATTGTGCAAACGTTACAAAAATAGCAAGCTAAACGAATTTTATGCTATTCGTCGGCACATTTCTGTATTTCGTCTAAGAAGATTTTGAATTTCTCCAAAGCACGCGCCCGGTGGGCGATTTGATTCTTTTCTGACAAGGACATTTCAGCGAAGGTTCTGTTTTCCTTTTCAGGCTGAAAAACAGGATCATATCCAAAACCTTGATTACCCCTTGGGGCCTCTACGATTTCTCCTTTTATCTCACCCTCAAATTGATGGTAAACTCCCTGATGGTGGTAGGTTAAAACGGTCACAAAACGCGCATTTCGAGCATCCTTTCCTTGTAGATTTTGCAACAGCAATTTCAGATTAGCTTGATCGTTTTTAGGCTCTCCCGCGTAGCGAGCTGAATACACACCGGGAGCACCGCCTAAGCTATCTACCTCTAATCCAGAGTCATCAGCTAAGCAAGTGACCTGATATTTTTCGGCGATATATTGCGCTTTTTGTAGGGAGTTTTCAGCTAAGGTGGATCCCGTCTCCGGAATCTCCTCGGTGAGTTTAAGTGTGCTTAAATCGCGAACCGTAAAGTGATTTTGAAGTAAAGAGCTAAGCTCCTCGACTTTGTGCTTGTTTTGGGTCGCTAAATAAAGAACTGGATGCATTATTGAGCTGAAACTACCTCGATTTCGAAGTACAATGGCGAATAACCCGGAATGGTGGAATTACCTGCGGTACCATATGCGATGGTATAAGGCAAAATCGCTTTCGCTTTCTCACCCACTTTCATTTTTAGCACGGTCTCCTCGAAACCAGGGATTAATTGACCAGCGCCTGCCGTGAAGGTCAAGGTACCAGAACCGAATTTAGAATCGTAAATCACCTTATTGGTTGCATCTGTTTGGATATAACCATAGCCTAGACGACCTAGGTAGTTAAGCTTCACCAATTGTCCATTAACAACCGCAGCACCCGTTGGATTCTCTAGCGTTTTTTGGAAAACTAAACCTGAAGAGGTTTTCTCGGGACTTGTAAATCCATACGTGCTTTGCATGGCCGTAATTTGATCTTCTTGGTTCTTGATCGAAAGCACTTCTACCTCCGCTTTGATGACAGCGAAAGCAGGAACATTCCCAAAGGTATTACCACCAAAAGCTAAAGAAGAGGGAAGTAAAAAAGTACCTTTATCCCCTGCTTTCATGAGCGAAACAGGTAAAGTAAACATGCTTTGAGATACTCCGAAAATAATCGATCTCGATTGACTAGCTGTTCGAGAAGTAGAATCCACGAAAGTCCCATCTAACAGACTTAGCTTGTAGTGCAAAGTCACTAAATCGGTGGCTGTGGGAGCTTTAGTTGCGCCGGAAGGGGTGATAGAATAATACATTCCATCGGCCGTTTTCGAGTAAGATAAGTTCCGTTGCTTCAGGTAATTTTGAATATCCGTATCATTCTTGGCAACCTCCTGTTCTACAGGATTATCTACAGAACAACTTGTGATACCGATCGCCAAAGCGAAGAATAAAACCACATACTTCAACATACTATTCAATTTTTGCAACGTAAATCTCAAAACTTAAGGGTGTATAACCTGGAATACTGGAGTTACCATTGACTCCATAACCTAAGGCTGAAGGGAAAACAATGACTGCCTTCTCACCTAAACGCATTTTTTCGATACCCATTTGGAAGCCAGGAACGGTTTGCGTTCCACCCACTGTCACACTTAAACTGTCCGTACGAGCCATGTTGCCATCAAAGGCTTTGGAACTTAAAAAACGGCCTGTGTATTTAATTTTAACAACTTTACCTTGTGCAGGGATATCTCCTGTACCGGCTTGCAAACGAATGTAGCGAAGTCCATCGGCTTGGGATTCTGTCACTGTATACCCATTACGCGTAATGAACTCGCGAATCATATCGTCTTGCGTGCGGACCACATAAGACTTAATCTTCACTTTCATAGGCGTATAGGCTGGCAAATCAGGGAACGTCTGAGCGGTACCTGGGATCACCATAGTGGCCTGCTCCCCTTCCCGCAAAGCGGTCATCAAGGTAGCAAACACTGGGTTTCCAAAACCATAACGTAAAAAATAAGGAGAATTAGTCGCTCGGTTTGTACTATCAAGCACCTTACCTGTTGCCAGATTAGAAAACTCATAGTGTACATACAGCGAATCGCCTTTCGTCGCTAATTCTCCCGATGGATTCGATTTAGTCACGAAATAATAGCTACCATCTGTTAAAGCAGATGGACTTTGATTTTGACTAGCAAAGTAGGCTAAAATCTGTGTTTCATTTTCTTTCGCTTTCACATCGTCCTCTAAAGCGATATCAGACAGGCATGAAAACGTAAAAAAGGCAATAAATAGGAATCCGAAAACTTTCATTCAATTATTTCTTAGACAATACTTCTAATTCAAATACTAAAATAGCATTTGAAGGGATACGAGGAGCAGCTCCTTGTGCACCATAGCCTAACGCTGATGGGATCACAAAAGTACCTTTACCTCCTTTTTTTAATAACATTAATGCTTCGTTGAAACCTGGAACTAATTGACCTACTGGAGGCAAAGCAACACCAGCACCTTTATCGAATTCTTTTCCATCTAGGAAAGTTCCGATGTAGTTCACTTCCCATGACTCGCCCATTTGTGGACCTTCGCCAGCACCTGGATTCGAGATAGAAGCGTAAAGACCCGTTGAAGTTTTTGTAAACTTCTTACCTGAGTTAGCCACGTAAGCTTCGATTAATTTTGCGTCTTTACCTGTTTGCTCCGCAGATAATTTCGTCATCTCTTTTTCGAATTCGGCACGAGATTGAGATTTCTTGATTTTAACGATGAAACGAACATCTGTACCACGCTTCAAGAAAGGAGGAACTTGTTGATTCGCATCCTTAAATAAGCTATCTACTGGAACGAAGATGGTTGCACTATCACCTACGGATAATAAACGAAGACCATTTTCAAAAGAACCTTTGAAAGCTCCTGGAGCTGCCGCTGGAGGAACTAAATCTTGTAAAGGCTTACCTTCTTTGCGAGAATCCTTAATCGTTGAATCCGCATCATTTTTAATCACTAAATCAAACGTAATGATATCGCCTTCTTTTAATTTAGGAGCCGCGTCATCGTGTTCGTGTTTTTGGATTTTAACTCCGTCTACTACTTCGACATTGTTACACGATGCTAGTGCCATTGCCGCTACTAAAATTACTGCTAGTTGTTTACGCATGATTTTTATTTTATAAATTTTTAACTCGATTTATTTCAGAAAGATACAAAGGTAACACTTCCATTAGTTTTTTCTTCGCCTCCACTAAACTTCCACTAGAAAAACGTCCACCCGACGCATTTTTATGCCCGCCACCTTCGAAATAAGTAGCTGCGAAGGTATTGACTGCAAAAGGCTCGATAGATCTAAAAGATAGCTTCACGCCATCAGGACGCTCTATCATCAAGATAGACCAGACACATCCCGTTATTTGCAAACCATAATTGACGATACCTTCCGTGTCTCCCGCTTGCGAATTAAATTTTGTTAAATCCTCAGCGGTGATCCACATAAAGGCTAAATGGTATTCGGGTAGGTATTCCATTCTTTGGCCTAACACATGTCCGATAAACTTCAATCGATCAATGCTCGAAGAATCAAATACTTTGCGATGCACCTCATTTGTATTTACACCCAAATCAATCAAAGCCGCTACGACCGTATGCACATGGGCTGTCGTATTCGGATGGCGAAAAGAACCGGTATCGGTCATAATACCAGAATACAGACAAGAACCGATCGACGCATCTAACAAATCCTGATCCTCCCATTCTAGAATTAAATCGTAGATTAATTCACAGGTAGAAGCCGCTATGGTCCGGTGGTAATAATAATCGCCAAAGTCCTCCGGATCTAAATGGTGATCAATCACCACCTTTTTTGCCCGCGACTTGCGCACCAGTGGCGCCATATTGTGCAAACGCTGGATGCCTGAAAAGTCCAAACAGAAAATAAAATCAGCTTCCTCCACCAGGGCATCGATTTGCAGCTTGTGAACGAGCTCATCGTAGGCTAAAATATCCCCTGCACCTGGCATCCATTTCAAATTCCCCGCTACTGCAGAAGGAACTGCCACGGTGGCATGAATCCCCTTTTTCGATAAATACCCTTGAAAAGCAAGCGTCGAACCGATCGCATCCGAATCCGGATTATAATGAGCGGTAATGACGACTTTCGTACCGGGAATAAGGAGTGATTTTAGCGCTGAGATGGAGGTCATAAAAAGGGAGGTGCCGGAAATAAATTTGGGCAAACGCAAAGTTAGAGATAAATTTGTTGAAAATTATACCCATGTCAACAAATAGAACTTTCACTATGATTAAGCCGGATGCAGTCGCAGACGGTCACACAGGTCCCATCATTCAACAAATTGAAAAAGCCGGATATAAAATCATCGCCATCACTAAACTAAAAATGAGCCCAGAAATGGCAGGTCAGTTTTACGCAGTACACAGCGAGCGTCCTTTCTTCCAAAGTTTGTGCGACTACATGTCGAAGAGCGAAATTATTCCAATGATTTTGGAAAAAGAAAATGCGGTCGCTGATTTCCGTACATTCATCGGTTCCACGAATCCAGCTGAAGCAGCAGAAGGTACAATTCGTAAGCAGTTTGCTAAATCGTTAGAGGCAAACGCGATTCACGGATCTGATTCAGATGAGAATGCCGCTATTGAAGGCGCTTTCTTCTTCCCAGGAGTTTAACGGTGCTTGTAGAAGAGGAATCCATTCTCTTCTTTTTGGAAAATCAAGTTCGGATGGTATTTGAACTTGTCCTCCGCATCCGCTTTCATGATAAAATAGGCAGGCCTATCCAGCTTTTTAGCCTCTAACAATACATCGCCCGCGGGACTTCCTGCGGGCTTTTGAAAATACAAGAGCTGCGCATAGGATTTGAATCCGACCGGTTCGATGTAAACTTTTTGGCCTACTTTCGCGATATAGAAATCAATCACCGTCGCTTGCGTATATCCCTCGATTTTAGGCACCACAATCGCCATATAAGCCATAATGGTAATCAGCGTAGCGGCAAACAAGGTGTGCAACCTCTTCGTAAATAAGAAATAAATCACGGCCAGGGCAAAAGCCACTCCGATCAAAAATTCCCATCCAGCCCAATACACCGGAGCTTGTAAATTTCCCTGAACGAATACGTCTTTGATATAAGGAGCAATGATGCCCACGTTTTGGCCTATCAACGGAACCGCCGTTAAAACGGTGGCCAGAAGCAATCCCACAAAACCGATACCCGTTACATATTTCCAATTAAACCGAAATTCGCCGCACTGCCATTCTTGCAAAACGACCGCCGAGAAATAGGTCAATGGTATCCAGCACATCGATGAATAATGTACGATTTTCGTCTTCACAATACTAAATAGAATCAAGACCACCCAAAACAAGACCTTCATCCAGTTCGAGAAATCATGCTCTTCTTTTTTAGGCCTAAATAATCTTGCCCCCGCCCAAATCGACACCGGAAAACAGCCGATCAACAAGACAACAAAATGGTAATAAAAAGGCTGACCGTGTCCAGCATCACCCGTCGTCATCAAGCGCACCTGGTAGGTAAAGAAGTCTTCGATAATCTGCCAACCAAACTTGTAGGCAATCAAACCATACCAAGCAACGAAGAATAAAACGGAGAGCAAACCTGCGACGATGGCGCCTGTAAACAAACGGCCAGTCACTCTGGAACGGTACAAAATTCCTACAACTAATAAAGTCAGCGCCCACAGTAAAAGCGCCGCCGGCCCCTTTGTCAACAAGGCTAAACCAATGGCGATTCCGGCAAAAATAACATTTCGGAAACGGCTATCATCTTGAAAAAACTCCGAAAAGAAATAGACTCCCAGAAAAATCAACAGATTAAAAAGGGGATCAATGATCCCTGAACTCGCATACACATGGGGAGTAATTGCGACTAAATACGAGAAGGCCCAGAGGTTGCCGAAGTTTGCACTCCATTGCTTTTTCCCGATCGCATACAATGTCCACAACGTCAAAATCCCAATAATCGCGTTCGGAAAACGAGCCGCAAACTCCATCGAAATATCGGATTGCCCCGAAAACGAATCGAAGGCCATGAAACTCAAGGCCTGCAACCACAAAAACAAAGGAGGTTTCTCCCAAAAGGGTTGGAAATTGATTTGGACGCTTAAAAAATCCCCCGTTACAATCATCTCCCGCGCCGATTCCGCAAAGTTCACCTCATCCCAATCGAATAAATGCGTAGAACTTAAAAACGGAATGTATACCGCCGCTCCGATGATAGCCCAGAAAAGGTATGGTTTACTTTGAACTGCTTTTAGCATCGTTTATGTAATAAAAAAGATAAGAGGAGCTAGTTCCTAGAAAAGCTCCCACCAGCGTATCCACTGGAAAATGTTGAAATAAATAGACTCTCGAATAGGCCACTCCCACGGCTAAAATTCCCGCGATAAAACCCCAGTGAAAACGCTTTAAAAGCACCGCCACCCAAAAGAACATAAAAAAGGCTGCCCCCGTGTGCCCAGAAGGCATCGAATTATATTCACTGATCATTAACCCAGGAACGAGGTGCCATTTTATGCCTGCATGAGCAAAATAAGCTAACGGGCGTAATGCTCCCGAAAAAACAAAATGCTTCAAAAATTGAATCAAACCGGTAGACAAAGCATACGAATAAGCATAAGGAAGCGCAAATTCCTTCCGAAATCGGAATAGATAAATCAGAAACAAAACGGGCAAAACAACTTCTGCGATGGCTGTCAAGCCTTGAAAAAGGATGTCAGTAAAAGGATTGTTCGCCCCATTGATCAAAAGCAGCTGATCTAGGCGCTCAGTGGAGCCCACAAAAAACCAACCCACCACTTCGAATAAAATAAAGATCCCCAAAAAAGCCTTTAGGGCCGGACTCCAATGCTTCATGGGTCGAAATTACGAATTTGTTCAGCGCAACTATTGCTGTTTTCGAATATTTTCGTAATTTCGCATTCTTTTTTACCCAAGAGTGAAAATGAACGTCCTAGAAGCATACCAGATACCGATACTTTCTTTAGAGGATAAAGTATACCAGTATTCCTTCACCGGGAACGAGGAATTTTTCGCTGCTTTCGAGCAGGAATGGGTTCAAAAGGGCGAATTTAACGCAAACGCGACGTTAGATAAATCGGCAACGATGATTCAGGTTAGACTGGTAATCGACGGCCATTTGAAATTAATTTGCGATCGGTCGAATGAGGAATTTGAATTCCCTATTCACCTAGATGAGAAGATTATTTATAAATATTCGGATCACAATGAAGACATGGGAGACAATTTGTTCTTGTTGGACAGAAAGTCGCCTAAATTAGATTTATCGCAAGATTTATTCGATTTCATTGCCTTGCAGGTGCCTATGAAGAAGTTGCACCCTCGGTTTGTGAAACCACTTGAAGAGCATGTAGATGGCGAGTTGATTTATACAACAGACCCAGAAGATGATAAAAACGCCGATCAGGAGCCAGAAATGGATCCTAGATGGGCAGCATTAAAAAAATTAACAGACAATAATTAAATAACAATACAATGGCACATCCTAAAAGAAGACACTCAACTACTCGTCGTGATACTAGAAGAGCGCATGATTTCGGAACTCCTAAGCAATTAGCAGTAGACGGACAAACAGGCGAAACTCACCTTTATCACCGTGCTCACGTACACGAAGGTAACTTGTTCTACAAAGGAAAAATGATCGTAGAAGGATTCACGGTTAAGTAATTCCCTGGTAGACTGCAGCTTTACTCTATTTTTTCAGGAAAACTGAAAAAATCCCGTTAAAATGCTATTTTTTGACTAAATTTAATGCTATTTTTGCCAAAAGCTTTAGTAATTAAACATAATTAAATGAAAATAGCCGTTGATGTGATGGGTGGGGATTATGCCCCGGAAGCTGTAATTGAAGGAATACTTTTATCGTTACCAAGTCTTTCAAACGACGACACTATATTAGCCGTAGGTCCTAAGGACACCATCGAGCAATTATTATCGAAACACGGGTATGCTGGCAAGCAAATTGCGATCATTCACGCGGATCAAGTAATTGAGATGGGGGAACATCCGACCAAGGCATTATCTCAAAAACCCAATTCCAGCATCGGAGTTGGGTTTCATCTTTTAAAAGAAAGCAAAGCAGACGTCTTTGCTTCTGCAGGAAATACCGGCGCCATGATGGTCGGTTCTTTATTTTCTGTCAAAACCATCGAAGGTATTTCTCGCCCAGCAATCGCCGGATTCGTTCCTCAAGAGGATGGCACCTACGCGTTGATGTTGGATATTGGCGCGAATGCAGATTGCAAGCCGGAGATGTTAGATCAATTTGCGGTGTTAGGTTCGGTGTATTTTGAGGCCACTACGGGAAAGAAATCTCCCCGTGTTGGTTTGATGAATATCGGTGAGGAAGAGCAAAAAGGAAATATCCTTTCGCTTGCGACCCATGCCCTTTTGAAAGAGAACAAGAAGATTAACTTCATTGGAAACTTAGAAGGTAAAGACTTCTTTAAGAATAAAGCAGACGTGATTGTAACGGATGGATTTACGGGAAACATTATTTTGAAGATGGGGGAATCTATCTACAAGATTATGAAGGACCAAGGAATCACGAATGACTTTGTCGAGAATACGAATTACGAAAAATACGGCGGTAGCCCGATCATCGGAATTAATGGGAATGTGATTATTGCACATGGGGCATCGAGTCCTTTGGCAATACAAAACATGATCAAATTGTGTAGATCCGTCGTAGAATCAGATGTTTGCGGAAAAATTAAGGCCGCCATCGAGAACCAATAATCATTATGAGCCAAAAAATAAGTGCAGCCATCACCGGAGTCGCAGGATATGTACCGGATTATGTGCTGACAAATCAAGAATTAGAAAAAATCATTGACACAAATGACGAGTGGATCACCACCCGCACCGGCATCAAGGAGAGACGTATTTTGAAAGGTGAAGGCCTAGGAACGTCATTCATGGGCGCGAAAGCGGTGGAGGATCTCTTGAAGAAAACCAATACGAAACCGGAGGAAGTAGATATGTTAATCTGCGCGACGGTGACTCCTGATTACTTTTTCCCATCCGCTTCGAACTTAATCTGCAAAGCAGTAGGCATCCGTGAAACGGCTTCCTTTGACTTAGCAGCGGCATGTTCTGGTTTCTTAAACGCTTTAGGTGCAGGTACTGCCTTCATCGAATCAGGTCGTTACAAGAAAATCGTGGTAGTGGGAGCTGATAAAATGTCTTCGATTGTGGACTATACGGATCGTACGACGTGCATTCTTTTTGGGGATGGCGCTGCGGCGGTGATGTTAGAGCCTAACTTCGAAGGTCTAGGTGTGCAAGACTTTATCTTGAAATCAGATGGCGAAGGATGTGAGTCCTTAATGCAAAAAGGGGGCGGTAGCGCTTACCCTCCTACCGTGGAATCGGTGGAAGCTAAATGGCATTACATTCGCCAAGAAGGTCAATCGGTATTTAAATTTGCGGTGACACGTATGGCGGATGTTTCGGCAGAAATCATGGAGCGCAATCACTTGACGGGGGATGACATTAAGTACTTAGTGCCTCACCAAGCGAACAAGCGTATCATTGATGCGACTGCAAACCGCATGGGTGTGAGTGATGACAAGGTGATGTTGAACATCCAGAAATACGGAAATACGACGGCGGCAACGATTCCGCTTTGTCTTTGGGATTACGAAAACAAACTAAAAAAAGGAGATAACTTGATCTTAGCGGCCTTCGGTGGAGGTTTCACGTGGGGATCAGCTTACGTTAAATGGGCATACGACCCAAAATAATCAGAAATGGCAACTACAGCAGACATTAAAAACGGTATGGTGATTAAATACAATGACGATTTATATTCGATCATTGAATTCCTTCACGTAAAACCAGGAAAAGGACCGGCTTTCGTTCGGACTAAATTGCGTTCTTTAACTTCGGGTAAAGTAATCGATAATACCTTCAACTCAGGCGTAAACATTTATCCTGTTCGTGTGGAGCGTAGAAAATACCAGTTCATTTATAAAGATGAGTTTGGCTATAACTTCATGGACCAAGAATCATTCGAGCAAATCCTATTAGGCGATAACCTATGTGTGATGGCTGATTTGATGAAAGAAGGCCAGGAAGTAGAGATTTTGATCAATACAGAAAATGATGCTGCTTTATCTTGCGAATTGCCTCCATTCGTTGAATTGAAGGTAACTTACACGGAACCAGGTGTTCGTGGCGATACAGCGAACTCACCTAAGAAACCAGCAACGGTAGAAACGGGTGCAACGATTACAGTACCTATTTTCATCGAACAAGATGAAGTGATTAAAGTAGATACAAGAACCTATTCATACGCTGAGCGTGTAAAATAATTAGCTACCTTTGTAGCGCTTAATTAACAAAAAGAATGGATACTAAAGAAATTCAACGATTACTCGATTATATCGCGAAATCTCCACTAGCAGAGGTTAGCATCGAAACAGAAGGTTTAAAAGTTTCTGTTAAGAAACACGGGGAAGCAGCACCCGTAGTAAGTGTCGTTTCTGCAGCACCAGCGGCGGCTCCAGTAGCAGCAGCTCCGGCAGCAGCGGCGCCAGCAGCTCCAGCAGCACCTGCACCGGTAGCTGATAACTTATATACCGTTAAGTCACCTATGATCGGTACGTTCTACCGTGCGCCAGGTCCAGATAAGGATAACTTCGTAGAAGTAGGAACAGAAATCGCTCCAGGTAAAACGGTTTGTGTGATCGAAGCGATGAAATTGTTTAACGAAATCGATTCAGAAATCTCTGGAAAGATCGTTAAAATCTTAGTTGATAATGCTAGTCCAGTAGAATTTGATCAACCCTTATTCTTGGTTGAAAAAGCGTAATCTATGTTTAAAAAGATATTAATAGCGAATCGCGGGGAAATTGCCTTGCGTATTATTCGGACTTGCAAGGAGATGGGCATCAAAACGGTGGCCGTTTTCTCTACCGCCGATCGCGATAGTTTACACGTTCGCTTTGCGGATGAGGCCGTTTGTATCGGACCTCCGCCCAGCAGACAATCCTATTTGAGTATTCCGGCGATTATTTCGGCAGCAGAAGTTACTGGTGCGGATGCGATTCACCCAGGATACGGTTTCCTTTCTGAGAATGCAGAATTCTCGCGTATTTGTTCTGAACACGGGATTAAATTCATTGGGGCTTCGGCGGATATGATTAATTCGATGGGGGACAAAGCGACAGCGAAAGAGACGATGAAGCGTGCAGGTGTACCCGTTATTCCGGGTTCAGACGGCTTAATCGACACCGTAGAGGAAGCGAAAGAATTAGCGAAAGCCATTAAATACCCGGTGATCATCAAAGCTACGGCTGGTGGTGGTGGACGTGGGATGCGTATCATCCGTGAGGAGTCGGAATTCGACAAATTATGGGAAGATGCGAAGATGGAATCTGCGGCGGCTTTTGGAAACGATGCGATGTACATGGAGAAATTCGTGGAAGAGCCTCGTCACATTGAGATCCAAATCGTGGGCGATAAGTTTGGCAAAGCTTGTCACTTATCAGAACGCGATTGCTCAATCCAACGTCGTCACCAAAAACTATGTGAAGAAACTCCTTCCCCTGCCCTTTCGGAAGAATTGCGCAAGAAAATGGGAGAAGCGGCAATCGCAGGTGCTACAGCCATCGGTTACGAAGGCGCGGGTACAATCGAGTTTTTAGTAGATAAAAACGGGGATTTCTACTTTATGGAGATGAATACCCGTATCCAAGTAGAGCACCCGATTACGGAAGAAGTAACTGATTTTGACCTCATTAAGGAGCAAATCAAAGTGGCAGCAGGGATTCCTATCTCAGGCCAAAACTACTTCCCTAAATTATTCGCTTTAGAGTGCCGTATTAACGCGGAAGATCCAGCGAACGGTTTCCGTCCATCTCCGGGTAAGATCACGAATCTTCACCTTCCCGGCGGTCACGGGGTTCGTATTGACTCACACGTCTATTCTGGCTACACGATTCCACCGAATTACGATTCGATGATTGCGAAAGTAATCGTTTCAGGCCAAAGCCGCGAAGAAGTTTTACTTCGCATGAAGCGTGCCTTACAAGAGTTCGTGATCGAGGGTATCAAAACAACGATTCCATTCCACATTAAGTTGATGGATGATCCTACGTTCAAGTCGGGTCAATTCACAACAGCTTTCATGGAAAGTTTCGATTTGAGTGACTTATAATTTTCCTGTTTTAGGGATAGAAAAAGGAGGCCAGCTGGTCTCCTTTTTTTGTTCTAAAACATTTTCAATTAAGCACTTGCATATCAAATCAAGATTTTATAAATTTGCACTCCCATTTTTCGATTGAATGCCCGTTTGAAAGATAAAATAGGTCATAATCAATTCCTTTAGACAAATTCCGTGGTCTAGGTGGAAACGATTCAAACAGTTAAATTATAAACAAGTGGATACTTTAAGTTACAAAACCATCTCCGCAAACAAAGCTACTGTACAGAAAGCTTGGTTTGTTGTAGATGCTGAAAATCAAGTTTTGGGACGTGTTTGTTCTGAAATTGCGAAAATTATTCGTGGAAAGCACAAGCCTTCTTACACTCCACACGTTGATTGTGGCGATCAAGTTATCGTTATCAACGCGGACAAAATTCGCTTAACTGGTAAGAAAATGACAGACAAGGTGTATATCCGTCACACGGGTTACCCAGGTGGTCAACGTTTCGCAACTCCACGTGAGGTTTTAATTAAGAACCCAAGAGGTGTTGTAGAATCAGCGGTGAAAGGTATGTTACCTAAAAATCGTTTAGGTCGTGAATTATTCAACAACCTATTCGTTTATGCAGGATCTGAACATCCACACGCAGCTCAACAACCAAAAGAAATTAAGTTTTAACGGACACTAAGAAAATGGCAGAAATAACAAGTAAAATCGGTAGAAGAAAGACGGCAGTAGCTCGTATTTCTATGACACCAGGTAAAGGCCAGATTAAAATCAACGGCCGTGTATTAGCTGATTACTTCCCATCTGAAATTCTTCAGATTGTTGTTAATCAACCTTTCGCTTTAACGAACACAGTAGGTTCATTTGATGTAACAGCTAACGTAGATGGCGGTGGTATCAAAGGGCAAGCTGAAGCGCTTCGTATGGCGATTTCACGTGCACTTCAAACGCAAGATGCAGAATTACGTTCTCCTTTGAAAAAAGAAGGCTTCTTAACTCGTGACCCACGTATGGTGGAGCGTAAGAAACCAGGACGTGCGAAAGCTCGTAAGAGATTCCAGTTCTCCAAGCGTTAAGATTTGTTCGTGGAAAAGGCTTGTCTGTTGCCGATGCCTTTTCCACCTTTTTATTATTCACATTTTTAAACAACCAAAATGGCACAATTAAGCTACAACGACTTGCTTGACGCAGGCGTTCACTTCGGTCACTTGACTCGTAAGTGGGATCCTAAAATGGCTCCATACATCTTTATGGAGAAAAATGGTATCCACATCATTGATCTAAATAAAACTATCTCTTCTTTAGAAGAAGCTTCAGCAGCTCTTCGCTCGATTGTACGTTCAGGCCGTAAGGTAATGTTCGTTGCAACGAAAAAGCAAGCACAAGAAATTGTGACTACAGAAGCAGATAAATTAAAAATGCCGTACGTAACTGACCGTTGGTTAGGTGGTATGTTGACAAACTTCGCGACTGTACGTAAGTCTATCAAGAAGATGTCTAGCATTGATAAAATGTTAAAAGACGAAGTTATCGTGAAGACAATCGCTAAGCGTGAGCGTTTAATGTTAACTCGTGAAGAAGAAAAATTAAAGCGTGTGTTAGGTGGTATCACTGACTTAACTCGTCTTCCTGCGGCTTTATTCGTAGTAGACGTGAAGCGTGAGCACATCGCGGTTTCTGAGGCTAAGAAATTAGGTATCCCAGTTTTCGCTATGTGTGATACAAACTCTAACCCAGACTTAGTTGACTACCCAATCCCAGCGAATGATGATGCTTACAAGTCTATATCTATCATCATCACAGCTATTTCTAAAGCGATCGAAGAAGGTTTAGCTGAAAGAAAGCAAGATAAGGATGATGCTCGTGAGGCGGAAGAAGTGGAAGCTAAAAAAGCAGCGGATGACGATTCACAAGAGGCAGCTAAGGTAGCGGCTAAATACGAAAAAGAAGCAGAACAAGAATAAATATTCATAACATGTCAATTACAGCAGCAGACGTTAATAAGTTACGCCAAATGACTGGCGCGGGAATGATGGATTGCAAGAAAGCTTTGACTGAAGCCAATGGTGACTTCGAAGCAGCAGTAGATATCCTTCGCAAAGCAGGTCAAAAAGTGGCAGCAAAACGCGCGGACAATGAAACAAATGAAGGTGTTGTTTTAGTAGCACTTAATGCGGATCACTCAAACGGTAAATTAATCGCTTTAGCTTGTGAAACTGAGCCAGTTTCTAAAGTAGCTGACTTCAATAACTTAGCGAAAACAATCATTGACAAAGCAGCAGCGTCTCACGCTCCTTCAGCGCATGATTTATTAGCTGAGCCATTAGCAGATGGACGTTCAGTAGAAGGTCACATCATCGAGCTTACTGGTAAAATTGGAGAGAAAATCACGTTAGCAGCTTACGAAAACGTATCAGCTGAGAAAGTGGTTTCTTACATTCACTCTAACAACAAAATCGGTGTTTTAGTAGCATTCGAAAACGTTCAAGGAGTAGACGTATCTGAAGTAGGTAAAGATATCGCGATGCAAATCACAGCTATGAAGCCTGTCGCTTTAGACAAGGATGGCGTAGATGCGGAGACAATCGAAAGAGAAATCGAAATCGGGAAAGATCAAGCACGTCAAGAAGGTAAGCCTGAGGCGATGTTAGAGAAAATTGCGGTAGGTAAATTAGAGAAGTTCTACAAAGAATCTACTTTATTGAACCAACAATTCGTAAAAGACTCATCGATCACGATTCGTCAATTATTAGAGCAAACGCAAAAAGGCTTAACGATTTCATCGTTCAAGCGTATTGCTTTGGTTTAATTCGACTCGAATTTTCAAGAAAGACCCACCCGAAACGGTGGGTCTTTTTTTTGTCATTAAAATTCTAGCCAGTTGCTCATTTTGAGTTGATAGAATGCGGGACATTTTCTAACTTGTAGTTGAATTCAATTTCCGAAAATTTCAACGCACGAATGGCATTAATCAGCATCTTAGGTGGAGGAGAAAGTGGCGTAGGAGCCGCCTTATTAGCTAAATCAAAGGGATTTGAAGTGTTTTTGTCTGATGCAGGAATACTGAAGCCGACCTATCAAGATACGCTACGCGAAAATCAGATTGAATTCGAGACTGGAGGTCATACCATGGACCGCATCTTAGGCTCTCAAGAAATCATCATCAGCCCTGGAATTCCAGAGAAAACCGATATCGTTAAGGCCATCAAAGCTAAAGGAATCTCACTTGTTTCTGAAATTGAATTTGCCTCGCGCTATACAAAAGCGAAATTAGTGGCCATCACCGGATCGAATGGAAAAACGACCACTACCCTGTTAACGTATCATTTCTTGAAATCAGCTGGATTAAAGGTAGGCTTAGCCGGAAATATAGGCCAAAGTTTTGCAAAGCAAGTGATGGAAAACAAGCACGATATCTACGTTCTAGAGATTTCCAGCTTCCAATTAGACCGCTGCTTTGAATTCAAGCCAGATGTGGCTGTTTTATTGAATATCACACCCGATCATTTAGATCGCTACGAATATAAATTTGAGAATTACATCGCTTCGAAGTTTAGAATCTTCCAAAACGCAGACGCTCACACGTCTTGCATTTTTTGGACAGATGATGAAGTTATTACAGCTAATCTTAACCAAATACCTTCTTCAGCTGCCATAAAACGAGTTAGTTTCAACGGGCCAGCTGATGCCTACATTACATCCGATAAGATTCAGTTTGATGGGGCGGAACTACTTTTAACGGATGCGCCACTAAAAGGACCGCATAATGCCATCAACATGTCTGTGGCTATGTTAGCGGCACATGAGGCTGGTGTTTCTTATGCCCAAATTTTAGCGTCTCTTCCCTTCTTTGAAAATGCTCCGCACCGATTAGAGTCCTGTGGCAACTGGAATGGAGTGGAGTTTATCAATGATTCCAAGGCAACGAATGTAGATGCCGTATTTTATGCTCTTAATAGCTATCAGCAACCCTTAATTTTAATCATGGGGGGTGTGGATAAAGGCAATGAATACGAAGTCTTAGACCCATTAGTGAAAGAAAAGGTGAAAGGATTAATTTGCCTAGGCACGGATAACGAAAAATTGAAGCATCATTTCGGATCCAGCGTTCCTCAGCTTTTTGCCACTGATTCGTTAGAGGATGCGGTGATTAAGGCAAAAGAATGGGCCACAAATGGAGATGTGGTTTTACTTTCCCCTGCCTGTGCAAGTTTTGATTTATTTAAGAACTACGAGGATCGAGGAGATCAATTTAAAAACACCGTTAAGCGCTTAATCCATGGATAGTAAAATCAGAGCCTTTTTTCAAGAGCACCTGAAAGGGGATTATAAGATTTGGTTGATCGTGTTTATTTTGAACGCGTTTGGTTTATTGATTCAGTTCTCCGCTAAAGCGAAGTTGACGATGGATGGCCCTTTCGAGCCACTTTCGAGTTTCATTAAGACCTTGGTAATCCTAGGAATCTCCTTTTATTTGATGTCCTATTTCTCTAAATCGAATTATAGCCGAGTGGCGAAGTTTAGTGATTTAGCGCTGTTTTTGTCTTGGGGATTAGTGATGGTGGCCTATGTTTTTGGGGCGACTAAGGGGGGTGCAAATCGCTGGGTAAATCTAGGGCCTATCTCTTTTATGCCTTCTGATATGGTGAAATTATGCCTTATTACGAGTCTAGCGAAGGATTTTTCCTCAAAACAGGCAGATCCTGAAGCGTATACTTGGGTTTCCTTTTTCAGAATTTTGTTTAAAATAGGTATCTCCTGTTTCTTGATCATGCTCTCGAACTTTTCGACGAGTATTCTAATTTTCTTGACGAGTATTATTCTGATGTTTTTTGGACGAGTTCCAGCGAGTAAAATCTATCTTATTATTATTGTAGTCGCCCTATTAGGGGTGAGTGTTGTAGGTTTAGGAATTGGTCAAAGAGCCCAAACCGTAAAAACCCGTATCGAAAACTACATCCAGCGTATTGGCAAGAATGAAACGAAAGTAAACAAAGCGAAGAACGAGGATTACCAAATCACGCGAAGTTTATATGCCATTGCCACAGGAGCCATTCACCCGAAAGGTCCCGGAAAAAGTCAACAACGCTACATCCTTTCTCAAGCGGAATCCGATTTCGTATATGCCATTATTATTGAAGAATATGGCATCGTAGGTGGCCTTGCCATTCCGCTGCTGTTTCTGATTTTCATGTACCGAGGGGCGAAGGCCATACAATACAGTAACAAGCCTTTTGGGGGATTATTATCTGCCGGCTTAACTTTCTCGATTGTCTTCCAGGCTTTTATTAACATGCTCGTAGCAGTCGATGCGGGTCCGGTAACGGGACAACCGATGCCGATGATTTCTGCCGGAGGTACTTCCCTGATTTTTACCGCCATTAGTATAGGTCTGATTTTAGCCGTGAGTAAAGATAAAGATCCTGAACCTGCACAACCTTTTGTAGCCTAATGTCGATTAAACGTGTCATTATTTCTGGAGGAGGAACAGGTGGACATATTTACCCTGCCATTTCTATCGCGAATGCCATGAAGGAAATCGATCCTAGCCTCGAATTTTTATTCGTTGGTGCAGAGGGAAAGATGGAGATGGAAAAAGTACCGAAAGCCGGATTCAAAATCATTGGCTTACCTATCGTGGGAATTCAGAGAACCCAAGTTTGGAAGAATATTTTCTTCCCTTTCAAACTAGCTAAGAGTCTATTTTTGTCTGCCAAAATCCTGAAAGATTTTAAACCCGATGTGGCCGTGGGAGTGGGAGGATATGCTTCAGGACCACTTCTGTTGGCTGCCCGTTTCTTAGGTATCCCCTATTTTATACAAGAACAAAATTCCTTTGCTGGAATTACCAATAAAGCGCTAGCCAGCAAAGCGGAGCACATTTTCGTGGCCTACCCAGGCATGGAAAGATTCTTCCCCGCACAGAAAATTACCTTAAGCGGTAATCCGGTACGAAAAGATTTACTTGAATCAGTTGGAAAGAGAGAACAGGCTGCGGCTCACTTTCACTTAGATCCAGCCGTTAAAACGATTTTAATTATTGGTGGAAGCCAAGGGGCCAGAACCATCAATCAGGGAATATTGGCCGGATTAGATCGTTTACGGGAGGCAGGTGTTCAGGTGATTTGGCAGACCGGTATTGCCTTCGAATCGACAGCAAAAAAGGCAACTGAAGGATTTTCAAGCGCTTACGTTTCCGCTTTCATCTACGAAATGGACTTAGCCTACGCGATGGCCGATCTAGTTATCTCGAGAGCTGGCGCCTCTTCCGTTTCGGAAATATGCCTATTAGGCAAAGCAAGTATTTTAGTGCCTCTACCTAGCGCAGCTGAGGATCACCAAACTGAAAATGCGAAAAGCCTCGTTTCCCAAAACGCCGCCATCCTCGTTCGCGATGAAGAAGTGAAAGAACAATTGATTTCGGAGGCCCTGAAAGCCATACAATCGGATGTAAGTACCCTAGAAAAAAACAGTCTTCGTTTAGCCAAGCCAAACGCAGCACACGAAATAGCCCAATCCATTCTACACGCATGAAAAAAGAGTTAAGCCTTAGTGATTTAAAACAAGTCTATTTCTTAGGAATTGGGGGAATCGGAATGTCTGCCATCGCTCGTTGGTTTCTGCATAACGGGTTTCCCGTGGCCGGATACGACAAGACAGAGAGCCCGCTAACAAAAAAATTAGCCGAAGAAGGAATGGAGATTCACTATGAAGATTCCATTGATTTAATCCCGAAAGCCTGCCTAGAAGACGTTGAACACAGCTTATTTATTTACACACCTGCCATTCCGAAGGATCATGTAGAAATGAATCACTTGGTAGGCAAAGGCATTCGACTATACAAACGATCTGAAATCCTAGGTTGGATTACCCAACAAATTCCTACCCTAGCCGTGGCAGGGACGCATGGAAAAACAACAACCTCGTCTTTATTAACCCATTTATTGATTAGTGCAGGTAAAAACGTGACGGCCTTCCTAGGCGGCATCACGGTGAATTATGGCACGAATTTTATCCCAAATCAGTCGAAAGAAAATATCGTCTGCGTGGTCGAGGCCGATGAATACGATCGTTCCTTCTTAACACTTCACCCGCAAGCTGCGGTAGTCACTTCCACAGACGCAGACCACTTGGACATTTATGGGGATGGAGATTCGGTGTTAGAAAGTTTTCAATTATTCGTCAACCAAATCAAAGCAGATGGATTCTTTATCCAGAAAAAGGGCTTAACCCTGCATTCTGAAATAGGCGATGCTACTTTTGGTATTGACAAAGGAGATTTCCAAGCGCACAACATCCGCATTGAAGACCACCGAATGATTTTTGATATGAAATACCCAGGTGGTGAGGTGAAGGATATCCCGATGCGTATTCCAGGCTTTCACAACATTGAAAATGCCTTAGCTGCGGCTGCCTTAGCGATGCAGGTGGGGGTGACAGGGGAAGAAATCAAGCTGGGTATTTCCTCCTTCCTAGGAGTAAAACGTCGCTTTGAATACCACGTGGAATCAGCAGATCATGTCATGATCGATGATTATGCACACCATCCGACGGAAATCGCCGCTTGCTTAAACTCAGTGAGAGCGCTCTATCCGGGCGTGAAAATTACCGCCGTTTTTCAACCGCATTTATTCTCTAGAACAAGAGATTTTATCGATGACTTCGCAAAAAGCTTAGCGATTGCGGACGAATTATATTTATTGGATATTTATCCGGCTCGCGAACTTCCGATGGAGGGAGTTACTTCCGATTGGTTATTGAGCAAAATCGATCTGGAGAACAAGCAGGTGATCTCAAAGGCAGACCTGCTTAACGTAATTGAGGATAAAAAACCTGCCTTATTAGTGACGATGGGAGCTGGAGATATCGATCTTCTTTTGAATGATTTAAAATTGAGCTTATCTTAGTATAATTTTTCAAAATGAAGGCAAACGCGACGTTAATCAAGCAAGTAATCGGGATGGTGATTCTATTCGCCCTCGTCCTTGTTGCGGTCATTTTTGCCGAGATTAGCTTTAATGAGGTGGTATGTAAAGGAGTGGAAATCACCTTAGACTCTGAGAATGAGAAGGCCCTATTAAGCAAGAAAGACATCAAATTGATGGTTTCTGAGCAGGGAACTGATTATTTCCTAGACAAACCCATCACCCAGATTTCACTTCGTAAAATAGAGGAGCGTATTAAGCGCATTCCATTGGTAAAATCTTGTGAGGCTCACCATGATTTCAGCGGTGTTATCTCGGTTTCGGTGAAGGAATACAAGCCTATTGCGCGTATCGTTCGTTCAACCATCGGCACCTCCCCTTTCCCTGATCAATACATTTCTGAGGATGGGAAATTCATCGGGACGAGTCCTTTGTTCACTCCTCGGATTATCGTGACGGGAGGACCTTATTTCGATGGTAAAAGAGATTTGCAGGATAAAAGAGGGAAGACCTTGATTCCGTTCTTTCAGTTTATTGAAAATAATGAGTTTTGGAAAGCCCAAATCTCCCAAATCATCGTCGCGAAAGACGGAGGAATCGTGTTAATTCCGACGATAGGGACGACCCGGATTGACTTTGGCCTACCAATCAATATTGAAAACAAATTCAAGAAATTATTCATATTCTATCAAAAAGTAATACCGAATAAAGGCTGGAATAAATACAGCTGGGTGCAGCTGAAATATAAGAATCAGCTTATTTGCGAATAATAGCCAAATTTTTTAATTTAATATCCGTTCTACAAACAACATATAATGCGTAACGACTTAATTATCGGTTTAGATATTGGTAGCTCACATGTGAGAGCGATTGCAGGCAAGCAGAATGACCGAGGCAGATTAGAAATTTTAGCGACAGGTTCGTCCGTTAATACGAATAACGTTTTAAACGGAGAGATTGTCAATATTAACAAGACGACGGCAGCGATTTCAGAGGCTATGAATCAAATTTCTCACGTCCTAGACGGGAAAAATTCAGAGCACTTCTTCGCCTCTAACCTATCTGGCTCGCACATTAAAGTGCAACCGTTTAGCCTTTCTAAACTACGCAAGAACGAGAGAGATCCCGTTTCAAACAACGAGGTAATGAGCCTTTTTGAAGAAGCGAAACGCACCTTTGCAGACAAAAATCCTTGCGTTTTACATACCTTACCCATCGGTTTTAAAGTAGGTAACTTACCTGACACCTTAGATCCTATAGGTCAAATAGGCCAAAAGATTCAAGCCGATTTCGTTTTCATTTCAGCGAATCCAAGCAAGAATGAGTTATTAACCCAATGTTTGAAATCTGCGGAGACGAAACACTTAAAGAAAGGAAATGTCTATTTCAGTTCTTTAGCGACCGCTAGCTCTGTTTTGAATAAAGAAGAGAAGCAAGAAGGTGTGGTTCTTGTCGACCTAGGAAGTGGAACGACAGAAATCAGTATCTTCCAAAACAACCGTTTAAAGCATGCTACCGTATTAAATTGGGGTGGTGATTTAGTGACGGAAGATATTCAATCTGGATTAGAGATTTCGCGTGACCATGCCGAGACATTGAAGGTACGTTTTGGATCAGCGATTCAAAAAGATATCCCAGTTAGTGAGGTGGTTATGATTCCGGGGATCGCAGGCCGCAAGGCTACTCCAGTTTCTGTAAAGAATTTAGCGATCATCATTGAAGAGCGTTTGAAGGAATTAGCCGCAATTATCGTGGCGGAGATTTCGAAGCAGACAGACATCAAACAATTGAAAGCGGGTCTTGTCCTAACGGGTGGTGGAGCTCAATTGCCGTATATTGATGAGTTATTCCAAAAATACACCGGCCTTGATGCGCGCATCGGTGATCCGAATGCCACTTCGGCAAATCCAGCCATCGCAACTGAAATTAAAGACCCTTCTTTTGCAACGGTTATTGGATTAGTTCAGGTGTATTACGATCAGCAAGAAACAGCAGAGGCGGAAGAATCTACGATGGCTGCGGCACCAGTAAAAGAAATGGCGAAAGAAACTGGCTATACTGATTCAAAACCTTCGAAACCAGCTCCTCGCATTGGCGATTTATTCCGCAAAATGGTGGATGTCGTAATGGGTGATGATGATGGCGGAGATGCCTCTTATTAGAACAACTTAGATTCAATCAACTGAATCAAAATGTGGATCACTTTGATGTGGATTTCTTGAATGCGATCTGCGTAACCAAAGTGGTCCACTCTTATTTCATGGCAACCATAGCCCGCTAATTGACCGCCATCTTTACCCGTTAAAAGAATAACTTCCATCCCTTTTAACTGCGCAGCTTTCACTGCCTCGATGATATTCGCTGAATTCCCAGAGGTAGAAATACCCACTAGCACGTCGCCTTTGTTTCCTAAGCCCTCGATGAAACGAGAAAAGATGTAATTATACCCAAAGTCATTACTCACACAGGAGATATGTGAGGGATCAGAAATTGCCATCGCAGCTAAGGCTGGACGATTCTCGCGGTAACGACCCGACAATTCCTCCGCAAAGTGCATGGCATCGCAATGACTACCCCCATTGCCACAAGACAAAATCTTGTTTCCCTTTTTCAAGGCATCCACTAATACGTCAGCCGCCTTTTCGATAGCTTCTATCTTCGCAGGATTGCCTAAAAAATCTGCTAATACTTGCTGTGATTCTTGAAGGGATTGGGTAATGAGCTTATTCATAGGACAAAGATAATTAAAAATCGCCTCCGGCACCGCCTCCGCCAAAGTCTCCTCCACCGAAGCCACCGAAATCAAAACCGCCTCCGCCTCCACCGGAACCTCCACGACCATATTCCCCACCGCCTAAAAAGATCGGAGGAAAGAACATACCGCCGCCACGAGAACCTGGTCCTCCACCTCCGCCGCGATTACGTACCGCTTTGATGATAGAGATTATGACTAGTATAAGAAAGATGATGATAAAGGGAGGGATGCCTTGAGGCTCCTCGCCACTGTCTTCATTCTTGAATTCGCCACTGGCGCGACGCATCATTTCAGAAGTTGCTTGATCTAAACCTTGGTAATAGGCGCCTGCTTTGAAAGTAGGCTTTAGCGTTCTAGTGATAATACGTTTACAGATGGCGTCAGGTAAGACGTCTTCGATTCCTCGACCTGTTACAATACGCAGCTTGCGATCTTGCATGGCTACGAGAATGACAACGCCGTTGTTTTTGCCTTTTTGGCCTACTCCCCATGTTTTACCGATATCAATCGCGTAATCGTAAGGATCACGGCCGTTCGTCGAATTCACGAGAACTATGGCAAACTGGGTAGAAGTAGAATCCGCATAGCCCCGCATTTTCTGCTCGAGTGCATTCTCTTCCTCTGGATTTAAAAGTCCAGCCTCATCGAGAATATAGCCAGCTGGTTTTGCTGGAATACCCTCTTGAGCGAAAAGTCGCGCACTAAAAAGAAATAGAAATAGAAGCTTGCGCATAGAAACTAATTAGAGGCCAAAGGAGATCTCGTTCGACAATTCATTTACATCTCCCGCCTGGTAAGGAAAAAAGCCCGCTAAGACTTCGCCTGTGCGCTTTACTCCATGCGCTAAACCGGCACCAAACTCATTTTTTGCTAAGTGGGGCCGCATCTCATCGCGGATGGTTTCCCAAAATTCGGCCGGCACTTTCGCGTCGATTCCTTTGTCCCCGATGATACTAAACTTGCGGTCTTTTATCGCCAGATACACCAAAACCCCATTCTGCAAATCCGTTTTCTGCATGCCTAATTGAAAGAAAAGTTCCTTCGCCCGATCGATCGGGTGTCCAGCACAATGACTCTCCACGTGCACACGAATCTCTCCAGACGTCTTTAGTTCAGCGTCTTGGATGGCTTGCAAAATCAGGTTTTGGTGTTCTTCTGACAACATGCTTATTTCTTCTCGTCAAAATTTACTTCCGGCGCTTTCTCAGAACCAGCTTCCGCTTGGAAGAAACCTTTCTCCGCAAATCCAGAGAATGACGCGATTAAGCTATTTGGGAAGGTAACGATCAAGGTATTATAAGCCTGAACAGCCGTGTTGAAATTATCACGCTCTTCTTTGATGCGGTTCTCAGTACCTTCTAATTGTGCTTGTAACTCAGAGAAGTTCTCGGTTGCTTTCAATTGTGGGTAATTTTCAGCCACCACCATCAAACGAGATAAGGCACCGCCTAAAGAGGACTGAGCCGCTTGGTATTTTTGCAAATTCTCCGGGCTTAAATCCTTCGAATCTAATTTCATTTGTGTAGCAGAAGCACGCGCTTCAATCACTGCAGTTAATGTCGATTTCTCGAAATTTGCCACGCCTTGAACTGTCTTCACTAAGTTCGGGATTAAGTCTGCACGACGCTGGTAAGCACTTTGAACATTCGCCCACTTCGCTTTTACATCTTGATCTGAGGTAGCCATGCTATTACGTGAGCCAATTCCCCAAAAAATTACGAGAGCAATCACTCCCAAAACAATCCATACCGTCTTATTCATCTTGTTAATTTTTAATTGGTTATTAGTTGAAACAAAAATACGAGTTAAATTTTAAAGACCTGATTTTTGTGCGACAATCATCCGGTCATTTCCTTTGAAGTCTTTTTTCAATTGCACCTCTTGGAAACCCTTGCTAAACAAGAGCTCCATGGTTTGAGTTCCAAAGTATTGATTAATTTCTAAACACAGGTATCCTCCATACGATAAACGCTCAATAGCAAAATCAGCTAAGGCTTCATAATATTTTAAGGCATCGTCATTAGGCACGAATAAGGCCAAATGAGGTTCGAAATCCAGCACATGGTTCGCCATCTCCTTTTTCTCCTCTTCCGTCACATAGGGCGGATTCGAAACGATGATATCCCAATGACCATTCGAGCTAGGCCAAGCGAAAATGTCTTGCTGTAGGAAACTAACTGCTGCTTGCAGGGTCTCGGCATTCTGACGAGCCATCTCTAGTGCCCCTTTGGAAATATCCCAAGCTTCTACCTGTAAAGAGGGTCGCTCTAATTTCAATGAAATAGGAATGCAACCAGATCCTGTACCTACATCTAAAACCGATGCATTTTTCGAGGCTTTCTCGAGTACCAACTCCACTAACTCCTCCGTCTCCGGCCTGGGAATCAAGGTATCTGCATTAACTTCGAATAAATGATCGCGGAAATAGGTCTTCCCCATCACATATTGCAGGGGTTCGCCACTAGCAAGACGCGCTAAACGGCTGGGCCAATCATCAGGTAATTCCACCTCCTTTTTCAGGATAATGTCCATTGAACTCAAATTCCAACCTACGTCCAAACAGCGAAAAGCAATCGCACGCGCCTCGGTGGCATCGTAATGTGTCGAAATGGCGTCGGTGATTTGCTGGATGAGAATTGGACTTGAAATCAATTTCATTTGTGGAGAATTTGGGTAAATTTACGAATTATAAACCTCAGATAACGCTATGAAAAAATTTATACTGCCACTCATCACAATCCTGGGCTTACAGGCTTCGGTGCAGGCACAAAACAAAACGATAGGCAAGATTCACGTCTATGATGAATCCGTGAAAACACTCATCGACCCATCGACTCCCATTGAGATTGTAGCGGAAGGCTATACCTGGTCAGAAGGTCCGGTTTGGGTGAAGAAAGGGGGCTATTTATTGTTTTCAGATGTGCCGGAGAACAAAATATACAAATGGACTGCAGAAAAAGGAGCTGAGCTTTATTTAACACCATCGGGTTATACGGGCTCCACTTATTATTCCTATGAACCCGGTGCGAATGGGTTGATTATTAACCAAAAAGGCAACTTGGTTTCTGCCGAACATGGGAATAGACGTATAGCGGAAATGCCTTTGGGAAAACCCGAATTAAAAAAATCCCTCAGCGGATTATGGGAAGGCAAAAAATTGAATAGCCCGAACGACGTGATCCAAGCGAAAAACGGCGACTATTATTTCACAGACCCTCCCTACGGTTTACCCGGTCGCGGCAAGGAAGAACCAGCTAAGGAACTAGCGTTTCAAGGGGTCTACCGCATCAGCAAGAAGGGCGAAATGACTTTGCAATACAACAAGATGGCTAGACCTAACGGTTTAGCGATGAACTTAGATGAAAGCATTTTGTATGTAGGCTCTTCGGAACCACAAGAGTCACATATCTTAGCTTTCCCGGTGGGAAAAGACGGGAATCTAGGCGAGCCGAAAGTCTTTTTCGATGCTTCAGAATTAGCCAAACAAGGAATTCGCGGAGGTTATGATGGCATGAAACTAGATCAGCAAGGGAACATCTGGACGACTGGACCGGGTGGAATTTTAGTTATTAGTCCAGCCGGTAAATTATTAGGACGTATTGAAACGGGGAACCCAAACTCAAATGTGGGTTTTGGTGAGGATGGTTCTACGCTTTTTATCACTTCGAAAATGAATCTATTGCGCGTGAAGACGAAGACGAAAGGGCTGAAATAGCCGGGGAGTTTAGCGCGATAACGCGCGCTATCCCGCGACAACGCGCGATAGCAATAAAAAAGGCCTCTTTCGCTTGAAGGAGGCCTTTTCATTTTCTTATAATTTCCGAATCTTAATATTTCTAAACCAAACTTGGTTTCCGTGATCCTGCAAAGCGATGTGTCCTGACATTACTTTACCGAAATCAGGCATTCCTTTGAACTTCGAACCAGCGATCAAATCTTTCCAGTTTTGGTCATCGGTGCGTGTTTCAACCACCAAAGTTCCGTTCAAATACAACTGCAATAAACCTTTGTTATTCACAATACGGCCTGTATTCCACTCGCCCACCGGCTTTACCGTTTCTTTGTATGACTTTATTAAGTCGTATAAATCACCCGCACGATGTTTCGTGATTTTACCATCTGCATGGCCATCGTTATCTAATACTTGAAATTCAGGACCCGTTACGTAAGTCGCGTAATATTTCTTCGGATCATCCGTCACATTGAAAATGATACCCGAATTTCCATTCGGAGAAATCTTCCAATCCACTGAGAAATCATAATTCTCAAAAGACTCATTCGTAATTAAGTCGCCACCGTCTTTCTTCGCTGCGTCAAAACCGATCACACCGTTCTCAATCGTCCAAGAAGCTCCTACTTTATCCCCTTTGCCGTAACTATGCCAGCCTGTGAACGTTTTTCCATCAAATAATAATTGGGTGCCATTTTTCTTCTCTGCCTTAGTCAATTCGTTGATTCCTTGACCAAATGAAGTCATTGCGAAGCAGATGGCTGCACAACTTAATAGTATTTTGTTCATGTTTATTAGGTTTATGATTTTTGCAATACTACTAAAAGTCTCCAACAATTGTATCTGCTGCGGGCAATTTTGGCATTAAAACTTCGTAAATTGCAGGCTGATATAAAAATCCATGAAGACCAAAGTAGCCCCAAAGCCCTCCATCAACATCATCACCCTCGGATGTTCGAAGAATCTAGTCGATTCTGAAGTACTCTACACCCAATTAAAGGGGAACGGATTAGAGGTGACGCACGAGGCGAAAAAGGACAAGGCGAACATCGTGGTGATCAACACCTGTGGGTTTATTGATAATGCCAAACAAGAATCGATCGACACCATCCTCCGCTATGCAGACGCTAAAGAGGCTGGCAAAATCGACAAATTATACGTTACCGGATGCCTATCTCATCGCTACAAGGATGATTTAGAAAGAGAAATTCCGATGGTGGACTCGTTCTTTGGAACCAATGAATTACCTCGTTTACTGAAAGCCTTAAAGGCAGATTACAAGCATGAATTAGTGGGCGAGCGCCTATTAACGACTCCCGCACATTATGCTTATTTGAAGATTGCGGAAGGTTGTGATCGCCCATGTAGTTTCTGTGCCATTCCCTTAATGCGTGGAAAACACGTTTCTACTCCGATGGAGGAATTAGTAAAGGAGGCTTCGTCACTTGCGAAAAAAGGTACTAAAGAATTGATCTTAATCGCTCAAGACCTAACCTTCTACGGTTTAGACTTGAAAGGCGAAGGCAAATCAGGCAGAAAATTAAAAGAACTTTTAGAGCGCCTTTCAGATGTCAACGGCATCGAATGGATCCGCTTGCAATATGCCTACCCCGCTGGATTCCCAGTGGAGATTTTAGAGACAATGGCAGAGCGAGATAATATCTGTAAATACCTCGATATGCCACTCCAAAGTGGTTCAGACGCTATGTTGAAGCACATGCGCCGTGGTATCACCCGCGAAAAGACAGAGGAATTAATCCACACGATTCGCGAGAAAGTGCCAGGAATCGCGTTACGTACCACACTTATTTCCGGTTACCCAGGCGAAACGGAAGAAGACTTCGAAGAGACCTACTCTTTCGTAGAACGTATGCGTTTCGATCGTTTAGGTATCTTTAATTATAGCCACGAGGAAAATACCCACGCTTATCTAGTGAATGACGACGTGCCAGAAGACGTGAAGCAATTCCGTTCTGACGAGATCATGGCGTTGCAACAAGGTATTTCGGAGGAGTTAAACCAAGAAAAAGTAGGCCAAACCCTAAAAGTGATGGTCGACCGCAAAGAGAGCGGCTACTTCGTGGGGCGTACCGAATTTGATTCTCCAGAGGTAGATAATGAGGTGTTGATTCCGGCTGAGCAATACGCTCGTTTGGGAGATTTCGTGAATGTGAAGATCAATAAAGCCGAAGAATTCGACTTATACGGCGATATTATAGCGTAAACGAGCTGAGACGCATATCGCGTAGATCGAAGGTCATTAAACTTTTTTGGGCGGGGGATTCAAAACCCGCCAGGTAGAAGATCGCCTCTTTTGCCTGCAACAATCCGATGATTCCGGGTAATACACCTAACACACCTACTTCATCGCAAGCAGGAATTTCTTGTGGGCTCGGTTCGACCGGGAATAACTTTCTATAGGATGGACCTGACGGATGAAACACCGCAAACTGACCTTCCCAAGCGTGAATCGCGCCGTAGATAAAAGGCTTCCTCCATTCCACACAGGTATCATTTATCAAGTAACGCGTTTTGAAATTATCGGTGCAATCGATGATTAAATCGTGTTGCGCGATATATGCCTTCGAATTTATGGAGGTCAAATTCTCCGCGATTCCCTGGATGGCAATGGTGGGATTCAATGCTTGCAAAGCCTCCGCCGCTTTCTGAGCTTTCGAAACGCCCACATCCTCCGTGCGATAGAGCACTTGGCGTGCTAGATTTGATAATTCGATGACGTCCCCATCCAGAATTGTTATTGTCCCTACCCCCGCTGCAGCCAGAAAAGGTAATGCCCCGCAACCTAAGCCTCCTGCCCCTACTACTAGAATAGACGCGTTCTTCAAAGCCATCTGCTGGGCTTTGCGCCATTCCGGCAGATTAAGCTGCTTGCGGTAACGTTCGAATTCTAAATCGCTTAACATGGTAGGTACAAATAAAAAAAGCCTTCCTGAATTTCAGGAAGGCTAATTTCGATAATTATTTTGAAAACTAAACGCTTAATGTACCCTTACGAGCAGCAGCAATTAAAGTTTTTTCGAAACCGTTCTTGTTGATTGTGCGAATTGCTTTCGCTGAAACCTTCATACGAACCCAAACACCTTCAGACTCTAAGAAGAATTTCTTCGTTTGTAAGTTCGGGTAGAACTTACGCTTAGTCTTGTTATTAGCGTGAGAAACGTTGTTTCCTACTTGAGTTTTGCGTCCTGTAATTTGACAAACCTTTGCCATAGTATCTTTTATTTAATATTGTTCTTTCCTAAAGGGATTGCAAAATTAGAAAATAATTTGAAATAACCCAAACCTCATTCGAAAATTTATAAAATGGTTGACAATGTGTATCTTTGAGCATGGCAAAGCGCAATTCGAAGGCACCCCTAAAGAAAAAAATCATCTCTTCCCTGATCTGGTTAGGAACCTTGCCATTGTGCCTCTATACCCTACTGACCTATCTTTTAAGTTATTCGCTCATCGTTGAGCATTGGTTCGCGGGGTTCATCATGATGACCATGCCCTATGCGCAGTTGTTGTGCTTTTTTTCTTTGATTTACTGGACTTTTCAGCGAGCGAAGCGAGCGCTTTTGCCCTTCATCGTGCTAGCGTTGGGATATGGATTTATCGGGAGAACGATTAGTTTCAATCAGCCGGTAGCGACCTTAGAAAAACCGCTGACGGTGATGAGTTATAATGTGTTTGGTATGTATTCAAACGAGTATGAGGCCAAAAAAGAGCAATTAGAGGACCTAAAAAAATTCATTCGCGATTACGATGCGGACATCAAATGCTTCCAAGAATTTTATTCCCATTCAGATCGCAAAGCCTATCATACAGTCTCCTTTTTAAAAGAAAAGTACCCCCATTACGCCTTCATTCCACTAAAAAAGCAATTGTTCGATTCACACGAAAAGATGGGCTTAGTCGTATTTTCGAAATACCCCATCATTCACGAAGAAGGGGAACAATTCGAAAATTCAGCGAATGGATATCTACTAACTGATATTGTGAAGGATCAAGATACGATTCGGGTGATCAACCTGCAGCTTTGGTCGATGGGTATTCGAGTGAACAAGATGACCTCTAAAATTCGTTTGCAAGATTATACTGACGCGAAGAAAGAAGGACGCGGCATCATTTCCTCACTTAGGAAGGGCTTTATTGAGCACAAAAAGGAGATGGATAAGATTAATCGCCTCATCCAAAAAAGCCCTTATCCCATCCTAGTGGTAGGGGATTTGAACGAAACTCCTTCTGGATGGGCCTATGGAACCATCCGTGAACGTCTACAAAATTCCTTCGAAGAAGCAGGATCTGGCTTTGGTTTTACCCTAAATCGCAGCCCTTATTTAGTGCGCATCGATGACCAATTCTTTTCGAAAGAATGGAAAGCGACGAACTTCCAAACCCTACGAAACATCAAATACTCGGATCACTTCCCTACGGTAGGCCAATACATTTTACATGGAAAATAAGCTCTGGAAGGTCCTGGGGACAACTTTTGGCGTGGCTGTCACGCTAGGCGGAACCGTTGGTACAGGTATTTTACGTAAACCGGGCCCCATTGCAGCCTCCCTTCAAGACCCCGGATTAATCCTTAGTCTGTGGGTTTTAGTGGCCATCTATGCCCTACTAGGCGTAAGCTGCTTACTAGAATTAAGTCTTTCCATCCCCAAAGCAGGTTCTTGGTACGGTTATGCCGAACGTGCTTTTGGCCGCTACATCGGATTCCTCGTAGGCCTCACCAGCTGGTTAGGTACCGTGACCGCTCTCGGTTTTGGATCATACACCTTCAGCGAATACCTCATTATCGTATTTCCCTCCCTAAGCCCCTATTTAGTCTACTGCGCCATCGGAATCCTAGCGATTTTGTGGTTTTTCCATCAATTAGGCGTGGTGATGGCAGGCAAATCCCAGGAATGGCTCAGCGGCATTAAGGCCGTTGCCCTGTTGATTTTCATTGGCATCTGTTTCCTTTATGGAGGTGGTGGCGTTTTTAATGAGCAGGCCAAAGCCCCTACAGGCCTCCCCCTCGCTACCGGTATCATGACCGCCCTTTTGTCCATTTTTTATGCCTATGATGGCTGGCACACGGCGAGTTATTTCACAGAAGAAAACAAGGATCCCGTAAAATCCATGCCAAAATCCATGTTCATCGGCGTCATCATCGTCGCCTTTATCTACTTATTGATAAACGTGGGAATTCTGTACAGCCTGCCTTTGGAAACCCTATCCACCAGCAAATTAGCGGCAGCAGATGCCATGAGAGCCTTGTTTGGCGCGGATATGGGCCGTTGGATCACGGTCTTTTTAATGCTTAGCATCTTAGGGATCTTGAACACCCAAGTGATGTTTGCCCCTCGCGTCATTTATTCCATGAGCCGCGATGGCTTATTTTTCAAAGCCGCTGAAAAAGTGAACAGCGCCGGTTCTCCCACCACCGCCACTCATTTAACCATCTTTTCCGCCTGCCTTTTTCTATTAGCGGGTAAAGAGATTAATGAGCGTTTATCCGACATCGCGACTTTCTTTTTTGTGGCAAGTTACCTAGCCGGCTTCGCCTCTCTTTTGCGTCTGCGCGTCACAGAACCTAACTTAAAGCGACCTTACCTCGTATGGGGATATCCTTTTTTACCTTGGACATTATTAATTATCTCCACCCTATTCTTAGTGGGAACCTTGGTGACTAATCTGGGGAGTGTGGTTTACGTGGTGGGGTTTATCCTAGCTAGCTTTTTGATTTTCAAGACCTCCGGTCTTGAAAATCAAAAAAAGAATAAAGCATAAAGAATAAAGTCCGAAGGAAGTGAGTCCGAAGGGAAAAAACATATCCGAATTCATCGCCGAAGGCGATTCCTGCTTTATACTTTTTGCTTTATTATTTATTCTTTATGCTCTATGCTTTAATATTAGTGAATCGCTTTCAAAAACTCCACCACCGACTTCTTGATTTCCCTCACCGACGTGTTGCCTAAATTAGATAAAACAGAGAAGGCAAGCGTCTTACCGTCTTTGGTCTGATAATAACCTGAAAGATCATAGGTATTACCGAATGAGCCCGACTTCGCCCAAATACGCACGCCTGGGTTAATGTCCTGTACATTTCGCATCGTTCCGGTTTTATTGGCTTCCGGCAAAAGGGCATGCAGGCGTTCCGGAGCCACTTCTTTCGATAACAATTCGAGGATGTAGATGAAATCTTTTGGCCTAATTAAATTATAACGAGATAAACCTGAGCCATCGATCCAGCGAATATCCTTCATGAATTCGTTGCCGGGTTCCTTCTTCAAATTATCAATCACCTGAGTCGGATCCCAACCTTTCTCCGCAGCGATCATCACGAGTAATTGCTCCGCCACCGCATTATCACTTTCGTGCAACATGGGAACATACAAGCTATCCATCTTGCCAGCATAGAAAATGCGGGCGTCCGGGTGAACCGCTAAAGGCATGGTTTCAACCGATTTATGCAGCGTATCGCTTAATAAAAAGGCCGTCATATCGGGAGAAGTCATGAAAGGAACCTGTTGCTCACCGTATTTTTCCGTCTTTAATTCAGGCAAAGTGAATTCATTTTTCAATCGGTTTCTTCTGACTTCTAGCGTGGAACCCGTTTTCGCCACTGATGCAAAGGCATCTGGCATAATGTTCCAACGACGCTGAGCAGCGGAGAAGCTCACTAAATTACCGTACAAGGGCATGTCCGAAATATCCGCCGAATAATGGTCATTATAATCATCCCAGGCCCAGCCAGATCCCATGATAGGTAGCGGTTTCAAAGGCGCTCCATAAACCAGCACTTTCGATGAAGCGGCTAAAAAATCGCGTAGCGCCGTGTTTTTGGTACCAGGATGTAAATTGGAGATATCCCCGGTTCCCCAGAAAAAGAGGGTGTCTTTTGTTTCGCGGTATTTGAAAGAAGGGATTTGGTTGCCTAAAATTCGGTTTGCTTGCAAGAATGTCAACAGCTTCATGTTCGAAGCCGGCATGAAGTACTGGTCGGCATTTTTTTCAAAGAGCACTTTGCCCGTCGAAAGATCCTTAATCATCACGCCGCTAGCCCGCTGAGCAAGGCTTGATTCGTTGAAAGCGATTTGCAAGTGGGAGCTTTGGCAACTGGCTAAAGCTAGCAGAAATAAAAAGGCTAGATTTTTCATACAATAAAGGTAAAAGGTTTTCGTATTTTTGGGCTCATTTTACCGAAAAGAATGCTGGTAGCTTTCGTCATTTTCTATCTTGCTTTAAACCTGGGCGTGGGCTGGTGGGCTAGCAAAAAGGTGCATTCTACGCAGGATTTCGTATTAGCGGGGCGCTCTTTGCCTTTTGCTTTAGCGACCATGGTGACTTTTGCGACCTGGTTTGGATCAGAGACTATACTCGGTGCCCCTAAAGAATTTGTACATGGTGGTGTTTTAGCGATTATTGAGGAGCCGTTTGGGGCTGCGCTGGGTTTATTTCTCGTGGGCGCTATTTATGCCCGAAAACTGTATCCCTTACCCGTATTGACCTTTAGTGATTATTTTAGGCTGCGGTTTGGCGCCTTTTCCGAAAAGCTTTCGGCAGTCATCATGATTCCCTCCTATTTCGGTTGGATTTCGGCACAATTAGTGGCTTTAGGGCTTACCATGCACCTTTTATTACCTATTTCTGTGGAGATGGGAATCATCATTGGCGCGCTATTAGTGATGGCCTATACCCTATTGGGTGGAATGTGGTCGATCTCGGTGACGGACTTTTTTCATAACATCATCTTGATTGCAGGGCTGTTGTTTTTAGCCTATTTATTATGGGCCAAAGTCCCGGATTTCAATCAACTCATCTCTTCGCAACCAGCCGATTTCTTTCGAGCCACACCGAAAGAAAATACCTGGAAAGATTGGCTCGTTTATGGTGCTGCTTGGATTACCATCGGCTTCGGTTCGATTCCACAGCAAGACATTTTTCAGCGGGTTATGTCAGCAAAGAATGAAAAGATTGCCGCAAAAGCGAGTATTGCAGCGGGTGCCATGTACTTGACGGTGGCGCTATTGCCTCTTTTAATTGCCTTCATCGCCGTTCGTTTATACCCTTCGCTACTGGCTGAAGACGATTTACTCATCCCCACTTTGGTGATGAAATTCACGCCGCGGGCGATGCAGGTCTTGTTTTTAGGAGCCCTGCTTTCTGCTTTGTTGAGTACAACTTCTGGGGCGATTTTAGCACCGGCATCTGTGTTAGGGGAAAATTTGTTGAAACCTTTGATGCGCCAGCCTTCGGATAAAATCGTTTTGTTATTTATACGGATATCGGTGGTTTTAGTGACTTTGGCCTGTATTATTATGGCTATTGAACGCCAAAACATCTTCGAACTCGTAGGCGAAGCCTCCGCCTTCAGCCTCGTTTCCCTCTTCATTCCGCTAAATGCAGGACTTTGGTGGAAGAAAACGACTCCTTGGGGAAGTCACTTAAGTATGGTCTTGGGATTAGTTTTCTGGGGATACTTTCATTTCATTAGTCCATCCGAAATTCCAGCAGTTTGGTATGGACTAGTAGCCGGATTAATCGGCTTACTCGTGGGAAATCAAATTAAAGCCAAATCTGCTTAAGCGTCCCTACGTATTGCCCTTTCTTCCCGGTATGCACAAAATCAAGAATCGCGTCATTCATGGCAGGGTAGATATGTAATTCCGAAATTTTATCAACTGGCACCCACACTAAATCGTCTGCTGTCGTTTCACCTGGATGCAATTGTGGAATTCCTCCTACGATATCACCTTCGAAAACCACGTGCACACAGGCAGAAAAATCGTCCGTTGCGTGCACCTGACCTGTAAACAATAAATCATGCACCTCCACTTCAATCCCTAATTCTTCCTCACATTCACGGGCAATGGTTACAGGAAAGGTTTCGCCAGCATCCACATTTCCGCCTGGTAAAGCAAACTTGCTACCTCCCGGATAATCGTAGCGCAAGAAAAGCACGTGATTATTTTCGATGATGAGGGCAGCTGGTCTAATTCGCATGGGGTTTGAAAAATTTGAAAGGATAAATATACCATTAGATTTCCTAAATTGCAGTCAAAATGAACGTATAGCATGCAAATAAGAGAAATTTGTCAGCAAATGGAAGCTTGGGCACCCTTAGCCTGGCAAGAATCCTATGATAACGCGGGTTTACTGGTAGGAGACGCAAATGCAACCGCAAAAGGGATATTAATCAGTCTCGATTGCACGGAAGAGGTTGTGGAAGAGGCTATCAATAAGGGCTGCAACTTGATTATTTCGCATCATCCCATCGTTTTCTCTGGATTAAAACGATTCACTGGCGCCTCGTATGTCGAAAGAACGGTCATCAAAGCCATTCAAAATAATATTGCGCTGTACGCTTCACACACGAATCTAGATCATGCTCCCAAGGGCGTTAGCTATCATTTAGCCTCAAAACTGGGCATTCAAGGCCAAGTGATGAAACCCATGCAGGAGGCCTTAAAAGCGCTTCAATATTACGTGCCAGCGTCTCATGAGCAGGCTGTTCGCGAGGCCTTGCACGCGGCTGGTGCCGGAAATATAGGCGAATATTCTTCCTGCAGTTTTACTTCGGAGGGCATAGGTCGTTTTCAACCGTCCGTTGACGCCAATCCACATACTGGAGTAGCTAACGAACTTTCCGAAGTGAACGAGGTCAAAGTGGAGATGGTATTTCCCTCTTATCTTTCAAATGAGATTTTAGCGGCTTTAAAATCCGCACATCCCTACGAGGAAGTCGCTTATTCTATCACTTCCTTAGATAATTCTTGGCAAGACGTAGGTGCAGGATACATCGGTTTATTGGAGAAGCCTCTGGCTCCTGAAGCCTTTCTACATTTTGTCAAAGAACGTTTAGGCTTACACGCCTTAAAACATACGGCTTTACCTGAAGGGCCTATTTCCAAAGTAGCGGTCTGCGGTGGGGCCGGCAGTTTCTTAATTAAAGAGGCAACAAGGCAAAAAGCAGATGCCTATATCACGTCAGATATCAAGTACCACGAGTTTTTTGATGCGGAAAATCAATGTCTATTAATCGATGTAGGGCATTACGAATCAGAAGTCATGATTATTGATGCAGTACATGACTATTTATCAAAAAAAATTAGTAATTTTGCCGTTCTGAAAAGTGAGACCAATACCAATCCGGTCCGTTTCGCTTAACATGAGAGAGGTTAGACAATTCAAATAAATTAGAATAATGGCTACAGTTACCGAAACAACAATTGCCCAAAAGTTAGAGGCCCTTTTAAAGCTTCAAACAATCGATACTAATCTAGATAGCATTCGTAAAGTACGCGGTGATTTACCGGAAGAAGTTCGTGATCTTGAAGATGAGATCATGGGTTTAGAGACTCGTTTGGCTAAATTCCAGCAAGATGTGGCTGATTTTGAAGAGCAAATCGCTAACTACAGAATCGCAAAGAAAAATTCCGATAACTTAATTATTAAGTACAAGGAACAACAAATGAATGTGCGTAATAACCGCGAATTCGATGCAATTTCTAAGGAAATTGAATTGCAAGGAATCGAAATGGAGATTGCGGACAAGCGTATCAAAGAAATCGACTTCAAAGTTTTGAACAAAAACGACGAAATCGCTTCAGTTGAATCAAACTTATTTGAGCGCAAGAAAGATCTTGAGATCAAACAAAACGAATTACAAGTAATCATCGCTGAAAGCGAGGAAGACGAGCAAAAATCATTAAAAGACCGCGAGAAAGCAGTTAAATCTGTAGATGAGCGTCTTTTCAAATCATACACAAAATTACGCGATAACGCACGCAACGGCTTAGCAGTTGTTCTTGTAAAGCGTGGTGCTTGTGGCGGATGTTTCAGCTCAGTACCTCCACAACGTCAAACTGATATCAAAGACAAGAAGAAAATCTTAGTTTGCGAGCATTGCGGACGTGTATTTGCAGGTGTGGAAGATGTAATTCCAGCTCCAGAAAAAGAAAAGAAATCTCGCGCTAAAGCAGCTACGAAAGAAGTTGTGGCCGCTGAGTAATTTCAATAGAAAATAGAATAAAAAAGCCCGCTAGAGATAGTGGGCTTTTTTTTGAGATTATAAATAAAAAAGCCAGCTTCATCAGCTGGCTTTTTTCTATTTCAACATCCCTAACAAGGAACTCAATTTGTCTTTTAAATCTTTGCGATCTACGATGAAATCTAGGAAGCCGTGTTCTTCGACGAATTCGGCGCTTTGGAATCCTTTAGGCAAATCTTTACCGATGGTTTCTTTAATCACACGAGGACCAGCAAAACCGATTAGGGCACCTGGCTCTGCGATATTGAAGTCGCCAAGCATCGCGAAAGAAGCCGTCACACCACCCGTCGTAGGGTTCGTCATTAAAGAGATATAAGGAATTTTTGCTTCAGCGAGGAGGGCGATTAAGGAAGAGGTTTTGGCCATCTGCATTAAAGAAAAACCAGCCTCCATCATACGAGCACCACCGGAGCGAGAGATCATCAAGAAAGGCTTGCCAGTCTCTAAAGAGTGACGCATACCGCGAGTAATCTTCTCTCCTACCACAGACCCCATCGATCCACCGATGAAATTAAAGTCCATCGCTGAAATACAAATAGGCAAACCATTGATTTCACCGTAAGCGGTTCTAACGGCATCCTTTAGGCCCGTGTTATATTCCGTCGCTTTGATGCGATCCGTATATTTTTTCGTATCTGTAAACTCCAATGGATCACCAGAACCCATCATTGGGTCTAATTCCGTGTAAAGAGAATTATCGAACAATAACTCGAAATAATCTTGTGAACCTATTTTTTCGTGGTAGTTGCAACTCGAACACGTATAGGCAAACAAGCGGTGTTCGCGCGTATGAATCGCTTTTTTACAAGAAGGACATTGGTACCACAATCCATCCGGAGCATCTAATTTAGAAGCTGTGGGGGTTACAATTCCTTTTTCTTTTCTTGAAAACCAAGACATAATGCTACATTTAATGATTCAGACTGCAAAGATACGTAAAAAGCTTTGCTAGGCCTTAGCGAACCACAATAATTCGCTTATTATATACATTTCTATTCGTCATCACTTGAACAAAATACGTTCCAGCTGGCAAAGAAGAAATATCCATTTGCTTATCTAAAAAGCTGCCTTTCACCTGTAACGTTTCCTGCTGCACCCATTGACCTTGCGAACCTAGAATTCCCAAACGCACCTCTTCGTTCGGTGAAGCTAGTCCTAATTGCACGCGAACTACGCGAGAAGTGGGATTAGGGGATACTTGTAATTCCGGCACTAAAGACATCGGTTCAGTCGCAAGTACTAAAGGGGGAGGTGGTGGAGCCACCGAGCCTTGGATATTTAAATTATCAATGGCCCAGCCCCAGCCATGCGCACCTACGTCTGCATGTAAACGGAATCGGAAAACGAGTTGATCTCCAGCCTTAAACTTACCTGAGGAAAGAATATCGATTTCGCGTTTTTTGAATAAGGTAGAGGTTCCTACACCGGAGGAATTCCCTGCGGCATCAAAACCTGTATTATAGGCATTCAACCAAGTCGTAGAGAAATTCGAATCCCAGCCATTGATTAAATTATACCAATTTTTGCCATTATCATTCGAAGCCTGAACGATTACGTAATCATAGAAACTACGGTTTACTGAACCATCTTGATTTAAGAAAGATGCCCCAGCTTCACCAGGTTCCACTAACACCACCTCATCGAAATATATTCTCGCTGTGTCCGCTCGAACAGTGATAGGTTTTAAAAGAATCGCGTCACTATTCGTGAACTTGTCAGAGCCTCCTGCCCCATTGTAGGACTCCTCCGAGCCATCTGCATAAGGATGTGCACTATGTAAACCGGAGGAACTAAATCCAGACGGTTGAGCAAATGAGAACCCTTTTAAATAAAAATCTGCAGTAGGAGGCGTATCGAAATTCTGTTTGTAATTCGCCGCGACAGATTGTAAACCTATGACCGTAAAATCATACGTGCCTGTGGCTGGGAGGGTGACGGTATTTGTTGTTTTGGCCTTATCCTTTACAATAATGCGGTATTTCACCACATCACCCGCTTTCAATAAACCAGAAGCAAACTCAAAACTATTCGTATAACTGAAGGATAATCCTGGCACCTTAGTAAATCCTTTACGCACCGCAGCACCACTATTGATGGAATATTCCATATAGACCGTGTCGATTCCAATATTATCCGCCGCTAATAAAGTGGGTAATGGGACCGAGGTTTGAGAACTGAAAATATACTTCAGCGGATTCGAATAAACGACCTCTGGCTTCGTGGTATCAGGCGCAATATTAAACTCAAAAAAGCTGCCAAAACGCGTCCCAGAGATCACTGGGGCCTCCGCCGGCGTCACAAATTTCTTACCCGATTTCTCCTCTGCATACCAGTAATACTTTATATTTCTTGCGATGGCATTCTTTGGTAAAGTATAAGAATAGGTATTCCCTGTTTTCGTAAAAGCAGACACCGGGTTAAAGGTGTTTGAATTAATGGCTAAATAGAGTTTCAGAGATGATTCTTCCCAAAGCGTATCCGAATACACCTTCACCGAAAAAACTTTATCGTTCGCCTGATCTTCCGTATCGATATATTCCTCTCCAATTAAATTTGATGAATACCAACCAAAATCATTAAAGGCGGAAGTCACAATCGGGCCAATGCTCCGGGTAATCTCTCCGCGAGCGATTTGGGGAGTCATCAAGGCATTCTCATCGCCTACCTTGTATTTCACCTGATCAACGTGGTAGATACTTGATCCAGCTGAGTAAGTGGATGGGGTGTACAATTTACCTGCACTCCCGTTATTTCGTAAAATCGAGGGTGAAGACAGATTGATTTTACCCGAAGTCACCTGCGTATAAAGTGCCGCAGAAGGATTCTTGAAGCTATTCGTATCCATCAAGGCAACGTTCGCGGCGTTCACCATGGATTGATCAAATATCCCTGGGTAACTGTAACCCGCCTCACCATTGTCTACACTCACTTGACCAATGAAACCTAAACCATGCCCCATTTCGTGCAAAACAACAGAATAAAGGTCTATTTGATTAATGGTCGGCACGCCATCTGTTCCGATGTACCAAGCGGTAAAGTCTGAATTAAATGTGGCCACAATATCTGGATTCGTTCCATTCAAATTTTTGTGGGCCATTTTCTCTGCCAAAGCAATCGGATAAAAGGTATTCAATCGGTTCGCTCCTACGAAATTTCGGACATTCACGGAGGCTCCCGCACTTCCTAATACGTTCGCAGACAAAGAAGCCCATTTTACATTCACATGAATGGGAACATCCGAAGAAAAAACGGTAGACCAGGTCGCTGCTGCCTTCTCAAAAACTGCTTTTACATCTGCAGGAGGAACTGTTTCGTAGGTCACTACGATGTTTGCGGATGCTTTGGTTTGGGTACTAGATTGTACTTTGATGGCGGCTGCTTCTGCTAAAATAGCCCGCATCGATTCGGTATACCCTACCGGTAAATCTCGTTTCAATCCTAGGTATTCCGGCGTGTATTCCTCGATCATTTTACCCGGCACCATCTCCATTTTATAGCGACCTTTCTGAGCATAGGTTGCCGAACAAATCAACAAAAGCAACAGTAGTAATTTTTTCATAGGTCAGCTATTTTAGCAAATAAGTCAACAAAATTAGGGGCAATCACCTGGGTATTTGCTAATTCTTCTGCGGTGTGAGACGTTGTAATCCCCACCACCCGAGCACCAGCTGCGAGCCCTGAAGCAATTCCTTGTAAGGAATCTTCGATCACCCAACAATCGCTAGGCGCAACACCCACGAGGGCTGCTGCTTTTATATAAATTTCTGGATCAGGCTTTCCTTTCGTCACCTCAGCACCACCAATGATGGCATCAAATTGATCCCGAATTCCTAAGCCATCCACTATAAAATCAATATTTCCAGGCCCTGCTGAAGTAGCTAAGGCCGTTTTTATTCCTCTTGATCGCAATTCTTGTAAAAATTCTAAAAGCCCTTCCGCTGGTTTTCTGTGCGCCGCATAAAATTCCCGGTACAACAATTCCTTCTCCTCTTCTAACACCTCTACCTCAGCACGCGTCATCTCTTTTTTATAAAACCACTCGAAGGTGTCCTTCGAATTCATCCCATTCAGTTCCTTGTAAAACACCTCTTTCGTTAGGGGGATGGAATTTCGCTCGCAAAACAGCAACCAAGCCTCCACGTGATACGGTAGATTATCTACAATCACGCCATCCATATCGAATAAAACAGCTTTATAGGACATATTAAAAGTCTAAGGTAAGCCCATCGTAGGCTAATGAAACGTTCGGGGGCAATTCGGAGATTACATCCGCATGTAAGCCCATTTGATGACTAATGTGGGTGATGTAGGCCTTTTTAGGCTTTAAATCTGCAATTAATTCGAGTGCTTCGGCTAGTGTAAAATGAGAAACATGAGATGTTTTTCGCAAGGCATTAATCACCAACACATCTAAATCTCGTAGTTTATCTTGTTCCTCTGGGGCTATAAAATTCGCATCCGTAACATAGGCAAACTTGCCAAAACGGAATCCCAACACATCCAGGTAATAGTGTTTTACGAAAATGGGCTGAACGTCGATTCCTTGAACGGTAAAGGGCTGGCCATCGATCTCATACACATCAATTTCAGGAACTCCGGGGTATTTATTATCGCCAAAAGCATACGAAAACTCCCGTTTCAACTGCTCAATGACTTGTGCCCTCGCGTATAGCGGGATAGAAGACTGCTGGTGGAAATTAAACCCTCTCACATCATCCATACCTGCCGTATGGTCTTTGTGTTCGTGGGTATATAAAACAGCATCCAAACGAGTAATTCCAGCACGTAGCACTTGCTGACGAAAATCTGGACCTGTATCAATGATGAAACTCTTCCCTCCTATTTCGATATGCATCGAAACCCGGAGCCGCTTATCGCGCTCGTCTGTGGATTTACATACCGCACATCCACAAGCAATCATCGGAATCCCCTGCGAAGTTCCCGTTCCTAAAAACGTTACCTTGGTAGGGGACATGGGATTATTCTGTTAAGGCTTTCACCTGAGAAACTAAGGAATCAAAGTTCAAAGGCTTAGCTAAGAAATCATTGAATCCAGCCGCCTTGAAATCGTCCATTGAATAGTTACGTGCATTTCCTGTGATCGCAATCATCGGAATTGCCGCCTTTTTAGCATCCGCTAACGCACGAACCGCACGAGCGCAATCCATACCATCCATGACAGGCATATTGATATCTAACAAGATAATATCGAACTCAGCCTTCGCTAATTCGTCTAAAACTTGTTGTCCGTTTTTTACGGCATGGATCTCAAAATTTTGAAATTCTAAAATCTTCTTCGCTAGATTTTGGATTACTGAGCTATCTTCCGCTATCAATACCTTTTTCATATATTCTTTATTTATCGTCAATTGCGAGTAAAAATAGCCAAAGGAATGTGGAATTCAAACGAATTTTGGCAATAAAAAAAGCGACCCATCACTGAGTCGCTTTTTTATCAAGTACTTGATTTTATTTCAAGTAAAAAGATACGGATGCTTTATCCCAATCTAAAGTCACTTGGCCTGCTGCCGTGATTCCAATTGTGAATTGCTCTGTGTGTGCGTGCTCGCTAACGCGTGCCTTCACACGTAATACATCATTCGCCTCTTTGTAGGTATAAGCACCCCACATTTTAGCGTCTTTGTTGAAGATAATCGTCCATTCTGTTTCACCTGGAATAGTGAATAAAGAATAAACGCCCTTCGCTAAAGTCTTGCCTTGAACTGTGATGTCATTTGAAATTTCAATCATCGTCGCTTCGTTTGCACCTGTTCTCCATACTTCTCCGTAAGGAACTAAAGCTTTCGCTTCTTTTGTACCAAATACCAAACGACCTTTAACTGAAGGTTGTGCATACTTGATCATTACTTCCGTGTTACCTACTTTTTGAGAGGCTACTGCAGCTGGTGAAGGAGCTGGTTTTTGCGCTAATACGCTGAATGAGATGAAGCTAATTAATAGCAATAAATACTTTTTCATAGAGATGTTTTTTTATTTTGATTACAAATTAAGCCAATAATTCAATTTCAACACCAAAGCGCGGTTACGAATTTGCATGATCTCCGGAAAATAATTATCCGTGTAGACTAAAAACAGATCCGATGCGGGTTTATAACGCCATTGCAGACGTGCATTTAGGTTGATATTTTTCGTTTGCTGGTTCAGCTGAAAGAAGGTGGCAAAGAATAATTTATTCGAGAAAGTGATGTCAATTTTAGGACGAATAATCCAAAAATTAGACGACACCTTTTTCGCAGCACTTAATTCAGTTCCCGGAATAGCCACATCCACGATATCGTTATAATCTACTGCGACAGACAAACTACCGTAAGGTTGGAAGCGATAGCCGATATCAGCAGTAATTCCGGTACGCCAGCCTTGACCATAATATCCACCAAAACGAGACGTCAATGAATAAGTGAACAACTTAATAGGCGACGACATGTAGCGCATGTTTAGCGCATACCAATCATGCTCCGTCCCTTTTTTCAAGGCCGTATTTCCCATTCGAGTCGCATCGAAATCATACAGTAATTTTACGTAATCGTAGGACAAATAAGCTCCAAAAGTAGACCGATCTTTCATCGTCCCTTCATAGGCCACATACGATGTGTTGTCTGTAAAAGTGCCTTGGTTATTCCAATAACTCATTGTCATCGCAGAAAGTGTTGTGTAAAACACGTTCGTTGACTTGTTTTTCGGATAGAAATTCTTCCCAGCATCTACTTGAGTCTGGAAATAATTCACACGCGGAACATAACCCGTTTCAGGATTGTAATTCTCTCCCACCCACGACTCTTTGAAGCTAAAGGACCAATCATTGTCTTTGTAAGCCAAAGAAGCAGCTTGGGAAAAACTGCGGTCTTTTTGCAAAGGACTAATCGTGTTCGCATAGAACATAGATCCTGTCCAAAAATTATCCGCCGAGGCCAGATTGTATTCAAATCCTAGATCCCGGTTATAGGATTGAAATCCATTTGTGCGCTGTAAATCCGTATCAATGAAGGATTGCTTGTTCACCATATAAGCCCCAAAATTCGAGCGGGCAAAGAGCTTTCTTTGCAAAGCCACCATCGAATAGTTTTGGGTAGGAACACCTTTTGCATCAATGCGCTCAGACTGCACATTCAAGGCACCTATCCGCCAATCTTGGTTTAATTTTCCACTCAAACGCGCCCCATAGGTAATGGGCGTCTGCTCATAAATACCTGTCTTCGGGTTCAAGGCTAAACCAATTCTTCTGGAGAAAAACGGTCGAATACTTTCTGTACCGAATCCATCAAATAGATCAGAGTTCTCAATAAAAAACTGGCGTTTTTCTGGATAAAATAACTCAAATCGATCCAGGTTTGTTTGTTGCCTATCTACATCCACCTGCGAAAAGTCTGGATTCAAAGTCATGTCCAGGTTTAAACCTGAATTGATAGCTACCTTGATATCGCCGCCAATTTGATTGCGCATCGTTGCCGGATCTTTCACTTCGTAATTCGCTGTTACCCCCGAAAGCACATAGGGAATTAAGGAGATATTCTTTTTAGGCGTAGGGGGAGGAGTATCCCAAACCAAGACGCCAGCATAAGCTAATGAAGCGGTTGGAAATTGGCGAGGAACAGGGGCCCAAGCTGACTTTTCTTTGGCCTTCAAATCATAACGGGAAAAGTTAATCCCCCAACGATTCACATTCCCCTTGTAGCGAATAGATTTAAACGGAATCGCCGCTTCGAAAATCCAGGAATCCCGCTTGTAGGTTGTAGCCGATTCCCATTTATTATCCCAATTCAGATTCACTTTTGCGCCTTCGGACATTTGGCCATCCCACTGCGCTCCGGCCGCATTCGCCCCAAACGCAAAACCTGTCGTCTTATCCTCAAACGTATCGATAAAGACTAAAAAATTATCATTCACCCCAAAACTAAAGTCCCGCTTCATCGATTCCACCACAAAGGCGCCAGGCTCCTTCAAGAAACACTCCGCAGAAATATAGATATACTTATCGTCGTAGGTCATCTTCACATCCGTTCGCACCTGAGCACAAAGGGAATCGAAGGGATTGCACATCATGAAATCGCTGACAGCCGCCGCCTGAAACCAAGCATTTTCATCCAACACTCCGTCAATCTTAATGGCACCTGTACTTTGCTTAATATGCATTTTGAAGTTCTCATTCTTCTTTTGGGCAAAAAGAGTCGAGGTACTAATCAATAAAAACAGGAGGAGGAATTTTTTCATCTTCGCAATTTAGCCAAATTTCTTAGCTATTAAACCCGGTTCTGTGGGGCGATTTTTTTTAGCTCTAATAGCGGAATTCCATCAGCATGTTTTATTTTTGCAATTCAAAATACAGAACTATGGGAAGAGCCTTCGAATTTAGAAAAGCAAGAAAATTTAAACGTTGGGGCCAGATGGCCAAAACCTTTACTAAAATCGGTAAAGATATCGTGATTGCCGTAAAATCTGGCGGTGGGGACCCCTCCTCTAACTCCCGCTTACGTGCCATCATCCAGAACGCGAAGGCAGTCAACATGCCGAAGGAAAACGTAGAACGTGCGATTAAGCGTGCCACTTCGAAAGACCAAGAAGATTACAAAGAGATTGTATATGAGGGATACGCACAACATGGTATCGCCATCCTAGTAGAAACCACGACAGATAACATCAACCGTACCGTAGCAAACATCCGTTCTTCTTTCACGAAGTGTGGTGGAAGCTTAGGAACAACAGGGATGTTAGACTTCATCTTTACTCGCAAATCAGTATTTAAAATCGCAGCGAAGCCTGAGATCGATTTAGAAGAATTAGAATTTGAATTAATCGACCTAGGTGGTGATGAGGTTTTCTTAGATGAGGAAACGAATCAAATTAATATCTACGGAGAATTCACCGCTTTCGGTGCGATTCAAAAATTCCTAGAGGAAAAAGGATACGAATTAATGGGTGCCGATTTCGAGCGCATCCCAGACGAAACGAAAGAATTAACAGATGCTCAAGTGGCTGACGTGGAAAAACTCATCGAGCGTCTAGAAGAGGACGACGATGTGCAAAACGTCTACCATAACATGGGATAAAATTAAGAAGCGGAGGACAAAAAAGCCTCCGCTTTTTTTCTGTCCAAACGATACAAATAAGGTGCTTTGTGTGCTCCTCCGGTATATTTCTTTTCGATGCGCTCCAAAATATCCAGGCTCAACATCTTGCGCTGGAAGTTTGTCCGAACTAATTCCTTGCCTAAAATCGTTTCGTATACTTGCTGCAATTCAGACATCGTAAAAGTTTCTGGCAATAAATTAAAGGCCGCTAATTTCGTATCAATCGAGCTACGCAAATGCGCTAATCCCGTCTTAATGATCTTATTGTGATCTAAAAACAACGCTGGAATCTGATCTAGATCCATCCAGGCAGAATCATCGGATACATCATTTAACTCTACATTTACTTTCGAGTATTCCACTAGGGCGTAATACCCTAAGGTAATGTAGCGATGGGATAACCACTTCAAATCTTCTTTCGAGCGACCCATCGCGAGGTTAATCTCTTCGTGCTTTGCGATAGCACCAATATTTCGTTTCAAATCACCAAAGGTGTGAAACTGCTGCAAATAAATATTCTCCAGACCAGTCCTCTGCCACAAAATACGTTTTGCTGCGTCATCCGCATCTTCTTCTCTTCCAATAAAACCGCCTGGCAAGGACCAAATATCACTGTTTCTAAATTTCAACAGAAGCACTTTTAATTGATTCTCTTGAAATCCAAAAATGACACAGTCCACCGAAATATTCGGCAACCAATCGCCCTTTAAAACATCTCTATTTGGCATGCTTCTCTACAAAATTTTGAATCTGCTTCGCAAAAATCGCATAACCCTTTTCATTTAGGTGCAATTTATCAGCGACGAAAATATCTTGCATCAAGGATCCGTCTGCATTATAAAAAGGGGAATGCATATCAATCACAAAATGTCCTTTTTTCTTTGACGAAATCGCCGCAATGCGTTGGTTTAAATCCTGTTGCTTTGCTTTCATTGCCTCGCGTGCTAGACTCGGACGAGCAGATACGAACACTAATTTAGCTCCTGGAACCTGTTTTGCCAGGCGACTAGAGAACTCTTCGAATTGAGCTGCGATTTCTTCGGGACTTTGGCCACTGGCTAAATCATTATCTCCTTCATAGACAAAAACCCAAGAGGGTTGGTATTTCACCACCATCCGATCGAAATAATACAAGGCATCTTTAAAGGTGCTCCCGCCAAAACCGCGGTTAAAGGCATTCATCCCCTTCGTGTCTGTATCGAAACTTTTCCATAAACGGAAGCTCGAAGAGCCGATGAAAAGTTTCATCCCTTTAGCAGGCAATGCGACAGAATCTTGCTTTTCGTAGGCCACAATCTCTCTTTCGAAACGATTTTGGGCGAATACGCCGAAAGACAATAAAAGGAAAAGTAGAATCTTATTCATTTGGATATGTTAAACCGATTTGAGCCCGAATTTCATCTAATAAAGCCATCAATTCCGTACTAAATTGATGCGACATCAAGGTATTTTCTGTGCGTCCAGCGCGCAAATCTGCTTGCACCGCCTCCGCCTCGTAACTATAGCCCCAGCCTAGACGCTCCGTTTCGTAGAAAGTCTCCTCTTCCGTTTCGTGAATCGTAACCGTGATCCCTTTTGTTTCGTGGAAGCGTGAATGCATATGTATTTTCCCTTTCGTCCCGTGAATTTCACAGGTCGTGTCGGTCTTTGTCGCAAAAGTGGAGAATAGAGTTGCCGTCGCGCCAGAACTGTATTTCAGGGCAATCGACGTATTCATATCCACACCAGTAGGCGCCATAACACCCGTAGCTTTCATTTCGAGGGGATTTCCTAAAACGAATTTGGAGATAAATAAAGGATAGATTCCGATATCTAATAGGGAGCCACCAGTTAAAGCCGGATTAAACCAACGTGCCTCTGGATCGTAGGGCGCATGGAAGCCAAAATCCGCCGCTAGATGAACAATATCACCGATTACGCCAGAAGCTAGAATTTCTTGCAACTTGACAATCGATGGGTGGAAACGCGTCCACAAAGCTTCCATTAAGAATATTTTCTTATCACGTGCAGTCTTGATCATCTCTGCTACCTGCTTCGAATTAATCGCGAATGCTTTTTCGCAAAGTACCGGAAGTCCTGCATTCAGGCACAATAAGGTATGTTCGTGATGTAGACCATGAGGAGAGGCGATGTAAACAACATCAATTTCGCCACTCGAAAGCATCGCTTCATAGCTACCAAAGCATTTCACATCTGGTCCGTAATGGGACGCAAATTCTTGCGCACGAGAAATATCTCTGGATGAAACGGCAGCTAAATAACCGTCTTTTACGAAGGCTAAATCGTCCGCAAATTTGCGGGCAATTCCGCCACATGCTACTATACCCCAGCGAATGGGTGCTCCATTTTTCATAGTTCTAGGTTTATTATAAAGAGCCTAATTCAGCAATTAAAGACTGAACTTGCTCTAAATTTACTGCTGGAAAATTTGCGATTCGGATTTGGGTTTCTTTTAACTTTCCGTATCCTGAACCGATAATCATATCACTTCTTTCCTTGATCGTAGAGATCACTTTCGAGCTTCCTTCTTTGCAATTTAACACCACCACGGTCGCTGAACGGTGATTTTCGTTCTCTACGAATATTTCGAAATTATCTGATTTTTTGGCAAAATCATACAAGGCCTTCGCTTTTTTATCCGTCTCCTTGCGCATGGTGTCCACACCGATTCGGTTAAAATCCTCCGCCACTTTGCCTAACACATAAATCGCCATCACATTAGGTGTTTCTGGCGTCTCGAAATTCTTGTAATTTTCCCAAAGGCTCGGAAGCGAGTGATACGTCCCCACGATTCCCTCGTGCTTCTTCATTCGCTCTGACTTCTCTAGCATCGCCTCATTCGCAAACCAAACGCCTAAACCGGCCGGCATTCCGAACGATTTCTGAACGCTAAAAAATGCAGAATCGACTAAGCCGAAATCTAAATTAGGGTAAGGCGCAGACGAAACCATGTCCACCGCCACAAACTTATCCTTGTTCGCTTTCTTGATCTTGTGTATTTCCGAAGCGCGCATCTGAACACCAGAACTCGTCTCATTCGCCGTGCAGCAAATCAATTCTGCATATTCCGGAACCTCGACTTCTGCCGCATCGAAACCCTCGCCAAACGGCTTGTGCATCGAATTTGCATACTTGTGCAGGTCTTTCGCGAAGTCAAAAAACTTCTTCGAGAAGGATCCATTCACTAAGTGGAAGCTTTCGTGTTCCACCGTATTCATGATGATACGCTCCCACACCTCCGTCGCAGATCCCGTAAACAGGACTGCGTGACTCTTAGGCAAGGCGAATAATTCGCGCAATTGCTCATCTGCGTGCTGGTAAATCTTACGGAAAGCCGCGGAACGATGGGAAATCGAACCGAGGTTTAAGCGAAAAGCCTCCATATAATGGGACTGAACCGTAGGAAACAAGGCCGCAGGGCCGGGTGTAAAAAAGGTGCTCATATTAATATAACATTCTAAACTTGATGGTGTTATCGATCAGCTTCAATTCGCTGACGATTTCTTCCGAGTATTCTTTGGCCACATCCGTAATCACATAGCCCGTATTCTCCGTCGTTTTCAAGTATTGACCGATGATATTTACGTGGTATTTCGCAAAGATTTGGTTGATTTGGGCCAAAATCCCCGGCACATTGTGGTGAATATGCAATAAACGGTGGGCGTTTTCTAACGGCGGCAATTGCAATTCTGGGAAGTTCACAGAACCATAGGTGCTACCGTTGTTCATGAATTGCAATAATTTCGCTGGAACAAATTCACCGATATTCGCCTGCGCCTCCTCCGTACTTCCACCTATATGCGGTGTCAAAATTACGTTAGGCAATCCTCGCAACTCATTGATAAACTCTTCGTCATTCGTCTTCGGCTCATACGGGAACACATCGATCGCTGCTCCCCACATCTTGCCTGACTTGATTGCGTCCACTAAAGCCGAAATCTCGACCACGTGTCCACGAGACAAGTTCAAGAAGATGACATTGTCTTTCATCCAAGAGAACTGCTCTTTCCCGATGATATTCGTATTCGACTTACGTCCGTCCACGTGTAAACTCACGAAGTCTACTTGTGATAATAATTCCTTCAGGCTGCTGCATTTTTTGGCATTACCTAAAGCTAATTTGTCTACGATGTCATAGAAGTACACCTCCATACCCAGCGCCTCCGCGATCACGGAAATCTGTGTACCGATACTTCCATAACCCACTAAACCAATTTTCTTCCCTCTAATCTCGTAGGAATTCGTCGCCGATTTATCCCACACTCCCGCGTGCATTTTCGTCGATTTCTCGAAGATATTACGCGTCAACATCACCATCAAACCGATCGACAATTCCACTACCGAACGCGTATTCGAATACGGCGCATTGAACACCGCGATCCCGCGCTTCTCACATTCCACTAAATCGATTTGATTCGTACCGATACAGAACGCGCCCACACACATCAAACGAGAGGCATTCGGGTGTTCTAATACTTTCTTAGTTAAATTCGTCTTCGAACGCAATCCGATGATAGACACATCCTTGATCTTCTCGATTAATTCGTCCTCATCTAAAGCACCTTTCAAAAGCTCCACTTGGAAACCTTCTTTCTTAAACGCATTAACGGCACCTGGGTGCACGTTTTCTAATAAAAGAACCTTAATGCGTGATTTGGGATACGATTGTGCACGGCTCAAGCCGTTGATATACAAGAACTCATCTAAAGAAGGAACAATGAAATCAGCCTTATCTGTCACCGCCTTACGCGATACGTTTTCCGTAAATGCAAAGAACTTATTCGCTAAACCTGACTCACGTAATTCGTAATCCGTGATGCCATCGCCTATCACATATACCTCGCCCTCTAACTGCAGCGATTGCAATAAGCGTACTTTTCCTTTATCCTGAGACAATAAATTGTCCGCATCGTAACCTGTGATATTTCCTTCCGCGTCATAAACGAAGGTATTCGCATACACGTTTTCTGCTGGGATACCCATCTCGTTCACGACTGGAACGATGAAGTCTTTGAATCCAGAGGATACGATTAAAATTTGTGCCGCATTCTCCTCTAAAAAATCTTTGTTGCGCTTAAATGACTCAGAGATTTTACCCTTTAAAAAGACGATCAGTTGATCCACGTGCGAACGATTCGCTGGCAATAAAGCCACGCGATCACGTAAGGAATCTGAGAAAGAATAGGCCCCTACCATACCTTGGTCGGTGATATCCTTAATCTTTCCCACGATCTCCGCTTGCTTCGGATTTCCCTGAAGCGCGATTCTCGCTAATTCATCGAGCCCCTCCACTTTCGTGAACGTACTATCGAAATCAATGACAATTTTTAAAGGTTCTGCTTGAGCTGTAGGCATATTTTTATTTTCTAAACGCTTTTTTTAAACCAAAGTTCGGCTCGATTCTCCGACCAAGTATAGCCTTGGTAATTCTTCGGATAAAATCCACAATGCCCTCCTTTTTCCTGTGCGTCTAATTGGACAAAATCCAAGGTTTTCACATAGTCTTCCGGAATGCATTCCGCCGATAAAAAAGGGTCATTTTTTGCATTCACGATTAAAGTGGGTACGTTAATCCGATCCAAAAAATACAGGGAGCTACTCTTCTCGTAATAGTCTTCCCCATCTTTAAACCCGTGTAAAGGCCCTGTGATCACATTATCAAAATCCACTAAACTCTTCACTGAATCAATCATCTCCGCGGTAATATCCTGAGGATAGCGCGCGGACTTTTCCTTGACTTTTTTAATGAGAGTTTGTAGAAATCGATGAGTGTAGAGTCTGTTTTCCCGTTTAGCTAATTGCTCGCTACTCGATGAAAGGTGTAAAGGTACGGAAAATGCCACAGCTTTTCGAATCATTTCGGGAGGATTTTTACCCTGTTCGCCTAACCATTTTAGGGTCAGGTTACCTCCTAAACTAAATCCCGCCAGGTAGATATCTTTCGCCCCACGTTCGATAGCCAGCTTAATAATAAAGTCCAAATCATCCGTCGCCCCACTGTGGTAAAAACGCAAATTCTTATTTGGCTCTCCCGAACAACTCCGGTAATTCCAAGCCAGCGCATTCATCCCCTTCATCTTGTGAATCAATCCTGTCACATATTGGCGATCACTCGAACCTTCCAAACCGTGAGAAACGATCAGTAAAGGTTTGTCTGAAAGCGAACCGCCATACCAATCAATATCCAAGAAATCCTGATCCGGCGTTGTAACTCGCTCCCGGCGGGGTGTCTCAGCCAGCAGTACTTTCCGAAATAAAGAAGGGTAAATACTCTGGGTATGCCCGTCCGGTAACCAAAGAGGCGGAGTATAATTTTCTAGCATTAAATGAAAAAATCAGGCAATAATTGATTTTCAGGTGTATTCGGGTTTACGCGGTATTCCGTAAAATCCGTCACCCCTTCTGCACGCAATACGTCCTCGTCAATATAGAAATGACCACTCACCGTCTTTGCGTCTTTCTGTAAGATCGCCGAAGCAGCGTCCGCCATAATCGTGGCCTTACGCCCTAATTGCATCATTTGCGCATTTCCTACAGCAAATTCGATGGCAGCAGTGGCAATAATCGTTTTAGGCCAAAGTGAATTAAACGCCACTTTCCCTTTAAATTCCGACGCCATCCCCAGGGTACACAAAGACATTCCGAATTTCGCAATCGAATAGGCCACGTGATTTTCAAACCAGCGCGCCTCCACATTCAAAGGTGGCGAAAGCGTTAACACGTGGGGATTTTCTGACTTTAATAAATGAGGCAAACAAGCCTGCGCACACAAATAGGTCCCACGCGTGTTCACTTGATTCATTAAATCGTATTTCTTCATCTCCGTACTTAGAGTCCCTGTGAGCTGAATCGCCGAAGCATTATTAATTAAAATGTCGATACCACCGAAGGTATCCACCGCTAATTGTACCGCCGCTAAAACCTGATTTTCGTCACGAATGTCGACCATGCAGGCCAAAGCCTTTCCGCCAGCCGCCTCAATTTCTGCCGCCGCCGTGTGAATCGTACCTGGTAATTTAGGATGTGGCTCTGAGGTTTTTGCCGCAATAACGATGTTTGCGCCCTCTGAAGCCAATTTTTTCGCAATCTCTAATCCGATCCCACGGGATCCACCCGTGATAAAAACGGTCTTGTTTTTGAAGTGCATCTTTTTGCTATTTTTTCTTCATCTAAATTACGATTTTCTTTCAAAGACAGATACATTTTAAACTTTTGCATTGTACTTTTGTGAATTAATAATCACGCTTAAGACAGAAATGATTTTACCTTTTAAATCCGTCAGCCTTTCACACCGTACAGCGCCGCTCGCCATTCGCGAGATGTTAGCGTTGAACGAGGAAGAAAGCAAAGGGTTTTATGTGAAGTGTAAGGATCTTTTTGGCCTGAATGAATTATTAATCGTTTCTACCTGCAACCGCACCGAGTTCTATTATACTTCTGATCGCGACATCTCGACGGATTTAACGAAAGCCTTCTTAATCGAAAAAGGCCTGACGAACACAGCGGAATACTTAGGCTATTTCAAGCAAATGAACGAAACAGAGCATTCTCTGCGTCATTTATTCGAAGTGGCGACCGGTTTGCAATCCAAGGTAGTGGGTGATTTACAGATCCCGAATCAAATCAAGAAAGCCTACCAACAAGCGGCAGATTTAAATATGGCAGGTCCCTATTTGCACCGTTTGATGCATACCATTTTCTACTCTAACAAGCGTGTAGCACAAGAAACTTCGTTCCGCGATGGAGCAGCGTCCGTTTCTTATGCCACGGTCGCTTTAGCCGAAGAACTTTCTCAAGCCCTTCCAAACCCGAAAGTTTTAATCCTAGGATTAGGCGAAATCGGTTTAGATGTGTGCAAGAATATGGAGGAAAAGGATTTTGCGGAGTTCACGATTATGAACCGTACGATCGAGAAAGCGGAGAAAATCGCGGCTGGAAAAGAATTATTCAGAGTCGCTCCTATCGCCGATTTGTGGAAGGAAGTTGCTGCCGCTGACATCATTATCTCGTCCGTTCGCACGGATAGCCCGATTATTACGCAGGCGGAGATCAAGAAATTGCAATTATTGTCCTTTAAATACTTCATCGACCTTTCTGTGCCACGTAGCATCGAAGACGGTATCGAGAAGATTAATGGCGTCCTTTTATACAATATCGATACGTTGAAGGAGCGTGCAGATGAGGCTTTGGCCACTCGCTTAGCTTCGATTCCTGACGTGCGCACCATCATCGAAGAGAGTATAATTAGCTTTAATGATTGGTCAAAAGAGATGGAGGTTTCACCTACCATCAACAAATTGAAAAATGCGTTAGAACAAATCCGCAAGGAGGAGTTGAATCGCCATATGAAGGGGTTGACGAAAGAGGAGACGGAAAAACTGGAGAAAATCACCGCTGGTTTAGTCCAAAAAATCATCAAGCAACCCATCATCCACCTAAAAGCTGCTTGCAAGCGAGGGGATTCCGACAAAATGGTCGATGTATTGAACGATCTGTTCAACCTAGAGAGTTTCGAAGAAATCGAATCTTAATTTATCCTGATGAATAGCGAAATTCTTCAAAAGCTGGCCCGCTACTGCGCCTATCAGGAAAGATGCGTGCAGGAACTGGAACAAAAGATGAAGACTTTCGAGGTTTCTTCGGCCGATTATTCTGAGTATTTAAACTGGCTCCGCGAAAACAACTACCTGAACGAAGCCCGTTTTGTCGATATCTTCGTACGTTCTAAATTCAACCAAAAAGGCTGGGGACGCACTAAAATCAATTACGAATTACGAAAGCGCGGCATCTCAGCTTCTTTATTAGCCGGTGCCTGGGATGGAATCGACGATCAAGATTATATCGAGAAGGCCCGCACCTTGTTACAGAAAAAGTATGACGAGATCAAAACTGGTACCTCGCCTCAGCGCTACCAAAAATGCTATAACTACGGGCTCTCGAAAGGCTACGAATCTTCGTTAGTTCGTGAGCTTTTGAAGCCTCTATTTGCATAAAAGCAAATTTTCCCTACCTTTGGAATATGAATTCACACGCAATCAACTATTTAACAGCATATTATTACGCAGGTTATTACAACGCTGCCTAATCGGTTATATAGTTTTTTGTCAATTATATCAGCCGACTTTACGTCGGTTTTTTGTTTTATGAGCTTACAAATCACAGCGGCGAGCCGCTTAAACAGCGTGGAGGAATACTATTTCTCCAAAAAATTGAAGCAGATAGCGGCTTTGAAGGAATCCGGTGTACCTATCATTAACTTAGGTATCGGCTCCCCAGACTTAGCTCCTTCCGCTGAAACGATCGCGGCGCTCACAGAAAGTGCAGCAAATCCTTCGAATCATGCCTACCAAGGCTACCAAGGTATTCCTGCATTGCGCGAGGCATTCGCTGCTTTTTACCTTCGAAATTACGGCGTAACAGTGAATCCGGCTTCTGAGATTTTACCACTTATCGGTTCTAAAGAAGGCATCATGCACATCGCCATGGCCTATTTAGAAAAAGGCGATTTAACTCTGATTCCTAATCCGGGCTACCCAACCTATTCTGCGGCCTGTTCTTTAGCAGGTGCTACGGTTGAAAGCTATGAATTATCGGCTTCGAATGGCTGGTTACCAGACTTGAAAGCCTTAGAAAAGCGAGATCTTTCGAAAGTGAAAATTATGTGGGTAAACTACCCGCACATGCCCACGGGTGCACAGGCAACGAAAGAATTCTTCGTGGAGTTGCGCGATTTTGCTGTTCGAAATTCGATTCTTTTAGTGAATGACAATCCCTACAGTTTTATCTTGAACGAGCAGCCATTGAGCATGCTTTCAATTCCGGGCATGCAAGACGTGGCGATCGAATTGAATTCCCTTTCGAAGTCCCACAATATGGCGGGATGGAGAATTGGGGCGGCTTTTGGGAAAGCTGAATTCCTAGCGCCTGTGTTGAAATTCAAATCGAATATGGACTCGGGGATGTTCTTACCGCTTCAGCAAGCTGCGGTGAAGGCCCTTTCTGCGGATGCGGACTGGTTTGCGAATCAGAATCGCATTTACCGTTCGCGCCAAAAACTAGTTTTCGAACTCTTAGACTTACTAGATTGCGTGTATGATCCGGCACAATCGGGGATGTTTGTTTGGGCCAAAATCCCTGCAACATTCGACTCCGGCTACGCACTTTCAGATAAAATATTAGATGAAAACGCGGTGTTTATTACGCCGGGGGGAATCTTTGGGACGCAAGGAGACGGCTACGTCCGCATCTCTCTTTGTGCCCAAGAATCCGTTTTCTCACAAGCAATCGATCGCATTAAAAATCATAGCAATGGCATCTCATAAAGTAGGCATTATCGGTATCGGATTAATCGGTGGCTCTATTGCCTTAGGATTAAGAAAGTCTGGATGGGCCTCTGAAATCGTAGGTATCGACACGAATCCCGAGCACCAGAAAAAGGCAATAGCCTTAGGACTCGTAGACCGCATCGCCACCTGGCAAGAGGCCATCGACCAAGTCGAAGTTTTTGTCTGCGCGATTCCAGTAGACCTTTTGGTAGCGCTAATTCCTTCGGTATTGGATGCTTTAAAACCTGGGCAAGTGATCATTGAAGTAGGTTCTACCAAAAGCCCCGTTTACGAGGCCTTAAAAAACCACCCTAAGCGCAGCCAGTTCGTTTCCACACACCCAATGGCGGGAACCGAATTCTCCGGACCAGAAGCAGCCGTTCAAGGCCTGTTCGTGGGAAAGCGTGGCGTGATTTGCGACAAAGAATTAAGCGATCCTGCTGCGGTTACACTGATCGAAGATCTTTACCAAAGCGGCTTAGAAATGAACCTCATTTACATGGGTTCCATCGAACACGATATGCACACGGCCTATATCTCGCACATCTCCCATATCTGTTCCTTCGCCTTAGCGAACACGGTATTAGAGAAAGAGAAGAACGAAGCCCGCATTTTCGAATTAGCCTCCACCGGTTTCGAGTCGACCGTCCGTTTAGCAAAATCATCCCCAGAAACCTGGAGCCAGATTTTCCACCAGAACCAGGAGAATCTTTTGGATGTTCTCGATGAGTATATCAATACCCTCTTGAAATACAAAGGCCTGATGCTTTCCGGCAGCTACGAAAAGCTGAAGGAGGAGTTAGGTAAGGCGAATGATATTGGAAGGATATTAAAAGGTTAGTTATTTCAGCCTTCTATAAAGCCAACGAATAACTTGAAACAAAAGTAGAATAATAACAACATAAACAAGAATGGAGATCAATTCTCCAAACCAAAGCGATTGTAGGAATAGAATTTTCATAATTAGTGGATTAGTTGTCACCAAGTTGATGATAATCTTCTCCACATCCTACAAATAAACTTATAAAAAAAGCCCTTGCAGTTCGCAAGGGCTTTTTTATTATCTCGACCGCACACTCAGCGGCTTCCATGTATTATTCTTCGAATCCATATCCGGGAAAGAATGATCTGGGTCAATAACCACTGCCTTGATTGGAAGCTTGGTTGACGTGCGGAATGTCCAAGTCGCACCGCGCTGCCAGATTTCTACTGGGAACGTGAAGCGCTCTTTTTCTCCACTTGTTAATTCAACTTCCACGACTGCTGGCATCGCCATCTTGTCTAAGTTTTCGATTGTGATCACGGCTCCTTTAGCTGGATCTTGCTCTACATAATCCACATCTTTCACGGATTGATCAAGTCTCCAAAGCTCATAGAACCAAGCTCTCCAGAACCAGCCTAAATCCTCGCCTGCACCATCTTCCATCGCGCGGAAGAAATCCATCGGGGTTGGGTGTTTGAAGGCCCATTTGGCGATATAATTCTTAAATGCATAATCAAAACGATCCGCGCCTAGGATATTTTCACGCAAGATACGTAAACCAAAACCCGGCTTTCCATAAGCTTCCATTCCTAAATTACGTGTTTGGATGACATCAGGAATCGACATAATCGGGTCTGCATTATCACGAAAAATCCGAGGAGCAAGCTTGTGCATGTCAAATTTTTGGTTCTTGTATTCCCCCTTATTAAAGGCATCTGTCGAATAAAAGTTGATGAAAGTATTAAATCCTTCGTCCATCCAAGCAAACTTACGCTCATTCGAACCAACAATCATTGGGAACCAATTATGGCCAAACTCATGATCCGTCACACCCCATAAAGAAGCCGTCTTGTCTTTGTAACCGCAGAAAATAATACCTGGATATTCCATTCCAGAAACGATACCTGCTACGTTAGTCGCTACTGGATACGAATACTCGTACAACCAATTCGAATAATGCTCAATCGATGCTTTTACATATTCTGAAGAACGAGCCCAAGCGTCTTTGCCATCCGATTCAACTGGATAAACCGAAACAGCCAATGACTTTTTACCACTAGGCAAATTAATGCGGCAAGCATCTAAGATGAAAGCTTTAGACGAAGCAAAAGCCACGTCACGCGCATTGTTGCACTTAAATTTCCAAGTTAAACGATCTTTCGCCGGACGAGAAGCCGGGTCAGTCACCTCAGCCGCTGAACGAATCACGACCGTTGTTTCTGAGTTCGCCGCAGCAGCCCATTTCTTCACCTGATCAGCAGTATATACTTCTGTTGGATTCAATAATTCCCCTGAACCTACGACAATATGAGACGCTGGTGCATTGATGGAATATTCGAAATTGCCATATTCTAAATAGAACTCCCCTGCTCCTAAATAAGGCAATACGTTCCATCCTTCAATGTCATCGTACACGCAAACGCGTGGAAACCACTGCGCCACTGTATAGATGGCACCATTTTTCGTTTGCTGTATTCCCATTCTGTCCGAAGCATTCTCTGGAGAAGTGAAAGAATAGGCAATTTTAATCTTAGCTGTTCCTACTTTTTCTGCTAAAGGAGACGCTAAACGAATCTGCATCCGCGTATCCTCCACAATGAAGTTAGCCGGCTTGCCATCGATCGTTACACTCTCGATTTTATAGCCACCCTCGAAAGCTAAATTCCCAAAACGTCCCCCACTGATGGGCGTCGTCTTGCCTCCGCGAGATTGCGTATTGAAGCTGTTTTGGTCTAATTGCAACCATAAGAAAGGCAATTTGTCTGGAGAATTATTCTTGTAGGTAATCTCCACATCACCTGTGATTTTGTTCGCTACATCATCTAAGGAAACGGCAATCTTATAATCTGCCGAATTCTGCCAATAACCAGGTCCTGGAACTCCCGCCGCTGAACGCGCAGGGGAAACAGGTCCATAGTTCCATAAGGGATGAAATAATTCGTAAGCAGAATACTTGCTTTGGGCATTCGCTGCTGTCGAAATCAAGGCCGTAAGCCCTATAAATACCAGTTTTTTAAACATAAAAATCTTATTTGTGATCAAAAATAGTCAAAACTTCTTCATCCATCAAACGCGTCGATAAGCCCAATGCCTTAGGCACTTCATAGTGGTAGAAGAATTTCATCGTATGAATCTTGTCCTTGTAGAAGGCTTCGTCCTCTGAGCTCAAACCACCTTTTGCTAAGGCAGCCGCCGCCACGTGACCTTGCTTTAACCACTGCCAAGCGACAGTAATTAATCCGAACAATTCCATATATAACGTAGAATCCGCCAAGAAAACTTCGATTTCGCCTTTCATCGCGAAACCTAATTTATGCATCGTCACCTTAGTCAAATTCTCTAATTCTTTCTCCAGCATTCCCGCGTATTTCGCGATGCTTTCGTGGCCTTTTGCCACCGCAATGTCTGCGTAGACTAATTTCCCTAAAGTCTGCAAAGCCGCTCCATTATTCGCTGGAATACCGCGACCTAATAAAGTCAAGCCGTGAATACCGGTCGTTCCTTCATAGATCGACATAATCCGCACGTCACGTGCCATTTGCTCTAATGGGAAATCTTCGGTGTATCCATAACCACCTAATACTTGTAAGCCTTGATTCACCGCCTGCGTTCCCATCTCTGCTGGATAGGTTTTCGCTACGGTAGTCATCAGGTCAAGCATCATTTGAGCCTCTTTTTTCTCTTCACCCTCTAAGCTTTTCGCTAAGTCATCCCACATAAAGCATTGAAATAGAAGACCCATGGATCCTTCCACGATGGCTTTTTGGAAGTACAACATACGTTGTACGTCTGGGTGATTCTTGATTAAGGTAGGAGGCGTGTTTGGGTCTTTGTTCGTTAATAAACGACCTTGTGCACGCTCGTTTGCATATTGTTTCGAGGCATGGTAAGCAGCCGATGCGATGTAAGCACCACCCATTCCTACGCCTAGACGCGCTTCATTCATCATTTGGAACATGTATGACAAGCCTTTGTTCGGTTCGCCTACTAAGTAACCAATCGAGTTTCCTTTATCTCCAAAAGAGAGGTGAAGGGCTGGTGTGGCTTTTTGGCCCATCTTATGATAGACTCCTAGAGAAACCACTTCGTTATTAACTAAACCGCCATTTTCGATACGCTTTTTAGGCACAACGAAAAGAGAAATCCCTTTCGTACCTGCCGGAGCACCTTCTAAACGAGCTAAAACCAAGTGAATGATATTTTCTGAGAAGTGATTATCCCCTCCTGAAATGAATATTTTCTGACCTTTGATGGCATAGGTTCCGTCTCCTAAATCCTTCGCCGAAGTAGACGCATCATTCAAGGAACTTCCCGCCTGCGGCTCTGTTAAACACATGGTGCCTGTCCACTTGCCAGAAAGCATATGGGGAACATAGGTATCCGCTAATTCTTTGGAACCAAAAGAAGCGATCAAATGCGCAGCTCCGTGAGATAAACCCGTAAACATCACGGCTGAATTGTGCGCCGCACCGCGAATAAATTCGTGTGCGCCACCAATCATTGAAGGTACTTGCTGACCTCCATGTTCAATATCAAATGTGCAACCGATCATTCCCGACTCGCCCATCTCTTTGATGTAGGGCTCAATACCCGGGTGAACATGCACGACTCCATCCACTAATTCAGCCGCTTTGCGATCTGAATCTACATAGATGGGGCGTAAATATTTTTCGGCAATGGCATCAGCAGAATCCAATACCATATCAAACATATCGGGGGTATAATCCGCGTAACGAGGATAGTTACACAGGGAAGCAGTATCAAAAACCTCTTTTAAAATAAAGTCTAGGTTGCGACGGTCGTATTCTCTTGCCATGGTTATAACGTTTAGGTTGTAACAAATTTGCAGAGAAAAAAACTATTATGCAAGCATACTATATTTATAATGGAGGCAAGGAATAACCGAGGTTATATTTGATGAATGCTGCGTCTTTGCAATTCCAAAGTGGGATGTCTTTTCGACGGATATTATTGAAGTCCACATAGAAAACAAGTTTCTGATATGCCTCCGTTGGAATTCCATTAAAGCGATCCACTTGTAGTCGTTTTTGCGTTAATCCACCCACCATAAAAAAGCCTAAAACCTCTTGGGATGGATCCGTAGAACAGGTTAAATTTCCCCGAATTTGAGCAGGAACTTTATCAAAAATTCCTCCGCTCAACTTCCGTTGATCCTCTAACCTTTTCCAATAGGTGTGTGCCTCTTTCGAGATAGAATAGACGTCGAGCTGGACTACCCAATCGGTGAAATCTTCATAGGGAAGCTGACCTAAATCCAACGACAAGTTCTTGCCGCTTAATAGAAAATCATCTAAAAGGTATGGCTGAGTATTTTGTGGAGCCTGCCAACACACACAGTTACAAGGCGGAACGGGTGCTGGAGGTGCAGGCGGCGGTGGACAGGTTAATAAAAACTGTCTAAAGTCCTGGCGCTTCACGAAATAATAATCCTCGGTCGCTTTCGGATCTTTGATGCTAGCTGTTAAAGGGAAACGCATATCTTCCACCTTTGCAGCATCTTTGAATGAATAAGTAAATTCTGCGAGCGTGGGAGATGCGGTGATTGTCTGAAAGGCCGATTCGATCGTTTTGCCATCGAGAAGTTTGATACGCAGTTTGTATTTTTGGCCTACTTCCCCTTTAAATCCGGCAGGGCTTAAGTAATAGCCTTTACTCTTCTCGTAATAAGCCGTCTCCTTTCCATTTCCGTCCACTATGCGCACATTCGCATCGGTGATAGGCTGCCCGGTAAATTGTGTCGCATCGTAAGGAGAGTAGGCGCTTACATAATTTAAACGAACGTTATAAGGGCCATCCACATTCGATATTTCGCCGTAGACAACGATGGCTGAACTCAGGTTTTGGGTTTGAAAATCCTCGATCTCCGTCTCGCAAGAACTCAAAAGAAATAAGGCACCAAAAATTAGTAGTAAGTGTCTCATTAGAATTTGAAGTTATAGGTGATAGATGGAATAGCTGCTCCTAAAACCGATAACTGATAGGTTTTAGCTTGGTTGATTTCTCCGCTAGAAGAACGGAAATAGACAGAATAGGCGTTTTGGCGACCTAATAAATTATAGATCGAGAAGTTCCAGCTTCCTTGCCAGCGTTTGCCGGGCTTAGGATCGATGGTGATGCCCACGTCTAATCGGATGTAATCTGGAATTCGTTCGGCATTTCGTAAGGTGAAAGAAGCGGTGGAATAGCCATCCAGTAATTCCTTAATTTCTTTAGAAGTCAAATACGTGTACTTCGTGCCGTTGTAAGTATAGGAGGTTTGGTCCAAACCTGGTCGAGGGAAAATCCCCGTCTTCACGGCATAATCATATAGATCGTTAAACGAATAAATCTTATAGCGACCATTCGGATAAGTAATTGGGCGACCAGTGGTATAGGTAAAATTCGCATTGAAAGAAATGCGATTCGTCCAGCGATTATTCAACACAAACTTAAAGGTATGCGGCGTATCAAAATTCGCCGGGAATTGAATCCCAAAGTTCGCTTCCTTCTGATTTTCATTCGCCTGTATCGTTCTGAACGTCCTGGCATAGGTATAGGAAATCCAACCCGTTAAACGCTTACCACGCGACTTTTTTAAGAAGAATTCCGCGCCATAAGCTAAGCCTTTGCCCACTAATAATTGGGTCTCTACCGTTGGATTCAAATATAATTGCGCTCCATCCACGTAATCGACCACATTGTTCAGGTTCTTGTAATAGAACTCTGCTGAGGTTTCGAAAACGGCATTCGAGGCGTTTGTGAAGTTCTTGAAAAAGCCGATGGAATATTGATCAGCGATTTGAGGGGGAATCTGTTGATTCGAATTCTTCCAAATATCCGACGGTGAAACGGCCATGGTATTCGACAATAAATGACGGAATTGCTGCATCCGGTTAAAGCCGATTTTGATAGAGAAACTTGTATCTAATTTGATTGCTAACGATAATCTAGGTTCGAAGCCACCATAGGTCGCTACCACTTCATTCAAAGCTGCGCTCAAGGTATCCGTGATGGTATTAATCTCCCGAGGTGTGCCTAACTTATACTGGTAGAAATCCCCTGGCCCCAGTAATTGATACGAGGCATAACGTAAGCCATAATCCAAACTCAGTTTTTTACCTAAAGGCAAGCTATGACCTACATAGGCTGCCATTTCCCGCGTATGTTCTGTAGACATCGCAAATTTGTCGATTTTTGAGCTGCTCGAATTAGGCAAAAAGCTACCCGCATCATTCGTGAAAGCTGAAACTTCCGCCCCTAGATCTAATCGCCCATAAGATCCTAAGTCTTTACTTAACTCTTCTTTAATGGAAGTTTGAATGATGGATGGTTTCCAAAGGAATTCTAAGCCACTTTTTTGGCCCTCAATACCGTAGGTATAATCGCTATAGAAAGCGGTAAAATTATGGGATATATCGCCTTTAATTAAGGCATTATGCTTGAAACTTAGCGCCTTCGTGTTCCAAGAATACAGGGTATCCTGCGCAAATTTGAATCCATCATTACTCGCATAACCTGACAAAGAGATGCGTTGGTTCTTCCCAAAACGATGCGTCAACTTAAAGTTCACATCATAAAAATCCGCCTTGCTCTTCGCTAAACTTGGATTAGGAAAATACTGCATATAGAAATCCGAAATCGATCCGCGGGCACCCACGATCAACGAAGTCTTTCCTTTCACTAATGGCCCATCCACTAATATCCGGGACGAAATAGGACCCACGCCGCCTTGCAAGGACCATTTCTCAAAATCGCCTTCCTTCACTCGCACGTCTAAAACCGAAGAGGCGCGACCGCCATACATCGATGGAATCCCACCTTTGTACAGGCTCAAATCTTGCACCATATCTGCATTAAAGCCGGTGAAAAAACCGAACAAATGGGACGTATTAAACAAAGGGACGCCGTCTAATAAAACCAGATTTTGGTCCACATTGCCGCCACGCACATTGAAACCTGAGGCACCTTCACCTACCGTCGAAACACCAGGAAGCAACAAAATACTGCGAATCACATCCGCCTCTCCCATCAAGGTAGGAAGTTTTTTCAAAGTCTTCGAAGACATCTTCTCCACCCCCATCATCGCCCGATTCACGTTCGCATCTGCCTTTTCAGCCGTAATAACCACCTCGCCTAATAATTGCTCAGCGCGCTCTAATTCAATCGTTGTTTGGGTATTTTTAGAGAGATCAAGTTTAAATGTCTTGAATTTATAGCCTAGACTTCGAGCGATTACTTGGTAAGAACGTGCCGCGATAGTCACCGTAAATTGACCCAAAGAATCGGTTGTTCCTCCTGCAGAAGAGCCGGAGAAAAACACAGAAGCCCCCACAATAGGTGCCTTATTTTCTACATCAATAATCTTCCCTGAGAAAATGACATAGCCTCTGCGTTGCGCATGCGCGATGGAGCCACATAGTAGCAGTAAAATCAATACTCTCAGGCCTAATTTCATTTGGTTTTATTTCGTAAAATGAGCAGACCTTTTGCCTGCTTCCATTTAGGATCGAATCCTCCTTGTGGGAATTTAGCCACCGCGTGCGAACCCAGCGCCACATCTAAATCTCCATCTCCATCTAGATCCGCAATGTCCATCACAGACCAGCGTCCTAAATGTTCAATCGGTAAAGTCATCGGGACAAAAGTCCCTTTTTTGTTTTCAAAATAAATAGCTCCCTCGCCAGGTCTAGCTGCCACGTCAGGGAATAAAGCGATGGATATCAAATCCGGATCGCCATCGCCATCAAAGTCAGCGGGCATGACTTTAGTCGCACCATTTTGAGAGAAAAAGGCTTTTTGCTTGAATTTCAGCCCACCCGTATTTTCAAATACATAAACCCCGTGGTAAGGTTTCAAGACGGTTGTAAAATCGGCATTATCTCCAGCGGAGTACACAATATCGAAGTCTTTATCTCCATCGATATCCGCGATATCAAAGGACGAGGATCCATAAATAGAAGGGAATCGCAACAACTGCTTTTCTTTAAACTTCATCCCACCCTGATTCTCATAGAGTAAAATGCGTTCGTCCCCTTGCGCAAAAAGTGCCAAAATATCCGGTTTCCCATCCCCCGTAAAATCACGCACGATAGACTTCGTCGCACCGGTTTGGGGATTTAACTCTTGCTTTTGATAGGCCCCATTCTTGAGTTTCCACACCGACATCCCGCCTACCTTAAATCCAAACTCAGAACTAATTAATTCATCCCCTGGCTCGCCATCTAAATTCGCAGAGACAAGGCTGATAGGTCGATTCAAACCTTGAATCACCTTTTTCCCGGTAGCAGCATTGCTCACAAATCCATTCACATCCGGATTGGCCTGAGTCGTCGTCCCGATAAAAGTGTAAAAGGTCTCCAACCCAGAGGCGGTAATATCTGTCAGGGCATCCTGATTCGTCTTTGTTTCGAGTAATTTACCGGCTAGATCCCATTTCCAAATCACCCGATTCGACTGATCTCCCGCGATAATTTGCTTACGACGAGTATCAATTTTAACAGCCGTCATGTTCGGTAAAGTGGTCCCCGGTAAAGTGGCTACGATAGGTTCTGCCTCGAAAATAGTTTGTTTTGCTAATGGCTGATAAGCTGGCATCTCCAAGGTCTTAGGTGCCTCCTCTAGATAATAGGCCTTGATTTTCTCCCAGTCCTCGTCCGGAATCATCTGTGATCCTGGCCCTAGAATGGTATAATCTGAAAGCGGTTTTTCCAGCATCCCGATCTCCTTGTCCACTCCCATCATGATGCCCATGTAAGGAAGGGTGCTGTATTGCCACACATTTTTGGGCAACATAGCCGGGTCTGGAAGCATATGACAAGACGCGCAATAGGTTTTTGCTAGCTCTTTCCCTTCCGCTGCTTTGTTCGAGCAACTAGGAAACTCATAAGAGAATACCGTGAAGAGGGCAAGAGCCAGCAGTGTCCGCATCCTATAATTTCTTAAATACCTGCAGTTTATCGTTGTTACGTGCCACTAGGTACAAAATTCCTGAGGTAGTTTTCACCTGCTTTATGTCGCGAATGTCGCCTTCGAGCATCAAGCCTGTATCCGTAGGGATAAGCGGCTTGAACCCACCTTTCCCATTTCCTTTCAGAATTAGGCCAAAGAAGGCGTCATATCGAGCCTGGTACATCGAAGCACCATTAAAGTTTCCACCTACAATCACATCCAGGTTACCATCTTTATCGACATCCTCTGTGCGCAAGACCATAATCTTGGACACCTGGGCTAATGGAGGAAGTGACACCAGCTTAAACGTCTTGTTCCCTTGGTTTTCCAAATAAACAGATTCAAACGTATTCACGCGTTTTTCTTCCGCACCCTCTAATTCCTTATCGCCAAAAATCTCTTCCACCGTCTTACCCGCAAACATATGATAGGCCGTATACTTCTTATTGATGATACTTGGGATCTGTTTTCCCATCTCATCCTTGCTATTGATAGGGAACCAATCATCACCGCGGTTATAGGAAACGATGTGTTCTTTCGTATCGTTTTTGTCGATGTCCTTAATCTGCATGCGTAACTGACCTTCAAGTTCCTTACGTAGCTTCGTATTCGTCCCTAGATTTCCTACGATGAAATCCATATCTCCATCTTTGTCAAAATCCGCCGCCGTAATTCCGGACCAGAAACCCGTCTTCTCTTCCAGGCCGTTCTCGATTAATTTGAATTTGCCTTTATTATTTTCAAAGGTTTTGATCGGCATCCAATCGCCCACCACGGTTAAATCCGGATCTCCATCTTGATCAATATCTGCCCAAATCGCCTCTGTCAACATACCTGCCTCACGCAATTCCGGAGCTAAAGCCACTGTTTTGTCTGCAAAGTGTCCTTTGCCATCGTTCACTAACAGATAGGAACGAGGTGATGCTCCGTATGAATATCCTACCACGCGGCCACCTACGAATAAATCGGTATCTCCATCACGATCGATATCACAAGGTCGAACCACCGATTTATTATCATACATTGGAGGTAAAGCATTCAATGCTCTGGAGAAATTACCTTTACCGTCGTTTGTATACAGACGATCAAATTGCTCTGGCATTTGGTCATAAAATTCATTTCCACCAGTCACCACATACAAGTCTAAGTCTTTATCACCATCCGCATCGAAGAATAAAGCATCCACATCCTCGTACAAGGAATCTGCTTTAAACACCGATTGATTTGATACGACAAATCCAGCCCCTTTCTGCAACAATAATTGTCCAGCCTGGTACTTCGCGCCTCCTACGTACACATCTTCTAATCCATCGCCATTCACATCTCCAATGGCCATTTTAGGACCTTCGATCGATACTTTGAAAGGGATTAATAATTCCCGGTTGAAGTCGAAATAGACATTTTCCTGGTGCTGGTAAGGGAAGCTAACACCCGCTGTTACCTCCTCGAAAAGAGGTTTCACTGGTGCAGAGAATTGATAATCTTTCACATTCACGTTCGCATTTTTCTGCTCCATCGTGAGTGTGGTGTTGATCTTTGGGTTTTTAATGATCTGCATTTTTTCATTTTCCCAAATCACCAGCATCTCATCCACCTGTTGTAAATCTCCAATTCCGAAAAGCAAAGTAGGCTCCACCGAGCTCATAAAGCCACGCGTAGGCATCATTTGCTGCAATTGCTGACCATCTTTGGTTTTCAAGATAACTTTCGCTCCTACACCAAACGTATTACCGCCCTCGCCTTTGAATTTGATTTTAACGAAGTTGTGCTTTAATAACTGACGGCTGTTATTTTGGTACACACCCGCCTTTTCGTTCAAGTTATTCGTCACTAAGTCTAGGTCTCCGTCGTTATCTAAATCGGCATAAGTAGACCCATTGGAAACGCCTTTGTCTTCAAAGCCCCATTTCAAAGACTTGTCTACGAAACGTAAATCCTTCGCGCCTTTGAAAATGTAATTATGCACTCGGCCATCCGGCATTAAATCGATCGCCTCTTGATCTAATTTCTCTGAGGTAGGCAAGCCATAATGAAGTGAATCGCCAATCACGAATTTCAAATAATCCAAGTCGTTCGGACGACGTAAAATACCATTCGAAACGAAGATGTCCTTAATTCCATCCCCATCGTAATCGTTCATCAAGGTGCTCCAGCTCCAGTCTGTCGCAGCCACCCCAGAAGAGGCAGCGATGTCGGAGAATTTTTGGCCTCCCATATTTAACTGAAGGCAGTTTCTCGAGTATTGATTAAAGTAACCGAATTGCAATTTGTACATGTAGATGTCCAAAGGATCCTCACCTACCGACGATTTCTCCACTTTCTCATCATCCGGATACATATCCAAGGTCATCACATCTTGGAATCCATCGTTATTGATATCCGCCACATCTGAGCCCATCGAGAAACGACTTAAGTGCTTGAAGTGATCTCTAATTCCCTCTTTGTAAGTGCCGTCTTTTTGGTTGATATAATAATAATCATCCTCGTGAAAGTCATTGCTCACGTAAATATCTAACCAGCCATCGTTATTTATGTCCGCCACCGAAATGCCTAGACCATAGCCCATAGCCGCTTGGTAGATGCCTGACTCTTTGGATATATCGACAAACTTCCCGTTGTCATTGCGGTATAAATAATCACCCGCCTCATTATCTTTTAATGAACGTGTATTAACGCGGTCATACGAACGCGTGTTGTGCACGGCGTGATTCAATAAATAGCAATCTAAATCACCATCTTTATCGTAATCGAAGAAAGCCGCTTGCGTGGAGAAACCGGTAAAGTCTAAACCATATTCGTTTGACTTCTCGGTAAACGTATTGTCTCCGTTATTAATATATAATTCATTCGACCCCTCTAAACCTTTGTAGTTTCCTACTGCACAAACATAGATATCTAAGAAACCGTCCGCATTCACATCGGCCATCGTCACACCCGTTTTCCAGTCAGAAAAGCCTTCGATTCCCGCCTTTTCAGAGATATCTTCAAATTGCATCTCCCCTTTGTTCAAGTACAATTTGTTCTTGCCTTGATTCGAAACAAAAAATAAATCTACTAAACCATCATTGTTGATGTCTCCCGCAGAAACCCCTCCACCGTTATAGAAATAGAGGTAATCTAAGATATTGAAATCCTTGGTTTCGGTGATATTATTTGCAAAATCAATGTGTGTCTTTTCGGCATCTAATTTTTCGAAAAGCACTACGTCATCGCCTGAGTTGCAGGCAAAAAGAGCTATAGAAAATAAGAGTGTGAATAGATAATTTTGGGTACGCATTGTTTTAAAATTTAAATACTTGGGCTTTTTCATCATTTTTGGCCAAAACCACGTAAGTCGACTTTCCTCCTTTTACGAGTGCCATATTACGTACTTGACCGAGGGTTTTGAATCCGGTTTGATTCGATAATTTCACGGCGAATTTACCTTTTCCTTGACCCTCTAATAGAAGACCATAATTCGCATCGAAACGCCCCCACTCCGGAAGAGAATCGAAGAAATTACCTGCTAATAAAATATCTAGTTTGCCATCCTTATTGAAGTCCCCTGTTTGGATCGCGCGAATAGGCGAAAACTGGGCCTGATAAGGCAAGGCTTGGAAAGTGAAATTACCTTTCCCATCATTGATCATGAAAGAAGAGGAGGTCGTTTGAATTTGTCTCACCGTGGCACCTTCTCGCTGCTCATCCGTAAATAATTCCTCCACCGTCTTATTCGCGTAATCTTTGTACTTGATAAATTTCTTCTTAATCATCGGAAGCGCACGCTGCATCTCGCCTTTTAATACCATCGGATAGGTATTTCCATCCTCCGTCACGCAAGAGATAATTTGTTCTACCACCCCATTCTTATCGAAATCACCCACGTGCAAATAGGCTGGAGCCTCCACAGATGCTTTAATTTTAGAATTTAGGCCAAAATTCCCCAACACAAAATCCACATCTCCATCGCCATCAATATCTGCTGGTTTAGCACAAGCCCAAAGACCTTCAGACCCAACCACCGGCTCCTGCTTCGTCAATTTTCTTCCTCTCTCATTTTTAAACACGACTACCGGACCCCAATCTTGCGTCACCACTAAATCCACATATCCATCCCCGTTGACATCAGACCATTCTGAATCCGTTACCATCCCTAAGTCAGTCACCTGCGGCATGTAGCGTTTCGATTGATTCTTAAATCCTCCGGTTCCGTCGTTAATGAATAAATTACTTTGCGCACTTTGGCCATACTTCGCATTCACCATACGCGTTCCCACGAATAAATCGATATCGCCATCTTTATCGTAATCTGCCGCCGAAACACTTGATCCATTCTCATAAATCATTGGGAATCTCACATCGCGTTTCAGATTTCCTTTTCCGTCGTTCAAATACAATAAATCATGCAATTCCGGTGCATTCTCCGCAAACTCATTACTACCCGTCACCACGAATAAATCCTGGTCGCCATCCTTGTCCGCATCGAAGAAAATTGCATCCGTATTTTCTGTCGTTTGATCTAAACTAAAATCAGCTTGAGGAGAATCCACGAATTTACCTCCGGCTTTTTGGATAAATAATTTCTTGATCTGACCTGCAGCCCCACCTAAATAAATATCCTCTAGACCATCTCCATTCACATCACCCACCGCCAGCGCTGGACCTTGAGTTGAATACTTTTGCTTTAATAACACATCGCGATCGTAGTCATTAAACATACTTTCGACGTGCAAATAATCCAATAGACCTGATGTTACATCCGCAAAAATTGGCGTCTGCTTTGCCTCAAAGAAGTGGAAGATCTCCTTCGCATTCTCTTGCTTCAAGGTAATCGTCTGATCTGACTTCACTGATTTAATCGTTTCGATTTTATCGTTTGGCCATAAAACCTGTACCGAGTCAATCGCTCCGTTCGCTCCTAAACCAAACACCATCTGGTGATCACTCGACGACTGAAAACCCCGGTTAGGCATCTGTTGCAAGACTTTGAATCCGCCTTTCTGATAAACGGTTACGCGTGCTCCGATACCATTTAAGTTGCGATCTGTTCCTTTTAAGTGAACCGTCAAATAATGATTCTTTAACTTCTCATTCGTTTTGTTCTTGTAGACAGACAAAGGTGAGTTCACATTATTCACCACTAAATCTAAATCCCCATCATTGTCTAAATCACCATAGGCTGACCCGTTCGAGAAACCTGGGCCTTCTAATCCCCAAGATTTCACCTGATTCGAGAACTTCAAATCACCTTCATTTTTGTAGGCATAATTCGGAATAGGCACAGAAGAAATCTTATCCGTGAATTCTTTGTAGTCAAATTTCTTTCCATCTAACATCTGCTGCATCGTGTTGCGATCGCCTAAGAAATCGACAAAATCTTGATCTGTTAGGTCTTTGGCAATACCATTCGCCACGAAAATATCCTTCTTCCCGTCATTATCCATGTCGAAAATCAAGGCTCCCCAGCTCCAATCTGTCGCATGCACACCGGCTAATTGACCTACCTCAGAGAAAGTTCCATCGCCATTATTCAATTGCAGGTTATTGCGCATGTATTGATGCCAAAAACCGCGCTTCTTCTTCAACTCCACTAAGTTATATCCTTCGAAAACAGAGGTAGTCTTCAAGCGACGATCATCACCAGGTAACATGTCCGTCACAAAAATGTCCATGTAACCGTCATCATTCAAATCCGCCATGTCAGCTCCCATGGAGCTCAACGAAATATGCGGCATTTCATTCTCTAAATCCTCCTTAAATGTACCATCATGCTGGTTGATATATAGGTAGTCACGCTCATAGAAGTCATTCGAAATATAAATATCAGGCCAGTTGTCATTGTTAACATCGCCTATCGTAATTCCTAAACCAAAACCAATCAAACTTCCATAAATACCCGCCGATTCCGACACATCGGTAAAATGAAGTTCCTTTCCATCCTTGCTATCGTTTCTAAACAGCTTATCACCGCCTAACTTATCCCGCTCCTCCCTCAAATTCGTGTACCCTAACTTATCAATCGGGGTGAAACTATTATTCAACAAATACATATCTAAATCGCCATCGCGATCATAGTCAAAAAAGGCCGCGTGCGTAGAAAATCCACCGTCTTCTAGACCGGCTTCTTTAGCTTGATCCTTAAACGTAGGCACGCCACCCTTAATTCCTTGATTAATGTATAACTGGTTTCCACGTTGATCACGTGATCCCGAATTACACACATAGATGTCCATCAAACCATCCCCGTTCACATCAGCAAAAGTCACCCCAGTCGACCAAAACTTCTTCCCTACAATCCCTGACTTCACTGTAATGTCCTCAAACTTCATCTCCCCCTTATTCAAATACAACTTATTGTCTTCGAAATTAGAAGTTACAAATAGATCCGAGAGACCATCATTATTCACATCACCAATAGCCACACCACCACCGTTATAGAAGTTGCGGTAATTGAAGATATTGAACTCTTTTTTCTCCAAACTACGGTTCACAAAATCGATACCGGTTTGATCAGCAGGCAACTCTTCGAAAAGGGTATCCTCTTTCTGAGAACAAGAAAATAAAGCGATGGAAAGAAGGGTGATTAAACTGAAATTTTTCATCCTAAAAGCGTGAATTTTTGCGTCACAAAATTACAAAATACTAGGGGCATATAAAACAAAAAGGCAGAACCAAATGGTTCTGCCTTTCTATCAAAAACCTACAGATTAATATCCTGGGTTTTGAGTCAATAATGGGTTAGCATCACGACGTGGTTGTGGAATTGGGAACAATTCACGCGTCTTGTCTGTAACCTTCATGAACTTACGCTCCACAGAGAATTTGTTGAAACGGATTAAGTCATTACGTCTCCATCCTTCCCAAGCTAACTCACGTCCACGCTCAGCTAGGATATCGTCAGCAGTAACCGCAGTTAAAGGAGCAACACCAGAACGAGTACGGATCGCGTTGATATCTGTTAACGCTTGAGCTGTGTTTCCTAAACGGAAAGCAGCTTCAGCACGCATTAAGATAACGTCAGCTAAACGTAAGAATACGTAGTCATTTGATTGATCACCGTTCGGGTTGTTCTTTTGGATCTCATATTTCTGAGAACGGATACCAGCTACTTGGTAAACTGCATCAGCATCAGTCATTTGATCTTTTTCCCAATCCGCAACGAATGCTAAATCAGCACCTTTCGCATCTTTTAACTTAGCTCCAGAAGCAGCATATTGCTGTCCTTTGATCCACATAGCACCACGTAAGTCACCAGACTCAAATGAGTTGTAGAAATCAGCTAAAGTACAGAAACCGTTCCAAGGAGAGTTACCTAAACCATACGTTTGTTGGTTAGCATAGTGTAACGTTCTCATTTGGAAGTTCATACCACCCGCTTTGAAAGAATCGAAAGGGATAGCGAAGATGTTCTCGTTTGAACCTTGGTTTTGAACGATAAAGTTAGACAAAGTAGAAGAAGACAATGACCAGTTGTTCGAAGATTTGATTACTTGATCAGCTGTATCATATGCTTTTTGCCACTCAGTAGCTCCTTTGTACACACCTGCGTTTAAGTATACTTTCGCTAACAATGCTTTAGCAGCATCTTGAGTCATACGAGAGTAAGCCTTACCTGCTGGCAAGTTAGGGATAGCAGAAGTTAACTCAGAAACGATAAAGTTATACACTTCAGCACGAGTCTTAGTCGCTGCAGATGATTTGTTATCTGTAACGATAGGCACATTACCGAATGCATCTACTGCCATGAAGTAATAGATAGCACGTACTGCACGTAACTCATCTACTGCTTTTTGGTTAGAAGCAACCACTGGTATCAATTGGTTCACCTGAGAGATGTTACCAAAGATGAATCCCCACATACCGTTGATAGGTCCGTGTTGTGGAGTCCATGTGTGACGTGAGTAAGCTAACCAGTCACCACCATCATACCAGTCACCACCACGTGTAGGAACGATTAACTCATCCGAAGATGCTTCACTTGGATTAAACCAATCCCAAGTGATACCACGAAGACCACCATAAGCTGGTCCTAGTGCCGCAGCAATTTGAGCATCAGTTTTCAAGAATTGATCAGCTGGGATCGAATCGTAAACTGGCTCAGTTAAATCTGTACAAGACGATAGGGCTAACGAAGCGAAAACACCTACTGAAAGTACTTTATAGATATATTTTTTCATTTTTTTAATGATTTTATTAATTAAGTTATATAACTAATAGTGTGGGTATTTTGTTTAGAAAGACAAGTTAATACCCGCAGTAAATGCACGAGTCTTGTAGTATGTCTCACGAACGTCAATACCTGGCGCTGCAGAACCGATAGCTAGGTTTTGGCTAACTTCTGGATCTACACCTGTATAGTTAGTGAACAACAATAAGTTGTTACCAGCTACATAAATACGAGCTCTCTTGAATACACCTTTAACTGGTAATGTATATCCTAAAGAAGCGTTGTTTAAACGGATATGATCTCCTGACTCTACGTAGTAATCCATAGGGATTGTACGCTCATCATTGATGATAGACGTTAAAGCAGATTTCAATGCGTTAGACTCAGCTAAACGACCATCTTGACGACCTAACAATAAGTTGTTCGTGTTTACGATTTTCGCTCCAGCGTTTCCAGTGAATTGGAATTGTAAGTCAAATGCTTTGTAACGTACGTTAGTAGTTAAACCACCTACGAAAGTAGGGTTAGGATTTCCTAAGTAAGTACGATCTTTTGCGTTAGGATCTACAGTACCATCACCGTTAAGGTCTTGGAATACATATTTACCGTTCTCGATTTTAGCAATCTTAGCTCCGTAGAATACACCTACTGGTTGACCAGCTTGTAAAACTGAGAAGTTTACTGCTGAAGTACCACGGATGTAGCTACCTAAAGAAGTAGATAAGAATACTTGGTCAGCTGCAGCGAACTCATCATTTTTCAATGAGATCAATTCGTTTTGGTTGAATGAACCAGCGAATGTAGAGCTAATAGACCAATCTTGCGTATCTAACCATTGGTATGTAGCAGTTAACTCAATACCACGGTTTTGCATCGAACCAATGTTCGCTAAGATAGTTGGATATACATATCCTTTCTCTTGTGGAGCATTAACAGTGTATAACAAATCTTTTGTTTGACGAGTATACCAGTCAATCGAACCTGTTAACTTACCTTTTAAGATTGAGTAGTCAATACCAAAACCGTAGTTTTCGTTAACCTCCCACTTCAAGTTAGGGTTAGGGTTAGATTGGATAGCGTAAGCTGGTAAGAAGTCATCAGCAGATCCATCATAGTATGATCCAGATGGGCCATAGAATGATTTAGATAATAATGGACGGATACCTTCTGAGTTACCAGTTCTACCCCAAGAAACACGAAGCTTCAAGTTGTCGATTGTTGAATTTCCTTTTAAGAAAGCTTCTTCAGATAATGACCAACCCACAGAAACTGATGGGAATAAACCCCACTTGTTGTTATCTCCGAATTTAGTAGAACCGTCACGACGCATGTTAACAGTTGCGAAATACTTGTTCATTAACGAGTATTGAGCACGTGCTAAGAAAGAAACCAACTTGTATTCATTCTTGTAAGAATATAATAAAGATGGGTTTGTACGAATACCTAAACCTGAACCGATGTTATCAGCACCAAACGCATCTGTTAAGAAGTTGTTGTTTGAAGCACCGAAACCGTCGTTAACAACGTCTTGGTAAGTATAACCTCCTAATAAAGTCAATGTAGAAACATCATTTAACTTCTTAGTCCAGTTTAAAGTAGCCTCTAATTGCTTATCAGTTACAGCGTTCAATGAACGAGAAGCTGAGTTACCACCTACAGTAGATAATAAGTTACCTGGAGTAGTTGCAGCAAAATATGCGTTGTTCGCGTTTTGAGTACGTAATGTACCTGATACGTTAAATACTAAACCATCTAAGATTGTATACGCAGCAGATGCATTGAATAAGAAATCTTGTAAACGTTGAGTGTTAGATTTCTTCTCTAAAGCAGCTAATGGGTTGAAGTTAGCGAATGTACCTGGCAATTGGAAGTAGTTTCCGTTTGCAGCGTAAACTGGATCAGTTGGACGCATGTTCATTGCAAAACCTACCGCACGGTTATCAGAGAAAGTTCCGTTTGTTTGCATAGCAGACATATTGAATTTCATCATCAATTTACCGTCTAATGCTTTCGCATCTAAGTTTAAACGACCTGTTAAACGATCTTTACCAGAACCAATTAATGTACCTTTTTGGTCTAAATAACCTACTGAAGCACGGTATGATAAGTTCTCAGAACCACCAGAAACACCTACGTTGTGGTTTTGAGAAACCGCAGTACGTGTAATTACATCTAACCAATCAGTGTTAGCACCATTATCATCAAATGTTTGCTTGTATTTCGCAGCAGCAGCGCGGAATTCAGCAGCATTTAATAATTCTGGACGTTGAGAGATAGTCTCAGCACCTACGTAAGCTGAATAATCAACTGTAGGAGCACCTGACTTACCACGTTTTGTGTTGATCAAGATAACACCGTTAGCACCACGAGAACCGTAGATAGCTGCAGAAGATGCATCACGTAACACGTCCATAGATAAGATATCTTCTGGAGCAACGTTTTCGATAGGAGCACCAATTACACCGTCGATTACGTATAATGGCTCAGAACCTGCGTTCAATGAACCTGTACCACGTAAACGTACCGTTGGACGAGCGTTAGGATCACCAGAAGACTGAGTGATAACTAAACCCGCTACTTTACCTTGAGCCGCAGCTAATGGGTTAGTAACAACACCAGCGTTGAATTCACGAGCTCCTAAACTTGTTACAGTTCCAGAAATCTCTTTACGCTTTTGCGTACCGTAACCTACTACGACAACCTCTTCTAGAGATTTGTTATCTGCAGATAAAGCAACATTAACTACAGAACCTGTAGCCTTCACTTCTTTAGAAGTATAACCTACGAATGTAAACACTAAAGTGCTTCCACTTCCTGCGTTTACTTTGTAAGTACCGTTAACGTCAGTTTGAGCACCTTTCGTAGTACCTTTAACTGTTACAGAAACTCCAGGAATAGCTGAGCCATCAGCAGCATCAGTTACTTTCCCTGAAACCACATCTTGAGCAAAAGCACCCAAGGAAATTACTAGTGCCACAGCAACACTAAAAGCTTGCTTGAAGCCTAGGTTACTTACACTTGATCGCACAAGGCGACCCACTCTTTTGTAAGAATGAATCATAAGTGAAAAATTAAGGGTTAAAAATGATTAATGATTCTTGCGGTCTTGCTCTTATTCCTAGTTATATAATGAAGACATAGATTCTATGGGCCAAAGCCTTTTAAAATCCTCATGTAATCGTTTACATACTATGAGTAATTTCAAAACCGACACAAAAAAAGTAAGAATAAATTGAATAAAAAAATGAATTTAGATAATGAATCGATGACCTAGGGCTCCCAAATTGTACTTAATCTAGATTTTCTTGAAAACTAGCACAGTGTAGTACAGAATCTGTAAATAATCTAATTGTTAGTTAATTATTAATAGAGCCCCTATTTCAAAGGTCCATTCACATTAAATCATCGAAAACAGCACGGAATCGATTGTATTTTTTCAATAGAAAATTTTTCGAAAAAAAAATCAGTTTTTTTTCGGTAATCTAATGCCAAAAATAATTTAGGTTAAAATTAGAATAATACAATTCAAACAGTGCTATACTGTTGTTTTCGAATCAAGGTACGGGATCGTGACCACTTCCACCCCAGGGATGGCAGCTTGCAATTCGCTTGATTGTCAAGCGCAAACCTTCGAATAAACCATGCTTCTGAAGAGCTTCTTTAGCATACGAAGAACAGGTGGGAGTATACCGGCAGGAATTAGGCAGAAAAGGAGAAATCATCCCTTGATAGATACGTATCAAGACCAGAAAAAAGAAAACAAAAATCCGCTGAATCATGGGGTTTGAAATAAAGCCTTTTCTGATTAAATTGCTTTAAAATTAATCAATTCAATTCGCAATATTACATGAATCGCAGGTCTTTAGCTCTTGGAATTTTGGCATCCTTATTTTGTATGGCCTCCTGCAACAACATTCCCGGCCACCTTTTTACTAAGAATAGTGCGGTAGAAAAGAGAAATGACAGTATTGCGAGCCTATTTAATCCCAGCATTGCGCAGCAAAAAGCGGTTAAATTAGATACTTTCTTTAAGACGCTTCAAAAGAAAACCGGATTCAATGGCACCGTTCTTGTCGCACAATACGGGAAGGTGATTTACAAGAGAGCTTTTGGCATTGCTAATAATTTCACAAAAGACCCTTTAAGCACGCGAACACCCTTTCAATTAGCGTCAGTCTCCAAGCAATTCACTGCTGTTTCGATTTTACAATTGATGGAACAAGGGAAATTAAAGCTGGATGATCGCGTAGAGCAACACATTCCCGGATTCCCTTACGATTCAAGCATCACGATTCGCAGTTTATTAACGCATAAATCTGGCCTTCCTAATTATGCCTATTGTTTAGATAAGTATTATGATAAAAAAGCGCCGTTGACGAATGCCAAAGTCGTGGAGCTTTTCAACCGCATCAAACCTGGCATCGATTACCACCCGAATCGCCAGTTTCATTATAATAACACGAACTACATCTTATTAGCCTACATCGTCGAGCGAATCAGCGGAAAAGGTTTCAGAGAATATGTAAAAGAGAACATCTTCACTCCTGCTGGGATGAACGAATCCTTCGTTTATGATCCTCAGCATCCGGAACAACTGAAAAAATCAGCCACAGGTTATCAACCCAAACGTTCAGGACTTGCTGTCGTTGGATTCGATCATCTGGATGGGGTGACAGGAGATAAAGGAATCTATTCGACGGTAGAGGATATGTTTCTTTGGGACCAAGCTTTAAATTCTGAAACCGTAGTCAAACTCAGTTCATTAGCCGAAGCATTCACGCCTCAACACACAAAACCAAAAGTGTTAACCACGAACTATGGTTTAGGCTGGCGCTTGAAGCAATTAGAGAATGGCGAGTGGTTAACCTACCACACAGGTTGGTGGCATGGGTTTAAAAACTATTACCTACATAATTCCAAAGACAATTCTGCCATCATCATCCTAGGAAACATGGCGAATCATTCTTTATCCAAAGTCAATATCGTTCAATCCATTTTATATCCTGAAAAAGCGAAGTATTTCTTAAAGGGGGAAAATCTCCCAGCTGAGCAAGAATCTTCAGGAGGAAACTAAACTAACAGATCATGAAAAATGTACTTTTTGCCTTATGCTGCCTAATGGGCTACTCCGCATTCGCCCAATCAGAGGACGAAGGAATTAAATCCAGCATTTCTGCTTACACGGAGGGTTTCACGAAAGGTGACACCGCTAGTTTAGGCCGTGCCTTTGCGAGTAACGCCCTTCTACGAAATCTGAATGCCTCTACAGGAAAATTAGTAGACACCCCATTACGTAAATTCATCACTGGGATGCCTGCAGGTGGCGCAAAAGCGACTGGAAACCTAGTGAATTATTCCTACGCAGGAACTTCTGCCGTAGCAACCGTAGAATTCAAATTCGACGATTTCAAATACATCGACCTATTAAGCCTAGTTAAAATCAATGACGATTGGAAAATCGTTTGCCGCGTCTACAGCCGCGTTGCTTTGGACGTGAATGTGGCGAGTGGTGTGGGGGCTAAAGCGGTAAGCGGAAAGACTTCTACTCCAGCTAAAGCTGCGGCTCCTGTGAAGAAGGCGGTGGTGAAGCCGAAGGCGGATGATGGATGGTGATAATTTTCTTCTCCCCGCTTAAAACGGCGCGAGCACATGTTTTGTAGCGGGGAGAAGAAAAATTATCTCTGAAAAAAGGATAAAACTAAAATGCCCCGTAGAAAATATGTGCTCGCGCCATTTTCAAGGGGCATTTTGTTTTTTACCCCATTTTCTAGGGGCATTTTAATTAATACAGTAAACAGAATCGAGGCAAAGAGACCTGATTGTATTGGATAGTTTGAAATAGTCTACGCAGAAAACATGTGCTCGCGCCGTTTTTTAGTAGACTATTTCAAACTACCAATAAATAGGGCCTTTACCAAGATATTTCTCCGCTATCGGCTTATAATACTCCTTCAACTCCTCGTAATTAGGAACAACCGGAGATTTGGTATATAAATCATACTGATTGAAATCGCGAATCCATTCTAAGTATTGTGCGTCTTTATCGCATAATAAAGCTTTGTAGCTTCCGCCGGAATGCCATGGGTAGAAAGAATGGTAACGGATCATGGCCATTCCTGCTTCTGGGATTTGATTATCCTTGTGATTCTTTAGTACTTGATATAAATATTCGTCGTGTCCCCAGGCTAGGTGGATATTGTCTAAACCGCAACCCGCTTCGTAAATACCTAATTCGGTATTGTAGCGTGGGTCCTGCATGTCAGGGTTTAAGGCATTGAACTCTGGGTAAACGCAAGAGTCAGGTAATTTGCAACCTACGACGAAAACGTCGCCCACTAAACCCCATTGTTCTGCTTGCGAAGTTCCGTCTTCGTCAGATCCGAATAGGTACATGGCTTTCCCCAGGTCGTGAATTAGGCCCACTAGTTGCATCCAGTCTGGGCGATTGTCTGCGCGCATGCCTTCGGCAGATTGCAACAAGTGAATGATGTTAGGGAGATTTAGGTCAGGATCGGAAACATCAACCAGGACGTTTAGGCGCTCCATCATATCCCAAAGGTCCATAGGACGCTCGAAAGTGAGGTATTTTGCTTTCATGCGCTGAACATAGTCGTATGTTTGGCGAGAGCGCATTTTGCGGTAGTGTTCTTTTACGGCAGCGGTGATTTCACCTTGATCGTAATTTCTAAAGTCCTCTTTTTCTTTAACGGGAGTTTCCATAGTCCTAGATTTTGGACCAAATTACAAAAAGGCTTCGAAAAATGAAATTAAGACTTCAACACCAATAAGATGATGGCGCTGGCCAGCATCAAAATGCCCATCGCAAAGAAGATAGATGGATTTAAACCGGGTACGGTGTTTTCTGCCAAAGATGCCTCGTAAGGATTCTCAGACAAATAGCGAACAGGAATTTCTTGACCGATTTCACAGGTTTTGGCTAAGCCTTTGTCTGCCTCACGTCTAAATTCAAGACCATTCACATAGTAAGAGACAATCGGGAAGTAAATAGGAAAGCGACCACTGTGGTCATCGCGTGAATAACGCTTCGAGATTTCCACGATTTTGCCGTAGGTCATCTTCGAATTGTGAATCCACTGTTTGCGCTTTTTGAAAAGGATCAATCCAAAACCAATTAATACCACAGAAATCAACGTGAACGCGCCCAAGAACAAGGGCATCGATCCGTGAAATTCGCCAGTAGGCCGAGCTGATATTAATAAGATTCCGAACATATTTTTTCCGCTGAATGTTATTCAACACTCAAAAAAACGATAAATAATACTGATTATCAAATTATTAGCTCCTCGCTCAAGAATGCAGACAAGTTGTGTTTTAAGGGGATAAAATGAGATTTTTGCACTATTTAAAAAAACCCGATTCAAAAACACACCTAAGTCTGAAAAAAAATGCAGAATAACCGAAAATCGGTATATCAAAACAGGAAAAATGCCCAAAAAATATATTTTCAGAAAATTTTAAATATCTGACAAATTTGTATTTTTGGTAACTCTAAACCTCAAAAAAGATGAAAAGTAGCGTAAAATTCCAACTCATGTCGATGATATTCCTGATGTTCTTCGGATGGGGCGCCTGGTACGGACAGATGAGTAAGTACCTATTAGATAATTTACACGCTACGGGCGATCAAGTGGGCAATGCCTATACGACTTTTGCGATTGCCTCCATCTTTGCCCCTTTCTTCGTGGGCTTGATTTCAGATCGCTTTTTTGCTGCCCAAAAAGTAATGGGCTTTTTGAATATTTTGGGTGGTATTATCCTGTACTTCTTGAGTTTAGAAAGAGATCCGGAGGCCTTTTTCTGGTATATTTTAGCTTATACGCTTTGTTTTGCGCCTAATTTGGCCTTATCGAATTCGATTGCGATGAACCAAATGTCGAATCCAGAGAAGGAATTCCCTTCCATTCGGGTTACCGGTACTATCGCCTGGATCGTGGTGACGAATATCATCGGATTTTATGCTTTGGGAGACAAAGTAGCCATATTTGAGATTGCGATGTACACTTCCTTCTTGTTAGGAATCTACTCATTCACCCTACCGAATACGCCTCCTAAAGCCGACAAAAATGCGTCAGTGGCGCAGATTTTAGGACTAGATGCCTTGAAATTGTTTAAAGATCGTTCCTTCTTGATCTTCTTTATCTCTTCTATTTTGATCTGCATCCCCTTGTCCTTCTATTATGCGATGGCAAATCCTTCGTTAACGGATTCGCACATGAGCAATGTGGAGAATAAAATGTCTTTAGGACAAGCTTCCGAAGTGATATTTATGCTATTAATTCCCATCGCTTTCACACGATTAGGAGTGAAGAAGATGCTCGTGGTAGGTCTAGTGGCCTGGATTGTACGCTTCCTTTGCTTCGGATATGGGGATGGAATCTCGAGCGAATGGATTTTGTACATCGGGATTATCCTGCACGGGGTTTGCTACGATTTCTTCTTTGTGACGGGGCAGATTTATACAGACCAAAAAGCGGGCGAAAAAATCAAGAACTCTGCTCAGGGTTTAATCACCTTTGCGACGTATGGCATCGGGATGGGCATCGGCTCTAAACTGTCGGGGATCGTTCTAGACTATTATACAGTCAACGATATAAAGGACTGGCAGGCGGTTTGGATGGTTCCTGCTGCGATTGCCGGGGTAGTTTTACTACTCTTCGTATTCTTCTTTAGCGAGAAAAAGACTACGTATTCTTAATCTTACGCAGCATTAAGGGCATAATCGAAGGAAAGAAGCGCTTCACAAAAAGGCCAAAACCTTCGAGGAATCCACCGACAAAGAATTCATTTTTCTCCGCTAGAACGGCTTGAAGAATCTTTTGAGCGGTGATGCTGGGATCTAGGCCTTTGGCCTGATTCGGATCCATTTTACCGTAGGCCTCCCCTTTCTCGTTCATCGCGTGAAGGGAAATGTTCGTTTTGATATAGCCTGGCAAAATAGTCGTTACGCGGATACCGTCATTGAAGACCTCTGCCCGCACGGAGTCGAAGAAACCAATCAAAGCATGCTTGGTTGCCCCATAAGCCGCACGACGAGGAGTCGAAATCCGACCCGCCACAGAGGCGATGGGTACGAAAACACCCGATTTTTGGGCGCTAAAAATTGGCAAAACAGCCTGAGTCAAGGAAACAATCGAAAAGAAATTCACCTCAAACAGACGACGATATACATCGAATGTCGTGTCTTTCACAAAAGAGCGCTGGGAAACGCCCGCATTTAAAACTAAATAGTCAATGCGGCCATAGGTATTGATCACATCCTGCACGCGATCAGCATGTTCTGCCACAGAAAGCATATCAAAAGGGAGCACATAGGCATTCCCACAGGCTTTTGCCACCCGCTGCAATTCTTCCTCCCGACGCGCAGACAAAACTAATAAAGCTCCTTCTGCTGCGAAAGCGTAGGCTAAGGCCTCTCCGATTCCGGACGAAGCGCCCGTAATCCAAACTACTTTGTTATGAAATTTCATGGGCTGCCATTTTAGCTTCTAAGGCCTGGAAGAAATCGGCCATCGGGTTTACTTCTAAGCGTTGTAACTTCTGCCATAAACGAACGGCTTTGGTCATTAATCCACTCTCGATTAAGAATCCATCGTGCCCATACAGGGAATCGATGACGTGGAAAGAGGCTCCTGGGATATATTTGGCCAAAAACTCTTGTTCAATAATCGGAAATAACGCATCTGATTTAATACCGATCACCAGCGTTTTCGACTGAATTTGTTTCAATGCAGCGACAGCACCTCCTCTATTACGACCCACATCTTGCGAATCCATCATCTTCGATAATTGAAAATAGGAATAAGCATTGAAGCGTTGTGCTAATTTTTCGCCCTGGTAGCGTTGATACGAAACTGCGCGCAACGAGGATCCATAGGAATTTTCCTTGCGAGCTTGGGTAATTTGGTAGGTTTCGTAATTGCGGTAGGAGATCAAGGCAGTCGCACGAGCGGCCTTCATTCCTTCTAAACCGGCTTTAGGCTGCGATTCTTTCCAAGTAGGGTCGACTTCGATGGCCATTCTTTGGGACTCATTAAAAGCAATTCCCCAAGGCGAATGAACCGCGTTCGTAGCCACTAAAATCAAATTTTCTATCAAACCTGGATTCATAATCGCCCATTCAACGGCTTGCTGGCCGCCTAAAGAACCACCGATGCAGGTTTTGATCTTCGTAATCCTCAATTCTTTACGTAAAACCTCGAAACTAGAGACCACATCGCGAATCGTCACATCCGGGAAGGAGTGAAAATACGGCTTTCCTGTTGTCGGATCCACCGTTAAGGGGCCAGACGAACCGTAATGTGAGCCCAAAATATTGACACAAACGATGAGGTTATTCTCCGGATTAAACAACTTTCCCGGTCCTACCAGTCCCTGCCACCATTCCGCCACATCGTGACTTCCGGTGAAAGCATGGCAAATCCAAACGACGTTGTCTTTTTTCGCATTTAGTTTGCCCCAAGTTTGGTAAGCTAAATCTAAAGCAGGTAATTCACCCCCAAATTCAAGGGCAAATGGGGACGCAGAATGAAAATGATGAAACTCAGCTTGCATGCACAAAATGGTTTATATTTCCCTAAACAGGCACCGCCTGGGGTAGGAATTAGCACCGGGGTCTGCTTTCGCGGACGGGTTGCCAGAAGTTCATTGAGCCTAGTCTCTCCCTTCTTCTTTATAAATCAACAAGCGAGGCTTTTTGATTTGAGGATGCAAGTAACAGCCGAAATCCCTTTTTTCCAAAATCTTTGCCGATTAATTCCTTTCTGACGATATTTGCCCTATGTTAAAAATGGCGCTGTTTTATGGAATTTTAGGGGGGCTTTTGTATGGTTTAGCGCAAACTAGCGTGCTAACGTATATGCACCCAGACCTAAAATTCATCTTTGTTTTTCTTTTGTTCCAAACCTACTTGACCTTCAACCTCGCTCAATTAGGTTTAAAAAACGAAGGAGAGAAATTCATCCCATTTCAGATGATTTCGCTCACGATTCGATTTATTTTAAGCGTCGTTTTCATCGGATATTTCGCTTATATCCACACGCCAAATATGGTCTTGTTCGCCAGCAACTTTTTTGTACTCTATTTATGTAGTACAAATTTTGAAATTTTTGGTTTGCTTCGTAACTTGCGACGTTTTTAGAAAATAGCAAGATTAATGTTTCAGATGCAGGTGAAGACTTCAACACAAAAAATGTACTTTTCGAATATACTACTAGGGCTTTTCTTGAGCTTTATTAGCCTAAATGTGTTCGCAAACGAACCGGTGGCTGCGCACGATTCTGCATCACACGACACAGCTGCTCACGCGACTGCTCCTGCTGCTCAAGAAGCAAAAACAGAAAAATTCGATCCAGGTAAATTAATTCTACATCACATTGCAGATGAGCATGATTGGCATTTCTTCACGATTGGCCATTTCCATGCTACTTTGCCATTACCTTGTATCGTTTACACGGAATCAGCAGGCTTACAAGTATTCTCGTCTTCTAACTTTAAGAACGAACACCACGAAGAAATCGCTTACAACGGATTCGTTTTAGAGCATGGTAAGATTCACGCGGAGAATGGCGAAAAAGTATACGATTTCTCGATCACGAAGAACGTAGCCTCTTTATTATTATCAGCCGTTTTATTATTGTCTATCTTCATCGGTATCGGTAAAAAATACAAAGAAAATCCTCACAGAGCACCGAAAGGCTTACAATCTTTATTTGAGCCCATCATTATTTTCGTGCGTGATGAAATCGCAAAGAATAATATCGGAGAGAAACACTACCGTCGTTTCATGCCGTATTTATTAACGATCTTCTTCTTTATCTGGTTTAACAACATGTTAGGCTTGATTCCGGGAGGCGCGAACCTAACAGGTAACATCGCCGTAACTTTAGTTTTAGCGATTATCGCCTTTTTCGTAACGAACTTTAATGGTCGTTCTACGTATTGGACACACATCTTCGCAATGCCAGGTGTACCGAAGTGGATGTTAGTGATCTTAACTCCGGTAGAAATCGTAGGTATTTTCATGAAGCCTTTCTCGTTAATGGTTCGTTTGTTTGCGAACATTACAGCGGGTCACATCATTTTATTAAGTTTAGTATCCTTGATTTTCATTTTTGAAAATGCAGCTTTAGGTCTAGCAGTAGTTCCTTTCTCGCTTTTCATGAACGTAATTGAGCTAATTGTTGCCTTCATTCAAGCCTTCATCTTTACGATGTTAGTTTCGACGTACATCGGAGCGGCGGTAGAAGAGCATCACCATTAATTTGTAAATTATTTTTTTTATATAAACCCAAATCGTATGTCTATTTTATCGATTTTATTAGAAGTTTCTGTAGGTCTTGGTCTTGCAGGTATTGGTGCTGGTTTAGCTGCATTAGGAGCTGGTTTCGGTATCGGTCGTATCGGTGGTTCTGCCATGGAAGCTATCGCTCGCCAACCAGAAGCGTCTGGAAAAATTCAAGGTGCGATGTTAATCGTTGCTGCCTTCGTTGAGGCGGTTGCGTTATTCGCTGCTGTAATTTGTCTATTGGTAACTTTGAAATAAGATACCAATCAGAATCGCCAAAGGATTAGCCTTTGCATTAGATTCTACCCCATTTAAAACGCAATTTGGTTTACATTAGGTGCCAAATTGCGTTTTTTGACACGATTTATATTAAATAAAAATACTATGGAGTTAATCACCCCAGACTTTGGACTTATCTTCTGGCAACTAATTGTCTTTGGAATCTTGTTTTTCCTTTTGGCTAAATTTGCTTGGAAACCGATCATTCAATCATTAGCTGAGCGCGAGCAATCCATCGACGAGGCAATCAAATTATCTGAAACAACACGCGCTGAAATGGCCGAGTTGAAAGCCGGTAACGAGCAATTAATCGCTTCAGCACGTGCTGAGCGTGATGCTTTAATCAAACAAGCGAAAGAAGCATCGGATGCGATGATCTCTCAAGCGAAGTTAGATGCACAAACTGCCGCTAACCAAGAAATCGAAAAAGCACGTGTGGCATTCGAACAAGAGAAAGCAAGTGCAGTAGCCGCAATCCGCAAGGAAGCAGCGACTCTTTCTTTAGATTTAGCTGAGAAAGTGTTAAAAAGCCAATTAAAAGACAAAGCAGCTCAGGAGAAATTAGTAACTGAGTGGATGGCTGACGTTAAATTATCTTAATCGAATAGACCATGTCAGAATTAATTGTAGCTCACCGTTACGCTAAATCCCTGCTAGACTTCGCGATCGAGAAGAACGCGGTAGAGGCTGTGGCTAAGGATATGATCGATTTCGCAGAGACTTGCGAAGGAAGTTATGAATTAGTGTTAGCGCTGAAGAGCCCAATCATTAAGCATTATACGAAATTAGCGATCCTTGCGAAGCTATTTAAGGATAAATTCAATCCCGTGACTTACGGTATCTTCGTGATCATCACGAACAAGAACCGCGAGAAAATTCTTCCTGCTGTGGCAAAAGAATTCATCTCGATGTATACGGATTACAAAGGCATCCAAAAAGCGACCGTTACAACGGCTTCTAGCTTAACAGCTGATCAGAAAGCAACCGTAGCTAAAATCGTAAAAGACTACACAGGTAAAGAAGTAGAATTAATCGAACAAATTGATGAGAGCCTAATCGGTGGATTCATTTTGAAAGTAGGTGACCAACAGATCGATGATTCGATCAAGCGGAAGCTGAACGATTTAAAAGTTTCTTTAGCATCTTAATAAGAAAGGCCTTGGAAACAGGGCCTTTTTTTATCCCCCTACCATGAAAAAATTCTCGTTGTTTTTCGGTTCACTTATGGCAGGCCTTTCCGTTGCCTTAGGCGCTTTTGGTGCACATGCGTGGAAGGATTATTTGCGTGATATCAATCGCTTAGAAACCTTCGAAACGGCAGCACGCTACCAAATGTACGGAGGAATGGCTCTTTTGATTTTGGGAGTTTGGCAGATGAATTTTAGCAATAAGCACTTAAAGTCAGCCGCCTATTTTCAATTCGCGGGAAGCATTATCTTTCCTGGATCTCTGTATCTGATCTGCCTGACGAATATGTCCATCTTTGGAGCGATTGCACCTATCGGTGGCCTTTGCTATATGATGGGTTACGGACTCATGATGTGGTCCATCTTTAAGAAATAATTAGTGACGCATCACTAATTCTAAGCTCAGCCAAACAATCTCCCCCATCGTCTTGCAATTCAAGAAGCGATTGTCCTCGTAATGCTTTGCCAGTTCTGATTTTAATTGCTCTACATTCTCGGGAGGAGCGATTTCGTCCTTCGACATCACCGCCATCAAATCATAGACGCGCTGACTCTCTGATTTCAGACGTGAGGCAATCATCGAACGCTCTTCGATTTGGTACTGCCAAACCGATTCTGGCGTCATATATTTCATCCCCAGCTCAATGAGGGCATTATTTTGCTTGAAATACTGCGGCAAATACACCGTTTTCTTCCCTTCGTAACATTGCTGATCAAAGTCAATTGGGCGAATACGGTAATAAATCTCCTCGAAATCCGGCGTTGTGATCACCACAAAGTTTGCACTATGCATATCCCCCAATAATTGTACGAGACAGCGTTCATTGAATTTCACGAACTCTTTCGCTAAACGAATGGGCGACTCCAAGTCCTGCTCTAAATCCTGCTTTAAAAAGGCATCTCCAGGTACACCAGCGATATGCTCTTCGACCAATGTATTTTCGTGGGTGACGTAATTGATTCTATTTGGGGATAAAATATGCTCTAACTCTAGCCCATAGACACGCGAGGCATCCGCAATTTTGATATAGAAATAATCAAAGTTATCATTCACCCGGTTCACAATGCGAATCCGGAAAGGATGCGTATTCCCATAGGTGCAATAATCCACCCGGTCGATCACTAAGTGCTTGATTACCTCCTCGTTACCATCCGTCTTTAAATCCGCATAGATCTGCTTTAAAGCCTCATATACCTCTTCCTGATCACCTGGAGAATAAAATACCGTCTCCCAAAGCGTATCCACCTCATTTTTATCGTACAGCACAATGGCATTATCGTAACGCAAGAGATCTGCATAACTAATATTCATCACGTGCTCGCGATTGTATTTATGCAAATAGCGGCGCAGCTGCTGATTAATCCGATAAAGGGTCTTCTTCTTAGAGATTAGCGCCATTATTCGGTGTAGTCTAGAGATTTACCGAAGGTTTCCTTCAGTTGTAAGACGGAGTAGATGGCCAAAGCAAAGCATAACACACCCACATAAGCCGCCGACTGAATCAAGCCTACGGAAGGAATTAAAAACTTAAATAATAAGGAAATAGGAATTAATGCGCCCCTCACGAAATTAGGAACGGTCGTCGTCACTGTCATTCGTACATTCGTTCCAAACTGCTCAGAGGAGTAAGTCAAGAAAACTGCCCAATAGCCCCCGAAGAAACCCAATAAAGTAATCATCACATACGCATGCGTCGTTGTGATGTTAGACATCCCGAATAAATAATAGACGCAAATACACACCGCGATAAATAAATACGTCAAAACAGCTTTTCCTCGACTCTTCAGCCATTGACTTAAGGCGCCAGAGGCAAAGTCACCAATGGCTAAGCCTAGGTAACAGAACATGATCGCATTACCCCCACTAATTTTACCTTCGATTCCTACCAATTGCGAAATTTCAGGTGCAGAAAAGACCAAAATTCCGATAATGTACCAGATGGGTAGACCCATCAATATGCAGTATAAATACTTTTTGAAAGTGGCTGCGCTGGAAAAGAGTTGCAGAAAATTCCCCTTCTTCACAGACGAATCCATCTCGGAATACATCGATGATTCGAACGTTCCTAAACGCAAAAGCAATAAGGCTAAGCCCATTCCTCCACCAATAAAATAGCAAGATCTCCACCACTCTGGATCAGGGCTTAAACCCGCAATAATCGGCGCAAACACCGCTCCAGCGGCTCCTACTCCGGCAATAATCAAGGTTCCGATACCACGTTTAGACGGCGGCAAGGTTTCGTTTACGAGCGTAATACCTGCTCCAAGCTCCCCAGCAAGACCAATCCCCGCGATAAAACGTAAAATCGCATAGGTATTCAAATCAGTCACTAAACCATTCAGTGCGTTCGCAGCTGAATATAAAAGAATAGATCCGAATAAGACGGATTTACGGCCTTTCTTATCCCCGTAGATTCCCCACAAAATTCCACCCAAAAGCATCCCTCCCATCTGAACGTTCATCAAGTTCAGACCTTGATTCAGTAATTCATCACCTTTCAAGCCCAAACTCATCAAGCTTGGATTACGCACGACAGAAAATAAGATGAGGTCATACACATCCACGAAGTAGCCAAGAGCGGCGACGGCGATGAGCATTTTGGCTTTGGCAGAAATTGTTTCGTTTTCCATACTAGCGAGAAAGCATATCAGACCGGTGAGAGTCTAATTTTAAAAAGATAAAAAGTAATATCGTGAACGACCACAAGGACGATCCACCATAGGAGAAAAACGGCAATGGAATCCCCATGATGGGCATTAAGCCGATTGTCATCCCTATATTAACTAAAAAGTGAAAAAACAGAATTCCTACTAATCCGAATCCGTAAGCTCTCGCAAACCGGGAGCGCTGTAAGTCCGCTAAATACATCAGGCGCCACAAAAAGCCTAAAAAGAAAATGATCATCAACATCACGCCAACAAAGCCATGCTCCTCACCGATAGTACAGAAAACCATATCCGTACTTTGTTCCGGTACAAAATCAAATTTCGTTTGAGTTCCACCTAAAAATCCCTTCCCCCAAAAACCTCCCGAACCAATCGCAATCTTCGATTGAGTCACCTGGTAGCCTAAACCTCTCGGGTCAAAACCTGGATCAATTAACACGCGAATCCGGTTTCTTTGGTGCTCTTGTAACACATTATTGACCACCCAATCCACTAAAAGCGCTAAGGTCATAATCACCGCAATGGCACCTGAAAGGCGCAAATAGGTCTTCGGATCGCGCTGTAAATAAATGGGCATAAAAAGAACAAAAAGCCCGGCTAATAAAACTAAGACTAACAAAATTATCCAAGCCTTAACGAGTAAAGCAGACACGAACAAGACAATTCCTCCAATAAATAAGGCTGGATAAGTTCCCGGCAAGCCTTCTCGGTACAATAAAATTAAGAAGGAAGCGAAAACTAGGGCTGAACCTGTCTCGTTTGACCCAATAATCAACAGCATAGGAATCCCAATAATAAGGGCTGCCTTCCATTGAAAGGCGAATTTATTCAAGTTGACTAAGGGGTCATTAAGGTATTTGGCGAGCAAGAGTGCGGTTGCTGTTTTGGCAAACTCCGCCGGCTGAATCGTAACACCGCCGAACTTAAACCAGGAATGAGAACCATTGATGGTCACCCCTAAAAAGGGAACTGCGAGCAGCAAAAGCAATAAACCGAGGTAGATGAAGAGGGCAAAGGACTCGAAAAAACGGAAATCAATCACTAAAATGCACACGATCAATACGAAACTCGTCCCGATCCAAACCAATTGTTTCCCCGCATTGGAATCGTAAAATGCCGGATCCGAAAAGCTCAATGGCGCATCCGGACTGTAAACCGCCGAATAGATATTCATCCAGCCTAAACAGACGAACAGGACATAGAACCCCACCGTGATCCAGTCAATGCGCCCCTGAATGTGATTCGAGTCTGTCATTTTTTAGTAGAATCAATGGCTACCTTTTTACGTGTCACACTGTACACGTTTGGTAAGTAATTCATATTCATAAATTTCGTCTCCACCGCCTTGCGATCTACCTTCCGTTTCAAGTATTTTTCAACGACTAAAGAAGCAATTGGAGCCGCAGCAGACCCACCAAAACCCGCATTCTCTACGAAAACGGCAATGGCGATTTTCGGATTATCGCGAGGCGCAAAGGCAATAAAAATGGAGTGATCTTTCCCTTTTTGGTTTTGGGAAGTGCCGGTCTTTCCGACCATCTTGATATCAGGAATTCGTCCATCCGCCTCTACCGTTCCATGTGTTACCGCATCCTCCATGCCATCAATCACGACATTAAAATACTTCGCCTCCACACCTACTTTTACTGGCGTTTTATAGAAAGGGTCAATACTTTTCTTTAAACCAATTCCTTTCACTACATGCGGCGGAATATACCATCCTCTGTTAGCGATGATCGCAGCGAGATTTGCCATTTTTAGGGGACTAACGACAATTTCCCCCTCCCCAATACTAATCGAATAAATATTCGAAAACTTCCACATTTTCTCCCCCTTGTAGACCGAATTATAGTACTCTACATTCGGCAAAATTCCCTTCTTCTCATTACCTAAATCCACCCCTAATTTGCGCCCAAAACCAAAATTAGCCACTAAATCCGCCCAGCGTTGCAAACCTTGCGCCGATCGCTCATAGGTATCGCCCGTCGTTTTATCGTAGACCATTTTCCTAAAGGCATGGTAAAAATAGGGGTTACATGACACCCGAATGGCTCCTCTTAAATCCACAGGGCCATGTCCATGGCATTTCACCGGAGCTCCCGCATGAGAGAAAACCGTGCCTGGCCCGATAAATCCGAGCTGTTGTCCTACTAAAGCCTGCACTAATTTAAAGGTCGATCCCGGCCGATAATAAGCAGATGGAGGCCGATTTAACAAAGGCTTCATCGGATCTAAGGCTAATTGCTGGTAATACTTGGAGAAATTATTCCCCGTAAGTAAGCTCGCATCATAGGACGGGGCGGAAACCATGGCTAAAATCTCCCCCGTAGAAGGTTCAATCGCCACTAAACTACCCACTTTATGCTGCATCAAGCTATCCGCATATTCCTGAATCGCCAGGTCGATGGAGGTGTATAAGTTATTTCCAGAGACTGGGTTGATGTTTAAAGAGCCATTTTTATAATCGCCCTTTTCCACCCCATTGCTGTTCACCATTCGGTATTTCACCCCGCGCTGACCACGTAAAGTCTCTTCATAAAAGGATTCTATTCCGGAAATACCCACATAGTCTCCTTGGCGGTAATAATCGTCTTTCTGGTCTGTTAGCGCAGTCGGGCTGATCTCAGCTACATAACCCAAGGCATTCGAAAAGGAACGAGATTGATAGGTTCTAAAGGCATTGGTCTCAAAAAAGAAGCCCGGAAAATCCACCATCGCATCTTGCACACTCGCAAAATCTTCCTTTGATAAATGCTTCAGAAACAGACTCGGTTTCACCCGTGAATAAGCTCTAGCGCGCTGAGTGGTTTTGATAAAATATTCCCGTGTGATGCGGAATACTCGACAAAATTGATTCGTATCTTTCACCACCGCTTTTCGAGGGATGATGTAGAGGTCGTATACAGGCGTATTGTAGACGATTAATTTGCCAAACCGATCATACACTTCCCCCCTAAATGGGATCTGAATTATCTTGCGAATTGCATTATTATCCGCTGCTTTCTCATAGGTATCATCGATCACCTGAAGGAAAAATAGTTTCCCGATGAACAAGAGACCGATGAGTCCGAAAAACAAGAAGATCAGGTTTCGCCTTTGAGTAAACAATAGAATTGGATTTTAATGACAAAAATACAGAATATTCTGCGCTTCTGCGAGCCCTATTTGGGAAGACTTTTGATTAAGGCTATCAGGGCAAATGCGATCGATCCAAGGGAGAAAATGAGCGTAAACCAGGGCTTATCCGTAAAAAAATAGGCATCTAAATAGCGGCCAGCAAAAACGCCTGCGACGATGGTGACGAGCATCTGAAAAGCGGCCCCTAAGAATTTTTGGTAGGAATTCATATTCGCCTAAATTTATCCAATTTTCGGGAAGATAAATTGTAAATTTGAAAATTGTTCCGTCGAATCCTATGTACAGGCGTCTTGTCTTCTTATTTCTAGCCCTCAGTACGTGGTCTTGTTCTCAATTCAGCAACAAGCCCATGGCCGTTGCGTTTCATAATTTGAATGCGAAGTACAATGCGATTTGGCAGGCCTCTAGATTAGAAAAAGAATTAGAGCGCAAACTATTCGCAGAACGCAAGGAAAGCTATAATGCCACCTTACCCATCCGAATTCCACTGGATTCCAGCTTTAAACAAGGCAACGAAAAGGACATTAAAGAATTAATCCGCAAGGCGTCTTTAGTGATCGATCGCCACCAAAATTCCCAGTACATTATCGATGCCTATTTACTAATCGGTAAGGGTCGCATTTACCAATACGACCTAAAGAATGCCATTGACACGTATAAATACGTAAACTCACTTGAAATTAGACCAGAGGCATTACTCGCTCTCTATGAAATTTATTTACAACAACAGGAGTTTACTGCCGCAGAAAAGATCGAAGAATTCTTAAGAGAAAACCCCTTGAATTCAAACGAGAAAAAGCAATTCTTGTTACTAAAAGCCTATTCCTACCAGCTGGCAGATGAACCTGTAAAAGCCCTCTCATTACTCCAGGAAGCCTCCAAATACCTGAAGAAGGGCGAAGAAAAAGCGCGCATCTCATTCATCATGGGCCAACTATTTGCGGACAATAACCAGCCGAATTTAGCGGTAGAAAGCTTTAAAACGACGCTAAAAACAAAGCCTAGCTATGATTTAAACTTGCAATCAAGCCTGGCTATTCATCAAATCGAAGGTAATGTGGATGCCTTGCAGAAAATGCTGAAAGATCCTAAAAACGAGGACAACAAATCGGCTATCTATGTCAAAATAGGTCAATATTATTACACTAAAAAGGACTACAAAAAAGCCAAAGAAAATTGGGAGAAAGGCGGCGAAAACAACCCAAATAAAGGAGAACTCTATTTTCAATTAGGCGGTCTTTTCGCGAAACAATTAAAGGCCTATGATCTAGCGGCAAACTACTACGACAGCGCTGCTACCTACCTCGCAAACAATCATCCCGATTACGCGAAAGCTCAAAAACTGAAAAAATCCTGGGCTAGCTATACTTCGTTTTCGAAACAAATAGCCTTACAAGACTCCTTATTACATTTAGCCACCTTGTCTCCACAGGCATTACACGAGCTCTTTTTAAAGCAGCAAAAAGATACGGTGAAGAAATCGGTAAGTGCTGCAACTACTGCTCCTATTTTTACGAGACGACCTTTCAGCGCAGACCAACAAAATTTCTACTTCAATAACGAACAAGCTCGGATTCAGGGTAGTATTGAATTTAGCAATCGATGGGGGAATCGGACCTTAGAGGATTTTTGGAATAGAAAGAATAAAAATACGAGCCTGAGCATTTCCACCACGGTTACTTCGGTGACAGAAAAAACGAATCTTGCTCAAGCGGCTATAACAGGAGCGGCAGAAGAAACTTGGTTGAAAGCGATTCCATTTAGTGCGATCGCCGCGAATAAGGCGACCAAATTAAAGGAAGAATCTTTATTCAAACTAGGCAAGTTAGCGCGTTTAGAATTAGGTGAAAATACCCTAGCCATCAGCACATTGCAAAAATTATTGACAGAATTCCCGAGCACGGCTTTTGAAGCAGAGGCGCTTTACATTCTTTATTTAAGCCAAGAAGGAACCGCAAAAACAAATTCACGAAAAACACTTTTCGAACGCTATCCTAGCTCCTATTTCAAGACGATGATCCTCAAATTAGAGAATGGGGCGCTAACCGAGAACAAAGAAATTCAGGCACAAAAGAAATACGAAGAGGCTTATGAACGTTTTAAAGCGAAAGAGTTTGCAATGGCGTTCGAGGCTTGCCTAGCGATTCAACAAAATACGCCTGGTAGTAAATTGGAAGATAAAATCGTATTTTTAATGGCGCTTTGTAAAGCGGGTTTACAGGAAAGTGCAGAATGCAAACGCCTGTTAGGTGAATTTGTCCAATCTTTCCCCACCAGCCCACTCGTTGCAGAGGCTAATGAAATGCTAAAGCTGATTAACAAATGATAGAACCCATAAAGGAATCTAAATTGAATAAAATTACCTTAGCCTACAAAATATTTGGAGGCACAATCTTATTTGCCATTCTTTTCATTGCATCGGTAAACTATAATTTCCTTTGGCTGTTTGGTGGAATGCCTAGCCTGCAAGAGCTAGAGAATCCGAAAAGCCAAGAGGCTTCTTTATTGATTTCAGAAGACGGAGAAGAGATTGGAAAATACTTCCGGGAGAATCGTAATCCGGTGGAGTTCGAGGAGCTGTCACCCATCTTGATTAACACGCTGATGGCGACAGAAGATGCCCGTTTCATTAGTCACTCTGGTATTGATGTGCGCTCTATGGCCCGCGTATTATTCTCTTTTGGTACCTCAGGCGGCGGAAGTACGATATCCCAGCAATTAGCCAAGAATTTATTTCACACCCGTTCACTTGAATATGGCGAAGACGATCCTATTTACATGGGTTTATTAATGAAAGTGGGTGGGCTAAAAACGGCCATCGCGAAAATTAAAGAGTGGATTTTGGCCATCAAATTAGAACGCCGATACACGAAGCAAGAAATCTTGGCCATGTATTTGAATGAGGTGAGTTTTGGGAATAATGCCTATGGTATTCAAGTAGCCTGCCGGACTTATTTCCAAAAAAACGTGCAGACGGTCACCTACCCTGAGGCAGCCACCTTGATCGGCTTATTACAAAATCCCTCCCTGTATGATCCACGCATCAGACCGGAAAGGACTCTCGCGCGTCGGAATACCGTTTTAGGCCAACTGGCGAAATACGAATATCTGACAGAGGAGGATGCGGAAAAGATGAAGGCAGACCCCTTGAACCTTCGCTATAAAGTAGAAAACCAAAACACCGGCGCAGCTCCGTATTTACGCGAATCCATCCGTAAAGAAATTCTAGGTATCCTTGCTGAGATCAATAAAGACCGCCCAGAAGACCAACAATTGAACTTGTATACCAGTGGTTTACGTATCCATACGACGATCGACTCGCGTATGCAAAAATATGCGCAAGATGCCGTGCAAGAGCATATGAAAGCCCAACAAATTACTTTCAATCAGCATTGGGCGGGACGCAATCCTTGGGTAAATGAGAAAATGCAGGAGCTGAAGGGCTTTATTTCGTCTGCTATGAAACGCACGCAGCGCTACCGTGATTTAATGGAGGCGTATAATAATGATGAGATGCGGGTTTGGGAGGAATTAAATCGTCCTGTAAAAATGACGATTTTCTCTTACCATGGCGATATCGATACCACCTTAAGCCCATTGGATTCCATGCGGTATTACAAGCGTATTTTGAATGTGGGAATGATGTCGATGGATCCGACGAATGGCCACGTGAAGGCTTGGATCGGTGGCATTAATTACAAGTATTTCAAGTATGATCATATTGCCCAAAGTAAGCGCCAACCTGGCTCTACCTTCAAACCATTTGTTTATGGGGCGGCCATCGAAAATGAAATTGCCACTCCTTGTGATAAATATGTGGATGAGCCGGTGACTTTTGGGACAGAGGATGGACTAACGAATGACACCTGGACGCCTCAAAACTCCGATGGCAAATACAGTTACGAGAATTTAACGCTCAGACGCGCAATGGGACGATCCATCAATACGATTTCAGCGAAACTGATGAAATCTCTAGGAGCTAGCAAAATTGCCGATTTTGCTCACAAAGCGGGTATTACAAGCTCTCTGTACGAAGGACCTTCCCTTTGCCTAGGCACGTCCGAAGTCTCTGTCTACGAACAAGTTTCGGCCTACAGTACCTTCGCGAATGGTGGTGAAAAAATCGACCCGATCATCATTCTAAAAATCACCGATAAAAACGGCGTCGTTTTGCGCGAATTCTCGCCCACAGCTAAGGCAGTAATGAAGCCCGAAACAGCCTACTTAATGACCTTTATGTTACAAGGTGCCGTACGTGAACCCGGTGGAACAGCCGAAGGTTTAAATCGCAGCTCGATTGCTGCAGGAAACGAAATTGGAGCAAAAACGGGTACCACTTCTAACTTCTCTGACGGTTGGTTTATGGGAGTTACCCAAAAACTGGTTACCGGTATTTGGGTAGGTGGCGATGACCGCAGTATTCACTTCAGAAACATTCAATTAGGTCAAGGAGCAAAAATGGCCATGCCTGCCTTCACAAAATTCATGGAGAAAGTCTACTCTGATCGATCATTAGCCCTCGATGGATACCAAAAAATGCCATTCATTAAACCCGAAAATTTAGCCTTCGACTTTAGTTGCGTCGGAGGAATTGGAGGGGATTCTACCTTAACTTCTTCCACTGCCACCGCCTTGCCTGAATGAGACTAATTGCCTTTGCCTTTATCGCTTTACTAACATTTGCCTGCAACTCTAAGAAAACAGGGGAAGAACTGGCGAAAGAAAACTGTAGCTCTTGCCACAAGTTCCCAGACCCAAGTCTGTTAGACAAAAAGACCTGGAACGATAAAGTCCTAATGGACATGTCCTACCGGTTAGGCTTGCGTAATAAATTTGAATTAGCCGCCAGTTTACCTGAAGAGCAATACCATGCCTTAGTTTCTGCAAATGCCTTTCCAGATAGCCCAGCGATGAGTGTCGAGAATTGGCAAGCGATCGTGGATTATTATGTAACGAATGCACCGGAAAATCCGTTGCCACAAAAAGCCAAAAGCTCCATTTCCACCAACCCGCTACACTTCAAGTCGGAGGATTTTATCTCCCCTATCCATTCGGTTGGCCGAGTAACTTCCATTCAAATTCACCCAGTGAAGGCGGAAGCCTGGATCGGAATGAACTCGAATGAAACCGCTATTGTAGACAGTAAACTACGGGTAAAATCGACCTTCAAAACCCCAAGTCCAAACGTAAATACCTCCTTCATTCAAGGAAAAAATTACTTATTGAGCATTGGCAAAATCCTCCCCAATGACGAAAAAATCGGAAATCTATTCGAGGTGAATGCCAATGGTAAACTAACCAAGCTTGTCGACGGATTAAAACGCCCACTAGACATGCAGATGGCGGATTTCAATGAAGATGGCACGCTAGATTTTCTGATTTGTGAATATGGCTATGAAGCGGGACAGGTCGTTTGGGTAGATGGAAAAACCAAACAACGGCATACCTTGAAATCTCAGCCTGGGGCTAGAAACATCGTCATTAAAGATTATTCAAAAGATGGCAAACCTGACATTTTAGTTTTAATGGCCGAAGCCAAAGAGGGTGTTTCCCTCTTTATCAACAAAGGCCAGGGCTTATTTATGGAGAAACCCTTACTGCAATTTGAGTCGGTATGGGGAAGTACTTATATGGAGGTGGCGGATCTGAATCAAGATGGATTCGATGATATCATCATTTCAGCAGGAGATAATGCGGATAATTCCTATTCAAAGAAAGCATACCATGGGGTGCATGTCTTCACGAATGATGGCAAAAATAATTTCAAGGAAGGGTATTTTTACCCAGCTTATGGAGCTACGAAAACACTAGCCCGCGATTTTGATGGGGATGGCGACCTAGATCTAGCCATGATCGCTTTCTTTCCGGAGAATGACAAAGGGGTAAATGAATCATTCTTGTATTTCCAAAACCAGGGCAAACTTCGCTTCCAGGTTAGCAATATCAACCTACCGGATGATGCCCGTTACATGGCGATGGATGCCGGTGATTTCGATAAAGATGGCGATGTCGATCTTTTGCTTGGTAATTTTCAATTTGGAAAACCAAAGCCAGGCGTTAAACTAACACCTGGCCTTCAGCTTCGACTCTTACGTAATTCAATTCGTTAATTCAATTTAGCTCCCTTCGGAATGAAAGCTTGAGCGCTGGCGCTTTGGCTTAAATAAGATGAGCCATAGGTCCAATCTATCTTTTGTTTGTGTCCTTTTAAGGTATAGCTAAATGAAACACCCGGCTTTACAGCGGCTTTCACAAAGGTCCTCTGAGGCTTAAATACCTTCATCGGACCTCTGTTCTGCAGTGCCACAAAAGCTAGCTCTGAACCGACCTGAATACCTACTAAGGCCTTCGCGTCAGCCGGCACCATCATTCCTGAATTTTGCGCATAAGTGAAACCTTTGCCAGTACCGAGTAAAACACCGCCATTCGACGCATCATAACGTCCCATAGCGACCTCATTGGCGAAGTTATTCCCCACAAACAAGATATCTAGATAACCATCCGCATTGATGTCTAGGATCTGCATCCCGTTCAACGCCGATAACTGGGCCATGTCGGGCAAATCATGCGCCTTAAATTTACCTTCACCTAGATTCTCAATATACAATGAGGCATTCTCTGTAAAGGAAAGCTTCGTCGCTTTCGCCCGCTCTTTCTCCGTCAAGAAATCGTCCTGCGTGATTTTACCATAATCTTTATAATACACCCAGCGCTGACGTGTTGAATTCAACTGCTTGTGCACATCGTCTTTGCCAAATAAAGGAGCTGAAACAGGTGCTCCTGCAGCACTTTGGAAATAAACAAAAGGGAAAATATCATAAACTCCATTGCCATCCACATCCCCATGAAGTACATCCACCGGCTGCTTCGCATTGGCACGTAACAGGGTGTTTTTCCCCATATTACCTGCAACTAGGTCCATATCTCCGTCTTGATCAAAATCAGCCGCTACCACCGAGCCCCAAAGCCCCGTCATTTCCTCTACTCCCGTCTTCTCAAGTTTTACTAAATGGCCCTTTTCGTTCTGGTAGATCTGAATCGGCATAAATTCCCCAGCCACGACTAAATCTGACCAGCCATCGTTATTCACATCTGTCCAAACCCCATCACAAGCTAATGCCGGCTTCAATAAATCAGGTGCCCACTTCGCTGTCATGTCTGTATACTTAATCATACCGGCCTTCGAATCATTGCGCAACAGGCGAGACACCGTTCCTTTTGGATAAGAAAACGGCACGTTTCTACCGCTGACATACAAATCTAAATCTCCATCCTTGTCAAAATCCACTGCCCTAACTGCCGCATTACTTTCCGTAAAGGCTGGCAATGCTCTCGAAACTAGGCTGAAGTTTCCTTTCCCATCATTCGCATACACCACATCTTGGAAGCTCGTTGCACCTATTTGGCCCTCTGTTCCTCCCCGAGCAATGTACAAGTCCAAATCTCCATCCCGATCCATATCGATTAAAAGTGAACCTAAATCCTCCCCTAATTTATTCTTGTTCTCCGCTACCCCCTCTAAATACTTAGCTGTAAACTTGCCAGAAGCTTGTTGCAGATAGAAAATACCCGAATAAAATTTAGAACCGCCTACAAAGAAATCTTCTAAACCATCGCCATTCACATCACCCACCGATGCTCCAGGTCCTAATTGAGACATTTTGAACGGGGTTAAACTTTGGAAATTAAAATCGATAAAGTCGTATTCCTTGTGTACTTCCGTTAACTGCATCTCATTCGTCACCTCCCGAAGTAAAGGAGCTTCAGTTTGATATAAGGAGACATAAGGTTGCTTCGCATCGGAGATCTTTAGTGTAAGTAATTGATCGACACCCGGCTTAGAAATCACCTGCATGGAATCATTTGGCCAAATCACTCGTAATTCTTTAATCTTCTGCTTCGTCCCTAAACCAATATGAGCAACAGCCTCTACGCTAGACAAATAGCCTCTATAAGGTGAATTCTCATAATAGAAGTAGGTGCCATCCGCATAAAGTCCCTCAATACGGGTTCCAATTCCTTGCGTATTTTGGCCCTTACCTTGCAACTTAACGCGTAAATAATGTCCCTTATCCGCATTCGTTTCAACCGTGTTATTCTTGTATACAAAAGCCTCATCGTTGATATTATTCACGACATAATCTAAATCGCCATCATTATCCAAGTCACCATAGGAAGCCCCATTTGAAAACGAGGGACGTTGGATTCCCCAAGCCGCACTCACATCGTCAAAATGCATCCCCCCTTTATTTCTAAAGGCGTAATTATTCACCTTAATCACTGGCATTTGCTCTAAAAGAATGGCGTCAGACGCCAGGCGTGCTGAATTAGCTCGGTACAACATAAAGTCTCTATCCGTTACGTCCCGCGGAAAACCATTGGTAATCATCAAATCACGGAATCCATCATTATCGAAATCCGCCAAAGAAGGGCACCAGCTCCACTCCGTCTCCGCCACGCCCGCTAGTAAACTAATCTCTTGGAAGGGCGCTGGAGAACCATCTGCCTTCTTACCTGCATTTAACTGCACGGAATTGCGCATGTACTGATAGGTATAACCGTGTAAATCACTGTTCTGATACGACTGATAGCTATTAGGAGGTGCTAATTGCTTCTTGCGCTCATTGTCCTTAGGCAACATATCTAAAGCCACAATATCTGGACGTCCATCATTATTGATATCCGCCACATCATTTCCCATTGCTGATAAACTCGTGTGCTTAAAATAAGCCTTCGCCTGATCCGTAAACGTGCCATCGTGGTTATTAATGTATAGAATATCATCCGATACATAATCGTTCGTCACATAAATATCTGGCCAATTATCTTGGTTAATATCACAGATATTAATGCCTAAACCATACCCTTCTATCATTATCCCCGCCTCTTTCGACACATTTGTAAATACCGGATGACTTTTATCCTTAGACCAATCATTGCGGTATAAACGATCCGTATTAGGATAGGAACCATCGGTAACCTTAGGGCGGTATAAGGATGGGAATTGATCAATAACATCCGTTAATACATATAAATCCAAATCTCCATCCCGGTCATAGTCAAAGAAAGCAGCATGCTCACTATGCCCTGAATCATTAATCCCATACTCGGTTGCCATTTCCTTAAAGCTGGGTATCCCCTCTTTAATTCCTTGGTTCACAAACAGCATATTTTGGCGATCACGCTCCACATTCTTCATCGTTGCTGATACATATACATCTAGCAATCCATCCCCATTAATATCCACAATACTTACTCCAGAACACCAGCGATCTTTTGTATCTAAACCAGATGCCTTTCCTACTTCCTCAAACTTCATTTCTCCCTTGTTCAAATACAAAGCAGCATTCGCCTGAGAACCCGAGAAAAACAAGTCTAACAGCCCATCATTATTAAAATCTCCCATACCCACTCCACTTCCGTTGTAGAGGTATTCATACTTCAAAATACTCAAGGTATCGTTCTCGACAATCTTGTTTGAAAAATGAATACCGGTATCATCACCGGATAAAAGCTCGAAAGTAGTGGCGTTTTTACAAGAGAAAACGAGAAAGGAGAAAGCAAGGAATAAATTGGCGTAAATAGGCTTCATAAGGCAATTTTAAACTTAAGCGAAAATAAAAAAGGTGGGATTAATATCCCACCTTTTTTACAGAAAATTAGAACAAATTAATATCCTGCATTTTGCTTCAAGATAGAAGAACCTTGGATATCGATTTGAGCTTGAGGGATAGGTAAATACTTATCCGTAGCTTGGTAAGATGCACCACCAAACTTCGTTACTAGGAATTGCTTCTCGTAGTTTAAATAAGCATTTAACGTAGATACGTCAGTACCCCAACGAACTAAGTCGAAGAAACGGTGTCCTTCAGTCGCTAATTCTAGCATACGCTCCATGCGAACTGCTTTTTGTGCAGTAGCCTTATCAGCAAATGCTGTGTAAGGAGCAATTACATAGTTAGCTTCTGCTACGCCACCTTTCATAACGAAACCAGCAGGATTAGCCGCACGGTTACGAACACGGTTGATGTAATCTAAAGCAGTTGCTAATGAACCAGCTTCGATTTCAGCCTCAGCAGCCATTAACAATACGTCTGCAAAACGAATGATATTGTAGTTCATTGTTGCATAACCACGTGTCCAAGATGAACCATCTGTTAATGTATTCTCTTGACGCTTGTAGTATACGTATTTCTTAGGTGAATAAGGACCTGCATACGTTTGGTCACGAATCCAGTTCTTACCTGGGTGCTCGATCCAGTCTAAGTATTGAATACCACGACGACCGATTGTGTGGTCAATACGTGGATCTAATGGATCTGAATCTTCAGTAAACGCAGCAGAAGAAGCAACTTTGTAGTCATTCTTCACTGCGTTAGCAGGTAAGTTATAATCTGGAGCACCAGCCGTTTCTGTTAAGATAGGCAAACCGTTCACTGTACGGTAAGCGTTAGCTAATGAGAATGAAGGTTGGAAGAAACCGCAGCAGTTACCTGGACCATCAGAACCCGTGTTGTATGGGTAGTTCAAGTCATCAAAACCGTTTGCGTTGTTCACGTTACCCGTGTTCATTGAAGATTGGATAGCAAATATAGCCTCCTCGTTGTTGTCATTCTCCGCATTGAAGATTTCAGCAAACTTAGGAACTAAACCATACTTCTTACCATTCGTTGTAACACCGTTAGCGATTACGTCAGTAAACTTCGCTTTTGCATCAGCGAATTTTCCTTGGTATAATAACGCTTTACCTAAATAAGCTTGCGCAGCCCATTTGTTTGCACGACCTGCAGATGAAGACGTTGCTGGTAGGTTTGTGTAAGCAAACGCAAAATCAGCCTCAATCTTATCCCAGAAAGCTTCCGTGTTAGCCACTTTCTCAATTCCTTTACCGTAGTCTTTTGTCTCATCCACATAAGGAACAGAGTTAAACAACTTCTTTAATTCGAAGTAGTAGTGACCACGTAAGAAACGTGCTTCCGCAATAATACGTGTCTTATCCGCTGCAGAGATCTCCTTAGAACCATTGGCTAAGTTGATCGTCGCATTACAACGCGCAATACCTTCGTATTTTGCTTGCCATGTGCTATTCAAATCACCGTCTGTAGGCTGAACCTCATAACGTTGCATCGGGTTGATGGCAGTGAAGTCACCCGCATCCGTACCCTTATTGTTCTCTCCACCACGGATAGAACCCCAAACCCAGTTATTACCAGCTGCTAAACGAGAATATCCCTTTGCAGCTAACTGAGCATAAGCACCAATTAAGGTCCCTTCTACACCTTCTTTAGAAGATAATTGCGCTTGCGCTAATGATGCGGTAGGCGGAACTTCTAAAAACTGATCCTTACAAGCGAAGGTCAACGTCAGCGCTGACACACTCACTAAAGCAATTCGCTTTAAAATTTGATTATTTTTCATTTTCTTATTCATTAATTATGGCTGTTGCTAATTAAAAAGTTAAGTTAATTGATGCGTTGAATGAACGAGTCACTGGGTAGTTACCCACATCAATACCAAATCCTGTATCAGCTGCACCACCTACACCTGGATCTAAACCTTTGTATTTAGTGATAGTGAAGATGTTGTTAGCTGATAACGTAAACTTCGCACGCTTGATACCTAACTTAGAAGTGTAGTTCTTAGGAATGTTGTATCCTAAAGAGATGTTTTGAATACGGATGTAATCACCATCTTCTACATACCATGAGTTAGCAGCACCTGAAGTTGACATGTTAGAGTTTGATTCCCAAATCGGAGCAGCAGCGCTGTTTCCTAATTCTGGAGTCCATGATTGCTTAGCGCGCTCACCTTTTCCTGATCCTTCAAACGTTCCGAAGAAGTCTGTAAACCACTTAGATTGGTTCCAGATTTTGTTTCCAGCAGAAGCGTATAAATATGTAGCGAATTCAAAATCTTTGTAAGTTAAACCTACGTTGATACCACCTGTGTAAGTAGGAACTGGAGAACCTAAGAAGGTACGGTCATCTGTTGTGATTTTACCATCACCGTTGATGTCAGCATAACGGAAACGACCTAAGCCTTTACCATCTTGCGCTGGAGATGAAGCAACTTCAGCAGCTGAGTTAAAGTAACCGATTACTTGGTATCCGTAGAAAGAAGATAAAGAACGACCTACTTCCATACGTACTGGCGTAATTCCACGGAATGCACCACCGGTTAAGTTAGTGATACCTGGAGCAAATGCTACGATTTCGTTCTTCAAGAATGAATTATTGAAAGTTAATTCATATTTCAAATCTGAAGTTAAGTTACCACGGTTGATGATTTGGAAATCAATACCTTGGTTACGCATTTTCGCCACGTTTACTGAAGGAGCAGATGCTGAGTTACCTACTACCGCTGGAAGAGGCACGTTGAATAATAAATCACGTGTATCTTTTCTCCAAACGTCTAATACGATTTCCCACTTACCATTGTAAAGAGTTGCATCAAAACCAACGTTCATTGTTTCTGAAGTCTCCCACTTCGCAGCTGGGTTACCAATACGAGAACGGAAATAACCTTCATTTGCTCCAGATGATTGACCATCGATTGCATAGAATGAGTTACCACGATTCGCAGCATATAAAGAGAATTGGTTAGCTGGGTCTACGTTGTTTGAGTTACCCATTAAACCCCAACCACCACGGATTTTTAAATCAGAGATAGCAGGAAGATCTTTCATGAACTCCTCAGATGTTACTCTCCAAGCAGCAGATACTGCAGGGAAAATACCATAACGATTCTCAGGACCGAAACGAGATGATCCGTCACGACGAACAACTCCCGTTAAGTAATACTTCTCGTTGAAGTTATAATCTACTTTAGAGAATAAAGAGTAGAAATTAACACCTGAATATAAACCAGAGTTTACTACTGGAGATTGTACAGAAGATAAAGTTACGAAGTCTGTATCCATTGAGAATGGATTAATACCTGAACCAGAGATCTGACGACCTGCACCTGTGTTCAATGCCTCCATACCTACTAAAGCAGTTACTCCGTGCTTTCTCCACTTCGTCTTGTAAGCCGCTGTGTTAGTGAACGTGTAAGCAAAGTTATAACCTGAACCTTCATAGAATGAGTTAGAAGCCTCTGGCTCTGAATCACCTAAATATTTGTAGTTATAATCTTTGTAAGCATATCCTGAGTATTGACCACCTACTGAAGATTTGATAATTAAATCTTTGATTGGCTCATACTCTACATACACATTACCAAATGCAGATGCGTTGTAGTTATTGTCATTTACGTTATTACGTAAGATTTGACGAACTGGGTTACGAGGGTTGTTAAAACCAGCAGCCTTAGTAGATGCAAAGCTTCCGAACTCATCGTAAACTGGAATCGCTGTAGGCATACGGTAAGCAGATAAGATTACTGACTCATCAGCAGCCACACCTAAACCGTTGTTACCACCTGCTTGACCACGCACTGAACGATACGTCATTTGGATGTTTTCGCCCACGCGAACTTTCTTTCCTAAGTCAAACTCTGAGTTAAAACGAGCTGAATAACGCTTGAAATCATTTTGAATCAAGATACCTTGTTGCTCTTGTCCAGATAAACCTAAGTAGAAACGACCTTTATCTGTACCACCTTGGATACCTAAAGAGTGACGCATTGTCGATCCGAAACGGGTGATTTCATCGTACCAGTTAGTTCCTGCTTTGTTTGTCTTAATAACGAAAGTAGTCAATGGATTAGCTGCATAAGCTGCTTGAGCTGCTGCTAAGTCACCAGAGTTTACACCGTTAGCACCGTTGAAGTGCAAGTAAGTAGGTAAAGTTGCTTGCGCAGAAGTTCCATACTGAGGGTGAGTATAAGCAACTGCAGTTCCGTTAGCTGCCGCGTTGTTACGGTAAGCTACGTGAGTCCAATCAGCTTGCTCTTGAGGAGTTAACATTTTAGCTACACCACCTACGTTAGGGTCAGTACCACCGTACAATCCATCATAAGTAACTGTGATACCTTTGTTACGCGCACCACGCTTAGTCGTATAAACGATTACACCGTTCGCTGCACGAGCACCATAGATAGAAGCTGCTGCCGCATCCTTAAGGACCGTAGTAGACTCGATATCATCTGGAGAAAGGAAATCCGTCGTTCCTACTGGAACTCCATCCACAACATACAATGGCTCGTTACCACCAAATGCACCGAAACCACGTACACGGATGATACTGTTCGTACCTGGTTGTCCGTTCGTGATCAAAGTAACACCGGCTACACGACCTTGTAATTGCTGCTCAACGTTTCCTGAAGGTGCAATTTGCAAATCCTTCGCTTTTACGATTGAAGCTGCCGCTGTAGACTCCTTCTTGTTAGTTACAGAGTAACCTGTTACGATTACTTCGTCTAATTGAGAATTGTCCTCCGCTAACGTTACGTTAATAGAAGATTGTGAACCTACTGTAATTGATTGTGATTTGTAACCTACAGCTGTGATATTCAAAACTGCAGTTGCAGACTTAACAGTTACAGAGAATGCACCGTTAACATCTGTAGTTGCTCCTGTGTTTGTTCCTTTAACTAAGATACTTACACCTGGAATTCCCTGAGAATCTGTCCCAGAGACTTTACCTGTAACCTTGCGGTCTTGGGCAAATGACGAAAAGCTTCCTAGCATTACTATCGCTAGCAAAAGAAAGCCTCGTAGACTTTGGTAAAAATTGTTTTTCATAATAAAGATTAAGTTAGTTTTTAAATTTAATTTTTGGGTTCGAGTTTTGATGTTCTATGGGCCTCCTTTCTGATTAGGTGAAATAATAAGTTAAAATTTTAAATAGGTTTAGCGTCAAACAAATCTTTAAATAGTACAATAGTGCAGTTCAATCGAATCGGAAATAGATGACCTATCACAACTATGCTACACTATTACATAGGACCAAATATGTCCAATACTTACAATTCACGCAAGCATTTAGTCGATATTTTTTCATTTTTTTTATTATAAATAGAAGTATTCCCTTAATAGGCAATTTAGAGGCCTATTTGATCCGTTTAATACAATAGAAGCTTGGGCTTTGGTCGGCAGAAAAGGGTATTTTGTCGTTAATTGACTACTTCCTAACATAGTCTTAACATGGACATAATCTAGTACCAAAATGAAAAGAGCCACCTTAGATAATTACAAAAATCACAAAGAAGATATTTTTGCTTAATTTTGGCCTATGTCCACTTTCGACCCTAAAGCCATCTTGCCTACGCTACCCGAAGAACCGGGGGTGTATCGCTATTTCGATGAAAGTGGGACCATCATTTATATAGGAAAGGCGAAGAATTTAAAAAATCGCGTCAGTTCCTATTTCACGAATACGAAAGGGAAGGACAATAAAACGAGGCGACTCGTCTCGCAGATACGTAATCTGGAGTTTACCATCGTGCATTCGGAATTCGATGCCTTATTACTCGAAAATACGCTCATAAAGCAGTTTCAGCCCAAATACAACATCTTGTTACGGGATGACAAGACCTATCCGTTTATCTGTTTAACAAGAGAGCGTTTTCCTAGACTAATCACGGAAAGAAGGATTAATCATTCGATTGGGACGTTTTTTGGGCCATATGCGAATCCGAAATTGATGAACGCTTTGCTAGAAATGTTGCATCAGCTATATCCCTTAAGGACTTGCGCCTTAAATTTAAAGGAGTCTAACATCGAGGCAGGAAAATACAAGGTTTGCTTAGAATACCATATCGGCAATTGCAAAGGGCCCTGCGAGGGTTTAGAGCAGGAGGCGCGGTATATGGAATATATTGATCAAGTATCTCAGATTTTGAAGGGTAATTACCAAAAGGCGAAAAGCTTCTTCATTACGCAAATGCAGGAGGCCTCCACCCTATTGGCCTTTGAAAAAGCGCAGGAGTGGAAAGAAAAGTGGCAGCTATTAGAGAATTTCCAGGCGAAGTCAACGGTCGTGAATCCATCGATCCATGATGTGGATGTGTTTTCGATGGTGTCGGATGAGTCTTTGGCCTATATTAACTTCATGAAGGTCATTAACGGAACGATTTTGCAGTCGCAGACCTGGGAAGTGAAAAAGAAGCTGGAGGAAGATGAGGCAGAATTGCTGACGATGTTGATTTGGGAGAAGCGAGATCAGTTTCAGAGTAAGGCCAAAGAGATTATCACCAATATACCCATGTCGATCGAGTTCGAGGGAGCGCGCAATACGTTGCCGAGTCAGGGTGATAAGCGGAAGCTTCTTGACATGTCCTTAAAGAACGTTTTGTACTTTAGAAAAGAGAAGGCAGATCGCAAGGCGGCCGAGGAGAGTGGCGGCGATCGGAAGATGCGCGTGATGATCAAATTGAAAAATGATCTTCGTCTAACAGACCTACCTAAGCACATTGAATGTTTCGATAACTCGAACCTGCAAGGAACCAACCCGGTTTCTGCGATGGTCTGCTTTAAGAATTCACTACCCTCTAAAAAGGATTACCGCATCTTCACACCCAAAACGGTGGAGGGGCCTGACGATTTTGCCACCATGTACGAGGTGATTACCCGTCGATACACCCGTCTATTAGAAGAGGAAGCGGAATTACCAGATTTAATTATTGTCGATGGGGGGAAAGGCCAACTCAGTTCTGCTTGTGATGCGCTGAAGGCTATCGGCTTGTATGGACAGATTCCTATCATTGGTATCGCGAAGCGATTAGAGGAGATCTATTTTCCGGAGGACAGCCTTCCTTTATATATAGATAAGAAATCGGAGTCCCTGAAGTTGATTCAGCAGTTGCGGGATGAGGCTCACCGCTTTGGTATTACGGCGCACCGGAATAAGCGTAGTAAAAACTTTATTGTTTCCCAGCTGGAGACCATGGATGGGATTGGAAAATTGACGGCAGCGAAATTATTGAAGGCTTTTGGGACGGTAAGCGCATTGAAGGAGGCGTCGGAGGATGATTTGGCCAAAGTCTTAGGCAAAATGAAAGCCCTCAAATTCAAAAAGCAACTCGAAAACCTCTAGTATTCGGATTTGAACTGATCCACTTCGATGGCCCGGTAATTTCGGTACACCTGCAGAATGATCGCTAGTGCAATCGCCATCTCGCAAACCCCGACCACTAAGACAAAAATGCTCAGGTAAAGACCCTGCATCGAAGGATCGTTTTTCGAAAACGCGACCAAATTCAAATTAGCCGCATTCAAAATCAACTCGATTCCCATCAAGACGAAAATCGTATTTTTCTTCAAAAGTAAAATCGTCAACCCCATCGCAAACAGAAACGCAGACACCCACAAGAAGTAAATCACCGGAATATCAGTCATGTTTTTTCGCAACAAAGGTGGCGCCTATCAAAGCAATTAATAAAAATACCCCAGCTAATTCGAAGGGAAAAGCATATTCAGTCAAAAGACCTAATCCGACCTCCCGTAATTTAGATCCACCTGTCACGGGCAAATTGTTAACCCAGGGTCCTTTCGTAAAAACCCAAAATAAGCCTAAGAAAAAGGAAAGACCTACGGAGATAGGCAATAAGCGATTCGATTCGCGGGTCATTAAATGATTTTTGCCGGTCGCGGGGTCCGTTTGATTCGTTAACATGATCCCGAATAGAATCAAAATCAATACGCCACCCACGTAGACTAATAAATGCGCCACGGCTAACATGTCAGCAAAGGCTAAGACATAAAGTCCCGCTAGACCGAGCATGGTTAGAAACATAGCTAAGGCAGCGTGCAACAAATTTTTCGTCCAAAGCATCGCTAAAGCGCTTCCACACGTTAATAAGGCTAAAACCAAGAAGGCGATCACAAGCGGGCTCATTATTCGGCGTCTGGTTTAGGTTTTGGCTTAAAGCTAGGCTTGAAAGCGGGTTTGAAGGCGGGCTTGGGAGCTGCCGGTTTTTCCTCTGTCGACTCTGAAGCAGATTCTGCCGCTTTCGCCGGTTCTGCCGTTTTCGCCGGTTCGGATGCTTTCGCTACATCTTTAGCCGCCTCTTTTGCTGCTTCTTTCTCCGCCACAAATTGTTCGTACAACGCGCGTTTTTCGTCCGCTTGTTCCGGAGTTAAATTTGCGAAAGCGAAATTGTGATCCTTCACGTCGAAGACCGAGAAGTCATATTCCGAAGTCATCGTCAAACATTCCGTCGGACAAACCGTCGTACAAAGGCCACAGAAGCAGCATTTGGACATATCGATGTCAAACTTCGCGGCATATAAACGAATGGGCGAACCATCCGATGCCGTGCCTACGAGGCCTGTGGCTTTAATGGGATCAATCTCAATACAGTCTACCGGACACACTTTCACACATTTATCGCAGACGATGCAATCGTCCATCTCGTTGTGCAATTGATATCGACCGTTAACGGGAGTGGGGATTTGTTGCTGCGGGTATTGCAAGGTGACAATACCAGCTTTCTGATTAAAATAATCAGGATCTTGGATATCTTGAACGCTGCGTTGATTTCGAGCCGCCCAGGCGTGTTTCCACGTCAAAGCCAACCCCTTTCGAGTGCTTTGAATTCCTGCCCAGATGGATTGAAAATACGCTTTCATCTTAAAAATAAATCGCTGGATACGTCGATGGATCTGATTCGCGCATGATCTCATACACGGCATCCACGACGTTTTCTGCGTTAGGCTTTGAGAAATAATCCCCATCCGAGCTGTAGGCCGGACGGTGTGCCGTAGCTGCAATACAAACAGCTGGACTTTCCAGCCAGGTAAATGCCCCCTGTTTGTCTAGCACTTCTTGCATCATGTAGGCAGAAGCTCCGCCAGGCATATCTTCATCCGCAAAAATGACCCGGTGTGTCTTTTGAATCGAAGCTAAAATGCTGTGGTGGCGATCGAAAGGCAATAAAGTTTGGGCATCAATCACTTCCACAGAAATGCCTAATCCAGCCAACGTTTCAGCCGCTTCCAGCACGATTCGGCACATCGAACCATAGGTCACAATGGTTATATCAGTCCCCTCTCGCAAGATTTCTGGAATACCCAGTGGCACCTCGATTTCTGTTAAATTCGACGGCATTGGCTCTTTCAAGCGATATCCGTTCAAGCATTCGATCACAATTCCTGGATCATCACCTTTCAACAAGGTTCTATACATCCCAGCCGCCTGCGTCATATTACGTGGTACGCAGAAATGTACGCCACGTAATCCGTTAATTAAAACGGCCATAGGGCTTCCTGAATGCCAAATTCCCTCTAAACGATGCCCTCTGGTTCTCAGAATCATCGGGGCTTTTTGGCCTCCGGCTGTTCGGTAATGCAAACAAGCCCAATCATCCGATAAAACCGGGAATGGGTAGAATATATAATCTAAATATTGAATCTCTACAATAGGTCGCAAACCACGCATCGAGGCTCCGATTCCTTGGCCTACAATACTCACTTCACGAATACCGGTATCGGTTACTTTTAAAGGGCCGAATTTATCTTGCAAACCCGCCAGCGTTTGATTCACATCCCCAATTTTTCCGACGTCTTCTCCGAGGATAAATACGCGTGGATCCTCTAAAAACTGCGAAAATGCCTTATTTAATATCTCCCGACCATCGACTAAAACGGGTTCCTTTTCGTAGGTAGGTTTTACTCCCATGATTAAGAGAGGGGACTCGTCAGACTCACTCATTTGGTGCGAACTGAATCGTCTGCGATTCAGCTTTTCCAAGTCGTCGAGCCACTTTCTAAGTAACTTAACCGCGGGACCTTGGTAGAAGCGGAAAGCGCGTAAGGTCTTGCGACCAGCCCGCACTAAATCACTAAAAATAGGATAGGGTAATGCGTTTAATTCATCGATAATGGGCTGCAACAAACTCGGCTCATTCGTCGATTCCAACAGACTCTTCGCAATGCGTAAAAAAGCTTTCTTATCTACATCAACTGAAGCCATATAGGACGAAAAAGCCTCTTTCTGGTATTTGCGAGCTAAAACACTAGCCTCTTCATCGATGGCTTTAAGCGCCTCTTCTGTGGCGATATTTTTTGCCAAAACCCATTCACGGAACAGAGCATTACAATCTGCCTCCTGCTCCCATGCTAAACGCTCTGTTGACTTATAGCGTTCATGCGAACCGGATGCGGAGTGTCCTTGGGGCTGCGTGCATTCAATCACGTGAACTAGGCAAGGAACAAATTCCGTACGCGCTAGATTTGCCGCTCGCTGATAAGCCGCAATTAAACCTGGATAATCCCAGGCTTTCACTTGTATAATTTCTAATCCTTTCTCCTGCTCATTGCGCTGATAACCCGCTAGAGCCTTAGAAATGGACGATTTTGTTGTTTGAAATTCAATCGGAACCGAAATGCCGTAACCGTCGTCCCATACAGAGAATACGATCGGAATTTGTAATACACCGGCAGCATTAATACACTCTAAAAACATCCCCTCAGACGTAGATGCATCACCGATGGTGGTGAAACAAACCTCTTGACCTTTATTTGAAAAAAGGGCTTCGTGGTCCTTTAAATCCGCTCTTTCGCGGTACATTTTAGAGGCATACGCAATACCGAGAGCGCGGGGAATTTGACCTGCGGTGGAGGAAATGCCGGCCACGGTGTTGTAGCGAGTAGTTTGATTTAGCCATTTTCCCTCCTCATCTAACCACCTGGTAGCGTGGTGGTTATTCATTTGGCGACCACCCGAATGTGGGTCAAATTGAATATCAGGATGACCATACAACTGGGCAAAGTACTGAGGCCAAGTTAAATCTCCGATAGCAGCACCAATAGTTTGGTCTCGGTAATAGCCCGAAATATAGTCTCCGGGGCGCATGGAGCGCGCTAAAGCGATTTGGCAGACTTCTTTACCATCTCCATAAATACCGAATTTCGCCCGACCTGAAAACACCTCTTTACGCACTAAAAGACTACAAGCGCGGCTGATAGCAGCTAAGCGGTAGTCTTCCAGCACCCCAGCAGGATCGAATGAAAGGTCAGGTGAAGAAAAGGTAAATGAATTCAAATGCTTCGTCTTATTAAACACGTAAAAATACAACAAAATCCTCGGCGTCCAAACAGAATCCAGACAAGAAACTTGCCGAAATCTTTAATTGTTTATAGATTTGAACTCTACATAAAACCAATGAATTTACATATGAAAAAATTAATCGCCCTATTTGCGCTTGTATTGGGCTTTGCCTTTACTTCGAATGCCCAAGGTGCGTTGAAATTCAAGCAAGAGAAGCATGATTTTGGTACGATTACCGAAGGAACGATCGCTACATACAGCTTTGAATTCACGAATACAGGAAAAACTCCTGTAGTTATCTCTAACGTTCAGCCTTCTTGTGGTTGTACGACTCCAGAATGGACAAGAGAGCCGGTGATGCCAGGTAAAACTGGAAAAGTAACTGCTTCTTTTAATTCAGCAGGCCGTCCTGGTAATTTCAATAAAACCGTCACTGTGATGAATAACGGGGAAGTTTCTCAAATCGTTTTAGCGATTCAAGGTAGCGTCGCAGCGAAAAGATAATTCGCACAGACTTATAAAAAAAGCTCTCTGTTCATCGCAGAGAGCTTTTTTTGTTAATCACGGTTCTTAAGACCCTCTTTTTCTCGTAGGCCATTGATCCAGCCGGCGATCTTCAGCACATCCGCTTTAGGCACATGGCTCATCGGTGCCATTTCGGTAGCGAAGTCGGGCCAGTTTTCCGGCCTAGGCTTATAGACTAAATCTAAAATCTGCTGATTTGAATAATTGCGTTTCGCAATTTCCGTGAAGGCTGGACCTACCAGTTTGCTATCTTTTGCGTGGCAAGCAGAGCAGGTATGTTTCTTCAGTAAATTAGAGATCGCTAATTCGTAGCCTAAGCCTTTACTTACTACTTTCACCTCTGTCACCTTCACATGGATTTCATCCTGAGGCGCAGCCGCCACTAAGGCTGGCCCCTTGGGAATTTCATTCAAGGTATAATATGCTGTCTCATGCAGTAAAGGCTCCCCTTTCTCATTCAACACCCCTTTCAAGGTAAATTCGTGAATAAAGAATTGGCGAATTCCGTCGATGGAGATGCGCACTTTCTTGCGATCAGCGGAGACTTCTACTCCCTTAATTTTCAAGTCTTTTAACTCGATAATCGGGCTACCATATTGGTGCTGGTATTTGTAGATATACGAGCGAATAGCGTAGGAAGCTGCCTTTTTAACGGAATTTACATCCACTGGCTGTGTAAAGCTGAACTCGAATCCGTCTGATTTCGCCTTGATCATGTCGATCTCGAAAGGCATGTTTCCGTTCCAGAAAAGGCGCTGTAAACCATACTCATCTTTCCCTGTACTTCCCCAACCACGGGAGGTCATACCCACGAACATGCTACCATCCAGCCCAAAACGCTCACGCAAAATACCGGATTGGAAACCTTCGCGGTAGTTAATGGCAAATCCTTGGTATACACCATTTACTTTCTCCAGACCCATGCGCATCACTTTCGATTGTCCTTGATCGGCTACGAAATACTGACCTGGGAATGGACTAAACTTTCCTTTCGTTGTGTCTTGTAGGATATCGGAGGTAGAAATACCCATGATCGCATGTGGGAACCAAACAGCAGGTAATTTAATCTTAGGATTTTTCTTCGCTGCCTCAAACATCGGCGAACCATTATCTTGGATTTCTTCCAGGCTTAGTTTCAATGGACTATTAGGCTCTTTCGCCCATTTTAATCCACCAGGATTACCAGCGAAATCAGCTTTCGCTAAATGTGTTACACGACCTGAACCCACCCAGTCACCTTGGTTTTCACCATAAAACAAATCGCCTTCGTCGTTAAAGCTATAACCTGCCGGCGAACGTAAACCACCTGCAAAAGGCTCTAATTTTCCATCTGGAGTGATTTTAACGAACCAGCCGCGCCATTTGGCAAACTTACCTTCACCAAAACCCACCCAGGCCAAGTTCAAACTCACCCACATATCCCCGTTCTTATCAATCACTGGACCGTAGGTATATTCATGGTAATTACCCGATAAATCGAAGGTGTAGATAGGCTCATAAAGATCCGCTACGCCATCGCGATCTGTGTCTGAAATCTTCGTCAATTCACCCCGCTGAGAGCAGTAAAACGCGCCATCCTTGTAAGCTAAACCTAATACTTCGTGCAATCCACTCGCGAAGCGGCGGTAATAGGTTTGGTGACTTGTTTTTTGGTATGGATTCTCTACAATCCAAATCTCCCCCCGACGCGTACTCACCGCTAATCGCCCATCTGGCATCGTAGCGAGTCCACCCACCTCGAGGTAAATCTCTTTTGGTATCGGAAGTGTCTTAATTTCGTAATAATCCTGCTCCTTTTTAGGAGTTGGTTTTGTTTGTGCAAAAGCGCCTAGCGCCATAGAAAACAAGAGTAAAAAAGCGGTATATTTTTTCATCGTTACCAAATCAAATCAAAGGTGAATTGTGCCCCTGAAAATGGCACCCGAATTTGTTGTGCTCCAGCCGGCATTTTCAGCAGTTCAGCTGCTGCTCCTTTCCACTCGATAAAGTTTCCAGGCTGCGAAGCTAGGCCATTTTGCAGTAAAGATAAGTGATGCCCTGTGGCTAAAACTGCCTCCACATCACTTTTTTGCGGACTTGCCCCCACTAAACTCAGGGTTCTACGAAGCCCATTACCCGCTGGCTGAATGCGATCCTCTACCCACAATTTTGCCGCCGTCCAATCGTACATGAATACCGGTCTTCCGGCCTCCAAGCGATAGCCCTTGTAGACTAATTCGGTTGAATCAGGTTGAACTTGGTGCGCTAAAACTAAAGGGAATTTACCGTCTTGAACGACGTTTAAGCCCAGCGGCTCAGACGTTTGTGGCTCGCCGCGGTTATCCCACATTTGGGTGGCATCTAAGAATTTACCACGCCAAACCTGCAAAATCGCTCCTTGTTTCAAATCATACGAATAGTGTATCCCCGCCGGATCTCCCACCTGAATCACGTGGGTCTTTTTCTTTCCTAAATGAAAGGCGAATGAACGCTGTAATACCGGTTCCGCATTTGCCTTCACTTCGATTAATCCGACCGCATCTGGATCTAATAGCGAAGTTCTTTCATGCAAGGAAACCAAGCGAGATCCGATGCGTTTCACGTTTAAACCCAAAGCCTTAGGACCCCAAGGGAAATCCTTAATATGAATAATTTCCAATTGGTGTTTACCTGCCTTCAGGAAAGTAGACGCAGGTACCATTTCGTTAAACCAATGGGCACCATTGTTCAAAACTTTGCCATCAATTTTCAATTCGCCTGAGCCTGTCCAATAGGTTTGAAATTCGTAATTATCATCCTCCGGAATGCTTAATTCAGCTTTGTAGTGGATTAAATAATCATTGTTCACCGGAATAACACGGTAGGTTAAAGCTGGGATTTTACCTGATTTAGCTGGGCTAGTGGTAGGTATAATAGGATCCGTAAATTTACCCGTGTAATAATCGTAGGAAACTTCGCCAAGAGAAGCCGTTGGCTTTTCGTACGTTTCGTAGCGCAAGTTTCGGAACGCAATCGGGCCATGATCTCCTTGAATTAAGATGGGACCAAAAGGCGCTTCCTTATCAAAAATAGCACCGCGAGTCATACCAGAAACTTCGATATTTTCCTGAACTAAAACTCCATTTAAAATGACTTTTTTGAAGATGGCATTCGCCGTTTTGCGGCCATTCGCATCGAAGCGAGGCGCCTGAAAATCGATTTCTAAAGTTTGCCAAAGACCGGGTGCTTTACTCGCGTTTTGGCGAGGAGCATAACCTTCATACCCCTCATTCCCTTTTCCTCGTGACTCATCCCAACGCTCATAAATACCTCCACAATCATTGTATTTCACCGTTTTCTTTCCCCAAGAATCGAATAATTGTACCTCATAGCGACCTTGCAAATAGATGCCTGAATTCATTCCTTTGGGCAACATAAAATCAACTAAAAGACGAATGTCTCCGTGTTGCATTTTGGACTTCAAATCATCGCTACGGTGGTATTTACCTCCGCGTAAGGTATTTACTAATACTCCCTGACCAGGACTAACTTGAAAAGCGGTGTCCGAATAGTTCGAAAAGACGGCTTGTTCAATGGTCCAGTTCTTGCTGGGCTGGTCAAAAGCAGATAAATCAGTGAGGGGAATCGATTGCTGAGCCCAGGCACAAATAGGTGCAACGAGCAGCAACGAAAAGAGGATTTTTTTCATGGTTAAAACAAGGTTTAAGCAAATCTACCTAAAATCATTCTGCCGTTTCATCGGCACATTCAGGATAGTGGTAGAAAATATACTGGAAATATAAGGAAGATTATCTTAATTTGGATTCGCTGATTACAAAAAGCAAAATAAAACCCGATGATACAAAAGACGTTTAAACTCAGGAACCTGCTATTGCACCTGTTTTTTTGGGCTTTCCTGATTGCGCTCCCGATTCTATTAGGACCGAATACTAATTCGAATAATCCGGAAGAAATTCGCCGATCGTATTTTTGGATCTTCTACATGACCAGTTTCACGGTCATTAACATCCCCTTCTTTTACTTAAATACAGAGGTCTTATTGCCTAAATTATTGCGTGCAAAAGGGGTCATTATCTACTTATTGACACTGATAGGGGCCATTGTGTTCATGCTTTATGTGCACGAAGAATTATTTCATTGGGTATACGCTCATTTCTTCCCGGGAAACCATTCAGGTGGCGGTGCGAGAAGGGGGGCATTAATGCGGATGATTTTCCAGTTGTTGTTCTATGCGGCAATCGGTACCTCCTATCGCCTGATTTCAGACCGAATGAAAGAGGATGAGCAGGTCAAAGAACAGGAAAACGAACGCTTAAAGTCTGAGCTTTCTTTCTTGAGATCTCAAATCAGCCCCCATTTTATGTTTAACGTATTAAATAGTGTGGTTTCTCTGTCCCGCAGAAAGCCCGAAATGGTGGAGCCGGTGGTGGTAAAATTATCCGAACTGATGCGTTACATGATTTACGAGACGAATGATTCGATCGTTCCGATTAGCAAAGAATTGACCTATTTAGAGAGTTATATAGACTTGCAAAAAATCCGTTTTGGCAATGATATCGACATTCAATTCAAACACCAAATAGGACCTCAATCAAGCAGCATCGAACCTATGCTACTGATTCCCTTCGTAGAAAATGCCTTCAAACATGGCGTAGGTTTCATTGAAAACCCGACGATAGAAATCGAATTAAATGATACGTCAAAAGAACTTACCTTCCATGTGGCGAACAAAAAAGGGGCTGTTTTAAACGAGAAAAAAGACGAAAGTTCTGGGATTGGGTTAGCGAACGTAAAAAGACGTTTGGAATTATTATACCCTACGAACCATGAACTTACGGTAAAAGAATCAGATTCGGATTTCGAAATTACCCTCACCATTCAACACATCTAATATGTCAGAGGAAAGCCTAATTGAACTACCTGGTACCGTTTTAAAATGTTTAGCGGTGGACGATGAGAGTCTTGCTCTAGATTTAGTGGAGGATAATATTTCCAAAGTCCCTTTTCTTCAACTCGTTAAGCGTTGCAGAAATGCGATGGAGGCGGTAGAATATTTGGAAAATAATCCGGTGGATCTTGTCTTCTTAGACATTCAAATGCCGGGAATGACGGGCTTGCAATTTTTAGAAAGTTTGACCACAAAACCGATGGTCATTTTCGTAACAGCCTATCAACAATATGCCTTAGACGGTTTTAATTTAGATGTCATCGATTACGTTTTAAAGCCGATTAACTTTGAACGTTTTTTAAAGGCAAGTCACAAAGCCTTAGATTATTACAAGAGCAAACTAGTTCTAAACAAACCAGCGGAAGCTCCTAAATTAGAGTTCATTTTCATCCATGCCGATTATTCCTTGATGAAAATCATGCTAGAGGACATTCTCTACATTGAGGGTTTAAAAGACTACATCAAAATTCACCTCAGAACTCAGAAATTTCCGGTGGTTTGTAGAATGACCATGAAATCTATCGAGGAAAAATTACCTTCGACCGATTTCATCCGCGTGCACAAATCGTTTATCGTCTCTTTGAGTAAAATGGAATCGATTCGAAGCCAAAAAATTAAGATTGGCGAGAACCACATTCCGATAAGCGAAAGTTATTCTGAGCATTTTTACCAAATCATCGGCTATCAAAAGCAATAAATTGTAACTTTGAGAATTGACCTCATTCTAACGCATGTCCATTCTTAAAAAATTAGCCGGCGAAACCCTCTCCTATGGATTCAGTACCATCCTGGGTCGCTCGTTGAATTTTTTATTGGTTTTCATTCACACCTCTGCTTTTCTTCCGGCAGAATTAGGCGTGAACGTGAAACTTTACGGTTATGTCGCCATCGCGAACATCATCTACACCTACGGAATGGAAACGGCTTTCTTTCGCTATGCAAAAGAGGCCCCAGAGCGCTACTATAACATCATTTTAACGGCGATCATCTTAACTTCGGGACTCTTCACCGTCGGATTATTTGTATTTGCAGACCCCTTAATGGCTACCTTAGGCTACGAAGGAAAAGGTCAATTTATGCGCTGGTTAGCCTTGATTTTAGCCATCGATGCGGTCACCGCTATCCCTTTTGCCCGCCTTCGTTTAGAGCGTAAAATTCAATTATTTGTGAAGGCCAAAATCGTCTCCATCCTCATCAACGTTGGACTGAATCTATTTTTCCTAGCCCTATTGAAGCCGATGCACGAAGAACATTGGGGGCCTGAATTTTTACAAAACCTGTATTTCCCGAGTATCGGTGCAGGTTATATTTTCCTTGCAAACCTACTCGCGAATGCCAGCCTATTTTATTGGCTACGATCATCTTTCGCTGATTTCAAGTGGACTTTTGATGGCACTGAAATGAAGAAATTATGGGTCTATTCTTACCCCATCATGTTCATGAGTTTAGCGGCGATGTTTAACTTGATGTTTGACCGCTTATTGCTAGAGGAGTTTTTACCTGCTGGATTTTATGCGGACAGAACATCAGAAGATGCGCTTGGGATTTATGGAAATTGCTACAAGCTTTCAGTGTTTATGAGCCTAGCTATACAGGCCTTCAAATATGCCGCGGAACCTTTCTTTTTAGGATCTAAATCGGCGGAAAATTCCCAAGCCAATTTAGCCCTGGTGAGTCACTGGTTTGTGATTGTTTGCCTGATTTTGTGGGTGGGTGTGAGTTCTAATTTGTTCTGGATTCAAGGCCTATTTTTACGCCAAGCAATTTATTGGGAAGGCATTGCTGTCGTACCTGTTTTGTTACTAGCTAACTTGTTTTTAGGGGTGTATTATACGCAATCGGTTTGGTTTAAAAAGACGAATAAGACCTATATGGGAACGGTCATCACGGTGACTGGACTGGCGGTAACCCTGATCGGAAATGTGTTGTTTATCCCAGTTTACGGATATATGGCCTGCGCTTATTCCTTCCTGACCTCTGCGATCGTGATGACGGTATTGTGTTATGTAGGGGGCCAAAAATACGATCCCGCACCCTTCCGCTGGATGGCAGCGATTGTTTACATCAGTCTAGGCGTTTTAGCCATCGCTTCCGGTGCACTGTTTGCCAAATTAGAAATCCCGATGATCATCAGCCAAAACATCGGATTTATTTGTATTTTGGCCTATATATTCATCCAAGAATTTTCCTGGAAAAACGGAAAACCTAGCTTAGCCTTGAAATGAAAAATGAACTGAAAATGCAGTACCTAAACCTCAAGCTGAAAATCGGCGGGATGGTAACGCGTTTACAAGAATACGAAGGGGCGATGGCCGAAAAGCAGGCGAAAGTGGATGAGTTAAGCGAAAAATTAGCCCAAAAAACAGAGGAGCTAGCTAGATCGATGAGACGGCTAAAAGAATTGGAGAAAAACTTTAAAAAATCAGATAATTTCGCTAAAATTGTAGCTAATACAGATAACACAGCAGTTCCCACCGCTGAGTTGAAACAAAAGTTAGAAGAATATATTACAAAAATAGATCATTGCATTGACCAATTACGCAATCCATGAATCCTAAAATCCCTTGTAATCTACTGGTAGGCATACAAAGTATCGCCTTAAAGGTTAGTCCGGGCGAGGAGGCTTACGTAAGAAATGCAGCATCAGTAGTGAACAAGATGGTTCGTTATTACGAACAACAAACAAATAGTTCAGATCCCGCAGCCGTGATGGCAATGGTGGCCTTAGACCTGGCCATGTGTGGTTTGAAATTTGAAGCAGAACATAATTCGCTTCAAGCCGATGTGCTAGAAGAAAACAACGAATTATTATCTCTAGCAGCTGAGTTCACAGTATAATTCTCCTTTTATTTCGATTTTTCAGGGAACTAATGTATAAACACACATTCGTTCTATATGTCGACTATATTAACTTTCATTTTACCCCTTATCGCTGCGGCGGGGGGATTATTTGCCGGAAAAGTATTCTACTCGAAGGTAAATAAAAACATCGAAACAGACGCCCAACGCAAAGCGGAGGACATCCTAAAAAATGCAGAAATCACTGCAGAAAACATCAAGAAAGACCGTATGCTAGAGGCGAAGGAAAACTTCCTACGTTTACGTGCAGAGTTCGAAGAGGAGTCCCAAAACAAGAAAGGAATTCTTTTAGAAAACGAACAAAAATTACGCGAGAAAGAGCGCATTTTAGCACAGCAAGCAGAACAACAACGTACGGCTGAGCAAGAATTACACTCGGCGAAACAGAGCGTTCAAGCGAAAGAAGAAAACTTCCGCAAGAAGCTAGAAGATGTAGAAAAGAAACGCGAGGAAGCGGAAGCAATGCTAGCGAATCAGATCAGCCAATTAGAAAAAATTGCTGGCCTTTCAGCAGACGAAGCACGCCAACAAATCATGGATGCTTTGAAGGCAGAGGCAGAGTCGAAAGCAAGCTCACTCGTGAAACAAGCGATCGAAGAAGCGAAATTAACCGCTACGAAAGAGGCGAAAAAAGTCGTTATCGAGACGATTCAACGTACCGCAGCTGAGAATGCCATTGAAAACTGTGTATCGGTATTCAACATCGAATCAGATGACATCAAGGGTAAAATTATCGGACGTGAAGGACGTAATATCCGTGCTTTAGAAGCAGCGACGGGTGTTGAATTCATCGTGGATGATACGCCGGAAGCGATTATCATCTCTGGTTTTGATCCCGTGCGTCGTGAGATTGCCCGTTTATCACTTCACCGTTTAGTACAAGATGGTCGTATTCACCCAGCTCGTATTGAGGAGGTCGTAAATAAGACGCGCAAGAACATCGACGATGAGATCATCGAAATCGGAGAGAAGACCGTGATCGACTTAGGTATTCACGGTTTACATCCAGAATTAATCAAGATGATCGGCCGCATGCGTTTCCGTTCTTCTTATGGCCAAAACTTATTGCAACACTCGCGCGAAGTAGCGAAGCTTTGTGCAACGATGGCGGCTGAATTAGGCTTGAATGCTAAGCTAGCGAAGCGTGCAGGTTTACTACATGATATTGGTAAAGTTTGGCATGAAGAACCAGAACTTCCTCACGCTTTGTTAGGTATGGAACTGGCTCAGAAATACAAAGAGCATCCAGAGGTTTGTAATGCGATCGGAGCTCACCACGATGAGTGTGAGATGACTTCCATGATCTCCCCTATCATCCAAGTGTGTGATGCGATTTCTGGATCACGTCCAGGTGCACGCCGCGAGATGATGGAGTCCTACATGAAGCGTCTTCGTGATTTAGAAACATTAGCGACTTCCTTCGACGGAGTTCAGAAATGTTATGCCATCCAAGCAGGTCGTGAGTTACGTATCATGGTTGATTCCGAGAACGTAAGTGACGAAAAGGCTTCGAACTTATCGTTTGATATTTCTCAGAAAATCGAGAAAGAGATGCAATACCCTGGTCAAATCAAAGTAACAGTGATTCGCGAAATGCGCGCGGTGAACTTTGCAAAATAGAGAAGGAATCGTGTATATTTATGGCGCAGCCCTGCGGGCTGCGCCATTTTTTTATCCCCCTACCACATGGAAATCAAATCTCCCCAAACCGACGCCGAATGGAAAGCCTATTATGCTTTGCGTTTTAACGTGCTACGAGAGCCTTGGAATCAGCCTTTGGGATCCGAAGTACTAGCGGATGAAGATCAAGCTATTCACGCCATCGCCGTGGAAGACAACGAAGTGTTGGGGGTAGCGCGTATGCACGAGTCTGCAGAAAAGCAAGGTCAAGTCCGTTGTGTGGCTACCGCTACTGCGGCACAAGGAAAGGGAATTGGGAAAGCAATCATGGCTTACTTAGAAGAGCAAGCGAAAGCAAAAGGCTGGACTGAAATCGTATTAGAGGCGAGAGAGAATGCGGTGCCGTTTTATGAAGCGATTGGGTACACCATTATCGCGGAATCCTATTTACTTTTCGGGGAAATCCAACATTACCGCATGAAAAAAGCGCTAAACCATTCGGAATAGCGCTTCAATTATGTTTGCAATAACTAGTGTGTATGCTCTAAACCTTGCGCACTTGGAATCTGATTAAACTCCACACCTGGCTTGCGCGCATCCTTGAATGCAGCCTTTGGTTTAATGCTAAGGATTTGGAATAATTCCGCATCTGATTTCGTATCCGGATTAGGCGTTGTTAATAAGACGTCTCCAGAGAAGATCGAATTAGCGCCTGCCATAAAGCAGAAGGCTTGACCCTCGTAGTTTAATTCTAAGCGGCCTGCAGATAAACGAACCGCTGACTTTGGCATCATAATTCTAGCCGTTGCGATCACTCGAACAAGATCCCAAACAGAGGCCGTCTTTTGGTTCTCAAAAGGCGTTCCTTCAACCGGCACTAAGTTGTTCACCGGCACCGATTCTGGATGCTCAGGAAGATTAGCTAAAGTCAATAGCATTCCGATGCGATCTCCTGCGCTTTCTCCCATTCCGATGATACCACCAGAACAAACGGATAATTTCGCCTTACGCACGTTTCCTAGAGTCTCTAAACGATCGTCATAGGTACGCGTTGAAATAACATCGTCGTAATACTCTTCACTCGTATCGATGTTGTGGTTGTAGGCATAAAGACCTGCATCCTTCAATTTCTGCGCTTGCTCCTCGGATAACATGCCTAAGGTACAGCAAACCTCCATTCCTAACGAGTTCACCCCTTTTACCATGTCTAAGACACGGTCAAAATCCTTATTATCACGCACCTCACGCCAAGCCGCTCCCATACAAAAACGAGAACTCCCGTTATCCTTCGCACGATTAGCTGCTTGAATCACCTCCTCATAAGGAAGCAATTTTTGCACCTTCACATTTGTGTGATAACGCGCCGCTTGAGAACAATAAGAACAATCTTCTGGGCAACCTCCCGTCTTGATCGAAAGTAGGGTGGAGATTTGCACCTCATTCGGGTCAAAATTCTCGCGGTGTACCGTAGCCGCCTGATAGACTAAGTCTAAAAAGGGTTGGTTGTATATTTTTTCTACCTCTTCACGGGTCCAATTATTACGTACCATATAAGCTTTATTTCTATTCAAATTCCATTAAATAAGGCATCATCGCTAAGAAGCCTTCTCTTTTTTTCCAACGATTCACCTCTAATACGGAGGTAGACCAAGGAATATTTTTAGCTAAAAAACGCTCCGTCATCGAAGACTCCGAAGTAGCTGAACTTAATAATTCATCCACAAAAGATTTGGCTTTCGGATAAACCGCCACCTTGTAAGCACCTGGCTTTAATTTTGCTTTTGCAGCTGCGATTTCAATCGCTTTATCTAAACCGCCTAGCTCATCCACTAATCCGATTTGTTTTGCCTGAGCCCCTGTCCAAACACGACCACCCGCTAAAGATTGCAAACGTTGCAATGTCATCTTACGACCTGCCGCCGCTTTCGTCGTAAAGGATAGGTAGCCTTTGTTGACGGAGTTTTGGACTACCGACTTCTGAAAATCGGTCAAGGCACCTGCTGAATTCATGAAATTCGAATTCGCATGCGTATTCACGTGATCCTGAGTAATTCCCAACGTATTTTTCAAGAAATTATCCACGTTAAACCAAGCCGCAAAAATACCAATCGAACCGGTGATGGTAGTGGGTTGAGCTACAATCGCATCCGTCCCCATCGCCATATAATAACCTCCAGATGCCGCATAATTCGACATAGAAGAGATAATCGGCTTCACTTTTTTCGTTAATTCAATTTCGCGCCACATGATATCAGACGCTAAAGAAGAGCCGCCTGGTGAATCAATACGAAGCACAATCGCCTTCACTGATTTGCTCTCCCGAAGCCTTTTCAATTCCTTCACGAAATCATCTGATCCGATATTACCTTCACTTGCTCTCGTTCCAGAAATCTCTCCTTCTGCCACTAAAACCGCAATGCGATCTTTGCCTTCTACTTCGTCAATCGGATTTTTGGCCTTCAAATAATTATTCACCGACACATAAATCACTTTCTCCTTCTCGCCTGAGGCCTTTTTCAATAAAGCTTCAAACTCATCCCAATACCCTTGCTTCACCATCCCTAATTTCTCTGCATTAGAAGGCTCAAAAGCCTGAAGGCTATCCGCAATCTGGTCTAATTTACGGACCGGAATGTTCTTAGATCGCGCAATTTTATCAAAAATATAGGTGTTAATCGATTGTAAGAAAGAAGAGGTTTGAGCCTTATTTTCCTCGCTCATGTCCTCGCGAATGAAAGGCTCCACGGCAGACTTATAGGTACCCACGCGGAATACCAAAGGCTCAATCTCTAATTTATCTAGGGCCTTCTTGTAGAAGGTATATTGAACGCTGATACCATTGAAATCCAATAAACCATTCGGATTCAAATAGGTCTTATCTGCCACAGAGGATACATAATAGCCTTTTTCTGTATAGGAATTAGCGTAGGCATAGACGAATTTGCCTGATTTTTGGAACTTCTGAATCGCCTCCCGAATCTCCGAAAGCTGTGCATAGCCTGCGATCGGGAAACTCGCATCTAAATAGATGCCTTTGATTTTAGGATCCACCTTCGCGCGCTCTAAAGCAGACAAAACTTGAATCAAACCTAGATTTTCTGGCGGGGCAAAATAGATATCCGTCAAAGCTGCGAATGGATTCTCCTCTGTCGACGCATTCTCTACGATTGGACGATTTAGATCTAATCTTAAAACCGAATTATCCTTTAAATCATAGACCTCATCAGCACTTCCCATCGCCGCACCAACGCCGGCTAAAAGAAGCAGAGAGACGATCACAAAAAGAAATAGTCCAAAAACAGTCGCTAACGAATACTTGACAAATTGCCACATAGCTTTACATTTAAATGGTTTCTAACCAAAGTTTTTACGGTAATCTTCGCGTGCTTGGCGAATCACTTCAAACGCCACATCACGACCATAAATATCATCAATATCTACCGCATTTGAGGTAGTTTCTCCTGGCAACATTTTATAAGTCCAGAAATAGTGTCTCAAACGCTCCACGATATCCTTAGGGGCATCCGCAATGTCTTTCCATTTGCCATAAATCGGATCATCCTTCAATACCGCAATAATTTTATCATCCGCCTCACCCTTATCAATCATGCGAATTCCACCAATCGGAATCGCCTGACATAAAATATCTCCGTGCGTAATGGCACGCTCTGAAAGCACTAAAATATCCAATGGATCGCCATCCCCTCTCTCAATATCTTTCCCCGAATACTTGCGAGCAAGCTCTGCAATGCCATCTGAGCAATAGGTTTGTGGCAAAAAGCCATATAAAGCAGGCACAATGTTCGAGAATTTCTGCGGGCGATCAATTTTCAAATAACCCGTTTGCTTATCAATCTCGTATTTTACTGTGTCCGTAGGAACAATTTCAATAAAGGCGGTCACTAATTCAGGCATTTGGTCGCCGATTTGTACGCCATGCCAAGGATGTGCCTTAAAGAAGTTTCTATTCATAATCTTTTTATTAAATCTTACTTAGGTTAAAAATCCCTGCAAATTACGAAAAACAAAGGATAAATTCTGCTAAATTTGTTGTTTGCATTGCGCTAATAGATATGATTTATCCAATTATACCCTACGGGGACCCCGTTTTAAGAAAAGTCGCTGCACCTATTGAATTAGGTTCGATTGATTTAATCAAATTATCGGAAGATATGTTTGAAACCATGTACGCTGCCAGCGGTGTGGGTTTAGCAGCTCCGCAAATCGGGATGGACATTCGATTATTCGTTGTTGATGGTAGACCCATGAACGAGGGAGAAAAGGACGAGGATGTGGATCAATCGTTAGTAGGCTTCAAAAAAGTATTCGTTAACCCGACCATTATAGAGGAAACTGGAGATGAATGGGGTTTTGAAGAAGGTTGTTTATCAATTCCAGGCATTCGCGGCGAGGTGTATCGCCCAGAATACGTTAAGATCCACTATTGGACAGAGCAAGGCGAGGAAAGAACAGACATGTTCGAAAGTTTAGCCGCCCGCATTATCCAACACGAATACGATCATATCGAAGGCATTTTATTCACGGATCATTTGAATCCGGTAAAAAAGCGCCTTATCAAAAATAAGTTAAGTGATATCACGCGAGGAAAAGTTTCCGTGGATTACAAAATGAAACTTACCCGTTAATTAGACAGATGAAAATTTCCCTTAATTGGTTACGCGATTTTATTGATATTTCGAAGCTTCCTGCACAAGGTAGCCCAGAAGAATTAGATGTTTTATTAACAAACACGGGCTTAGAAGTGGAGGGTATCGAACCTCACGATAAGATTCCGGGTGGATTGAAAGGCTTTGTGGTAGGTGAAGTTTTGACCTGCGAGAAATTCGAGGTAAAAGAGAAAACTTTAAGCCTAACGACAGTGGATGCTGGTTTAGACGAAATCCTAACTATCGTTTGTGGCGCAGCAAACGTAGCAGCCGGCCAAAAAGTAATCGTCGCCACTCCTGGCACCCAATTATACGACAAAGAGGGAAAAGAATTATTCAAAATCGAGAAGCGCAAAGTATACGGTCAACCCTCTGAAGGTATGATCTGTGCTGAAGACGAAATCGGCATCGGGACATCCCATGACGGCATTTTAGTCTTGGATACGGACGCGCCTAATGGAACTCCAGCCGCTTCCTTTTTCGATATTTCTGGTGATTTAGTTTTAGAAATTGGATTAACGCCAAACCGTGCGGATGCCGCCTCTCACTGGGGTGTGGCGCGCGATATCAGAGCGGTAACAGGTCTTCCGATTCAATTACCTTCACCTGCTTTGGTGATTGAAAGTAATGCTCATCCAATCGCTGTAGAAATTAAGGACGCTGGTTGCGACCGCTTCTGTGGTATCACCATCGATGGCATTCAAGTCGCTCCATCACCTACTTGGTTACAAGAACGTTTATCTGCTATCGGATTGCGTCCTATTAATAACGTGGTCGACATCACCAATTTCATTTGCCACGGATTAGGCCAGCCGATGCATGCCTACGATTGGAATGAAATTAAAGGCGGAAAATTAATCGTCGATTCTTTACCTGCAGGAACACTTTTCAAAACTTTGGACGGCGTTGAACGCAAGTTAACCGGAGAGGAATTAATGATCTGTGACGCTTCAGGCGCGATCGGCATGGCCGGCGTGATGGGGGGTGAAGATTCAGGCATTAAAGATTCTACGACACGTATTTTCCTAGAAGTGGCTCACTTCAAACCAGAGCGTATCCGTAAAGCCAGCCAAATTCACGGCTTGAAAACAGATGCTTCGTTCCGTTTTGAGCGCGGGACAGATATCCAAGCGAAACTATTTGCTTTAGAATACGCAGCTCAATTAATTCAAGAAGTAGCAGGCGGTAAAATTACGTCTGAGCCGATCGATTTTTATCCAACGCCGGTTTCATTAGTCGAAATTCCGGTTAGCGTTCGTCGGGTGCAACAATACATTGGTATTGAAATAGCGGCTGAGCGAATTAAAGAAATTTTGACCTTATTGGATTTCAAGATCGAAGCCGATAAAGGCGACGAATTCGTAGCTATCTCCCCTGCCTACCGCGTGGATGTGACGAGGGAGGCAGATATCATCGAGGAGATTTTGCGTATCCACGGTTTGGATAATATTCCATTGTCAGATCATTTGAGTGCGAACTTCATTTCGGAGTTCCCTTTGTTAGATAAGGAACGCGTTCAGTTGAATATCTCTCAGATTTTGACGGCCAAAGGTTTCCAAGAAATCATCACCAACTCTTTAACAAAAGCTGATGCCCACAAGGCCATCGAGAAAGATTTACAATTCGAAACGGTAGAGATCTTAAATCGACTTTCAGAGGACTTAGGTGTTATGAGACAGCATATGTCTTTCGCCGGATTAGAGGTGCTAGCACATAATATTAATCGCCGCCAAAAAGATCTAAAAGTCTTTGAATTTGGCAAAACCTACCACAAAAAAGGTCCTAAATACATCGAAAAGAAACATTTAGCCTTATTTACAACGGGATTATGGGCTGGAGAAACCTGGTCTAGCGCTCCTACTAAAACCGCTTTGCACCACTTATACCAAGTGAGCATCGAGTTAATGCGTTCGCTAGGTATAACTCAATTTGAGACGGATACGATCGAAAATTCGAGTGTATTCGCGTTCGGTTTACGCATCTCCATCAACAAAAAGGCTTGCCTTGAATTAGGTATGATTCACCCGAATCTAGCCAGCAAATGGGAAGTAAAACAAGACGTATTCTTCGCCGATTTCGATTGGGATTATTGGGTGAAGCAAGAGAAAGCTGACTTCGTTTACCAAGAGATTTCTAAGTTCCCAGAGGTACGTCGCGATTTATCATTGGTGATTGACAAAACCGTGAGTTACCAGGCGATTAGAAAACTAGCCGAGCAGTACGAGAAGAACTTGTTGAAAAACGTATCCATCTTCGATGTGTACGAAGGTAAGAACTTAGGGGAAGGCAAGAAAGCTTATTCTGTTAGCTTCACGCTACAAGACGAATCTCAGACCTTAACGGATAAGGTCATTGAGTCGACGATGGATCGCTTAATGAAAGGATTCGAGAAGGAAATAGGAGCGATAATTAGAAAATAATTATCGTTTGAACATGCCTCCTAAATTTGGCATCTTCATCTTTCCGTCTTGTACCTTGTTCATCATCTTCATCATTTTGCGCATGTCCTCGAACTGCTTCAATAGGTTATTCACCTCTTGAATCGACGTTCCAGAACCAGCTACAATGCGATTCTTGCGTGATGGGTTCAAAATATCTGGATTTTGACGCTCCTTCGGAGTCATCGAACTGATGATCGCTTCAATCGGCTTGAAGGAATCATTGGAAATATCTACATCTTTCACCGCCTGGCTCATTCCTGGCACCATGCCCATCAAATCTTTGATGTTACCCATCTTCTTGATTTGCTGCAATTGAGCGTAGAAGTCTTCGAAGGTGAAATTGTTTTGGCGTATCTTCTTATTTAAACGAGCTGCCTCATCTTCGTCAAAAGCCTGCTGCGCACGCTCCACTAAAGACAATACATCACCCATTCCCAGGATACGGTTTGCCATACGATCAGGATAGAACTGATCCAAGGCTTCCATTTTCTCCCCGGTAGAGATGAATTTAATCGGTTTATCGACAATTTGACGAATCGAAAGGGCCGCACCACCACGGGAATCACCATCTAATTTCGTTAAAACAACGCCGTCAAAATTCAAGCGATCATTAAAGGTCTTCGCCGTATTCACCGCATCCTGACCCGTCATGGAATCCACTACGAATAAAATCTCGGTCGGCTTAATCGCCTCTTTCACCGCTGCAATCTCGTTCATCATTGCCTCATCCACGGCTAAACGACCCGCTGTATCGACAATCACCACTTTCTTACCCATCTTGCGAGCATACGAAAGCGCGTTCTCCGCGATACTTACTGCATTCTTATTTTCTGGCTCAGCATATACTTCCACCCCTACTTGCTCTCCCAACACTTTCAATTGGTCGATCGCCGCAGGACGGTAAATATCGCAAGCTACTAAAAGCACATTGCGTCCTCCTTTTTTAATGTATTGAGCTAACTTACCTGAGAAAGTCGTCTTACCAGAACCCTGTAAACCAGCAATCAAAACAACAGCTGGATCCCCCTTTAAGTTGATTTCTTGCTTTTGACCACCCATTAATTGGGTTAGTTCATCATGTACAATTTTAGTTAATAATTGACCTGGTTCTACAGCGATCAGGATTTTTTGGCCCATCGCCTGATCTTTAATCCGATCCGTAATCTCTTTCGCCACCTTATAGTTCACGTCCGCATCCATCAGGGCGCGGCGAATTTCCTTCACCGTAGCGGCAACGTTAATATCCGTAATTCTGCCGTTCCCCTTCAGGGTACGCATGGCAGTGGTCAACTTCGAACTTAAATTCTCAAACATAGTATCTAAAAAAAGGACTGCAATTTACGCTTTTTCAGGCAAATTTTAATCAATTGTTTTCTCGTAAATGAGGGTAAATCGCGGGGGTGTCTGTAGATACTTTGGCCAAAACCGAATCCACAACTTCCCATCTCGCCCCCTTATTCCCCTTGCACTCAAAAAAAGCTATAATTTTCAACAAAAATACCCCAAAATACTCACGTAAAAAAGATTTAGTCTTTACCTTTGCAAGATTATCACAACCTATCAAAATTTTGATATAACAAAAATGGAAAAAATTAAAGTTGCCAACCCAGTCGTTGAATTAGACGGCGATGAAATGACTCGAATTATCTGGAAATTCATCAAGGATAAATTAATCTTGCCTTATTTAGATCTAGACATTAAGTACTATGACTTAGGTGTAGAATACCGGGATGAGACGAATGATCAAGTAACCATCGAGGCTGCTGAGGCAATCAAAAAATACGGTGTAGGTATCAAATGCGCTACCATCACTCCGGATGAGGCTCGTGTAACGGAATTCGATTTAAAACAAATGTGGAAATCACCTAACGGAACGATCCGTAATATCCTAGATGGTACTGTTTTCCGTGAGCCAATCGTTTGTGCTAACGTTCCTCGTTTAGTTCCTAACTGGACTGCTCCGATCATGATCGGCCGCCACGCTTTTGGTGATCAATACCGCGCAACCGATTTCGTTACAAAAGGAAAAGGTAAATTAACAGTTACATTCCAACCTGAAGATGGTGGTGCTGCTCAAACTTTCGAAGTATATAACTTCAAAGGCGATGGCGTTGCCATGACCATGTACAACACAGATGAGTCAATCAAAGGTTTCGCACACTCTTGCTTTAACATGGCATTGAGCAAAGGATGGCCTTTATATTTATCTACTAAGAACACGATCTTGAAGAAATACGATGGCCGTTTCAAGGACATCTTCGAAGAAATCTACCAAGCAGATTACAAAGCACAATTCGAAGCAGCAGGTATCGTTTACGAGCACCGTTTGATCGATGACATGGTTGCTTCTGCCTTGAAGTGGAATGGTAACTTTGTTTGGGCTTGTAAGAACTATGACGGAGACGTTCAGTCGGATACCGTTGCTCAAGGTTTCGGTTCATTAGGCTTAATGACGTCAGTTTTAATTACACCAGACGGAAAAGTAATGGAAGCGGAAGCTGCTCACGGAACAGTGACTCGTCACTACCGCGATCACCAAGCGGGAAAGCCTACATCAACTAACCCAATTGCCTCTATCTTCGCATGGACTCGTGGATTAGAGTTCCGTGGTAAATTAGATAACAATGCGGCGTTGATTAATTTCTGCCAAACATTAGAAAAAGTGTGTGTGGCTACGGTTGAATCTGGTAAGATGACCAAAGACTTAGCAGTTTGTATCCACGGCAACAAAGTGAAGCACGGAGAGCACTACTTATACACAGAAGAGTTCTTAGAGGCTTTAGATACGAATTTAAAGGCAGCGTTAGCGTAATCGCCGCAGGCGGCTCAAGTCGCGACTTCGTCGCTGAGTCGGAGAAAAGTCGTCACTTTGTGACTTAGTCGACTTCGTCTTAGTCGCGACTGCGTCGCTTAGTCGTTGCTTCGCAACTTAGTCAAAAAGTCCGGAGGGGAAGAAATTCCTTTCCGGATTTTTTTTGTTTTTTTTCGACTAAGCGACGCAGTCACGACTAAATCGCGCAGCGATGACTAAGCCGCTTCGCGGCGACCAAGTCACGAAGTGACAACTAAATCCCGCAGCGATGACTAAGCCGCTTCGCGGCGACTCAGACGCAGTCGACTTCGCCGCTTCGCGGCGACTATCGACTAGATTTTTTTATTTTAAGCCTCCGCTTAAAATAAAAAAATCGCGCCGATTGCTCAGCGCGATTTCTACTTATCGTTTTGTTTCAAATACTATTCTGAAACCACAGAGAAAGCAATCTTGTGTTTTACTTCTTTGTGTAAGTCAAGCGTAGCAGCGTAATCGCCGGTAGTCTTCACTTCTGTATCGAATGAAATTTTCTTACGATCGATATCGAAGCCTTTTTCTTTCAACATCTCTGAGATTTGAAGGCTAGTCACACGACCAAAGATTTTTCCGCTATCACCTGTCTTCGCAGGAATAATCAATGCCATTTCACCGATAGCTGCAGCTAAATCGAATGCATCTTGACGAACTTTCTCCACTTTGTGAGCAGCTTGCTTGATGTTTTCCGCTACAACCTTGCGGTTAGACGGAGTCGCCATGATAGCGAATCCTTGTGGAATTAAGTAATTACGACCGTAACCAGCTTTCACTGCAACGATATCGTTTTTGTAACCTAATCCAGCAATATCTGTTTTTAATATAATTTCCATCTTATGTTTACAATCAAATGTTTATTGGATAAGGTACTATTTTAAACCGTCAGCCACGTAAGGCATTAAAGCCAAGTGACGAGCACGCTTGATAGCTTGTGCCACACGACGTTGGAATTTCAAAGAAGTTCCAGTGATACGACGAGGTAAGATTTTACCTTGCTCATTCACTAACTTCAATAAATAGTCTGGGTTTTTGAAATCGATGTATTGAATACCAGATTTCTTGAAACGGCAATACTTTTTGCGGTTTCCGTTCTTATCTACAGGTTCGTTAACTAGTGTCATATTATGCTTCTGTTTTTTCTGGTTTTCTACCTACTAATCCTTTTCTCTTTTTTTCGTTGTACGCTAAAGCGTGCTTGTCTACCGCTAGAGTTAAGAAACGAATCACGCGCTCATCACGCTTGTATTCTAATTCTAATTTAGCGACTAAAGTAGGAGCTGCTGCGAATTCGAAAATTTGATAGTATCCAGTGTGCTTGTTCTGAATCGGGTAAGCTAACTTACGTAAGCCCCAAGCGTCTTCATGAACGATTTGCGCACCGTTTTCTACCAACAGATTCTTGAATTTCTCAACAGTGTCCTTTGTCTGTTGCTCAGACAAAACGGGAGTTAAAATGAACACCGTCTCATAGTTTTTTAATTCCATAAAAAAATTGTTGTTTAAAAACTGGTAAAAATTTGGACTGCAAAGGTACGAATATTCCTTCACTATCAAAACGTTAACAACAAAATTTTAGGATTAGCGCACTTCGAAGGTGCCCAGACCGATCAGATAGCCTTCTGCATACAGCTCAATTTCGTGCTTCCCTGCTTTGAAACCATTGGGTCTAGCATAGATAAATTCCACCGATTGGTGGTTGTTTTCGTAAAAGATACGCTGGCGGCTTGTGAAGGTTAACTCACGGCCTTTGAAATCAAAGGTCCCGGAACCCAGGTTATAATCTGAAATGGTTGTACCAGTAGGTTCGATGATGCGCAAGAAAACCGTTTTAATCTCCTTGTTAGCCAAGGTATTTTCCTGCAAGTGGAACATGACGCGAATTTTATCCACTTTTTTCGCCTTCTGATTATTGATAGCAGACTCTTTACCTCGGGAGGATATATTATACACATTCACTCCTTCCGCACGTAAGGCAGCAGCCGCACTCACTTTTTCGGATAATTCCTTGTTGCGAATTTCTAGGACACGGGATTTCTCGCTTAATTCTCTTTCTTTTAGGCCAAAAGTCTTGCTGGAATCCTCTAGGGCTTTTTGGATATTCACTAAGCCCACCTTTAATATTTGCGCTTCGCGGCTTAAGGAATCATTGCGAAGAATTAATACGACGTTTTCCTTTTTAAGCTTTTTGATTTCGGCATCTTTTTGTCCTAACAGGTGCAGGTAATAGGAAAGTTTCTTTTGGAATTCAGCTGGATCGATGTCGCTTAGGTGTTTTTGGTCTCCCAAAATCTGCGCCTTTGCTTTCTCTAATTCACTGACTTTACCGCCTAATTTTTTGATTTGGACTAAACGTAAATTCAATTGCTCTGCAACGGAATCTAGCTTTACTTGTGCATTCTCCACAAATTCGGCTTGTGATGGTTGCATAAACCGATCCAAAAGACCTAGTTTATCCGCCGCAATCCAACCCAGCAATAAAACAACCACTATAGTCAACAGGGTCACGCGACGCTTCAAACTACTTTCGTTACCCCTCGTATTCTCCGATTCCATTTAACCTGCTTTATTTAATCTTTTAGACTTGAATCAAAAATAATAAATTAATTTTAATAATATTTTTTAGCCCTAACAAAATTTAGCCTACCCTAACATGGCCATCGCAGAACAAATTTCCTTGATTAACAAGCAATTAAACGACAGCAACGCTCGACTTATTGTGGTAACTAAGACGAGAAGTATCGAAGAGCTTCAAGAAACCTATGCGGCGGGGGCCTTGGAATTTGGGGAAAATCGCGTGCAGGAGATGGTGGAAAAGCAGGCGGTGTTGCCGAAGGACATTCTTTGGCATCAAATAGGTCACTTACAAACGAATAAAGTAAAATACATTGCTCCTTTTGTCCACCTGATCCATTCCGTGGATTCATTGAATTTATTAAAGGAAATCAATAAACAGGCAGCAAAACATGAGCGGGTGATCGATTGCTTACTTCAAATTTATATTGCGACGGAGGAGAGTAAATTTGGCTTGGATTTTGCGGAAGCCGAAGCCTTATTGGAGGATCCCGCTTTTGCTGAATTACAACATATCCGAATCGTGGGATTGATGGGGATGGCCAGCTTTACAGCTGATGAAGAGCAGATTAGACAAGAGTTTCAAAGTCTCGCTGATTTTTTCCAAAAGCTTAAAAACAACAAAACCGGCGTTTCGACCGGTCTTGTGGAATGGATTGAATTATCCATGGGTATGTCTGGAGATTATTTGATCGCCGCTGCACTAGGTGCTACCTTGGTTCGCGTGGGATCGGCCATCTATGGCCCTCGTCACTAACGAGTTAACGACATGATCTCAAATTCTAGCTTACCTGCTGGCGCTGTAATTTCGGCTAAATCGCCTACTTTCTTACCCAATAATCCTTTGCCAAATGGAGAGGATACCGAGATCTTTCCAGCCTTCAAATCAGCTTCTTCTTCTGATACAATGGTATAAGTGAAGGCAGCTCCATTTTTCGTATTCTTAATTTGAACAATAGAATAGATGGAAACCACGGATAAATCGATAGTGGATTCATCTAATACACGCGCTACTGAAATAATTTCCTCCATTTTAGAGATCTTTAATTCCAAAAGCCCTTGCGCATCTTTCGCCGCATCGTACTCTGCATTCTCACTTAAATCACCCTTATCACGAGCCTCTGCGATTTGTTTGGCCATATCAGAACGACCTGTAATCTTCAAGTAGTGTAATTCTGCTTTTAATTTATCTAATGCCTCTGCCGTGTAATATTGAAACTTTGCCATAATCTTTTTAGGGTTTAACCTCTGTGCTTAAAAACAAAATAGAACGGCCTCCGACCGTTCTACCTAATTTATTTGTAGTTTTGTTTCGGATTCGCAACTAAGTAATTTGTTTCTGTAACAGCACGAAATTGTTGTTTTGTAGGGGACAAAGATAATAAAAATTCAGACGGATTCCACAAACTATCAAGATCAAGGATGCGGATTATATTTTTTGGAACCCCAGAATTTGCAGTAGCTAGTTTACAGGCCTTAGTAGAGGCGAAGATGGAGGTCGTTGCCGTTGTAACCGCACCCGACAAGCCGGCTGGACGTGGACAGCAGATGCAATCTTCCCCCGTGAAGGTGTACGCTTCTTCTTGTGGCATACCTGTTTTACAGCCGGTTAAACTAAAAGACCCCGCATTTTTGGAAGAACTAGCCACTTACAAAGCTGACTTACAAATCATCGTTGCCTTCCGAATGCTTCCAGAAGCGGTTTGGAATATGCCGCCGATGGGTACATTTAATTTGCACGCTTCCTTACTTCCTCAATACCGAGGTGCGGCTCCCATTCACTGGGCGGTCATTAATGGGGAAACGGAAACTGGAATTACGACCTTTTTTCTGCAACACGAAATCGATACCGGTGATTTATTATTCCAAGAAAAAGAAGCCATTTCGGCGACAGATACGACAGGTGAATTATATGAACGCTTGATGAACAAAGGCGGTTCTTTAGTCGTTAAAACGGCCAAAGCCATCGAATCTGGAGATATTCACCCGACTCCTCAACAAGAATTAGTTGAGCTAAAATCAGCCCCTAAATTAGATCGAAGTACGGGAGAAATTCATTGGACGCGAAATGGACAGGACATCGTTAATTTAGTAAGGGGCATGCATCCTTTTCCTGGCGCACATACCGTTTTTCAGGGCAAAAACTGCAAATTGATTGCCGTCGAATTTCACCCAGAAATTATCCCTGATCTTGGGATGGGGGTTTGGGATACGGATAAAAAAACGTTCCTGCGCGTGGGTTGTGGAGACGGCTATATCAACATTTTAGAGTGGCAGATGGAAGGCAAAAAGCGCCTGAAAATAGACGAATTCTTACGCGGCTACAACTTTAATTTCTAGTGTAATTTCCAAAGTCCCATCGGATAAAAATACCCGTAGGAGCCTTTTTGGATGAAGATATATTGCTCTTGTATATTTGCCAAAACCGTAACGGTATACGGTTTCAAAGACAGATCTGTAGCAGATGCGGGGTAAGGGATCGCCTGTGAGCAAGCGCATGGTTTATTTTCCCGCACCTTATTTAATTCAATCAATAAATCCCGAGAGTCTTCGACGAGTTCTTCGCGACCGATATCTACCTTCTTAAAGTAATTCCGTTCATATGCCACCTTAAAGGGCTCATATTCCAACGCCACCTCTGGATATTTTTGAATGAGACTAGCACTATTCAAGAAGGCCTGAATATGCCCTGGATCTGGAAAGCCTACAAAGTCTCCTCCCCAAAACAAACCCAAATCCTTCGCTATCGATCCATAACGGTCATAAATAGCACCACGACGCAAGTGCTTGCCTTTTCTGGCGATGGCTCCATCCGCAGCTAAACCGAAGTTATGAAAAGAGATAAAGGCCTTTGAGAAGCCCCTTTTTTGCAAGGATAATTGCTGTTTTTTATTTCGAGTAGTGGAAGTGTACCTCAGCTTATACGGCGACTTAATTCGTTTCTTCAAACTATCGCGCTTGATCTCGAAAGAGTCAATTTCTGCAGACAATAAATCCTCCCAAGGCTGGTGCAATTGAGCAAACTCGCGTGTCTCTTTTGTACCATCGGCATTCACGCGGATAAATACATAAGAAGCAATAGAATCGGTGGAAAAGGTAGAATCCTGCTGCTTGTAAAGCCATTTAAATTCCTCCCAATCGATTGATGTTAGGCGAACAGGCTCACACACCCGCTGTTTGGCAGGCTGCTCCTCAAGACTTAGAAAGAATAAGATGACTTGAAAAAGACCAATTAAAATCATTTTTTCAAGGGAATGATGAGCACTTCACCACGCAGGGTTATGTCATCTTTCTTGTGATTCGCCTCCATAATGGCTTGTTTCGTCACGCCATATTTTTCTGCCACTTTACGTAAAATATCACCAGGACCCACGGTATGCACCGCTTGAATCTTCACATTTAACTTCGTAGACCCACTTTTAATCCCATCCGGATTCACCCCTGGATTCAAGGCTTTCAATTGATCCACCTTTAAACCAAATTTTCTGGCAACTGCAGAGAAAGTCTCTCCTTTTTCCACCGTTACAGCATGCGATTTGCCTGCAGGCGTGGCTACTTCAGGAACCACTTCCGCCTCAGCCTCTTTCTTCTGCTCGGCTAATGCTTCTTCGTCTGATTGCCCTAGCAAGGAATCTTTCGTTACAATTAAGGAATCAGCAGGATCCGCAATCGAATCAATATCCACTTGTGCCGCCTCAGCTACTACTTCTTCCTCTGGCTCTACGAATTTCTCCGCCTTGATTAATTCGTCCTTATCTGGACTCACAAAATGCTCAAATCCTACGGCAATTAAACCCACCAGAGTTAATAAAAGGATGCCCAAAGTGATAACAGGCAACTTGCTGCTTTCTTCGTTTTCGCTCATTATTTTGAGAATTTATCTTTTGTTTGTTGGCTCATTTCAGCCACTTTATCTTCTAATTCCGCTTTGTAAGCCGTGTATTTTTCTGCCAAGGAAGCATCTGAAATCGCTAACATTTGTACAGCTAACAATCCGGCGTTCTTCGCTGCATTCAAGGCTACAGTAGCTACTGGAACACCATTTGGCATTTGCAAAATAGATAATACGGAATCCCATCCATCGATGGAATTAGAGGATTTCACCGGAACTCCGATCACTGGCAAAATAGTCGCCGAAGCGATCATACCTGGTAAATGCGCCGCCCCACCCGCTCCAGCGATGATTACCTGAATACCGCGTGACTTCGCTTGTTGCGCGTAGGTCATCATTTTTACCGGTGTGCGGTGTGCAGAAACAATGTCCACTTCATAAGCCACACCAAAATCCTTGCAAACCTGAATGGCTTCTTGCATCACTCCTAAATCTGAGCTGCTACCCATTATAATTCCTACCATAGCTATCTAATTTATGCGATAACGCGTATGCTTTGTTTAACTAATTCTGCTTTCTGTTCAATCTCTTCACGGGAGCCAGCTACGAGTGTAATGTGCCCCATCTTGCGAAAAGGTTTCGTTATTTTCTTGCCATATAAAAATGGATGAACGCCAGGAATACCTAAAATAGTATCCAAGCCTTCGTATTTCGCAGGCCCTGTAAATCCTTCTGAGCCTAATAAATTCAACATGCCTGAGTAGCTATGTGCATAGGTATCTCCCAAAGGAAGTCCCGTAATGGCTCTCAAATGCTGCTCATATTGTGACGTATCATTCGCTCGAATCGTTTGATGACCTGAATTATGCGGTCTCGGAGCGACTTCGTTAATCAGAATTTTACCGTCCTTCGTTAAAAACATTTCCACCGCTAAAACGCCCACTAATCCCATCTTATCGATTAGACTAACGGCTATTTGCTCTGCTTCCCGCTCAATCTCGCGTGAAATAGCAGCTGGTGAAACTAAAAACTCAACTAGGTTTTGGACGGGATGAAATACCATCTCCACAGCAGGAAAGGCTTTAATTTCCCCTTGCGGATTGCGAGCCACAATGACGGCTAATTCTTTATCGAAATCAATGGCCTTTTCTAAAAGGCCAGGTTCCGAAAATCCCTTCGAAGCATCCGCAGCTGTACCGATATATTGTACCCCTTTCCCATCGTATCCTCCTTTACCCAGTTTGTTAAAAGCGGGCAAGAAATCCTCGTTAGCCACTATTTCGTCTGCAGATTCGATTAATCTGAAATCGGCGGTAGGGAAACCGTGGGTTTGGAAAAAGGTCTTTTGGATGCGCTTGTCTTGAATCATGCGAAGCAAATGAGGTTGAGGATAGACCTTAATTCCCTCTGCTTCTAATTGTTCAAGCGCTTCGATGTTAACATGCTCAATTTCGATACTGACTAAATCACATTTTTTTCCAAAAGCATATACCGTATCAAAGTCCTGGAACGAGCCCTGCGTAAACTGGGTCGTTAAGGTGTGACAAGAAGCTTCTGGATCTGGATCAAGGCAGGCGATTTGCAAATCTAAGTCGATTGCTGCTTGTAGGAGCATTCTTCCTAGCTGGCCGCCGCCTAATAATCCGATTTTGGGAAGTGATGTAGACATAAATTCGAATTCAATGGGTAAAATTACGGCTTTTGTTTTACCTTTGGAAATTATTTAGACCTCGAGAAAAAATATTCTTGCAGGATACCATATTCAGGACATGACAAAAAGAAATACCACCATTATCGCGTTCATTTTACTAGCTATCGCGAGTCGTTTATTAATTTTAGCTGGACCCGGTTGGGCGAACTTCTCTCCTATGGCCTCTATGGCACTTTTTGTAGGGGCTTATCTACAAAATCGCAAACAAGCCGTTGCTTGGACTTTACTAGCGGTTTGGGGATCGAATTTGATCTTAAATAACACCTTATATGATTCGTTTTTCCCAGGTTTCTCCTTCGGAATTGATGCGGTTCACATGGGATTATTTGCTCTGATCTCTTTATTGGGCCAAAACACCACAGCAAGTCCCTCTCGTTTCATCGGCACTAACTTAGCATCAGCAATGGCTTTCTTCTTAGTTTCAAACTTCGCGGTTTGGTTAGGATCTGATATCGCTTACACGAAAGACCTTGCGGGCTTGATGAGTTGCTACGCAGCTGGTATTCCCTTCCTAAAGAATACATTAGCTAGTCAATTCTTATTCTCTGGATTATTCTTTGGAGGATTTGAACTATTGAAAAAACAAGTTCCAGCTTTACGCTAGAATCTAACAGACATAAAAAAGGGTCGGCTTGCAGATGCGAGCCGACCCTTTTTGTTTATGGTCGTTTCTAGTTCTTGTAGACCTTTCCGTCTTTCATCACGAAGTTTACCTTCGTCATTAGTTTCACGTCTGCTACTGGATCTCCTGGTACAGCGATAATGTCTGCCGCTTTTCCCGCCTCGATGGATCCGATTAAATCGCTTTGGCCTAATAAATCTGCTGCACTAACAGTAGCCGATTTAATCGCCTCTAGTACCGGCATACCCGCCTCATTCATCAAGATAAATTCATAGCCATTCTTTCCATGGCCAAAAACCCCAGCATCTGTTCCGAAGGCAATCTTCACGCCTGACTTATAAGCTTTACCAAAAGTTCCTTGAATGATGGGTCCAATCGCTGCCGCTTTCTTCGCTACCATCTCCGGATAATAGTTCGGTATCTTCGAAGAGTCTGCCACCGAACGACCTGCAATGACCGTAGGCACGTAGTATGTCCCCATCTTTTTCATCAATTCCATCACCTCTTCATCCATGAATGTTCCGTGTTCGATTGAAGAAACACCTCCTAAAACCGCACGCTTCATTCCCTCTTTTCCGTGAGCGTGAGCGGCGACTTTGAAGCCATAATCTTTCGCTGTTTGTACGATGGTACGGACTTCTTCATCGGTGAATTGAGCACCTGCACCGTCTTTGGCATAACTTAAAACTCCTCCAGTTGCCGTGATTTTAATCAAATCAGAGCCTTCCTTGTAGCGCTGACGAACCGCTTTCGCCGCATCTGCTATACCATTCACAACACCATCCTCTGGGCCCAAATCCTTTTTAAATGCTTCATTAATACCATTCGAATCGTCCGCATGACCACCCGTCGTACCGATCGAAACACCCGCTGTAAATACGCGAGGTCCTTCCACAAGGCCTTTATTGATGGCATTACGCAAGCTGATAACTACGTGGCTACCACCCAAATCACGAACCGTAGTAAAACCAGCAAGTAAATTACGTTTTGCATAGACCAAAGCCTGGTAAGCCACATCACCCGGATTCTTTACGAAGCGATCCAAATAAGCCCCGGGATTAGTTTCCGACTCTAAATGCACGTGTGAGTCGATCAATCCCGGCATCACCGTGCGGTCTTTCAAATTGATCACAACATCTCCTTTCGCCGGAGTCAAGAAACCTTCAGATACCGAAACAATCTTCTTTCCTTCCACCACAATGGAACGGTTTTTCAAGACAGTCTGTGTTTTTACGTCGATGAGTGATCCACAGTGGAGGATCGTTTTTTGGGCCATTCCAGCAAAGGCCAAAAGGCTGAATGCCAAGGTTACTATTTTTTTCATTGTTCAGAGTTTAATAGGATAGATATATGTTTCCAGAAGCTAGGGTAGCTTTTATTCACCACCGAAGGATCTAATAGGGTAATTTCTTTTTGCATGGCCACCGGCGCAAAGGCCATCGCCATCCGGTGATCATCGTACGTTTCGATAGGTTCGATGCGAGAGATTGAGGCAAAATCACCGCGAACTTCATATTTGTGGTTCGTTTCCACCTCTACTAAGGTGGCACCTAATTTCTTCAATTCATTTTGCAAGGCTAGCACGCGATCCGTTTCCTTTACTTTCAAGGATTCCAAGCCCGTCAAGGTCAAAGGAATGTCCTGAACCGCAGCGACAACACAGATGGTTTGGGCTAAATCAGGACAATCCGTAAAGTCCCAGGCCAATGAATCCTGTGCTGGAATTTTAGTCAGTAAATAACCGCGTCCCGTGTAGGTACTTTTCACTCCTAAAGGCTCCATAATGGCTTTAATCGCTGAATCACCCTGTAGAGAATCTTCTTTCAAGCCTAGCAATTCTAGTGAACTATCTTCAAAAGGGGACAAGGCCACCATCGAATACCAATAGCTCGCTCCGGACCAATCTGATTCCACGGCAAATGGCTGCAAGCGATAGTCCTGTTTAGGGATTTCAATCGTTCCTGTGGACCAATCCGCTTTTGCTTCGATGCCGAAATGCTTCATTTGGGCTAAGGTCATCTCGATATAAGGCTTCGAACCAAGTGCTCCTGTAATTTGTAATTTAAGTCCCTCCGGCAATAAGGGGGCAACCATTAAAATGGCCGAAATAAATTGTGAACTGACGTCCCCCCGAATAGAAATCTCACGGTTTCCTTGAAAGGCAAAACCGTTCAATTGCATAGGAGGATAGCCTTCCTTGTTCAAATACGTGATATCTGCACCCAAGGCGCGCAAGGCATCTACCAAAATTCCGATCGGGCGTTCGCACATGCGCGGCGTACCGTTCATCTTCTTTACGGCACCCGTCACAGCGTAATAGGCCGTCAAAAAACGCATCGTCGTTCCCGCATCTAATACGTCCGCTTCCGGCCCATTCTCTGATAGCAAGCGTATCATGGTTTGGGTATCGCGGGCCTCCGCTAAATTTGAAAGATTATCCAAGGTCCCCTTAGCTAAGGCATTGATGACCAAAGCTCGGTTACTTTCCGACTTAGATGCCGGCAACGGGATAATTTCAGAAAAGGAAGTACTACGCGGAAATAAAGTAATTTGACTCAAAGCGGGCTTTGCGATTAACGCAATTTTAAAGTGACTAATGATAAAACGGCTAAGATGATTCCCACGATCAAGAAGCGAATAACGATCTTCGATTCGTGGTAATTTTTCTTTTGGAAATGGTGGTGAAGTGGCGACATCAAAAAGACGCGACGTCCCTCCCCATATTTACGTTTCGTATATTTAAAATAGGCCACCTGAATGATGACCGATAAATTCTCGATCAAGAAAATCCCGCATAAAACAGGAATTAACATCTCTTTACGGATTACAATCGCTAGCGTGGCAATAACTCCACCTAACATCAAACTTCCGGTATCTCCCATAAAAACTTGGGCTGGATACGCATTATACCAAAGGAATCCGATACACGCCCCTACGAACGCCGCACAAAAGACGGCGAGCTCTCCTGAATTCGGGATGAACATCACGTTTAGGTATTGAGAAATGACTTTATTACCCGATACATAAGCTAAAATAGCCAAGGCAATACCGATAATCACCGAGGTTCCCGCCGCTAATCCATCAATACCGTCTGTGATATTTGCCCCATTTGAAACGGCCGTGATGATGAAAATCACCACCAATACATAGACAATCCAAACGTATTCATCCGGAATGAAGCTCGGAAGTAACATGTTGTAATCGAACTGGTTATCCTTCATAAAAGGAACCGTCGTTAACAAAGATTTGTGATCCACAAAGGTGCCATCTGTGGCAAATTCGCGCACCTTAATGTGTTGGTTAAAGTACATGGTTAAACCCACGATGATGCCTAAACCGATTTGGCCTATCACCTTAAACTTTCCAGATAAACCTTCCTTATTCTTCTTGAATACTTTAATGTAATCATCCGCAAATCCAACCGCGCCTAACCAGATGGCAGAGGTAACCAATAGTACGATATAGACATTCGTGATTTTAGAAAAAAGCAGCGTAGGAATTAATAGAGACAATAAAATAATGAAGCCTCCCATGGTAGGAGTTCCTTTTTTAGCCATTTGGCCCTCTAAACCTAAGTCGCGTATTTCCTCTCCAATTTGCAAACGTTGCAGGCGATAAATCACCGACTTACCCCAAATCGCCGCAATTCCCAAAGACGTAATAATCGCAGCAAAAGCGCGGAAGGTGATGTATTGAAATACACCGGCGCCTGGAATATTCAAGGTCTTGTCTAAGTATTCAAAGAGGTAATACAGCATGCAAAAGGGTTTTAATTTTTAAAATTGCAAAAAAACGAGGGGAAATCAAACTTAGCTAAAAGCCTCCCCCAGCACTATTTTATCATCGAAGTCGTATTTCACGCCTTGGATATCTTGGTAGTTTTCATGACCTTTTCCAGCTACTAAAATGATGTCTCCCGTCAAAGCTAAATCTCTAACCGCATAAAAAATGCCTTCTTTTCTGTCAGATACGCGGTGGACTTTCGATTTTAATGCCTCCGGAACGCCGGCTTCCATTTGGTCCAAAATCAATTCCGGATCTTCTTTGCGGGGATTATCAGAAGTTAACACCACCGCATCACTGTACTTTGCCGCTAATTCCGCCATAATAGGTCTCTTCCCTGCATCCCTGTTTCCTCCACATCCCACGACCGTTATGACGCGTTGCGACTTGTCCTTAATCGTTTGGATCGTCTTTAACACATTTTCTAAGGCATCAGGCGTGTGGGCATAATCGACGATACCCATTTTTTGGTTAGAGCCTGCCAGCTGTTCAAAACGCCCTGGAGCGGTTTTTAAAGCAGAAATCTGTACCAATACTTCATGAGACTCCTCACCTAACAGGAGAGCCGCTCCGTAAATACCAAGCAAATTATAGGCATTAAAGGTGCCTATTAATTGCGCATGCACTTGCTGGTGATCGATTTCTAATTGCAAGCCACCTACTCCATTACTAATGATTTTAGCTTTAAAGTCAGCCGCATTCAGTAAACCAAAACCGTATTTCTTCGCCGCCGTATTCTGCAACATCACCATTCCTCGCTTGTCATCCACATTCGTTAGAGCGAAAGCCGTGGCGGGCAGGGCGTCAAAAAATCCTTTTTTGGCCTTAATATATTCGTCAAATGTCTTGTGAAAATCGAGGTGATCGCGGGTAATATTCGAAAAAATAGCCCCGCTAAATTTGACTGCATGAATGCGTTTTTGCACCACCGCATGCGAACTCACCTCCATAAAAGCATGGCTACATCCTGCAGCTACCATATCGGCTAATAATGCATTCAGGCTAAGGGCATCTGGCGTCGTATGGGTAGAAGGAATAATTTTATCCTCAATCTTATTCACGACCGTCGAAATCAAACCACAACGGTGACCCAGGCGTTTGAATAATTCAAAAAGCAAAGTAACGGTCGTCGTCTTTCCATTCGTCCCTGTAATACCTACCAGCTTCAACTTCTTAGACGGGTGATCATAAAATTCAGCAGCAGCCTCCGCTAAAGCCGCATTCGAATCCTCCACTTGAACACATTGAACGTCGGAAGGGACCTCCGCAGGCTGTTTTTCAACCACCCAAAGCTTGCATCCCTGCTCGTATACCTGAGTCAAAAACGAATGTCCGTCTACCTGGGTGCCGGGAATGGCAAAAAACACAGAACCAGAAATAGCCTTGCGTGAATCAAAGCACAAACTTGCGATTTCAACTTCGGGGAATAAGGAAATTTGTGCCATTTTATTGCAATTGAATGTAGACTAATCTGTTTTTGGCGGCTGGGGAACCCGCAGGAATCGACTGATTCTTCACCGTCCCAAATCCATTCGCACGCACTTTCAGCCCCTTGTTTTCCAAGGCAAATAAGGCGTCCCTTAAATTCATCCCCACCACGTTAGGCACCGTTTTAGGCGTCATCGTAATGGCCTGATTGTTTACCATCTTCTTTTCTAAATTAAAGTTCACCCATTGTCCATTCTCTTCAACCTTAGGCAATCCTAAACGAGAGAATAGGATGTTTTGATCCGCTGGATGCAGGGTATGCGCTAGTTTATTTTTGTTCAAAGAATCCGGCAAATAACCTCTTAATGTCTGCTGTAACTTCATATCGCGTAAATAAATACGATCCGCAATTTCCTTGAATACAGGCGCCGTTACCTGACGGGCATAAGTTCCTTCCGCACTACCCTTCGGCTCATCCACCGCCACAATCATCGTGTATTTAGGGTTCTTCACGGGGAAATATCCCGCAAAAGTCGTGTAGTAATTTCCTTTCCGGTAGCCTTTCGCTCCCGTTACCGTACGTTGAGCGGTACCTGTTTTCCCTGCGATACCGTATACAGAACCTTTGATATTATTAGCTGTACCTTTCGTCACTACCCCCTCTAACATGATTCTCAGTTTTTGTAGGGTTTCTGGAGAACACAAAGGTTTCGAATCCCGTACTTGGGAAGCGGTGTAGTCAATCACGACCTCATCTCCACGAGTGGCTTTACTCACGATCAGCGGTTGAACCCAATAGCCATTATTCGCTACAGCATTGTAAAAAGCTAAAATCTGCAAAGGCGTATACTGCGTTGAATAACCCACAGATGACCACAAAAGCTGTAATCCATCCCATTTCGCCGGCACCGGGAAAACGGGTTTCCTGCTCGGCTTTAATTGAAAATCAAGGGACTCGATCAGGTGATATTTCTTCAAGTAATTATAAAACTTCTCATTATTTGTTGTCCCAAAAGCCTCCTGAACCAATTTCATCGTCCCCACGTTCGAAGAACTTTCAATGACTTGTTCCAGCGAAATAGTGCCTAATGGGTGAGAATCAGACATCACGCCATTGTATAGACGAAACTTTCCATCTCCCGTATTCACCATCTTCGTCAACGGATAATTCTTTTCCTCTAATACCGCCATGATAGAAGGCAACTTAAATACAGAACCCGGGTCACGGGCCTCTAACAAGGCATAATTGTAAGTCTCTGAATAGCCTGTTGGGGATAATGGATTCGCCGCGATATTCGACAAGGCTTTAATCTTACCCGTCGATGTTTCCATCACAATCGCTACGGCATAATTCCCTTTGAATATTTTCATCCCGTTCAAAAGGGCCGTTTCCACGATCTCTTGGATATTAATGTCGATGGTCGAATGTAGGTCTACCCCAGCCACCGGTAATTTAGGCTCATCGCCCGGTTCAGGACGCCAAGTATTATTGTCCATTTTCTCGAACATCCCTTCCCCAAACTCTCCCCGCAATTCCTTATCGAAACTATTCTCAATCCCCACGCGTCCTTTATCTCGTAAGTCCTTTAAATATCCGACAGTACGGTAGGCCATTTGGCCGAAAGGCGCATAGCGCACATTAATCTTATCGAAAACAACCCCGGACTTATTCGAATTCTTTGCCTCTTTGAACAAAGGGAAGCTTAATACTTTCTTTTTCTCCTGGAAGTCCAACAAACGATTGTTCAACAACAAATACGTGCGTCCACTTTTTCTAGCCGCCGAAATTTTCTCTTTGTATTCCTCTGCCGTGCGATCCTTGAAGAAGTTCGATAAGGCTGCTGCTAATCCATCGATATGTTGCTTGTAAAATTCGTCGGCCTTCGCATTCCCGGTAAGTACGGAAGGGTCCATGCCTAAGCGGTATTTGGGCAAAGTAGTAGACAGTAAACTCCCGTCATCGGAATAAATATTTCCCCGAGTCGCCTCGATCTTGCGCTTCTTCACGTAAGTAGCCATCGCCTCTGAACGGAATTTAGGTCCTTTCAACACAACAACCTTGTAAAGGCTAAAAAGCAAATACAAGAAAACGGCCAAAATGATAATGAAAAACGTATAGAAACGTCTTGTAATTAAGCCCCGAATATTAGGTCTTTTCTCCTTCGCCATTATTTTTCTTTATTGACTTGAATGATGATTTTAGTAGGTGGAATCGTGCTGACACCTATTTGGTAGCGCTTCAAGGTTTCCTCTAAATTGCTTTGCTTGCTCACCTTCATATACTCCGCTTTTTGGGTTGTATAATCAGCTCGATCTTCTTCTAAAGCACTTTTTTCCTTTTGAATCTGATGCAATTTTCCGTCCGCTAACATGGAGTAGTAAATATTGATGAGGGTCAAAAACGCCACAAAGGCGATTCGCTTCACCCACATCACCGGTAGCTCCCCACCTGTGAAATAGTCAATATTGAATACAGAATCAAAGATCCCCTCTTTTTTAGGCGATGAGATTCGTTTAGGTCCTCCTTCCGTAGGTTCGATCGGTGTAGCCATGTTAAATTTTAGACGCTATTCTTAATTTCGCACTTCGCGAGCGCGGATTGATTTTCAATTCTTCTTCTGAAGCGGTAATGGGTTTTCTAATCACTGATTCGAGCGGCCTGTGCACCACACCGAATAAATCCTTGTCTTCTTTCCCTTCCACATTACCCGCTTTAATAAAATTCTTCACTAGTCGATCCTCCAGCGAGTGAAACGACATCACCACTAGCCTTCCCTCCGGCTTTAAAACCACAGGCACCTGAGCTAAAAATTCTTCGATCACCGCTAACTCTTGATTCACTTCAATTCGAATCGCCTGAAAGACCTGAGCGAAGTATTTAAACTCCCGGTGTTTAGGAGCTAATTTATTCAAAATTTCTTTAAATTCTTGTGTTGTTTCGAGCGGTTTTCTCGTCCGAGCTTGAATGATAGCTTGGGCCAAAGTTCGAGCATTCTTCACCTCCCCATACATACCCAAAATCCGTTGCAATTCTGTGGCCGAATAGCCATTCAACAACTCCGCCGCCGTCATCGAGGCAGAAGGCCCCATGCGCATATCCAGTGGTCCATCGAAACGAATCGAAAAACCCCGTTCTGGTGCATCCAATTGAAACGAGGAAACCCCAAAATCAGCTAAAATACCATCCACTTGCTTCACCCGATGCAAACGTAAATACTTCTCTAAATAGCGGAAATTAGCCGTTATAAGCGTCAAACGCTCATCTTCAATCTTCTCTGCCTGTTCCCAGGCATCGGGATCTTGATCAAAAGAAAACAACCTGCCCTCAGGACCGAGCTTGGCTAAAATAGCCTTCGAATGCCCCCCTCCACCAAAGGTTACATCGACATAGGTTCCCGCAGGATCAATGCGTAAACCATCGATGCATTCGTGCAACATGACGGAGGTATGATAGGTGTTTTCTGGCATAATTTTGGATGAAAACAAAAATACAAATTATCCCCCGGCTATGCCATCAAATTGTGAATTTGTAGTGGATTTTTTTGTGACAAGTTTCGAACGCGTATCTTTGCTTAAACGCCGTCTCATTTTACACATGAAAAAGATCCTATTTGCCCTCGTATTTGCCCCCCTATTTAGTTTCGCACAGACTCCGGTTTCGGGTATTTGGAGAGCTGAAATTAGCACGCATGGCGGCGCATTACCTCTTAATTTCGAAGTCAATTCGACGAGCAACGCTGGCGAATTGGATATCAAATTAGTGAACGGAGCAGAAAAATTCTCCTTAGGAAATTCCTTTTTCAGAGCTGATTCTCTCGTATTGCCACTCGATTTATATGATTCTGAAGTCGTTTTAGCAGTGACAAAAAGCACCGAAATGAAGGGCTATTATGTGAAAAAGAGAAATGGGAAAACAGCCTTTAGATTACCAATTTCTGCGTTAGCAGGATCATCTGAGCGGTTCCAAAACCTACAGCCAGCCACCGTTAACGTAAGTGGCAAATGGATGGCGGACTTCTTCAGTGATGCCACAAATCACAGCCCTGGCGTGGGTGTATTCGAACAAAAAGGATCGGCCGTAACTGGTACTTTTTTGCGTACATCTGGAGATTATCGCTTCCTACAAGGAAACGTGAGTGGGGACAGTCTTTTACTTAGCTATTTCGATGGCAGTGGTTTGTATTTATTGAAAGCGAAAGTGAACGGTTCTTCTTTGAAGGGTCGATTTACGTCCGGTTTAAGTGGAGTGAGAACGGTAGAAGCAAAATTAGATCCGAATGCTACACTTCCTGACCTAAAGAAATTAACTTTCTTGAAACCTGGATTCGATCGCATTGATTTCCAACTTCCGACGACGAAAGGCGAACAAATTAGCCTGAAAGATGAACGCTTTAAGAACAAGGTGGTCGTGATTGAATTGATGGGATCTTGGTGCCCTAACTGCTTGGATGAATCGCGTTATTTAGCGCCGTTTTATAAAAAATACCAAAGCAAAGGAGTAGAGGTTTTGGGCCTAGCCTTTGAATACTCCCCCGATATCAAGATTTCAGGACCGAAGATGGATAGTTTCCAAAAGAAAATCGGCATCACCTATCCCCTCCTTTTCGCCGGAACTCCCGACGAAAAAACTATCGCGCAGGTGCTCCCTATGTTAAGCCAAATGAACGGTTATCCCACCACTTTCATCATCGACAAAAAAGGTATCGTACGTGAAATTCACACTGGATTCTCTGGACCGGGTACCGGAAAATATTACGCAGACTGGATCGCCGATTTTGAACATACCATCCAAAGCCTTTTAGCCGAAAAATAATGAGATTAATCGCCCTACTTTGTTTGTTTTCGCTCGCGGTTCAGGCAGAAAAACCCTCTTTTAAAAAGTGGAAAACTCCCTTAGCTCTCGGCATTGCGAGTGGCATTACTTATAATCCATTTGCTAAAAAAATTCAAACAAAAATTGTGGCAGCGGGTCAGGTGACACCTTTGGACGATTATATTCAATATGGACCTGCAGCAATGTATGTGGGTCTAAATATCTTTGAATACCAAAATGAAGAGAAAGCCTTCGATCAAGCGGGTGTTTTCCTTTTAGGCACAGGCATTTATGTGGCGGCTACACATGGCCTGAAGGCTGCGATCACGGAGGCAAGACCAGACGGGACGGAAAAAACTTTTTCTTCGGGTCATACAGCAACCGCCTTTTTCGGAGCGACTGTTTTAGCACATGAGTATCGAGACACGCACCCGGAATTTGTGATCGCCGGTTATACCTTGGCCACAGCCACGGGTGCTTTGCGCATCGCAAACAATAAACATTGGGTAACGGATGTGTTGATGGGTTCTGCGATAGGCATCGCTTCGGCAGAATTAGCCTATATTTTGTACCCGAAAGTGCGCCATCAATGGCAAAAGCTGAATCGCTTCACCCTGACTCCTCAGGTGGCTCCCGCTTATTATGGCGCCAGTATGTCGATTGGATTTTAGTGTAACAGAAGATACAAGCCGGCACCTGCGAAGTAACCTAATAAAGCCAGAAAACCGATTTTCTTTAAGTACCAGCCAAATTCGATTTTCTCCATTCCCATCACGGCTACACCCGCCGCAGATCCTATAATGAGGATACTTCCGCCCGTACCTGCACAAAAGGCCAGGTATTCCCACATCTCGTGGTCCATCGGGAAATCAGTCAAAGAATACATCCCCATCGTCGCAGCCACTAAAGGCACGTTATCCACTACGGAAGAAGCTAATCCGATGATGGTTACAATCAGGTTTTGATTCCCAAAAGTAGTGGCTAATTGATCCGAAAGCGCATGCAAATAACCAAAGGACTCTAACCCTCCAATCGCTAATAAGATGCCTAAAAAGAAGAGGATACTCGACGTATCTATTTTAGTCAACGCATAACCCACACTCAAATGTTTCTTCGCCTCCTCGTCTTTCTCCGAATGCAAAATTTCAGAAAGTATCCAAACTAAACCCAAGGCTAATAAGATGCCCATATAGGGAGGTAAATGCGTTAACGTTTTGAATACAGGAACGCCTAATAAAGAGCCTGCACCCGCAAAAAGCATAATTTTACCGTCTCTTTGCTCCAGTGGTGTTAATTGCACTGTGGCCTCAGATTTTCCAATCGCCTGATTTTTCAAGACATAAGAGGCAACGGCCAATGGAACAAATAAAGAAAGTAAAGAGGGTAAAAATAAACTTTGAACAATGCCTGTTGCTGATATTTGGCCACCGATCCACAACATCGTCGTCGTCACATCGCCGATGGGTGACCAAGCACCACCTGCATTCGCTGCGATGACTACGATTCCAACAAAATATTTGCGTGTTTCCTTGTTGCTTATCAACTTCCGAAGCAAGGTGACCATCACGATCGCAGTGGTCAAATTGTCTAGAACGGCAGACATAAAAAAGGTGATCAAACCCACTATCCAAAGCAGTTTAATCACCTTATCTGTTTTTATTAATCTCGAAACGAAGTAAAATCCATTGTGGGCATCCACTAATTCTACCAGGGTCATTGCGCCTAACAAGAAGAATAATATCTCCGAGGTCGAGGCTAAGTGATGTCCTAATTCGGTGGTTGAACCCGTCGAAATCGCATACATGGTCCACACTAGAACGCCTGTTACTAAAGCAGAGGCGGTCTTGTTAATCTTCAATGGATGCTCGAAAGCGATGGCTAAGTAGCCGGCAAGGAAGATGAGTATGGACGCGATTCCCATGTTATTTTAATTTTGCAACCGCCGCTTTAATGCGATCGCAAGCTTCTACCAATTGCTCATCTGCAGCAGCCGTAGAAATACGCATACAATCTGGTGCGCCGAAACCTGAACCAGCAACCGTAGCCACAAAAGCATCCGCTAATAACCAAGAACAGAAATCATCTGAGTCTTTAATCACCGTGGTGCCATCCGTCTTTCCGAAATAATACGAAATATCAGGGAACGCATAGAACGCGCCATCCGGCATATTTACTTTGAAACCCGGGATCTCACGTAATTTTTCTACTACTAATTTACGGCGGCGATCGTAGGCCGCTTTCATTTCGTAAGCGTGAACTAAGCTACCGTTGAAGGCCGCTACTGCCGCTTTTTGAGCGATAGAGTTCGTACCTGACGTTACTTGACCTTGTAATTTTTCGATACCGTCAGCGATCCATTTTGCTGCTGCGATAAATCCAATTCTCCATCCCGTCATCGCATGGCCTTTCGCTACCCCGTTTACCGTGATAACGCGCTCTTTGATTTCTGGAATAGAACCGATCGAGAAGTGACCACCTTGTGTAAAGTTGATGTACTCGTAGATTTCGTCCGCTAAGACAAAGATATTTTCATGACGCGCTACCACATTCGCGATATCACGTAATTCTGATTCTGTGTAAACCGATCCTGTCGGGTTGTTAGGCGATGCGAACATCACCATCTTCGTTTTAGGCGTGATGGCTGCTTCGAATTGCTCTGGAGTTACTTTGAAATTATTGTCAAAAGCCCCTTGAACGACCACCGAAGTACCTTCCGCTAATTTCACCATCTCAGAGTAAGAAACCCAGTAAGGAGAGAAGATGATTACTTCGTCACCTGGGTTAATTAAGGCTGCAATCGCGTTTGCTAAAGAGTGCTTTGCACCCGTGCTCACGACGATGTTTTCTGAACCCCACTCTAAGTTATTATCACGCTTTAATTTATTCGCAATCGCCAAGCGCAAGTCAGGATAACCAGCCACTGGTGAATACCCGTGAAAACCATCATCAATCGCCTTTTTCGCCGCCTCACAGATGTGAGCAGGTGTTTTAAAATCTGGCTCTCCTACAGAAAGACTGATTACTTTGTGACCTTGGGCTGCTAATTCGCGCGCTTTTTTCGTCATCCCTAACGTAGATGATTCTTCTAATGCTTGAATTCTTTGGGCTAATTGTGCTTGTGACATGGTATTTAGAAACGAATATTTGTATATAAAATCGCTTGCAAAATTACTTTTTTGCGAACGGATAAGCTAATAAAATGTGTAAAAATTAGGCTGTAATACCTTGTGCCAAAACCGCATAGGCCCCTTTCTCGATCTTCATCAACTCCTCGTGGGTGCCGCGTTCGATGATTTCACCTTGCTGTACCACTAAAATCTGGTCTGAGTGCTGAATCGTAGAAAGGCGATGGGCGATAACGAGCACCGTCCGGTTTTCCATCAAATGACTCAATGCCTCCTGAACAAGTTTCTCTGATTCGTTATCCAGTGCACTGGTCGCTTCGTCTAGAATTAAAATCGGTGGATTTTTGAGAACGGCGCGGGCGATGGAGATACGTTGTCTTTGGCCGCCTGATAATTTCGAGCCTCGATCCCCTATCACAGTCTCGTATCCTTCCGGATTCGCCGAAATAAAATCATGGGCATTCGCAATCTTTGCCGCCGCCTCGACCTCCGCTAAGCTAGCCTCTGTCCCAAAAGCGATGTTATTGAAAATGGTATCGTTAAATAAAACCGATTCCTGGGTCACAATGCCCATTAAACCTCTTAAATCATCCAAAGGAATGTTTTTCAACGGAATGCCATCGAGTGTAATCTTCCCATTCGATGGGTCATAGAATCTCGGTAAAAGATCCGCCAAAGTCGATTTACCGCCACCAGAAGCTCCTACGAGGGCAATTGTTTTTCCTTTGGGAATATCAAAACTCACTTCTTTTAACACGGAGCGCCCTTTCACATATTCAAAACCAACCGCCTCGAAACTGATTTTATCGGTAAATTCCTTCACCTGCTGGATTGGCTCCTCGGCTACGATTTCAGATTCCGTATCGAGTATTTCAATAATTCTGTCCGCCGAAGCCACTCCACGCTGAATCCCACTAAAGGCATCCGCAATCGCTTTCGCAGGACGCATTACCTGTGAAAAAGTCGCAATAAAGGCAATGAACGTCGAAGCACTCAGTTCACCTTCCCCATTGATAACTAAACTACCCCCATACAATAAGATGCCGGTCACCACTAAAACCCCTAAACTTTCGGAGGTAGGAGAGGTTAATTCTTGGCGAAACACCATCTTCAAAAGGGAATTCCGGTAGCGATCATTTCCGGCTTGAAAACGCGCATCCATCATCTTCTCCGCTCTGAAAGCCTTCACCACGCGCATGGCTCCGAAGGTTTCATCCAACAAACTGATAATTCCACTCAAATGCTGCTGCACTTCTCCTGCGGCGCGGCGTAAATGTCTCGTAATCGTCGCAATGACTGAACCTGAAAGAGGTAAAATAATCAACGAAAACAACGTTAATTTCACCGACATACTTGCTAGGAAAACGAAGAATAAAATCAGTGTAAAAATCTCTTTAAAAGTCGCCGTGAATGCGCGACCAATACTGTTTTCCACCTCCTGCACGTCCGTGGTTAAACGCGACATCAGGTTCCCTTTTTTCTGCTCCGTGAAATAGCTTAGGTCAAGGCGAATGGCCCGCTCAAAAACGGCTTGGCGTAAAGAGGCGATGGTATCGGCTTCGACGGTTTTTAAGACTCTTTGGGAAAAATAACGAAAGAAATTCGACAAGATTACAGAAACCATGATGGCCCCACAGGCATATTTCAGCGCTCCTATTCGTCCAAAATCCTCCAGCGCACCGTAGAAATAGTGATTAAACAAGAAGGAGAAATACGTAGGCGTTAGTGAAAAAGCGGGTAAAACGCGGTAAATCTGAATGTTTTCCGGAGCTGATTGATTGAACAAAACGTTCAATAAAGGGATCAGCAAGGTAAAATTTAAGATGCCAAACAAACTCGCTAGCAAGGAAAAACCGAAGTATGGAAACACATACTTACGGATCGAAACGGCATAGCTTAATAAGCGAAAATATGTTTTCAATGCGGCTTTTTATCAAAATTTTGGTCAAATTACGACAATTTTCAGAAACTACTCCGAATGTCACCCTTAATTTCCATTGTGATGGCCACCTACAACGGGGAGAAATACCTCCGGGAACAGGTGGACAGTTTGCTCGCGCAGAGTTATCCGTCATTGGAATTTATTTTTGTGGACGACGCCTCTTCAGACGGGAGTCATGTGATTCTGCAACAGTACGCCTCGCAAGACGAGCGCATTCGCTTGGTCACAAATCCAGTAAATCAAGGACTTTTAGCCACTTTCGAGCGAGGTATTCGGGAGGCTAAGGGGGAATTAATCGCTTTATCAGACCAGGACGACGTTTGGATGCCGAATAAAATCAGTTTGTTGGCCGCTGGCATCGGTCGGAATTCCATGATTTATGCGGATTCTGCTTTGACGAATTCGGACGGCCATGTAACCGGAAAATTCTCCGATCGAAATCAGTTAGGTGATTATCCGAGTGCGTTGCACTATGTTTTTGGGACCAAAGCCATGGGACACGCCATGCTTTTCAAGCGCGAAATCATCGACGTCGCCTTACCTTTCCCGGATTATGTCGGACACGATTATATTTTAGGTTTTGCAGCGGCTGCCCTAAATGGAGTTAGCTATTTCCCTGCGACTTTGGTGAATTACCGCCAACATAGTTCAAACACGATGGGGGCTGATTTAAGCAAGGGAAAGAAAAATTATAACACACGGGAGGAGCGGAATGCGCGGATTGTTAAAAGGCTCAATTTACTCGCGGAACGTTGTCCTAACGGTGCGGAACGCAAAATTTTGCAGGAATTAGCTCAGGATTTTGCTTCCAAAAGCCTCGCAGCACGTGTCAGAAGATTCCTAAGCGTCGCAAAACACCATCGAGCAATGCTATCCTACAAGGGGAAATCCGAATTGAGTAGCTTCCTCTACAGTTTCAAACTCCTCTTCTCTATTTTCTAAACGGAAGACTCAGGCGGTAATACAGATTTTTCAACTGAACTGTCACCGGAATTGGACGTTGTACTAAGGGACCATCGAAGCGGTCGCCTCTTCTTAAATAGTATTTCGATAAGGTGGACGAAGTCATCCCCCATTTTCGGATAAACTGATAATAGCCTTTGTTCTGCTTTACTCGTTTCACGGAAATGGACCCAAAATGATACACTCTACTCCGTGAAATCCCCTTGAACAAACGAACTCCCGCCTTCCAGCATTTCATCGAAAAATCGGGGTCAGAGTACATCCCAGGGGTGAATTCATTCGAATACCCTCCCACTTTATCCCACAAAGAACGGTGCACCACATTAGGTGGCCATGTCGCTCCTTGCCAATCCTGGAAAGGCAAAGATTCGTAGGTTTCTAGTAATCTCGCCTCTTCGAAAGTGGCAATCGACCGGCCGAAATCGGCTTGGATAGAGCAAGCGCTTTGGGCTTTAGGCTCTATGGCAGTGGCGGATAAAAAGACTTCTGTATGTCCGATGCATTGAATTTCTTCCTGTAAAAACCCATCCCAATTAGGCAGCACATACATATCGTCATTCAAATACAAGAAATAATCCGCGCGTGCTAGTTTCACCATAGCGTTCATCGCATAGCAAACGCCCACATTGATGGGGCTGTAGGAAAAGGCGATATCTTCCTGTGATTCCACCCATTCTTTCGAACCATCCTTCGCTTCATTCAGATGCAGAATGATTTCATACGAAGTGGTGGAGTGTTTTCTAATAGCTGCGATACATAATTGCAGGTAAGCCAGATTGTTCCAACTCGGGATGAGAATCGAGAAATAAGGCTTTTGAGGCGCCTTGGTAGCAGGGAAAAATTGAATCGACTCTTCCATTACAGCAGGCGGTAGTTTTTATATTCCCCGACGCGGTATCCCGTGAGGTCCTCGATTTTCTGTAAGATTTTACGACGCAAGCTCATTTTCTTCTCTAGTTCAACAGGATCGAAATAGAATGGCCAGTTCGAGCGAGCCACGCGATCCGCCATCACGGCAGGATGTGTTCCCTCAAAACGGAAAAGTCGTTCCGCATTACCATAATCAAATTGGTAATCTGCGGGCACGTTTTCCGCTAACCAAGCATCGTCGTGGTAGAATTGAGTGAAATTACGCACTTTATTGTTCAGGCCTTCGGGCGGTTTTACCCAGCCATAATGGTTGACATATGCTGGAATCAGCTTCACTTTCATCTTGTTGCCATCCTTTCTGAAGCCCTGGGCATCCTTGTAAGAATGAACACCTGGATGCATTTTCACCACCCGAATTTCTCTTCGATACCAGCGTCTCGAAATGGCCACATGCTGGTAAGATCCATAGAAATGTCGGTAATGAAAAAGCAATCCTTCGACGTTTTTATCGCTTAAATTTGCCTCCATCGCAGACTTGACGATAGGCAAGTCATCCTCGTGCACGCATTCGTCCCCTTGAATATAGAAGGCCCAGTCGATGTCTTTCGAGATGGCTTGTAAGGCTTTATCTGTTTCTAGGGCAAAAGTGGCACCACCTTCGCGTTTCGTATCATCCCATACCGTCTCCACAATCTTGATTTTATCTGAAGGAATGCTTTGAATTAAGGCCAAAGTCTCATCTTCCGACGCCCCCACCGCCACTACAAATTCGTCGCAGATGGGTAAAATGGACGTGATGGCTTCTACGATTGCATAATCGTTCTTCACCGCATTTCGAATAAATGTAAATCCGGCTATTTTCATTAAGATTTCACTTGTATACCGTGGTATTTGGTTTGCTCCACGTAATCTTTGCGCAATGGATGTCCCTCCCAGTCCTCTGGAAGCAATATTCTGCGCAAATCGGGATGCCCTTCGAATTGAATTCCATAAAAATCAAAGGCCTCGCGCTCATGCCAATCCGCTGTTCTCCAGACAGATGATACAGAGGATACCGAAGGCTTTTCCCGATCTAACATCACGCGCAAATGCATAGTCACGTGATTTGGAATAGAATAGAGGGTATAAATGACTTCCATTTTGCCCGCTTCTGGACCCTGATCGATAGCCGTCAGGCAAGAAAGGGAATCAAAATAGGTGGACGGATTCTTCCAAAGAAATTCACAAACCGGCAAAATATGCTCCGCCGGCAAGGTCAAACGCCCCATCTCCTCTTCCCATTCGACTTCGAATTGGAATTGCGTTTGAACTAAATCTTTGATCGATGCTACATCCATCTTATTTATTTATGGCTGCTAGAATGCGTTTAGGCGCAACTAGACTTTCCTGATTAATCTTCTCTTGTAATTTAATGATGCCACCTAAAAGGGCCTCTGGACGCGGTGGGCAACCTGGAACATACACGTCCACGGGAATAATCCGATCCACTCCTTTCACCACATGGTAACCGTGCTCCCAATAAGGACCCCCGCAATTAGCACAAGAACCCATCGAAATCACGTAACGAGGCTCTGGCATTTGCTCGTAAAGGCGACGGATGCGATCCGCCATTTTAAAGGTCACGGTTCCGGCCACAATCATCACGTCGGATTGACGCGGGGAAGGCCGAGGAAACACCCCAAAACGATCCAAATCATAACCTGACGCAAAAGCCTGCATCATTTCGATCGCGCAACACGCTAAACCAAAACTCATCGGCCAAAGCGAGCTAGCCCTCGCCCAATTCAATAAATCCTCGACATTGCTCAGCACAAAGCCATCGGATTCAAATTCTTGATCTAAAAAACTCTTCATGTTTGGGGTTATTTTCGCAATCGTTCTGTAAATATACCTAAATTCACAAAATTTTTCGTCTATGTCGCTCGTAGCTTTTTTCGATACTGATTTAGCCAAACTCCGTGGGATGACCCCCGCGAAGCTGACGCTATTACAGACGGAACTCGGGATGTTTACTTACGGCGACTTAATTCAATACTTTCCCTTCCGCTACGAAGACAGAACCCTGGTTCATCCCATCGCCTCGATCACAGACGACATGGACCACGCACAGTTCATCGGCCGGATCCGTTTCAAAGAAAAAATAGGCGCAGGCCATCGCCAGCGCATCGTCGCACAAGTTTGCGATGCCACGGGCTGCATTGAAATCGTTTGGTTTCAGGGAGTCAAATGGCTCGAAAAGTCCTTAAACACTGGAGTCGACTACCTTTTTTACGGCAAGCCCACCAGCTTCAATGGACAGCTGCAGATGACGCATCCAGAGATGGAGGTCTACAAGGGCGAACAAGCTACAGGAAAATATTTCCAGCCTGTCTATCCATTAACCGAGAAACTGCGGAAGAAATACATCGATAGCAAGGCCATCGCAACGCTGCAGAAAAACCTATTAGAAATCGCGTTTCCTTACATTCGAGAGACGCTTCCTTCTGAGGTTACCACCCAGTTTAAACTGATTTCGAAGCAAGAGGCGCTGTACCATATTCATTTACCTCAAAGCGAAAACTGGCTACACCAAGCTAGACGACGACTCAAATTCGAAGAACTTTTCTACAATCAGCTACGTCTGATTAAGCAGAACTTGATACGCAAAGTGGCTTTCCCAGGTCAAGTTTTTTCTTCCGCTGCCCTTTTAACCAAGTTCTACCAAGAGCACATGCCCTTCGAATTAACGAATGCGCAGAAGCAGGTGATTCGGGAGATTTTCGCAGATATGCGATCGGGGCAACAGATGAACCGTTTATTGCAGGGCGATGTCGGTTCAGGAAAGACGATTGTGGCGTTTATTTCGATGCTGTTGGCGATTGATAACGGGACACAGGCCTGCTTGATGGCACCTACGGAGATTTTAGCCGATCAGCATTACCAAGGTCTGAAGAAGTTCGCGGACTTATTGGGCTTAACAATTGCGAAGTTGACAGGATCTGTGAAGAAGAAGGATCGCGTGGGGCTGCACGAGGATTTGCAGTCGGGGAAATTACAAATTTTAGTGGGCACACACGCTTTATTCGAGGATTCGGTCCAGTTTAAGAATCTAGGTATGTGCATCATCGATGAACAACACCGCTTCGGGGTGGCGCAAAGAGCCAAGCTCTGGGATAAAAATAAGGAGTTTCATCCGCACATTTTGGTGATGACGGCGACGCCGATTCCCAGGACTTTAGCGATGACATTGTACGGAGATTTAGATATTTCGATAATTAACGAATTACCCGTGGGCCGCAAGCCTATCCAGACCACGCATCGCTACGATAGCCACCGCTTGCAGGTTTTTGGATTCATTCAAAACGAGTTAAGCAAAGGTCGCCAGATATACATCGTATATCCCTTGATAAAAAAAAAAAAAAAAATGGACTTCAAAGACCTAATGGATGGTTATGAAAGTATTTCGAGAGCCTTCCCGGAGGTACCTTTGGGCATCTTGCACGGAAAGATGAAGCCAGCAGACAAGGATATTGAAATGGCTCGCTTCGTGAAAAACGAAACCAAGATTATGGTGGCAACCACGGTCATCGAGGTAGGGGTAAACGTTCCGAATGCCTCCATCATGATCATTGAAAGCGCGGAACGATTCGGACTATCCCAATTACACCAGCTAAGAGGCCGCGTAGGTCGAGGTGCAGAACAAAGTTATTGCATCTTAATGACGGGCTATAAAATATCAGCAGATACGAAGAAGCGCATCGATACGATGGTGAAAACGAATAATGGTTTCGAGATCGCAGAAGTCGATTTACAATTACGTGGTCCGGGAGATATTTCCGGCACTCGCCAAAGTGGCGCCATCGACCTGATGATCGCTGATCTTTCGAAGGATGGAGAAATATTGAAAGTAGCTAGAGAAACAGCACAAAAAATCTTAGAAGAAGATCCTAACCTCGAAAAGCCAGGCTACCAAATGATCCGCGAACAAGTCCGCTCCCAGCGCAAAGACACCACGAACTGGGCGAGAATATCCTAGTTTAAATTTGGATCGTCTGGATAAGTGGAAAGAACTCTGAAATCCCCGCCTTTGGCATACATAATCTTCCGCCACAACGACTCGTGGGATTCATCAAAAACCAATTTATCATTCCCCGGATGCAAAATCCACGCATTCGACCGTACCTCGCGCTCTAATTGCCCGGCTCCCCAACCTGAATAGCCGATAAAAAACTTGATTTCATCAAAACCAATCTCCCCCGCCACGACCTTATCAATCGCGACCTCGAAGCTCCCAGACCAATAAATCCCGGGTCCTATCAGCACCCCATCCGGAATTAAATCCGGCCTACGGTGCACAAACTGCATAATCGTAGGATCAACCGGCCCGCCAGAATACAAAGGGACATCCTCCAGCACCTTCTCGTCTACAAAGGAATCAAAGACAATTTCCTGCTTATTATTCAATACTAAGCCGAAGGAATGCGCCGTCGTGTGCTCGCACAGCAAAATCACCGACCGATGAAACGACGGGTCCTCTAAGAAGGGTTCGGCTAACAAAAGCATGCCGGGTTCTAAATCCTCCACAGAATAATTCGGGTGCATAGCGCAGAAATTAGTAATTTTAAAAGATGATCAATCAGCTCTTCCTCTCTTTAGGCGGCAATCTAGGAAATACCCGGGAAATATTCGAGGGTGCCTACCCGCTTATTGAAAAAAAAATAGGAAAGATATCCGTTTACTCGTCGATTTACCAAACCGAAGCCTGGGGTCCCATCCCACAAGCGGACTTTCTGAATCAGGTTATTTTAGTGAGTACAAGCCTTGCTCCGCAAGCCTGTTTAACTGAAATGTTAGCCATTGAAAAGGAATTTGGCAGAGAACGAAAAGAGCGCTGGGGACCAAGAACACTTGATCTTGACATACTTTATTACAGTGATGTAGTGATTGCAGAAGCAGACTTAACCATTCCTCATCCGCGGATTGCGGAGCGTAAATTTATCTTGACTCCTTTAGTGGAGATTGCTCCCTCGTTTCAAGACCCTTTATCCCGCAAAACGATGCTAGAATTAGTAGACACCTGCACAGATACCAGCAACGTTAATCGTTTTGCTTAGGGAATTTCCAGCTCTTAGACGTGATGCGCTCGTAGTACTTTTCGTACAAAGGGAGGATCTTTACAATATCAAATTCTTTTGCTCGCGCTAAGGCATTCGCCTTCATTTTTTCATGTAATTCGGGATCTGAAAGTACTTTGATGGCATTCGCAGCCATATCTTTTACATCCCCGATCTCACTCACAAAACCAGTTTCACCGTGAATATTTACCTCTGGAATACCTCCGGCATTCGACGAAATCACAGGAACTTCGCAAGCCATTGCCTCTAAAGCAGCTAATCCAAAACTCTCTTTTTCGGAGGTCAATAAGAACAGATCTGCTAGCGATAGTGCCTCCTCGATTCCATCCATCTTACCTAGGAAACGTACATCACATTGCACTTCCAGTTCGCGGCACAGAGCCTCAATACCTGAACGCTCCGGACCATCGCCTATCAAGACTAATTTCGCAGGAATCTTTTTGCGAACGAGCGCAAATACCTTCACGATATCCTCGATACGCTTCACTTTACGAAAGTTCGAGGTGTGCATCAACAGCTTCTCTCCGTTAGGACAGAGGGATTTTTTAAAGTGTTCGTGTGGGCGTTTTTGGAACCGATGAAGATCAATAAAATTCGGAATAACTTCGATATGACTTAAGATCTCAAACTCATCGTAGGTATCGTTTTTCAAACTCTCCGATACCGCCGTCACCCCATCGGATTCATTAATCGAGAAGGTAACCACCGGCTCGAAAGAGGGGTCGCGACCTACGAGAGTAATATCCGTACCGTGCAAAGTCGTAATGACTGGCACGTGAATACCTTTGTATTTCAAAATCTGCTTGGCTAAATAAGCCGCCGAAGCATGAGGAATCGCATAATGCACGTGGATTAAATCCAACTTCTCGTTAATCGTCACATCCACCATCTTACTGGCTAAGGCAGACTCATAAGGCAGGTATTCAAATAAAGGATAAGAAGCCACCGAAACTTCGTGGTAGAAGATATTTTCCGAGAAAATATCCAAACGCGGGGGTTGCGTATACGTAATAAAGTGCACCTGATGACCCGCTAAGGCCAAAGCCTTACCTAATTCAGTCGCCACCACACCACTTCCGCCATACGTCGGATAACAAACGATCCCTATTTTCATACGCTAAATTTAGCTGAAAGAATGTAAATTTGTATTAAACAACTGATAACCTTTGAAAAATCTCGTCTTATTTGCTTCTGGTTCGGGTTCTAATGCCGAAAAAATTATCGAACATTTCAAAGGTTCCGACCAAGTTCAAATCACCCACATCTATTGCAATAACCCCACTGCAGGCATCATTCAGCGCGCAGAACGACTAGGCGTACCTTGCCGGGTTTTTGACCGAGAATCTTATAAGAACGGAACGGTGTTGAAAGAAGTTCAATCCCTACGAACAGATTGGATCATTTTAGCCGGCTTCTTGTGGTTAATTCCAGCCGATTTCGTGAAGGCATTCCCACAACGTATTGTGAATATTCATCCCGCTTTATTGCCCAAATTTGGCGGCAAAGGCATGTACGGTCATTTCGTACATGAGGCTGTTGTGGCGGCTGGAGAGAAGGAATCGGGAATCACGATTCACTATGTAAACGAGCATTATGATGAAGGTGCAACCATCTTCCAGAGTTCTTTCCCAGTGTTGCCGAGTGATACTCCAGAAGATGTCGCAAAAAAAGGCCAAGTATTGGAGCACCGGGATTTCCCTAGAGTGATCGAGTCGCTCGTTCTACCAGCCTCCTCCTAATACACGATACAAATTAATGGCGCGCATCCATTGATTACGCGATATTTCTAATAGTTCTAATTCAGATCTCAACGCATTTTGCTGGGCTGTTAACACCTCTAAATAACTGGCGTTTGCCGTTAAAAATAAGGTGCCCACGGTATTGATGGCCCCTTTTGTTAGTAATACCTCGCGTTGCTTTAATTGCTGTTGGGTTTGTAAATAGGTCAACGACTTTACCTGCGTATCCCATTCTAAATAACCTTTGACTAGGGCATTTTGGTAGGCTAAATCCTGCGCCTTCCAGGAGGACTCCGTTCGCAACATCTCCGAGGTAATGGCAGATCTATTTAACCAAGGGGAGGTAATCCCTCCCAATAATTGATAGGCCATTGAAGCGGGGAGCTGGAATAAATAAGCCGGCTGAAAACCTTGTACCCCTAAAATTCCAGAAAGCACAATGGACGGCTTCAAAGCTAATGCCGCACTTTCTTTCGTTTCAAAAGCAGCCATCAGGTTTAATTTTGCCTGTTTTACATCTGGCCTCCGCCCTAATTGATCAATCTTTAAACGAGTAAACAAACTGGTATCCAACGCGCATTGGAAAGGGAATTTCGATCGGTGAATCGTTGCCGTTGGCTTATTTAAAAGGAATCGAATATCATTCTCTAAGGAAGTGATTTGCTGGAGCACATTACCTTCTTGCGCACGGGAGTTTAACCACTGTGCCTCTAGTTGTTGCACTGCCGATTCATTTACCGTACCCGCCTCTTTCTGCACTTGGACTAATTCAAAAGCTTTGCGCTGAATTTCAATATTGTTTTTTAAGATATCTAATTCTTTGTCTAAAGCGATTAGCTGGCCATAGGAACTGGCTACTTCTGCCACTAAAGAAGTTATCAACCATTGCTGACCTGACTCAGAAGCTAAATAACGGAGTGCGCTTGCCTTTTTCTTTTTAGTTAGCTTCCCCCAAATATCCAATTCCCAGCTCGACTGAAGACCGATTTGAAGATCAGGAAGGTGCTCAGGAATAATTTGATCTTTGGTGATATTAGTCGAAAACTGCGTATCGTAATTTCCCACCCCATCCATCGTGTACTTTCCAAATCGACGCAAACTAGGCTGAATAATCCCGTTAACAGTGGGTTTAAGCAGACCTCGTTGGTAGCCAAAATCCGCCTTTGCCATGGCTAACTGCAGAAATCCGATCTTGATATCATTGCTGCGAACTAATACCGAATCAATCAACTGCACTAATAAGGTATCTCGCTTCCAACATTCCTGTACATCCGCCACCGACTTTTCCTCTTCCGTATCTCGGTACGTACCTAACTCAGCTTGCAATTTGTACTGTTCCTTCAAGAGACCTGAGGTGCAGGAACCTAGCACAAATACGACACATAAGGCATATAAACTATTTTTCATTTTTTGACCATTTAGCCGAGAGCGTAGCGAAAACCACATACAATCCCGGAATTACTAATAAACCTCCAACTGTCCCTAAAATCATACCCCCCGCTGAGGCAGTACCGATGGTTCGGTTTCCAATGGCACCGGCTCCAGAAGCCACCATTAAGGGGATCAAACCTGCCACGAAAGCAAAGGAAGTCATCAAAATAGGGCGCAAACGAGAGAATGCCCCTTCTTTTGCGGCTTCGATGATGGAGGCTCCCTCCTTTTGTTTGGCAATCGCAAACTCCACAATCAAAATCGCATTCTTCCCTAATAAACCGATCAGCATCACCAGCGCTACTTGCGCATAAATGTTGTTCTGCAATCCGAATAGGTACAAGAAAGCATAGGTCCCCATCGCCCCCATCGGTAAGAAAAGAAGTACAGGGAACGGCAATAGGAAGGATTCATATTGCGCCGCCAGTAAGAGATACACAAAGAGCAGACAGATGGCGAAAATGAAAATCGCCTGATTACCCGCTAAATCTTCCTCCCGCGTCATCCCCGACCATTCTAGCGTATATCCCCGCGGCAAACTCTTAGCGGCTTGCGCCCGAATAATATCCAAAACGGCACCCGAACTGAAGCCCGGCGCCGGTTCACCATTCACCATCGCCGACGTAAACATATTGTAACGGGTAAACTGCTCCGGTCCATAGACACGTTTCATCTTCACGAAAGAGGAATAAGGCACCATTTCTCCATCCTTGTTTTTCGCATAAAACTTCAATACGTCATCCGGATGAGCCCGGTAGCGCGGATCGACCTGCACCATCACTTTGTACATTTGGCCAAAACGAATGAAGTTCGTCGCATAAAAACTACCAAGCAGGGTTTGTAAATTATCCATCGCAGGAAGTACATTCACCCCTTTCTGAGCCGCTGCCTCTTGATCCACTTCCAGCATATACTGAGGGAAAGAAGGGTCAAAACTCGAGAAGGTATTTTGAATTTCAGGCATTTCATTCAACTTCTTCGCGAAGTCATTCGATACGGCAGCTAACTTCTGCAAATCACCTGATCCACTTCGGTCCTGAATCCGGAATTCAAAACCAGACGCATTACCAAAACCCGGAACCGCTGGCGGAGGGAAGAATTGAATACTCGCCTCTTTAATGCCTTTGGTCTTCTCCCTGATGATTTCCGTTAACTCGTCCACAGTCTCTTTCCGTTCCTCCCAAGGTTTCAACGTAATAATCCCTGTTCCGTAAGAGGCTCCAGAGCCATCTGTTAATAAACTAAAACCTGCCAGAGTAGAAAAAGACTCAATGGCATCTACTCCTTGAATGGATTTAAACACCTGGTCCATAACGCTCTCCGTTCTCTCTAAGGTAGCTCCTGCTGGAGTCGTCGCATTCACATACAGCGTACCTTGATCCTCCGAAGGAATAAATCCACTCGGAACAATCCCCGATAAGACCACCGTTCCAGCAACAGAGGCTAGTAAAATCATCCACATCAACAGGCGCTTACTAATCAAAGCTCCCACCCAAACCAGGTATTTCTGCGCAATCGCCTCATAACGCTGGTTAAAGGCATGGAAGAATTTACCTAACCAGCCCTTTTGATGATGCTCTGGTTTCTTCAAGAGCAAAACACAGAGTGCCGGCGTAAGTGTTAAGGCGGTTAGACCGGACAAGGCAATCGAGATCGCCATCGTAACGGAGAATTGTCGGAAAAACACGCCGATCGGCCCAGATAAAAAGGCCACTGGCACGAATACCGCACCCATCACTAAAGTGATCGCCAAAATCGCACCAGAAATTTCGTGCATCGCCTCTTGGGTGGCGGCTAGGACGGGCATGTCTTTTTCCTCCATTTTGGCATGGACCGCCTCCACTACGACAATCGCGTTATCGACCACTATACCGATGGCTAAAACCAGAGAGAAAAGGGTCAACAAATTAATCGAGAACCCGAAAGCGAGCATAAACGTAAATGTTCCTACGAGTGAAACTGGCACCGCAATAATAGGTACCAAGGTCGCTCGCCAGTCTTGCAAGAAAATAAACACGACAAGCGCCACTAAAATAAAGGCCTCTAATAAGGTCTTAATTACCTCGTGAATGGAAGCATCCAAGAAACGGGATACGTCATACGAAATCGTGAAGCCCATCCCCGGCGGGAAAGTGCTCGTTTTCAACTCCGCTAAGCGCTTCTTCACGTTTTCAATTACCTCGGCGGCGTTCGAACCCGGACGTTGTTTCAATAAAATCGCCGCAGACGGACGACCATTTTCTTTCGAAAGTACATCATAATCAAGCGACCCAAACTCCACATCGGCTACATCTTTCAAGCGCAAAATCTGGCCCGTCTCCGTCGCCTTTATGACTAGATTTTCATATTCCGTCACCTGCGTAAACTTACCCGTGTAGCGCATCACATATTGTAATGCCTGCGGATGCTTGCCCGAACTTTCGCCTATCTTACCCGGAGCTGCCTCCACGTTTTGATTACGCAACGCTTGAATGACATCTTCCGCAGATAATTTATAGGCAAATAGGCGATCTGGGTGTAACCAAATACGCATGGCATATTCACGAGAACCCATAATATCTGCAAAACCTACCCCATCGATACGCTTCAACTCTGGTAAAACGTTGATGTCCGCAAAGTTGTAAATGAACTTCTCATCGATGTCCTTGTCCTCACTAAGTAGGTTTACATACAAGAGCATACTGTTCACCTCTTTCTCCGTAATCACACCGGCCTTGATAACTTCCTCAGGTAATTCGTCCAAAACCGTTTGCACACGGGTCTGCACGTTAACAGCCGCCACATCAGGGTCCGTCCCTACTTCGAAATACACTTGAATTATACTCGTCCCGTCGTTTCCTGAAACAGAGGTCATATAGGTCATCCCTGCCACCCCGTTAATGGCGCGCTCTAAAGGCGTAACCACGGCTTTTGCACACACCTCCGCATTCGCCCCTGTATATTTAGTGGTTACAGTAACTGCGGGAGGTACGATATCTGGGAATTGGGTAATGGGCAATTGCTTCATTGCAATGACCCCTAAAATCACGATAAAGATCGAAACAACGATCGACAATACCGGTCGAGTGATGAATTGTTGTACCATCTTATTGTGTTTTATAGTCCGCGAATAATTGACGCATTGGCTTGAAGGTCGACTTGATTTTTTGGCCTTGCTTCACTAATTGAATACCTTCTACCAGCACCGTGTCTTGCGTAGAGAATCCATTTTTTACTAAATAGAAATGCGGAATTCTCAAGTCCGGCGTAATATTCTTCATCTTCACTTCGCCGGAAGGAGTCTTCACAAAAACATAACTTTTTTCCTGAATCTCAAAAACAGATTTCTGCGGAATAGCCCAGTACCCACTTACCTTTTTAGGCAATTGTACCTTACCGGAGGCCCCATGTCGTAATAATTTAGCCGGATTTGCGAAGCGAGCACGGAAAGCAATGTTTCCCGTATTTTTATCAAATTCCCCTTCAATCGTCTCCACGACACCCTTCTCTGGATAAGTTTCGCCATTCGCTAACACTAAATCCACTGCTGCAGACTTATTCACCCCTTCTTTTGCACTAAAGGCTAGATATTCCTGTTCTGACACATTAAAGTAGGCATAGACATGGTGGTTATCAGATAAGGTTGTCAACAAGGTTCCTTCGTCTACCAAAGAACCACGCTTAAATGGCAATCGATCCACCATACCATCAAATGGCGCACGAATATTCGAATGTTCCACCTTTAATTCCGCGGCTCTAACATGGGCCAAAGCCTCTTCCCTTTTCGCCCTTAGTCCATCCACTTTCGCTAACGAAATGGCTAATTGATTCTTCGAAATGACATTTTTATCCACTAGCAAGCGGGTATTCACTAAGGTCAATTCCTCTGCTTTCAATTCCGCCGAAGCTTGGCTCAAAACCGCCTTCGCGCGGGCTAAGTCAGCCACGTATTCTTGGCTATTGATGGTAAACATGATTTGGCCTTTGCGGACCTGTTTTCCTTCATCGACTAAGATTCGATCTAGATATCCCTTCACGCGGGCACGGATTTCCACATTTTGAACGGCATGAATATCCGCCACAAACTCCTGCTGGATGGTGGTATCTACTGAAATGGGAGAAGAAACTTCAAGCGTTTGAATTTCTTCTACTTCTTCTTTTTTTGTGGTGCAAGCGCTTAAAAGTAAAAGGCCAAAAAGAATTTTTTTCATATCGACTTAGTTTGGTTTGCCTCCATGCTGTTTATAGGAGGCGTTATTTTTTTTCGTTTTAGAAGTGTCTGCAAATTGAATATTGGGATTCACTTGCTGGTACTTCGGGGTTTGAGAAGAAGGTATTGTCATTTTTTCTTCCACCTTTATTTCTAGGTTTACTTTTTCTGTTAATGTCTTATTTATCTGATTTTTATAGTGCTTCCCCTGAGCATAGCCTATAAAAGTCAAGCAGACAAACAAGACCGTTTGGGCGAATGTTTGCATGATTCACGTATTTAATACCCTTATGGGTATTATGACAAGAAAGTTTTATGATTTTGTTTCAAAAAGCAGGCGTGTTACGCCGTGCGGGGAGGGGGGCTTACTTGTTCTAAAAGAACTTGTAATGGAGATGCCTTGTATTGGTCTAGCATCTCTTGAACTGAATAATGAACTAAAACGGGTGTAATCCCATCCACTAAGGTCGCTGTAAATAAATCTTCGGCACCATCCTCTTCAGGAGAATCTTCTACCGACATATCATAAGAAATTGTCGTTTTTTCCTGCTCGCGCAACGTATTAATCGCTAATGAAATTCCATCTTTCAATAGCAGACTAAATACGATAAAGCAGTAAATAACGATTCCTCTCATACTGTTAATCCTTAATTTCTTCGTAGGGAACATAATCACCGTCGTCCGCCGGCTTTGTCTTCGTTTTAGAGGCAGTTGGAGGCACATAATCCACATCAATCGTACCCTCCTTGCGCTTGCGAGCCGAAGCTTGTTTCGCCCGAATATCCTGCTCTGACATCTTTTTATGCACCTGCGTAATCACATAACCCTTCATTAAAAAACGAAGAAGTGGAATGACTACATAGTATAAAACTAAACCGAGGGCAATAAGTTTTAACATCTTATCTACTTAGATACAAGTTTCTCTCACCATACACTTTGCGGAAGAAATCGTCTTTCAAATCATCAATGAAATAGATCGCCTCACCTGTTGACTTCATTTCTGGCCCTAATTCCATATTTACATTGGGGAATTTAGAGAAAGAGAATACCGGGATTTTTATTGCATATCCTTTCTTCACTGGCTTGAAGTTGAAATCCTTCACTTTCTTATCTCCTAACATCACCTTCGTCGCGTAGTTCACATACGGCTCTTGGTAAGCCTTGCAAATGAATGGAACGGTACGGGAGGCACGTGGGTTTGCTTCAATAATATATACCACTTCGTCTTTCACGGCGAATTGGATGTTTAATAGACCTTTGGTCTTCAAAGCCACGGCAATTTTACGCGTATGATCTTCGATTTGCTTGATCACCTTCTCCGATAAATCGAATGGAGGTAATACCGAGTGAGAATCACCGGAGTGAATGCCCGCCGGCTCAATGTGCTCCATCACACCGATGATATACACGTCCTCGCCATCGCAAATCGCATCTGCTTCTGCTTCGATTGCGTTCTCCAAGAAGTGATCTAATAAGATTTTATTGCCTGGAATATCGCGCAAGATATCCACCACATGTTGCTCTAATTCTTGCTCGTTGATCACGATTTTCATCGATTGACCACCTAAAACGTACGATGGACGAACTAATAAAGGATAACCTAATTCGCGCCCTAAACCTACTGCATTGTCTGCATCTTCACATACCCCAAACTTAGGATATGGAATATCTAAGTCTTTCAACAAGCTAGAGAAGGCACCGCGATCTTCGGCTAAATCTAAGGCTTCGAACGAAGTACCTAGGATTTTAATGCCGTATTTAGATAATTTCTCGGCTAATTTAAGGGCTGTTTGGCCACCTAATTGAACGATAACGCCTTCTGGTTTTTCGTGCTGAATGATGTCATACACGTGCTCCCAGAATACCGGCTCGAAGTATAATTTATCTGCGATATCGAAGTCCGTTGAAACGGTCTCCGGATTCGAGTTAATCATAATCGTTTCGTATCCTGCTTCTTTCGCTGCTAACACGCCGTGAACACAAGAATAATCGAACTCGATACCTTGACCGATGCGGTTTGGACCAGAACCTAAAACAACTACTTTTTTACGAGTCGATGAAACTGATTCGTTATCAAGAACGGCTGATGCACCCTCTTGTCCAAACGTCGAGTAATAGTACGGTGTCTTCGCTTCGAATTCCGCTGCACAGGTATCTACACATTTATAGATACGCTTGATCCCTACTTCGTTACGCTTGTCATACACTTCCGATTCTAGACAACGAAGCGTGTGAGCGATTTGGCGATCTGCGAATCCTTTGTGCTTCGCTTCTTCTAAAAGTATTGTTGGAATATTGTGGATCGAGTATTTCTCCATTTCCTTCTCCACGCGCACTAGATCTTCGATTTGGTTCAAGAACCATTTGTTGATCTTCGTTAATTGTTGGATCGTTTTGAACGAAATGCCCATTTTGAAGGCATCGTAGATGTGAAACAAACGGTTCCAAGATGGATTCGCTAAAGAGTACATAATCGCCTCCTGATCGCGCAATTCCTTACCGTCCGCACCCATACCATTCCGCTTGATCTCTAGAGATTGACACGCTTTTTGTAAGGCTTCTTGGAAATTACGTCCGATACCCATGGTCTCACCCACCGATTTCATCTGTAATCCTAAGGTACGATCTGCGCCTTTGAACTTATCAAAGTTCCAACGTGGCACTTTCACAATCACGTAGTCTAAAGCCGGCTCGAAATAAGCAGACGTCGTTCCCGTGATTGCATTCGTTAATTCATCTAAATTATAACCGATCGCCATTTTCGCAGCAATCTTCGCAATCGGATATCCAGTTGCTTTAGAGGCCAAAGCCGAAGAGCGAGATACCCTTGGGTTAATTTCAATCGCAATAATTTCATCCGTCTCCGGATTCAACGAGAACTGAACGTTACATCCACCCGCAAATTGACCGATGGCGTTCATCATTTTGATGGCCATATCACGCATACGCTGGTAGATGGTATCTGGAAGCGTCATCGCTGGCGCCACCGTAATCGAATCTCCCGTGTGAATACCCATTGGATCGAAGTTTTCGATCGAACAGATAATGATCACGTTACCTAAATTATCGCGTAATAATTCTAATTCGTATTCTTGCCAACCCATGATGGATTGCTCGACTAACACCTCGTGGGTAGGTGATGCGTGTAAACCTTTATTCAAGGCTGCGTCAAAGTCTTTTGGATCGTGCACGAAACCTCCACCCGTTCCACCTAAGGTAAACGATGGGCGAATCACTAACGGGAAACCCGTTTCTTGTGCAATCTCTTTTCCTTCCAAGAACGAACGAGCCGTACGTCCTTTACATACACCCACCCCGATTTCTAACATCTTCAGACGGAATTTCTCGCGATCTTCTGTCGTTTCGATGGCTTTGATATCAACCCCGATGATGCGCACACCATATTTTTCCCAAATACCTGCCGCATCACAATCAATCGCCAAGTTCAAGGCTGTTTGACCTCCCATGGTAGGTAAAACGGCATCCACCTTGTGATTTTCTAAGATGTGAATGATTGACGCTTTCTCTAATGGCTTCAAGTAAACGTGATCCGCATTCATCGGATCCGTCATGATTGTCGCCGGATTTGAGTTAATCAAGATCACCTCAATCCCTTCTTCCCGTAAGGATCGAGCGGCTTGGGAACCGGAATAGTCAAATTCACAAGCTTGACCGATCACAATGGGACCAGAACCAATAATCAGGACGGATTTAATCGAGGAATCTTTAGGCACAGGGGGTATAAATTAAATTCTGAATGGATATGTCGTTTTTGGGCTGCTTGGTTAAGCTCCAAAATTGTGCAAAGTTAGCGTTTTAGGGTCGATTTCCAAAATAAAAAAGAGACTTTTGCATAGGTGAGGCAGAACCCAAAATTTCCCTTATTTTTGACAACAAATTGTAGAAATCGTGATAAAAATACTCGTAGCTTTTGATGAAAATAGGGTCATTGGAAAAAACAATGAACTGATATGGCACTTACCAGCGGATCTAAAAAGATTCAAGGCCTTAACCACGGGTCACGTGATCATCATGGGACGTAAAACCTACGATTCCATCGGCAAGCCACTACCTAATCGTACTACAATTGTTATTTCACGCACGCCTGGCTTGCAAATTGATGGTGTCATCTGCACGACTTCCATCGAAGAAGCCATCTTAAAGGCGAAATCATTAAGCCGAGAAGATATTTTCATTGTGGGTGGTGCTGAAATTTATGCCTTGTCAATAGCTATAGCGGACCAAATTTTAGTGACGCAATTACATGATATTTTCGAAGGCGACGCCTTTTTCCCAGAAATCCCGTCATCCGAATGGGAGGTGACTGAAAAAGAACGAGGCGTGACGGATGAGAAAAATGCCTACCAATACAGCTATTTGACCTATAGCAGAAAATGATTCATAAAATAGACTTATCCGCCGAGGCGATCTCGATCGACCCCTATTACCGTTTCCTACAGGATCCGGTGGCTGGCGGCATTTGTCTTTTTATCGGAACCATCCGAAATAAGAATCAAGGAAAAGACGTCAAGGCCTTAACGATGGAAGCCTACCCTCCCATGGCTTTGAAACAAATCGAATTATTGTGTGAGCAGGCGGCTTCGAAATGGCCTGTGGAGCGCATTGCCTTAGTTCACAGAACCGGACCTTTGGAAATCGGAGATATTGCGGTTTTAATTGGTGTTACTTCGGTACACCGGGCTGAGGCTTTCAAAGCCTGTGAATGGCTGATCGACACCTTGAAACAAGAAGTACCTATTTGGAAAAATGAATTTTATGAGGACGGATCGTCTTGGTTAGTTCCCCATCCCTGAGACCATCAGGCTGCAGCCGCGCATTTCCGAATTATCGAACCGGCCTAGTACTTTAAATCGCACCCCATCTTCTTCCAGCGAACCTAAATCCCGTGTTTCGATAAACGCACAGGAATCAATATTGCCTAAATCAGCGATCTTAATACCACCGGTTTTATGTGCTTGGTTCACCAAAGCAAACGGATCACTCACCTCCCGCAAACAAACACGCATCGTATAGGCCGGCGTAAATATTCCCTGTGATTTCGCATAGCCTTGAGAAAACAATTCGGTCATTCCGTATTCTGAGGCGATTGAATCTAACCCCATCTTTTCTTGCAAATACGCGTGTACCTTATCTCTTATCCACTCTTCGCGACGGCCTTTCATCCCGCCCGTTTCCATCACGATTAATTGATCTTTGTGCTCCTTAAGAAAGGATAAATCAATTCCCGAATCGACTAAATCCAATAAACCAAAAGTGACGCCCATCAACCAAACCTTCTTGTCCGTGGCCAAAGCTTGACGCAAAGCATCTACCAGAGAATCGTATTGATTCAGATAAAAACCCGATAAATCCGACTGAGATTCCTTGATGAAATGATCCATCATGAAGACCAGCGAAGAAGTCGAACGCTCTAAATAAGAAGGGAGCAATGCGAAAATATGGTAATCACTGAGCGGACCATATTCCCGCTCGAAGGCAATCTTAGAAATCTGTTGGTAAAATCCGGGATCGCAAACAGGGTGTTTCGAGGGAATTTGACCCGTCGTTCCGGAGCTTTCGAAAGAGAATAAAACCGGCTCAGATCCCGTTAAAATCTCGTGACTTTTAAATAGTTCGATGGGCAAAAAAGGTACCTCCGTCCAATGCGCTATTTTTTCAGGAGAAACACCTGATAGCTGAATATACTGCTGATAAAGTGGGTTATTTTCAGCCTGAAAACGAAAAACATCCAAAGCCAAGACATCAAAATCCGCTTCCTGCATGTGTAGGACTCGGTTTTTAAGTTCTTTCCTCTGTTCGTTGATCGTTTGACCCATTTGATTTCGCTAGATGTAGCGCAAAATTAACGCAAATCATTAACTTTACTGCTGAAATTTTCAAAGGAATCCATGCGGAAATTAGTGGGCATATTCGGGGTATTATTGATAGGACTAGGTGCTTGTGTGCAAGAACCTACGTTTAGCTCTACGCCTGCTATCTCATTTAAGTCGATTCAAAAGATTACTAAAACCAGTAATGACGGATTCGGTGGCACTACGAAAATCGATTCGGTCATCATGAGTATTAACTTTCAAGACGCAGAAGGCGATTTAGGATTAACCGAGGCTCAGCTAAAATCTGATCCTAAATACAAGGATTTCCGCAATTTCGAGGTAGCAGTGATGTTACAAAAGAATGGCGTCTTTATCCCCATCACCTTCACTCCTGCCCTAGGTGGTTTAATGAACTTTAATTTTAAACCGAATCAGAAATCAGGCCCTATTGAGGGAAGTATCGATTACTCTACTCAATTCGTTTATGCTTTTTATAAAGGCTATAGCCCTCAGTTCACGGCAAAAAATGACACCTTAAAGTTCAAAATTTTCATCAGGGACAATGCTTTGAATCAAAGTAATACAATCGAGACAGATCCCATTGTGATCTTTAAGGACTAAAGATTTTTCAGTTTTTTATAAATCTCCGGCTGCAATCGGTAGGTAAACATGCGTTGATCTCGTTCATCTAACTGAATATCTAAAATTTCCTCATCGACAAAAATCAGTCCTAAGGTTTTGGTAAAATTCTCAATCAATTTCGCTCTAAACTGACGCTGTGACTCTGGCGTACTTTTGTGCTTTCCAAAAAAGGCAATAATCTGATGTCCATTCACAAAGCCTTGCTCGTAATTTAAAATCAAAAAGTCCAAGAACAGACGCTCATTTGCCCCTAACAAAAAGCGAATAGATTTCTTCAATTTATTGCGTTTTAATCGACGGTAAATTTCAAAAATCAGGGCCACAGATAGGATGGCAAGTAGCACAGCACCGAATAAAGCAAATCGCTCATACCACGGCGCTTCATCCAATGTACCGATATATTCCGCCTCTCTAATAAGGGTTTGAACAGAAACCATTGTAAAACCAGGTTCCTCTACCGAGGCCTTCACTAAATTATTGGACCAAACTAATGAATCACCACTCACATGCATATAGGCTTCAGGATCATCCCCTCGCTGTGCATTTAAGTAGATTCGGTGGGGATTTTTCCATTGATACACTTTAAAATCATCCTCCACATCAATAAAGAACATCGTATCATAGGCGAAATCTTTATTGGGTTTGTCTGAGATAATAAAATAGCGGCCATTGAAGACGTAGGGCTTGGTATCTTTGGAGTCTAAGAAATTGCGAACAATATCTAGTTTGATTTCTCCTAGACGAGTGAATTTTTGATTGAAAAAATCATACTCATAGATACCGTAGTCCCGATTAAAGGCTGTTTTCTTCTCCGTATCGTTCATGTGAACGGTGCTCAACAAATAATAGCGATCCTTTTTAGCAGAATACCCTGACATGCCGTCGAAAATCGAAGCAGGAATATCGCCTTCGGCAGCGATGCTCATCCATTCTTTGGCTACAAAATCGAATTTCGTCAAGATATTATTGGATCTCCAAAAACCATATCCACCAAAGGAATAAATATCATCCCCCCGCATAAAAATGCTACTCAGGCAATTAGCACCCCTAAAAAAGGTCTGATCTAAGCGCTTCAAAGTCCAGGTGGACTTATCTAATTCATACATCTGGCCGGTGCAATGAATCGTTAGGTAATACTTCGCCGATTTTCCAATTTGAAATTCATGTATTCCATTCGAACCAGGTAAAATATCGTCAAAATTAACATTGACCGAGCTTAGGGTATCTACTGCAACCCAACCCGTTTGGGGTTGATAACGCGAAATTTCATGCGTAACTAGGTGCAAACGCAAATAATTGATGGACTTATCTTCTTGCCATTTAATATACTGTCCCAGGCCGCTGAAGGCGATTTGAGTAAACAAGAAGAGGAACAGAATCGCTTTTTTTAGCATTTAGATGTGGTTGCGTCCTCAAAAATAACTAATTTTGGAAATTAACAAGTTTATTTAGCATTCAACGCATGACATTACATAGAGAAGGACGGACCCTATTATTCACTTCATTACTCATCGTATTAGGTATTAATGGCCTGGTTGCGTATTTCTTCCCTGAAAATGTCTACCTAAGAGAAACCATTGTGGTCATCACCGCTTTGTTCTATCTAATTATCCTTCAATTTTTCCGTGTTCCAAAGCGCGTGACGGAGATTAACCCGAAGCACATCATCGCCCCAGCGGATGGAAAAGTCGTTGTAATCGAAGAAACCGTAGAAACAGAGTATTTCAATGGACCTCGTCGCCAGGTGTCGATCTTTATGTCACCAATTAATGTGCACGTAAACTTCAATCCTATTTCTGGTATCGTTTCGTATTTCAAATACCACCCTGGAAAATTTTTAGTGGCTTGGCATCCTAAATCAAGCACGGAGAACGAACGCACAACCTACGTTGTGAAGCATGAAAATGGTACGGAAGTATTGTTCCGCCAGATTGCAGGTGCTCTAGCAAAACGTATTTGCTGGTATGCGAAAGAAGGAGATGCTGTCGTTCAAGGGACGGAATTCGGCTTCATTAAATTCGGTAGCCGTATCGATATCTACTTACCATTAGACGCAGAAATCTGCGTGAATATCGATGACAAACCAGTAGGAGGCGAAACGGTAATCGCTAAATTAGCTTAAGACCAAGCAGTCCAAGACTCCTCAATCAACTTGATAATTTTCTCGAGACCTTCCTGATCCACTTCAGAGAAGTCCGCTAATTGATCTGAATCCAGATCAAAAACAAGCACGACCTCCCCATTCACGATGGCAGGTAAGACAATCTCCGATTTCGAGGCTGACGCACAAGCGATATGCCCAGGAAATTCCTCTACGTCCGGTACTAAAACCGTTTCGCGCGTCGTATAGGCATGGCCACAAACTCCTTTGTGAAAAGGAATTCGGGTACAAGCTACAGGCCCTTGAAATGGCCCTAAGACTAATTGATCCTCTTTGGTCAGGTAAAATCCTACCCAGAAAAAGCCAAATACTTCATGCACCGCCGCAGCGATGTTCGCTAGATTGGCATATTTATCCGTTTCTCCTGCGAGTAAAGATTGTATTTGGGGATAAAGTGAGGCGTATTTTTCTTTACGAGTTCCTTCAATTTTAATTAGATCCTCTGCCATCTTATGCGAAATATCGTTGTAACCACGTCGTATCCGCTCTTTGTAACCAGCCTGAGCGGTAGGCTCCTAATGATTCGGTTTGTAATGGAATAATCTGTGTAGCGCGATCTAATAAAGGATTATTCTTTAGAGCAGTCAATGGAATCAAGGTTAGTTCGTCGCCATCCACAACAGCCGTACTTCTATCGAAGAAATCAATACCTAATTCAGCGCCCATCTCTTTAAACCAGCGCGTCGAAGCATCGATGGAACAGCCGGAGGCAGCGTTGACCGTTTCGTCTACGGCGATCACAATCACTTGCTGAAAACGGATCTCGTAAGACGCGTTCAAACCAGCGCCATGTGCCGCCCATTGGGTTAAAGCGGGGGCTAAATAGTTTTCAATTGCTTGGATTTCCGACGCCGTAAAAGGTCGGTTTGCTTGATACACCCACACGCGGGAGTGATCGGGCATTTGTTCTATCGGTAGATACATAATTTTACATGGATTGCTGAACGAGTTCAGCTAAATCTACTACTTGGATGTGTTTTTCTTTGCCTACTTTATTCAAGCCGTCTTGGACCATAACCATACAGAACGGGCAAGCTAAGGCTACTTTGGTGACGCCAGAATCCACCATTTCTTTTACTCTCTTCACCTGCACGTCTTCGCCCCCGGCTTCTGGTTCTTTGAAAACTTGAGCGCCTCCGGCTCCACAGCAGAGTCCTTTGGTTCTACAACTTTTCAACTCGATTAGTTCCTTTTTTAATCCGGAAATGATTTCGCGAGGAGCTTCGTAGACCCCATTTCCTCTTCCTAGGTAGCAAGAATCGTGGTAGGCCACTTGCTCTAAAGACGTATCGTCAGAAGCTTTTATTTTTCCGGCGCTGATTAATTCTGCCAAAAGCTGGCTATGGTGAATCACCTCATAGGTTCCGCCTAAGCCTGGGTATTCGTTCTTTAAGGTATTGAAACAATGCGGACAAGCCGTCACGATTTTCTTCACCGCATAGAGGTTCAAGACTTCGATATTCGCCATCGCCTGCATTTGGAACAAGAATTCATTCCCTGCTCTTCTGGCTGGATCGCCCGTGCAAGATTCTTCCGTACCTAAAACCGCAAAAGAGATACCCACTTTTTGCAAGATCTCCGAAAAGGCACGCGTTACTTTCTTATGGCGGTCATCAAATGACCCCGCGCATCCTACCCAAAAAAGAAATTCTGGCTGCTCCCCCGCTGCGGCGAATTCAGCCATCGTTTTGATCTTTTCCATTAGCTCTTTTGTTGCTCACGCATTTGCGTCACAGTTAACCTACTGCCATCATCGCTCCAACCTGGAGGCCCAAAAACATAACCCAATGCCGATTTGATACTTTTGGCTTTAGCTACATCTTTGATTATTTGCACCCATTCATAAAAGGCAATTTTAGCCGGATTATAGCTTTCAATCTGCTTCGTTAAACCATACTGTGGACGATGATTCTCGGATACAAATGAGCCGAACATTCGATCCCAAATAATCAATACCCCCGCATAATTCGTATCCAGATAATCCAGATCCGTGCCATGGTGAACGCGGTGATGTGACGGAGTATTTAAAATATATTCGAACCAACGCGGCATCTTATTAATTAATTCCGTGTGTATCCAGTACTGATACAACAAACTCGTTTGCTGGAAGAACATCACAATAAATGGATGAACACCGATTAAGGGCAACCAAAGCCAGAAAATAAAGCCGCCCGATAGATTTCCTGTCCATGTTTGACGCAAAGCCGCAGCTAGATTATACTTAGGGGACGAATGGTGCACCATGTGTGAAGCCCAATAAAAGCGAACAACATGAGAAATGCGGTGTACCCAGTAATAGGTCAAATCTTCTCCAAAAAAGGCGAGCACCCAAACGGGCCAGCTTTGGCCTAAATCAAACAGTTTCCAGTTATTGTACACATAAAATGAAGCACCCACCGTGATTGCCTTGGTGACAAACCCGATTCCTAAATTCCCCAAACCTAAACCAATCGAAGTCATCGAATCCTTCGCCTCCACATAGTCCCGGTGCGTCTTGTATAAGATATAGGATTCTAGCAAGACCGTGAATAGGAAAAATGGAACGGCATATAAAATCAAAGCTGGACCCATCTTAGTTTAATTTAACAACGTTACGTAAAAAGGCTTCAGACGAGGCAATTGGCGCGTCCGTCAGCTTGCCTAATAAATTAGAGGTTATCACGTGATTACCCGAATTAGGAAAGGCCTCCGATTTTTTCAAACCAGCCGGCGTCCCTAATTGTTTAAACATCTCCTTCATCGCATCCACCGAAACCACGTTATCTTGGTGCTCCTCATCCTTGTAATAATAGCCCATGAATACGGGTATTTTCACCTTTTCAAAAACCTCCTTCGTCATCGCATGAGTCAATAAATTTTGAACAGCTACCACACCTTCTAGGCGATAATGCAAACTCCAATTCTCCGCATGACCTTTCGCCATCACCGGAATATCGCGGTAATCACTCCCCGTAATCAAATGAGCCATCTGTAAACCCCAAGGATTATCTAACAAGGTCGCATTGGGATCTTTGATCGCAATGCAAGGACCGTATAACATCAATGCTTTTATCTCTGGATGCTTCGAAGCTAAAACAAGCGACATCGCACCCCCAAAAGAAGTGCCTAACACCACCACCTCGTCACCCAATTTCTTCGCGATGGCATAGTAGTTTTCGACGCTTTGATAATACTCATCCGCCGTTACGTTCGCAAAGGTCGAATCAGAATCCGGCACCCCGTGACCTGCCACGCGAGCTAACAAAAGATTAGCACCGAATTTCTTCGCCACCTCCCGGTGCAAGGGATCACCCTCCATGGGCGAGGCAGAGAAACCATGCACATACATGAATACGACTTTTGTCTTTTTAGGTTGCACCGAATCTGCCCAAATAATACGCGCCTCATTCCCTGCTTTCAAAACTGTGGCTGATTCCTTAGTGGCAATGTAAGCATCCATGGCTTGAACTGAATCAGGGATATCTGTCCAACTGGCTTGACCAGATAAAACTGGCGCTTCAGGCTTAGGACCCACTAAATAAAGAGCTACTAAAACCCCTATAATCAATGCTATTTTTTTCATACTTATTCTTTGGCCCAATTCAGACGATCGGCCGGATTAAATTTCCACGGACTTTGATTTGTTTCTACGTTTGCAAACATGGCATTCCACGCACCAGGTGCATCTGATATTTCCATGATTTGAAAACGACGCATTTCTAAAATAATACTCAAAGGCGACAGCTCCATCGGACAGGCCTCCACACAAGCCTGACAAGAGGTACAAGCGCGTAATTCTTCGGCAGAGATTCGATCAAATAAAGATTTCCCATCTTCCACAAAAGTGCCTTTATTCGCTTTCAAAATACCCCCTACTTCCTCTAGTCTATCACGGGTATCCATCATGATTTTGCGAGGGGAAAGTGCGCGGCCGGTTTGGTTTGCTGGACATTGTTCTGTACAACGACCACATTCCGTGCAAGAATACGCATCCAATGCGTTCTTCCAGGTCAAATCCATCACATCTTTCGCTCCAAACTTCGCCGCAGTAGCCGCCTGCTCCTCTACCGGCTGACCTAACATCAACTTCACTTCATGTGTCACCGAAGGCATAGCAGACATCTTCGCCGATGATTCTAAACTAGAGAAATAGGCGGAAGGGAAAGCAAAGAAAATATGCAGGTGTTTCGAATACGTCACATACAAGGCAAAGGCTAGAATTCCGGCGATGTGAAACCACCAGGCTCCACGCTCGAGTAGAACGAGTGATCCGGTAGAAAATGTTTCGAAAAGAGGCATCAATGAACCCGAAATAACAAAGGATCCCACGGGAAGGTAATGCTCCACTCCACGTGTTTGTAACACGGCATCTACCCCATTCATCGTCCACAAGGCCCCCATTAAAACGACCTCGATAAGTAGAATTTGATAGGCGTCTTTTACAGGAAAACCGGCTAATTCCTGGTGATTCGAAGCCTGTAAACGACCGATTCGAAACACACCCCGACGCAGAAAAAAGAAGACACAGGCTACAAAAACACCTGCTGCTAAGATTTCAAAAAAGTTCAATAAACCCATGTAAAAAGAGCCCAGGAATGGGGCGAATAAGCGATGGGTTCCTAAAATCCCATCGAGTAGAATCTCCAGTACCTCGATATTAATTAACACAAAACCGATATAAATCAGGAAGTGGAAGAAGCCGACGATGGGCTTGGAGAACATCTTTTTTTGACCGAAAGCTAACAACGCCATGCGCTTAAATCGCTCCGAAGGCTGGTCATGTAATTCAACTGGTCTGGCAAGACGAATGGTTTGAATAATAAGCGAGAAACGCTGATAAATCACATACGCCATTCCCCCTAAAAGGGCGATAAATAGTAGTTGAGGCAAGTAGTTCATCGTTGATGTAGAAATTACATAAATGTAATAAAAATTCTACGATAATTCCTTTTTCAAAAAGCGTCCCGTGTGACTATTTTTCTCTTTCGCAATCTGCTCCGGGGTTCCGCTCGCGATCAACTGACCACCCGCATTCCCTCCTTCTGGACCCATATCGATCAGGTAATCGGCCACTTTGATCACATCCATATTGTGTTCGATGATCAAGACCGTATTTCCCTTATCGACTAATTTCTGTAATACATCTAAAAGCAAGCGGACATCTTGGAAATGTAATCCGGTCGTCGGTTCATCTAACACATAAAGTGTTTTACCCGTATCTTTTTTCGATAATTCTTCGGCTAGTTTCACACGCTGTGCTTCACCTCCAGAAAGAGTCGTAGCGTGTTGTCCTAAGGTAATGTATCCCAAACCTACTTCGGATAAAGTCTGCACCCGGCGGAATATGCGCGGCTGGTTTTCAAAGAATTCCAAAGCCTGCTCCACCGTCATATCCAACACATCCGAAATCGATTTTCCTTTAAAGCGAACTTCTAATGTCTCCCGATTAAATCGCTTTCCTTTACAAGTCTCGCATTCCACGAGGACATCTGGCAAGAACTCCATCTCAATCTTTTTGCGGCCAGCACCCTCACAATCTTCGCAACGACCACCCTTCACATTAAAGCTAAAACGACCCGCCTTGTACCCCCGAATTTTCGACTCAGGCAATTCACAATACAGGGTGCGAATATCGCTATACATATTTGTATAAGTAGCCGGATTCGAGCGAGGGGTGCGACCGATGGGACTTTGGTCCACTTCGATCACCTTATCGATATTCTCTAATCCCGTAATGGCTTTATGCGGCATCGCATCGCGCTTCGTGCGATCGAAATGCTGCTTCAATTTCAACACCAAGGTGTCATGAATCAAGGTCGATTTTCCAGAACCTGAAACACCTGTTACGACGGTTAAAGTACCCAAAGGCAATTTCACCGACACGTTCTTCAAATTATTTCCAGTCGCCCCTTTCAATTCAATAGTTAAACCATTGCCTTTGCGGCGAACGGCAGGAATTGAAATCTCCAGTGCTCCATTTAAATAGGCCGCCGTAGGTGTCTTTAATTTCAAAAACTCAGCTGGTGTACCCGAACCTACCACATTACCTCCATGGCGTCCAGCACCCGGCCCAATATCCAAGATATAATCCGACTCCAACATCATGTCCTTGTCGTGTTCCACGACTAAGACCGAATTACCTAAATCGCGCAAATCTTTCAACGCCTGAATCAATTTCTCATTATCACGCTGGTGCAAACCGATACTCGGTTCATCCATGATATAGAGAACACCCACGAGTTGAGTTCCTATTTGCGTTGCTAGACGAATACGTTGCGCCTCTCCACCCGACAGACTTTTCATCGGTCGATCTAGCGTCAAATAGGTCAAGCCAATTTGGGTCAAAAAACCTACCCGTTTTCTGATTTCCTTCAACACTTCCACCCCGATCTGCTGCTGGCGATCGCTCATCCGCGTTTCCACATCTGAGAACCAGGCCTCTAGTTCGTTGATGTCCATTTGGGCTAATTGACCAATGTGCTTATCTGCAATGCGGAAGTGCAAAGATTCTTTCTTCAAACGATATCCGTCGCATTCAGGACATTTCTTGATGATCATAAAATCCTTCAACCAGTCCTGCGTCTTCTCCGAACCTGACTCCTGCTGGCGCTTCAAGAAATTAACAATGCCATCGTATTTTGTATTCCACTCCGTTCCCTCGTATTTCTTAGAAGGCACTGCCACTGGCTCCTCAGAACCATAGAGCATTAATTCCACGGCCTCCGCAGGAAACTTCGCGATGGGAGTAGAAAGACCCACTTTAAATGGCTTCAACAAAACCTCTAATTGTTTGAAAATCCACAGCTCCCGGTATTCCCCGATCGGTGCAATGGCACCCCGAATAATACTTAAGGAACGATCTGGAATAACCGAATCTTCCGTAATTTCTTCCACCACACCTAAGCCATTGCAACAAGGGCACGCGCCATAAGGACTATTAAAGGAGAAAGTATTTGGGGCAGGTTCGTCGTAAGACAAGCCTGTCGCTGGATCCATTAAGGTCTGCGAGAAGTAATGTAATTTATCTTTAGCATCCAGGACATACACTTGTCCTTTACCTTGGTTCATGGCGGTTTGTAGGCTTTGGGACAAACGCAAACGTTCGTCTTCCGTCACCACTAAACGATCCACTACGATTTCGATATCGTGTACTTTGAAACGATCGACCTGCATCTTCGGTTCGATGTCCATTATTTCCCCGTCAATCCGCACCTTCGTATATCCCCACTTCGCAATTTGCACGAATAATTCTCGGTAATGCCCTTTACGACCTTTGACTACGGGTGCAAGCAAAACGACTTTGCCTTTATTGAATTGAGTTAATAAGGTTTCAATGATTTGATCGACTGACTGCTTGACCATTTTCTCTCCAGATAGGTAAGAAAAGGCTTCCCCAGCACGGGCATAAAGTAGACGCAAGAAATCGTAGATTTCGGTAGTCGTACCTACCGTAGAGCGGGGGTTTTTAGAAGTCGTCTTTTGTTCGATGGAAATTACTGGGGAAAGTCCTTCGATCTTGTCTACGTCCGGGCGTTCCATGTTTCCAAGGAAGGAACGAGCATAGGCGGAGAAGGATTCCATGTAGCGTCTTTGGCCCTCTGCATAAATCGTATCAAAGGCTAAAGACGACTTTCCCGAACCAGAAATACCTGTCACCACCACGAGCTGATTGCGCGGAATGGAAACGTCAATATTCTTTAAATTATGCTCGCGTGCACCCAGCACTTGAATGTGGGAAAATCCGGTAGAATCTGATGCTTTTGAAGCCATAGTTTGGGAATCGATCGATCCGCAAAGGTACAAAAAAAGAGGCTGCCCTTAAAGGGGCAGCCTCAAACTAATTTTAAATAAATCTTATTTGTTCAACAATTCGTCGAAAGTGATGCTCACATAGTAAATGCTGCCCACTAATGGGTTACCCCAACCAGTTGTATAAGCAACACCACCTAAGTTTGTACCACCTACTTTGATGATTGACTTAATCTCAGACACCTTCTTGCTTACTTGCATATCTAATGTAGAGAAAGCTGGAATCATCGATAATTGTTGTTGGTTCACCACTTGGTTTACGAATGATGATTGCCAAACAAACTGATCTTGGTATCTCCAAGTTGCGTTAAAGCCCCAACCAGAATTTCCGATGTTACGGTTTCCTAAAGAAACGTTTGTACGGTATTCAGGAGTGTTGAAACCTAATTGGTAGTTAGATAAACCACCTGCATCTTTAACAGCGTTATAAGATACGTTAGATCCAAGTGACCAACGCTTTCCTAAATCGTAATCGATACCTAATCCCCAACCACTTGTTACCACTTCGTTATCCACATTAGATGGGAATGAGAAGTAGTTCAATGTACCTGCTAAAGTCGTGCTAGGCTGAGCTACAACTTGACCAGCAGAGAAGTTCGTGAAGTTAGATTGGTAAGCATAGAAATCAACTAACATCTTAGGAGTAATCATTCCTTTGTAACCGATTTCATAGGTTTGAACCTGCTCTGGCTTCCACTCTTTTGACTTGTAAGTCACCCACTTCGTAGGATCCGTTTGATTTGCTAACACAGATTGTAACGTATACGAATTTCCAGATAACTTGTAACGATCTTGAACTACAGCTAAACCTCCTAGTAAACGAGCTGATGGAGTTAACAAGTTAATGTATTGATCTTGTGTCGTAGGGATACGGAAACCTGTCTGAGCAGAAACACGGAAGTTAGAAGTTCCTTGTGTGTACACACCCGAAATACGTGGGCTATATACGCCTTTAAAGTTTTCGTTCTTATCAAAACGAAGTGAACCCGTTACCTTGAAATGATCAGCAAAGAATTTCTTAGATGCTTGTGCATACGCGCCGTACTCGTTGATAGAGAACTCGCTACCATCATTTTGTAAAGCAAATAAAGTTCCTTCTGAGTTCAACGCATATTGACGGAAATTTGCACCTACGATCAATTCTACTTTATTATTCAATTTCTCAGTCAAGTTATACATACCCTCTAAGTGATAAAGAGCTGACTTATCTGTAAACTTAGCACCTTGAGGTAATGCTTTCGCTTTAATCGCCTCTACTGCCGCGTTAAATCCAGCAGTACCTGGAACTAAACGACCCACATCTGCCTTCGCACGAGCTGTACCATGGTAGAAAGGGAATGAAGATTGTGTACTAGCTACAGCTAAACCAACTGCTGATGCTGGTGCCACACCCTTTAAAAGGTTTGTTTGTAATACCGTTCCAAAGTTTGTTAAAGCTAATCCTGCAAACGTAGAGAAATACTCTGGGTACCAAGCCGTAGATGGCTTAGCCGCTTCGTTCACTAACTGACCTAAAGTTCCTGTTGCATACGCATCACCAGAATTTTCTTGTGTCGTGTACGCACGAACGAAGAAGTTAGAACCTTTTAACTCTGCCTTGTATTGGCCCATCGAGAAGTTCTTGATCGAGTAACGATCAGCTCCTGTGTACATCGTTGTACCTTGACCATAAGATCCTTGTAAAATCAATTCAACCTTATCGTTAAAACGGTAGTGTAAAGCTGCGTTAAACTTGATGTTACGGTTTGCATAAGAAGAGATATCACGCTCTGCATAACCTTCACGAGAAATATTCACGTTAGGTACAATGTAACCTAAGATAGCCGCTGGAGTTAATAAACCTCCCGTAGCAGCAGAAATCTGATTGATACCCGCCGTTAATGGGTTCGTAGGAACACCTAATAATGGGCGAAGTGACGTAAACATATTCGCATTTGTCTCATCACCATACACGCTTACACCATTGTAAGCAAGGTTAGTTCCACGAGAACCTGCACCTAATACCGTTCCATTCAATAAAGATTGGTCACGTGTATCTGTAGCTTGCCAATCTTCTGCGCTCAATTGATTAAAGTTTAACTTGAAAGCTAACTTATTATTGAATGCTTTTGCATAACGAATCGAAATATCACCATAAGGTGTCGTTGCCTCCGTACGGTTGCTCGCATACATCGCTCCCGTTTTCACTTGAGCAGATAAGCCTTGGAATAAGAAAGGTGATTTCGAATCCATTAGGATGATACCATTGATTGCATTAGGACCATATAAAGCAGAAGCTGCTCCTGGCAATAAATCCACTGATTGTAAATCTAATTCAGAAATACCTACGATATTTCCTACGGAGAAGTTCAAACCTGGTGCTTGGTTATCCATACCGTCGATCATTTGAACGACACGTACGTTACCGTTGCTATTAAATCCACGCATACCGATAGACGAGAAAGACACCGATTGTGAACTTACTTCTACGCCTTTGATGTTACGCATCGCATCGTAAAAAGAAGCTGCTGGAGTCTCACGAATGGCACGAATGTCCATGCGCTCTACAGAAACTGGCGATTGCATAACGCTTTCCTCCACACGAGAAGCCGATACAACTACATCTTGAGCTAAGAAAGATTGCTCTTTTAAAGCAATTTGAAAATCTGTTTTATTTCCTTTAACGGGAATTTCTTGACGCTCATATCCTACCATCGAAACGACGATTGTTAGGGCGCCTGCCTTGTTAGTAGATAAAGTAAAGTTTCCTTTTGCATCTGAAATAGTTCCAGTTACAGCTCCTTTTACTCCGATACTAACACCAATTAATGGCTCTTTAGAATCTGCATCCATTACCTTTCCACCTATCTTAGTCTGAGCAAATGCAGAAGCACTTAAGAACAGAATAAGCGCTAGGCTAGGTAAAATCTGTTGTACAATTTTTTTCATAATGGGTGTTTTTAATGACACAATTTGTTTTTAGGTACTCGAATTACAACAAAAATAAAGAAGATTTACTTATCAAGCACTAAGTGGTATAAAAAAATTACTAATTTTTCCGAAAATAATTTAATCTAGCTTACCGCTCAATCATTTTATTTTAAAAAGGAGGATTAAACTAGTAGCTTTGTACATAAATTTCCTCTATGAGAGCCGTTGCATTTGTTTCCTTACTTTTACTGAGCGCTTGCGCAAGCAACCAGACACCTTATGTCTTGACTACTAGATGGAAAGACGCTCCTGTGCCAGCTGCCGCAGACTATGCAGATCCGGCCTCTTGGTCCGCTTTACCGAATCGATTTGATGCCGCTGACCTCGTTCCAAAGAAGTCTGGTTTCAGCGATGGTCAATCGAATGCAAAAGCAGATGTGTTTTTCATCCACCCGACTATATTAACCTACAAACCGGAGAATGAATATGTTTGGAATGCATCGGTGACCGATGCTGCATTAAACGTGCGAGTGGACAGCTCCACTATCTTGAATCAAGCCACAGCTTTCAATGCGGCGGGCCGAATTTTTGCACCACGTTATCGCCAAGCGCATTACCAAGCATTTGTAACGGAATTTAAAGAGGACAAAGCCGCTGCCTTGGATGTTGCCTATTCAGACGTAAAAAGAGCCTTTGACTATTATTTAGCTCATCACAATAACGGACGTCCTATTATTATTGCAGGTCACAGCCAAGGTACAGTCCATGCGACCCGTTTATTGAAAGAATATTTTGACGGAAAAGAATTAGGCAAACAATTAGTGGCAGCCTATATCATCGGAATTGCGACCCCTAAAAATACATTTACTAATATCCCAGTTTGTGCTAACCCTAGTCAAACGGGCTGTTTTGTAGCCTATACTACTTTTTTACAAGGCTATCTACCTCCCTGGCACCCGGGAACAGTAACCGATTTAGCTTCCGTTAATCCATTGACATGGTCATTAGATGAGAACTTTGCTTCGAAAGAAAAAAATCCAGGCGGCGTATCGTATGGGTTTAAGTATGTCAAACAGTTTGCGGATGCGCAGAATCACCAAGGCCTTTTGTGGACGAACACCCCTTACGTGCCGGGTCGTAGTTTTGTCAAATTGAAAAACTGGCACAAAGCCGATATTAATTTATTTTACCAGAACATTCGAGAAAACGCTGTACACCGTGTAGAGACGTTTCTTAGCCAAAAATAATACTATGCCTACTTGCCTTGTCATCATGGCGGGCGGAATCGGAACCCGATTTTGGCCCATCTCCAGAAGTAATTATCCGAAGCAATTCCATGACGTTCTAGGCGTGGGGAAAACGATGCTACAGCAAACCGCGGAGCGTTTTGCGGGTATCGTCGCTCCAGAAAATATCTATGTGGTTACAAGCGATGAATTTGCGGGAATTGTTCAAGAACAATTACCGTATTTAAGTCCGGATCAAATCTTAAGAGAACCGCAACGTAAAAATACAGCCCCTTGTATCGCTTACGCTGCCTATAAAATCAGCAAAAAGCACCCGAAAGCTAAATTGATCGTGGCTCCGGCTGACCATGTCATATTAAAAGAGGAGGCATTCAAAGCACGTGTTAACGAAGCATTAGAGGCGGCAAAAGAACCGGTTTTAGTCACTTTAGGCATTGTTCCCACACGTCCTGACACCGGCTATGGTTATATTCAATACCAAGATTCAACGCAAACAGCTAAAACGGTAAAGACCTTCACGGAGAAGCCTAACTTAGAATTAGCGGAGGCCTTTTTAGAGAGTGGCGATTACGTTTGGAATGCAGGACTTTTCGTCTTCGCTATCCCTACGTTCAAACAGGAGTTAACGAAACACCTTTCGCGTCTGGCAGAGCAGTTTGAGGAGGGTCGTGCCTTTTATTATACCCCAGAAGAACCCGAATTTATTCGCAAGGTCTATGCGGTTTGCAAAAGCATTTCGATGGATAATGGCGTAATGGAGAAAGCACGTGAAGTAAAAGTAATTTTGGCCGATATCGGTTGGTCCGATCTAGGGACCTGGAAGTCTTTACATGAGATTAACGAGAAAGACGAAAAGCAAAATGCGGTGGATGCGAATGTCATGTTATACGAAACGGAAGATTGCATCATCAAAGCCCCGAAAGATAAATTAGTCGTGATACACGGTTTATCTAATTACATCGTGGCGGAACACGGTAATGTGTTAATGATTTGTCCAAAAGACCAGGAACAGCAAGTGAAGCAGTTTGTGGAAGACGCAACGAAATTAGACTCCAGTTTCAGTTAGGCTTCGATTAGCTCAATTAGTGAGTTGAAATCCCAAATAAGTTGAATTCTCGCGGGTACCGGCTCAGCACTGTGCAAGACATTATAACCCGTCAACAAAATTTGCGCATCCGGTAAATGCTGATCTAGTTGAAGCAGGTAATCATGCATCACGTCTTGGGAGGGTTCGGTCGTAAACACGCTGAACACATAATCTGGCTGGTGTATTTCGTAGGCCAAACAAAGTTCATCGAAAGGGAGTGACTGCCCTAAGTAAACTGCTGAATGCTGGCGAGCACGGATTAAATAACTCGCAAATAATAACCCAATTTCATGTAGCTCTCCTTCTGGAAGATAAAGCAAAAACTTTTTCGCGCCTGGTTTCGGTTTTGCCATCTGAGAATCGATGGCAGAGATGATTTTTTGGCGAATTAAGTGAGTGATGAAATGCTCTTGTGCAGGACCTACTGAACCCGAAAGCCATAAGGTACCTAAACGCGTTAAGAAAGGATAAATAACGCGAAGCATGTAGTTCTCAAAACCGTAAGTGTCCGTAATGATTTGAGTCAATTCTTGAAAACGGTACTCATCTAAATCCATCATGGCTACCGTCAGGGCCTGAATATGCTCTGGGAAATCTAATTCTCCGCCAGATAATTGAAGGATTTTTTCAGAAACCTCTGCTTCGGTTAACTCCGCAATCTTGGATATTTTAATTCCTCCCTTGTTTTGAAGGGTGGCGATATTCAAAATACGTTTCAGATCAGTGTCCGTGTAGGTCCTGATACCTGTCTCTGTTCGAGTGGGTTGAAGCAAATGGTAGCGCTGCTCCCAAATACGAATCGTATGGGCTTTTATACCGCTAAAATTTTCTAAATCCTTTATCGAGTAGACATTCATCTTCTTGTTAACACCTGAGTTGAAAAAATGTTTACGAATTAATTTGAAGAAGTAGCCAATGCCCTAAAAAGAACAGAAACTGCAAGGCAGCAATTAGCCTAAAAAGGCTTGATTTAGCTGGGAATGGCGTATTTTGATAGGCCAAATGAAAGAAAAAAGAAGCCATCCACCACGCAATAAAATTCTGCGAGGGCACTTGAACTCCTGCCCAGGTCCAGAAATCGAAATGTACTGCAACTGGCTCAATTAAGAAATCAAGCGCAGTCATCAGTCCTGCTCCAATGGCAGCTTTACTAATTTTACCGGCTATGTTCCACTCCTCCACTAACGCGCTCGTGGCTAATAAAAGCACCATCCAATTCAGGCCTATGGTCAAGGGCACTTTCAACACTTGATAACCTAAAGTCTTCCCATAGGAATACACCCCAAAAATTTTACCCGTTCTCACCCCTTGCACCTCTAAAAACCAGGCAGACACCGCGACAATGGCTAGGAAAAGGTAGGCTTGAAAAGAGGGTTTAGGGAAATAGACCACACAAATAAAGGCGGTAAACCAGAGCGTCAAGGGTACGAGAGAAGTAAATAATGACGCCGTAACTGGCAAATGCATACCGATTAAACCGGCAGCATATAATACAATCAAAAAACGTTTCAGAAATACAGGGTTCATCTTACAAATTTACCAGCCTTCCGGCTTCTCTAATACATATCCATCTACTTTTACCACCTTAAGCGGTAATTGACTTTCGACTAGTTTAGGGCGTCCGATTATTTGGTTTGCCCTAGCCACCTCCGCTACCGAATTATTGTGACGTCCTGGAGGAAAGAAAACAACGACGGATTTGTTTAAAAAAGTCGTGTTCACCGCCTCAATACACGGAACAAAATCACTATCCCCAGAAACCACAATTGCGATGTCATACACGTCTAAATGAGCATCCATAATCAAATGTGTAGCCAGATTCACATCGGTCATTTTCTCAGATGGCACCACCCACTGATGACCGCATTCTCTGCAATCCTCAAATTTAGCATGATAAGAACCATAAATTAATTCCACCCCGGTAGTTTCGAGTGCCTCTAAATAGGTATTTTGACGCTTTTCTTTGGGAGGATTGTGTGTAATGCGACTCGTGAAAAATTTTACTCCTACTAATTCCTGGTTCGATCGAATAAAACTTTGCATTAACTTGTACACATCTAACCACTTGCATTTGCGCGCACCGGATTCGATCATCCCAAAATACAAGTTCGACCCATCCACATAGGCCATTACTCGTAATTTTTTCTTTTCTATTCCTTGCATTCGCTTAAGGTTAATCGGTTATCTTTGCATTGAGCTCCCCCAAAGATAGCATCTTTGGGCTAATGCCCCGCCTCGGTGGGGCATTTACTCGTTAAATAGGGCTGCTATCCTACTACTAGGCACAAAAAATGCCCCAGCATTTCTACTGAGGCATTTTGGGCGGATGATGGGATTCGAACCCACTACCCCTGGTACCACAAACCAGTGCTCTAACCGAGTGAGCTACAACCGCCATTTGGGACTGCAAAAATACGCAAAGCTTCCAATATTGCAAAAGAAAGCCGAAAAAAACGGGAGAATTTTCATCCTCCCGCTCCTTACGCTTATTTCTGAGCAGCTAAATAACGCTCTTCCGCTTTGTTCCAGTCTACTACGCTCCAAAATGCGTCGATGTAATCTGGACGCTTGTTTTGGAATTTCAAATAGTATGCGTGCTCCCACACATCTAAACCGATCACTGGGAAACCTTTCACGTCAGCCACATCCATTAAAGGGTTATCTTGGTTCGGTGTGCTTGAAACCGCTACTGAACCATCTTTTTGTGCAACTAACCAAGCCCAGCCTGAACCGAAGCGAGTTAAACCTGCTTTTTTAAATTCTTCTTTGAACGCATCAAAAGAACCGAATTTCGCATCGATTGCTTTTGCTAACGTGCCTACTGGCGCACCTCCACCGTTTGGTGATAAGATATTCCAGAATAAATCGTGGTTAAAGTGACCACCACCGTTATTACGAACTGCTGGTGATAATTTAGAAATAGAAGTAAATAATTCTTCCAAAGACTTTCCTTCTAATTCCGTTCCAGCTACCGCTGCGTTCAAATTCGTCACATAGGCATTGTGGTGACGATCGTGGTGGATTTCCATCGTTAATGCGTCGAAATGCGGCTCTAGCGCATTATTTGCATAAGGTAATGGGGCTAATGTGAATGACATAGTATGTAATTTAAATGGTGAATTGAATGGTAAAATAAATGGTGAATGGTAAATGGTGAATGGAGGTGATTCATTTACCATTCACCATTTATCATTTACCATTTATATCAGCGTCTCATGGAAAAGAACTCCTTCAGCAGTTGTTCTGATTCATGTGCTAAAACACCCCGAACAATTTCTGTCTTCGGGTGCAAAATTTTATTTCCAATTTTTTCAAATCCGCGCTTCTCTTCTGAAGCACCGAACACTAATCGTCCAAGTTGTGACCAATAAATGGCTCCGGCACACATCAGGCAGGGCTCTAACGTCACATACAAGGTGCAATCTTTCAAATACTTGGCGCCGATGGTTTGGGCGGCAGAGGTGATTGCAAGCATTTCTGCGTGAGCGGTAACGTCGGTCAAAATCTCGGTTTGGTTGTAAGCTTTCGCCACAATCTTACCTTGACAAACCACCACAGCTCCTACTGGAATCTCTTCTTCCTCTAATGCTCGCTCCGCCTGTTTCAGCGCGAGACTCATATAATATTCATCCTCGTTTGGAATCATAGAACGTCAGCTAATTTCGTCAAGCGATTTCGCAAGTAAAAATCCAATAAAACGATGGCTGACATGGCCTCCACAATAGGTACGGCGCGTGGCACCACACAAGGATCGTGACGACCTTTGCCTGATACAACAATCTTCTCGCCAGAATTGTTCAAACTGTCTTGATCTTGCATAATCGTGGCCACTGGCTTGAATCCAACTCGGAAATAAATAGGTTCTCCATTCGAAATTCCGCCTTGAATACCTCCTGAATGATTCGTCAAAGTACTTACTTTACCCGCTACATCTTTCACAATTATATCATTGTGCTGAGAGCCGCGTAATTCAACGCCATCAAACCCAGAACCATATTCAAAGCCTTTCACGGCATTGATGCTTAACATCGCCTTGCCTAATTCCGCGTGCAATTTATCAAAAACCGGCTCGCCTAACCCAACCGGGCAACCCGTGATGTAGGCAGAAACGACACCTCCTACGGAGTCCCCTTGCTTGCGAATATCATCAATGTAGGTGAACATTTCCTCCGCTAATTTCGCGTCAGGGCAACGCACTGCGTTTGTTTCGGCTACCGCTAAATCTAATTGTTCAACTGGAGTGGTTAATTTCAAGGTGCCTACTTGCGAAACGTAGGCCGTGATTTTAACTCCTATTTGTTGTAATACTAATTTTGCCAAAGCCCCGGCCGCCACGCGAGCCACTGTTTCTCTCGCTGAACTGCGGCCACCTCCGCGGTAATCACGAAGACCATATTTTTCTTGGTAGGTAAAATCGGCATGTGAAGGACGGAATTGATCTGCAATGTGGGAATAATCTTTCGAGCGCTGATCGCCATTCCAAACCAACATCGCGATCGGGGTTCCCGTCGTTTTCCCTTCAAAAACACCTGAAACCACTTCCACCGAATCCGCCTCTTTGCGTTGTGTAGTAATGCGGGATTGACCCGGTTTGCGGCGATCTAATTCGGATTGGATAAAATCCAGATCAAAATCTACACCTGCCGGACAACCGGTTACGACCACGCCTACCGCAGCGCCGTGCGACTCGCCGAAGGTACTTATTTGAAATATTTTACCGTAAATGCTGCCCATACTGTTATTTTTTGGCCTTAAGTATCAAAATGAAAAGCCAGAGTAAAACCAGCCCTAAAAAAGCATTAAAAATCTGTTTCCAATCAATCCAACGATAACCGATCACTTTATCTGCTACCAGCTTTTCTATTCCGCGATACAACAACATCGACTCTGATTGTGTATTCAAAACCAGATCCGATGGCTGACCACTGACCTCTAGCATTGCCTCAGAACGTAAGGTGTCGTAGGCCGCCGTGCGGGTATTAAAGTAGATCCAATTAAAATAGGATTTCAATGCAAATTTACCCGGTTGCGACGGAATTATCAGTATTTTCTCCGTTTTATTCCCTAACATTTTATCACCGAAGGGGAAAACCGAGCTTTGGGTACTGAGGTGGAAAAAATTCAAAAAGTAATCTGACTCCGTTTGCTTCGCCTCCCACAGAATACTATTCCCGTCCCCAATCACGCTAGACTCATACCTGATCGTATCCCCCGTTTGCACTTGACTCTTCGATACTTTTTCTTCTAAACGGAAATCTCCTACCGGCACTTTGCCTTTTAATGGATGATTGGGCAATTCTTTCGGGCTAATGACGAAGGGCTTTGAGGTGAATATCACTTTCTCGGTATTCTTTAAAAGCTGTAAACTCAATGCCGGAATGATGATCTTTTTTGCATCGAGCGCAAAATAGGTGGACTGAAAGAAGCGGTATTCGGTGTATTTTTTATTCTTGTACACCACCTTCGAGACCTTCACTTCTTGTAATCCAAAACTTTCTTCCCAGCAGTTCTTCGGTCTAATTTTCTGAATCAATGCAGGAATTTGGATATCATTTCGGTCAAAACTGTAGCGTGTCACATTATCGTCCGGAATGAACAATGAGAACTTTAAGGTGAACCCCTGGCCCACAAAGGGTTGAATCTGTGTGGAGGTGACGGCCAGAAAGAGGGAGTTTTGGCCTTTGAAAAGGTCTTCGATTTGGGCTTTCGTTTCTTCTACTACCTCTTCTTTCTGCTCTGAAGGACTGACCTGCAAAGCAAATCCCTCTGTTTTCAAGGATTGCTGATTCACGACTACCTCTGCAGGAGGAATGAGCAAGGAACCCGGATTAGCGGCTTGGTAATATTGGGAAAAGGTAAAGAAGTAAATGGGCTCTCCGTTTTGAATTTCCGTGGCTTTCGAACGCGAAACGCCTAATTTACGCAAGCCGGGCAATTCCGGAAACTTGTAAACAGGAGCCTCGATGGTCGCATTCGTAGATTTAATGACAAAAGAGAGCGAAAAATTTTCTTCGAGCGTAAACGACTTCTCCCCCAAAATCAAGGAAGCTTGCCCATGTACCTGCTGCAAAGCAAGCATCATCCCTAAGAAGAAAAAGAAAATCCGTCTCATTTCTGCAATTTAAGAAATTCGGGAGTCTTTGCCTTATGAATTAGAAAATTCGAAGTCGAAAGGAAAGGCCTAAGGCAAAATAATAATCCTCGGGGCGGGTGAAACTTTGGCCAGCTGATACATCTACTTTCACATCTTCATTCACATAATACGCGAAACCGCCATCATACGAATGATCCGCATCGGGGGAGGCGGGAAATCTACCAAAAACCTCCACATAAGCATAGCCTTTCTTCCCGATCAACCTATTAGGTGCCACGCGATAAATCCCCTCAAAAGACCCATTTGAATGAAATTCTGTTCCCAGATTATAGCCAATCCCGAAACGATCACTTAGGTCATTTTGAAAGGTAAACACCACATCACCAATTGAATGACCTCGCAAGTTTTTTTCAGAGAAATCCCGGTTTTGGTGATCCCAATTGTAGTGCACGATAACCGAAGTTCGGGGACGCCACTTCAAAGGCTCGAGCAAGGCAAATTTGAAGCCTAGGGCTTGTGTTTGAAATCGAGTCACCTGATCCTTCTCTTTAGAAAGCACAGAAACATAGCGCAGTTCTAAGCGCTTCGTGAGACCAATTTTAAGTAAAGAGGTAGGGAATAATGTTTCTGCTGGCGACTGGTTAAAGCCCATTTCTGCCTGAAAATACCCCTTTTTAACGATGAAGGGGCATTCAGTTTGATCTGGACGATCCGTCTCAATGCGACCTACGGACTGTGCGTACAGACCAATGGGTAAACAGAAAAGGAGAATGATTCGCAGCAGCATGTGCGAAGTTAGTAATTTTTAGTCTAGTCTAAAAATTTATTTAGAAGAACCTTTTATGGTAAACCCAAGCGCCCCGTAGAATTCGGCGAAGAAAATGGATTGCTCTGCGTGATCAACCGAGCGACCCGTCGTGCGAATATCGATTAATTTCGTTGCCCCCGTTTTCACAGTAGTCTCGAAAAACAACAGGTTAGAAAGATGGAATTTTAATCCCGTCTTCAAGGAAGCACCTCCGCCGGCGAGGTTCCAAAAATTGTTTTGGCCTACACCGAACACATGCACATCCGAACGCGGCACCAAGGCACCTATGCCTACCCCTTGCATCCAATCGATGGCAAATCGGCCTTTCGGACTTTGGAACAACGAATGATAATGTTCTAATTCAATAGAGGCATAATTATAGCCATCCGTATGTTCTAAGTGAACAAATTTAACCGGATCTAAAACGAGCGGGCTCTGATTAAATGCCCCCACGTATGCCGGATCTACTGTGATCGCTGGCGACGAGGTTTGCGCATTAATATATCCATTCACTTTCACCGTTTGACCATCATTCACCACATATTTCATGTGATCCCAGCCAATGCTAATGGATAAATTGTCTTTGATAAAATAGCCCGCATGAAAATTAAACTGAGGAATACTTAAAAGACCCGGATCAACGTAGGTTTTAAATTCACGTAAGGGAGTAGGTGCATCCGATGCTTTCGCGTCTAGAAGCGTGAAATCATATCCAGGGCCCACAAAACGAATATCAGAATTCGCATAGGTCGACCGATTATAGCCCCAAGTCAGATAATAAGAGCCTTTTTTATTCGTTTGTTGAGAAAACGATGCAACACTGATTAAGCTTAACAGGAATAAAAATAGGACTTTTTTCATTTTTTGGTTCTAAAATTCAAGCTGCAAAGTTCAGCATTTTTTAGCTGTTTTATATACCAAAAACTTGATTTTCATCAGAAAATAGGAGAGCCATAACTATAATTCCCTCCCTTTGCCGTAAATTGCATCCCGAATTCATTACCATTACCTTATGAGAAAACCATCTGCGAAATTTGAATACAAAACCTTCTCGTTAGGCGAAAAACTAACAGAAGAGCAGAAAGAATACTTCAAGAAGTATGGAGTAATTCAATTCAAGAAATTTATCGAACCTGAAACGGCGGACCTTTTCATTTCCGAATTAGCGAAAATTGAGAAGCAATGGCTGGCTGAGGGCATCGACAAGGTAAAAGGTATCCCGCTTAAATTTGGAAAAGATATAGCAGGAGAACCGATGATTCAGCGTATGTGCTTTACCAATCAGTACAGCCCTGTGTTAGCCGAATTACTGAAAGACCCTCGCTTGAAATTATTAATAGAGCTACTAGCTCCCTATGAAGGTCGCATCAGTGAGGACGAAAAAGATGGTCTGGTATTCAACCATTACATCAATCAAGAGAATTCTAAGTTCAGCCAAATGGGCTGGCATACAGATAGCCCCCGCGACTTATTCCTAGGACAAAAAATCCTACCGATGTTAAATGTGGGTATTCACTTAGACAATTGCCCTTCTTCGAATGGTGGTTTACGGGTTTTACCGGGCACACATACGCAAGGGGTATTGAAATTATTATTTGGCAAAAAGCAATTTATCGATCACAAGCCAGATCCTCGTGAAGCAGCTTTTGAGATTGAAAAAGGTGATTTAACGATTCATGATGGCCGTTTATGGCATCGGGTTGAGGTTTCTCCAAATGTGGGTGAAAAATCCCGCCGTCGCGTGATGTATGTTCCGATTATCACCGGAAAATACAAACCGAAAACAGACCAATCAAAGACTCCATTCTATCACCGCTTCGCGAAGGTGGTAACAAAATAAAAAGAGCGGCCCTGCGGGCCGCTCTTTTAGCTTTTAGACTCTAAATAAGACTGGAGTATAATCGTAGCAGAAACCCGATCGACCGTCCCCTTTTCTCTTCGATCCTTCTTCGACATGCCACCTGCGATCATCGCCTGCATGGCGAGTTTCGACGTGAATCGTTCGTCGTGTTCTTCCAGCGGTATCTCCGGAAATTTCTTTCGAAAGCTTTTGATGAAAATGCGAACGCCTGCAGTGGAATCCGTATCGGTGTTATCGAGGTTTTTAGGCATCCCAATCACCACCTGATCGACTACCTCTTTCGCAAAATAGGCTTGGAGATAGGCTAATAAGGTATGCGTGGGAACTGTTTCCAGACCATTCGCGATAATCTGCAAAGGATCTGTGACCGCTAAACCCGTGCGCTTTAATCCAAAATCAATCGCTAGTATACGACCCATCTTAGGCTTTTAAATACCCCTTGTCGCGCAGAATCTTATCCAGTAATTTTTTGTCGTTATCGTTATTGAAAACGCTGAAGGGTAAATGCAAGAATTGGTATTTACCCATTTCTAACACATAGGCCTCTTTATCTTTGTAAGCCCCTAAAATCATATCCCATTTGATCATTCCACCTTCTTTGTCTGAAAGCTTCATAAAGATTTGGCGACTATCGATTTCGTAACGATACTTGTCAAAAAGTTGCTTGTATTGTGCTAATTGCGTGATTCCTGTGAATTGAATTAACCAGAAAAGAATATATCCGATCACACCTACGGCGATAAAAATATAAATCCAGTAGTTTTTATAGGTTCCCGTTAGGTTCAATGCCACATTCCCAAGCACTAAGGCTAATGGGATGAATGCAAATTTCCATTGATTCGAGAAAAGTTGACGCATGCACAAACCCACAAACTTATTTTTTTCCAAGGCAAATTTCTTTGTCTTAATGGCTAGAGGATTCGAAGGTGCTTGCATTTGGCGCTGTTGAGCACCGTACATTTTAGACATAATTGAATGATTTTAAACGCTAATTAAGGCGTAAAGGTACGAAAATTGGATAATTTTGGTAATTTTAAAGCGTACAATTTGAATTTAAGCATTCGTTATGTCCGCTAAACAAGTACTTGATGGCCCTGCCCTTCTACAAAAGATCCGTAGAATTGCTTTCCAAATCTATGAGAATAACTTCGAGGAGTCGGAAATTGTTATAGCGGGAATCGTGGGCGAGGGTTTTACGTTCGCGGAAATGCTCTGCGAGGAGATCAAAGGCATTTCGAAGATCAAAGCAATCCCCGTTAAAATTGATTTGAATAAGGAGCAACCTTACGAGCGTCCGGTGAAATTCGAAGGTGGTACGGATGCGTTGGAAAACAAGGTTATCATTGTGGTGGACGACGTATTGAATACAGGTCGTACTTTCTCCTACAGCCTGGCGCCTTTCTTAAGCATGCATGTGAAACGTATTCAGGTGGCGGTAATTGTGGATCGGAATTACAAGCGTTTTCCGATTTCTGCAGACTATAAAGGGTACGAGCTTTCGACCACGCTTTCTGAGCATGTGCAGGTCATCTTGAGTGATACAGCAAAAAGAGGGGTGTATTTAGCTTAGTTTTTCTGCCAAATTTCCCAAGCCTTATCGGCCTGGCCATGCAACATCTCTAATCCGGTGTAGATTCCACCTACTCCATTTTCCAATCCGGCCTTTAAAAAAGCGGTCTCCAATGGATTGTAGACGATATCGTATAAATAATGCTGCTTGTTTAGTAAATCATAGGGAATGGGCGGCTTGTCATCCACTTTTGGAAACATTCCCAGCGGTGTTGTATTCACAATTAAACCGATCTCCTCCATCAGTGATGGCATAGCTTCGTAAGTCACCGTTTCATCCGATGCTTGACGGGAAACCTTAATCACCTCGAATCCCATATCTTCCAAGGCCACAATGATCGCCTTCGCAGCGCCACCTTGTCCTAACACGCAAGCCTTTAATGATCCGAAGTTTTTGAATTTATCCCAAAACTCCACCGTCGTCCGGAATCCCCAATAATCGGTATTATATCCTCGGGTATATCCATCCGGAGCAATTTTGATAGTATTCACCGCACCAATCGTAGCAGCCGCTAAATCGATTTCGTCTAAAAGAGGCATCACGGCCTGCTTGTAGGGAATAGTCACGTTCAAACCTTTTAGATTCGGGTTTGCCGCTAGAATGCCTTTGAATTCTTCGATACTTGGAATCGGAAATTGCTCGTAGGCATGTGTCTGCGAAAGACCTAGCTTATCGAACTTTTCGGTGAAATAAGCTTTGGAAAACGAATGCCCTAGCGGATATCCAATAAGGCCGTATAGGTGAGAGATAGCCATCTTATTTGCGCTTTGTGAACAAGCCCCAAACAATAGGCAAAACAGACACGCCCACAATACCTAGGACCACTTTTTCAAAATTTGCTTTCACAAATTCGTTATCTCCTAAGAAATAGCCCGCGGCAGAAATACTGCTGACCCACAGGGTTGCCCCTAAAAAACCGTACAATAAATAGACCGGATACGACATGCGTCCAGCACCCGCTACGAAAGGGGCAACTGTACGTACAATCGGAATAAAGCGGGCAAGGATAACTGTTTTAGGACCGTATTTGGCATAAAATGCTTCTGTCTCCTCGATATGCTCGCGTTTTAAAAAAAGGACCTTTTCGCGTTCGCGAATGATCCCGCTAAAGTATTTTCCGATGAAATAATTCACCTGATCGCCCAAAAGTGCAGCTCCGATTAACAAGGGAATCACGGTAGCTAGTGATAATTCGCCACTCGCCGCCGCTAATAAACCCACCGAAAATAGTAGGGAATCACCCGGTAAAAAGGGCATCACGACTAAACCCGTTTCTACGAACACGATCAGGAACAAAAGACCGTAGGTCAATGCGCCATGAGCGGCAATGAATTCAGACAAAAAAGTCAAAGGATCTTTTAAGAGATCAAGAAGAAGCTGTAACATTACACTTATTTCGTTAAGAAGTGGTCAAACGTATCGCCACGTAATCCTAAACGAATCGTTTCTAAGGAAACTACCTCTTGTGGGGCAATATTACCCACGTTTACATTCGCTCCTACGAGTTTCACGAACCAAACTTGCTGGGATTTCTGCGGAGCTTCCCAGATGATACGCTCCTCTGGAATCTCTGTTAAAATTTCTTCTACTAAACCTTGGCGAACCTCTCCAGATGAACGGAATAGACCCACATTACCTCCCTCACGTGCCTCACCGATCACTTTCCAAGCTCCAGCCTCTAATTCCATACGCATTAATTTGATCCACTTATACGGAGGAATAATTTTCGCTTCGTCTTTCGATCCTACTTCAGAAAGGACCGTTACTTGCGTCGCCAACGTGCGAATTAATTCACATTTGATATCAGACTCCATCTCAATGGAACCATCCGAAACCTCCGCATATTCCATACCGAACTCATCTAAAATTCGACGGTAATCATCGAACTGACCACGGATGTAAAATGCTTCAAAGAGGGTACCTCCAAAATAAACGGGAATGCCAGCTGATTTATATAAAGCTAACTTGTCTTTTAAATTAGGAGTCACATATGAAGTCGCCCATCCTAATTTTACGATATCTGTATAATCTGCGCCTGTCTCTAGGAAATCCTCTACTTGACGAAGACTTAGTCCTTTATCCATCACCATCGTTAAACCTTTTTGACGTGGTTTAGTTGTACGATCAGGAATTTGATTTAAATGATAATTCATATAGTTTATTAATGGATTGGTACGGTTTTGTGCCAAATATCTACAAAAATAAGCATTCCTATTGATAGCCACAAACCTGATTATGCTAGAATCGTTTGTATATTTGTCACATTAAACCTTCCTCAACCATGAAAAAAGGATTATTTTCATTCATTACTCTCCTATTTATTTCCCTTTCCACCTTCGCAAATTCTGGCGTTGATGCCATTTTAGGCGAATGGCTTTCTCAAGAGAAAGACGGTAAAATCATCATTTTTAAGCAGGGAGATCAGTACTTCGGCAAAATATCTTGGGGTAAAACACCCGGAAAAAAAGACACAAATAACCCGGATGAGAAACAACGCAACCGCGAATTAGTAGGTGCTGTCATTTTAAAGAATTTCAAATTCACGGGATCTGCTTGGGAAAATGGAACGATTTACGATCCCAAATCAGGAAAAACATACGATTGCATTTTAAAAGTAAAAGATGGGAACAAAACATTAGATATTCGCGGTTTTGTGGGTACGCCGATGTTTGGTAGAACTTCTACCTGGTCTCGCATATAATACCATAACCGCCTAAGATGGAACCAAACGAACAAGTACTCGCTTTTTTAAACGAGAATCTGAACAAGAAAATTGCTGATGGCAACCCCGCTCCCATTGGAAAATGGCTAGATGGCACCTTAGTAAAAGCCGAAGCAGGTAAATTAACCGCCGAATTCGTCGTGCGTCCTGATTTCCTAAATCATGCAGGTGTGATTCATGGTGGTGTGATCTCTGCGATGTTAGATGAGATGATGGGAATGACGCTGATTACCGCAAAGATTGATCACTTGTATGTGACGATCAATTTATACATCGACTTCTTGTTTGGGGCAAAAGCGAATGAAAAGATTACTGTGACAACGGAGATTCACCGCGTGGGCAAGAAAATTGCGAACGTAGAAGCGAAGTTGCACAATGCGGAAGGCAAATTGTTAGCGAAAGGCGTAAGTAACCTAGCGGCGACTTCGATTCCTTTTTCTTTCTAAGATAATAATTGGTAGACGGCGAAGGCTGATAAGTAGGCCAAAGCCGTCATATAGCCAAACTGGATCAGTGGATATTTCCACGATTTCGTCTCGCGGTAGGTCGTAGCCAGTGTACTCATGCACTGCATCGCAAAAGCATAAAATATCAACAAGGAGAATCCCAATGCAGCATCGTACATCGGTTTACCCGTAGCTGGATTAATTTCCGCGCGCATCCGGTTTTTAATCGTGGCGTTTTCATCATCCACTTCTCCACCCATACTATAAATAGTAGACATCGTTCCCACGAATACTTCGCGAGCGGCGAAAGACGTAATCAAGGCAATTCCGATTTTCCAGTCATAGCCTAGCGGACGAATGACAGGCTCCACAAAATGGCCAAAATGACCCGCATACGAATTCTCCAGCTTCTGTGCTGAAATCTTATTCGCTAATTCCACACCTTGCAACGTTGGATTTTCTTGACGAACACGCGCTTCTGACTGGGCAATTTTATCCCCCGGACCATAGCTCGCTAAAACCCATAAAACAATCGAAATGGCAACAATGATTTTACCTGCTTCGAACACAAAGGCATTCACCGAATTCCAAATCGTCAGCGCCACGTGCTTAAATCGCGGCCCCTTGTAGGTGGGTAATTCCATGATGAAATAACTCTTTTCTTTGGCCTGTAAAATCACCTTCATCACCCACGCAGAAACCAATGCCATAAAGAAGCCTAATAAATAAAGGCCGAATAAGGCTACTCCTTGCAGATTAAACAAACCAAACAACGTATTTTTCTCCGGCACCACCAAGGCAATTAACACCGTATAAATAGGCAGACGAGCCGAACAGGACATTAATGGCGTCACTAAAATCGTAATCAAACGGTCCTTCCAAGATCCAATCGACCGCGTACTCATAATCGCCGGAACAGCACAAGCCACCCCAGAAATCAAGGGCACTACTGACTTACCATTCAAGCCAAACCGGCGCATCAATTTGTCCATAATGAACATCACGCGCGACATATAACCAGTCTCCTCTAAAAGAGAGATGAATAAAAACAAAAAGGCGATCTGAGGAATGAAAATCAAAACTCCCCCGATGCCCGCAATCAAACCATCCGTTAAAAGAGCAGTCAAAGCCGACTCTGGCAACACCCCTTTTAACCAATCATTCAGCGCCGCAACTCCTCCGTCGATCAAATCCATCGGATAAGTTGCCCAGGTAAATACCGCCTGAAACATCACAAAAAGGATGGCTAAAAAGAACACATAGCCTCCTACGGGGTGTAAAAAGAATTTATCCAAGCGATCCGTCCAAGTTCGAACGGGTGCCGCATCCCATTTGCGGTTCAAATTAATCACACAACGGTCCACCACCTCCGTGATTTGCTCGTAACGCTTGACCGTTTCCTCTGATTGGTATTTTTTAGCGGAGAATTTATGCTTGTTTTGGATGCCATCGAACTTCTCGCATTGCTGTTTCGAGAACATCTTCATGCGATCATGCTCCATCAACCACAAAAGTGAGCGATAAGGCTCCGCCTCCCCGAATTCAGCTTGAACATCCTGAATAAGATCCTCTGCAATAGGCAATGGCAAGGCGTCATTCGAAGCAAAACGATTCGCTAGGGTCTTAACAACGGCTAATTTCAAACCGTTTAGACCGATTCCTCTTTTCGCATTCACTTCTGCCACTTCGACATTTAGTTCACGCGCTAGTTTGATGGAATTGATGACATAACCTTCGTTTTCCGCTACATCAATCATGTTCAAAGCCAATACCGTCGGAATTCCGAGGTCACGCACTTGGGAGAACAATAAGAGATTACGCTTTAAATTGGATGCATCTGCGACCACGATGGCCATATCCGGAAAATCAGGATGGCTAGGGTCCGCTAAAATATTGATGACTAATTCCTCGTCGATGGACTTCGGGTAAATACTATAGATACCTGGCAAATCTAAAATTTCCACGGGACGTTTGGGCTCTAATTCCCAAATCCCCGTCAGCTTCTCCATGGTTACTCCCGGAAAATTCCCTGTCTTCTGATTCAAACCCGTTAGGGAGTTGAAGAGAGATGATTTTCCTGCATTGGGATTCCCAATCAGCGCTATTTTAGGTGTTTTTGCCAAAATTTATGTTCTTTTAATCAGCATAGTTTCCGCTTCCTCCCGTCTCATGGACAAGGTATAAGAGCCAGAAACCCGAATCGCGATGGGATCGCCAAAAGGAGCCAAATGGGTCAAAATCACCTCAGTTCCTGGCAAACAACCCATCTCTAATAGTTTTAACGAAAGCAACTCGTCCGTGAAGCCCACAATCTCCCCCTTTTCACCAATCTTCAAGTCGGCCAAATTTGCCATGTTCACTATTTAGAATAATTCAAAATTAGACACAAATGTACTAAGTATTTCTGAGCTAAAAAATGATACAAATAGTTTTTTCTGTCGTAAATTGCAGGTTCATGGCATTAACTGAAATTTTCGTGTTGATTCGCAAAGAAATGCAATTAGAGTGGCGCAATAAATATGCGATCCATGGTCTAGTGCTGTACTTAGCCGCGACTATTTTCATCTGCTATTTGTCCTTCAAAGCGAAACAACAATCGATTCATCCGATTATGTGGAATACGTTGTTTTGGATCATCTTACTTTTCTCTGCAGTGAATGCTGTGGGCAAGAGTTTCACACAAGAATCAGCGAATCGAAATATCTTTTATTATACGTTTGCTAAGCCAGAATCGGTCATTTTCAGCAAAATCATTTATAACACATTGGTCATGTTAGGGGTGTCACTTGTGGGCATTTTCTTCTATTCCTGGGTGATGGGGAATCCGGTTGGAAACATGCCACTTTACCTTGTATCGCTGGTTTTAGGGGCTATCGGCTTTGCCTCTACCCTTTCGTTAGTGGCAGGAATCGCCGCCCAGGGGGAGAATTCAGCCACTTTGATGGCGGTGATGAGCTTTCCGTTGATCATTCCGTTGCTGTTGTTATTATTAAAATTGTCCAAAAGTGCACTAGACGGAATTTCACTCGCTGAGAACTGGGATGAGATCGCCATTTTAGGGGCATTAGATATCATTGTTGTTGTATTTTCTGGGATCTTATTCCCTTATATATGGAAACATTAAAACGCCAATATTGGAAGATTTTGTCGATCATCATCTTGATCTACACGGTCTATGCTGGATTTAACGGGGAGGTGCCGCGTCAACCTATTTTGAACGAGACGATCCGTAATCTGTATTTTCACGTGACCATGTGGTTCACCATGATTTTCCTTTTAGGGACCTCGGTGTATCATTCCATTCAGTACTTGCGTAAATCTGATCTGAAATCAGACCTGATTTCGAGCACTTATGTAGAGGTCGGAATGGTGTTTGCCATCTTAGGTTTGATTACGGGGAGTGTGTGGGCGAAATTCACCTGGGGAGATTGGTGGACAAACGACCCGAAACTAAATTCAGTTGCTATTGGTTTACTTATCTACCTAGCCTATTCGCTAGTGAGGTCATCGATGCCAGATGAGATGCAAAAAGCGCGAATTTCGTCAGTTTACAACATCTTCGCCTTCGTGATCTTCATGGTGTTGATTTGGATTTTGCCCCGTATGACAGACTCCCTACACCCAGGAAACGGCGGAAACCCCGCTTTTTCGAAAATGGACTTAGATAACCGTATGCGTATGGTCTTTTATCCTGCGATTATTGGTTGGACCTTGTTAGGCTATTGGATTGCACAAATCCGCATTCGAATTAAGAATTTAGAACAACAAAACGAGTTATAATGAAAGCAGTATTTATTCTTTTTTTCAGCTTAATCAGCTTTGTAGCATCAGCGCAAGCTAGCGACATCGAAATGGCAGATCAATTCCGCGCTGACGGAAAAATCTATGTAGTGATCGCGGTGGTTAGCGTCGTATTAATTGGATTGTTTGCTTATTTATTCCGTTTGGAGAGTAAAGTATCAGCCTTAGAAAAACGCAGCAAATGAAAAAGACACACATCATCGGATTGATTTTAATCGCAGTTGCCATCGGAATTATTATGATTACGACGGGGGATGCGAGTACCTATGTGGGTTTTGACGAGGCGGAACGTATTTCGCAGCAAGATCCGAACCAAAAAGTACATGTGGTGGGTACCTTGAAAAAAGATGCTGCCGGTCAAATTATCGGGATGAATTACAACCCGGCATTGGATGCTAATCGCCTAGAGTTTCTAGTTCAAGACAGTCTAGGACGTGAAAACCAGGTAGTTTATGCGGCGCCGAAGCCACAAGATTTTGAGAAATCAGAGAAGATCGTTTTAGTGGGCAGCATGCATGCAGACAAAACATTTTATTGCGATAAAATTCTATTAAAGTGCCCTTCTAAGTACCAAGAAGGTAAAATTTCAGCAGACTCTAGTGCCTCAGTAGCGGTAAAAAATTAAATATGATACACGAAACCATCGGTTCGGTTGGACATTTATTTGTCATTATTTCCTTCGTAACGGCGCTTCTAGCGACGTTTGCGTATTTCAAATCAGCGCAATCCACGAACGAATTAGAGAATGATTGGAAGTTAACTGCCCGGGTTTTATTCGGACTGCATTTGATTGCGGTTATTGTGGTGGCGGCCAGCCTTTTCGTCATTATTTATAACCACTATTTCGAGTACCATTACGCGTTTACGCACTCCTCTTTGCAATTGCCTACGATGTTCATGATCTCTTGTTATTGGGAGGGTCAAGAAGGTTCGTTTTTGTTATGGATCTTCTGGCAGGCGGTTTTAGGCCTGTTATTGATGATCAAAAATCCGAAATGGGAGTCGCCGGTGATGACGGTTTTTGCGCTTGTGCAGACGTTTTTGACATCGATGATTTTAGGCGTGATTATTCCTTGGATTGATTTGAAAATTGGTTCTTCTCCGTTCTTGTTGTTGCGTGAGGCGCAGCCGGATCTTCCGGTTTGGAGTATGCAACCGAATTTTATCCCCAAAGACGGACGTGGATTAAATCCCCTATTACAAAACTATTGGATGGTGATTCACCCGCCTACCTTGTTCTTAGGATTTGCTTTGACACTCGTGCCGTTTGCGTATTTAATCGCGGGATTGTGGAAGAAGAAATTAACGGAATGGGTGCTGCCGGCTTTGCCTTGGGCACTTTTCGCTGCGGGGGTATTGGGAATTGGTATTATGATGGGGGCTTATTGGGCCTATGAGACCTTGAATTTTGGGGGCTATTGGAACTGGGATCCGGTGGAGAACGCCTCGTTTGTGCCTTGGTTAGTTTTATTAGGTGCCATTCATACGATGATCGCGCACAAAACGTCGAGTTCTGCTTTGAAGACCTCGATTATCTTAGTCATTGCGACCTTCATCTTAGTCTTGTACTCGACCTTCTTGAACCGATCGGGAATCTTAGGGAATGCCTCAGTTCACTCCTTTACGGATTTAGGTCTTTCTGGTCAGCTCTTGCTGTACATGGGGACCTTCCTATTTGTGGCAATCGTCATGTCAATCTACCGATGGAAGGATTTGCCTCAGGATACTAAAGAACTAGGGACTTATAACCGCGAGTTTTGGGTATTCGTAGGTGCTGCCGTTTTAGGTTTATCTGCCTTCCAATTAACGTTTACGACTTCGATTCCGGTGTACAATAAGATTGCCGAGGCTTTTGGCTTGCTTTCTAATATTGCGTTACCGGCTGATCAGGCAGAACATTATAGCAAGATTCAAATCTGGATATTCGTAGCCGTTGCTATTTTGAGTGGCATCGGTCAATATGTGTGGTGGGGAAAGATCAAACAAAGCACGAGCTTCAAACCGCTGATCAATCCAGCGTTGGTGGCGACACTTTTGAGTGTCGTGTTCATCAACATCGGTAAGATTTATACGATTCCCTACATCATCCTATTGTGGAGTGGATTGTTCGCGGTGTTGGCGAACTTCAAAATCCTTTGGTTCCTGATCCGCGAAAAGTTCTCATTAGTGGGAGGTGCCGTGGCACACGTCGGTTTAGCGATCATGTTGATCGGTATTTTATTCTCAGCAGGTTATTCCAAAGTCGTATCCTTAAACCGCTCCGGCTTCGCGATTAGCACGAAAGTGGAGGAATTTACGAAGGACAATAACAAAGAAAACAAGGAAAATTTACCACTTTGGCTAGGTCAAGGCGCCCAAATGCAAGATTATTTAGTGACTTACAAAGGTCGCCGCATCGAGGTTCGGGGTCAAAAGGGTTATTTCAATAAGAACGATTTTGAGATTATTGAGGGAGATTTCCACGCGGTGGCTTTGAAAAACATTATACGCGATAGCGTAACAATCGCCAGCAAAGGAGACACCGTAACAGTGGAACCAGAGAATACCTATTACGAATTAGAATTTAAAAACGAGGAAGGTAAAGCCGTTTCTCTATTCCCGAGATGGCAAGTGAATCCGAAAATGGGAACCGCTATTTCACCTGATGTGAAACATGCTTGGAACCACGACATTTATACCTACGTTTCACTAGATCCACGTCTAGCGGCAGAAGCTGGCTCAGAAAAACAGTGGTCTCAAACGGAGGAGCAAACGGTTACGACAGGAGACACCTTGTTCATCAACGACTTCGTAGCCATTCTCAAAGAGGTAAACCGAGTGACGAATGTCGATGGAGTTGAATTAGGCGCAAATGATGCCGCGGTTCAAGCGAACTTCCAAGTATTAGGCAAGAATTCACAGCAGTTTACACTGAGCCCTATTTTCGTCATCAAAGGAGGAATGGTCGCTATGCCAGCTTTTGAAAGTGAAGAAACCGGAATTAAGATTAAATTTACGGGTATTAACCCGCAATCACAGGAATTTGGGTTTGCGTGGAATACGACACAACAAGAATTAATCGTCGTGAAAGCTTTAGAAAAACCCTACATCAACTTGGTTTGGATCGGATCTATCCTCGTGTTCATCGGTTTATTTATCGCTACCTATCGTCGCTTAAAACCTAAATTAGCAGCCTAATATGGGAAAAAAAGAGATTTTAAGTTTAGCAGCGGCTATCGGTTTCGTTCTGATTTGGATCATCGACTTGAATAGTCCAACACCTGCTGAGGTAAAAGGGCAGTTTTGGGGAGAAATTTTCTACCATTATGGCTGGCTCATGTACGGCGTAGGCTGCCTGTTCTACTACCAATACGCGAAGAACGAACGCATCAAGAAAGAAAAAGATGACAGCCAGTAATATCAGTTTAGATAATGCCCAAATCATCGGGATCGTCGCATCGATGGTTTTCTCCGCCTTCTTTTCTGGGGTAGAGATGGCCTTCGTTTCTTCGAATAAATTATACTTCGAACTGAAGGCAAAACAGGATATCCTGAGTGCAAAAATTATCGCCAATTTCAACCAGCACCCCTCCCGTTTTATCGGTACCATGCTGATCGGAAATACCCTCTCCCTGGTGGCCTATGGTATTTTTATGGAGGAGTTTTTGCACCATGTGGTACTGCATTATTTATCCATTAACGAGATTTTAGCCCGTTTAGTGGCATCGATTGTCGCGACCATCTTGATCTTAATGACGTCTGAATTCACGCCTAAAAGCGTTTTTTTGATCAATCCAGACGCTATTTTAGAGTTCTTGGCCATCCCCATTTGGGTGATCTGCACCCTGATGTTCCCCTTGGTTTGGGTAACAGTGGGTTTATCGAAATGGTTTATTACGAAGGTCTTGCGTTTAGCGTATTCGGAGGAAAAACCGGCCTTCGGTTTAACGGATTTAAATCATTACCTCCAAAACCTCAACCGCAAAATCTCTACCGAACAAGAAGCCGAAGTAGATCATAAAATTTTCCATAATGCCCTTGAGTTTAAGCAGGTAAAGGTGCGTGAATGTATGATCCCGAGAACGGAAATCACAGCCATCGATTTGGAAGACGGGATCGAGAAATTGAAGGAAGTCTTTTTAGAAAGTGGTCACTCGAAAGTATTAGTGTACAAAGAGACCTTGGAAGAGGTGGTGGGCTATTGCCATTCTTTAGCCCTATTTAAGAAACCCAAAGATTTACAATCCATCCTGACCAGCATTCCCATCGTTCCGGAGGCGATGCCGGCAAACGACTTAATGATCAAGTTCTCGAAAGAGCGTAAATCGCTTGCTTTGGTAGTGGACGAGTTCGGTTCTACGAGTGGCTTAGTGAGTATGGAGGATGTGATGGAGCAGATTTTTGGCGAGATTCAAGACGAATATGATGATTCGGAAGACTGGATCGAAAAGCAAATTGATGAGACAACTTTCGTACTTTCTGGCCGTCACGAGATCGATTATTTGAACGAAAAATACGAATGGAATCTGCCTGAGGGGGATTATGAAACCCTTGGTGGGATGTTGATTAGTCTATATGAGGATATCCCACAAGTGAACGAGTTGATCACTTTAGCCCCTTTCCAATTCCAGATTTTGACGACGACCGATGCACGAATTGACACGGTGAAAGTACTGATTACGGGTAAAATTACGCCTGCTCCGTCGACCGAATTATTGCATTAGAACGCGCTGCAGGGTTTGGCATTTCATCTGTGTTTCCTGCCACTCTTTTTCTGGATCTGAGTCCTCTGTGATTCCGCAACCCGCATAAAATTCCGCCTGATTACCCGTGATTTTGACGGTTCGCAAGTTCACAAACAGATGCGTATTCCCCCCTATATTCACCGGTCCGAGATACCCGGAATACATCGATCGATCGTGCGTTTCAGTTTTTAAAATAAACTCAATCGCCTCTTGTTTAGGCGTACCACAAACTGCAGAGGTAGGATGCAAAAGACCTAACATTAAGCCGGGCAACTGTGGGAAATCCATCGCCTTTGTGTCTACGATATACTCCGTCTTCAAATGCAGCAAATTTCCGGTCGAAATAGTCTTAGGACCTAGCTCGGTATATTCCCGCAAGCGAATCTTTTTGAAACAATCAATAATGTATCGGCTCACGAAAGCCTGCTCTTCGATTTCTTTTTGGGACCACCTTGCCTGAGCTGGCGACAAAGCATTCCCATGATCATCTACCCCTGACTGGGTCCCAGCTAGGGAGATCGTTCTGAAAACCCCGTCCTTTTGCTCCACTAAAATTTCTGGCGTGGCACACATCCAAACCCCCGCTAATGCTGGTATGGAAATCGCACAAACAAAGGCATTCGGATAAGCGGCTGCTAATTCCTCAAGTGCGGCTACGATAGAAAAGCCCGCAGGCAATTCCTTCACATCGGTTCGAGACAAGACCACTTTTTGCAAAGGCCCTTGTTTAATGGCTTCGATTGCGGAGGACACCCAAGATTTGAACTCTTGTTTTTTACTAGAATCCTCTTGTGAACTGAAGGTGATAGGTATGGATGTTGACTCTGAGGTCAAAGTCCAGGAAGCTAATGAATCTGAGGCTAAAAAATAAGGCAACCCGATGAACGGAGCGGCTAAGAATCCGGCTGGCAAATCCGCTACACTCCAACCCTCAGCCAGCTGAGATCCCCCTTGAAAATCCTGCAAAAGAAAGGCTTCAGAGGCATGCGGCAAACGCCACGCCGCGAGTGCAGCGCCCCTTGAAATTCCATCCTCCCAGCTATTTTCCCCCATTATTTTATTGGAATAATCGCTACCGTCAACCGGCTAGCGCAAATCAAATTTTCTTCTTCGTCGTGAATTTTAATTTCATACACATGTATCGTACGACCGATGCGTAAGGGAACACAGGTTCCGATCACAAATCCGCTGCGGGCAGATTTTAAATGGTTCGCATTAATCTCCACTCCCACACCCGTTTCTTTCATCGGATCCTTAACGGCTAAAACCACCGCCACACTTCCGAGGGTTTCCGCTAAAACAACAGACGCTCCCCCATGTAACAATCCCATGGGCTGAATTGTTCGATGATCGACCGGCATTTTTGCCTTTAAATAACCGGACTGAATTTCGGTAAATTCAATACCTAAGTGATCGATCATGGTATTCTTAGACATCGAATTCAACGTCTCCAAGGAGATGGAAGTATTAAACATATATTTCGTAATTTTGGCTAAAATTCGGAATAAAATACGATTAATATGCATGCTCAACCTGATTTAGTGAAAGATATTTACCTGATTCGCCACGGCGAAACGGAATACAATCGCAAGGGGGTCGTGCAAGGAAGTGGGATTGATGCGGATTTGAATGAATTAGGCCAAAGACAAGCGGAGGCCTTTTTCCGACATTACCACCATCTCCCAATCGATAAAATCTATACTTCCGCCTTGAAAAGAACCCATCAATCGGTGAAGGGCTACATCGACAAAGGTTTGCCGTGGGAGCAACACACCGGTTTGAACGAAATCTCTTGGGGGAGTAAGGAAGGAAAGTCGCCTAATACGGAGGACGATTTATATTACAAGAATTTAACGAGAACCTGGCGCGAGGGCCACATTCATGTGCAGTCTGATCAGGGAGAAAGTCCGGTGGAGGTTTTGGAACGCCAAAAACCCGTCGTCGATCTTATTCTTTCCCGACCAGAAGAAAGCGCCATCTTAATCGCTATGCACGGTCGTGCCATGCGCGTTTTGCTCACGCATTTATTCAACGCACCTTTGCATCACATGGATAAGTATGCACACCAAAACCTGTGCCTTTACCACCTCCAATACGATTATAGCGCCAAAGAATTTCGCCTCGTGAAAGGCAATTGTGTCATCCATTTAGCCGACTTGCCCGAGTCCATGTAATATGCTTAGAAAACGCATGTATTGGATTTTGCAATTAGGCGGCTGGTTCGCCTGGATGCTAAATGAGGCGGTTGTATACACGAATCAATACGGCTGGCATTGGGCTTGGCTTTATGCCTCTTTGGCGAATATTTCTCTCGCAATTTTCCTGACGCATCAATATAAAAACATCATCAAAGTGAATTCTTGGCAGGACCTGCCCCTTTTCTCGATGTTGAGAAATCATTTTATCATCCTTTGTTTGATGGCTGCCTGTCTCGTGGGGCTTAATTTACCCATCGATCAATACTTGCTGGGAGAGAATTTTGAGGTTCAACTAAGCCCCTTCATCATCACCCAGTACCTCTTCAATTTCATGAAGCCACTGGCGATTTGGATGTTGATCTATTTCTTCTTCCAGTATTCGAAAAAACAACTAGCGATGGAACGGGAGAAAAACCAGCTAGAGCGGGCCATTCAGGAGACGGAGGGCAAGGTCTTGCGAGCGCAGATGAATCCGCATTTCGTCTTTAATGCCTTGAACAGCATTCGCGCGTTAATTACGGAAGACCCTGCGAAGGCCAAAAAAGGGATCAACCAACTCTCCAAGCTACTTCGAAGCTCGCTTTTAACCGAACGCAAAAAGACCATCTCCATTGCAGAGGAATTAGACACCATTTTGGATTACCTGAATCTCGAGAAAATCCGCTACGAAGAGCGCCTTGCCTGGAAGATCGAGGTTCCTAAAGAGATCTCCCAAGCCCAAATCCCTCCCATGCTTTTGCAAACTTTGGTGGAGAATGCCATCAAACACGGCATCGCTCATTCTTCGAAAGAAGGGCTGATACAAATTAAGGGGGAGATTGCTTCTGAAATGATTCACCTTCAAGTCATCAATCCGGGACATTTGAAAACCAAGGGAGAATCCACCGGGATTGGTTTATTGAACTCCCAAAATCGCCTTCAACTATTGTTTGGGGAGACCGCTCATATTGACTTAAAGCCTTTGGACAAAAATCACGTCCTCGCTTCCGTTACGATTCCGTATATTTCCGAAACACTAGCCTGAATCCCATGAGAGCCATCATCGTAGACGACGAACGCCTTGCCCGAAATGAACTGAAGCGTTTATTAGAAAACTTCCCTTCGATCGAAGTGATAGGAGAGGCATCGAATACGGACGAGGCAAGCCAGCTGATCGAAGAATTACAACCGGATGTGGCCTTTTTAGACATTCAAATGCCGGGTAAAACGGGTTTCGAATGGCTAGAGGAATGGGATGGATTTCTTCCGGAGATTATTTTCACGACGGCTTTTGATGAATATGCGCTGAAAGCATTTGAAGTAAATGCGCTCGATTATGTGTTGAAACCAATCGAATTAGCGCGCTTAAGCGAGAGTATTCAGAAATTAGAATCCCGATTCAAGCGTACTGTCTCTGCTGAAAAAACCACTACAGCCAGCCATGTGCTAGGTGGAAACGACCAGATTTTCGTGAAGGACGGAGAAAAATGTTGGTTTGTGCGATTAGATCGCGTTCGATTGTGTGAATCGATGGGGAATTATGTTCGCTTGTTTTTTGACGACCAAAAACCCCTCGTCCTGAAATCCCTTAACTCTTTAGAGGAGCGTTTAGACCCTAAATTATTCTTCCGCTGCAACCGCAAACACATCGTGAATCTGAACTTCATCGATAAGATTGAGCCTTGGTTCTCTGGCGGATTACAGGTGACGTTAAAAGGAGAAAAAGCGGAGAAAATCGAAATTTCCCGCCGTCAATCGATTCGTTTTAAGGAGCTTTTGTCTCTTTAGCTCTTTCAGGAGCCTCCCCTAACAAGAAACCATAAGGTTCCAGACTCGGGATGGAATCGAATATTACTTTCATCACAGCCGTTAAAGGCAGCGCTAAAATCAACCCTGGAATTCCCCAAAGCAGTTCGCCACACAGCAAGGCTAGCATCGCCACCATCGGATTCATACTCACTTTCGATCCTACTACTAAAGGCGTGATAAAATTTGCCTCAATAAATTGTGCCGCCGCCACCCAAGCAACGACTGCCAAGGCATGCGATGGGCTCAAGGTAATTAGGCTCAATAAAATAGGCAACAACGCTCCCATCCAAATTCCGATATAAGGAATCAACAAAAGCACTCCCGTTAAGAATCCGAAAAAGACCGGATACTCTACCCCGATCCACCAAAATCCGACAGAATTCAACACGCCGACTATCAACATCACTACCAGCAAACCTACTAAATACCCCTGCACCACAGAACCCGTTTTCTCCATCACTTTTGTCAGCACTTGGCCTTCGGTTTTTGGAAATACCTTCTGTAAAAATTGCTCGAAAAAATCACGGTAGAATAAGAAGAAGAAGGTAAATACGGGCACTAAAATCAAAGCCGTAATCGCATGTAATGCGGTCGAAAAGGTCGTGCTAATGATGACCCCTGAGTTTTTCAAGAGCGCCATTAATTCATTACTAAGCTCCAGCATTTGTTTGCGGCGGGAGATATTGAAATTCGAAGAGATAAAGGATTGCAGACTCGATACCCACTTTTCGGTTTTTTTGGCAAAAAGCGGCAGTTCAGAGGAAAATTCCATAATTTGTAAACCAGCCACAAAAAGTAAAGAGGATATCAACGCAAAGGTGAGCACGATCGCGACGAAGATGGCGAGTGCACGGGGTAAACCTTTGGACTCCATCCACTTACTGGCTGGCAATAATAATAGGGATAATACCAAGGCAAAAGAAAGTAGGATTAACAGATCCTGTAAAAGGTAGGCTGCAGCGATAAGCAAGGCCATCGAAATGAGGCTTCCTGATAATCTGGTGGAATAAGAAGTGTTGTTTGACATATCTAATAAATTAACAATTCCATAACATACAACTTTCTATATTTGCGTTGTAACCCGTTCAAAACTATGGCAACAGCTTCACCCGCATACAAAATTCTACTCGTAGATGATGATGCAGACATTTTGGAGTTATTGGAATACAATTTACTAAAAGAAAACTTTCTTTTAGCAAAAGCGACGAATGGAAAAGAGGCAATTGCAGAAGCAAAATCGTTTCAACCCCATTTAATTATCATGGACGTCATGATGCCAGAAATGGATGGTATCGAAGCCGCTCGCCAAATCAAGTCAAATCCGGAATTCAAAAACACCCTTATCCTGTTCCTAACGGCACGTGGGGAAGAATATACGGAAATCGCAGCATTTGAAAGCGGGGCAACAGATTACGTGGTAAAACCGATCAAATTACGCGCCCTCATCAGCCGCATTAATGCACTTTTAGCGCGCGAAACGGCCACCACTGAAACGAAAAACGAAGTTATTTCCATCGGAGATTTAGTCATTGACCGGGTACAATATGCCGCAACCTTCCAGGGACGCGCACTTGTGTTACCTAAAAAAGAATTCGAATTACTTTCTTTCCTAGCGAAAAACCCGAATAAGGTTTTCAATCGCGATGAGTTATTGGAGAAGGTTTGGGGTTCTGATGTGTTTGTGGTAGAACGGACGGTGGATGTACACATTCGTAAATTGCGCGAGAAAATCCCAGAATACTACATCAAAACATTGAAAGGTGTAGGCTATTTATTTTCAATCGAGAAGGCCTAATTGCCCATTTTTAGGTAAATTGCATCTCGAATGATGCGCCTAATTACCATCCTCCTTTTTTGTCTTTTATCTGTCAGCTCATTTGCTGATGGTCCTAAACGTGAGTTGAGGGGAGTTTGGGTAGCCACCGTTCAAAACATCGACTGGCCCAGCCCACACAATTACGATGGGGCGAAACAAAAATCCGAATTTATTGACTTGTTGAATTCCCACCAAAAAACGGGAATCAATGCCCTTTTTGTCCAAATCAGAACCGCATCTGACGCTCTTTATGCGAAAAGTGCAGAACCTTGGACCACCTACCTTTCTGGAAAACAGGGCCAGGCACCTAGTCCCTATTATGATCCTTTGGAATTCATGATCGACCAGACCCATGCGAGAGGAATGGAATTTCATGCTTGGTTGAATTTGAACCGCGCCTCCATGTCCTCTCGATCGCTTCTAAGTTCGGAGCATGTGGCTAGAAAGCACCCGGAGTGGCTTTTGAGCTATAATGGACAGTTATTATTTGATTTTGGGATACCGGCGGTACGCCATTATATTGCTGGACTCGTTCGCAATATTATTGTGAATTACGACGTAGATGGCATCCATTTTGATGATTATTTTTATCCCTATCCTGACCCAAAATCTACGCTAAAAGACGAGGACACTTACCTGAAATACCGACATGCAGGCGAGTCCAAGGCTGATTGGCGTCGTCGAAATACGAGTGCTTTAATTCAGGAGATTTCAGAAACCATCCGAAAAACGAATCCGAAAATCAAATTCGGAATTAGTCCTTTTGGAATTTGGCGACATAAAACATCCGATCCAGTGAATGGCATGCCCACTGTGAAGGGCTTGCAATCCTATGACGATTTGTATGCGGATACGGATCACTGGCTGAAACAAGGTTGGTTAGATTACATCGCACCCCAATTGTATTGGGACACCGCTCATCGCGTGGCTCCGTTTAAGCCACTTGCGGATTGGTGGAACGCGCATTCCTACGGGAAACCGGTGTATTTCGGGATGGCATCTTATCATTTAGGGGATGTTTGGACAAATAAGGAGATGAAAAAGCAGGTCGAGATTAGCCGTAGCATGTCTAATGGGCAGGGTTTAATCTTCTATAGCTCGACTTCCCTGACTAAAAACACGAAGGCCTTTAGGGATACGTTGCGCAGGAATTATTTTGCACACACTGCCTTATTACCTACCTCGCCTTGGCTAGACAGTATCGCGCCTCATGCGCCTGCACAGGTCTTTTTAGCGAATAAAAAATTGAAATGGCAGGCTGGAGAAGAATCAGACGATGGGGATCCGGTGGCCTATTATGTGGTTTATCGAATCCCAAAACAAGATAAAAAACACCTAGAGAACCCGAGTAATATCGTGTACAAAGGGAAAGCAACTGAGTTAATTTTAGAACAAGATGACCTAAAACCGGGTTATGGCTTTACGGTGACTGCCTTCGATCGACTTCATAATGAGAGTCGACCAAGTGCAGTCCAGTGGGTTAAACCCGTTAGCAGCGATTAATATGCATTTAAAAATTAAAGAAATCACTGTCGAGACGATCGACACGAAGACGATTCATTTTTGGCAACCGATTCACGATGCCTTGCATTATGTATCTGGTCAATTCCTAACCGTCATTCCCGAAATCGAGGGCAAAAAAGTCCGTAGAAGTTATAGTTTATCGTCTTCCATGAAGACGGATATGACTCCTGCCATCACCGTAAAACGCATTGAGGGCGGATTAGTATCTAACTTTTTATGCGACACCCTACAAGTGGGCGATAGCCTGGAGGTGCTTGAACCGATGGGTAATTTCACCCTAGAGGCAGACGCTTCCGCTTCGAAAAACTACGTATTCGTGGGAGCTGGTTCCGGGATCACACCTTTGCTTTCGATGATTAAAACCATCTTACACGGGGAGCCTTTATCGAAGATTCACTTAATTTATGGCTCACGTCATGAAGACCAAATCATCTTCAAAAAAGTGTTGGACACTTTGGAAACCTCGCATGCTGATCGCCTAAAAGTATTGCACGTCATTTCTCAACCTGCGGCTAATTGGCCAGGCTTGAAAGGACGCATTAACCAGGCGTCTATCGTCTATTATTTGAAGCAAGAATTAGGCCTAGACATCGCCTCTGCCCACTATTATTTATGTGGACCGCAAGGAATGATGACGGAGGTTCAATCTTCTCTAGCCATGTTTGATGTGCCGGCGGGGCAGATCCACCAGGAATCTTTTGGAGTGACCGCGAGCGCAGAGATGGAGCAGGCGGAGGAAGAAGGGTCACTGAAGACGCAAGAAATTACCTTGATTTACGAGGGTAAAGAGCATAAAATTACCGTTCAACCGAGCGAAACTATTTTAGAGGCTGCTTTGGAAGCGGACCTGGACATCCCCTATTCGTGTCAAGCGGGTATGTGCACCGCCTGCATGGGACTTTGCAAAAGTGGAACTGTGGGTATGGATGAGGAAGATGGCTTGACCCCGGGCGAAATCGCAAAGGGCTATATTTTAACGTGCGTGGCGCATCCATTGAGCGCTGGAGTAGTGATTGATTTAGATTAATATGAGAAATAGAACATTTTTGCCGGCAGATTTTCAACTGAGTACCTGGGAATCGGTGTTGCCTTATTTTGAGAAATTGAGCGCGACGCAGATTTCGAGCATTGAAGATCTACGTTTATTTTGCCAAAACCGCTCCGAATTAGAATCCTATCTATCGGAGAACTTCGCGTGGCGCTACATCAAGATGTCTTGCGATAACCAAAACGAGACCTTGCAAACAAGCTACGCTCAATTTGTGAACGAGATCATGCCGAACGCTTCTGTTTTCGACGATGCGTGGAACAAGAAGGTGATCGAAAGTCCCTTCGTTTCCGAATTAAAAGAAACGGGCTTCCCGGTGATGTTGCGCGGCATGAAAAAGGCGATCGAAATCTTCCGCGAGGAAAATATTCCCTTGTTCACGGAATTGCAGAATTTAGAAACCAATTACGGGGCCCTAACCGGCGCTTTAATGGTAACAATAAATGGGGAGGAGAAAACCTTGCAACAAGCGGGTGCCCTTTTAGAGTCAACTGACCACGCAGAACGTGAATCGGTCTACCGCACGATGGTGGAGAAACGTTTAAGCATCAAAACCGAGCTGAACGATTTATATACTTCGCTCATCGAAAAGCGCCATCAGGTCGCTCAGAATGCAGGTTTCGAGAATTACCGTGACTATGCTTTTGCTAGTTTAGGTCGCTTTGACTACGGTCCGGCAGAATGCTTTGAATTCCACGAGGCGGTAGCTGAAACGGTGGTTCCTTTGTTAAATGAGGCTGCTGCGAAGCGCAAGCAAGAAATGGGGCTTGATGCCTTGAAACCTTGGGACAAGGCCGTAGACCCTTTAGGTCGTGGCCCTTTGAAGCCTTTCGAGACAGGCGAAGAATTACTGGAGAAAACGATCGAAGTGTTCGATGAGATGGATCCGTTCTTGGGCAATTGCTTGAAGGAAATGGTGACTTTGGATCGCTTTGATTTGGATTCCCGCAAGGGCAAAAATCCAGGTGGATATAATTACCCTTTAGAGGAAACGGGCTACCCGTTTATCTTCATGAATGCGGCTGGTACAGTGCGCGATGTCGTGACTTTATTGCACGAGGGAGGACATGCGGTCCACAGTATTTTAACGAAAGATTTAGCCTTGAATTCCTTCCGCAACTTCCCTTCTGAGGTGGCAGAACTTGCCTCGATGAGTATGGAATTGATGACGATGGACCGCTGGGGATCTTATTTTTCGAATCCTGAAGAGGCAAAAAGAGCGAAGATCAAACACCTAGAAGACATCTTAGAGACCTTGCCGTGGGTGGCGACGATCGATGCATTCCAGCATTGGGTGTACGAAAATCCAGCTCATACGATCGTAGAACGGGAAGCGAAATGGAACGAAATCGTTTCTCGTTTCTCGGATTCCATCACCGATTGGGATGGTTTAGCGGAGGTAAGATCGAATATCTGGCAGAAACAGTTGCACCTGTTTGAGGTGCCGTTCTACTACATTGAATATGCGATTGCGCAGTTAGGTGCGCTGGCGGTTTGGCGTAATTATTGCCAAAATCCGAAAAAAGCCCTCGAGCAATACATCGCAGCCTTGTCTTTAGGGTATACAGAGCCGATGAAAACGATTTATGCAACAGCTGGAATCGAATTCAATTTCAGCAAGCCTTATATTCAGGAATTAATGAACTTTTTAGCGGATCAAATTAAAAAATTGGAGGAAAGTTAGGCAAACGATGTCCCATTCCTTATTTTTGCAAATAATTATTGACACAGCCTTATGAAATTAACGAATTTACTTTCTTTAGTAGCCATTTTAGTGGTAGCGACATCATGTGATTACCAAAAAAACAACACAATCAAACAAAAAGACGTTCGTAAAGGCGACGAGTATGTATATGGCGTTCACCCAGATAGCGCAGCGGTTCAATCGAAGTTAACGTACGATGCGAAACCAGAATTAGAAGTGAAAGCAAATGCGATCCGCGAGAAATTATTCAAAGGAAAAGCGATCAATCAAGGAAACTAATTCCTGAGGAAATAGATTTTAAGAAGCCGGTTTATCCGGCTTTTTTTATGCCCCTAATCAAAAATTAATGCACGAGCATTTCTCGCAAGAAAGTCAATTGGTAAATACCGGCCACATAAATCAATGACCAGATAAGCGAGGAAATCGCCATAAAGAACAGAATGCGGGCCGTAGGTACTTTGAAAGACAGGGCGAGCAAACTTCCACCGATGGGCGTAAAAATCAAGGGAGTCAAAGCCGCAATTCCTTTAATCCCAAATCGCTGCCAAATATCCACCGCATAGCGAATACGCTTCGAAAATAATTTAGGTTTCGTCGTTCGGTACTTTGCCACTACTCCCAAGATGGCCTTCCCTGCCGTAATGATAAACGTCACCGTTAGCATCGCCCCAAGCCAAGTAAAGAATACCGTTTCATACCAGGCTAAACCTACACTAAAACCTGTGATAGGTCCCGCGATAAATTTTAGCCCCGTGGCTACCATCACTCCAGAATAGGCTGCCCAAGACATTATTTCGCAGATTGATAGATGGATTTTCCTTGATCTAAGAAAGAAACAAAGTGCGCTACATTCGCATCGAAGGCTACCGGTGGCACCATCGGCTTTGCGTCATTACGAGGATCTAGTAAAACGTAATGTGGTTGCGCGTTCGAGTTGAAGCGGGAGATTTGGAAGTCGAGGTTTTGGTCCCCTAAGGTCTTCTTCTCCTGACCATCCACTTTAGAGGTATACCACTTGTCTGCAGGCAATTCCGTCTTATCATCGCAATACAAAGCCACCACCACGTAATCTTGTTTCAAACGCTGAAGCACCGCCGGATCCGACCAAACGTATTCCTCCATCTTCCGACAATTCACACAGCCATGTCCAGTAAAGTCGATGAACAAAGGTTTGTTCGCTTTCAAAGCAGCCGCTTTCGCCTGCTCGAAATCGAAATAACCTGAAAGACCTAAAGGTAGTTCTAGAAAATCGCTATACAAGGCTTCGTTTTTCTGCTCAACCGACTCAACGGTTTGTGATCCTTTAAAATCTTGCGAATTCATCGGTGGCAACCAACCCGAAAGTCCTTTCAATGGCGCGCCGAACATACCCGGAACCAAGTAAATCACAAAAGCTAAAACCGCCGTCGCAAACAAGGTACGTGGAACCGATAGATTCTTCGTGGGTCCATCATGTAGCAAGGAGATCTTACCAAATAAATACAAAGTCAAGGCCGTGAAAATCGCAATCCAAATCGCCAAGAAGATCTCGCGATCCAATAAATGCCAGTGGTACACCTGATCCGCCACGCTCAAGAATTTAAACGCTAGCGCAATTTCTAAGAAACCTAACACCACCTTCACCTCGTTCATCCAATTACCCGACTTAGGCAACTTCTGCATGAACCCAGGGAAAATCGCAAACAAGGTAAATGGAATCGCGAAGGCTAAAGAGAAGCCCAGCATCCCGATAATCGGTTTCAAGAAAGCGCCCTGCGAGGCCGCAATTAAGATGGAACCAGCTAAAGGCCCCGTACAAGAGAAGGAAACCAATACCAGCGTGAAGGCCATAAAGAAGACGCCGATGAAACCACCTTTGTCCGATTTTGCATCTACTGAATTCACCAGATTCGATGGCAACACGATTTCAAAAGCCCCTAAGAACGAAATCCCGAACAGGATGAAAATCGTAAAGAAGAGCATATTCGGAATCCAGTGCGTGCTCAAGAAGTTCGCAAAACTAGCTCCTGCAAAGAAGGCTAAAAGCGTTCCGAAGAACACATAAATCAATACGATAAAGCCACCATACAAGAACGCTAGCCCTTTGCCCCCTTTTTGTTTCGTGAAGAAACTCACCGTCATTGGGATCAATGGGTAAACACATGGCGTCAATAAAGCCAGGAATCCAGCACCTAATGCGATCCAGAAAAAGGCAAATAAGGATTCCTCTTGTGGCGCTTGAACGGATGGTGCCGTGGGAGCAACAGGTGCTGATTTTGCAACCGGTGCTTCTGCCACTGAATCCACAGTTACTGGAGCAGTAGCAGCCGTATCAGCCACTACGGCCTTTTCCGCTTTACCGGCTAAACTAAACACCCCTTTTACCGGCACGCAAAGTCCAGAAACGTTAGAGCAGGATTGCGAATCGTAGGAACCCTCGATTTTATACTCAGGAGCGGTAATTTTAATCCTTTGGCGAAATTCCCCTTGACCTGTGAAATAGGTATAGGTTCCGTTCCAAATCTCGGTATCGTTTTTCGAATGCGGGTTGATGGCTTTCAATCCACCGATGGTTTGATATCCGGCGCCCGGCTTGAAAGTCACCGTGGTTACCGTGGGACCTAACTCTTTGTCAAAATCAGATGAATACAAGTACCAATCCTTTTCGATCGCGACTTTAAAAATCACTTCTGCCTGCTCCCCCACTTTCGGGTTTGCGGGCTTGATCGTCCAAGACCATTTAGCAGGGGTAATCTTTTGTGCAAGAGCTGGAATAGCCAAGAATGCGAACAAAAGAAAGGCGATATATTTTAATTTCATGTTTGTCTCAAAATGCAAAGTCAAAATTAAGAAAAAAGCGCAGAAACACGTGTGATATTTGTCTTATTATAGGGGGATTCCATTTTTCAATTTGGAGAAAAAAACGTACTTTTGACCTTTCAAAATGTAATCCAGCACCCATTCGATTTTTATGGCATCCACTTTTCCTACACAACGAGACAAAGAGATTTTTGACCTGATCAACCAGGAGGCACATCGCCAAGAATTTGGCATTGAATTAATCGCCTCTGAGAACTTCACATCCCCACAGGTGATGGAAGCGCAGGGAAGTGTTTTAACCAATAAATACGCCGAAGGACTACCAGGGAAGCGTTATTATGGTGGTTGCGAAGTAGTGGATGAAGTAGAAACCTTAGCGATTGAGCGTGCGAAGAAATTATTTGGAGCAGCTTGGGCGAACGTTCAACCTCACTCAGGTGCTCAAGCGAATGCGGCCGTATTCTTATCTTTCTTGAATCCAGGCGATAAAATTTTGGGTTTTGACTTATCTCACGGTGGTCACCTTTCACACGGTTCTCCGGTGAATTTCTCTGGAAAGTATTTCCAAGCTTTCTTCTACGGTGTAGAAAAAGAAACGGGATTGATCGATTGGGACAAAGTAGAAGCTACCGCTTTAAAAGAAAAACCAAGATTGATCATTTGTGGAGCGTCTGCTTATTCTCGTGATTGGGATTATGCCCGTCTTCGCGCGATCGCAGACCAAGTAGGTGCGATCTTATTAGCTGATATTTCTCACCCATCTGCGTTAATCGCAAAGGGATTATTGAATAACCCGATGCAGCATTGCCACATCGTAACGACGACGACGCACAAAACGCTTCGCGGACCTCGTGGTGGTTTGATTATGATGGGGAATGATTTTGAGAATCCATTTGGGTTCAAAACATTGAAAGGTGAATTAAAAACGATGTCGGCATGTCTTGATGGCGCGGTGTTCCCAGGAACGCAGGGTGGTCCATTAGAGCACGTGATTGCGGCGAAAGCGATTGCTTTTGGCGAGGCATTAACTCCAACGTTCGAAACATACGCAAAGCAAGTGCAGTCAAATGCACAAGCGATGGCGAAGGCTTTCTTAGCGAAAGGATATGAAATCATCTCAGGTGGAACAGATAACCACTTGATGCTAATCGACTTACGCCCGAAAGGCTTAAGCGGTAAATTAGCGGAGAATACCTTGATCCAAGCGGATATTACGATTAACAAAAACATGGTTCCATTTGACGACAAGTCTCCATTCGTTACTTCAGGTATGCGTGTGGGAACGGCGGCGATGACAACGCGTGGTTTGAAAGAAGGCGATATGACGCAAATCGTGGACATGGTGGACAAGGCCTTGATGAACCACGATAACGAGGCGGTATTGAAGTCGATCAAAGGAGAAGTAAATGAGTGGGTGAAGCAATTCCCATTATACCTATAATTTTTTATGGCAACAGATCAAGATTTTGACGATTTCGACGACGATGACGTAACGGATGGCACAGAAATGTCCTTCCTAGGTCATCTAGAAGAATTAAGATGGCATATTCTGCGATCTGTTGCCTCCTTTTTTATCTTTGCGGTGGCCGCTTGGTTCTTCCGGGAATTCATCTTCAGCTCGATCATTTTAGGGCCTACGAAGACGGATTTTTATACAAACCAAATCCTATGCCAAGCCGCTGAACTCTTCAACATGCCTAGTTTGTGCATGCAAAAGGCCGATTTTATTCTCCAAAGTAGAGAGGTTTCTGGTCAATTCATGATGGCGCTAACACAGTCCATCATCGTCGGTCTTTTATTTGCCTTCCCCTACATGTTCCACGAATTGTGGCGCTTCATCAAACCAGGCTTAAAGAGTAAGGAATTGAAAGCGGCGCGTGGAGCTGTTTTCTGGGTTTCTGTCTTGTTTTTTAGTGGGGTGGCTTTCGGTTATTTCGTAGTGGCTCCTATGGCCATTAACTTCTTAGCGAACTTTAAGCTAGACCCAAGCATCCAAAACCAATTCGACATCAACGATTACATTTCCTTATTATCGATGTTGACTTTGGCTTGCGGTATAACCTTCCAATTACCGATGATAGCCTTCGTGCTATCTCAAGTGGGCATTTTAACCCCGTCTTTCATGCGGGAGTATCGCAGACATGCCCTGATTGTCATTTTTATCGTGGCGGCGATCATCACCCCTTCTCCGGATGTGGTTTCACAACTTTTAGTGGCATTTCCACTCTTAGGTTTGTATGAAATCAGTATCGGTGTTTCAGGCCGTGTCTTGAAGCGTAAAATGAGAGAAGAAGAGATGGAATCGAATTCGTAATTGAATTCTCAACAACAAACAAATGAATTATTTATCGGCGGAAAACATTTCACGCAACCTGGGCGAAAGATGGGTGTTTAAAGGTTTATTTTTTGGCCTCCAAAAAGGCGAAAAAGTAGCCCTCATCGGAAAGAACGGGACGGGTAAAACCACCTTGATGGAATCCCTCATGGGTATGCAAACCCCAGACGAAGGTAAAATCTCCATCCGCAAAGGTATTCGCGTGGGCTACCTTCCTCAAAACCCTATTTTCGCCGAAAACGAACAAGTCCTTAATTACCTTTTCTCGGACGACTTACCTAGCGCCGTAGCTATTAAATCCTACGAAAAAGCCATGTTATCTGGCGATTCGAAAGAATTAGAAGATGCCTTCGCTTTAATGGAAGCACACAACGCTTGGGATTACGAAGCGCGTGCAAAACAAATTATCAGCCGCTTAGGTATTCCTGACGGAGATCAAAAAGTATCGACTTTATCTGGGGGCCAAAAGAAACGTCTCTCCCTCGCTAAATTGTTGATCGAGAGTCCAGACATTATGATTCTGGATGAGCCGACTAACCATTTGGACATCGAAACCATCGAATGGCTAGAAGGAATTATGTCCGGCCCAAACGTGACCGTTTTAGTGGTTTCCCACGACCGTTATTTCCTAGACAAGGTCTGCAATAAAATGATGGAATTAGCCGATGGCTCCATCTATACCTACGAAGGCAATTACGCCTACTTCTTAGAGAAAAAAGCCGAGCGCGAAGCATCGGATGCCAGCAGCGTTTCGAAGGCAAAAAACCTGTATCGTAAAGAACTCGAGTGGATGCGCAAGCAACCGAAAGCGCGTGGAACCAAGTCCCAATCCCGCATTGATGCCTTCTACGAAACCGAGGAAAAAGCGAACAAAAAACTGGACGACAGCAAACTGGAATTAAACATCCAAATGTCGCGTTTAGGCAACAAGATCATCGAAATCAACCACCTGAAAAAGGCCTGGGGTGACAAGAAGATCATCAACGACTTTACGTATACGTTCAAGAAGAAAGACCGCATCGGTATCGTGGGCAAGAACGGCGCCGGCAAAACGACTTTCTTACAATTATTAACAGGTCTTGAACAACCGGATTCCGGCACCATCGATCCAGGCGAAACCTTAGTGGTGGGTTATTATACCCAAATCCCCTTCGATTTCCGCCCAGAGCAACGCGTCATCGACACGATAACGGAAATTGCAGAAGTTATTCCTTATGGAAAGAACGAATCCCTTAGCCCAAGCCAGTTTTTGAGTAAATTCCTCTTCCCTACCGCCCAGCAATATACTCCGGTGGAGAAACTATCAGGTGGCGAGAAGAAGCGTCTTCAACTCATGCGCGTGCTCGTGAAGAATCCCAACTTCTTGATTCTGGATGAGCCTACGAATGATTTGGACTTGGATACTTTACAATTACTTGAAGACTTCCTAAGCGAATTCCAAGGCTGTCTGTTATTGGTTTCCCATGATCGTTACTTTATGGACAATCTGGTGGATCAATTAATCCTAGTGGAAGGCGAAGGCGAAGTGAACTTCTTTAATGGAAACTATACCGATTACCGCACTGCTTTGGAAAACAAAGAGGACGAACCTGCAGTTAAACAAAGCCCGGTAAAAGCCCCTTCGACCGCTGCTCCCGCAGCACCTAAAGGCCCGAAACTTAGCTTCAAGGAACAAAAGGAGTTCGAGGAATTAGAAAAAGAGATGGCTGACCTTGAAATTGAAAAAGAGGCGCTCATCGAAAAACTCAACCAAGGCTCAGAAGACTTTCAGTTATTGACCGATTGGGCGAAGGCCATCGAGGATATCAAGAACAAGCTAGAAGAGAAAGAGCTGAGATGGCTTGAGTTATCTGAAAGAGCATAAAAAAAGCCCCGGGAGATCGGGGCTTTTTTATTTACACTTGCTTTCTGGGTTTAAAAGACTACATTTAACCCATGGCCATTTGAGATCTAATCAAAAGACCTCATTTAAACTTCGTATTAGCCGCATTTCTTGTCGCTAATCCTGTTCTCCCCCTTCATAATTTGTTTTAATCGTCCTAATAGGGGTGATTCCCACCATCTTCTATTTTGGCCTCGCTAAAATCGAGATAAAAACATCTTGTATTATGGAAAACAAAGTACCCAATTTACTGATCACTTTAAGTGAATTTCGAATTATTCAGTTGGCCAAAGAAGGTCTTCCCAAGCTTCTGCTCAGCTTTATATTTCTGTTAGTTTTAAATTCGTGTAGTAAGGAGGCTACATTTGATGAGGTAAGTCCTTCTTCTATTGAGACCACTTCGGTGTTAAAAGAATGGGCAACGAAAAAGGATAAGTTAAATCAAGCTAAATCAATTGAATGGGATAATGCTATCCCAATTACATTTTCTGATAGTATCAAAGGTCATTCAGCATTTGTAAAGACAGCCTCTGGATTCAAAGAGTTTATTACATTTGAGTTAGGGGGCAAAAGACACGGATGGTTTAAATCCTACAAGCGTTTGAATGATACAGATATGGAGATTATTATTAACTCAATTGAAGGTAAAGTACTTACAGGAGGATTCATTCGTAAAAGTAAAACACCCATTTCAAAGGGTAAAATTGCTTACAATAAAGAAATGAATTTATTGGAAATGGAAATAGATATGATCTACCAATACCTATTTGGAATTATGTTGGGTGATGTCAGAGTTTCAGCGCCTAGTTTATACCAACAAGGCGGAGGTGGAGGTGTCGGTAGACCACTTTATTTGAATTATTATGGATATTATGAAGGAGGATCAGGATCTGGTGGTGGAGGTGATGGGGCAAATATTAATTTTACTTCTTATACTTATCCAGAAATTACAAATAACCTAACTAATGATTGTTTTAATCAGGTTCTATATGAATTAACAAACAATAATTTAAAGGGTGAAATTGCTTGTATTATAGAACTATTCGACGATTCAAAAAAAGGAAGTGGATATGATTTTACTATAGATAATAATTATTATGAAGAGCCTAAGTCATTTAAAATTAATGGTATCTTATATACATCTACAATATATGGTAAAACTGTGGGTAAAAATATAAGTTTAAATATGGCTACTTTACAAAATGCTTCAAAAGAATTAATAGCAAAGACAATAATTCATGAAATATTACATGTTTATTTGAATGATTCAAATATGCAAGATCACATCAAAATTGCATCTGGATTTGTTGGGGAAATGGCACTATTTTTGGAAAAATCATATGGCATGAATTTACAGGAAGCAAAATCTATATGTGCTTCAGGTTTAGCAAAAATCCCAAATTATGAATTAATTCTAAAAACGATTGATTCTAATTTAACCCGAGAAAAAGTTGACAATACAATTTCTAAATTTTCAAATACTTCAAACACTAAACAATATGGCACATATTGCAATTAAAAACCTTGATAAATTAGTTATAATACTACTTATTTCATTTAGTACTTTTGGGCAAAAAATAGCTAAAGATATTCTCTCTTTCAAAGATCCGATTGAACCTAGAAATACGTTTTCAGAATATGTTGGAGAAAAACTTACTTTCGACAAAAAATCAAAGGCAACCATAACTCTTTTTGTTTTTAAAATAAACTCCAAAAGCGGAATAACTGAGATAAAAAACTGGGGGAAATTGGATAAATCTTTAGTGGATGAAGTAAACATTGCGATAAAAAATTCTGAAGTATATTGGAATTTTTCTGATTCTACAGAGAAAGAGCAATACGTTATTTTACCACTTTTTACAGGCAATCCGTTCCAGAAAAACAAAAACCTCGGCAGTGAGATTTTTTTAACATTAGAACACCAATTCGCCCAAGTTAGAGGGTATTTGGGATCAAATTTAACAAATGTGTATTTGTCCTTCCCCAGGAGGTCCTCTTCAATTTTTCAAGTAAATGAATATATTGAATAGAAATAATTATTTTATGGAAAAATGCAAATTAAATAATTAGGAGATGTCAGAATGGATAAATGGAACATACCGCAAAAATTAATTTGAAAAATCTAATTATTCTTTCGTCATTTCTAGTTTTGCCATTGTTTGTTTTTGGGCAATATAGTAAAACCAAATTAGGTGGGGTCTTTTCCTACAAAGGTAATTCAAGCATTAAACTAACAGAAGATAGTTCAAGACAATTACTGATTAATGATTTAACCACAGGAGTTTATCTTTCTTCTCAAAATACATCATGTCGTTCCGATATTGGTCTTTATCTTTTTAAAGTTGATTCCCAAGGAAAGATTAACAAAAAAGATTTAGAATATTTCGGCACTTTGGTGGATTCAACACATGAGAGCATTTTATATAATATCAATAAGACTTCTGGGAAGTATATAAAACCAGCAAAAAATAATCGCCAAAAAGAGCATTGGTATCTATTCGAATATCTCTCAAAAGGATATAAATATGGATGCTATGATCATAATTTTAGTAATGAACTAGTCAGGTTAGAGGCTCAAATAAGTCATTTTAAGATTATGATTTGGTCAACACTTGACAAAGTGAAAGGGATAAACAAAAAACTAACTTTTATTGATGGTAGCAGTTACGATGAAGCCATTAGAAAAGGATTAGTTCCGCCACCAGAAGTTCTTTATTAATTAATCAATGCTTTCAGAGATCCTTGGACCAAACTTAAGAATTTATTTTTAACCCCTCCATTAGGAATCGGTTTATTATATAAGGAATAGATAATAAAATTGAAATCCTACCACTTACTCCATAAAAAAAGCCCCGATTTCTCGGGGCTTTTTTCGTATCAGTACTAAAACCTAGTTCTGGAAGTTCAAGTTCATCAAAGCATATAATGCGCCTTCTTTTACCTTGTCATTCACGAATACTAAGTAAACATCATGAACACCAGAAACATTGAGAGGGAAGTTATAAGCCTTCGTTGCGTTTACTTCTACAGATCCTAACAATGGACCCGTTACGCTACCTGTTCTAAGCTCTAATTGACCGCCTACTGTTTGGCCAGCCATATAAGTAGCCATCACTGATAAGTTCTTGATGCCTGTTAAGTCGATGGCATCGTAACGCGCATAGCCACCTGCACCAGTTGCTACTAAGATTTCACCGATTCCGTCCACTTTAAACTTCATCGTTTTAGCACTTGCATCAGCAGCCACAGCTGGGATTTTAGCGTCACGTAAGGTAACCACTTTCGAACCAGTCACTGGGGCAATTTTACCAGCACCTTTATCTGTGTACATCGCGCGGAAGATATAAGTTCCTGGCTTGCCTTTATCTTGTGGAACGTATTGTCCAGCCACTGGCTTAGAAGCCTTCTTCTTATCTGCTAATCCTAAGATGTATTTCACCATCTCACGTGCATCAGCAACAGATACTTGCGGGTGAGCCGCCATCGCGTTCTCTCCCCAAACACCACCACCACCGGAAATGATCTTCTTCGATAACTCATCAATGTTTTGTGAGCTAGCCCGGTATTTTTTACTAATATCTGTGTAAGAAGGTCCTACCGACTTCTTATCAATTGCGTGACAAGTCTTGCAATCAGATAAATCGATCAAACGCTTGCCAGCAGAGAACGAAGTATTCGCTTGGTGACCTTGTGCGATAACTGTTTTGTCAAAGCCCTCTAAATAATCGATCTGCATAATCACATCGTCTTCTGCAATCTTCTTATTGGCTAAGCTACCGTCTTCTTTATCTTGAACCGATACTTTGTACGTCACTGGCTTATCATTCCAGTAGAATGATTTATTTCCTTCTATTGCCACGTCAACACTTGGAACTTCGTTACCCGCAGTGATTTTGATCACCTCTGAATTGGAATTTCCGGCTGCGTCTTTCACCGTAAGTTTAACGTTATAAACTCCTGCTTTAGCGAACACGTGTACCGGATTAGCTGCAGTGCTCGTTCCGCCATCACCGAAGTTCCATGCGTACTTGATAGCATCACCATCATAGTCCACTGTACCCTCAGAAGAAAACTTCGCTTTTAAAGGCAAAGCACCTACCGCCTTATCAACCGCCACTTTTACTTTCGGCGTACGGTTACCCGCATTGTATTCAATCTTGTAAAGTGACGCTTCCTCACTCGCTGCAAACCAATTAGGACCGTATTCTAAACCATACATTGTACCATTTTTGTCAAACTCTAAATCCATTGGATGAGAGAAAGTCGTGTTAGGTAAGAAACGCTCCATTTGAACGAAGTCTCCTTTTGCATTCATCGTTACGGTGTAGATCATATCACGCGACCAATCGTAAGCGAAGAATTTACCATCGTAATACGCTGGGAATTTCGTCTTAGAAGTTGCTGGAAAATCCTCCCGGTAATAGATCGGACCGGCCATCGCATTACGAGAACCTTTAGAGATCACTGGGCCGAACTCAGGAGAATCTACATAAGGATAGTAGATAAACGCTTTTTGAGCGGCTGGTAAGTGAGAGAATCCTGTGTTATGAGGGGAGTTGTTGATTGGAGCTTTGGGATTAAAAGTAGCCCAAGTGCTATCTTTTGCAAAATCACGTTGGTTATAGGGACGGTTATCCGCAACGAATAACGGCCAGCCAAAATAACCCGCCTGACGTGCTTGATTCACTTCGTCATGACCTCGAGGACCATATTTCTTCGAATCTTCACCCGCATCTGGACCTACTTCACCCCAATACAAGAACCCTGTACGCTTATCCACCGAAATACGGTAGGGATTACGGTTACCCATCACATAAATCTCAGGTTTTGCATGGTAAATACCAGCAGGGTATAAGTTGCCCTCTGGAATCGTGTAACCACCTTCCGGAGTAGGTTTGATACGTAAAATCTTACCTCTTAAATCATTCGTGTTCGATGACGTTGCACGCGCATCCCAACCTGAACGGCCTGGACGGTTATCCATAGGACCAAAACCATTCGAATCAAATGGGTTCGTGTCATCACCTGTTGATAAAAACAAGTTACCTGATTTATCCCAAGCAATCGATCCACCTGTGTGGCAACATCCGTCACGCTTCACAGGAACACGCAAAAGCACTTTCTCAGAACTCATGATCAAGGTATCTTTCACGTCATCATACGTAAAACGTGATAAGTGCTGAGCTGTGTCTGCTTTCCCCGTTTGAGGAGAGTAGAACAAATAAATCCAGTGATTCTTATTGTACTCAGGGTCGATATTAACCCCCATTAAACCATATTCGAATTTAGAGAATACGTCCAAATCAGCTACGACTTTCGTCTTTCCTTTCTTCGGATCGTACATCTTTAATTTACCTTTGCGCTCACCAAAAAACACTTTCCCAGCATCCGTCACCGCTAATTCCGTCGGCTCATCTAAATTGCGATCTAAGGTGATTTTCGTGAAACGATTCTCCTCTGGAGGCAATTCTGAACGCAATTTTTTCGTGTAATCTTGTGGACGACCTGAAGCTAACCATTGCAATCCACCCCAAATGTGTTGCACCACGATAGGCTCTTCAAATGACTCGTGTGTATGTCCCCAGTTCGTATAGAACGCGCGGCCACCATCGTATTCGTGGTACCAAGCCATTGGGTGGAAATCCCCCATTTTGCCATCTGTATACGATTTCTCGTCTAATGTCAATAATACGTGAACGTCTTTGTTAAAGTTCTTTGTATCGTAGAATTCATCTGTGCGATCAAAGGTTTCTGGCATGTGTGCCGTCGAAATGTGGGTGCGATCTACAGCCGTGAACTTCCCTTTCTGCACGTTCGGACGACCTGGGTGAGAAGCGAATTGACCACCCGCTAATTTTGTGTACCAGTTCCAATCGTATTCCGTATCTGTCGCTGCGTGAATACCCATGTAGGCCCCACCCGCTTGGATATACCGCTCAAAAGCGATTTGTTGCACGTCATTTAAGACATTACCAGTCGTGTTCAAGAACACCACGATGCGGTATTGTTTCAAATTTTTCTCCGTGAAATTGGTGGCATTTTCCGTTGTATCTACGGCAAATCCTTTTTCTTTGGCCATCTTAAACAAGGCGATTTGGCCAGGTTTGATGGAAGAGTGACGGAAGCCTTTCGTAGAAGAGAATACTAAGATTTTCTTGCCGGCTAATGGATTAGCTGCCTGCGCGAAAACAGAAAGCGTCGAAACCACTAAGGCGATAATGAGTGTGATTCGGAAGATTCCGAACGAGGTATTTTTCATGTTAAAAATAAATAGGTTTGGGACAAAGTTAGGGCAAAACAGAAATTTTCGGCTACATTTAAGAAAAAATTTATCAAATCAAGCTATGAAAAAATATATCGCAACGTTGGCGCTCGTATTCGCCTCTTTCTTTGCCTTTTCTCAAGCCTCTTGCTGCTTCGTCAAGAAAGATGGCATGCAGCTTTTGGCCTCTAATAAAGCCTTCATTAAATCCCATGCCCTACCGAAAGCCTACCACCATGTGAGCAAAGCTGGTGGTGTGATGGTCGAATTCAAGACGCCGGATGATCAGATGGCTAAAGGATTCTACATTCCAGCTGACAAGCCGACTGATATTACCTTATTCGTTTTCCAAGAATGGTGGGGCCTAAACGACCACATCAAAAGAGAAGCAGAACATTTCTACAGCAATTTAGGCAATGTCAACGTATTAGCGATCGATATGTACGATGGAAAAGTAGCCACGACGCGTGAAGATGCAGCAAAATACATGGGCGGTGCAAATCCAGCACGTTTAGAAGCCATCATCAAAGGCGCTATTGCCTACGTAGGTCCAAAAGCGAAGATTGCGACGGTGGGCTGGTGTTTTGGCGGATCTTTATCCCTAAAAGCATCTATCTTAGCTGGAAAACAAGCAGCAGCTTGTGTGATGTATTATGGTATGCCGGTGAAGGATGTGGAGCAATTGAAATTATTACAGACGGATGTATTAGGCCTTTTTGCGGGGAAGGAGCAATTTATCAACCCGGCGGTCGTGAAGGAATTTGAAGCCAATATGAAAACTGCTGGCAAAGGAATTCAAACAAAAATCTTCGATGCGGAACACGCTTTTGCGAATCCCTCTAACCCTAATTTTGACAAAGCCGCGACCGAAGAGGCTTGGGGAATGGCGATTAATTACTTCAAAGCTCGATTAAAATAATGCGCTATATCGTTTTGCTCTTATGTGTAGGTATGTTAGCCGGTTCCTGCGCAAGTCGCCGCTACCAAGCAAAACCCTACAAGAAGAAATGGTCCTTATTTAAGAAAAATGCCTGCGACTGTCCTAATCTCCGATAAGGGGATTTAGGGCAGATGCAGCTAGCGAACCGGGCGCTAAACCTTGCAGCCAGCGCTGGCGATCGGCCTCTTGGTTCGGATTTTGGGGTTCCATCACACGCGCCTCCGCATCCATATAAATGATAGTCATTACCTCCCGCATTTTAGACGATTCATTACCAGGCGCATTATGGAGCGTCCAGCCTAAATGAAACGTGGCATCACCGGCTTTCATCGATTTTTGGGCGACGATTTCATAGCCCTGTTTAGCCACATAGTCCCCAATTAAAGCCTCCGATTCATCCGAAATTTCCAGCTTAGGCAGGTCAGCGCCAGCAGATTTCGAGGCAAACGTAAGCATCCCCATTCCTTCTTCTATGTCTACCAAAGGCATCCACATCGTCACCGTTTTAGGCGTATCGATGGGCCAGTAATATTGATCTTGGTGCCAAGGCGTATGGCCTCCGCCTGGTTCTTTGAAAAGTGCCTGATCGTGGTACAGGCGGACATTTTTCACTCCTAACAACTGGGCAGCGACAGAAGCGAAGCGATTCGCGAGCGTGAATTCCTTGACCGTTTCCGATGATTCCCACAGATTCATCATCTGTAAAAATGCTTTCCCGTAGGTATCCCGCTCTGCCATCGGTTTTTGTTGCGCTCTAAAATCATCCGCCCAATCCAAGATGGCCTGGCGGTAGGGTTGCAATTCTTCCGCAGAGATCAGCGATGGAATGTACACATGGCCATTTTTAGCGAAATAGGCTTGGTTCTCGGGCGATACGGACAGGGGTAAGTGCAGCATTTTTTTTCTTGCAAAGATTTCTAAAATTTATTCCTACTTCTACCTTTATTTTGGCCAAAAAAGATGCAATTTTACCCTTCCACGATTCAAAGTACCCCAAAAGGCTAAAATTAAATGAAAGCGCAACGCGAACACCTTTCTTCTGGATTTCAAATTAAGCATGTGAAACAGGCTCGTTTTGACGCTCCCTATCATTTCCATCCAGAGCTGGAATTAACGTTGATCATCGCTGGCGAGGGCAAACGTTTCATAGGAAATCAGATCAGTGATTTCAGGCCGGGGGACTTAGTTTTATTAGGCGAAAACCTCCCGCACTGCTGGCAAAACCACCGCAAGGACTGGTTGACAGAAGAACCTTCAGCAGATGGAGCACAAGCACTCGTCATCCATTTTCGACGCGATTTTCTAGGCGAAGATTTCCTTTCCAATGAAGCCTGCGCGGGTTTGAAAAACTTATTTGAAAAGGCTAAAACCGGATTTTCCATTGTAGGACCTACCCAGGATAAAATCGCAAGGGATATGCTGGCCTTAGTAGACATGCCTCCATTCCCCCGTTTACTCGCTTTCTTGCAAATTCTTCACACGATCGGGATCTCCACGGCGGATGTACAGCCTATCGATACGACGGAAGGTAACTATGCCATCGCGGAGGGAGATTTGGAACGCATTAATCGGGTCTATGCCTACGTGATTGCGAACTATACCCAGGAAGTGCATTTGGATGAGGTGGCTCATTTAGCCAATATGACAGAGACGGCATTCTGCCGTTATTTTAAGAAGGTAACTAATAAGACCTTTGTGGAATTAGTCACCGAATTCAGGGTGAAGCACGCCTGCACGCTATTGCGCACGACGAATAAACCGATGATAGAGGTGTGTTTTGAGAGCGGTTTTGGCAATATCTCCCACTTCAATAAGCAGTTCAAAGCCTGGATGAATACGCCTCCGTTACAATACCGAAAAATGGTGAATGAGTGGCATTAAGCCTTTTTCTTCTCTGGAAATGCCACGCTTAATAAGATACTAATCGTCAAGATTCCAATAATCACGCCTAGCGAAGAAAGTGTCCCAAATCCCCACTCTTCTAACTTCGAGTGAGCTAACATTTTTCCACCCACAAAGCTCAGTAATACGCCTAAACCCATCGGTAAGAAGCGGAATAAGCCCATCAAACTAGACAGGAAGAAGAACAACGAACGCAAGCCCATTACGGCGAAAACGTTTGAGAAGAAAACGATATAAGGGTCTTTCGATATAGAGAAAATCGCCGGAATTGAATCCACCGCGAATAAAATATCCGTAAACGCGATCACCACAACCACCACGAAAATGGGTGTGATAAACAATTTGCCCGTATTTTTCATGCGAACAAAGAAGTGACCAATTACGTTTCTTCTGTACACATTGAAAAAACGAGATAGCAAACGAACAACAGGATGATTCGCTGTATCAATCTCCTCCTCCTCGTGTTTCGAGAACAAAATCTTCACCCCAGTATAGACTAAGAAAGCTCCGAAAACGTAGATAATCCAATCAAACTTCTGCAATAAGGCAGCGCCTAAGAAGATAAAGATTAAGCGTAAAATGATCGCCCCCAAGATCCCCCACACGAGGATTTTCTTGTAATAGCGCTTTTGAACACCGAACGAGTTAAAGATCAAAATAAAGACGAATACGTTATCTGCAGACAAGGAATATTCCACCAAATAGCCGGTGATAAACTCCAAGGACATGTTGTTTTGAAATGCCGCTACTGCTTCGTAGTACGGGGCATTTCCTAAATCGATGTGAGAGGCGTAGGCTTGCTGTACTGCTTTAAGACTTGGCATATCCGTAATCCCATGCACCATCGCTCCATTATAGCCTAGGAAAATATAGAAAATGATCGCTAATAAAACCCACATGCCGGTCCAGAAACCCGCTTCCTTGAAAGTTACTTCTTCACTGGTATCCTTTTTAAAGATGCCTAGGTCGATTAACATGACAGCCATCACACCCACTGAAAAAAGAAGAAAAAATAGCGTTTCGCTCATAAATATTTAATTTTACACTTTGGCCGCACAAAGGTCGCAAAAATAGCTTAGAAAAAATATGTACGAAGGTAAAAAGGTCATCGTCGTTATGCCCGCCTACAAGGCAGCATTAACCCTGGAGAAAACATACCATGAAATCCCGCACGATTGGGTGGACGAGGTGATTTTAGTCGATGACCACAGCCCGGATAATACGGTGGAAGTGGCGAAGCAAGTGGGCATAAAGCACGTCATTCGCCATGATAAAAACCTGGGTTATGGAGGAAATCAGAAGACCTGCTATACGAAGGCTTTGGAGCTTGGTGGTGACATCGTCATCATGTTGCATCCAGATTACCAATACACACCCATGCTATTAAAAGCGATGATTTCGATCATCGGAAATGGCTTGTATCCTGTCGTTTTCGCGTCCCGTATTTTAGGTAAAGGGGCACTAAAAGGGGGCATGCCTATTTACAAGTACATCGCGAATCGCTTATTGACTTTATTCCAAAATATCTTAATCGACCAAAAGCTTTCCGAATACCACACCGGTTACCGTGCGTTCTCGAAAGAAGCGTTGGAAGCCGTAAAATTCACGAAATGTGACGACGACTTCATATTTGATAACCAAATGGTCTTGCAGCTTTTCTGGAAAGGTTTCGAAGTAGGCGAAGTAACTTGCCCGACGAAATACTTCGACGAAGCCTCCTCGATCAACTTCAAACGTAGCTCGATTTATGGATTGGGTGTACTTTGGTATTCTGTCCGTTACCGCCTCGCGAAGTGGGGATGGAAATGGGATTTAATGAACTAATAAAAAAGCCTCAGACTTTCGACAGATCTGAGGCTTTTTGCTTTTAGAAACGAATACTCGCTCCCAGTAAGAAATTAAATCCAGCTTGCGGATAATAGAAATTCTCCGTCGTCGTAGCTCCACCATAGCGGTACGAATACGTATATCCATTCGAAGAATACTGTTCATTTAAGACGTTGTTTAATAACAGCGTGAAAACAGGGCCTTTCTTCAGCGTATATTTTAATCGAATATCTTGAGTTGTATAGGCCTCAAGTGAACGGGCTTCGTCTGAGGTATTGTCCAAATATTGTTTACCCACATATTTACTTAACAAGCTCGCTTCGAAAGAACCTACTGAATAGGTTACTGTATTTCCCGCAATTACTGAAGGCGAATAGGCGATATCGGTATTTCCGTGATTGATCACAATTTGATCGTAAGTATCATAATCCGTCATTCGTTCCTTGAAGTTTTGAATGCGGTTTTGGCTTAGCGTCACATTACCACTCCAAACTAGGCGCTTTGAAATTTGGATGTTAAGCATCGTCTCTACTCCTAAACGGTAACTCGATTCCACATTCGTCCGAATCGCATCGCCCGTCGAATTAACCGCTCCAGTTAATACTAACTGATCCTGGTAATTCATGAAATAACCATTTATCTGTAGCCCATACCGACGACCTGAACGCTCATACCCTACCTCATAATCCTGCAAGTATTCCGGACGAGGGTTTCCAGCCGCATTATCCACGAAATCTTGGCGACTCGGCTCTTTGCTTCCAGCGGAAACCGAACCGTATACTTTCGATTTTTCGGAGAGTTGATGTGTTAGGCCAAATTTGGGATTAAAAAAGGAATAGCTATTATCCGAATTCAAATTCAAAAACTTATCCGCTGTTCCAAACATGCGGTAGCCTACCGTCCGGTATTGAACATCCACGTAGGCATTCCAAGCAGCAGATAGATTGATATTCCCCTTTGCGTATAGGTTTAAATCTGTTTTTTGAGATCTGCTTCGATACCATTCTCTTCCTGGATAAGGATCTTGCAACACCCCAAAATGGCGACCCACATAGCGATTCCACGCGCCGCCAAAGGTGAATTTTATTTTTTGAGAACCGGTATAATTCAACGCAAAAGTCGATCCATAAAAATCATTATCTAACCACTTGCGGCGAATGACATCTACGCTACGTAAGGAGTTGGCAAAACCATAAGTGATTAAATCCGCTGCCGGCTTGAATTCCTCATAGTATCCTCGACCATAGGTATAATGCGCATTCAAATCAAGGTTCCAGGCCTCCGTCAACCGGTGATTCGTGATGAGCTGAAAGTGATCCTGCGCATAATTATCGGTCTGATTATCGTAGGTATAGTAGTTATAGGTACGACCACTTTTCAATAGATTATCTGCATCCTGGGGGCTTAAATAATTTCGGTCGATAAAGGCCTGCATATCAGCCACAGAACCCGTGATTCTACTTTCTGGAGTACCATACCAAGACTGGTAGGTCTTTTCATTACCGGTAAAGTAGTTAAAACGGGCGAAGCTTTTCTTGCCAAAATATCCCGCAGAAAAATAAGCCGAAAGCAAATTAGACGAAGCACGATCAATAAATCCATCGGATACGATGCGCGATAAACGACCGTCTAATGTAAATTTCCCACCTAACAAGCCGGAGCCACCTTTGATCGTTGTTTTTAGCGTTCCAAAAGACCCACCAGAGGCGTGTACTTCCCCGTAAGCTTTAGACTCAAAAGTATTCGTTTGCATATTCACTGATCCACCAAAAGCACCCGCTCCATTCGTCGAAGTCCCTACTCCACGCTGGATTTGGACTGAATTTACGGAACTAGCAAAGTCTGGCATATTCACCCAGAAGGTACCTTGGGACTCTGAATCGTTAATCGGTATACCATTCACCGTTACATTCACACGCGTCGCATCGGAACCTCGAATACGAATCCCTGTATAACCAATTCCAGCTCCTGCATCAGAAGTCGTCACTACCGAAGGGGTAAAGTTTAAGAGCATTGGCATGTCTTGGCCTAAATTCGACTTCCCTACTTCTTCCGCAGACATATTCGAATAAGCCATCGCCGAATTTTCATCCGCCCGAGTGGCTCGAACGACCACTTCATCTTGTAAGTAATTGGACTTTTTCAGCGAAATGTTGTTTGACTGCGAGGCTTTGACCTCCACCGGATCGTAACCTACGAAACGAACCTGAAGCACGGCATCTGAAGGAGCGGAGAGAATGAAATGCCCTTTCGCATCCGTGACATTTCCTTTCTGACTTCCTTTCACGGAGACGGAGGCACCCCATAAAGGAGCTTTGGTATCCTGATCGAAAACAAGACCTTGGATTTTTTGCGCAAAGAGACTTTGCACACACACAATAAGCGTAATGATAAGCGTTGTTGCCTTTTTCATTTTTTTGAAATTTTAGCAACAGGTAAAGGAGCCAAATCCTGTTATGATTTAACTTTTTAACCCTTACATTGATGATTTTTTTGAGTTTTCAGCGCTAAAAACTCGACAAAATCCCTTCGACGGCACTACCCGCATCAGGTTCAATGGGTATAATCTCAGCCTTTTTTAGGGGCACCCCTTTTTGTAGATGCACAAAGATACAAAATTTCCTACCTTTGCAAGCCCTACGTAAATTTTGTAGGGAATTTTTGTACGTATGATCGTCAAAGAATTTCTCAGTATCTACCAGAACGACGGAATTGTCCAAAGCATTTCTGACAAGATAACTACGTCCAAACCGGGCGAATCCTTCCACCTAAAAGGCCTCTGCGGCTCCCTTGACACGGTTTTAATATCTGCTCTTTTACAGGAGAAGGAGCCATTCCTGATCATTTGCGAGGAAAAAGAGGAAGCGCAATACGTCTATAATGACCTACAGGCCCTCATAGGCGACACGGCGGTGATTCTATTCCCGATGTCTCACAAAAAACCTTATGAATGGGAAGACGTGGACAATGCGAACGTATTATTACGGGCGGAAGTACTGAACGTATTAAGTAATTATTCGGGCCAAAGCCTCGCCATCGTTTCCTATCCCGCAGCGATGACTGAGAAGGTGATTAACCGAAAGTCGTTGGTCAAAAACACCTTGTCCATCCGGGTTGGAGATAAAATTGATCGAAATTTCGTGGCAGAAACGCTAAACGAATACGATTTTGAACGGACGGATTTCGTTTACGAAGCTGGTCAATACTCCGTAAGAGGTGGTATTTTAGATGTATTCTCCTACGCTGCTGAATATCCCTACCGATTAGATTTCTTTGGCGATGAAGTCGATAGTATTCGAACTTTTCACCCGGAAACCCAGCTTTCTATCCAATCCGTTTCTGCGATGCACCTCATCCCCGATGTGCAAACGAAACTAGTGCAAGAAACACGGGAATCCTTCTTCACCTTCTTACCAGAAAACACGAAGATCTGGATCAAAGATCTAAGCATCTTGAGCGATGTGTTAACTGAGAATTTCGAAAAAGGGACGATGGTCTACGAGGTCAATTCCTCTTCGGACATCAATCTGTTGAACAAGCCAGAGGAGCGCTGGGAAACCGCAAAGACGATTAAAAAATCGTTGCAGGGATTTGTCTGTGTGGAATTTGGCAAACGTTCTCATCTGAAAAATTCCGAGACGATTGTTTTCCCTTCGAAGAATCCAGGTGCTTTCCAAAAAGACTTCGAACGGCTCGCCACTACCCTTTTAGACAACCAAACCCACGGGTTTCACAATATCATCAGCTCGGAATCCCCGCGGCAACTAGAACGCCTCGAGGTGATTTTTAACGAAATTAATACGAGTATTCAGTTCAAACCTTTGCAGATTTCACTTCGCGAAGGCTTTGTGGACGAGCAAACGAAGGTGGCCTTTTACCCGGACCACCAGCTTTTCGAGCGTTACCACCGCTACAAGGAAAAGAACAAGTTCTCGAAGAACAAGGCCTTGACCTTAAAGGAATTACGTTCCCTTCAGGTGGGCGATTTCGTGACACACATTGATTATGGAATCGGACGTTTTGCCGGATTAAACTTGGTAGAAACGGCAAATGGAGAGCAGGAAGTCATTCGATTGATTTACCGCGACGACGATGTCTTGTCGGTTTCGATCCATTCTTTGCACAAGATTTCGAAGTATTCTGGAAAAGAAGGTGCCCCTCCGTCGATGTCCAAACTGGGTTCGCCGGATTGGGATAACAAGAAGTCTCGAGTAAAAAAGCAGGTGAAGGATATTGCCAAAGAGCTCATCTCCCTCTACGCCAAGCGCAAAAACGCGCCAGGTTTTGCCTTTTCTCCAGACACCTATTTACAAGCAGAGCTTGAATCTTCTTTCCTATATGAGGATACGCCAGATCAAGCAAAAGCGACGATTGACGTGAAAGCAGATATGGAGAAACCGCATCCGATGGACCGCTTGGTTTGTGGGGATGTGGGTTTTGGGAAAACGGAAATCGCCATTCGCGCTGCCTTCAAGGCCGTGGCGGATTCGAAACAAGTAGCTGTCCTAGTTCCTACCACGGTGCTTGCGATGCAACATTACCGCACATTCCACGATCGCCTCGCGGCGTTCCCCTGCAAAGTGGAATACGTGAATCGCTTTAAATCGACGAAACAAATCAACGAAACCTTGGCCCGCGTGGCGAGTGGCGAAACGGATATTCTAATAGGCACTCACCGTTTAGTGAACAAGGACGTGCTTTTCAAGCGCTTAGGCTTGATGATTATTGATGAGGAGCAGAAGTTTGGGGTGAAGGTCAAAGACCGCCTAAAAGAAATGCGTGTCGACGTGGATGTGTTAACCTTAACGGCTACACCGATTCCTAGAACCCTGCATTTCTCTTTGATGGGAGCTCGCGATTTAAGTATCATCGCCACACCTCCGCCTAACCGACAGCCGGTTGAGACGAAATTAGTGGTCTTGTCTGATGAAATTTTGCGTGATGGGGTAAGAGAAGAAATTAGTCGCGGAGGCCAAGTTTTCGTGGTGTACAACCGAATCGGTGAACTTGAAAGCATCGCAAACCGCATCTTGCGCCTGGTCCCAGATGCAAAAATCGCTGTGGCGCACGGCCAAATGGAAGGTGACCAGCTAGAGAAAATCATGATGGGCTTCATCGAGGGCCATTACGACGTACTCGTCGCGACGAACATCATCGAATCCGGACTAGACATCCCGAATGCAAATACGATCTTCATTTTAAATGCAAACAACTTCGGACTCTCCGATTTGCACCAAATGCGGGGTCGCGTAGGTCGCTCGAATAAAAAAGCCTATTGCTACTTAGCAACCCCTTCGCTAGCGAACTTAACCAGCGATGCGCGCAAGCGCCTCAGCGCTTTAGAGGAATTCTCTGATCTAGGCGACGGTATCAAAGTAGCGATGCGCGACCTCGATATTCGGGGTGCCGGAAACTTGCTAGGAGCTGAGCAAAGTGGCTTTATCAATGATTTAGGTTATGATATGTACCACAAAATTCTCGATGAGGCAGTTCAGGAGTTGAAAGAGAATGAGTTCAAAAAGCTCTTCGAAGTCGATTTAGAGCAAGTAGCCGAAATGCTGAAAGTGGATTGCACTATCGAAACCGATTTGCGGGTGTTAATTCCAGAAGAATATGTGACAAGCATCTCGGAACGCCTAGCACTTTACACGCGTCTAGATGAAATCGAAGACGAGGAAACGCTGGCTGCATTCATTAAGGAGATCAAAGACCGTTTTGGCGATTTACCTCAAGAGGTGAACGACATGATTGAATTAGTGAAGTGTAGATGGAAGGCCCAGGTTTTGGGAATTGAAAAAATTCTATTGAAAAACAATATTCTGAAGTTCCATTTCGTTTCTTCGGAGTCTAAACGACCACTTGACCAAAATACCGTTATCAAGGTCATTTCCTTCGTGAACAACAAAAAAGGTTTGTGTCAATTGAGAGAAAAAGCAGGAAAAATGATCTTGCAAATCGATAAGGTGAGTAGTATTAAAGAATTAAATACTATTTTAGTGGATATTTTGGGGTAATTAATACCTTTGTTAATTGATTCTACCTATTAAAGGAATATAAATGAGTACGAAATTAAGATTAATCCTGGGGGTCCTAAGTTGTGTGTTTTTGCTCACTTCTTGCCCTAGTGGACTTAAAAACGGCAATCCGAACAGCCTAAAAGTGGGTAAAAAATCCACGGTGACAGGCTTAGCTTATAATAGCAAAAAAGGCGGCTTCCAAGTCAACAAATCCTACAAAGGACCTATCGTAGGCCCTAATTTAGTGTTTATTGAAGGTGGACGTGTGACCTTGGGTGGTGGAGAAGAGGACGTAATGAAGCGCAACGACAACCGTCAGCGTACCGTAACAATTCAATCCTTTTATATGGATGAAACGGAGATCTCTAATTTACATTATTTAGAATATTTAGATGCGATTAAGCGTGATTCTACGCTAAATGCCTACACGGCAGCCCTTCCGGATACCACGGTTTGGTTAGATGAATTAGCCTACAACGATCCTTATGTGACACATTATCTACGTCACCCTGGCTTCCGCATGTACCCATTAGTGGGTGTTACGTGGAAACAAGCGAATGATTATGCAGCTTGGAGAACAGCAGTGGTGAATAAAAACGTGGCTTTCCCGAAAGGAAAACCAAGAAATCGTAAGAATCCCGTGGCTAACATGGAGTCTGGTTTAATTTTACCGGAATACCGTTTGCCTACCGAAGCAGAGTGGGAATATGCAGCGAAAGCCATGATCGGTACGCAGCAAGAAGATGAAAATCAAGAAAATCAGCGTATTTACCCTTGGGATGGGCCTTCGATGCGCCAGCCTTTCGGCAGAGCGCGTGGCCAAATGTTGGCGAATTACAAGCGTGGTCGTGGTGATTATTCTGGTTTAGCGGGCCGCTCAAACGATGGCGCGATGATCACAGCTGAGGTTTATTCCTATCCAGCCAATGATTTCGGTCTATACAATATGGCAGGCAACGTGAACGAGTGGACAATGGACACTTACCGTCCGTTGACCTTAGATGACGTAAATGATTTAAACCCGGCGCGTCGCAACGAAGCACAGGATCCGGCAAAATTATACGACAAAGGAAATTCCTTGATTAATGATAATGCCAAAGTCTACAAAGGCGGCTCTTGGGCAGATGGACCGTATTGGTTATCTCCAGGTACACGTCGTTATTTAGACAAAGATGCGTCATCGTCTACCATCGGTTTCCGTTGTGCGATGTTCGCTCCAGGAAAACCAACGAAGCGATAATCAACCCTCATTTTAAAGCAGCCAGTGCTAGGAAAGACAATTTCCCCGTACTGGCTGCTTTAATTTTAGCCCCTGCTGCTAAAAAAGTCGCCCCCGTGGTCATCGTATCATCCACTAGCAAAATCTGCAAGCCATCCAGCTCGTCCGGCTTTAATACCTCAAAAGCCTCCTCCAGCGTCGCATAGCGCTCAGCCCGATTCAATCCGATCAGAGAAGATACCTGTTTGTTTCTCACTAAATTATCCTCTAGAAAAGGAATTCCAGATTCCCGCGCGATTCCTTTAGCAATGCAAGCCGCTTGGTTATAGCCCCGCTCTCTTCTCCGAGAGGGATGCAAGGGCATTGGGATAATCACATCATACTCCTGTCGTGTGAATGACCTGCCTATACAAGCCCCCAGATATTCCCCTAGTTTCTCCTGACCCTTGTATTTTATCTGATGTAACAAATGTTGCACCTTCCCACCTTCTGAAAACAAGAAATAGGCGTGCACCCGATCGTATTCGATCAGGCCATCGAGCTTATGAGATATCCAATTCGGCTGTTCTAGGAATAATCCGGGCTTAGGCAGTTCGAATCGACAGGCGGTACAAAGCATTATTTCCGAGCGAATTAGCACCTGATCGCAAGCAAAACAACATTTGGGATAAAGTAATTGTAAAAAGCTTGTAATCATCTTGAAAAAACTTTTGTATTTAATTAAGTTTCAGTAATTTTGCACCCCTAAAAGAGAACCTAAAACGAAATCAACAAAAGATGTTGTCCAAGTTCTTGATAAAGAAAAAAGAGTCTAAAAAAATAGTTCATAATTAACCTTTTAAAATGGCACGCGATTTAAAATTCACTAGAAACATCGGTATTGCTGCGCACATTGATGCGGGTAAAACCACCACTACGGAACGTATCCTGTATTATGCAGGGGTGTCCCACAAAATCGGTGAGGTACACGATGGTGCGGCAACAATGGACTGGATGGAGCAAGAGCAAGAGCGTGGTATCACGATCACTTCAGCTGCAACTACAGTAGGTTGGAAATACCGCGATCAAGATTACCACATCAACATTATCGATACTCCAGGTCACGTTGACTTTACAGTAGAGGTAAACCGTTCTTTACGTGTATTAGATGGTCTAGTATTTTTATTCTCTGCCGTTGATGGTGTTGAGCCACAATCAGAGACTAACTGGCGTTTAGCAAATAACTACAACGTAGCACGTATCGGTTTCGTTAACAAAATGGACCGTTCAGGTGCTGATTTCTTAAACGTGTGTAAGCAAGTGAAAGAAATGTTAGGTAGCTACGCAGTACCTCTTCAATTGCCAATCGGTGCTGAGGAAGGTTTCGAAGGGGTAGTTGACTTAGTTAACTTCCGTGGTATCAAATGGAACGAGGCAGATAAAGGAATGACATTCACTGAGGTACCTATCCCAGATGATATGTTAGAAGAGGCGACAGAATACCGTGAGAAATTATTAGAAGCAGTAGCTGAGTTTGATGAGTCTTTGATGGAGAAATACTTCGAAGATCCAGCATCTATCTCTGAAGATGAAATCTTAGCGGCTTTACGTGCAGCTACGATCTCAATGAAAATCGTTCCTATGCTTTGTGGTTCATCTTTCAAAAACAAAGGTGTTCAAACGATGTTGGATTACGTGATGGCTATCTTGCCATCTCCAATGGACAAAGAAGGTGTTCGCGGAACTCACCCAGATACGGGCGAGGAAATCTTGCGTAAGCCAAGTGAGTCTGAGCCATTCGCGGCTTTGGCCTTTAAAATTGCAACTGACCCTTACGTAGGTCGTTTATGTTTCATCCGTGCTTATTCAGGTGGATTAGATTCAGGTTCTTATGTATTGAACAACCGTTCAGGAAATAAGGAGCGTATCTCTCGTATCTTCCAAATGCACGCGAACAAGCAAAACTCTATCGAGCGTTTAGGTGCTGGTGATATCGGTGCGGTAGTAGGTTTCAAAGACATCAAAACGGGAGATACTCTTTCTGATGAGAAACACCCAATCGTATTAGAAGCAATGGATTTCCCAGAGCCAGTTATTGGTTATGCAATCGAGCCTAAGAAAACGGCTGATGCAGATAACTTCTCTAAAGCGATCACGAAATTGATCGAAGAAGATCCAACTCTACAAGTTGAATCTAACGAAGAGACTGGTCAAACGATCATCAAGGGTATGGGTGAGCTTCACTTAGAGATCATCATCGACCGTATGCGTCGTGAGTTCAAAGTAGAAGTAAACCAAGGTGCTCCTCAAGTAGCTTACAAAGAGTCTTTAACTAAGACAACTGAACACCGTGAGGTTTACAAGAAACAATCAGGTGGTCGTGGTAAGTTTGCTGATATCGTATTTGAAATCGGACCAAGAGAAGATGACAAACCAGGTTTAGAATTCGTTAACAATATCGTGGGTGGTGTGATTCCTCGTGAATTCATTCCAGCTATCCAAAAAGGTTTCGAAGAAGCAATGAAAAATGGTGCTTTAGCTGGATACCCAATGGATTCAATGAAAGTTCGTTTATTCCACGGATCTTTCCACGATGTCGATTCAGATTCATTATCATTTGAATTAGCAGCTCGTATGGGTTACAAAGAATCAGCGAAACAAGCTGGTGCGAAGTTAATGGAGCCTATCATGGCCGTTGACGTTGTTACTCCTGACGAATATACTGGACCTATCACAGGTGACTTAAACCGTCGTCGTGGTATCATGAAAGGTATGGATTCTCGTCAAGGTGCTGTAATCTTGAAAGCGGATGTGCCTCTTTCTGAATTATTCGGTTACGTAACAGATTTACGTACGATGTCTTCAGGTCGTGCAACTGCCTCGTTAACGTTCTCTCACTACGAATTCGTTCCGCAAAACATCGCTGACGAAGTAGTTAAGAAAGCGAAAGGATTATAATATTCTTTGCAGATAAAAGAAAAGCCCGAGCGAGAGTTCGGGCTTTTTTTGTGCCAAAACCTCTCATCCTTCCCACGCTCAATTCATCCTTCCCCGCTATCTTTTGTCTAAAAAGAAGAATTGTTTCCTAGATTGGGTGTATTTTTGAATTCATTAATTTGATTGCTATGACTAAAATTATCGAGACCCAGTCTATTTCAAAACGTTACGTGATGGGAGAAGAAGTGATTGACGCCTTAAAAGACATCAACATTTCCGTGAATAAAGGCGAATACGTAGCTTTTATGGGTCCTTCGGGTTCTGGTAAGTCCACTTTAATGAATATCGTAGGCTGCTTAGATACGCCTTCTACGGGAAAATACATCTTGAATGGACAAGATGTATCGGAGATGTCAGAAAATGAGCTAGCGGCCGTAAGAAACAAGGAAATCGGCTTCGTTTTCCAAACCTTCAACCTACTCCCTCGCCAGTCCGCTTTAGAAAACGTGGCATTGCCCCTCATCTATGCGGGTTATACCAAAAAAGAACGAACAGAAATCGCGATGAACGCCTTGAAAGGGGTGGGACTAGATAATCGCGCACTTCATAAGCCAAACGAGCTTTCAGGGGGTCAAAGACAACGTGTCGCTGTAGCTCGTGCTTTAGTAAATGATCCGTCGATCTTATTAGCCGATGAGCCGACAGGTAACTTGGATACCAAGACTTCCTACGAGATCATGGATCTCTTCGACCAATTGCACAAAAAAGGCAACACCATCGTCATGGTTACCCACGAAGACGATATTGCCCAGTATGCTCACCGCATCATTCGTTTACGTGATGGCGTCGTAGAATCTGACACCATCAACAAGAACGTGCGCAAAGTAGAGAAAGTCTAGAATTTCACGCGATCCGTTCCGTAAGGAGCACGTTGTGCTCTTCTTAACCAGGTATTTGCTTCTGCATCGTTCACGAATTGTTCTTTTGTCGGATCCCATTGCAATTTGCGAGGAATCTTCATCGAAACGTGCGTGATCAAACAAACCGTGCAAGCGCGGTGGCCTATTTCGATAGGTGAAATCGGCTCTTTGCGTGACTCGATACAATCCAGCCAGTTTCCATGTTGATCGTCCGAATGATACAAATGTGTTTCTTTCTCTCCGATTACTGATTGTAAAATCTTAGGGTCAGAGGCATCTAGAGCTTTCGATCTGACCTTGGCTGTCGGATCACTCGGCGTCGCCGCGTAATCGCCACGGGAAACGAAAATCCATCCCTCTGATCCTTCGTAGCGGATACCGTTTTGGTAACCACCAGAGGTGTACATGGTAATTCCGTTGGCGTATTCGGCTTTGGACATGAAGTCCCCATGCACGTTCCATAAACCTGATTTAGGAAATTCTGCCACTGATTCTACCGAGATCGGACCTGTATATTCCGTGTCCATACCCCATGCCGCCGAATCGTAGTGGTGCTGTCCCCAACCCGTGATCATACCCGCACCAAATTGCTCCATACGCAACCAACCTGGACGGTCATATCCTTTTTGTGGATGAACCGCAATCTCTGTGTAAGCCATTTCAGGTGTAGAACCTAACCACATGTCGAAATTAAAGCCTTTTGGCACTGGCATCGCAGGTGCTGGCGGACCCGATGGATCTCCAGGCAAACCAATCTTTACCGTGTGTAATTTACCGATACGGCCATTGCGCACTAATTCCGCCGCGATTCTAAATTGGGATGTCGAGCGTTGCTGCGTTCCTACTTGCAGAATACGGCCGGTCTTTTTAATCACGTTCGCTAACTGACGTCCCTCGTGAATCGTTAAAGACGTAGGCTTTTGAAGATAAATATCTTTACCCGCAAGTGCTGCCTCCATCGCTGGTTGCGCATGCCAAAAATCCGGCGTACTAATCATCACCGCATCGATATCCTTGTTCAAGAGCATTTCGCGGTAATCATCGTACATCTTCACATCGATGTAATTCGCTTGACCCGTTTTCTTTGTGTAGTATTCTTCGACTAATTGCTTGGTCTCCTCCGTACGGTGGCGATCTAAATCGCAGACAGCCATAATGCGCGCCTTCTCGTGCTTCCAAGTACCTGGTAAATCGTGGGTACGCGCGATGCGCCCACAGCCGATTTGACCGATGTTGATTTTATTGCTCGGTGCATCTTTCCCGCCTAAAACGTGTGCTGGAACGATGGTTGGGAAGCCTAAGGTACCTACGGCACTAAGGGCTAGGTTATTGATAAATTTTCTCCTTTTCATGCTTTGATAGATATGTTAGTTGCATTTTTTTGGGCAATCAATGCTAGTTCCGTGGACAAGAAACAATGCGCTTGCGTCATCGCCGTTTCTGTTCTATTCAAGACATCGTTTACCAGTAATTCTCCATGAGGAAGATTCACATCTTTGCAATCGATGTACAAAGTTTCTTTGTTCGTCACCACATATAAATGACTACCTGTTCCGTGCGGAGAAGCAATATCCGTGTTTTTCCGTACTTCCATATAGCCATCTGTTCCCAGGATGGTCAGTCTACCGTCTCCCCAGGTATTTAATCCGTCCGGAGTAAACCAGTCCACGCGAATGTAACCCGAGCCTTTGTTGCTACGAAGCATTAGATCGCCAAAATCCTGGAATTTCGGGTATTGAGGGTGGTGGTGGTTCGCGATTTGGGACGCGACTACTTCTCCTTGCGTTGAACCAGTGAAATGTAAGAATTGATCCACTTGGTGGGAGGCAATATCCGTGATGATTCCACCGTAATATTTTGTATCAAAGAACCAGTCTGGACGCGAATTAACGCTCATGCGGTGAGGCCCTGTTCCTAAGGTCTGCATTACTTTTCCAATTCTTCCTTGCGCAACCAATTGGCTGGCTAACTCCGTCGCCTTGTTTTCAAAACGCTCGCTGAAGGAGATGGAATAAATCCGATTTGTTTCTTTTTGGACCTTGCGCACCTCCGCTAATTGCTCTAAACTGATGATGCCTGGCTTGTCGACCATGTAATCTTTTCCATGCTGCATCACGCGGATACCTAAAGGAGCACGCTCATTCGGAGTAATTGAACTAAGCACTAATTTAATGGAAGGGTCTTCTAAGACCTCTGCTTCGCTCTTCACAAGTTTAGCTTGGGGGTAGCGTTTCGCGAAGTCTTTGATTAAATCCGGTTCCTTAGCATAATAGGAGACAAACTCTCCACCGCCTCGAATGATCGAATTCGCCATCGAATAAATATGACCATGGTTGATTCCTACTACACCGAATTTAAGGCGCGGAGCGATGATGCGTTCCGGCTGTTGCGGGGCAAAAGATTTCGTTACGTCTTTAATGGAAGAGGGTAAAAAAGCCATTCCGCCTAACATTCCGGCTTGATGCAGGAAGTCGCGGCGATTCGCAGCTGCTGATTTCATTTTTAATAGGTTTAATTTACCTACAAAAGTAAAAATCTAGCTGAGATTACTGACATGTGGACATAAAAAAAGCTGCTCATTTCTGAGCAGCTCTCTTTTATATAAAAAATCTCAAACCTATTTTTTCTTTTCTTTAACACGAGCCGCTTTTCCTTGCTTACCACGCATGTAGAATAAACGTGCACGACGTACTTTACCACGACGTAATACTTCAATTTTGTCGATGTTTGGTGACAAGATTGGGAAAATACGCTCAACACCAATACCGTTAGAGATCTTACGAACTGTGAAAGACTCACCAGCACCAGAATTTTTACGTTGGATAACTAAACCTTGGAAAACCTGGATACGCTCCTTGTTACCTTCACGAATTTTAACGTGTACGTTAACTGTGTCTCCTGCAGCGAATTCAGGGTGTTCACCTCTACGTGCTGCGTTTTCTTGCTCTACGAATTTAATTAAATCGCTCATCTGAACTAATTTTTATTTGATGATAATCAGCGCTTAGCGGCCCACTTGTGCATAAGATCGTCTGATTGGGGTTGCAAAGATAGGAAAAATATTTCTTTCCAAAAACAAATGACTACTTTTTACCTTTAATAGCCTGAACAAAGTCAACTATCTCAGCGCTAAGGTCTTTAGCCTGTGCGATCATCTTCACGAATGCACTACCAATAATCGCCCCAGAGGCATTCTTAGAGGCCTTCATAAAGCTCTCGTGATCGGAGATACCAAAGCCAATTAAACGCGGGTTCTGCAAGTTCATCGCTGCAATCCGAGAGAAGTAGACTTCCTGATCTGCCGAAATCCCTGTTTTCGCCCCAGTCGTACTCGCCGAAGATACCATGTAGATGAAACCTTTGGAAACCGAATCGATGTGGCGGATGCGCTCGTCGTTCGTTTGAGGGGTAATTAACAGAATATTGTACAAACCGTATTTTTCAAAAATCTCGCGGTAAGACGCCTCGTATTCCACCATCGGAAGATCCGGCAAAATCAAGCCATCCACTCCGACTTCCGCACATTTAGCACAGAAAGCCTCCACGCCATATTGCAAAACAGGATTAATATAACCCATTAAAAGGACAGGAACCGTGATGGTCTTGCGCATATCTTTCAATTGCGCAAACAAATGTGCCACGCTCATTCCCTGCTCTAATGACGCTTGATTCGAAAGCTGAATCGTTTCGCCATCAGCTACCGGATCAGAATAGGGCATGCCTACTTCGATAATATCTACGCCGCCTGCTTGTAAGGCATTCAACACCGTCATCGTATCCTCGAAACGAGGAAAACCAGCCGTTGTATAGACGTTTAAAACAGGTTCAGTAGCTTGGGCAAAAAGGGCTGAAATTCGATTCATCTTAGTCATTCAATTTTAAACGGTTTTGGTAAGTCGATAAATCCTTATCCCCTCTTCCTGATACATTTACGACCACAATTTCATTCGGTTTTGCTTGTAATCTTTCGAATACGGCCAAAGCGTGTGCCGTCTCCAATGCCGGAATAATACCCTCTAATTGAGAGCATTCCACCGCTGCTACTAAGGCCTCCTCATCTGTCACACCATAGAAGGTCGCACGACCTGATTCGAACAAATGCGCGTGCATTGGCCCAATACCTGGGTAATCTAAACCAGCTGAAATCGAATAAGGCTCGATCACTTGTCCGTCTTCGGTTTGCATCGATAAACTCTTGCTACCGTGCAATACACCCGGTTTTCCTAGGAAAGTGGTTGCTGCAGAATGTCCAGATTCCACACCTAAACCGGCAGCCTCCGCAGCGATCAAGGCCGTGCGTGGCTCGTCTAAGAAATGGTAAAAAGCACCTGCGGCATTGGATCCTCCACCCACGCAAGCAATCACGTAGTCTGGGTAATCACGGCCTTCTTTTTCTTGTAATTGGGTGCGAATCTCTTCCGAAATCACGGATTGAAAACGCGCCACCATATCTGGATAGGGATGTGGCCCCACGACAGATCCAATAATGTAATGAGTGTCTACCGGATGGTTGATCCAGTGACGCATCGCCTCGTTGGTAGCATCTTTAAGGGTTTGAGAACCCGATTTTGCGGCTACCACTTGCGCGCCTAACATACGCATACGTGCTACGTTGGGAGCTTGTCTTTCGATGTCGATAGCGCCCATGTAGACGATGCATTCCATGCCCATCAAAGCACAAACCGTCGCTGTCGCCACGCCGTGTTGACCCGCACCTGTTTCCGCAACGATCTTGGATTTACCCAGGCGTTTTGCGACTAGGATTTGGCCTATCGTATTATTCACTTTGTGTGCACCCGTGTGACACAAGTCTTCTCGTTTCAGATAGATGTTCGTGTTGTATTTCGCAGACAAACGCTCCGCCTTGAAAAGGGGCGTAGGGCGACCCACGTAATCCTTCAATAAGGCGTGGAATTCCGCCTGAAACGACGGCTCCGCGATGATGTCTAAATAGCGGGAACGTAATTCCTCCACATTTGGGTACAACATTTCCGGAATATAGGCTCCGCCATAATTCCCGTAATACCCACGCTCATCTACATTAAATGACATATCTATTGCTGTTTTACTATTTCCTTTACTTTCTCGATGTCCTTCAAACCTGGACTCAGCTCGAGTTTACTATTAAAATCCAGGGCATACAATCCTGGTAATTTCTTTGCCTCTTCCACATCCTCAGCACTTAAACCTCCCGCTAAAAAATAGGGAATGTCCAGCTGGTAATGCGCTAACAAAGACCAATCAAAATGTTCACCGGTTCCCCCTACTTGCGCTCCTTTTTTCGTATCAAATAGATAAAAATCAGGTTGATCTGTTAAGTCGAAATCCGCGGCTGAACCCACACTAATCGCCTTGATTACTTGCAATCCGGCGGCTTTCAATGCATTAATTTCTGTTTGCGACTCCTCGCCATGCAATTGAACGACGGAGAAACCAGCTTTTTTCGAAAGGGTAATAATATGCTCTGTGGTTTCATTCACAAATACCCCCACCGCCTTTGTATTCACTGGCAATGTTGGAATCACAAAATCAGGACCTACGTATCGGGGCGATTTAGCCACCCAAATAAATCCCATAAAGTCCGGCCCGCAAGCCGCAACTTCTTGGATATTTTGTAAATCCCGCATGCCACAGACTTTCCACTTCATGCTTATTGAATAAAGTCGCTTAAGGCTTTTCCTGGGTTATCCGTTTTCATGAAGCTTTCGCCTATCAAGAATCCACGATACCCGTAGGTTTTCAATTCTTTAATAATCTCTGGACCTGAAATACAACTCTCAGAAACCTTTACAAATTGCCCAGGTATTTTAGTTGCCAAAACCTTCGAAGCCTCCACATTTTGCTCGGAGAAATTCTTCAGGTTTCGGTTATTTACCCCTACCACGGAGATGTACTCGCCTAGTGAACGATCCAATTCTTCTTGATCGTGCACCTCCAGCAAGGTTTCCATTCCTAATGAACGGGCTAGCGTGCCTAATGTTTTGATTTCGGATGGACTTAAGGCCGCCGCGATCAATAAAACCACGTCCGCACCCATCGATTTGGCCTCGATGATTTGGTACTCATCGATCATGAAGTCCTTACGTAAAAGGGGCGTGTTTGGGTTTGTGCGACGAGCTAATTCAAAATCAGCATAGGTTCCTCCAAAATAGGATTCATCCGTCAGCACCGATAAACAGGCCGCCCCCGCCTCTACATAGCCACGTGTCACAACATCCACTCCCAAGCGATCGTTGATGATGCCTTTCGAAGGGGATTTACGCTTGAATTCAGCGATAACTCCCGTGGAAGCTGGCTGAATTAAGGACATCGACAAGGAATGACAAGCACGAGCGAAATACCCTTGTTTCTCCAGCTGAGCTGTCGAGGTGCGCGCTTTGCAAGCGGCCACTTCCTGTCTTTTTGTTGCTATGATTTGGTCTAATATGCTCATCCTAGTCCATGATAAATTTCTTGAAAGCCTGGAACGCGCGACCGCTTTCCAAAGACTCTTTCGCTAAAGCATAGCCCTCCACTAAAGAAGCTGCCTTGCCTGCCACATATAAACCTGCTCCGGCATTCGCTAAAACGGCTTGCGTTTGAGCAGGTGTGCCTTCGCGTTGTAAAATCTTATACAACATATTTGCCGAAGCCTCCGCATTAGAGCCGCCAAATAATTCCGACTGAGCCACTACATCACAGCCGATGTCGGATGGATTATAGATCGCCGCGCCTTCAGAAGTCGTTAGACGGAAAGCAGAGGTTAATGAGATCTCATCGTAGCCATCTTCCGCATACACGATCCCGTATTGCTTGCCAGAACCCGCAAAAAATCCTTCATACAAAGCAAAGGCTTCGGGTGAATAAACGCCGGAGATTTGCTTGGTTACTTTAGCCGGATTCAATAAAGGCCCTAGTAAATTAAAGAAGGTCTTCATGCCCAATTCCTTGCGTATAGGACCCACGAAGCGCATGGCTGGGTGGAAAAGTGGCGCGTGTAAGAAACACATGCCCGCCGTTTCCATCTTGCGCTTCAAGATTTTGGGATCATTATTGAATTTCAAGCCTAAAAACTCTAATACCGTAGACGATCCCACCGAAGAGGAAACGCCGTGATTGCCGTGTTTCGCGATTTTTTGGCCTGCGCCTACGATGATGAAAGAAGACGTCGTCGAAATGTTAAAGGTATCTTTTCCATCTCCACCCGTTCCGCACACATCCATCGCATCGAACTCCGATAAATCCACCGTTACGGCTAAATCCAACATCGCAGCTACGAAACCTTTTAATTCATCTACTTGAATCGGATTGAACCAATACGAAGATAAAAATGCGGCTATTTGACTCGGATTAATTTCTCCTTGCCCCATGCGCAGCATGATTTCTCTCGCTTCATTTTCTGATAATGCTTCTCCCGCAACCCGTCTATTTAATATATTTTTCATTCTATTATTTCATCCAATTTTGAATCATTTGCTTTCCATGCTGCGTTAAAAACGCCTCCGGATGGAATTGCACCCCACGCACATCGTATTTCGAATGCGCCTCCGCTAAGACAAAACCTTTGTCATCTTGCGCCGTTACCTGTAGATCACTAGGCATCGTAGATGGAATCACCGTCCACGAGTGGTAGCGGCATACTTCGAAGCGAGCTGGGATATCTAAGAACAAGCGTTCTGTCGGATCCGTTACCACACATTCCGTTGTTACACCGTGTAAAACCTCGCCCATATTGCTTAATTGAGACCCAAAAGCCTCCGCAATCGCTTGATGACCCAGGCAGACGCCTAGAATTTTTTTGGTCGACTTATATTCTTTCAATAAATCCATCATGATTCCCGCCTCCGATGGAATCCCTGGGCCTGGCGACAACAAGATATTGTCGTATTTACCCACTTCCTCGAGTGAGATCTTATCGTTGCGAAACACGTCCACCTCCGCGCCTAGCTCCTTTAACAGGTAGACCAAATTGTACACAAAGGAATCGTAATTATCTAAAACCAATACTTTCATATCCTTAGGCTAAATTTTCTGCCACCTCTAATGCTCTGCGCAAGGCTGCTAATTTGTTGTGTATTTCCTGCATCTCACTTTCCACCACGGACTTAGCGACTACGCCCATGCCCGCTTGGAAAAACAAGGTGTCTCCTTTACTTAAAAACGTACGGATCGCGATGGCATGATTAAAATTGCCCTCGAAATCCATAAAACCGATTGCTCCACCATAAATTGCCCGGTTAGTCGGCTCTAAACGGTTGATAATCGTCATCGCATTGTGCTTTGGCGCACCACTTAGCGTTCCCGCTGGGAACGTATCCGCCACCATTTGCAAAGGATTAACACCCTTTTGCAAGTGTCCGGTTACTTTAGAAACCAAATGTATCACGTGTGAGAAGAATTGCACCTCCTTGAAGGTCTCCACTTTCACATTATCCGCCGAACGACTCAAATCGTTGCGCGCTAAGTCTACGAGCATCACATGTTCTGCTGATTCTTTCGGATCTGCAATCAATTCCTGTGCTAATTCCGCATCGCGAGCATCATCTCCAGAACGTCTAAAAGTTCCGGCAATCGGATGAATCTCCGCAACTGATCCCTCAATTTTAATCTGTTTTTCTGGCGAGGCCCCAAAAATCCGGTATTCCTCGTAATCAAAATAGAATAAATAAGGCGATGGATTCACCGAACGAAGCGCGCGGTAGACTTGAAAATCATCTCCTTCGAATTTTTGAGAGAAACGCCTGGATGGAACAATTTGGAACACATCCCCGCGTAAACAGTGCTTAATGCAGGTATTGACAATTTCTCGAGTTTGAGCCTCCGTTAAATTACTCACTTCTTCTCCCTTTCGCGCAAACGAAGCTGTCGCATAATGCGGCATGTCTAACAGGTAGGTAATCGTATCAAAAGAAGGCTCTGAACCATCGTAGCTATGCGCATAGAGGCTCATTTGGTTATTAAAATGGTTTACCGCCACCACGTAACGGTACACATAATAACGGATCGACGGGATTTCGGATTCCGGATTTTTCGCCTGAATATCGATATCCTCGAAGTAAGTAACCGCATCGTAGGAGATATGGCCAAAAAGCCCGTTCGCCATCGGCGAATCCCCTTTCTCCTGCTTAAAATCAAAACGATCCGCAAAGCTTTTCAAAGCCGCTACCGCCTCATGGCGATCAGCTAAAGTGAAATTCTCTTGCGTTCCGTCTGGAAAAGTTTGGGTGACTTTCGAATCCGTTAACTCGAAACGAGCCACTGGGTCAAAAGCAATGTGCGAAAACCCATGTTCCTTACCGTGGTAATCCGCAGATTCCAAGATAACCGAGTTTTTATAGTTTTTGCGAATCTTCAAAAAGATCCCGATCGGCGTGAGCGTATCAGCCAAAAGTGTTTTTCGTGAAGTTCGTATGTTTATGCTAGACATGTTTCAAAGGGCAAAATTAATAAAAAAAGGCTTACTGTCGAACAGCAAGCCTTTAGTAAACATATCATGTACACACAGCAAAACTGTTCAGGGATTATTATCCTTGCCACCAGTTTTTGTTGTATGTTGCTTTTGTCATTGTGTTGTTATTTGATACAAATGTAGAGTGAAATCTGTAAAATCAAAATTTTAACCGATCAAATCCCACAAATTTCCATATAAATCGGCGAATACGAGCACTTTACCATATTCTTCCTCGCTCGGTCCACGCACAATCGTAATCCCCTGCGCTATCAAATTCGCATGATCTCGATCAAAATCGTCCGTGTGCAAGAACAAAAAAACGCGTCCTCCTGTTTGATTACCTACCCTTGATTTTTGTTCCTCCGTCGCCGCCTTCGCTAACAATAATTGGCAAGAACCCTCCCCAGACGGTTGCACCAATACCCAACGCTTCACATCACTCAAAACGGTATCTTCTACTAGTGAAAAACCTAGTTTTTCCGTGTACCAAGCGATGGCTTCGTCATAATCGGCTACCACGAGGGCGATGTGCATGAGGCGGTGGTTCATAAGCAGTCGGGAGTCGCTAGTCGCTAGTCTATAGTCGCTAGTCGCTAGTCGGGGGTTAGTAATCGGTAGTCAGTAGTCGGTAATCAGTATCCAGTAGCACGGAGAGGAACATTCACCACTTACATTTCACCATCTCTACTCTCTACTCTATTATCTCTAATCTTGTCGGCAAGGGGTTGCGTCTTAATTTTCGTCGCGGCCTACGAAGTTAAACGGTGAGATTAACTTCAATTCTGCCTTGATTGCATCGGAAACGGCTAATCCGTCGATGAATGCTTGGAAAACAGCTTGGTCAATCTTTCCGTGGTGACGCGTTAAGTCCTTTAGGGCTTCGTAAGGCTTAGGAAATGCTTCGCGGCGTAATACGGTTTGGATTGCTTCTGCGATGACCACCCAGTTATCTTCTAAATCCTGGTGGATTTTGCTGTTGTTTAATTCTAATTTTCCCAAACCGCGTTGCAATGAATTCAAGGAAATCACCACATGCGCTAAAGGCGTACCCACGTTACGTAAAACGGTCGAATCCGTTAAATCACGCTGTAAACGAGAGATCGGAAGCTTCGCAGATAAGAACTCGAAGAAGGCATTCGCCATCGCTAAGTTTCCCTCCGCATTTTCAAAATCGATCGGATTCACCTTGTGAGGCATCGCTGATGATCCGATTTCACCCGCTTTGATCTTTTGCTTGAAATAACCCATCGAGATGTATTGCCAAATATCTCTCGACAAATCAATCAAAATCGTATCTAAACGCTTCAATCCATCGAAATAGGCTGCTAAATTATCGTAATGCTCAATCTGAGTCGTGTATTGACTACGTTTGATGCCTAAATCTGCGTGTAATTTAGCCGCAAATTGTGGCCAATTGATTTCTGGGAAGGATACTTGGTGCGCGTTGAAATTACCCGTCGCTCCACCGAACTTACCCGTGAACGGAACCTGCGCTAACAAGTCTAATTGGCGATTCAAACGCTCCACAAAAACCTTAATTTCTTTACCTAAACGGGTAGGAGAAGCTGGCTGACCGTGTGTGTGTGCTAATAACGGAATCTCTTTCCACTCTGTTGAGTAGGCATCTAAAGTGGCCACCACTGCTTGGTAAGCTGGTAAAATCACCTCGCGATGAGCTTCAGCGATAGATAATGGAATAGCTGTGTTGTTAATATCTTGAGAAGTTAGACCAAAGTGAATAAACTCTACAAAAGGGCTCATATCACCCGGGAGGGCTAACATGCGGTCTTTGATAAAATATTCAACCGCTTTCACGTCGTGGTTCGTCACCTTTTCGGTATCCTTGATCCACGTGGCATCTGCCTCAGTAAAATTCGTGTACATGGAACGCAATGCGGCATAATGTTCCTTAGGGAAGCCTTTTAAAGGGGCCAAAGGAATCTCGCACAAGGCAATAAAGTATTCTATTTCTACTCGCACACGGTATTGGATTAATCCAAACTCCGAGAAATAGGGAGCTAGTGCGGCGGTTTGTTTGCGGTAACGGCCATCTACGGGCGAAATGGCAGTCAATAAATTTAATTCCATGCTATCTTATCAAAGCACAAAGTTACAACATTTTAAAAATTATCCGTAATTTCAAGCATGCTAAGTCCTCGCTACCTTTCTGTCATACTTGCCTTTGTTATCGCCGGCGTGGCAACGGCTTTTATTTCCTTCTTACCGCACTCCGATTCTGCGACTCTATTTGTTTCCTTTATCAGTGTCTTGATTTTTGGTTCCATACTCATCTATTTCGCCCTGGATAACCTTGTTTTCAAGGAAGTGAACGTATTATATGACCAAATTAAACAAATTAAGAAGAAGAACTTTCCACTCATTTCTCGCAAACAATTAGTCCAAAAAGAGAACCCCATCGAGCTCTTAAAAAAGGAATTAACCGCCTACGTATCGACCACTGAAGACGAGGTAAAAGAATTAAAAAAGGCCGCAGTCTATCGCCAAGAATTCCTAGCTGACGTATCCCACGAGCTCAAAACGCCCATTTTTGCCGCCCAAGGTTTCGTCCACACTTTGTTAGACAATCCGGACGAAACGCCTGAAATCAGACAGAAATTTTTAGAAAAAGCAGCCAAAAGCCTAGACGGCCTTGATGCCTTAGTGAAGGATTTGCTTACCGTTTCACAAATCGAAACCGGTGCAATCAAGATCGAAAAGAAACGGATCAATTTGCGTCCCATGATCGAGGAAATATTCGAACAATTAGAAGGAAAAGCAAAAAAACGCGGTGTAAAACTCTTCCTTAATTGCGCTGAGGAAGCCATTGACGTAAAAGCCGACGCCCAAAAAATTGAACAAGTATTAGTCAACCTAGTAGACAACGGCATCAAATATGGCAATCAAGACGGAAAAGTAACCGTTCTCATCGAAGACCGTAAAAAATCCTACCTTATTTCCGTCAAAGACAACGGACCCGGTATCTCCGAAAAACACCTTCCGCGCCTCTTCGAACGTTTTTATCGCGTCGACAAAAGCCGAACTAAATTGAGCGGCGGAACAGGCTTAGGATTGTCCATCGTGAAACACATCGTTCAAGCCCATGGCAGTAAGATCCAGGTTGAATCGAAGGTGGATAAAGGGACGAGTTTTAGCTTTAAGCTTGAACGTGCGTTATAAAAATAGGCCGTGGCCTTTTTTATAACGCACTAGAGTAGAGATTATAGAGTAGAAAGTAGAGATAAGAGAGTAAAGAATAAAGCATAAAGCATAAAGGTGGAATACAAAAAGGGACGCATTGCGTCCCTTTTTGTATTGATATATGAAATATCTTCTTCTTTAAAGTTTGGTTTGAAAATCAAATTCAGAAAAATATGACGTAGGCCATTTTTTGAATTTGATTTTCAAAACATTGCCATTTTTGGCCACATTTTTCAGAGGTTTAGTAAAACAAATTCAGAAAAATATGGCGCAGACCATTTTTTGAATTTGTTTTACTAAACCGCCCCTTCAGTCAACCTCTCCGCATTCTCCGCAATCCTCAACTGCTCAATGAAATCAGCAATTTCGCCATCCATTACGACTGGAAGATTGTAAACTGTTAAGCCGATGCGGTGATCGGTGACACGACCTTGAGGGTAATTGTAGGTTCTGATTTTGTCCGAACGGTCTCCCGATCCCACCATCGACTTGCGATTTCCGGCGATTTCGGCGTTGCGTTTCGCTAATTCAATTTCATATAAACGAGAACGTAAAACGGTCATCGCTTTGTCAAAGTTCTTTATTTGAGAACGTTCATCCTGACATTGCACCACCAAACCGGATGGAATGTGGGTCACACGAACCGCTGAATAGGTGGTATTTACCGACTGACCACCTGCTCCAGAAGAACAGAAGGTGTCTTTACGGATGTCGTTCATGTTGATTTGAACGTCCACTTCGTCGGCCTCTGGTAAAACCGCAACGGAAGCGGCAGAGGTGTGAATACGACCAGCTGACTCGGTAGCTGGCACACGTTGAACGCGGTGAACACCAGACTCAAACTTTAATTTAGCATAGACATCTTCGCCTTGAACAGACGCGATAATTTCTTTGTAACCACCTGCTGTGCCGTCGGTGAAATCCATGATTTGGAACGTCCATCCCATCTTTTCAGCGTAGCGTTGGTACATACGGAAGATATCTCCGGCGAAAATGGAGGCTTCGTCGCCACCAGCTCCGGCACGCACTTCGAGGATACAATCCTTTGAATCGTTCGGGTCGCGCGGGATTAACATCTCCTTTAAAACCTCTTGCATTTCTTTTTCTGCTGGAACTAATTCTTCTAATTCCGCTTTGGCCATATCGCGAAAATCCTCGTCTTTTTCCGTAGCGATCACCTGTTTAGCCTCCTCGATGGAGCCTAATAAGTTTTGGTAGGCCATGTACTGGTCCACGATCTTTTGCAAATCCTTGTATTCCTTACTCAAGGTCTTGAATTTCTTCAAGTCCGACACCACTTCTGGCATCGCGATTTGTTGTTCTACTTCTAAAAATCTTTCTCGGATGGCCTCTAGCTGCTCCAGCATAACATTTTGGTTTTAAAAAACGTTGCAAAGATAGTAATTAAATCCATTGCCCTTTGTGCTCGTTTAGAATACCTTTGCATATAATTTCCAAAACGATGAAACACGCCCTACTCCTTTTCGCTTTAATCGCCCTTCAAGCTTGTGATTTTTCTAAACGCATTGACACGGCTGCGGCTGTTAAGGAGATGAAGGCCAGACAAGTGAAGCGCGTTTTGCCGCAAGATATCGTGAATCAGGTGGATACCTGGGGGCAAGAAATTCAATCTAAAGGTGCGGCTAAATTAGATAGCGCAACGAAGGCCTTACAAATTAGCGTGCGAAACGGCGCTCCAGCTGAGTTGAAATTGAGTTTTAAGGATGCCAAGATGGTCGGTATTATGGATGCCTTGGATTATTCAATTTCCCAAAAACAGGACATCCCGCCTTCCATCCAGAAAAATACCGTTGGCGATAGTTTGTACTATTTCTACCCTTCGGAAACGGGTAAAATTACCGTATTGGGTTTCGCAAAGAACATCGTGATCCAAAACATGGACCGCCCCCTCATTAAATAAGGTTACGTTCGAGGATTTGATTGATTTGGAAGTTCACTTCGCGCAAATGTGGATCTGAAATTTCCTTCGAAAGCGGATTCCCCGTAAAGAATGCCTGAACATGTTGTTGCACGAGACCATGTAATAAACTAGGCTCTAGTTCAATCGATTGCAATAATTCTTGGGCATGAGACCACAGATTTTGGGTTAAAACACCCGCTAAAAGCATCGCTTTGTGAATCTTTTTGCGCTCCTCTCCATTCACTAAATACATCGCATCGGTGATATCTTTTGCAAGTGCCACTAAGGTATTTTGGGTTTCTTCCACCATCACCTCTAGGCAGATGGGCATCTGATCTAATTTAATTCGACGTCCTGATTCCAAATGCTGAACTGGGAAAAACACCCCCATTTGATTCGTACTTACGCGCTCTGGATCATATAAAAGATTCGCCTCAGCGAGAGAGAAAGTGCCAGAAACGAGGATGAGTGTCGCGTATTTTGGCAATAATAATTCTTTTAAAACTTCAGGATAAGCCGATTCTGGGACACACAAGAAAAATACGGTGGCCGCGGAATCTGAGAAGTCTAGGTCTTCGTGGACCTTCGCGTTGTATAAATAAGAAACGACGTCTTTTGCCTTCGAGGGCTCGCGACTAAATACTTCTTGAACAGAATTTCCGGCATTTTCAAGGGCCTTTGCGATGTGCCAAGTCACATGGCCGGCTCCGATAAACGATATTTTAAAACTCATGTGGTGGTCTCCAGTTTAGCACCTACAAACGGTGCCCATTGTTGATCCAAAATTCCAGAAAAATTTCGCAAAAACATAACAAAAGATGGCCTAAATGGCTGGCGCATCAAGACCATGCCCGCTTCCTCTGGAGTCATATGCCCCTTCTTCGAGTTACAATATTTGCAGGCAGTGATCAAATTGTCCCACGAGGTGCGTCCCTGACGTGATTTAGGGATCACGTGATCCATCGTCAAGAAGTCTTTTGACCCACAATATTGACAGGTAAAATTATCTCGTTTTAAAATATTTTGGCGATTTAAAATCACTCCCTTAAACGGAAAATAGACATAACGTTGCAGGCGAATCACCGAGGGATAGGGAAAGGTTTTAGAAACGGAGTGCAATTTTGCTGTGGTGGATTCCGCCACCAATTCTGCCTTATTTAGGTAGACCAAAAGAAAGGCCTTCGGCATGGAACAAATCGTAAGCGCACTGTAATCCTGATTTAAGACTAACACTTTCTGAGCCATAGACAAACCGATTTAATTTGCACATGAATTTAAAAAATAATCGGCTGAATATGAACACTCTAACATTGCTTTTTTGTTAAGAATTCCCGGAATTAGGTCCTATTTCGTAGATTTGCCTAAATTAAATAAATGCCCATGTCCACTTTATTGGAAAAAATCAAACAGCTTTCGGCTGAATTAACTCCAGAAACGCTCGCAAATCGCCACCACATTCACGCGAACCCTGAGCTTTCTTATCAGGAATTTCAGACGCAAGCCTACGTTTTGCAGCAATTAGAGCAGATGGGAATTCAGGCCAAAAAAATTGCCACCACCGGCCTAATCGCCGAAATCAAAGGTAAAAATCCAGACAAAAAAGTCGTCGCTCTACGTGCCGACATGGATGCCTTGCCCATTTTAGAAACAAACGACGTTCCCTATAAATCCAAAAACCCAGGTGTCATGCACGCCTGCGGCCACGATGTGCACACCGCCTCCCTTTTAGGAACGGCCCACATTTTACAACAAGTTCGCGACGAGTTCGAAGGCACCATCAAATTGCTATTCCAACCAGCCGAAGAAAAAGCCCCAGGCGGTGCCAGCATCATGATTCAAGAAGGCGCTTTGCAAAACCCAACACCTGCCAGCATTTATGGCCAACACGTGGCGACCAATGTCCCAGTGGGCAAAATCGGTTTCCGCGAAGGCATGTACATGGCCAGCACGGATGAATTATACCTTAAAGTAATTGGTAAAGGCGGCCATGGAGCCATGCCCGATGCCTGCGTCGACCCTATTGTCATCGCATCCCACATCATCGTGGCGATGCAACAAATCATTTCGAGAAATAAGAATCCAAAACTTCCCTCAGTCTTGACTTTTGGCAAAATAGAGGGCCTAGGAGCCACAAACGTCATCCCAGACGAAGTCAACATCGCCGGAACTTTCCGCGCCATGGACGAAACCTGGCGTGCAGAAGGTCTAGAAAAGATGAAAAAACTGGCAGAAGGCATCGCCGACGCTATGGGTGGCCGCGCCGAATTCGAAGTATTAAAAGGCTACCCTTTCTTACAAAATAACCCTGAACTAACCCGTCGCTCCAAAGCCGCAGCCATCGAATACATGGGTGCAGATAACGTAGTTGACTTGGATTTATGGATGGCAGGCGAAGACTTCGCTTTCTACACCCATCACGTGGATGCTTGTTTCTATCGCCTAGGAGTACGCAATGAGGAACGCGGGATAACTAGCGGGGTGCATACGCCAGGGTTTGATATTGATGAAGGCGCGCTGGGGATTGGGCCGGGGTTAATGGCGTGGTTAGCGGTGAAAGAATTGGAAGCTTAAAATTTTGCTTAGACACCTTAAAAGCATAAAGAATAAAGCACAAATAATAAAGTTGGAATCTCCTGCGGAGATGGATTTAGCAAATTATCTATACTATACTATTTCTAATCTTCTTTATTCTTTGTGCTTTATTCTTTGTGCTTTAAAATTTTTGAGGCCGAAACTCGGCCACAAAAATTAGATTGGAAATTCCAAAGGATCCGGCCAGCGGAATTCGTAATTCAATTCATTGCAGATCTTATCGCCGTTTACCACTTTTCCGCCTAGACAAGTAACTGAATAATCCCAATAGCCAGCAGGAAGACCGCGGCGTTCGATGTCGTTTTCACCTACTTCGCCTTTTGTAGGGTGGATAGGGGCAACAATATTATAAATGCCAGATTCGATTTTTTCAGCAGCTAAGGCCACTAAGGCAACCACGTCATCTTTGTGTACATAATTGATAGGGCAATTTGCTCCGTCATTTCGCTTGCCGGAGAAGTACTTCCCTACAAAACGATCGCCACCCATTAGACCTGCTAAACGCAAGATAAGGGAAGGGACTTTGGAGGAGGAAACGATGGCTTCTGCTTTGGCCATCAACGAATCCTCATTAATCGCAGAGTTTTCATCAACCGTGTCGGACACATTTGAATAAACGGATGTCGATGAAAGGAAAATGAGTTTTTTAACGCCAGAAGTGGGTAAATTATCTACCCAAGCCTGCAAAATAGACAGATAAGTCTCTTCTGAATTCTTCTTACGACGTGGTGGAATCGCCCAAATTTGGATTTCCGAATCAATCATCGAAGTCCAGTTTTCTGCTGGCATATCGGGCTCAGCTCTGAAATCCAATACCTTGATTTTCGGGTGGGCCGCTTGCGCGTGCACACTCGAAGCGGAAACGCGGACTTCGAAATCCGCTAAGGCTAATTTAAATGCCAATGGTGCGCCTACCCAACCGCCCCCGTAAATACTTATCGTCTTTTTCATGTAATTTTGCACCTTTGGAACAATTGAATCGCAAAGATAGTTTAAGTGCTATGAATAAAATGTTTTTTGTGCCTTTTATCAGTATTGTGTTAATCGCGCTGGACTATTATGTTTGGATGGCTGTCAAAACCGCTTTCAGAAACTCCCGCAAAAGCATTCAGAATACGGCTAAATATACCTTTTGGGGTTTTACCGTGTTCATCCTATTAGGAATTCTTTCCTACAACGCCTTACCTATAAACGCTTGGAAAAATGAAATTCGAATCACGTTTATGGCAATCGTGATGATCTCCGTTATCACTAAACTGTTTATCATTATCTTCCTATTACTAGAAGATATCACCCGTTTCTTCCGCTGGGGCACTAAAAAAGTACTCAAGAAAGACCCTAGTGCTATTTCTCGACATGAATTTCTGTCCCAAGCCGCGCTAGCTGTGGGGGCAGTGCCGGCGGCGACCTTTGCTTTTGGCATTATTTCAGGGGCCCACGATTACACTGTAGAACATATTCCCTTAAAAATCAAAGGCTTGCCTTCTGCCTTCAAAGGATTGAAAATTGCCCAAATTTCTGATATCCATACAGGTTCATTTTTCAACAAAACGGCCGTAAAAGGGGGCGTAGAGATGCTGATGCGCGAAAAGGCGGACGTCGTTTTCTTCACCGGGGATTTGGTAAATAATGAGTCCAAAGAGGTGCAGAATTACTTTGACGTTTTCAATAAAGTCAAAGCTCCACTAGGTGTTTTCAGCACGCTAGGCAACCACGATTATGGCGATTATGTGCGCTGGGCGAGTCCTGCTGCCAAAAAGCAAAATCTAAAAGATCTGATGAAAGCGCATGAATTAATGGGCTGGGATCTGTTGATGGATGAGCATCGATTCCTAGAAGAATCAGGTGAAAAATTAGCCATTATTGGGGTCCAAAACATCGGCCTAGGCCGTTTCCCTTGGTACGGAAATCTAGAAAAAGCACATAAAGGAACTGAAGAGGCTTCGGCGAAACTTCTTTTATCGCACGACCCAACACACTGGAATGCAGAGGTAACCAAGAAATACAAGGACATCGATGTAGCTTTTGCGGGCCATACACATGGCACCCAATTTGGTGTTAAAATCGCTGAATTGCGTTGGTCTCCAGCTCAATATGTCTACAAGCAATGGGCAGGATTATACCAGGAAGGTGAACAACAAATCTATGTGAATCGGGGCTATGGCTATTTAGGCTATCCGGGTAGAGTGGGAATGCCGCCGGAGATTTCGGTGTTTACGCTGAGCTAGTCGGGAGTCGCTAGTCGGGAGTCAGAGAGCATAGAGTAGAGAGTATAGAATAGAGATGGTGAATGGTGAATGGTAAATGGTTAATGATAAATGTTTCTCCGGACTAGCGACTTTCGACTAGTGATTAGAGACTAGCGACTAGCGACTGGTGACTAGCGACTAAATTTTCATCTACTGCCTTGCCTTTCTCTAAAAAAAAGCTAAATTTGCATCCCAATTAATTGGTTTCGTGGCCGAGTGGCTAGGCAGAGGTCTGCAAAACCTTCTACAGCGGTTCGAATCCGCTCGAAACCTCAGAAAACCTTCCAATCCGGAAGGTTTTTTTGTGTCCATACACATTATACAAAATATTCTAAAAATAGTTCAATTTTGATTTAAAGGCCTTATTTTGAAAAATTCTAAATAATTATTTCAATAAAAAAAATACAAAAAATGAATGTGTAATTAATTGTTTCCTAAAAAATCGAATTGTAGTTTTGCGGACTGAATTAAAATGAGAAAATCTATATTTATGTGTTGCAAAAAATTAACTCTCGTTAAGTTTCTATTTTCCTTCTTATTCTTAATTGCTGCGACTACAGCAACGTTTGCACAAGATGCAGCGGAAGGTGAAACACTATTTAAAAACAACTGTGCGGCATGTCACGCATCCACAGATGAGGTATTGGTAGGTCCTGGTTTAAAGGGAGTTAGCGAGCGTCGTCCGATCGAATGGATCGTTAAATGGGTACACAATCCACAGGCAGTTATCGCTTCAGGAGACAAGTATGCGAATGACTTGTACAACAAGTTCAATAAGGCGGCTATGACTCCTTATCCGAACTTCTCAGAAGCTCAAATCAAAGGTATTATCGCTTATATCGATGCATCCAATGCAGCTCCAGCGGCTCCGGCAGCAGGCGCAGCACCAGCGGCAGGCGCGGCAGCTCCGGCAGCAGCAGCTTCATCGGGTGGCATGATGGAAGTTCTTTTAGTAGGCTTGTTAATTATCATGGTGTTCGTTTTGATCGCTTTACTAGCGATTGTCAACTCACTTAGCAAATTAGCGAAAGCAGAGCAAGAAGAAGGAAAGTCTTTTTTCGACAAACTAGCTGAAAATGCGAAGTCCTTAGCTGCTAATTCGGCAATGAAGACGGGAATCTTGGTTTTGGCCCTATTATTAGGAGGTAAAGCAACGATCGATGCGGCTTATGGCGTAGGTATCCACCAAGGATATGCTCCAGAGCAACCGATTAAATTTTCTCACAAATTACACGCAGGTCAATACCAAATCAACTGTAACTACTGCCACACAGGTGTTTACGAGGGAAAAGGTGCAAACGTTCCATCAGCGAACATTTGTATGAACTGCCACAACGCGATCAAGCGTGAGTCTCCAGAGATTCAAAAAATCTACAAAGCATTAGAGAAAGATGAGCCGATCCAATGGGTACGTGTTCATAACTTACCTGACTTAGCGTATTTCAACCACTCGCAACACACTAACGTAGGTGGTTTAGAGTGTAAGAACTGCCACGGCGAAATCGAAAAGATGGAAGTGGTAGAGCAACGTTCTTCCTTAACAATGGGCTGGTGTATCGATTGCCACCGTCAAACTGACGTAAATGCAAAAGGCAACGCTTACTACGATAAATTAGTAGAGGTACACAATAAGGATAGCAAGACTCCTTTGAAAGTTCAAAACATCGGTGGCTTAGAGTGCTCTAAGTGTCACTATTAATAGAAATAAAATTTTAGTCTGAATAAGAAAGATTATATGGAAAATTCGAACAAGAGGTATTGGAAAGGGATTGAGGAGTTAACCAATGAGCCATCGTTTGTCAAAAATATCCACAATGAGTTTGGCAATATGCCATCTGAAACGGATGCTAAAGGGGATTCTTTAGTTGATGGAGCGGGTACTCATCGTCGTGATTTCTTAAAGATGTTAGGTTTTGGAGTAGCGGCTGTTTCTTTAGCAGCTTGTGAGTCTCCAGTAAAGAACACGATTCCTTACTTAAACAAGCCGGAAGATGTCGAGCCAACTATCGCTAACTGGTATGCGTCTACGTATACAGATGGTGGTGATTATGCATCTATCTTAGTAAAGACACGTGAAGGTCGTCCGATCAAAATCGAAGGTAACAAGTCTTCTTCTATTTCGAAGGGTGTACTTTCAGGTCGTGCGCATGCTTCTGTTTTGAGTCTATATGATAATGAGAAATTAAAAGGTCCTCAAGCTGCTGGTAAAGCAACGGATTGGACTTCTTTGGATAAAGCATTTACAGCGAAGTTAGCTGAGGTGGCTGCCAAAGGTGGTCAAATCCGCATCGTTTCTAATACCATCCTTTCTCCTACTACGAAGAAAGTGATTGCAGACTTCGCAGCGAAATACCCAACAACACAACACATCACGTATGACGCAAACCCAGCTTATGGTTTAACACAAGCACACGGTGGCGTTTTACCTAATATTGATTTCAGCCAAGCTAAGACGATTGTGTCTTTAGGTGCTGACTTCTTAGGTTCGTGGATTGCTCCTACTGAATTTGCTGCACAATGGGCAATCACTCGCCGTGTTAGCTCTGAAAAAGGAGGAAAGAAAGACATGTCTCGCCACTACCAATTTGAGACTATCTTATCTAACACAGGTGCTAACGCAGATTACCGCGCCGCTTACAAGCCATCTCAAGAGGGTTTAGTAGCGGTTGCTTTATATAATGCAGTAGCGAAATTAACAGGAGCGGCTAGCATCGCGGGTGCTTCGGTTAAAGTAGATCATTTAGAAAAAGCAGCGAAAGACTTAGTCGCTTCAAAAGGCGCTTCGATCATCGTAGCTGGTTCAAATGACCCAGAAGTTCAAAAAATTGTTGCTGCTACAAACGCTTTAGTAGGCGCATATGGCACGACGATCAATACAGGCTTAGCTATGAACTACCGTCAAGGTAACGACATGGCGATGGCTAATTTCATTAAAGAAGCTAGCGCTGGTTCTATTGCCGCTGTTATCTTCTACAATGCAAACCCAGTTTACAACCACCCAATGGGTGCTGCGCTAGCGGCTGCTTTACCAAAAGTAGGTGTGAGCTTAGCAACAAACGATCGCGCTGATGAGACAGCTTCTTTATGTCAATTCATCGCACCAGATTCTCACTTCTTAGAGTCTTGGAATGATGCTGAGCCTAAAGCTGGTTTCTACTCATTAACGCAACCTACGATCTCTACGATCTTCAAAACACGTCAAGCACAAGCAAGTTTCTTAACTTGGGCTGGTTTATCAGGTGATTTTGCAGGTTACTTAGAGCGTAACTGGGAGCAAAACATCTTAAAAGGTGGTAAAGTAGCTTGGAACAATGCACTTCACGATGGTGTATTTGAACCAAACGCTGCAACGGTTTCTTCTGCAAGCCCATCAGTCGATGTGAATGCAGCGGCAGCAGCCATCAGCAAGTCTTATTCAGCGTCTTCTACAGGTTTAGAAATCGCGGTTTACGAGAAAGTAGGCTTAGGAACAGGTTCTCAAGCAAACAACCCTTGGTTGCAAGAATTCCCTGAGCCAGTTTCTAAAGCATGTTGGGACAATTACGCGGCTATCTCGCAACCAACTGCTACTAAATTAAAATTAAAGCAAGGTGATGTTGTTGAAGTAAGCGCGAAAGGATACAAAGTATCTCTTCCAGTATTAGTTCAACCAGGCCAAGCTCAAGATACAGTAGCGATTGCTATCGGTTACGGTCGCACGAAAGCAGGTAAGTCTGCAGACGGTGTGGGTGTAAACGCTTATCCATTCATCTCTGAAGTAAACGGCGCTTGTGTAGGAATCTGCACAACAGGTGTCTCAGTTACTTCAACTGGTGAGACTAAAGAAATCGCTCAAACGCAAACGCACCAAACGGTGATGGCACGTCAAGCAGTCGTTCAAGAGACGGTGTTAGCTGACTTTGCGAAAGATGCAAAAGCAGGTAGCTTCACTCCTCGCGTGAAAACGTCTGAAGGAGAAAAGGATGCGACTGATTTAACGCTTTGGAACGGTCACGAATACAATAACCACGCGTGGGGTATGGTGATCGACTTGAATACTTGTACAGGATGTTCTGCTTGTGTTATTTCTTGCTCAGCAGAAAACAACGTACCGGTAGTAGGTCGTCAAGAAGTGATTAACCGTCGTGAGATGCACTGGATGCGTATCGACCGTTACTACTCTTCTGATGCGGAGGTGGAAGATTTGAAAGGTTTAGAAATTGCGTCTGATAATCCAGAGGTAGTTTTCCAACCGATGTTATGCCAGCACTGTAACAACGCTCCTTGCGAGACTGTTTGTCCCGTATTAGCGACGACTCACTCGACTGAAGGTCTTAACCAAATGACGTATAACCGTTGTATCGGTACACGTTATTGCGCAAATAACTGTCCATACAAAGTACGTCGTTTCAACTGGTTCCGTTATTTCCAAACAGATGACTTCGATTTCCACTTCAATAACGACTTAGGACGTATGGTGATCAACCCAGACGTAACCGTTCGTTCTCGTGGTGTGATGGAAAAATGCTCGATGTGCGTTCAACGTATTCAAGCTGGTAAGTTAGAAGCGAAGAAAGAGAAGCGTCGTCCAGTAGATGGAGAAATTCAAGTAGCTTGTGCTCAATCTTGCCCTACGAATGCGATTACTTTTGGAGATATGAACGATCCAGCATCTGAAATCTCTAAATTATTATTAGTAGAGAAAGAGGGACGTGCGTTCCACGTAATCGAAGAGATTAACGTGAAGCCTAATATCTCTTACTTGAAGAAAGTTCGTAACAAGGATGCTAAGAAAGAAGCATAATTTTTTAATCGTAAAACAGTAAATAAAAATATGTCGCACGTTGTATCACCCATAAGAGAGAAACTAGTTACTGGTGGAAAATCTTATTCCGATGTTACCCACGATATCTGCAAGCAAGTAGAGGGAGAACCTACGAAAGAATGGAAAATTGCATTCGGGATCTCTTGTCTTGTATTCATTTATGGTGCTTATTGCCTTTTCTACACTTGGTGGCAAGGTATTGGCGTTTGGGGATTAAATAAAACCGTAGGTTGGGCTTGGGATATCACTAACTTCGTATGGTGGGTTGGTATCGGTCACGCGGGTACTTTGATCTCTGCCGTATTATTATTGTTCCGCCAAAAATGGAGAACATCCATCAACCGTTCAGCGGAAGCGATGACGATCTTTGCCGTACTTTGTGCCGCATCCTTCATCTTAGCTCACATGGGACGTCCTTGGTTAGCTCACTGGGCTTTACCACTTCCAAATGCGTTCGGTTCACTTTGGGTTAACTTTAACTCTCCTTTAGTTTGGGACGTTTTCGCGATCTCGACGTATTTATCCGTTTCTTTATTATTCTGGTACATGGGTCTAGTACCGGATTTAGCGACTATTCGTGACCGTGCTACGACAGCAGGTCGTAAGTTCTGGTATGGCTTTTTCAGCTTAGGCTGGACAGGTTCTTCTAAGACTTGGGCACGTTATGAGTACATGTCATTAATCTTAGCAGGTATCTCTACTCCTCTTGTACTTTCTGTACACACGATTGTATCGATGGACTTTGCAACGTCTGTTATCCCAGGATGGCACACGACGATCTTCCCTCCGTATTTCGTGGCGGGTGCGATCTTCTCTGGTTTCGCGATGGTACAAACCTTATTGTTAATTACACGTGTGGTTTTCAAATTAGAGGATTATATCACAATCGAACACATCGAGATGATGAATATCGTTATCACGGTAACGGGTTCAGTCGTAGGTATCGCTTACTTAACTGAGTTCTTTATCGCTTGGTATTCTGGTGTGGAATATGAAAGCTATGCCTTCATTAACCGTGCTACTGGTCCATACTGGTGGGCATACTGGATGATGATGACATGTAACGTTATCTCTCCACAGTTATTCTGGTCGAAAGCGATCCGTACGAACTTAATGGTATCATTCTTCTTATCTATCGTGGTAAACGTAGGTATGTGGTTCGAGCGTTTCGTAATTATCGTGACTTCATTACACCGTGATTACTTACCATCCTCTTGGGCGATGTTCTCTCCTACGATGTATGATATCGGTGATTACATCTTCTCATTCGGTTTATTCTTTACGTTATTCTTCTTATTCGCTAAGTATTTACCAGTGGTAAATATGGCGGAAGTGAAATCCGTAATGAAAGGCGTTTCGTCTAACTTCCCAGCGAAGAAAGCGAAGGCTGCAAAGAAAACAGAAGAATAATTTTTATTTAGAAATTCGAAATTAAAACAATATGAGTTCGACAACTAACTACATTTTGGGAGTTTATGACGATGAGGACGAGGTTTTACACGCTGTAGGCGAGGTAAAAGCGAAAGGAATCAAAATCGAAGACGTATTTACTCCATTCCCTATTCACGGATTAGACGTAGCCGTAGGACATGAGCGTACGCGTTTACCTATCGCTGCCTTTATGTTCGGTACTTTAGGGATGATCTGTGCTTTATCATTAATCAGCTACACGATGGTGTTTGACTGGCCTATGATTATCGGGGGTAAAGATTTTTTTGCACTTCCTAACTGGATTCCGGTAACATTTGAAGGAACAGTATTGTTCACGGCTTTTGGCCTTGTAACAACCTTCTGTATCTCAAACGACTTATGGCCAGGTAATCCTACGCTTCCATTAGATATTCGTACGACAGATGACAAGTTTGTTATGGCGATTAACGTGGATAAGAACAAAGTAAGTGCAGCTGATATCAAGAAAGCCTTGAAAGATTCAGGAGCCATCGAAGTAAATGTTAAATAATTAAACGAATAATTCTCAAGAAGATATGTTCAATTCAATTCATAAATTCACTTTACTAGTCGGCTTAACAGCTGGACTAGTGTCTTGTGGAGATGACCATAACGATACAGGTACAGAGTTTGCACCTAATATGTACAATTCAGTAGGTTACGAGCCGATGACTCAGTTACAAGGTGACACAAACAAAATCAACCCATTAGGGATGAACATGCGTTTACCTGTCTCAGGTACGGTACCTCGTAAAAAATATACGGGTGCAGACAGCGTAAAGAAAGCGTTCTTAGCTCAAGAATTATTAGCAAAAACAGTGCCTACCGATAGCTTATCTTATTCAGCAGCCTTGTTGAAAAACCCATTAGCAGCTACTCCAGAAAACATCGAAGCGGGTAAAGCACAATACGAGCGTTTCTGCCAACACTGCCATGGTGAAGGAGGAAAAGGAGACGGCTTAGTTGCGAAGCAATACAAAGGGGTTCCGGTATATTCGAGTGATGCCTTAAAAGACGTGAACGACGGACATATCTACCACGTAATTACACATGGTAAAGGACGTATGTGGCCTCACGGTTCACAGATTTCCTCAGAGAACCGTTGGAAAATCGTACTTTATGTACACGAGTTACAAAAACAATACGATCAAATTCATTTAAATTAAAATAGAGAACAAGATGGCGGGACATTCACATTTTTCCCCAGCAAACGTAGAGGAGCATTTTGAGTTCACCTCTGAAGGCAAAAAGAGAATCATTTATGCTTTCATCGCAGGCGTTGTTGCTTTAGTTATTGGTATTTACCTTTTATCTAAAGGAGAAGCAGGTGGTCACGAAGTAGCGGCAGCAGGTCATGAGGCAGCGAAAGCGGGACACGAAGCAGCTGCAGAGCACCTTTCTGGTGGAGCCGTTTCTCACCAACCAGAAGCGGAAGAGCACTACAATTGGATGAATCGCGTTTGGGCGAACGTTTGGTTGAACGCAGTCTTCTTTACAGGTATCGCGGTAGTAGGGATGTTCTTCGTTTCATTGCAATACTTAACGAAGTCAGGTTGGTCATCTGTTATGAAGCGTGTTCCTGAGGCCTTCCCTAAGTTCTTATACATCTCCTTACCTATCTTGATCTTAGTATTCTTCTTCAAAGGAGATGTGATTTTCCACTGGATGCACCACGGTGTAACAGAAGTAGGAAGCCCTAATTATGATAAAATCATTGCAGGTAAGTCGGGCTATTTGAACAAGAATTTCTTTTTGATTCGTTTAGTGGTATTTGGTGGATTGTGGATCCTTCTTTGGAACATGTTACGCAAGAAATCATTAGAAGAGGATTTGAATGGCGGAACGGAGTATTTCACTCAATTGGTGAAAATTGGAACTGCATTCATCGTGATCTTCGGTGCCTCTAGCTCGATTTTTGCTTGGGACTGGGTAATGTCGATCGATACACACTGGTTCTCTACGATGTTCGGTTGGTACATGTTTGCATCATGGCACGTGACTACTTATGCAGTTATCGTGTTAACGATATTGTACTTAAAGGACAAAGGCTTAATGGGCTATGTAAATGAGAACCACTTACACGATTTAGGTAAGTTTATGTTCGCCTTCTCTATCTTCTGGACATACGTATGGTTCGAGCAATTCTTATTGATCTACTACGCTAACTTACCGGAAGAAACCATCTATTTCTTAGAGCGTTGGGAAGGATACGATAAATTGTATAAAAGTTCAGAAATTTTAATGGTAATTCTAAACTTCTTACTACCCTTCTTAGTTCTAATGACACGTGATGCGAAGAGAACGCGTATCTTCTTAAAGATCGCTGCTTTCTTAATTATTGCTGGTCACTACATTGATTTCTACCAAATGATTATGCCAGGTGTTTTAGGAAAACATGGCGGTTACGGTTTAGTAGAATTTGGAATGGTCACCGTCTTCGCTTCTGCTTTCATCTATGTGATCTCAGGAGAATTAACGAAAGCAAGTTTAGTGGCGAAAAACCACCCATTCTTGCCAGAAGCATTACACCACGATATTTAATTTTTGAACTTGTCTTAAAATAAAGAATATGTTTTACCTAATAGGTCTTTTATCCGTTATCTTCTTTGCTCTTGCGATTTCCGTAATCAGCAAAAGCATTAAGTTAAATAAGTCTCTTGCTGCCTCTGATTATACAGATGAAGCATTAGATGGAAGTAACAACGCCAATGCCTACGGAATGATCATCTTCTGGGCATTAGGAACGATTGCAGGTGTTTGGTCATTTATGGTGGCTAAGCCAGACTTCTTACCAATAGCAGCATCAGAACATGGCCTGAGAACAGACAGTATGTTTTGGATTTCAATGGCTGTAGTAACCTTAGCCTTCTTTTTCACGAATACCTTATTGTTATTCTTTGCGTTCAAATACCGTTATAACAAAGACAGAAAGGCGACTTTCTATCCAGTGAACCACAAATTAGAATTAATCTGGACGGTTATTCCAGCCATCGTTATGGCAATCTTGGTATTCACGGGTTGGAGAACTTGGAGAGATATCACGTCTCAAGCACCTAGCGATGCGGTTGTGATCGAAATCACTGGTCACCAATTCGGTTGGTACGTACGTTACGCAGGTAATGATGATAACCAATTAGGTAATTACAACTACAAATTAATCGACGAGACGAATAACATCGGTATCGACTTTACAGATAAGAATTCATTTGATGATTTTACAGCAACTGAATTACACTTACCAAAAGGAAAGCCTGTATTATTGAAAATCCACGCTCAAGACGTATTACACTCCGTGTATCTTCCATTCCACCGCGTGAAAATGGATGCTGTGCCAGGTATGCCTACTAAGTTTTGGTTTACACCAAACATGTCTACGGATGAGATGCGTGCGAAATTGGGTAAAAAAGACTTCAACTATAAATTAAACTGTACAGAAATTTGTGGTCGCGGTCACTTCGGTATGGCGATTACGGTATTCGTAGATGAGCCAGAAGATTATGCTAAATGGTGCGCAGAACAAAAGCCCTTCTTAGCTACGAATCCAACCTATTTAGCAAAAGTGCCTGATAATTTAAAAATGAAGGCTAGTAAGTATATTCCAGCAGAACCAGTAGCAGTAGACAGCGCAGCTGCACCTGCTGAAGAAGCTGTAAGTGTAAACTAATTTAACAAAGAAAAGAAGAAAATAAATTCATATGTCAACTGCAACAACACACGCTGAAGAAGTTCACACACATGCACACGATCACGATCACGAGCATGAGCACCATGAGCTAAATTTTTGGACAAAGTACATCTTTTCTACAGATCACAAGACGATCGCTAAGCAGTACTTGATCTCAGGTATTCTTTGGGCTTTCATTGGTGGATCCTTATCGATCATCTTCCGTTTGCAATTAGGTTTCCCTGAAATGCAATTAGATTGGTTACGCCCTATCTTAGGTGAGTGGATTGACGAAGGTGGTAAATTAGATAAAGAGTTTTATTTAGCCCTTGTGACGATGCACGGTACCATCATGGTATTCTTTGTATTGACAGCCGGTTTATCTGGTACGTTCTCTAACTTCCTAATTCCATTACAGATCGGAGCAAGAGATATGGCTTCTGGATTCATTAACATGTTATCCTACTGGTTCTTCTTCCTTTCTTCTATGATCATGTTCGCTTCTCTTTTCATAGAAACGGGTCCTGCGTCTGGTGGATGGGTAATTTACCCTCCTTTATCTGCCTTGCCTCAAGCAATGCCAGGTTCTGGTTTAGGTATGACCATGTGGTTAACAGCAATGACCTTCTTTATTGTATCTTCCTTAATGGGTGGTATCAACTACATCTGTACGGTCATTAACTTGCGTACACGTGGTATGACGTTCACGAAGATGCCTTTGACAATTTGGTCATTCTTCTTCACAGCGATCTTAGGTTTATTATCATTCCCTGTATTATTATCTGCGGCATTATTGTTAATCTTTGACCGTTCATTTGGTACATCATTCTACTTATCTGAGATCTATATCCAAGGTCAGGCATTACCTAACATGGGTGGTTCTCCGATCTTGTACCAACACTTATTCTGGTTCCTAGGTCACCCAGAGGTATACATCGTATTACTTCCTGCTTTAGGTATGACATCTGAGATCATTGCAACGAACTCTCGCAAGCCTATCTTCGGATACCGTGCGATGATCGGTTCCATGATGGGTATCACCGTACTTGCTTTCATCGTGTGGGCTCACCACATGTTCGTAACGGGTATGAATCCATTCTTAGGATCTGTATTCATGTTCTTAACCTTGATCATTGCGGTACCATCTGCGGTGAAAGCGTTTAACTACATTACGACACTATGGAAAGGTAACTTGATCTTCACTCCGGCGATGTTGTTTTCGATCGGTCTAGTATCTTTATTCATCTCGGGTGGTGTAACGGGTATCATCTTAGGTAACTCCGCTTTAGATATCAACTTACACGATACGTATTTCGTAGTAGCTCACTTCCACCTAGTAATGGGTGCGGCATCCTTCTTCGGGTTGATGGCAGGTGTTTACCACTGGTTCCCTAAGATGTTTGGTCGTATGATGAACAAGACTTTAGGGTATATCCACTTCTGGTTTACATTCGTGGGTGTGTACATGGTATTCTTCCCAATGCACTACATCGGTATCGCAGGTTTCCCTCGTCGTTACTACTCATTTACAGCGGTAGGTAATGATGGAGCAGCTGCTTTCACTAATATGAACGCCTTCATTTCAATTGCAGCGATCATTACGTTCACTGCACAAGCGATCTTTGCTTGGAACTTCTTCTACTCCATCTTTAAGGGTAAGAAAGCTCCTCAAAATCCATGGAATTCAACTACCCTCGAGTGGACGACTCCTGTAGAGCCAGGTCACGGAAACTGGGAAGGAGAAATTCCAGCTGTATACCGTTGGCCATACGATTATTCTAAGCCAGGTTCAGATGTGGATTTCATCCCTCAAAACGTTCCATTCTCTGCAACTAAGAGCTCTAACCTTCCAGAAGAAGAGGCTGAAATTGCAAAAGAAAATGAAATCGAAGGTTTATTAGGCGCACAAAACGAAAGTTATAACCGTTAATTAACCCTACCATTGAAAGATGCATCCGAATGATTATCATTTAGATGCATCTTTTTTTTACCCTAAAAATGGCCTTTAGAAAATTCGCAACTCTTTCACTACTAAGCATTTACTTGCTAATCCTTGCCGGCGGAATCGTCCGTAGCACGGGGTCAGGAATGGGATGTCCGGATTGGCCAAAATGTTTCGGTAGATTCATCCCTCCTACCAAAGTATCCGAATTGCCTTTACACTACGAAGTTATCTACAAGGAGAAACTTCATGGGGAAGTAGAATTCAATGCCACTAAAACCTGGATCGAATATATCAATCGATTACTAGGAGCTTTAACTGGCCTCATCGTTCTAGCAACAACCCTACTAGCCTACAAGGAAGGAAGAAAGGTCTTTTTACCCACTTTAGCAGCGCTCTTATTAGTCATAGCGAATGCCGTGCTAGGCAAATTTGTTGTCGATTCGTTCTTGCTTCCAGGTGTGGTAACTGCTCACATGCTATTGTCGATCGGGGTTATCTTTTTTTTAATCAAAGCCCTAAACAATCATTCTTCCTCAGCGGTTATTAACCTAGAGAATCGCCAGTGGATAGGTATTAACTTAGTCATTGTTTTAGTCCAAATTATCTTAGGCACGCAAGTGCGGGAGAATATGGATCACGTGATTCAGGCACTAGGTGAAAATGCAAAGGATCAATGGGTGGCACAATTAGATGTGATCTATATTGTGCATCGTACCTATTCTTGGGTGATTTTTGTGAGCCATTTATTGCTTTGGAATAAACTAAAAAATGCTCCCTTACAGCCTTACCGCCATGGAATGATGGTGCTGATTGGAATTTCCTTTTTTACCGGTATTCTGATGGCTTACTTCGCTTTACCACTAGGAAGCCAAGCGGTTCATTTATTAATTTCGTTGGTATTAATGGGCTGGCATATCAGCTCGTGGATCCAAACAAAAAACGCCTAAATGTCGAACATAAAACCGTATATCGCCCTCTTAAAATCGAGACTATCCATGACGGTAGCCTTCTCGGGGACGTTTGGGTATTTATTAGCGCCCATTGAGCACAAGCCAGTAGGTATATTCTTGATTTCTTTAGCTGGATTCGTTTTAACCGGAGCTGCGAACATCGTGAATCAATTGAAAGAAATTGAACTCGATAAGCTGATGAAAAGAACGGCACAGCGTCCTTTGCCCACGGAAACCTTAACACCTGCACAAGCGCGGAATTTTGGCTATGTATTAGCGGTCATTGCGATCGGACTTTTAAGTTATTTTACCTGGAAAGCGGCCTTAGTGGGTTTGCTCTCTTATATTTTATACGGCTATGTATACACACCATTGAAGCGAGTAGGGCCCATTTCCGTGTTTGTAGGCGCTTTTCCAGGGGCCTTCCCTCCCATGATTGGTTGGGTGGCGGCAACGGGACATTTTGGCTGGGAGCCAGGCATCCTTTTTGCGATTCAATTTTTCTGGCAGTTCCCACACTTCTGGGCGATTGCTTGGGTAGCGGATGCGGATTACCGCAAGGCTGGATTTAAGATGTTACCAAATGATGGAAAGAAAGACATAAAGACGGCTTTCACCATCATGATCTATACGCTCTTTTTAGTGCCTTTGGGATTTGTGCCGTATTTACTGCACATCACTGGAATTCAATCAGCCATCATTACGGTGGTCGCGGGAATTCTATTTTTATGCCAAACCTTCTACCTCATGATGCGCCCCACAGACAAGGCCGCGAAGTGGATGATGTTTGGTTCATTTTTCTATTTAATCATCATACAAATTGCCTTATTATTTGATAAAGTTTAAACCATGAACGCACAACAAAATACCATCGAGCCGGCTGAAACCCGTTCAGTCAACCCAAGAATTTTTACGATGTGGTTATTTATCGTTTCCATCATCATGTTATTTGCAGCCTTTACCTCGGCTTATTTAGTAAGAAAAGCGGAAGGTAACTGGGTGGAATTCGCGATGCCTAGTTTATTTAGCTACAGTACAGGCGTCTTAATTTTAAGTAGCATTTCGATGCATTACTCACTTTTAGCAGCAAAAAAAGACCAATTTAATGCACTTCGAATGAGTATTTCTATTACTTTTGTGCTCGGATTGCTCTTTTTAGCAATGCAATTTTACGGTTGGATCCAATTAGTGGAGATGAACGTATTTTTTGTAGGCAATCCATCAGGTTCTTTTGTCTATGTTTTATCGGGTTTACACGGTTTACACCTTGTTTCAGGCCTTATTGTTCTAATCTTTGCACTTGTGGCAGCTTTTAGATTGAAGATAAATGCAAAGCAATTGACTCAAATTAAAATTTGCGCCACCTATTGGCATTTTTTAGATGCTCTGTGGCTTTATTTATATGTATTTTTATTGATTAACAATTAAGCTTTTACCTATGTCAGTAGCACACGCTGCCCCAGCGGTTCCAGAAAATTTAACATGGCAAGGTGGTTCTGAACCACTCAAGGCGAGTTATGGAAAATTGATGATGTGGTTCTTCCTTTTATCGGATACCTTCACATTCTCAGCCCTTTTGATCACGTACGGAATGATTCGTTTTAGCCAACCTGCATGGGAAGGCGCTCCTGCGGATTTCTATTTCTCAACGACCCACTGGCCTATTCCAGAAAAAGTTTTTGAAGCAGTTCCGTTCTTGCACGGTATGTCATTGCCTTTAGTTTTCGTAGGTATCATGACTTTCATTTTGATTGCTTCCTCTGTAACGATGGTTTTAGCTGTGGAAGCTGGACACCGTGGTGACCGTAAGGATGTGGAGAAATGGATGCTTTGGACCATCATTGGTGGTTTTACTTTCTTAGGTTCTCAAGCTTGGGAATGGTCTCACTTTATCCACGGACCGGAAGATTTATCTTTAGCTGCGAAGCAACTCATTGATGGTGTTAGCACGCCTATCGAAGGAGCGAACCTAGTTCGTAATCCATACGGCCCTCCAGCTTTCGCTGACTTATTTTTCTTCATTACAGGTTTCCACGGAACGCACGTGTTCTCTGGAGTAATCTTGAACGTCTTAATTTTCTTCAACGCAGCAACTGGTGTGTATGAGCGCAGAGGTCATTATGAAATGGTAGAGAAAGTAGGTTTATACTGGCACTTTGTCGATTTAGTTTGGGTATTCGTATTTACCTTCTTCTATTTAGTTTAATCTTTTAATTGATTTATATATGGCTTCGCACGCAGCACACGGAACCTCAGAAAAAGAAATTCCAGCTCCTAATACAGGCGCGATTTGGAAAACATTTTGGATTTTATTGATATTAACTGCCATTGAATTCGTGATTGCCTTCACGATGCCTGCTAACACCTTACGTGTAGCAATCTTCTGTGGTATGACCATCGTTAAAGCATTCTACATCGTAGGTGAGTTCATGCACTTAAAGCATGAGGTTAAGTCGTTGATTTGGGCAGTATTGATCCCTACGCTTTTCGTAGTTTGGTTATTAGTAGCCTTGATTTACGAAGGCGGTCACTTACATTAATTTTAAATCCTTCTTGGGTTATGTTTAAAAAGACAGGCATATTATTTCTCGTATTAATATTGCCTGTCTTTATTTATTTAGGGCTGAAGGCATTTGGGACAAATCATTTTAGCCTTCCTCGCTATGTCCCAGCCATTGATTCGACGACGGGAGAAATCAAAATGGCGAAGCGATTAAATCCTCGCTGGAATGAGTCGGAGATGGATACGGTCTTCCAAACCATCCCATCCTTCTCCCTCACTAACGAAACAGGGAAGACATTTGACTCGAAAAGCTTAAAAGGTAAAATTTACGTCGCTAGTTTCTTCTTTACGCGCTGCACCACGATTTGCCCTAAAATTACCTCGCAAGTAAGTCGTGTTCAGGATACGTTTCTAGGTGATCCAGAGGTGCAATTACTTTCTATCTCGGTAGATCCGAAATTCGATCAGCCGGAGCAACTAGCTCTGTATGCGAAACGCTTCGATGCGAATAAGGATCAATGGCATTTTTTAACAGGGGAGAAAAAAATGATTTATCCCTTAGTCTTGAAAGGATTTCATGTTCCTTTGGCCGATGCCTCAGAATATGATGCCGCGATTAAGAATCCCGACGAAACATTTATCCACTCAGAGCGGTTAGTATTAGTAGACAAAGAAGGAATCATTCGCGGTTTCTACGACGGGACAGATAAAAAAGAAGTAGATAGATTACTAGTAGAGATAAAAGTCTTGAAAAATATTTATTCAACAGATGGAAGCAACTAAGAAAAACGATCAATTAATTAATGTGTTGTCGGTAGCGATTCCGGTAGCCGTAGCGGTTTTGATTGGGATTCAAACCAAAATCTCTTTAGGTGAATGGACGAAAGTATTACCACACGTTATTGGCTTATTGAATTCAACGACTGCCTTGAGTTTAGTGATTGGATTGATCGGCGTTAAAAGTGGAAATATTGGTTTACACCGCAAGGCGATGGGTGCAGCATTCGCACAAGGCGCTTTATTCTTAGTATTATATATTCTTTACCACATTTCTAATCCTTCTACCCCTTTTGGTGGCGAAGGTTGGATCCGTCCAGTGTATTATTTCTTATTGATTTCACACATCGTTCTATCGATCGGTGTCGTTCGCTTAGTTTTGAAAGCGATTTATTACGCAATAACTAATAACATTGTGGCGCACAAAGCCATCGTTAAATGGGCCTACCCCATCTGGTTATACGTATCCGTTTCTGGTGTGATAGTGTATCTTTTGATTTCTCCTTACTATGTATAAGAAAATACTTCTTTTCGTGGTTTTACTTTTGTTAACACAGGTAGATGCTATCGCTCAATGTGCCATGTGCAGAACTACTGTGGAGAGTAGCATTTCAAATGGTCGCTCGAATATCGCGACTGGTTTGAACACAGGAATTTTATATTTACTATCTGCTCCTTATTTGATCGTGGGAGCGATTGCTTTTTTATGGTTTCGCCAAAGCAAGCAAGAACAACAAGCCCGCCTAGCGAAGCTTCAACTGCGTCAAAAAGTTTCTCAACTTTTCAGCAAAAATCTAGATTAATCCCAAATCGGGTATTGTGTTAATTTGATGGCCTTCCCGAAGAAGATTTGGGTGGACTTTTCGAATGAATCCGTATAATCTGATACGTAGAATTGACGCGTGGATTCTTCTCCATCGTGCAACATATCTTCTGCCGAAAGAATTCGTTTGATTTCCTCCGCCACGATAATAGACGTGTCAATCACCGGAATGCTTCCTTTGTAGTAGGCGTCGATCTGCGGTTTGATCAGCGGATAATGCGTGCAGCCTAAAATCAATCCTTCGATTCCTTGCAGCGTGGGCTGTGCGAGGTATTCTTTGATGATGGTTTCAGAGATGGAGTTCGAGAAGAAGCCTTCTTCGATCATGGGAGCTAATAAAGGAGTGGCCAAAGACTTCACCTCGATATGCTTTCCCAGCGCTTCCGCCTTGTTCGCATAGATCCCCGAGTTTACGGTTTGCTTCGTCCCGATTAAACCGAGGGTTTTGTTTTCCCAGTTTTGGTCTAAATACGAAATGACCGGGTCGATGACATTCACGACTTTGGCCTTCGTACCTACATACGCCTTCACTAAATCATAGGCTGCCGCCGAAGCCGAGTTACACGCGATCAAAATCAACTTGCAATTCTTCTCTAAAAGCAGATTGCAAATCTTCACCGAATAGGCCTGAATCGCCGTCGCCGATTTATCCCCATACGGAAGGTGCGCCGTATCCCCAAAATAGATAATATTCTCCTGCGGCATCAACTCCGTGATAGCATGCGCCAGAGTCAATCCACCAATTCCACTATCAAAAATCCCGATGGGCGCTGAGTTAGGCATAGATTTAATTTCGACAAAGAACGGAATTTTGAAATTCTTTTCAAACTGACGCAACCATTTAGCACTTTGTGCCATCTTTGCATTCGAATAACGAAAATACCCTTTGAGTACACGTTTACCTGCCTTTCTTTCTGAAACTGAGCTGATTGAAGCCTGTCGAAAAAACAATCGACAAGCCCAGCACGCCCTCTTTCAAAAAATGGCCGGAAAGATGCTCTCCGTGGTGAAACGCTACATTACGAACACATCAGAAGCTGAAGATACCTTAATGGAGGGTTTTGTGAAGGTATTCTCGAAACTAGACCAATACCAAGGCGGCGGAAGTTTCGAAGGCTGGATTCGAAAAATCATGGTAAATGAGGCCTTGATGTCGATTCGAAAGAACAAAGACCGTTACCCAGTCGATATCGATGCTGCCTTTGATGTGGCGCATCCAGATGAGACCTTGATGCAATTAGGCTTGCAAGAGATCGAGAACTTAATCTCCTCTCTGCCCACAGGTTACCGAACCATTTTTAATTTATATGCTATCGAGGGCTATTCCCACGCGGAAATCGCACAATTATTAGCTATATCAGAAGGAACTTCGAAGTCGCAACTTTCGCGCGCCAGAACCCTTCTTCAAAACCAACTAGCAGCTTTACAACTATGAAAAATTGGAATTCTGTAGAGGAAAAATGGAGAGAGCAACTCCAAAACAAATCAGACGACATTCCCGAAGGATTGTGGTCTCGGATCGAAGAACGCCTAGAGGAAAAACCCGTGCGTCGCTTCCCGATCTATTGGGCAGCAGCCGCGATGCTTTTAATCGCTGTAGGCCTAAGCTGGAACTGGAATGCTGCGCCGGAAGAAACGCGTACGGTAGCTAGCGAAGTTACCACTGCGCCTGCCAATTCAGAAACTCCTTTGAGCCAGAATGTACAAGAATCGACTGAAACAATTGCATCGAGCCCTATTTCGACGGTGACTGTTCCGTCTACAGCTGATCAGCAAGAATCAGTACTACTATCGGAACTTGTTATAACCGAGGAGATCAAACATAAAGAAGAGGTCGCAGCTGTTCAACCCCTTATTGAAAGCAAAGCCGAGCCAGAGGAAGTCGTGACCGTGCGATTAGACATCGACCCTATACAAGAGGAAGAGAGACCGGTGGCCAAGAGACGTAAAAGATCTCTTTTTGGCAAAATCGTAGGTGAAATCAGGCAAGCCTTAGACGGGGAGCCGGTTAACTGGCAAAAACTAAAAGAGGGAAATCCCGCTTTTGAAAATAATATCCACAACGTGGCTAATACCTACGTGAAAACAGAAGAAAATTTAAAACGCACCTTACAAATCCAATAATTATATGAAAAAGTTCATCGCTATTATCTGCCTAGTAGTAAGTGTATTCAACCTTTCTGCAAAAGAGAGACAAGATTCACTGATTTTAAAAATTGACAAACGAAACCAAACCTTGATCGGGGGAAAAGATTCGAAAAGGACCTTAAAAGAGGAATTAGAAAGTGCCTTCGAGAAAAAAGGTCTCGTGTTAACGGACAGCCTTTGGCAAAATATCAGACAAGCCATTAAAACAGATTCGGATGGAGATAGTAGTCTTTCTGTGCGGATTGGGAATAGTTCAGTGAAGATTGGGATACACAAGTCGCCGCTACGCGGCGCAGTAATTAGTCAAGAGTCGCTAGTCACTAGTCAAGAGTCTTGGAAAAATTCTGGCAAAAAAGAAGAGGTACGCATCGGATTAGACGGGGTGCATGTGAAAGACGGCACCGAGGAGACACACGTGACTTGGGATGGCGTGTACCACCGCGATGGAAAGGAAGTGACGAAGGTGATTTGGGGAAAAGATACGACGAAAGTAAAGCGCCCAAATTTATATAGCAGACGAGGTTTAGATTTCAATTTAGGACTCAATACATTGGTGGGCGGCGAACCTGAAATAGCCGTTGCTTATCCAGGAGCTCCAGCTTACATTCCTAATTTCACCTTAGACCCTCTAGGATCCCGCTATGCAAGCCTAGGCATTTCGCGTTTCGTGACATTATCAGAAGGTAAGAAATCGGCCTTCCGTTTAGGTTATGGTTTAGAGATCGATTGGTATAACTTCCGTTTTGACCATAACCGCATTGCGACTAAAGGTCCAAATGGCGTACAATTCAATGCAATTACTTCTTCTACTGGGAAAGAGATTGTGATGAGCAAAAACAAGATGAGTGTATCTTATTTAACCTTGCCTATTATGCCACACTTCTCGTTTGATAAAAAATCAGCGGTTCAAATGATCGCTATCGGGGGTTACGTATCCTATCGCATTGATACGTGGACAAAAGCTGTCGAAGAAGAAAGTGGAAACTTGCGCAAAGAGACGACTAATTTATATGTAAATCCTTTCCGCTATGGTCTGCGCGCAGAATTTGCCTTGCGTCATTTCCCGGATTTATTCTTCAGCTATGACTTAAGTCCGCTGTTTGAATCAGGTAAGAGCCAAGAAATGCGCGGATTAGCCTTTGGAATCCGATTATTGTAAAAATTTATTGGAAATTTTTCACGGATGTGTTTGCGGAAATGAAAAAATGAACTACTTTTGCGAACTATTTCAGTGGAACGTTGCACTGAAAGCACAAATGAAGGGGATATACCAGAGCGGCCAAATGGGGCAGACTGTAAATCTGCTGGTGAATGCCTACGGTGGTTCGAATCCATCTGTCCCCACCATTTTTTTATTACCTTGAATCCTTTTTACAGGAGGATTCAGCAAGCGGGAGTAGCTCATTTGGTAGAGCGATAGCCTTCCAAGCTATAGGTGGCGGGTTCGAGCCCCGTCTCCCGCTCGAAACGAAAAATGTTGCTAAGGGAGAAATCCCTCTTAGCGATATTTTTGTTTTTAGTTAATCGAAAGAGATTAACGAGAGGCCGCAAGGTTATGCCTTTGTAGCTCAGTGGTAGAGCACTTCCTTGGTAAGGAAGAGGTCGGCAGTTCAATCCTGCTCAAAGGCTCTACGGTAAAGCGAGGCCCATTGAACGAGTAACATTTGAAACTTTTTATAATAAATTAAAAACTAAATAATCATGGCAAAAGAGAATTTTGACCGAAGTAAACCCCACGTTAACATTGGTACGATTGGCCACGTTGACCACGGTAAAACAACCTTGACAGCTGCTATCACTAAAGTTCTTTCTGAAAAAGGTCTTGCTGAGAAAAAAGATTTCTCTTCCATTGACTCTGCTCCAGAAGAAAAAGAACGTGGTATCACGATCAACACTGCGCACGTAGAATATTCTACTGCTAACCGTCACTACGCACACGTTGACTGCCCAGGTCACGCCGATTACGTGAAGAACATGGTTACTGGTGCTGCACAAATGGACGGTGCTATCTTAGTAGTTGCTGCTACAGATGGTCCAATGCCACAAACTCGTGAGCACATCCTTTTGGCTCGCCAAGTAGGTGTACCTCAATTGGTCGTTTTCATGAACAAAGTGGACATGGTAGACGATCCAGAATTATTAGAATTAGTTGAAATGGAGATCCGTGAGCTTCTTTCATTCTACGAATTCGATGGCGATAACATTCCAGTAATCCAAGGATCTGCTTTAGGTGGATTGAACGGAGATGGTAAGTGGGTAGCTACAATCGAAGCGTTAATGGAAGCAGTAGATTCTTGGATTCCACTTCCTAAGCGTGATGTTGATAAGGCATTCTTGATGCCAGTTGAAGACGTATTCTCGATCACAGGTCGTGGTACTGTAGCAACAGGTAAAATCGAGACTGGTGTTATTAACTCAGGTGAAGCAGTTGATATCTTAGGTATGGGAGCTGAAAACTTGAAATCAGTAGTAACTGGTGTTGAGATGTTCCGTAAGATCTTAGATCGCGGTGAAGCTGGTGATAACGTAGGTTTATTGTTACGTGGTATTGAGAAAACTGATATCCGTCGTGGTATGGTAATCTGTAAGCCAGGTTCAGTAAAGCCTCACACGAAGTTCAAAGCTGAGGTTTATATCTTGTCAAAAGAAGAAGGTGGACGTCACACTCCATTCTTTAACAAATACCGTCCACAATTCTACTTCCGTACGACAGACGTAACAGGTGAAATTACTTTACCTGCAGGAGTTGAAATGTGTATGCCTGGTGATAACTTAACAATTGATGTTACGTTATTGAACGCAGTAGCTATGGACAAAGGTTTACGTTTCGCGATTCGTGAAGGTGGCCGTACAGTAGGTGCTGGTCAGGTAACTGAAATCTTAGACTAATTTTTATTAGCCTATACGGAAAAGAGCGGTCAGTGACCGCTCTTTTTTTTTGTACCTTGCTGATGTAAAACAAACAATACTATGAAAAAATTACTCTTATTGCTTCTCTTGTGCAGCTTTGCCGTTTCAGCACAAGAATATTATGAAATCAGAACCTACCAGATGAAGTTCAAAGGGAACACCGCTCTGCTAGAATCGTATCTTTCGAAAGCCTTGATTCCTGCTCTTAATTCCTATGGTGTTTCTAAAGTAGGTGTATTCAAAGATTACGGAAAACCAGAACCGGGCATCGTCGTGGTGGCTATTCCTTTCCCATCCCTAGCTTCTTATGCTGGTTACAAAGACGCTTTAGAGAAAAACGCAGCCTACCAGGAAGCTGCTAAAGCCTATTTTGAAAATGTAGGTTTAGATAAGCCGATGTTCGAAAAGATCTCTACTTATCTTGCCAAAGGCTTTGCGGGACATCCTTCCCTAAAATTGCCAGTCACGAATCCGGGTCGTATCTACGAGTGGAGAACATATGAGGCGTATAATGAAGATGCCTTAAAGCGCAAAATCGCGATGTTTAATGACGAGGAATTGAAGATTTTTGACACGGTGGGATTACACAATGTGTTCTTCGGGGAGGTACTAGCCGGTGAAAATACGCCCTGCTTAAGCTACATGGTTTCTTTCGAAAACATGGCCGAACGCGATGCGAACTGGGCAAAATTTCAAGCAAATCCAGATTGGAAACGTATCTCTTCGGATGCAAAATACGCGAACAGTCACTCTAGAACAGTACGTAAATTCTTAGAACCTACGAGCTATTCTCAGTGGTAATCAAACAATAATGTAAAGGGGATTTGTTAATTGTCAAAATTTGGCTAAATTTGCAATCCTTTCTACGGGCATAGTATAATGGTAGTATGCAGGTCTCCAAAACCTTTGGTCAGGGTTCGAATCCTTGTGCCCGTGCTAAGTAAATTAAATACCGATATCGGTTAAATTATGAGCAAATCAACATCATTGATCAAAGAATCATGGACTGAGGTAACTGAAAACGTTACATGGCCTGCATTCTCTGACTTACAGTCGAGTTCTGTGTTAGTTTTGGTGGCTTCTTTAATCTTCGCTCTTTTAGTAGGAGCAGTTGATTTAGTCTTCAAATCTGGTTTGGATTTATTTTACACTTCATTTTAATCAATAGGTTACAACCATGGCAGAGACTAAATGGTATGTGTTGAGAGCAATCTCAGGACAGGAAAAGAAGGTAAAGACCTATATGGAGAACGAATTAGCGCGTCAGGGCGTGTCAGATTCTGTTCCTCAGATTTTAATTCCTACCGAAAAGATTTACGAAATCCGTAAAGGGAAAAAAGTGATTCGTGAGAAAAACTTATTCCCAGGATATATCTTGGTAGAAGCTGACTTAGCCGGTGAGGTTAGTCACATCTTAACTTCCACACCAGGCGTTATTGGTTTCTTGCAAGCAAATAACGAAGAGGTAGAAGTAACGAAAGTAGAAGGTGGCAAGGTGAAGAAAACGAAAGTGATCGTTAAGAAACCTGTACCTATCAACCAAGCGGAAGTAAATCGCATCTTAGGTAAAGTAGATGAGTCTGCTGCGGTAGAAGAATTTGCATCCGTTACCTTTATTAAAGGCGAAACTGTTCGCGTCATCGATGGTCCATTTGCTACTTTCGAAGGTACCGTAGAAGAGATTCACGAGAACACGAAGAAATTATCCGTTATGGTTAAGATCTTCGGACGTAATACTCCTTTAGAATTAAACTACGCTCAAGTAGAAAAATAAATATCGCTCCTTCGAGCAGCTTGAAAAGTCCTGAACGAAAATTCAGGACTTTTTTTTGCGTAAGTATTTGTATTTAAGAATAAAAGCCCTAATTTTGCAGTCCGTTTAAAAAGCGGCAATCTCTGTTTTGAAAATTTCAAGAGGGGATTGGGCCGGAACGTCATTGTTACACGGAAAGGTCACCCGGAGGGGAATCAGATAAGGAAGCTTCCACCCTTATTGGCAGATAAACCTCTAAATTCACTAAATAAACGATGTTTTAACATGGCAAAAGAAATAGCTGGCTACGTAAAGCTTCAATGCAAAGGTGGCCAAGCCAATCCTTCACCACCCATCGGTCCTGCCTTAGGTTCGAAAGGATTAAATATCATGGAGTTCTGTAAGCAATTCAATGCAAGAACTCAAGATAAGAACGGCGTAGTATTGCCGGTCCTAATTACTTATTACGCAGACAAATCGTTTGATTTCGTTGTAAAAACACCTCCTGCACCGATCTTGTTATTGGAAGCGGCGAAGGTTAAATCTGGTTCAGCTCAACCTAACTTGAAAAAGGTAGGTTCAGTAACTTGGGATCAAGTACGCGTTATCGCGGAAACTAAGATGCCGGATTTAAACTGTTTTACAGTTGAAGCAGCAATGAGTATGATTGCTGGAACGGCTCGATCAATGGGAATTACTGTTTCTGGTGATAAACCGTTCTGATTTAACCATCAGAAATAAACATTTTAATTAAAAGGTAATGGCAAAACTTACGAAGAAAATAAAGGAAGCCCTTTCAAAATACGATGCAACGCAAGCGTATTCGCTTGAAAAAGCAGCGGAGATTTTGAAAGAAATTTCTTATACAAAATTCGATGCCTCAGTGGATATTGATGTTCGCTTAGGAGTAGATCCCCGCAAAGCAGACCAAATGGTTCGTGGCGTGGTTGCCCTACCTCACGGAACCGGGAAAGATGTACGCGTACTAGTACTTTGTACACCCGATAAAGCAGAGGAGGCAAAAGCAGCCGGTGCTGATCACGTAGGATTAGATGATTACATTGCAAAAATCGAGAGCGGTTGGACCGATATCGACGTAATCATTACTATGCCGACTGTGATGGCAAAATTAGGCCGTTTGGGACGTGTTTTAGGACCTCGCGGTCTGATGCCTAATCCAAAGTCAGGTACTGTAACTTTGGAAGTAGGAAAGGCAGTAAACGAAGTAAAAGCTGGTAAAATTGACTTTAAAGTTGATAAAACTGGTATCATCCATACCTCTATTGGTAAGGTGAGCTTTGGAGCTGATAAAATTGTAGATAACGCTTTAGAAGTAATCAACACGTTGATTAAGTTAAAGCCGTCATCTGCGAAAGGAACTTATGTTAAATCGATCAACTTATCTTCAACGATGTCTCCGGGTATCATTATTGATAAGGGAACTGTAGCTGGATTGTAATCATGACAAGAGAAGAAAAAAATCAGATTATTGATGAGTTGAGCGAAAAGTTCGCAGCAACTCCGTACTTCTACATTGCAAGTACAGCCGGTTTAACTGTAGCCGAAGCTAATCAATTCCGTAGCCTTTGCTTTCAGAGAGGTGTTGAATACAAAATATTCAAAAACACGTTAATCTCTAAGGCATTAGCTAAGACTGGAACAGATTATTCCTCTTTAGATGCAGAAGTTTTGACAGGCATGTCAGGTATCATTTTCGCAACTGAAAATGCTAAAGTACCTGCAAAATTGATCAAAGACTTCCGTAAAGAAGCTGGAAAAGATAAAATTGCATTCAAGGCTGCGTCTATCGAAGGTGGCATTTACATTGGCGAAGGTCAATTAACTGCACTTGAGAACATCAAGTCTAAGAACGAGATGATTGGCGAAGTTATTGGCTTATTACAATCGCCTGCTAAAAATGTTGTTTCAGCATTACTAAGCAGCGAGAAGAAATTAGCTGGTATCGTGAAGACTTTGTCTGAGCGCCCTGAGTAATTATTACCACGTTTTACCGGAGTGGAAACTCCATCAAATTATTAATTCTTAACAATTAAATTTTCAAAAAATGGCAGATTTAAAAGCGTTCGCTGAACAATTAGTGAACTTAACTGTAAAAGAAGTAAATGAATTAGCTACTATCCTTAAGGATGAGTATGGTATCGAACCAGCTGCTGCTGGTGCTGTTATGGTTGCAGGTCCTGCAGCTGGTGGCGCTGACGGTGGTGAAGCTGCTGCTGAGAAATCATCTTTTGATGTAATCTTGAAAGCTGCTGGTCCTAACAAATTAGCTATCGTTAAATTAGTGAAAGACTTAACTGGTTTAGGTTTGAAAGAAGCTAAGGATGTAGTTGATGCTGCTCCAAAGGCTGTTAAAGAAGGTGTATCTAAAGACGAAGCTGAAGGTTTGAAGAAATCTTTAGAAGAAGCTGGTGCTGAAGTTGAATTAAAGTAATTCAACCTTACCTATCTTACGAAAAAAGGGAATGGCAACATTCCCTTTTTTTTGTTTAAACCCGTATCTTTGTCCCCTCATTTTCCCCTGATTCTATGCACAATCTGATCAAAATGCTTCCGGATTCCATCGCAAATCAAATTGCGGCGGGCGAGGTAGTGCAGCGACCAGCCTCTGTGGTGAAAGAATTAATGGAAAATTCGATTGATGCGGGAGCCAGTTCTGTCCAATTAATCGTCAAAGAAGCAGGTAAAGTGAGTATTCAGGTCATCGACGATGGCAAAGGAATGTCTCCTCAGGACGCGATCATGTGTTTTGAACGCCATGCTACTTCGAAAATTAGCAAGGCGGAAGATTTGTTTGCGATTCGCACGATGGGATTCCGAGGTGAAGCCTTAGCTTCGATTGCCTCTGTAGCCCAGGTCGAATTAAAAACCAAGCGGGAAGAGGATGAATTAGGTAGTTTATTGCGTATGGAAGCCTCCGTGCTGAAAGAGAATGAACAGATAGCCGCACCTAAAGGCACGTCGATCTTAGTCAAAAACCTCTTTTATAACATTCCCGCACGCCGCAATTTCTTAAAATCCAATCCGGTAGAAATGCGCCATATTTTGGACGAATTCCAACGCATTGCGCTAGCCAATCCGGAGATCAAGTTTTCACTCATCCAAAACGAGCAGGAAACCTATTCCCTACCCGTAGAGAAATTAGGGAAGCGGATTGTGGATTTGTTTGGCAAAAGTTACCGGGAACAATTAGCGGCTTGTGAGGAAAACACGAACTACGTTAGCATTAAAGGCTATGTAGGCCGCCCAGAATATGCGAAAAAGACCAGAGGGGAGCAATTCTTCTTTGTAAATAATCGCTTTATCAAGAGTTCTTATTTGCACCACGCGGTGATGAGCGCTTACGAGCGCTTAGTGCCGGAAGGGACCTTCCCTTTTTATGTGTTGTTCTTAACGATCGATCCAGCCCACATTGATATCAATGTGCATCCGACGAAGACTGAGATCAAGTTTGATGACGAGCGATCCATCTATGCCATTTTGCAAGCGGCGATTCGCAAGACACTTAGCTTGAACCATTTGATTCCTTCCCTAGATTTTGACGCGAATGTGAATTTTAGAAATCCCGGTGGAGCTCCGATAGCTACGGGTTTGATTCCTTCGTTTTCAGGGATGAATTCGCCACGACCTATTCAAGATGCTTGGAAGAAGTTATACGAGGGCTTAAATGACAACATTGAGGCCTTTGAGCGCCAAACGGTCGCAGATCCAGCAGCAAACTTGTTTACTGAGTCTGCCACGACGATTCAAAGCAAAGCGAATAATTGGAATTCGGAGAGTTCAGTCCATTCGAATTTCCAGGTCATTCAAATTCTAAATACCTATTTAGTTGTGACTCTCTCCGGCGGAATGCTCCTCATCGATCAGAAGAAAGCGTATCAACGCATTTTATTCGATCAATTCTCCGAAAATTTAGTCAAGAAGAATGGGGTGTCGCAACAACTGTTGTTCCCTCAGATTTTACGAATTAATCCTGCGGATGCCGTTTTAGTGGAAGAAATTCTGGGTGATATCACCGATTTAGGTTTTGGCTTAACGAAGGATGCAGAGGAAAAATATTGGATTCAAGGTGTTCCTGCAGGGATAGGCGAGGAAGATGGCCAAAATTTACTCGAAGGAATTTTAGAGCAAGTAAAGAATGAGGCGTCGGATTTAGGCCAAAACCATTCCGAAAAAATCGCCCGCATCTTAGCAAACCGGGCCGCTATGCGTTACCAAGCGAAGAAATTACAATCAGAGGAGATGTCAGCCTTAGTCGAACAATTATTCGCTAGCACGAATCCAACCTATTCTCCGAATGGAGAAATCATCAGTCGACAATTCAACGACACGGATATCAGTCAATTAATTGGCTAATTCTTTTGCCCGATCTTTGGCGGCAATAATTCCTTTCTGCAAGGCTTCCGCTACCGCACTTTCCTGGAAAGTCTTCAAGGCTGCTTCAGTCGTTCCTCCTTTAGAGGCTACAGCCTGAATCAATTCATCCAAAGTCTTATCACTCGTTTGCATCAAATGATAAGATCCTAGCATCGTTTGCTTGACTAATAAAGAGGCCATAGCAGGCTCAAAACCCATCTTCACCCCCGCATCAATCATCGCCTTAATTAGGTAAAAGAAATAAGCTGGACCACTCCCACTTAAACCTGTCACCGCATCTAATAAACTCTCCTCTTCTAAAAATACCGCACGCCCCGTTGAATTAATCAGGTTCTCCACTTTCCGAATATCGGACATGCCTACAGCAGAAGCAGCCGCAAAAGCCGTCATCCCCATCCCTAGAAGAGCCGGAGTATTAGGCATCGCACGAACCACTAAATCATGGGATAAACTAGCTTGAATATTCGCGATAGGAATACCTGCCATAATGGAAAGTACGATTTGATTCGGCTGAATGAACCGAGCAAGTTCAGCAGAGACGGAAGGATAATCCTGTGGTTTAACGGAAAGAATGATCAAATCGGCCGTGGCAACCTTTTCTGAAATCGTGTCTACCACAATTCCAGCCTTTTGCTCTTGCAAAATGTCCCCACGCTCTTTGTTTTTCTCGATGAGAATAAGCTCTTCCTTTGCAACTAAATTGTATTGAATAAAGGAATTAGCGAAGGCCATTCCCATGTTTCCACAACCAATAATGGCTATTTTCATCTTATTTATCTTTAAATAGTTGTGCTAAATACTGGTCCAAAGCCGCCCCTCTAAGTCCTTTTGCCAAAATACGTCCCTCTTTATCTAAAAGAAACGTCTGTGGAATGGAATTAACTTGATAAGCCTGCGCACCAGCTGAGCTCCAATATTTCAAATCTGATACATGTTTCCAAACCAATTGGTCTTTCTCGATAGCCTTCAACCAGGCCTCCCGATCTTGGTCTAAACTCACCCCATAAATCTCAAATCCCTTGTCTTTATAGGCGGCATACGTTTTAACCACATTCGGGTTCTCCCGGCGGCATGGACCACACCAACTCGCCCAAAAATCAATCAACACATATTTTCCTCGCAAAGAACTCAAGGCTAAATTAGGCCCCTCGGGGGTCGCCAAATTAATTTCAGGAGCCATAGCTCCCTCATTTACTCCTTGTAGTCGCTGCAGATTAGCAACGAATTGTTTCACCTGGGGATGATTCGGTCTCGCCTTGGCTAATCTATTGGCAATATCTTCTAGCGAAGCCATCTCCTTTTCGGCAGGCAAAAAATTAGTCGCCCAAAGGGCCACTAAATGGCTTCCCATTTGCGGAATCAACTCTTTAATCTTAGCCGTACTAGCCGCTTGAGCTTGCGTGAACTCTGCTTGAATTCTTTTTTCTTGCTTCGGATCGACTTGGATTTCTTGGTTCCATTTGCGGACTTTCTTCTCCATTTCTTTCGAAATAGCCATCAATTCCAGCATAAATTTCACATTCGGATAATCCCCCTTTAGTGTGAAATTGCTTTTCCCTTCCTCGTCATTTACTCCATCAGCTTCTACATCGATCGTCTCGCCACCCTCGAGAATGACCAACACTTTTTGGGGCTTAGGTGTATCAAAGAAATTCACTAGATAGAAAGCCCCCTGATCTTTCACCTGCCCTTTGAAGCTTACCTTTTGCTCAGCAGAAGGTGTTGCAGAGTCGACTTTAACGACTTTGCCTTGTTCATTTACATATTCCAAGTAGATTTTTTTTCCTGGGATAAGCGTTTTCGCCTGCACCCGAAGCTCAAAATTTTGAGCCTGTAAGGCAGTAGCAAACAACAGCAGATATCCAAGTAGTTTCATCTAGGCTTTGGCTAATTCTTCTGATACCATTTGATTCACTTTTTTCGGATCTGCCGTTCCTCTCGATTTCTTCATCACCTCTCCGATAAACAACGCCACTAAACCCTTCTTCCCTTTTTGGTATTCCTTCACCTTATCTGGATAGGCTGCAATCGCCTCCTGAACCCAGGTAAGCAATTCATCCCCTGATTGCGTATTCAACCATCCTTGCTCTTCCACCAGTTTCATCGGAGACTTCGCTGGGTTTTCGATGGCCAAAGGAAACAATTGATGTGCCGCTAAATTATGCGTCAGCGTTCCCTTTTCCACCAATTCAATAATTTCTGCCAGGTGTTTAGGACTCAATTCGAAATCCGTAATCGATTGATTATTCTCGTTTAAATGAGATTTAACAGGCCCCATTAACCAATTTGAAATAGATTTATAGGCCTTCGTATGCGTCGTAACCTCTTCAAAATAAACCGCCATTTCTCGCGTGTCCGATAAGAAATGGGCATCATACGTAGGTAGGCCAAAATCCTTCACCAGCTTTTGTTCCTGTTCCCAAGGCAAAAGGGGCATCGTCGCTTTTATTTCTTGTAACCAAGATGCTGATATCTCTAAAGGCGCTAAATCAGGCTCTGGGAAATAACGATAATCATTCATTGTCTCTTTCACCCGCATCGAATGTGTTAGCCCTGTATGCGCATCAAACGTCCGCGTCTCTTGAATTAAGGATCCACCTGCATTCAATACTTTCGTTTGGCGAACAATCTCGTGTTCAATCGCCCGCTGAATATTACGCAACGAGTTCATATTCTTAATCTCCACTTTCGTACCTAAGGTCGTCGTCCCAACTGGCCGAATGGAAACATTCACATCAGCACGCAAGGAACCCTCTTCCATATTTCCATCACAAATTCCGAGGTAACGCACTAATTTGCGTATTTCTGAAACGAGCGCAAACGCCTCTGCTGACGAATGTATAGTAGGCTCGGTCACCATCTCAATTAAGGGAGTTCCGGCCCGATTATAGTCTAAAAAGCTAAATGGATTATCTCCTTCATGCAAAGACTTACCCGCATCTTCCTCAAGGTGGATATGGTGAAATTCCATCTTTTTGTCGCCCTCTTTCAAGTGAACAACTATGGATCCTCCGATACAAATAGGGGTTTTATCTTGGGTGATTTGGTAGCCCTTTGGAAGATCAGGATAAAAATAATTTTTTCTATCAAAATACTGCTTAGGTGCAATTTTCGAACCTAATGCCAAACCCATTTTAATCGCATACTCCACCACTTTTTTATTCAACTTAGGCAAAGTGCCCGGGTGCCCTAACGAAATAGGGGAGATTAAGGTATTTGCTTCTTGGCCAAAAAGCACAGGATCGCTCGCGAATATCTTCGAATTCGTCTGCAATTGTGCATGAATTTCAAGGCCAATAACGGGTTGGTAAGTAATGCTCACTGATAGAATTTTATAATCTGGATAGACTATAAAGATACGAAATTCCCTCGTTTATAGATATAAGCTAACTGATTTTGCAGGTACAAGCCGTCTTATGCTTGTAGTTATACCAATAGGCTAAGGTGATAAATACCCCCAGAGATAACCCAAATACCCATTCGATAGATTTCAAGCCAACCAAAGTATCCACTAACTTGATAAGTACACCAATTCCTAAAAAATACAAGGGCATTGGCTTGCGGTGTTTCCTAAAGTCCTGCCAAAGCAACAATAAAGCCATCCCAAAACTCACCACCACTAATATCCATTCAACTGTTACACTAAAGGCGAAAGAGCTCGCTAAATAAGGTGCAACAAAAAGGATAATGGGTAGCGCTAAGCAATGAATAGCACACAAAAGCGAAAGAAAGACTCCCACTTTTTCGGCTGGCAATAAATGTTTGTATTTTTTATTAGACATTTATCTAATTATTTAATCAATACAGGAAAACTTAAATCTAAATCGGTACTACCTGCCTCTTCATCTCCTGTTTTAACTACCTTCCCGTTTAATGGAGGCTGGTGTTTTAGGAGCACTTGTAATTTACCAGAGCCTGGAAAATATTGCGTCTTCGCCTTTGCTTTCAAACCGACCGGCAACGCATTCTTATCCGTATCCGTAATCTGTATCGCTAATAAGGATATCGGATTCGGACGATACACGAATAAATGCACATCGCTTTCCTCTATAATGTCTTCTGTAATATCTTCCAAAGCACCTTTCGACTCATCTCCAATCTTAATCTCTACCGTGTAATCGGTATTCTTAGCTAATTTAAGTGTATCAAACGCCTCAGGCGCTGTACGACTATCACCATCAATATCCCGAAACTTAAAAGACTTAGACACATTAGCACCATCAGTAAAAATAAGCTCAACGGTAGTAATTAGCTCATTATCATCCGTAGGCTCGATTTCAGCCTCCTTTTTACAAGAAAGAAGTACGACGAAAGAAAGGAATAAAAAAATCTGTTTCATTGGCTTTTGCAATAGTGTTGCAAATATAGTAAAAAAAAGGAAAAGGAAAAAGGAGAGTGGGCAGTCGTCAGTGGACAGTGGGCAGTCGACAGTGGGCAGTCGCTAGTCGTCAGTCGCTAGTGGTCAGTGGGCAGTCGCTAGTCAAAGTGCAAAATTCAAAGTTCAAAGAGCAAAAATCAGAGTGCGCGGGCAAATATTTCAGGAAAGAATAAAAAACGAGGCGGCAGCCTCTATTTTATGCCGTATCTCTACTCTTTACTCTATACTCTCTAATCTTTACTCTATTTTCGACTAAGTCACGAAGTGACGACTAAGCCGCATAGCGGCGACTAGTGACTATTATGCAAAAAAACCGCTCTCTTTCGAGGCGGTCTTTTTTAAATAACTTGGAGCTTACTTACTTTCCCGGGTTTGATCCCAGTATCATCAGCGGTGCGGGGCTTAACTTCTCTGTTCGAGATGGG
>JAIXWQ010000003.1 GCA_027491195.1 Cytophagaceae bacterium | reverse complement strand
TATCATCTATACTCTCTACTCTAAACCCACTATACCATCGCCACCGGCGATTCTAACTTTATTCTTTGTGCTTTATGCTCTATACTTTTAAACTAACATCTCTACTCTATAATCTATAATCTCTACTCTATCATCTATACTCTCTACTCTAAAACCCACTATACCATTGCCACCGGCGATTCCAACTTTATTCTTTGTGCTTTATGCTCTATATTTTTAAACTAACATCTCTACTCTATAATCTCTACTCTATCATCTATACTCTCTAATCTCATTTATACTTCAACCTAATCAATCGTATAGAAACCCCATTCCTCCGCATAAAATCGTGCCAAAAATGCTGAATAGCCGATAAATGGTCATTCGGAGATTTCACTTCGACGAAGGCATAATCATCGCCCTTTTGGATAAATAAATCAGGAAAACCTTTCACGTGGGTACCTAAATGGGTCCACATATAGTGCGCAATAGCTGCCAAACCATCTGTAGGCATGGCATTCAAGAAACGTTCCATTAAATCAAAATCGAGGGAATACCAATCCACCAAAGGGTTCATCGCACCCTGATTCTCAGCGGCACGAGCGCGCAAAACAGCTAAAAGCTCTTCTCGGTCTGAAAGTAAATGTACCGGAAGTTCACCCGCAAAAGATTCCTTCCCATAATGGCTTGGTGCCCATTGAAAAGGATGATGAAAGCCTTCTTTGCGCTCCGCAAAGATCAAATCCCAGGCGAATAAACCTAGGAAATTACGCCAAATTTGGTTCTCCGTAAAGGCCGCATAATAGCCTTGCGCTTCGAAATAGGCCGCCACGCCAGCTTCTACTTGGCCGATATATTCGGGTGATATTTCAATTAATTCGGCTTGCTTTAAGGAAGAGGTAACTTGTTTGATGGATTTTTTGGAGGCCTGTTTGGCCAGAAAATCTTCGAAAAAATGAATCTCTGTAGGGGAATCACATAATTCCAATCCGACACGGGCCCAGTTAATCGCTTCCTCCATCTCCCCCATTTTCTGCAACACCCGCACTCGACGTTCCATTGAAGCACCACTTAATGAAACCTCATACACCTCCAAAGCCTCAACATAGGCCTTTTCGCGCTCTAAAAGACGCCCTAAGGCATAGCACGTTTTTTCAAAAGCACGAATCGATGGTTCTAATAAGGATTCCGCTAATGGTAACAGATGCACTCGCCAGGAAGCTAACATTTCATTTGCGCTGACAGAAGAAGTATAAAACCACTCCCGCCACAGTGAAATGGCCCATTTCTGTTCTGCTTCCTCTCGGGTTTGAAAATAGGGTTTTAAGTCCTCCTCTTGCACTTCTACGAAGGCCCTGTGGCCTAAGTCCTTTACCACAAAATCCGTTAAATCACGCGAACGGGTACCGAAAAACAAGAACTGAAGAAAGGCAAAAACCTCCATCCGAATGGGAGCCACGACTCCGGCAGAAAATGATGCGATTAAATCAAGGGAAGAAACGAGTGCTGCCGCTTCTTCTTTGGAGGCGGATGAGGGGACTTTGAAGCCTTGTTTTTTGGCCAAAATAACACATTCCTGCTTCGTAAAAATCGATTCCACTCCTTCCGTCACGTCCATTAAGAAACCCGACGAGCGCAAAATCCGCAAGGAATTAGCTAAATCCCCTATTTCAGGGTAGTTTAATTTCTCGATCCGAAAATAGGCTGAGCGACGGGAGGCTAAGCGCAAATAAAGGCATTGTGCGGTAAAAGGTAATTCAGAAAAATCTTTTAAAAATACTATTTCTTTTTCCTGTAACAGGGGCAAATAATGCCGGTCAATGTAGCGCAGAATATAGCTAAAATGCTCCCAATAATAGGTTGCAGACAATTCTACCTCAATTTTTCGCTCATTCCGCATTATTGTTTATCTTTGTCTACCTTTTAAAGGGATTATCCTTTTATTCATAAATCAAAACAAAAATATGCAAACTGTTGCTAATTTCAATTTTGCCGGTAAAAAAGCGCTAGTACGTGTTGATTTCAACGTTCCTTTGAATGATCGTTTCGAAATTACAGATGATACCCGAATTAAGGCTACGATTCCAACGATTCAAAAAATTTTGAAGGATGGCGGATCGGTCGTTTTAATGTCTCACTTAGGTCGTCCGAAAGATGGTCCAGTAGAAAAGTACTCTTTAAAACACTTAGTGACTCCTTTATCGTTGGTATTTGGAGTTAAAGTAAAGTTTGCTTCAGATTGCATCTCTGACGAAGCGGTTACATTAGCAAATGGTTTACAAGCAGGTGAAATCTTGTTAATTGAGAACCTTCGTTTCTACAAGGAAGAAGAAAAAGGAGATGTTGATTTCGCTCAGAAATTAGCTCGTTTAGGTAATGTGTGGGTGAATGATGCCTTTGGTACGGCTCACCGTGCACACGCTTCTACTGCGGTAATTGGTCAATTCTTCACGGATAAAGTGAGTGGCTACGTGATGCAAGCGGAATTAGATAACGCACAAAAGATCCTTGAATACGCTGAGCGTCCATTTACGGCGATCATGGGTGGATCTAAAATCTCAGATAAAATTTTGATTATCGAGCGTCTTTTGGACAAAGTAGATAATTTAATCATCGGTGGTGGAATGACCTATACTTTCTCTCTTGCAGAGGGTGGTAAAATTGGTAAATCGATCTCTGAGCCAGATAAAGTAGAATTAGCAAAGGAATTAATCGAGAAGGCGAAGGCCAAAGGTGTGAACTTAATTATGCCTTTAGACAACGTTTGCGCAGATGATTTTAACAACAATGCAAACCGTCAAACCGTAGAACGCGGATGTATTCCTGATGGTTGGGAAGGCTTGGATATCGGTCCTAAGTCAGTGGCTTTATTCCAAGAGACGATTGCAAAGTCTAAAACAATCCTTTGGAATGGTCCAATGGGCGTTTTTGAATTCTCAAACTTCGCCATCGGAACAAACGCTATCGCTGATGCAGTTGTGAAAGCAACAGAAGAAAATGGTGCCTTCTCTCTAATTGGAGGTGGTGATTCTGCTTCTGCTGTTAACAATGCAGGTTATGGCGATCGTGTAAGCTATGTTTCAACAGGCGGTGGCGCTTTATTAGAATATATGGAAGGCAAAACTTTACCAGGAGTTGCTGCTTTAGAGGCTTAATTAGCCTATTTCACATAAATTAACGAAAGGCGAGGGATGTTTTCCTCGCCTTTTTGTATTTTAGATTCATGATTCAACATAAAGCTCCTGCCCATCTTCGCGCTGCTTATTTAAGTTTAGATAGCCGCACCATTTATGAGCCTACAAAAACCGCGTTTTTTGCCGTCCATGGATTGAATCACGATGGGCACCAGTTTATTGAATCTTTGTATGCCAAAGGCGTTCGCGAATTCATCGTCGAAGAATCAGCTTGGCATGGCGCATTAGCTGAAAAAGCCGTCTCTTGGGAGCAAACAAACATCTATGTGGTGGAGAATAGTATCGCCACCCTTCAAGAAATTGCGAAGCGTCACCGGGAACAATTTCAGTATCCGCTCATCGCCATCACAGGATCTAATGGTAAGACGATTTGCAAAGAATGGCTTGCCATTTTGTGCAATAGCTCTTTTACCATTGCAAAAAGCCCTAAAAGTTATAATTCCCAAATAGGCGTGCCTCTTTCCCTTTGGGCTATGCAAGAGAAGCATACCTTAGGTATTTTCGAGGCAGGTATATCCCAAAAAGGTGAAATGGACCGCATCGAAACGATGCTAAAGCCTGATTATGGCATTTTTACGCATTTTGGCGAGGCTCACGGCTCTAATTTTAGTTCTGATGAAGAGAAGCTTAGAGAGAAACTAAATCTCTTTAAAAACGCAAAAAAACTCGTTTACCGAATCAAAGACCTCCAAAATGATGCCATTAAAACCATCATGCAGGAAATCAATCCTTCCTGTGAGTTAATCGGATGGAATACGATAAGCCCAGACAAAGGTTTGTTCACTTTTTGGCAAACAAAAGGGAAATCTGCCCACATAAAAGTCATTAAAGCAGCTCAAAGCGAAGCATTTATCGATAGTCACATCGATATGTCGGATGAAGCATCCTTAGAAAATGCAACTAATTGCCTCGTCCTGGCCTCTATTTTAGGAATCAGTCGCGACGTTTTAGGAATTAAATCAAGAGCACTCAAACCGATTTCAATGCGACTTGAAATGAAGGAAGGACTGCGCGGAAATACACTCATCGATGATTCGTATAATAACGATGTGGATGGACTTCGCTTAGCGCTCCCTTTATTGCAGAAAAATAAACAGAAGAAAAGTGTTCTAATCCTCAGTGATTTCATCGAAACAGGCATACCGGAAAAGGATTTATATGCTGAAGTGGCATCTTTAGTGCGCCACCAAAAAATCGACCGCGTCATCGGAGTAGGCGAACATATCATTCGAAATAAAGTCAATTTTGACTCTATTGATGTATTTCACACGACAGAAGACCTTATTTCCTCCGGTTTATTGAATACCATCAATAATAGCCAACTCTTATTAAAAGGAGCACGCAAATTCAACTTCGAAAAACTTGTTCATGCACTTGAAAATAAGACGCATAGAACACAACTAGAGGTTAATTTAGATGCGATTCAGCACAATTTAACCTATTTCAAAAAAAGCATTGGCCCAGAAACCAAACTGATGGTGATGGTCAAAGCCTTTGCCTACGGCACAGGCGCCATCGAAATAGCCACCCTATTACAAAATAGTGGCGTGGACTATCTAACCGTAGCCTATACAGATGAAGGAGTTTATTTGCGCAAACACGGAATCTACGTACCTATTATGGTAATGAATCCAACAGTTGAGGAATTCGATAAGCTAACTGAAAATGGACTAGAACCCGAAATTTACAGTTTCGATCTATTAAAAGCGATTGACGAATACAGCACGCAGCAGAACAAAAACATCAAGATCCATATCAAATTAGATACAGGTATGAAACGTTTAGGTTTTGAGGCATCAGAAATCACAGCATTAGGCGAAAATTTAGCCCAAATGCCTCAACTTTGGGTTGCTAGTATATTGAGTCATTTAGCTGCTGCAGATAGCCCACAACATGGCGAATTTACAGAAAAACAAATAGCCCAATTTAGCCAAGCAGCCGCAGAAATAGAAGCAAGTTTAGGTTATCAAACGATTAAACACATCGCTAACTCGGCAGCCATTCAAAATTACCCCTCAGCACGCCAAAATATGGTCCGTTTAGGGATCAGTTTATACGGAATTACCGGTAATCCGAACGTAAAAAACAAAATCGAAAACGTATTAACCCTAAAAACGTCCATTTCTCAGATCAAAAACATCGCTCCAGAGGAGTCCATCGGCTACGGAAGGCGCGGAAATTTGTCTGGTCCAGGACGAATTGCCACCCTGGCCATCGGGTATGCAGATGGCTATTCCAGAGCCCTCGGAATGGGCAAAGGACACTTCGAAATTAAGGGACATTTATGCCCCACAGTAGGCTCTATTTGCATGGACATGTGCATGGTAGATATCAGCCAATTTCCTGACATTTCTGTCAGCGACACCGCCATAGCCTTTGGCGGAAAAATACAATTATATGATTTAGCCAAACAAGCCGAAACCATCCCTTACGAATTGATGACAAACATCAGTGAACGGGTGAAGAGGGTTTATGTGACGCAGTAGGCACTAGTCGCTGCTATGCAGCTTAGTCGTCACTGCGTGACTTAGTCGACTACGTCTTAGTCGCTAGTCGCTAGTCCGGAGGGGATTAGTCCGGAGGAGTATGCCCATTCACCATTTACCATTTACCATTTACCACTTACCATCTCTTCTCTCTACTCTATACTCTCTACTCTATTATTTAGCAATATTGCTATGTAAAGATTGCTATAATTATCTTTATTGCTAAATAATATTTATCCATACGGCTAATTATTTAGTACTACTGCTAAGAAGCATATCAATAACCTGATTTGGAGATTTCCAATCAATATATTAACTTAGCTAAATATCAAATAATAGCATGGCTGTAGAGAACATAGCAAAAGCTTTAGGGGATGAGTCTAGACGGAAAATCATCGAACTATTAAAGGACGGAGAGCTTCCTGCTACGGCTATATTTGATCAATTTGATTACGCCGCCCCCACTATTTCCAGGCATTTATCTGTTTTGAAAGATGCAGGTTTAGTGAGCACGCGTAGAAATGGAGTCTTCATTTACTATTCATTAGAGAAGGATGCGCTTCGTCAATTAGACGAATGGCTCTCCCCTTTCCTACCTAAAGTGAAGGCAGCTCCGAAAGAAAAATCCACTCCGACTCCGAAAATACCAAAGGAAAATCCTTTTGATAAATTCCAGTCTGAATTTTAAAATAGTAGAATAATACAATTTTTTATGAAGCGATTTGTGTTCATTATTCGAGGTCCTGTGAGTGGAATTTCCAGCGAATCTAGCCTCGCATCGGAGGCTGAATTAGACCAAATTCGGACCTGGTTGAAAGGCTTAAAATCGACTTACGCAGACATGCTTTTTCAGAAATTTTCAGGAGAAAAAAAGGCCCTAAATCAGAGTGGAAATTTAGACCACCTTTTGATCTCACAAATTGACGGCGGAGAAATTTCTCAGATAGTTACTCTGATTTTACCAGGTTTAGATGTCGCAGAAGAAATTGCCAAAAGTTTTCCCTTCCCTAACGAATTTTATAGCCTCGAGTTGAGAGAAATGGCTTAAACGCCTACTAAACCCATAAAAAAAGGCCCATACATTACGTATTAGCCTTTTTTGTTTATTCGCGACGAGAATCGCGTATTTTTCTTCTCCTTATAGATTGATCTCGCCTACCATATTCTCAGGCTTTACCCACGCATCAAACTCTTCGGCAGTTAAATAACCAAGAGAAATCGCCGTTTCCTTAAGCGTAGAGCCATTTTTATGGGCAGTCTGAGCAATCTCTGCCGCTTTGTAGTATCCGATCTTCGTATTTAAGGCCGTAACTAACATTAACGAGTTATTTACGTGCTTCTTAATGTTGTCATGCAAAGGCTCGATACCTACCGCACACTTATCATTAAATGCCACACACACATCCCCGATTAAACGAGCAGAGTGTAAGAAGTTATAGATCATCACCGGCTTGAACACATTTAGCTCAAAATGGCCGTTTGAACCACCGATTCCGATCGCTACATCATTACCCATTACTTGCGCAGCTACCATCGTCATAGCCTCACATTGTGTTGGATTTACCTTTCCTGGCATGATAGAAGAGCCTGGCTCATTATCTGGAATATAGATCTCACCAATACCTGAACGAGGGCCAGAAGAAAGCATACGTACATCGTTTCCGATCTTCATTAAGCTAACTGCAACCGTTTTTAAGGCTCCATGTGCCTCAACAATCGCATCGTGGGCAGCTAAGGCCTCGAACTTGTTTTCAGCAGTTACAAAAGGTAATCCAGTTAAAGCGGCAATATGCTTCGCTACGTTCTCAGAATAGCCTTTTGGGGTATTAATACCCGTTCCTACGGCCGTTCCTCCTAGTGCTAACTCAGATAAGTGCGCCAAGGAATTATTGATGGCACGTAAACCGTGATCTAATTGCGAAACATAACCAGAGAATTCTTGACCTAAAGTCAACGGAGTCGCATCCATAAAGTGTGTACGACCGATTTTAACCACGTTTTTAAAGGCTTTTGCTTTGGCAGCCAATGTATCACGCAATTTTGTAATACCAGGGATGGTTACCTCTACTAACGTTTGATATGCCGCAATGTGCATCGCTGTAGGGAACGTATCATTGGAGGATTGAGACTTGTTTACATCATCGTTTGGATGTACAAATTTCTGCTCATCTAGTAAATTACCTCCTTGCAAAACGTGTGCACGATAAGCAATTACCTCATTGCAATTCATATTAGATTGCGTACCTGAACCAGTTTGCCAAACCACTAAAGGGAATTGATCTGCCCATTGACCTTCTAAAATCTCATCACAAACCTGAGCAATTAAATTCTTCTTCGCTTCTTCTAATACTCCTGCCTCAAAATTCGTGATCGCCGCAGCCTTTTTTAAGTAAGCAAAGGCCCGAATGATCTCTTTGGGCATCTTATTAATATCCTGAGCAATCGGGAAATTCTCAATGGAACGTTGAGTCTGAGCTCCCCAATAGACGTGAGCAGGCACTTGCACCTTACCCATAGTATCTTTTTCAATTCTATACTCCATACGATGTTTTGTATTAAATTTGTCTTAGTCCACAAAAATACCACCAAAAACATTAAGATGCTTAAAATTTACGGAATTCCTGCCTGCAATACGATGAAAAAAACGTTTGACTATTTAAACCAAAAAGGCATTCCCTATGAGTTCCACGATTACAAGAAAAAGGGTATTTCAGCGGATCAATTACGCTATTTCTTGGATCAATTAGGAGAGGAAACCGTATTAAACAAACAAGGGAGCACCTATCGACAGCTAAGCGATACGGAAAAAGCTAATCTAGATGTATTCACCTACCTACAAGAAAAAACATCTGCCATCAAGCGACCTATTTTGGTGCAAAATGACAGATGTTTCGCTGGCTTCAAACCAGAAGAATTAGACAATTGGCTAACTACTTAATTACCCTTTGTAAAACAACCATTTAGCCATCTCTTTTACGGTTACTTTCTTACCATACATCAAAATTCCGATACGGTAAATGCGGGCCGAAATCCAGCTGCAGGCAAGAAATCCTAAGACCAATAAGGTCATCGATGTGGCTAATTCCCACGCTGGAACACCGTAAGGCAAACGAACCATCATATTAATAGGCGATGTAAACGGAATCATAGAAGCCCAAAACGCCATCGTACTATCGGGATCCTGCATCGTAAACTGAGCCATCATGAAGGCTGCAATGATGGGCAGCATGACAATAAAAGTGAATTGTTGGGCTTCTGTGGCACTTTCCACCGCGCTGCCAATGGCCGCAAAAAGGGAGCTGTAAAGCAAATATCCGAACAAGAAATAGAATAAAAAGCCTCCTACTACAAGCGGGATATTAGTGCTCTCAATCACCTTAGTTACTTCTGCCATTGGGGAGGCATCATTAAGCTCTTTCGCTACTTTAGGATCTGCCTTCTTTACTTGCTCCATCTTCTGCTGAATCGGGCTAGTTTGGTAGAATTTAGAAGCAACCTGTGACAGCCCAATTGTTAAGACAATCCACAATAAAAACTGCGTTAAACCTACCATACCCACGCCTAAAATCTTACCTAGCATTAACTGATAAGGCTTAATCGATGAAATAATCACCTCAATAATGCGGCTGCTTTTCTCCTCAATCACCCCATTCATTACTTGAGATCCATATAATAATAGCGTGATATACAACAACATCCCCATAACACCCGCTAAAATCATCGCGCCTCCAGAGGAAGAACTCGTCTCATCACCTGACTCTGACACAGTCACCGTCTCACTCCCCACATCTACCTGTGTTTTTTCATAAACTTCCGAGGCAATTCCAGCCTCTTTCATCAATACCGCACGTACCTTTTTCTCAATAACGCGCTCAATAGAAGACTTCAAGGAGAGGCTTAGATTCTTTTCTGAATATATTTTCAAATCCTTCCCGTTGGTCAAAATATCCTTCGGAAGATGCACGAGGGCGGTATAACCTTCTTTGGCAAAATTAGCTTTCAAATCAGCCACAGGCTTCTTGACTAACTTGAATTCCACCTCCTTATCCACTAGATCTGCTGTTTGAAACAATCCACTCTCATCGACTACCTCGATTCGCTTCACCTCTTTATCCTGCATAGCTAACCAAATAGGGACCGCATAAATAGCCGTAATTAAAATAGGACCTAAAAGGGACGCAATCCAGAACGATTTCTTTTGAATTCGGGTCAAATACTCCCGCTGAATGACTAATAATATCTTGTTCATTGCTTATTTCGTTTCTTCTACTACTTGAATAAAAATGTCGTTAAAGGAGGGTACTACCTCTTTAAACTCCTGCAAATCCACCTGCTTAATCAGGGCTGCAATAGCTTTATTGGTACCATCTGCTTGCGTTAATTTGATAATAGCCGACTGCCCAGCATCATCCACCGATACCACCTGAAAGTCATCCGTGTCTGATAGGGTACCTGAAAACTTAATCGCATATTCATCCTTCTTATATCGATTGCGAACTTCCTCTTTCTCTCCGGTTAAAACGACCTGAGAATGATTAATTAGTGCGATACTATCACATAATTCCTCGACCGATTCCATTCGGTGAGTGGAGAATAAAATGGTCGTTCCGCGCTCTTTTAAACCCAGAATCTCCTCTTTCAACATATTCGCATTGATGGGATCAAAGCCAGAAAATGGCTCATCTAAAATCAATAATTTAGGTTCATGCACAACAGTGGCGATGAACTGGGTCTTTTGTTGCATTCCTTTGGAAAGATCATCTACCGGTTTATTCCACCAATCTTTAATATCCAAGCGAATAAACCAATCCTTTAATCGATTCTGCGCCTCAGTCCTAGAAAGGCCCTTTAATTGCGCTAAATACATCAACTGTTCCCCTACCTTCATCTTTTTGTATAAACCGCGCTCCTCAGGCAAATAACCGATCTGTTCGACGTGTTTAGGCTGCAATAATTCACCATCAAAAATCACCTGACCTTCATCTGGTGCCGTTATTTGATTGATAATTCGAATAAGCGATGTTTTACCAGCACCGTTCGGACCTAATAGGCCAAAAATCTGCCCCTTCGGTATCTCTAAACTTACCCCAGCCAGCGCCGTGTGTTCAGCATATCGCTTTACCACGTTTTGAATAGATAGTATCATAAACTGAATTTAATAAAACGAATTTAAACAAAAATTGCGTTCAGATCCTGGTAAAAGGATGAACGCAACGTACAAAGGATGAATGAATTTAGGCGATAATTTTAGAGACAAAATCCCAAATCACTACACCCATACTCACCGAAACATTCAGCGAATGTTTGGTCCCAAATTGAGGAATCTCCAAACTAAAATCCGCCTCCTGAATCCAGGCATCGTTTACTCCAAAAACTTCGTTTCCGAATACGAAAGCATATTTTTGATCTTGAACAGGGTTGAATTTTTCTAGCGATACAGAACCTTGTACTTGTTCCACACAGACGATTTGATAACCTGCCTCACGCAATGCCTTGCGACTGTCTGCCGCATCGGCAAAATAAAGCCAGTCTACTGATTCATCTGCCCCCAAAGCGGTCTTAGAAATCTCTCTGTGAGGCGGTTGCGCAGTAATCCCACACAAGTGTATGGCAGTACATTTAAAGGCATCCCCTGTTCGAAAAGCGGAGCCAATGTTATTCATACTCCTGATGTCATCTAAAACGATCACATAAGGGAATTTTTCCGTGGTTTTATAAGTAGAAACATCGAGCCTATTCAGCTCATCCATGGATAACTTCTTCGACATATTTAGGCAATCCAAGAGAAAGGATACGCTAACTCAGGCACCTTAACTCGATCTGCTAATTTTTCTAAACGGGCTGGCAAATTAGCTACGTAATCACGTGCCTTTTCTGCCGTTTCATTTAATCCCGTCATATTTTCAATATTCCAATCACTAATCAATCCGCGCATGATCGTCACATAATCTTGTGTCGTATACACACCTAAACGTTGAGCAGCGTCAGAGAAATGCTCGAATAAAGAACTTTTCGCCCCATTAATTTCGCGTAAGAAATGCGCCGGCATCACAATCTTCTTCTTCATCATGTCCGCAAAAGCGAGCATCATTTCGTTCGGATCTAAATTGAAAATCTCAGAAACGAAAGCGCGGTAGGCTTTGTGGTGACGAAGCTCATCTGCAGCAATCTGAGCACACATACGAGATAAAAGTGAATTACCGTGTTGTTTCGCTAAAGAAGCGGTACGACGGTGCGAGATATTCGTTGCTAATTCTTGAAACGATGTGTAAACGAAATTACGGTAAGGATCTGCGGAAGTTCCGATGTCAAAACCATCAGCGATTAGGTATTGTGTGGATACTGCCACTGCTTTCATATCTACCTTTCCAGATAAATACAAATAGGTGCCTAACAGGTTTCCGTGGCGATTTTCTTCAGCCGTCCAGGTACGAATCCAACGGGCCCAGCCATCATTTTGGTCTACATGATTCACCGTATCCATACCTAATAACCATGACTCATACGTAGGCAAAGCCTCTTCCGTGATGGTATCACCCACTAAAACTGCCCAATAATCGTAAGGCAATTCATTCGCAGCTTCTTGTAAGGCTTTAACGTCCGAAAAGAACGAATCTTTCGTCGCATCAGGTAACATGTCTGCTGGCTGCCAATTGGTCTCGATCGGGACTAAGTAGTCCTTTACGTAGGTGTCCATGTTTTTGGCCAATTCTGACATGACCTCTAAGCGTGTATGAAATTGCGACATTCGTTTCTTGGTTAAAATACAATTCTGTGAAGATAACGAAAAATCGCTATTTAATCTCCCAAATACGCAATTCCTTTACTCTAATTTCGCCTCCCTGTGCGACTAATTTTAGGGATTCTTTGTTCTTTGGAAAACGCAATGAACTGATAGCCACTGTTCCATCTTGCGCTAATAACTCTAAAGTGGAGCGATCCACTACTAATTGAAAAACTTTATCCCCACCCGACACAAAAGGCGCTGATTGAATCATATCGAATCCAGGTGCAGGAATAACGCCACTCATGCGGCGATCAATGAACCAATCTTGGCTCTTTTCATCAAATCCTATCCGAGTTAATTCAGGGTTTTCTTTCGCCTCATCCCCTATTTCAAGTCCCCATTGCTTTGCACGTGACGCATCTACTCGCAACTCAACCATATAGGTCTTATTTTGAAGAAACTTGATTCCTGAAAGCGTTTTGGACCCGTCAATAACCAAGTTTTTAGCCTCAAAACTAGGCTTCTGACTGGCAAAATTAGGCTTGAATACCTGCTTTAATTTTAAACCCTGAGAAGTGTGTACCAATGACAAGGTTCTAGCTAATGACATTTGGCCTTTCCAAGGGAAGGTCGGTTGCTCTTTTCCATAGGACCAGCTTAACATCCAACCTAACCAAAAAGTCTCTTTGTCCACCGTATTGTAAAAAGGGATGGCTGCATAGAAGTCACGCCCAAAATCCACATAATTAACTTGCTCCTTCGGGGCATCATTCTTGAAGGTTTTGCCATCAAAATCTCCTACAAAATACTGCATACCCACAGTTTTCTTGTAAGGTCCTTGGCTCGATAGGGCTAATACCCATTTCGTTTCCTTCGAATTCTCCACCGGCAATTCCAATAATGAAGGGCATTCCCAAATCATATCGATATCACCCTGCTGAACAAATTCACTCAATAGAGACCAATGGATCAAGTCCTTTGACCCATAAAACTGAGCCGTATATTCCCACGGCTTCACCACCGTCATGACATATTGATTTGATGGGGCATGCCAAATAATATTAGGGTCTCTGAAATCCTTCAAATTGATGCTTAAAATCGGATTCTTATCGTATTTCGTCCAAGTCAATCCCTCATCATTTGAATAAGCCAAATGCTGCTCTTGCAAGGTATTGGGATAATCAGCCGTATAAATAGCAATCAATAAAGGCTTTGTGGGATCCCCTAAGCCCGAAACGTGGTCCTTATCATAGACCACACATCCAGAGAATATAAATTCTTTGCCATGTGGAATAGCCACAGGTAACTCCTCCCAATGCAACAAGTCATTGCTTTTTGCATGACCCCAGCTCATATTTCCCCACTCATTGCCTTTCGGATTATGCTGGTAAAAAAGATGGTAATTGCCGTTAATATAGATTAATCCATTTGGATCATTTGTCCAGTTAATCTTAGGGGTAAAATGAATGGCAGGACGCCATTGTTCCGTACTTTGTTGAGCAAACAAGTTAAACGCCAGAAGGAGCGTTAAAATGAATAAAGTCGATTTTATTTTCATCAATTTGGAGGTAATATGCATTTTTAAATTGAGGATTAAACCAATCCCCTAGGTTATAATAAGTAGCCGTAGGTCCTACAGGGAAAGCCATTGGATGATGACGATGGCCAAAAACAAAGCTTTCAATCTCCGGCTTTTTAGCAGCTGTTTCACGTACATAGGCTAAAATAAAATCAGTTTCTGCTTGAAAAGCATCTTCCCCTTTCGCTAGAGTACTTTCTTTTCGTGTGGAGGACCAAAAGTTCGCCAAACTGATTCCTACATTCGGATGCAGGAACCCGAAAAGCCATTGTGCCAGTCGATTCGTAAATACTTTCTTCAATATTTTATATCCCGTATCACCAGGACCTAAACCATCTCCATGACCAATATGTAATTGGAATAATTTGTTAGCGGTAGTGATTTTCAAATCACTAGGCTCTCTGTAGATTTTCGCGCCCAACTCTTTTTCCAAGTAATCCCACATCCAAAGATCATGATTACCCACAAAAATATGAATCTGAATTCCTTGATCTGCGAGTGCAGAAAGCTTACCTAGAAAGCGAACAAAGCCGCGCGGAACAGCTGTCTTGTATTCGAACCAAAAGTCAAATAAATCACCCATCAAGAATAGATCTTGGGCATCTTTCTGAACCTGATCTAACCAGGAAACCAACGCTTTCTCCCGCTCTCTTGACCTAATCTCATCCGGAAACCCCAAATGAAAATCCGATGCGAAATACACTTTTTTCCCTGATGTCAGATTAAGGTGAATCATATAAAAAATGGGCACCCTTTTGGGCACCCAATTGATTAACTATCTGTCGATTTTGGTTTTCTAGCTCTTGGCTTTGCAGCCACTTCTTTCGTCGCTGTTGGCTTTTTAGCTGGCGCTTTTTTAGCCGGAGCTTTTGCTACCGTAGCTTTCGCTGCTGGCGCTTTCTTCGCTGTTACCACTTTCGCCGGAGCCTTCTTTTTCTCCTCTGCTAAATCACGCTCATCTTTTGCATCCTTGCGTTTTTTCTCCGTCTCCCCCTTGATAAACTCTTGGTAGGACGTCAATTGCTCGAATGGACGAGGACCCACTAAAGCCTCTAAATCGCTTTGGAATAAGACCTCTTTCTGCAATAATTGCTCGGCTAAAATCGTCAATTTATCTTGTTTCGATTTCAACAACTTCTTCGTACGATCATACGCTTCTTTGATAATTTTGCGAACTTCCTCATCAATTTCACGGGCTGTCGTTTCTGAATATGGCTTGTTAAATTGGTATTCTGAGCCTTTGGAATCGTAATAAGAAATATTACCTAACTTCTCATTCATACCATAAATGGTCACCATCGAGTAGGCTAATTTCGTGATACGTTCTAAGTCATTTTGAGCACCTGTAGAGATCTTGCCAAACACAATTTCCTCTGCCGCACGACCACCCAAAGTCACACACATTTCATCCATTAACTGCTCCGTTCGGTACAAGAATTGCTCCTTAGGCAAATACTGCGCATAGCCTAAAGCCGCCACCCCACGAGGTACGATGGAAACTTTTACTAAAGGATTCGCATGCTCTAAGAACCAACCTGCAATGGCGTGTCCTGCTTCGTGGAAGGCAACAATTTTCTTCTCTTCTGGAGAAATCAATTTGTTTTTCTTTTCCAAACCTCCAATTACGCGATCCATCGCTTCTTGAAAATCGTTCATGTCAACTGCTGTCTTAGAACGACGCGCCGCGATTAAAGCCGCCTCATTACATACGTTCGCAATCTCAGCACCAGCGAAACCTGGTGTTTGAGCAGCTAATTCTTTCGGATCTGTATCTGCGGCTAATTTCAATGGCTTCAAGTGCACTTTGAAAATCGCTTCACGACCAATAATATCGGGTTTGTCAATCGAGATTTGGCGATCAAAACGACCTGGACGCAATAAAGCAGGATCCAATACATCTGGACGGTTTGTTGCCGCCATGATGATAATACCTGAATCTGTTGCAAAACCGTCCATCTCCACTAAAAGGGAGTTAAGTGTATTTTCGCGCTCATCGTTTCCTCCTGGCATAGAACCACGACCACGGGAACGACCGACCGCATCAATCTCATCGATGAAAATAATACAAGGTGCTTTTTCTTTCGCTTGCTTGAATAAATCACGCACACGCGCAGCGCCTACCCCGACAAACATCTCCACGAAATCAGAACCTGAAAGTGAGAAGAAAGGAACACCAGCTTCACCTGCAACAGCTTTCGCTAACAAAGTTTTACCTGTACCTGGAGGGCCTACTAATAAGGCTCCTTTCGGGATTTTACCCCCTAAATCAGTGAATTTCTTCGGGAATTTCAAGAACTCTACGATCTCCTGAATCTCCTCTTTCGCCTCGTCTAAACCAGCAACATCGTTAAAGGTAATCTTCACTTTCGATTCGCCTTCAATCAGCGTAGCACGGGACCGACCAATGTTAAAGATTTGACCTCCGCCACCGGCTCCACCACCCATTCTAAAGAACAAGAAATAGAAGCTCAGACCCATTAAGATGAAGAATCCCCAAGTCCCTAACCAGTCTAAAGGACCCGTTCTAGTCTCCGGAGAGGCCATAATTTGCTCATTACGAGGGAAGGTTTTTTGGCGATCTTCTAAGAAACGCTCGAAGCTTTCTTTCGAATTAATCTCAAATTCAAAGTGAGGAACTTGCGCAGCAGGAACTAATTTCTGCGTCGTGTTTTTCTTGAAATACTTCGGGATATAAGTCGGCTTAAGACTTACTTCCACAATTTTATCATTTACAATCACCACTTTCTCCACCTCTTTTTGAATCAACATCGATTCAAATTGCTTGATTGTGATAGGCTGCAATGTTGTTTCCTTCGAAAAGAAAAACATACTAACAACCGCTAACACTAAACCTACGACCATCCAACTTTGGAATCCTCCGACTGGTTTTTTAGGCATACGAGGCTGTAAGCCTGAACGTTTCGCGTTTTTAAAATTATTCCCTTGTTTGGCCATTTTGATTTTTATTGTTGGGCATTAAACACCCTGATGGGTGATAAGGTTCTATAAATCTAAAATAAAATTAATCTGGAATAACAGTGAATTTTGCATCACCCCACAATTCCTCAAGCTTGAAAAAAGCCCGTTTATCTTTCAAAAATACGTGAACAATCACGTCATAATAATCCATTAAAATCCATTCGCGATTTGCTTTCCCCTCTACCGCATGTACGTGAATTTTACCAGATTCCCACACTTCTTTATCCACTGAATCAGCGATCGCATCAATTTGTGTGTCAGATGTACCTGAACAAATCACAAAGAAATCCGTAAAAGCATTATCTACTTTACGTAAATCCAACACCGTGATTTCTTGCGCTTTTTTATCCTGCATGCCTTTTACCACCCAGCTCACTATTTCCTCTGACGCATCGACTTGCTTAGCGACTTTCTTAAGAGTTTTACTCATAAATGTTTTTCTGTATTAATTTGTGTAACAAGAAACCAATAACGAATAAAAATCTAAATTTGTTCTTGTAACCCTAAAATTACAAATAATAATTGAACAATTACCAAGCTCCCACCCGCTACATTGGCAAAAACAGTAAATATCTAGACATTTGTCCATCGACGAATTCTATCGCCTTTGAGGAGGCTATAAACGGGGAAATTCCAGAAGGTTTTGCCTGGATTGCAGGTCATCAAACTGCCGGTAGAGGACAAAGAGGAAACACCTGGCAAGCCGAGCCACATCAAAATCTTACCCTTTCCATTTTACTCAGACCATCTCATGCACTGCTCGAAAAACAATTCTTTCTAAGCAAAGCCGTAGCGAATGGCATCTTGGATGGACTAGAGGCTTGGTCTCGTGCTACGCAGGGAGAAAATTTCAATTTTGAAATCAAATGGCCCAATGACATTTACCTGGATGGAGTCAAATTAGGAGGGATTTTAATTGAGAATAATTTCCAAGCCGGAAAGTGGAGCTTTTCCATCATAGGTATCGGACTAAATATCAATCAACTCAATTTTGAAGGAATTAGAGGAACCTCACTCCGTTGCTATTTAGAACTGAAAGATCCCATTTCTCTTCCAGAGGTCTACAATTATATTTCCCAAGGGATCGAAAACACCTATACCCTCTTTAAGGAAGGACAGTTTGAAAAAATCGATGAGCACTACCATGAGCGCTTGTTCAGACGACAAGAATGGGCGAGCTACGAAGCTGGCAATGAACGTTTTGAGGGCAAAATTCTAGGGGTTAATGAACAGGGATTATTGGAAATTGAAAAAGAATTCACGGTAGAATCCTATGATTTAAAGGAAATAAGTTTTATTTTTCCCTCTTAAATTCCTCTAAATACCTTACATGATTTCTCATTACCAAAGCAACTTGGAGAATTTCCTTCATTGGGCAAATACCACTCCAAACAACCTTTATTTAAGACAACCACATGGCGATCAATACATTGACTATAGCTATGCGGCAGCCGCAGTGGAGATTAAAAAGATCGCTCATTTTTTACAGAGACATCTAACAGAGGAATCAAAAAATGTTGGAATAGTAGCCAAAAATTCGGCCCATTGGATGATGGCAGATTTGGCAATTGCAGCTGCGGGAGGCATATCAGTCCCTTTCTATGCCACGTTAACGAAAGACCAATTGCATCAGGTTTTAGTGCATTCGGAGTGTTCCATCCTGATTGTAGGTAAATTAGATCATTGGGACAAAATCAAAGAGGCAATTCCGGAGCACGTCCTTGTGATACATACGCCAGAAAGTTCGGAAAAATCGGGTCATCAATGGGCGGAGATTCTGAAAACAGAAAATGAAATCGCGTCTTTACCTCAGCCGAAACCCGAGGACATCGCCACCATTGTTTACACCTCTGGCACGACCGGAATGCCTAAGGGAGTTATGATTACCTATGGCGGTATCGAAGCAGGCATCAATATGGCCAGAGAAATTGCGTTATTAGATCAACCTTGGGCACGATTTATTTCCTATTTACCCCTATGCCATATCGCAGAGAGAAACTTTGTCGAATTTGCTGGAACAGCGGCAGGAGGCACCATCTATTTTGTCGAGAACCTCGATACTTTTGCGAAAAATTTAGCAAGCGCTAGACCTACCCATTTCCTAGCTGTACCGCGAATCTGGGCGAAATTCCAAGAAGGTATTCTACAGAAAATTGGAGGTCAAAAGAAATTAGATCTCTTCTTGCGGATTCCTATTTTGAAAAATATCATTCAAAAAAAGATCCAAAAAGGACTCGGCTTAGACTGCACAAAACTAGCTGTTACAGGGGCGGCACCCATTTCTGAGGAACTGATGATCTGGTTTCAAAAATTAGGCATTTTCATTCAGGAGGCCTACGGTATGACCGAAAATATGGGCTTGAATGCCGTCATGCCTAGAGATCAAATCAAACTAGGTTCTGTAGGCAGAGTGCATCCGGACTGCGACACGCGAATTGATCCTGAAACCAACGAGATTCAGATGCGGGCACCTTATAATTCAACAGGCTATTTCAAGGAACCGGCATTAACGAATGATTTATTCACCTCAGATGGCTGGCTAAAAACCGGCGATCAAGGCACCTTGGATTCGGCAGGATTCCTCTCTATTACTGGGCGAGTTAAAGATAATTTCAAAACGGCCAAAGGGCATTACGTGGCACCCGCTCCAATAGAAAACAAAATTGGTACACATGAATTGGTGGAACAAGTCTGTGTGGTGGGCGTCAACTTACCACAACCGATTGTTCTTGTTGTGCTTAGTGCAGCGGCAAAAATCAAGCCAAAAGAGGAGATCGAACAAGACTTGATAAACCTAAAAGACGAGGTTAATCCATTGTTAAAAAATTATGAACATTTAAAAAAGGTGGTCATCGTAAAAGAAGATTGGAACATTGAAAATGAATGTTTGACGCCTACAATGAAGATTAAACGGCCATCCATCGAGAAAAAATACCAGGCGAATTTCGAACGTTGGTATGATAGCCCTGAAACGATTATTTATGAATAAATCGCTCTAAATGACTAAATTGCGAGGTGAAAATGCTCCGCCTCCTTTTCTTATTATTATTATTTACCACGATTCCTAATAGTGCAAAAGCGCAATTCGTCATCGTGGACAGCGTCATTTTCAAAGGGAACGAAAAAACACGTGACAATATCCTGCGAAGAGAATTGGATTTGCACTCGGGTGACACCTTGCAAGTGTCAGAATTAGATGCTCGACTTGAGTTTAATCGCCGAAAATTAAACAATACGAATCTTTTCATTTGGGTGAAAGGTGATTACCACCAAAACAAACCCGAACATATAGAAATTACCTATGAGTTTCTCGAGCAGTGGTATTTACTAGGCTACCCCATATTTCAGTTAGCTGATCGGAACTTAAACGAATGGTGGTCTAAAGGTCATTCTTTTAGTAGAACGATTTATGGAGCCCACTTAATTCACAATAATTTTAGGGGTAGAAACGAAAGGCTCAGCTTTAAAGCAGAAACTGGATTTACGCAGCGCCTGGAATTGGGCTATTCTAACCCCTATATTGATCCTAAAAAGACCCTAGGTATAGGGGCAGCTCTTAGTTATACCACGAATAAAAATTTAGCCGTCAGAACTAGAAACGACACGCTACAAATTTTAAGTTCAGATAAAATTTTACGTGAACGCTGGAGCGGAGCCTTAAGCTTTCGAAAAAGAATTAAATTCTATGATTTCCACTTTGCAGAGATGCGCTACAGTCACTCTGTGGTATCAGATACCATTCGCCTACTAAACCCAAATTACTATTACAAGGGATCGAATGAGCAAAATTTCCTACAGCTAACCTATGCGTATTCGTATGATTTTCGGGATTATGCGCCCTATCCTTTAAGAGGAAAAAAGCTTGATTTTGCGTATAATTATTTTGGTATTCTGGCGCAAGACGCTTTGAATTATTGGGATTTACGAGCATCCATTTCCTATTTCTTTGATTTAGGGTCGAATTTTTTCATCACTACATCCTGGAAAGGCAAATTGACGCAAGAGAATAGAAATATCCCCTATGCTAACCTACAAGCCCTGGGATATGGGAATGATAATGTGCGTGGCTACGAACTGAACGTCATCGATGGAACGAATTACTTGTTATCTAAAAACACCTTTAAATACCAACTTTATAATAAGGTAATTCCCATTCGCTTTATTCCGTACAAGCAATTCAACCAAGTGCCTATTGCTGTTTATCCGACCGTATTCTTCGATTTCGCTTATGTTTATCAAGCGAGCCCTGAGCTAACTAATAGTCGCTTTTCAAATCGATGGATTTACGGCATGGGCCTTGGATTCGACATCGTTACCTATTATAACTTCGTATGTAAATTAGGCGTCCCTGTCATTAATAGTGGAAAATCTGGCCTCGTAGTTAGTATCGGTCGGGAGTTTTAGGCAAAAAAAAAGCCGGTTAAAAACCAGCTCATTTTAAAAATACCTAACCACTAATAATCTTATATATCTTGAAGGCCAAAGCCTATAATCCGATTATATTTCCCCAAAAATAACATTTTTTATCATCAATGGCGAAATTCATCTATTTTTGGTAAATAAAAATTCTCACTCCCTTTTGCATTTGTATGAAGAACCCGTTAAATAAACTAATCGTTCCATTCTTGAGCCTTTTTATTTCCGGAACTGTAGTAATCATCTTACATTCCTGCAGTCAGGAAAAACAAGCAGAAAACAAGGATAGCCAGCAAACAGAAGCAGTCGCGACAGCTTGGTCAGCCAGTGGCGAATGGGTTCAAAAGCTGACGGTAAGCCCAACAAATATTGTTCGAAACACGACCTGGGGTCAAGATTTCTCCACCATTAACGACTCGTTAGAAGTAGCCGAATCTCAACCCGAAAAAGGGAAATCCTACACGCTTTATTTCGATGATACCGATTTGAATTTTAGCGATATCACTTACATCCCAAACGATCAAAATAAACTCCAAGAAATCACCTTTGATATTTTCGTTGATTCGGCAGAAGATGTGCAGCCTTTAATTGATCAATGGAAAGGCTATTTAGAGGTAAAATTTGGCCCATCTGAGACAAAAGGTACGCAAGTTCTTTGGACTAAAAATAAAAATACCCGAATCCAATTAGAGAACGTTAGTACTCCCAAAGATCCGGGTATTAAAATCAGCTTAAAAGCAGCTAATTAAATTTTATAAATCCAACCGCGGGTGTCAGCGATTTCGCCTAATCGAATTTGGCTGATCTCGTTGAACACTTTGGCAGAGAAATCGCTCTCCTTACGAGCTGGTAATTCGTAATCTTTACCTTCAAAACCGATCGTCTGAATAGGCGCAATCACTGCAGCAGTTCCAGCCCCGAATGCTTCGGTTACCGCTCCTGAGCTAATTCCTTCCACTAATTCTTTCACAGATAAGAGACGCTCTTGGACTTCGACGCCCCAGTCTTTGGCAATCTGAATCACTGACTTCCGTGTCACTCCATCTAATATGGTATCACCTGTAGGCGCAGTCACCAAAGCTCCATTAATGATAAACATCAGGTTCATCGTCCCCGCTTCCTCTACATATTGATGTGTCGCCGCATCTGTCCAGATAATTTGATCATATCCCGCCTTGTTCGCCTCTATCGTAGGGAATAATGAACCGCCGTAATTACCGGCATTCTTAGCAAAACCTACTCCCCCTTTTGCTGCGCGAATGTATTCAGTCTCTACACGTACACGCAAAGGCTTTGAATAATACGATCCTACAGGACAATTGAAGATGATAAATTTATAGGTAGTGGATGGAGAAACGCCCACATACTCATCTGTTGCAAACATAAACGGACGGATGTACAAAGAACAACCGTCTTTTTCCGGCACCCAAGCATTATCCAATTGAATCAATTGCTTCAATCCCCCTAAGAAAATTTCTTCTGGAACCTCCGGCATACACATACGAACTGCCGATTTATTAAAGCGCTTCATATTTTCCTCTGGACGGAAAACGAGTACCTCGCCTTGCTTCGAGCGATACGCCTTCATTCCTTCAAAAATTGCCTGACCATAATGAATAGACATCATCGCGGGTTGATAAGACAAAGGGCCGTAAGGTTGAATTTGGACGGACTTCCAAGCTCCATCTGCATATTCAGCGACGAGCATGTGATCAGCGAAACTGCGGCCAAAAGCCAAATTGTCAAAATCTACCTCGCTTAGGCGAGATTTAGGCGTTTTTTGAATGGTAACTTGCATAAGTTTTTGTTTCTACTTGCCGGAATTCCAAGGTATCTCAGGGATGCCTAATGAATGGTGCAAATAACGGCACATCATAAATAAGTAATCTGATAATCTATTCAAATACGCGATCGCAGTCGCATAATCTTCTTTTTCTTCTATTTGAACCCACCGAATCAAGCTACGTTCCGCTCTGCGGCAAACCGTCCGCGCAATTTGAGCCGCCGCAATAACGGGATGACCTCCTGGCAATATAAAGAAGCGCATAGGCTCTATTTTACTGTCAATTTCGTCAATCATCTTTTCTATTTGCACAATATCGTGCAAAGAAATCAACTTCATATTACCCAAATATTCCTTCGAATCGCTCGCAACGTGAGCACCCAAAACAAATAGGCTTGATTGAATCGCTTGCAAGTATTCTGCTAAATGAGGTTCGATAACACAAATCAAAGCACCTAGGTGACAATTCAATTCATCAATATCACCAATCGCGTCCATCCGAACGTCAGACTTTGACAATCCTTTTCCATCCGCCAAGCGGGTAAATCCACCATCTCCATTCTTCGTGTAAATTGCCATGCTATTGGGGTTATTTACAAAAATAATAGAAATAAAGATTAGGTCGGTATGATTTTCAAAACTAATTTTGCAGACATTTTAATCAACTATGTCGATAGACCATTTTGCATCCCGAGTTTGGCGAATTTTGTCCATCGTGGCATTCGGAATCTCTTTATTATTTATCTACAGAGGACTTCCTGATCCTACGGCGGTACATTTTGGGGAAACAGGCAGAGGCGATGGTTTTTTACCTAAGGAAGAAGTCTTCTATTTAGTTGCCGGAATCACCACTTTACTAAACGTTTTAAGCCTTTTACTGATTAAAGCAATCGACAAAATCCCTAGGGAAAACTGGGGGAAAATACTTCCTGTTTTCGCTGAAAAAGGAGACGAGACTATCAAAACTACCTTTATCAACTGGTTACATTTCTTCCCAGCCATCATCAACACCTATTTAATCTTGGCTTTAAGAGCCCTATTGATGTTGAATGATGAAAGAACGTATCAAAGCGATTATAACTACATACCCTCGTTAGGCATTGTACTACTATTGATTTGGCTGATTTATTTGCCTCTTCGCTTATTTGCAAGTCCTAAATTCCAGGAGGAACTATGAGTATTCAACTGCCGAATATTCCCATTCAGGCTTTTGATTACCCCCTACCTGAATCCAAAATCGCACAATTTCCACTGGCGAATAGACATGATTCGAAACTATTAGTTTATCAAGATGGCCAAATTACCCACGCCGCCTTTCGCAACTTAGCAGGTCAACTCCCGGAGAATTCCTTATTAATTTTCAATAATACCAAAGTTATTCCTGCCCGCATTCCACTATTTAAGGAAAATGGCGTGGCGATTGAGCTCTTTCTACTTCATCCGCTTTCGGACGCTGCTCCCACCGAGCAAATGATGGAGGCAACAGGGGAATCTAGCTGGGAATGCCTAGTGGGTAATAAAAAGCGCTGGAAGGAAGGCGATGTGCTATCTAAAGGTGATTTATCTTTCTCTTGGATCAATAGAGAACTAAATCACATACGAATCAGCTGGGAGACAGATAAGAGTTTTGCGCAAGTTTTGGAAGAAATAGGCAAAATTCCGCTTCCTCCCTATATGGAAAGAGAAGCCCAAGTTTCTGATTCAGAAAGATACCAAACCTTGTTTTCCGAAAAGCAAGGTGCCGTGGCAGCTCCTACCGCTAGCTTGCATTTCTCGGAGGATGTTTTAGCAGATATCGATCGATTAGGTATTAAAAAAGCTTACCTCACATTACACGTAGGTGCTGGTACTTTTTTACCGGTAAAAGAAGAGGATGTCAGTAAACATCCGATGCACCGGGAACAAATCGTCTTTACTCCTTCCCTGATAGAAACGCTTTTAAATCACAGAGGGCCCTTTATTCCGGTGGGAACGACGGCTTTGCGTGCGCTAGAAAGTTTGTACTGGAGTGGAGTTTGGCTTGTTGAAAATAGACCTCTAGAGAACGGATTACTTATTTTGCCCAAAGAATTTGCCTACGAAAGACGTGAAAATACGGTATCGATTCAAGATTCGCTCACTGCGGTTTTAGGGTATCTACAAGAGCATAATCGAAAATATTGGGTCGCTGAAACCGAATTATTAATTATGCCGGGATACAAGCCTCGCTTCTGCGATGCCCTAGTGACGAATTTTCACCAACCTAAATCGACCTTATTGGTCTTAATCACCGCCCTTATCGGGGAGGATTGGAAGAAGGTCTATGACTCGGCTTTATCGAACGAGTACCGCTTCCTAAGCTACGGGGATTCATCTCTATTATTTAAAAAGCAGGATATTTAGTACTTTTGCAAAAAACAATCATTTATGACAAATTTCATTGAAGAATTACGTTGGAGAGGGATGTTACACGATATGATTCCGGGTTTAGAGGATCAGTTGGCCAAAGAAATGACAGTGGCCTATATCGGTTTTGATCCTACTGCACCGAGTCTTCATATTGGAAATTTAGCTGCGATCATGCTATTAAAGCATTTTCAATTAGCTGGTCATAAGCCGATTGCCTTGGTAGGTGGTGCTACCGGAATGATTGGTGACCCATCTGGAAAATCCGCTGAACGTGATTTTCTTTCTGAGGATACGCTTCGTGCAAATCAAGTTGGGATTCAAGCACAATTAGAGAAATTCTTAGAGTTCCACGGCGGTGCAAATTCGGCGGAATTAGTCAATAATTACGATTGGTTTAAAGAATTCAGCTTCCTAGGTTTCCTACGTGAAGCGGGTAAATTCTTAACCGTTAATTATATGATGTCCAAAGACTCAGTTAAGAAACGCCTAGAAACCGGAATTTCCTTCACTGAATTCTCCTATCAGTTATTACAAGGATACGATTTCTATCATTTATATAAGACCAAAAACGTGCGTCTTCAAATGGGTGGTTCTGATCAATGGGGAAATATCACCACGGGTACAGAAATCATTCGCCGTAAAGAAGGGCACGATGAAGATGCGACGGAACGCGCAGCTTTCGCATTAACCACTCCTTTAGTTACAAAGGCAGATGGGACAAAATTTGGTAAATCAGAATCAGGCAACGTTTGGCTAGATTCAAGCAGAACCTCTCCTTTCGCCTTTTATCAGTTTTGGCTAAATGCGGCTGATGCAGACGTACCTCGTTTAATCCGCGTATTTACCTTATATACGAAGGACCAAATCGAAGAGATGGAACGCGCACATGCGGAAGCTCCACACTTACGTATCTTACAAAAGGCCATTGCGGAAGAAGTAACTACCCGCGTTCACGGAGCAGAAATTTGTGCCTTAGTGATCGAAGCTTCTGCCCTACTCTTTTCTAAAGATGCGGTAGAATTATTAAGTAACGCCTCTGATGCTTTAATTGCACAATTACCTGTGTACGAAGTTTCGTCTGCTTTATTATCAGAATGCCAAAACTTAACCGACCTGCTCAGTGTAGGAACAGAAAATCTGATTTGTTCTTCCAAAGGTGAAGCCAGAAAAGCCATCCAAGGCAACGCCATCAGCGTAAATAAGGTTAAAATTACCGACCCTGCCACACCGCTTAATTTCGACAAAATCAAAGGTTCTTTCCTTTTGATCGGAAACGGAAAGCAGAAAAATTATATTTTATCCTTCAAATAGTCTAGGAATAGCCTCCTACCTAAAAAAAATTAAAAAAATTAGAGTGCAGGTTTGTAGAATATAAAATAATCCTACATCTTTGCACTCCCAATCGCTAGGAACAAAAGGTTTCTAGAGCAAGACTGAGAGTAGATTAGGTGATTAAGTTCACGACAGAGCGGGTTGCTTTGGAAGATTTACATCGAGG
>JAIXWQ010000014.1 GCA_027491195.1 Cytophagaceae bacterium | reverse complement strand
TGCGCTAAGTGTAAGAACGCTACTTTCTCATCTAAGTGCTTAGGAAGAATGTATACTTTGTTCTCGTAGTTCGCTGAGTTAGCCCAAAGCTCTAATTGAGCCAATGTTTGGTTACAGAACGAGTTCGACATCACGAAGGATGGGTGACCCATCGCGCAACCTAAGTTTACTAAACGACCTTCTGCTAAAACGATGACGTTTTTACCATCGATCGTGTACATATCTACTTGTGGCTTGATTTGATCTTTTGTAGAACCGTAGTTATTGTTCAACCACTCCATATCGATTTCGTTATCGAAGTGACCGATGTTACAAACGATCGCTTTGTCCTTCATTGCTTTGAAGTGACGGTCACGGATAATTTTCACGTTACCAGTCGCTGTTACAAAGATGTTTGCGCGTGTTGCTGCCTCATCCATTGGAACTACTTCGTAACCATCCATCGCTGCTTGTAAAGCACAAATAGGGTCGATTTCAGTCACTAATACACGGCAACCAGCACCACGTAATGAATCAGCTGAACCTTTTCCTACGTCACCGTAACCTGCAACTACGGCTACTTTACCCGCTAACATTAAGTCAGTGGCACGACGAATCGCATCTACTAATGACTCTTTGCAACCGTATTTGTTATCAAATTTAGACTTCGTTACCGAGTCATTCACGTTGATTGCTGGCAAGAATAACGTGCCATTCTTCATACGCTCGTATAGACGGTGAACACCTGTTGTTGTTTCTTCTGATAAGCCTTTGATGCCTTCGATTAACTCAGGATACTCATCAAAAACCATATTGGTTAAATCACCACCATCATCTAAGATCATGTTCAATGGTTGACGATCTTCTCCAAAGAATAAAGTCTGCTCAATACACCAGTTAAATTCCTCTTCGTTCATACCTTTCCAAGCATAAACTGGAATACCTGCTGCTGCGATAGCCGCTGCTGCGTGATCTTGTGTAGAGAAAATGTTACAAGATGACCAAGTAACGTCAGCTCCTAAAGCTGTTAAAGTTTCGATTAAAACCGCTGTTTGGATTGTCATGTGAAGACATCCTGCGATACGCGCACCTTTTAAAGGTTGTGCAGCACCGAATTCAGCACGTAACGCCATTAAACCCGGCATTTCTGCTTCTGCTAATTGAATTTCTTTACGACCCCAGTCTGCTAATGCAATGTCTTTAACTTTGAATGGTACATATGTACCCGATTGTGATGCCATTGTGTGTATTTTTTGAAAGGTATTTTCTTAATAAAGTGCAAATTTAATGCAATTATTTGGAATTTTCTAGAAATGCCAAAACACTTTCCAGCTGAATTCCTCTAGAACCTTTAACTAAAAGAAAACTGTCAGTTATCGGATGATCCTGAAGCCAAGTATGTAGGCCAAATTTATCTGGGAAATAATAAGCGGATGGTAAATGAACCAAGGCGTGTTGCATGTGCGAACCCACAAGTAAGACCTTTTCAAAGCCTAATGGCGCAATTAATTGGCCAAGAGCCGCATGTTCTGAGGCGGAAGAATCTCCCAATTCAAACATATCGCCCAAAATGATAATCTTAGGAGTACCCTCCGTTTCCGCAAAATGTGAAATCGCTGCAGACATAGAAGATGGATTCGCATTATAGGCATCCATCAAAACTTGGTTTGATCCTATTTTGATAAACTGGGAGCGGTGATTATTCGGAATATAGGTCTCTATCCCTCTATTGCATTGTTCATCACTCAGTTGAAAGAATTTACCCACGGCAATCGCTAATTGGATATTTTCGAAGTTATAGATGCCCGGCAAGTGAGAATCGATTACTTCTCCAGAAGCAAGGGAATAGCGTACCATTGGTTTCGCTTCCACTAAAGTGGTAGGAAGAGCCTCGTTGACAATTACCGACTTATTCATTCCTCTTTCCTGGTACATTTCTGTCACGACACTTGCTTGCTGAGGAAGAAACGTAATTCCGCCTGATGCTTTTAAAAAATCTAAAAGTTCACCTTTCCCTTTGCGAACGCCTTCTATTCCGCCAAATCCTTCCAAGTGTGCCTTCCCGATATTCGTAATTAAACCATGGGTAGGCTGCGCGATATCTACTAATTCTTTGATATCTCCTTGCTTATTTGCGCCCATCTCGATGACCCCAATCTCGTGTTCTTTTTTAATAGAAAGCACAGAAAGTGGAACACCAATATGGTTGTTTAGATTGCCTGTTGTGGCAAAGCAATGGTATTTTTGGGATAAAACAGAGAAGATTAATTCTTTCGTCGTGGTCTTGCCATTAGATCCAGTCAGACCTACGATGGGTATCGTTAAGGTCTGGCGATATGCCGTTGCCAAGGCTTGTAATGCTAGCAGGCCATCTTCCACTAATAAAGTATGTTCTCCTGCTAAATAATCCGCATCATCGATAATCGCGTATTGCGCACCCTTTTCCAAGGCCTCTTCCGCCATAGCATTGGCATTGAAATTAGGTCCTTTTAAAGCGAAGAATAAATTCCCAGCTTGGATTTTACGGGTATCGGTAGAAACTCCGGTGGAGGATAAAAACTTTTCTAAAAGTGTAGCTGTGTTGACAATCATTAGCCTATTGTGACAATTGACTGCAAATATCTACAAAAATTTTGGAACCCCTAAGATAATCTGACGTAGACTGACGATGATGATGACGATACCCACGAGAATCATCATGGATTTCACCGGTAACTTATTTGCTAACCGTGCTGCGATAGGAGCTGCAATGACACCACCTAGAATTAAACCGATGATGACATGTAAATAACCTAGGCCGATCACAGCGAAAAAGGTTAAAGAGGATGCGAGTGAAACGAAGAATTCGGTTAGGTTCACACTCCCGATCGTGTATTTCGGGTGACGTCCTGAAGCGATAAGGGTGGAGGATACGATAGGTCCCCAGCCGCCACCACCGATGGAATCTAAATAACCACCAAACAAGGCTAACCAACCAACTCGTTTCAATTGTTTCTTTTCTTGGCGTTTAATGATCGCTTTACGGATAATAATAGCCCCTAAAAAGAGCGTATAGATAGAAACGATGGGTTTAATATATCCAGCGTATTGTTCTAAACTTGAAAGTAAGTAGGCTCCTAAAATGGCTCCAATGACACCCGGAATCACTAACGTTTTAAACAATTTGGAATTCACATTACCAAACTTCAAGTGCATATAACCAGAAACGCCTGACGTAAATACCTCTGAAGCGTGAACGCTGGCAGAAGCTGCGGCAGGGGTGATGCCCACGGATAAAAGAAAGGTGGTGGCTGTTACGCCGTATGCCATACCTAAAGCTCCGTCAATCATTTGGGCAATAAAACCACCCAAAACATAATATAGAATCGAGGAGTCCACCGTATTGAAAACGGCTATTACTTTCTCTGCTGTTAAATAGGTAAATAAAAGATGCCCCACGATCATCAATGCAAGGGCATTACTGATGTGAATAATGACTTCGGTGATACTGCGATCCCGCATCCAGATGGTTTGGATGGCATTAAAAATACTCGGAAAATTTCTTTTTGGAGGCATAGATTTACTAATTCCCTACAAAGCTAATAGACTTTACTTAATCTACCAACAAAGTAGAGTAAATATTTTTTCATAAAAAAGGCGTAATTTGCATCTCCTTTTACAATAAAAATATTTTATGCGTACAGAGTATCAGTTCAGAGAGATCGAAAAGGCGTGGCAAGGATTTTGGGAAACCAATAAAACTTTCCAGGCTCAGGTGAATCCGGCAAAGCCGAAATATTATGTCCTAGACATGTTTCCTTATCCATCCGGAGCGGGTTTACACGTGGGCCATCCGCTAGGCTACATTGCCTCTGATATTATGGCGCGTTACAAGCGTCTGCAAGGGTATGAGGTGTTGCACCCAATGGGTTTCGACTCTTTTGGACTTCCTGCTGAGCAATATGCGATTCAAACGGGTCAGCATCCGGCGATTACGACGGAACAAAATATCACGCGTTACATTGAGCAATTAAAGAATATGGGCTTCTCCTTCGATTGGTCGAGGGAAGTTAGAACGTCTGACGCGTCCTATTATAAGTGGACGCAGTGGATTTTTATGCAATTATTTAATTCTTGGTATAACCAGGAAAGTGATAAAGCGGAGTCTATTGAGACGTTGAAGGCTATTTTAGGGGCCAAAGGTTCCATCGGTTTAAAAGCCGTTTGCGATGAAGATGTTCATCGAATTTCAGCTTCTGAGTGGAATGCGATGTCTGCGGACGAGCAATATGCCTATTTATTGAGTTTTCGTTTAGCCTATTTGGATGATTCAGTAGTGAACTGGTGCCCGCAATTAGGAACCGTTTTAGCGAATGACGAAGTGAAAGATGGCGTTTCTGAGCGTGGCGGTTATCCTGTCGAGCAAAAGAAAATGCGTCAGTGGTCAATGCGCATTACGGCCTATGCAGATCGTTTATTGCGTGGTTTGGAGGAAGTAGATTGGGCTGATTCCTTAAAGGAACAACAGCGCAACTGGATCGGGAAATCAGTGGGAACGGATGTGGAATTTGCCATTGAAAACGTTTCAGACAAGAAAATAAAGGTATTTACGACGCGTGTGGACACCATTTATGGGGTTTCCTTTATGGTTTTAGCGCCAGAGCACGAATGGGTGGAAGAATTGACCACTCCAGCTCAGAAGGAAGCGGTAGAGGAATATGTGAATTGGGCCAAAACCCGTTCAGAACTCGACCGTGTCTCTGAGGTAAAAACTGTTTCTGGTGTTTTCACTGGAACTTATGTGATCAACCCTGTGAACCAAGAACGTGTTCCCTTATTCCTAGCAGACTATGTATTAGCGGGTTACGGAACAGGTGCTGTGATGGGAGTTCCTTCAGGTGATCAGCGTGACTGGAACTTTGCGAAGCATTTTGATTTGCCTATTCCTGCTATTTTAGATGCCCAAAAAGACATCGACATTCAAGCGGATAACACCAAAGAAGGCAAATACATTAATTCAGGAATGATTAATGGCATGGGCTATAAGCAAGCGACTGAAACCTTAGTTTCTTGGTTAGAAGAACAGGGGATAGGAAAAGGAAAAGTACAGTATAGAATGCGCAATGCCGTATTCAGCCGCCAGCGTTATTGGGGAGAACCGGTTCCGGTCTACTTCAAACCAGCAGCCAACGGTGAATATTTGCCTTATTTGATAGAAGAATCAGAATTGCCATTGGAATTGCCTAAGATTGATAAATACCTACCTACCGAGACAGGGGAGCCACCTTTGGGTCGTGCTGCTGCGGAATGGAAGTACCAAGGTCAATACGATTACGAATGGTCGACGATGCCTGGTTGGGCAGGTTCTTCGTGGTATTGGTACCGCTATATGGATGCCTTGAACGAGGGAGAATTTGCTTCGAAAGAGGCAATTAACTATTGGAAAGCCGTTGATTTATACATCGGTGGATCGGAGCATGCGACGGGTCACTTGTTGTATTCTCGTTTTTGGAACAAATTCTTAAAAGATTTAGGCTATGTGCCAGAAGAGGAATTTGCGAAGAAATTGATCAATCAGGGGATGATTCAAGGTCGCTCGAACTTCGTTTATCGCTTGAAGGATGCAGCGAAAGTGACGTTTGTAACTCACGGATTAAAAGATCAATATGAAGTTGCGGCACTCCATGTGGATGTGAATATCGTAGAAAACGATGTATTAGATATTGAAGCCTTCAAAAAATCCCGTAACGATGTTCCTGCGGATGCAGAATTCATCTTTGAGGATGGCAAATATGTGTGTGGTTGGGAAGTGGAAAAGATGTCGAAATCGAAGTTTAACGTCGTTAATCCGGATGATTTAATTGCCAAATACGGTGCAGATACCCTTCGCGTATATGAAATGTTCTTGGGACCATTAGAGCAATTTAAGCCATGGAACACGAATAGTATTTCTGGATCACATAACTTCTTACGCAAGGTATGGCGTTTATTCTTTGACGATCAGGCAAATACCTCGAAAGTGGTGGATACGCCTGCTACCCCTGAAGAATTAAAAGTATTGCACACGGCGATTCGCAAGGTCCAAGATGATTTAGACCGCTTCTCGTTTAATACGGTGGTTTCTACCTTAATGATCTGTGTGAATGATTTAGGAGCCTTGAAGTGCTCTAAGAAATCTGTTCTTCGCGAACTGGTTATCTTATTATCACCTTATGCGCCGCATATTGCAGAAGAATTATGGGTGGCATTAGGTGAGGAAGCTGGAAGCATTTCATCCGCTAAATTCCCAGCATTTAATGCTACTTTCTTAGAGGAGAATGATTTCAATTACCCAATATCATTCAACGGCAAGGTGAAATTGACACTTGCATTTCCAGTGACGGCGACGCCAGCGGAAATAGAGGCAGCCGTTTTAGCGAATGATCAGGTTAGCAAGCATTTGGAAGGGAAAACCCCTTCTAAGGTAATCGTAGTTCCGAAACGGATTGTGAATATCGTTTTAGGCAAATAAAAAAAGCTCCTCGTTATGAGGAGCTTTTTTTTATTCTCTTGGTCCGCCACCGCCGGGTCTCGCCTGGCTTTGCATCGTTTTGTATTTCTCTAATTGCTCTGGCGTTAGAATTGCTTTGAATTGTTCCGCTTGTGCATCGTTGATTTTTTTCATCTCAGCCATCATTTCTTCTCTCTCCATTCCTTGCTGACGTAATTCCATCATCTTGTTCATGCGTGCTTCGATGAGAGGTTCAATTTTCGCTACTTGGTCTTTCGATAAACTTAATTCACTCGTCATGCGATCTACTTGACGCTGAATCATTGCTTGAGGATCCATTCCTTGTGCATGGATGTTCGTGCTGAATGCCATCATGGCTACCACAAAGGCAAAAATGGTGCTAATCTTTTTCATGTTATTTTGGGAATATAGTTTCCCAAATATATTGATATACTTGGGTAGGTTGTATTTGTTGACTGATATTTTGCGACGAAATGAAAACTGGGTAATAAGCCTCATCGCAGAATGGACTTCCGTGAGAGCCCTTTACCAGGGTTGCGTCGAGTGGAATTACATCCATTCGATAGCGGAACCCTAACAGCTTGCGAGCTAATTTATAAGCCGCTCTGAGCTTTATAAGCGGGTTTTTAGGATCCATAAACATTTCGACAGGATCGTAACCTGGTTTTTTGAAGATGTCCACACAGCGTGCGAAGTCTGGAGCTTTGGCATCATCTAACCAATAATAATACGTAAACCATTTGTCAGAATCTGCGACCAAAACGATATCACCGCATCGCTCATGGGCGATTTGGTACTCGTCTAATTCTTTTCCGCTAAGCACTTTCGCGATGCCAGGCACTTTTTCGAATAGTGCTTTGATTTCCTTTACATTCTTACAATAGATATGAGCGATTTGATGATCAGAAACAGCAAAGGCTTCACTTGCACCTGGATCTAATAATTCCAATCCTTGTTCCTCTCTTATTGCAATCTTCCCTGCCTCTCGCAAGATGCGATTGAGGTGAATCGGAGTATTTACATTATTTATACCATATTCCGAAAGTAGAATAATCTCCGCATTTTTCGACTCAAAATGGGTAATCAATTGCTCTAAGACTTGATCAATTTCTTCCAATTCTTTCGCAATCGCTGGCAAATCTACTCCAAATTTCTGCAGACAATAATCTAAATGAGGTAGATAGATTAAGTTTAATGTGGGATCGTATTTCTCATCCACATAAATGGAGGCATCTGCAATCCATTGGGTTGATTTGATATTCGCATTAGGTCCCCAAAAATTGAACAACGGGAAGGTGCCCAGCTTAGCTTGCAATTCATCACGTAGGTCTGCTGGATGTGAGTAGCAATCTGGAGCCTTAACTCCGTCCGAATGGTATTGAGGGCGGGGAGTAACTGAATAATCTGCGCTGGAGTACATGTTGTACCACCAGAACATTTTGGCGCAGGTAAATTTTGGATCTTTTTTCTTCGCCGCTTCCCAGATTTTTTCAGCTCCAACTAAGGGATTTGATTGCTTCCAAAACTTCACTTCAGAATCCGTTTTATCATACCAACCATTTCCCACGATGCCGTGTTCGGAAGGATTTTTCCCTGTTACATATACACTTTGGGAAGTCGTTGTAACGGCAGGAAAGGGAGGTTTGATTTTTTGAAACTGCTTTTTCTGGATATAAGCATATAAAAAGGGCGTGTATTCAGCCGAAATTACACTTTCGCTGAGCCCTACTACATCGATAACAGTGGTTTTTTTCATGAGCCTAACAATTCTTGAATCGTTTTGATCTCGCGGCTAATAGAATCCGCAATGGGTACTTGAAAAGCCGCAGGCAATACTCCCCAGGTATAGGTCTCTATCTCCAAATGGTTAGTAAATGGATTTTCCTTCTGAATGGCAAGAGTCTCTCTAATCTCTTTTTGAGTCGAGCCTAATAATCCGTAGTTTTCTAAAAATAAAGGTACATGGAAATGTACTCGCCATTCGTCGTAGGTCTCCGGCTGATAGGCATCGAAAGCCTCATCCAAGTCTTTGAATTCTTCGTAGGTGCCGTTTTTGCGCAAAGCTTTCACCTGATGCAAATACACCGGTTCCCGGTATTTCTTTAATTCGTCTATTTTCGCCTCTTCCTGATCTCGAAGATCGATGCGAAGGGCGGAACTGATTTGAATCTTGCCTACCGGAATATTTTTTGACTTTAATTCAGCAATACTTGTCTCTGGTTCATCAAAACTTACCCCGTAGTGACAGATATCAAAACACAATTGCACATGTTTGCGAATGAGAGACGCATCTCCTGAAGGCAATAAAACCTCCTCGTACCAGTGTACAAACTCGGTATGGTTACTTAGTAAACCATCCGGTTCAGGTTCGATATCGATATGAATTACCTTACCCGTTTTTTTTGCGATTTGGTCTAAAACCTCTACTACCTCTAGCAAATGCTGTGTTGACTTCAGCATCGCATCCTCCCGTTCTTTCTCTGTATTATACCAATAGCGATAGGAGAGTGGGGAAGTGGAAATACCCCCTTCGTTCTCCTCTAAAAGCTGGGCTAAAATATGAGCTAAACGTATCGTGTAATCCCTACGCTCCGTCGTCGTCCAATCGGGTGCGTGTACTTGGTCTTTAACAATTGTGTTGTGAAAACCGCCGTAAGGGAAGCCATTGAGCGTAAAAACGTATAAATTTTGTTCCTTCAGCCAGGTCTTTAACTCGCTAATGCGAGCTGAATCTTGCAAATCGATACTGGCTTGATTCGCAAATCGAAGCCCTAAACCCATCTTCTGATTAGGCGAAACCTGTGCTTTTACCGCTGGAACATGCGCTTGTAATTGCGCAAAGTGCTCCGTCCAAATCTCCCCCGTATGGATATTACTACAATAACTCAGATGTCCGTAGGGTGTTTTCATATTAGGCGATTTGGGCTAAATAATCGACTGATTTCTTGATGATTTCGAAATCCATTTCATGCACTTCGATTCCCTTGCCTAGTTTTTCGAGTAAAGTGATGGTTAATTGGCCACCTAAATGCTCTCTAAACTCGTTCAGTCCGTTCGTTAAGTTTACTTTATCGTTTTCTGCCAAAGCCGGGTGGAAAATAGCAAAACCTAATTTTTGTAATAAATCTACAATACGGTCTACCTCTTCTTTTGTTAAATATCCCATCAAGTGGGAATAAACGCTGTCCAAGGCAATACCTATCGCCACCGCTTCGCCGTGACGGATTTTGAAATCACTTAAGTATTCTAATTTATGTGCCGCCCAATGTCCAAAGTCCAGGGGCCTAGCTGATCCTAATTCAAATGGGTCACCACTTGCGATGTGTTGCATGTGCAACGAGGCACAGCGGTAAATCTGCTCAATCATCACCTTTTTATCCCGCTGATTCATGGCATCTGCAGTTGATTCTAACCAAGTAAAGAAGCTGATGTCTTTGATGAGGGACACTTTCACTGCTTCTGCTATTCCAGAACGCCAATCGCGCTCCCCTAAGCTTTCAAGGAAAATGTAATCATTGAATACAGCCACTGGAGGCGCAAAAGTCCCAAGGAAGTTCTTTTTGCCTAAATAGTTAACGCTGTTTTTAACGCCTACACCTGAATCATTTTGAGACAAAACTGTGGTCGGAATTCGGATGAATTTTACGCCTCTATGAGAGATTGCTGCTGCATATCCGGCCATGTCTAAGAAGGCACCACCACCGATGCAAGCCACAAAAGAATGCCGATCAATGCCGTGCTCATCTAAGGCCCGAATCACTTCTTCGTAAAAACGAGGGTCATTTTTACAAACTTCTCCTCCGGGTAATACTAAGATTTCAGGGGCTAAATCAGCTGGCGAATGCGTTTGGAAATAGGCTACAATTTCAGCTGTGAGATTGGGTTGAATATCCGTTACCCCCTTATCTATAACGAAAAGAATTTTCTTGCGAAAAGTAGGGGTGCCGTAGTTTTGTATGAAATCCGCAAAAACGCGATTTTCTGCCGCAAACAGACGCTCTGTGAAGAATACCTCGTAGGAATACGGTACTTGAAAATGTTGTTTTAAGGATTGCATAGGTTTACGTAACGGCGAATTTCTTAGCTAAACCCAAAGATACGGGTAATAAGGCTAAAACAAAGAGGGCCATGATCCATTGTCCGCTCGATGCTACCCAAGCTGCATTCATCAATATAAGGGTCAAAACCCCCGTTTTTACTGTTAATCCGATGTTTTTGCCGATTGGTTCTACGATCGCTATGCGTAATTTTCTGAAAATCAGGATAAAGTGGGCTAGCACAAAAACGAGCGCAAATTCAATTTTTTCTGCAAAATAAAGTTGTGAGGCATGGACAAGTAAAAACAAGAATCCAGCAAAATAAAGAGTAGTTGCTCTGCCACCATGTACTTCACCCCGACTTACAAGGGTAATAGCCGCAATGTAAATCAGTGGAATAAGGATGACAGGAAAATGCTCTAAAACACCTAATTCATATACGCTCATCCCTAAAAGTAGATTATAGGCACGGCATAAACCCATATTGATTGGGCCAAAAATCCGCATGTGCTTCCCTTTCCAATCGTAAAATAACGCTAAAAGGGTAATCAAAATGGATACAATCCCACTTAATCGGCTTTGCCAGAATGCGAGAAAAATCCCCACCGACAGCAATAAAATGCCACCAGCTACGGCTTCAGTGCGTTTAATTCGCCCACTAGGCAAGGCTCGCTCAGGTCTTTCCGTTGCATCTAATTCGTGATCAAAAATGTCATTGAATACCACGCCACCGGCATAGAGGCACATGCTTGAAAGTCCTAAAAATAGGGCAGGGTAGAACTGGTAATCTAAACGACCAAAAGTAAAGTCCACGATCGCTAAGCCCGCCATGATATCAGACAAGGCAGTCACGACATTAGCAGGCCGAGTTAATTCAGCAAAGGCTCTTAATTTGCTCATTAGCGGATGAAGATGGAGTTTTTGTCAACTCGAGGAGCCTGGCCACCCCGTAGAACGGTGTTACCATTGAACTTCAAAGATTGATCGATTTCTAAGCCATGAATGAAATCTGCCTCGTTGATCTGTCCGCTTTGGGCGAAAGAATCTAGGGCGTTTTGGTAGGTCACCTTCTGAATATCTGCTTCTGAAATGCCTTTAATTTTCATCAAGGCAGCAGTTTTAGGAATCGCTAAGGGATCTGAAATTCCCCAATCCGCAGCGGAATTGACCATAATTCGCTCCGAACCATATTGCTTTACGATCTCTACCATTCGCTCATTTCCCATCTTTGTAAAGGGATAAATGGTGAAAGCCGCATAGAAACCTTGGTCTAAAACAGACTTCACCGTCTCCTCATTATTGTGATCAATTACCACCATATGAGGCGCTAAGCCATGTTCTAAAGCGATGGCCATACTGCGTTCCGTCCCCTTTTTCTTATCTCTATGTGGTGTATGGACTTGCACCGGCAAATTCATCTCTTTCGCTAATTCAAGTTGCGCCCGGTAGTATTTTTCTTCCGCCGCTGTTTGGTCATCAAAACCAATTTCACCGACACCTACCACACCTTCTTTTTGCAGGAAAAGGGGTAAAATGTCCATCACTTCCTCCGCCAGGGCTTCATTATTAGCCTCTCTCGAGTTCAAGCCGATGGTGCAATAATGCTTTATGCCAAACTGAGACGATCTAAAACGTTCCCAACCCACTAAACTCGCAAAATAATCCTTGAACGAAGCTAAACCCGTACGTGGTTGACCTAACCAAAAAGCCGGTTCAATGATGGCTACCACACCCGCATCAGCCAAAGCTTGGTAATCATCCGTCGTACGCGAAGTCATGTGCACGTGTGGATCGAAAAACTTCATCCCCTTCGTGTAGGCTGCAAAGCCGCCTTCCACTTCTTGAGCCGTTTGTTTTTCTTCAGAGGATCCTTCGAAATGCGATGGATTTAATGGATAATCGTTTGGGTTTTGGCACATATTAATAGGCTGTTTCTTCTTTTTCTAACACCTTCCAGGCTTCTAGAGGGCTATAATTGAGGACTAACTGGGCTGCTATTTGATCGTTTGGATCCGGGCTTGCAGCTAGTCTTTCGAGGTCTTGTTTTTTTGATTTTGTATCGAATTCACGGATTAATCGCCAAACCTGTGAAGGAACGCGCCTTCCAGCCGACCATCTCTCCTGCGCAAAATCTGCTAAGGTATCTGCCAGTGCTTGATTTGCCCGCTCATCCAATCCCTCAATCAGGTGAATCGGCTTGTCATTAAAGATGCATTTTAAAACTAATTGATTCCAGGCTAATTCACTGAAATAGGTTTTAGGATACGGATTACCAAAGGCAATCGCATCAAATACCGGCCCCATATTCGATCTTACAGCATCCGTGGCACGATGTAACCAGATTTCTGGTTTAATTAGAGCAGGTAATGCACGATAAAGAGCGACTAATTCATTCATCTCTGCCGTATCAAATAAGGTCTCGATTTGAGACTTGCCCTCCTGTTTATCTGCTAATTGAAGTAAGAAATAAACGCGAACAAGTTGATCTACAGTTCCGTGTTGCCAATTCCACCCTGTCAATAATCCTAGATCTTTCTGAATGGGGGTTTTTGAAACCTTCCGCGGCACCATCACAAAGGCCAAAGCCAAGCCTTTTGCATCAGCGTCTCTTTTTTCCTCTATCCAGGCTAATTCTGTTGGATTAGCTAGGGAAGTAATGGATTGATAGATTAATTCGGCGGTAGTCAATTTAAAATAGGTTTGATTCTTCTCTTTGAACGAATTTACTAAAAAAATGTGAATTGATTCCTGATTTTTGGCAGGATGTGCAATAGGTTTAGCCCCTAAATTCCGTTAATTTTGTTTTATGGAAGAAAGACCGATAACTGACTGGCTGCCCCTCACGAAAAAAGAGGTAGAAAAACGTGGCTGGGATGAACTGGACGTGATTTTAATTTCAGGTGATGCCTATGTGGATCACCCGGCATTTGGCACGGCAGTGATCGGGCGAATCATGGAAAGCGAAGGTTTGAAGGTGGGCATTGTAGCACAACCTAACTGGAAAGACGATTTACGTGATTTCAAGAAACTAGGTAAGCCCAAATATTTCTTTGGAGTTACCGCCGGTTGTATGGATTCCATGGTGAATCATTACACGGCGAATAAGCGCCTTCGTTCGAATGATTCTTATACTCCAGGTGGTGAAGCCGGATTTAGACCTGATTATGCGACCACCGTTTACACGAAGATTTTAAAAGAAATATACCCAGATGTTCCGGTTTTGATCGGTGGAATCGAGGCTTCTTTGCGCCGCGTTACACACTATGATTACTGGGCTGATAAATTATTCCCTTCCATTCTTGTCGATTCAGGGGCAGATATGCTCGTTTATGGGATGGGGGAGCAGCCTTTGCGCGAAATCATGCGCGGAGTGAAGGAAGGAAAGAAATTAGGTGAGTTGACCCATATTAATCAAGTCGCTTTCTTAGGAAAAACAGCACCTACCTGCGACTGGGAAACGGTTGAATTAGCGAGCCATGAAGTTTGCTTAGAAGACAAGATCAAATATGCTGCCAACTTTAAGATAGTAGAAGTTGAATCGAATAAGTGGCAAGCAAACAGAATCATCCAAAAAGTAGGAGAGGATGTCCTAGTCATTAATCCTCCCTTCAAGACGATGGAAGAGGTCGAGATGGACAAATCCTTCGATTTGCCTTATACTCGTCTACCACATCCAAAATACCGTAAGCGTGGACCTATTCCCGCTTTCGAGATGATCAAATTCTCGGTCAATATGCACCGTGGATGTTTTGGAGGATGTAGCTTCTGTACGATTTCAGCTCACCAAGGTAAGTTTATTGCCTCTCGGAGCGAGAAATCAATCATGAAAGAGGTCGAGCAAATCACTAAAGCCCCTGACTTTAAAGGTTATATTTCTGATTTAGGCGGTCCGTCTGCGAATATGTACCGCATGAAAGGGAAGGACGAGGAGATTTGTGCGCGCTGTGTGAGCCCATCTTGTATTCACCCAGTGATTTGCAATAACTTAGATACATCGCACAAACCTTTGACGGATATTTACCGCAAGGTGGATAGCCATCCAGCTATTAAAAAGGCATTTGTAGGCTCTGGTGTTCGTTATGACCTGCTGGTAGATGATTTCAACAAGAACAATCAGGATGGAAATCACGATGAATATATGGAGCAATTGATTACTAGACACGTGTCTGGTCGATTAAAGGTGGCACCTGAACATACGTCTGATGCCACTTTGCGCATCATGCGTAAACCATCGTTCAAGTATTTCCATGCATTTAAGAAGAAATATGATGAGATTTCTGCCAAATTTGGCTTAAAACAACCCCTCATCCCGTATTTCATATCCTCTCACCCAGGTTGTGAAGAAGAGGATATGGCTAACTTAGCTGCAGAAACAAAAGACTTAGGGTTCCACCTAGAACAGGTGCAAGATTTTACCCCTACACCCATGACGGTGGCTGAGGTAATTTATTATTCAGGCGTTCATCCTTACACTTTGCAGCCTGTAAAAACGGCTAAAACGAGAGAGGAGAAGCAAAATCAAAACAAATACTTCTTCTGGTACAAAGCAGAATACAAGGATTGGATTCGCAACCGCTTAACGCAGTTGAAGCGTCCCGATTTAGCACAGCGCCTTTTAGGATTTAGAAACAATAAAAATAGCTGGAATAAATAATTCAGCCTTTCATTAATTAACCAAAAAACAAGAATACAATGGATGAGAATGAAGAATTAATCGTTCGCGATAGCAATGGTGCTGTTTTGAAAGATGGCGATTCGGTTACAGTAATCAAAGATTTAAAAGTACGTGGTTCTTCCAGCGTAATTAAGCGTGGTACCATGGTAAAGAACATTCGACTAACAGACGATGCTGACGAAGTAGAAGGCAAAGTAGAGAAATCGATGATGGTCTTGAGAACGGAGTTTTTGAAGAAAGCATAAGTTAGTCACTAGTCAACAGTCGCTAGTCACTAGTCGGTAATTATTAGTGGTGCAACCTTTTTTAATCCGATTGCATCTAGGTGTTTAAATAATAAAAGGATGGGAAAATACCGTAATTCATTGATGTTGCCACTTGCACTAGCGAGCGGATTGTTATTCACTTCTTATGAATCAATTAGTGAAACAACAGCAAAATCCACCCCAAAAACGTTAACAGTGGCAGAAAGCAAAGCCGCGTTGAAGAAATGGGAAGCTAGTCCAGATGGCATTCAATTCAAAAATTGGGAAGCATCTCCAGCAGGTAAAAAAGTACATGCAGGTGCAGCCAAAATCAGAAAATTTGTTCGTACTAACGCTAATATGCAGGGAATTGTGACTTCGTTATCTCTTCCTGATGGATCTCGATTAGGTTATGGTCTGATGGTTAAGATTGATCGTGAAGACTACATTCTTTCCTTAGGTCAAGTATCTAAAGCTGAATTAGCTCAATTAAAGAGTCTAAAAGTAAACGACAAAATTGTCATCAGAAGTCGTTTTGTATCCAAAGCACCTAAGTATGCTTACCCAATCGTTAACGGTGACTATCTTGAAAAAGACAGCAAGGTGGTTTACAAGCGAGTGGCTAAAGGAGGTTGCTAAATAGGAGAGTAGAGATTATAGAGTAGAGATTATAGATAACAGAGTATATATTTCAAACTCCTCTCTACTCTTTACTCTCAACTCTTTACTCTCTACTCTATAATCTATAATCTTTACTCTATTTCTTCCGGTTCATCATCCTGAACCAATCCTTGATTTAATTTCTTGGTGGATTTGATACCTAATTTGTGTAGGTTTTGAGCTCTATTGATCAAGTTTCCTTTTCCAGTGCTGAGTTTGTTTAAGGCATCGTTATGGGCATCTTCAGCCTTTTTGATGTGTTTCCCTACATCCTCCATGTCTTTCGTGAAGCCCACAAATTTGTCATAAAGATCTCCCGCTTGACGAGCAATTTCAATCGCATTTCTAGTTTGATATTCCGTCTTCCAAACAGAAGCAATCGTTCTTAATGTCGCCAAAAGGGTAGAAGGGGAGACCAATACTATTTTGCGATCCCAGGCATAGTTAAATAAACTCGTATCTTGGCTGATAGTCGCCACAAAACCCGATTCAATTGGGATAAAAAGCAAAGTAAAATCAGGACTAGTCAAATCTAAGGCAGTATGGTAATCCTTGGAAGAAAGCTCCTTAATATGTGTTTTCAAGGATTCAATGTGCGCTTTCAAAGCAATATCTTTTTCCACAGTTCCTTCTTCAGCGCTCGTGTATCTCTCATACGCCACTAAGGAAACCTTACTGTCAATGATTAAGTTTTTATTGTCTGGTAAAAAAATCACCGCATCAGGTTTAATCGTATCCTGGTCTTGGTTTTTAGTGACAAATTGGGTCTGGTATTCCATCCCATTTTTCAATCCGGAGCTTTCTAAAACGCGCTCCAAAATCATCTCTCCCCAGTTTCCTTGCGATTTATTCGACCCTTTGAGGGCATTCGTTAAATCTTCTGTTTTTTGAGTAACCGTCTGATTTAAGCTTGTTAGGTTTTTAATTTGCTCCATGAGCACGGTACTTTGCTCTAAGCTGTTTTTTTGGCCTAAGTTGACCTTCTCCTCAAATTCTTTTAATTTCTCCTTCAGTGGGTTTAAAACGTCGTTTAATTTCACCTGCTGTTGATCACTTAACATCTTTCCTTGTCTCAGCACCGATTCATTACTGATATCCACTAGCATTTTACGGAGTTTGTCTTCATCCGCTTTTTGACTTTCTACCGTCAATTTTAAGGTCTCATTTTGTCCTTCGAGTTGTGATAATTTGCCAAAAAGGGATCTATTTTCAGCCTCCAAACTAGCTTGTTTCGCTTGGTCTTGACTTGCTTGTGCTAATTGACTCTGTAAAAGGGTTAATTTCCCTTGAAATAGGAGGTAGGTAGCGCCTGCGCCGGCTACTAGGGCTAGAATGATGTAGAGAATTGTCATGCTGTAAAAGTAAAGCATAAAGGATAAAGGACAAAGAATAAAGCTGATAATCAGTCGCTAGTCGCTAGTCGCTAGTCGCTAGTCGCTAGTCGCTAGTCGCTAGCAAAAAGTCCGGCTGTAGAATAATCTACTCTATACTCTCTACTCTATTATCTATACTCTATTTCTGTC
>JAIXWQ010000005.1 GCA_027491195.1 Cytophagaceae bacterium | reverse complement strand
GGAGAGATGCCTGAGAGGCCGAAAGGACATGTTTGCTAAACATGCGTACTGGTAACGGTACCGAGGGTTCGAATCCCTCTCTCTCCGCAGTCAATTTTCGGGGTGTAGCGTAGCCCGGTATCGCGCGTGGTTTGGCACCAAGAGGTCGTAGGTTCGAATCCTGCCACCCCGACAAAAGTCAATTTATGAGGACGTGTTTTACACCAATTATAAATTGACTTTTTATTTTGATTAAGGTTCCGTAGCTCAGCTGGATAGAGCAACTGCCTTCTAAGCAGTAGGTCTTTGGTTCGAATCCAAACGGAATCACATCTTGTTAGTCTAAGGAAAGGATTTATTCAAATCCTTTTTTTATTTCCCTTCCTTAAATCTTCATATTTTAGTAAATTGAGCTAATTAGCACAATACGCATGAATATACCTGAATTAAGAGGCAAAATAGATCAGATCGATGACTCCATACTTTCTTTACTCGTACAGAGAATGGAATTCGTTGAGGAGATTGGTAAATTAAAACGTGAGTCTAACGCGGTTATTTACCATCCCGATAGAGAGAAAGAAATTATCGATCGTTTAGCTAATCAGTTTACGGGTAAACTAAGAAAAGAGGCTATAGAAGCCATTTTCCTTGAAATTTTCGGTGTATCTAGAAATTTAGAATTACCTGAAATTATTTGCTTCTTAGGTCCCGAGGGTAGTTTCACGCATCAGGCGGCTGAAACGCGTTTTGGTGCAGTAGCAGATTACATTTCTCTTCCTTCAATCAAATCTGTATTTGAATCAGTCGAAACGGGTCGTGCTAAGTATGGCGTTGTTCCGATTGAGAACAACCAAGAAGGAATGGTGAAAGAGACGATGGATCTTTTAAATGAGAAAAATCTATTCGTTATATCTGAAATTATTATCCCGGTAAATTTCTGCTTAGCCTCTAAGCACAATGGTATTCAGGGAATAAAAAAGATCTATTCTAAAGACATTGCCTTCCAACAATGCAAAGGTTTCTTAAATGACTATTTCTCTGGTCAGGAAGAGGATTTCTTCGTTCAGGTAGATTCTACCTCACGTGCTGCTAAATTAGCCGTAGAGGAGGAAGATGGCGCAGCTTTATGTTCACACATAGCCGCTAAAATCTATTCGCTTCCTATCTTGTTTGATAATATTCAAGATAATGATTCGAATCAAACGCGTTTCTTTATCATTTCCAAAGTAGAAAATTTAAAGAAGACGGATAAAGACAAAACAAGTCTAGCCGTTAAATTAAAAAATGATGATAAGCCAGGGGCTTTATTATCTCTACTACAGGATTTTGAAACGAGAGGGATTAACTTATTAAAAATAGAATCACGCCCACAAAAAGACACCAATGAATTCAAGTTTTGGTTCTTCATCGATATCGAAGGCAATAAGTTAGACCAAAAGATTCAAGAGCTTTTAGAAAAACGACAAGACGAGCTAGTCTTCTTAGGAAGCTATATGAATTTGTGCTAAAAATAACTTAGCCCAAGCTAAATCAGCGGCGATTTGATTCTTTAATTCATCAAAAGAATCAAATCGCTTTTCTGATCTGATCTTTTCAATAAATTTTAGGCTAATAGGTTGACCATAGATATCTCCATCAAATCCTAAAATATGAGTTTCAATATGAATTCCCTCATCCTTATTCAAGGTAGGTCGATAACCCATATTCGTCAAACCATAATAAGAACCTGATTCCACTTCTACCTGAACTAAATACACGCCTAATTGAGGAATAAACTTATTATCTGCATTAAGAGACATATTTGCCGTAGGGAAGCCTATTTTGCGACCATTTTGATTGCCATGTACGACAGTTCCAGAAATAGCATAAGGATGACCTAACATTTCTTTGGCCTTCGAAACTTGACCTTCAGATAGGTACTTTTTGATTTGAGAGGAACTAACAATAATGTCATCCACTTTAGCTACATCAATCGAAACCGCCTCTAATTCACTGGCATAATTTGTTTGAATATAGGAAATCGAACCTTCTCTATTCTTTCCAAAATGATTATCATAGCCTAATACGACACTCTTCGCCTTTAACTTTTGAATGATTAAATCTTGAATGAAATGAGTTGCTGGCATTTCTACCAAGTAGGAATTAAAAGGTAGAATGACTAAATAGTCGATAGCCAAGCCTTCAAATGCCTGAATCTTTTCCTGCATCGGCATCAATAGTTCGTTTCGCTTTCCCGTAAAATGATCTGCAGGATGATTAGAAAAGGTGATCACACAGGTTTTCAAACTTTTTGATTTGGAAACAGACACACACCCCTCAAGCACCTTTAAATGGCCTATATGCAAACCATCAAACATGCCGATGGTAACGGCTGTCGAGTCAGCAATTTCAACCGTATCAAAGCTATAAAAGCACTTCATATTTATCACTAGTAAATTCCGACACCTCTTGCGCCCTATCTAAACCCCAATCACCAATTTTTGTTCGAACTAATTCACTCATATAGGCTCCTGATTGACATTTAATGCCAAAATCTCGAACAATACTTCGAATATACGTACCCTTGCTACATTCAATCTCAAAACTAATCTCCGGAAAAAGAGTCGCATCGATTTCCATTCGATAAACTTCCACCTCGCGTATCTTGATTTCTAAATCCTCCGCATTCACCCCATTTCGGGCATGTGTAAATAAACGTTGTCCATTTAACTTAATCGCAGAATAAATAGGAGGGACTTGTTGAATAACACCTAAAAATGATTGACGAACTTCTTCAAGCCTATCTGTTGTAATGTGATCCACGGGATATTCGCCATCAAATTCGGTCTCTAAATCAATGGAAGGGGTCGTTTTTCCTAGAACTAATTTACCCGTGTAAGTTTTAGGCAGAGATTGAAAATAATCAATCTTCTTGGTGTATTTACCTACGCACATAATCAGAATACCCGTAGCCAAAGGATCTAGAGTTCCTGCATGGCCAATTTTCTTAAATCGACCTAGGTTACGAATCTTTTTAACAACGTCGAATGAAGACCATTCTTTGGGCTTATTGATGACGTAAAATTTATCTTGAACTTCTGTTAATGCATCCACAAGTAAATACTTAAACCGACACCAATAATGATACGATAATATCCAAACAAGGTGAATCCGTGTTGACGAACAAAACCCACCATCCATTTAATTGTTAACAACGCAATGACAAAACTGATAAAAGTACCAATGCTTAAAAACTGAATGTGCTCTTTGGTAAATAACACATCAAAATCATGACGGTAATCTAATAACTTCTTCGCACAGGCACCTAAAATCGTGGGGATGCCTAATAAAAAGGAGTATTCCACAGCAGCAGAATGACTTAGACCCAGCATACGACCACCTACTATAGTGGCTCCTGACCTAGAAACTCCCGGTATCATGGCTATACATTGGTATAAGCCAATCTTAAAAGCTTTTAAATACGAAATAGAAGGGATTTCTAAAGCATCTGATTTTGCGGGTAACCAGGTATCGATACGAATCAAAATTAAACCACCAACAATCCAGGATCCAGCGATGAACCAATATCCTTGAAATAGAGCTTCTAAGAAATCATCCAATAATACGCCTAAGATAACCGCAGGAATGAAGGAGAAGATGATCGTAAAGTAAATAGATAATCCTGAACTGAAGAGACGCTTAAAGTAAAGTAATGGAACGGCTGCAATTGCACCTAGTTGTACAAAAACCGTGAAAAAGTTCAAGAATTTAGAATTTTCTATTCCTAATAAATTCTCTGTAATAATTAAATGGGCAGTAGATGAGACGGGTAAAAACTCTGTTAAACCTTCTACAATACCTAAAATGATTGTTTTTACTATTTCAGTCATTAACGCTTTAACTTAAATAGCGAAAAAATAGGAATGATAATTCCGATTAAGACTAAAATGGGACCTAGGGTTAAGCCCAAGAAACCAAAACCGAATTCCTCCTTATCCATAGTCATCACAAAAAAACCAACTAACATAATTCCAATTCCAATTAATAGAATTTTTATGTCCTTCGCGCCTAGTGGCATATTAGATTGACTCATATTAAAAAAGGTTTGTATGTTGAATTTTTAAATACTTCGATAAAGAAAAGAAAGACGCTACTAAACTAAATAGCGTACAAAAACCTACACAAACAAGCACTAATTGAACTTGATTTGATTGATCAAAAAACACCGATTTTATTTCTGGAATAGAAGTTGAAAAATAGTAAAATGCTCCATCGGCTAATACAAAACCGATGAATCCACCAAGGAAACCAACCAAAACAGCATTTAATAAATAAGGTTTTTGAATAAATCCATTCGTACTTCCTAAAAGTTGCATCGTCTTAATTAATACCCGATTACCATGAATGTGCAAACGAATACTATTAGCTAATTGCAGGTAAATAAATAAAGTCAATAAGGAGATTAATACTAAGCCCACATAACCTACAGCCTGAATTTTACCTAATAGCGATCCTAAAAAAGTATTCGGATAGGTAACCTCGTAAACCTCAGGTCTAGTTTGAATTTCAGAAACAATTTTCTTGAAAGAAGCTTCATTTTTGAATTCGTCTTTAATACCCAAGATTAAACAATTCTTGAATGGGTTTTCCTCGCCTAAAAGCGATTTATAATCTTCTTGGGAGGAAGTAAGGAATTCGGAAGCTATCGCAGCTTTAGACTTAAATTCCAAGTCAGGTTTTAATTCCTTAACTCCAAGATAGGAGCGAGATTTAAAATAGGTGATGGTCGATGCTAAATCTGCTGTTTGTAACGAATCACTTAAATAGACATAAATCTTCATCTGAGACTTAATCTCATTTCCCCAGGATTTTACGCTTACAAATAATTGAAAGAATAAGGCAATAATGAACGCCAAACTAGCCATCGAAATGACTAAAGTTAATTGGGTAGACTGTGGAGAACTTTTAGAATATTTCATACCTATAATTTTTCAATTTCATCTCTAAGCTTGGCAGCCTCTTCGTAATTCTCTTCTGCCAAAGCCTTAGTTAATAATCCCTCTAATTCTGCCTTAGAACGCACAGGGGAAGGTTTATTTACACTCTCATACTCTTCCTCTAATTCATCCAAAAACTCCTCGTCGGGAATACAAATATCATGTAATAGTTTTTCGGAAATAAGAATAGGAACATCTAATCGCACGGCTATCGCAATAGAATCAGATGGCCTAGCATCTACATGGATAATTTCTCCGTCTTTATTAATCACAAGGTGAGCATAAAAAATACCATCTTTGAAATCGGTAATAATCACCTGTTGAACGGATAGGGAAGTATATCCTAGTAGACTCACACACAAATCATGTGTTAAGGGTCTACTAGGCGTAATATGCTCTAAGAATACAGAAATAGATTGTGCTTCTTGACTTCCAATAACGATAGGAAAACGCAAAGCCTTAGAATCAATAGACTCTAATAATAATATATACGAACTAGCTCCAACGGAACTAGGGTTGACTGACAAAATTCGTAAAGGAATAAACTCTTTCAAAGGCCTACATTAAAACACAAATGTACCAATTAGACCGCTAATATTAATGTGATTGGAGCTTTTTTGTTAGTCTTGGAAGGATATCATTTACATCTCCGACAATTCCATAATCAGCATGCTTGAAGAAAGGTGCCTCTGGGTCATTATTAATAACTACAATAATTCGAGAACCATTAACACCTGCCAAATGCTGGATAGCACCTGATATACCACATGCGATGTACAGATTAGGTGAGACTTTTACCCCTGTTTGCCCCACGTGTTCGTGGTGAGGACGCCAATTCAAATCAGAAACAGGTTTTGAACAAGCAGTAGCTGCGCCTAACGCATTGGCTAAATCTTCTACAATCGTCCAGTTCGATGGATCTTTAAGTCCTCTTCCCGCACTAACAACAAGTGCTGCATCTGGCAATGGAATAGTACCTGTAATCGGCTTTAATGCAGTTATAGCAGATTTACTTTCCGATGAATAGGTGAGGACAGAGGTTGAATTGACCGCTTTCGCAGGTAATTCGGACACATCGCTAAAATCAAAGTTGCGATTTAAACTAAAAATAGAAGCAGTTGAGCTGCTAATTTCTAACATGGCTTTTCCCGAAAAGATTGATTTACCGATGGAAAAAACGCCTGCTGAATAGCCCAAATGCTGAACACCTGAAACTACTTCAGCCTTTAAACAAGACGCTAAAAGACTTAATATATTATCGATTTGAATAGACTTAATACCGAAAACGGTATATCCTTTTACTGCATTTGCTAAACTACTAACAGCAGAGGTATCCGCCCATAAGCCATCAGAAAGAGAAATAACATCTACTGGAACCGAACAACCGACTGATGATAAATGATTTTCACCCAGAACGACTAAGATTATTTTTTCTGGATTGAATTTTGAAACAAAGGATAGAAGTTGATTTGTGGCTTCGTTTAACTGACCTTCTTTGGTTTGGGCAATAATGGCTACATTTTTCATCTTATAAAACGTTTGTTTCTGTTTTCAATAAATCAATTAAAGTTTCTGCATCAGCCGCATCGATCATCTTATTTCGACGAGCTGTTTCAGCAATACTTGCCTTCACTAATTTTACCGAATCGGTCGGATTTAATGGTAAAACACTTATTTCCTTCGTTCTAGCTGTCATAATACCCCGCATCGAAGGAATCTTCCATTCAGCAATTGGCTCTTGACAACCCAATACAGCAGGCAAAGCGCAAGAAACTTCCATCTTACCACCGTCTATCTCAACTTCTAATTGCAAATCATTTCCTGCTAAATCTAAATGCATCACTGGGTTGAAGTGAACATAACCCAAAGCACCAGCCACTAATCCATGAACTATTCCTGAATTATAATCAATGGATTCTTTACCCATTAAAATAAGATCTACTGGATTTTGTTTGACGTAGTCAACAATGGCATCAGCTATTTGTGTAGAGGAGATAGGGTTGCCATCAATACGAACGGCAGAATCAGCACCTAAGGCTAAACATTTACGTATTAAAGCTTCAGATTCAGAACCACCTACGTGTAGAACAATCACCTCAGCACCATTGCTTTCTTTTAATTCAATGGCTCTAGAAAGGGCATAATCGTCATAGGGTCCTACGATATAGGTTAATCCTTGACTACTTATTTGGGAGGTTGATGGATCTATTGCTATTTTTGAGGTAGTGTCTGGGACACAGGAGATACAGACTAGTATTTTCATGGCAGATTAAATTGTTATGCAAGCATACTAATTTGTTTTTAATTTAGCAAAATGGATCGCAAAGAATTTATTAAAAATGAGATTAATCAAGATCCAACGGATCCCTTTAATCATTATTTATTAGCCATTGAATTTCAAAAAGAGGGGTCAATAAAGGAGTCTTTCGATCTGTTTGAGGAGATTATTACCCAATTCCCAGACTACGTGGCTACTTACTACACGTATGCGAATGCCTTGTTAGCAAGTGAGGAGGAAGATAAAGCAGAGAAAATTATACGGAAAGGTATAGAAGAGGCTGAAAAAAAAGGAGCTGCGAAAGCTTTGAAAGAACTTAAGCAACTCCTTGAATTGAATTTCTAATTAACCTAATAATACTTCTTCTAGGTCTTTTTCCACTACAAGGTTGTCAATAATAAATTTCTGACGCTCCGGTGTATTTTTACCCATATAATAGGTCAATAATTGAGGAATAGTAAAGTCTTTTTCTAAAATCACTGGTTCTAATTTGATATCTTCACCTATAAAATTGCCAAACTCCTCTGGCGAAATCTCACCTAATCCTTTAAAACGTGTTATCTCCGGTTTAGGTCCCAAAGCTTCAATAGCATTACGTCGCTCTTCGTCAGAATAGCAATACCGCGTTTCCTTTTTATTACGTACTCTAAATAGGGGAGTCTCTAAGATATACAAGTGACCATTACGCACTAAATCTGGGAAGAATTGCAAGAAGAACGTTAAAATAAGTAATCGAATGTGCATTCCATCCACGTCGGCGTCAGTAGCAATCACAATCTTGTTATAGCGTAAATTATCTAAGGAATCCTCGATATCTAAAGCGTGTTGCAATAGATTAAATTCCTCGTTCTCGTAAACAATTTTCTTTGTTAGGCCAAAGCTGTTCAAAGGTTTACCTCGTAAACTAAATACCGCCTGCAATTGAACATCACGCGATTTAGTGATACTTCCTGAAGCCGAATCACCCTCCGTTATAAACAGGGTGGTGTCATGTCTTGTCTCCGACTTCTCATCCGATAAATGGACACGGCAATCGCGTAATTTCTTATTGTGAAGATTCGCTTTCTTAGCCCGCTCATTCGCTAACTTCTTAATACCCGCAATATCCTTACGTTCTCGTTCTGATTGAAGAATACGTTTTAATAAAGCGTCCGCTGAAGCAGGGTTTTGGTGTAAATAATTATCTAATTCCGTCTTGACAAAGTCCCCTACAAACGTACGAATGGAGGTAGAATTTGAATCAGGAGAAATCGTCGTACTTCCTAATTTAGTTTTTGTTTGCGACTCAAAAACGGGCTCCTGCACACGAATGGCGATAGCACCCACGATACTAGCACGCACATCTGAAGGATCGAAATCCTTTTTAAAGAATTCGCGAACGGTTCTTACAATCGCTTCTCTGAAAGCCGCTAAGTGAGTACCGCCTTGTGTGGTATTTTGACCGTTAACGAAGGAATAGTATTCCTCTCCGTACTGGTTATTGTGCGTGATCGCTAATTCAATATCATTACCCTTTAAATGAATAATTGGGTAGCGATTTTCCTCTGCGTTAGTCTTTTTTGAAAGTAAATCGAAGAGACCATTTTGGGAGAAATACTTCTCTCCATTGAAATTAATGGTCAATCCTGCATTTAGATACGCATAATTCCAAAATAGTGAATCTAAATACTGAGGGATGAAGTGGTAATTTTTAAAGATGGTATTATCTGGCTCAAACTGAACATGCGTACCACTCTTTGCATTGGAAGGTTCAATACCTTTCGATTCTGCCGTTAATTCACCTTTACAAAATTCAGCCCATTTGGTTTGACCATCGCGGTAAGATTGTACTTTAAAGTAGTTTGAAAGAGCATTGGTTGCCTTTGTACCTACACCATTCAAACCTACTGATTTTTGGAAAGCACCTGAGTCATATTTACCTCCCGTATTAATCTTAGAAACGCAATCGATCACTTTTCCTAATGGAATACCGCGGCCATAATCACGTACTTCTACTTTATGATCAGAAATCTTTACATCAATCGACTTGCCATTTCCCATCATGTGCTCATCGATCGAGTTATCCATGATTTCCTTCACGAGCACATAGATACCATCATCAACTGATGAACCATCGCCTAATTTACCAATATACATACCCGGACGTAACCGAATATGTTCTTTCCAATCTAGGGAACGAATACTATCGTCGTTATAAACAGGTGCGTTATTTTGATTTTCTTCCACTGACATAATTTTACACTAAATTATCAAAGATTTTGCGTTTAAGAAAGAGGTGCGATTGAATTAATCAGGTAAAAAAAGGACTAGCGGATTAAAAGCCTGTTTCATTGGTTTTTAATGCTGTAAAAAAGAGGATAACTTGCGGTTGCTTTGCAACAGTCGTCACTGTGTGATTTAGTCATCGCGTTGCGATTTAGTCGTCACTGCGTGACTTAGTCAAAAAGTCGCCGGAATATTCCGGCTTAGTCAATTAGACATATGAATTTAAAAGAAAACGTTTTAGAGGGTCTTCGTTCCATCAAGGGGAATTTGTTAAGAACGGTTTTAACCGCGCTCATTATATCACTGGGAATCACCTCTTTAGTGGGCATATTAACGGCTATTGATGGAATTCAAAGTTCTGTGGATAACTCATTCTCTGGTCTAGGTGCCAATTCTTTTGATATTCGTAATAGACCGATGATGCAAGTAAGAAGAGAAGGACAGAAGGAAAAAAGATTCAAAAACATCGATTACCGTCAAGCCATACACTATAAAACTTTGTTTTCTACGAAGGGGAAGGTCTCATTGAAAACAAACGTAAATAATAATGCCATTGCCAAATTCGCTTCCAAGAAAACAAATCCCAATACCCGAGTTTTAGGTATCGATGAAAACTTTATGGAATTGAAAGGCTATAAAGTAGGGGCTGGGCGTAATTTCTCAGCAAATGAACAAACGAATGCCATTAATGTGTGTATTCTCGGTGTGGATGTAATTGATCAATTATATGAGAAGCAAAGTCCTATAGGAACAGAAATAATTGTATCTGGCATCAAATTAAAAGTCATTGGGGTACTTGAAAAGAAGGGTAACATGATGGGTGGTGGTGATGATCGCGTCGTGGTTGTTCCCTTAGAAACTGGTCGTAAAATGGCCGTAGGTAGAAATTTGACATTTGATATTACTACTTCTGCAGCTAAAATTAAAAACCTAGATGACTTCATGGAAGAGGCAAGAGGAGCCATGCGTAAAGTGCGTATGGATCCGATAGGAACTGAAGATTCGTTTAGTATCGACCGCTCAGACTCCATGGCTAAAAGCTTTGAAAGTATTACAGGTTCACTTCGCATCGGAGGATTTGTGATAGGCTTTATCACCTTATTAGGTGCTGCCATCGCATTAATGAATATCATGATGGTGTCTGTAAGCGAAAGGACGAGAGAAATTGGGATTAGAAAATCACTCGGTGCGACGCCAGGACGAATTTTACAACAATTCCTCATTGAGGCTATTGTAATTTGCTTATTAGGTGGAATAGGAGGGATTATGTTAGCTATTCCAATCGGAAACTTGATTGCTCAGGGTATTAGCTCGGGAGCGGCCAGCTTTATTATTCCTTGGCTTTGGATGATGACTGGCATCATTATTTGCGTTTTAGTAGGCTTATTTTCAGGAATTTATCCTGCATTTAAGGCTTCCAAAATGGATCCTGTTGAGGCTTTGCGCTACGAGTAAACTAGAATTTATTCTAGGCACTCTTGCGAAAGCGAATGATTTAGCCTAGTTTTGCATTGCAATTTTGAATTGCCCAGATGGCGGAATTGGTAGACGCGCTGGTCTCAAACACCCGTGGGTGCAAGCCCGTGCCGGTTCGACTCCGGCTCTGGGTACAAGCCTCTCAAGCAATTGAGAGGCTTTACCATTTCTAATGGGCTAGGTTATTTTTCCAAATCCCGTAAGCCTCTTCGTATTCCCCTTTTAATGCAGCCGAAGGTTCGATTGTTTTTAACAGTTTAATATTAGCTACTGCTTCATCTTCATTTGCATAATAACCTACACCAGCACCCGCTCCTAATGCAGCGCCAAACGATCCATCTGATTCTAATAACTCAACCGAAGCTCCAGAGGAATTGACGATGGCTTGAGTAAACAAATCACTCAAATACATATTCGCTAAACCTGCTTTTAATTTTTTAGGTCGAACACCCACATTACCTAATAATTCAATCCCATAAACCATGGAGAAGGCAATACCTTCTTGTGCTGCACGAATAATCTCAGCAGACTGATGGCGATTAAAGTCAAGGTGAACGAAACTACCTCCGATGGTTTTATTTTGGAAAATACGCTCAGCACCATTTCCAAAAGGCATACATACCAATCCGCCAGAACCAATAGCTGCTTTTGCACCCTGCTCATTCATTTGGGCATAGGACATAGTCGGGAAGAAATTCTGCTTCACCCAACGGTTTAAAATACCCGTTCCATTAATGCACATTAAAACACCAATACTCGCTTTTGATGCGCTGTGATTCACGTGAGCGAAAGAATTAACCCGATTCTCCTTATCGAATTTTAATTCATCCGAGATACCATACACCACACCAGACGTACCTGCCGTGGTCGCAATATCACCAGGATGTAAAACGCCTAATGAATAGGCATTATTCGGTTGATCACCGGCTTTATAAGTAACCTTGACATTTGTATTCAATCCTAATTCAGCCGCTACCATTGATGTGACCGTGCCGTGATCAGAGAACAAATCTTGAACCGGTGGGAATATTTCGGAAGGAAATCCATAAAACTGCATCAAATCTTTAGCAGGATGGTTCTCTTTAAAGTCCCATAAAATCCCTTCGGAAAGGGCAGAAGCCGTAGTAGTAAATTGGGAAGTGAATCTACCTGCGATAAAGTCTCCAGGTAATAATACGTGTGCTACCTTCTGGAAAACTTCCGGTTGATTTTCCTTCACCCAAGCTAACTTGGCTGCGGTGAAATTTCCAGGGGAATTGAGGTAATGTGTTTGGCAAAATGATTCTCCAAGACCTGCATACGCATTTTCTCCATAGGGAGTTGCTCTAGAATCACACCAAATAATCGATGGACGCAATACGTTGGCCTCCTTATCAACCACTACGAGGCCATGCATTTGATAGGAAATACCGATGGCACCTATTCCTTTAGGATCGTATAATCCTGTCGAATTCGCTTTTAAAATACCTTGTTTAACGCAATACCACCAATGTTCTGGGTCTTGCTCCGCAAATCCGGGCTGAGGGGAAGATATCTCATTTTCAATCTCAGGAAATGAGCATGAATAAATTAAATGTTGGTTTGCAGCATCAACAATACTAACTTTAATGGAAGAAGTTCCCACATCAATTCCGCACAGAATCATTTTAAATAGGTTTAATGTTAACAATCGGCATAAAGAAACACCAAGTTACTAGTCATTTTGCTTTATCCAATATTCAAATAAAGGTAAAATCAGGTGAAATCTACGCATTAATCGGTAAAAGTGGTTCAGGTAAAAGTACCATTGCGAAACTATTGGTCGGTTTAAATATCGACTCGGAATACTCCATAAAAATCAATTCCAAAGAATTAAATGATGGTTTAGACCGTTTGATACCCCAATTCAAACAGGCGGGATATGTTCCTCAAACCTTACATCTAAAACCGCATCATACTGTCTACAATTATGCGCAAGTATTGTTCCAGTACCTGCCTAATAATCAACAAGATACTATCATTACAAAGTACTTAAAGCAGTTCTATTTAATTAAACAAAAAGACACCAAAGTAGCTTCTTTATCGGGTGGAGAACGGCAAAAACTGGCCTTATTAGAGGCCATCAGTCAGCCTATTTCTTACTTAGTTCTCGATGAGCCATTTAGTCAATTAGATACCGAACAAAAACTAGAATTTTCTCAAATTATTGCTTCTGTGGTCGCAGAGAGAGCCATTCCATGTGTACTGATTAGCCATGATTTGACCGATATACTTCAATTAAGCCAAAGCGTAGGTATCATGGAAAAAGGGAAATTAGTCTTCCAAGGATCTTGGGACAAATTTAAAACCTCACCTAACGCTGTCGTTATCCGATTAAAACAAGCGATCCTATCTTGGGATGATCAAATGAAAGGTTTGATTAATAACCTGAGGTAGCCTTTAACTTATTCGCATTTTGATTCGTTTGTTGAACCAATTCTGTTAAAGGGATTTCGAACAAATCTGCTAATCTTTGTGCTATGAGGGGGATATTTTTAGGAGAATTAGGTTTTCCTCTAAATGGCACCGGACTTAAATAAGGAGCATCTGTTTCTAAGACGATATGGCTTAGAGGTATATCTTTAATATCTTGAAATAACGTCGTATTCTTGTAGGTAATTACACCACCTATCCCTAATAAAAAGCCTAAATCAGTTAAAACCTTTGCTTCTCTAGCATCGCCAGAAAAGCAATGAATAATACCTCTTAATTCCTTGAATTCAGGTAATTTAAAAGTCTTTATCAAGTCTGCATAAGCTTTACGACAATGAATATCTACCCAAAGCCCTTTTTCTAAAGCCCAGTGACATTGCTGTTTTAAAGCATCCATTTGTTCATTAGCGAAGGTTGTATCCCAATAATAATCGAGACCTATTTCTCCGATAGCTACCACTTTCGTTTGCTCCAACTCTGATTTCAATGCAGCTAATTCAGCTAGGTAATTTTCTTTAACATAAGTAGGATGCAATCCGATCATTGGGAGTACAAAATCAGGATAGGCGGCACTTAATTTCTTTAAGTCAGTCCATGATTCCAAATCGCAATTGGGCAACCAAACCTCAGTTACACCTGACTCTTGAATTTCCTTTATGTGAAAAGGCATATCTTCCTGAAAGTGAACATCATAAAGATGAGCGTGGGTATCAATCATAAGGCGGAACAGGATAAATTATGTAGATTACAATGCGCTAAAATAGCAGGTAAAATGGCTTTCAAATGCGGAGCGGCTTTTACACTGTCATGAAATACAACAATGGCTCCAGGTTTTAAAAGGGGTAATACAGATTGAAGTATAGCTTCAGAGTTCAATGAGGCATTATAATCACCTGTTAAGACAGACCATAAAACGATGTTTGGAATGTCTTTATACATTTTTCTAGTGATTCGGCCATAAGGGGGACGGAAACCGATAGATTGGATGCCTTGTTTTTGGAAAACTACATCACAAGCTTCAACGTCTGCTAGATAGGCGTTAAAATCGACAGACCAGGCATTTAGATGGTTCATCGTGTGATTTCCAATGCTATGGCCTTCCGATTTAATTCGATCCATGATGGTAGGATGCGAAGCTGCGTTCTTGCCAATACAGAAAAAAGTAGCTTTCGCATGGTATTCTGCTAAGCATTCTAATACAAAATCCGTAATTTCAGGAGTTGGTCCATCATCAAAGGTTAAATAGATCTGACGTTCAGAGTCCTTTGACCACGTAAAACGGGGAAAAAGAGAAGGAATGAACGTCGGAATTTGATGAATAAACATGAGCTGATTTAATGACGCAAATTAACACTTCCACTTCAGAAAAAATAATCTTAGGCATCGACCCAGGGACGCGATTCTTAGGTTATGGTTTATTGCGCATTAATCAAGACAAGGTCACCATATTACAATATGGCGTATTAAACTTGACCAAATACACGACTCAGGGAGCTAAATTTTTGAAGATTCACGAGCGTGTTCTGGGAATCATTGAAGAGTTTTTGCCAGATGAGATAGCAATTGAATCGCCTTTCTTTGGCAAAAATGTGCAGTCAATGCTCAAATTAGGTCGTGTTCAAGGGATGGTGATGTCTTTGGCCTTTTCCAAATCAATACCCATAGCCGAATACGAACCTAAAAAAATCAAACAATCGGTTACCGGAAATGGGAATGCTTCGAAGGAACAAGTAGCTAAAATGGTCGAAATTATTGGCAATATTAAATTAGATGCCAAATTACACGATGCAACCGATGCGCTCGGTATTGCCATCTGCCATCATTTCCACAACAAAAACATTAGCTCCACGATCAAGGGGACAAAGAAGGGCTGGGGAGCCTTTGTTACAGAGAATCCAGATCGAATTAAATAAGTGTAGCTAATTGTTTATCTACTTCTTCCAAAGATTTAACAGGGGAGAAGCAATAATCGCCGATACACAATAAATAGCCCTCCATACCTTCGTATGGAATAAAAACGAGCTGATCTTTATCAATACACCAGTCAAATTCGGCTAAACTATCAGCGGCACCCCCATATTTCAGCAGAGCTTTCGGATGTTCCACCCAATCCGAATAGACGCGTAACCAATTGGCAAAATAGGCGGGATGAGCGATGGCTCTATCTAAGATTTGGGATAACATTTCACGGCCTTCCACCGTAAATTCTGCCTTATTGCTTAAAATTCCCATCCACAAAAAGGATTCACATAACATCGAATTAGAAGAAGGCATCACCGAATCCATGACCTCTACTTTTTCTGCGATTAAAAAATCAGCTTTCTTCGAACGATAGGCGTAAAGCGCCAATTCTTTATGGCTAAAATCTTGTTGAATTTGCACTAAAATAGCTTCCGCCTTCGCTAAATAGGTGGAATCCTTTAATTGAAGATAGATTTGAATGTAGGCTAGAGATAAAGCGGATAAATCATCCAAAAAGGCATAAATCGGTTCTTTCGCATAGGAGGCTTGGTGAAGCCAAATAGAACCAGACTTAAATTCTACTTCAATTGCATTTAATAACACTATAGCTGAGCTTAGATCCTCAGGCCGACCAAATACTTGATAAACCTCTAAAAAAGCACTCACTAACTGCGCATTCCAAACTAGTATCTCTTTTGTATCCGTTCCAGGACGTACTCTTAATTTTCTCCAATCCATTAATTGCGCCATCTCTTTCTTGAAATACGCATTCAAAACCGGACTCGCTTTAAATAAAATGTTACGACCTTCTTCCCAATTGCCGTGTTTAGAGATAGCATATGTCTTCAAAAACTCTTCATTATTTAATGCAGCTAATTCCTCGTAAGTCCAAGTATAAAATAAACCTTCTACACCTTCTGAATCAGCATCTAATGAAGAATAATAAAGTCCTTTAGGCGACAATAATTCCCGTTTCAAAAACTCAATCGTATCAAATACCACCTCTTGGTACAGTGGATTTCGCTCTCTTTTATAGGCTTTTGTATAGGCAGAAAGCAATTGCGCATTATCATAAAGCATCTTTTCAAAATGAGGGCAAAACCACTCTGAATCAACTGAATAGCGCGAAAAACCTCCGCCTACTGCATCATAAATACCCCCTTGTGCCATCTTTTCTAACCAAGTTTGGGCTAAAACAGGCACTCCTAATTCTACGGAAAGACTAGCTGGAAGCGTATATAAAAACTGAATTAAAGAGGGTAGAGGAAATTTAGGCGCTTTGTTAATACCACCGAATATAGGATCCAACGCAGTCTTAATTTTATTGACTGCAGCTGGAATGACGAGTGAAACCTCATTCAAATCTGTTTGAGCAAAGAAAGAGGCGTTCTCAGAAAGGCTATCGGCAAATCCATCAGCAGATTTAGTTAATTCATCTCGGTTATTCTTGAAGGCATTATGAATCGAATGCAATAGTTGAATCCAATTAGCTCGTTTAAAATAGGTGCCACCATAAAAAGGTTTTTGGTCTGGCATTAAAAATACATTTAAAGGCCATCCACCATTTAATCCCATCTGATGCAATGCCTCCATATACACCATATCCACATCTGGGCGTTCTTCTCGGTCTACCTTTATATTGACAAAATACGTGTTCATAATAGAAGCAACCTCCTCATTTTCAAAAGATTCATGCTCCATCACATGACACCAATGACAAGCGGCATACCCAATACTGACTAAAATGGGCTTATCCTCGTTTTTAGCGCGCTCTAAAGCCTCAGGACCCCAAGGTTCCCAATGAACTGGGTTGTTTTTATGTTGCAATAAATAGGGGGAAACTTCTGAGCCGAGCTTATTCATCCGAAATAGTAAAAATAGATTCGTAAATTTGCACAAAATACTTGTATGATTGACCAAAGAGATTTCGTTCTTAGCCCAGAAATTGCCCATTCGCCTGAAAAACTAGCTGAATTTCTGACAGCTGAAATGGGTGCGGCGTTTTTAGAAACAACGAAATACCGTATTGAAAAGAGGTCAATCGATGCAAGAAGCAGACAAATCAAAGTAAACCTTCGTATTGGTTTCTACGAAAAAGACTACGATTTTAGTCTTTCTGCACAATTACCCTCCTTATCCAAATCAGCAAAAAAAGTATTGATCATCGGTTCAGGACCGGCAGGATTATTTGCAGCCATTGACTTTGTAAAGAAAGGAATTAAACCCATCGTCATCGAACGAGGTAAAGACGTCAGAGAACGGAGGAGAGATCTGGCAGCCATTAACCGCTTCAATTTAGTGGATCCTGATTCCAATTATTGCTTTGGTGAGGGTGGAGCAGGAACTTATTCCGATGGTAAACTTTATACCAGAAGTACGAAGAGAGGCGATATCAAAGGGGTTTTAGAAACCTTTGTGGCCCATGGTGCGAATAGCGACATCTTATTTGAAGCTCATCCACACATCGGTACAAATAAATTACCGGGAATTATCGCATCGATGCGTGACGCAGTGATTGCTGCAGGCGGTGAGGTTCATTTTAATCACCGTGTCATAGATTTCATTATTGAAAACAAATCAATTAAAGGCGTAATCTGCCAGAATGAGGCAGAATTTCAAGCTGATCGATTACTATTAGCCACTGGACACTCTGCTCGAGATATTTTCCAATTATTACAAGACAAAGGAGTGGCCATCGAAGCTAAACCTTTCGCCATAGGGGTCAGAATTGAACACCAGCAATCATTCATCGATCAAGCTCAATATAAAGTAAAACAACGCCCTGAATATTTACCGCCAGCCAGTTTTAGTCTCGTCACCCAAAGTAATTTCGAAGGCATTCAACGGGGAGTTTTCTCCTTTTGTATGTGTCCAGGCGGCTTTATTGTCCCGTCTGCCACTTCACCTAACCAAGTGGTAGTGAATGGAATGTCGCCATCCAGACGTGATTCTAAGTATGCTAATTCAGGAATTGTAGTGAGCATAGTAGAGCAGGATTTAGCGAGATACAAGGAATTCGGAGCTTTGGCAGGTATGCAAATGCAGGAAGAGATCGAGCAAAAAGCTGGAACTTTAGTAGGAGGGTCACAAAAAGCCATCTCCCAATATACCCTCGATTTTATACAAGGCAAAGCTAGTAAATCCGCTCATCCGACCTCTTATGTGCCAGGCTTAGAGCCAGGCGAAATGCGCGAATTCTTACCTGATTATATTTCAGCACCCTTAGCTCAAGGTTTTCAAGATTTCAACAAAAAAATCCCTGGTTTCTCCTCGAATTTAGGCCAAATCATAGGTTTAGAGAGCCGTACCTCATCACCGGTTAAAATACCGCGTGATAAAGAAAGCCTAGAGCATCCACAGATCAAGGGCTTGTATCCTTGTGGAGAAGGTGGAGGGTATGCCGGAGGAATCATGTCAGCCGCCTTAGATGGTATTCGATGTGCGGAAGCCATTGCTAATTCATTCTAACATGCTGGATTTCGCCCATTTCAAACACTTACAGCAAGAAGTCTTGAATCGACCTGAAATAAAAGAACAGGCGAAACCTGCCGCAGTTGTTGCGATAATTTTAGAAGATCTCGACGAAGAGCCTAAACTTATCATCATAGAACGGAATCAATACGACGGACATCACAGTGGCCAAATGGCTTTCCCAGGTGGAAAGATGGATCCAACGGATACCGATTTACGGGAGACAGCTGCACGGGAAGTTTGGGAAGAAATAGGAGTAGAGATCGATTCCGCTTCGCTCAACTATGTGACAGAACATTGGATAAACGTCTCCAATTATTGGATTACCGCCTTTTCTGTGCGCATCAATAAAAAGCTGAGCTACGATTTAAATAAAAGAGAAATTAATCGTATTTTTGAAATACCTGTGTCATTCTTTCAAGATCCAGCTAACCTACTTCCTCATGAAGTGAGTTACAATGGACAAAAGATCCTAAGTCCTTCCTTTAGCTACGAAGGAAATTTGATTTGGGGAGCCACAGCTTTAATTATGTACCAACTTTTCCACCAGGAAGATAATAGCAAATAAACTATGAGTGAAACAGCGGACGGCGCACTACAGAATCAGATTGCGGTAGCAGGAATGTATGAGAATTGGTTCTTAGAATATGCTTCTTACGTTATTTTAGAGCGTGCGGTACCAGCCGTGGAAGACGGCTTGAAGCCGGTTCAACGTCGTATCCTGCATGCTTTGAAGGAAATGGATGATGGCCGTTTCAACAAGGTTGCAAACGTAATCGGACAAACGATGCAATACCACCCCCACGGGGATGCATCGATTAATGATGCGATTGTTAATTTAGGCCAAAAAGACCTGCTATTCGATTGCCAAGGTAACTGGGGAGATAACCGTACCGGGGATAGTGCTGCTGCGGCGCGTTATATTGAGGTTCGCCTATCGAAATTTGCCAATGATGTTGTTTTCAACAACCAGACCACAGAATGGCAAATGTCTTACGATGGTCGTAAGCGCGAACCGGTTACTTTGCCTATCAAATTCCCTTTACTATTAGCGCAAGGCGTAGAAGGTATCGCTGTAGGTTTAGCTACGAAGATTATGCCGCATAATTTCTGTGAAATTATTCAGGCTTCGATTGATATTTTAAATAACAAGAAAGTAGAATTATATCCCGATTTCCTATTAGGTGGAATGATGGATGCGTCGAATTATAACGATGGTTTACGGGGTGGAAAGATCCGTATTCGCGCTAAAATCGATGAATTAGATAAGAAGACACTTGTTATCACCGAGATTCCTTATACGACTACCACCACCTCTTTGATTGATTCGATCATTAAAGCAAATGATACGGGTAAGATCAAGATTAAGAAGGTGATTGATAATACGGCCAAAGACGTAGAGATTCAAATCCAATTAGCTCCGGGTATTTCACCTGACGTAACAATTGACGCGCTTTACGCCTTTACGGATTGTGAAGTATCTATTTCTCCCAATGCTTGTGTGATTATCGATGATAAGCCACATTTCATGGGCGTTCAGGAAATCTTACGCGTATCAACGAACCAAACGGTTGACTTATTACGCCAAGAATTAGAGATTCGCAAAGGGGAGTTGATGGAAAAAGTGCTCTTCAGCTCTTTGGAAAAAATATTTATCGAAAACCGCATCTACCGCGATATCGAAGAATGCGAAACCTTCGAATTAGTGATTCAAACGGTTGATAAAGGCCTAGAACCTTATAAGAAAGATTTCTACCGCGAGATTACGGAAGAGGATATTTTAAAGTTATTAGAGATCCGAATCAAGCGTATTTCTAAATTCGACAGCTTCAAGGCAGACGAATTAATGAAGCGTTTATTAGACGAGTTAGCTGAAGTGGAAGACCACTTAGCTAATTTGATACGCTTCGCGATTGATTACTTCAAAAACTTATTAGCTAAATACGGCAAAGGAAGAGAGAGACGTACAGAAATCAAGAATTTCAACACCATCTCAGCTACCGTTGTTGCGGCAGCTAATCAAAAGCTATACGTGAACCGCGAAGATGGTTTCATCGGTTATGGCTTAAAGAAAGACGAATACGTAATGGATTGCTCGGATATCGATGATATCATCGTGTTCCGTTCGAATGGAACTTGCGTGGTTACGAAGGTTCAAGAGAAGGTATTCGTGGGTCGCGACATCATCTATTGCTCGGTATTTAAAAAGAACGATGACCGCAAAGTCTACAATTTAGTCTACCTAGATGGCAAATCAGGCACTTCTTACGTAAAACGCTTCAAAGTTACTTCGGTAACGAGAGATCGCGAATACAAAGTAAGCAGCGATAACGCAAAATCGAAGATTACCTATTTCACTGCCAATGAGAATGGAGAAGCGGAGGTAATCCAAATCAGCTTAACAGCTAATTGCACCGCAAAAATCAAGCAATTTGACTATGATTTCGCGAAATTAGCCATCAAAGGTCGTGAGTCACTAGGTAACATGCTGACAAAATACCCAGTCCGTAAGATTACTATGAAATCCGCGGGTGTTTCGACCTTAGGTGGAGTAGATATTTGGTATGATCCGACTATCGGTCGTTTAAATCGCGATGGACATGGCGATCACATTGGCAATTTTGAGCCAAACGATAGCATTTTAGCCATCTACTCTTCTGGTAACTATGAGTTAACGAATTTCGAATTAACGAATCGCTATCCAGCAGAGGAAATCATGTATCTGAAGAAATTTGAGCCTCAGGCGATTATTTCTGCTGCCTATTTTGACGGGTCGAATAAAACACACTTGATCAAGCGTTTCCATTTAGAAACCACTTCATTAGACAAGAAATTCTTGTTCATCTCAGATCACAAAGCAAGTAAACTCATTGCCGTAACCGATAATTACGCCCCTAATGTGCAGATTAAGCACAAACCAGATGGCAAGACGAACGAACTTGAAATCATCCCAATCGATGACTTAGCTGAAGTTCGCGGATGGAAGGCATTAGGTAGTAAGTTGAATTATCCGAAACTAGTAGACCTAACTTTCTTAGAAACGGAAGAAGAGGCTCCAGTTAGCGAAAAAGCAACATCAATCGAGGCAGAAGCTGAAGCTGAAGCTGAAGAAGTAGAGGTTCAAGCAGCAGTCGAAACAGAAACAGAGGAGGAGCAAGTAGCAGAGGAGGTAAACGTGACAAACGACGAACCTGAATTTGTCGTTAATTTCCCAGAAGAAAAAGAAGAACCGAAAGAGGAGAAGGAAGATATACCATTTGAAATCAAAAATCCACCAACTGGGGAGCAGTTAGGCCTATTTTAATGGAATTAAAGCTGAATAATCCGAAAACTTTGAATGCCTGGGCCTTTTACGACTGGGCAAATTCAGTTCATTCTTTAACGATTACTTCAGCCATTTTTCCCATTTATTTTCCAAACGCGGCTGTCACTTTAGGAAGTGACACACCAGGGATTATTAATATACTGGGTTTTGAGTTAAGCAACACAGTTGTTTTCTCCTATTCGATTTCACTCGCTTTTTTAGCACTAACTTTTTTAATGCCATTCCTTTCCGGAATAGCCGATTATACAGGTTCAAAGAAGAGCTTCATGCGCTTCTTTTGCTACCTAGGATCGCTTAGTTGCATCGCCTTGTTTTTCTTTAGCAAAGGACATTATTATATCGGTACACTCGGATTCTTGTTTTCAATCATTGGCTGGGGAGGAAGTATGGTCTTTTACAATAGCTTTTTGCCCGAAATTGCCAGCCCAGACCGTTTTGATCGTCTTAGTGCAAAAGGTTTTACCTTAGGATACATTGGTTCAGTCTTATTGTTAGTCCAAAACCTGACCATGCTGTTAAAACCAGAATGGTATGGCGGAATTGGAGGCGAAATGGCTGCACGCGTTTCCTTCTTAACCGTCGGTTTATGGTGGTTAATCTTTGCACAAATACCACTTCATTACTTACCTGATTCGAAAGCAAAGGAAAAAGACACCAATCAATGGTGGTTAGGCGGTTTCAATGAACTTAAGAAGGTATTTAAAGAGGTAACCTTAAATAAAGAAATTAAGAATTTCTTACTGAGCTTCTTCCTATTCAATATGGGAGCTCAAACGGTGATGTATTTAGGTGCCTTATTCGGAAGTCAGGAATTGCATTTACCGGAGGATGCCTTGATCATCACGATTTTATTAATTCAATTAGTGGCCATCCCTGGGGCTTATTTCTGCGCCCGTTTATCTGGTTGGGTGGGGAATATTAAAGCGCTTGGTTTAATTGTCTTCATTTGGATAATCGTTTGCGCCTATGCTTACACGGTTACGACACAATTCAATTTCTATTTATTAGCTACTGCCATCGGTTTTGTAATGGGTGGAATTCAATCGAATAGTAGAGCCACTTATGCCAAGTTATGCCCAAAAGGGGAGAAGGACACCGCCTCATACTTCAGCTTCTATGATGTATGCGATCGAATGTCGACGGTAATTGGAACCTTTATGTTTGGCCTAATTATTCAATTAACAGGCAATATGCGCATTAGTATATTGGTTCTTACTTTTGTTTTTGGCGCAAGTTTAGTCTTCTTAAGACCTTTATTGCTCAGCCCCAAGGCAAAGGCTATATGGGGATAATATTTCGTTCTGCCGCCTGTTTCCATGAATCTGGTATATGAGCGAGGATTTCGACCTCTAAGGCCTTTACAATGGCCTTTCTAGAATAAGAGGGTGCATGAACGAGCGCTACTTCACGAACAGGCTTCGGTTCAGGTAAAGTATATACCTTCTCTTTCAATTTAGGATCTAGGTAGTCCACGAACATTTGTGGAATGATCGTTTGACCAAAACCCTGATCAGCTAAACGTACAATCGTCTCCATACTTCCCGTCTGGTAGGTCATCTTGGTCCCAATTAAAGGACCAGTGGGCAAATTACAAATCGAATTTACTTGGCTAGACAAACAATGACCTTCTTCTAAAAGCCATAATTTAGCTGGATCTAAAGTTGACTTTAACTTTGAACCATCTTCCTCCCACACATTCGAATACAGAAATAACTCTTCATAATAGAGCGGTATTTCAATTAGCGAATCATTTAAGGGTGTGACTAAAATTCCGATATCAATTTTACCTTCCTTAATCCCTTTCTTGATGTTAGCTGTGGTTGTTTCAGCAATCTGAATACTCAAGTCTGGATATTTCAATTGAAAATCGGCTAAAAACTTGGGCATTAAATAGGGAGCAATCGTGGGAATAACACCAATAGAAACGGTTCCATTCACCTGATTTGACCACCCCTTGGACAAAGAGAGGATCGATTTGCTTTCACTTAAAATAGCTCTCGCCTTGTTGATGATATCCCTCGCCTCTACCGTAGGAACAAGAGGTTTCGCCTTGCGATCAAACAAGGTCATATTTAATTCATCCTCTAGCTTTTGCACTTGCATACTTAAACTAGGTTGTGAAACACAACAAAAATCAGCAGCCTTGGAAAAACTTTGAAAGTCAGCGAGCGCTACAATATACTCTAATTGGGTTATGGTCATACTATAATTAAAAACTATACAAATATAGAAAATATAGATTTGACTAATACACTAATTAGAATGATCTTTGTACCACAATTTAACAAGAACAATAAACCAACAAATAAGATGGCAAATTACCTATTAGGATTAGGAAGTCAATTTCCTTCATTTTCAAAAACTGCAGTTGTTTCTTTAGAACAAGGAAAAGAATTCGCAACGATTACTTCAGAAGATCACAAGAAAGACGGTAAGTGGTTAGTAATGTTCTGGTGGCCAAAAGATTTCACTTTTGTTTGCCCTACAGAAATCGCTGAATTTAACCGTCGTGCAGGAGATTTCTCTGATCGCGATGCGGTTTTAATTGGTGCATCTACTGATTCAGAATTCGTTCACGCGGCTTGGAGAAGAGATCACGACGATTTACGTGGATTGAAATTCCCTATGTTAGCGGATACTTCTAAGAGCTTAGCTGAAGAATTAGGTATTTTAACAGAAGGTGAGAAAGTAGCTTACCGTGTTACTTATATCGCTGACCAAGACGGTATTGTACGTTGGGTATCTGCAAACGACCTTTCAGTAGGACGTAACGTAGACGAAGTATTACGTGTATTAGATGCTTTACAAACAGACGAGCTTTGCCCATGTAACTGGAAAGCTGGCGACGCAACTTTATAATTATCTTTTAGCCCCAGGATTCCCTGGGGCTATTAAATTCATCCACCATGAGTGAAACTAAAGACAACTTATTAGCAGAGATCAATATCCCTGCTACAGAATCGTTCGACCTTTTAGATACCTTAGATGCTGCGGATCACCGCTATATCAAAGATCTAAAAATCAATGTTTCCAACGCATTGCGCGCTCAAACATTAACGGAAAAAGAGGCTATTTTATTAGCTTTGGCCGTATCCGTAAACCAAAAGCACACAAGAACCATTGACTCTCTAACTGAACTAGCACTAGCAAAAGGGGCTACAGATGCGGAAATCAACGAAATACATGCCTTGGTTTCTTTATTAAATGCAAACAATATCTTCTACCGCTTCAAGCACATGGTAGACAAAGAATATTATAATACGGCTCCAGCTGGAATTCGCATGTCCATTATGATGAATCCGGTATTAGGAAAAGAATTCTTTGAGTTAGCTAGCTTAACGGTTTCAGCCATCAATGGTTGTGAGATGTGTGTAACTTCTCATGAGCAATCGGTGAAGAATCACGGAGCGACAGAAGCGAGAATATTAGATGCAATCCGTCTAACGGCGATCATCAAGAGTTTGATCGTCCTACTATAATAAATTAGTTTTAGGTTGAGTTTAAAAAGGAGGGGAGAAATTCCCTCTTTTTTTATTCCACGGTTTTTATCGTGAATTCTACCCTCCGGTTGTTCTTCCTCGTTTCTTCTACGAAGTTATTTGCCAAAGGCCTAGAACCGCCCCATCCCTTCGTTTCAATACGATTCGCGTCTACCCCTTTAGAAACCAGGTAGGCTTTTACATTCTCAACACGTTCTAGGGACAGCTTCAAATTATCATTCCAATCACCCTGATTATCGGTATGTCCCTCTAACAAAAGCGTGTATTGAGAATTATCAGACAGGATAGCAATCACCTTCTCTAATTCTGCCTCAAAGCCTGGCTTTAAATCGGATTTCCCTTGATCAAAACTGATGTTAGCAAAAGCATAAGCCTTGTTCTTTTCGACCGTTTGTAAGAAGAAATTTCGATTCACGAGTAAAAAATTCTTCTCTGAAGTAAAATCAAAATGCTCCACTTTGGAGAAATAACCTGCCTTCTTAATCTGAACAGTAAAGGCTTTTTTTGCAGGCCACATAAAACTATAATCACCCACATAAGGATCATAGTCAATAGATAGCGTATCAGAAGGGTTTCCTTTCGCCTTAATGACGATGCGCGCCGCCATCGGTTCTTTAGTCTTTTGATTAATCACTTGACCCGTCAGTTGAATTAACGTTAGTGGCTTCGCTTTTTCAGGAATCTTAATACGGAAAATATCTTCAGCTCCAATAGAGTTTTCTGTAGAACTGAAATAGGCGTAATCACCCTTAGCGGAAACGGAGAAATAGCCATCCCATTGGGGTGTATTAACGATAGGGCCAAGGTTTTCAGGTACTGACCAGTTTTGCCAAGTATCGTCTAATCGACGTGATAAAAAAATATCATTGTTCCCATAACCCACATGGCCACTCGACGAGAAATACATCGTAACGCCATCTGGAGCGATAAAAGGAGTGGACTCTGCTTCGCCAGTGTTCACCACCGAACCAACATTCTTAGGCTCGGACCAAGAGTCGTCCCCATTTAAGAAAGAAACGTAAATATCTTTTCCACCATAAGTATCCTTCGTTTCCGTAGTCATTAATAATACCTTACCATTAGGAGCTAAGGTATATTCAGAGAATTCAGATTTATTCTTGAAGTTGAGAATCTTTAGGGCTTTTGGGAAACTCCATTCCCCAGTCCTCAACAAGAAAGAAAATGAAACACCCTTTTCCATCGTACCATCTTTCCCGTATACATTATTTAATAGCAAGGTTTTGCCATTCGGGGTTATTCCACAAACGGCATTATTCTCGTCATTATTTATGGGAGCGGGGTAAAGCGTGGCCTTTGACCAGGTACGATCAGGTTGCCAGTTAGACACCCAAATATCTTGATTCTTGTTTGCCCCTAAATTATCGGGGTGTTTCCACCGCGTAAAATAGAGTTTTTGGCCATCAGGACTGACTACGGGACAGATTTCATTAAACTTCGAATTGATGGAGTTGCCTAAATTCTCCCGAGCTTGAAACGCATTCGCATCTGAATTTAGTTTTAAGGAGTTTTCGATAGGTTCATCACTATCAGAAATACCGATGGCATCAATTTGTGAATAGCCTTTCACGCGAAGTGAATTAAAGGAAATCTTGATTCCTTTTAACTTAAATGATGTCTTTGAAGGAAGACGAATGTACGTTACTTGTGAGGAAGACAATGCGTAACCAGGTGAAAAAGCACGCAAAGGATATATTTTATTGTTTTGGTCCAAACCATCGACAGAAATAATACTTCCTGCACCGGAATTTTCGAAAATGGCCACTTGCTTTACAGCCATCGTCGTATCAAAACCAACCAATAGATACTCCCCATCAGGACTATCAGGCGTCATAGATTGCCAAGCACTAGGACTTGCAGCCATCTTTGGAAACTTGCTAGGACGACCGAGGGCATGCAAAGCTCGATATTCCTTACCTAATAGGGGATCTTTGTATTCACTGGAAACGGAAATGATTTGGGAGGCCCACTTGACCTTTTGAGCCAAAGAGGGGAGCGAGATAAAAATCAACAAGATGAAGATTCTTATGCCCATTCAGTTACTTAGCTACGGAAACTAATTCTGCAATCGTAGCCTTGGGATCTTTCGATGAGAACACAAAACTACCTGCGACTAAAACATCCGCGCCAGCCTGGTATAAATCAGCCGCATTTGCCATCGTTACACCACCATCGATTTCAATCTTTAAAGTGGTATTTCCGGCCTTCGAAGCCATCTCAGCTACACGTTTTGTTTTGTTGATAGCATTAGGGATGAATTTTTGTCCTCCAAAACCCGGATTAACCGACATAATTAAGGCCAAATCCAAATCAGCAATAATATCATGATACACTTCTACAGGCGTACCAGGATTGATGGCTACACCTGCTAAACAACCAGCATCTTTAATTTGCTGAATCGTACGGTGAACGTGAGGACAAGCTTCGTAGTGAACGGTAATGACTTTAGCACCTGCTTTGGCAAAAGTCGCAATATATTGCTCCGGCTTTTCGATCATCAAGTGAACATCTAAAACCTTCGTTGCTACCTTATTAATTGCCTCAAGCACGGGAAAACCGAAAGAGATATTAGGAACAAAAACCCCATCCATCACATCAATATGAATCCATTCTGCAGCGGATTCATTTAACATTTGTACCTCTGAACCAATGTTCAAAAAATCACACGCTAAAACCGAGGGGGCAATGATCAAATTTCTCATAAGACAAAGGTATAAAATATTCCCAAACCTTGTTTCCCGCTTGATTCCAAATGAATTAAGTTTTAATTTCGATTATGGATATTAATCAGCGAATGAATGAACTCATTGAGAAGATCAATCTTTACAATGAGGCCTATTATCAGAGAAATGAAAGTCTAATTTCGGATCAGGCTTTCGATCAATTATTAGCTGAATTAATCAAATTAGAGACGGAGAATCCACTTTTTGCTCGCTCTGATAGCCCTACACAAAAAGTGGGAGGTACCATTACGAAAGAATTCAAATCCGTTACACACCAATTCCCTATGCTTTCTTTAGGAAATACTTATAATGAAAGTGATTTAAGGGATTTTGATGAGCGGGTAAAAAAGGGTTTAGATGGAGAGTCCTTTGAATATGTATGTGAATTGAAATTTGATGGGGTTGCCCTGTCGTTTTGGTATACGAATGGCGTCTTACAAAAAGGAGTAACTAGAGGCGATGGAACAAGAGGCGATGACATTACCGCTAATGTGAAGACTATTAAAAGTTTGCCTACTCGGGTGAATTCTGCTCTTTTACCCGCGACCTATGAAATTAGGGGTGAAGGATATATGCCTATTACTTCCTTCGATCGCATCAATGCAGAGAAGGTAGCGAAAGGGGATCAACCCTTAGCTAATCCACGTAATGCAGCGTCGGGTACTTTTAAAATGCAGGATTCGGCAGAGGTTGCCCGACGGGATATGGAATGCTTTATCTATTCTTATTTAGGTAATGAAAATCCCTTTAATAGCCATTCGGAAGCCTTAGAGCATTTGAAATCGGTTGGATTTAGCGTTTCGCCTACCTACCGCGTTTGCGCTTCTATCGATGAAGTACTTACCTATATTGAAGAATGGGCAGATAAAAGAAACGATCTTCCCTTGAATACGGATGGGATTGTTATTAAGGTAAATGATTTTGGACAGCAGGAACGTTTAGGTTTTACGGCCAAATCTCCTCGCTGGGCCATCGCCTTCAAATATCCATCTGAAATTGCACGAACACGGATTAACTCTGTTTCTTACCAAGTGGGACGAACCGGAAATGTAACACCTGTGGCCAATTTAGAGCCTGTTTATTTGGCAGGAACAGTCATTAAACGCGCTTCCATTCACAATGCGAATGAAATGGAGCGTCTAGATTTACGCGAGGGGGATACCGTTTTTATTGAAAAAGGGGGAGAAATCATCCCGAAAATAACTGGTGTAGATACCTCTGCTAGAAAAGAAGGTTCTTCGTTTATCTTCCCGCACACGTGCCCTTCATGCGATACTGAATTAATACGCTTAGAAGGAGAAGCAAACCACTATTGTCCAAACGACACAGGCTGCCCGCCACAGATTAAAGGAAAGATTGAACATTTCATTGCTCGTAAGGCATTGAATATTGAGAATATAGGAACTGAGACAGTAGATCTGTTATTTGAAAAGGATATTGTCAGAAATGTGGCAGATTTATATGATTTAAGTGCGGAGAAGTTCATTGGACTAGAGGGGTTCCAAGCCAAGTCGATCCAAAACATTTTAGCTAGCATCGAAAAATCGAAGTCTATTCCATTTAGACAAGTACTTTTCGGCTTAGGCATTAGACACGTAGGAGCCACTATCGCCGAGAAATTAGTCTTACAATTCCATTCATTAGAAAACCTAATTCAAGCGAATTTAGAAGAATTAATCGCTGTCCCTGAAATAGGGGAGCGCATTGCTGTTAGTGTTCTTTCGTTCTTTGAAAACCCCGAAAACCAGGCTATTATCGAGCGTTTGAAAAAAGCAGGCGTACAATTTTCTGAAGAAATAAGCGAAATAGTTTTAGAAACGACCGCACTAGAAGGCAAAAGTTTTGTAATTTCGGGAGTATTTACCCATTTCGAACGAGATGAGTTAAAAGCAAAAATCATCGCTAACGGCGGCAAAGTCGTTTCCAGTATTTCTGCCAAATTAGATTACCTCGTAGCTGGGGAAAATATGGGTCCAGCTAAATTGGAAAAAGCCAATTCATTATCCATACCAATTATTTCGGAGGACGAATTTATTGCCCTCCTTTCATAGATTATGCAATCATTACCTAAATTTCACGGCGTTGCGCCAGCTTTAGTTACACCGATGAACGAAGATCGTTCGATCAATTGGGAGGGACTAAAGAAATTAATTCAACACGTGACCACAGGAGGAGTGGATTATTTAGTCGTTCAAGGAACTACTGGAGAATCTGCCACCACCACTTCAGATGAAAAGAAACAAATCATTTCAACCATCCAAGAAGCCAATATAAAGAATCTCCCGATCGTTTACGGTTTAGGCGGAAACAATACAGAATCATTACTAGCTCAAATTAAAAACACTTCGTTCGAAGGGATTGATGCGATTTTATCCGTTTGCCCTTACTACAATAAACCAAGTGCTAGGGGAGTAATTGCTCATTACGAAGCCATCGCTGATGCCTGCCCAGTTCCTGTAATTATGTACAATATTCCGGGAAGAACGGGTATTAATATGTCCGCTGAGACGGTTTTGAAATTAGCGGAACACAAAAATATTATTGGTATTAAAGAGGCGTCTTGCATCATCGAACAATGTATGGAGATCGTTTACCACAAGCCAGAAGACTTTTTATTAATTTCTGGTGATGATGTACAAGCGGTGCCTATTATTTCTATTGGTGGAGTAGGCGTGATGTCTGTCATTGCCAATGCTTTCCCTCAACAATTTACAACGATGATTCACCACGCGTTAGCGGGTGACTTTAAATCAGCTTCGAAGGAATTAGGGAAATTCTTAACGATTGACCCTTACTTGTATGAAGAAGGAAATCCTGTAGGGGTGAAGAAATTATTAGAGAACCAGGGCTTGTTTGGGGCTCAAGTGCGCATGCCATTAGCTAGTGCATCGAAAGAATTAGGAAATAAATTAGCTCAAATCAGTTCACAAGAAGGATTAAATAAATAAAATATGTTTGTACACGTTGTAAATTTTTGGTTAAAAAAAGGTTTAAGTAAAGAAGATATCGCCTTATTCGAGGCAGGTGTTCAGTCCTTAGCGGACGTGGAGACGGTGGATGTATTTAGTGTAGGTAAACCAGCTAGCACTGATCGTCCTGTTATCGATCGTTCGTATGACTACTGTTTATTGACTACGTTTGAGGATGAAAAAGGGCATGATTATTACCAAACTGCACCCATTCACTTAGAATTCATTAAAAACTGTGCCCACCTTTGGGATAAAGTATTGATCTATGATTCAGAAAGCATGTAAGCTTCTTCTTGTAGTAGGAGTTGTTAGTTGTTCGAAACACGTACAGCCGACTACCTATTATTCGAATGATTTCAAAAATGGGGGAGTTGAGCGTCATGATGGCTTAGGTTTCGAGGTTCCGGTAAAATACGATATTGATGTATTGTATTTTAATGAACACCCGAAGCAAAGCTATGAGGACATAGAGACGATAAAAATGTCTGGCGAGGTTCCTTTAGAGGATAAGCAAACCCAAAATGGAAAGATGCTTTACCGTGGGAATCACCAAGACAAAAAACAGGAAATCTTACGTCAAATGGTAGAAAAGGCTAAAGAATTAGGCGCTACTGCACTTATTGACGTCAAATATTCTGTTTATAGCACACAAACCTCGAGTGGCTTTACCTTTACTGGAAAAGCGGTTCGTTACGTGTTGAAATAAACCGATAAGCTTCTAAATTAGATATTAACACGGGTCCTCTATAGCCGGTAAATCTAATTTGGAAGCTTTTTAGTTTCCGCTCTTTGAAGGTAATCATTCGTTTATGCCCGATGGTCCCTGCTTTAATGACCTCCTTATTTCCTGTTTCATCTACTAATTCTACTTCAAAAGAACGAACACGTTGTCCTAAAGCAATAGGTTCTTGAAGCATCAATGTGTTGATCTTTTCAGCTCTATTCAAGGTAACGTTGATTTGATTGTTCTTTTCAGTGGCCATCCAATAGGTGGATTTATTGCCATCAAATAAAGGACCCGTTTTCCCTTTCAACAAATTGACTAAAGACTTTGCTCGTATTTGCGCGAAGCCCATCAAAGAAGCTGAATCATTTTCATGAATCAATCCACGTGTATCCACCGGGATATTTAATAAAAGATTCGCATTACGCCCTACAGAGGCAGCATAGATTTTCAATAAAGAATCAGGAGTCTTCACTTTATCGTCTTGATCCGGATGGTAATACCAACCTGGACGAATCGACACATCTACTTCAGGGGAAACCCAATGCGTGCCATCTTCTTGACCATTTCTATAATTATCGAAGTCTGGACAACCAGGATAAATCTTATTCCGTAAGATAGGACTCCACATCGTATCATAGGCATAACCACGTTCGTTACCTACCCAACGAATGTCAGGGCCTGCATCAGAAAATTGAACCGCATTCGGTTGGTATTTATTGACCATAGAATGAAAAAGAGGCCAATCGTACACTTGTTTTTTCCCGTTAGGACCTTCTCCATTGGCTCCATCGTACCAAAACTCGAAAATAGGGCCGTATTGAGTGAGTAATTCCTCCTGCATTTTGGCATACACCTGATTATACTCGTCCGTTCCATAGGCAGGATGGAAACGATCCCAAGGGGATAAATAGATGCCTAGCTTCAAACCGTATTTCTTACATGCCGCTGACAATTCTTTTACCACATCGCCTTTCCCATTTTTCCAAGGCGACTTCGCCACCGAATGAGATGTATATTTAGAAGGATATAAGGCAAAACCATCGTGGTGCTTAGCCGTTAAAATCAATCCCTTCATTCCAGCCTTCTTCGCAATCCTTGCCCACTGATTACAATCCAATGCCGTCGGATTAAATGATGAAGGACTCTCTTTTCCTTCTCCCCATTCCACATTTGTGAAGGTATTCATATTGAAATGTATGAATCCATAATATTCTAATTCAGACCAAGCTAATTGCTTAGCAGAAGGGATAGGGTAGACCGGCTTAAATTGTTGAGCATAAACCGATAAACTTAAAAGGGATAGGAATAAGAGAACTTTCTTCATTAGAATTCAGAATATAAAAAGCAGTTTTCAAAAATAGTTTGACCCTGATTCGGAATCGCGCGGAATAAAGGATTAAATCCGAACCAAATGATTTTTCCTTTATCCACTTCTTTCACACCTAATAGGAGTGAATTAGCTAATTGAGATTTCTTATTCGCCCCTACAAATCCCATGATATTCGGCTTTGAACCAGTTTTAAGCACTGGAGTGAAATCTTTAGGAAGCTTCACAAAATCACTTATTTGATTTAGAATATACATCGATGATTCATTAATTCTAAAGGCCAAAGGATGTGTCTTTTCCACTTCCACTTGCAATAAATTACCCGATGTTGTATTAGATAATTCCGTACGCTCGCGCATCGCATAAGTAGAGGTATGACGCGCCGTATCCTCTTTTACTACTAAATCTTTATCCTCTAAAATCTTCCGCGCCCCTTCAAACAAAATCAATTTACCCCCTTTTTTCACCCAATCTTGTAAAAGAATTGAATTCGTATTAGATAGCGGGGAATGCTTACCATCTGGAATAATGATGTGCGTGTAATTGAATAAATTAGAGCGGAACAATTGCGTAGCTGGAATAAAGGATGGCTTTAAACCATATTTCTGAGTTAGAAAATAGGCAAGTTCTCCTTGTTGGTTCACATCGTTTGCTGGGTCTACGACCACAGCAATTTTAGGTATGAATATGGGTTTGTAATGGGTGGAACCGAGGTCATCACTCGCTTTAGAACGATAGGAATCTAATGACTGATAACCTCCACCAGTTTTTCGTAAAAAGGATAATCGATTAGCGTTATTCTCTTTAGAAAACGAAATAGCTAAATCACCTGTCTGAACATCTGAAAAGGATACTAATGCACCCGCTTTCACCGCTTCGTTAATAACGGTCTGTGTATATTTGAAATTAGTTGGCTTGTAGATGTATACTAAATGATTAGTTGTATCAGTAAAAGATATTATTTCAGAATCAACTTTAATCTCATTAAAGACATTTTCATTAATACCATAGGCTTTCAATCCATTCAATTGGAATAAATTCCAAGCGGTAATATCATAAGTTAGCGAATCTTCTAAAGCGATTGTAGGATCCAATAGTGCTTGAACCAAAGGAGCAGATGTCTGTTTTGCTGGAATGAGTAATCCCCTTGATTCAACGGCTAAGGTCACTTGTTTCATGGATGAATAATCATAAGCCTGAATTGTTTTAGACAAACTCATATCTTCATTGTAAGTGATATTATTTTTATCTAATAATTGCTTGAATTCTTGTGCTTTCTCCATTTCCTTTTCAGGTACAAAATAATAAGCAAATTGATTCGTCGGATTCGTTCTTGACTTATCATGCACGCCATAAAAAGAAGCTTTCAACGCATCAGCATTCGTTAGTGACCATTCAACTAAGTTTAAAGCCAAAGCTGAGTGATGCTTTACGCGTTCTACGAGAGAAATTGTGTCGCCGTCACTTTTGGCAGAAATCAATCCTCCTCTAATTCCACCTTGCTCTAATGTCATTCCTAGTGCTCCATTGAGAACAGGGTAGGTGTCGCCATATCCGGGATATAATAAATCATAGACTTCAGAAGTAAAATAAGGCCACTGTTTTTCATCAAAAAGTTTAGAGAATGATCGACCTACACTTTCCTGAAGATCTTTTGTCGATTTAGCAATGAATTTCAAATAAGGCTTCGCTGCTGGCGGAAAGTAATAGGAGTGTTGAAAACTTTGTTCATGAAAATCGGCATGCATCATCGGCATCCAAGAGCGGTAAAATTTCAAACGCTGTTGCGTTTCTTTCTGTGTCTGCCATACCCAATCGCGATTTAAATCAAACGAAAAATGATTATAACGACCAGAGGTTATACCCTCATAGTGTTCCTGATCATTTGGATCCGGATTTCCACCAGCAATAAAGTTACGACGGTTGTATTGGGTTACATAGGCATCACGGCCATCTGGATTAATGCACGGATCAATTAAAATAACGTACGAAATTGATTTGTTGGGATTTGAAATCAAGGCATATAGGGTATTTAATGCGGCCTCGCTTCCCGCGGCTTCGTTACCATGTACATTAAACGATAAGTTGATAATCACCGGAAGGGTAGGATCAGCCGATTCTCCGGCAATCCGCTTTTGATGATTTTTTTGCACTTGCTCTAATGTAAGACCCGAAGGTAAATTTGCAATGACCATTTGCCCTTGCTCACGTCCCTCACTGGTATTGCCATATACCTGCCATTGAGCTAATCCATTGCTTTGTGAGGCCAAATAACGACTATAAGCAACAATCTGATGGTGGTAGGTAAATTTGGATCCTATCGGATAACCAAGGAATTCAGAAGGTGTCTTAATTTGAGCTGAAAGACTAATGGAAACTAATAATAAGAGGGAGGCAATGATTTTTTTCATGCGGTTAAATTGGTTTGGAATAAAATTAAATAAAAGGCGGTAAATTCAGCAGTCTTTTGACTTTTATATAAAATAAATACACATGGCATTACCTCTAAACGACAACAAAACAAGCTTAAAGAATTCAGAATCGACGTCTTATACGATTCCGTTAATTTTAGTAACTAGTTTATTTTTTCTTTGGGGCCTCGCTAATAGCTTAAATGGCTCCTTAGTTAAGCAATTTCAAACTGCCTTAGATTTACAGCGTTGGCAGGCCAATATTGTAGAAACGGCCTTCTATTTCGGCTATTTTGCCATGGCATTACCCGCTGGCTACGTCATGAAAAAGATGGGATATAAAGCAGGTATCTTAATGGGATTAGTCTTGTATGCGGCAGGCTCCTTTTTATTTTATCCAGCTGCCGAAGTGCGTGTTTATGGTTTTTTCCTAGCGGCACTTTTCCTTATCGCTTCTGGTATTGCCTTTCTTGAAACAGCTGCCAACCTGTATGTAACTGTACTTGGAGATCCTGAAAAAGGGGATTTTCGTTTAAATTTAGCACAATCTTTTAATGGGATGAGTATCATCCTTGGGCCCATTATTGGTGGTCTATTTATCTTCTCAGATAAAGAATATTCCCGTGAAATGATTCAAGCAATGCCGGCAGCAGAAGCAGAAGCCATTCGTGTCAGTCAAGCCGCTTCGGTTCAAATGCCCTACCTCATCATTGGAGTTGTGGTGGCCTTGGTAGCTTTATTATTTGTGTTTACCAAAATGCCGGAATTACAATCTTCAGAAGAATCCAATTCTAAGATTACCATCGCCAGCTTATTAAAACGTAAACATCTTGTATTAGGTATTATTGCCCAGTTTCTAAATGTAGGGGCACAAGTTTCCCTGTGGGGTAATTTTGTAGACTTGAAATTAGATTTAGCCAAGAATGACAATCTATGGTTAGTAGAGAAAATCTACCAAATTAGCGATACGATGAGTCCAACGCAGATTGCTAGTTTTCACGCCTCCTTCGCTTTTATTCTTTTCTTATTGGGACGCTTTTTAGGAACCTATTTAATGGGTAAAATAGCCTCGAACAAAGTACTAGGGGCCTATGCCATTGGTTCAGTGATTTCTGTCATAATCGCGATGTTTGGCGGTGGATTAGCCGCTTTAGTTGCTCTAATTGCGGTTTACTTTTTCCAATCCATTATGTTCCCAACCATTTTTGCCTTGTCCTGCAAAGGCTTGGGCGATGGATCAAAATTAGCATCCTCCTTAATCATTATGTCGATCGTGGGAGGCGCTTTAATTCCACCATTAACAGCCTCACTATTCAAAATAAGCACAGTTGCAGCCTTAAGTATTCCTCTTTTGTGCTTTACCTACATCATTTATTATGCCTATAAAGGATTCGAAATTAGAGACTAATGCAACGATTTATCTTATTTCTTGATTTACAAGATGATCCTGAATTGATTCGGAAATATGAGAAATACCACGAGTCAATTCCTGTTGAAATTGAAAAGAGTATCCTTGATGCTGGAATTAAGTCGATGCACATATTCCGATTTGAGAATCGCCTTTGTATGGAAATCATTGCAGATGAATCATTTAGTTTTGCCAAAAAAGGCGAAATGGATGCCCTTAATCCTGCGGTGCAGGCTTGGGAAACTTTAATGTCTAACTTCCAAAAATTAATCCCAGGAACGCCAGAAGGCGCAAAATGGGTACTTGCCAAAAACATATTTAGCCTAACATCATGAGTCAAACGTATTTACAAATCAACCCTACAGACAATTTATTAGTAGCCCTACAAGATCTACCAAAAGGTACCGTGATTAACCACCAGGGGAATCAAATTACCTTACAAGATGATATTGCGGCTAAACACAAATTCACCACCGAGGCGATTACTAAGGATGGAAAAGCAACCATGTATGGTGTTCTAGTAGGTCTCGCAAGTCAAGATATCCCAAAAGGTGGATTGATTCATACATTTAATCTGCATCATGCTGCTACCGATTTCAAGGGCAAGCAAGAGGATTATCATTGGACAGCACCTGATGTTTCCAAGTTCCAAAACCGTACGTTCAATGGCTACCATAGAGCTGATGGCCAAGTAGGTACACAAAACTATTGGTTAGTTATTCCTTTGGTATTCTGTGAAAACAGAAACATTGAATTATTAAAGAATGCCTTCCTAAATGGATTAGGCTTCCAAAAACTAGATCCATTCACTCAGAAAGTACAACAATTAGGGGCCCAATTAGCAGAAGGCAAAGCATTAGAAATAGATACAGAATCAACGGCATCTGTTTTAGTTCATAAATCAGCTCAATTCCCTAATGTAGATGGTATCAAATTCTTAACACATGAAAGTGGCTGCGGCGAAAACAAAGATGATTCGCTAAACTTGTGCGCTTTATTAGCAGGTTATTGCTTAAACCCGAACGTGGGAGGAATTACTGTGCTTAGCCTTGGATGCCAACACTCTCAAATCGAAGTATTTAAAGAGAAATTAAAGGAGAAAGATCCGAACTTCTCTAAACCACTTTACATTTTTGAACAACAACAAGATAATGGAAGTGGGGTTGAAAATATGTTGAATGAAGTGATCCTTCAAACATTCAAAGGTCTTGTTGAAATCAATAAACAAACACGTAAACCAGCTCCATTATCAGCTTTACGCGTAGGAGTAAAATGTGGCGGTTCTGATGGATTCTCCGGTATTTCAGCCAATCCAGCCATCGGACATACTGCCGATTTAGTAGTAGGTCTTGGTGGAACAGTGATGATTGCTGAATTCCCTGAACTATGTGGTGTAGAGCAAGAATTACAAAACAGAGCAGTTACGAAGGAAATCGCTGATAATTTCGGTTTCTTGATGCGCGAATATGCACGAAGAGCTGCCTTAGTAGGAGCAGGTTTTGATATGAATCCTTCACCAGGAAATATCAAAGATGGTTTAATCACTGATGCTATTAAATCAGCAGGAGCTGCTAAGAAGGCCGGATCTTCACCTATTGAAGACGTGTTAGGTTATGGGCAGTATGTGACTAAAAAGGGCTTAAACCTAGTTTGTACGCCAGGAAATGATGTTCTTGCTACCACCGGAATGGCTGGTGCAGGAGCTACGATTCAATTATTTACGACCGGTTTAGGAACTCCGACAGGAAACCCAATCAGTCCAATGGTCAAGTTATCAACTAACACGAAGCTAGCTGAAAAGCTTCCTGAAATTATTGATATTAATTGCGGACCTATCATTTCAGGAGAGAAAACGGTAGAACAGATGGGAGAGGAAGTTTTAGAATACATTATTCAATTAGCATCAGGAGAAATTAATACCAAAGCTATGGATCTGGGACAGGATGATTTTATGTTCTGGAGAAGAGGGGTATCCTTGTAAAGAATAAAGCACAAAGAATAAAGTAGAGTAGAGATTATAGAGTATAGAGTATAGAGTATAGAGTATAGAGTAGAGATTATAGAGTAGAGATTATAACCAACTAGTGACTTGCGACTAGTGACTAGAGACTAGCGACTAAAAACTATGTTCAAACTAACCCACAAAAAAGTCGTCATCACCGGCGGATGCTCCGGCATCGGAAAATCGATTGCGCTCACCTTTTTAGCACAAAGGGCTGAGGTACATGTGATTGACTTGAAACCTGCTGCGGATCCCTTGCCATCCGAAATTACCTTACATTTAGCGGATATAACGAATATAGAGTCAGTTCAGGCTATTGCTAATGAATTAGGTTCGATTGATATTTTAGTGAATAATGCAGGGATTCCACAAATTGGTAATTTGGAGAAAACGAGTCCTTCAGATTTCCAAAATATCTTTGATGTGAATGTAAAAGGGGCATATCACTGCATGTATGCCTTTATTCCGGGCATGATTCAGCAAAAGTCGGGGGTGATTTTAAACATGGCATCGGTGGCTGCATCGGTGGGAATACCAGATCGTTTTGGCTATTCAATGACAAAAGGGGCGATAAAATCGATGACGCAATCTGTTGCGAAAGATTATATTCACCAAGGTATTCGATGTAATTGCATTTCACCTGGTAGAGTCCATACGCCATTTGTGGATGGTTTTATCGCTAAAAACTACCCGGACAATCAAGCGGAGATCTTTGCCAAATTATCAGCCACTCAACCGATAGGTCGTATGGCCCAACCACAAGAAATTGCACATTTAGCTTTATATTTATGTTCCGATGAAGCCGCATTTATCACAGGTTGTGATTATCCAATTGATGGTGGATTCATTTATCTAAACAACTAAACCTATGAAAAAACAACTGATTTGCCTTTTATTGATTTTGGGAACCTCTTTAAGCTCCTTTAAGAAGGATGGACCTAAGCGTATTATTTTCTTCGGAGATTCGATCACTCAAGCTGGAGTAAATAAGACGGGGTATATTACCAAAATGACTGAAATGATTGCCGCGCAAGGTCTATCTAATCAATATGAATTAATTGGAGCCGGAATCGGTGGAAATAAAGTCTACGATTTGTACTTACGTCACGAAGACGATGTAGTAGCCAAGAATCCTAATCTAGTGATTATCTACATTGGAATAAACGACGTTTGGCATAAGACAACATCCCGTACTGGAACAGATGCTGACAAGTTTGAGCGCTTCTATAATGCTTTAATTAAGAAGATTCAAAAAGCTAATGCTCAGGTAGTTATCTGCACACCTACCGTGATAGGTGAGAAGTTCGACAACACGAATGAAAACGATGGTGACTTAAATGCTTACAGCCAAATCATCAAAAAAATTGCGAAAGATAATTCTGTGCAATTAATTGATCTTCGTAAGGCATTCATGGATTACGAGGCTAAAAATAATATCGAAAACAAAGCGTCTGGCATTCTGACAACAGACCGAGTTCATTTGAATGAAGCAGGAAATCAATTCCTAGCTGATACGATGTGGGACGTTATTAAAAAGTTATAAAATGAAATTAGCTAGAATAGGAGCTGTAGGCCAAGAAAAGCCGGCGATTTATGAAAATGGAGAATACTATGATGTATCCTCCATTTTTCCAGATTTCAATGAATCCTTTTTTGAAAAAGGGGGATTAGCCGCCATAAGTAATTTGAAGGCAACCAATTTTCCTAAAATCTCTGGAAGAGTAGGATCCTGCGTAGCAAGACCTAGCAAAATTGTCTGTGTGGGATTGAATTATGCGGATCATGCGAAGGAAACGGGAGCTGCTATCCCGACAGAACCTATTCTTTTCTTTAAAAGTACCACCGCTTTATCGGGTCCAAATGATGATATCATCATTCCCAAAAACTCAACTAAAACGGATTGGGAAGTGGAATTAGCCATCGTTATTGGCAAAAAAGCTTCTTATGTTTCAGAAGTGGACGCCTATGATTATGTCGCTGGATATTGTTTACACAACGATTTATCTGAACGCGAATACCAATTAGAAAGAGGTGGAAACTGGTCAAAAGGCAAAGGATGTGATACTTTCGCGCCTTTAGGGCCATTTTTGGCGACCAAAGAGGAGATTGCTGATGTTCATCAACTATCTATGTGGTTAGACGTCAATGGGAAGCGTTTTCAAACAAGTAATACGAACCAATTGATCTTTAATGTTCCTCAGGTCGTTTCATATATCTCTCAATTTATGACACTTTTACCGGGTGATGTCATCAGTACTGGGACACCACACGGAGTAGGATTAGGGTTTAATCCACCGATCTATCTACAAGCTGGAGACGTGGTAACCTTAGGAATGGAAGGTTTAGGAGAACAAAAACAAACTGCTGTAGCCTATCAGGGATGATTGATTCGCATCAACATTTTTGGAATTATAACGAAGAACGAGACACCTGGATTACTCCTGAAATGTCCGTTCTCAGAAAAGATTATTATCCATCCTACAGCGAAGGTCTCTTTAGAGAGAATGGATTTACAGGTTGCGTAGCCGTTCAAGCAGACTCATCTGAGGAAGAAACCTTATTTCTTTTAGCCTTAGCTGAACAAAATGAATTCATTCAAGGCGTAGTAGGATGGGTAGATCTCCAAAGTTCAAACATTGAAGATCGCTTAGCTTATTTCTCCCAATTCGAAGCAATAAAAGGCTTTCGGCACATCGTTCAAGGAGAAAAAGATCCCGCATTTCTAGCTAGAAAGGAATTCATCAAAGGGGTCAAAGCACTTGCTAGTTTTGATTTGAGCTATGATTTATTAATCTATCCTCATCAGATCGAATCGGCTATTTCCTTTTGCCAAACCTGCAATGATCAACGTATCGTTTTAGATCATTTAGCGAAAGCTCCCCTTAAATCTGGTGATATCTCTGCCTGGAAAAGCCACATTTCTGGATTTAAAGATTTAGATCACGTTTCTGCCAAAATATCGGGAATAGTTACTGAGGCTAGCGATCAAAACTGGACTACAGATCAGGTAAATGAGATTATTGAGGTGTCATTGGACGTTTTTGGCCCATCTAGATTACTGATCGGGAGTGATTATCCTGTTGTTTTATTAAATTCAACCTTGGAACGCTGGGTGAGTACATTCAAAAAGCAATTAGGTGGTTTAAGTGACACTGAACAAGCAAAAATTTACGAAGGCAACGCCATCGAATTTTATCAATTAGAAACACTATGAATCTAGGATTAAGAGAAAAAGTCATTGTAGTAACCGGAGGCGCTAAAGGCATTGGACAAGGAATTTCTGAGTCATTAGCCCTAGAATCTGCGATGGTGGCTATTGTGGGAAGAAATGAAGCGGACAATCAGTTGTGCATCGAAAAGATACAGGCAACTGGCGGACAAGCTTTTTCATTTGTGGCTGATCTGAGTAATCCATCAGAATGTGCAAAGGTGGTAGAAAAGATTGCTACCATGTTTGGTAAAATTGATGGTCTAGTGAATAATGCGGGCCTTAATGATGGAGTGGGCTTAGAATCAGGCAATTATGAGAAATTCATTCAATCCATCAACGCTAACCTGACACACTATTATTTAATGGCTCAGGCTTGTTTGCCTTATTTAAAAAAGAGCAAAGGAGCGATCGTAAACATTGGATCTAAAACCGCTGAAACTGGTCAAGGAAATACATCCGGCTATGCCGCATCCAATGGGGGTAGAAATGCACTTACAAGAGAATGGGCATTAGAATTGAGAAATTTCGGGATTCGTGTCAATTCAGTAATCGTAGCGGAATGCTTTACTCCAATGTACGAGAAATGGATTCAAACATTAGATAATCCAACAGAGAAATTAGCCAGCATTACCAATAACATTCCCTTAGGTAAACGCATGACCACAAAAGAGGAGATAGGGGATATGGTCACGTTTCTGATGTCACCCAAATCTAGTCATACCACCGGACAAATTATCCATGTAGATGGAGGGTATGTTCATTTAGACCGTGCCGTTTTATGATCAATTTAAACGTTTTTGAGAGCCCAGGCCTGCTCGTTTATCCAGAACGGGTGAAACGAAATATTGCCAAAGCCATCGAGATGGTAGATGGAAACCCAGCTAGATTACGTCCACACATCAAAACGCACAAAACCAAGGAGGTAAACGACCTTCTTTTAGAAGCAGGAATCACTAAATTCAAATGCGCCACCATAGCAGAGGCAGAACTATTAGCACAATCTAACGCACCAGATGTATTGATATCGATGCAATTAATTGGGCCCAATATTTCTCGCTATCAGCAATTAAAGGAGGCGTATCCTTCAACTAGATTCTCCTCCATCATAGATGATTTACAAGCTGCTGAAGCATTAAATGAGGCATTTGAAGGAAAAAATACAGGAGTCTATATCGATTTAAATATGGGAATGAATCGAACCGGCATTCGTCCAGAAAAGGCTTTCGATTTAATTCAACAACTACATAAATTACCTCATGTAAGCTTAAGAGGTTTACATGCATACGATGGACATATCCGTGATAAAGAGTTCCAAGAACGTGAAAAGCATGTCAACTCCGATTTTGTTTCTTTCTATCAGTTAATAGATCAATTAGAGAAAAACGATTTAGAACTAGTAGTATCCGGAACACCTAGTTTTTTAGTGCACCACAAAAATCCACTGTTTACTTGCAGCCCAGGAACCTTTGTGTTTTTTGATGCGGGATATGCAGCCCTATTTCCGGAAAACACCTTCGAGTTTGGAGTGGAAATCATTTCCAGAATCATTTCAAAACCCACAGAAAAGACTATTTGCCTTGACTTAGGGCATAAATCGGTGGCGGCAGAAAATCCAATCGATAACCGAGTAAGATTTATTGACAGACCTAATTGGGTTTTGAAATCACAAAGCGAAGAGCATGGTATTGTAGAGGTAGGAGATAGTTCAGCTTATCAGATTGGTGAAATCGTCACCATGGTTCCTTACCACATTTGCCCAACGGTAAATTTACACTCGCATCTACAGGTAATCGATGGAGGTCTTTGGGAAGTAAAAGCTAGAAACAGACGACTATGTTATTAATCGACGCTCATTTAGATCTAAGTATGAACGCACTCGAATGGAATCGAGATTTGCGCTCTGGAATAAAGGAAATAAATGAACGCGAAAAAGGATTAACCGATAAACCTGATCGAGGAAATGCCACAGTTAGTCTAGACGAATTACGTAAAGGAAACATCGGGTTAGTAGTAGCAACTCAAATTGCCCGTTATGTAGCTCCAGATTCTAGTTTGCCGGGTTGGAATAGTCCAGAGCAAGCATGGGCACAGACTCAAGGCCAATTAGCCTATTATAAGACTTTAGAGCGTTCCGGTGATTTACGTCCTATCCGTAACCTATCTGATTTAAAGGATCACCTCATCCAATGGGAGGAATCCAAACAGGCCATCGGCTATATTTTAAGCCTAGAGGGAGCGGACTCAATCGTCTCTTTAGAATACCTAGAAATAGCACATGCCTATGGTTTACGTGCTTTAGGGCCAGCTCATTATGGGCCAGGACGTTATGCACAAGGAACTAATGCCACCGGAGGAATGGGAATAGCTGGCAAAGATTTGTTGCGCAAAATGATGGAATTGAATATCATTTTAGATGCAACACATTTATGCGATGATAGCTTTTGGGAGGCGATGGAAAATCACCAGGGGCCTGTTTGGGCGAGTCATCAAAATTGCCGTGCCTTAGTGGATCATAACCGTCAATTTTCCGATGAACAATTAAAGGAAATTCTTAGCAGAGGTGCTGTCATCGGCATGCCTATGGATGCTTGGATGATGGTACCGGGATGGGTGAGAGGTGAATCTACTCCACAAAATAAAAATGTAACAATGGATACACTCATTGATCATTTAGTCCACGTTTGCAGTTTAGCTGGAAATACGAACCAAGTGGGATTGGGAACAGATTTAGATGGAGGATTTGGTAGAGAACAATGTCCTGCAGATATTGAAACCATCGCTGATCTACAAAAACTGCCCGATTTACTAGTAAAAAGAGGATTCTCGAACGAAGATATCGTCAAATTCTGCCATCAAAACTGGCTAAATTTCCTAGATAAAGCCTGGGCTTAGGACTGAGGAGGAGGGCTAACACTAGTCCAGCCACCATCGACGATTAGGGTCTGACCTGTAATGTGTTTGGCCTTATCACTTAAAAAGAAACAAACCGCTTCTGAGATATCTTGGACGTCTGCCGGTTTGCCTAGAGGCGTCAATCGACTCCATTCTTTCAAATAATTTACATCTTTCTCGGTCCGCTCCGTCATCGTCGCACCGGGGGAAACCGCGTTAATGCGAATCTGAACAGGGGATAGGTCGATCACTAAATTCTGCACTAATTGATTCAAAGCAGCTTTCGTCATGCCATATGCCGCTAAATCCGGGTGTGCTTGGTGACCAGTAACAGAGGAAGTCACCACAATCGATCCCGACATCCCAGACTTACGAATCGACTTTGCTACGGCTTGAATTAAGAAAAAAGTACCCTGAATATTTAAATCAAGCAATGATTTCATTGATTCAGGACTATAATCCCAAAAACTCCCGAATGTCGTCACCCCTGCATTACAAACACAACCAGCCAAATTGCCAGGAAGCGTCTCCGCATAGGCTACTAGTTCTTGAATAAAGGCTGGAGAACTAACATCCCCAGCCTTTACATAGCTACCTTTTAATAAGGTAGCATCGATATCATTGACAAGTACGACATGTCCTTCAGCCATCAATTGCTGCGCAATCTGATGTCCAATACCTTGTCCCGCACCTGTAACGATGTATTTTTTCATCTTAGTGAGAATCGCGTGTTACAACAGATCCAGATCCACCTTTCAAGAAATCAAAATCAGCTCCTTGATCGGCTTGCTCCACATGATCAATAAATAATCCGACATATCCACGAATCGTTTTAGGCTTTTCAAAAGGATGAGCGACTTTACGAGCTGCTAATTCTTCTTCTGATACTTCCCAATTAATCGTGCGATTCTCCACATCCAGAGCGATATAATCTCCATTTTGAACCCAATTCAAAGGACCACCAGCGGCAGACTCAGGAGAGACGTGCAAAATAACGGTACCAAAACCAGTTCCACTCATTCGGCCATCCGAAATACGAACCATATCCTTTACTCCTTTTTGTAAAATCTTTTTAGGAATACCCATATTGCCAACCTCGGCCATACCAGGGTAGCCTTTAGGTCCTACATTCTTTAACACCATCACTGAATTCTCATCAACCTCTAACTCATCAGAATCAATGCGAGCGTGGTAATCTTCAATGTTCTCAAATACCACCGCTTTACCGCGATGCTTAAACAATTCCTTCGATGCAGCCGATGGCTTCAAAACCGCTCCATTAGGCGCTAAATTACCGCGAACAACAGCTATACCAGAATCAGGCTTAAAAGGAGCATCAAACGTAGAAATGATTGATGATTCATAAATAGGCGTATTCTCGATGTTTTCACCGACTGTTTTACCATTTACTGTCACAATCGAGGTATGAAGATGTTCCTTCATTTGATTCATCAAAGCAGGAAGTCCACCAGCATAGTATAAATCTTCCATGAAATGCTCTCCAGATGGCTGAATGTTCGCTAACAAAGGAATGTTACGAGAGAATTCATCAAAATCATCTAATTTCAAATCAACACCTAATCGACCCGCGATGGCTGTTAAGTGAATGACAAAATTCGTAGATCCACCCGTTGCCGCGTTTACACGAATCGCATTTTCGAAGGCGGGACGCGTTAAGACTTTGGACATCTTCAAATCCTCATTCACCATCTCCACTATACGACGTCCTGAATGCTGCGCTAATACTTTTCTGCGCACATCAGCTGCTGGAATCGCCGCATTTTGAGGAAGACTCAAACCTAAAGCTTCCACCATCGTTGCCATCGTAGAGGCCGTTCCCATCACGGCACAGTGACCTGGGGTTCTAGCCATACAAGCTTCCGCTTCTATAAATTCTTTCTGAGTTAGCTCACCTAGCTTATAAGCTTCGGCAAAACGCCATACATCCGAAGTACCGATCTCTTTTCCTTTGAACTTACCCTTCATCATCGGTCCACCCGAGATAACCAAAGTGGGTAAATCCACACTACACGCACCCATCACAAGGGAAGGGGTCGTTTTATCACAACCACACATTAAAACCACGCCATCAATCGGGTTCGCCCGAATAGATTCCTCCACGTCCATACTTGCTAAATTGCGGTATAACATGGCAGTAGGTTTAATTAAAGTTTCGCCTAAGGACATCACAGGAAATTCGACCGGAAAACCACCCGCTTCGATAATTCCTTTCTTCACAAACTCCGCTAATTCCCTGAAATGAGCATTACAAGGGGTTAATTCAGACCAGGTGTTACAAATACCAATCACCGGTTTGCCTTGAAAATAATCATCTGGAATACCTTGGTTTTTCATCCAGGCGCGGTAAATGAAACCATCTTTACCGGTCTTGCCAAACCACTGCTGCGAACGCAATTGAACTTTACTCATCTTGTTTATTATCTAGGTCTAAGGTTTTAGTGAGGACAAAACTCCCATCCACACCATATTTATAATAACAATTTCGAACCCCACTGGAAATATCAGCGTAAGGATCATTTTCATAGTCAAAAGAATGTACGATAGCAGCTTTTTCAAGATACAAACTATCTCCACCAGCATAACCTAATTGTTGCCTTCCCATAATACCTGGAAAACGAACAGTATTTAATTTACCAGCTTTGTATTCAAAAGCGAAAACTCGGTATTTTTTACCCTCAAATCCGGCTACCCAAAATTCAGGTAATCCATTACCGTTCAAATCGGTAGCTAGGACAGTCTGTGATTTAAATCCTTGAATAGATTTATCCATAATCACTTCATGGCTTTTTTCTACCTGCAAACGCTCATTATCCACCGAAATAGTAAAATCCTCGAAAGCTGAACTCTTCAAACTAGATAAGGGCTTAGATGTCGTATCATCCACTGCAATTAAGGCTAAAGAATCCCCATAGGCCTTCACAACATCGATATCTACAACGTCAGTTTTTTCTGGCTGATCGTCTAATTCTGAAATATAGACAAATATGTAGGCCAAAAAGCCCAACAAAATAACAAACAGAAAAAACTTCAACAGTTTAGCCATTGGTAATGGATTTCATGCGATTAATTGCTTTTTCAAGAACAGAGCGAGGACAAGCAAAATTTAAGCGAACAAAATTGCGTCCCTTAAATTGTTCTCCACGAAGAACATGAAGTCCGGCATCCCAGCATTTCTTTTGGAAATCACCTAACAATGCCTCATCGTATTCAATCCAGGCAAGATAAGTAGCCTCTAAAGGCTGCATAGCTAAACCAGGAGTAGATTGCACAAAATCATATAACAAGTCGTGATTCGCCTGTAAATAGGGTAGAAGCTGACTTAACCAAGATTCTCCAGAAGCATAAGTGGCTAGCATCACCTCAATGCTATGTCTCGAAAGCATGGAGAAAAAGCCATTGGAGGCTTTTATGAATTTATCTCTCAGATCTTTATCGGGAATAACAGCCACCGCGCCACCTAATCCTGCCGTATTAAACGCCTTAGAAGTAGCAAAAAAACTGATAATCGGCTGCTGCTCAAAACGCCCTATCGAAATGTGTTCAGATGCCGCTCTTAATCGCAAATCAGCATGAATCTCATCTGAAACGATAGTCACGTGATATTTAGCGCATAATTCAACGATGCGTTTAATTTCTGATTCGTTAAACACGGTGCCCCCTGGATTGTGTGGATTGCATAATAAAAAGACCTTAGGTCCCTTTTGCAAACCTCTCTCAAAATCATCAAAATCGTAGGTCCAGCGATCGCCGTCCTTTATCATTTCAAATGTAATCAGCGGACAATTCACCCATCCTGCGACTAAATGAAAGGGATGATATACCGGAACCGCCGTAATGATTCCTTCCTTCTCATTTGTTAAGGCAGCACAAGCCGCCGTAATTCCAGGGACAATTCCAGGAATCCAAACTTGTGATTCTAGGTAGGTAGACCACTTATAATCTCGCGCTATCTTGGATTGTGCGGCCACTTTAAGTGTTTCAGGAACAATCGAATAACCTAAAATTCCATGGGAAGTAATCTGATCTATAGCAGCTAAAATCTCATCCGCTACCACGAAATCCATATCTGCCACCGGCATAGGTAGCATATCTGAGTTAGCTGGATAAGTTACGTTATCCCATTTGAAGGAGTGGGTATGGTGGCGATCAATAACCTGATCAAAATTGTACACTTTATGGCTCATATTCCGGTCTAAAGACATTAAATCCTATCATACTAGGATGATTCTTTAAATATACGGAAATTGATTCAACTGATTGACACACTTTACGGCGATCTTGAGAAGCATGTACGAGATAAAATTGCCCACCCATTTCGCGAACAAATCCTACATGCTGATAATCAAGGTCTTTCCTTTTAGAAACAAAGGCAATTAGATCACCCGTACGAACAAAAGAACTTACAGCAGCAAATTGAGCACTGGGAACATAGGTTATAGGACCTAAGGCTGCTTCTGTTGCCTTGATAGAATCTACCACGATCACGTATTTTTTAGGGGCCAAATAATGAGATAAAAACTCCACCTTCTTAACGGCCAACTTTAAATACTTGGAAGGAATCACTTGTTTAAAAAGGCCTTTGTCTTCCATTTGATTTAGCGTAGCACTTAAATAGTGGTTTCTATTTTCGAAGGAGATGGGCGTTTTTCGATACCGAATTTGGGTTAATTCCTGAAGAAAAAGACTGTCTACACCTTTGGAACGATACAAACTCCAAATGTTTTCTATGAAAGTAACACAATCAAAACCAGAGAAATCCACGACAAACTTCTCCGGATTTTCTTTCGATAAAGCGTGAGAAGCGTAAGGTAAACCAGTGAATTGAGTAGCAATTAATAAAGGATCTTTTTGTAAACGGGCTTCTTTAATTTTATCCTTTAGAGGCCCAGGAATAACCTGCGAAAAACCTGCAAATGAGAATAAAAGAAAGAAAATGATCTTCATTAGGCCTTCTCTTTAATCCAAAGCACACTGACAGATCCAGCTATAAAGAAAAATCCAGCTACCACAATCGCATAAATAGCGTTACCGCCATAAACGTGCTTCACTAAAGACCCGCCTATAATACCACTGACGATTTGAGGCAGTGTGATGAAGAAGTTGAAAATTCCCATATACACGCCCATTTTGGACATCGGAATAGAACCTGCTAAGATTGCATAAGGCATAGCTAAAATGGAAGCCCAAGCCATACCTACACCCACCATGCTCAAAATCAAAAGCTGTGGATCAGAAATAAAGTAGATAGAAATCAAACCAATACCACCCGCAGTTAAAGAAACAGCATGGGTCGCTTTATTCCCGATAGCATTCGCTATGCGAGGCAAAAAGATGGCATATATAGCAGATACACCACTGTATACCCCAAAAATGATTCCTACCCAGTTCGCTGCGTTTTGGAATTCCGGAGAACTGTGGTCATCCATTGGTAAGCCATAAACGTGATGCGCAATAGCAGGAGTGGAGAATACCCACATCGAGAACAAGGCAAACCACGAAAAGAATTGAACCACACCTAATTGACGCATAGTAAACGGCATTTCCTTGATATAACGGAAAACAGACCAAATCGTATCAGTCGAACCTTCTTCTTGGAAGCCCATCGCCTCGCGTTCAGCGGGAGAATATTCTTTAGTGGTCGCAATGGTCCATACAATAGCAGAAATAAAGACAACAGCTCCAACGTAGAAACTATAAAGCACGTTATCCGGGATTTGACCTTCTGCTGCAACTTTCGAAATACCAAACCAATTACCAAACATGTAAGGCAACCAGGAACCCACAACAGCACCAATTCCAATTAAAAAGGTCTGAATAGAAAAGCCTAAGGTATTTTGCTCTTCGGGTAAATTATCTGCCACTAAAGCTCTAAATGGCTCCATCGCCACATTAAACGAAGCGTCCATCATCATCAAAATACCAGCTCCCACAATCATGGGAGGGATAAAATTCGCTAATGCACCAGCATGAGGGAAAAAGAATAAGGCCGTGGCAGCTAAAATAGCCCCCGTTAAGAAGAAAGGTTTACGACGACCTAAGCCATTCCAAGTACGATCGGAATAGAAACCAATGATGGGCTGAATAAGCATCCCTGTCAATGGAGCGGCTAACCAAAACCACGATAATTGCTCCACATCCGCTCCAAAATTCTGCAAAACACGAGAGGCGTTTCCATTTTGTAGCGCAAAGCCAAATTGAATTCCTAGGAATCCAACACTCATATTGAAGATTTGGCCAATACTTAAACGAGGTTTAGTAAAATTTTTCATCGAGTTTATAAGGTAATAATGAGGGCTGAATTAGCCGGTATTTGAATGTGATTGCCTTCCACTTTCACAGCAGAACTAGCAGGAGGTAAAAAAGCTTTCTCTTCCTTCCATTGAACAGATTTAACACCCATCATATCAAGGGCCAAAGTCGGAATTTCCACCGCAAAAGAATGATCAACTGAATCAAAATTACAGATGATTAAATTTCGATCTTTCTCTGTGTATCTTAAATAGGAGTATACTTTATCTTTAGGATACCCTGCATTTTGGGCATATTGTAAATCGAAGAATTTACCTAATTGAATCACACAACTTGAATTAACCCAGGCTAACAAATCCGTGTAGAAAGAATCAATCACCTTTTCATCAGCCGTCAATTTTCCCCCATCAAACTTGCCACCATTCACCCAACGCTGATGTGTGTCCACACGATAGAAATCGAACATCGTTGTGCGATCATCCGCTTCATTAAATCCTTCAATTTCCTGCGCTTTCTCACCAAACTCTTGACCGAAATAAATCATCAAGGGACCATCGTGCATACTAGCGGTTAAAACCATACCAGGGATAGTCGACCAGAAATTACTTGCAGCAAAGGCTGGCGTATTTAAACGCGTCTCATCGTGATTCTCCAAGAAACGTAGCATATGGTTTGCAAAATCACCTGATTCTTGTTGCCAAACGCGCGTAATATCAGCTGTGGTAGCTCCCGGCTTCTTCTCCATAATATGGCGAATACCATCATATAAACCCACTTTATCATAGAGATAATCAAAACCTCCTTTGAAAATATAATTACGGTATTCCGCCGGATTGTAAATCTCCGCAATAAAAACAGCCTCAGGATTAATGGCCTTTACTTTAGGGATAGCGTAAGCCCAAAACTCTACAGGAACCATCTCCGCCATATCACAACGGAATCCATCCACCCCTTTCTTTGTCCAATAAAGCAACACATCTGTCATCTTCAACCACGTATCAGGAATCGGATCAAAATGCGATTGATTTCCGTGTTGTAAATCAACTCCATAATTCAACTTCACTGTTTCAAACCAATCATGTATGGATGGTTGTGCAGAGAATACATTGTTACCACTCACTTTGGCTGGAATTTCAATATAAGGTACCGTCACTGGAACCGGCGGATTCACACCCGTTGGTACTGTAAATTGCGTACCTGGCAAATAATAAAAATTATTATTTGGTGAGAAGGAGAGGTCTTTATTATCGTTTTGGCCAAAATCAACTACTCCAGCCGGCTTCATATCTGAATGATAAGCTCTTGCTAAGTGATTAGGAACAAAATCCAATACTAATTTCAAATCAGCTTTGTGCACGCGATCTAACATGGCAGCGAATTCCTGCATACGCTCTGCCGGTTTATCTGCTAAAAAAGGATTCACATCATAATAATCCTTAATAGCGAAGGGGGAGCCTGCACGACCTTTAACAACGTGAGGATGATCCAGAGGAGAACCATAGGCGGTCATATCCTCCATCGTCGCGTGCTCTAAAATTCCAGTGGCATACAAATGCGAATAACCCTTCTTTTTCAAGGCCTTTAGACCTTTTTCAGAAATGTCCTTGAATTTAGTCACTCCATTTTCAGAGGCAGAACCATTTCTTTTAACTTGAGTTTGTTGATTTCCCCAAAGATGAAACATCATTTGGTAAACGACATGTTTATCAGATTTCGATTTGTCTTGAGCCATAAGTGGATGTAGTAAGGCGGCAGTTAACAGTAATAGATAGAATTTACGCATATTTTTCAAAATAAACTGTCTAGCACAGCAGAAAAAGGTTTTTTGGCAGATGTAAATGTAATAATTTTGTTAATCTTTAAAACAATCCCTACCTAAATATGACGTACAAAGCCTGCCTTTTTGACCTCGATGGTGTATTAGTTGACACTGCGATTTACCATTTTCAAGCATGGAAAATGTTAGGCGAAAACTTCAATTACCAACTGACTGAAGAGCAAAATGAGCAATTAAAAGGCGTATCACGTGTTGAGTCATTAAATTGTATCCTAGATTGGGCAAATTATTCAGCCACTTCTGAGCAAAAAGAAGCCTGGTTAATCGAGAAAAATGAGAATTACCTTCAATTAATCTCCAATATGAATCCGGCTGAAATTTTGCCTGGTGTTTTGGATTTTTTAGCCCAAATAAAAGAGCAAGGGTATAAAATCGCTTTAGGTTCTGCCAGCAAAAATTCGGAAGTCATTTTGACAAAAACAGGTCTCTTACCTTGGTTTGATCTAATAATAGATGGTAACAAGGTGACAAAGAGTAAGCCAGATCCAGAAGTTTTCTTGAAAGGCGCCGAGGGTTTAGGTTTCCAACCTGAAGAATGCATCGTATTTGAAGATGCGCAAGCTGGAGTGGAAGCGGCAAAAAAAGGGGGAATGAAAGCGATCGGAATAGGTGAAGCCGATGTTTTAAGCCAAGCTGACAAGGTAATTCCTACATTTATCGGAGTCAAAGCGACGGATTTACTTCTTTTTTAAAGAAACACCGTAGCACAGAAATGTCCAAAATTTACAATTTTCTATTTTTGTGCTATTGTAAAAGATTACCTAACAAACTGAATGAAGCAATATCTTAAAATAGATGAATGGAAGGTCATTGAAGACCAATTTCATCCTGCCTACAATGAAATAACTGAATCCATCTTTTCTTTAGGCAATGGCCGAATGGGACAAAGGGGTTCATTTGAAGAGACTTACACAGGAAAAACTTTACAAGGAAATTACGTAGCAGGAGTCTATTATCCAGATAAAACCCGCGTAGGCTGGTGGAAGAATGGCTATCCAGAATATTTTGCTAAAGTATTAAATGCCGCTAACTGGAATGGTTTATCTATCCAAATATCAGGTGAGGAAGTCGATTTACACACCAGTGAAATTCATTCCTTCTACCGTGAATTAAACATGAAAGAAGGTCATATCCTTCGTACATGTGAAATCTCCCTTCGTAACGGAAAGCGTTTAGCTATCGAGTCCATTCGCCTGAATAGTATGGCGGATGACGAATCAGGTGTCATCTCTTACACAATTACACCCATTAACTTCACGGAAGATATAGTTGTTAAAGCCTTCATTGATGGTGATATCAAAAATAAGGATTCTAATTACGATGAGAAGTTTTGGGACGAGGTGAAGGTAGGTTCGAATTTTGTTTGGTCCAAAACCAAGAAAACCGGTTTCGAAGTTATCACCGCTCAGCAGATTGAAATCCAATCCAATGGGCAAAAAATCGAGGCAAAAGCATCCTCCACCACCCGCGAAAAATACAGCGAACTTGCCTATACATTAGCTGCGAAGCAAGGGGAGAAATTAACCATCATTAAGTATGCGGTTAATATTTCTTCTGAAAATCACCCAACTGCTTCGTTCGAAAACATCGCCTCTGATTACCTAGCACGTATTTCGGCAAAAGGTTTCGCCAAAATGTTAGCTGAACAAGCTGAAGCTTGGGCTGCTAAATGGTCAATTAACGACATCATCATTTCGGGCGACGCATCTGCACAACAAGGTATACGTTTCAATATCTTCCAAATGAACCAAACCTATACAGGGGAGGACGATCGTTTGAATATTGGACCTAAAGGATTTACCGGTGAAAAATACGGTGGATCTACCTATTGGGATACAGAGGCATACTGTATTCCGTTCTATTTAGGTACTGCACCAGCGAAAGTTTCTAAGAACTTATTGATTTACCGTTGGAAGCAATTAGATCGCGCTATCGAAAACGCGGGTAAACTTGGTTTTAACAAAGGTGCTGCACTTTATCCGATGGTTACGATGAATGGGGAAGAGTGCCACAACGAGTGGGAAATCACTTTCGAGGAAATCCACCGAAACGGTGCTATCGCTTATGCGATCATGGATTACGTGAATTACACAGATGATCGCAAGCATTTAGTCGAGTACGGCTGGGAGGTTTTAGTAGGCATCGCGCGATTCTGGGCTCAACGTGTTAACTGGTCAGAAGACAAGCAGAAATATGTGATGTTAGGCGTTACTGGTCCTAATGAATACGAAAATAACGTTAACAATAACTGGTATACGAATTACATCGCAACTTGGTGTCTAAAATATACCTTAGAGGTTTACGCTGAAATTCAAAAGAATTATCCTTCAGAGGCTGCGGCTAAAATCGCTAAAACAGCCTTTACTGCTACAGAAATCGATCAATTCCAGCATATCATTGCTAATATGTACCTGCCTTCTGATGAGAATAAAGGTATTTATTTACAACAAGATGGTTTCTTAGACAAAGTAATTGCACCTGTTGAAACAATAGCTGCAGAACGTCCGATCAACCAAAAATGGTCTTGGGATCGCATTCTACGCTCTTGCTACATCAAACAGGCAGACGTATTACAGGGAATGTACTTCTTTGAGGATGATTTCAGCTTAGAAGACTTAGAACGCAATTATAATTTTTACGAACCGATTACCGTTCACGAATCCTCCTTAAGCCCTTGTGTTCACAGCATTTTAGCTGCAAAACTAGGAAAAGAAGATAAGTCATACGAATTCTACACGCGTGCTGCACGCTTAGATTTAGATGATTATAATAACGACACAGAAGACGGTTGCCACATTACGAGTATGGCAGGAACCTGGATGTCGATCATCAAAGGTTTTGGTGGAATGCGTCTAAAAGGTCATTCATTACACTTTAATCCATTCTTGCCAAAACAATGGACCGAATTCTCCTTCAAAATCAACTTCCGTGCTAACCAATTAAATATTGCCGTGAAGCAAACAGGAGTAGAAATCACGAACCTGGCTGGTCCTGAGTTGACGGTGTTTGTGCATGGGGAAGCGAGGGTGCTCGAGAAAGCATAAAGCACAAATAATAAAGTATAAAGTATATATTAAAAAAGGGATCTCATATGGATCCCTTTTTTAATTAATGCGTGAAAAACATTTCCTATACTCATCGCCAGGGGCGATACCATCTCTATTCTTTGTACTTTATACTTTATGCTTTAAATAAAGCTCTAAGCTTTATTTACTAGCTCCACATCCGGCATGGACTTATCCGTCAAAGGTACACCACCACGTTCTTTACGGGCAATACGTGAATACAAGCCAATTTCTTGAGAGAAGAGGAAAGTAAAGAACAATTTCACAAAGGAAGTATGGTATTTTAAATTATCATAAAACTCTGGAGCAGCCGCCTTTAATTTGGGTAAATTATTCCAAGGAATAGAGGGCATGTCATGGTGTTCGTTATGGTATCCTACATTCATATTGATACCATTCAAGTTACCATAATAAGAATAAGTCTCTTGATTCTTGTCTAACACTAAGAAATGCTCTTGTATCCAACGAGCTCCCAGCGGATGAAGACCTACGGAGAATAAAAAACTTAATCCCATATAAGCCAGCGCTGACCAACCCCAGAAGTACACGATAAGAGCGTCAAAAGCGATTTGGGCAATAATATTCAAAATCACTGGACGATCAAACACCGCTAATTCGATGCAACGAGCCGTACGAATTCCTTGGAAGAAAGGGAATAATAATAACCAGATCATTTTTCCAATGAAATAATTATCGATCAATTTGGCTTCCCAATAATCAGGTAAATCAGCATCTAATTCGTGTACACCTTGAAAAGCGTGGTGCTTCAGGTGGAAATTCTTAAATGAAATAGCGGTAGGAAAAAGAGAGGGGAAATTCGCAATGATCCCCGCAAATACGTTCCATCCATCCTTTTTGAATATCAAATTGTGTGCTGATTCGTGAATACATACGAATAGGGTATGCGTAGGAAAAGCCCCAAAAATCCAAGCCACACCTACAATTGCCCACCAAGGATAATCTTTAATAAAATAGGCAATCGCGATTTGCATTCCTACACAGGCTAGGATCCAAACAAAAGTCATTGGATTCTTTCCTATCAAATTTTTCACCTCCGGATGCGCTCTTACGATGGCACGCGTTCGAACTCTATGTGGCTCTGGGCCTTCCACCCAATTAAAATCTTTCACTTCTGACATAATGATCTCAATTTTAGATTGTAAATATACCACATCTCGCCATTTTTTCCGTTCGATAAAAGATTTTAAATCAAAAGGTGACAATATGTCACAAAAGGCTTTGGCAATCTAAAATGGCATATTCCTTGTATAAATGCTCACAAAATATTTAAAAATAATCATGGGAAAAATTATTGGAATTGACTTAGGAACCACCAACTCATGTGTGGCGGTAATGGAAGGGAACGAGGCAGTCGTTATTGCAAACTCAGAAGGTAGACGTACGACTCCATCGATCGTTGCATTTTTAGAGAACGGCGAACGTAAAGTAGGAGATCCTGCAAAAAGACAAGCGATTACAAATCCACAAAACACAATTTCATCTGTGAAGCGATTCATGGGTAAAAAATACTCAGAGGTAAGCTCTGAATTAAAAACGATTTCTTACTCAGTAGAGCAAGGAAACAATGATACTCCACGTGTTCGTATCGGCGATCGTTTATACACACCTCAAGAGATTTCAGCGCAGATTTTGACAAAAATGAAGCAAACAGCTGAAGACTATTTAGGCCAAACAGTAACAGAAGCCGTTATCACAGTTCCAGCCTACTTTAACGATGCAGAACGTCAAGCGACTAAAGAAGCAGGTCAAATCGCTGGTTTAGAAGTAAAACGTATCATCAACGAGCCTACAGCAGCTGCTTTAGCATACGGTGTAGACAAAGGTGGTAAAGACATGAAAATCGCTGTATTCGACTTAGGTGGCGGTACATTCGACGTTTCAGTACTTGAATTAGGTGATGGTGTATTCGAAGTAAAATCGACTGACGGTGATACGCACTTAGGAGGTGACGACTTTGACCAAGTGATTATCAACTGGTTAGCTGAAGAATTCATCGCTGACGAGAACATCGACTTACGTAAAGATCCAATGGCTTTACAACGCTTAAAAGAAGCGGCTGAAAAAGCGAAGATCGAATTAAGCTCTAGTGCTTCTACAGAAATCAACTTACCGTACATTATGCCGGTAGATGGTATCCCTAAGCACTTAGTACGCTCATTAACACGTGCTAAATTCGAGCAAATCGCTGATAGCTTAATCCAACGTACCTTAGAACCTTGTAAGCGTGCGATGAAAAACGCTGGATACACGAACTCTGATATCGATGAGGTAATCTTAGTAGGTGGTTCGACTCGTATTCCACGTATTCAGGAGGAAGTAGAGAAATTCTTTGGCAAAAAGCCTTCAAAAGGAGTGAATCCAGATGAAGTGGTTGCGATCGGAGCTGCTATCCAAGGTGGTGTATTAACAGGAGAAGTGAAAGACGTTCTTTTATTAGACGTAACACCTCTTTCTTTAGGTATCGAAACAATGGGTGGCGTGTTCACGAAATTGATTGAAGCAAACACAACAATTCCTACGAAGAAGTCTGAGACATTCTCAACGGCAGCGGATAACCAACCTTCAGTAGAATTAAACGTACTTCAAGGAGAGCGTCCAATGGCGAAAGATAACCGTTCATTAGGTCGTTTCCACTTAGATGGTTTACCGCCAGCACAACGTGGTGTGCCTCAAATCGAAGTAACTTTTGATATCGATGCGAATGGTATCTTAAACGTATCTGCGAAAGACAAAGGAACGGGTAAGGAGCAAAAAATCCGTATCGAGGCATCTAGCGGCTTAACTGACGAGGATATCGAGAAGATGCGTAACGAAGCGAAAGCAAACGAAGCATCAGATAAATTAGAAAAAGAAAAAGTAGAAAAAATCAATCAAGCTGATGCGTTGATTTTCCAATCTGACAAGCAATTGAAAGAATACGGTGAGAAATTATCGGAAGGAAATAAAACGGCAATCGAAGGTGCTTTAGCTGAATTGAAAGTGGCACATGCTTCACAAGATTTAGCGGGTATCGATGCAGGTTTAGAAAAATTAAACACGGCTTGGACAGCAGCGTCTCAAGAGATGTATGCAGCAGGTGCTGGCGCTGAAGGTGGCGAACCTACAGCAAATGCAGATGCAAATGGTTCTGACGGCGGCGCGGAAGATGTTTCTTTCGAAGAGGTAAAATAAGCCCAAGCGGTAAAATTAAAAGCCCGGTCTATCACTAGATCGGGCTTTTTTTATTCCATATCTCTACTCTATAATCTCTACTCTATACTCTCTACTCTATACTCTCTTATCTATTGTGGACAATACCATCCCACAACTTAAGTCTCACCTGTAACGATTCAACTGCTGCTTGCGTAGCGCGTGCCCATTTTTCCTCCTCATCACCGCACAGATAATCCATCATCCGATATGCTAATTCACTGTGATGACCACCGTCTACTTCAATGTGCCGTTCTAGGTAATAGACTAAGGTTTCTACCTTCTCCGGCGCATCTCTTTTCAATTGATCCACAATCACTTGGAACATTTCAGGGATAATATCTTCTCTTCCAAAGGTAAAGATGGCTGCCACCTCCTCAGGGGTTCTATTTTTAATCGCAGAAAAAGTGAAGCTTAAAAATTGCTTCACAGACTCCGGAATCGCAGCCTTTGGTATGGCCAAAAGTAATTCATCTAAACTTGCATACGTTCTCAACTCTTGTAGAAAAGGAGAGGGCATGAAAGACAATTCCTCCATAGCACGTAAATAAAGTTCGAAATGACTAATATAGACACCATTTTGGTCTACATCCGACTCTTCACCTAAGACAATCTCATTAATTAAGTAACGAACTTCGGCGGGGCCTTTCGAATTCCAAGGAAGTTCAACACAGGTAAATTCCTGCTGCAACTTCTTAACTAAGGACATAAAATCCCAAACAGCAAAAACGTGATGCTGCATAAACACTTCTAATTCAGCTGGACTTTGAATGAAGGAATTAATCGGATGTTGAACTAATGCCTCTCGTAGGGGCGCAATCGTATTTTTTAGGCGGTCTATTTGTGTACTCATATTATTCGTGGATAGCTCGATCACGTAGATGTAAGCGCTGTCCGTTTCTGTTGTTTTTTATAGATAAAATCTCAGCCAGAATAGAAATCGCAATCTCTTCTGGGCCTTCAGCACCTAGATCTAATCCGATGGGAGTAGCGATAGGTAATTGTGTAACTAAATCTGCTTCAAAATGGTTTTGAAGCTTTTCAAATCTTTTCTTAGGTCCTAAAATTCCTACATAAGCAGGTTTTGTATGCAATTCAATTAAGCGCTGTAAAATCTTAACATCCTTGTCTAAATCGTGGGTCATCATCACGACATAATCGGAGTTTTTTATAGTCCCAAAATCCTCATAACTAGATCGCCCATTAACAGGCAAATTAGCCTTCATTTTAGACAAAATACCCACCCAATTCACGCGCCAAGACAATAAAGCGGCTTGATGAATAAAAGCATGTGAATCAAACTGATTCCCAAAAAGCCATACCGTCATCGGTGCCGGCAAGAATTCAGTGAAAGTATCCTCTGCCCATTTACTTGCATGAGATTCAGCCGCTTCTTCTAGCGAAATTTGAAAATCTCCAGCATAACAGATGGATAAAGTATGAGCTACATTTCCTTGAATGTGATCTTCTAAGGCTGTTACAAGCTGATTAATCTGATCTTGAAAAGGATTTATATGAATCTCTATCACACCTTGACATCCTAATCCGATACCTAAAGCAAAAGGATCTTCCTCTCGTGTATCATAGGTAATCGATTTATATTCTTGTGAATAGAGCGCTAATTGAGCTTTTTTTAAAATATCACCCTCTAAACACCCTCCAGAGATTCCTCCCCACCAATCTCCTTCTTCAGAGATCAACATTCGTGCACCTGGTCGACGGTAGGCACTGCCATCCACTTGCACGACTGTGGCTAAAACAAACTTCCTTTCGGTCTTTTGTAGCTCCTTGACTTGCTGAATAATTTGAATTAATTCTTTCATAGGAGCTGGGGTAATTTTTGAGACAGAACTTCACAAATTACATCTACCTCTTCAGAGTTTGTAAAATAGCCTAAACTAAATCGAGCGCTCGCTAAAGCATCCTCATCAGAATGACCGATAGCTTTTAACACATGCGAAGGTAGTTCAGTCTTGGCATTACAAGCCGAACCATTCGAAAAAGCAAGTACGTTCAATACCTGAAACATGCGCTCCCAATCAGCTCCTTTCAGCGTGAAATTCAAGATGGAGGGTACTGAATTAGTTGGTGTATTTAGGGAATCGGCAGGTATAATCGTCTTTAACTTTTCTATAGATGCCTTGTAAAAAGCAGATTTAGATAATAACTCAGGAATTAACTCCATGGCTTTCGCTAAACCAACGATCAAAGGTACTGGTAATGTTCCAGGTCTTAACCCTCGTTCTTGACCGCCACCATAGGATATAGCTTGAATAGGCTTTCTAGTGATTAATCCACCAATACCTTTAGGTCCATAAATTTTATGTCCGCTAAAGCTAATTAAATGAGGTAAATGATTTAAATCCAATTCCATTTTACCCAAAGCCTGTGTAGCATCCGAATGAAAACAAATGTCTCTAGCTTCACAAAGTTTGAGTACGTCCTGATAAGGCAAAATGGATCCTAATTCGTTATTAACGAGCATCAAGGAAACTAATGCCGTATCAGGTCTAAACACGGAGGCTAATTCAGAAACCTCCTTTATATAGGTCACCTGCCAACCCTCGTTCTCTAGTGAATGAAAGACTTCTAATACAGCTTTATGTTCTAGCGCACTAGTGATAAGATGACCTTTGGGTTTACCTTGTAGATAACCACGAATTCCCAAATTAATGGATTCGGTCGCACCTGAAGTGAAAACTACCTCTGCTGGTTTTACTTGAAAATAACTAGCAACGGTGTTTCTGGATTGTTCCACTGCTTCTGCAGCCCTCCAGCCGTATAAGTGGGAACTAGAGCCCGCGTTGCCAAAAACTTCCGTGAAATAGGGGAGCATAGCCGAAAGTACATCCGGGTGAACCGGTGTAGTTGCTGCATAATCAAGATAGATTGGCTGATTCCTCATTCTTTGGCAAATATAGGCATAAAAAAAAGCCTCGAAAAATTCGAGGCTCTCTTTATGGTTGAACAAGAATTACTTCAAGTTCTTCACAACTGCTTTGAAAGCTTCTGGGTGATTCATCGCTAAGTCAGCTAAAACTTTACGATTTAAAGTCATTCCAGATTTATTGAATTTACCCATGAATGCTGAGTAAGAAAGACCTTCGATACGAGCTGCTGCATTGATACGTTGGATCCATAAACCACGAAAATCTCTTTTCTTAACTTTACGGTCACGGTATGCATATTGCAAACCTTTCTCTACTTTGTTTTTTGCTACTGTCCAGACATTTTTTCCGCGACCGTAGAATCCTTTCGCTAACTTAAGGATTTTCTTTCTTCTAGCTCTTGAGGCTACGTGATTGACACTTCTTGGCATAATTTTTTGTTTTTTGAAATGAGGCGAATCTGATGATTACTTTTTTAGGCCTTCTTTCTGGTTTAACAATAACTTAAATTCTAATTAAAGACCTAGCATTAAATTAACGCGGTCCATATCAGATGGGTGAACTAAGGTTGCGTGAACTAAATTACGCTTTTGCTTAGTTGTTTTTTTAGTTAGGATATGGCTGTGAAAAGCATGTTTACGCTTAATCTTACCAGTTCCCGTTACTTTGAAACGTTTTTTCGCTCCAGAGTTAGTTTTAATTTTTGGCATTGTTTGATAATTATGTAAAAATTAAATTTTGAAATTTGGAATGCAAAAGTACTAAATATTACTCTATAATTCCAGCATCCGTTTGAAAATTATTTCTTGATAGCTTTAGGGGAGAAGATGATGCTCATACGCTTACCCTCTAATTTAGGCATATCGTCTGGCTTACCTACGTCCTCTAAACCTTTAGCGAAGTTTAATAATAACATTTCACCACGCTCTTTAAACACGATCGTTCTACCCACAAAGTGCACATAAGCTTTCACTTTTGCTCCTTCTTTCAAGAAATTAACCGCGTGCTTTAATTTGAAATTGAAATCGTGTTCATCCGTGTTAGGACCGAAACGAATTTCTTTGATCACTGTTTTGGTAGCGTTAGCCTTGATTTCCTTTTGCTTCTTCTTTTGATCGTACTTAAATTTAGCATAATCAATGATCTTACAAACAGGAGGGACCGCTTTAGGAGAAATCTCCACTAAATCTAAACTCTGCGCTGTCGCTAATTCTAGCGCTTTCGCGAAGGGATAAACACCCACCTCAATATTCTCACCTACTAATCGAACTTCTTCGACACCACGAATCAATTGATTGATACGATAAGGTTCTTCTTCTCTTTTATTTCCTCTGTAATTGTTATTCGGGCGTAAAGCCATAAAATAAAATGGGTTTAATATATATTAAATCGAAAGCTAAATCAAAATTAACGCAATTGCAAGCAAATCACGCATTAGCACTTATTTTTCATAGGTTAAAGACTGGATTTCTTCCTGCGCCATAGCGATGAAAGCATCCAAAGTCATCGATCCTACATCTCCATCGCCTTTCTTACGAACGGAAACGATACCTTCCGCTTGTTCTTTCTCACCTACCACAATCATGAAAGGCACTTTAGCGATTTCTGCATCTCTGATCTTACGTCCCATCTTTTCATTCCGGTGATCGACATAACCACGTAAATCTTTTTCCTGTAGACGTAAATACAATTCATTCGCATAATCCTCGTATTTCTCAGAAATAGGAAGCACCGCAATTTGATCAGGAGATAACCATAAAGGGAAGTTACCCGCTGTATTTTCAATCAAAATAGCCACAAAACGCTCTAATGAACCGAAAGGAGCCCGGTGAATCATAACAGGACGGTGCTTTGAATTATCAGCACCCGTATATTCCAATTCAAAACGTTGCGGTAATTGGTAATCCACTTGAATCGTTCCTAGCTGCCACTTACGACCCAAGGCATCCTTCACCATAAAATCTAATTTAGGACCATAAAAAGCTGCTTCGCCATATTCAACGACAGTAGGTAAACCTTTTGCTTCAGCTGAACGAATAATCGCAGATTCGGCACGATCCCAATCTTCATCATTACCGATATACTTTTCTCTATTTTCTTTGTCTCGTAAGGATACTTGAGCAGAATACGAATCAAAACCTAAAGCCTTGAACACATATAATACCAAGTCAATTACCTTCATAAACTCTTCTTCCACTTGATCCGGACGACAGAAAATATGTGCATCATCTTGCGTAAATCCTCTCACACGAGTTAATCCATGTAATTCACCACTTTGCTCGTAACGATAAACCGTACCAAATTCTGCCAAACGCAAAGGTAATTCCTTGTAGGAGCGAGGCTTCGTCTTGTAAATCTCACAGTGATGAGGGCAATTCATCGGCTTTAATAAGAATTCTTCATTCTCATCAGGTGTATGAATAGGTTGAAATGAATCCTTTCCATATTTCTCATAGTGACCAGAAGTCACATATAATTGCTTACTTCCAATGTGCGGAGTAATTACAGGAGAATAACCAGCACGGACTTGAGCACGACGCAAGAAATTCTCCAATCGTTCACGCAATAAAGTACCTTTAGGTAACCACAGAGGTAATCCTAGACCCACTTTTTCAGAGAAGGCAAATAATTCCATTTCCTTACCTAATTTCCGGTGGTCACGACGCTTAGCCTCTTCTAATAGAGTCAAATACTCTTCTAATTCTTTGGCTTTAGGGAAAGTAATCGCATAAATACGGGTTAACTGCTTGCGCTTCTCGTCACCGCGCCAATAGGCTCCAGCGACAGACATCAATTTGACAGACTTGATAAAACCAGTATTCGGAATGTGAGGTCCACGGCATAGATCCGTAAAGTTTCCTTGATTATAGAAGGTAATCGAACCATCTGCTAGACCGTCGATTAATTCTAATTTATATTCATCACCTTTTTCTTTGAAATAGGAGATCGCATCGGCTTTGGAAACCGAAGTACGAACGTATTCATTCTTTTCCCGAGCTAATTCGAGCATTTTATCCTCAATAGCCTTGAATTGATCTGAACCGAACTCGTGTTCTCCTAAGTCGATATCGTAATAAAAACCTTGCTCAATAGCAGGACCGATACCAAATTTAGTTCCTGGATATAAAGCTTCTATAGCCTCAGCAAGTAAATGGGCTGATGAATGCCAAAAAGTCTTCTTACCCTCCGTATCATTCCAAGTAAGCAATTGCAATGAGGCATCTGCATCAATAGGAGTAGAGGAATCCACTACTTCACCATTTAAATTAGCCGCTAACACATTACGTGCTAAACCTTCTGAAATTTGTAATGCAACCTGATAAGGAGTGATTCCTTTTTCAAATTCTCGGACTTGACCGTCGGGAAAGGTAATTTTTATCATTCTAAAAAAATTTGTGCAAAGGTACAAATTAAGGCGCAATGTATTGATTTGAGCGCCTGATTAATTTTGGGAAATAGAATCAATAGGGTTGACCAAAGAGTCGGAAAGGGATTATTTACGTTTAGTGGGTAACAATCCTTGCTTAGCTAAATCAAAATAAACAAGCTCCGCATTTAAAGACTTCGTTTTAGGATAGATCTTCAACACTTGCTTGTACACTAAAGCAGCTTGTTCATATTTCTTCATTTTAACTAAAAAACGAGCCCAAAAGCGCATAAAATACGGATCCATCGGGTATTTCTTCCAGCTTTGGAGGATTTCTTTTTGGTATTGTAAGGCAGGGATGGACGATAAGCCTTGCTCGAAATACACGTAGACTAATGGAGATTCATCAGAAGGCTTTCCATTCATAAGTGAATACAAACGTGCGGAATCGGATACAGCAAAATCTTTAACTGCCTTTAAAATAGGACGCTCTTTTTCGGATAAAAGGGAACTTTCCACTTTCTTTAAATAAGAACGACCTAAGCTATTCTGATTCGTAATAAAGTAGTTCTGAGCTAATAAAAGGCTATTTCGAATGGAATTCAACTCAGACGCCTCTGTTAATTTTGCGCGATCGATGGAAGTAGCATAATCCTCTACTTTCTGCTTTACTTGGGCAGATAAATCTAAATAAGCGGGCTCTCCGGGATTATCACGCAAGGCTTTTTCCAGATCTTGATCCGCTAAACCGTAAGCATGCAAGAGAAGGTAATTTTTTGCCCGTAGAAAATACAAATTAGCACTCGGCTGATCTTCAATTTGTTGCGATAAAAATTGAACGTTTTTTAAGGGATTTTGGCCACTTTGAATCGCCGCTTTATTTGGAATATTCTCTCCTTTAGAGTCGGGAGAAGTACTGCAAGCAGATAAAAATAAACTACCTAAAAGAAACAGAATCCTTATAACCATTTCAATACAAAATCAATCATCCAACGGACTTTAACCCCATACGGTGGGTAGAAATTCTTCAACAAATTCGTTCGCTGAATCACCACCGATTTTTGGTTAGAGAACTCCACAAACCCATAGTGTCCACCCGACTTACCTATCCCTGAGTGATTAACACCACCGAATGGTAACTCATTATGACCAAACTGAATCAAACAATCATTCACTACTGACGTACCTGAACTTGTATTATTCAATACATACTGATTGAATTCGGTATTCGTTGAAAAGACATATAGAGCGAGTGGCTTATCCCCAGAACGAATGTCAGCCGTTACCTGAAATTCATCTTTGAAAGACATAATAGGTAGGATAGGGCCAAATATCTCCTCTTGCAAAATATTCATATCCGGAGTACAATTGGTCAATACGGTAGGTGAAATAAAGCAATCATCTGCATCAGTAATACCTCCAAATAACACTTGAGCACCCTTTTCTTTTGCATCTTCTAAAAGCGAAGCGATGCGATCAAAATGGCGTCGATTGACAATACGCGCATAATCCTTACTTTTCGCCACATTCGCTCCATAGAAAGTCTCCACGGTAGCTTCTAATGCCTGTAAGAAGGAATAATAATTCTTTTCGTGCACATATAAATAGTCAGGTGCGATACATGTTTGGCCATTATTCAAGAACTTACCCCAAGCAATCTTAGCCGCCGCTTCCTCGACATTCACGTCTGGACCGACAATGGCCGGAGATTTACCCCCTAATTCCAAGGTAACTGAAGTTAAATGTTTCGCTGCCGCTGCCATAACGACTTTTCCGATAGCCGGGCTTCCGGTAAAGAAGATATGATCAAATTTTTGTTCCAGAAGAAACGTAGAAACAGTTGCATCACCCTCAAAAACAGCCACTTCACTTTTATCAAAAAGCGATGAAATCATCTTTTTAATAAAGCCTGACGTGTTTGGACTTAATTCGGAAGGTTTTAAAATCACCGCATTACCTGCCGCAATCGCATGCACTAAAGGGCAAATAGATAAATTAAATGGATAATTCCAGGGTGAAATAATCAAACAAAGTCCTTTTGCTTCATATTGAACGAGACCTTTTGTACCTAAAAGCATCAAGGGGGTAGAAACAGATTTCGGTTTCATCCATGACTTCAAATGCTTGATCGTGTGATTGATTTCTCGCTTAACACCTAGCATCTCTGCAATAACTACTTCTGAGGCTGGTTTTTTAAAATCTTGGTACATCACATCACACAATTCTTCCTTGTGCTGAAGCAAATACGATTCAATTTTACGCAACTTAGCTGTTCGCTCTTCTGCACTAGAGGTGCTCAGGCGAAGTAAAGCGGTCTTTTGTAAGGCAAGTACTTCTAAAATATGATCTTCCATAGTTAAAAAATGAATTGTAATTTTTCCTCTAACTCGTCAAAATAATAATTGTTACCACTCGGCTTGCGTAAGGAATGACCCGCCACATACCACAAACCATCTCCAGGGTAAACCGCTAAACTAGCTGATTTACAGTTTTGATTGGCCTTGTCCGCCTGAAATTCGGCAATAAATACGTGATTCATTAATTCCTGTAATTCATCCCAATTTGAAAACGACTTTTGCCCTTCTTCACTATCGAGATAAGAAAAACTCAAGGAAGCGAATGACATTTCTCCCTCAATCTTGCGCCAATTTCCAGCCCGATCTTTGAATTGAAATCCAAGATAAAGCGGTAATTCACGGCCATCAATTTCAAACATAGCCTGCATAAACTCCTGAATCAAGGTCTCCTGTGGCTCTAAATACAAGGGCACATTAGGCGTCGTATCATTTGCTTCTAGGGTTATAAAGGGCTCTTGGTCCTTTGGAGAACAAGATCCTGTCACATACTCTTGAAACTGTGGCAATAATCGATCACGCCAAACTAAGGGCAATTCACCTTTGTATGTCCATTGGTCATCTGGCACTAAACCATCCGCAATTAATTCTTCTCGAGAAAAATCCGAACGATCAATGTACTGTATTTCAATCTCAACACCTGGGGTAGATGTATCAAATTGTAAAAAGGTAAAAACAGCCTCTAAATGATAAGGAGCAGGCACATTGATGGGCGACTCGTAAAACAGTTTAAAGCTGCGAGATAATTTATTCGGATTCATTTAAATGGAATTAAGATACAAAGCTACGGTTTTCAACGTATCAATTTTAGCACTCGGGGTTTTTATAAAAGAGGGGAGACAAACCACCTGTTTGGGGACTTCGTAAGAATTCAAGCGTTCTTGAACCGTTTCCTCATTATAAAGAGGCATTTGAGATGCTTCGATAAACAAGACCACCTTTTGGCCCCAAAACTCATCTGGAATCCCAGTAACAAATAGGGGAGCGTCAATTACGGATCGATATACTTCTTCTATTCTCTCCGGTTGAATCTTTAATCCACCTGAATTAATGATTCGATCTAAACGACCTGATAACTTAAAATGCCCCGGTTCTATAATTTCCACCACATCACGCGTCTCAATCCAGCGGTTCTCCGTCATCGGCGCACAAATTAATAGGCAATTCTCCTCATTCTGTGCGATTTGAACTCCTGGTAAGATTTTAAATTCAGGTTGATTCCAAGTTCTATACGCGATATGTGAAACGGTTTCGGTCATTCCATAAGTTTCATATACTGGAAAACCGAAATCCCTTCTCAGAGAATCTGGGACGGAAGCTCCACCTAATAAAATACCTTTGGCCTCCATAAAATACAAATTCAAGTCTACATCAGAATCTAGGATTGTCGTCCATTGCGTAGGTACAAAAGAAGCGAGATGAATAGGAGTGGGAGGAATTTGAAGAAGCGGGTTTTGGCAGGGCTCCACTAAAATAAGCGATAAATCATGCACCAAAGCACGAACTAAAACCATCGCACCCGCAATGTAAGAGGGAGAAAGAGATAATAAAGCGACATCCCCTTTTTCCAAATGAAGCCATTCACCCGTCATTTTTGCAGAAGAATAGAGCTGCTCTCGCGAAAGTTGAATCGGTTTCGGATCTCCGGTTGAACCTGATGAATGAAATAAGAACGATTTCGCCCCTGAACGCCATAACTGACAAAAATCGAACACGAGATGTTCGAATTCCGATTCAGCTGGAGGTAATTCTGATAAAAGAGAGGGCAGGATGCGCATATAATCACAGATTCTTTCCAAAATTAACCAAACATTATCTAATTTCGTAAGTTAATAAAGGGTAATCGTTAAGCCCAACCCATTATGTCTCAAGACCCTTTCTTAAATCCCATTAATCCAGACAAAGTAGCCGAAAATCCCGGCCTATTACCGTACGCACATACGGCTGGAGGAGCTGTCATCAAACCCGATGATATGGGTAAAGTAAAAGGACGTTCTGTTTTAGCCATGCGCCAGCAGACGGATCGACAAATGAACCAATTATACGAACAAATGGAGGTTCTAGCTCGTCAGGCTAAATTATTAGCAGACAGAAAAGAAATTTCCGAGCGTATTTATGACGCAGCCATGGGATTCGAACCTATCATCAGCGAGACTTATTATTTATACGAAAAAGAAGATGGTTCTGACTTGATGTCCTTAGTGGCACCAGAAGAATGGGGCCGTTCTTTTAAATATAGCCGTTATTTAGCCAAAGTAAAATTATTAGCCGACCATACCTGGGAGGTAGAATACAACGAAAAAAACGATTAAACACATGATTTCATCTTTCCCTTGGGAAACCATCAAGACCTACGAGGATATCCTTTTTCAATACTACAATGGGATTGCAAAAATCTCCATAAATAGACCGCATAAACACAATGCCTTCACGCCATTAACCGTGCAGGAGATGTCAGAGGCGATGGAATTAGCACGCCAAGACACCCGAATTGGTGTTATTATTTTAACCGGTGAAGGTGGAAAAGCGTTCTGTTCTGGAGGAGATCAAAGCGTACGTGGAGATGGTGGTTACGTGGGAAAAGACACCGTGCCTCGTTTAAACGTATTGGATTTACAGCGTCAAATCAGAACGATTCCTAAACCTGTGATTGCCATGGTAGCTGGATGGGCTATTGGTGGTGGGCACGTTTTGCATGTCATCTGTGATTTATCTATTGCTGCTGAAAATGCACGTTTCGGGCAAACTGGACCTAATGTCGGTTCTTTTGATGGCGGATTCGGAGCTTCTTATTTAGCCCGTGTCGTAGGTCAAAAGAAGGCAAGAGAAATTTGGTTCCTATGTGATCAATATGACGCTTCTGATGCACTTCAAATGGGATTAGTCAACAAAGTCGTTCCTTTAGAAGAATTAGAAAAAACGACCGTGGCTTGGTGTGAAAAGATTTTAGAAAAGAGCCCATTAGCTTTACGTATGTTAAAATCTGCCTTTAATGCAGAATTAGACGGACAAGCAGGTATTCAAGAATTAGCAGGAAATGCAACGCTTCTATATTATTTATCAGATGAGGCCAAAGAAGGAAAAAATGCCTTCCTTGAGAAACGTAAACCTGACTTCTCTAAATTCCCTAAATTCCCATAATCATGAATTATTGGTTAGTAAAATCAGAACCATTCAAATATTCTTGGGATGATTTCGTTAAAGAGGGGAAATCTGTTTGGGATGGGGTACGAAATTACCAGGCTCGGAATAATATGATGGCGATGAAAAAAGGAGATTGGGTCTTTTTTTACCATTCAAATGAAGGGATGGAGGTTATAGGCCTTGCCGAAGTAAGCAAAGAACACTATCCCGATCCGACGACGGAGGATCCGCGATGGGTGGTGGTGGAACTGATTCCTGTGAAGAAATTCGCAAAAACGGTGACTTTAAAAGCGATGAAGGCAGACGATCGTTTATCGAGTTTAGCCTTGATAAAACAATCCCGTTTGTCCGTTACACCCGTTGCAAAAGCAGAATTCGATATTATTTTAAGCCTAGCAGAATAAATATGAAATCGATCCGCCTAGTCATTCTATTTGCCATGTGTACATTAACTTCTTTCGCACAAGAAACGAAGCGAATTGAAATTCCACAATCAGGGCAATTAGAATCTTTTTCGATACCACTCGGCGAAAAGGGAGTCATCGTATTAACCCATGTGGGTAAAACAGAATTCCTTCTTCGAAAATTCGATACGAATTTAGAACAAGTTTGGTCGAATCAAGGATCCGTAGATGGTAATTTAGATTATGTGACGCATTGTTACGATGGCAGTCGATTACATCTGTTATTTAGCCGCTTTAAAAGCAATAATTACTACATCGTTCGGGTGAATCCACAAGATGGAAAGATAGAAAAATTCCAAATCTTCTCTGTAGAGAAAATGGAGATTTCGAATTTTAAAGCACTCAACCAATCGCTATTCATCGGAGGAGTCGTAAATAACACACCCGTTATTTTATTTACGAATTTAGCCGAAAAAAGAACCCGCATCCTGCCAGCCGTAGTAAATGGTCAAGCTGAAATTCAATCAATGGATTTAGACACGATTCATCAACAGATAAACGTCGTTTATTCGGTAGGAAAGAAGGCAAAAAACTACCAATTGCTACTTAAATCATTTGATGAGGATGGAAATCAATTAGGGCAAATCAGTATGAATCCCACAGAGCAATACGCTCAAATGAATGCAAAATCCACTCAATTAAACGATTCGTTACAAGTTGTTGTGGGCACCTATGGACATAAAAACACGATCGGTTCATCCAAAGGTCCTAGCTCACAAGGATTGTACTTCAGCTCTTATTTAGATGGAGAATTACAGGATTCTAAATTCCATAGCTTCACTCAATTCGACAATTTTTTCAATTTTTTAGGCGAAAAACAGAAATCTAAACAGGAGAAAAAGATTAAAAGCAAAGAAGAAAAAGGGGAGGAACTTCGGTTAGACTATCGCCTGTTAATGCATGAAATCAGGAAGAAAGGGGATCATTACATCGTAGTTGCTGAAGCCTTCTATCCAGATTATAAGTACATAAACAATTCTCCATTTGGGGGTACCATGGGTATGTTAGCCGGAGGTCTTTATTCGCCTTGGAATATGCTGTACAATCCCTACCGATGGGGCTATGGGAATTATGGCCTATACTCTCCATTCTCTAGTTACTACAGCCCCTGGGGGTATCGAGGTTTTAATTCCTTTAGTAACTCTCAGCAGTTCGATGGTTGGATTTACACGCATGCGGTAATCGCGGAGTTAGATGAAAAAGGAAATTTAGTGTGGGATCACTCGATTGATTTGAATAACATAAAAGAGGATAAATTAATCCAGAAGATTAAGACTTCCCTTCAGGGCGATGTATTAACCTTATCCTACCAAAGAGGCAACAGCATCATTTCTAAGTACATCACGGCAGAAGGCCAATCTGGAGACGAGAAAGTCCAAGAATTGAGCACCGACAATGAGGGAGATCGAATTCGCCGTCAAGAGAAATCAGATTTAAACTATTGGTTTAGCAACCATTTCTTAGCGTCTGGAAATCAGACCATTAATAATTCAGAGGAAGGAAGACGCTCCGTGTATTTCCTGACTAAAATTCCATTGAACCCCTAGCATTTGAAAAATTTAGCTTCCATTGCCATTGAGACACCCGAATTCTGGGGTAAAAATTATGAATTAATCGATTCTGGTGGATTTGAAAAACTCGAGCAGTTTGGCGCATTCGTCGTGCGTCGTCCAGAACCACAGGCGGTATGGCAGAAAACTTTGTCTGAGGAATTTTGGGCTTCTAAAGCAAACGCTTATTTCAAGAAAGAAAAAGGTAGTTCTGAGCGTGGAGTTTGGGAAGTAAAGAAAGGGGTGCCCGATAAATGGTTTATGCCCTATAAATCAGAAGCATTAGATCTGAATTTTAAAATATCCTTGTCATCCTTCAAGCACGTAGGTATTTTCCCGGAGCAAGCGTCTAATTGGGAGTTTTTGGCAAAAAACATCCCCTTGTTAAAAACACCTAAACCCAAAATTCTGAACCTATTCGCCTACACGGGCGGAGCCAGTTTAGCCTGCAAACAAGTAGGTGCAGATGTAACTCACGTGGACTCTGTGAAACCCGTTTTATCCTGGGCGAGAGAGAATATGGAAGTTTCTAAGCTTGACAATATCCGTTGGATGGCAGAGGATGCATTGAAATTCGTGAAACGCGAAGCTAGACGCGGCAATTTTTACCAAGGTATTCTACTGGATCCTCCAGCCTATGGACGTGGCCCAGAAGGCGAAAAATGGGTCTTAGAAGAGCAGATTGACGATATGTTACGTTCCGTTAAAGAGATTCTGGATCCGAAAGAACATATTTTATTAACGAATGTGTATTCGCTAGGATTCTCCACGTTGGTGGTTGAAAACTTAATTAAAGGAATCTTCAATGTGCCAGAAAAGGCAGAATCGGGAGAAATCTATTTGAACGATGAATACGATAAAAAACTCCCATTAGGAGTCTTTTATCGCTATCTATATCAGTCTTAATTTTTCGGATAAATCACACCCTTAGCAGCTAAGAGCGTATTTTTCATTAAAGAAACGATGGTCATAGGACCTACGCCTTTAGGAACTGGTGTGATATAAGAACATTTAGGAGCCACATCGTTAAAGTCCACATCGCCTTTTAAGGCAAATCCTGACTTCTTAGTTGCGTCTTCCACGCGTGTTAAACCCACGTCGATAACGACAGCACCCGGTTTAATGTGTGCTGCTTTGATAAACTCTGGTTTTCCTAGGGCTGCGACTACGATATCTCCTTGAGCACAAATCTCTTCTAAATTAGGTGTTCTCGAGTGAGTTAATGTCACGGTGCAATTACCCACCGGGTGATTACGTTGCATTAAGATGGACATCGGTAAACCCACGATTTGGGAACGACCTACGACCACACAATGCTTTCCGGCAGTTTCGATTTTATAGTAGGCTAATAAATCCAATACCCCTTGAGGTGTAGCTGAAATATAAGCCGGTAAACCTTTCGCCATACGACCAATGTTGATCGGGTGGAAACCATCTACATCTTTCGAAGGATGAATCGTCTCCATCACTTTGTCCGGATTAATGTGCGCAGGAAGGGGTAATTGAACGATTAAACCATCCATATCAGGATTATCGTTCACCTTTTGAACCTCAGCTAGTAAATCAGCCTCAGAAATAGATGGGTCAAAACGCAACAAGGTAGAGGCAAAACCTAATTCCTCACAGGATTTCACTTTATTCGCTACATAGGTCTCTGAAGCACCATTATTACCTACTAGAATAGCCACTAAATGCGGGACTTTTTGTCCGGCAGCTATCATCTGTTTTACTTCTTCACCAATGGCGATTTTCATCGTTTCGGCTACCATCTTGCCATCAATAATCTGACTCATAATCTTATTTTTTACGTGCTTTCTTAGGGGCAGGAGCCGCATCGCCTAAAGCTAAGCAGTCCTCTAATGTTAAATCTGCTGGTTCCGTTCCTTTGGGAATCTTCACATTCCGTTTCCCAATTTGGATATAAGGACCATACATGCCGTTAACGACTTTTACCGACTCATTTTCAGCAAATTCTTTTATGAATTTATTCGCTTCTACTTTACGCTTCGCCTCGATTAATTCAATGGCACGCGCTTGATCAATTGTCGCTAAATTATCTGTTTTAGCTAGAGAATAATACTTTCCATTGTGCTTCACATAAGGACCAAAACGTCCTTTACCTGTCTCAATCAACGAATCTTCGAAATAACCTAGACCACCTGCTTCCGCATCTTTCAAGGCTTGAGCAATCACAGCAATGGCTTGATCCATCTCAATCGTGAATGGATCATGTGTATCTGGAAGGCTAGTAAACTTGCCATCATATTTGATATAAGGACCTAATTTACCCGCTCCGATAATGACCGGCATATCGTCATGGATACCTAATTCACGCGGTAATTTAGGGCGTTCTAATAGGGCCAAAGCTTCTTCAAAAGTCAATGTACTGACCGACTGAGTCTTAGTCAAGTTAGCAAAAACAGGTTTCTCTTCTTCTGAAGATTCCCCTAACTGTACAAATGGACCAAATTTACCGAGACGCACAGAAACTAAACGTCCGGTCTTAGGATCTACTCCTAATTCACGACCACCACCTACGGTGCTGCGGTTAATCGATTTAGAATCCTCAATCGTCTGATGAAACGACTTATAAAAGTTCTTCATCAAGGTCGTCCACTCTAATTTACCTTTGGCGATGTTATCAAATTCATCCTCCATCTCCGCAGTGAAGGTATAATCGACCACATTCTCAAAGTTCTCTACCAAGAAATCCGTCACTAAAGTACCGATGTGCGTAGGGAAGAGCTTTGCTTTCTCTGTACCTACCGTTTCTGTCGCTTTTGTGCCTGAAATCTCATTATTCGAGAGCACCCATGTTTGAAACTCGCGTTCTCTACCTGGGCGATCTTCTTTTACCACATAAGCACGCTTAATAATAGTGGAAATGGTCGGAGCATAGGTCGATGGACGACCGATTCCTTTTTCTTCCAAAGCCTTTACTAAACTCGCCTCTGTATAACGCGGAGCTGCACGAGAGAAACGCTCTTGCGCTTTCATTTCGTCTAAAGCAAGTACCTGGCCGATGGCCAATGGAGGTAACATATCTTTGTTCTCATCCTCGTCCTCGTCATCTCTTCCCTCTAAATAGGCCTTTAAAAAACCTTCAAAAGCAATCACTTCTCCTTGAGCCGATAATAACTCAGGAGTCGTTGAAATATCGATTAAAGCAGTTGTGCGCTCAATAAGGGCATCAGCCATTTGAGACGCAATAGCCCGCTTCCAAATTAATTCGTATAAACGCTTCTCACGCGCATCACCTGTAATACTGTGATTCGCAAAATCCGTCGGACGGATGGCTTCGTGAGCCTCTTGAGCACTTTCTGATTTGGTTTTAAACTGACGGCTGTAATGGAATTTTGCCCCATAAGCTGATTCGATTTCCGCCTTCGCTTTATCTCGCGCTTCTTGTGATAACATTGTCGAATCGGTACGCATATAAGTGATACGTCCTGATTCATATAGTTTTTGCGCCACTGACATGGTCGTTGCCACCGCAAAACCTAATTTACGCGAAGCCTCTTGCTGTAAAGTAGACGTCGTAAATGGGGGAGCAGGGGACTTTTTCGCTGGCTTCGTCTCTAAACTCTTGATGCTAAATGCAGCGCCTACACACTTTTTAAGGAAGTCTAAGGCGTCATTCTCTTTGGCAAAAGCCTTCGACAATTCTGCCTTTAACACTTTCTTACCTGGAAGATCAAAATGAGCCACAACCTTAAACGTAGCAATCGATTCGTGATTCTCAATTTCCCGCTCACGTTCTACAATTAAACGAACAGCCACTGATTGAACACGACCAGCAGATAAGCCTTTCTGTACTTTAGACCAAAGCACCGGAGACAATTCAAAACCAATCAAACGGTCCATAATACGGCGTGCCTGCTGCGCATTCACTAAATCCATATCGATAGTACGCGGCTGAGTAATGGCCTGTAAAATAGCTGGTTTCGTAATTTCTCGAAAAACAATCCGCTTTGCATTATCCTTTAATCCCAAAGCCTCTTTCAAGTGCCATGAAATCGCTTCTCCCTCGCGGTCGTCGTCCGTTGCTAACCAAACTTCCTCAGATGATTTCGCTAAACTTTTTAACTCAGAAATAACTTTGGTCTTATCCGCTGAAACTACATAAGTAGGAGCGAAGTCATTATTCACATCAATCGCTTTATCCCCTTTAAGAGGCAAATCTCGTACGTGACCAAAAGAAGACTTCACCACGAAATCCTTTCCCAAATACCCTTCTATGGTCTTCGCTTTCGCTGGAGACTCGACGATGACTAAATTTTTTGCCATTATGCTGGTTAAAAAATGAAATTCTTAAAATGACCTCAAATATAAGGGCTCTATTTTTAACAAAGAGGCAAAAATGAACGAAAAGATAAAAAAAAATTAATCTGGGATATTTCCGATCCGAATTCGGGAATTAATATTTACCCTAAATCCGATGTAACTAAATTGCCCATTAATAAAATTAGCAATGGCTTCTAAACGGAATATTTTGAACACTCCATCTAAACCATATCCTAGTTCATTATACATCAGATTTTGATTCTGCACATAATTTGCATTCGCGATCAATACTTCCTTCACATAGAGTTTTTTCATACCTAGTAGAGGCTTCAGCCACAAATTAGAGAATTGAAAAAAGCTCAAAGCCTCAACATAGGTTCCGGCTGTTGAATTCGCATAATGATTCACATTTAGGCGCTGATTAGATCCGTTCGTAAAATTCTGATAATAACCGACTAGTCGATGGGAGGCAAGCATTTCGCCCGCTTGAATTAAATTCAATGTTCCGTTATAGTGTTTATAATCAATGAAGTAGCTTGGTTTATTCCCAATAAAAGTGCCCGCATTAATCAGTAAACCCATTTTAATCCAAGGATTCAATTCAATATTGTGCAAATAAGAGAGTTCAATTTGATTAAAATCCGTCGTAGATCCACCTACGTCTTTCCAGCCCGCTCGGTACTTCGCTAAGATTAAAGGGGAGGATCCCCAATCTGACAGCCGTGTATTTGCCCGGTAACTCTGGGTTAAAAAAGGTCTGAAACCTAGTTGCAACTGCGTAATAAAGGATTGATGCGTAGTAAAACCCGCTTGTTTGTACTCTGCATTGATCGGATTATTTGGCTGAAACTCCCGATTTAAGAAGTTAATCCAATAATAATCCGTTGTATTATCCATTTGACTTCGTTCAGAATACTCTACTAAAGATTTTAGGAAAAAGCGAGCAGAAAATCGTTTGGTGAAATTCAATGTGGTGAATTGAGAACGATAAATCTTCATTTGATTGTTCTTTAACAACAAAGTAGATAAAGAATTCATCTCGGGGGAAATGGTATTTTCTGGATTATACTGAGCTACATAATCCCCCGTACTTATCCCTAAATCAAAGGATTCTCCTCGATAACGCAATTTAACGAAACCTGAATTTCGATTTATCCCAAAAGCTCTGCGGCCTAAAACCTCCGCCTCTAACATATGGTATCTTGCCCAACGTTTTCTGAAAACTAACGCAGTATTCGCCACAAAACCTTCTACGGTATTGAAATTGGAATCAAAAACAGGTGATTTATAATAGATCTCAAAGGGGTAAAAATCACGTTTGAACTCCCCGAAGAAAAAGGATTTACTCAGAATTAGTTGAGAAGGGTTAAATGGAGTAACCCTAAAACTGTCGATAATTACCTCTTTCTGTTGCATTCCTGGCACCTCAGTAAAAAACGAGGGATCCAAAACCGTTGGTTCTTGTTTGCTTTTATAGTATACCGAATCAATCATCACGAGATTAGACGTCGGTCTCTGCTTCCACTTTCTCAGTAATGATCCATGCAGATTGGTTAAAAATTGATTCGCAAATGTTTCATCAAAAGCCACAGCAGAGATATTTAAGGTCTCCTTTACGTTTGTAGGCTCGACAAACAAACCGGCATCCATTTTCCATTCCTCCGGTTTCCCTACCGTCTCTTGATCCCATACATATTCACCTTGACTACCTAATAAACCTGCCATCATATGAATATGACCACTTTTAGGAATCCATTTACCTTGAAAAGTTTGATTCAGTAAATCTAGTTGATAATCAATCGCGTCAGCAAAAACCGCACCTTCAAAGCGAACGATCCAACCTTCGCCATCTAGCGTTAGTATTCCCTTGAAAAGGCGGTCTCGTCGTATTTTAGGTTCTACTTGGAATTGAACGCACCATTTTCCATCCACAAGTGTATCTCCCTTGAAATTATATTGATAATAAGACTTAGCATGATAATTCAAAGGGGAAACACAAGAGGTTCCTACATAATCTTGGTACAGGTCTGGCCAAAGAAATAGGGTAGGCTTCGAATACTTTTTATGAAAGGTTTGAACAGATTCAATGCCATGAATCAATTGATTTAAATGACCCACCTGAACCTCTGAAACGGTCTGATTACCATACCATTGCCCTTCTTGTATTCCTTCTTTAAAGGCTAATCGTTTCTTTCCAATCCCGATCACCTTCGTAAATCTAGCCTTCTCCTGCACCTTAACCCGAATCTTGAAAGATCCGATGGCTTGTCCATGTTCCTCTGCCAGCTGAATGGCTTTATCTAGTATAGATAAGGGAGATTGTGCTTGAATTTCATTTGGGAGAAAATGAAAAAGGGAACAAATCAGGAAGAATATTCTCCAATGCTTCAAGCGAACAGGTGATTAAAATGTATAAATAATCCTATTTAAAATAGGTTAAGTTAAGCAATCAAGCAAAGTTCTTAATAAAACGCTTACAAAGGAAATGTTATCATAAAATAGTGGCAAAATTGAAGCTAATCTATTAATTTTGTAAACATTTTTTACCAAACATTTTTACCATGGCCTTTGACATTGAAATGATTAAAGCTGTTTATGATCGCATGCCGGCTCGCATTGCTGCGGCTCGTGCGTTAACAGGTAAACCGCTTACGTTAACTGAAAAAATTCTTTACAGCCATTTATGGGAAGGAACAGCCTCGTCTGCGTATGCTAGAGGAGCTTCTTATGTAGATTTTGCACCAGACCGTGTGGCGATGCAAGATGCAACAGCTCAAATGGCCTTATTACAATTCATGCAAGCAGGACGTCCACAAGTGGCTGTTCCATCTACCGTGCATTGTGATCACTTAATTGAAGCGAAAGTTGCCTCTACTACGGATTTACAAGTAGCAGTGGATAAAAATAAAGAGGTTTATGACTTCTTATCGTCTGTATCAGACAAATATGGTATTGGTTTCTGGAAACCAGGTGCAGGTATCATTCACCAAGTAGTTTTAGAGAATTATGCTTTCCCTGGCGGAATGATGATCGGTACTGACTCACACACGGTTAACGCGGGTGGTTTAGGTATGATCGCCATCGGTGTAGGTGGAGCAGATGCTTGCGACGTAATGGCAGGCCTAGCTTGGGAATTGAAATTCCCTAAGTTGATTGGTGTTAAATTAACCGGTAAATTAAATGGTTGGACATCTCCTAAAGATGTAATCTTAAAAGTAGCAGGTATCCTAACTGTAAAAGGTGGAACAGGTGCCGTGGTTGAATATTTCGGTGAAGGTGCTACTTCGATGTCTTGTACAGGTAAAGGTACGATTTGTAATATGGGTGCCGAAATCGGTGCAACTACCTCTACTTTTGGATATGATGATTCAATGGCTCGTTATTTAGAGTCTACAGGTCGTGCTGACGTAGCTGCTTTAGCAAACGGGGTGAGAGAACACTTAACAGCGGATCCAGAAGTTTATGCGAATCCCGAAAAATACTTCGATCAAGTAATCGAAATCGACTTAGATACATTAGAACCACACTTAAATGGTCCATTCACACCAGATTTAGCGACTCCTATCTCTAAAATGAAGGAAATGGCTGAGAAGAATGGCTGGCCTACGAAAGTAGAAGTGGGTTTAATTGGTTCTTGTACGAACTCCTCATACGAAGATATCGCGCGTGCTGCTTCATTAGCGAAGCAAGTAGCGGCGAAGGGTTTGAAAACAAAAGCACAATTCACGATCACACCAGGTTCTGAATTAGTACGTTATACAATTGAGCGTGATGGATTTATCGCTACGTTTGATTCGATCGGAGCGACGGTATTCTCGAATGCTTGTGGACCTTGTATCGGTCAATGGGCTCGTCCAGGTGCTGAGAAAGGAGAGAAGAACACGATTGTTCACTCATTCAACAGAAACTTTGCAAAGCGCGCGGATGGAAACCCGAACACTTTTGCTTTCGTAGCATCACCAGAAATGGTTACAGCTTTAGCGATTGCAGGTGATTTAACCTTCAATCCATTAACGGATACGTTAACAAACGAAAAAGGAGAGCAAGTAAAATTAGACGCACCTACTGGTGATGAATTACCTAAATTAGGTTTCGCTGCTGAGGATGCAGGTTACCAAGCTCCAGCAGCCGATGGTTCAGGCGTTCAGGTGAAAGTTTCTCCAACATCGGATCGTTTACAATTATTAGATCCATTCGCAGCTTGGGAAGGTTCTGACTTGAGAGGTTTAAAATTGTTAATTAAGGCCAAAGGAAAATGTACAACGGATCATATCTCAATGGCTGGTCCTTGGTTGAAATACCGTGGTCACCTAGATAACATCTCGAATAACATGTTAATCGGAGCGGTGAACTTCTACAACGAGAAGACTGACAACGTGAAGAACGCCTTAACTGGCGAATATGGTCCAGTTCCAGCGACGCAGCGTGCTTATAAAGCCGCAGGTATCGGAACGATCGTCGTAGGAGATACCAACTACGGTGAAGGTTCATCTCGTGAACACGCAGCTATGGAGCCTCGTCACTTAGGCGTTCGCGCGGTATTAGTGAAGTCATTTGCTCGTATCCACGAAACCAACTTGAAGAAGCAAGGTATGTTAGCCTTGACTTTTGCTAACGAAGCTGATTACGACAAAATCCTAGAGGATGATTCAATCAACATCGTTGGTTTAGGAAGCTTTGCTCCAGAGAAATCATTAACGATTGAATTAGTTCATGCAGACGGTAGCACAGAAAGTTTTGCTGTGAACCATACGTATAATGAACAACAAATCGAATGGTTCAAAGCAGGTGGTGCCTTAAACATCATCCGTGCTTCAGTAAAATAATTTGAAATAGGGGCGAAATTGCTTAATTTTGCCCCTTATTAAAAAATAAAGCCCTAACAAACACATGGCAGCGATTAACGCGGTTAAAATATTTTCTGGTTCTGCATCTAATTATTTAGCGAAGGATATTGCTAAGTATTATGGTAAAGATTTAGGAGCTGTAACAACTTTGAAGTTCTCAGACGGTGAAATGTCACCTAGTTTTGATGAATCTGTTCGTGGTTGCGATGTTTTTATCATTCAGTCTACTTTCCCTACGGCAGATAATTTAATGGAGTTATTATTGATGATCGATGCCGCTAGACGCGCATCGGCTCACTATGTAACAGCTGTTATCCCATATTTCGGTTATTCACGTCAAGATCGTAAAGATCGCCCACGTGTAGGAATTGGAGCAAAATTGATTGGCAATTTATTAACAGCAGCTGGGGCTGATCGTTTAATGACGATTGACTTACACGCAGGTCAAATTCAAGGTTTCATGGACTTCCCAGTAGATCACCTAGAAGGAAATGCCATTTTTGTGCCTTATTTAAAGTCTTTAAATTTAGAAAACATTCTTTTCGCATCTCCGGATGTGGGAGGTGTTGTTCGTACCCGCAACATGGCTAAATTCTTCAATGCGGAGATGGTTATTTGCGATAAGCACCGTAAACGCGCGAATGAGATTGCTTCCATGCAATTAATTGGTGACGTAAAAGGAGCAGATGTGATCTTAGTCGATGACTTAATTGATACCGGAGGCACTTTGTGCAAAGCCGCTCAATTAATTATGGACAAAGGAGCAAATTCAGTAAGGGCGGTTGTCACCCACCCAGTTTTATCAGGTAAAGCGTATGAAAACATTTCTAATTCTGTGTTGACAGAATTATTAGTGACGGATACAATCCCTCAAAAACAAGCTTGTGACAAAATTAAGGTACTTTCAGTGGCTGAACTATTTGCAAAAGCGATTGGTCGTATCCGTGATCACGAATCTATCAGTTCATTATTTATTAAATATTAATTTCAACCGTTTCTAGGGGATAGCCTTGTTGCGAAAGACTAGAAGCATTAACAAAAACAAAATGAAAAAATTAGAGATTGTAGGGTTTAAAAGAGCGAATCTCGGTACGAAGAGCGCAAATGATTTACGTAACGAAGCGATGGCACCATGTGTATTGTATGGTGGTTCTGAGCAAGTTCACTTTGCTGTTCCAATGATCCTTTTCCGTGAATTATTATATTCAGCGGATGTGTACGAAGTTGAATTAAACATTGAGGGTACGAAATACCGTGCGATTTTACAAGATGCACAGTTCCACCCAGTTAACGAGATGATCTACCACGTAGACTTCTTGGAAATCCAAAAAGGTAAAGCAATCAAGATTGCTGTGCCAATTAAAGTAACAGGAAATTCTCCAGGTGTTATCAAAGGGGGTAAAATGGTGCAAAAATTACGTAAGGTAACTTTACGTGGTCAAGCAGAAAACATTCCTGATTTCGTAACAGTTGATATTTCTGGTTTAGACTTAGGTCAAACAGTGAAAGTAAACAAACTACAAGTGGAAGGATGTGAGATTTTAAATCCAATGTCTAACCCAGTAGCAACAATCGATATCCCAAGAGCATTAAGAGGAAAAATTAACGCTTAATTTCTCGAACGGATTTCACAGATTGATAGATAAAAGAAAAGCCCCGCAAATGCGGGGCTTTTTTCATGCCTGATGTGTAAGGACTATTTCTTTGCTACAATCGCTTTAACGATAGGAGCTTTTTCGATCTTCGCTGCATGATCGTTGTCACCTACGTGAATATAAGGCGCAATAACTAACGATACGATCGACATTAATTTAATTAAGATGTTCATAGATGGACCAGACGTATCTTTGAATGGATCACCTACCGTATCACCTGTAACGGCAGCCTTGTGAGGCTCAGAACCTTTCTTGTAGGTTTGGCCATCGATTAAAACACCTTTCTCAAATGATTTCTTAGCGTTATCCCAAGCTCCACCTGCATTTGATTGGAAAATACCCATCAAAACACCTGAAACAGTTACACCCGCTAAAACACCCCCTAAAACCTCAGGTCCCATCGTGAAACCTACGATTACCGGAACGATTAATGCAATCGCACCTGGAAGGATCATTTGACGAATAGAAGCTTCTGTAGAAATAGCTACGCATTTCTCGTATTCTGGCTTCGCTTTGTATTCCATAATACCTGGAATCTCACGGAATTGACGACGAACCTCGTTCACCATTTCCATGGCCGCTTTACCTACCGCAGAGATACACAAAGCCGAGAAGATAAATGGAATCATACCACCTACGAATAAACCAGCTAAAACATCTGCTTTGTAAATATCAATGTGGCTAATTCCTGCAATACCTACGAAAGCAGCAAACAAAGCTAATGAAGTTAAGGCTGCAGAAGCAATTGCAAAACCTTTACCAGTAGCCGCTGTTGTGTTACCTACCGCATCTAAATTATCTGTACGCTCACGAACCTCACTTGGAAGTTGAGACATCTCAGCAATACCACCAGCGTTATCTGCGATAGGACCGAATGCATCGATCGCTAATTGCATCGCTGTCGTTGCCATCATACCTGCCGCAGCAATAGAAACACCATAAATACCTGCAAAGTGATAAGAACCGATGATACCTGCCGCTAAAACAAGGATAGGTAAAACCGTTGATTCCATACCTACCGCTAAACCACCAATGATGTTTGTTGCGTGACCTGTACCTGATTTCTGAACGATTGAATCAACTGGACGCTTACCCATCGCTGTGTAATATTCGGTAATGATTGACATTAAAGCACCTACTACAAGACCTACGATAATCGCATAGAATACATCCATTGAAGTGAAAGTAGTACCACGAAGCGTTAAGTATTCTGGTAAAATATTCTTCACTAAGAAATAAGACGTCACAAACGTAATCGCGATAGAAGTATAGTTACCTACGTTTAACGCATTTTGAACAGATGCCGTTTCGCTAGAGATGCGTACAAAGAACGTACTTACTAAAGAGGCAAGTAGGCCTACACCGGCAATTAACATCGGTAATAATACAGGAGAGAAACCACCGTAATTATCTGTCACCGAGATTTCTTGTCCTAAAACCATTGTTGCTAGAATAGTAGCTACATAAGAACCAAATAAATCAGCTCCCATACCTGCCACGTCACCCACGTTATCACCCACGTTATCCGCAATTGTTGCTGGATTACGCACATCATCTTCTGGGATACCCGCTTCTACTTTACCTACTAAGTCAGCACCTACGTCAGCCGCTTTGGTATAAATACCACCACCCACACGCGCAAACAAAGCGATAGACTCAGCTCCTAAAGAGAAACCAGCTAATACTTCGATCGCCGTTTTCATCTCTACGGATGTTAAAGCTTGTCCTTGTGCGAAGATTTGGTAGAAGGCGATAAATAAACCACCAAGACCTAAAATAGCTAAACCAGCCACACCCATACCCATCACAGAACCTCCTGTGAAAGAAACAGATAAAGCCTTAGCTAAAGAAGTTCTTGCTGCTTCTGCCGTACGAACGTTTGCCTTTGTTGCAACGATCATACCAATATAACCAGCCGTTGCAGAGAAAACTGCTCCGATTAAGAAAGCTACGGCAATTAAAGGGGAGGAGTGAATCGGATTTTCCGGTGTACCCTCTTGAGAACCTAACCAAGCTAATAAAATAGCGGTAGGGATAGCGAAATAAGTTAATATTTTCCACTCTGCTTTTAAGAAGGCAATCGCACCATCTGCGATATAACCAGCCAACTCCTGCATTTTCTCATTTCCGGCATCTTGTTTAGACACCCAATTAAACTTCCATGCTGTGTACAGCAATCCTACTAAACCAAAAGCAGGAACTAGGTAAACAATTTGATTCATAAAGGTTGATTTAGATTATTCCAAAAAAATTTAGCACAATTTAGGTAAATGAGGGCAAATAAACAATTAGAAAGGCAATCTGACTAGAATTTTCCATTTTTCCGGAACGATAGAACCCATTGGATAGACAAAATCTACTCCTAAAATTTTACCAATTCCAGTTATGCCATAACTAAGTTCCTGGTAATTAACTACTTGGGAATTCACTGAAGTTTGTAAATAAGCATAGCCTACTTTTTCCTTCAATCCATACATCGATAAAAACGCATTTTGTGTCAACACAAACTTACGAGGTTCCCATTGAAGAAATGCCTTAAAATGCCCTCCTGGATTTGAAAGAGCATAATACGGAAGCGCTAAAAATCGATTGTCTCCTGAGCTAACATTGATTTCATTCCCCCTAAAGTGTTGATAATCCAAAATTAAGCTAGGCTTATTGATAAAGTGAGCACCTGAAATGCGGTAATTGATTGATCCCCAATTTGCTAAAGGTATAGTTTGGAACACCTGAAAGGATACCTTACTATAGTCATTATCACCAAACGCCTGTTCATACATCCCTTGTAAGGTTGGACCTGATTCATTAGATAGACGTCTCGCTCCATTATAGCGTCTCCAAGTTGCGAAGGGCTGGTAGCGCACTACAATGGATCCAAAAACCTGCTGGCTCGTCGAAAAAGGATTTCCATTTGACTCAAAACGCCTTTCTTTATAAAAGAACCCATTCTCTTCGTGATTTTCCAAAGAAGATCGGGAACGGTATTCCAAGGTCGAATTCACATTCCATTTCGAATTCAATTGAACGGCATAATTCGCTTTAATAAAATCCTTTTGGTAAAGTTTCAGGTAATTCTGAGAGAGAAACAAGGCATAAAAGAGATTAACGGTAGCTGAGATAGGTTCTGTTGAATTAATCTGTTCGACCGTAGATCCTCCAGCAAACTGCAAAAACTGGCGATTCTCATCCCAATTACGCTCGATATAGGCCATGCCATTCCAAGCCTTCCGTGAAAATGCATAACGTATGTCTACTCCTGTCCCAAAATAATCAGCTAATTGATAGGTGTATCGATAATCAACACGGCGACTCAATTGATAACCATCCACGGCATTATAACCGGATTGAAATCCACTGAGGCTTAATCTTGCCCCTAATCCTTTTTGACCATAGGTATAGGTTCT
>JAIXWQ010000008.1 GCA_027491195.1 Cytophagaceae bacterium | reverse complement strand
GACAGAAATAGAGTATAGATAATAGAGTAGAGAGTATAGAGTAGATTATTCTACAGCCGGACTTTTTGCTAGCGACTAGCGACTAGCGACTAGCGACTAGCGACTAGCGACTAGCGACTAGCGACTATACTCTACACGAAGTGCACACTCCCTGAATCAACAAATTACTCTCCTGCTTAATAAATCCAGCGGGAAGAACAATGGTTGGAATGTGTACAGATTCTAGACAAGTAGTTTGGCCGCATTGGTTGCATTTGAAATGCACGTGGTCGTGCTGGTGGTGGTGATCACCTTGATGACATAATTCTTTACACAGGGCGTATTTAACGCCTCCATTATCATCTAATACTTTGTGTAATAGTCCTGAAGTAAGGAAAGTCTTGAGTGTACGATAGATGGTGACACGGTCGTATTGCTCACTCAGCTTTTGTTCAATATCTCCCTGACTTAAGGCAAAATCCACCGCTTGAAAAGAAGACAGAACGTCTAATCTGCAAGGGGTTGATCGTAAATCAAAGTCTGAAAGGGAATAGGTGGAACTCATTTAGCCTAAATGTTCGGTTTGCAATTTGACCATATTTTGGTAAATACCCGATTTCTTCTTCATTAAATCTTCGTGTGAGCCTGATTCTACGATCTTGCCCTCTTCCATCACGATGATTAAATCAGCTGAACGAATGGTAGATAGCCGGTGTGCGATGATCAAACTTGTTCGGTTTTTCATGAGTTCTTCTAAGGCTGATTGTACCCACTTTTCTGATTCTGAATCGAGTGCACTGGTTGCTTCGTCTAATAATAAGAACTTCGGGTTTTTGAGAATGGCGCGGGCAATGGCGATGCGTTGTCTTTGGCCACCTGATAATTTTACACCGCGTTCACCTACCATGGTATCCCATTTTTCCGGGAAGGATTCGACGAATTCTTTGGCGTAGGCTAATTCAGCAGCGGATTCTATTTCTTCTTGGGTAGCGCCTGGTTTACCGTAGGCAATATTTTCACGGATGGTTCCACCGAATAAAAGAACTTCTTGTGGTACTAGGGCAACCATTTTACGCCAATCAGTGATGTCAATATCTGCGATGGCACGATCTCCCAAGGAAATTGAGCCTGACGAAGGTTCGTAAAAACGCATCAACAATTGGGCAAGTGTCGATTTACCTGTTCCTGAGGTGCCTACGATGGCTACTTTTTGGCCAGGTTCAATAGTAAAGTTGATTCCTTTAATGATTTGAACCGATGGGCGTGAAGGATAAGAGAACTCGAGGTCTTGCACTTTGATTTGACCGAAAGTTACTGCAGAAACGGATGAATCACGTGTTAGATCAATCTCCGATGGATCACCCAGGATTTCTAATATACGATCTGAGGCGCCAATGGTTTTCTGTAATTGGGCATAAATGTCGCCCAAACCACCTACAGAGCCTCCGATGAAAGCTGTATAGAAAATGAAGGTTAATAGATCTGCTAAGATTAAATCACCTTGGGCCACCAGAGCGGCACCGTACCAAACGACTCCCACAATTCCACCAAATAGTGCGAAGATCACAAAACTTACAAAACCACCACGAAGCGTTGCGGCTTTCAAAGCTTCGCCTAAGACCTTATTTAAGGAAGTGGTGTAGCGATCTACCTCGTATTTTTCGTTGGTGAAGGCTTTGACAGCTTGTATCGAAGTCAAGGTTTCTTCGACGATAATATTGGTGTTAGCTAGTTCGTCTTGTGCTTTTTTGGAAATCTTACGGATGAACTTACCGAATACAATCGCAGAAATTACTAAGACCGGGAAAGTGGCTAACATGAACAAAGTCAGCTTCCAGGAGATGTAGGTAATTAACGCCACACCACCTACGAGGGTGAAAACCTGGCGGAAGAATTCGGCTAAGGTGATTGATAATACGTCTTGTAATTGCGTGATATCTGATGTGATACGGCTCATTAACTCACCTACGCGTCTTTTCTCAAAATGGAAAATGGGCAGGGTGATGATTTTAGCATAAAGTGTCTGACGCACATCACGCATGGCTTTCTCAGAGACTTGCGCAAAGGTATAGATGCGGAAGAACGAGAGGATGGCTTGGACGATTAAAACCGCGAAAAAGAACAGGGTAACCTCGTTGATTTTATACTCGGATTTGCCCTCGATGACCTTCGTCATTTCACCGATTAAAAGGGGAAAGCTCAGGGTTGTGAGGTTAGAAAGCAAGAGAAAGGCCATCCCGATAATGAAGGTCCACTTATAGGGAACGACAAAACGGAAGATTTTGATGGCCTTGGAAAGGCCTTGTTTGCTTACTTTAACGGCATCTTTTGGATCTACTCCTCCGCCTATATCACCGTGCTGTTTTTTTGCCATTTTATTTTTTATCTGCTTCGCCGCGGTAGCCTGAATCGAGGAATAATCGATTCGCTTCCGGGTCAGTCAATATCTTTGCTAATGTTGTCTTAGGCTTTTGTTTCCAATAGGAATCCACAATTCGCCATCCTAACCAACGGCCAATGCCGCCAGGACATGCTGGGCCAATTTCGGTCGTTTTTGGTCGTTCGTCCAGGTACTTTGACTTGATAGCCTTATCGGTATTGAATAACAATTTACGATCGATAAAATGTTCCCAAACTTCTTTTTGGAAGGCATTCGTCTCCGCAATTTCTTGTTGCGTATAGCCAAAAAGTAGGCTGTCAGGCACGGATGGTAAAATCGTTTTCGTGAAAACGTAGCCCTTTCCATACCAAATCATATCGCTTAATAAACTGACATCATTGTCTGTTTGTTTAATCAAATAGGCAGAATACTGCAGGATGATTTGAGCTACCAGCGCTTGAGGCTCTAGCTTGCGAAGCTGGTATTCGTAGACATTAGGGGCCTTGTAAAGACCTTTCGAGCCCATAAAGTAGTCTAAACCCACGATAATCAGGGAGTCAGAAACGACCAAATTTTGTGCCGTAAATTCACCCCCACCTACACCGCCAAATCCAGAAAAAACCGTTCTAATCTTAGGTGTTTTGACACCTGGAAACTCTTGTTGAATCTTGGTGAAAGCCTCTTTTAACTCTTTTTCCAGCGCATCACCGCCGAAAAAACCAGCCTCTTGACTTTGATCATAGAACTTGCGTAAATCCGGATTCGCATATAAACGGAATAAATCCTGAGCCAAATAAGGGGCATTCGTAGGTGTTGCACCGAAATAGCCAACGCTGATTTCGGGGTGCTTCGACAACAAAGTCGCCATTTCTGCTTCCGATTTCGCGGATGCCATTTCTCGCTCTACACGCTGGAAATCCCACTCGATGGTAATGGCCGTAGCCTCCTTTTCTAAAGAACAGGACCACAGCAGCAAACTGAAAAGTACAGCGTAAAGAATTTTCATTATCCTAAACGAGCTAGCAATTCTTGTAAGGATTGAATCTTGGTTTCTGCGTCAGCTAATTTCTGTCTTTCGCGCTCCACTAAATCTGCTTTCGCATTCGCCACGAATTTCTCGTTCGCTAATTTTGCTTCGACTGATTTTTTGAAACCTTGTAGGTACGCTAATTCCTTCTCTGATTCCGCTTTCACAACGGCTGGATCTTCGTCATTCGCTAATGGAACGAAGAATTGATCCGCCTTAACAACGAAGGTTTGGGCATCTGCTACTGCATCAGCAACAAAGGTGATAGACTCTAGGTTCGCTAGTTTCACTAAGATGGCCTCGACAGGGGCATAAGCCGCTTGGTTCTCCGCTTTAATGTGAAGTGCTAACGCTAACTTAGGTGATAACTGTTTCGAATTACGGATCTCGCGAATCTTCGTTACCACTTCGAACACGACATCGAATTGAGCCACTAGTGCAGCATCAACAGGGCCTGCTATTGGGAATTCCGCTTTGCAAATGGATTCTCCCTCCGCACGCTCATCGATTACCTGCCAGATTTCCTCCGTAATGAAAGGCATGTATGGGTGCATCAAACGCATTAATGAATCGAATAAACTCAAGGCATCACGTAGCGTGTCAGCGTGGATCGGGCTTTGGTACGCTGGCTTGATGATCTCTAGGTATTTACCGCAGAAGTCATCCCAAACTAAGTTATAGATGCTTAATAAGGCATCGGAAATACGGAATTTGCTGAAGTCATCTTGAACATCGATGATGGTTTGGTTTAATTTCGATGTAAACCAAGCCGTCGCTAACACGTGTTCTGGTAAGGAGGCACCTGGAACTACTTCTAAACCGCGTAGCAGTCTGAATGCATTCCAAATCTTGTTCGAGAAGTTACGCCCTTGTTCGCACAACTTGTCATCGAACAATAAGTCGTTTCCAGCTGGTGCGGAGAATAATAATCCAGAACGGACGCCATCTGCACCGAAACGCTCGATTAACTCCAAAGGATCAGGCGAGTTGCCTAAGGATTTGGACATCTTACGACCTTGCTTATCGCGAACGATACCGGTTAAATACACATTCTTGAACGGCAATTCATCTCTCCACTCGTAACCCGCCATGATCATGCGCGCCACCCAGAAGAATAAAATATCGGGTCCAGTTACGAGATCGTTAGTCGGATAATAGTACTTAATTTCATCGTTATCTGGGTTTTCGATACCATCAAAAACCGAAATAGGCCATAACCAAGACGAGAACCACGTATCCAATACGTCTGGATCTTGCGTCAAATCATCCTCCACTAAGGCATATAGCTGGTATTTGTCTCTTGCGATGCGAAGGGCTTCTTTCTTATCTTTCGCCACAATCACCGTGCCGTCTTCTAAATAGAAGGCCGGGATTTGTTGGCCCCACCACAATTGACGGGAAATACACCAATCACGAACGTTTTCCATCCAAGAACGGTAGGTGTTCTTGAATTTCGCTGGATGCAATTGAATGTTATCATTCATTACGTTGTCTAGCGCAGGTTTCGCCATCTCCTCCATCTTCATGAACCATTGCAAAGACAATTTCGGCTCGATCACCGCACCCGTTCTTTCAGAAGTACCCACGGTCGATTTGTATTCGTCTGTTTTGGTCAAATAACCTTCTTCTGTTAATTGCTTCACGATGCGCTTGCGAGCCTCGAAACGATCAACACCCACGAATAATACCGCTTTCTCGTTCAAAGTTCCATCGTCATTCAAGATGTCGATTACTGGTAACTTATGTTTTAAGCCTAATTCGTAGTCATTTAAATCATGGGCAGGCGTAACTTTTAAGCAACCTGTTCCAAAATCCAAGGTCACATATTCATCGGGAATAATGCTGATTTCGCGATCAATTAAGGGGATTCGTACTTTTTTGCCATGCAAGTGAACGTAGCGCTCGTCCGCTGGATTCACACAAATCGCCGCATCTGCCATAATGGTTTCTGGACGTGTGGTTGCAATCGTTACCGATCCGCTGCCATCTACGAGGGGATATTGGATGTGGTATAATTTGGCCTGAACATCCTTGTAAATAACTTCTTCGTCTGATAAAGCGGTTTTTCCTTGCGGATCCCAGTTCACCATACGCACGCCGCGGTAGATTAAACCTTTGTTGTATAAACGAACAAACGTATCGATAACCGCTTGATATAGAGAAGGCTCCATCGTGAATCGAGTACGATCCCAATCACAGGAAGCCCCTAATTTTTTTAATTGATCGAGGATAATTCCACCGTATTTATCCTTCCATTCGAAGGCATATTTTAAGAATTCCTCGCGGGTGATATCGGATTTCGCAATCCCTTTATCCTTCAACATCGCCACGACTTTCGCCTCTGTCGCGATGGAAGCGTGGTCCGTTCCCGGTACCCAGCAGGCCTCTTTGCCCTCCATACGCGCCTTCCGAATCAAGACATCTTGAATCGTATTGTTCAGCATATGGCCCATATGTAGCACCCCTGTGACGTTAGGAGGAGGAATAACGATGGTGTAAGCCTCTTTCTCTGGGTTCGGTTTCGAAGCAAAAAGCTTGTTTTCTAACCAGTAAGCATACCATTTTTGCTCAATTTCCTGCGGGGCGTAATTCTTATCTATCATATGTGTTCTATAAGCCTACAAAGATAATTGATTTAGGCCAAAGGTGAGGGTGGTTTTTAAAACAATTCGCCGTAATTTTGGTTGAAATAGCGTTATGATGGTAGTCGGAATTTTACTTTGGTTAGGGACATTTTTAGGAATGGAAGGCGTGGCTTGGTTCACCCATAAATACATTATGCATGGCATTATGTGGAATTGGCACGAATCCCACCACGTACATCACAAAGATGTGCTAGAGAAGAATGACCTTTTCTCCGTCGTTTTCGGGATCTCCTCTACCTTAACGATCATTGTGGGAGCCGAAATTCCGGAGTATTGGCCACTTTTTTGGATTGGATTAGGCATCGCGACCTACGGACTGTTCTATTTTATTTTCCACGATATTATCGTGCATCGCCGAATCAAGATTAAATACAAGGCGGGTTCTGCCTACATGAAGCGCATCATGAAAGCGCATTATGTGCACCACGAGGTGCATACAAAAAAAGGCGCAGAGGCTTTTGGCTTCCTCTACGCCCCTAAAAAATACCAATAGTTTATTTCACGAAACCGACTCCTACCGTTGAATTAGAGAATTCATCGATCAGGATAAAGGCTCCATTGGCTGGATTTGCCGCATATTGATCGGCAGCAATCGGTTGTGCCGTACGCAAGGCAATGGTACCAATTTCGTTAAGTTGTAAGCTCGAGACACCTTCGGTAGCTGTTTGAGTCGCCACGTCTAGGCGTTCCGTAATTTGTGAAATTTTCGCCTTCGTCATATTAATTCCGTGTTGCAATAAATACGTTTTACCTGGAGTTAATGCCGTGTGATCTAACCAGCAAACTTGGGCTGAAAAATCTTTTAATTGCGGCGCCTGATCTTCCGAAGCTAATACAAGCGTATTTCCACGGGATATATCTATGTCCGTCGTCAACGTAATGGTTACCGAATCACCGGCAATTGCCTGATCTAATTTAGAATCAAATTTCTCTATCGTCGCGATCGTACTCTCTTGGCCTGTAGGTAAAACGCGAATGCTGTCACCCACTTTGAAGGTGCCTGAGCTGATTTTACCCGCATAACCCCGGTAATCGTGATAGGCCTCGGTCATCGGTCTCACCACAAATTGAACCGGGAAACGAGCTGGTGCATGTGCTAGGGTAGAGGCGTATTCAAAGGCTTCTAATTCGCCTAAGAGTGTATTGCCGCTATACCAAGGCATTTCGCTAGCCTTTTGGGTGATGTTTTGGCCGTACAAAGAAGAAATAGGCAAGAAGCTGATTTCTTGTCCTTCGAAAGTCGTTTGAGTGACTAACTCGGATAGACTTTCTTTGATGGCATTAAATGTCGATTCCTGGTATTGTACCAGGTCCATCTTGTTTACACAGATGATCACTTTCGGGATGCGCAACATCGCGGCGATCGACAAGTGTCTTGCCGTTTGTTCAACCACCCCTTGGCGGGCATCTACTAGGATTAAGGAAACCTTCGCATTCGAGGCACCTGTCACCATGTTACGCGTGTATTCCACGTGACCCGGGGTATCCGCAATGATGTACTTGCGGGTAGGTGTGGAGAAATAAATGTGTGCCACATCGATAGTGATTCCTTGCTCGCGCTCGGCGATCAAGCCATCGGTTAAAAGGGATAGGTCTAAAAAGTCTAGTCCCTTGCGTTTAGAAGCACTTTCAAGGGCCTCTATTTTATCTTTGGTAATCGAATTAGTCTCGTATAATAGGCGACCGATTAAGGTACTTTTTCCATCATCAACGGAACCTGCGGTAGCTATGCGTAAAATATCCATGTGTTCTTGTCTCTGATTGAATTAAAAATAACCTTGTTGCTTTCTCTTTTCCATGGCGGCCTCTGAACGTTTGTCGTCGATACGCGCCCCTCTTTCGGATATTTCGGCAGAAAGAATCTCTTCAATGATCACGTCGATATCGGTAGCATCCGAAGAAACCGCCGCTGTACACGTCATATCGCCCACTGTTCTAAAACGAACTGTTGCCTCGAAAGGAATCTCATCTGCTTCCTTGTTCAGGTATTCAGAATCTGCCCAAAGCATTCCATCCCGCTCAATCACCTGGCGTTTGTGTGAATAATAGATGCTCGGGATCTCCATCTTTTCTTCTTTGATGTAGTTCCAAACATCCAGTTCCGTCCAGTTCGAGATCGGGAAAACGCGGACGTTTTCACCTACCGCGATGCGGCCGTTTAGCATATCAAATAATTCAGGTCTTTGGCGTTTCGCATCCCACTGCCCAAAATCATCGCGCACCGAGAAAATCCGCTCTTTCGCTCTCGCCTTCTCCTCATCGCGTCTCGCCCCACCGATACATGCATCGAATTTGAATTCCTCGATGGTGTCTAATAGAGTAACCGTTTGAAGAACGTTGCGTGATGCATATTTTCCAGACTCTTCTTTCGCTTTTCCTTGGTTGATGGAATCTTGCACATAGCGCACGATTAATTCCGCTCCCGTTTCTTTCGCTAACCAATCTCTAAATTCAATCGTCTCTGGGAAATTATGTCCCGTGTCGATGTGCACTAAAGGGAAGGGGATTTTACCTGGGAAGAAAGCTTTTTGAGCTAAACGAACTAAGGTAATCGAATCCTTTCCTCCCGAGAAAAGTAGGGCCGGGCGCTCAAATTGCGCCGCTACTTCGCGAAGAATGTAAATGGATTCATCCTCTAGTTGGCGAGGGAAATGGCCAATTTTGTCTTGTATTGTCTGCATATATTAGGCGTGTAAACCACATTCTTTTTGTGAATTCTCCCACCACCAACGGCCTGCACGCGGATGTTCACCTTCCGAAATTGCCCGTGTACACGGCGCGCATCCGATAGAAATGAACCCTTTTTTGTGCAAGGGGTTTTGGGGAATCTTGTGATCTATTAAGTATTTTTCTAATGTGCTAAAATCCCAATCAATCAGCGGATTGATCTTGAATAATTGACGGCTATCATCCCATTCTAAGATGGGCATGTCCGCTCTGTTTTCTGATTGTTCGGCGCGTAATCCGGTAATCCAAACCTTGGCTCCCTTTAATGCGCGCGATAATGGCTCCATTTTTCGAACAAAACAACACTCTTTTCGGTTCTCTACAGAGGTATAAAAAGAGTTAAACCCTTTTTCAGCCACCAGTTTTTCGACGGCAAGCGTAGAAGGGAAAAAGGTTTGAATGGAGATACCGTATTTTTTTATCGTTAAATCCATCAACTCATAAGACTCTTGAAATTGACGGCCGGTATCGAGGGTAAAGATTTCGATATTCGATTTTGTACTCGCTATGGCCTGCGTTATCGCTTGATCTTCTTGCCCAAAGGAGCTAGAAAAGACGATTTTTTCTCCCGCAAAATACTCAGCAATGAACTGAATGCGTTCCGGGAGGTTTCTAGAAAGGAGCTCTTTTTCGAGGTTTGCAGGTGCCATAAAACGGTATTTACACAAAGGTACATATTGTCTATTGAATAACTATACTAATAAATAAAAAAATAATTAGCTATCTTCGAGTGTCATGCGAATCGGTTCAGAAATTTTATTGGATTTACCTTTTGGGGACGAAGAAGAGAGCTTGTTAGATGTTCGCAATCTGAAGAATCTAGTCCGTCACGGCGAAGGCCTGAGGCTGGAGTTCAAGATGAAGGTGAAATATCCGGAGAAGATCGTCAAAGAATTAGTGGCTTTTGCGAATACCGAAGGTGGCCATCTTTTTGTAGGGGTGAGTGATGCGGGCGTTATAGAAGGAGTGAAATTCGCCGAAGAAGAGCAATTCTTATTAGAGAGAGCCATCGAGAAATATTGTTTCCCTGCCTTCACCTACCGCGCTTATCGAATTCGATTAGATAATGGACGGGAAGTTTTGGTCTATCAAGTATATGAAAGTGTGGATAAACCTCATTTTGTACAACTAGAAACGGATCCACATCCGATCTGCTATGTGCGCGTTAAAGATCGCACTATTCAAGCGAGCAAAGAAATGAAACAAATTCTCAGAAGGGAGAACGAGGAGGGGATTAGCTTTGCCTACGGAGATGTAGAACGTTTTCTATTGGATTTCGTGCGGGAAAAGGGTAAAATTACCTTAGCTGAATTAGCGCTAGAGGCCAAAATTCCTACCTGGTTGGCTTCCAGAAAATTAGTACTTTTAGTATTAACACGAGTGCTCAAAATCGAGCCAGGAGAATCGGTTGACACCTACGTCTTAAATTAATTTCACAGGAAGTTCATTATCAGGAAATTAAATCTATATTTGCATCCGTTTCTTGAAATATTTCAAGAAAAGAGATAGAAATAGTACAATTTTGTGCATTTTTTGCACTTATTAAGCAATAAAAACAAAGCCGTTTGATAAGACTTTTACTCCCTAGAGATTAATAATGGAACACAAACACAAAAGTAAAGCCACTGCCGCAGGTTTATTAGTGGCAATGGGGATCATTTACGGAGATATTGGAACCTCTCCTTTGTATGTAATGCAATCAATCATCGGAGATAATCCGATTAATTCATTAACCGTTTTAGGCGGATTATCCTGTATTTTTTGGACGTTGACATTACAGACGACTTTAAAATATGTGATTTTAATTTTACGGGCAGATAATAAGGGTGAAGGCGGGATCTTTGCCCTTTTTGCTTTAGTTAGACGCCATGCAAAGTGGCTCACCTTTCCTGCGATTATCGGTGGAGCGACGCTTTTAGCGGATGGTATTATTACACCGCCTATCTCCGTTTCTTCTGCTATTGAAGGATTAAAGATGCTTCATCACGCGGATGGAACCCCATTTGTGACGGATACCGTACCAATTGTGATCGTTATTTTGACGGTACTTTTTATTTTCCAAATCTTTGGAACTAAGGTCGTAGGAAAGCTTTTTGGCCCTATTATGTTAGTTTGGTTCTCTATGTTAGGCCTAACTGGACTAATTTGGATCGGTCAAGATTGGTCTATTTTTAGAGCTCTTTCACCCTACTATGCTTGGGATTTATTGACGACTCATCAATCAGGAACAGCCGGATTCTGGACGCTTGGAGCGGTATTTTTATGTACAACTGGAGCGGAAGCGCTCTATTCTGATTTAGGCCACTGTGGAAGAGAGAATATTCGGGTGAGCTGGATTTTTGTGAAGATTGCGTTGATTTTACAATATTTCGGACAAGGAGCCTGGTTATTAGCTCATGAAGGGGCATTATTAGGCGTACGTAAACCAATTTTTGAATTGTTACCACGTGAGTTTTTGTTCACGGGTATTATGATTGCAACGGCAGCGGCGGTTATCGCATCGCAGGCCTTGATTTCGGGTTCCTTTACCCTGATATCAGAAGCGATTCGCTTGAACTTTTGGCCACGCGTTCGCTTGGTTTATCCATCTGATCAAAAAGGACAGTTATATGTTCCTTCCATCAACATTATGTTATGGATGGGTTGTGTGGGAGTTGTTTTGTGGTTCAAAGAATCAGCTAATATGGAAGCGGCCTATGGTCTAGCGATCACGTTGACCATGTTAATGACGACCTCTTTAATGGCTTATTACTTGCACATTAAAAAGGTGGATATGTGGTGGATTCTCTTGTTCTTAGCCGTTTACGTTTCTTTAGAAGGTTCTTTCTTAGTGGCGAACTTGCAGAAATTCTGGCACGGTGGTTATGTTTCCTTATTTATCGCAGGGGTCATTATTTTGATTATGTGGGTATGGTTTAGAGCGACGCGCATTAAGAAGAAGTTGACCGAATACGAGAAGTTATCGGATTATATTGAGCCTTTAAAAGAGTTGAGTAAGGATGAAACCATCCCGAAATACGCGACGCACTTAGTATTCATGTCCAATGCGGGTCGTGTTTCAGACATCGAATCGAAGATTATCTATTCTATTTTCCAAAGACGTCCGAAGCGTGCCGATATCTATTGGTTCGTCCATGTGGATACCTTGGATGATCCGTATGCAATGGAATACAAGGTGACGGTAATCGAACCGGATGATATCATCAAGGTGAACTTTAAATTAGGTTTTAAAGTGGAGCAACGCATTAACTTGTACTTCCGAAAGGTGGTAGAAGAAATGGTAGCTCGTGGTGAGGTGGATATTACCTCTCGTTACAAGTCCTTGAACGAGCAAAATGTGATCGGTGATTTCCGTTTCGTCGTATTGGAGAAATTCTTGTCCTATGATAACGAACTTCCATTATTAGATCGTATGGTGATGAAGGCCTACTTCTTCGTGAAGCAGTTTACGCATTCGGAGGATAAGTACTTTGGCCTGGATTCTGATGCCGTTAAATTAGAGAAAGTGCCTATGATCATTAAGCCGATCACGAAATGTAATTTGAAACGCATCGACTAATATGAGCACGATATTTACCAAAATTGTCAACAAAGAAATCCCTTGTTATCTTATCAAAGAAGACGATCGCTTTCTAGCTTTCTTAGATGTAATGCCCTTAGTGGAGGGTCACGTATTAGTGATCCCAAAACAGGAGGTGGATTATATCTTTGATCTGGAGCCGGAATTGCTAGGTGATTTGATGAAGTTTGCACAGACGATTGCGCCAGCTATTAAGAAGGCGATTCCCTGCAAACGAGTAGGAGTGGCGGTGATTGGTTTAGAGGTGCCGCATGCACACGTGCATTTAGTACCCATGAATCGAATGCTGGATATTAATTTCTCGCAGGAGAAGATGAAGCCTTCGGCGGAATCTTTGGCAAAAACAGCCGAATTAATTCGCTCATTCTTACTTTAAGAAACCCTTCAGCTTATTCATCTCTAACATCGGATTCGCTTTTTCGTATACGATGTTATAAACCGCCTCGATAATAGGCAACTTGATGTTGTGCTGACGCGAGATGCTGTAGATACTTCGCACGGCATAATAGCCCTCTGCGATCATATTCATCTCAATCTGAGCGGACTTCACGGAATACCCGCGACCGATCATATTTCCAAAGGTTCTATTTCTAGAAAACTGCGAATAAGCCGTCACGAGTAAATCCCCTAAGTAACCAGAACTATTTAAATCACGGTTTTTCTCTGGATAAACGACATCCAAGAAGATCTTGATCTCTTGCATCGCATTACTTACGAGCACAGCCTGGAAGTTATCCCCAAAACCCAATCCCCGCGTAATACCGCAAGCCATCGCCACAATGTTCTTGATAACGGCACAATATTCCACACCATACAAATCCTGGATGGCATGCGCTTGCAAAAAGCGGCTATTCAATAGGTTCGAGAAGGATTGAGCTAGGCTCAAATCCGGCGAAGCAATCGTTAAATACGACTGTTTCTCTAAGGCAACCTCTTCCGCATGGCAAGGGCCAGCGATGACACAGGTTTGGCCTAATGGCAAATTAAAGGCGCGCTCCATCCAATCCGTTACCAACAGATTTTCGTCTGGAATCATACCCTTGATGGCTGAAACCACCTTTTTGCCCTCGAAATGTTTCTTATTTAAATCTTTTAACGTACTAGGAATGAAAGCGGCAGGAACCGCTAGGATGATGTATTCAACTCCCGCAAGGGCATCCACCATCTTGCTGTAGGTCTTCACTTTACGTGGATTGATGGCCACATCCGTCAAATAGCTGGGATTGTGATTGTATTTACGGATGAATTCCACGTCCGACTTCCGGCGGATCCACCACTTAATTTTCACATTATTCTCCGAAAGGATTTTCACTAAAGCCGTAGCCCAGCTTCCTCCACCTAAGACCGCCACCTGGGTAGGGATCTTTTTCTTTAACTCAGCTAATTCACTCATGCCGTAAAATTACGCTTATTTGATAAATATCCCGGATTTTTTGCCAAATTTGTGACCGCAGCTTATTATAGCTGACAGCTAAACCTATGAAAAAAATCGCCTTATTCCTGCTTGCAGGACTATCTTTTTGTGCGTTTGCACAGAAACCACAACCCCTTCCTGAACATCCACGGCCAGACCTAGAAAGGGCACAGTGGGTAAATTTGAACGGATATTGGGATTTTACTTTTGATTCCTCGCTAACGGCACCTAGTCGCTATGCGAAGAAAATTCTAGTGCCATTTCCGTGGGGATCGCCCCTTTCAGAAGTGAAAGATGAGGCGGATGTTGCTTGGTACCACAAAGAAATTAAAATTCCGTCGACTTGGACGGGGAAGCGCATTTTCCTCAACATTGGGGCCTCGGATTGGGAGACAACCGTATTTTTAGATGGAGTGCAAATTGGTAAACACCAAGGCGGATACACGCCGTTTGACGCGGAATTAGCTGGTGTAAAACCCGGTTCCACGCACCACCTTGCCATCAGAGCAGATGATAAGCGTCGGATGTTTACGCTTTATGGAAAGCAAGGGTATGGTAATGCGCGGGGGATTTGGCAGACGGTTTATCTAGAGGCGAGAGGCGCTAATTTTATTAATCATTATGCCGTTAATCCAGATATCGATGCGAAAAAGGCACAAGTTAAGGTCTATTTAGGGGCACCGGTTTCAAAGGAACAAGCTGTTCAAGTGGCGCTTTCCAATGGCCAATCAGCCATAGTGAAAATCCCTGCCGGAAAACAAGAAGGAAGCGCGGAAATCGCCATAAAAGCGATGCATCTCTGGTCATTAGAAGATCCTTATCTTTATGGGTTAACGATGACCTCGGGGAATGATGTGGTGAAGGGGTATTTTGGGATGCGGAAGATCTCCGTGGTGAACTTGCCGGGATCTAAGATTCCGTATATTGGATTGAATAATAAGCCTATTTATGTTCAATTAGCGTTAGATCAAAGTTACCATCCGACGGGTTTTTATACTTTTCCGTCCGATCAATTTATGAAGGATGAGATTGTACGTTCTAAGCGCATTGGGTTGAATGGAATTCGTACGCACATCAAGGTGGATGTGCCGCGCAAATTGTATTGGGCTGATAAATTGGGCCTTCTAGTGATGTCTGACTTGCCTAATTCCTGGGGCGATCCGGAGGCGGATATGCAAAAGGAGTCTGAATATACGCTGCATGAGATGATCAAGCGCGACTATAATCACCCAGCGATTTTCTCCTGGATTACTTTTAATGAAACCTGGGGATTGTTTACCCACAAAGATAAAAAGGCGACCTATACGCCGGAAACACAGAAATGGGTGGCATCGGTGTATCATTTGGCCAAAAAACTAGACCCCACTCGCCTCGTCGAAGACAATTCCGTTTGTTGCGGTAGAGGTCATACCGAAACAGACATCAACTCCTGGCATGCCTACCAAGCAGGGTATGAATGGGATAAATTGCTCGATGAACATTCCGCAAAAACCTATCCAGGAAGTTCGTGGAATTTTGAGAACGGATATCAGCAAGGAAGCCAGCCGATGATTAATTCGGAGTTTGGCAACGTCTGGGGTTACCAGGGAAGCACGGGCGATGTGGATTATACTTTCGATTACCACAAGGCAATGAATTCTTTCCGGAATCATCCGAAGATGGCGGGTTGGCTCTACACCGAGCACCACGATGTCATTAATGAGTGGAATGGCTATTATAAATTCGATCGGACTGAAAAGGAAACAGGCTTAAATGCCATTGTTCCAGGCATGTCGCTGCTCGATTTCCACAGTCCATTTTATCTTTCCACAGGTCAGGAAATCACCTTTGCAGGGAAAGCCGGTCAAAAAATCAAGATTCCATTACACCTTTCCTCGTTAATAGATAAGTCGGGTTCCTTGACCTTGAAAATGACATTATCCGGAACCAATGCGGCAGGGGAGAAGCAAAACCATTGGACTAAATCTGCTAAGTTAAACTATTCAGCTTGGGACGTGAAGGCGCTTGACTCGGTGCAGGTGGTGTTGCCAGCTGACAAATCGATTAACACATTAGCCTTCGAACTAAGTGACGCTGCTGGGAAAGTCGTGCATCGCAATTTCGTACATCTCATAGTGGAAGAAGGAAACACACAGCCTGCGAAAGGTCAATTGATTTCTGTACCAGTAGAACGCTATAGTGCTGCAAGCTGGCCTAAAAAACAGTGGGAAGGCGTTTTAGGCCATAAATTAAATGGTGCGGGAGCAGGTTATTTCGAATATGAAATTCCTTTCCCTACTTCGGGTACGTCAGACATCAAGCAAGTTCGTTTTTTAGTGGAAGCTTCCGCTAAACCCATTTTAGGCAAGGATCGTGATGATGCAGGTAAAATGGATGGCGACTATATGTTAGGCAAGGGAACGTTTGACCCGGGCGTTAATCCTAATGCCTATCCACAAACCGATCGCTACACCACACCTGCTACGTTGAAAGTGAGTGCGAATGGAGTTTTAGCGAAAGAAACGGTTCTGGCAGACGACCCAGCGGATCACCAAGGGATCTTGTCGTGGCATTACCAAGCGCGCAATAATAAATTAGATGAGGCTGGAACCTATGGCTATTTAGTCCAAGGGGTGATTCCTTCGTCTGCTTGGCAACAAGCAGCTAAAACGGGGAAATTGATCTTGCGATTCGAGTCCACAGAAGGCGGTTTGTCCATGTATGGAGATCAATCTGGCCGATATGTGATCGATCCGAGTATCCTTATTGAGAGATAAAAAAACGCCAAACTGAACTAAGTGGATAGTTGGTCCATATTAGTTCAGTTTCCAGCGTTTTACATTAATCAATTCTGGTTTTTTATCGCCCGTCTGCTTGAATTTTGCATTCGAAAGGTGAATATCCGTTGCCTCTATCACGCGGTAGGTTTGTTTCGCCTCGATATCTAGGTTGGATAGATTAATGTGGTGAATCGGCATTTCTGGAAGTCCACGGACTAATAATCCGGTTTCTGCGCCTTTCGCAACCACGCGGTCTACGTAGATATGCTTGAATTGTGGTGTTCCAGCATCCACAGGTTTGCTTTCGATTTTAGGTGTTTCGTCTCCATTTCCGAATGTTGCAACTGGATCCTTTCCTTGGTAGTACATGTCGAACAAGATGGCCTCGCCGGAGATGTTCTTCATGCTGATATCTTGGATGTACACGTTCTCAACTACACCACCGCGACCGCGGGCGGTCTTGAAGCGTAAACCTACGTCAGTTCCTAAGAACTGGCAGTTCGAAACGAATAAGTCGTTAACCCCGCCTGACATCTCACTTCCGACTACGACACCGCCGTGGCCGTGGAATACCACGCAATTATCGATTATGATGTGCGCGCTCGGGCGGCCTCTTTTACGGCCTTCCGCATCTTTACCTGATTTTAAACAGATTCCGTCATCACCCACATCGAAACGGGAGTTGCGAACGGACACATATTCACAAGATTCGATATCGATGCCATCACCGTTTTGCGCGAACCAAGGGTTTTTAACCGTGATGTTTTCTACTGTTAGGTGTTTGCAAAGAAGGGGGTGAACGTTCCAGGCGGGGGAGTTTTGGAAAGTAACGCCTTCTAATAAGATTTGCTCACATTCGCGAAGTGAGATCATGTTCGGGCGTAGGAATTCTTTGATTTCCTCGGCTTTGGCCTCTGTAAAACCTGCCGCAATCACGCCCGGTTGATCTAGTTTCGAACCTTTTAACGCGCGTTCCGTCGGATACCAGGTGTCCTTCTTCTCGTCCAACACACCACCCGAACGAACCAATTTGTCCCACTCGCCCGGAGTCAATTTTCCTTTCTTCACTGGTCTCCAAGCTTCCCCATTTCCATCGATGATACCTGCGCCGGTAATCGCAATGTTGCGCTCGCCGATAGCTGTAATCGGGGATTGAGCTCTAATCGCATCGACACCCTCCCAGTTTGTTCGAACTAAAGGATATTGTGCCGCATCTGCACTGAATTGCAAGACTGCACCAGCGTCTAAATGAAAATTAATATTCGAGCGTAAAGTGATCGCACCTGTCACCCAAAAGCCAGCCGGCACTCGCACCACGCCACCGCCTTGTTTTGCCGCGATGTCGATGGCCTGTTGAATCGCCGACGTATTCAAGGCACTTGCGGATGAAACGGCTCCGTAGGAAACGATGTTAAATGTGTCTTTTTTAAAGGCCGTCTCTGCTACATTAGGCAATTCAAAAGCATATTTCTGAGAGAAGCTAGACTTTTTTAAGAAGCTGCGCAGGTGTTCATTCGAAGCTAAAACGGCCTCAGCGACGATCGATGCCATCTTTCTCGCCCCAAAAGGAGAGAAGTGCGTGTCGTCCGCCACCCCTTTGCTAAACTTCTTGAAGATGCCGGCAGGGTAATGTAGGAACATTTTTTTAGCTCCCTCCGGTCCTTCGGCGCTGATGTATTTTTTGCTTTCTCTCTCTACGTCGATTAATAGTACTTTTTCCGCGTTAGCTACTTCACGAACTACGCTTGGATAATCCGCATGTTGATCGACAAATACGCCTGTGGAATCAAATTTTCTACGTTGCGTAGGCGTTAATAAGATAGGAATTCCGCCTTTTGAGCGTGTCTCGCGAACATAGCGAATGAGGTTCTCACGGAAGTCGGTTTGGGCAGGAGCATAACGACTCGTGTCGGAGACTTTGGCATCATTATGGCCAAATTGAATCAACACATAATCCCCCTTTTTGATCTGATTAAATACCTTCGCCCAACGGCCTTCTCTGCGGAAGCTTTTCGTGCTGCGGCCATTGTATGCGTGATTTTGAACCTCCACAGCTTCGTTAAACAACTGTGAAAAAGGCATCCCCCAACCTGTCTCTGGAAAGTCTGCCGAAACCTTGTCTGCCATCGTCGAATCCCCGATCAGGAATACGCGCATAGGCTCGGTCGCAGTGAAACTAAAAAAGAAAAGGCACAGGATAACAAGGTATTTCATACGGATCTATTTTGCTCTAAAAGCAATAAATACCCCAATTTTACCCAAAAAAATTAGCGATTAATTGCGACGCTACTTAAAATCGATTGGATGATTTGCAAAGTCGTGATGTTATCCGCTTCCGCCACATAATTTAAAATAATGCGGTGATTCAGGATATCCGGAGCCATTTCCTTGATGTCTTCCGGTAGCACATAATCACGCCCCTCTAAGTAAGCCATCACTTTCGCGGCTAAATTCAACTGAATACTGGCACGTGGCGAAGCTCCGAATTGGATATAGCCAGCCTCTTGTGTCAGACCATATTCAGCCGGATTTCTCGTCGCAAACACGAGTTCAATGATGTATTTCTCCAAAGTCTCTGAAATCGTAATTTCGTTGATTTCTTTGCGAATTTTAGCGATATCTTCTGCGTTCAATACGGTTTTAGGCTCGTAATTGAAGTCCATGTTGGACTTTTGGCGCATCACAGCTAATTCTTGATCTTTATCTAAGTAGTTCAAGAAAACCTTCAGCATAAAACGATCCACCTGTGCCTCTGGAAGCGGGAAAGTACCCTCTTGCTCTACCGGGTTTTGAGTCGCTAATACTAAGAAAGGTTTATCTAATGGATAAGTTGTATCCCCGATCGTCACTTGCTTCTCTGCCATGGCCTCTAAAAGAGCCGATTGCACTTTAGCAGGGGCACGGTTAATCTCATCCGCTAGGATAATCTGCGCGAAAATTGGCCCTTTTTTTACTTCAAATTCCGATTTTTTCGGATTATAAATCATCGTTCCCACTAAGTCCGCTGGCAATAAATCTGGCGTGAACTGAATGCGGTGGAAATGCAAGTCGAGAATTTTAGCTAAGGTATTAATGGTCAAAGTCTTAGCTAATCCAGGCACCCCTTCTAACAGAACGTGTCCGCCGGTAAAAAGTCCGACTAATAGGCGGTTAATTAGGCGCTCTTGGCCTATCACCACCTTGCCCATTTCGTCAATGACGGCCTGAATTTTCTCTCTTGATGTCATATTACTGTAATTTCTTGTAACGAATACGCTTCGGTGTTGTATCCCCTAAACGTTTCTTACGTGATTCTTCGTATTCTGAATAATTACCTTCAAACCAAACTAACTGCGAATCGCCTTCAAACGCTAAAATATGCGTCGCGATGCGGTCTAAGAACCAACGGTCGTGGGAGATGACTACCGCACATCCTGCAAAGTTCTCTAAACCTTCTTCTAGCGCACGAAGCGTGTTCACATCCAAATCATTCGTCGGTTCATCGAGTAATAAGACGTTCGCGCCTTCCTTCAACATCATAGCTAAGTGAACGCGGTTACGCTCCCCACCGGATAACATGCTGATTTTCTTTTCCTGATCTGCTCCGTTGAAGTTGAATTTACTCACGTAAGCACGCGCATTCGCTTGTTTTCCACCTAACATCACCCAATCATTACCATCTGAAACCGTTTCGAAAACTGATTTCTCGGATTTTAATTGATTGTGCTCTTGATCGACATAAGCCAGTTTCACTGTTTCTCCTACTTCGAAAGTCCCCGCATCTGGTTGAATCTTTCCTGTAATCAGATTGAAAAGGGTCGTCTTACCGGCACCGTTTGGTCCAATAATACCGACGATTCCAGCTGGAGGTAGGGAGAAGCTTAGGTTCTCATACAATAATTTATCGCCAAAGGATTTTGACACCCCCTGCACTTCGATCACTTTATTACCTAAACGAGGACCCGCTGGAATGAATAATTCCAACTTGTCTTCCTTCTGTTTGTTCTCTTCTGAAAGGAGTTTTTCATAGGCACCAATACGGGCTTTGGACTTCGCTTGACGTGCTTTTGGCGCCATACGCACCCATTCTAATTCGCGTTGCAAGGTCTTTTGACGACGTGATTCCGTTTTCTCTTCTTGTGCTAAGCGATTTTGCTTTTGCTCTAACCAAGATGAATAATTTCCTTTCCAAGGAATACCCTCACCACGGTCTAATTCTAAAATCCAACCTGCCACGTTATCTAGGAAGTATCTATCGTGGGTTACGGCGATCACAGTACCTTTGTATTGACGTAAATGTTGCTCTAACCAGTCCACGGATTCCGCATCTAAGTGGTTAGTCGGCTCATCTAATAACAAGACATCTGGTTCTTGTAATAACAAGCGGCAAAGCGCCACACGGCGTTTTTCACCCCCTGAAAGTGTGCTCACTAAGGCATCAGATGGAGGACAACGAAGTGCATCCATCGCTTTTTCCAAACGCGTATCTAATTCCCAGGCGTTGAAGTGGTCTAATTTCTCTTGTACTTCGCCTTGGCGCGCTAATAATTTGTCAAAATCAGCATCTGGATCAGCGAAGGCTTCGTTGATTTCGTCAAACTCTTTTAACAGGTTCTTGATTTCTACAACGGCTTCTTCTACGACTTCGATGACCGTTTTATTCGGGTCTAATTGTGGTTCTTGCTCTAATAATCCTACGGTGTAACCTGGTGAAAAAACGACATCTCCCGTATAGGATTTGTCGATTCCGGCGATAATGCGCAATAAAGTGGACTTTCCGGATCCGTTGAGACCGAGTACCCCGATTTTAGCGCCGTAGAAAAACGACAGGTAAATATTTTTTATGATGGTCTTTTGAGGAGGTATGACTTTCGACACACGCTCCATCGAAAAGATGATGGTTTCGTTACTCATGAATTTTATTTTTATCTAACCCACAAATATCGCAATTTTTTAAATAAATTAGAGGCATAATAAGAATTACGATTAACATTTGAGCCAAAGCACCTGCTTGAAGCTCTTTCTTTAAAACATATGAGCCAGCCTACTTTAAACAAGTTTGGATTTTGCCGCGACGGCAAAGTTTTCATCAACGCCTATTTAAGCTACCCAGAGCGCGAAATTGGATTCGTGCGTAATTCAGAAGAGGAAGCATTAGCCTATTTTGTGAAACGTTTTGACCTCGCATTGAGCAAGGTGAAAGGTCTGTCTGCAGAGATAGAAGCGGCACAGAACAAAGGTTCGTTTCTGACCAAAGTCTTACAAATGAAAACCTACCTCATCGAATTCGATGGCTTAGGTGATTTCGAACCTTTATTAGCGGAATTAGACAAGCACGAGGCTTACTTGAAAGAGTTAATTCAAGCGAATCAAGTTAAAAACTTAGAAATCAAACGTGCCTTAATTCAAGATGCGAAGGAAATCTCTGGGGAGGAAGACGTAGTAGAGGCGACGGACAAATTGATGGAGGTCAAGATGAAGTGGGTGAAAACGGGTCCCGTTGACAAACAATTTCAAGACGAATTGACGGCAGAATTTCAAGAGGTGTTAGATGCCTTTTTCTTGAAGCGCCGTAGCTACTTTGAAGAGAAAAATCGTCAAATAGACGAAAAAATCCTGATTTTACAGGGCTATATTGATCAAGTTCACCAATTACGTAAGGCTGAAGACATCGATGATTCGGTGGTAAAAGTGAAGGAGATCCAGAAAGAGTGGAAGAATGTGGTAGGCCTGCCTCCTAAGAAGCAGTCGATGCTTTGGAAGAACTTCAAGAAGGCGAATGACATGTTCTTCGAGAAGTATAACCGAATTAAAGGAATCGACTACAAGCCACGCGTAGATCCACGTGTGTTGGAGTTAACATCGATGGCTGGCGATTTAGAATTACGTCTAAAAGACCAAGTTAATATCGTAGCCACAGCTGACTTAGCGAAGGCGAACTTAGTGAAGTGGAAAGAGATTTCAGCGCAAGTTAAAAACATGGATCGCTCGTTAGCAGAACGTTTCCGGACTATTTGCGATAAGATTTTTGAGATGAATTATTTGCTTCGTGTGATATCGTATCGCCATGCAAATTTGAATGAAAAGCCGCGCATCGAGCAGTTGAAAATCATGATCAACCAGATGGATTACATGGCGAAGAAGGAGCGTGGAGAATTAGAATCGGCCATCGCGGAAGCAGAAGCTACTCGCATGATGGAGGACAAAGTAACCTTGAGTAAAATCAATACCCAGAAACGTAAAATCTCCATGAAGGAAATTTTATTGAATGGATTTAAAGAAGAATTAGATCAATTATTGAATTCGTAATCCCAATTCAGTAGCTAAGCCAGGAAAATCGAGACCATCGAAGGTGCCAGAAGACATCATCAAAAGGTTTTGGTTTTCCTGATTTTGTTTTAACAGGTATTCCTTCAAGTCAGCTTGCTCTCTCAATACAATTAAGTTCGGGTGATTGAAATAGGTTTGAACCGTTTCCGCTTCAATCTTATCCATACGTTTAATGGCCCGCGCATGCTCGCTCAAATAGATAATCGCCACATCCGCATCCGCTAAAGTACCCTTGTATTCAGGTAAAAATGCCGGATTCAAACTGCTGAACGTATGTAATTCTAAAGCGGCCACTAATTTTCGCTGCGGAAATTGGGCTTTTAAGGCCTGCGTAGTCGCTTTTACTTTCGATGGCGCGTGCGCAAAATCCTTGTATAGTAATTGAGTGTCAGATTCGCCTACCCATTCTAAGCGTTTGGCAGCCCCTTTGAAGGACTGTATCGCCGTATAGAATTCCGTTTCGCTCACACCTAGTTGAGTGCAGATATGCAAGGCACCTTGTAGATTTTTTAAGGTATGTTCTCCAAAAACCTGCAAGCCATATTCCTTCCCATCATTTCCTTTCAAGAAGGTTTGGCCGTTGCGAATCACCGAATCATGGGCCTTATAACCTTCTGAATGGCAATGTTCCGGGCAAGATTCAGCGATGGCTTCTAGTGTTTTATCTGTTTTGTCGAAGAATAAATGTCCTGCTTTAGGCATTTCTTTCACTAAATTCTCGAAGGCTTGTGTATAGGATTCAAACGTGGGATATACATTAATGTGATCCCATGCGATACCTGAAATCAAGGCGATATGCGGTTGATATAAAAGGAACTTTGCTCGGCGATCGATAGGGGAGGCTAAATATTCATCTCCTTCGATGATCATAATAGGCGCATCCGTAATGGAAGCCATTAGATTAAAACCTTCGATTCTAGCACCTACCAGGTAATCGAATTTGCGCTCTAGGGTCTTCAATACGTGCAAGATCATCGACGTGATGCTGGTTTTACCGTGGCTTCCTGCGATAACAATGCGTTGTTTGTTTTTGCTTTGTTCGTAAATGAACGAAGGATAGGATTCGATTTTTAAACCTAGTTCTTGCGCTTTCAACAGTTCGGGGTTGTCCGCACGTGCGTGCATCCCCAAAACAATGGTATCAATGTCCTGGTTAATCTTCTCTGGGAACCAACCGAATTCAGCTGGAAGTAGGCCATGCTTTTCTAACAGGCTTTTAGAAGGTTCGTAGATTTCATCATCTGAGCCCGTTATTTCGTGTCCTTGTACTAAAAGAGCAAGGGCTAAGTTGTGCATAGCGGCACCACCGATGGCGATAAAATGAATTTTGGACATAATAACTTAATGTGTATTTGTCTTGCAAAGTACATACTTTTATTGCAGTTTTGCACGTTTTTCCACAAACTCGAGGTGAACTCGGGTGCATTTAAACATAGAGATGAAAAATTACATCGATCTAATTGATCAAACCATTGAGTTCCCTACTCGTGAGTTCAATATCAATGAGAACAATGAATTGTTGTTTAACAATGTGCCTTTAATGGAAATCATTAAGCAATATGGCACTCCACTTAAGGTTTCCTATTTGCCTAAAATCTCCGAACACATCGAGAATGCGAAACTTTTGTTTCGCAATGCGATCAAGAAATACAATTACAAAGGAAACTATACCTATTGCTATTGTACGAAGTCATCTCACTTCTCTTTCATTTTGGAAGAAGTTTTAAAGCAAAATGTACACTTAGAGACGTCTAGTGCGTTCGATATCCCGATTATTCGCGATATGTACAACCAAGGAAAAATCTCCAAATCGACGTATATTCTTTGCAATGGTTACAAGCAGCCTTTGTATACCCAATACATTTCTGAGTTAATAAACGACGGTTTTAACTGTATTCCGGTATTAGATAATTTAAAGGAAATTGATTTCTACGAGAAATCAGTGACAGCAGAAAAAGTGAATTTAGCCATCCGCATCGCAACAGATGAGGAGCCAGATTTCGCCTTTTATACCTCTCGTTTAGGTTTACGTTATTCTGACGTAAATACCCTTTACACAGAGAAAATCAAGCCCAATCCGCGTTTCAATTTGAAGATGTTACACTTCTTCATTAACACGGGAATTAAGGATTCCGCCTACTATTGGTCTGAGTTAAGCCGTTTCGTGTACAAATATTGCGAAATGAAGAAGATCTGTCCTGAATTGGATTCGATTGATTTAGGCGGTGGATTACCGATCCAAACCTCTCTTCAGTTTAATTACGATTACCAGGCAATGGTAGACGAGATTGTAGAATCAATCTCGTGGATTTGCAATAAGAATAACGTACCGGTACCTAATATTTTCACCGAATTCGGTTCTTATACCGTAGGTGAAAGTGGAGCGGTCTTGTATGAGATTATTGACCAAAAACTACAGAATGATAAAGAGCTTTGGTACATGATTGATGGCTCATTTATTACGCAATTGCCTGACTCTTGGGGAATGAACCAGAAGTATATCATGCTTCCAGTGAATAATTGGGGCATGCCGTATCAAAAGGTCAACCTAGGTGGTTTGACATGTGATTCGATGGATTTCTACAATACGGAAGCACATAGCTCCGATTTATACCTACCTATTTTTGAAGAGGAATCAGAGCGTCAATACGTAGGTTTCTTCCATACGGGGGCGTATCAAGAGTCTCTAGGTGGTTATGGCGGAATTCAACACTGCTTGATCCCTGCACCTAAGCATGTTATCGTGGACCGTTTAGAAGACGGAACGATCACGACGCGCTTATTCTCAGAAGAGCAAAAGAGTGCACCGATGTTAGATATTTTAGGATATCAACAGTCCAGTGAACCGGTAGCAGCTAAGAAAGAAACACCAGCTAAAGCGAAGTTAGCTTCGGTATAAGATGAAAAAAGGAATTTTAATCCTAGCATTGGCCTGCGTGCTTGCCTCGTGTTCGAGACAAGCCGCATGTCCTGCGTATGGGATGACTCGGGCAAATACTAATCTTCCCAGTCAAAGGTTTTAGTCACCGCCTTCTTCCATTGCTTACGGTAATGCGTACGCTTTTCGGAATCCATCGCAGGTTTCCACGTGTGGGCAATTCCCCAGTTTTTTCGTAAATCATCTAAGTTTTCCCAATATCCTACCGCTAGTCCTGCCGCATAAGCAGCACCTAAAGCCGTAGTTTCAATAATTTTAGGGCAGATTACTTCTTCGCCGATAATGTCGGATTGGAATTGCATTAATAATTGATTCACCACCATCCCGCCATCTACCCGAAGGGAGGCAATCGGTATGCCTGCATCTTTTTCCATGGCCTCTAATACTTCCCATGTCTGGAAAGCTGTTGCCTCTAGAGCAGCCCGAGCGATGTGTGATTTATTGATATAGCGAGTTAAACCTACTAAGGCTCCACGGGCATCTTGTTTCCAATAAGGGGCATATAATCCGGAGAAGGCTGGGACGAAATAACATCCACCATTGTCTTCCACCTGTTTAGCCAGCTTTTCGATGTCAGGGCTATGCTTGATGATGCCTAAATTATCGCGTAACCATTGAACTAGGGCACCTGTAATCGCTACGGATCCTTCAAGTGCATAGTGTACTGGTTCGTTGCCTAATTGATATGCCACAGTTGTTAATAGGCCAAATTGGGACGGAATCGCTTTCGTTCCCGTATTCATCAATAAGAAACAGCCAGTTCCATAGGTATTTTTGCCTTGACCGGGGTCGAAACAGGTTTGGCCCACAAGAGCAGCTTGTTGATCTCCTAAAATTCCTGCTAGAGGAACGCCACCAAGCACCCCTTTCGCCTTCGCATAAACGAGTGAGCTGGATTTGATTTCTGGAAGCATAGCTTTAGGAATGCTTAAAACCTGCAGAATTTCATCATCCCAGGCGCAGGTTTGCAAGTCCATTAATTGGGTACGGCTGGCATTGGTCACATCCGTGATGTGGATTCCGCCCTCTACTCCACCTGTTAAATGCCAAGCGATGAAGGTGTCCATCGTACCGAATAAGGCATCGCCTTTTTCTGCGTCTGCACGTAAACCATCGATATTATTTAATAACCAGCGAAGCTTTAAACCGCTGAAATAGGTGGCTAATGGTAGTCCAGTTTTGGATCTGAAACGGTCCATTCCGCCATCCTTCGCTAATTCCGCTAGCTCTGATCCCACACGCGTATCTTGCCAAACGATGGCATTATAATAAGCTTTACCCGTTTTTTTATTCCAAACCACGGTTGTTTCCCGCTGGTTGGTGATTCCCACCGCCGCTAAATCTTTCGCGGAAAGGTTCGCTTTGCCTAAGGCTAAACCGATGACCTCTTGTGTATTTTTCCAAATCTCGTGCGAGTCATGCTCCACCCAGCCCGCTTGGGGATAGATCTGTTTGTGCTCTTTTTGGCCTACCGAAATAATCTCGCCAGCCTTATTAAAGATGATAAAACGGGAACTCGTCGTGCCCTGATCAATGGATCCTACGTACATAGTCAATTAGTTGAGAGTCAAAATATAGGCACCTAACACGGCACCAGCTGCTGGTCCTAACACCGGAATCCAAGCATATTCCCAGCCGGAATCCCCTTTATTAGGAATAGGTAAAATGGCGTGCATAATTCTCGGTCCTAAATCACGTGCCGGATTAATCGCATAACCTGTGGTTCCCCCTAGGCCTAGACCAATCGCCCAGACTAAAATACCGACTAAAAATGGCCCTAATCCTGTATCAATCGTTGAAAAAGTACCTAAAGCAACCACCGCTAAGGCAGACGCAAAGGCCTCCGAAATAAAGTTAAATGGCGTATTTTTAATCGCTGGATCTGTACAGAAAGAGGCGCGAATCGCTCCTTTATCTGTCGTAGCATCGTAATGTGGCTTATAATGTAACCAAACCAATAATTGACCTAACATCGCCCCCGTTAATTGGGCTCCGATGAAAGTAGGAAATAAGCTCCAATCCCCTGATTTTACACAACCTGCAATGGTTACGATGGGATTTAAGTGGGCTCCTGAGCTTCCGAAATAGGTGGAAACATAAATGGCAATGGTGACAGCAAAGGCCCAGGCAGCTGCAATGGCTAATAATCCTGTGCCACTTCCTTTCGTATCTTTTAATAACATGTTGGCCACAACGCCGTTTCCAAGGTAGAGTAGGGTAGCAGTTCCGGCTAGTTCGCCGATGAAAATGGATGACATAGGTGGAGGTTCAGATTTTTGGTTTTCCAAAACTATAAAATCTTCTCAATAAAAAAATTATCTTTGATTTCAATTTACTATTTCGACGATGCGTGAAGATTATTTAACTGGGGATGCGGAAGCGTTGAACCCACAAGAGAAGGAGTTTGACAAGGCCCTGCGGCCCTTGAGCTTTTTGGACTTTTCGGGTCAAGGTAAAATTGTAGATAACCTTCAGATCTTCGTAGGGGCGGCAAAAGCCCGCGAGGAGGCTTTGGATCATGTTTTATTGCACGGGCCTCCAGGTTTAGGCAAGACGACTTTATCTCACATCATCGCGAACGAATTAGGTTCTACCCTGAAGATTTCTTCGGGTCCCGTATTAGACAAGCCCTCCGATTTAGCGGGTTTGTTGACGAATTTGCAGCCTTACGACGTATTATTTATTGACGAAATTCACCGCTTGAATCCGATTGTGGAGGAATACTTGTATTCCGCGATGGAGGATTATAAGATCGATATTATGCTGGATTCTGGGCCTAATGCGCGTAGCATTCAGATTGGATTGAATCCATTTACCCTCATCGGAGCGACAACTAGAGCCGGTTTATTGACTTCGCCTTTGCGGGCGCGTTTTGGGATTAATGCGCGTCTGGAGTATTATGATGCCGCTTTATTGACTAAAATCGTGAAACGCTCTGCGGCGATTTTAGATATGCCGATTGATGAATCAGGGGCCTACGAAATTGCACGTCGTAGCCGTGGAACGCCACGTATCGCGAATAATTTATTGCGTCGTACCCGTGACTTTGCCCAAATGAAAGGTAATGGTTCCATCGATGTTAAAATCGCTGAAATCGCCTTGAATGCCTTGGATGTAGACCAAAACGGCCTAGATGAAATGGACAATCGCATTCTAATGACCATTATTGAAAAATTCAAAGGTGGCCCAGTTGGCTTAACGACCATCGCTACAGCGTGTGGCGAGGAGGCCGAAACCATCGAAGAAGTATATGAACCTTTTTTAATACAAGAGGGATTCTTGAAGCGCACCTCTAGAGGGCGTGAGGCTACTGAAAAAGCGTACCGCCATGTGGGGATAGCGCCTAGAGCCGAGACAGGATCTCTATTCTAAATCAAACCTATGTCAACATCTAAACACTTAATTGCAGCGATGATGCTCGTATCTGCGTCTGCTTTGGCCCAAATGAAATACCCTGCTACTAAGAAAATCGATCACGTCGATAATTACCACGGAACCCAAGTGGCGGATCCGTATCGCTGGTTAGAAGACGACAATAGCGAGGAAACAAAAGCCTGGGTGAAGGCACAAAATGAAGTTAGTTTTGGTTATTTAAACCAAATCCCCCTTCGCGAAGAATTCAAAAAGCGCATCGAGGCGCTTAGTAACTACGAAAAAATCTCTGCTCCTTCACGCAAAGGCGAGTGGTATTATTTCTACAAAAACAGCGGCTTGCAAAACCAATCCGTTTTATACCGTCAAAAAGGCCTCAATGGGAAACCAGAGCAGGTTATCGATCCGAACACTTTATCGAAAGATGGAACGACACGTTTAACGGTTTTCTCTTTGAACAAGACCGGAAAATATGCCTGTGTAGGTCTGAGCTTAAGCGGAAGCGACTGGCAAACCTATTACGTTCGCGACATGGAAACGGGTAAAAACTTAGCCGATGAATTGAGCTGGGTAAAAGTGAGTGGTGTGGCTTGGAAAGGCAACGGCTTCTACTATTCTCGCTATCCAGAGCCGGGTAAAGGTAAGGAATTGAGCACGAAAAACGAGAACCATCAAGTGTGGTTTCACACGGTAGGAACGCCTCAGTCACAAGATCAATTGGTTTATGAGGATCCGAAAAATCCGCAACGTTTCCACACAGTAAGCACATCGGATGACGAGCGTTTTGCCTTCTTGACGATTTCAGACCGTGGCAAAGGATTGGATGGGAATGCGCTTTGGGTGTTAGATGCTTCTAAAAAAGAAACAAAGTTCAAGCCTGTTGTGGCTGAACCTGGAAAATACGATTTTAGTATCGTGGATAACGATGGTGATATCTTGATTTTGGAAACGAATGAAGGAGCTCCGAACAAGAAAATCGTTCGGGTAGATCCAGCGAATCCTTCGAAGGAAAACTGGAAAACTATCGTTGCCGAGAAACCGGAGCCTTTGCAAGGGGTGAATACCGTGGGCAAACGCTTGTTCTTGAATTATTTAAAAGATGTGACTTCCCGCGTGTCTATCTATGATTACACAGGAAAAGCATTAGGAACTGTGGCCTTGCCAGGTTTAGGAAATGCCGGTGGTTTTGGTGGTGAGAAAGAAGATAAATTTACGTTCTATACGTATTCCTCTTTCAATTTTCCGCCGACGATTTACCGCTATGACTTAGCATCGAATACGTCTATGGTATTCCAAAAACCAACATTGGCCTTCGATCCATCAGATTACACGGTCGTTCAAAAGTTCTATCCGTCCAAAGATGGCACCCAAGTTCCGATGTTTATCGTGAGCAAAAAGGGCCTTAGTCTGAACGGCAAAAATCCAACGATCATTTATGGCTATGGAGGATTTAACATTAGTTCTACTCCGTCTTTCTCTGCCAGCTTAATTCCTTGGTTAGAAAAAGGCGGGATTTATGTGGTGACTAATTTACGTGGCGGCAGCGAATATGGCGAGAAGTGGCACGAGGCAGGAATGAAGTTGAAAAAGCAAAATGTTTTTGATGACTTTATTGCCGGAGCTGAATACTTGATTCGCGAGAAATATACTTCCCCGGCTTATTTAGCGGCATCTGGTCGTTCTAACGGCGGATTATTAGTGGGTGCTGCGATTAACCAAAGACCTGATTTGTTTGCTGCAGCTCTTCCAGGGGTGGGTGTGATGGATATGTTGCGTTTCCAAAAATTCACGATAGGATGGAACTGGGTAGCTGATTATGGTAGCAGCGATAATGCAGAAGAATTCAAGGCACTCTATGCCTATTCGCCTTTGCATAATATCAAAGCGATGAATTATCCTGCCACCATGGTGTTTACGTCTGATCATGATGATCGCGTAGTGCCTGCGCACTCATTTAAATATGCAGCAACACTTCAAGAGAAGAACACAGCGGCGAAACCCATGATCATCCGTATCGATACGAATAGCGGTCACGGTTCTTCTAATACGGCTAAACTAATTGAATTGACGGCTGATTCTTATGCCTTCGTTTTATATAATATGGGAAAGTAGCAGAACTAAAAAAAAAAGCCTGGAAATAAATTCCAGGCTTTTTCATTCTCAAACCTTAAGCGGATTATTTTACTTCTACTCTTCTTACAGCTCCATCATTTCCTTGCGTAACGCGTAAGAAATACACGCCTGTACCTGCTTTCTTCAAGTCGATTTGACCTAAGTAATCACCTTGGAAATCCTTCACAATTTCAGTTGCGATTTCTTTCCCGTTCACATCTGTCACGGCGATAGTCACATTTCCTTTTTCTGGAGCGTTGAATCGAACGTTTAACTTGCCGTTGAAAGGTTGATTTTGCTTACCTGAAAGGCCATGGATAGTTTTCGATCCTTTCTCTTCGGCCCATTTTTTTAACTTTTTTAAACCCATGCTAGGTCCGCCCATTGGTCCATCTAATTGAATATTGAATTCTTTTTTCAAGCCTTCTGGGCCACCTTCTCCACGGAAGATCATCACATTTTTTTGTGCTTCCGGTGCTAAAGCCATTCCTGGTCCACCTCGGCGAATAATTACTCGTTTGTCAGGGCCTCCTTCGGAACCCCCTTCAATCCGCTCTTCAATAATGTGACCCGGTTGGTCAGACATACGCGAGTGGCTTTTATTGACATCCATGCGGATGATTTTTTTCTTTCCACCTGAGTTAGTGACTGTGATTTGTAGCGAGTCGTTTAACTTCTGTACTTCGGCATCTGCCTTTGCTAAGTCAGTGAATTTCTTCTCGATAATGCGTTCTTTGCCGTTTTCATTGATTAGAATTTTTACGGTAGCTTCTTGTTTTTCTTGCGCGAAAGCCGATGTTGACAAGCAAATAGCTAAAGCGGTGACGAATAAATATTTCATAAGATTTTGGTTTTTGATCCGGTGCAAACTTACGAAAACCGCTTAATTCATAAATGTTAAAGAGTGTTAATGTGATGAGCGGCTGCTAATTATCTCTTACATTTGTAGCGAATTATTTTCTTATGTCGAAACGAAAAATACGCTTACTAATCGCCTTGATGTCTTTTGCCCTGTTAGGTTTAATTGGGTTTCAGGCGTATTGGTTGCGTTTTATGTTAGAAACGAAACAGGAGAATTTTGCCAAAGACGTTCGAACCAGTCTCGATCAAGTGGTTCGAAAACTCGAGAAACAGGAGCTTGTTGTTTTGGCAGAACGTCAAAAAAAGTTCGAATCGGTAGCAAAAGCACCCAAGCCTAAGAAAAAACAAGCGCCTGTGTATGCAGAGCCTACTGTCCAAGAAGAACATCCCATTTTAACTCCTCCGAGACAAGATGTGATTTTCGTACGTAAATCCTTCATGTTGCCTAATGGGCAATTAGCTGAGGTGACGGAAGAATATACGGTAGATGAAGACCCTGAAGAAGCAAGACAACGGATAAGAGCAGAGGTAGAAATGAATCGAATGCTCAAGAGAGAGCAACAGAAGGCCTTGAGAAAAATGCGTCTACGAACTAATCGCTTGGTTCAAAACTTGGGTGATCGTCAGGCACAATCGCAAGCGCAATTAGCCCAAGAGAAGTCGGAAAGGCAGGATTTGGAAAAAGTATTACAGAAAACACAGCTAGCAAAAGAAGTATTTTCAGACTTCTTATTCAAAGATCGGCCTATCTTACAACGGATTCAGCCTGGTTATTTGGATAGTTTGATTCGAAAAGAATTAGCGGATAAAGGGGTGACTTTGGACTATTCATTTGGTATTGAGACCACACCTGGAAACTGGGTGTATACCTCCTCTCCTGAAATAAAATCGCAAAAATTGGCATTTACAGCCGCCTTATTCCCTAATGACCTGCATCCGACACAGGATCATTTGCGAATTTATTTCCCAGAAAGCGCTAGCTATATTTGGCAAACGATGGGGCTAAGTCTGGCTGGTTCTGGCTTATTATTACTCGTGATGATCGGTTGTTTTTACTTCGCCGTTCTGACGATTTTAAGACAGAAAAAATTAGCCACGGTGAAGAATGACTTCATCAACAATATGACCCACGAGTTCAAAACGCCTATCACTTCGATCTCCTTAGCTACGCAGCTATTACAAGAGGAATTGAAGCCGGGTAAAAATGAGTCGATTTTGCGGTATTTGGGGATAATTAAAGATGAAAATACCCGCTTAGGTCAGCAGGTGGAGCGAGTGCTGCAGACCGCCCAAATGGAAAAAGAAGAGATCACACTGAAGCGTAAAAAAGTGGATATTAGTGCGCTGGTGCATCAGGTGGCAGAAATTAATGGACCTCTGATTGAGTCGGTGAATGGTTCGTTAGCGGTAAATGTGGATAAGTTGCCATCCACGGTCGAATTAGATGAAGTGCACATTTCGAATGTATTGAATAATTTGATTGATAACGCCGTAAAATATAGCCCATCGAATCCGCAGGTAGAAATTCTGGCACGTAGCCAAGATCAAGGAATTTCTATCCAAGTGAAAGATCACGGAATGGGCATGCCGAAGGAAGCGCTGAGCAACATCTTTGATGCCTTTTACCGCGTTCCTACGGGGAATGTACACAATGTGAAAGGCTTCGGTCTCGGATTAAGTTATGTAAAGAAAATCGTGGAGGCCCATGGCGGCAAGGTCCACGTGAAAAGTAAATTAGGAGAAGGAAGCACATTTGAAATCTATTTGCCTTATGTCGAAAACGCCTGAAATTTTAGTCGCTGAGGATGACCCTAATTTGGGTTTATTGTTAACGGAGTTCTTGAAAAAGAAGGGATACCACGTTTCTTGGGCGCAAAACGGGGATGAAGCTTTGGACTTATTCGTTAAAGGCTCGTTCGATTTGTGTTTATTAGACGTGATGATGCCGAAGAAGGATGGTTTTTCGCTTGCCAAAGACATTCGTGCAAATCACCAGCAAGTACCCATCATTTTCCTTACAGCGAAGTCGATGGAGGAAGACACGCTCCAAGGTTTCAAAGTAGGTGCAGACGATTATTTGACCAAGCCTTTCTCGATGGAAGTGCTCGTGGCGCGTATGGAGGCCATTCTTCGCAGAAGCCATTCGGATAAATCGGTGCCTAGTTTAGCGGAAGAAATTGTCCTTGGAAATTACACCTATGTGCCGGGAAAAATGCGTCTAAGCATTGGTGATACAGAATTAAAATTCACCCCGAAAGAGAATGAATTAATGAAACTGCTTTGCGAGAACTTAGGTCGTCCAGTTAGCAGATCCTATGCTTTGAAATTGATCTGGGGAGATGATACCTACTTCAATGCGCGCAGTATGGACGTATACATGACGAAGTTGCGCAAGATGCTAAAAGAAGACCCTCGCGTCCAGCTGTTGAATCTGCACGGCGAGGGCTTCCGATTGAGTGTAGAAGGGCTTTAGTTAATGTGTGTAAAGCCGGTATAAGGGACTAATACCTCTGGAATCTTAATTCCATCTGGTCCCTGGTTATTCTCTAAAATAGATGCCACGATGCGTGGAAGTGCTAATGCCGATCCATTCAAGGTATGGCAAAGGATTGATTTTCCGTCTACCTTCGTTCTTAGCTTCAAGCGGTTCGCTTGGAAAGTTTCGAAATTAGAAACGGAACTCACCTCTAACCAGCGGTTTTGAGCTCCAGACCACGCTTCCATATCATACGTCAACGCTGAAGCAAAACCCATATCTCCGCCACACAGGCGAAGCACACGGTAATGCAATCCTAATTTCTGCAATAATCCTTGTACGTGTAGGGACATCTCCTCTAAAGCCGCATAGGAATTCTCAGGCTTGTGAATCTGTACGATTTCAATCTTGTCAAATTGGTGCAAACGGTTCAAGCCACGAACGTGAGCCCCCCAAGAACCTGCTTCGCGACGGAAACAAGGTGTGTGGCCCACATTTTTGATCGGCAATTCTTTCTCGTTCACAATCACATCCCGGTATAAGTTCGTGATAGGCACCTCCGCCGTCGGTATTAAGAATAAGCCTTCCTCTTTCGTGACATACATTTGGCCTTCTTTATCTGGCAATTGTCCTGTCCCAAAACCCGAGTCTTCATTGATCAAAATCGGAGGTTGAATCTCGTAATAACCTGCTTTGATGGCCTCATCTAAAAAGAAGTTAATCAAAGCCCTTTGTAAACGAGCACCTTTTCCCTTGTAAACGGGGAAGCCTGCACCTGTAATCTTATTTCCTAAGTCGAAATCGATGATATCGTATTTCTTGATCAAGTCCCAGTGAGGTTGTGCATCCGCAGGCAGCTCAGGTACTGAGCCCCAGGTTAAAACTACCTCATTGTCATCTGCCGTTTTTCCTTGTGGAACGGAGCTATGCGGAAGGTTTGGTAAAGTAACTAACAGATCCGTTAACTCCTTTTCTGCCGCTTTCGCAGCCTCTTCCATTTCTTTAATCGAAGCTTTTAAAGCAGCTGTTTCTGCACGCTTGCCTTCCGCTAATTCTTTTTGGCCGGATTGCATTAAGGCCCCGATTTCTTTTGCAGCTGCATTTGATTTCTCTAAGGCAGACTCGGCTTGCTGTAAAAGTGCTTTACGTTGATCGTCTTGAGCGATCAATTTCGCAACGATTTCAGCCGCATTGGCGAAATGTTTCTTTTGTAAACCGGCGATCGTGGTTTCTTGATTCGCACGAATAAAAGGTAGAGTTAACATAGCGCTATTTTAGAAAAAGTCCTTCGTTTAAAGCATTTAATGCATCATTTTTGTGTGAAGCATCCACTAATAAGGAGATGTTGTGCTCAGAGGCGCCATACGAAATCATGCGGATCGGGATGCTTTTAATCGCATCCAAAACCTTAATCGCGATACCTTCTTTGTCCGCCCAGAAATTACCTACGATACAGATAATCACTTGGTTCATATCAGGATCCTCCAGTTCTGCAAACTCGCGTAATTCGCTCATGATCGCATCTAAGTGCGTTGTTTGGTCGATGGTTACGCTCACAGAAACTTCTGAAGTTGTAATCATATCGACCGGTGTTTTGTATTTTTCAAACACCTCAAACACGCGCTTTAAGAAGCCATAGGCATTCAACATGCGTGTTGAGTGGATATAAATCGCGGTGATATTATCTTTTGCGGCAATCGCTTTGATTTCCACGTCAGTTGATTTCTCAGAGATCAATGTCCCGAAAGCACTCGGCTCCATCGTATTTTTCAAACGAACCGGCACCCCTTTTAATTTCGCTGGGGTGATGGTGCTTGGGTGCAAGATTTTGGCCCCAAAATAAGCCAACTCCGCCGCCTCAGCAAACGAAAGCTCGCGAATAGGGAAGGTGTTCTTCACGATACGCGGATCGTTATTGTGCATGCCATCGATGTCCGTCCAGATCTGAACTTCCTCCGCTTGAATCGCACCACCTATTAAGGACGCTGTATAATCAGATCCACCACGTTTTAAATTATCTACTTCACCGGACGGATTACGGCAGATGAATCCTTGTGTAACGAAAATTTGGTTACCTTTTACAGGAGCTAAAACGGCTGCTAATTTTTGTTCAATAACGCTCAAAACAGGTTCGTTATCTTCGTCGATCACCATGAAGTCTAAAGCAGGCAATAAAGCAGAGCTAACGCCTTCCTCTTGCAAGAAAGCTTCAAAAATTTGAGTAGAAAGTAATTCGCCTAAAGCGACCATTTCTTTCTCTTGCTTCCCGGTGTAAGGAGCCGTAGCAATCAGGCTATCGATGAAATTAAATTCTTTTTCAACGATGGCTTGTCCTTTACCTAAACCAGCAGGAGTCGAATATAATTCAGTTAAGAATTGATCATAATGTGCACGCAATTCAGTCGCCTTCACTTTCGCTTCGGTCTGATTTCCGGAGTTCAATGATTCTGAAATAGAAAGAAGCGTGTTTGTGCTGCCTGAAAGGGCAGAAAGCACCACAATTTTAGGTTGACCATCTTCCGTAATTAGCTGACGGATGGACTTCATTCGCTCTGGTTTTCCGACGGAGGTTCCTCCAAATTTCCAAACTTGCATATATTCTCGTATTATATTCCTAACATTTTGATAGCTGTTATGGCCGCCTCATCGCCTTTGTTTCCGTGTTTTCCACCTGCGCGATCCATCGCTTGTTCCTGTGAATTAGGCGTTAATACCCCAAAAATCACTGGCTTGTCATACTTCAAACTCACATTCGTAATTCCGTCCGCCACCGCCTGGCAGATAAAGTCAAAGTGTCTTGTCTCCCCTTGAATCACACAGCCTAGGCAAATAACAGCATCGATATTCGATTGCTGGGCCATTTTTTGAGCTCCTAAGCTTAATTCGAAGCTACCAGGAACTTTAGTGCTGAAAATATTTTCTTCTTTTGCCCCGTATTTTAACAAGGTATCATACGCGCCAGAATACAAGGCATGCGTCACCTCCGTGTTCCATTCAGAAACAACGATGGCAAAGATTTTGCCAGAAACGTCCGGCAAATTTTCGGTGGTAAAATCACTCAGGTTTTTAAGTGCTGAAGCCATAATAGGGGTTAAAAAAACAAGGGATAAAAGCTCAAGCTCTTATCCCTCATCTTATAATCTGTTCTAAAAATTATTCAGAGATAGAGCTTTCTAAGATCGCTTTGTATTTCTTCGCTGGGATCGACTCTGATGATTGTCCGTATTTCTCCACAATGATCGAGTACGTGTCTACCGCTTCCTTCACTTGTTTATTTGCTTCGTAAGCATTCGCTAACTTTAACAAATAGGTAGGAGTGAAGAATTTATTCGGCTTGTGATCAGCTGCTTTTTTGTAGTAATCAATCGCGTCAGAGAAAGATTTCTTTTCTGAGTACGCATCTCCGATTAACGAATAAGCACGCGCTTGAACTAATAAATCAGAACTAGAGAAGTTTTTCAATTTCTCAATAGATTGATCGAATTTGCCTTGCTTTAACAAGGTAATACCTAAATATAGATCAGCTAAGTTTTGTGTATTTCCACCAAACTCATCTGATACTTTCGCTAAATCTTTTGAAGCAGCTGCTAATGAATCTGATTCAAATGCGTAAACCGCTTTGAATAATTTCTTCTCGCCTTCTGCGTCTTGCGTAGTGGAGTACCATTGGTATCCGAAATAAGCTGCAACAGCTAGAACCACAACACCTAGAATCGTTGCGATACCAGATTTATTCTTGTCTACTAATTCAGTTACTTTAGAAACTTCTTGTTGAAGAGCTTCTGGGCTCTCAATAATCTCAATTGATTCTACTTTTTCTTTCTTTGCCATAAGGTCATTAATTCATTTGGCAGATTGTTATAGGTGCCAAAGGACTGCAAAATTATAAAATCTCTTTCATTTTTATCCATATATATTGAATCTTTTGCATTTTATTTTTCAATTTAGGGGTAAATAAACCTGTATGTCCTTTAATCGACCAGACCAACTCCGTAAACTCAACGAGACTTTTGATATTTGCATCATTGGAGGAGGGGCAACAGGGGCAGGGGTGGCATTAGACGCAACCTTGCGCGGCTACAAAGTGCTCCTGATTGAAAAAGGAGATTTTGCCTGCCAAACCTCTTCAAAATCAACCAAATTAGTTCACGGAGGCGTTCGCTATTTAGAGCAAGCCGTTAAAAAATTGGATTGGCATCAATTCAAAATGGTCTATAAGGCCTTGCACGAGCGCAAAATCCTCCTAAAAAATGCGCCTCATTTAGCTCATCCCTTAGGTCTATTGACACCTTGCTATACGCGTTGGGAACGCCTTTATTACCGCATAGGTATGTGGCTTTACGATAAAATTTCAGGGAGCACGAATTTGAAATCAAGTCGTGGCTTGAGTAAGAAAGAGATACAAGCAGAATTCCCGTCTATCGAATCTCATCATTTGCGAGGTGGTGTATTGTATTATGATGGGCAATTAAATGATGCGCGCTATGCTATAGCCATCTTAAAGGAGGCTGAGCGTTTAGGCGCTTGTATCTTAAACTATGCGAGTCTGGATTCCTTCGAATTAGGGGCTAAAAGTTTGAAGATTAAGAAGGTGGTTTTCTCAGATTTGCTATCGAAGGAAATTTATACTATTCCCGTTAAGGCCGTTGTCAATGCGACGGGGCCATTTACCGATAAAATCAGGGCCTTGGCTAATCCTCGGATGAAGCCTCGTATGAAGGTCAGTCGCGGAGCGCACGTGGTGTTGCCGGCGGAGTTTTGGCAAGGAGAAACTGCCCTTTTAATTCCTAAAACGGATGATGGTCGCGTGATTTTTGTGATACCCTGGCGTGATTATGTCTTAGTCGGAACCACGGATGATCCGGATACCTTATCAGAATCTCCTGTCATTTCGGAGGAGGAGAAAGCGTACCTCATTTCTTATTTTAATCGCTATTCCTCGAAGAAAGCGACATTAGAGGATATCAGTGCTACGTTTGTAGGCCAAAGACCCCTTCTTCAAGCCCAGCTCGATTCAACACTGAATACCGATACTAAATCCTTGGTCAGAGATCACGAGGTCGAGGTAGATGGACGTTCTAAACTGGTGAGCATCATGGGCGGCAAGTGGACCACCTACCGGGTTATGGCCTCCGATACGCTGGATGTGTTAGAAAAAGAGGTATTGAACGTGCCTGTAAAACCCTGTTTGACGAAAGACCATGTGTTAGTTCCTGCTTCTCCTGTGGCCTTACCAGCTACCGTTGAAAAGGATATTCGTGCTCATCTATCAGAAATCTATGGCCCTGCTGCTGGGGAAGTGTATGGATATGGAGCGGATCGAATAATAGCAAACCAACCCTTTTTAGTGGGCGAGTTAACTTACTTAAAAGAGCATGAAATGGCGGTTACTTGGGAGGATGTTTTAGCACGCCGTTGGGGAATTGCCATCAGGGATGAGGCTTTAGCAGAAAAACTAAAAGCCATAAAAAAAGAGGCTTTCGCCTCTTAATTTTAATATTCGTCCTCGTTAAAGAAGAAGTCGTCTTTTGTCGGATAATCCGGCCAAATTTCTTCGATGCTTTCGAATGGTTGACCATCGTCCTCTAGCTCTTGTAGGTTTTCTACTACTTCTAATGGAGATCCTGTACGGATGGCGAAGTCAATTAGTTCATCTTTCGACGCTGGCCATGGCGCGTCTTCTAAATAGGAGGCAAGTTCTAGTGTCCAATACATAATTTATAACGTATAATATTTTGCTTATTACTGGGAGGAATTTACTGATTGTTCCTCCTACCTAAGTGCAAAAGTAAAATAAAAATGTATTTATGAAAGATTTATTTTTTAAATTTTCATTAATTATCAAAACCCTGATTTTTTCCCGCTTTTATGCCTCCATCTAGTCCCGTTTCTGTCGAAGTTTGTGCCTATTCTTTATTCTCTTGTATCGCCGCAGACCGGGCCGGAGCTCAGCGGGTGGAATTATGCGCTTCCCCTTGGGAAGGGGGTACAACACCCAGCGCAGGCCTCGTGGAGCAAGCGTTGAAATCGACTTCGCTGGAGATTCATGCCATGGTCAGACCGCGCGGTGGAGATTTTGTCTACGATGAAACGGAAAAACAGACGATGCTTGCAGAAGCTAGATCCCTAGTCGCTCAAGGCGTGCATGGGATTGTTGTGGGGGCACTGAAACCGGATGGAGATTTGGATGTGGAGTTTATGGGGGAATTTAAGCAAATAGCAGCAGGTCGCGAATTGACTTGTCATCGGGCCATTGATGTCTCTCGGGAACCTTTGGAAGTGATGGAACAATTAATCGCCATCGGCTTTAACCGTATCCTAACGTCAGGCTGTAAAGATAAGGCCCTAGATGGCATCGAAAACATAGCGGAATTAGTGTCAGCCGCTAAAGGCCGCATCCAAATTATGGCCGGCAGTGGAGTCAACCCAATGAATTGCTTAGATTTTGTGCAGGTAGGTGTGGATGCGATCCACTTAAGTGCGAGAACAACGCGTAATTCTGAAATGGATTATAGACGTCCCGGAATTTCGATGGGTGGGGTAGAGGCGATCTCGGAATTCGAGGTAGCCTACTCGAGTGAAGAAATCATCCGAGCGGCTATCTCTAAGATCCAGGAATTATTCAGCGAATAAATCCGTTGTTTGCCAAGCCTTCTCAGGCATGGTCGTAATATCGTATAAACCTACTTCCGTGCGCTTGTAAGTCGGGATTTTAAATTCAGCATCTGATATAGATCCTTGCTTGAATTTTTCAATCATTTGTGCAAATCTCGCTTCTTCTGAATCTGCTGAAACAGGAGCAGCCGTTTCTAATTCGCCATCTAATTCAACGCTGTCACCTGGATTTAAGAATACCGGAGCAGCTTTTCTAACCACTTTGCGCATGCTTCCATCCATTCCGCTAGAATCTTGCTCATATCCTGCTGCGATAACAGTTAAATACAGGTCTTCTCCTAAATCTTCATCCGTAGAGAAACCAAACTTCACCATATCAGCTTGCGCATCAATTCGTTCATTTAGGTATTCGATGATCGCATCTTTTTCCCAAATCAATAAATCTTTCGAGCTACTCGTAGAAACCGTTACCAGGATACGTTTCGCCCCTTTAATTTCTTGTGAATTTAATAGCGGAGAATTCAAGGCTTCCACGATCGCCGCCTTCGCTCTTTCTTCTCCTTTACCTAGCGCAGAACTCATCATCGCTTGACCCGCATTCGTCAATACCTTCTTCACGTCCATAAAGTCCGTATTGATATCGCCTGGTTTTGCGATCACGTCTACCACTGATTTAACCGCTTTCGCTAATACGTCATCCGCTTTCGCAAAGGCATGTTTTACTGCTAAATCTTTGTAGTGTTCAGATATTTTATCGTTCATGATCACCAAAACCGTATCGCAATACGCTTTTAGTTCTTCAATTCCGTCTCTTGCATATTGAATTTTCTCTTTACCTTCCCAGTTATATGGGAATGAAACGACAGCCACCGTTAATAAATCACGGTCTCTAGCGATTTCAGCTACCACCGGTGCAGCTCCCGTACCTGTTCCTCCACCCATACCCGCGGTGATAAAAACCATCTTTGTCTCATTCGAAAGAACCGCTTTGATTTTTTCTTGACTCTCTTGTGCAGCTTGTTTACCCACTTCAGGATCCGTTCCGGCTCCTAAACCTTGTTCTCCTAGTTTAATTTTCGTGCGTACCGTGTTCGAAGCTAAAGCCTGAGAATCGGTATTGCAGATAATTAAATCTGCCCCTTTAATCTTCAGGTTGTCCATGTGCTTCACCGCGTTGGATCCGCCACCTCCGATACCGATCACCTTAATGATGGATTTGAAGGATGTTTCAGGCACTACTTCGATTTGATGGTTAAAAAAGGAGGGGTTTTGGCTACTCATAGGGTCAATTCAAATTTTCTAAAACGTAAAAATAATAGAATTTATGTATTAATTAATCATTGCCCCAGCGCCATTCATTTCCTAATTCTAGTTCATGGCGAAGGTTATGTTTAATGAAGAATTCTTTCGTCGAATAAAAGTCTAATTTCTTCGCAGGAATTTGCTCTGCGTTCGCTAGTCCGTATAAAAGCATGGTAGTGTATTTCACCGTGTTCTCCATTTCTTTTTTATTAACTAGGCTAAAATCATCACAGTTTGCATGGTAGCAATCCAATACGCTGCGGGTTAATTTTCCCAAAGGATCCGCTGCCGGAATTCCTTCCATCAAGAAGGTTTGGTTATCTGAGTGTAAACCTGGGGAGTTCTCCACTAAATTCTCAAAATTACCGTCAATCGCTTTGATTTGATCTCCGATCGACTTTAAAATAGGAAGCATCTCATCACGTCCACCTCCATTAAATCCATTAACGTTATTAGTCATATCGAGGTTGATCATGTACACGATTTGGTCAAGATCACCTTCTTTCTTTGCCCGCTCTACATAGGCTTTTGAACCTAATAGACCTTCCTCCTCACCCATAAAGGCCACAAATTCAATGGTGCGTTTACTGCTCAGGCCTAAAGCGCTAAATGTTCTAGCGACGTCTAGTACCGAGAAAGACCCGATGCCATTATCAATCGCTCCTGTAGCTAGATCCCAAGAATCTAAATGGCCACCAATGATAATCTTTTCGTTTCTTAATTTCGAACTACTTCCTTTTAAAGTTGCGACCACATTGCGCGCTTTAATCGGTTTACTCACGTTGTGCATCTCGATCAAACTCAACAATCCTGGTTGATCTTTCATCCACTTTCTGATCTCTGTTCCATTCTCCAAAGAAATACAAACAGCTGGAATCGAAATTAAATTTCCCGTCACAGAGGCTGTACCTGTTAATAAGACTTGTCCTTTTACGGTATTGACGAAGATGACACCAATAGCACCATGTTGAATAGCCAAGGCTGTTTTTTCAGAGCGGTGTAAGTTTTTCGTACCCGCAGGAGCGTCTAAAAGCCCGATGTTAGCCAAAACCACTTTCCCTTTTACCTCTTTACCTACATAATCCGAATCCAATCCATTTCCAAGATCCACAATTGTACCTTGTATGTTCGCATCCACAGGAGTCATAGCTAAGGAAACGACGGGAACTTCTCTGAAGTCATCTGATTTAGGAGGGGCAATCGATAAAGTGACTGTGTCACGTGCCCAAGCTTCCACTTGAAATCCTTGAAACTTAGTATCCTTAAAACCGTATTCTTTTAATAATTTGAAAGCGTATTCTTCCGCCTTTTTTCCCTTATCGCTACCGGTTAATCTATGACCTATGGTTTTGCAGGCTTCTCCTAGCGTGGCGTATGCTTTAGAATTCAATTCAACCTCTGCCTTAATTTTCTTATATACATCCTTGAAATCTTCTTCTCCGGATGCCGGAGTAAAGGAGCTAGTTAAAAAGGTAGCTGAAAGTGCCAAAAAGCCAAGGGTCAATCTTCTCATTCTTAATTTTTAAATATCTGTTTAAATTTAGCTTATTTAGCCGAAAAACACAATTAGCCGGACCAATTTTCCCGGTCTAAATTTCTGTAGTTAATCGCTTCGGCTAGGTGTTTGGGTTGAATCTCTTTTGTTTGACTGATATCCGCTATGGTTCTTGCCATTTTAAGGATGCGATCATGCGCTCTAGCTGATAATTGCAGTTTTTCAATAGCGTTCCTTAGCAGTGAGGTAGAGGTCGTATCTAATACACAAATCTCTTTCACCTGTACGGAGTTCATCTCGGCATTCGTTCGAATGGACATTTCTTTAAAACGGGCTTTTTGGATGTCTCTGGCAATGCCTATTCGCTCTCGAATCACCTGACTCGATTCGCTCTCATGCGACTTAAACATATCCGAATAGCCTAAAGGAAACACTTCTAAATGCATGTCTATCCGATCTAATAAAGGACCAGAAATTCGGTGCAGGTATCGGTCTACTTGGTAAGGTTTACATGTACATGGTTTCTCCGGGTGGTGAAAATAGCCGCATGGGCAGGGGTTCATGGCAGAGATGAGGAGGAAGTTTGCCGGAAATTCGACAGTTCCATGAGCGCGAGAAATGGGTACTTTTCGTTCTTCCAACGGTTGGCGGAGAAGTTCTAAGACATTTCGCTGAAATTCGGGCAGCTCATCTAAAAATAATACCCCCTGATGGGCTAGGGAGATTTCGCCGGGTTGGGGATTCGTTCGGCCACCGATGAGCGCAGTGGAAGTTATACTGTGGTGAAGTGCTCGAAAAGGCCTTTCGGTCACAAGTGGATGATCGGTACTTAATTTTCCGACGATGGAGTGGATTTGGGTGGTTTCGATAATTTCCTCCAAACTCATGGGAGGCATGATGGAGGGAATGCGTTGGGCCATCATGGTTTTGCCCGCACCTGGAGGGCCTACCAAAAGTAGGTTGTGAGAGCCCGCTACTGCGATTTCAATAGCCCGCTTCGCTTTTTCCTGTCCTTTTATTTGGGAAAAATCGGACATGTAAGGAGGACTGCTTGGGAGTACATGATCTCGTTTGATGGCTGCTTGTGGGCGGCCATGCAAAAAACGGATCGTGTCCCGTAAATTATCCATCCCGAAGATCTGTAATCCTTCAATCAAGGCGGCTTCTAGGGCATTTTCACGGGGGAGAATAAGGGAGTGGATGCCTTGTTTTTTAGCTTCTATCGCCATTGAAAGCGCTCCTTTGATGGGACGGATTTCGCCGGTGAGGGAGAGTTCACCCATGATTAGGAAGTCTGAAAGACGCGTCATCTTCGTTTGCTCGGATGCTTGAAGGAGGCCTAGGGCGATGGGGAGGTCATAACCTGAGCCTTCTTTGCGCACATCCGCCGGCGCCAGGTTGATGACAACTTTTCTTCGAGGAAAGAAATAACCGATTTGCTTGATGGCAGACTCCACCCGTTGAATGGATTCTTTGATGGTAGAATCAGGTAGACCGACGAGGTAACACTTGGATCCTTGCCCCACATGGGTTTCAATGGTGATAATGGAGGCATGAATGCCCACGAGGGCACTGCCAAAAGTTTTCGTTAACATAGTGGTCGTTTAAGACACAATGTTAGACAATAGGGAAGTGATTAAATAACAGTTAATTGGACTTTTTGAGAATTAACCAACAACTTGGATTTTACACCGAAAAGTACAGGCTGGTTGTTTGGGATATGTCCCGCCGGGAAATCAAAAGCAATGGGAAATGAAGTCCCTGAGGTATGTTCAGCGACTAATTCATAAGCCGATTTACCGATCGTCAAACTCGCTTCATTGCAGTCGGTAAATCCACCTAGGATCAAACCGGCTAGGTTTTGGAAATAACCAGCTCTTTTTAATTGCAAAAGCATCCGATCCACGTGGTATAAACGTTCGCCTATTTCTTCGATAAAGAGGATCTTGCCTTCCGTAGAGGCGAAAGTAGAGCTACCTACTAAATGACATAAAAGTGACAGATTTCCTCCGATAATTTCGGCGGAGGCCTCTCCTAGGCGGTTTAACGCATGCGCAGGAGCGGTTACCGAAACGTTTCCTTCGAACAAAAGGGAATGCAAATTTTGAAGGGCAGATTCACCCCCTTTTTGGCAGAAATTATGCGGCATCGGTCCATGCACACTGGCATATCCGATTGAATCTAACTCACATAATAAGGCTGTTATATCCGAGAAGCCTACGATCCATTTCGGTGAAGAAACAAAGCCGGAGAAATCCAAGGAATCCAACAGTCGACTGACTCCATAACCGCCTCGAATGGGGAAAATGGCCTTAATGGATGGGTCATCTAACATTTGCTGTAAATCCGAAAGTCGCTCCGCATCTGTCCCGCCCAAACCATGGTGTCGAGACAAGTAATTTGGCGCATTTCGAACCCGTAATCCCCAATTTTCTAAGACTTCTACACCTTGCTTCCAATTATCCGTAGGAGGAAAGGAGGCAGGAGACAAAATAGCTACTTCGTCGCCAGGCTGTAAAAAAGGGGGGATGATCTGAGTCATGACGTAAATATCTGTTTTTTTTTAGGATCCTCAAGGGCTAAATTTCGTAATATTGTAAAAATTCTATTCTCATCGCTCCTGCAGATTTAAATCTTGTTCATCCGATTTACAACCCGCATCCGGGTTGGGCGGGGGAATTGGTGCATTATTATACCGTATTTAAGAAAGCGATTCCGGCAAATACTTCTATTCACATGTATTTAGTTAACGATGGGAGTAGGTCTGGTATTCGCCAGGAGGATATCGAGTTATTGAAAGCAGAAGTGGCAGGTTTTACCTATATCGATTCGCAGATTAACCAAGGAAAAGGGGGGGCATTACGTGATGCCGTCCGCCAAACAACAGGTAAATATATCATTTATACAGATGCTGATTATCCTTATTTGATAGCGAATGCCGTAGACATGTTTCGCCTACTTTCCACCGATGCGGCCGATGTGGTCGTGGGCGTACGCGACGAACAATATTATGATCAGTTGCCGCTAGGCCGTAAAATATTTTCACTATCTCTGAAGGTGATGAATTATTTATTTTTCCCTGAGTTGAAGGTGAAAGACACGCAATCTGGCTTAAAAGGATTCAATCAAAAAGGCAAAGAAATCTTCTTGAAAACGCGAATTCCAGCCTTCCTTTTTGATATGGAGTTTTTAGTCTTAGCCTCGAAGCGCTCCGACATTCGAATTCAGTGGATTTATGTACAAGCCAGAGAAGGAATCGTTTTCTCCACGATGCGTGCGAAGACCATTCTGACGGAGCTGATTAATTTCACGAAAATCTTATTCCGTCTAGATAAATGAAACCGATTCTAATCACCATCGATGTGGAAGAATGCGATATTCCGTTGGAATACGGTTTTGACATTCCTTTAGAGGAGCAATTGGCGATTTCACAGGAAGGTTTGAAACACTTCATGCAGATCGTAGAGGAGGCAAAGGTTCCGGTGACTATTTTTTGCACCGGAGTGTATGCTGAAAACAATGCTGAATGGATCAAATCCCTAGATCCGATTCACGAATTAGCTTCGCATGGCTATTTTCACGGGCATTTTGACGCGTCGAAAGACCTTGTAAGTTCGAAACAATTATTAGAATCTTTAAGCGATAAACCCGTCACAGGTTTTCGGATGGCCCGCATGCAATATGTGGAAGAAAGTGAAATATTGAAAGCCGGATATACCTATCATTCTTCCTTAAATCCCACTTGGATTCCAGGTCGTTATGATCACCGAGATAAACCGACGAAGCCATTTTTTGAGAAAGGGTTGTGGAATGTTCCGGCTTCTGTAAGTCCCTGGCTGCGAATTCCGCTTTTTTGGTTATCCTTTAAGAATTTCCCTTTGTGGATATATACCTTGTTAGCGAAGCGCACCTTGCGCAAACAGGAATACTTGAATATTTATTTCCACCCTTGGGAATTCGCGGATTTGAGTAAATACCCATTGCCTGCTCATGTAAAAAAGGGGCATAATGGTCCTTTGCGGGATAAATTGCGCACTTTTTTAAAGCAGATGAAAGGGGAGGGCGAGTTAACCACGATGGCAAAAATGCTAAAGGCCTATGAATAAGAAATCCACCTTATTGATAATTTGGGCCTTGGCAGGTCTAGTGACGGGTTGGAAGCAGTTTTCTTTGAGCGCTGTTCATTCGCACATCAATAATTTTCAGATTTTCAAAGCAAGTTTCGGTCACTTCATACACCGGTTGCCACTTTATGTAGAATACCCAAAGGAGTATTTCGACCTCTATTTATATGGGCCGATTTTTGCCATTTTGATGGCTCCATTTTCCGCTTTACCGGATGGCCCTAGCGTGATCATGTGGAATGTGCTGAATTCGGTGGTGCTATTTGTGACTCTTTGGCATCTGCCTCTTGTTGATAACAAACGAGTTGCCATCACGTGGATTGTGTTGAATTCCTCGATTACAGCACTGCTGAACACGCAGTTTCATGCCCTGTGTCTTGCTTTAATTCTTTGGTCCTATATCTGCGTGGAGAAAAAGAACTATTTCTGGGCCACGCTTTGGATCGTTTTGGGCATCTACATTAAATTGTATGGCGTAGTAGGTTTAGCCTTTTTCTTTTTTGCCAAAGATCGCCTCCGTTTCGCCTCCTACTTTGTTTTCTGGTTATTGGTGATAGGCTTTATTCCTTTCGCTTTAGGTGGATTCGATTATGGACTCCAAGCCTACCGAGAATGGATGGGCATCCTAGCGCATAAAAACGATTTAAACGAGAACATCAAAAACATTCGAACGGATGTCTGTGTCATGGGCATGATCCGCCGCTGGACGGGTGACCCGACGATTTCGAATTTGTGGTTTCTAGTACCCTCGATGCTCTTAAATGTGTATCTATTTTTCCAAACCAAGAAGTGGTCGGACCCCGAATTTAGATTGCGCATTTTGGCATTTGTGCTACTATATATAATGCTTGCAAGCACGGGTACCGAATCGCCTACCTTAGTGATGGCTTTTCCAGCCGTTGGAATCTGGTTTGTGTTAGGGGAGAAAACCAAAGCTCGCTGGGCCATGTTGATCTTTACACTCTTAATTTCAAGCTTTTCACCTACCGATTTATTCCCTGCGTATATAAGGAATGAATTCATCAATCCACTTGCGCTAATGATTGTGCCTCTGTTCGGGGTATGGATTTGGCTGGCTTGGGAGCTGTTTAGAGAAAAACAACCTCAGTAATAATGTCCTGCTGAGCGGTTTTATTCAAAAGCTCGATCATCTTCTGTTTAGCCATCAAGAGCTCTTTCTTTAAAGGAGCAGAATCAAGGCCTAAAAACAGCTTTTTGTCCTTAATGAAGATTTTCGTGGTTCTCGCAGCGATCGGCTTCCCCATAATCTCCTCCCAATGCGCGATAATATAGGTTTCGTCGTATTTATTCTGAAGCTTGTAGACCCGCATTAAGGATTCGATTGCCTCTTTCAAGCTCATATTATCCTTACTTCGGGTAGAAGCACGGGGGCCTTTTGGATTGAAGGGGGAATCGATCATTTGAATGTTTTTGACTGCCAAAATTAAGCCATTAATTAGGTTTAATCAGGAAATTCTCAACAAAATTTAATTTTTTTTTGATTTTTTTAAAATTTGATAATCCCAAAATAGTACCCTAATTCTTTCAATAAATCGAAGAAAATATCAGATTAGTACAATAGTGCTTTCGGCGTAACCTGAATAGAAGCCTACAAGGATTATTTAAAGGATGAAAATTATATTAGAATTCTATTACTTTTGCCTTTACTGAAAAGGAAAGCGAGAGTCTAAACTATGAAAACTACGATCGCTGCATTTTCTACAAGTTTTATTAAAAAATAATTCTTTAACCCCAAATTACCAAACTAATGAGTACACAACAACCAAAGCCAGCTGCTAAGCCAGCTGCAACCGAAAAAAAATCTGGCGGTATTTCTGCAGGTTTAATTCTAATTGTCCTTTTTGCAATTGCAATTGCAATTTACACTTTTGTGATGGGTGATGGCTCTCACTTTGAAGGTGGTACAAATGAAGGACACCCACTTCCAGGTGACTACTTTGGTGTAGTTTACAAAGGTGGTGTTATCGTGCCAGTTTTGATGACTTGTTTCTTAACTGCATTAACATTCTCAATTGAGCGTTTATTCACAATCGGTAAAGCAAAAGGTACTGGTGATGTTAACGCATTCGTTCGTTCAGTACAAGCAGCTTTAGACAAAGACGATGTGGAAGGTGCTTTGAAAGCTTGTGATAAGCAAAAAGGTTCAGTAGGTAATGTTACATTAGCTGCTATCAAAAAATACAAAGCTTTAACTTCAGAGAAATCTTTAGATAAAGAGCAAAAATTAGCTGCATTGAGCAAAGAAGTGGAAGAAGCTACTTCATTAGAATTGCCAATGTTAGAGAAAAACTTAACTATCATCGCAACCTTAGCATCGGTATCTACTTTGATCGGTCTATTAGGAACGGTAGTTGGTATGATCAAGGCCTTCGCGTCATTAGGTAACTCAGGTGGATCAACTGATTCATCAGCTTTAGCAAATGGTATCTCTGAAGCCTTAATCAACACTGCATTAGGTATCGGTACTTCAGCTATCTGTATCATTGCATACAACGTGTTCACAGCGAAAATTGACGAGTTAACTTACAGCATCGATGAAATCGGCTTAAGTGTTAACCAAAACTACGCTACGCATCACAATTAATATTTGAACTGATTTAGGGGCTTCAGCCCTTTCATTCAATTTTATTCACCGTTCAAAAAAATAATTGTTATGCCAAAAGTTAAAGCTAAACGACATAGTGTCTCACTCGACATGACAGCGATGTGTGATGTGGCTTTCCTTCTTTTGACGTTCTTCATGTTAACCGCGAAGTTTCGTCCAGAAGAGGCAGTTACGATCACTCCTCCATCTTCTATCTCAGAGAAACCTTTGAATACGAAAGATGGTATGCTGATGGTTAGTGTTTCACCAGAAGGTGGCGTTTATTTGGCAACTGATGATCAAATGGCTCGTGAGTTTATGTTAGAGCGTATGGCTAATCGCTATGGTATCGCTGTAACAGCTGAGATGAAGAAGAACTTTATGGCTTCAGAAATCGTAGGCTATCCTCTAGGAGCAATGCGTCAGGTGTTAAATATGAAACCTTCAGAAGCGAAAGCGCTAAGTAAGGGAATTCCAATTGATTCAGCTAATAACGAGCTTTCGTATTGGGTGGGTTATGCGAAATTGTCTAATCCAGAGTTGAAAGTTGCTATCAAAGGAGATAAAGAGTCTAACTACAAAGTATTTGCTGATATCATCGGTACTTTGCAAGCTCAAAACATCAATATCTTCCAATTAGTAACTGGACCGGAAAATAAACCGAAATAAGTTTTCATTTTAATTACGAAAAGAAATGGCAGAAATAGATAGCTCCGGTGGCGGGAAGAAAGGCGGAAAGAAGCGTAGTAAGAAAATGTCGACCAAAATCGACATGACACCCATGGTGGACTTAGGCTTCCTTTTGATTACTTTCTTTATGTTAACTACAACGTTAGCAAAGCCCGTTACCATGCAATTAAACATGCCTGATAAAACGGATACAAAGGAAACATCACCTGTAAAATTATCAGAAACACTTACGGTGTGTCCAGATGAGTCGAAGGTGTATTATTACCAAGGTATCCCAACTGAAGCAGGTACAGTAATGCAAGTTACTAACTATTCGGAGACAGGAATTCGCAAGGTTATCGCGGATCTGAAAGCGAAAGTGGGTAATAATTTTACTATCGTGATCAAGCCAACCAAAAAAGCGAAATATCGCAATATGATTGATATGCTTGATGAATGTGCGATTACTAATAACAAGCGTTATGCATTGTTAGAAATCGATCCGGATACGGAGGCACTGATTAAACGATCAGGAAAATAAGGGTATAAATTAATTTAAAATTAAACGAATATTATGTCACAAGTAATAAGCCAAGATGCTACTTTGGACGATATTATCTTCAAAGACAAGAACCGTGAATTCGGTGCCTTCGTTCTGCGCAAGACATATCCTAAAGTAATGAAGCGGTCCGTATTACTAGGCTCTGCACTCTTTGTCGGTGCTCTTTTGTTAGCGGCTTTCTGGAAACAGTTAACTGCAGCTTCAGAAGAAAAGACTGAGGTGACTGCTGAAGTAATGAAATTGGATAAGCCAGCTCCACCTAAAAAAGTAGAGTTGCCTCCTCCGCCACCGCCGCCACCACCCAAGGAAATTCCTAAGGTGACAACAACGAAATTCTTACCTCCAGAAATCAAGCATGATGAGGAAGTAACGAAACCGGAGCCTCCACCTGAAGAGGTAAGAGGTAACACGGCGTCTGAAACTGTTAAGGGTGAAACGGAAACGTATGAGCCACCAGTAGATCCAGATGCGAAGGGTTCTGAACCTGTTGAGCCACCTAAGCCAGCTGAAGATGAAATCTTCACGGCGGTAGAGCAACAAGCAGAATTCCCAGGAGGTCCGGGTGCATGGGGACGTTTCTTGCAAAAGACGTTAAAATACCCATCTGCAGCTCAACGTGCGAACGTAGGCGGTAGAGTATTCGTATCTTTCGTTGTAAATACGGACGGTTCTGTTCAAGACGTACAAGTTTTGAAGGGAGTTGGTTTCGGATGTGACGAGGAAGCTATTCGCGTAATCAAGGCTATGCCAAGATGGAATCCAGGTAAGCAATCTGGACGTGCGGTTAGATCTCGTTTTACTCAACCGATCACTTTCGTATTATCTGAATAAGATAGAAACGATTAAACATAGACAGACCTGCTGAATGTATTTTTAGCAGGTCTGTTTTTTTAAATGAAGATGAAAAGACCAGTTGCTATTTGGATTAATGTAACGTTCAGATTGATTGTTGCTTTTGCCTATTTTCTGTTAGGCTTTTATGTGGCTTTCTATTCTGAATTTGATTTAGGTACGAATTTTGGCGTGCCTACCATTGTACTTTTTGGATTACTTTTTATGGCCTATGGGGTTTTCAGAATTTGGAGAGCCTATGCATATTTTAAATCAACAGATGAAGAAGATGATGAATATCAGAAATATTAGTTTAGTTCTTTTAGGACTATGTTTTTTTCAATGTTCAAAAGATAAAAAAGAAACTGCGAAAGATTCTGCGACCGTAGGTGAAATTACCTTAGGTGTTGATGAATCGTTTCAGCCTTTGATGAAGGCAGAGAAGACTGCCTTTGAAGAGCAATATAAATATGCTAAAATCAACTTCAAGTTCAGTCCTGAAAATGAGGTGATTGCTGATATGTTAAATGACAAGATTAGAGGGGTAGTGGTTACTCGTGATTTGACGGACAAAGAAAAAGAAATCTTCACGCGTGAATCAATCACGTATCGTAGTTTTAATATTGCTGCGGATGGTATTGCCTTACTTGCTAATAAGTCGAATCAAGATACGCTACTCACCTTAGCAGATCTCCGCGATTTAATTGTGGGGACCTCCACGGAATATACCTTGGTAGTGGATAAAGCGAACTCGAGTAATTTGAAATTTTTAGTGGATAAATTAAAGATTTCCACTTCTGATAAATTACACGTAGTTGCTGCCGGATCTAACATAGAGGTCATTAATCAAGTAAAAAAAGATCCACGTGCCATTGGTATTGTAGGGTCTAACTGGATTAGTGATGGCGATAATCCGACTTCTCTTGGATTCATTCGCTCGGTGAATGTCATGTCTGTGGCGGAAGGTAAAGGAATGCCTTACACCCAGCCTTTTGGTTATAATTTAGCCTTGAAAAAGTATCCCCTTCGCCGGGAAATCAAATATATCTTGAAAGAGGCCCACCAGGGTTTAGGTACAGGATTCTTAAATTATGTATCTGGTGATTTGGGTCAGTTAATCGTTTTGAAGGCCGGCTTGATCCCTTTGACCCGCCCTATCACGATTCGCACCTATCAAATTAGTCAATAGTGCATTTTTATTCGGTTTAGGCTAGGGAAAATAGAAGATTGTTTTTATTTTTGTTCCTCTTACGAATTTAATGTTAAGTGTATAAAATTGGACATTTCGATGTTCGAGGCCTAGGAAAAAGATTGAAAGCTATTAATTAAACAACAAAATGAAGAAAATGAAATCGTGGATATTGGCAGTCAGTTTATTGATCACCAATATGGCAATGGGACAAACTATCGCAGACGGATTACACTTAATCGATCGCGATCAACCAAGTAGAGCTAAGCAAGTTTTTGAAGGCTTAGTTACCGCTTCTCCTACCGGTGAAAATTACTACTATTTAGGGTACTATTTCTTAACGCGTAGAGATTGGACTTCAGCTGAAGATGCATTTAAAAAGGGCTTAGCGGCTGATCCGAAGAACTACTTAAATCAAGTAGGTCTTGCTTCGATCAAAGTAGGTCAAAATAAAGTTAACGAAGCGAAAGTTGATTTTGACCGTATTCTACAGGAAACAAAATACAAAAATGGTGATGTCATTCACCGTATCGCAGAAGCGTATTCTATGTATTATAAATTAGGTCGTGATGCCGAATTTAATGCCAATAATAACGATCCTGCTGAGGCTATACGTTTAATTGACTTGATGTTAGAAAAGACGAAGAAAGGTCCAAATGCAGAACAAATGATTGTTCGCGGAGACGCTTTCCTAATTAAGAACGATGGTGGTAACGCTGTTTCATCTTACGAGCAAGCTTTAATGCAAGATCCTAAGAACGTGAAGGCGAAGGTAAAAATCGGTACGGTTTTCTTACGTGGTAAAAACTACAGAGAGACGCAGTCTCGTTACAAGGAGGCGATTGATTTAGATTCAAACTATGCACCAGCTCACAAGCGTTATGGTGAGTATTTGATCGTCGGTAGCCAATACAAAAATGCCTCTCGTTATTTCAGAAAGTATTTGGAGAAGGCTGAGGCAACTCCTGAGGTGACTTTAGAGACAGCTAAATTATTATTCTTATCTCAAGATTATGAGGGTGCGATGAAGTACACAGATGAGGCAGATAAGAAAGGGGTGAAGGATAATGATATATTCCGTATGCGTGGATATTCAAACGTGGAGATGAAGAACTACCAACAAGGTATCGACAACTTAGAGGGTATGGTTCGTTCTGGTGTGAAGCCTTACTACATGGACGATTTGTATTTCGGTAAAGGATACCAAGGTTTAGGTAAGGATTCAGTGGCTTTAACTTATTTAGAGCGCGCTGCACCTTTGGATACAAACAACAACGTTTATAATATTATCCACGATATCCGTTACAAGCAAAAGCGTTATAACGACGCGGCAAATGCAGCATTGAAAGGTATTGAGTGGAAGCAAAAGAAAAATCTAACTGTAGGTTCTGGAGATTACTTCAAAGCAGCGATGGATTATTATTTTGTTGCTGCCTTTACTCCGAAAGCGGATACATTAAACCGTCCAATGATCGCTATGAAGGCTGATACTTTATTCGCTAAAGCGATTTCAGTGAACGACAAATGGCCTCCATTTTATTTAAATCGTGCACGTGCGAACAACTTAATTGATTACTCGGGTACGAAATGGTTAGGTGTTCCTCATTATGAGAAGTTCTTAGAGACCATTGCGAAGTTGAAAGAAGAAAAATCAACTACCTTTAAAGAAGATAAGAACCAGTTATTTGAAGCATATAAATTCCTAGGGGGTTATCATGTTACGGTAACGAAGGATGATGCGAAGACGAAAGATTACTTTACAAAGGCCTTTGAAATTAAAGCAGATGATAAGGAATTGATGGAGTACTTCAATCCTGGTTCTACTGCCACAGCTCCAGCAGCACCTAAAAAATAAGTTTACAATACACATCGAAAAAAGCTGCTCCTCGAGCGGCTTTTTTCATTTACACTAAGCATATGTCATACGCAATCATAACCGGCGGAAGTAAAGGGATAGGCAAAGAGATTGCCTTGCAATTAGCGGAAAGAGGCTACAACTTGTTACTTGTAGCCCGTAATTCTTATGAGCTTCAACAAGTGAAGGAGGAGATCCAAAAAAAGTTCGCACTGGAGGTAGATTATTTAGTAGCAGATTTAGCTGATCCTTCTGCTGTTACAACACTTTACGAATGGGTACTGGCAAAGCAGATTGATCTTCGAATTTTGGTGAATAATGCAGGCTACGGTTTAGTGGGCGAGTTTGAAAGTTATTCTTTTGCAGAGACCCAAAAAATGATGCAAGTTAATATGAACGCACTAGTCGAAACCTGTTACCGTTTTTACCCTATGCTTTCAGGTAAAGGGCAGGCTTATGTCTTAAATATTGCTAGTTCAACAGCCTATCAAGCAATTCCTTTGATGAGTGTTTATGCGGCTTCCAAAGTGTTTGTATTAAACTTCTCCCGTGGACTTTTTCATGAATGGAAGGCGAAGGGTATCACCGTTACCGCAGTCAGTCCTGGAGCAACAACAACGAATTTCAATGACCGTGCAAACTTACCAGCAAAAGCGAGTAAGGCAGCAGAAAAGGTAACCATGACTCCGGCAATCGTTGCTAAAATGGCAGTCGATGGCATGTTTGCTAAAAAACAAGAAGTGATCACTGGCTTCATTAATAAGTTAGGTGCTTTCCTTGCTTGGATTGCCCCAAAGGCTATCTCAGAGAAAGTGGCTAAGGGAATTTACGAATAGTTTTTTCTTGGCTGATTCCATCCGAAATTAGCCGTATTACATAGGTTCCAGTAGGAAATGGGGAAATGTCAAAGTCCATTTTTCTGCTGGAATTTTTTATTTGCTTTGAGTCTAGTAATTGTCCTTTCAAGTCAACTAGTTGCAGTAAGGCATCATCTGTCTCATAGGCGATTTCAATTGAAAATAGCCCCTTCGTAGGATTGGGGTAGACGGTGAATTCGTAGGTGGGTGGTGCGTCCACATAATAGACATTCGAATAAGGAGAGTAACAAGACAGACTTTTGTGCCGCCATTTAGCGCGGGCATAAAACTCTCTTCCTTTGCTTAGTTTTTGAAAATAGCTAGAATCGGTCGATCGGGTTTGATCAATTAACCATTCCGGAATTCCCTCCGATTGAACGCGTACGAAATAGGCTCCTGTTTTTTCAAGAGTGGGTGTAGGTGGGGTAGATTTTCGCTCGAGTAAGATTTTCTCAACTCGATAAAAGCAACCATTTTCTTCCATGACACCTACATATTCACCAGTGGGTAATATCCCTTTCACCGTTTTATCTATAGCATAAAGATGGCCATTTAATTCCCATCCTATAAAGTGAACGCTAGGGTCTATGTTTAGGCTCAAAAATGCGCTGTCAGCGGCACAAATAGGACCAGTGAAGGATTTGCGCAGAGAAGAACTTGGTTGCTTTAAATGGGGCAAGTTCAGGCTAATGGTGTCCGTCTCTCCATCGTTGCAGATAAATCGATATAGGCCTCCGGTTAGAATGAATTCCGCCGAAGGAGATTCGTATCGTTTGGTCGAGCCTATGGCTGAGGTTTTAAGAGGGCAACCTTGAATTTTGATGAGGTAAGTATGGGTTGAACAGTTGGTTGTTTTTAGGGCAATGAGGTGATGAATGATGGGGCCGTTTCGGGTATAATGAACAAGGGCAGTATCTTTCGTACTACAACCGAGGGAATCGATGACAGTTCTGATCAATAGTCCAGGAGAGGTAAAAGGTCCTAGTGGGCTGTTCGCGGAGGAGGAATAGCTAACGCGAATAGGAAGGCTAGCTTGTGTGACATTTGTTTCAGGTATAGGGATGGTCCGATCTCCAGTTAAGCTAAATGCCTCGAGTGGCTCTAGCTGTAGTTGGGGTTTTATGCGAATGGGTACCAGTGTTCGGCTACTTTCGCAATCGTTTATTTTTACGCTTACAAATCGAGTAAGTAGAGAATCATTAGCACCATTAGCGGTGATTGCTTTCATAGCTAAGGCAGAGGCGGTGCTTAGATTTGATTTTGCTGTGGCGGTTTCGTACCAAACATTGTTTACTCCTCCGCTAGCTTGCAAGGAGATAGGGACGCCTGAACAGAAATAGGAAGGGGACATATTTTCAGGTGCTTCGGGTATGGGAATGGGCGCTATTTTTACTCCCAACGATAAGGGTCCTTCACATCCGGACTTAACACAGCTCGCACGAAAAATACTGCTATCAGATCGAGTCACTAAGAGTCGACTTCCTTCTCCTACTTTCCGCCCCGAAATATCGAACCAAAACGTCAAGGAGGGCGAGCAACCTGTGGCGTTGAGGGAAAAAGGGAGACCTAGGCAAGCTTTGACTAGTTTTACGGCATGGACGGGTGCAGCAGGGAGTGAGGTGACACTCAATGTTACCTCATTTGAAGCTAGCACACAGGATCCGAAAGGTAGTGTTGAAAAACGGGAGAAGGCTTTCAGTTTTGCGCCTTGCAAGGAGGGAGTTGCTAGGACCGAATCGACAGGTAATCCATTTATTGTCCAGGAACAAGCAGAGGAAAGGGGAACATTGGTATTCTCGCAAACCGTCAGAGCAGAAATAATGGGCGCTTTTCGCAGTATGATCAGGACAGAATCAGAATAATTGACACATTTCCCTACGGATATTTTCAATCGATAATAGCTTCCAGAAGGATGAGTGGCTCCGCCTGATAGAAAGGTAAATCGCGATGAACGCGCGCCCGTGATAGAAGTGAATTTAGGGTCGGATGGTCGACGTTTTTCCCATTGATAGCTTCCGCCAGAGCTAAGGCAAAATAGTCGAATGGAATCGCCTTCGCAGGTTATTTGGGCGAGGGGTTGCGTAAAAATGGTCGCACATTGTGCGAGGGAGGTGAAAGAGAAAAAAAGCAATAGGAGCGTTTTCATGACCCGAAATAGAGGAGAAAATCGCCAGCCAGCAAACGCGAAAAATCAATTAACAAGAACCTGATAAATAAAAAACGCAAACCACTCACCCGGAGCAGTTTGCGTTTTTATCAAGGTATTGATATCCTTAGATATCGCAGATTTTCACCGCTTGTTCTAAAGAAGCCATTTTATCTTTGCGAGCTGGAATAAACTCTTGACCAATGAAGCCTTTGTATCCGGTATCGTAGATCGCGCGGATGATGGCTGCATAGTTCAATTCTTGAGTCTCATCGATTTCGTTACGACCAGGAACACCACCTGTGTGGTAGTGAGAGATGTATTGGTGGTATTTTTTGATGGTGGCAATTACGTCCCCTTCCATGATTTGCATGTGGTAGATATCGTAAAGCAATTTGAATTTATCGGAACCTACCATCTCACAAAGTGCAGCGCCCCATTCTGTTGTATCGGCCTGATAATCTTTGTGGTTGACTTTGGAATTTAACAACTCCATGGAGATCGTTACATCGTAACGTTCAGCCGTTTTCATGATGCGTTGTAGCCCTTTTTTGCAATTAATTAGGCCATCTTCATCGCTCATTCCGTCTCTGTTTCCAGAGAAAGTGATGATGTTTTTAACTCCTGCTTTGGCAGCTTTTGGAATAATATCTTCGTAGAAGCCTACTAAAGCATCGTGGTTTTTGGTGCGGTTAAAGAAGTTCGGAATGTTCATTCCATCTGGATATTTACCCCAACCGATGGCTGCAGTCATATCGTGTTTCTTCAAAATTTCCCACTCATCGGGACCCGTTAATTCGATCGATTGTAAGCCGATTTTTTTGGCATTCATCACTAATTCCTCAAAAGGAATATCTTGGTAGCACCAGCGGCAAGCCGAGTGATGTACTTTTCCTTTTAGGTCTAGTCCTGCTTGTTTGTCGGCCTCTTCGAAACGGTGGCCCATCATGCCCAGGCCAGCGAATCCTGCAGAGCTCTTTAGGATGTCTCTACGGCTGAATTTGTTTTCCATAGTGTATAAATTAATAGGTTTATTTTAACAGGGTAGTCACGAATTTATCACTGAGTTCGAATAGTAAACCGGGATAAATGCCTAGCAATATACTGATAATTCCAAGACCAAAAAGACTAACTAGTTCTAAATTTGTCAAATCAGGCAAAGACCAGTTGGTGTTTTTTAAGAAGAGTTTTCCCAAATAGATTTTTTGGAAAGTCCATAACAAATATCCAGCGCCTAATACTAGTCCCAAAGCCCCGAAAATCGCAATCCCCGGATGTACAAATGGACTCGTGAAGGCACCCATTAAACTGAAGAATTCGCCGATAAATCCAGAGAATCCAGGCATACCTAAGGAAGCAAAAATGGCGATGCCAGAGATGACTGTAAATCGAGGCATTAAGGTCACTAAGCCTGAATAAGAATCAATTTCACGGTTTCCAGTGCGGGAATATAATACGCCTACCATCAGGAATAATAAGGCGGATAAGACCCCGTGGGAGATGGTTTGGAAGATAGCTCCCTGCCAGCCTTCTGCTGTGAATGCGGCGATTCCAAGGAGCACGAAACCCATGTGGGAAACAGAAGAATATGCGACTAATTTCTTTAAATCTGTCATCGCTAGCGCATTATAGGCACCGTAAACGATAGATAAAGCTCCTAGTCCGGCAAGGATATTGGCTGATGCGATTGCTTCCGCTTGGAAGAACGGAATCGTGATGCGTAACCAGCCATAGGCGCCTATTTTCAATAATACCCCGGCTAATAAAACGGAGATGGGTGTAGGTGCTTCTACGTGTGCATCTGGTAGCCAGGTGTGCAAGGGAACCATCGGTAATTTAATGGCAAATCCGATGAATAAAAGCCAAAATCCCCATTCCCGTGCGCTCATTCCAGCTAGCAACCAGCCGGAGCTAGGGTGAAGGATGCTCGTGATTTGGACATTATTTAGATCCGCTAAAGCCTGCATATCGAAACTATGCACCATCGAAGCGGTGGCAATTTCCTGAGATAATAACATACCCTGAACGGCGTGCAAGGCTTCTAGATTAAAACCTTGTTCCGGACGAATCAGGCCGTTTAATAAGGCTGTTTCATATGGATCTACATAGGCTAAACCCATGCCTAGCATCACTACGAGGATGAATAGGGATCCTACTAGGGTATAAATGAAGAACTTCAAAGAAGCGTAATTGCGTCGTGGTCCACCCCAAATTCCGATTAAAAAATACATCGGAAGCAACATGAATTCGAAGAATACGTAGAAAAGGAATAGGTCTTTTGCTAGAAAACAGCCGATAATTGAGGCGTTTAAGAGCAATACTAAGGCATAATAGGTGCTTAGTTTTTCTTTGATTTCTGTTGAGTTCCAAAGGGCAACCCAGGTAATTAAACCCGTTAAAAGAATCAGTGATATGCTTAATCCATCGACTCCGAGGGTGTATTTGGACATAAATTGCCCCATTGAACCCAATGAAATCGAGAACCAATTGTGCGATTCATTAAATTGAAATAAACCCGATTGCTTGTCGAAAGCAGCATAAATGTAGCCTAAAAGTCCTAATTGAATCGTCGAAAGACCGATAGCAATCGTTCTTGCCTGCTCCTTTAATTGACCTAATCCAAGGATGAGGGCACCTACGAGTGGCAATCCAATTAAGAGGGATAAAAGGGGTAAATTCGTCATTTAGTAAATACAGCGTAAAGTAAAAATAGGGCAAATGTCACAATAATCATAGCCCAGTAACTTTGGACTTTAGCTGATTGCCAGCGACTTAAAATTTTTCCAGTAGCTAGACTGAGGCTTGAGCTTCCGCCTACTAAAATCCCATCCACTAGATGTCGATCACACCAAGCAATTAGGTGTGCGAGAATGACTTGTAAAGAGGCAATCCCATTGACTAGTCGATCAAGGATTTGGGTTTCGAAAACTTGAGCAGACCTACTTTTCCAGCGTATTAGGCTGAATAAGCTAGGCCAAAAACGCGGTAGGAACTGGTAATTTCCTGCCGGTATCCAGTTTCTAGATAAATAGGCTCCAGCGATTCCGATAACCCAAGTCGAGGCCGTAATGTAGAGCCAAAAAGAAGGGATATGATAAATTGTTAGGAAGGCATTTTCTGGCATTTCAAACGGATGGCGAGAAATCCAAATGGACAAACTAGCGATGATTAAGAGTCTGATCGGGATGTTTTGGGCAGGATTTTTATCCGCAGAACCTTCCTTCAATGGTCCCATGAAAATGAGATAAAACTGGCGGCTGATATAAAAACTGGTTAATACCATGCCTATCGCTAAAACAACCAGTAATTCGACACGACCGGAAGTATACAAGAATCCAGCTAGATTTTCCTTACTAAAAAATCCACCTGTTAAAGGTAGTCCCATTAATCCGGCACCGAAAATAAGGTAAGCAAAGGCTGCCACTGGTGCTTTTTTTCGCAGGCCACCCATGTCGTTTAGGCTTTGGGAATGTACCGTGTGAATCACGGCGCCAGCGGCTAAAAACAAGCCAGCTTTGAAAATGCCATGTGTTAATAAGTGGAATAAAGAGGCGTCTGAGCCCATTCCCATCCACATTAAACCCAGCTGGGAGATAGTGGAATAGGCGAGTGTCTTCTTGATATCGTTTTGGAAAATAGCAAAAACAGCTCCTGATAAGAACGAAATCGCACCAATGATTCCCATAAATAGGTGGGTCTCTGGACTCGTGATGTCGAAAACGCGCACACCCACGAAAACTCCAGCCGCCACCATCGTTGCTGCGTGAATTAAAGCAGAGGCGGGCGTAGGACCTTCCATCGCATCAGGAAGCCAAGACATGAAAGGAAACTGGGCTGATTTAGCGATTCCTCCAGCGATAATTGCCACCCCAATCAAGGTAGGTGCGATACCCTGCATCGCAGAAAATTGCCAAGTATCGAAGTGTAAACCTAAACCGATGAGGCCGAACAACAGGGCTATATCGCCAAGTCGGTTAATTAAAAAAGCTTTTTTCGCAGCTTGCGTTGCGGCTTGTTTTTGATGCCAAAAACTAATCAACAAATACGAACACGCCCCCACTAATTCCCAGGCCCCGTAAAACAAGAAGACAGAATCCGTTAATAGTAAGAGCGTCATCGCTCCCACAAATAGGTGCAAATAGATATAATAGCGTCCGATAGACGGATCTTCTTCCAGATAAGATTTCGAAAACAGCTGGACACAAAAAGAAACTATAGCCACCAAGCCAAGCACTAATTGCGCAGAAGCATTCGCCCAAAAACTGGCATTGATTTCCTGCCCACCTAACTGAAACCAGGTGTAGGCGATTTTATAATCAGCCCCCACGCTCGTAAGGAAATAAAGTGCGGCAGCACTAAATAAGCCGGAAAGAGTGATCGAAACAAGGGATTTAGGGAAACAAGCTACCAAAAGGGCAGAAACCCAAGGTAACAAGAGCACTCCAAGAAATAGGAGATTTAATCCCATATAAATGCAAAGATTTAATGGCAAATATACGGATTATCCGCCACTCACGGGAGGAATTAGGGCAATTTCCATGCTTTCTGATAGGATAAAATCAGGTTCCGGAAAGCGGTGTTCAGCAGCTAAACGTAAAGAGGGTAATTTTTCCAAAGCCGGGTGCATTGAACGCACCGTTTGCAAAAGCTCTTCTACGGTCACCTTTCCCTCTTTTTCGATGGAAATCGTCGACGATTTTAATAAATCGCGGCAAATCCCGAACAGAAGAATGTGGTAGGTTGACATCGTTTTTTGTACCTTTGAATACTTGAGCAAATATATTGGATAATCCTCAGCTTTTTGATAATCACGGCCGCGAATTGAGTTATTTACGACTCGCGGTGACGGATCGTTGCAATCTGCGCTGCACCTATTGCATGCCGGCGGAGGGGATTAACTATATGCCGGAACGGGAGTTGTTGAGCTGGGAGGAGATGTTTCGCTTGACGCGGATCATGCACGAGATGGGTATCAAGAAGGTGCGCATCACGGGTGGAGAGCCTTTTGTTCGGAATGGATTGCTCGATTTCTTGACGGATTTAGCGAGTTTGAAAGATCTTGAAATCTGCCTAACGACGAACGGTGTTTTCGTGGGAGATTACATAGAATCTTTACAGAAGCTCGGCGTTCGTCACATCAATTTAAGTCTAGATTCGTTAGATCGGGATCGCTTTAAGCAAATTACGCGAAGAGATGATTTCCAAAAAGTATACGACAATCTCCTTCGTTTAATTCAGGCCGGATTCCAGGTGAAGATTAATGCCGTTGTTATGCACGGCAAAAATGAAGAGGATATTATTGCGCTGACCGAGTTCGCTCGGGAGCATCCGGTGTCCATTCGTTTTATCGAAGAGATGCCTTTTAACGGGTCGGGGCTGGTAGAGGAAACCTTGTTTTGGGACCATATTCGGATTTTAGATCGCATTAAATCGGCTTATCCTGGTTTACAGCCAAGACCATTTCTATACGGAGAAACGGCTCACACCTACGATGTTCCCGGATTTAAAGGAAATGTCGGAGTGATCGCTGCCTTCAGCCGAACCTTCTGTGGCACTTGCAATCGAATTCGCTTAACTGCCAAAGGCCAAGTCAAGACTTGCCTCTACGATGATGGCGTTTTTGATTTGAAGGCGTATCTTCGCACTGGAGTCAGCGATGAGGAGGTGAAGAAACAACTGTTAACTTTATTCAACAAACGTCCTTTGGACGGTTTTGAAGCAGAAAATAAAAGGATAGGTGTCATTACAGAATCGATGACGACTATCGGAGGATAAAATAAGGGGATACCTATGAGCCAATTATCAAGCCTAATTGAGAAATTTTCAAACCTACGCGTTCTCGTGGTAGGTGATTTAATGGTGGATGCCTACACTTGGGGAAAAGTTAATCGCATTTCGCCGGAAGCACCCGTTCCCGTGGTGAACGTTGTGAAGCGTGAATCTCGCCTAGGTGGAGCAGGAAATGTGGTATTAAATATCGCCAGTTTAGGTGCAAAACCGTTGGTTTGTTCGGTCATTGGAGATGATTCCACAGGTGAAACTTTACAAGGTATTCTACAAGAGGCAGGGTTATCCACAGCCGGCATTATTATCGAAAAAGGCCGTCCTACGACAGTTAAGGAACGCGTCATTGCTGGATCGCAACAACTGATCCGAGTAGATTCAGAAACGGAAGCACCTATTTTAGCTACCTCGTCTTCGTCCTTATTAGCGCAAGTAAAAGCGTGGTTACCGGAAGTCGATGTGATCCTTTTTGAGGATTACGATAAGGGCGTTTTGAGTGCTGATATAATTCAGGAAATCATTGCTTTGGCATCCGCACAAAATATTCCTACCGTTGTAGATCCTAAGAAAAAGAACTTCTTTGCTTACACAGGAGCTACCTTGTTCAAGCCTAACTTAAATGAATTACGTGATGGCTTAGGTTTGGATGCATCGGCGATTTCGCCAAATAATATCGCTAAAACCGTAGCCGACTTCAAAGCAGCTCAGTCTTTTAAAGGACTATTCGTAACTATGTCAGAGCGTGGAGTCTACATGGATTTTGCCTCAGACCAAATTCAAATCCCAGCCCACATTCGCCAAATCGCCGATGTCTCTGGTGCTGGCGATACCGTTATTTCCATTGCAGCCTGCGCATTAGCAGCTGGAGGCTCAGCCTCACAAATAGCTGAGCTCGCAAACCTTGGCGGAGGCTTAGTTTGTGAATCGTTGGGTGTTGTTCCGATCGATGTGGAATTGCTGAAAAAGGAGGCTGGGAAGATTTAATTTTTCATAATTTCAGGTACATTTCAAAAACCCGATCAATCCAGTTTTATTCGTGGATCTATGTACCAAACCAAATCGGTAACATAAAATTCTCCGGAATAAATTCCATAAGAAGTTAAATTATTTAATTCAGAGAACGCGTCCATTGTCGTACTTTTAAAGTCAGGACCAATATGTGAATTCGCGTTACCTTTTCCTGAGATAAAAGGGAGTATTATCCATTTAAAAAGTTTCGGGTCAGAAGGTAAATTCCAACAATTTTCCGACTGTTTTATAAAATTCATTACTTGTTCTGCATCTGTTTTTTCCATTCCTCCAAAATGCCTCATTTCTGTAATTTTTCCGTTTCCAGATAATTTAAAAACGAATAAATTAAATGTAGGTCTATTGCCCCACACTTTTAGATTATGTGAAAAATATTCGTAAAATTCACCCTGACCGCATCCATTGAATAAAAATGCGTATTTAGGATTTCCTTGCGCTACAGTCTTGAAGCTACAAGTGGTGATTATAAATATAATCAGTATTTTAATTGCAGTGTTTGCCATAATTTTGATTTTTATATTTTTGATCGATATTGTAAACCTCCCATTTATCACTTCCTAAACTATCTAGGATGAATTCGTAGCATTCTTTCTCTTTTTGAAGTCCTAATAAAGCTAAAATTTTAGCATCTTGCTCATTAGTGTCATACAGCGAATGTAGAAAGGAAGCTATTTCATTTACATATTGGTGTAAAATTACTTGATGGTCATCGTTTGCAACCTTACCACCAATATAGATATGTAAATATTCATGAATAATCACCCGAGCAATATATTCTTTTGAAGCAGTTTTTAGATCGTTAGAATTCAAAGTTATTACTTTGCCATCTACATATGCATTGCGACCTTTTAAATTAGTATCTAAACTTGCGGTATTTTCATTAATGATTACAGAGTATTTCAAGCCTCGTTTTGTGTAATCAAATTTTTGAATTATTTCTGAAATTTTACTGTAGGCGTTATTTTTCTGAAGATCTGCTAACACTTCTTTAAAGCAGGGATTTGTCAATTTTAATTGCATCTCACTGTAATTGTAATCAGTGTAATTAGTATGGTCACCGCCAGAGCCATTCTCATTTGTACTTTCACCTCCCTCATAATTCCCATAATAATTCATAGAGTTAGGTCTTGAATAGCCCCAGATGTATCCTCCGCCGCCACCTGTGCCATAAACATTTACATTGTTAAGTAGCATGCCCATGATATACTCATAAATGAAGGCTACTTCCATATCTAAGTTCATCTCTCTCATGGAAACCGATTTTCCTTTAGGGATTAGGGCTTTTTTTTTACTTATGAAACCTGCTTTCAGTGTTTCACCCTCGATGGATTGGATGATGATTTCCATGTCGGTTTCATTTAAGCGTCGATAGGATTTATACAATCCGTATCGTTTTCCAGCTAGCTCGAATGTGATGAACTCCATGAAATCGGGTGAAATGGCTGCGGGGTAGGTGTTTCTGACAGGAGCAGCATAGGCAGAGACGCTGTCAGAAAGTTTAATCGGAATGGCTGCTTCCCAAGCGATAGAGGAAGCAAGTTTAAGTGGGTCCGTTTTTTGGGTCCAGGCTCGAAGCTCTGAAATGGCTGAAGGAATTGCGGGGGCTACCACTGTTTCTTTCGTGCAAGAAAACAGGATTAGGCATCCTAAAAGAAGGATTAAGGGTTTTTTATAGTGGTTTATCATCGTTATGTGGTTTAATAACGATGTAGAGGTAGGCTTTTAAATTTGTGTTCGCTACAAATCAACTGATAATCGAAGCAGATTATCAGTTAACTGATAATTTACCCCACCCAAGCCGTAAACTCAATTTCCACTTTGTACTGTGGAGCAATCAAAGCAGAGATTTCGTAGATACCAGTTGTCGGTTTTACCTCTTTAAAGAAATGCGCATGGGCGCGAGCGATGTCAAGATTTTTGGAAATATCCGTTGTAAAAATACGGGTACGAACCACGTCTTTTAGGGAAGAACCAGCTTCTTCTAAAACGACTGCGATGCGTTCAATGATATTATACGTTTGAGCATATAAATCGTCAGCGGTGATTTTTTCGCCATCGACTAATGCGACCGTTCCTGAAATTTCTAACAAATTTCCTGTTTTTACGGCGCGGCAGTAACCGAAGGTGTCTTCAAAAGGGGAACCGCTGGAGATGTTAATTCTATTGCTCATTTTCTTTGCTAATTTTCGTGATTTGTTTCCATAATTCAGGCTTCGCATGGCTAACTACTTCACCAATGACGATGATGGCTGGATTGCTTAAACCTTCTTTGGAAGCCATAGAGGCTAATTCGGATGCCGAAGAAATGCCAATCCGCTGGTTTTTCATGGTGCCGTTTTGGATGATCGCAGCAGAAACATCGCCTTTGCCAAATCGAGCACATAATTGCGAAATCTCCTCTAATTTATTCATACCCATCAGGATCACTATGGTTGCAGTAGATTGCAAACCTAAAGCAAGGTCTGCTGTTAAGGAACCGTCAGATTTTGTACCTGTCATCACCCAAAAGCTCTCATTTACCCCACGAATCGTTAACGGAATTTCCGCTGCTCCAGGTGCTGCATAAGAAGACGAAATACCCGGAACGTAATCCGTTAATAAACCGAAGCTACGTGCATATTCAATTTCTTCTTGACCGCGACCAAAAACAAATGGGTCACCCCCTTTTAATCGTACCACATGGCCTAAAGCATAAGCTTTTTCTACGATTAAGGTATTAATCGCGTCTTGTGAATGGCTAGAACCTGCTCGCTTACCTACATAGATTTGCTCGGCTGAATGTGAACAGTGTTCCAATAAAATTGAGTCTACTAATGCATCATATAAAACTACTTGAGCAGACGCAATCGCCTTAATGGCTTTCAAAGTAATCAACTCCGGATCACCTGGGCCAGCACCTACCACCGTTAATTTCGGGTGGGGTTCTAATTTTCTGAAATGGCTTAAATGCTTCATAGGATTAAGAACGGATGGCTTTAGCGGATTGTAAAAAGGCGTGAGCTTGTGCAGTATAGCTAGCAGCGAATTCGGCAGATGGCTCGTTTTGGTTAATCTGCAACACTAATTCAGCGAATGAGGCTGCATCGACTGCAAACTCACCTGTCGATACGAAGTTCTCATCGAATTTCGTGGTGACCGAATGTTGCGTTGGAACTGAAATCGATTTATCTAATAATAAGGCCTTCGCTGCAGAAATAAACACACTGTAGGCGTGGTAGATGGCATCCGCATAGCGTTTGTCCTCTAATGCCGCTGCCGTCCACTCGTATTTTTCGTCCGATTCAAAAAGTAAGGTAGCCACTAAATCGATCACCACACCTGCACATTCACCCACACCGATTTCGGTAGCGAAGTTTTCTGTCGCTCCCCAGTCGATGAAATCATCATCCACTAAAGTGCTTAAATCTGCGATAGGCTTTAATAAATCGTAGAAATATTTCTCGCCTTGGCGATCGTAATAGCTGTGGAAGTATTCGTCTGCCTGAGCGTTTTCTTCGAAATTGTTTAATAAGGTGCGTAATACTTGCGGGCCTCTTTTAGAAGGAACCTTGATTACCTTATCAGCGATTTTTCCTTCGCCATTTCCCAAAGTTGCACCGCCTAATAAGACTTGTAATGCTGGTAAAACACGTTTGTCAGCTGCTTTTAAAGACGAACCATGGAACCCAATCGAAGCCATGCTGTGTTGTCCACAGGCATTCATGCAGCCAGAAATTTTGATTTTCATCGCGCTGTCATGGATCAAAGAAGGGAATTCTTCGGTGATGACTGCCTCTAATTTCGAGGTGATATTCGTCGAATCAGAGATCGCTAAGTTACAGGTGTCTGTTCCCGGACAAGCCGTGATGTTAGCGATGGAGTTCGCTCCCGGAGCCGCTAAACCATGTGCATCTAATACGAAGTATACGTAGGCCAAATTCGCCGTAGGTACATATTTCAACATCAAACCTTGGTTAATCGTGATGCGAATATCATCGCCTATATATCCTTTTAGCGCCTCGATTAAAGAGCGAGAGGTAGTGCTTGAAATATTCCCATTTAGGATACGCACATAAACCGCGTGGAATCCTTTTTGCTTTTGTTCAAAGGTATTCGTCGCTAACCAGGTAGCGTATTCTTCGGTAGATGGTGTCGCCACATCAGCTTTTAATGTAGGCGCTTCCACTTCCCAGGCAGTTGCCGATGGAATTTCGAAAGAATGATTTTTCAATGCTTTCGATTCCGCCTTCACTAAATCCATAAAGGCCTCAAAACCGATTTTTTGGATCAAGAATTTCATGCGGGCTTTGTGGCGGGAATTACGTTCGCCGTGGCGATCGAAAACACGCAAAATAGCCTCGATGAATGGAATTACTTTATTTTCTGCTAAGAATTCGTATGCTACGTGAGCTAACATTGGTTGTGCGCCTAAGCCACCACCCACGACTACTTTAAAGCCGCGTGCGCCGTCTACGATTTTAGGGATGAACCCCACATCGTGTAAATAGGCCAAAGACGTATCTTCGTCCGTATTCGAGAATGACATCTTGATTTTACGACCCATTTCTTGGCAGATCGGGTTACGCAAAAAGTAGCGGAATGCCGCGTCTGCGTGTGGGCTGACGTCGAATAATTCCTTCGGGTCGATGCCGGAAGTAGGGGAGGCCGTGATGTTACGGACTGTGTTTCCACATGCTTCGCGTAAAGTGATATCGTCTTCTTCTAATTTAGCCCAAAGTTCCGGTGTGCGGTCCAGCGACACATAGTGAATCTGAATGTCTTGGCGCGTAGTTAAGTGCAAATTTCCAGTCGAATATTCGTCTGAAATGTCCGAAATCCGCTTCCATTGATGGAATTGAATCTTGCCGTATGGCAATTTAATGCGGATCATCTGCACCCCTTGTTGGCGTTGTCCATAGACACCGCGCGCGAGGCGAAGACTTCTGAATTTCTCCTCGTGGATCTCGCCAGCCTTAAATTGAGCGATTTTTTTCGCTAAATCCAGGATGTCTTTTTCGACAACGGGGTTTTCTATCTCAGAGCGGAAACTTTGCATAATTTTATCTTGAAATGTTCATAAAGTCTATATAATATATAGAGTAGGTGCAAATCTACGAAATAAGCTTTTATTGCCAAAGAATTTTTATATTCGTTTTCAAAATCTTCAAACGATGAAAAAATTATTGACTTTATTATTTTGCGTCTTAGCGTTGACACTGAATGCCCAGATCGGGAAAGACCCGGCAGGCGTGCAGGTGGTAAAGACGAAACACTCCATCACGATCGCCGGAAAGGTGATTAATTACACGGCGACCACTGGTTATATGCATATGAAGGCGGATACGGGTAAGGTTTTGGCCAAAATCTTCTTCACCTATTACTCCAAAGACGACGAAGACGGTGCCAAGCGCCCAGTCACTTTCACCTTCAATGGTGGCCCAGGTTCTGCCTCCTTATGGTTACACATGGGCGGCGTAGGCCCTAAGCGCGTCGTATTAAAAGAAGACGGCACCGCAACCGCCGCACCTTATTCTTATGTACCTAACGAATTCTCCTGGTTAGACAAAACGGATTTAGTCTTCATCGACCCCGTTTCCACTGGCTATTCCCGCGCCGTGGGCGAACCCGCTAGCAAATACCATGGCTTCGTAGAGGACATCCAATCCGTAGGCGATTTCGTGCGCAACTTCTTGAGTCGCTACGATCGCTGGGCTTCACCTAAATTCTTAGCCGGAGAAAGCTACGGTACTACCCGTGCCGCTGGATTATCGAAATTCTTGCAAGACGAGCACCGCATCTACATCAATGGGGTGATTTTGATCTCAGCTGTCTTGAATTTTGGGACAAACGATTACAACATCGGAAACGACCTACCTCGCGCCTTGTACATTCCATCGTATACCGCAGCAGCCTGGTACCACAAAAAATTAGCTCCAGCCTTACAGGCGAGACCGATCGCAGACGTTCTAAAGGAATCTGAGCAATGGGCGATAGGCCCTTATGCTACCGCACTAATCAAAGGCGGCTGGATGTCAGACGCGGAGAAATCTGCCATCGCAGAAAAAATGGCCTATTACACTGGTCTTTCCAAAGAGCTATGCCTTCAAGCCAACCTACGCTTAGACGAAAACCGTTTCTACAAAGCCCTACGCCGTGGCGATGGTCTTTCAATCGGACGTTTAGACGCGCGTTTCACGGGTCGTAACCTAGATGATGCTGGCGAATACGTCGATTTCGATCCTTCTTTCACGAACATCGATGGTCCTTTCACTGCGACGATTAACGATTATTTATCCAAAGAATTGAAGTTCACAGACGAGAAAGGCTACAACGTCTTCGGCGAAGTGTATCCCTGGTCTTACAAAAACGTGCAGAACAAATACTTGAACGTGGCAGAGAGTCTTCGTGATGCGATGGCTAAAAACCCGAACCTCAAAGTCTACCTCGGCTGTGGCTACTACGATTTCGCGACCCCGTACTTCACGGCAGTTTACGACATCGAGCACATGTTCCTACGCCCGGAGCAACGCTCCCGTGTAGACATTAAGTATTACGAATCTGGACACATGTACTACATCCACAAACCATCCTTGATTCAATTCAAGAAGGATATTGACTCCTTTTTCGATTCGTCGAAATAAATTACTATTTTTGCAACCCCACGGGCGCTTATAGAGGGGTGTCCGAGTGGTTTAAGGAGCACGCTTGGAAAGCGTGTGTAGGTCTCAAGCTTACCGAGGGTTCGAATCCCTTCCCCTCTACAAAGCCTTTCAGCGTGAGCTGGGAGGCTTTTTTAATGGGCGGAAGTGAATTCCGCTAGCGAGATTGAACGGACGCCCATTAAAAAAAGCCACGGTTCGCGGCGCGAACAGTGGCAGGCTTTGTGCTAGATGCCCTGCGGGCTGACAGCGGAATGGAGTGGAGCTGTCACTCCCTGTTGAAAATATCAAGTAACTGATAATCTGAACTTTGTATTATTATTCCAGCTAATTCAAAGCTAGCTTGCCGAAGGATTGATGGGATTCTGTTTTGGCACAACCATTACATAATTTAATTTTCCCTTTAGAACTATGGTAGCATTTATGTTGTACATTTACAGCATAAATGCTATATCTGTGAAAAAAGAAATAAATGAACCTGCAATTTTTGATACGCAAAAGAGTATAAGACGCGCACGAGTTGTTGTATCATCAATGCCTAAATGGCGATTCGAGTCTGAGGGGATCGAATATGCTTGGCAATCTACATTAGATAGAGTGGACATTATTAGAAGAGGTGTTCCTTATTCATCCATTGAAATAATAAGTAAACGAATTGACGTTCCGGTAAAATCAGTTTTGCATATGTTTGGCCTACCTCAAACCACTTACAATAAAAAAAGAAGAGAAAAATCACTGCTGAATGGCAGAGATAGCGAAGTTATTTTACTTCTGACAGAATTGGTTGATTTTGGGATTGAAGTTTTTAATCAGGAAGAGGATAAATTTCTGCGTTGGATGAAAAAGCCCAATTATTCGTTGGGAAATAATACACCAGAAAGTTTATTGGACTCAAATACAGGCATTCAAGAAGTTCGAAATTGTTTGAATCGAATTGAATTTGGAAATTTTGCCTAATGAAAGTATACCGAATAGATCGAAAAAAATACCTTGACACCACTTTGTCAGGTGGTGGAGCATCTAGAATGCAGGGTTATCGATGGAATAGCCTGAACACGTATATTGTATATACTTCTGCATCTCGAGCACTCGCTACGTTAGAAGTATCCGTTCATATTGATCTATCTGAAGATCTACCTACAGATCGGTATTACGTGGAAATAGAGATTCCAGAAGAAGTTAAAATAGTAGAACTGAAAATGGATGATTTACCTCCAAACTGGGACACCAAACCACCCATTTTAGAAACCCAGTTTATTGGCGACGATTTTGTTGCGCTGAGTTCAGCCGCAGTTTTAAAAGTACCTAGCAGTATCGTGCCTCCTGAATTTAATTACCTAATTAATCCCGCCCATCCTGATAGTGTTAAAATCAAGGTCATTTCTGTGGAGGCGCTGGTATTTGATGGTAGGATAGTTAAGAGGTGATTATAGTAGATTAATCCCACCACTATTTCATTTTTAAACTTTTAAGTTAATATTTACCTCCATAAATTAAACCTATAAGTTAAAATGAAAAACCTCTTCCTACTTCTCCTACTCTTAAACTTTTCCGCCCACGCCCAATGGGTCGAACTCTTAAACGGCCGCGACTTAACAGGTTGGAAAGCCAGTGAAAATCCGAATTCGTTTCAAGTAAAAGACGGAGAGCTACGTATCGAAGGCCCTCGGGGGCACCTCTTTTATGAGGGTCCGGTAGGTAATCATTCCTTCACTAATTTCGAAGTGAAAGCCCTAATTAAAACCCAAGAAGGCGCTAATTCAGGTTTATTTATTTGCACCGCATTTCAGGACACTGGTTGGCCCTCTCAAGGCTATGAAATTCAAGTAAATAATTCTCATACCGATTGGCGCAGAACTGCCAGTCTCTATGGCATTGTGGATACCGCTGAGAAATTAGTGCACGATGAAGAGTGGTTTGAATTGTATGTAAAAGTGGAAGGGAATCACGTTACGACCAAGATCAATGGAAGAACGGTGGTTGACTACGAAGAGCCGGCGGATAAGAAAAGAATTCAACCCGGGACCATCGCTATTCAAGCGCACGATCCGAAAAGCAAGATCGCTTATAAAAGTGTTCAAGTTTTCGTTCACTGATAATTTAACATTGGATAAGTAGTTCTGAGTTGATTGAGCTGATATTTGTCTTATGATAACACAGGCAGAATTACGCGCATTAATGCCCCATGTACTCGTCGTTGACGTTCGCAGTGGGGAGGAGTTTCAAGATAGACATATACCCAATGCCCTTCATATCCCATTATCGGAAATTCCTCAGCGACTAAGTGAATTAAATGTCACTATTCCCATTGTCACCGTTTGTGGGAAAGGCGGAGGCCGTTCTATGGATGCCGCCTCACTCATCACGGGTGCGGATTGGCTCGAAGGGGGAACGGATGGTTTTTTTGTGCAATAAAAAAGAGGAGCCTTTTGAGCTCCTCTTTCTTTCTCTATCGATATAGATTATAAATCTACTGCTTCTCCGTAAGCCGCTTCTGTTGCGCCTTTAAAAGCTTCTGACATCGTCGGGTGAGGGTGAACGGTTTTCATAATCTCATACGCTGTGCTTTCTAACTTGCGAACTACTACCGCTTCAGCGATCAATTCCGTTACGTTGTAACCGATCATGTGCGCGCCCAATAATTCACCATATTTGGCATCATAAATAACTTTCACGAAACCATCACGAGCGCCGGCAGCCGTAGCTTTACCTGATGCTACAAATGGGAACTTGCCCACTTTGATATCGTAACCAGCTTCTTTCGCTTTCTTCTCCGTCATACCCACTGACGCGATTTCTGGCGTGCAATATGTACAACCTGGGATGTTCGAATAATCTAAAGCCTCTGTCTTGTGACCAGCGATTTTCTCGACACAAATGATACCTTCTGCTGAAGCTACGTGTGCCAAAGCAGGACCCGGAGTCACATCGCCAATCGCGTAATATCCTGGCATATTCGTCTCGTACCAAGCATTCACTGGGATACGACCTTTGTCTACGATGATACCTACTTCTTCTAAACCAATGTTCTCTAAGTTACAGATAACACCCGCAGCAGAAAGAACGATATCGCATTGGATTTCCGTGTTTCCTGTCGGAGTCTTGATGCTTACTTTGCAACCTTTTCCTTTCGTATCAACAGATTCAACGCTTGAAGACGTTAAAATCTCGATACCCATTTTCTTGTATTGCTTCGCTAATTCTTTCGATACATCTTCATCCTCGACAGGAACAATGTTTGGAAGGAATTCTACGATCGTCACTTTCGTTCCCATCGCTGCATATACGTAAGCGAATTCAACGCCAATCGCGCCTGAACCGATGATAACCATCGAATCTGGACGTTTTGCTAAGCTCATCGCCTTTCGGTACTCGATTACTTTTTCGCCGTCGATAGGCACATTAGGCAATGCACGTGCACGTGCACCCGTAGCAATCATGATATTTTTACCTTCGTAAACGGTTTTCTTTCCGTCTGCGTCAGTTACTTCGACTTTCTTACCAGGTTGGATTTTTCCAAAACCCATAATCACGTCGATCTTATTTTTCTTCATCAAAAACTGAACGCCTTTGCTCATGCTATCTGCCACCCCACGAGAACGTGCAATAACTGCAGAGAAGTCTGCTTCAGCTCCTTTCACCGTGATACCGTAATCAGATGCGTGTTTAATATATTCGAAAACTTGGGCAGATTTCAAAAGGGCTTTGGTAGGAATACATCCCCAGTTAAGGCAAATACCGCCAAGAGATTCTTTTTCAACCACCGCACATTTTAAACCTAATTGAGAAGCTCGGATAGCTGCTACATAACCTCCTGGGCCTGAGCCTACCACGATCAAATCGTATTGTTGCGCCATTTTATTGCTTGATTTAAATGAATGAGGCCGCAATTTAGCACAAAATCGGGTATATTTGCACTTTATTAAGTAGAAAATCACATGACTAGAGACAGGTTCAATGACCTGAAAGCCAGAATAGAGGCTTTAAGGAGGTATCTTTGACTACGATCACAAGAAATATTTAATCTCTGAACTAGAGACAGTCACCTTAGATCCGGAGTTTTGGAATAATCCAGACAAGGCGGAAAGCACGATGCGGGAGATGCGCGGGCTGAAATTTTGGACGGATGGGTTTGACAAACTTTCGAGCGCACAAGGTGATCTAGAGACCATTTGGGAATTTTACGAAATGGGCGAAGCGACCGAAGCGGAAGTGGATGCGGAAGGCGAAAAACTGGAAGCAAATCTGGAAGCACTCGAATTTCGCAAGATGATGTCTGACGAGGGCGATAATATGAGCGCCGTGTTAGAGATCAATGCCGGTGCGGGTGGAACAGAATCTCAAGATTGGGCGTCTATGTTGTTGCGTATGTACCACATGTGGGCAGAAAAGAATGGATTCAAGGTGCGTTTAGTGGATGAAAATCCGGGGGACGTTGCGGGCATCAAATCCGTGACCATTGAGGTAGACGGAGAATTTGCTTATGGAAATTTAAAATCAGAAAATGGGGTACACCGCTTAGTGCGTATTTCCCCTTTTGATTCGAATGCGAGACGTCACACCTCTTTTGCGTCCGTTTATATCTGTCCGTTAGCGGATGATACCATCGAAATTGACGTGAATCCGGCTGACATCGAATGGGATACGTTCCGTTCTGGTGGCGCAGGAGGCCAAAACGTGAACAAAGTCGAAACTGCCGTTCGTTTAACCCACAAACCTTCCGGAATCATCATCGCTTGCCAGCAAGAACGTTCGCAATTAATGAACAAAGAAGTAGCTTTGCGCTTACTGAAGTCTAAATTATACCAAATCGAAATCGATAAACGGAATGCTGCACGCGCCGAAGTAGAGGCAGGTAAGAAGAAAATCGAGTGGGGCTCGCAAATCAGATCCTATGTTTTAGACGATCGACGAGTAAAAGATCACCGGACAAATTACCAGACGTCGAATACCGATGCGGTGCTGGATGGGGAGATTAATGAGTTTATTAAGGCTTATTTGATGGAGAATTAGTCGCTAGTCGACAGTGGACAGTGGTCAGTGGTCAGTGGTCAGTCGTCAGGCTTTTTCAGCAGAAGATTCGTCAACTACAGTTTCAGTTTCTTGCTCTAGTGAGGCTAGGTAATCGACTAATAGGTCCTTTGCATAGGATAGTGCTAGGGCCAAGGCATAGGATTTAATGGCATCGCCTACGAAGGATCCTTTTTTCTTAGATCCAGAGAACATAGTGTACAACAAATAACCACCTGCAAAGATTCCTCCTGCGATGAGCATTTGATTGCCTATCTTCTTGTATTCAGTAACAGTCTCCGTTAATTGTTCTTCAATAGCGGCAGCTTGGATTTCTAATTCCGCTCTCTTTTCTTTATTCTGACTCATTTTCGCGGGGTTTTAAGGATAAGAAAAGAAAAAAACTAGCTACGCCGATGATGGCGGCCACGATAAAGTAGCCGATGAAACGGCTTTCTAAAGCTTGATTGATCCATTCAGATCCGCCTAAAAGAAGGAAAAATAGGGTGATTCCAAAACCAGTCGCCACGAGGAATAACTTGAAAATTCGGATGAAGATTTCTTCCAGTTTCTCTTGAATATCTAACTTGATAATCTCAAATTGAGTTTTGAGGTAATCGGTTATCAATTCTACTAGGCGGTTGTTTTCGAAAAAACCCATGTTATTTTTGCTTTAACTTCGCTTCAATCGAGTGTTGCGTGTGCGGTACTAAACGTAAACGTTCTTTGGAAATCAATTTCCCTGAATCAATACAAACACCGTAGGTGCCGTTTTTAATGCGCATTAAGGCATTCTCCAGGTTCTTAGCAAACTTTTGTTGACGAACAGCTAGCTGATTAAGATTTTCTTTCTCTGCGGTGTCTGCTCCATCTTCCATCACTTTCGAGTTTCCGGAGGTCGCGTCTGTGCCTGTATCGTTTTTCTTACTTAACGCTTCTCTTAAATATTTTAATTCAGCATTAGTTTCATCTAATTTAACACGGATAATTTGTTCGAACTCTTTTAATTCTTCGGCAGAGTATCTTTGTTTTTCTTCGTTTGCCATAAATCTATCTAAATTGTAGTCTTTTACCTATTTACAAATATAAAGAGGCTGAACTTAATAAGGTAGAATTTCAGATAAAATCTCTGACAAATTTTTTAAGCCTTGTCTTTCAGGTGCTTATGCCAATCGACGTAGCCTTTGATGGCCAAAATGATAAAGACGCCATACAGAACAGCAGTCCCCCACAAGCCTTTGGAAAGATACATGCCCACATAAGCGAAATCGACGATTATCCAGACAATCCAGTTCTCGATTTTGCGTTTCGTAGCTAGCCAGGTGCCGTAAATGCTTAAGCCTGTTAGAGTTGCATCTAAGTAGGGGAAGCTAACCGAAGGAAAATAGAGCGTATGTAGGTAACCGGATCCTGCACCAAAAAATAGTGCAACTAGTAAACCTATAAAAAGCGGCAAATAGAAAGACTTCTCAGGTTTCCAATCCGCTTCAGATTGCGACCAATTCCACCAACCATAGGCTGCCATCAGGATGAAAAAACCTTGTAATTCCATATCGGAATATAGGCCGCTATGCCAGAAAATATAGCCATAGAGCCCAGAGGCAATGATATTACAAAGCCAAGCTAGGCTTTTGCGTCCCATGCTAAGGATAACGCCGGCCAAGGAGGCAATGATGGCTAGAATTTCTACACTGCTCATGCCTTGTTATTTTTCTGATAAAAGGCGCAGAAATGCGTGATGTCGCATTTTGCGCATTGCGGCGTTCTCGCTAGGCAGACATAACGTCCGTGTAGGATTAGCCAATGATGCGCAGTGGCGATGACTTCATCGGGCAAGTGTTTGATCAGCGCCATCTCGACTTTCAAGGGGGTGTTCGCCGTTTTAGGAACCAAACCTAAGCGCTGAGAAACCCTAAAAACATGGGTATCTACGGCCATGGCAGGTTGATTATAAATGACTGACGCAATGACGTTCGCGGTTTTGCGACCCACGCCGGGAAGACTTTGAAGGTCCTCCATCGTTTCGGGTACTTCGCCGGCGAATTGGTCGGTGATTTTTTGGCCTAAACCTAAAAGATGTTTCGCTTTATTATTCGGATAAGAAACGGAACGAATGTAGGAGAAAATCTCTTCTACGCTCGATTCAGCTAGAGATTTTGCATCCGGAAAACGTTTGAATAGGGCAGGAGTAACCTGGTTAATCCGCTTATCCGTGCACTGTGCAGATAAAACAACGGCCACTAAAAGTTCGAAGGGATTCGTGTAATGCAGTTCGGTTTCCGCCTCCGGAAAGTGACTAGAAAAATGATCCACAAAAGCCTTAAATCGCTCCTTCTTTAACATTATAAACCTTTATATATCGTCCAAATCCAATTCAATACCACTAGCGCAATCAGCAAAGCCGCATTCAAGGGCTGGCGGCACTTATCTTCTGCCCAAAGATACGCCCTAAAAACGCGATCTCCTCCACGTAGAAAGTCAATAACTACGCCTATAGGCAATAAAAATGCAGCTCCCACGAAGATTCCAAACGGATTACCCTGTGTGAAATCGCCCTGAATGAAGCGAGTCGTTCCACAGGCTGGACAGGGAATTCCGGTAAGGCTTTTGAAAAAACAGCTAAAACCTATACCTGTCCACAAATAAATAAATCCAGTAGCGCAGGCAATAAGAATGGTAAAATAGAGCTGATTTCTGCTCATTAGACTAAATAGGGGTGTAATCTAGTTAAGTTTCTAGCACGTGTGGCATCCATGATGAAGAACCAATCTGCGATGGTCCAAACCCCTAATCCTCCACAGGTGAGTAGTTTGGCAAATCCTAAACCAATATCACCGATCAGAAAACGATCGATTCCAAAATGACCACCCACGATAGAAACTATGAGGCTGAGAACTGGATCTTTAATGGGTACATGCTGTAACATGACCCAGGCAGAATTATCTAAGGCTAACAGCTGTTCTCTGATAAATGACAATTGATGCGTTTCAAAACTCTTCGCATGTGTCATGATGAATAGGTCAACTTTTGCGGCGTCCATAGGGTTTGATTTTTGTTAAAATTAGCGAGATTTTTCGAATAAAAAAGCCCCTAGTGTGCTAGGGGCTTTTTGCTCTGACGAGCGTGTTCGAGAATTTTCTCTAGACTCCTTTCGGAGGGCTCCATATAAGCCGTGTTCAGCAAGTTTTGGACCTGTTTTAAATGAGTCAGCTCTTGCTTCTCATCTTCATTTAATGTTTGCTGGAACCCTGTTTCAGGCTCATAAAGGTGTTTAATCAGGTCATTCGGGGTAGAGTTTTTTGTCATAGGCAAGGTTTTGTTTCTCTAACATTTTTCGCAGGTTAATGAGCGCATACCGCATGCGCCCTAGTGCGGTATTAATACTAACATGGGTTAAATCAGCGATTTCTTGGAAGCTTAATTCTTCATAATGGCGCATCACAAGCACTTCGCGCTGCTCATCTGGAAGTTTTTTTATCAAGTCCCTGATATTAACGATCAAATCTTCTTTTAATTGTTTGTCCTCAGAACTTTCTTCTGCGAACTGAAAACTGTTCCATAGCGGCGAGCCATCATCTAACACAATTTTGGGATAACGCTTCTCTTTCCGGAAATGATCGATGGCCATATTGTGCGCTATGCGAACAATCCAGGGAAGGAATTTGCCTTCCTCATTGTATTTACCTTGGTTGATGACATCGAGTGCCTTAATGTAGGTCTCCTGCAAAAGATCTTCCGCAATGTAACGGTCTTTTACAATGAGGTAAATAGTTGTATAAACTTTGGATTTACTGCGCTGAAGTAGCGTCTCAAATGCCTTTGAATCACCTTGGATGTATGCGGAAATTAACGCTGCATCGTTAACGGGTATTTTGCTCATAAAAAAGTAAAATGGTTAACGTAGAGGTTTATCTCATGCAATAGGGTCTAAATGGGCGAATTGATTGTGATGCAATATTAAAGTTTTCTTTTGAAAAACAAAATTGTATTAATTTATGAATAAAAAATTGTGACAAAATTTGGAAGCTCGTTTTTATCCTTAATTTTGGTACCCTAAACTTTAAAGAAAAATGAAAAATCTACGTTCTATTGTGTCAGCATTGGCCCTGACTTGTTTGGCCTTCATTTCTAATGCTCAAAAAGCCGCTGATTATGCTGGCGAATACAAGATGAGCGATAATCCTTACGTGAAAGTGTTAAAATTAGCGGATAAGGAAGGTAAATTAATCATGTCTGCCGAAGGATTTCCGGACACAGAATTAACTCCAGGTGCAAAAGCGGATGCGTTTGTCTTAGGTGGAATGGGTGGCGATATCGTTTTCACACGTGAAGGTGGTGCCGTAACTAAATTAAAAATTGAAGCTCAAGGTCAAACTTTGGAAGGTGTGAAGGAAGGTGCAGCAGCAGCTGGAACTTCTGAGTATGCAGCTACCTTTAAGATGGCTGACAATGAGTACGTGAAGAAGATGATCGTAACAGCGAAAGACGGCAAATTATTAATTGCTTCAGATGCTAACCCAGCGGAAGGTGCAGTTTTAACGGCAGCTTCTACACCTGATACCTTCGCTACGACATTGCAAGGTTACGAAGCAGAGATCACATTCGGTCGTGCAGCTGGTAAAGTAAAGACGATTAAATTATCGGTTGCTGGTGGTGCAGTTGTGCTTACGGGTGACGTTGAGTAATTTAGAATAATCATAAAAAAGGGGCTTCGGTATATATCGAAGCCCCTTTTTTTATTTCAGTTGTCTGCGGTAGAGTTGAATCGTATTCTCTAAGCCGTAATAGAGCGCATCGCAGATGAGCGCGTGGCCGATGGAAACTTCGTCCAAAGGATTCACATTCGCTGCGAAGAAAGCTAAATTCTCTAGACTTAAATCATGGCCGGCGTTGATGCCTAATCCGATTTGATGTGCTTTGAAAGCTGCTTTTCGGTAAGAGGCTACGGCCTGTGTTGGATTCGTTGGAAATTCAGTCGCGTAGGGTTCCGTGTATAATTCGATGCGGTCCGTTCCTGTGGTGGCTGCCGCTTCGACCATTTCTAAGACGGGGTCTACGAAGATGGAAGTGCGAATGCCTGCCTCTTTAAAGGGGGCGATCAGGCGCTTCAATAATTCTTGGTGTTGAATGGTATCCCAGCCGTGGTTGGAGGTGATTTGGCCTAACGCATCTGGAACTAAAGTTACCTGCTCAGGTTTCACCGCTAAAACTAATTCCACAAAAGAGGCTTCCATCGGATTACCTTCGATATTAAACTCCGTCGTTACGTGCTCTTTTAATGCATACACATCCGCGTAGCGAATGTGACGCTCATCCGGGCGAGGATGAACCGTAATTCCTTGTGCGCCAAAACGTTCACAATCCAAAGCCACCTGAATCAGGTCTGGATTATGACCACCTCGCGAGTTACGCAAGGTGGCAATTTTATTGATATTGACGCTGAGTCTAGTCATCTTAGATCAAGTGATTTGCTGCTAAGTATTCAGCAATTTGAACCGCATTCGTAGCTGCCCCTTTACGCAAGTTGTCAGCAACGATCCATAGATTCAAGGTATTCTTTTGGGATTCATCACGACGGATACGACCTACGAAAACCTCATCTTTTCCGTGTGCCGTGATCGGCATCGGATATAAGACGTTTTTAGGATCGTCTTGAACGATAATTCCTTCTTCTTTTTCTAAGATCGCACGAACCTCCGCTAAATCGAAATCGTTTTCGAACTCGATATTCACAGCCTCCGAGTGACCACCTATCGTCGGAATACGAACCGTCGTGGCAGTTACTTTGATCGAATCGTCCATCATGATTTTATTTGTTTCTAAAATCATTTTCATCTCCTCTTTCGTGTAGCCATTATCTTGGAAAACATCGATATGAGGCAATACGTTTAAGTCGATTTTGTGTGGATACACTTTCGCGTAATCCGTTTTTCCAGCGCGCTCATCGAATAATTGATCGACTGCTGCTTTTCCCGTTCCTGTGACAGATTGGTAAGTGGAAACGACTACACGCTTGATTTTGTATTTCTTGTGCAAAGGATTTAACACGACTACCATTTGGATGGTCGAGCAATTCGGGTTTGCAATGATTTTATCTTCTGCTGTTAAAGTGCTTGCATTGATTTCTGGAACGACTAATTTCTTCGTCGGATCCATACGCCAAGCAGACGAGTTGTCTACTACCGTGATGCCTGCTGCGGCAAATTTAGGAGCCATTTCTAAAGAGCTGCTTCCACCTGCAGAGAAAATAGCCACGTTTGGTTTCATGGAGATTGCTGTCTCATAACCTACTACCGTGAAGTCTTGGCCTTTAAAATTCACCTTTTTACCGATCGAACGCTCGGATGCTACCGGGATTAACTCCGTAACAGGAAAATTTCTTTCCGCTAATACTTTCAAAATTTCTCCGCCTACTAGTCCAGTGGCGCCTACAACTGCAACTTTCATTCTATTTTAATTTATAAGTGATTCCAATACCTACAGACCCTTCCGAGCCTACTCTAATGCCCATTTGGGCTTTACTCAATTCGTTATATCGTTTTAATGCGTTGTTGAAGTGTCTATTGCTAATGGTTCCGATGTAGACGTTTGCCAAAGCCACGCCACCCACCGCTGACCAGTAAAAGCCTTCTGATATGCTTCCTTTACTCAAATAAGTAGAAAAAGCGAACACAGTAGAGAAACCGGCTAACCAGCTAGAAAGTTTACGTTGTCGTTTGAATTTCAAGAATTCAACGTTGATTTCCGGGTCTTTGGCCTCCATTAAAGGGATTTGCAGGGCCAAAGGATGGTCAATCAACTGCCTGTTGTACATAAACTTTCTGCTCCAAACCCCAGATACCTCCTCAATCGGGATTAATCTCTTTTCCTGCGCCATAGCACTGCTAGAAGCGATCAACAGAAAGAAAAGTAAACTCCTGATTTTCAAAGTAAATTTGGGATTATAGCCTGCAAAATTAGGGCTTAAAATGGGGAATCGAAAGGAAAATTAGCGAAAATCGTAGACCTGAGTGGGGCAAATGGCCATATCCAGGGCAATATCGTGCGCTTCCACATCCTCGATGGGCGCCAAGGACTCAAATAAACTAATGCCTATTTTCAAGCAATCCGGTCTGCAAGTGGCTAAATACCGGTCATAAAATCCTTTGCCATAACCTACTCGGTGACCCTTTGCGTCAAATGCTAACAAGGGGATGAGCACCACATCGAACTCAGCGGGCTCCACGATGCGCCCCCCTACAGGTTCAGGGATGCCCCAGGGGGAATTTGCGAACTGGTCTGAATAGACCATTTCCATGGTGCCTGCGACTTCTGAGGTCACTCGAGGGAAAGCAAAGGAGCCTTCGAGCGAATCTAAACTGATCTCTTTTCGATGCGGGATGGCTTTGAAACTAGCGATAATCGAGCCCTCACTGAGTAGGGGGCGTAAGTAAGAAAGGATGGCTGCTTCGCGTTCAGCGCAGGCTTGCTCGCTTAATTGCGATCGTTCAGCTGTGACTATTTTTCGGATCTCCGCCTTCTTCATATTCAAACCTAGGGATTTGCTTTCAGAATACAAATCTTCACGTGAGATGTTCGGTATAATTTTGTATTTTTGCCTCAATTTTGCCGATTTTTTCAATTTAACCCCACACGTCTGTGAGCTTTAAGGAATACAAAAATTTAGATTACGCCGTTTTGGCAGATGAAATTCTAGATTTCTGGAACGCGAATAACATCTTTGAAAAATCCATCTCGACTAGAGAAGGACAGCCTACGTTTACGTTTTTTGAAGGACCTCCTTCTGCAAACGGAACGCCAGGTATTCACCACGTGATGGCTCGGGCGATTAAGGATATTTTCTGCCGTTACCAAACTTTGAAAGGCAAGCAGGTGAAGCGTAAAGGGGGCTGGGATACACACGGTTTGCCGGTGGAATTGCAGGTAGAAAAAGAATTAGGCATCACAAAAGAAGATATTGGCAAGACGATTTCGGTCGAAGAATACAATAAAAAGTGCCGCGAGACGGTAATGAAATTCACGGATCAGTGGAATAATTTGACAGAGAAAATGGGTTATTGGGTGGATTTAGAAAATCCCTATGTGACCTACCAAGCTAATTATATTGAGAGTGTTTGGAATTTATTGAAACGTCTGTACGACCAAGGATTATTATACAAAGGGTATACGATTCAGCCCTATTCTCCGGCAGCCGGAACAGGTTTATCGTCTCATGAATTAAACCAGCCGGGTTGCTACCGCGATGTGAAGGATACGTCTTTGACAGCGCAGTTCAAGGCGATCAAGAATGCAAAATCAGAGTTCTTATTTAAGGCCTCAGGCGATGCGCCAGTCTATTTATTAGCTTGGACGACAACCCCTTGGACCTTGCCTTCGAACACGGCTTTGACAGCTGGAAAGAACATTTCCTACGTTTTAGTGAAGACCTTTAATCCGTATACCTATGTTCCGGTTTATGTGGTATTGGCCAAAGACTTAGTCAAAAACTACTTCCAAGCGGCAGCCGAAAACGGCGATTTCGCTGCTTATGAAGCAGCTGAGAAAAAGCCGCAAGCGATTCCATATGAGATTGTTGCCACTTGTAAAGGTTCCGATTTAGAAGGAGTAGAATACGAGCAATTAATGCCTTATGTGCAGCCTTCGGCTCCCGCTTTCCGTGTGATCTTAGGTGACTTCGTGACCACTGAAGACGGAACGGGTATGGTGCATACGGCACCGACTTTCGGTGCGGATGACTTTAGAGTCGCTGCCCAAAACGGCATCCCTGCCCTTTTAATCACGGACGAAAACGGCAAAGAAGTGCCATTAGTGAATCGCCAAGGCCGTTTTGTGGCTCAGGTGACGGACTATGCTTTGGAACCCGTAAAAGAAGCTTATTTAACTGACGAGGAGAAAGAAGCGGAGCGCGTGAAGCAAGGTCGCGATAAGTACCTGTCTGTGGATGAGCGCATTGCGATTCAATTGAAGACAGAGAACAAGGCCTTCAACGTACAGAAATTTGATCACCCGTATCCACACTGCTGGAGAACGGATAAGCCCGTTTTATACTATCCATTGGACTCTTGGTTCATCAAGACGACGGCGGTAAAGGATAAATTAATTGCCCTAAACAAGACGATTCAGTGGAAACCAGAATCGACGGGAACGGGTCGTTTCGGAAACTGGTTAGAGAATTTAGTAGACTGGAATTTGTCTCGTTCGCGCTATTGGGGTACGCCATTGCCTATCTGGCGGACGGAAGATGGTTCAGAAGAAATCTGCATCGGTTCTTTAGAACAATTGAAAGAGGAGATCGAAAAGGCGCAGGCTTCAGGGGCTCTGTCGGACGTTCAGACGAAAGGCAATGCAGCCTTTTTACAGGCATTAGCGGCTGGAGAAGCAGACTTACACCGTCCATTTGTGGATGAGGTATTCTTGCTTTCTAAGACTGAAAATGTGTTGACACGTGAATTGGATTTGATTGACGTTTGGTTCGATTCGGGTGCGATGCCGTTTGCACAATGGCATTATCCATTCGAAAATCAAGATATATTTAAGCAGAGTTATCCGGCGGATTTCATCTCGGAAGGGGTGGACCAAACGCGTGGTTGGTTCTTTACATTGCACGCTATTTCGAGCATGGTGGAGGATTCTGTGGCATTTAAGAATGTCGTGTCGACGGGATTAGTGCTAGATAAGAATGGAAACAAAATGTCTAAGCGATTAGGCAACGCGATCGATCCATTCGAAACCCTGAAGAGTTATGGAGCGGATCCAACCCGCTGGTACATGATCACCAATGCGCAGCCTTGGGATAACTTGAAATTTGATTTAGCAGGGATTACGGAGGTGCGTAACAAGTTCTTTGGTACCCTAACGAATACCTATAATTTCTTCGCGATGTATGCGAACCTGGATGGATTCGTTCCGGCAGGCATTAAAGAGGAAGATTTGACGGAATTAGACCGTTGGATTTTGTCTAAATTAATGAATTTAATTGCGGAAGTGGATGAGTCATTTGAGACGTATGAGCCTACGAAAGCAGGTCGTGCGATCCAAGATTTCGTATGTGACCATTTGTCTAACTGGTATGTTCGCTTGTCACGCCGTCGCTTCTGGAATCCTGAAACGGCTAACCAGGCAATCAACGCGGATAAACAAGCGGCTTATGAGACTTTATACCATTGTTTAGAGACGGTGGCGCAGTTAATGTCGCCTATCGCGCCGTTCTATGGAGAGTGGTTATACAAGAATTTAACGGGCAAAGAATCGGTTCACTTGACGCATTTTGCGAAGGTAAATCCGAGCCTTCAAAACCCGGCTTTAGAAACCTCGATGGAATTAGCGCAAGGTATTTGTTCGCTCGTTCACTCGATTCGTAAAGTACACCGTTTGAAAGTGCGTCAGCCTTTAGCACAGGTCTTAGTGCCGGTATTGCAAGAGTCGGTAAGAGATCAAATCCGCCGCGTGGAAGATCTAATTAAATCAGAGGTGAACGTGAAGGAAGTCAATTACTTGAACGACGCATCTGGTGTATTGAATAAGAAAGTGAAGCCTAATTTCAAGGCCTTAGGTCCTAAGTTTGGGAAAGATATGAAAGTGGTTGCGGAGGCAATTACGGGCATGTCTTCGGAGGATTTAGCGGCGATCGAGTCAGCTGGTTCAGCGAAAATTCAAGGGTTTGAGATTGCACTTGCGGACATTGAAATCTTGACAGAGGATATGCCAGGATATTTAACGGCGAGTGAAGGTGGATTAACGATTGCGTTAGATAATACCTTGACGCCAGAATTAGTGCGCGAAGGAAATGCGCGTGAGTTCGTGAACCGTATCCAAAACCTGCGTAAAGATTCTGGTTTCGATGTGACCGATAAAATAAACATCCAAGTGCAGCGTTCTGACGAAGAGTGGACGGCTAGCTTGAATGAATTCAAGTCCTACATTTCGCAGGAGGTGCAAGCCTTGAGTTTGGAATGGGTGGATTCGGCTTCGACTGAAATTACCTTTGATGAGTCTAATTTATTCGTGAACGTCACCGTAGCCTAAATCGCATGATTCGGAAACTCGCTTATTGGATTTTACTTCTAGGTGGGTTTTTCCAGGTGCAGGCGCAATCAGAAGACTTGATGGTCGACGGGATGCGCGCCTATATGAAGGAGGATTTTTCGGAGGCGATTTTGGTTTTCGAGAAACTGGCTAAGGTGCAAACCCAGGAGCCGGCGGTTTTTTATTATTTGGCCAAAAGCTACCTCGCCGAAAAACAACTCACGTCAGCCCGCACCAACGCCGAAAAGGCCCACCTGTTATCTCCTTATTCCTTCGATTACGGGGTGCTCTATGGAGACTTGCTCTTAGCAAATAAAGAATTCAAAAAGGCTTTAGACTGTTTCGAAAAGCTCTTAGCTTATGATGACCATCGCCTCGATGGAGAACCGGATATGATCCGGGTGAAGCAATTCGTGTTCTTATCGAAAGGAGACGAAAGCAAAGACCTCGCAGAGAAAAAGACCTTCTATTTAAAAGCAGCCGATTTAGGGCCGGTGCAGGAGGAATTGTGGGTGCGCATTATTCAATTAGATTGGGAATTAAATCAAAAGGATCAAGTGGTGGCGCATGCCCTCGAGGCTCTCGAAAATTACCCGCACATGGCAGCCTGGGTGTATCCGATTTTAGGGGATGCTTACCAAGCATTGGGAAATAATTCGGCTTCCGATGCAGCTTTCGATAAGGCCTTGAAAGCGAATCCGAAAGATGATCACGTGCTCAATAATTACAGCTATTTCCTCTCGATTCGTAAGGAGAAATTAGCCCTAGCAGATTCGCTATCTGCTCGATTAGTTGCGGATCACCCGAAAAATGGCACCTATTTAGACACGCGGGCTTGGGTTTTATATGAGTTGAAACGCTATCCGGAGGCACGCGTGGCCATGGAGGCAGCCCTGAAAGACCGAGAAAATGTGTCAGCTACTTTGTGGGAACATTATGGCGATGTGCTTTTTAGATTGAAACTAGTGGATAAAGCCGTGGAGGCCTGGAAGGAGGCACTTCGTCTAGAACCCGGCAGGCAATCTGTAGATAAAAAGATTCAGATGCGTCAAATTCCCGAAAATTGAGCTATTTTTGAATATTCATACCCATTTCTATGCGGAGTATTTACGGTCTTGTTTTCTTGTTTCTGTTAGGCGCCTGCGCTCCTAAGGCGACAGTGGCCGTGATTCAGGAGGTGAAAGTCGATACCATTCGGGTGGATTCGACACCTGTTGTGGTGGCTCCTCCAGCCGAAAACCTAGATCAACAATCCGCTTCAGATGACTTGAGTTTTACCTATTTAAAGGCGAAGTCGAAGGTCGTTTGGAAGACAAAAAACAATACCGATAATTACATCGTGGATATCAGGATGAAGAAAGACTCTGTCATCTGGGCAAATATATCGGTTTCGATGATCTCGGGGGCCGCGGTTTTATTCACGAAGGATCGGGTACAGTTCTACCACAAGATTAATAACGAATACACGAATCTGACCTACGATAGTTTAAGTACGAGTCTAGGATTTAAAGTGTCCTATGATTTGCTCCAAAACATGATCGTGGGCAATCAACCTTACAAGAAAAATAACACGCGCCGCGTGGTTCGCGAAAATGAAAACTTCTTAGTTAAACAACAAGAGGGTCACGTGGAAGTCAATAATTGGGTGGGTCCTAATCGCAAACTAAAGAAATTATCTGTGAGCGATGTACCTTCTTCGAATAAAATGACCTTGGATTACGAGGATTTTGCCTCGTTGAATTCTGCGCTTTTCCCTTTCTCCAGCTCGATTACATTGGACGTTAAGAACAAACAAAATCAAGTTAATCAAACCTTGATCACGATTAAATATTCCAAAGTAGAATTGCTAGATACTCCGTTGGAATTCCCTTTTAAAGTACCCGCTAAACTATTAAAGAATTAACACCTTGAGATATTTCGTTTTTATAGTCAGTCTTTTATTTGCGTTTAATTCCTTTGCTCAGTCGGACAAAAAAGCCGCATTAGAGCAACAGAAGAAAGATAATTTATCCAAAATCAAGGAGCTGAATTCCATCATCTCACGTACGTCTAAGAAGAAAAAAGCGTCGATTGGAAAATTGAATGTCTTAAAAGAGCAAATCGGAGTTCAGAAAAAGCAGATATCGGTACTCGAGCAAAACCAGCAAATCTTAGCTGAGGAGGCTGAAAAATTGCGCGAAGAGGGTGACGTGTTGAAGGCGAAATTAGAGCGTTTGAAGAAGGAATATGCTTTGATGATTTATGAAGCCCAAAAGTCATCCACGGTTTACAACAAGATGAGTTTTCTCTTATTATCGAATGATTTAGGCGAGTTCGTTCGTCGCTTTGATTACCTACGCCATTATTCAGCGAATCGGAAGAAGCAGGCGGATTTAATTTACAAGACGCGTCAGGATTTAATGACGCAAGAGCAAAAAGTTGTTTACAAGAAACAAGAGGAGAAGAAAGTATTAGTGGAAAAGGAAGGGGAGAAGAAGAAATTAGAGGTGCTTAAAACGAAGGAGGATAAAGTGGTGACGGTTTTAACGCAGCAGGAGAAAAAATTAAAAACGGAGTTAGAACGCAAGAAGTTAGCGGTCCGAAAATTGGATAATTTGATCGCTGGAATTGTACAGCGGGAAATCCAAAAAAGTATCGAAAGGGAGCGGAAGCTTCGTCAGGCACGTCAGGTAAAGAAGGTAGAAGTTGCTAAGCCCATGTTGCCTGTGTTGAAGAAGGGAGAGACTACTAAGATTGCGGCGGAGAAACCATCTGAGAAACCGTCAGAGAAAAAAGAAGCTTCGACGAAGGAGGAGAAGAAAACTGTGGTGGCTGAAACGAAAAAAGCACCAAAAGCGGAACCAGCTCCAGCTCCAGTAGAGGAGAAAAAGATCGAAAGTAATACCTATTACATGAACGCGGACGAGGCGAAATTAGCCAGTTCCTTTGCTGCCTTGCGGGGTAGAATGCCATTCCCGGTACCGTCTGGTTTTATTTCGGATCATTTCGGCGTTCACAAACACCCGCTATTGAAAGGGGTGATGATCAATAACAATGGTATTGATATTCAAACTTCCCCAGGTTCGCCGGTTCACTCGGTGTATGATGGGGTGGTGCAATCCGTGGTGAATATTCCAGGTATTAACATGGTAGTCGCGATTCAACATGGTGATTACTTCACGGTATACAGTAAACTGGCGAACGTGTCAGTGAGTGTGGGGACGCGCGTGAGAACGGGTCAGCGTATTGGATCGGTTTCTTCGGATGACGATGGAACGGCAGAGATTAACTTCCAGGTTTGGAAAAATACGGTGCGCCAAAACCCAGAATCCTGGCTTCGTCGCTAGAAATGATACCCTAGTTTCAGGCTGATATTGCGTCCTTGATCGTCTGCATAATAGCGGAATCGATTCAAATAGTCGCGGTATGCTGCATTCAAGGCATTCGAAATGCGCAGATTTAGTTCGAACGAATGCAGATTAATTCCCCAATTGACATTCACCAGAAAATAGCCTTCGGGAGGGTTCGCGTAATCAGATCCTGGTTCCACACGATTTTGTTTCGCGACTTGTGTTAAGCCCGCACTCACATATTGGTTGTATTTTTTGAAGGCATAGCGCGCGATATATTCAAAGCGGTCTGCTGGAATCCCCACTAAGAATTGATCATTCGCTGTATCGAAAGCGCGAACAATGCTCGTTTTCTGTTGTATCGACAAGCGCGGCGTCAACAGGTATCCTGCTTGAAAATCAATCCCTTGAAAACGGGCATTCACCTGTTGGTAACTGAAGATCGGGAATACACCGCGAACCGTCGTGGCATAAACGGCCGCACTATTCAGCACCTGCGGTTTTAAATAGATGAAATTATGAATTTGATTCGAGTACAATCCTAGCTCGATGTCCCACTTTTCTGGCTTGAAGTTTGTACTGAAACTTACGTTGACCGCAGACTCTCCTTTTAGATTTGGGTCGCCAATTTCATAGGCACCAGCACCGTGATGCACGCCATTGGAGAATAACTCGTTCGCTCCTGGGGCTCTGAAAGCGCGAGATACCGTAATTTGAGATTCAGCTACCAGATTCCAATGGTAGGTATAGGCTAAGCTTCCAGACCATCCATCGAAGGAATTGTTCTTGCGGAGAATGATGGGCGAAAAGTTGATCTTAGGTCGGTGCGTCTCGATTTCTTTTACATCAAAACGAAAGCCCGCCTCGAACTCCCATTTTTCTGTCGCACGTCTTTCCAGCGCAAAAACACCGATATTTTGAAGACTATAGTTCGGAAGTAAACTGGTCGTTAGCGAGGGATTTTGCACTCGATTGCCCGAAGTAATGTTTCCCTGGTCTAAGAAAGTAAATCCGAATTGCCCTTTCCACAGCTTATTTGTATTCGTTTCATCGTACAGAAATTCGCCACTATGCGTATTCAAATTAAAGCGAAGTGTATTGATATTTTTTCCGGCTCTTAACACATCTAATTCCCAGCGCTCGTCGGATTGCGCAGCCACGGTTGCGCGCAAGGTGGCCCCAAAGGCTAAGTGGTAATAAGCCTTGATTTTTCCTAAATCATGCCAAATATCTTGATTCGGTCGTTCAATTCGTCGACTAAACTCTTTAGGTGTAAAAGCACCTAATGGCCTGCTTCTTGCGATTGAATTCTCTAAATCAGCGATGTTTCCAATGTGAGAACCTTCATAGATGCCAATCACATTATGGAAGCGACTTAAAAATAAATCCGCCCCCAAGTGATTCGATTTATACCCAAAACCCAAGGAGACATTTTCCTCCTTTACGCCTGTATTGCTGAGGTAATAGTCAGCCGTTTGTACATTTCCTCCGTCTTTTAAGGTGCCTTGCACGCGCCATCCCCAGCCTTTGGCCTTCGGAATACCTCCCTCCAAAAGCCCAGAAACAACCCCTTGACGACCATTGGTAAAATAAATACTTTGAATTGAACCATGAAGAGCGGATGAATCAGGTAGTGCATCCGGCTCTAGCATGACGATTCCTCCAATGGCATCGCCTCCATAGCGCAAACCACCTGGGCCCTTGATCACCTGAATGTTTTTAGAAACAAAAGGGTCGATTTCGGGAGCGTGTTCGCTGCCCCAGTTTTGGCCTTCTTGTCTAACTCCTTGATTTAATATGATCACGCGGCTGGAATGTAATCCATGAATGACGGGTTTTGAAATGGAACTTCCCGTTTGTAAGCTTTGGACTCCCGTTAATCCCTTTAGCATTTCGCCTAAAGACAAGCCGTCTCGTTGAGACCGCTCTTCCTGAGACAATTGTGTTTTTAATTGGGAGGTAATTTCTTGCTTTCTGCCTTGGACAAATACTTCTTGTAAATGTTCATCATGTGCACTCAATTCAAAATCTTCCTCGTGCTCATCGGTGAGGTTGATAGTCGTCTCAATGGGGTCAAAACTGGCCATTTGACAAACCAAGGTGTATTTTCCTGGGCATAAATCCTTGATCAGAAATAAGCCATTAGCATCAGTGACGGTGGATTTATTTGTACCTTTTATATAGACATAAGCGCCAGGAACCTTCTCTTTGTTCTCTTTAGAAGCTACAATTCCCTTCAGCGAACAATGACAGGAAGTCTGTGCAAAGCCACTGAATGAAAGGAATACGAAAAGGATAATTAAGTATCTCATAGGGATAATAGGGCTTAAAGATAGATTAAAAAGGGCTTTTTTGCGAATCCTACACTACCTAAAAGATGAATGCATTCGATGTGTCGATGAACGGGCTTCCTAAGGCTACAAAATTTTTGTTTAATCTTTTTTAAAATTTTTTAAACAAAATATTTGTTTTGTTTAATCTTTTTATAAATTTGTTGAACAAAATCACTCAGGAATATGACAGCTTTAGAGTTTACTTACCAAATAGGCACGTTTTCGAAGTTTTTACGCCCATTCGCTTTGCGTTTGACGAAAGACGGAGACGACGCGAATGACTTAGTGCAAGACACTTTAGTAAAGGCTTTTACCAATCGGGAGAAATACCAGGATGGGACGAACCTGAAGGCTTGGTTGTTCACGATCATGAAGAACACCTTCATCACGCAATACCAACGTATGGTGCGCCGTAACACGTTCATCGACACAACAGATAATTTACACTTCATCAACTCAATGGAGTCACTGCAGGAAAATGAGGCAGTGAACTCCTTTATCAGTGCAGACATTCAATCCGCTTTAGCGAAAATCGATGCTATGTACCGCGTTCCATTTATGATGTATTTCGAGGGTTTCAAATACCACGAAATCGCTGAAGAATTGGATTTGCCTATCGGAACGGTTAAAAATAGAATCTTTATGGCAAGACGTGATTTGAAAAATCATTTACACATGTATGCTTAAGTATGTTATAGGTTTTGATTAGTTTTTTGGTTAACAGAAGGAGTTAAAAAGTCAGATTTTATCTGGCTTTTTCTTTTTAGCCCTTCACCCTTCAGAAAGATTGGTATATTTGTTAAATTAGAGCTTAGTATGAAAAAAGTAATCGTCATAGGAGCAGGTTTTTCCGGTCTTTCGGCCGCGACAGAACTAGCCACAAAAGGATACGAAGTCCAAATTCTAGAAAAAAACGACCACGCAGGCGGCAGAGCTCGGGTGTTTCAATCCGATGGTTTTACCTTCGACATGGGTCCTTCTTGGTACTGGATGCCGGATATTTTCGAGACCTATTTTGGTCGTTTTGGTAAAAAGCCGTCAGATTATTATGATTTAGTACGCTTAGATCCGTCTTATTCTGTTATTCTTTCAGAAACAGAGACCATTGATTTGCCAGCGAATTACGCTGATTTGAAAACACTTTTTGAATCCTATGAGGCGGGTTCTGGGGCTCAGCTAGATTCCTTTATGGAGCAAGCAGCTTATAAATACAAGGTGGGAATCCAGGAATTTGTTTGGAAGCCCTCTCGTAAAATCACGGAATTCTTAAGCTTGAAATTGTTAGTAGACGCCGTACGGATTGATGTCTTTACCTCCTTCTACAAGCACATTCGCAAATTCTTCACATCGCCCACTTTATTGAAGTTGATGGAGTTTCCCATCCTCTTTTTAGGAGCGATTTCGGAGAATACACCAGCGATGTATTCCTTAATGAATTATGCTGAAATCAAATTAGGTACTTGGTATCCGATGGGCGGTATGCACAACATCGTAAAAGGGATGGTGGCATTAGCCGAAGAAAAAGGGGTGAAGATTGCCTACAATTCGGAGGTCCTAGGTTTTGATATCAAAAATGGAAAAGTGCAAGGCGTCCAAACTGCTGCTGGCTTAATCGAAGCAGATGCCGTGGTGGCAGGTGCGGATTATCACCACGTGGAAGAATTACTAGGAGATGGTTTACGGAATTACGACGAAGCTTATTGGGACAAGCGCGTGATGGCCCCTTCGTCGCTCCTATTTTATCTAGGTATTTCGAAGCGCTTGCCTAATTTAAAACACCATAACTTGTTTTTTGACCGTGATTTCACGGTGCATTCACACGAAATCTACACGGATCCGGCTTGGCCTTCAGATCCCTTATTTTATGCCTCAGCACCTTCTGTGACGGACCCATCGGTGGCTCCTGAAGGTTGTGAAAATATCTTTTTGTTGATCCCTGTAGCTCCGGATTTAGAAGATACCGAGGAAGGAAGAGAGAAGTATTTTGAGCAATTGATGGATCGTTTAGAGGCGCATTGTGGCGTTTCCATTCGTGATTCCATCGTGTATAAGCGCTCGTATGCGCACCGTGATTTCAAATCAGATTACCATGCTTACAAGGGGAATGCCTATGGATTAGCGAATACGCTGATGCAGACGGCGATTTTGAAGCCTACTTTGAAAAATAAGCACTTGGATAATATGTATTATACAGGACAATTAACGGTTCCAGGCCCGGGCGTTCCTCCTTCCTTGATTTCGGGGATCGTGGTAGCGACGGAAGTCGATAAAGAATTAAAAGGATAATATGGATTTATATTTAGAGGTTTCTCTGGCCTCGAGTAAGTTGCTAACGAAAGCTTATTCGACCTCTTTCTCTCTGGGAATTCGCACCTTGGATGAAAAAGTGCATGATCCTATTTATGCCGTTTATGGCTTTGTTCGATTAGCAGATGAGATTGTCGATACCTTTCATAGCCACGATAAAGCCGCTTTATTGCAACGTTTTAGAGAGGATACCTACCTAGCGATCGAGGAGAAAATTAGTTTAAATCCCATTCTTCATTCGTTTCAGTGGGCGGTGAACAAGTTTGGGATGGAGCGCGAATTAATCGATGCGTTTTTGTATTCCATGGAGTTGGATTTAACGAAGCGTGATTACAATCCGGAAGAGTACAAAAAATATATTTATGGATCGGCAGAGGTGGTGGGCCTGATGTGTCTTCGTGTTTTCTGTGATGGAGATGCGCAGCAATACGATTCCTTAAAAGAAGATGCGTGTGCGCTGGGTTCTGCTTTCCAAAAAATCAATTTCCTTCGGGATATCCGTTCCGATTACGATGAACGAGGTAGAGTTTATTTCCCTGGAATCGATTTCACGACCTTCACAGATGAAGAGAAAAAAGAAATTGAAGCGGATATTCAGCTCGATTTTGATGCAGGTTTGCGTGGGATTCACCGCTTGCCTGACGTCGCTCGCAAAGGCTGTTTACTGGCCTATGAGTATTACATTCGACTTTTTGAGAAAATTAAATCTTTACCAGCTTCTAGAATTAAGGAAGAACGTATTCGCGTGGCGGACTGGGAAAAGATGTTCATTTATTTCCAATTAGCTCTTCGAAAATAGCGTGGAATTAATCGTTTTGCTGGGTATCATGGCCTTCTTGTATGCTTCCGTAGGACACGGAGGGGCCAGTGGTTATTTAGCGGTGATGGCCTTGTTTGCCATCGCTCCCCCCGTGATGAAACAAACAGCCTTGTTGTTGAATTTAGGCGTTTCATTGATGTCTTTTATTGCTTTTTATCGCCAAGGCTATTTTAAATGGAATCTGTTTTGGCCATTCGCCCTGGGGTCTATACCCCTCGCATTTATTGGCGCGCGAATACCGCTAAACGATTCAACCTACAAACAGATTCTGGGTACTTGTTTGTTTTTAGCGGTGATTCGAATGGTAGTCGTATTAAAAGAAGACTCACCTAAAAAACTAAATTTAGGAATAGGCATATTCACAGGATCAGCCATCGGGGTACTTTCAGGAATGATCGGCATAGGTGGCGGCATTATTTTGAGCCCGCTTTTATTGCTATTTCGATGGGCTTCTTTAAAAGAGGCAGCGGCCGTTTCTGCCTTGTTTATTTTCGTGAACTCCGTTTCTGGATTAGCTGGATTGAAAACCTGGATTCCTTTGGATCAATCCCAAATGATCTATTGGTTAGGGGCTTCGCTGGTGGGAGGATTTTTAGGAGCTAGGTGGGGTGCGGCGATTGCCTCGAATACGAAGGTGAAATGGATTTTGGCTTTGGTATTAGTGATTGCATCGCTTAAATTGTGGTTTGTTTAATAGACTATGATCGAAAACGTAAATCAAGACACGGGTTTTGGGGAAAGAACCTCGGATATGGGTGGCCGAATGGTCAACAAGGACGGGAGTTTTAATATCAAACGAATTGGTATCAGCGTTCGGGATCGGGCGAGTGGTTACCAAAGCATGCTGACGATGCCTCGTTGGCGCTTCTTAAGCATCATTTTCATCTTTTACTTTCTGATTAATTGCTTCTTCACGGCGCTCTATTGGTTAGCAGGGCCATCGGGTTTAGAAGGGGTGGAGAAGGTGCGTTTTTGGGGGAGAATCAAGGAATTATTTTTCTTTTCGACGCAGACATTTACGACGGTTGGGTATGGCCGCGTGAATCCGGTGGGTGAGTTAACGAACTGGATTGCGGCGGTAGAATCGTTGATTGGTTTTCTATCTTTTGCCATCGCGGCGGGTCTTTTATATGGCCGTTTTTCACGCCCGCGCTCCTTTATTCGCTTTTCGGAGAGCTTGGTGTATGCGAAGTATAAAGAGGGATATGCCTTGATGTTTCGCCTGGTTTGTTACAAAGACGATCACCTTTTAACGAATGCGGAGGTAAGATTGAATGCGCGTATCGTGACGAAAAATAAGGGCTACCAATTTTTTAATTTAAACTTAGAGCGAAGCCACGTAGATAGTTTAGTATTGAATTGGACGGTCGTACATCCGATAGATGAGCACAGCCCGTTCTTGGGTTTATCCCAAAAAGATATCGTCAACTTGCAACCAGAAATATCCGCTTACCTGACTGGCTTTGATGAAGTCTATTCGAGTGTGGTGGTGGCGCGCGCTTCCTATGCCATTAAAGACTTTAAATTTGGCTTTAAATTCCTCCCCATGTATTTCAGTCGTAACCAAAGGACGGAGTTGGATCTCTCGAAGTTGAATCTAATCGATCAAGAATAAAAAAAAGCCCCTCACAAAAGGGGCTTTTCTATTTTAGTTGTTTTTCGATCCAGTCACCGCTCCTGATTTCTCTTTTGCGTTCTTGGCTTCTTGCATCGGGTTAGGCCCTCCGCTGTAGGTTCTGCCTTGCATCTTGAACAATTGGACCTTCGTAGGTTGTGCCGGCTCGCGAGGGAAGGAATTGTCTTCCGTATCGATGTCTGCAATCTCATAGAATGGATCAAGTGTCCACTTAACGACCTTCTTCGATGTAGGAATAATCTTCTTCGCTGTCACATCGTTCAAGCGCCAAACCTCCGCAGGGAAACGCAATACCTCATCCGTACCATCCTCATAGCTCAATTTAACAATCACTGGCATCGGTAAGCCACCTTTGTTTTTGAAGTTCACCACGTAGAAGTTTTTGCCTTCCGTCACTAATTTCTTTTCGTCCTCATTTAAAGACGCCATATAGTCTTGGTATTTCTTTTTATCTGCTTCCGTAGGAGCAAAACGATCGTAGGTATTGTAGAAATCCGTCAAATCTGGATTCTCTTCTACCACCGTGCGCTTGATGTCGGTTTTATTGCGAATGGCTGACATCGTTTTTGCTTTCGCTTCAGCCACTGCCTTATCTCCTGCCTTTTTAACTGTTGGATCTTGTGTATCGATTCCGAACCATTCTACGGTCTCGATGGACTGGTTCACTGGCTCCGTTCCATAGAACCAACCTCTCCAGAACCAATCCAAGTCCACACCTGACGCATCTTCTAAAGTACGGAAAAAATCAGCTGGATACGGTTGTTTGAAAGCCCAACGGCGCGCATATTCTTTGAATGCGTAGTCAAATAATTCGCGACCCATGACGGTTTCACGCAGGATATTTAAGGCCGTAGCAGGTTTGGCATAGGCATTATTGCCAAAATCCATAATATTCTCCGAGTTCGCCATAATAGGCACCTGGTTCTTCGAATCTAAACGCATGTAAGGAACAATCGTCTGTGGCTCTCCACGGCGTGCTGGGAAATTGCGATCCCATTCTTGCTCCGCTAAATACTGGCAGAACGTGTTCAAGCCTTCATCCATCCAAGACCATTGACGCTCATCTGAGTTAATGATCATCGGGAAGAAGTTGTGACCCACCTCGTGGATAATCACACCGATCATTCCGTTTTTCACATTCTCCGTATAGGTTCCATCTGCCTCAGGACGACCACCATTAAAGGAAATCATCGGATATTCCATTCCACCACCTGCTGTCGCGTGGCAAGAAATAGCTACTGGATACGGATAAGCCACTGTTCTCTTCGAATAAGAGCGTAGCGTATGTGCTACCACCATCGTCGAATACTTACCCCAAAGTGGATTTCCCTCTTTCGAATAATAGGACATCGCCCACACTTTTTTACCTTCTACATCCACCTGCATCGCATCCCAAATGAACTTACGGGAAGCTGTGAATGCGAAGTCACGTACGTTATCTGCTTTAAATACCCAGGTTTTCTTTCCAGTTGGAACACTTTTTTCCGCCTTGATCGCTTCGTCTTGTGTCACGATTTCAACTGGACGCGTGGCTGTTTTTGCTTGCTCCCAACGCTTTAATTGGGTAGCAGTCATCACCTGATTTGGGTTTAATAATTCGCCTCCTGCACCCACAACGATGTCATTCGGAGCTGTAATCGCTACTTTATAGTTACCAAAATTCAAGGTAAACTCCCCTTGACCCATGAATTGCTTGTGTTGCCAGCCATACACGTCATTGTACACGGCTAAACGTGGGAACCAGTGTGCGATGAAGTAATTCGCGATGTTCTCCTTGCCTAGAATCTCATAGCCAGATCGGCCATAATATTCCGTAATTAAGTAATTCCAATCAATGCCAAAACTCACCGATGCACCCGATTTCAACGGGGTAGGTAAGTCAATACGCATCATCGTTTGATTAATCGTGTGACGTAAAGGATTGCCTTTTGCGTCTTTTACCGCCGTGATTTTATAGCCGTAATCTTTCGGGTCCGTTAATTCTTGGAAAGCACCAGCGCTGATGCCATTCTTGATTTCTCCCGTTTTGGTGGTTTTGCCAGGGGCATTTTTCTCAAAAAGATTTTGGTCTAATTGAATCCATAAATACGGCAAATCATCTGGAGAATTATTGTAATACGTGATCATTTCTGAACCAATGATCTTGCGATTGATGTCATCAAGTTCCACTTTGATGTCATAATCAGCGCGTTGTTGCCAATAGTCCTTACCTGGGGAACCGCTAGCGGTTCGGTAGGAGTTTGGCGTAGGTAAAGTCGATTCTAATTGCTCGAATCGGTTGTTTGCATTAAAAGAGGTTTGGGCTTTCGCGGGTAACAAGAGGATCGTTAGCGCGACTAGCGAGAGTAGTTTTTTAAGCATGTTGAAAAGGTTATTTTCTGCAAAATAAGAATTTTTATTGAATTCTGTAGCTGTGCTAATCTGTGCTAAATTTAATTTGTATATAATAGGTAGATTATGTAGTTTTGGGCCTTTACTAGTCAAAATCATTAAGCATTATATAGCATGAGTGTAATCATTGGTCAAAAAGAATATTTCAAAGGCATTGGTCAAATCAAATTTGAAGGTGCAGAATCAGATAATCCCTTAGCTTTCCGTTATTATGACGAGAATCGCATTGTAGCGGGGAAGAGCATGAAGGAACACCTTCGTTTTGCAATCGCCTATTGGCATTCTTTCTGCGGAGATGGCGCGGATCCTTTTGGTCCTGGTACACATCATTACCCATGGGACGTTGCTTCAGATGCGCGTCAACGTGCGGCTGATAAAGCAGATGCAGCCTTTGAATTCATTACGAAGATGGGTGCGCCTTACTATTGTTTCCACGATGTGGATGCAATTGATGGCCACAATGATCCGAAAGAATTCGGCGATCGCGTGAAATTTATCACCGATATTTTTGCCAAAAAACAAGCAGAAAGTGGTGTGAAGCTTTTGTGGGGAACAGCGAACTTGTTCTCAAACGAGCGTTACATGAACGGTGCTTCGACGAACCCGAACTTTGAAGTAGTGGCTCACGCAGGTGCTCAATTAAAAGGAGCGATCGATGCGACGATTACTTTAGGTGGCGAGGGCTATGTGTTCTGGGGAGGTCGTGAGGGCTACATGAGCTTGTTAAATACAAACATGAAATTAGAGCGTGAAAACTTCGCTCGCATGTTACATACTTGCGTAGAATATGCGCGCCGCAATGGTTTCAAAGGGAAGTTCTTCATCGAGCCTAAGCCTTGTGAGCCTACGAAACACCAATACGATTACGATGCAGCTACGGTGATCGGCTTCTTACGTGAGTTCGATTTATTAGGTGAATTTGGTCTAAACTTAGAAGTAAACCACGCTACTTTAGCTGGACACACCTTCGCACACGAATGCCAAGTAGCTTCCGATGCAGGTATGTTAGCTTCTATTGATGCAAACCGCGGAGATAATCAAAATGGCTGGGATACAGATCAATTCCCTACGGATATTTACGAGTGGGCGGAGGCGATGGCCATCATCTTAAAGCAAGGAGGATTAGCGGGAGGTGGAATTAACTTCGATGCGAAGCGTCGCCGTAATTCGACAGATATGCAAGATTTATTCTATGCACACATCGGTGGTATGGATACGATTGCTCGTTCTTTATTGATCGCAGAAAAAATCGCGAAACATGGCGAAATGGATCGTTTGAAAGCAGAGCGTTATGCTAGCTTTAACTCGGGTAAAGGCGCTGATTATACAGCAGGTAAATTGAAATTAGAAGATTTATACAAAATCGCTGTCGAAGTGGGAGAACCTGCTCAGATCTCTGGTAAGCAAGAATACTTAGAGAATTTGTTAGGCCGTTTTGTTTAAAAATACGTAATTCGGGGTATGAAAAGATTTTTTTTACTCCTACTGTTTTTTGCCTCTAGATTTATAGCAGCAGGGTCATCCGATGATCCTGCTGTTTTTTCTACGGCGAAACCCTGGGCCTATTGGTGGTGGCCCGGAAGTGCGGTGACAGAAAAGGGGATTACACATAATTTGGAGAATTTTAAAAAAGCCGGTTTCGGCGGTCTCCACATCATCCCCATCTACGGGGCAAAAGGTTCAGAGTCATTATTCCAAAACTATTTAAGTCCCGGCTGGCAAGCTAAATTCTTTTTCACCCTAAAAGAAGCTAGAAGATTGGGTCTCGGCATCGACATGACGATGGGAACTGGCTGGCCTTTGGGCGGGCCCTCTATCACCGAAAAGGAGGCAGCAAAAAAATACCAATTTAAAGAGGGTGTATTTTCTACGGATCTAACCGGCCAAAAAGTCAAACGTGCCGCTCCCGGTGGCGAAGGCCTCGTGATGGATCACTTCGATATGAAGGCCTTTGCGAAATACAGCCATACCTTCGTGCCTCTATTAAAGAAAGCGCATTCACCTTTGCGTGCGATTTACAATGATTCTTATGAAGTATACGGCGGCAATTATACCCCAGAATTGTTTCCAGCATTTCAACGATTGAACGGCTACGATTTACGAAAACACTTCGATGTGCTTGCTAAAAAGAAGGCGGAATCAGAGGAGGAAAACCAAATTTTCGCCGATTACCACCGGACGATTTCGACCCTTTTACAGCGCAATTTTGTCCTTCCTTTCGATCATTGGATTAATTCGATGGGCTTTACTTCTCGAAATCAAGCCCATGGTTCGCCCGGTAATTTACTAGACATTTATGCGGCGGCGGATATTCCGGAAGCAGAGTTTTTCGGATCTAAGCCTTTTGATATTCCAGGTTACCTAGTGGATCCGGAATATGATTCTACCACTTTTGGGATACCGGATATTCGGGCGCTTAAATTAGCGAGTTCGGCGGCGAATTTGACAGGCAAGAAATTGGTTTCTGCTGAAACAGCGACTTGGTTAGGGAATCACTTCAAGGTTTCGATTGCGCAGGTGAAACCGGTTTTAGATCAAGTTTTCGTGGGTGGTGTGAATCACGTCTTCTTTCATGGGGCGACTTATTCTCCACCGGAAATCGCGTGGCCAGGTTGGTTGTTTTATGCGAGTACGAACTTTAATCCCCAAAGTCATTTTTGGGAGGCCATGCCCGCTTTGAATAAATACATCGAAAATGTGCAGACGATGTTGCAGGCGAATCCGACGGATAGCGATGCACTCTTGTATTTTCCGATGGAAGATGTGTGGCACGATAATAATGGTTCAGGGAAATTGCATACCCTCGAACTACATGCGAATAGTCGGGTGTGGTTGAAGAATACGTCTTTTGGGAAATGGTCTGAATTATTGCAGAACAAAGGTTTCTCGGTGGACTATATTTCGGATGATTTGTTGACGGATCTTGTGCTGACGCCTACGAAGACCTTTAAAACCAAGTCCGGTGGAAATTACAAAGTCTTGTTAATTCCTGCCACGCACTATGTTTCCGTTGAGACGCTGGAGTTGCTTGCGAAATGGGTGAAGCAAGGCTATCCGGTCTATTTCTTAGAACATTTACCTCTTCATTTGAATACCTACGGTGCTACGAAGGAGGCCAAAGAACGTTGGGAGAACGCCCGCAACGCCTTATTAATGCGCGTGCTTTCAGATCCGGCTGATCAGTTAGCTCGTCTGGGTGTTTCGACGGAGTCGATGTCTACAAAAGGCCTATCCTTTCTTCGTAAAAAGACTCCTTCCGGCGCGGCCTATTTTGTGACGAATTTGCAATCGAAATTTTCAGAGGGTTCTATTTCCTTGAAAAAAATCGCTGGAAATTACGAGGTATGGGATCCCTTGACGGACATAAAAAGCTATGGTAAAAAAGGTTCAGAGGCTTGGCTTTCTTTAGCTCCCGGCCAAAGTGTGATCATTAAATCGATCGCTAAAATTCCGTCTGCTACTCCGATAGCTGCAGCAAAAATCATTACGGAAGTCGCCCCACAGAACCTACAAGTTTCCGTCGGTTCTCGCACGTTTGATTTACCAGATTTTGCCTATTACACGCACCTAGATACCTCAATAGCGGATGCTCCTTCCGCTCGCTACCGCTTTAATCTAAACTTAAATGCGGATCAACTAGCCGCTGCCAAAGTCTTGCATCTCACAGACCTACGAGATATGGCCAAGGTTCGAATCAATGGGAAAGACATTGGGATGATTTGGTCGCTCCCTTTCCAACTTGCTATTCCTTCAGGCACCTTGCAAGAACAAAATCAGATTGAAATCGAAGTGGTTTCTAATTCAGCGAATCGCATTCGGAAGATGGATCAGCAAGGGGTGGTGTGGAAAAATTTCTATGAGATTAACTTTGTGGATATCCGATACAAGCCTTTTGATGCCTCGAAGTGGGCGATTGAAGATGGAGGGATGAAAGGTAAAATTTATTTCACTAATAGATGAGTCAATTTATTCCTGCGATCACAGAAGCATTACGTGATCTAGCAGATGCAGATAATGCGTTTTGGATGCGCAAGTACATGCGAGAGAAATACCCGTTTCTGGGTGTGAAAAAGCCGGAGCGTCAAGAGGTTTTTAAGCACTTGTACAAACAATACGGATCCTCAGGAGATTGGTTCGAGGTATCTTCTCAGCTATTCGCCATGCCGGAACGGGAGTTTCAGTATGTCGCGATGGAATACGTAAAGCAGGCAAAAAAATCCTGGGACAAGCGTTTGCCTGCTCTGTTCGAATCTTGGGTAGGAGAGGACTCTTGGTGGGATGTGGTTGATTTCTTAGCCCCACAAATTCTAGGGCCCTATTTCTTGAAATTTCCGGAGGAACGCGATGTATGGATTCAGCGTTGGATGGATTCTGGGAATTTTTGGTTGCAGCGTTTTTGTCTCGTTTTTTCGCTTGGTTACAAGGATAAAACGGATACCGTTTTACTCGCGAAAACCATTCAAGCTTTAAGTGGATCTAAGGAATTTTTTATTCAAAAAGCCATCGGCTGGGCACTTCGCCAATACGCTCGAACCGACCCGGAATGGGTGATGGATTTTGTGGGAAATAATGCGTTGGCCCCGCTAAGTAAACGCGAGGCCTGGAAGCATCTTTAATTATCTTTTCTTTTTGATGATCGCAAGTTCGTGCGCCGTATCGTAATACGAGCGTAAGTTTGACCAATCAAAGGTATCTGCGATACTCTCTACGCGGTTACGCTGCGTGATTCGATCGCGCTGTGATTGCTGTACAAATTTGAACAAGAGGTTCGCTAATTGTTCCGCTGCCTCCTGGTAGCTTTGTGTTTTGCGATTCACCACACTTACACCCCATTGTTCGTAATCGCGCATAATTTGCATCATATAATCGCCAAAACCAGAAAGGTCCGAAGTCACCGTAGGTACCCCGCGCGCCATACATTCTAAAGGTGTGTAACCCCAAGGTTCGTAATAGCTCGGGAAAACACCTAAGTGACAACCTCGTACGAATTGGCCATAATCCAAGCCAAAAAGCGGGTTTGTCGACACAATAAAGTCGGGGTGGTACACCACTTTGACCTTGTCCTCTGGGTTATTTAAGAGATTCGTGCGGTGTAAATTCCGGATAATATCGTCCTCTTGCTTTAAGAGGTGAGTTACGACTTTTGGACGTGCATTCGTCTTCCAAGTCTGCACCGTTCTACGCAAACGCATCCTCCAATATTCATCCACGAACGCATTCAAATCCGGTAACTGTAAATCGTTCGAAGAGGCGGAGGCATTGAATAAACGCTCGCCTACTTCTTTTTCAATGGCGTGGCAATTCTCACGGATCTCATCTAGTACCGCACGGGAATGCAAGACTTCCGGGTCGATCGAATGATACGGTTGCTTCGTGACAAAGAACATCACGACCGTTTTCTTCGATCCCGCCTCTTTCATCTTGCGATTCAGGATGGCTAATGCATCTAATGTGATGTCATATCCTTTGTTCGAATATTCGAAGCGACCGGAGGTAAATAAATACAGGGTTTGATCTAGGTCAAAGGGTTGACTTTGGAAGAAGTGACCCATGACGAAGTTCGAGATGCTTTGCTTGTATTTGGAGTGCAGGTTTTGGTGCTCGTGTAGGGCAGCGAAACGCTGGATATTTAAACCGTTCGGTAGAATTAATTCGGGGATTCGGCCTAGGAAATACTGGCATTCTTTGGCTGTTATGTCACTGACTGTAGTTAATACGTCGGCTTTTTGTGCAGCAGCACGCTCGAAACAAGCTTGCGCCTCGATGCCGTAATGTTTTGCTTCTTTGAACCAATCGAAGTTTTCGATCACATCGTAGAAATTAGGCACATTACCCGCTAAATAGCGGCCTAGCATCGTCGCGTGTGTAGTGAAAACCGTTGAGATTTTGACCTTGTCTTTCTTTAAATCCGGTAGACCCGTAGACGCCATCCACTCGTGGAAGTGGGCCACTAGTTGCGTTTTATTCTTATTCTCTTCTGCTACTTCCGTTAAAAGTAGACGGATCATCTCGCCAAAAACAATGGTTTGGTTCACTAAATCTTCTACTCCTAGGGTTGAGATTTTGTGATTATCCCAGATGCGTCCTTTGATCGCATCCACCTCTTTTAGTAAGGAATCTAGCTCGAATAAAACGATTTTAGGTTTACCGGTGATCAACCAATAGCCATAATGAACGCCTAAACCAGCCTGACGTAATTTCAAAACCGCTCGCTCCAAAGGAGTTTCCTCGGTTACGGTGACGGGCTCGAATTCTGCGGCCGCTGTTTGGGGAAAATACGGTCCTAATAAGGCATAATCATCGCCCCATTTTTCGACCATGGAGGGTACTTTTGTTCGGATAACGGTATAAATTCCGCCTACTTGATTACAGGTTTCCCAGGCAATCTCGAACAAATATTTTTTCTTTTCTGCTGCCATAAATATTACATGTAGGACGCACTCTCAAGCACTTGCGTTTTCCCGTTTTTAGTAATGGTGTAATTAAATCCTTTTTGAATGGCATAGGCGCCATGTTCTCCTTTTTTATTGATAGCTAAATAACCAATCTGAAATTCCTTGTATTTATAGCGTTTCACGATGCGCATCACGGCTTCTTCACATGCTTGCTGTGGCGACTTGCCTTGTCTCATTAATTCTACAATTAGGAAGGATCCCAAGGTCTTCATCACGAATTCCCCTAATCCCGTGGCACAAGCGCCGCCTACTTCATCGTCGCAAAAAACAGCTCCACCAATGATAGGGGAGTCTCCCACACGTCCGTGCATTTTAAAGGCTAAACCACTCGTGGTACAAGCTCCCGCGATTTCACCCGCTTTTCCGATCCCTAATAAACCGATGGTATCGTGTCGTTCGATGTTAATGACAGGCTCGTATTTGGATTCTTTTTTCCATTCCTCCCAAGCCTTCTTCGAACTTTCCGTAAGTAAGTTCTCTACTTTAAACCCTTGATCTAACGCAAATTTCAAAGCCCCCGCACCTGATAACATCACGTGAGGTGTTTTTTCCATCACAGCTCTGGCTACAGAAATAGGGTGCATAATGCCTTCTAAAAAGGTAACAGACCCGGCATTGCCAAGGTGATCCATGATGCAAGCATCCAAAGTCACATGGCCATCGCGATCTGGATAACCGCCGTAACCCACCGAAGTATCATTCGGATCTGCTTCCGGAATTCTTGCCCCAGCTTCTACGCCATCGAGCGCTTTCCCTGTTTCCATCAGTTTATTCCAACCTGCGATGGTCGCTTTCTCATTTTTCCAGGTGGCAATAATGAGAGGTTCTGAAACCGCCGTTTTTGCGGTGGCAGATAGGCCTGCGCCCAATAGTGTGGTTGTTTGAAGGAAGGTGCGTCTTTTCATATAGCTTTAAAGATAATTTATTTGGGCGTAAAGGAACAATTTTGTAAAATTGTCTTTCTAAAATAGAAAAAAATCTTCGGATATTTCATTTATCTATCCCTATTTCATCAATGAAAATCATTAAATCTGCTTTTCCTTTGGCCATCGCCCTGTTTTTAACCTATGCGATGAACCAAAGCTGGGGAACAATTCCTCCCATTGGAAAAATATTTAGCCCTTTCCACGGCTTCTGGATGAATGCTGAAAGCCCAGACTCTGGCGAGCCCACAGAAGAAACCTTGCAAATCGCTGGTTTACATCAGCCCGTTCAAGTTGTTTATGACGAGATGGGTGTGCCGCACGTTTTCGCACAGGATGACCACGATCTGTATTTAGCTCAGGGTTATTTGACTGCCAAAGACCGTTTATGGCAAATGGAATTCCAAACACACTTCGCAGGTGGTCGTATTTCCGAAATTGTAGGCGAAAAAGGTATCGCCTCAGATCAATTCCAACGCCGCATGGGTTCGGTGTATGGAGCAGAGAAATCATTTGAAGGAATGAAGGAAGATCCTGCTGCTAAAACCGCATTGGAAGCCTATTCAGACGGGGTGAATGCCTACATCGCTTCCTTGTCAGACCGCCAATTGCCCCTTGAATACAAATTGTTGAACTACCGTCCTGAGCCTTGGACGCCGATTAAGAGCGCCTTGTTCCTAAAAAACATGTCTTTCGTGTTAGCGTCTGGTACGGATGATTTGAAGATGACCAACATCTTACGCAAGTATGGTCGCGAGGTAGCAGAGGATTTATTCCCAAATTATCCCTTCCAAGAAAGCCCGATTATTCCCGTAGGTTCTCCTGTTGATTTCAAGCCGGTACCTATTCCAGCGGGTCCAGCAGACTTTACTGGTTTAGGATCTTCGATGTCTACTCCAGAAAAAGATCCGAACATCGGGTCGAATAACTGGGCAGTAGCTGGAAATAAAACGGTTTCAGGTTTACCTATTTTAGCGAATGACCCGCACTTAACGTTATCTCTTCCATCGATTTGGTACCAAATGCAATTAGTTGCACCTGGTGTGAATGTGTATGGATCTACGATGCCAGGAACGCCAAATGTGATCATTGGTTTCAATAAAAACGTAGCTTGGGGTGTAACGAACGTGGGTTCTGACGTGTTAGACTGGTACCAAGTGAAGTTTAAGGATGCTTCTAAAAAGGAGTATTGGCACGATGGAAAATGGAAGAAAACGACCATGCGTATTGAAACCTTCAAGATTAAAGGGAAGAAAGATATGGTTGACACCATTTTCTTCACTCACCATGGTCCTGTGGTTTATCTTTCTCATGAAAAACCGTTCCGTTCGAACATTCCGGTAGGACACGCGCTTCGTTGGATTGCGCATGAGAAATCTCAAGAATTAACGACTTTCTATCAATTGAATCGCGCGAAAAACTATGCCGATTACGCGAAAGCTTTGACCTACTATTCTGCTCCGGCGCAAAACTTCGTGTTTGCTAGTAATGAAGGGGATATCGCTTTATGGGTGAATGGTAAGTTTCCATTGAAGTCGAAATTGCAAGGAAAGTATTTATTAGATGGAACGGATGCCGCAGCTGATTGGCAAGGATTTATTCCACAAGCGCATAATCCGCACGTGAAGAATCCGGTTCGCGGATTCGTGAGTTCAGCGAATCAATTCTCGGTGGATCCGTCCTATCCCTATTATTTAGGCTGGCAATATGCGCCATCGGAGCGTGGACGTCGCATCAATGAGCGCCTAGCGGTGATGGAGAAAATTACGATGGATTCTTTAAGAGGTCTCCAAAACGATAATTTCAACATACGTGCCCGTGAATTATTGCCTTTGCTTTTTGACCAGGTAAAATCGCCAACGGCGGCTCAATCGAAAGCATTAGCAGCCTTAAAATCTTGGAATTTAGTGAATAGCCCAGAATCTGTGGAAGCTACCATTTTTGAAAACTGGGTGCTGACGCTTCAGGAATGTCTTTGGAGTGATGAGTTCTCTGCTGATGAGAAGGTTCCGATGAGCCGTCCATCTATGGATCGCACCATTCAATTGATTAAATCAGAACCAACAGCTCGCTGGTGGGATGATACGAAGACGCCGGCAAAGGAGTCGATGTCCGATATCGTGATGAAGTCCTTGCAAGCGAACGTGGATACGCTCTTGAAACAACATGGTCCGCAGGGGCCTGAGTGGGCTTGGTACAAGCACAAGCAAACGGGTGTGCGTCACTTGATTCCAGGGATGGATGCATTATCTCGTTTAAATATCCCGATTGGGGGTGGTGGAACGATTGTAAATGCTTCCACAACGAAGACGGGGCCATCTTGGCGTTTAGTCGTGGAGCTTTCGAAAGAGGGTAAACCGAGAGCCTATGGCGTTTATCCAGGCGGTCAGTCTGGAAATCCGGGTAGTAGTCATTACGATGATTTGATTGATACATGGGCCAAAGGAGAGCTTAAACCTCTGCTTTATTTAACATCTCCTGAGGAGAAATCAAATCGTTTACGTAAGAAAATCACTTTATCTAAATAAGTCTATGAAGCAATTAATCTATAGTTTGATATTGATCGTGATAGGTGCCCTAGTGGGTATTTATTTGCCCTGGTATGCGATGGGAGTGGCCTTTGGGTTGATCGCCTTTGTATTGAATATGCCTGTAAAGTCAAGTTTTTTAACGGGCTTCCTGGCGGGCTTTATTTTGTGGGTGATGGCAGCCTTGTGGCTTGATTTACAACACCCGAGTACACTACCTGGCCGAATGGCTCAAGTATTTCCATTGAAGGGGAATGTGTTCGCTTTATTTGCCGTGACTGGTGTGCTAGGAGGCTTATTTAGTGGTATTTGGACCTGGGCTGGAGCTAGATTAAGACAGAAATAATAATTTTTTAGGACAAACGATACAGACCTTGTATATTTGCCGTCAATCCAATTAATAAAAATAAACACGTGAAAAATTTACCTTACGCTTGGTTGGGCGTTTTAACCATCGCAATTGCCTTTTTATTTTACCAAAATTCAGATAGCGCGTCAGCAGGCTTAGGTGCTTCGACAGCAGATGGAAGACGTATTGTTTTCGTAAACTCTGATTCGTTATTAACGAACTACCAGTTTTACAAAGACGCTCAAAAGGAGTTTGAAAATAAAGGATACCGTTTACAAGTTGATTTGGGCCAAAAAGAGCAATCTCTTCAAGCTGAATTACAAGCAATTCAACAACGTGCTTCAGCGATGACTCAAGCAGAGTTACAAGCGGCAGACATGACTTTGAAGAAAAAAGGAGCTGAATTGCAACAATATTCTCAACAAAAGCAAGCGGAGTTAGGTCAAGAGCAAGCAAAGAAGAACGAAGAGTTATACAATAACATTCGTGATTATATCGCAAAGACAAACAAAGCAAACAAGTATGAGTTTGTGTTAGGTTATTCTAAAGTAGGTGGCGGAATTTTATTCGCTGATGCTTCAGTAGATGTAACAAACAAAATCATCGAAGGATTGAACAAAGAGTACGCTGCAACAAAAGGCGACAAAAAAGAAGATAAGTAATAGCAAATAGCTGAATTTAGCCACGCAGTGTTTCAGCTGTGTGGCTTTTTTTATTCCCAATGGCAAAAGAAAAAATCCAAAAGACTGTTGAAATTAAGAACCGCAGGGCATCCTTTGAATACGCATTCATCGATACCTTCACGGCGGGCTTGGTTTTAATGGGAACGGAGATAAAATCAATCCGCCAGGGAAAAGCGAATCTCACCGATGCCTATTGTGTTTTCTTTCAAGAGGAACTCTTTGTGCGCAATATGCACATCTCCGCTTACGAGGAGGGTACCCATTACAACCACGAACCGTTGCGAGATCGCAAATTATTATTGTCAAAACGCGAGCTAGGTAAATTACAAAAGGAATTGAAGAACGTGGGTTTGACCATCATCCCTACGCGCCTATTTATCTCTGATAAGGGTTACGCGAAATTGAACATTGCCCTGTCGAAAGGAAAGAAGACCTTCGATAAACGAGATGATATAAAAGAGAAAGATGTGAAGCGCGACATGGACAGATCGATGTCCTAGTTTTTCGTTCTGATTTTCTTTACGATGGTCACCGCCGCCATGATGACGATGGCAAAAATCACAAATCCCCCTAATCCATACATCCAATCCAGGGTATTTTTAGCCACCACTAGAAATACAACAGCGACTAAAAGAATCGTAGCGATTTCATTGAATAGTCGTAACTGTGGACCAGAAAGCAGAAAATTCCCTTTTCTGAATTGAAGAATCAGATGTCTACAAACGAAATGATAAATCGTGATGGCTACCACAAAGGCTAATTTCAAATGCAACCATCCTTGGCTGGCGAAACTAGATAGCCAGGCCACATAAATCAGCGATAAGCCAGTGATCCAAGTCAAAAACATCGCAGGGATCATAATGGCATTGAAAAGCAGCTTTTGCATTTTCTCGAATTGTTTCGCCAAAATACTTTTCTCCGGTTCGGCCTTATCCTGTGCCTCTACATGGTAAACCAATAAACGCGGAAGATAAAAAAGTCCAGCAAACCAACTGACCACAAAAATGATATGAAGGGATTTTAAGACCGTATAGCTCATCTTAGGCTTGGTAACGTTTGAACAAACTATTCACTTTCATCTGAATCACTCCGAAGATAGCCTCTTTGAAAATATTCGCTGACATCTTACTTGTTCCCTTCGTGCGATCTGTAAAGATGATGGGTACCTCCACCAGTTTAAAGCCATATTTCCAAGTGGTGAATTTCATCTCAACTTGGAAAGCATAGCCGATAAACTTGATTTGGTCTAATGGTAAAGTTTCTAGCGTATTTCTGCGGTAGCAAACAAATCCTGCTGTCGCATCCTGCACCTTCATGCCCGTGATAAAGCGAACATAAAATCCGGCAAAATAGGACATTAAAACACGGCTCATAGGCCAGTTGACCACATTCACCCCGTTGATATAACGAGAGCCGATGGACATGTCTCCGTTTCCGGCTTCTGCTTCGTCTAGGTTTTCAGCTTTCAATTCAGCGGGTGTAGCACACGCTTTGAAAAGACGAATTAAATCATCCGGATTATGGGAGAAATCTGCATCCATCTCAAAGATGAAATCGTATCCTTTCGCTAGGGCGATTTTAAAGCCTTCAATGTAGGCAGTGCCTAATCCTAATTTGCCTTTTCTCTCCAATAAGTGAATACGTCCTTCATTTGCTTGTTGGATACGTTTCACTTCCTGGGCAGTGCCATCAGGAGAACCATCATCCACGATTAAGACATCGAAAATGGGATCCAAGCTCAACACCTTTAAAAGGATGGCTTCGATATTTTCAATCTCATTGAAAGTGGGGATAATGACTATCCTTTTGTTCATCTAGCTATTATTAGGATGGCGAAAGCATTCGGTTGTATGATCATTAACTAATCCAGCCGCTTGCATCAAGGCATAACAAATGGTGGGTCCGACGAATCGGAAGCCATTCTTCTTCAGAGATTTGCTCAGTAAGACAGAAATTTCTGTGCTAGCGGGTAATTCTCCGTGATGGGCAAAGTGGTTTAGGATAGGCGTGTGGCCCACAAACTCCCAAATATATTGGTTAAAGCTACCAAATTTTTCCTGAATTTTTATAAAAGCCTGCGCATTCGTTCGCACGGCATTGATTTTTAGGCGATTTCGAATAATTCCTTCGTTTTGCATTTGGGCTTCGAGCTGTTCATCGGACCAGTTAGAAAGGACCTGATAGTCGAAATGCGCGAAGGCTTCTCTGAAGGCTTCGCGTCGCTTCAAAATAGTGATCCAAGAGAGGCCGGCCTGGAAGCCTTCTAAAATGAGGAGCTCAAAAAGCGCGTCATCTCGGTGCTCCGGATTTCCCCATTCCAGGTCGTGGTAAGTTTGGTATAATTCATCTGTGCCACACCAGCGGCAGCGTATTTTCGTTTCCATAGTGTCTGTTTCTTTTTACAAAATAGAAGAATATATTTCGATTGTTTGGCCCAACAACTTGATAAAATAGAAATTGAATTACCTTTGTGTCAGCGAAAGGTTCTGCGTCGCTTCGAACGGCGTTGATTAATAGGGAATTTGGTGTAAGTCCAAAGCTGTCCCCGCAACTGTGAATTTTCAAAAAGCTTTTCAATCTAGGGTCACTGGCGTCGCTGGGAAGGCCGAAAAGCAATGGAAATGAGTCAGGAGACCTGCCTTTCCCTATTCTTGACCTTGCGTTACGGAGGATGATCCGAGGTCGAGCGTTCGATTACCTTTTTATTTCACAGGCCTGAAAGGGCAAAAAAACATGTTAAACGTAGTAGTTATTGCGGCCGCGATGTGGTCGGGAGTAGACGGTAGTAGCCGCTTCGCGGCAGTAGCTGGTAGTCAGTGGTCAGTAGCCGGTAGTCGGTATCCAGTAGTCAGTAGTGGCCGCTTCGCGGCAGTAGCTGGTAGTCAGTGGTCAGTAGCCGGTAGTCAGTGGTCAGTGGGCAGTGGGCAGTCGATGTCATCCACCATTTACCATTCACCATTTACCATCTCTACTCTCTACTCTCCTCTCTCTACTCTAAAAAGGGATTCCACGCTCAGCGAAGTAACTATCTCCGCGCCGAAGTACCCCGAGAAGTTAGCGCGCACAGGAAAAGTAGTTTCGGTGATTTCAGCCGAAATGATCCAGGCCAACGCGGGGAAAAGTTTAGGTGAATTACTCCAGCAAAGTGTAGGTGTCGCAGTAGTAGGCGCGCGCAGCGCGCCGGGGACAAATCAAGAGATCTATGTGAGAGGGGCGAATACGGGACATGTGCTTTTATTGATGGATGGATTTCCGTTGAATGATCCCTCGCATATTTCGTCGGTGATGGATTGGAATTTGATCAATCTGAGCAATATCGAGCGTATTGAGATTTTGAAAGGTGGGCAATCGACTTTGTATGGATCGGATGCGATGGCGGCTGTCATTAATTTAGTGACCCGTAAAAATGCGAAATCGTTGCAGGTTGTGTTGCAAGGAGGAGGTTTGGGAACTCATCAGGAACAGATTTCTTGGTCGACTCGAAAAGGAAATAATAGCCTGCAAATTCAGGCCCAAAATTACGCGACTGACGGTTTTTCTTCTGCTAAAATTGCGCAAGGGAAAGCGGAGGCTGACGGATTTAAGCAGCAAAGCTGGGGGGTGAAATGGGGTAGGGATTTTGGCAAAAATGGAAATCTGGATTTCGCTTATTCATCGCAATTGTACCAAGGGAATCTAGATAATGGACCCTTTGTCGATGATCGCGATTATACCTCTAAAGCGACAAGTCATTCGTTTAGAGGCCAGTATCAGGTGAAAAACTGGACGGTTCGTGCCTTTCAGGACTTAATTCACCGGGAGTTTAGGAATGATTCTACGGATATTCCGGCGAATGCGTGGTCGAAATTTGGACTATCTTCTTATACGGGTTTGAGTCAGGGATTCGAGGCTTTTGTGAAGATTCCTGTTAAAGAAAATGCGGCGCTATTAGTAGGTTCAGAATTTAGACGCCAAAAAACGGAGCAAAGTGACCTGTCCATCAGCGACTATGGTCCTTATATTTCCCCAGATTTGAGCGAAAAGCAAAAGACGCAGCAGATTGTGGGAACCTACGCGACTTTTCAGCAAAGTGGCCGTAAACTAGGCTATGAACTAGGGGCGAGGTGGAATGCTCAATCGACTTTTGGGAATTACTTTACTTATAACTTAAATCCTTACTGGGCTATTTCGCAGACGGCGAAGCTGTTTGTGAATTACTATACGAGTTTTAAAACGCCGTCTATTTACCAACTTGCTTCACCTTATGGGAATCTGGACTTGCAGCCAGAACAGGGCAAAACGTTTGAATTAGGAGCGGAAAAGAAGTTTAAATCTTGGAAGATTCGTGTCGTAGGCTTCCAAAACGAGGTAAATCAAGGGATCGTATTTCAGTCGATGGATGTCGAGCCTTTTGGTAAATACCAAAATATCTCCCGCCAAAAAACGCAAGGCATCGAATTCGAGCTTTCGTATCAAACGGCGAAGTTTCAAGCGGATTTCAATTATACCTACCTGAAGGGCGAGATGATCGATCGCGATTCGACCTATTCGTCTTTAATTCGTCGTCCATCGAATGCCTGGAATTTGAGTATGCAATATAAGCTTCATCCTAAGTGGTCTGTGGGGATGAATAATCAGTATGTAGGCCAAAGAACGGACTACTTCTACGACGAGTCCAGCTATTCCGTAAAAGCAAATCCGATGGACGCTTATTTGTGGACCGATCTATCGATTCACTACCAAATCAATAAAAATTGGAAACTTTCAGGTATGTTGAAAAACGCGCTGAATCAACAAATTTTAGAGATTACAGGCTATAGCGGGCAACCGAGGAACGTTCAAATTTCCCTGACGGGAAATTTTTAGAGAATAAAGAATAAAGCACAAAGAATAAAGATTTTCCTTCGGACTCATTTCCTTCGGACTCTTTATGCTTTGTGCTTTATTATTTATGCTTTCGCTTTGCTATGCAAAGCTCAAGGCTTGAATTTCTCATACACATCCCTCCCCGTCACCGGATCTTTCCCAAAAAGCTCGATGTAATCCACCGTGGTGAGAAACTTCGATTCGTCCACTTTAACATAGACGCGCTTGAGGATTTGCAACTTGTTATTGATTTGGAACAAGGCATAAGGGATGCCATTTGCATCTTGTTTTACAACAAATTTTCGTTTTCTGTAGGCTAAAAAATGGCCTTCATACGTATTATATGCCCCTGAAATGGGGCTCGTGTAGAGGCCATAGGCTAGGGTCCGTTGGATGGTCGTTAATTCTTCTATGGGTGATTTGGTATTGAATTTATACCAATAGGTTCTAACCGGATCTTTGGGATTAAGTTTGCCTCCTACCAAATTTGCATCATAAACAGCGACATTAATATTCGTGCTACGTTGAATGAAAAACAAGCGGATAGGGGAGTCGGGTGGGATAGGCTGTCTATCCGGCGCTAAGCTACTTAAACAAAAAAGGAGTAAGATAGACGCAAATTTCATTCTTTGGTTACAGTGATTTCGAACTGCAAATAACGAAAAAAAATGCAATCTCATCTGACAGAGTCTTCTTATAAAGCTTCTCAATCTTGTTTTTACCAAAAAATGACGTATCTTTGTACAGAATTTAAGGAAAAGAAGAGGGGTTTTAATCCCTCTTTTTGTTTTAATAGGCCTACGGAAAGATGGATTTAACGAGTAAACTGAAAGATTGGACACTGGAATACATCGGCGAAGGCCCTTTGTTATTAGTGGATTTTTCGGTGTCACAAGGGACGAAAAGAACCTTAATAACCATCTTAGTAGATACCATTGAAGGGGTGACAATCGACCAATGTGCTTTGATGAGCCGTAAACTAGCTCATTTCATTGAAGAGGGTATGTTGATCGAAGAAGCCTATAATTTAGAAGTGTCTTCGCCGGGTCTGGACTTTCCTTTAAGTCAAGGCTGGCAATTTCAGAAGAACTTAGGCCGTAAGGTGAAGGTTTGGATGAAAAAGAAGGAGGCCGAAAACGTAGAGGGGACTTTAGTTTCTTACACGGAAGAGGCAGTTGAAATTCTAACGGAGAAGACCGTAAAGCATAGAAAAATCGTAGCGAAAGAGTCCACTTGGTTCCCTTTAGCTGAGGTAGATAAAATAAAAGTACAAGTGTCATTTCAATAAACAAAGAAGAGATAGCAATGAACAGTGTTGAATTAATTTCGTCATTTTCAGACTTTGCTCGGGAGAAAAACATTGACAAACCGACGATGATCGCGGTTTTGGAAGAGGTTTTTCGTACTATGATTCGTAAGAAATTTGGTGCCGACGAGAATTTTAATGTCATTATCAATGCCGAAAGCGGCGACTTAGAGATGTGGCGTAGCCGCGAAATCGTAGACGATAATTCCGAAGATATTTGGGATTTCGACAAAATACCTTTGAGTGAGGCGAAGTTAATCGAGCCCGATTTCGAAATCGGTGAAGAGGTGGCTGAGCTTGTAAAGCTGGAGGATTTTGGTCGTCGTGTAGTTCAAACTGCTCGCCAGACCTTGATTCAAAAGATCAAAGACATCGAAAAAGAAGGTTTGTATGAAAAATACAAAGACTTAGTAGGCGAATTAGTGACTTCAGAGGTATACCAAATCTTAGGTCGCGAATTAATCCTTTTAGATAGCGAAGACAACGAATTAGTATTGCCTAAGACGGAAATGATCTCGAAAGATCGTTTCAAGAAAGGGGAGACGATTAAAGCGATTATTCACAAAGTGGAAATGGCGAATGGTACACCGCGTATCATTTTATCTCGTGTTTCTCCGGTCTTCTTAGAGCGTTTATTCGAGCAAGAAATTCCAGAAATCTACGATGGTACGATAACGATCCGCAAGATTGTTCGTGAACCAGGTGAGCGTGCTAAAGTGGCGGTAGAGTCATTCGATGACCGTATCGATCCAGTAGGTGCTTGCGTAGGTATGAAAGGTTCTCGTATTCACGGTATCGTTCGTGAATTACAAAACGAAAATATCGACGTGATTAACTTCACAGATAATTTAGAGTTATTGGTAGCGCGTACATTAAGCCCAGCGAAATTGAATTCAATGGCTATTGACAAAGAGCGTCGCCGTATCTCAGTTTATTTAAATTCTGATCAGGTTTCTATGGCGATCGGTCGTGGAGGTCAAAACATCAAGTTAGCTGGTAAATTAGTAGGTTACGAAATCGATGTATTCCGTGATGTACCTAAGGATGAGCTAGATGATGAGGATGTGGAATTGACAGAATTCTCTAACGAGATTGAAGCTTGGATTTTAGATGAGCTTCACAAAATCGGTTTAGATACTGCGAAGCAAGTTTTGGCATTATCTAAAGAAGAGTTAGAGCGTAGAACGGAATTAGAAGAAGGTACGATCGATGAGATCTTAGCGGTATTACGTTCTGAGTTTGAGTAATTTATTTAAGAAAAAAGAATTTAGTTTTTTGTAATTTTTTATGGCAGAAGAAAAAACAATGCGGTTGAGCCTTGTAGCAAAGCAAATAAACGTGGGAACGTCTACGATCCTTCAGTTTCTCTCTGCGAAAGGTCACAAAATTGACAATAACCCCAACGCCAAACTGAACTTTGAGCAGTTGACTTTGTTAGCGAAGGAATATGGTGCGAACCATATTTTGGAATCCTCTGTAGAGGCTCCTAAGCCAGCTCCAGCACCAGAACCGGTGGCTGAAGCACCTGCACCAGCTCCAGAGCCAGTGGTGGAGAAGCCAGCTCCAGTCGCAGAAGCGCCGAAAGCTCCAGAGGCACCAGCTCCTGTAGCAGAGGCACCGGCAGTGGAGAAGCAGGTGGGATTGAAGATTTTGGGAAAAATCGAATTGGATAAAAAAGGTAATCCAGTTGCTCCTAAGGCAGAAAAGGCGCCAGAACCTATACCAGCTCCGGCACCTAAGCCAGAACCGGTCGTGGAGAAGCCTGCACCAGTGGTAGAAGCACCTAAGCCTGCGGTTGTAGTGGAAACACCTGCTACAGAGCCTGTTGTGGAAGATATTCAATTAATTGAGGCAAAAGGAGAGACCTTGAAAGGTCTAACTGTCTTGGGTAAAATTGAGTTGCCAGCAGCGGGTGATCGCGGAAATAACGCGAAACACAAGCGCAAGCGTATCATCAAGGAAGAGAAAAAACCAGCTCCATCCGTTCCAGGTACAGGTGGTCGTCCAGGTGATAAAAAAGATTTCAATAAGAAACCAGCTCCAGGGGCTAAACCAGCACCTAAAGGAGAATTGTCAGATAAAGACATCCAAGAGCAAATCAAGGCTACGATGGCTCGTTTGCAAGGTGCGACCAATAAGCAAAGTTTCGGTGCGGACAAGCGTCGGGAGAAGCGTAAAGGTCGTGCGGAGGCAGAGGAAGCTCGTATGATGGCTGAAGATGAGGAGGCAAAAGTATTAAAGGTGACGGAATTTATTTCCGCATCAGATTTAGCTTCTTTAATGGACGTTTCAGTGAACGAAGTAATCTCGGCTTGTATGAGCTTAGGGATGTTCGTTTCGATTAACCAACGTTTGGATGCGGAAGCCATTACGGTAATTGCGGATGAATTTGGCTTCGAAGTTAGCTTTGTGTCTGCAGAAGAGGAAATTGATGTAGTCGAAGTAGAAGTGGAGGATTCTCCAGAGGATTTAGTGCCGCGTGCGCCTATCGTTACAATTATGGGTCACGTCGATCACGGTAAGACCTCTTTGCTAGATTATATTCGTAGAGCTAAAGTAGCCGCAGGTGAGGCGGGTGGTATCACCCAACACATCGGTGCTTATTCGGTAGAGACGAAATCAGGCAAAAAAGTAACTTTCCTAGATACACCGGGCCACGAAGCCTTTACGGCCATGCGTGCACGTGGAGCGAAAGTAACGGATATCGTTATTATCGTTATCGCGGCGGACGATTCTGTCATGCCTCAAACAAAAGAAGCGATCAACCACTCCATGGTGGCGGGTGTACCTATCGTATTTGCATTCTCTAAGATTGACAAAGACGGAGCAAATTCAGACAAAGTGCGCGAAGAATTAGCGGCTATGAATATGCTGGTAGAAGATTGGGGTGGTAAATACCAATGCCAAGAAATCTCGTCTAAGTCTGGTCAGGGTATCGACGATTTATTAGAAAAAGTATTATTAGAAGCTGAGATGCTTGAATTAACGGCTAACCCTAAGAAGAAAGCGGTAGGTTCTGTTATCGAGGCTGAATTAGATAAAGGACGCGGTTATGTAACTACCTTGTTAGTTCAAGCAGGTACATTAAACGTAGGGGATATGATGTTAGCGGGTGATAATTACGGTCGTGTGAAAGCGATGTTTGACCACCACGGTAACAAAATCAAAAAAGCAGGTCCATCTACACCAGTTCAGGTATTAGGTTTGAATGGAGCGCCACAAGCTGGAGATAAATTACTTTGCTTAGAAAATGAGCGTGAGGCACGTGAGATTGCGAACAAACGTGAGCAAATTCTACGTGAACAAACTTTACGTACCCGTAAGCACATCACCTTAGAGGAGATCGGTCGTCGTAAGGCAATCGGAACCTTCCGTGAATTGAACGTAATCGTAAAAGGTGACGTGGATGGTTCAGTGGAGGCTCTTTCTGATTCCTTGATGAAGTTATCGACCGAAGAGGTTCAAGTACGTATTATCCACAGAGGTGTAGGTCAGGTATCTGAATCCGATGTGGCATTAGCGTCTACTTCTGATGCGGTCATCATTGCTTTCCAAGTTCGTCCATCTCAAAACGCTCGTCGTTTAGCCGATACAGAACAAATCGAAATCCGTAATTATTCGATCATCTACCAAGCGATCGATGAAATTAAGGCGGCGATGGAAGGTCTATTAGCTCCTTCATTCGAGGAGGTAATTACATCGAATATTGAAATCCGTGACGTGTTTAAGATTACCAAAATTGGTACAGTAGCAGGTTGCTACGTATTAGATGGTACGGTGAAGCGTGCTCACAAGATTCGTGTCATTCGTGATTTCGTCGTAATTCACGATGGAGAGATCTCTGCCTTGAAGCGTTTCAAAGACGATGTAGCAGAAGTAAAGTTTGGCTACGAATGTGGTCTTTCGGTGAAAAACTTCAACGACCTCGAAGTGGGGGATATGCTGGAGTGTTACGAAATGAAAGAAGTAAAAAGAACTCTGAAATAATCTTTCAAATCAGAAAATGGCCTACGTCATATTTTCTACGATTTGAAAACTTATTTCAGTCTATTCTGAATCTAAAAAAAGGGAGCATTTGCTCCCTTTTTTGTAACTAAAACCTCGGACAAGCAAAACTCTGGCGGTAGCGTTGATAGGATTTTCTTTGGCCAAAATCCCAATTTAAAACATAAGAGAAACTCAGTTCATGGGCACCTCCGGAACCTACGCCGAGTCCCGATACCGTGAAATCGTAGGAATAGCCGAAGGAATAGCGATTATTCTGAATTCCGATCAACCCGATCAATGATTCTCGGCTAGAAAAAGAGTCAGCAGTTGTTTTGTTAAGGGGTAGTCCTCTAAACCAAAAACCAAGCACCAGGGGGTCTAATTGCACATAAGTTCCGAGGTCCACCTGCGCGAAGTTTCCTTGGTTTTTAAGGTAAATTACAGGTTTAATACTTTTTCCTTCTGAAATAGCTAGGCTTAATCCCCCTTGTAGGGCGTATTTAGGGGCAATCAAATCATCTGAGTTCTCTAGTAGCGATTGGTTAGGCCGATTGATATGGTGAACGGAAGCCCCTAGCCAATAAGTAGAGTGGTTTAATAGGAGACCAGCTCCTAAATCTCCATAATTGACATTATTCGAAAATAGGGAAGCTGTAGGATCGAGTGTCGATCCGAGTGTGCCGTTAACAAGAAAGGAACTGAGTTGATCACCGTAGGTTAATCGACTATAATCAAGGCTCCGAAATATAAGGCTACCTTGCAAACCCATCGATAAGAGGGTAGACTCGTTCAAATTCGCATGGTAGGCATATTGAAGGGCTAATGATGTAGTTTGAAGACTCGAAAATTGCTTGTCTGATGAGATTAAAAGCCCTAAGCCGCTATTTATTTTCCCTAGACTGACCTCTAGTGCCGCAGCTGAATATCGGTAATTAGCGGATTGATTCGGCCATTGGTTGCGGTGGGTTAAATAGACTTTGTTTTGATCTTGTAAACCAGCGAAGGCAGGGGAATTGAGTAGAGGGTTAGCTAGGTTTTGGGATAATTGTGGATCTTGCGCTGAGAGCGGGAGAGCGCTCAGTGAAAAAAGGAAACAGAAAAAAATGGATAAACGAGTCCACATAGCTCAGCAATTTACATTCATGCAACGCAATAACCAATTTATTGACTTATTTTGTGGGTAATTCCAATACCATGTACCGGATCTTGTTATTTCTTTTTGTTTCCCTGTCGGCGATCGCTCAAGTTCCCAGAACGATCGAGGTGAGAAACAATTGCATCAATCAATGCAATAACTGTACGGATGCGCCGGCGGGAACGGTTTTTGAGATTCGGGATGTGTATCCGGCTTCTGCGACATATTTGTGGGATTTTGGGGAGGGTGGAGCTAGTTCAACGCAGCGAACCGGCGTTTATCAGTATTGTACCCCGGGTACTAAAAAAGTAAGTTTGCGCGTGACTGAGGCGGGAAAAACCACCGTATATGGACCCCAGGACGTAAAAATAGGGGCTTTACCTGATTTTATACTCGGAAAAGATGCGAATGATACGACCTTGATGATCTGTAAAGGAGATCCGGTAGTCTTGAATGCTTTTAATACGGTCGCAAAGCCTGGTTTCCCGGTTAGCGTTTCTTGGTTTCCCAAGGGACAAACGACCGATACGATTCGAGTTTCTGAATCAGGTTGTTATTCCGTAGTGGTGACGGATTTAGGTTCTGGATGTGCGGCTGAGGCGAAGATGGAGGTGAAGATTTGTGGGGAAAAGCCGAAGGCGGGGGGAGAGGATGGATGGGATTTTGGCCAAAATGTTTCTTTGCGATTTACCGGTGGATCTTCCACTCCTGGCGTGGGAAGAGGGCCCATGCGAACGCCAGCAGGTGTCGCTAAAATGACAGACGAGAACAACGATTTAATTTTCTATACAAATGGTTCCCGTGTTTTTGCGAAGGATAATTCACTCGTTGCAACGGGATTAAATGGAGATTCCACAACTATCCAAGGGGTCGCGATTCTCCCTAAAACCACTTGCAAAGGTTGTCAAGCGGAGTATTATATCTTCACTTTTCAACGTAATGCTGCGGGTGAAAATCAAATTTACTACAGTATTTACGACCGAAAATTGAATGGAGGACTGGGGGGAGTTACAATCAAAAATCAATTCTTGAGTCCAGCTCCATCTGCAGAGCGTTTTGGCGTTGCTGTCGGTGGAGGTGATTATTATTGGTTGCAAACCCAGGATGTCAATTCCACCCTATTACGCACGTTCAAGGTTTCGAAAGCGGGTATTTCGGCACCGATAGAGGCAAATGCGCAGAGTCCTGCGACAGGCAATACGGCTTCTACACATTTCTCTCGGGATGGGAAAGTGTTAGCCATTGCCTATTCTGCACCTCCATCCAATCAGGTAGATATGTATGATTTTGATGTGGCGACAGGTAAATCGACCTACCGGTACCGAATTCCTTTAGCGAATAGTCCCTATGGTGTGGAGTTTTCCGCTGATGGGAAAATGATCTATGTGTCGATGCAGGGAATTCCAAACTCTCAGATTTGGCAATATTCAATCGCTTCGAAAGATTCCACGTTGATGCAAAAATCTAAAAGTTTGTTGTGGTCCGGTCCAGGTAAAATAGGAGCGCTACAGGGGGATCCAGCAAGTGGGGCTATCATTTATGTAGCCTTCGATGGAAGTAGTAGCTTAGGGAAAATTGTTAATCCGGATATCTCATTACAGGATTCGACACGGACGGTTCGCGCTTCTTTTGTGCGAAATGGATTGAATTTAGCGGCTGGAACAACGAGTGGATTAGGCTTGCCTTTATCGATTGTATTAACGCCTAAACCGTCTTCCACTCCGAGTATTCAGCAAAGTTGCGATGGTACGACCTACCATTTTAAAGTGAGTCAGGATTTGTGTGACCCTATTAAAAATGATCGTTTGGATTGGAAAATTTACCGCAGTACTTTGGATCCTAATCGCAATGCGGATGGCGTTTTAGTGCCCTTAAATCCGGCTGGAACCTTACTCTACTCGTATACGGGTACCGAAATGACTTATGATTTTAAGCAAGCCGGTGACTACGTGGTGACGGTGGCCATCTCTAATGCTTGTCTGACGAACTATCTCTTAGATGCGTCTGAATACCATGTGGAATTACTGGATCCCTTCGTTTTACCTGCTTCCTATACTTTTATCTGTAAAGAAGATGGCCGAATCGGACCTAGTGCGGTGCCGCCTGTAGCCGCCTTTACCTATACCTGGAGCACGGGAGAATCGACGCGTTTCATCACAGTGCCAAGGCCTTCTGGGAAATATTCGCTGGAGATTAAGGAAGACGCTTCGGGATGTTCCATTAAAAAAGAGACACAGGTGAATTTTACGACGAATCCTCTTGCCGTGCAAAAGCAGGATGGGATTATCTGTAATGATAAGCCGATACAGCCGTATGTAGTTCAAATTAAACCTTCACCTGCTGATCTTCAAATTAGTTGGCAGGCGAACCCTGGAATCGTTTCGGGTTGGAATTCGAAGGATTTACAGATTAATCGCAGTGGACTTTACCAATTTACCTTGCGGGATACTGATGGCTGTGAGCTGAAAGATAGTGTAAAAATTGACGATAAATGTGATGCCATTCTGATCGCGCCTACCGTGTTTACACCTAATGGAGATGGATTGAATGATGTTTTTGAAGCATCCTATAATTGGAATGAGACGAATGCGAACTATCCTAAATCCAGAACTCAGGTGATCTCGCTAGAGATTTATAACCGCTGGGGGGAACAGATTTATAGCTCGAAAGGCCCCGTATTTGCCTGGGATGGTACTTATAATGGGGCCAAAGTTCCTCAAGAAACCTACGCTTACATCATCCGCTACCAAGCGATTGATTATCCGGAGAAAGGGATTCAAGAAAAACGCGGTGCGGTCGTCGTAGTCTACTAGTAAGCTCTTACTTCGATGCCTTTCATAAAGTTTACGAATGATTTATTCACCACTTGGTTTCCTCCCGGTGTAGGGAAATTACCTGTGAAATACCAATCGCCTAAATGGTCTGGGCAAGCGACATTTAAGTTCGCTACGGTTTGGTAAACAATCGAAAGTTCTGCTTTTAATCCTTTAGGACGGACGATTTCAGCAATTTTATCCGAGATTTCTTCGTCTGTAAACGGCGCGTAAATGGCTTTCACAAAGTTTTCTTCTGCGGCAGTTCCATTTTCTAAGGCGTTTAAGCAACGTAAGTTAACCTCATCTAAGATATGCTCGAGGCCACGTTCTTTTAAAAGAGCCAAGGCCGCACGGAAAGCAACGAATTCCTTCATTTTGGACATATCGATACCATAGCAATCTGGGTAACGAATTTGTGGAGCGGAGGAAACGATGACGATTTTCTTTGGAGATAATTTATCCAATAACTTCAGGATACTTTTCTCTAAGGTCGTGCCGCGAACGATCGAGTCATCAATAATCACGACTGAATCCACTTCCTTATTGATCACCTCGTAAGTGGTATCATACACGTGAGCGACCATGTCATCGCGCTGGTCATCTGATGTGATGAACGTACGCACTTTGACGTCTTTCGAGATCAGTTTCTCAACACGTGGACGGAAGGTCAATAATTCTTCTAATTCTTTTTCGAAAAGAATGCCTTCCATGATGGCTTTCTTGCGTTCCTTCGCTAAATGATCTTCTAAGCCGTCGATCATCCCTAGGAAGGCAGTTTCAGCGGTATTAGGAATATAAGAGAATACGGTATTTTTTAAGTCGTGATGTACCTCCTCTAAAATTTGAGGGATCAATAATTGACCTAATTTTTTACGTTCGTGGTAGATATCTGGATCGGATCCACGAGAGAAGTAAATGCGTTCAAAAGAACAAGATTTCTGCTCTAAGCGATCGATGAAAGGTACTTCTTTCACTTCACCTTGGATATCGATAATCAGAGCATGGCCCGGAGTAATTTCTTTGATTTGATCGTAAGCGCAGTTGAAGGACGTTTTGATCGCTTGCTTTTCGGAAGCGACTACAGCAACCTCCTCATCTACATAATAGAAAGCGGGGCGAATTCCAGCTGGGTCACGCGCCACGAAAGACGCTCCATAACCGGTCATTCCGACCATCGCATAACCTCCATCGAAATCTTTGCAAGAACGCTCTAGAACACGTTTTAGGTCGATTTCTTGGGCAATGATATCGGATAATTCTGGGTTTTCGTATTGGTCTTTGTATTTGCCAAACTGGCGTTGATTCTCCTCATCTAAAAAGTGACCGATCTTTTCCATCACGGTGACGGTATCCACTTTTTCTTTCGGGTGCTGACCTAAGGAGACTAATTTGTTAAACAAATCGTCCACATTCGTCATGTTGAAATTACCAGCCATAACGAGGTTACGGCTTCTCCAGTTGTTTTGACGCAACATCGGGTGGCAGTTTTCGATCTCGTTTTGACCGTGGGTTCCATAACGCAAGTGACCTAACAAAACCTCCCCTGTGAATGCCACGTTTTCTTGCCACCATTCCGCATCATGTACGGCGTCGATGCCTGTTTCTTTCGTGACTTGTTTTGCTAGTTTCTGCGCTTTACTGAATTTCTTATTGATTTTTCCAAAAATATCTGCCACTGCTTGTGGCTCTACCGAACGGTATCTGGAAATGTAACGGTGCCCTGGTTTTACGTTGATTTTGATATTCGCCACCCCGGCTCCATCTTGTCCTCTGTTGACTTGCTTCTCCATCATCAGATAAAGTTTGCTCAGTCCGTAAGTAGGTGTTTTATATTTGTCTAGGTAGTGCTGAAAAGGCTTTCGTAGGCGGATGAGGGCAATACCGCATTCGTGCTTAATAGAATCAGACATGGAAACGTGGGGCTATTTTGAAAATCAAGCCCAAAATTAGCCAAAATAAATGACCAATAAGCTGATTTTTTTTAATTTTTTAACGCCTTATTTCCAAAGATTTAACACAGCCTCTGGGAATAAGATAGATAGCCCCAAAATCGCAGTCAAAATACCATATGAGTAGATTTGCCAGCGACTTAATTCCACCCAAATCGGCGATTTTTCGGTCGCTTTTTTGAAATACAATTGAAAAGGAATCTTCAAATAATAGACCAAAGAAACGGCCGTTGTAAAAATGGCCACTAAAAGTAAAATCAGGATCCCGATCGCGGGGTTGATTTCATAGTTTGACCAGAGCAAACTGAAATAAGTAAGCTTCGCGATAAACGTTCCTGCAGGCGGTAATCCAACCAAGGCAATCAAGCCGGACATCAGGAAAAAGGAAGGCAAGGGTTTTGCAGATCCTAGACCAGCGAATGAAGAGATTTCCTCCGCACCCGATTCATCAATCAGGTAGAAAACGAGTAAGCTAGCGATGCTGTATAAGAAACCGTAAAAGAGAATCGCGTCTAGTGCTTGTAGGGGTTGGAAGAACCAAGCCATGGCGATAAAGCCCCCGTGAGCGATGCTGGAATAGGCGAGTAGGCGTTTGGTTTTGTTTTGGCCTAAAGCCCCTAAATTTCCAACCAATAGCGTCAGAATAGCTAAAACGGCTAATTCATTCGCGAAAGAAACAGGCAAGACAGGAAGGATGCGGATCCCTACAAAAGCAATCGCGAGTTTAGGTGCCGTCGAAATCCAGGTCATCCATGAAGCAGGTAAATTCTCCATCACATCTGGATTCCAGGGATGGAAGGGCGCCCACGACATTTTGAACAATAATCCCACCGCAAAAAGTCCTAAAGCTAGGCCGCGCAAATACGGATCTGCTACGGAAATTCCGCGGGAAAAATCGACACTCATTAAATCTAAAGTACCCGTCAATCCGTACAATAGCGAAATGCCATAGATAAAGAGCGCAGACGATCCCAAGCCGAATAAAACATAGGGCAAACTCGCGCGAGCGGCCTCTTTTCGAAGGCTAACCAGTACATAAGTTCCCATCGACATAAACTCAATGGATAAAAATAAACTCAAAGCGGACACACTGATGGGAACGAAAAGCGCACCCAATAAAATGGATAGAAAGCCAATTAACTCCTCAAAAGAGAGGGATTTTTTGTGGATTTGGTTCATTAAAATGAGCAAAAATCCGATACTTAAAATCAAAGTATTGATGGCATTCGAACCTACGTTCACGTCGAATAAGCCAGAGGCAAAGGAACCAGTGAGAGCTAATTCTGATCGCTGAAAACTAAGCGAGACGGCGAGTAAAAGGGGGATTTGAACCGTAAAATAGCGCCAAGAGGTGCTAAATTTATCCGTTTTCCCGTGTAAGAAAAGCTCCACCACCAGGCTGAATAAAATCGTTCCCGCAATAATCAATTCCGGAATCACGAGCTGAAGTCCGGCCGTGATCGACTGGATTCTTTCGGTGAGCTGGCTGATGTTAGCGAAGGAAGACATAAACAAAATTAGAGTTTTTGGCTTAAATAATGTGCCGTAGGGTTATTTTTTAGGCCCTTCATCTCTTCTGGGGTGCCAGTAAAACAAATAGATCCTCCATTCTCTCCGCCTTCAGGCCCTAAATCAATAATGTGATCCGCACATTTGATGACCTCCATATTGTGCTCAATAATCACGACAGAATCGCCTTGTTCTACTAAATCATTCATCGCTTTCAAGAGCTTTTTGATGTCATGAAAATGCAATCCGGTAGTAGGTTCGTCAAAAATAAACAAGGTCTTGCCTTTGTTCGGATTTCCTTTTCCTAGGAAGCTGGCCAGTTTTACCCTTTGTGCTTCTCCACCCGAAAGTGAATTCGAGGATTGTCCTAATTTGATATATCCTAGACCCACTTGGAAAAGAGGGTCAATTTTATCGGCTATCCGAGGATGTTTTTCGCGGAAGAATTCCACGGCCTCTTCAACGGTTAAATCTAAAATCTCGGAGATGTTTTTGTCTTGAAACTTCACATCTAAAATCTCCTGTTTGAAGCGAGAACCGCCACAGGATTCGCAAGGCAGCTTAATGTCCGCCATGAATTGCATTTCAATGGTGATTTCTCCTTCGCCTTGGCATACCTCGCAGCGCCCGCCTTCCACATTAAAGGAGAAGTGGGCGGGTTTGTAGCCACGCGTTTTGGCCACTGGCAGCTCAGAATAAAGGGCTCTGATGGCGTCGTATGCCTTAATATACGTGACCGGATTCGAGCGAGACGATTTACCGATCGGTTGTTGATCGACCATTTCGATGCTCGCAATTTTATTCGTGCTTCCCTTTATTTCTCGGAACTTGCCCGTTTCTTCCGTCCCTTGCTGCAATAAGCGCAGCATCGCCGGATACAAAATCTTCCGAATTAACGTTGATTTTCCGGACCCGCTGACACCTGTCACTACCGTCATAATTCCCAAAGGAATCGCTACATCGACATTTTTCAAGTTGTTTTCCGTAGCACCCGTAATCTCGATCTGAGCTAAAGGCTTGCGACGGAAATAAGGTACCTCGATGCGATCTTGTCCGGATAAAAAGCGCAAAGTATGGCTATCCGTTTTTTTGTCTGCCAAAGCCTCGGTCAAGTTGCCTTGGAAAATTAAGTTCCCTCCATGGCGTCCAGCCTCAGGTCCAATATCAATAATTTGATCAGCCGCGCGCATTACTTCTTCCTCGTGCTCCACGACGATGACGGTGTTTCCCATGTTTTTCAACATCTCTAAAACGGAAATCAATCGTTCTGTATCACGGGGATGTAATCCGATGCTCGGCTCATCCAATATATACATGGAACCCACTAGTGCACTGCCTAGTGAGGTCGCTAATTTAATGCGTTGAAACTCCCCTCCAGATAGCGTGGAACTCAAGCGATTCAAGGTTAAATACCCTAAACCCACGCGATCCATATATTCTAAACGGTTATTTATTTCGATCAGAATTCGTTTCGACACCTGCTGGTCGTGTTCGTTTAACTGAAGGTTTTCAAAGAAGGCCTTGGTTTTCGATAGAGGCCAAAGCACCAAATCGACAAGTGAGGTCCCTTCTATTTTTACATAGCTAGCGTCCATCCGTAAGCGGGATCCTTGGCATTCCGGGCAATTCGTTTTACCCCGGTAGCGGGATAAAAGAACACGGTATTGAATTTTATAGGTTTCTTTTTCGAGGTGATCAAAGAATTGAGTAAGTCCGGCAAAATATTTATTTCCCGTCCACAAGAGTTTTTTCTCAGCCGCTGTCAAATCCTTGTAGGGACGGTGAATCGGGAAGTCAAATTGAATCCCATTGCGTAACAAGGGGCTCAGCCATTCACTCATTCGTTCGCTTCTCCAAGGAGCAATCGCGCCTTCATAAACGGATAAATCGTGGTCTGGGAATACTAAATCTGGATCTAAGCCTAATACTTTTCCATAACCTTCGCAATTTCGACAAGCGCCGTAGGGATTATTAAAGGAGAATAAATTGAGGCTTGGTTCTTCAAAAACAATCCCATCTAATTCGAATTTATTCGAGAATGTGTCGCGCTTTCTACCTTCGATTTCGATCCAGCAAACGCCTTCTCCTTCGAAATAAGCAGTTTGTACGGAATCACCTACACGGAATTGGGTTTCCTCATCGTCTTTTTTAGAGACCAATCGGTCGATTAAAATCGCAATTTCAGCCGGCTTTTTAGCCAGTTTTTCAAGCTGAGCTGTGTCTTCTACCAGGTCCTCCAGTGAGATAATTTCCTCTTGGAATTTCAAACGAGAATAGCCCTTTTGGATAAGTAATTGACACTCGTTTTCTAAGCTACGCTCCACGTGGTGAACCAGGGGTGCTAGAATGAGTACTTTTTTGCCGTCGGCATTAGCGATGAAATCGACAATATGGGAAACCGAATCTTTGCGAACCTCTTGCCCAGAAACAGGGGAATAGGTGCGGCCGATGCGGGCAAATAATAGCTTCAGATAATCGTAAATCTCCGTGGTAGTGCCGACTGTGGAACGCGGGTTTTTGGTATTGACCTTTTGTTCGATGGCGATGGCTGGAGAAACACCTTTAATGTAATCAACGGCTGGCTTTTCCATGCGGCCTAAGAACTGACGAGCGTAGCTGTTGAGACTTTCTACGTACATTCTTTGGCCCTCTGCAAATAAGGTATCAAACGCTAAGGATGATTTACCAGATCCGGATAAACCCGTAATAACGACGAGTTGATTTCGAGGAATTGCGACGTCCACGCCTTTTAAATTGTGTACGCGCGCACCTTTGATGATGATGTGCGTTTTCGGATCACAATTTTCGATGTTATGCTTGGACTGAGGCGTATTCATTTTACAAAAATATCCTTTAATTTTGGTAATCAATTTAAGCCAAATGAAAAAACTACTTTTATTCTTTTCGCTCCTCACATTTGTAGGAGTTTCTGAGGTTTTCGCGCAAGAACCCGTAGTGATTAAAGAGGAGGGCGCTGAAGGGGATTTGGATGTCGAAAAAGACGTAAGAGAATTGCCTTTCCGCCAGCGTCTGAATTTTGGAGCGGGAATTAATGGTTTAAGTTTTGGGAATCCGACCAGTATCGGTCTTTCTCCTATGGTGGGTTATTCGCTAACAAATACTTCCATTGTGGGTGCTGGGTTGATCTATCAGTATTATTCGGTGGATTATGGCTCAATGGGGGCATTTACAAGTAATTTGTTCGGCCAAAAAATCTTCATCCGCCAACAAGTTCCTGCCTTAAGTCAATTAATAGGCCAGGCTTACTTGACAGGTCAAATCGAAAATTATACGAACCTTTCGGATAATACCGGAATTAATTATTCGAATCCGGTACTCATTGGGGTCGGAATCGGTTCTAAAATAGGGATCAATTTTCAGGTCATGTACGACCTAAACTATACCTCAGGGCGCTCTCCGTATGGCTCGGCTATTGTTGTTCAAGTAGGCGGATTTTTCTTTTAAATTTTAAAACAATTTTACCCCTTTATCAGTCTTGTATATCAGGTAGAATTTCTTAATTTCGAGTTCAATTTAAATTTTATGTCAACGATAGCAGTAGAACCCTTATTGGTTGAGGATCCCAACCGTTTTGTGCTTTTCCCGATTAAGCACGATGATATTTGGCAATTTTATAAGAAGGCGGAAGCGTCTTTCTGGACAGCAGAAGAGATCGATTTATCTCAAGATTTAGCTGACTGGAAGAAGATGAATGACGGTGAACGTCATTTCGTTTCTCACGTACTTGCTTTCTTCGCTGCTTCGGACGGTATCGTAAATGAAAATTTAGCGAATAACTTCTTGAAAGAGGTTCAATATGCAGAGGCGAAATGTTTCTATGGTTTCCAAATCATGATGGAAAACATTCACTCAGAAACCTATTCTCTTTTAATTGATTCTTACATCAGTGACCCGAAAGAAAAAGACCACCTTTTACGCGCCATCGAAACAATCGATTGCGTTAAGAAGAAAGCGGATTGGGCTTTGAAATGGATTGAGTCAGATAATTTTGTAGAGCGTTTAATTTCTTTCGCTGCGGTGGAAGGTATTTTCTTCTCAGGTTCATTCTGCTCGATCTTCTGGTTAAAGAAACGTGGTTTAATGCCAGGTCTTTCGTTCTCGAACGAATTAATCTCGCGTGACGAAGGTTTACACTGTGATTTCGCTTGTTTATTGTACGCAGATCACATCAACAATAAATTAACTCAAGATCGCATCTACGAAATTATCTTAGAAGCAGTGGAGATTGAAAAAGAATTCGTGACTGTTGCTTTACCGGTTTCCTTAATTGGTATGAATGCAGAGATGATGTGTCAATACATCGATTTCGTAGCAGATCGTTTATTGGTTTCTTTAGGTTGTAAGAAACACTACAATGCAACGAATCCATTCGACTTCATGGAGATGATCTCTTTACAAGGAAAGACCAACTTCTTCGAGAAGCGTGTGGCAGAATACCAAAAATCAGGCGTTATGTCTGACAAGGATTCGATGTCCTTCTCATTAGATGAGGATTTTTAGTCCTAAATACATTTCAGGAAAAGGCCTCGATGAAAATCGGGGCTTTTTTTATGTCCTTTAGTGACTAGCGATTAAGGCCAGCGTTCGATGATCATCGGTAATACTAATCCAATGGTGATGCCTGAAAGCACTGCAACGGTCGTTTTTTGCTTCCAATGAAAAACATGGGAGGCGATCGTTGTAAAGATCAAAACAAGAGATACGACGAGTATTTGGCCTAATTCTAATCCCAGATTAAACGCTAAAAGCGGAGTAAATAATGAACCTTCAGCTCCCAATAAACTTTGTAGGTAGTTCGAAAAACCGAGTCCGTGGATTAACCCAAAAATAGCAACCACACTGTATTTATAGCGCTGTTCCGTCTGCATCAAATTGCTGATGGCCGCCGCTAAAATAGTGCAGGGGATCAAAAATTCAACCCATGACATCTGAACTTGTATCAAATGTAAAGTCGCTAAGGCTAACGTAATCGAATGCCCTAAGGTAAAGGCCGTGACGAGCCAGAGCAGTTTTTTGTAATCTGTAATTACATAAACGCAAGTCAATGATAAGATAAACAAGAGGTGATCTAGTGCAGCCCAATTCAGGATATGCCCCAAGCCCAAGGAAAAGTAGACAGAAAAATTGCTCACGTTTTGTTATTTATTGACCAAAAATAGGGATATTCAAAGAGAAAATAGTGACCTGTCTATGAAATTTGATTACATCATTGTGGGCGCCGGTACGGCAGGCTGTGTTTTAGCGCATCGTTTATCGGAGAATCCCTTGAATCAAGTGCTGTTAATTGAAGCGGGAGGAGATTTCAGAGACCCCCGAATTACTATGCCATCTGCTTATTCGCTCCTGAATCATACCTATTTGAATTGGAATTTTTTCACGGAACCACAACCGCATTTAGGGGGGCGCCGGCTTTACCAACCACGCGGTAAAACGGTCGGTGGTAGTTCAGCTATTAATTGCATGGCCTATATTCGCGGGAACAAAGCAGATTATGATCAATGGGCGGCTTGGGGATGTGAAGGTTGGTCCTATAACGAGGTGTTGCCCTATTTCAAGAAGTCAGAGGATAACGAAGATTTTCAGAACGAATACCATGGGACTGGTGGTCTGCACCGGGTGGCGAAGAATCGGCATTTGACGATTTTTGGCGATGCCTTCATTCAGGGTTGTGGAGCTGTAGGAATTCCGGCGAACCCGGATTTTAATGGGGCAAAGCAAGTGGGTGCGGGTTTATTTCAATTCAATATTCAAGATGGAGAGCGTGCTTCAGGCGCAAAGGCCTTCATTCAGCCGGCTCTTTCTCGCAAAAATTTACATATTCAAACCTCTTTTCAGGTAGCTTCCTTAGTGATGGAGGGGGAGAAGGTGATCGGATTAAAAGGCTATAAACTAGGGTCGAAAAAGGCCATTGAATTCGAAGCATCTGAGGTGATTCTTTCTGCTGGTGCTTTCCAAAGCCCACAAATTCTACAATTGTCTGGAATTGGCGATGCCGCGGAACTACGTGAGCATGGAATTGATTCTCGATTGGACTTAAAAGGAGTGGGCAAGAATTTATCGGATCACGTCTTCGTAAATATGAATGCGCAAGCCAGCACGAAGGGTCAATCCTATAACGTGGCTTTAGGTTTGAAAAACTACGTGGATTATGCTTTAAACAAGAAAGGTCCATTAGCTTCAAGTCCGTTAGAGGCTGCGGCATTTTATGATTCAGTGAATCAAACCGATGTGCCGGATTTGCAATTTCACTTCTCATCTGCCTGGGCTTACGATATGTACGATTACGGAAAGATGCCTTTGCGCGATGGATTTACGATATTGCCTACTTTATTAAAACCGAAGAGCAGGGGGACAGTGAGTCTTCGATCGTCTCGTTTTGATGAGGCACCGGTGATTGATCCCCACTATTTGTCAGCTGCGGAGGATCGGGAGACGCTTAAACGAGGCATGCAAATTGCGCGCGATATTGTCTTGTCGTCTGCTTTTGATGGACTTAGAAAAGGGTCTGAATTGAATTATCCGGCAGGTGAATGGACAGAGGATGTCATTCAGCAGCACATGGAGCAGGCCACCGAATGTGTGTACCATCCGGTGGGAACTTGCAAGATGGGAACAGATGCGGAGGCAGTTTGTGATCCTTTGACACTTCGCGTTCACGGTTTGCAAGGATTGCGCGTGGTAGATGCCTCCCTTATGCCGGATGTCATTTCTGGGAATACGAATGCGGCCGTGGTGATGATTGCGGAGAAGGCGGCAGATTTAATTTTGAGTAAATAATCGACGCTGTGGCGTTTTAAAGAAAAAGAACCTATGAAAAAATTATTGATTTTAGGCTGTGTACTAGCCTCCTTTGCTGGTTTCGCTCAAAACGAGGAATCCTTGAAAGAAGCGGAATTAAACCGATTTAAGGTCATGGTGGCGAAAGATATTCCAGGACTACAAGCCGTTTTACATAATGATTTAGTGTATTTTCATTCGAGTGGAGTACAGGACAACAAAGAAAGCTATATTGCCTCCATCGCGTCTGGGAAATCAAGTTATTTATCTATCACACCGGAGGAATTGCAACACCGGGTATATGGTAAAACAGGGATTAACACAGGTATTCTAGCTATCCAGCAAAAAGCTGCTGATGGAACTCCCACCATTTTGAGACTTCGTTTTACTGACGTGTTTGTATATGCTGATAAGCGCTGGCAAATGGTCTCTTGGCAGTCGACTAAATTAGTCCCTGCGCAAAAGCCGTAATTTTCCCATAGATATACGCTAGATCCTCGTCCTCGATACAATAAGGGGCGAGGATATAGATGGTATTTCCCAAAGGTCGCATCAAAATACCCTCCTTCAAGAAGTATTGATAGATGTCGTCCCGGATGGAATGTAAATATCCATCGGCTTCTCCTGTCTCTACTTCCATGGCTAAAATGGTGCCGTGAATGCGTACATTTTTCAAGATGGGATGTTCAGTGATCGTCGCAGCAAACTCACGGTGTCGAGATTCCACGCGAGCAATCGACTCCCATGTTTCCTCCTTTTCCATTAAATCTAAACTCGCATTGGCTGCTGCGCAGGCCAGTGGATTTGCGGTAAACGAGTGAGAATGGAACATCATTTTACGTCGGTCATCCGAAAGGAAGGATTGGAAAATTTGTTCGCTGCAAAGCGTTAAACCCATGGCCATCATGCCGCCGGTAAGGCCTTTGGAGAAACAAACGATGTCCGGTTTCTGTGCTAAATAATCCATCGCGAACCACTTGCCTGTTCGTCCGAAGCCCGTCATAATTTCATCTGCAATACATAGAATGCCCTTTTCACGCGCTAGCTGAATCAAGGTATCTAAAGTCGATGCCTCGTACATCTTCATGCCACCGGCTCCTTGGATTAAGGGTTCGAAGATGAAGGCAGCGTAACTTTCATCGGCTGCTGACATCGCGGCGATGCAAGCATCCGTGTCCTGTGGACTTGGCAAGAATTCCACTTCGAAAAGCATATCTTGAAAAGGCGCATTGAAGGAACTAGGAGCCCCTAAACTCATCGCCCCAAAGGTATCCCCATGGTAGGCATCTTGAAAAGCGAGTATTTTTCTGCGTTTCGTATTTCCCTGGTTATGGTAAAATTGTAGCGCCATTTTGATGGCCACTTCTACGGCTGTGGAGCCATTATCAGAGAAGAAAACACGTTCGAAATTAGGGGGTAAATGGGCTAATAATCGTTCTGATAATTGTACCGCCGGTTCATGAGTAAAGCCAGCAAAGATGACTTGCTCGAGCTGGAGGGCCTGTTCGTATACTTTTTCCGCTAAATACGGATGACCATGCCCATGCGTATTTACCCACCAGGAGGAAATCGCATCGATGTATTTCTTTCCGTCTGTATCAAAAAGATGCGCTCCTTTTCCGCTCGCAATCGGAATCGAAATAGGTTCGATTTGATGTTGCGTAAAGGGGTGCCAAATCACCGCCGCATCCCGAGAAGCTAAATTCTGATTAGACATGGATTTTATCTGCATACGAAGCGATGACCGCTTCATTTAGTTCATTTTCTGTATTCACTCGTAAAACCAAAGGCAAGCCCGTATGGTTTAAAATAAATTTCTCACCGGATGGATTTTCGGGTCCATTGAACACGATTCCAGCCATCTGAACGCCCTGTTGTTTCAGGATTTCATAGCTCAACAACGTGTGATTGATGCTGCCTAAGTAGTTCTTGCTAACTAAAATGACCGGAATATCCAGTTTTTTGATGAGATCTAAATTAGTTTCGTGGTCATTCAATGGAACCATGATTCCGCCTGCTAATTCGATGATTAAGGTTTGGTCGGTTGGTATTTTAAACGCCTCTAGCTCGATCTTAACTCCATCAATTTCCGCCGCTGAATGAGGAGACAAAGGTTGTGTTAAAGCATAGGTCGAAGGATGAACGGTGGCAGATGGGACCCATTTACGAATCCAATAAGCATCCCCAGTTTCAATATCCCCAGATTGTACGGGTTTCCAATAGTCCGCTTTTAATCCAGCAGTTAAGATGGCAGACACGACGGTTTTCCCAATTTCCGTGCCTATGCCGGCGATAATAAACTGTTTCATTCCAATGTTTTTATTAGTGATTGTATTTGTTCTTTTGTGTGGTTTGCGCTCAGTGTGATGCGTATGCGTTCTTTTCCCTTCGGTACCGTGGGTGAAACGATGGGTTTGATCGCGAATTCTTTGGCTTTTGCCGCCTTCGCTCGAACGGCCTCGTTTCCGGTGACGAAGAAGGTTTGTATGGCCGTTTTGCTATCTCCCCAGGCATCAGATTTCGCATTTTCTCGGAAGAAAGCGATGTTCTCTTGAAGCTTTTTGCGGGCTTCGTTTTGGGATGGCAAATAGCGCAAAGTGCTTAATAGGGCTGATACATGTGCCGGAGCAGGTGCTGTGGAATAGATGAAGGGTCTAGCGAAGTTCACGAGGAATTCTTTAAGGGCCAAAGACCCAAGAACCACCGCTCCCGCATTTCCCCAGGCTTTACCGAAGGTGATGACGCGCGCAAAAACCTCCTCCATCAGTCCTAATTCGAACACGAGTCCTTGTCCTGCTGGGCCATAAATTCCTCCTGAATGGGCCTCATCTACGATGAGTTCGGCACCGTAGGAATTTTTTAAGTCGACTAATTTTTTCAGAGGGGCGATGTCGCCGTCCATCGAATAAACCGATTCCACGACGATCCACTTGCGTGTTTCGGCCGGGTATTGATCCATTAAATGTACTAGATCCTCTAGGTTATTGTGCTTGAAGATGCGTCTCTCGGCTTTGGAAAGACGTAAACCATCAATCAGACTCGCATGCAATAGTTTATCGCAAAAAATCACGTCCCCTTCCTGTGGGAGAGAGGATATCAGACCCACATTCGCATCGTAGCCTGAACTGAAAAGTAAGGCGGCCTCAGCACCGTGAAAGGCAGCGCATTCGTTTTCGAATTGTTCGATTAAGTTGGATTGTCCAGAGATCAGTCTGGAGCCGGTTGAACCGTTTTTACGCGAGGCTAGGGGCAATGCTTCGAAATCGCTTGAAATAGTAGCTGCTAAGGTTTGATCCGATGCTAAACCTAGGTAGTCATTCGAGCAGAAATCCGTGCGGTCATCCAGCACCTGTAATTGCCTCAATAGACCCTCTTTACGGCGGGTTTCTAATAGGTCAATAAGCTGTTGCTGACTATTTTTCATGTATTTTTCTGAAGCAAAAATACGAAATAATCACTGTGGAGATGTGTTTTATCATGTAATTGATAATATTGACATAATTTCAGCGGGAAATCCTTGCCAATTCAGGAGTATTTTGTAGTATTGCATGTCGATTCTGACAATTCAACGAGTAAACGTCCCCTAATTTTCTCATTTGACAAACATTCTGACATTTATGTCTGTTGTCAATCTTAATTAATCGTTCCCCCTTTATGGAAGATAAGCCTATCAAAAGAAGTAAAAAATTACAAGAAGAAGCACCATCATCAACAGAACGTCCTAAGCGTCAGCGTATTCAAAAGAGCAATGAAGAAGCACCATTGTTACCCATGGAGGCCAAAGCGCCAGCAGAAGAGGCTCCTATTGAATACAAAGAAGTCGCAGCTCCAGAAGAATTTATCGTAGATACTTCCTTCATTACCAGCACGGAGAACACAAAAGACGAGGTTTCTCCTACGGATGCACCTGTCGATGTGGATAAATTGCCTAAAGAGGAAGCGCCTGCACCAGTTCACCACCACAAGCCACGTTCGAATTACAATCAAGTTATCAAGGAATTGGATGGTTTGATCGAGAACGAAGGGGTTTTAGAAATCATGCAAGAAGGCGGTTACGGTTTCATGCGTTCATCTGATTACAACTATTTAGCATCTCCTGATGATATTTATGTGTCACCATCACAGATCAAAATGTTTGGTTTGAAGACGGGAGACACGATTTTAGGTAAGATTCGTCCACCGAAAGAAGGGGAGAAGTATTTCGCTTTATTGAAAGTGGAATCCGTGAATGGAAAGACGACGGACGAGATTCGCGACCGGATTAATTTTGAATATTTAACGCCTTTGTTCCCAGAGGAGAAGCTGAACTTGTCGTCTACGCCGGATAATTATTCGACGCGTATTTTAGATTTGTTCGCGCCTATCGGTAAGGGCCAAAGGGGTATGATCGTTGCCCAGCCTAAAACGGGTAAAACGGTTCTTTTAAAAGACATCGCGAATGCGATTTCCCGTAATCACCCAGAGGTTTATTTGATCATTTTGTTGATCGATGAACGTCCAGAGGAGGTAACGGATATGCAGCGTTCTGTGCGTGCTGAGGTGATTTCATCTACTTTCGATGAGCAAGCGGAGCGTCACGTGAAGGTGGCTAACTTGGTTTTAGAGAAGGCCAAAAGAATGGTGGAATGCGGCCACGATGTCGTTATCCTATTAGATTCAATTACACGTTTAGCACGTGCTTACAATACAGTCGTTCCTTCATCAGGTAAGATTTTATCTGGTGGTGTGGATGCGAATGCGCTACACAAACCGAAGCGTTTCTTCGGAGCGGCTCGTAATGTCGAAAACGGTGGTTCTTTAACCATCATCGCCACGGCCTTGATCGAAACAGGATCGAAAATGGACGAAGTAATCTTTGAGGAATTCAAAGGAACGGGTAACATGGAATTACAATTAGATCGCAAGCTAGCGAACCGCAGAATCTATCCATCCATCGATGTGACAGCTTCAGGAACGCGCCGTGAAGATCTATTGATGGACCCAGCGGTTCTACAACGTGTTTGGATCTTGCGCAAGCACATGTCAGACATGAACTCAGTAGAGGCGATGGAATTCTTGCAACAGCAAATGAAAGGGACTAGGAACAACGAGGAGTTCTTAGTGTCCATGAATCGCTAAAAATGACATCTACTATACAGCCAGTGTGGTTCATCGGGCACGGAAGCCCGATGAACGCTTTGGCCGACAATCCTTTCACGGCTTCTTTGAATACCTTGGGGGCATCAATTGCACCACCTAAAGCTATTTTAGTCGTTTCAGCTCACTGGCTGACGAGAGGAATTACACAGGTTCAGGCATCGCCGATGCCGGAGACCATCCATGATTTTGGTGGATTTCCCCGAGCACTGCACGAATTTCAATACCCTGCACCGGGGAGTCCAGAAACCGCGAAAATTCTCGCTTCCGGTTCTCAAAAAATCCAAGAAACCACTGAATGGGGTTTAGATCACGGCGCTTGGTCCGTGCTTTGCCACCTGTTTCCGAATCACAATATTCCTTGCTTTGAGATGTCGATTGACTATTCTCAGCCTTTGGCCTACCACGTGACTTTGGCTCAGGAATTACAATTCTTACGCGAAAGAGGGGTTTTGATTATCGGTAGTGGAAATATTGTCCATAATCTGCAGGCCAGCATTCCGAACCTATCGATGGGGCAGGAGCATTTTGCCTACGATTGGGCTCAGGAATTTGATGCGTGGACAACACAAAAGATTCTAGATAAGGACTTGTCCAGTTTAGTGGATTACACCAGGGCGCCAGGTGGATTAAAATCCGTTCCTACGCCGGATCACTACATTCCGATGTTGTATGCCTTGGCTTTGGCTCGTAAAAATGAGGAAGTAAGATTCACGTACGACGAACTCGTGTACGGAGGTATTTCGATGCGTTGCTTCGAAATCGCTTAATATCCCAGAAAAACCTGGTCGATAATACTGCAAGCTTGATCCATTTCTGCACCGGTGATGGTTAAAGGTGGGGCTAAGCGAATTTTATTGCCGTGGGTTGGTTTCGCTAACAATCCCTTTTTCATCAGATCCAGGCAAATTTCCCAAGCCACCGGACTGTCTTCTGGCGTGTCGATTTCGATCGCACACAACAAGCCTTTACCTCTCACCGATTTAATCAAGGCTGTTTTATCACGTAAACCTTCTAAGAAAGTCAGTAATTGTTGCCCGCGAACCGTTGCATTCTCCACGAGATCCTCGTCCTCGATGATATCGATGGCCACGTTAGTGACAGCACAGGCCAAAGGATTTCCTCCATACGTGGATCCATGTTCTCCCGGCTTGATGGTGAGCATAATCTCATTGTTGCAAAGCACCGCTGAAACCGGCATGAATCCACCTGAAAGCGCTTTGCCTAATAATAAAATATCCGGATGAACTAATTCGTGGTGGCAAGCTAACCAGGCGCCTGTACGACCTAAACCGGTTTGGATCTCGTCAGCGATGAATAAAACGCGGTGTTTTTTACACAAAGCAGCCGCTTTTTTCAAATAGCCAGGCGATGGAATGACCACCCCAGCTTCTCCCTGAATGGGTTCGACCATGAAGGCTGCCACATTGGGGTTTTGTAATTTTTCTTCTAATGCTTTCAGGTCATTGTAGGGGATTCGGCTGAATCCGGGAACAAAAGGACCGAAATTATGGTAGGATGACGGGTCATTCGAAGAGGAAACGGCTGCGATAGTTCTACCCCAGAAATTTCCTTCCGCGAATATAATTTCGGCTTGATTTGCTGGAACGCCTTTGACCTCATAAGCCCATTTGCGAGCTAACTTGATGGCAGATTCTCCGGCTTCTACGCCCGTATTCATCAATAAGACTTTCTCGTAGCCAAATTTCTCCGCTAACTTTTTCTCCGTCGAACCTAATAGATTCGTGTGAAAAGCGCGGGAACTTAACGTAAGTCGAGCAGCTTGATCCGAAATGGCTTTGACTAAACGCGGATGGCAATGGCCTTGATTCACGGCGCTGTAGGCCGAAAGAAAATCTAGGTACTTTTTACCCGTCACATCGTACACATGCACCCCCTCGCCGCGTTCTAAAACGACTGGCAATGGATGGTAATTATGTGCGCCAAAATCAGATTCTAACGCAATATACTCTTCTGGGGTCATAGCAATTCGTAAATTCCAGCTACCCCTTGACCACCACCTACGCAGGCCGTGACCATGCCGTATTTTTGGTTGCGAAGACGCATTTCATTGAATAATTGGATCGATAATTTAGCGCCTGAACATCCCAGTGGATGACCTAGAGCAATGGCTCCGCCGTTCACGTTCACGATAGTTGGATCGATATCTAGGGTTTTCATCACCGCCAAAGATTGCGCCGCAAACGCCTCATTCAATTCAATTTGTTGAATATCGTTGAGCTTTAAGCCTGCCTTTCTCAAAGCAATCGGAATCGCCTCTACTGGCCCAATTCCCATCAAGCTCGGTTCAACCCCAGCCGTAGCGTAGGAAACCATACGAGCGATCGGCTCTAAGTGTAATTCTTTAACTAATTTCTCAGAAACCACTAAAACGAAAGCGGCTCCATCGGATGTTTGGGAAGCATTACCTGCGGTAACCGTTCCGCCCATCGCGAAGACAGGTCTTAATTTTCCTAAGGCTTCGATGGTCGTGTCTGCACGTGGACCTTCGTCTTGAGAAACGGTCCAGCTGCGGGTTTGTTTCTTGCCCGATTTGGCATCGAAATAATTCTCTGAAACCTCTACTGGAACAATTTGCGAAGTAAATTTACCCGCTTTTTGTGCCGCTAAAGCCTTCTGGTGGGAAGCAAAAGAGAACGCATCTTGCTCATCGCGCGTCACGCTATACTTCTTGCTCACTTCCTCTGCCGTTAGACCCATTCCGATATAATAGTCTGGGTGCTCGCTAGCAATGCCGTAGTTTAAGACCGTTTTATGGCCCATCATCGGTAGCATCGACATCGATTCTGTTCCTCCCGCAATCACGCAATCGGCCATGCCGGAGGCGATTTTAGCAGAAGCCAAAGCGATAGCCTCTAAACCTGAACCACAGTAACGGTTGATGATGAAACCGGGAACGCTTTTTGGCAATGACAAAAGCGAGATATAACGCGCCATTTGCATGCCTTGCTCCGCTTCCGGAATAGCATTTCCTACGATTAAATCTTCGACGCGCGCCGGGTCCAAACTAGGCACCTGCTTCATCAAATGTTTAATGACTTCCGCCGCTAAATCATCTGGACGCGTCGTTCTGAATCCTCCTTTATTGGCTTTCGCAACTGCTGTGCGGTAACCTGCTATGATATATGCATTCATCTTCGTAAAATTTAATTTCTGAGTGGTTTACCGCCACCTAATAAACTTTGGATTCTGTCCATGGTCTTTTTCTCGCCGCATAAAGAAAGGAAGGCCTCTCTTTCTAGGTCGAGTAAGTAGGTTTCGCTCACGACTTGCGGAGCGTCTAAATCGCCACCACAGATCGCGTAGGCTAATTTATTTGCGATTAACGCATCATGCTCGGAGATATAGCGTCCCATGAGCATGCCTTGAATACCTGCTTTGAATAGGGCCAAACCTTGTTTTCCCTCCACCCAGACATCGTTGCGTCTCGCTTTTTGGACATATCCTGCGTCTGCTAAGGCCAAAGCCTCTCTTTTCGCTTCCGATATCACCTGATTGCGATTCAACACAATGCGATCCTGAGCTCTTAAATAATTCATCTCTCTCGCTTCATGCGCCGAAGTACTCACACGCGCCGTCGCAATATTCATAAAGGCCTCTTGTAAACGGTTCAACTCCACATCACCAGCGCGACGAGCATCTCCCATTCTCAAAGCCATCTCTTTTGTACCGCCTCCGGCAGGGATTAAACCCACACCTACTTCCACTAAACCCATATATAATTCCGCGTGAGCGACAATCTTATCTGCGTGCAAGTTGATTTCGCAACCACCACCTAAAGCCAAGGTATGAGGTGCCACCACCACTGGAATACCCGAGTAACGTACGCGCATCATCGTTTCTTGGAAGGTCGCGATCATGTTATTTATGTCGTCGAATTTCTGCTCCATCGCGAACATGAACAACATCCCTAGGTTCGCACCTGCAGAGAATGCCTCGTTCGACTCGTTTCCGATGACCAAACCTTGGAAATCTTTTTCCGCTGTCGCGATTGCCTCTTGAATGCCTTCTAGCACCCCTTGGCCCATCGTGTTCATCTTCGAGTGGAATTCTAATCCTAAAATACCATCGCCTAAATCCACGATGTGCATGTCATCGTTCGACGAAACCGTCTTCGTAGGCTTTAAGATCTGCAAATTGATTTGCTTCTCCGAACCTGGAATGGCTTGGTATTTCTTAGTAGCAATGTCGTAGAACATTCGCTTTCCGCCTTCTACTTTGTAGAAAGTGGTATTTCCAGCAGCGACCATTTCGGTTACCCAGGCAGCAGGTGCTAAGCCTTCTGCTTTCATTAACTCGATTCCCTGCACGACACCGATAGCGTCCCAGGTTTCGAAAATACCCATCTCCCAGCCAAAACCCGCGCAGATCGCTTGGTCGATTTTGACTAGATCATCAGCAATTTCCGGAATGCGATTCGATGCATAACGGAAACCGTCTAAGATAGTTTTGCGGTAGAATTCACCAGCTAAATCTTTACCTGCTAGTAAAAGCGAAAAGCGATCAGCTAAATTGTCAATCGCCTTCGAGCGATCCAATGTTTCGAAATTCACTCGTTCCGCTGCGCGGTATTCAAAGGTATTCAGATCCAGGCTCAGGATGACCGTTTTGCCTTTTTCGTCTTTGGTCTTCTTATAAAATCCTTGTCCCGTTTTATCGCCCAGCCATTTGTTTTCCATCAAACGCTGCAACATCACCGGCAAGTTGAAAAACTCTTTGCTTTCGTCGTTTACGAGCGCGGCTTTTAAATTATTCGCCACGTGAACCGTCGTATCTAAACCGACCACATCCGAAAGACGGAAGGTTCCTGACTTAGGACGACCTACGACTTTAGAAGTCAATTTGTCTACTTGTTCCACCGTAAGGCCTAATTCCTCTACGACTTTCATCGTCTGCATCATTGAATAAACGCCGATGCGGTTCGCGATGAAGGCAGGAGTGTCCTTACAAAGAACAGCGGTTTTGCCTAATTGTGTTTCGCCATATTGTAACAAGAATTCGAGGATAGTCGGATCCGTTTTGGGACCTGGGATCACTTCGAATAAACGCAAATAGCGGGGAGGATTGAAGAAGTGCGTTCCGCAGAAATGTTGTTGAAAATCGGCGCTTCTAGCTTCTGACATCAAATGAATCGGGATACCCGAGGTATTCGAAGTCACTAAGGTGCCCGGAGTACGGAACTTCTCTACCTTTTCGTAGAGAGATTGTTTGATGGCCAGGTTTTCTACGACTACTTCCATGATCCAGTCAGCAGAACTGATTTCAGATAGGTTGTCATCGAAGTTGCCTAGCTTGATGTTATTCGCAAAGCCTGCCGCATAGAGCGATGCAGGCTTTGCTTTTATAGTTTGTTGAAATGCTGCGTTGACGATTCGGTTACGTACCGAAGGGTGTTCTAAACGAAGTCCTTTGGCCTCTTCCTCTGGGCTCAAAGTCTGTGGTGCGATGTCCAATAAAAGGACCTGAACCCCAATGTTTGCGAAATGACAGGCGATTCTGGAGCCCATAATTCCTGAGCCTAATATGGCTACTTTTTTAATGGCACGATTCATATCTACGTTTTTAAATCTCGTTGCGTAAATATAAATAAAAGGAATTATGTTATGCAAGCATACTAATTTTTATTTGCTTAAAAATGCAATCAGCTTATAAACAAAAAGGCGACCGCGCAGCGGTCGCCTTTTTTAAACTATAGGTAAGGCGGCCGCAACGGTCGCCCTCCAGAATCAAATACTACACATAACTCTCCATCGGCTCGCAAGCGCAAACTAAGTTACGATCTCCATAAGCGGAGTCGATACGAGATACGGTAGGCCAAAACTTATTCGCCTTCACATACGCCAGCGGGAACACCGCTTTCTCGCGTGAGTAAGGACGATCCCAATCGCCTAGTAAAACAGCCGATTGTGTGTGTGGAGCGTGCTTCAATACGTTGGATGCTTTGTCCGCTTTGCCTTCTTCGATCTCGCGAATCTCTGCACGGATGCTTAAAAGCGCGTCACAGAAACGATCTAATTCGTCTTTGTTCTCTGACTCGGTAGGCTCGATCATTAAGGTTCCAGCTACTGGGAACGAAAGGGTAGGTGCGTGGAAACCATAGTCCATGAGACGTTTGGCAATATCCTCCGCTTCCACTCCTGCCGATAATTTAAATGGACGGCAATCCACGATCATCTCGTGTGCGCAACGTCCTTGTGATCCAGTATATAGGATAGGGAATTCTTTCTCTAAACGCGCCTTGATGTAATTTGCATTTAAGATCGCAATTTCAGTCGCAGTCGTTAAGCCTTTTCCGCCCATCATCGCGATATACGCATAAGAGATCGCTAAAATACTGGCAGATCCCACTGGTGCGGCAGAAACAGCGCCTGACGTTCCGTCATTTACGTGTCCTGGCAAGAAAGGAACTAACTGAGGCGCCACGCCGATAGGTCCCATGCCTGGGCCACCACCTCCGTGAGGGATACAGAAAGTCTTGTGCAAGTTCAAGTGACAAACGTCCGCTCCAATGCGTGCAGGTGACGTTAATCCCACCTGAGCATTCATGTTCGCTCCGTCCATATATACTTGACCTCCATTTTCGTGGATGATCGCACAAATCTCTTGAATCGTTTCCTCAAACACTCCGTGCGTACTTGGGTAAGTTACCATCAAGCAAGAAAGGTTGTCTTTGTGTTCGATGGCTTTGGCTTTCAAATCAGCCACGTCAATATTTCCGTTTGCATCGCAAGGCGATACAATTACTTTCATACCAGCCATAACCGCAGAGGCCGGATTCGTACCGTGTGCAGAGGATGGGATGATCGCAATGTTACGGTGGTGATCACCGCGTGAAGCATGGTATGCTCTGATTGTCATCAAACCAGCATATTCGCCTTGTGCACCGGAGTTAGGCTGCATGGACATTTTGGCAAAACCCGTAATCTCACACAACCACTCATTTAAATCTGCTACTAATTGTTGGTAACCTTTTGTTTGAGAGGCAGGAGCGAAGGGGTGCATTTTGCCTAATTCTGGCCAAGTCACCGGAATCATTTCTGTCGTCGCATTCAATTTCATGGTACATGAACCCAATGAGATCATCGAGTGAACCATCGATAAATCTTTCGACTCTAATGATTTTAAATAACGTAACATTCCGTGCTCAGAATGGTATTTATTGAAAACGCTGTGCGTCAAGAAAGTAGACGTACGAGTTAAGGCTGCTGGGATCGCCCAAGTAACATTTTTCTCTGACGTTTTCGCTCCTTTCAAGGTTTCGAAGAAGGAGATGATTTCGATGACATCTGCTTCCTGCGTTGTCTCATCTAAAGAGATACTCGTTGTAGTCGCAGTGTAACGTAGGTTACGCTCTGCTTTTTCTGCCAAAGCACGTAATTCCGCCGTCTGCGCTCCCGTCTGAATCGTCACCGTATCGAAGTGATTCGTATTTTCTAAAACGAAACCTAGTTTACGTAGATTGACTGCAAGTAATTCGGTTAAGCCGTATACTTTTTCGGCGATTTTCTTCAAGCCTTGAGGGCCGTGGTAGATCGCGTAAGAGGCTGCCATAATCGACAACAAAACCTGAGCTGTACAGATATTAGACGTCGCTTTTTCGCGGCGAATGTGTTGCTCACGGGTTTGAAGCGCCATACGTAAGGCGCGGTTTCCTTCTGCATCCACCGAAACTCCGATGATACGACCTGGAATATTACGCTTGTATTTTTCTTTCGTTGCGAAGAATCCGGCGTGTGGTCCACCGAAGCCCATTGGTACCCCAAAACGTTGAGAAACACCCACAACCGCATCTGCTCCCATTTCGCCTGGAGGCGTTAATAAGGTTAAAGCTAAAAGGTCAGCTGCCACAACCACTTGTAAGCCGTTTTCTTTCGCTGCTGCGATTAAAGCGCTGTAATCGAACACCTCGCCGTTAGAAGCTGGGTATTGCAACATCATTCCGTAGAAACGGGAATCCGTTACATCAAAGCTGCGGTGGTCGCCTACGACGATTTCAATGCCGATAGGTTCTGCGCGCGTCTTTAATAAGTCGATCGTTTGTGGAAGGCATAATTCAGAAACGAAATAGGCTTCGGCTGAATTGCGTTCTGCTGGACGTTGTCCATATAACATCGTCATGGCTTCCGCTGCCGCCGTTCCTTCATCTAAAAGGGAAGCGTTCGCTAATTCCATGCCGGTTAAATCGATGATCATCGTTTGGTAGTTTAATAACATTTCCAAACGACCTTGTGCGATTTCCGCTTGATAAGGCGTGTAGGCCGTGTACCAAGATGGATTTTCCAAAATATTTCTCAAAATGACCGTAGGCACAATCGTGTCAGAGTAACCTAAGCCGATGTGTGATTTGAAGATCTGGTTTTGACCCATCATCTGCTTGAAATCGCGTAAAAAAGCGAATTCTGATTTAGGTTCAGGTAAGCGAAGCCCCTGTTCTAAACGAATTTTAGCAGGAACTGTTTGTTGGATGAGTGTGTCTAAACTATCTACACCGATGGTTTTCAACATGGCGGATACATCAGCAGGCTCTACATTGTTATGACGCAAAGAGAAGTCTTCCTGATAGCTGTAATTTGGGGTCATGAATTCTGAGAATTTGAATGATAAAATCGCCACAAATTTAATCTTTTTTTAGCGATTTATTTTTAGATTCTTAACTTCGCTTTCTTAAATTTTGTTTCAACAAATGAAAAAAACTAACATCTATGTTTTAGGGCTATTTTTAGCTGCTAAATTCATCCCGATGAGCGCTTTTGCTCAGGGAGATCCAGTTCCTTACGCGCTATCGATTAGAGCGGATGATCTGAAAAAACACTTGACTTTTATCGCTTCCGATAGCTTGAAAGGTCGTAATACGGGTTCGCCAGAGCAGAAAGTGGCAGCGAACTACATTGCAGACTCCTTTAAGAAATCAGGTATCGCGCCGGTGAATGGGTCTTATTTCCAAAAAGTGGACTTAGTGAACCGCGCTTGGACGAATGTTTTTATTTCTGCCAAAGGAAAGAAATACGAATACTTAGGCGAAATGATGGCGAACGCTTTAGCGCCAGTTGCTGCTAATTCGAAGTTCCCAGTGGTATTTGCTGGTTTCGGAGTTCAGCAAGGTGGCTACACAGATTTTGACAAATTAAATGCAAAAGGCAAATACGTATTAGCTTTCGAAGGGGAAGCGAAAGACGCGGCTGGTCTTTATGTACTTTCTGGTTCAAAAGATCCATCGGTTTTCGGTAAAGGCGATGGCTGGAAAGAAAAATTGAAGCGCGCACAGGCAGCTGGAGCGAAAGGTTTAATTTTGATCGCGGATCGCGATACGAAATCTTTTGGCAACCAAGTTCGTCAACGTCAAGTGATGATGAAGCGTTTTGGTAATGAGCGTATGGCCTTCGCTGACGCGGCATCTGCTGCCAACGAAGCACCTGTTTTGTTAATCTCTTCTGAAGCAGCAGCTGAATTATTAGGCACGACAGAAGCAGAATTATTAGCTTACAAAGCTTCTTTAGCCTCTGCAAAAAAATCAGTGGCATCGAAATTCAAAGCAGCTCCTATCGAAGTAACGATTGAAAGAACGGAGAAGCCAGTAGACACGTACAACGTAGTAGGTTACTTAGAAGGTACTGACAAGAAAGAAGAATTAGTCGTTTTAACGGCGCACTACGATCACATCGGTGTATCTGCTGACGGCCAAATCAACAACGGCGCGAACGACGATGGTTCTGGTACTGTAACGGTGATGGAATTAGCGGAGGCTTTTGGTAAAGCAGCTGCTGAAGGAAAGCGTCCTCGCCGTAGTATCTTATTCATGACCGTAACAGGTGAAGAAAAAGGACTTTTAGGATCTGAGTGGTACGCAAACCACCCTTTATTCCCTTTAAAGAATACGGTTGTAGACTTAAATACGGACATGACGGGTCGTTATGATGACGAGCACAAAGGCAAGCCGGATTACATCTACGAAATCGGTTCTGACAAATTATCGTCTCAATTACGCGAGGTTTTAATTGAGCAAAACAAGAAGCATGTAGGTTTAGAATTAGACTTCCGTTTCAATGATCCGAACGATCCGAACCGTTTCTACTATCGCTCAGACCACTATAACTTCGCGAAGCACGGTATCCCTGTCGCTTTCTTCTTCAATGGAGTGCACGATGATTACCACATGCCAGGTGATGAAGTAGATAAGATCGAGTTTGACCAAATCCAAAAAGTAGGCCGTTTAGTGTTCTATATGGCGTGGGAAATCGCGAATAGAGAGCAAAGATTGGTGGTGGATTCAAACAAGCCATAATTTGCGTAACAATTTTTAAAGCATAAAGAATAAAGCACAAATTATAAATTTGGAATAAAAAATGGGACCGAGGTCCCATTTTTTATGTCTTCAGAAATGTTTTATTTTATCACTTCAGACTAAGCCGCAGGCGACTTTTTGACTAAGCCGAAGGCGACTAACATTTATTCTTTATGCTTTATTCTTTAAACTTTCCAGTTTCTCCCTAAACACTACCGCCCGCACCTTAGCCTCCTGAATAAATTCATTATCCTTTACTTCACCGATTACGGCGTCGAGTTCTTTGGCATTGCCAAACATCGCTAAGCGGAACGGATCTTCGTAGTCTTTCGAGCGAGAGCGTTCGATACCTGCAGTAAGGAAATCAGAGGTAGCGATGGCGCGATCGATCCAGGCTGGAATGTTTTCGAAAGCTTGTGGGTTGATTTGTAATAGGCCGTTCAGGGCATTTTCGAATTTTTGTTCTGGGTACAAGGCCGCCTGCTTTTCGTAGAATTCGTGTACTTGTTTCCAGCGGGTGATTTTTCCTGATTTGACATCATTTTTCATGTCTTGGATAACACCGGATGGAATGAGTTGACCGCCTAGGTTTTCCCAAACTTGGATCGCCGTCGCGTTCTTCAAGGTTGCTTGTAGAAGTTCTGCTGGCGATTTCGTTGGATGACGCTCGGAAGTGGCTAACCATTCTTTGGCGGCATGGTAATTCAATAAGTCATGGAAAATCTGGTAGGCTCTATGTGCCTTCGCGATGCGTGTTCTACGTTTCGTGTTTTCGATGCCGGTGGCGTAGATCGCTAGAGGGTTCGAAGCGTTTGCTGGGTCTTGCAACCAGGCTTTGCCATCTCCTCCGCCTAGGGATTCAGAAACCCATTTTTCCAATAATTTAATCCCTTGCAAGATTTCAGAAACGGTGTCAGGCGCCAAGAAGTCGAATTCAAGCAACATGTCTTTGTCCGTTCTTTGGTCCCTAGCCGCGAATTTCCAAGCGTTGCGGGCTAGTGCATACATATTGTACTGGAACCAATAGCCGGCGATGATTAATAATCCACCTTCAGAATCGTCGTTTCCGATGAGCGAGAAGGGTAGAGGATTGTGGATTTCACCAGGATAATTTCCTTTCGAAATCAAGTTAAACGAAGCGAACTTCGAATTGTGTTTTAAGGCTACTGATAAGCCGGGCCAAAATCCACGTCCCGCCTGCAATTCCCCATCCGCTCCACGTGAATTGTGGTTAGAACCGAGGGTGGCACCGGCGGCCATGTTGCTTTGGCCTTTTACGATCGCAGCACACAAGAACGAGTTGTTGTGGTGTTGCTCGTGGGCCGGGAAAATCAAGGCATTTAATACTTCGCAGCAAGAAATAGTCGAATTACTACCTAAGAAGGAGTTGATCAAACGCGCGCCATATTTCAATTGCGAATGGGCCGCTAAGATAAAACGAACCGCTTTTACCCCGTAGAAAATGCGACAGCCTTCGTGGATAATTCCGTTGACGATTTCGCAACCTTCGCCTATTTGGGTGGAGGCTTCGGCGTTCGAAATGATCGTTAAGTTTTTTAATTTGTTTGCGCCTTTGATATAGGTGTCGGTACCCATATTGACGTCTTTGATGATTCCGGTGTTTTTGATGACGGTGCGATCGCCGATTTGACCATAGAATCCGCGTTTAGAAGAGAATTCCTGGATGGTCATCTCTTTGTATTTTGCTTGCAATAGGCTGTCCTCGCGGTCTTGAGTCCATAAAAAGGCATCAGCCGGTTTCATTCCTACGAAAGGAATGACCTTGCGGCCACCGTTTTCGTTGCCTAATTCCATCCAAATACGGATACGTTCTTCCTCTCCTTTTTTCACAATACCATTTCCGAATTTCGCGGTCGCTGTGGTCGCTAACTCGTTCACTTGAAGGATCATCACTTCATTTCCGATTTGGTAATGAGATAATAAATTCACGCGATCGATCGCCACATTATCGCCAAAATCACACGAAATCAAGGTGCTATTGTATAAGCCCACCGGCATGCGCAGGTTCTTGAATTCAAGGTAGCAGCTTTCCAAAATGCCGATGCGATTCACCCCAAAAAAGCGGCAATTCTTCACTAAATAAGGATTAAAGCCCTCTTTCACCCATACATCTTTCCAGTTCTCAGCCTCGTTCAAATTCGCCTCCAGAATACTAATTTCCCGAGGTGCTAAAGCACGGTAAGCGGCTAAGTCGATAGTGGAATTTCGGTGGTCGAATTCGGTTTGGCCTTCTTCTAAAAAAGCAGGCGTTACGAATTCAAATCCGAGTTTGGAAAGGGGTTTTTTATCAATTCTATTCATATTTCATAAAATTCAAGCGGCAAATCATCGGGATCTGCGATAAAAGTAAATCGCTTTCCTGTGAACTCATCGATGCGAATAGGCTCCGATGTGATGCCTTTTTTAGTTAACTCCTGAACCGTAAAATCCAGGTTTTCTACTTGAAATGCTAAGTGCCTTAAGCCCGTGCTTTCCGGCCTCGAAGGACGGGCAGGCGGGTTAGGGAACGAAAACAATTCAATTACATAGTGCTCGTTCAAAGCTAAATCCAATTTATAGGAATCGCGTTCCGCACGATATACTTCACGGATGATTTCGAGTCCTAAGTCCTCCGTGTAGAAGGCTTTCGAACGCGCATAATCCGAGCAGATGATCGCGATGTGGTGAACGCTATGTAGGCCTAATCGATTCATTCTTTGATGGAAACAGCGATTTTAGAGTCTGCGGTTCCATAATAGAGGAACCATTTATTTTTATAGGGCACGAGGCCTTCCACAAAACATACTTCATTCACTTCCCCGATTTTTTCATAGGGTTTATCTGGCCAAATAAAGGGCTTCGAAGTTCGCGCTAAAACCTTGTAGGGTTTACCTGCATCAAATAAAACTTGGCCAGCGGCATAGGTGAATTTTGGGAAACGTGCTTCGTTATAATTAGCCGCGTTTGAGCTATTATAAATAAGCAAAATACCTTCTTTGCGCAGTAGAGCATAAGGTCCGGGTTCCACTAATCGGCTATCGAAATAGCCCGCACGAGGCTTTAAAACAGATAAACGTACACCTGATTCCGCATTTTCTAAGACGTCCCAATGACGTAAATCTTTGGAAGTGGCAAGGAACAAATCAGTATCACCAAAATACATATAATATAATCCATTCATCTGATGAGCGACTAAACGACTGCCCTGCTGGACTGAAACGAGTGCTCCTGATTTCGACCAGGTATTCAGGTATTTTTCGGAGGTAAATAAGGGTCCTATTTTCTCCCAAGTTTGTAAGTCTCTTGAAAAAGCACCACAAAGTCTAGCTACTTTTCCGTCATAGGAAGTGTAAGTGAGGAAATAGCCGCCGTTTGAAGTTTCAACAATCCGAGGGTCTTCGATGCCTCCTGGCCATTCGAAACCGCGAAAGGAGTCATTGGAGGGAAATAAGATGGGTTTGGGCTGTTTGGTAAAATGAATCCCATCTGTACTAGTGGCTAGACCGATGCGGGAGGTTCCGAGTGAATCCTGTGCGCGGTAAAGTAAATGAACGATTCCGTTGCGAATAAGGGCGGTCGGATTTAATACGTTTTTGTTTTCCCAGCCTACCATTTTACCGGAAATGGGATCTAAGAAGCGAGCCTCTAAGGAGGGTTTCAAGATGGGATTGACAGCATCCGCTTTTTTGAATCCGTTCAACGCCCAGTTTTGGGAAGAGGCTGAAAAGCCCACGAACAGTAGTAACCCCAAAATTAAGCGCTTCATTTATTTTCGATTTAGGAATCTAAATTACGAAAAAAGAACGAAAGCTATCGGTAATATAGTACAAGAAGGAGAGACTATTCTTTGAAGAATTTATCTTCAATTCCTTGATTGATCACGTAATTCGATAGTAGGAGGTGAATTTGGCCTGTTTTTCGTGTATTCACCGGTGCGACTGCCGTGCGGTTAATATCGACGACCACCCCTTTTGGAATCTTGAATTTTTTCACATCCACCGTGATATTCATTTCAGAGGGTAGCCCAAAAGCTTTCTCAGCCCCATACACATACGTGGATAGAACCGTTCCATTCGTTCTGGACGTAATTTGGGATTTTAGGATAACATCAGCGCTCGGATCTACCCAGATTTTTGCTAGAACGATTTCCCCAGAATCATCCGTAGGTAATAAGGTGATGGATTCAGACTTCACTCCGTTGATGACCTCAAAACCCGTGAAAAGCGCGTTGTAGGCGGATTTATCACGTAGAAGAGCGGTGAGGTCCGTGAATCCTTTTTTTGGCAAAATAGCAATCCCCTTCGTAATCATCCGAAATTTTTCCGGCTGCTTAAAATAAATCGTCGCCTTCGCGGGCATAATTTTAATCAAGGGAATATCCGATTTAATCTGCGTTTCCACTCGGTAATCACGCACCTTGTTCATGCGCGCTAACACCTGAGCCACCGTCTTATTCGCATCTTGAGCGAACAGGGAAAAAGTAAGAAATAGGAATAAATATCGCATTAGGATTGAATATCTTTTCTGTGAAACGTGTAAAGCGAGACGGAAATCAACACCACATTATGGGCCACTAAAACGGCAATAGACCGCCAGATCGCATCCATAGGCAAGGGATCCTCGAAGAAGGAACGCCAAGAGGCCATGTGAGTCGTAAATAAATAAGGTTTAATCTGGTCAAAAACGCGTACATCCAATGTCCCAATGATTGTAAACAAGAGGATGACCGACATCGTCGCAACGATAGGTCCGATCGAATTATCCGTGAAACAGGACAAACAAATCGACAATGAACTAACCGTAAAAAGGGCTAAAAAGGCCACCGCAAAGCCGCCCAAATACCGCCAATTCACATCCGCCTCCTGTAAAATCACTAATCCATCCGAGTTCAAGACCATCATGTCTCCCGTCCCAAAAAGCAATTTTCCCACCACTACAGACATAATACCCATCCATAAAATGACAATCAGGGTATAAATACCACCCGCAATGAATTTCGAAAGCAATAATTGAATGCGAGAAATAGGTTTCGTCGCTAACATGCGAATGGTGCCCATGGCCGCTTCACCAGACACTAAATCTCCTGTGACTAAAGCAACGAGTAGCGGGATTTGGATTAATAACATCTGCAAAATGATGAAAGCCACTAAATTTCCATTCAACACGTTCCCCTCAAAGGTCAAAGTCTGTTCAAAAGAAGCGGTCACAAAGGAGATGATGGACATTCCATCTGCCTTTAGCGCGAATTGAATCACGCCTACTAAGACGGTGATCGCAGCTAAACCTAAGTAGGAGCGCGGTTTCAGCGCAATCTTGATAATTTCGTTGTATAAGCTATGAAGGAGGATCATTGGTTCACAATTTTAATGAAATAATCCTCTAGCGTGCGTTTCGCCTCTAGTGAAAAAATCTCGATGTTATTGTCCACTAATAATTTAGTGAGTGCCGGAATTTCGGACTTTTCGATCGGAAATTGGATGGAACTATCGCCTACATTATCCCATAAAAGGGTGGGTTTCCAGGCTAATAAGGTGTTTTTTGCAGCGGGTAGTGGGCTCGCCTCTAAGCGCAATATCAGGTTTTCGCTGTTCATCAAATCACTCACACTTCCTTCCACAATCGAACGGCCCTTATTAATAATCACCATGCGATTACAAATTAGTTCGATTTCTGCCAAATTATGAGAAGACAAGAGTACCGTTTTGTTTTGTTCGTTTCGCAAACGCAAAATCAAATTTCGGATGTCGATAATTCCCTGAGGATCTAAACCTGTCGTAGGTTCATCTAAAATAATGAGGTCTGGGTTGTGTAAAAGTGTCTGGGCGATGCCCAGGCGCTGTTTCATGCCGTGGGAAAAACCAGCAAATTTATCTTTCTCTCGTCCACCTAATCCCACAAAGTCGAGCATCTTGTAGATTTCTCGTTTCGAAGAAGGTTTTCCAGAAATGCGGGAAAAGATCTCTAAGTTTCGGTAGGCAGATAGGTATTTGTAGAAATCAGGTTTCTCAATAATGCTACCCACACGCCCTAAAATGGACTCTCGATGTGTCGCAATTGATTCTCCAAAAAGTTCGACCGTTCCACTATCCGGCTTAATTAAGGAATTCAAACAGCGAATGCTGGTGCTTTTTCCTGCCCCATTGGGACCTAAAAAACCAAAAACATCCCCTTTAAAAACGCTAAAGCTCACATCGTGAACGGCTTGGAAGGATCCGAATCGTTTCGATAGATTTCGGACTTCAATAATTTTCTCAGGCATATTTCGTAAACACCCAAAAACAGAAAAAGGTTTTATTTTTTAATCAGGGAGTGGGACGTCCGAATGAATTCGAGGACTTTAGTTTGCGGTAAATAGCGATTTAAGTGCATCGTATTCCAATGCTTTTTGTTCATGTGAAATCCAGGAAAAACAGCATCTGGGAATTCCTCTCTCTGGGCAATAATATCCTCCGGAACGGCCTTGTAATTAATTGTCGTCGGCGAAGAAACTAAGTCTAAAAGCAAAAACATTTTACCTTTCGTCTTAAATACCAGGTGGTTAGGCCCAAAAGGCTGGCATTCTTCCGTATCCGGAAGCCTCAAGGCAAAATCGCGGAGATCTAAAATGTCCATTTTACTCAACAGTCACACTTTTAGCGAGATTACGAGGCTTATCCACATCCAATCCTCTCAATACCCCGATGTAGTACGAAAGTATTTGTGTTGGGATCACCGAGATAAGCGGTGCTAATAATTCGTCTACCTCTGGAACGACCATCACGTGATCTGCCATACCGCGGATTTGCGTGTCACCTTCTGAAATAACGGCGATCACCATTCCTTTGCGGGCTTTGATCTCTTGGATGTTCGAAACGATTTTCTCGTAGTAAGCATCCTTCGTTGCGATGAATAAAACCGGTAGGTTTTCGTCCACTAGGGCGATAGGACCGTGTTTCATTTCGGCAGCTGGATAACCTTCCGCGTGGATGTAAGAGATCTCTTTTAGTTTCAATGCGCCCTCTAAGGCCACTGGGAAGTTATATCCACGACCTAAGAATAAGAAGTCACGTGCATCTGCGTAGTGCTTCGCAACTTCCTTAATAGATTCATGCGTTTCTAAAACAGCCTTTACTTTTTCTGGGATTAAGGCTAATTCAGCTAAATAGCGGTTATACTCTGCTTCCGTAATTGTCTTTTTCTCGCGACCAATTTTGATGGCCATCATAGCTAGCACCGTTAATTGTGCAGTAAATGCTTTCGTACTCGCTACACCGATTTCAGGTCCTGCATGCGTGTAAGCACCTGAATGAGATAAACGAGCGATAGATGATCCTACCGCGTTCACTACCCCAAAAATAAAGGCTCCCGCTTCCTTCGCTTTTTCGATGGCAACTAGGGTGTCGGCTGTTTCGCCACTTTGGGAAATAGCAATCAATACATCACCTTCGCCTACCACTGGATTTCTGTAGCGGAATTCCGATGCGTATTCTACCTCAACTGGAATGCGGCAAAGCGTCTCGATCATGTATTCTGCCACTAAACCAGCATGCCAGCTAGTTCCGCAAGCCACGATGATGATGCGTTTCGCTTGAGAGAACACGGACATGTGTTCTTCCACGCCCGCTAGCGTTAAGGTTAAGTTTTCCATGTCCAAACGGCCACGTAAACAATCCGTTAAGCTGCCTGGTTGGTCAAAAATTTCTTTCAACATGAAATGGTCGAAACCGCCCTTTTCGATTTGGGCTAATTCCATGTCTAATTGTTGGATATAGGGTGTAATGGGTTCGTTACCTAGGTTCTTCAAGATGATTTCATCTGGAGAAATAATCGCTAATTCGTAGTCATTAACGTAGATAACTTTCTTCGTATATTCGATAATCGGGGAAGCATCAGACGCTAAAAAGTGTTCGCCTTCGCCCACACCGATCACTAAAGGAGATCCTTTGCGAGCTGCGATTAGGCGGTTAGGGAAACCTTCTTCCATCACGATGATGACGTAGGCGCCTACTACACGCTTTAATGCGATGCGCATAGCCTCTTCCAAGGAGGAATTATTGTTGATTTGGATGTCTTCGATGAAGTTGACCAAAACTTCTGTATCCGTCTCACTCTTAAATGTGTAGCCCTTTTGAACTAATTCTTGCTTTAAAGAACCGTAGTTTTCGATGATACCGTTGTGTACCAAAGTCAAACGTCCGCTATTCGAAGTGTGCGGGTGCGCGTTCGCATCCGATGGCTCACCGTGGGTAGCCCAACGGGTGTGTCCGATACCAACCGTGGCTGTAGAAATGATTTCCTCATCCCATGCCTCTAGCTCAGCCACGCGGCCTTTTTTCTTAAATGTGTTTACCGTTTCACCGAATAATGCAATACCTGAGCTGTCATATCCACGGTATTCTAAACGCTTCAGCCCCTTTAAAATGACAGGGTATGCTGCTTGTTTTCCGATGTACGCTACGATTCCACACATAAAAGAGAATATTTATATTTGTATTATTTGAATAATCAGTCTTTGGGGCCTATTGTGCCTATTTTCCTAGCAAATATCTTTAATTTGGGGTATAATACCAAATTAATCGGGCATATTTTACTTACCGGTTTGTGGTTATAATAGGATTCTTCCGGGAAGGCTCCGCTGATTCGCTATTTTTGACTATTTTCGTGAAAGCTGTCTGACAGCCCCTCAATCATTTACATTAAAATCATTTTATGAAAAAAGTCCTTTTTCTAGGCCTGTTATTTTGTGCCTCATTCTCCTTAAATTCTCAAGATCTTCGCGTAGAGCCACTGAATTGGTGGGTGGGAATGAAGAACCCGAATTTACAATTATTAATTAAAGCCAAAGACCTTCAAGGCGGAACGGTTAGCTCAACAAAAGCTGGTTTAACCGTGAAGAAAGTAACGAATGGCGATAGCCCTAATTATATATTCGTTGATTTAGTGGTGGCACCTAACGCGCAAGCTGGAACCTATCCTTTGATCATTAAGAAGAATGGCGTCGTGATTCATACGGTAAATTATAGCCTAGAGGCTCGCGCCAAAAATTCAGCGAATCGTCCCTCTTATTCGACGAAGGATGTGATCTACTTAATTACACCTGATCGCTTTGCAAATGGGAATCCAGCAAATGATAAAGTGGCTGGAATGCGTGATATGTCCTTGAACAGAGGGGCCTTGTATGATCGCCACGGGGGTGATTTGCGTGGGATTTTAGACCATTTGGACTACATAAAAAATATGGGTTTTACGGCGATCTGGAATATGCCGGAGGTGGAGAATGACCAAACCCTAGAAAGCTATCATGGCTACGGAATTACGGATCACTATAAGATTGACCGCCGTTTTGGAACGAATGAAGACTACCGCGAACTGGGAATGAAGACCCAGGCGAACGGGATGTATTTGATCAAAGATATTATTTTGAATCACTGTGGAAGTGGTCACTGGTGGATGGATGATATGCCGTTTACCGATTGGATTAATTTTGGTGGAAAATTCACATCAACGACGCACCGCCGCGAAACGGTTCAGGATCCACACGTGTCTACATACGATGCGAAATTGCAAACAGAAGGTTGGTTTGTTCCAGCTATGCCAGACTTAAATCAGAAGAATCCTTTCATGCAGCAATACATCATCCAAAACACGATTTGGTGGATTGAATATGCGCACTTAGGAGGTTTACGTATTGATACTTACCCGTATTCGACGAAGGAATTTGCGACGATGTGGTCAGATGCTGTTTTGAATGAATACCCTAATTTAAATATGGTAGGCGAGGAATGGTCATCTAATCCGATCATTACCTCTTACTGGCAGCGCGGAAAAGTGAACCGCGATGGGTATAAATCTTCTTTGCCGGCATTAATGGACTTCCCATTACAGAACGCGATTTCTGAGGCGATGAACGAGAATGATAAGGAATGGGGCAAAGGTTTGAACAAAATCTATAGCGTGATTTCGAACGATTTAGTGTATGCGAATCCGGATAATTTGGTGGTGTTTGGTGATAACCACGATATGTCACGTATCTACACACAAGTGAAACATGATCAAGCCTTATTGAAGATGGCGATGACCTATATTTTCACGACGCGCGGTATTCCACAGGTATTTTATGGTACAGAAATATTAATGTCAAATCCGAAATCAAACGAGCACGGTGAAATTCGTGGCGACTTCCCAGGTGGCTGGGCTGGCGATTCGAAGAATGCCTTTACGGGTGCGAACATGACAGCGGATGAAAAAGCGATGCAGGATTTCTTCAAGAAGATTTTGAGCTGGAGAAAAGGTTCAGAGGCGATTCACAAGGGCAAATTGTTGCATTTTGGCCCAGAAAATTCCGGCGAAGGCAATGGCGTGTATGTGTATTTCCGCTATACTGCTACACAAAAAGTGATGGTGGTGTTGAATAAAAATGCGGACGCTCGCAACATCGATTTGAGCCACTATGAGGAGATTTTACCGGCTGGAGCGAAGGCACATAATGTGATGGATTCGACGGATGTCGTTTTCGGAAAGACCTTGAACGTGCCTGCTAAGTCGGCACAAATTTTTGAAATCCGATGAGGTATTTAGTTTTATTATTATTATTCTCTTTTTCTGCCCTCGCTCAGGTAAGCACCGAGGAGATTTTTCCTACTGGAGATAAAGAGATTACCTTAATTTTTGATTTGAAGCTCGCGAAAGACTCGCGGGCTTCTGGTCTTTTAGGCAAAACGTCCGATGTATTCTTATGGTCTGGTGCCGGTGATGCGGATGCGGGTGACGCCTTCAAATACCAGCCAGCAGGCCAAACCAATTTCAGTGTTCCTTTCGAAAAAGGAAAGATGACCTCTTTAGGAAATGATAAGTGGTCCATCAAACTTACACCAAGAACCTATTTCAATGTGCCAGCTGGAAATCCGATTGTAAAATTAGGATTGCTATTAAAGAGCGGAGATGGGAAGGCGCAGACGGAGGATTTTATTTTGAAACTCTATGCGGGTTCCTATGCCTTGAAATGGTTAGCTCCGACGGAGTCCTTTACTTTGGCAGACGCTGGAACTTCGGTAAACGTTCGCGCGAAATTTTCTGCGACTTCTTCGATTAGTTTGAAATCTGGGGGGACGGTTTTATCGACCGCGAGCTCTTCGGATTCTATTAATTATACCTACAGTTTGGGTGCAGAAAAGGGCAAGCTTCATACCTTGATTCTAGAAGGAACATCGGGTTCGAATACCTTGAAAGACTCGGTGAGAATTCTGACAAAACCCGCGGTGGTTACGGAGGCTTTACCGGCTGGAATTAAGGACGGAGTAAACTACGTGGGTGATCGCGTGATCTTGTGTTTTTATGCGCCTTCGACTTCCTTCGTTTATGCGATAGGTGAGTTTTCTAATTGGGCGGCCTTGCCAGCTTATCTGATGAAACGGACGGCAGATGGTTTGCGATATTGGGTGGATTTAGGCCCTCAGGTGCCTGGAAAAGAGGTAGCTTATCAGTTTTGGGTAGATGGGAAATTAGCGGTGGCTGATCCTTTGACAGAAAAAATACTAGATCCTTCGAACGATACCTACATTTCTGCGACGACCTATCCTTCGCTTAAAACCTATCCGACGGGTGCCAAAGGAATCGTGTCCGTGTTCGAATCGGGGGCAACTCCATACGTCTGGAAGACAACTAATTTTACGCGTCCAGCCTCTTCCAATCTACACGTTTATGAACTTTTAGTGAGAGATTTTGTGGCGGATAGACGCTACAAAACGGTAGCGGATTCGCTCGGATATTTGAAGAAATTAGGAATTAATGCGATCGAATTAATGCCGGTAGCGGAGTTCTCTGGGAATGATTCCTGGGGTTATAATCCCATTTTTTACACGGCGCCGGATAAGGCCTATGGGACGAAAAATGATTTGAAGTATTTGATTGACAAATGCCATGAAAATGGAATGGCGGTCATTATGGATATCGTGTTGAACCAGGCGGATTACGAAAATCCCTATGTAAAAATGTATTGGGATGGGTCGAAGCCTTTAGCAACAAGTCCGTTTTTTAACCCTTCCGCGACGCACCCGTACAGCGTTTTCTTTGATTTTAATCACGAGAGTGCGCATACGCAGTGGCTTGTAGATGTGGTGACGAAGTTTTGGCTTCAGGAATACAAGATAGACGGTTATCGTTTTGATTTGTCCAAAGGTTTTACACAAACCCCGTCCGGTTCAAACGTCGATCTGTGGGGACAATACGACGCGTCCCGCGTGAAGATTTGGAAAAGGATCTATGATAAAATTCGTTCGTATGACGCGTCTGCTTATGTGATTCTAGAGCATTTTGCGGCGAACAACGAGGAGAATGAATTAGGCAATTACGGGATGTTATTGTGGGGGAATTCGAAATTCGATATGACGCGCATCGCGCAAGGCTACACGCAAGATTTCAGTCAAGCCTCTTATAAAATGCGGGGATTCACGAATCCAAGTGTGCTGAATTACATCGAGTCTCATGATGAGGAGCGCTTGATGGTAGAAGTGGCGAATGCAGGAAAGAAAGTCTTCACCGCTCAAGAAAGATTAGAGCGGATGAAAATGGCTGTAGCCACTTTCTTTACGATACCTGGGCCTAAAATGATCTGGCAATTTGGGGAATTAGGCTACGATGTATCCATCAATGAAAATGGTCGCACGGGTACTAAACCACTAAAATGGTCCTATCAGCAAGATTCAGAACGGGCTAAATTATTGAAAGTGTACCAGCAATTAGGCGCTTTGAAATCTTCTAAAGCGATCTTTACTTCCACTGATTTTACCGTGGGAGCGATTGGGGCGGTCAAGCGAAATTTAGTTACGAAAGGATCCGAATATGTCTTGCTGATTGCGAATCCTGAAATTACTTCTCAGGCAGTATCGGCTAGTTTTCCAACGACTGGACTTTGGTATGATTATTTCAGTGGAAAGTCTTTTGAAGTGAAAAATGCGGAGGCAAAAATGAATTTATTGCCAGGCGAATTTCACCTCTTAACCAATGTTTCTTGGAATACGACTGACCTTGGTTTAGTGCCTTGGTCTGTCCCTGATTTTAACATATTAGGCATAGAGTCAGAGTCCATTGCTCTTCAGGTGTATCCGAACCCGGCAAGGGAAATGGTGAAAGTAGACTGGGAAGCTACCTCAACGGGAGAAACTGCCTTGAAAATGGTGGATGCCATGGGAAGAGAAGTGTATCATAGGAGTTTACCTCAAATAAAAGGAGTAAATTCCACGACCTTATCCACTCAAAATCTACCCAAAGGGCTTTATTTCATCCAAGTTAACACTCAGCGTAAAAAACTACTTCTTCAATAATCATGAAAAAAATCGCCTTTCTTTTGCTGTTTGCTATTTCGGCATCCGCTCAAACAAAATCGGATCTTTCCGGTGCGGCTGCCCTTTTCGATCTTCAATTCACGACACAGGAATTGGACACCCTGTATTCGGATGTGGTGGATAATCTAGCAAATTACAAGGCGATGCACGCGCTATCGTTGAACAATAATGTGCCTTTGAGTCTTTGGCAAAACCCAAAACTTCCGGGCATGAAATTCGATCAAACGCAGCGTCCGGTTGTATGGCCTGCGGTTAAAGCGACACTTCCGAAAAACCGGAATGAGTTAGCGTTTTACTCCATCGATCAACTCGCGCAGCTACTAAAGACAAAGCAAATCACCTCGGTCGAATTGACGCAATTTTTCATCGAGCGAATCAAAAAGCATGGCGAGACTTTGCAATGTGTTATCAGTCTTCAAGAGGATCTGGCTTTAACCCAAGCGCTTCAAGCGGATCAGGAAATAGCGGCAGGAAAATACCGAGGTTTATTACATGGGATTCCTTATGGATTGAAGGATTTGTTTGCGGTGAAAGGCACGAAGACGACCTGGGGTGCGGCTCCATACAAGGATCAGACCATCGACGAAGATGCGTATGTGTACTCGAAATTGAAGGAATCAGGCGCTGTTTTGGTCGCTAAATTTACCCTAGGGGCACTTGCCATGGGCGATTATTGGTATGGCGGAAGAACGAAAAATCCCTGGAATTTGAATTACGGATCGTCCGGTTCTTCGGCTGGTTCTGCATCAGCTACTGTCGCTGGTTTAGTTCCATTCGCGATTGGTACGGAGACTTGGGGTAGTATCGTTTCTCCTTCCACCACTTGTGGAGCGACGGGTTTACGTCCTACTTTCGGTAGTATTTCCCGCTCGGGGGCGATGGCCTTGAGTTATTCCTTGGACAAAGTAGGTCCGATTTGCCGTTCGGCTAATGACGCCGCCATCGTATTTAACTATTTGCACGGAACAGATGGTAAGGATTTGGCAGCTGTAAATATGCCCTTTAATTACCAAGCGAATCGTCCTATTAAAGGAATGAAGATCGGCTATGCGAAGAATTATTTTGACAAAATTAAAGACACCAGCCGCAGCGAATGGAAGGTGTTAGCGGATCTGCGCAAACAAGGGGTGGAATTAATTCCGGTCGAATTTCCAGATGAGAAAGTGTACAAAGTAAACATCATGGACGTTGTCATCGGTGCTGAATGTGCCGCACAATTCGATGAAATGACGCGTAAAAACATCGATGATCAACTGACACGCCAAACCAAATACGACTGGCCTAATCAATTCAGAACCGCTCGTTTCGTGCCAGCTGTCGAATATATCAATGCGCAACGCCATCGCTACCTGTTAATGCAAGAAGTGAACAAGGTTGTTTCGCAATTTGATGCCATTATTTGCCCATCACGCGGAGGCGGAAATCAATCAGCTATCACGAATTTAACAGGCCATCCGGTGGTTTGTGTGCCTACGGGTTTGGATGCGAAGAGCGGTTTACCAACCGGTATTTCATTCGTAGGGAAATTATACGATGAAGGTACTTTGTTGCGTATCGCACAATTTTACCAGGATCATACGGGGCACGAAGAGGTGCATCCTAAGCCGTTTTTATAATGAAGTACCTACTTTTATTATGCTCTTTTGCGGCTTTCGCCCAACAATCCATCGCACCCCTTATTCAATCTTCGGAGGCCATCAAGGGCAAGGCGGAGTTTTTGCATACTCCTTTCGTGACCGCTGGGGATAAATTGTATCTCGTGGGTCACCAGGATGGCACTTTTCCTCCACTGGGCTGGCATGTGAAAGATGAAATGGGAGGAATCTGGGCGCATCCGATAAAACTGTGGGATGGATTCACGGCTTCTTATACCGTGGGCGGAAAGCGTGTCGTTTTAGATCGTGCGAACGAATTCGTGAATCATCCTTTCGCGAATGAGCATCTCTATGAAGGTGCTGACATCCAAGTGAGAAGATTTCAGTTTGTACCGGATGGCAAAGCGGCCGTTTACGTGGAATATGTGTTAGAGAATAAGACGAATCAGACACAAGAGATTCAGTTTTCGATGGAAGCGATTTCGAATCTTCGTCCGGTTTGGTTAGGAGAGAGAACGGGGATGGAAGATGGGGCGGATCAGCTGATTTATGAAAATAATCAGGTGTTGGCCAAAGACGCAAAGAACTCTTGGTTCGCCGTCATGGGCGCTTCACAAAAAGCAATTGCCAATGTAATGGAAGGAGGGAAGAAACAAAACACGGCTTTGGCACGAACATCTTACGCCTTACAAATTCCGGCGCATAATAAACAGTCTATTTCCTTTGTATTCAGCGGATCCTCCGTCAGTAAAGAAGCGGCAATCGGAACCAATTCGGATGTTTTAGCCAATGGGTTCGTGTATGCAAAAGCAAAAAAGGAGCGTTACGAAAAATTAGCCTTGCAATCTGAAATCCAACTTTCTGATCCTGCCTTAACCCAAGCAATGCGCTGGTTAAAGTACAATGCGGATTGGTTAATCAACGACGTGGACGGCATCGGTCGAGGAATCACGGCGGGGATGCCAGATTACCCTTGGTTTTTTGGCGGTGATATGACCTATTCATTGCAAGGATTGATCTCCTCTGGCCGAAAAGACGTTGCCTACAGCACCATCGATCTGATCGCGAAACTTTCTGAAAAGACCAACGGCAACGGCCGTATCGTCCACGAGGTTAGTTCAAATGGATCTGTCTTTAATCCTGGGAACGTGAATGAAACACCCCAGTTTGCCTCCTTAATTTACAAGGTATACTGTTGGACGGGTGATCAGGCTTTTTTAGAGAAATATTTTCCCCTGGTTGAAAAAGGCCTCGAATGGCTAATGAAGCAAGACAAAGACCATAATTTGATTCCGGATGGAAATGGCATGATGGAAATCCAGGGATTGGATTCGGAGATGATTGATGTAGCGGCTTATAGCGCGAAGGCCTTTTTAGATGCATCGAAGATGGCCTCTGAATTAGGTCGAGCTGACCTAGCACGTCAATATGCAGCAAATTACGAAGCCATTCGATCGAAAATCAATAGCGATTTTTGGGTACCCTCTGCGAATTCCTATGCTGATTTTAGAGGCACCAAAGCGCAGGCCCTGACCTTAACGAAAGAGGCAATTGAACGGGCAAAAGGTTTGAAAAATGACTGGGCCGTCGAGGAATTACAGGCTTTGGAAAAGAAAATAGTGGCGGATCCAGACACGTCGAAACGCGGCTTTGTTTTGCATCATAATTGGGTGGTGAATACGCCCATGGAAATGGGCTTAGCAGATCCTGAGAAAGCGTCTCAAGCATTGAAAACGGCTGAAAAGTTCCGCAATAAATTCGGGATGTATGTGACGGGAATCGATCGTTCTGCGAATTCAGAGAAAGCGGAATCCTATGCTGCCAAAGTAGGCAAGTCCGAATTCACTTACACCGGAACCGTCATGACCTTGCCCACCGGAGTTCAAACTATTTCAGAGAACAAGTATGGACATCCCAACGAAGCGTACGATTTGGTTCAACGGATGTTGCGCACCTTTTCTTTTGCTCTTCCGGGTTCCATCTACGAAGTTTCACCTGATTACGGGATGATGACACAAGCCTGGAATAGTTTCGCTTTCGAGGTACCCGTGATTCAACAGTTTTTCGGATTGCAGCCTTTGGCCTATAAAAAAGAGATTCATTTACAGCCATCCTGGCCGGATTCTTTAACTTCCGGGTCGATTAAAGAGGTGAAAATAGGCGATAATTCAGTAGCCGTTTCTTACGAGCGCAATGCGCATAAATCCACCTATATTCTACAGCAGAGGAAAAACTGGACGATCTATTTTAGTCCCAAAACCGGAGCATACAAACGCTGGGTTTTAAACGGCGAAATCGTGAAACCGAGAATGATTGATGGTAGACCAGGTCTTCGACTAAAAATGGGGAAACACCATCTGGTTTTAATTGACTAAATTAGGTTTAATCGACTTCGTCTTAGTCGCTGCTTCACAGCTTAGTCATCGCTTCGCGATTTAGTCGAGGCTACGCGGCTTAGTCAAGGAGTCTGGTTTTACCTAGATTCGCAATAATATCCGAAGCCACTAAACTTGATTTCGATTGCGTTTCTATGGCTATATCCGCCGCTAATCCATGCACATAAACGGCTAAGCAAGCAGCGTCTGCATTCTCATAACCTTGTGCGCAAAGAGCAGCCGTGATTCCAGTTAATACATCTCCGGAACCCGCTGTCGCCATTCCGTCATTTCCTGTTGTGTTCACGAATTGCTGACCTGATGGCAAAGAAACCAAGGTAGGGGAGGACTTCAAGATAAGGTTTGTGTTGTGTGCATGCGCAAAGGCAAAACTCTGCTGCTCGCTGTTGCCGGAGAATTTTTGGATTCGAGCAAACTCCCCAATATGCGGCGTTAAAATATGACGTTCATTCAATAGATTCAATAAGTCAGGGTTCAATCCCAAAATACTCAGCGCATCCGCATCAATCACTAATGGACCCAAATAGGTCTCTAATAAATAACGAACATTGTTCACCGCGTCTTCTGAAAATCCGATTCCCGGTCCGATTGCGATGGCGTCAAAACTACTCAAATCTAGTTCGCTCAGACTAGCAGAAGTATACATGATTTCGGGACTACCTGTTAACAAAGCAGACACCCCTTCAGAAGGGATCATCGCTGTCACTAGACCACAACCCGCATGCAGCGCAGCGCGTGCACTAAGAATTCCAGATCCTACTTTACCCGGACTACCCGCGATGACTAAGACGTGTCCGAAAGTTTTCTTGTGTCCTTTTTGTAGGCGGTGTTTTGTGTGGGCGGCTACCCAGTTTGCGTCGATCTGATTCATGTTCTCTTAGGTTTGTGGAGGGCAATGTAATGAAATTTACACGAGAACATTATATTTATTAACAATGCCTTAGCTTATTTAAACAAATTTAATGTGTAGATTTACATCGCCTGTTTCACATGAAGGTCGGCTCCATGCCGTTGAAGGGTATCCTTCTTAGTGTGTTGATGGGCATTTTTTTATGTCTATAAATCGAACTGGTAGGATTTAATCTTATCCTCCAGAAAATTCACATATCTATCTTCTTTTCTTTCTACCCACCTCTGAATGGCCCACAGGTAATAGTCTGCCATATTTATAATGGGTTCTCCCGTAGGTTGTTGAACATTAAATACCACATTCGCATTTGCGTTGAATACGATATTTTTATTCCTAGCAATTATAATTGCTTTTTGTAAACCTTTTTCTAGGTTATTATGAGTCGTACATCTGCTTCGATGAGCAATATTTAAGACGATTTTTGGTTGATTGTCTATCATATTGTGAATTAATCTAGAAAGCATGTCAGCGTAAAATTCAGACTGATTACCATTGTGTTTCTTCTCATAAATCTGATAGTCTTTTTTCTCAATGACCACATCAAAGGTCGCATCTATCGATTTAATCATTTCAAATGCCATTTTTCTAACTTCAGGAATATCATCTTTAGCATGCAAGAAATAACCTGATAAATTTTCTTTTTTTCGAATACTTGGAATTTGGTCAAAGTAGGGGTCCACAATAATCGCTTGTTGTAGCGCAAGTATTTTTTCACGAACTATTTCCAAAGGTTCATGAAGCGTAAGCATTCCAAGTATGAAATAATTTGATACACCATGCGTGCCTAAAATGGGTGTTTTATTCTTCCCAAAAAAGGTTGTGTCACCTGCTTCGTCTAAAAAACGGTGGTATGTGTGCTTGGGCACATGGAGGCTTGAATTCACGAGTTATTAGTGGTTATTTCTTGTAATTTAGCCATTTAATAACAAAAAAAGGACACATCTTTCGAAATGTCCTTTTTAATGGAGTAGCCCCGGAAGGAATCGAACCTTCATCTTAGGTACCGGAAACCTACATTATTACAAAACATGTGTTTATTTCACTTAAAGACCATATTTGGGTCTTTTTGTGTAGCAAAATGGTAGTTTTTAAGTGTTTTGCTTCACAAGTGCTGCACAAATTTCAACTTCCAAAACGTCTTGTAATTTGGGGGATGTTTCAGAGCTCAATAAATTTGTTTGATGAGGTTGGAAGATTGTTTCGAAGTATCAGTTGATGAGATAGAGAAAAGGACAGGAATCGATTTCTTCCCACAATTGGAAGATAGAGCGGAGAATCAAATAGAGGGTGTGGTGAATTATGTTGTTTGGAATTTATAATTAGGTATTCCTCTTTATAAATAATCCTCTAACTTTAAACTTAGTTGAACTAATGTTAAAGTAATACAACTTATAATAATGTTTAAAAACATCTTATTCTTATTTTTCTCTTTGCTGTTTCTAGCATGTTCAAAGGAGATTATTCAACAGAAATTAACAGTTGATGTTACTCCAATTAGAGGAGGTGCTGTTTCACCACTTACTAATGCGTTTGAAAAAGGTACAATAGTGTCATTGGTTGCAACTCCGGCACCTGAATACATCTTCAAACAATGGCAGGGTGGTGTTTCTGGCACCAATAATCCGACTTCAATTACAATGGACACGGATAAACAGGTGACAGGTGTATTTGAAAAAAGGCAATATCCATTAACGTTGACAATAGAAGGTAATGGAACGGTCAAAGAAGAGATTTCAGCGGTCGCACCTCAATCTCTATATCCACATAATACTCTTGTAAGAATAACTGCTCAACCGGACCTTAACAATGTATTTGTAGGATGGTCTGGTGATTTAATAAGTCCTGCTAACCCATTTGAAGTAGTTGTTGATAAACCTGTCAACCTTAAAGCTACTTTTAAACCATTAGTTTTTCCAGGTTATAAAGTTCAGCCGTTTACAAAATCTGATGAACCTAATTATTGGAGAGATTGTGGTGTTATGTGGGATGTAATTGGTGACAAATTCTTTAAAAAACCCAACGGTACAACAGGGTCTTGCTTCTTTCCTCAGGTCATTGCTGGAGATTTTAATAAAGATGGATGGATAGACATATATAACCCGGGCACAGGCTCATTTAATGGTAAAGTTGTAGATAATAACCAATGGTTAATTTGGAATCCTACTCTTAAAACCTATGAAAATAAGAACTTGCTTAATAACAATTTAACATCTTTTGGAGGTAATCCAAGAAGAACCATATCTGTTGACCTTAACAAAGACGGTTACACTGACGCCATAATTCTTGACCATGGTGATGATGTTCTTTCGAATGCACCACTTCAGCCAATTAGAATAGTTTTATCTGATGGAAGAGGTGGATATGACCTAAAGGAAATAAGTGTTACGCCAAGTCTTATGTACAATCATGGAGGAGATATTGGTGACCTTAATAATGATGGAAATTTCGATTTAGTTGTAGCCACAGGTAGTATTGTTTATATCACATGGGGAATACCTAACTATCCTTACTTCGGTACTAATATAACAATGTTCAATATTTGGGATAATAACAACTCGTTTCCTGAAGCTGCCGGTGGAGTAAATAATATTACCATCGCCGATGTTAATAATGATGGTTGGAATGACATTATTGAAGGGAGTAATGAAAACTCTAAAACGATAGAGACAACTTTGCCATTTGACCTGCAGAATCGAGTACTCATAAATCAAGGGAACGGTGTTTTCAATAAAAATGGACTAAAGTTATTACAACCATATTTTAGTACTCCTGTTGCAAATAGCACCGCAGCAACGAATCATGACATGCGAGCCTTTGATTTCAATGGAGATGGGTTGAAAGACATTTTAGTGGCTGGTTCTGTTGCTTATGATAATTATTACTTCGTTCTGCATATTCAACAAAAAGATGGGTCATTCAAAATAGGAGAGGATAAAATTTTTTATTCCAACAATGTAATTCGTAAAGTAGGTAAGTCCCCTGGATTTTGGAAACCATGGTTAGTACTTTATGACTTCAATGGTGATGGGAGAAAAGATTTTTCATACATTGATAGTGAGAATTTTAGTAAAACTTTGACCAACAAATCCGTATTTATTAGACTTACGGACATATTTTTTGAACAAGACTTTTATCAATATGATGAGTATGCAAAAAGTATAAAACCATAATCGCTAGTCATCTAAATCATTAATAGAATAATCCTCTAAATTGAGTTCTACGTGTAAGTGTCCCAAAATAATAGACAGTTTTTTTATTATAATTTTCACTTGCTACACAAATCTGCTACACAAGTTCAGTTTTTCTTAAAATACAAAAGGACACATCTTTCGAAATGTCCTTTTTAATGGAGTAGCCCCGGAAGGAATCGAACCTTTTCTCTGAGTTGCCCATTTTTACTCTTAATTGCACAAAATTCGACTATTTTAGTTATTTTTTATGTGTATTTGAATGAAAATATACGTAAATGAATGAGGCTATTGTTGTACCTATGTTGTACCTTTGGGGGTAATCTGAATATATGTCAAGCGTATCTATTGTTTTAAAGCGAGAAAAGCATAAGCCCAATGGTGAATGCCCTTTGTTTATTAGGTTAACTAAAAACAGAACCTCAGCATTCATTTCACTAGATATCTGGGTAAAGGAAGAAATGTGGGATGAAAAAAATAAGCGTCTTAAAAGCAAATTCCCAAATTCTGCAAGGGCAAATAATCACCTAGCTACGATGTTTTCGAAGGCGCAATCAAAGATGTTGGAACTGAGTGATCCATCGATTCCAATTAGTGAGGTGAAGCAATCTCTAGTTTCTAAAAGATCAGATAGTTTTCTTGATTATTTTCAAGGTTATTTAGACGGATTGGATTCAGTCGAACATTATAATACGCATAGGAAATCCGTTTCAATGTTAAATAAACTGAAGTTTTTTTTGAAAGGAAAATCATTGCCTTTTGGAGGATTGACTGTAGAATTTATAAAGACGTATGTGAAGCATTTACAGGCAATCGGCAATGCAAACAATACTATACATTCCAATCTTAAAGTATTTAAAATGCTTTGTAATAAAGCTGTTAAGGAAGGAGTAATAGAGATGCAAAATAACCCATTCACTAAATATTCATTTAAATGGGAAAATGTAGAAAAAGTTTTTTTAACAGAAGATGAAATTCTTGCAATGCAAAAGGTAGGTGTTAAAAGGGGGTCTCTCATGGAGGTGCATCAAGATATGTTTGTGTTTGCTAGTTTTACAGGTGGAATACGCGTTTCTGATCTTTTAACATTGCGATGGGAGGATTTTGATGGAATCAACCTAAGTTTGTTTGTTCAAAAGACGAAATCCCATTTATCAATAAAAGTTCCTAATATCGCTTTAGAGATTTTATCAAAGTACAGAAAAGGTAATCAATCGACAGGCTTTATTTTTCCGGTATTGGATGAAGCATTAAATTCTGCTCCCAATAATGTATTAAAACAACAAATATCTGCAAAAACAGCTTTAATCAATAGAAACTTAAAAATCATTACGGCAAAAGCAAATATTTCAAAACGTGTAACAGCGCATACTTCACGACATACCTTTGGAACGTTAGCATTGAAAAAAGGAATGAACATCGCGCACGTAAGCAAATTAATGTCCCATTCTAATCTTTCCACGACAATGATCTATGCTAAGATCGTTAACAAGGATTTAGATGATGCAATGGAAGTGTTTAACTAATCAGCAATGGGGATAAAATTAGATAACTATATTAGCGAGACGCTATGTGATATTGGATTAGATTGGTGGAAAGGGAAAAATGAAGAGTTCATGAGCCTACCTTATCTCTCTTCAGATAAATCATTTGTTGAATTTAATGGAGAGATTGAGGAGTTACATCTAGGACAGGATAGCACAATATCGAAAATCAACGTAAAATTTGATTTTGATGCGTATGTATTTTGCTCTGAAAAATGTGTTGAAGACCTAGATACAGCTTTACAATTAACTAATACAGGCTCTTTTGATGATGAACAGTTTGGTGCATTATCTGGTTTGAATGAAGTCAAAAGAAAAATCATAAAAGCAATAACGAAAATTGCGGATAAGTTACCTCCATCATTTGATTTTAAGGTGTTTATTGATAGGACATTAGCTCTAATTAAAGATGAATTAGATGAAAATTCAGGTTTAGTCGATGATGAATTATATAGCAAAACGTTAGTTCGGTTTTATAAGGAGTTAGAGAATGAAATTTTCTCAAAATATAAATATGAATATGACGCAGGCCAAAGCTCGTCTCCTCCTAATTATGATCGTTTTCCTCTTAAATTAAATATTGAACAGCTTTCCGCATTAGCAACGTATTTAAGTTCAGTGTCTGGATTAACAAAGAATCAGAGATTAGATCTCTTTAGCCACTTTTCAAACGTATTTGAAATTTGGGATAAGAAAAAACCCAAGCAAGTCGAATTAAAGCAAATTCACGCCTCCCATCGTAAAATTAAAATGAAAAAGCATGAGGGTGCTGGGTTAAAGGAGATACTTAATAAAACGGACGAATTAATTGATGCAATTAATGCAGGAAAAATTAATGACTTCCTAGACTTCGATTAATAAAATTCCTAATTCTTTCTGAAATTAACTAGAACACAATTCTGTTCTAGTCTACTCACTCATTTACAGGTATTTACACTTGTATGCTCCATACTTTTGTGTCGTTCATTCAGCGAATGGAAATGACTAAAGGTTAAGTGTGGCCTCCTGCGGTTATTTCAACACACCCATTCGATTTATGGACTTCCACGGAAAATCCGTTGGAACGTTTGTTAAACTAAAATTTTCCAACAAATGAAAATTTCTAATGCAAGGCTCGCAGAAATAAGTCGAGCAAATCTAAGTTCGGAGGTGGTTGAACCAATCTATAATACCGAACAATTAATGGAGCTCTTGAAAGTGTCTCGAAAGACGCTCCAAAAATGGAGAGATACAGGAGTGATTATCTTCAGTCAAATTGGTTCAAAATGTTATTATCGGCACAGCGATGTAATTGCGATGCTTAATTTTTTCAAAATAAATAATTAAAATTATGAGAGAGTCCACTATTCAATGGACGGATGCAACCGTCAATTTCTGGATTGCATGCCAAAAGGTTTCTGTCGAATGTTTACATTGTTATATGATGCGCCAAGAAGCACGTTATGGACGTGACGGAACAAAGGTACGCAAGACAGGTAAAGTAACGTTTAATGCTGCATTGAAATGGAAAGAACCTAAACGGATCTTCACGTGTTCCATGTCAGACTTTTTTATACAAGATGCTGACGAATGGCGTATAGAAGCGTGGGATATTATACGCAAAACCCCACATCACACCTGGTTGATTCTTACAAAGAGACCTGAGCGGATTAAGCAATGTCTACCAGATGACTGGGGAGATGGTTATCCTAACGTGTGGTTAGGAGTCACTGCTGGGGTTCAAAGCTCATTTAAGCGAGCAGAGGATTTAGCTAAAATTCCAGCTGCAGTAAGGTTCATCTCAGCAGAACCTCTTTTGGAGGAAATGGATTTCCTAGTTAAAAATGCAGAAGGGGAACGAATCATTGATGCTTTTCAATGGGTTATCCTTGGAGGTGAATCAGGAAATGATACAGGTAAATTCCGTTACAGACCATCTCAAATTGAATGGTATGAGAAGGCTATCAAAGATTTAAAAACGCAAACTGATGCTGCCGTATTCATGAAACAACTCGGGACACATTTGTCCAAAGAGCTCCAATTCAAGAAAGATCGCCACGGTGGTGAGATTGAAAATTGGCCAGAACATTTGCAGATTCGCGAATTCCCTGATTAACAATTTGAGCCCTCTAGGAAGGATTATCCTAGGGGGCTTTATTTAACTTTTAGAACCATGATTAACAAACACGGCATATACTTTTGGGTGATACCCTCAGGGTTATCCATTCCTACATTATTAGAGCAACATCCACCTGCTTTCAAAAAGAAGGTTAAAATCGATGTATTTTATTACATCATAGATTTAATCACGGCGCGAAGCTACAAATCAACATCTGAACAATTTGAAGGCTTTGTAAACATTAATTCTGCCTATTTTCGAAATTTCCACCATGATTACAAGGAGTATATCGAATATCTTAAAATCCATGGAATAATTGATACGGATTATTACATCCCTGAAGAGAAATCATACGGATATTGCATCAACCTAGGAATGATTGATTTCGAATGTCCTTTCCAAGAGATCCCAATTAAGGATAATGTCATTAGGGCAAAAATTGAATCTGACCAATTCTACAAAGTGATTTTTTCTCCTGGTGCAACCAATTATTCTTATTTGGGTAAATGGTTTAATCCTTTATTAAAGATTGAAGCAAAACGCGCGCGAAAGATCCTAAAGAAAATGTACGCTGAAGTAGAGGCAAATAAAGAGAATTACAAACCTAAGGAATTAACAAAAGCCAAAAGCAAACTCCTAAAGAACCTTGGTGTTGTTGAAGAACTTGAAGCGCAGCATTTCTATTGCGACGTGGATAATAACATCGGAAGGTTTCACAGTAACTTGACCAACCTCAAAAAGGAGCTAAGGTCATGCATTACGTATGATGGCCAAAAACTAGTGAATATAGACGTTAGGAACTCGCAACCATTCCTGAGCACATGTCTTTTAAGAGCCGAATTTTGGACCTATGGACACCATGGATTAAACATTTACAAGATACCTAGTGCTATGAACATCATAGCTGGTTATAAAATACCTAAACAAGACATCAAAATACATGGTATACAAGCATATGAACATGTTGATGAATTGATGGACAGCATAAAACAATATACTATGTGTGTAACTTTTTTGTTAAAATCGTTGAATAAAGACAGTATGGAGTATATTTCATTTGCAAAATCTTCCCTTTTTTACAAAAAAGTATTTAGGAAAATCTATCCTGGTAAACCGTTTGACAAGCGAAAGGTAAAAAGTAGCTTCTTTCAGTACATTTATTCTTCTAATGAGCAGGATTATTGGGATGAGAAAAAGCTTATCAGCAAGGCATTCCCTTCCGTAACGCGCTTATTTGAATTTCTAAAGAAGGAAGATTACGTGCTATTGTCACACATTATGCAGCGTTTAGAGAGCACTTTAATCATTGAAGTGGTTGCAAAGAGAATCACAGCAGAGAAGCCTAGTTTGCCATTCTTTACTGTTCATGATAGCATAGCAACAATTCCCTCAGAAGTGGATTATGTAAGGCACGTGATCAGAGAAGAGTTCAATAATTACCTAGGGATTGTGCCCAAATTGGGTCTTGAAAAATGGGAATAAATTAGTGTTTTGGTGGCGAACTGGCGGAGTGGCCAACTAGTTTGCAGATTCGGGAATTTCCGCAGTAGTTTATTATTGAAAATGGAGGGGCTGATGTCCCTCCATTCATTTTAAGCGAAATATCAATGAAATTAAACAAAAAACCCTCTAGTAATTTACTAGGGGTTTGTGTAACATTGGTCTAAACTTTAAATGAGTTGTTAATATTTCTTCAATTTCTTACCTGTCCTAAGAATTGTGAGGCAGTTATATATTGTATTGTAAACGGTTTGTCGAGCTAAGTTATGTTCTTCCATAATTTCTTCTGGAGACTTCTCATTTATGAATCTTTCGGTGAACAAAAACCGCTGTCTTTTAGTAAGGAGATCTAATCTTTTATTATAAATTTCATCTTTATTAAATTGTATTTCGTCCTTAATAATTGTTGTTATGTAGTTCTCTTCCTCTTGAAACTCTTTACCTTCTAATTCGTTAGAGACAGGAATTTTATGGAATTTCAATTCCTTTTTCTTTACTTTAATCAAATTGTTTTTTAGACTTCTCTTTAGGTAATGATCTAAAACAACATCATCATGCAAGCGCTCCCTTGCTTTCCATATGGACATGAATATGTCCTGATAGGCATCTTTAATATCATCCTCATTGTTAGGAAAGTTAGAGCGCCCATACTGTATAATTCTCTTGTAATGATGTTGATATAAGATTTGAAACGCACTATTATCACCGCGTTTAAATTGTTGAATGTAGAATGATTCTTGCGCAGCAGTCATATGTTTGGTGGTAGGTAATTGTAAATCAACATGCCAAAATTAGACGTTACAGGAAGGTGAAATTTACCAAATCTTAGCAAATTGTAATGATATATTATTAATATAGCATTACATTCAGTAAATATCATTCAATATGAAGCCTATATTTAAGAAAGTAGAATCTCAGTCAGAGGAAGCTTTCGTTGCAAAAATCGACCAATTTTCACAGTTTTATAATAAATGGCACTTTCATCCAGAGTTAGAATTAACACATATTGTTAAGGGAAGAGGAACGCGATTTATAGGCGATCACATAGAATATTTTGAGGATGGCGATTTGATATTGGTAGGTTCTAATTTACCTCATGTTTGGAAAAATCAGAATGATGATTCTGAGTTAGCGGTTGCGCAAGTGGTTCAATTCTTACCTAGCTTTTTAGGGAACGATATGCTGAAAAAGATTGAATTCAAGAACGTTCAAAATTTAATAACACAATCTTCGTATGGACTAAAAATTGTTGGCATTACCAAAGACCAGGTTTTGGTTTATTTAGACGTTCTCTTTAATGCTAATAACTCATTAGATCGGTTAATTACATTGATTAGAATATTAGATCTGTTAGGTACTTCTTCGGATCTCATACCTATGTCTAAAAGTTTGTTTATGGTAAAAGTTGATAAGCAAAATGTAGATCGCTTAAATCAGGTCATCGATTATACAATTACAAATTTTGCAGCTAGAATTACCCTGGAAGACATTGCCTCATTATCAAATATGTCTGTATCAAATTTTTGTAAATACTTCAAAGGACGAATGAAGAAGACTTATGTTCAATATCTAACGGAAGTCCGAATTGGAATGTCTTGTAAATTATTAATCGAAAATAAGTTATCGGTTCATCAAATTGCCTTTGAATCAGGCTTTGTAAATATGTCTAATTTTAATCGGGCGTTTAAATTAACGAAACAAATGACTCCTCTTTCCTATCGAAAATCATTCCATTTAGAATAATCATTTTTGAAATTCAGAAAAATTGATATTTATTTATGCATTTGTCTGATTTATTAATAATATATCATTGGTTTTTAATAAAATTTCAATATCCGCTGTATTGATTGCCTCCTAATTTTGTGATGAAAGTTAGCCATTACGGTTATACCATTCGTTGTATATATCACAAATAACATAATGTCATCTAAGAATTCTACATTTAATCAGTTATTCAGCATTCCTGTAATTGTTGCTGCATTAGGATATTTTGTAGATATATATGATTTGCTTCTTTTTGGTATCGTAAGAATCCCTAGTTTAAAAGATTTGGGGTTGAGCGAAGCTGATGTTTCCACAGTTGGAGCCAGTATTCTTAATTGGCAAATGACAGGCCTTTTGCTCGGAGGAATACTTTGGGGAGTATTAGGAGATAAAAAAGGACGTTTATCAGTTCTATTTGGTTCAATCTTGACTTACTCTTTAGCCAATATTGCTTGCGGATTTGTGAACAATCCGGAAATGTATAAACTTATTCGTTTTGTTGCAGGAATTGGTTTGGCAGGTGAGTTAGGGGCTGGAATAACTTTAGTTTCTGAGAGTTTGCCAAAACATCTACGTGCTATTGGAACATCTTTGGTAGCAGGAATTGGCCTATTAGGTGCTGTTTTTGCCTATTTTACTGTTGAAATATTTGAATGGAGGACTTCTTATTTCATTGGCGGAGGTATGGGTATATCCTTATTGCTGTTAAGAATTGGAGTTTTTGAATCCGGAACTTTTGAAGCAATTAAAGTGCAAAAACATGTACAAAGAGGTGATTTCTTTTCTTTTTTTACTAACAAAAATCGGCTTAAGAAATATCTCAAATGTATCGCTATCGGTTTACCCACCTGGTTTGTCATTGGTATACTAACAACTTTTAGTAATGAATTTGGTAAAGCGTTAGGTATTCTAGACGTCAAACCCGGTTTGTCAATTATGTGGTGTTACGTTGGTTTGTCGATAGGTGATTTGTTGAGTGGAGTTCTTAGCCATATTTTATACTCACGCAAAAAGGCTGTAGGCATCATGATGGTTTTTGCGTTATTTTTTGCAATTCTTTATCTCTTTAGTGGACTTAAAACATCAACTCAACTTTATGGTGGATGCTTGCTAATGGGAATAGGAATCGGCTATTGGGCTATGTTTGTCACGATTGGAGCTGAGCAGTTTGGCACTAATTTACGTGCAACGGCTGCAACTACAATTCCTAATATGGTTCGAGGTACAGTTGTGATTATGACTATGTTATACGGAAATCTTAAACCAGGTATTGGGGTTATTTATTCAGGTTCAATTGTTGGATTAATTTGTTTCATATTTGGCGGTATAGCTATTTATACGATCGAAGAAACCCATGGTAGAGATTTGAATTTTATTGAGAATTAAAAATAAATAAACAATACATTACAAATTTTAACCTATTAAGAAAATGAAAAAATACATCACAAGTCTACTCCTATTGATGTTTTCCCTTAGTGCCAACTCGCAAAATGTTGATGCTAAAGTATTAACGGAAGAAAATAATCCAAAAATGATGTGGTGGAAAGATGCAAAATTTGGCATGTTTATTCACTGGGGTATTTATGCTGTTCCAGCTGGTAAATGGGAAAATACAACTACTTATGGAGAATGGATTATGCATACGGCAAAAATACCAAGAACAACTTACTCCGCTTTGGCTAAAGAATTTAATCCAACAAAATTTAATGCTGAGGAATGGGTAAAATTAGCTAAATCTGCTGGTCAAAAATATATAGTAATTACGAGCAAGCACCATGATGGATTTGCAATGTTTGGCACTAAAGCATCCCCTTACAATATCGTTGATGCAACGCCTTTTAAACGTGATATACTAAAGGAATTAGCAGACGCTTGCAGAAAACATGACATGAAACTCGGGTTCTATTATTCTCAAGCCCAAGACTGGTATCACCCTGGCGGAGCTGTCTCGGGAAATAAGGAGTGGGATAGCTCTCATGTAGGTGATATGGATAAATATATAGATGAAATCGCTTTACCACAAGTAAAAGAAATATTATCCAATTATGGTGATGTCGCTGTATTATGGTGGGATACTCCTACAAATATGACTAAGAGTATGACTCAAAAACTGGCAAATGTTGTAAAACAATATCCGCAATTAATCACAAATAATCGATTAGGAGCAGGTATGGGTGGTGATTTAGAAACACCTGAACAATTTATACCTGCAACTGGATTTCCTGGTAGAAATTGGGAAGTATGTATGACCATGAATGGCCACTGGGGATTTAACGCTTGGGATGATCGCTGGAAATCAACTAAAGAATTAACGCAAAAGCTTGTTGATATCGTAAGTAAGGGAGGTAATTTCTTGCTTAATGTGGGCCCAAATGCAGAAGGTATCATTCCTGTAGTGTGTCAACAAAACCTATTAGAAATTGGCGAATGGTTACAATTAAATGGAGAGTCTATTTATGGTACAAGTGCAAGTCCTTTTCATTTTTTATCTTGGGGTAGGGCAACTAGAAAAGGTCAGGTAATTTATCTTCATGTATTTGACTGGCCTAAAAATGGTAAGCTTGATGTACCTATAGGCAATAAATTAAAAAAGGCTTATTTATTGGCGGATCCGAAGAAAAATTTAAAAATAATCGCGTCCAAAAATAGCAATCAATTACAATTGCCATCTTATGCTCCAGACAAAATCAGTTCTGTCATCGCTATTGAATTTGAAGGAGAACCTCAGGTATCTCCATTACCAACAGCAGGTAAAACATTTATGGCAAGTTCTACTGATAGCTTAACGAAGATTAGCAGCTTAAATGATGGTAATCCAAATTCAAATTGGCGAGCAAAAAAAGGATCAACTACAGCAAGTTTGGAAGTTGATTTAGGGGAAATACTTTCTATTAATGCATTTTCATTAGTTGAACCATGGCATCCTTGGTCGGGAGTTAAGCAACCATATAGTTTACAATTTTGGGACGGAAAGAATTGGAAAACTATAATTTCAAAAACCTCTGAAGGTACGGGTGTAACTGAACAATTTGAATCGATTAAAGCCAGAAAATTCAGGTTATTGCTAGAAAATCAAAAAGAAGCACCGGCACTTGGAGAATTTGTTCTATTTCGATCGGAATAATTTAACATTTGAAAATGTGGATTGAGGAGTTGAGAAAGGCTAAATCCAGATTATAATTGAAGAACTAGAAAGTAATAGTTGCATTCTAACCTTGTTTAACTTCTTGTATTAAATTTATGAAAGCTTCAGTTTTTCAAATTGGCTTATTTATTATTCTGATTGTTTGCAATAATCTGATTGGTCAAAAATTTGAATTAAATCAGTACAATTTAGCCTGGAATACACAAAGTAAAAATTCTTCGGAATCAATGCCTTGCGGTGGCGGAGACATTGGTTTAAATGTATGGACAGAAAATGGAGAAATTCTATTTTATATGTCAAGAAGTGGAGCATTTGACGAAAACAATGTATTCCCAAAATTTGGAAGAATTCGATTAAAATTATCTCCAAACCCCTTTGATGGCACTGAATTTCGACAAGAGTTGAAACTAAAAGAAGGGTATGTTGAGATTTCTGGCAAAAAGAATGGCAGGAAATCTTTAATCAAAATTTGGGTAGATGTATTCAGGCCTGTGATTCATGTGGAATCGGAGAGTAATAATCCTGTTACAGTTGAAGTGACTTATGAAAATTGGCGTATTAAAGATTTAGAATGGACAAATCCGCGGATGACCAATGCAAGTCTTGGATTTCGAGATGCCCCCATTAATGCTATTATACGTAAAGATTCCATTCAGTTTTCAGATAATAAAGTACTGTTTTATCATCGAAATAGAGATGAATCTCTCTTTGATATTACTGTAAAACAACAAGGTTTAAATTCCATAAAAGATTCACTTTGGGACCCACTTGACAAATTGACTTTTGGCGGAATGATGGTTGGTGAAAATATGAAATCATCCAATATAATTAATGGAAAATATGCAGATACAGAATTCAAAGGTTGGAAATTAGTGAGTAAAAGCCCTTCTAGAAAGAGTCATATTAAAGTCTATTTACATATTGACAACGCACAATCTTTAGATACTTGGAAAAGTGGATTGAAAAATCTGGAAAATGGTGATTATACGAATTCATCGCAAGCCGCATTAAATTCCCAAAAGTGGTGGGGGGAATTCTGGAATAGAAGTTACATTTCCATAAACACTGATAAAAATTCATCAGAATGGCAAGTTGGCCGCAATTATCAACTTTTTCGATATCAGCTAGGTTGCAATGCTTACGGTAAATACCCCACCAAATTCAATGGGGGTCTTTTCACTTTTGATCCTAGTTATGTGGACAAAAACTTACCATTTACACCAGATCATAGAAATTGGGGTGGTGGCACACATACTGCACAAAATCAAAGGCTAGTATATTTCCCAATGTTTAAAAGTGGGGATTTTGATATGTTACCTTCTCAACTTAATTTTTATTTGAGGGCATTAGGTAACGCAGAAAAACGAACAGAGTTTTATTGGGGGCACAAAGGAGCATCATTTACGGAGCAATTAGAGCAATTTGGTCTTCCACTAGCGACATCTTACGGTTGGAAACGTCCGGACTCTTTTAATAAAGGTGTAGAATACAATTATTGGCTTGAATATTTGTGGGATACACAGATGGAATTTTGCTTAATGATGTTAGATGTAGAGAGATATACCGGAGAGGATATTTCTAAGTATATACCATTTATTGAAAGTTGTCTGACTTTTTTTGATGAACACTACCAGAGAGAAGCTTTGTTGCGAGGACGTCAAGCCTTAGATAGCGAAGGTAAACTCATTTTATATCCAGGCACTGGTGCTGAAACTTATAAAATGGCTTATAATTCAACATCCACGATCGCGGGTTTGCAAACTGTGCTATCCAGACTTCTTGAATTGCCCTCCCAATACATTTCAGAGGATAAAAGAAATCATTGGACAGGAATGTTAAAACGAATCCCAGCTATTTCCTTTCGTGAAAAAAATGGGGTTAAGGTTATTTCTCCAGCCGTTACTTGGGCTAGGATAAACAATCAAGAGCTCACTCAATTATACCCCGTATTTCCTTATGGGATTTATGGAGTAGGGAAACCCGATTTAGATGTAGCAATAAACACATGGAAATATGGATATGATCTTCCAATTCAGAAAAATCATATTAGCTGGCATCAAGATGCAATCTTTTGCGCTCGACTCGGTTTAACGGATGAAGCAGCAAGCATTACCATAAAAAAATTAAAGGACTCGGACAGGAGATTTCCAACATTTTGGGGACCTGGGCACGACTGGGTGCCTGACCATAATTGGGGAGGAAGCGGTATGATTGGACTTCAAGAAATGTTATTACAAACAGATGGTAAAAAGATGCTATTATTCCCTGCATGGCCTAAAGATTGGAATGTATCATTTAAGTTGCATGCACCATACAACACTACCATTGAGGGAATTTTAAAAGATGGTAAACTACAATACCTGCAGGTATTGCCAGTATCAAGAAAACCTGATTTACTAATAATGAATCAATAAATCCGAAAACTATGAAAAATTTAACATACTTATTTTTATGGTCGTGTTTGATTTCAGTTAATCAATTAGTTGCTCAAAAGAAAGATCCCCCTTTTGCTGATTTCTATGTTTCTACCAAAGGCAATGACTTATGGAGTGGTAAATTGCCTGAACCGAATGCTACACAAACTGATGGCCCATTCGCTTCTTTAGGGAGAGCTAAAAATGAGGTCAGGCTTATAAAAAAAGATTTGTATCGAAATATTTTCATTCTAATTAGAGGAGGTGAATATCAATTATCAGAAACTGAAATTTTTTCTCCACTAGATAGTCATTATGATTCATTTCAAATTGTCTACAAAGCTTATCCAAATGAAAATCCAGTTTTTTCATCTGATGCGGTGATTAATGGTTGGCAATTAGCAAAATCCGTAACTAATCTCCCCGCAAAAGCAAAAGGCAAAGTTTTTGTTGCAAAGATGCCTGAAATGCCACTCGGTAAGGAACGATTTTATACACTTTATGATAATGGGAAATTACTCAAGCGCGCGCGTTCAAATGGATTTGAGCCAACTAAAGTAATATCAGGAGGTGACGGTGGGGGTGTAGATTGGAAAGGGATGATTAATGCAGATAGAAATTCGCTTTGGTTTCCTACTGGGATGATAAAAAGCTGGCAGAACCTGAATGACATAGAGATTTTTGTACAACCAAATGTCGGTTATGTAACGAATTACTTGACTTTGGCTTCAGTTGATGAAAAAAGTGGTGTTGCTACCACAACAATCCCTGCCACTTACCCGATGGGTAAAATTGACAAACATTTACATGCTATGGATGGAGGTAGTTGCCGTGTGGAAAATGCAATTGATTATCTTGATACACCTGGGGAATGGGTAGTTAATACGAAAGAAAAACTCGTGTATTATTGGCCAGAAAATGGAACTCCAGGCAATGTTACGTTCCCCCTATTGGCCAATTATATTATAGTAGATGGCCATGAAACAGGTGGTATTGTTCGAAATATCGCTTTTAAAGATTTGACATTTACGCGTGCAGAACGAGAGGTTATATCATCAAAAGATATTGGCTTGCAGCATGAGTGGGATATGTGGAACAAGTCAAATGCGATGGTTCAATTTCGCGATGTAGAATATTGCGAATTAAGTAATTGCCGACTAACAAATTCAGCTAGTGCAGGTGTTCGGCTTGATTTACACGCCCAAAGTAATTTGATCAAAAATAATTTAATTGATTATGTTGGTGGCACAGGCATATTACTTTGTGGTTACGGACCAGGCAAGTTGAATGTCAATAAGTCAAATCGGATTTTAAACAATCAAATTCATCATTGTGGCGAATTCTATTATCAATCAAATGGAATTATGCTTTCACAAAGTGGTGAAAACATCATTCAAAATAATAAACTACATCACCTGCCTTATGATGCGATTGTTCTTAGCGGCACACGTCCAATGTTTTTCATGTTAAAAGGTCAAAATCGGGAACAAGTTGGTTCACTAAGAACAGATGAAATAGCTCCTGAAGCATTATATCAAGATGACACATTGAAATATAATTTTAACAATTTTGTTTATTTTACTCAGTGGCCAAAATCATCCCCGTACTACCATACGCGCAACAATTTAGTTGAAGACAATGAAGTCTTTTTGGTTATGCAAAAATGCTTTGATGGAAATGCTATTTACCTCTCAGATGTCGGAGATGGGAACATCATTCGAAGAAATTATATACATCATTTGAATGGAGTTGGTATGCAACAGGCGATTCGAACAGATGCTTTTATAAAAAATACCACGATTGCAGAAAACGTGATTTATAATTGTAATGGAGGGGGAATAAACCTTAAATATTACGAAAACAATGCTTATAACAATATCATAGCTGATATACATGACATCGTCTATGAGAATTCGGCTGGTAAAACAAATCGGATGTTTATAGGCTATTTTAGTATTATGGATGTCTTTACGAGAGACAAAATGCCACCTTACACCAATTGTACCATACAAAATAATATTTTTTATAAAGTTACATCTCATAATACTTTTTACAGACAAGGAAGTATTAAGGGGAAGTTGACAGAATTGAAATTGGAGGAATGTAATATTGATAAAAATTTATACTTCGATGTCAATTTGGCGGATCACGGAAAGTCTGCTGTTTCATATTATCGTACAAGAGGTGCTGATGCAAATAGTATCATTGCCGACCCTCTTTTTAGGGATATCAATAATGGAGATTTTCGATTAAATGAAAATTCGCCTGCTTATCAAATAGGATTCAAGGATATCGATATGCGAAGAATTGGAATTACGTCTGAGTACCCAATAAAATTCAAAGATATCGTTAAGGGTCAATTAGGTAATGATTTTGATCAATTTAAAAAACTAGAAATTATATGTTTGCCCAAAATTGGGGCATCAGAAAGGGAACTGAAAGAAGCAGATGGAATATAAATTAGGAAAGATGTTAAAAAGTTTAAAAAATCAATTGTTTTACTCATTGACTGCAGTTTGCCTATTAGGGTTTTCGATGCACTTAATGGCGCAAGAAAATACTGACACAAGATGGAATCCTGTCTTGAATAAAAATGAGTTTGTAAACCCTGTAATTCAAGGTTTTTTTCCTGACCCTTCTGTTGTGAGGGTTGGTGAAGATTATTATTGTGTTAATTCTACATTTGAATATTTTCCTGGAATAATCATTTCGCATTCTAAAGATTTGATTAACTGGAAACAAATTGGACATGTTTTTACTAAAAGCGAAGAGTTTGATTTGACCAAATATTGGGATGGAATGGGCGTGTGGGCACCAGATATATCTTATTACAACGGGGAGTTCTACGTGTTTTATTGTATGGTTCAATTAAAAAAAGACAGAAGTTATAATGTGCGTGGTAATTACATGGTTAAATCAAAAAACATATTAGGACCATGGTCAAAACCAATTCAAATTACTGATAATGGGAATGACCCTTCTCATTTTGTAGACGTGAACGGCGAACATTATATGCTTTATGCGGCAGGAATTCCACAAGGAAATGGAACAAAGATTGTCAAGTTAAATAAAGATGCTAATTCTATAGTTGATGGCCCATATTGGATCGAAACAGAAGGGAAAAAAGCTGCCCCAGAAGGCCCTCATCTCTTATATAAATCTGGATATTATTACTTAACAATGGCAGCATCTGGTGGGTTATTCAATGGTCATCATATGCTAGTTGCTAGGTCTAAAAATGTTCTAGGACCTTACGAAAATTCCCCTTACAATCCTTTACTTACGCAGAAGAATACTGCAGGGATCAATTTTCACCAAGGACATGGCAAGCTTTTTAAAACACAATTAGATGAATGGTTTACGATGGTTTTATCTCAAAGGTGGCTCCCATCTGCATCCACCGAAAAGCGGTATCAAAAAGGGGTTAGCCAATTAGGGAGAGAAACCTCATTAATTCGATTGAATTGGACTCAGGATGGATGGCCAGTAGATGAACCTAGTAGGCAACCACTTGATATTGCTATTAAACCAAAATTGAAAGAAGCAAAAGTGATTAATAATTATTCGGATGAGTTTAACAATCCTAAGCTAAATATTCCATGGCAATTTAGAAGAAATCCACTTTACGCTAATTTTAGTTTAACAGAGAAAAAGGGGAATTTGAGATTATATTCAGGAGATTTTGATATAGATACCTTACTAGGTCGTAATTTGATTTTACAGAGAGAACGTTGGTTGAAATATACAGCATCTACTAAATTAAGTTTTGAACCAAAAACGACTGAGCAGGCTGGATTGACATGTTATTATGATACTAAAACTTACGCAAGATTAGGGTGGCAAAAAGGTAAACATGGAGATTGGGAGCTATCATTAGAGGAAATGAAGTATGGCATTCCGGTTGTTCGTAAACTAACGTCCATTCGTAAAGTCTCACATCTTTTTTTGCGTTTACGGGTAAATAAACTAATAAGAGTATTTGAATACAGCTATGACAACAAAAATTGGTTAAGTGCTGGTGAAATACTTGATGCGTCCTATTTGAGTGATCAAGGGACTCCCAATTGGGGGTTTATGGGTATGATGGTTGGTTTATATTCGTTTAATCGAGGTTCTGGAAATAAAATACCAGCGGATTTTGATTGGTTTAAAATAGCTGATTACAAATGAGAATTATAATTCTGCTCCTTTTTGTCATAATCCCTGAACGTTTGATTTGCCAAGGAAAAATTCAAAACAAGGATAATTCTACGGAATTTGATCACATTGATTTTTCACAAAAAATTCTTCCAATCGCATCAGACAATATTTTTAGTGATTCGACTTTTAACATTTGGTGTGGGTCAGTTATTAAAGGTAAAAATGGAAAATATTATATGTTCTACAGTCGATGGCCGCGAGTATATGGTCATTATGCCTGGATACCTAATTCTGAAATTGCATTAGCTAAGGCTGATAAACCTGATGGGCCATATAAGCATGTGAAAGTGGTCTTCGAAAGAAGGGGTTCGCAATATTGGGATGGTATATGCACGCACAATCCTGCTGTTCTAGCATATCAGGGTAAATACTATCTGTATTATATGGGTACAACTGGAAATTCAGTTGTAAACATGCCTGCCTCAATGCAAGATAATAATTGGTGGGAATATAGAAATAATCAACGAATTGGTGTTGCGGTTACAACTAATTTAGAAGGTGATTGGCAGCGATTTGATAAACCTGTCTTGGATGTATCTAGAGACTCAACTGCGTATGATGCTTTAATGGTTTCTAATCCTGCTATAACTGTTGATAACAAAGGCAAAGTTGTATTAGTTTATAAACAGGTAGCTAAAAAAACGGGGGCGTTACGGGGAGGCAAAGTTCGATTTGGCGTAGCATTTTCCAAATCAATGTTAGGGCCTTTTATAAAGCATCCGGAGCCAATCTTTCAAGCTAAGCAAAAGGATAACGAAAATGTTTGGATGATGGCTGAAGACCCATTCTTATGGAGTTCGAAGGGGAAAATTTATGCAATTGTGACTGATGTAATTGGAGCATTTACAAATAAGAAAGCCGCATTAGCCCTTTTAAATTCAAAGGATGGCGTTAATTGGGAACCTACTATAAATCCTCAAGTGGTACCGTATAGTATCAATTTTTCAAATGGTTCAAAGTCTGATGACAAACTAGAACGCCCATGGATTTACTTTGATAACGGAAAACCCAAAGTTCTATTTGGAGCTTTAGGTATTAATAAGCGAAGTTATTCAGTTAATGTGGCCATTAAATTGAAAGAGTAGTCTAAATTCTGCTAAACGTTATTAATTCCAAATAATCAGTTTACTTTATAGATGAATTTCTTATGACTAATTCGGCATTTAATATTTTGGTCTGAAATATGGGGTTGGATGTTTTAATCTGATCTAAAATCATACTTGCAATTTCATGTCCCATTTCTCTTGTAGGTTGTTTGATAGTTGTTAAACTAGGTTCAAGGTATTCCGAAATAGGATCGTCACTAAACCCAACGATACCAAGTTGCTCAGGTAATTTCATTTTTTTCTCTTTTGCGTATTTGTATATCTCAATTGCAGAAGGGTCATTAATGGCAAATACTGAATCAGGTGGGTTTGGCAAGTCAAGTAAATATTTGGCAAAAATTTTAGCTTGATTATCTGTTAAATCACCAAACAAAATATATTCATCTTGAATCGGAAGATTATGTTTCTTTAATGCATCTAAATATCCTTTTAATCGCTTTTGGCATAAATCTAAATTTTGAGGACCAGACAAATGGGCTATTTTCTTATATCCATTTGTAATTAGATGCTCTACTGCATTAAATGCTGCTTGATAATCATCCACAACAATTTTATTGCATTCAATCTGTTCTGTTATTCGATTGAATAATACGACAGGAACCCCAGAGTCAATAGCATTTTGTATATGATCGAAATTGTTGGTTTCTTTTGTTAATGAAATCAGTAAACCATCTACACGAGTATCTAATAAGGTTTTTATATTAAGTAGCTCATTTGCATAAACCTCATCTGACTGCATAATAATCAAATTATATCTGTATTTATTCAAATATTCTTGTGCCCCCATAATGATTGAAGGAAAAAAAACGTGAGATAATTCAGGAATAACTAAGCCAATTAATTTGGTTTGACTCTTTGCTAAATTGAGTGCCAAACTATTGGCTTGGTATTTTAAATCTTGAGCGATTTTTAAGATTGCATTTTTTGTGTTGATATTAATTTCATTACTATCATTTAATGCTCTTGAAACCGTTGAAATAGAAACGCCTAATTCTTTAGCGATATCATATATTGTAATCCCTTTTTTTCGTGGTTTAATTGCTGAATCATCCTCGTATTCTTCAGTAAAATACTTATTGCAAGATTGGCATAAGAATCGCTGTTTACCTCTTTGGAATCCTGATTTTTGAATAAATGATATTTCGCTGCAATGTTTACATCTAATCATAAGATATTATATTGTATTTTTCTAATACTGTTCAATATTCAATGCGCGGCAATTTAAAAAAAATCCATAAACTGTCCTGAAATTATTTTATACAAAAATAATAAATAATTACACTTTTTGTATCTACCGGAAGCCTTTCCGGAAGCGATTCCGGTAGTTTTTGTTACTCAATTTCACACAAATAGCCATTTTGTAATTTGTTGATGTCATTCTAATGGGTATATATTTAATAAAGCGTTAAACCGCATAAATTTCATTTTTATCCCAAAAGCAAGAACTGCCTACCTTAAAAATATAATTTTTTTTATACCTATTAAATATTTAATCATGAATAAATTACTACTCAAGTACTCCCTAACCTTTGGGATTATTCTGTTCTTAGGTCTTTCCAAAATTTTTGGTCAGGGCCTAACTGTTAGTGGCAATGTTACATCTGAAGACGGCTCTAGTCTTCCAGGGGTTAACATTTTTGTAATTGGATCAAATGCAGGTTCAGTTTCAGATAAAAATGGCGATTACACACTTAAAAATGTGAAGCCTAATAGTAAATTAAGATTTAGTTTTGTCGGATTTAAATCAGTGGATATTTCTATTGGATCAAAATCCAAAGTTGATGTCTCTCTAAAAAGAGATGATATTGGTTTAGATGAAGTAGTAGTTGTTGGTTATGGTTCTGTTAAAAAAAGTGATTTAACAGGCTCTGTTTCTACAATTAAAGCTACTGAATTAAAGCAAACGCCAATCGTATCCCTAGATCAGGGTTTACAAGGAAGAGCTCCAGGCGTTCAGGTTACTCAAAATTCAGGTGCACCTGGTGGAGCGGTAAGTATTCGAATTCGTGGAGGAAACTCAATTTCTTCTTCAAACGAACCTCTTTATGTTATTGATGGCTTCCCTGTTTCGGGTGCGGTTGTTTCCCCAAGTGGGCCGGGATTTGGTGGAAATCAAAGTAATGGTATGAATGCTTTAGCTGGTTTGAATCCAAATGACATTGAATCATTAGAAGTATTGAAAGATGCTGCAGCAACTGCAATTTACGGATCTAGAGGTGCAAATGGTGTGGTTCTTATAACAACTAAAAGAGGTAAATCAGGTAAAACTAAGGTTGAATTTGAGTCTTACTATGGTATGCAAAGTGTCAATCGTATTTTACCACTTATGAATGGTGAAGAATATGCAGCTTTTGAAAATGAGCTTACTCCAGGAAGATTTCCTGACGTTGGAAAATATGGAGAAGGAACAAATTGGCAGAAAGAATTATTCAAAGATGCCCCAATTTCTAGTAATCAATTAACAGTATCAGGTGGTAGTGAGAAAACACAATTTAGTATTGCAACAAATTATTTCACACAGGATGGTATTATTAAAGGGTCTGATTTTAATAGAGGATCATTCCGTGTAAACTTAGATCATCAATTAAACTCTAAAGTTAAATTTGGTTCTAATCTTTCACTTTCTAAGTTAAATTCTAATGTGGTGAATAATGCTCAGGAGAACGGAGTTACGTTCACAGCATTATTAATGTCTCCATTAGTACCAGTTTATAATTCTTCAGGCTTTTATACTAATCCAGTTGAATTCAATTCCTATTATGCAGGAACAGGTAGCGCAGAGAATCCTTTGGCTATGGCAGAGTATATTAAAAATGATTACAATACATTACGAATTTTGGGTAATGTATTTTCAGAGGTTCAAATCTTGAAAAATTTATCATATAGATTCTCTTTAGGTTCTGATATTTATAATGATACACGTAATGTATTCATTCCACGTACAACTCAAGCAGGTAAAGTTGTGAATGGTTCAGGTGGTCGCGGAATAGTAGATCAATTTACATACCTACATGAAAGTGTATTAAATTGGAAGCCAAATATCGGTGTAAATCATGTATTGAATGTTACCGGTGTATTTTCAACACAGTCGCAGTCTCAAGATAGAAGTGGTTTAAGTGCATCAAATTTCCCATCAGATGCATTAGGAGAGAATAACTTAGGTATAGCTGCTACACAAACAACTTCGACAAATAAATCTTTATGGAGATTAGATTCTTACACAGCTAGATTAAACTATAATTACAAAGAAAGATATTTACTTTCTTTAACTACTAGACTAGATGGTTCAAGCCGATTTGGAGATGGAAACAAATATGGATTCTTCCCATCATTAGCCTTTGCATGGCGTATAATTGAAGAGGATTTCATGAAACAACAAAATGCTTTCTCTGATTTAAAGCTTAGATTGAGTTATGGTCGCACAGGTAATGCTGAAGTGCCATTATATCAATCGCTATTTAAGTTAGGTACAACAGGTAATTTTGATTACGTATTTAACAATTCTCGTTCAGTTGGTATTGGTGCACAAGGTATCCCTAATCCAGATTTAAAATGGGAAAATACAGAATCGTATAACGCAGGTTTAGATTTTAGTCTTTTAAATAATAGATTAAACTTTAACGTAGATGCTTATTATAAATTAACTAGTGATTTATTATTAGGAAGAACAATTCCTGCATCATCTGGATTTAGCAGTTTCTTTGGAAATTTTGGACAAGTTGAAAATAAAGGACTTGAATTTGGCTTAACAGGTGTTTTAGCAAATAGTAAAGACTTTTCTTGGAATATTTCATCTAACATTTCATTCAACAGAAATAAATTGGTCAAGTTAGATGGTACACAAACACAAATAATACCTGCTGAAAATAGTGGTGGTAATGCTGCATTTTCAAATAATTCAATTTTGAGAATCGGAGAGCCGGTTGGATCGTTCTTCGGTTATGTATTTGATGGAATTTGGCAAAAGACAGATAATATCGCAGCAAGTCATATGCCATCTTCAATTCCTGGTAACTCAAGATTCAAGGACGTTAATGGCGACAACAAATTAACTGATGCTGATCGTGTAATCATTGGAAATCCTAACCCTGATTTCATTTATGCATTTTCAACAAATATGACTTATAAGAAATTTGATTTAAGTCTGTTTATGCAAGGAGTTCAAGGAAATCAAGTATTCAATGTAGTGAGCCGATTGTTAGAAACTGCTGGTGGTGGTGGTAATCAACGTGCTGAAATGGTTAATCGTTGGACACCTACTAATCCTTCAAACACGTACGTTGTTGCTTCCAGATCACAACGTCTACCTCAATCAAATAAGTTTATTGAGGACGGGTCATTCTTAAGATTAAAAAACATCTCAATAGGATATACTGTTGTTCAAAATTCACAATCTAAAATTAGATTGTATTGTTCAGCTAATAACTTATTTACTATCACTAAGTATTGGGGCTTTGATCCAGAAGTTAATACAGCAGGTCAAAGTGATGTTACTAATTATGGAATAGACAATGGTGGATTCCCTGTAGCAAAATCATTAATTGCTGGACTTCAATTGACGTTTTAATTAAAAAAATAGATATTATTATCATGAAAAATTTAAAAATATTTACACCATTCATAATTGGCTTAAGCATAATTTTTGGATGTAGCGATTTAAAGGAACAACCTTTTTCCTTTTTTTCTCCAGATCAATTTTATAAAACTTCTTCAGATGCAGAGGCTGCTTTAAATGCAGTATACGGTCCATTGAATGGACTCTATGGCCGAGAGGGATGGCAAGTGCCAGACTACAGTGCAGATCAAATGTTTCCTAGAGCAGTAGTAAGTAGAGACCTATTGACAACCTTTAACTACGATGCAACATTAGCATTTTTAGGACCCTATTGGTCCAATTGCTACTCAGGCATAAGTAATGCGAATGCATTATTGGCTAATATGGCGTCTGTAAATATGGATGCTACTAGAAAAAAACAAATTGAGGCTGAAGCTAAATTTATGAGAGCATTGTATTATTTCCATTTAGCTAAAAACTTTGGAGATGTGCCAGTTAGAAAACTACCTGTATTGGGAGTCAATGATACCGAAATAGCAAAATCTCCGGTAAAAGATGTTTATAAGTTCATAATTGAAGATCTACTTTTCGCAGAAGCAAATTTACCAGCTTCAACCTCAGTAAAAGGTAGACCCATCAATATGACCGCTACAGCATTATTGGCTAAAATTTATCTTTATAATGAGGAATATGCTAATGCAAGTTCTTATGCAAAAAAAGCAATTGACAGTAAGGTGTATGATTTGATGCCTGACGTTGTTTCTTTATGGGATCCTAACAAAGAGGATGCAAATAGAAAAGAGATGATTTTTGCAGTGGAATACACTCGTGTTCCAAATACTAGAGCTGGTATGGATATTGCAGCATTTAATGCACCTGCAGGTTCAGCACCAAAGTTTTGTCCTGTGGTCTATGGCTCTCAGTTTGCGTACATTAATTTCTATAAATCATTTGACTCTAATGATTTAAGAAAGAAATTAATGGATACCTCTTTCGTTGATCCTAAAGGAGTATATGTTGGCCAAGGAAAACCAGGTGGTGTGATTTACGATCGTGCTTTTATTAGAAAATATGAAGATCCACAGGGAACAGGTGCAAACCAATTAGAAAACAACTTCCCAATCCTTCGTTATGCTGATGTTTTATTAATTCATGCTGAGGCTGAAGCAAGAAGTAAAGGAGTAACTGCAGATGCACTATTATCAATTAATAAAGTGAGAAGAAGAGCGTACAATACTTCTACTGACAAGTATGATGTTGCAGCTGGCGTATCAACAAATAGCTTTATAGATTTAATTCTTGAAGAAAGAAGTAAGGAATTATGTTTTGAAGCTGACAGATGGTATGATTTAACTAGAACTGGTAAATTTATTAATGTAGCTAACCAGTTAAATTCCTACTATCCGAAAAGACTTGTTGCACAAAAAAATAGATGGTTCCCAATACCAGCTAGTGAAATTCAAGTTAATTCTAAACTAATGCAAAATACCGGTTGGTAAAGTATAATTTATTGAATTGAATTATTTTAATTGAGTTCATAATCGATTGATTATGAACTCAATTAATTAAAAATCGTCTTATCATTTATATAGAAAACGTATGTTTTCAGTTTAAGTATGTTTAAAGAAGAACCATCAGAGTGTAGGGAATTAAAATTACTTGAGATTTCATCTGATTTTGTAGTTGTAGGCGGCGGACTTGCTGGTGTTTGTGCAGCTATTAGTGCTGCTAGATCGGGTTTAAAAGTGTCTTTAGTACAAGATCGTCCAGTTTTGGGTGGTAATTCTTCTAGTGAAGTAAGGCTTTGGATTTTAGGAGCAACTTCTCATATGGGGAATAACAATCGGTGGGCTCGTGAAAGTGGGATTATTAATGAAATTATGATTGAAAACCTTTTCTCAAATAAAGAGGGCAATCCAATCATATTCGATTCAATCCTTTTGGACAAAGTAAAAAAAGAGAAAAATATTTCGCTGTTTCTAAATACATCGGTTTATCATGTTGATAAATTAGATAATGACACGATATCATCTGTCATTGGTTACTGTAGTCAAAATGAAACCAAATACGCATTTAATTCTAAATTGTTTTGTGATTGTTCAGGTGATGGCATTGTTGGATTTTTATCTGGAGCAGCTTTCCGCATGGGTGCAGAATCTAGTGATGAGTTTGGTGAGAAGTTTGCGCCATCAAGTGAATATGGTGAGCTATTAGGACACTCCATTTACTTTTATTCTAAGGATACAGGAAGTCCTGTTAAATACAACCCACCTAGTTTTGCCCTTGATGTTTCTAAAGAGATACCTCGATATAAATCCTTTAATTCAAAAGACTTCGGTTGTAGATTATGGTGGATAGAGTATGGTGGACGAAAGGATACAGTTCATGATACGGAGGAGATTAAGTGGGAATTATGGAAAATTGTCTATGGTGTCTGGAATCATATTAAAAACTCTGGAGAATTCCCTGAGGCAGAAAATTTAACTTTGGAGTGGGTTGGTACCATACCGGGTAAAAGAGAGAGTAGGAGATTTGAAGGGGATTATATGATTGTCCAACAAGATATTGTTGATCAGCGTAAGCATGATGATGCAGTTGCATTCGGAGGATGGAGTATTGATTTGCATCCTGGTGATGGAGTTTTTAGTGAAAAACCTGGCTGTAATCAATGGCATTCTAAGGGAATTTATCAAATTCCTTATCGAAGTTTATATTCAAGAAATATTAGCAATCTATTTTTTGCAGGAAGAATTATAAGCGCAAGTCACGTTGCTTTTGGATCTACCCGAGTAATGGCAACTTCTGCTTTTTTAGGTCAGGCAGTAGGCAATGCGGCATATCTATGCTTGCAGAAAAACTGTTCACCAAAAGAATTGTACACATTGAATCATATCGGTGAATTACAATCTTATTTAGCTAAGAAGGGCCATTTTATTCCAGATGTAGAGTCAACTGACAATGATAATTTAATTAATCATGCTACAATTGAAACTTCTTCCGTGTTACAGCTTTCATCATTACAGGGAAATGGAGAATGGAATATCTTGGATGAGTCAATCGCTCAATTATTGCCAATTAATTCAGGTAAAATTCCAGATTTGAAATTGTCAATTCTAGGATTGAAAGACACAGAAATAGAAGTTGAAATACGCCTAAGTTCTAAAATAGGGAATTTCACTCCTGATGTTACTATTGCAAAGGAAAGTCATAAAGTATTTATTGGTAGCAATGAATTGGTAATCGGTTCAGATTACCAATTAGATGCAGATCAGTACGTATTTTATATAATTCATAAAAATACAAATGTAAAAGTCGAATATTCAAACATTCGAATTACAGGAGTCTTGTCGGTATTTAACACGATCAATGTTGCTGTTTCTAATTATGGAAAACAGGAAGCTCCTGATAACATAGGAATAGATAGTTTTGAGTTTTGGGTTCCCAAAAGAAGGCCTGAAGGCAAAAACTTAGCTTTTAGTTTAAGTGAACCAATTGCAGGTTTTGATTTGTCAAACTTAAAAAGTTTAGTTCAGAGACCCACTTTCCAAACCAATGCTTGGGTTGCAAGCTTGTTTGATGATAGCCCCGAATTGCGAATTAAATGGGATCAAAAACAATCTATTCAAGAATTGAAACTTTGTTTCGATCCGGATTGGGATCACCCTTTAGAGTCTGTGCTAATTAATCATCCAGAATCTATTATTCCTTTTTGTGTTCAAGATTTTAGCATCTATGACGATCAAAATCGTTTGGTTTATGAAAAGGCAGGTAATTACGAAACAGTAATTGAACTTAATTTACAAACGCCGCTATTAACAAATGAGTTAGTGATTCGACTTTCAAAAACTCACGAACATATTCCTGTTTCATTATTTTCAATCCAAATTTATTAATATGACATCTTTAGATTTTATTGTTATGTCAATTTTTGCGATAATCATTCTATCGATTGGGATGATATTCACAAAGATGGGCAGTAAAGATGGCCAATCATTTTTTGAAGGTGGAGGGAAAATTCCATGGTGGATTAACGGACTTTCGCTTTTTGTTAGTTATTTCTCTGCAGGCACATTTGTTGTATGGGGTTCCATTGCTTATAAATATGGATTAGTCTCCAACGGAATTCAGTTAACGATGGTTTTTGCAGGATTAGTCTCTTCCCTTTTTTTAGTTTCTAGATGGAAGAGGACGGGTTCGCATACAGTAGCTGAATATATTCGACTTCGATTTGGAACAAAAACCCAACAGTTTTATACCTACCTAATTATGTTACATGGTTTGTTTATGACTGCTTCTGTACTATACCCAGTGGGCAAGATGGTACAATTGGCTACCCCCTTTTCATTGGAAACATGTATCATCATTATTGGAGTTATTATTATTCTATATACTGCAGCAGGCGGTTTATGGGCTGTTTTGGTAACGGATGTAGTTCAATTCATTGTGTTAGCAGCGGCAGTATTGATTGTTATTCCCATTGCATTTGAGAATATAGGCGGGGTTTCGAATTTTATTGATAAATCACCACCACATTTCTTTGATTTTTTTAATGATGAATATAGTATAGTTTTTGCTGGAGCATTTTTCATTTACCAAACAGCTTACATTGGTGGTAATTGGGCATATGTACAACGATACACGAGTGTTCGCAATGAAATGGAGTCAAGAAAAGTGGGTTATTTATTTTCCATATTATACCTTGTTTCACCATTTATTTGGATGATTCCACCAATGATTTACCGTGTTATTAATCCTAACTTAGTTGGTTTAGAATCTGAAGGAGCTTATATGCTTTTATGTCAAAAAGTGTTGCCATCCGGCTTAATCGGATTAATTCTTTCAGGAATGGTATCAGCAACTGCAAGTAAAGCAAATACGACAATAAATTTAGTAGCGACTGTTTTTGCTAAAGATGTGTACAAATCTATTTTCCATACAAAAGCTACTGAATCTCAATTAATATTAGTTGCTAGGATCTTTACCGTTTTATTTGGGGCTTTAACAATTTACATTGCAATTCTCGTTCCTCGTGTTGGTGGAATAGTAGAACTTGTATTAAGTGTGGCCTCAATTGCTGGGGGGGCTTTATTTATCCCAATCATCTGGACATTATTCCCCAATCGTCAAACAAGTTTTTCATTGGTGTTTACTTCTTCAATATCACTATTGATCAATTTAACATTGAAAATATTCGCTGTTGATTTAATTGGTTTTAAACTTCCTAGAATAGCCGAAACTTCATTAGGTGTAGGAATTCCAATTTTATGTATTTGCTTGTTTGAGGCATATTATTTAATTAAAAATGTCCCAGTAAAAGATGAATTATTAACTTTTGCTCATTTGAACCCGATCGATGAATCTACTAATAGTGGCGATAATAGTCAAAATGTTTTTGGCATCCGGGTTATTGCAATTGCTATGGCAATCGTTGGGTTCGGTATTGCAATATTGGGTTTTATGGCCTCAATGAATATGCCATCAATTGTTGTCGGCATTTCTATTATCATATTATCATTACCAACATGGATTGCATCAAAAAGCGTTTGATTTATTCCTTTAAATACCATCAATTATGAAAAGAAGAAATTTTATAGGCATATTAGGTAATACAAGCTTAGCATTATTAGCGGGCAGTATGACTAATGCTTTCGGAGCGAAATCTGATTCGAATGAATTTGTTTTTGTTGAAGCAGAACAGTTTAAGGATTTTGGTGGGTGGAATATTGATCAACAGTCGATGGAGAGAATGGGAAGTCCTTATTTATTAGCTCATGGATTAGGTATTCCCGTTGAAGATGCAACTACCACGGTAACCTTCCCATCAGAAGGCACTTACCGCGTATGGGTACGTACAAAGGATTGGGTGGCACCTTGGAATGCTCCAGGTGCACCAGGGAAATTCCAATTAAAAGTTAACGGAAAACCCATAAAAGAAATTTTCGGGACAAAAGGGGCAGATTGGCATTGGCACGATGGCAAAACAATTAAAGTAGGCAAAAGTGCTAAATTGGCATTGCATGACTTGACAGGATTTGAGGGAAGATGTGAAGCTATTTTATTTTGCAAGGATCTGAATTTTGAACCTACTAATGATATTCAAGCATTAACTAAATTTAGACGTAAGCTAAACGGATTGCCTGATAATCCTGAATTTGGAGGATCATTTGACTTTATCGTTGTAGGTGGTGGATTAGCTGGTACATGTGCTGCAATTTCAGCGGCAAGAAATGGGGCTAAGGTAGCTCTTGTACAGGACAGACCTGTTTTAGGTGGTAATGGAAGTTCTGAGGTTCGTGTATGGCCTGAGGGTCATACAAACAAAGAGCCTTATCCACATATTGGCGATATTGTTTCTGAAATTTTACCAGATATATCTAAAGGACCAGGCCAGGTATTTAATGGCGTAAGTGCTGAATTCTATGATGATAATTTGAAACTTCAAAAAGTAAAAGAAGAACCTAATATTACTTTGTTCATCGAGAATCGCGCAATTGAAGTTAAGAAAACAGGTGACAAAATAACCTCAATAGTTATTCAACATTTACGTACTGCAAAACACTTAGAATTAAAAGCTCCTTATTTCGCAGATTGTACCGGTGATGCTACTTTAGGGTTTAAAGCAGGTGCGGATTATGAGTATAAAGTAGAGAACTTAATGGGTAGTTCTAACTTGTTTAATGTACTTGATGCGACCAATAAAGAAGAAGTTCTCAAGTGTGAATGTAAAGATAAAAGTGCTTTGGCATTAAAATGTGAAGTGGGCAATTTTGCGCAACCTTTTCCAAAATGTCCATGGGCGTTGGATCTGTCAGATAAGCCATTCCCTGGCAGAAAAGGTGTAAAAACCTTTGGTTCAGAGGGATTGCAGTCATTTGCAAATATGTGGTATTGGGAGAGCGGATTTAATAAGGATCAAGTAAACGATATCGAATTGATTCGCGATCACAATTTTAGAGCGATGTATGGTGCGTGGGATGCCATTAAAAACGTAGACAAAATGTATCCAAATCATCGTTTAGGGTGGTCTGCATATATAGCTGGTAAAAGAGAATCAAGAAGATTAATGGGAGATGTAGTTTTAGATGCGGAAGATTTTAAAACTCAAAAGAAATTCTCGGATGGAGCTTTTCCTTGTTCATGGCATGTCGACTTGCATACGCCTAAAACAGAGTTTAAATCTGGATTTGAAGGAAACGAATTTGTTTCAGATTATACAAGAGGCAAAGAGTATCAATATGGTAATTTATATTGGGCTCCCTATCGCACTTTGTATAGTCGGAATATCTCCAATTTATTTATGGCAGGAAGAAATATTAGTGTTACCAAAACTGGTTTAGGACCTGTGCGCGTCATGAGGACATGTGGTATGATGGGTGAAGTTGTAGGTAAAGCAGCTTCGATCTGCGTGAAAAACTCTTCAAGTCCTCGTCAGGTTTATGAGCAATACTTACCTGAATTAATAAAATTACTTAGCAAACCAGGTAAAAAACAAGCCTAAGGGAACTGAAATGAAGGTCATTACAAACAAGGTTGTCTGCCTACTTGCGTTTTTAATTTTAGTCCAATTTACCCATGGTCAAGATTTAGACCTAAATAAATTGATCCAGCCATTATCTAAACAATCTGTATTTCGTTTAGAAAATTATATGGTATGGTGTGGTAGTCCCATAAAAGGGAAAGATGGCAAATTCTACTTGTTTTATAGTCGATGGCCAAGAAATTTGACTCATCAAGCTTGGGCTACACACAGTGAAATAGCTGTAGCTGTTTCCAATAAAGCAAACGGGCCATATAAACATGTAAAGGTTGTTTTACCCAAAAGAGAAAAGAAATACTGGGACGCAGATGTGACGCACAACCCGAATATTCATCGATTTGGCGACACTTATTATCTCTATTATATGGGTAATTATGGAAATGGTGAATGGTGGGATCATCGAAATCATCAGCGCATTGGAGTTGCTATTTCTAAAAATCCGTTGGGACCTTGGAAGCGCTTCGATAAACCAATTGTTGATACATCATATAAGAGTTTTGATCATATGATTGCCTCCAATCCGTCAGTTGTAAAACAACCCAATGGGAAGTATCTGATGATTTACAAAGGGGTTAGTGAAGGGAAAATGCCTTTTGGAGGTATTGTATTGCATGGGGCTGCTATTTCAAATAATCCTGTTGGACCTTTTATTAAGCAGTCTCAACGGATATTCGTGAAAGACACGGTTAGGTTTGCTGCTGAGGATCCATATATCTGGTATCAAAAGGGTAAATATTGGGCAATAGTTAAAGATTTTAAAGGGTCATTTACTAACTCAGGATTAAGTTTAGCCCTTTTTGAATCTCCTAATGGTTTGGACTGGAAGCCTGGTAAATATGCACTAGTTAGTAAGACAATTATTCCTTTCAAATCTGGAGATAAATTAGTTGAGAAGTTAGAGAGGCCACAATTATTATTTGTAAATGGTATTCCGATTTCACTTTATTGTGCCGTATATGATAAAGGAGATAATTACAATATAGCTATTCCTCTAAAGAAAAATTAGAATGTTTCGATTCATAATTTTTTGCCTAATTAGTTTTTTTATGTCATTTCCAGCTTTGAGTCAACATGTTATTCTTTTAGCAGGTCAAAGCAATGCAACTGGTCAAGGAGATAAAATGGTAAGTAATTCACTTTTTAAAACTGAAAAAGGTTTTGAATATGATGTTTTAACAGATTCGATTAAGTTGTTGAAAGATCCCGTAGGACAAAGATGGAAAGATTTAGAGCCAGCCAATTCAGGATCTATTTTGCCCGCTTTTGTTTACGCATTGAATCAAAAAACAAATATACCCGTTGTCGTTATCTCAGCAGCCCGTGGTGGTAGTTCATGCCATCAAAAAGCTGAATTGAGTAATTATGGGACCTGGGATATTACTGGCAAATTATTTCATCAAACGCATGAAAAAGTATTAGCCGCTTTGAAAATCACAAAGTCTGAATTAAGTGCAATTATTTGGATGCAAGGAGAGCGAGATGCCAATGCAATTAATGATGGAATTTTAAGTGATAAAGAATACAAACAATCCCTTATCTCATTGATTAGCCGATTTAGAAAAGAATTAGGGAAGAATGTGCCTTTTTATATTGTCCAAACGGGATACCAATCCGGTAGACCTATTTTGGGTAATAATCATGTTCGGAAAATGCAACAAGAGATTGCTAAGGAATTGGAGTATGTATTTATTGCTTACGACAAAACCACATCTTTCTTTGATCGAAATTTAATGAAAGATCATGTTCATTACAATCAAAATGGGTTAAATGAAATTGGTTTTGAGGTAGGTAATATGGTATCTAAGTTGTTAAAGTAAACTGGGTAAATCATTCTAATGAAGACGAAAATAGAGTCAATATTTCACCAAAAATTTGAGGGTAAACCATTAATTGTTCGATCACCCGGTAGAATTAATTTTATTGGAGAACACGTAGATTATAATGGTGGATATGTACTACCAGCTGCCATCGATAAATACATTTATGTGGCAATAGATAAAAGGAATGACGGGATTATAGGACTATATTCTGTCAATTTTGATGTTAAAATTGAAATTGAATTAAATAATTTAAAACCATCGAATGATTTCTCTACTTATGTTTTTGGTGTAGTAGATCAGGTAATAAAAAGAGGATATTCGATATCTGGTTTCAATATTGTGATATATGGAGATATTCCAGTCGGGGCAGGCTTATCTTCCTCTGCTGCATTGGAATCAGCTGTTGCGTTTGCAATTAATGAAGTATATCAGTTAGGGATTTCAAAACTCGAATTGGTCTCAATTGCACAATCTGCCGAAAGTACTTTTGCTGGTGTGAATTGTGGTGTAATGGATATGTTTGCTAGCATATATGGTCAAAAAGATTTTGCGATAAAACTCGATTGTAATTCACTACAATTTGAATACATGCCATTGGTATTAGATGGATACAGTCTTGTTTTATTTAATTCTAATGTGAAACATTCTTTGGCATCTTCAGCATATAATGTTCGGAGAAGACAATGTGAGATAGGATTAAATAGAATTAAACATTTTTTACCCAAGGTTAACACATTTAGGGATGTAACCGAAAGCAACCTCATCGAGTATATTTTACCTTTTGATAAAGAAATATTTACACGATGCCTGTATGTCGTTAAAGAAATTCAACGCTTAAATGAAGCATGTCAACATCTTGCAAATGGGAATTTACAAGCGCTCGGCCAACTTTTATATGCTACACATGACGGTTTGAGTTTAGAGTATGAAGTGAGTTGTTTTGAATTAGATTTTTTAATCGATGAAGTTAAAGGTAATTCAAATGTTTTAGGAGCTCGCATGATGGGAGGAGGATTTGGTGGTTGTACCATTAACATTGTAAAAGATGAAGCTATTTCAGAGCTGATTGATAGTTTGAAAGTAAACTATTTAAAAACTACGGGTCTTCATTTAGAAGTAATTAAAGTTCAAACTGTAAACGGAACAGAAATAGTTGTCTGACAAAAAATGGATTCTTTTAATATTAGTGAACATACGCATACTCGTAAAAATTTATTAACAGGTGAGTGGATATTAGTTTCTCCACATAGAACGAAACGTCCATGGCAAGGTAAAGTAGAGGATTTACAACAAAATATTCGTCCAGAGTATGATGAGTTTTGTTATTTATGTCCTGGAAATAAACGTGCAGGTGATCAAACAAATCCTAAATATCATGATCCATTTACATTTGTAAATGATTTTGCGTCACTTATAAAGGACGCACCTGATGGGAATATGAATGTTGATGACATGTTACTTGCTGAAAGTAGTTCAGGTATATGTAAAGTTGTTGTTTTTTCACCAAATCATAAATTGACTTTACCTGAATTAAAGGTTTTTGAAATCGAAAAAATCATAGAATTATGGTGCGAGGAAATAATTGATATCTCGAAAGATAAAACGATAAAATATATTCAAATTTTTGAGAACAAAGGTGAAATAATGGGTTGTAGTAACCCTCATCCACACGGTCAAATTTGGGCACAAAACTCAATACCGTTGGAAGTAGCCAAGGAATCGAAACAACAAAAATTATATTACGAAAAGCATGGTGAAAGTCTTTTGTCAGCATACTTAAATGTTGAATTGAAACAGAAAGATCGAGTTGTATATGAAAATAATTCTTTTGTGGTCATTGTTCCATTTTGGGCTATTTGGCCGTATGAAACTATATTGATTTCAAAACGCCACGTAACAAATCTGGTTGAATTCAATACTTCTGAAAGAAGAGATTTAGCGATTGCTATTAAAGAAATTACAACCAGATATGACAACTTGTTTCAGATTTCATTTCCATATTCATCAGGGATTCATCAGGCACCGGTTAATGAAGGTAATTGTGCAGAATGGCACTGGCATATGCATTTTTACCCACCATTATTAAGGTCAGCGACTGTAAAAAAATTTATGGTTGGATATGAGTTGCTAGCTAATCCTCAACGAGACATAACTCCTGAAATGGCGGCAGAAACGCTCAAAAAAGTAAGCAGCATCCATTATAAAGAACATGTATGAAAAAGACCATTTTAATTACTGGAGGTTTAGGGTTTATTGGATCTCATACAGCTGTTGAGTTAATAAAAGAAGGATTTGATGTAGTTATTGTAGATAACCTAGTTAATTCAGAGTCTTTTATTCTAGATAGAATTGAACAGATTACTGGTTATTTACCAATGTATTATTTTGCTGATGTTTGTGATGAATTAGTAATCAAACAAATTTTTGAAAACCATCAAATTGATGCTGTTATTCATTTTGCTGCCCTAAAGGCTGTAGGTGAATCGGTGGAAAAACCCATAAAATATTATAGAAACAATATCAATTCTTTATTATCCATTTTGAGTTTAATGGAAAAATTCGATTGTTCGTTTATCGTATTTTCATCATCTGCAACGGTATATGGTGATTCGGATAAATTTCCCATTGATGAAACGTTTTTATTCAAACAATCTCTATCTGCTTATGGCAGTACAAAACAATTTGGAGAAGATATTTTAGAAAAGGTAAGTAACAGCTCCTGTCTTAAATCAATAGCCTTGAGGTATTTCAATCCTGTTGGAGCACATCCATCAGGATTATTGGGAGAACTTCCTATAGGGAAACCCAATAACCTTATGCCTTATTTGACTCAGTTTGCGGCAAATAAACTAGACAATTTCACTGTTTATGGAAATGATTATTCAACAAAAGATGGTACATGTTTAAGAGATTATATTCATGTTGTGGATCTAGCTAAAGCACATGTAAGATCTTGTATTTTTCTTCTTGAAGACAAAAATGTTAAATCATTTGATGCGATAAATATCGGAACAGGAAAGGCAAATTCTGTATTGGAGTTAATAACAAAATTTGAAGAAGTTAATCATGTCAAATTGAATTATAAAATTGGAAATCGCAGATTAGGGGATGCTGAGGTGATTTATGGATCTGTTGATAAGGCATACAATGTCCTTAAATGGAAAGCGGAATTAACCTTAGACGACATGGTACGAGATGCATGGAACTGGCAAGTAAATATTTCTTGATTATTAACTTGATTTAAGAGGTAGATTAAATAGACTATATACTCTACAATATACAAAGTATGACAGATTTTTGGATTTAGTAAGAATAGTTAGTTTTAAATTAAGGTTGAATAAGTGCAATTTTGATTCTATTGAATTATAACCTCCCGAGATATTCCCGGGAGGTTTTTTGTTTTTTTAAGACAAGGCATTTAATTAACCTACCTTAAAATGGTGGTAGGCATACCATTTGCTTCCTATGCAGTAGAGTATTTTATATTTGTTATCCTTTAGGATAGCATCGATGTACACCTTTGTGCCCTTTGGAAGATTCCCAATCTCCCGAATCACTTCAGCTCGTATAGGTGTATACAATTCAAGGATGATTCCCTTGGGAGTGATAACTAACAGTACATTAGGATGCAGAAACTCGACTTGCTGTTTCTTTGCCATGCTAATTTAAGTACCAGTTTGTGCTTACTCCAGAAAGACCTGATTGAAGCTGGTGTGTGAACTCAAAAGCATTCACGCTGCGTTCTAGGAAGCTATCCACGTAACTTGACTTGTTAGCACCTGTGAACAGATTGTACATCCTCCAAAGGTTAATATCCCCTGCATCATTGCGACAGAAGCTATTGTCTTGAAAGTAGTCCTTAGCAACTGAACCTAGCTGTGTATCAGTGAACAAAAGAGGAGGTATCAGCTTCTTAACCTCAATTGGCAGGTAATTATACAATCGCGCACGACCTAACACCTGTGCAAATTGAGCCTCGGTTAGATTGTGTTCTGTAAGCCGCTGCATAGCTCTTAAGTGTGATTCCGGGTTATATATGCTAATCATATTCATTATTGCATCCATTAACTCTCCTTGGCTTCTAACCACAAGCTTAACCTGTGCACCGTCTGACCAAACACAAAGGTTACTGCACACTTTCACTGAGAACCCAATGAAGATCTTGAAATGCTCCGCTGATCCTTTCTTGTTGTTGAGTTTATCATCCCCGTAGCATTTAACTCCCCCAATGGTTAGACTGAGCGTCTGCCCATCAATGGTTCGTTGGATGCTAGGTATCTCGAATACAAACATTGCCCTTTCATAATAGATGGTTCTTTCGTGATCTTCAAGTTGACTAGCTGGTTTATAGCGTGCTTCAGGTGTTCTTCCTTTAATAGGATGAGAAACACGGATGCTTGGAGACAAAATATCTTCCCCCTTGAAGCAATGGTTAATCACATCGTATGTGGTTTGGATAAAATCCCCGTGACTAATGAGCGGTTCATTGTCCTTACTAAAGACAGGAATGATGTGTTGTCTTTGAATCTCTTGCAGGTTTACCTCGATGGTATTAGCTCCTATAAATGCTGAGCTACTAGATTCAATTACTTGCTCTTCTATTTCGATATAAGAAGCGAATTCTTCTACCTCTATAGATGGATTAACTATTAGTTGATTGTTCATATTGAATGGGGTTTAAGTTGCCTTCCAAGGCACGATTTTTAGCTTGTCTTAGCTCTTGCTTTCTCTTCTCATAATAAGGCAAAAGCAGGTCATTAAATTGGGTAAATTGGTTGTATAGACCTAGTAATTCGATGATGGTGGATGCGTTATTGATTCGATCTTTCACGTAATCAATTTGAGGCTCTAATTCCTCCATGCACCATTTGGAGATGATGTTTCCTGTCGTAGCGGTAAGCTTATGTTCTGGCTTTCCAAAGAACAATCCTGTACGGTCTTTGCTAGCATGTGCCAGGTTCTTGTTGTCTAAATCAAACACGAGTGTGAACTCATAATCTAAACCATCCCGCTGCACAGATTTCAGCCCTACCTTTTCAGGTATGGTTTTACCGTTCTTTTCAGTTAGTACGTAATCCTGTTTGGTTCGTATGGTAGCAATGATGTGAACAGGTGCTTGCAAGATCTTCTGTACAAAGGCATTGTGCCGCGGTGTAACCTTATTCCAATTGGTAAATGAATTACCAGAAAGAGAACCATGGTAATCAAGTAAGAATTCCCACTCATGACTTAGACTATCAATAACCACCACTTCAATCCCCGAAACAACACAGAAATCAATGGCCTCTATGTACTTCTCTGGTTCGAATGGGGATGAGATACCTAATACCTTGTATCCTCCTAGATGAGCGTATAGATGAGATGATTCATTCTCTGTATCTATAACAGCCACCTTTTCCCAAGATTGAGATAATCCGTGAGCAACAAGCAAGGCAGAATATGTCTTACCGCTACCGCTATGACCCTGTATAGCCATCTTAATTTTAGCCCGTTTTCTTTGGGCAGTTTGAAATTCCATAACATATATAGTTTAGGTATAAATGAAAAAAGGGGCATAGCAACTTGCTACACCCCTTAATGCGAAGAAATAACTAACTTGATTAGATAGCTAGTTTATAACTATTTTGATTAATCTTCTCCTCAACCACTTCAAGCCGAGATTCACCAAGTAGTTCCATACTTCCTTTTGGTCGGTAAGCATAGCTGTGAGCTAGTGTGATGATTTCACCCGTAGTTTTGTTGGTGTACTCATAAGGATCTGATTCAATCCGTACAATGTCTCCCTCAATCTGTTGACCGATCATAAGTTTAGCTACATCAGCTGAGAAAGTGGAAGGAATCCTGCACTTTCGACTGGTAGCATAGAACTTACCCGTAGCCTGAGATTGAACGAGTTCTAATCCTCCTGAAAGCTCAAGAAGAACAAATGTTTGGCCATTAGATGAGTTGACCTTCTCGAAGTAATCTGATACAATTACCATAACGTTAATAATTAAGAATGTGAAAAATGATAGGCCTGAATTGACCCAGGGGCAGACACCCGCCTGCCCAGGACCTGGGAGGGGTTGCAGTCTGGAATAGACGTTATGGGGGGATACACAAGAAAAATGTAGAATTTGAAAATTTTGTTGAAATTGCTTTAATTAATTTATTGATATATCATGAAGGAAATGCTTACACGCGAAAATGTATTGGAAGAAATTGCTAAATCTACATTGTATGGCAATTTGGGGTTATTTCTGGGTTCGGGCTTTTCAATTGGAGTAATGAATCAATTATGGGAATCGCCTGCATTGAATTGGTCAGATTTATTAATAAGCGTCGCATTTGAATATGACATTGATTTTGAAAAAGATATTGTAAATCAAAATCCAGGTGCTTCATATCCAAGAATGGTAACGATTTTGACTAAAAATATTGCAGAAAAAAAAAGAATAAGTTTTGAAGATGCTTCTTTGGATTTAAAACAAAAAATTGCTGACAAAACATCATGGATACCAGATAAAAATACTAGAAAAGAATATGGGGAGTTAATTCTTAAAATTGATCCTAAATGGATAATAACTACAAACTTTGATTTAGTAATTGAATCATTAATATTTACTAAAGGAGAATCAATTTCAGCAGAAAATCAAATATTTATTGCAGCGGAGGGTAAAATTCCAATATATCATTTGCATGGAATAAGGACGATTCCTAATTCAATCATTATTTCGGATGAAGATTCCATTAAACTTTTTAGACCGAATAATTATAGACAGCTAAAATTACCATTGCTAATTAAAGAATCTACGACATTATTAATTGGATACAGCTTAAATGACATAAATGTATTGACCGCATTGGATTGGTCAAAAAATGTTTACCAAGAAAGTAGTAAAAATTATCCAAATAACATTTACCAATTTTTGTATGTATCAGAAGCAAGAAATGTTCGACAAGATCCCTATATAGATCATAATGGCATTATACTTGTTGAGTTTACAGAATTGAAAACTATTTTAAAGGAATTGGGTGAAACTATAAAAAAAGTTAAGCATGATAGGGATAAAGATGATGAAAAACTCAATGATTTAATAAAGAAAATATCTGAAATGTCCGATCAAACAATTTTTGATTTACTTAAAAATGATAAACTCCGTTTAGATTTATTCGAAATTCTATTCTCTTTAGAAACATCACCCGACACCCTTTTATTTGTATTATATCAAAAATTAATGGATGAGGCATGGCGACTTGCATCGATTGATAATGCATTTTACGCTTACAACTATAATTTGAAGATTCATTTAGATATTTTCAAATTTTCATATAAAATTTCTATTTCACCTGTACTTCTAGAAATGTTTGCCTACAACTTAAACAAACTCGCCTCATATATTGGAAAAAGGAAAGGGGATTCATATGAAGCAGATAGCACTTGGAATTCTAGAAAACACGAAATCCCGAATGATATTTTAATGGAATTATTTCGAATTTCAAATTCTATGAATTTCTACAATCTAAATAAACTGTTAAAGCCATTAGTTAAAGATAAAAGCACAAACAGCAAAACATAATGCTATATATATATAACTGTAAGCAAATTAGATTAGACGCTACAAGGACATATTTAGTAGGGGAGTGAGTACACCTCTTCTCTTCTACACACAAATAACTTTTATTTAGTATTGAAGCTGTATTGTGTAATCGAAAGTAACTGGATGAAAATAGAATAAAACTGGAATTTGTTGTACCTATGTTGCACCTTAAAATTAAAAACCCTTCTAATTGTTTGATTTAGAAGGGTTTATCTTGTAATTAAGTAGCCCCGGAAGGAATCGAACCTTCATCTTAGGTACCGGAAACCTACATTCTATCCATTGAACTACGGAGCCAGGGATGTAAAATTACGAATACTTCTCCAAAGTCTTGACCAGCACATTGAAATCTTTTGGATACGGGGCCTCGACGGTAATGGGGTCGCCATTCATCAGATTGAAGGATAAACTATGGGCATGGAGCGCGACGCGGCGCATCACAGGAAGTTCTTCGGTGTCCTTTTTCAGGTGGAAATTGCGTTTTAAATCAGACAGGTAAATCTCGGGCCCGCCATACATCACATCCGAAACGATCGGCGCTTTTAGACAGGTGAGGTGAATCCGGATTTGGTGCATACGTCCAGTTATAGGCATACATTCTACCAAAGTATAGCCGCGGAATACCTTCAACGTGCGGAACCAGGTTTCGGCGTGTTTTCCTTTGGCCCGATCGATCACGACCTTTCCATCTTTCAATGGAAGTATAGGTAAATTCACTAAAAAGCCATCCCAATCTTGCATTCCCTCTACGACCGCGTGGTAGCGCTTCGCCGTTTCGCGGTGCTCGAATTGCATGGAGATGTGGCGATAGGCATCTGGGTTTTTGGCAATCACCAAAGCCCCCGAAGTTTCCTTATCTAAACGGTGACCCACCTGCGCATCCGACGAATATTCCTTCGCTAAACGCAGGATCGCCGGCGCTAAATCATCCTTCCGCTCATCTAGCGTCGAAATGCCAGAGGGCTTGTTAATCACAATAAAATCAGCATCCTCGAACAGGATGGAATCGGTAAATTTGTATTTCATAAATCTCGCCACGCTGTGGCTCGTTAGTCGTCAGTTGTTAGTGGTCAGTCGCTAGTCACTAGTCGATAGTCCGAAGGGAATTAGTCCGGAGGACATTATCTCTACTCTCTACTCTATAATCTCTACTCTCTACTCTATAATCTCTACTCTAAAATTTTGGAAAAATATCGTCATAACGATATTTTTCCAAAATTTTCCCACGGCGAATCCCCCAATCTCTCCGAACTAGGCGAATCCGCCAAGGTCTCATTCGCCAGTAAAGCAAACAATACGGCCTCTTTCGCAGCTGATGGCATTCCTAACTCATCACTTTCGCAAACGCGGAAGGGAAGAAGCTCGGCTAGTCGTGCCATGATCACCGGATTTTTGCTACCACCACCACTTACGTAAACGGATCCCTCCACAGAAGATGGAATGTAGGTTTTCATGGCGAGGGCAATGCTTTGGGCGGTGAATTCTGTTAAGGTCGCGATTAAATCAGCTGGGCTGATGGACGCGTGGACAATGTCTAAATTAAAATATTCTGGGCCGGTGCTTTTAGGGAATGAATCCTTGAAAAAGCTCAGGCTCATGAGTTCGGCTAAAATTCCTGTATCGATTTTTCCGGAGCGGGCGATGGCGCCATCTTCGTCGTACGCCTTATTGAAATAGCGGCGAACCGCTGCGTCGATCAGGGTATTTCCGGGACCCGTATCTGTTACTAAGATGCCTGCTGGATCTCCCGAAGCAGGTAAATAGGTGAAATTTCCGATGCCACCGATGTTTAAAAGTATTCTATTTTCCCCTTTTTTCGAGAACAAAAAATAGTCGCCAAACATCGCTAAAGGAGCACCTTCGCCACCTGCCGCAATGTGTTTTTGGCGGAAGTCGGAAAGGGTAATGATGCCGGTTAGTTGGGCGATGTGATCGCCGTCGCCTATTTGCAAGGTCGAGTGCGGGAGTTTGCCGGTTCTGTCGGGGCGGTGCATGACGGTTTGGCCGTGTGAGGCGATCGCGTCTACTTCAGATGGATCCACACCCCATGCCGCTAATACTTCTAAAATTAGGGAAGCGTGCAAACGTCCAATTTGGGCGTTAAGCGTGGAAAGGGTGGGGAAATGAATGTTTTCTTTGGCAAAAACCGAACGAATCGACTCCTTAAAATCTGCTGGATAGGGGCGGGTGTCGTAATGCAAAATCTCATAAGACGTGTCCAGCCCAAAACCCGTGAAACGAACCAGTGCTAAGTCCAATCCGTCCAATGACGTTCCCGACATCAAACCTAAAATGGTGCGCGTCGGGGCTTTGGCAATCTGATACAGACGTTCGATCCGTGGATTCATTCTTCAAAGCTACGAATAATTCTTTTTACCATCGATTCGACGTATATTTGTTGTTCAAATTTCATTTTATGGCATTAGACGTAATCATCGTAGGCGGCGGCATCGTGGGCCTCGCAACAGCGCATCGTTTGTTAGAGGCGCGACCTGATCTTCACATCGCTTTGTTTGAGAAAGAAAACATGGTTTCGATGCACCAAACAGGCAATAATTCCGGCGTTATCCACTCCGGATTGTATTATAAGCCGGGTTCGTTAAAGGCCAAAAACTGTATCGAAGGCTACCACCAATTAATTGATTATTGTACACAGGAGAATATTCCGTTTGAATTAACGGGTAAAATCGTTGTTGCTTCCACTCACGAGCAACGGGCGCAATTAGAGACTTTATACCAAAGAGGTCAGCAAAATGGCCTGGATGGATTGAAAAAATTGAGCCTGGCAGAAATGCAGGAATACGAACCGCACGTGACGGGGGTAGAGGGGATGTTTGTTCCACAAACGGGGATCGTAGATTACCGAGCAGTGGCTGCAAAATTAGCGGTGGGAACGCAAATCAAGGGTTGCGAAATGCACCTAGGCGAAAAGGTAATTGACATCAAGAAAGGCTTGACCTTCTCAATCGTAGAAACGACGAAGTCAGTTTACGAGGCAAAATTAGTGATCAACTGTGCCGGACTTTATTCCGATAAAGTAGCGCAGATGACTCAAAAAGAGCCATTGGATGTGCGTATTGTGCCATTCCGCGGCGAATATTTCAAATTAAGAAAAGACAAAGAATACTTAGTTAAGAACTTGATTTATCCGGTCCCAGATCCGAATTTCCCTTTCTTAGGCGTTCACTTTACTCGTATGATGAAAGGTGGCGTGGAGGCAGGACCGAATGCGGTTTTGGCATTCAAGAAAGAGGGATACAAGAAATTAGGAATTGATGCGAAGGAACTTTGGGACACCTTAACGTGGCCTGGCTTCCAAAAAGTAGCCATGAAATACTGGGAAACCGGTTTAGGCGAAATGTACCGCAGCTTCTCAAAAGAGGCCTTCACGAAAGCCTTGCAAGTATTAATTCCGGAGATTCAAATCACCGATTTAGTCGAAGGAGGAGCCGGTGTGAGAGCGCAAGCTTGTGATCGCGATGGCGGATTATTAGACGATTTCTCGATCGTAGAAGACGCGAAAGTGATCAATGTATTAAATGCACCTAGTCCGGCAGCGACCTCTTCTTTAGCGATTGGAAAAACCATCTCGGAGATGGCGTTGACACGATTTTAAACAACAAACATGAAATTATTACTGAATTATTTGAGTGTGTACCGCTGGCGCGTGGTGGGGGCATTAGCCCTGGCAGCCACGAATCAGATCTTCTCGTTAATGGATCCCTATATTTTCCGGAAGATCATTGACGATGTCGCGGCGGTCTATCGCTCGGATACCCACACGATGGACCAATTCGTTGCGGCGATTTGGCCTTTAGCGCTAGCCTCTGTGGGCGTCGCGTTCGTGAGTCGGGTGGCGAAAAATTTTCAGGATTATTTCATTAATACAGTAACCCAAAAAGTAGGGGCAAACCTCTATTCCGATGGCATTCGCCACTCCTTAGAGCTACCTTACGAAACCTTTGAAGACCAAAGATCTGGCGAAACTCTGGGCAAGCTCCAAAAGGTCCGCACCGATGTCGAAAAGCTGATCACCTTAGGAATCAACATTTTATTCCAATCCATCATCGCCTTGATTTTTATCTCGGTCTACGCCTTTTCGGTGCATTGGATGGTGATGCCGTTGTTCTTAATCACCGGCCCCCTAATCGGCTACGTTTCATCCGTTTTAAGTAAGAAGATTAAAACGATTCAAATTGAAATCGTGAAAGAATCGACAGGCCTTGCCGGTTCTACGACGGAATCGTTGCGCAATATCGAGTTAGTGAAATCTTTAGGATTAGCGGAACAAGAAATCGCTCACCTGAATGCGACGACAGAGAAAATCTTGAAATTAGAATTGAAGAAAGTGCGCTACGTACGTTCCATGGCTTTCGTTCAAGGTACCTGCGTGAATCTATTGCGTATGTTAATGGTGGTCGTTTTGATCTACCTGATTTATGAAGGCAAGATTACGATCGGTCAGTTCTATTCGTTGAATATCTACTCCTTCTTCTTATTCAACCCATTGCAAGAGATTGGAAATGTGGTGAATACCTACCGCGAGGCGGAGGTTTCCCTACAGAATTTTGAGCAGGTATTAAGTATTCCTTCGGAGAAGAAGCCGACGAATCCGAAAGCGATTTCATCGATTCAGGAATTGAAATTCGATCAGGTTTCTTTCAAACACCAGTCTGCAACGACCGAGGCTTTGAATGGAATCACGTTCTCCGTTAAAGGAGGCGAGACCATTGCTTTTGTAGGACCTTCGGGTGCTGGAAAGTCGACCTTAGTTAAATTGTTAGTAGGTCTGTACCGTCCTAAAAAGGGTCAAGTCTATTATAACGGCGAGCCGAGTGATGCGATCGATTTCGATCAATTGCGCAAGAAAATCGGTTTCGTGACGCAAGACACGCAATTGTTCTCCGGATCGATTCGCGAGAACTTGTTATTCGTGAATCCGAATGCCACGGATGCTCAGTGCATGGAGGTGTTAGAAAAGGCCGCTTGCCAAAGCCTTCTAGCCAGAGCCGACAAAGGTCTTGATTCCTTGATCGGAGAAGGTGGCGTAAAAGTGTCGGGTGGAGAGAAGCAACGTTTAAGTATTGCGCGCGCTTTGTTACGCGATCCGAACTTATTGGTTTTCGATGAGGCGACCTCTGCTTTAGATTCCTTGACCGAAGAAGAAATTTCCGAAACGATTCGTTCTTTATCCGTTGATACGGAGCACCTTACGATCTTGATCGCTCACCGATTATCGACGGTGATGCATGCGACAAGAATCTATGTATTAGAGAAAGGACAGATTGTGGAAGAGGGCTCGCACGACGATTTAGTGGCGAGCAAAGGATTGTATTTTGCGATGTGGAGACAGCAGGTAGGAGAAAACAAATAATTAATTTTGCTTTTTCTATAATTGCCAAAGATTCTTTGGCATAATTAACCTGCCTACAAATCCAATTGTGTATATTTGTTGTTTGAAAAAATTTCTTAAACCCTATGTCATTAAATAAGTATTCACGGACATTAACTCAGGAAGTATCTAACCCTGCTGCGAAAGCGATGCTTTACGGTATCGGCTTAACTAGCGAGGATATGAACAAAGCTCAAATCGGTATCGCAAGTACTGGTTATGAAGGTAATACCTGTAATATGCACTTGAATGGACTTTCTGTCCACGTAAAAAAAGGGATCCAAGAGAACGGAATGGTCGGTTTGATCTTCCACACGATCGGGGTTTCTGATGGAATGACCAATGGAAATGACGGGATGAGCTATTCGTTGCCATCACGTGATATCATCGCGGATTCAATCGAAAACGTCGTAGGGGCACAATGGTACGATGGCGTTATCGCGGTCGTAGGTTGTGACAAGAATATGCCAGGCGCTATGATGGCGATGGCTCGTTTGAATCGTCCAGGTATGTTAGTGTACGGCGGAACGATTCGCAGCGGATCTTACAAAGGAGAAAAATTAGACATCGTTTCGGCGTTCGAAGCTTTGGGAAAAAAATATGCAGGAACCATCTCTGACGAGGATTACGAAGGCGTTATTCGCAATTCGATCCCAGGAGCAGGTGCTTGCGGCGGTATGTACACAGCGAATACGATGGCTTCATCGATGGAAGCGATGGGCTTAGTACTACCTAATTCATCGACTTATCCAGCGACACACGAAGGAAAGAAAGAGGAGTGCCTAGCGATAGGTGCGGCGATGAAAGTTTTATTAGAGAAAAACATTTGTACTCGTGACATCATGACGCGCAAAGCATTCGAAAATGCAATGACCGTGGTGATGGCCTTGGGTGGTTCGACAAATGCCGTGTTGCACTATTTAGCTATTGCGCACGCGGCAGGAATCGACTTTACGTTAAAAGATATTCAAGCTATTTCGGATCTTACTCCTTTAATCGCTGACTTGAAACCAAGTGGTAAATACTACATGGAGGATGTGTTAGCGATCGGTGGAATGCCGGCGATTTTGAAGTATTTATTAAGCGTTGGCTTGTTACACGGCGATTGCTTGACAGTAACGGGTAAAACAATGGCGGAAAATCTAGCGGAGGCTCCGGACTTGAATTTTGACACACAAAAAATCATTTTCCCTATCACGCAGCCGTTAAAACCGACGGGTCACTTGCAAATTATCTATGGTAATTTAGCTCCTGGTGGTGCTGTGGCGAAGATTACGGGTAAGGAAGGCGAGCGTTTTGAGGGTATTGCCAAAGTATGTGAGCGCGAGGAAGAGGTAATCGAATACATCTCTAAAGGCGAAATCAAACCGGGTCACGTTATCGTGATCAGAAACGAAGGACCTAAAGGAGGCCCTGGTATGCCAGAAATGTTAAAACCAACTTCTGCCGTGATCGGTGCTGGCTTAGGAAACTCAGTGGCGATGATCACAGATGGTCGTTTCTCAGGAGGAACACACGGATTCGTAGTGGGTCACGTGACTCCAGAGGCACAAGAAGGCGGACCGATTGGTCTAGTAAAAGACGGAGATAAAATCACGATTGATGCGGTGAATAATACCTTAGTATTGCACGTATCGGACGAAGAATTAGCAGAACGCAAGAAACTTTGGAAGCCAATTGAGTCTCCATTTAAGCAAGGCGTTCTACGTAAATATATTAAAAACGTTTCCTCTGCGAGTCAGGGTTGCGTTACGGATTTATAAGAAAATTATTTTTTTATCTATCCAGAAGGCTTAAATTGAGCTTTCTATTGCGTTGAGACAAAATTTTTGAATACACGTTAACCATGGGACAAACCCAAACTCAAACCGAAGCAGCTAATCAAGCCGATAAAAAGAAATTTTTGTCAGGCGCCCAAGCTATCATGCAATCATTGGTAGAGCAGGGGGTGGATACAATTTTTGGCTATCCTGGTGGTGCGATTATGCCCACATATGATGCGCTATACGATTACCAAGATCGCCTAAAACACATCTTAGTTCGCCATGAACAAGGAGCTGGTCATGCGGCTCAGGGTTATGCGCGCATGCTGAATAAGGCAGGCGTTTGCATGGTAACCTCTGGTCCAGGTGCGACGAACTTGATTACGCCTATCGCAGATGCGATGTTGGATTCAACGCCCTTAGTGTGCATCGTAGGCCAGGTGAAAGGAAATCTTTTAGGAACGGATGCGTTCCAAGAATGCGATTTGATCGGTATCTCAATGCCAGTTACGAAATGGAATTACCAAGTTTTAGATGCAAATGAGATCCCAGAGATCATGGCGAAAGCCTTCTACATTGCAGAAACTGGTCGTCCTGGTCCTGTTTTAATTGATATTACACGTACAGCTCAAACAGATTTGATGACTGTGCCTTTTGAATACAAGCCTTGTACATCCATTATTTCCTACAAGCCACGCGTGGAGCCGAAGGCAGAACACGTGGAGGCAGCAGCGAAATTAATTAACGGAGCTAAACGCCCCTATATTTTAGCCGGTCACGGTATCATCATTGCAGGTGCAGAGAAAGAATTAAACGATTTCGTAGACAAGACGGGTATTCCAGTAGCAACTACCTTGTTAGGAATGTCTTCGATGGATGCAGATCATCCTTCTTATGTGGGCTGGCCGGGCATGCACGGAAATTATGGTGCGAACGTATTAACTAACTCATGTGACGTATTGATCGCGATCGGGATGCGTTTCGATGACCGTATTACGGGTGATTTAAGCACCTACGCGAAACAAGCGAAAGTGGTTCACATCGAGATTGATCCAAGTGAGATAGATAAAAACGTGAAAGCGGACGCACCAGTGGTGGGTGATGCGAAGGCTGCATTAAAGGCTTTATTGCCCTTAGTGAACAAGGCAGATCACAAAGAGTGGAGAGCAGAATTTAAGAAATACGACGACGAAGAATACGAGAAAATCACGAAGAAAGACTTGTTCCACGAAGGGGATAAGATCAAGATGGGTGAGGCAGTAAATCTCTTGTCTGATAAAACAAAAGGGGAGGCCGTAGTCGTAACAGACGTAGGGCAACACCAAATGATTACTAATCGCTATTACCGTTTCAAAAAACGCAATTCGATCGTTACCTCTGGTGGCGCGGGAACGATGGGCTTTGCCCTTCCTGCGGCTTTTGGCGCGAAAGTGGCGGTTCCAGAACGCGAAGTAGTTGCCATTATCGGTGATGGTGGTTTCCAGATGACTTTACAAGAACTAGGTACCATCGCTCAAAGCGGTTTGCCAGTCAAAATCATCATCTTGAATAACAACTTCTTAGGTATGGTTCGCCAGTGGCAGCAATTGTTCTTTGATAACCGTTATTCATTCGTTGAATTGCAGAATCCTGACTTTATAACGATCGCTAAGGGCTTTGGCATTGCTGGACATACGGTTTCAGATCGGGCTAATTTGAGCGATTCATTAGATACTTTATTGAATTCAGATAAGCCTTATCTGTTAGAAATCATTTGTGAAAAAGAGGAAAATGTATTCCCCATGGTACCTGCGGGTGGCTGTGTAACAAGTGTGAGGCTAGAATAATTATGTTGACAAATTATACCATCTCGGTTTTTACGATGAATACGGTCGGTTTACTGAATCGCATCACGATCATTTTTACTCGAAGAAGAGTAAATATTGAGAGTTTGACGGTTTCAGAGACAGAGCGTAAAGGCGTATCTCGTTTCACGATTGTGATTAAACACGAAAATCGGGAATTCGTAGAAAAATTAGTTCGCCAAATCCGTAAAGTAACAGACGTTCTCGCGGTATTTGGATACCTAGATGACGAAATCGTGTTTAACGAAATCGGTCTATTTAAAATTGCGACACCTCTAGGGGGCGTTCCAGTGGATGTGAAGACGATTAATTTAGATTGGAATGCGAAGATTGTGCACTTTGGCCTAGATTATGTAGTCGTTGAAAAGAATGGCTCAGAAGAAGAAATTCAAGAGTTCTATACCTATTTGAAGAAATGGGAAATTTTAGAGTACGTTAAGTCAGGTCGTGTTGCCGTAGGAAAAACGGAGAAAGGCTTAGTGGAGTTCTTGCCGGAAGAAGGCAATTGGGAAATCGTATAATCGAAAAAAGAATATAAATTAAATAACAAAAAAATGGCAAAGATTAATTTCGGTGGAGTTGTTGAAGACATCGTAACAAGAGAAGAGTTTCCATTAGAGAAAGCTAGACAAGTATTAGCTGACCAAACGATCGCTGTGATCGGATATGGAGTTCAAGGTCCTGGACAAGCGTTAAACATGAAAGACAATGGTCTGAATGTAATCGTAGGTCAACGTAAAGGAAAAACTTATGACAAAGCTGTCGCTGACGGTTGGGTTCCAGGTGTAACTTTATTTGAAATCGAAGAAGCTTTGGAAAAAGGAACAATCATCTGTTACTTACTTTCTGATGCCGCTCAAATCGAGTTATGGCCTACAGTGAAGAAATATTTAACGGCTGGAAAGTCACTTTATTTCTCTCATGGATTCGGTATCACGTACAAAGAAAAAACAGGAATCGTTCCTCCAGCAGATGTAGACGTATTCTTAGCTGCACCTAAAGGTTCAGGTACTTCATTACGTCGTTTATTCGTAGCAGGTAAAGGTTTGAACTCTTCGTTCGCTGTGTACCAAGATGCTACAGGAAAAGCGCGTGAGAAATGTATCGCGATGGCTATCGGTGTAGGATCGGGTTATTTATTTGAAACAGATTTCTACAAAGAAGTAACGTCTGACTTAACAGGTGAGCGTGGAACTTTAATGGGAGCTATCCAAGGTATTTTCGCAGCACAATACGAAGTATTACGCGCGAATGGTCACTCTCCATCAGAAGCATTCAACGAAACAGTAGAGGAATTAACGCAATCGTTAATGCCTTTAGTGGCGGAGAACGGTATGGACTGGATGTATGCAAACTGTTCAACTACGGCGCAACGTGGTGCATTGGATTGGTGGAAGCCTTTCCGTGATGCAACTAAGCCTGTATTCGAGCAATTATACAACTCAGTTAAGACGCAAGCTGAAGCAGAGCGCTCAATTACCTTGAATTCTCAACCGGATTACCGTGTGAAATTAGATGCTGAATTGAAAGAAATGGCAGATATGGAAATGTGGAGAGCTGGTGCTGCGGTACGTAGCCTACGTCCTGAAAACAACTAGTTTTCGCTAATAGATTGAAAAAGGGTAGATGCTTCAGGTGTCTACCCTTTTTTTGTTAATTTTGGGTCGCATGGAATTCAACAAACTAAAACACGTTCCAAGCGTCACAGAAATAAAACAGGTTGCGGAGCAGCTAAAGGGGGTGATTTCAGAGACTCCTTTAGAATACTCGGCCTCTCTTTCTGCGCGCTATGGGGCAAAAATCTATTTAAAGCGCGAAGATTTGCAGGTCGTTCGCTCCTATAAAATCAGGGGTGCCTACCACAAAATTTCGAATATTCCTTCTGAGTTAAGGTCTAAAGGAGTGGTCGCGGCATCAGCTGGAAACCATGCACAAGGTGTTGCCCTTGCTTGTGCTTTGCTCGATATTCAAGCGCATATTTTTATGCCAAAGTCGACACCCTTACAAAAGGTGGAGGCTGTTCGCTTTTTCGGAAAAGAAAAGGTGCGCATCTATTTAGTAGGGGAGACCTACGATGAGGCCTTTGCTGCCTCTCGGAAGTTTTGCGAAACTAACGGCGCCATTTACATTCCTCCCTTTGATGATTTTGATATTATTGCGGGTCAAGCGACGGTTACGCTGGAGATTTTGGCGGCTCAGGTTCCAGACTTTCTTTTTGTGGCGATAGGAGGAGGCGGCTTGGCTGCTGGGGCGGCCTTGGTTTTGCCCGCATCGACCTCGTTGATTGGGGTGGAGCCAGCGGGTGCGCCCTCTATGCAACAGAGTTTAGCGGCGTCTGAGGTGGTTGTTCTTCCGGAAATTGATCGATTTGTGGACGGTGCATCCGTGAAGCAAGTAGGTTTGAAAACCTTTTCTATTTGCCAGCAAGGTCTTTCGCGCATGTTAACGGTTTCGAAGAAGGATTTATGCCAAACCATGTTAGACCTCTACGCGCTCAAGAGTATGATAGTCGAGCCCGCAGGAGCTTTAAGTGTCGCTGGGCTCGCCCAGATGGCCGATGAAATCAAGGGTAAGACAGTGGTTTGTGTTATCTCCGGCGGAAATTTCGATCCCAAACGCTTTCCAGAAATTAAATTACTGGCGTCCTCTTAAAAAAATACAAAATTTTATATTCTGCCAGTGTTTTGCATTTTAGATTAATAATCTTACAATTAGTTTAATTATAGATTTTATATAGTTTATTTATCTTAATATTGTTATTCCAAAGATTAATAATCTATACTCTCTACTCTATACTCTCTTATCTCCTTGTTTCCAACACGGAATTCTTGTAATTTCACACCGAAATAAAACACCTACAAGATGAGTAACCGCATTCAAATTTTTGATACCACCCTACGCGACGGAGAACAAGTTCCTGGCTGTCAATTAAACCGCGAGGAAAAAGTAGAAGTAGCGAAACAACTCGAGTTGTTAGGGGTAGACATTATTGAAGCGGGTTTTCCAATCTCCTCTCCTGGTGATTTCGCCTCTGTTCAAGCTATTTGTGATGCCGTAAAAGAGCCCACAGTTTGCGCTTTAACCCGTGCTAAAAAAGAAGATATCGATGCGGCCGTTGCAGCCTTAAAAACAGCTCGTAAGCCTCGTATTCATACTGGAATCGGTTCATCCGATGTTCACATCAAACATAAATTTAATTCAACTCGCGAGGAAATTATAGAACGCGGCGTTTGGGCAGTTAAATATGCCAAATCCTTTGTAGAGGACGTCGAGTTTTTCGCTGAAGATGCAGGTCGTGCAGACTTAGCTTTCTTAGCTCAATTAACCCGCGAAGTAATCAAAGCAGGTGCCACCGTTGTCAATCTTCCAGATACAACCGGATATTTATTGCCGCACGTCATGCATGAGCGCATCAAATATTTATACGAAAATGTAGACAACATTCACCAGGCGACCATCTCCATGCACAATCACAATGATTTAGGTCTGGCTACAGCGAACACGATTGCGGGTATTCAGGCCGGTGCACGCCAAGTGGAGGTTACAATTAATGGAATTGGAGAGCGTGCTGGAAATACCTCTTTGGAAGAAGTTGCCATGATTCTGAACGTTCACAAAGATTTAGGATTTACGACAGGAATTAATCCCAAATATTTATACCCGACTAGCACCCTGGTATCGAACTTAATGGGGATGCACGTTCAACCTAATAAGGCTGTCGTAGGTGCGAATGCGTTTGCTCACTCCTCTGGTATTCACCAAGATGGTTTCTTGAAGCATGCCCAAAACTATGAAATCATGAACCCTGAGGACGTAGGTGTATCCTCTTCAGCTATCTTATTAACGTCTCGTTCGGGTCGTGCTGCCTTACGTCACCGTTTGACTTTATTAGGCTTTGATTTCGAGAAACCAGAATTGGATAAGATCTACACTCGCTTCTTGTTAATGGCGGATGAAAGAAAGATGATTCATGATGAGGATCTTCGTGAACTCGTTGGTTGATATTTTAAGTATAAAGAATAAAGAATAAAGCACAAAGAATAAAGTAGGTATTAAAAAAGGGAACCGAGGTTCCCTTTTTTAATTATCATATGAAATGTGAATGAGTCCGAAGGAAAGGAGTCCGAAGGCAGTTAGTCCTAAGGAAACGAGTCCGTAGGAAATATTTCCTGAATTCATCCCTGCAGGGGATACCTACTTTATTCTTTATTCTTTATTCTTTATTCTTTATTCTTTATTCTCTACTCTATAATCTCTACTCTCTACTCTCCATTCTACTGACCACTGACCACTGACTACTGTCGTAGCAAAGCTAAGACCTAGCCATCACAATCTTCTCCTTCTCCAGCGCCTTCAAAATCCCTAAATTGATGGATTGTTTAGTAGCCTGGAATTTAGCGAAGTCCTTTGTTTGGACGAAATAGGTGACTGATATGTCGATAGAATAGGCCCCAAATCCTTCAAAAATGACCTTCGGTGCTTTTTTCTTGCAAAGTGGTTCCTCTAGTATGAAGCTTTCAATAGCTGAAATAGCTGCTTCGATTTGAGCGGGTTTCGTATTCAATTCACACTGAATGGTGTATTTAGCCCGTCTATAATCACGTTCACTCATGTTTTCCAGCGATTGTGAAGTGAGCAAACGATTGGGAACTAAGATTAAATTACCATCCGCACCTCGAATTCGAGTGCTTCTAAATCCAATCTTTTCGATGTCGCCGCTGATGGATCCTATTTGGATATTATCGCCCACCACGAAGGGCAGGTCTAGGAAAATGGTGAACGAGGCAAAAAGGTTTTCTAGCGTCTCGCGTGCAGCTAGGGCTAAAGCTAAACCTCCAATTCCAAGACCTGTGATAAGTGCTACGACATCTACTTCAAAAACGCGTCCTAAAAAAACAAATCCAGCCGCTGTAATAATAAAGACCATGGACAGGTCGTTAAGGAAGGGAATGAATTGTTGTTTGGATTTTTGGTCAGCACCGTTCCATTTTTCCTGTGCGACGAGAATGACTACTTTCATTAAGCGAACTATGACCCAGGTGACGGTGAAAATGACCGCTGTTTCGAATAATTTTTCGATAAAATACAGTAGGCCAAAATGATCCATCGGCTCCATGTGCCAGGCAGTTGGAACGTGCAGGTTTTGGACGGCAAAGAATAAGAAAATCCAGAATATGAGTAATTCAAATGGTTTTCTAATCAGTTGAACACAATCTTGAATGGAAATGGATTCTTCTGGAATAAATCGAAATACAATTTTAGAAAACGAATTGGAGAAAAAGCGTCTTAAGATAAACCCGATGACAATAATTCCGCCGAAAAGGAGTAAATCCCAAGCTGAATTGTCCCAATAGATTCCATTTTTTAATTCTTCGATCATTTTTATCCAGTATTTTGACCTCAAATATAGCTAATAACTTAGTCGAATGTGAAATAAAATTACGACCTTTACACACTAGTATTCCCAAAAGGGACGATTTTAAATTTATGAATTTCATTTCTTTGTATAAGCCTTCCCTTCTTTCGAAAACGTCTCGTTCTCTAATTCTTGTATTCTTATTGTCGATATCTCCGATGGTTTGGGCGCAAACTATTCTGAATTCTCCCTATTCTTATTTAGGTATGGGTGAAATTCAAACGGGCGATAACGTGACTCAGATGATGATGGGTGGAATCGGGGTTTCGAACTCGAATGGTATCTATACCAATACGGTTAATCCAGCCCTTTTGGCCAGAAACCGCTATACAAATTTAGAGGTTGGAGTTAATACGGAATACAAGACATTACAAGATTACCGTCAGCAACAAAAGGTTTTTGGAGGTAATTATCAATCGTTGAACTTAACTTTACCGATTTCGAATCGCTGGACGATGTCTGTTGGTATTCGCCCACATTCTGCTGTTGAGTATGAAACGAGATCGTATCGTCGCCTTAATTTACTTGGAGTTGACAGCTTAATTTATTCCTATAAAGGAAGCGGTGGTGTGAGTAAGGTGACTATTTCGAACGGCGTTCGTATTTCAAAAGAGTTGTATCTAGGCTTGCAAATGGACTACTTATTCGGACAAGTGAACCGAAATGTAGCTACCCAAAACATGTCAGATGGCCAATATTACAAGGTGCAATTAGAAGATTTAACCTCCTATTCTGACTTCCAATTCAAGGCAGGATTTGCTTACAGAGCTAATTTGAAAAATGACTTATTTTTAAATATGGGTGCCACGCTTGATTTGAATTCTACGTTAAATGCGAATCAGGTGAAGCGATTTGCAACGATGGATTTATCTGGTATTACCGTCATTAATGCGGACACCTTAGAGAAATCAGCTGCATTTACTCAGCAGATTCCTGTGGCTAAGCGTTTTGGTTTAAGTGTTGAAAAGTTAGCTAAATGGATGGTTGGTGTAGATTATACCTATACTGATTGGTCTAAAGTGAATAATAATTTAGGTAGATCTTCCACACTCCCAGCATCCCATAAAGTAGCGATAGGTGGCGAATATACCCCGGATATCGAGTCGATTTCAAATTATTTTAAGCGTACGACTTACCGTGTAGGTGCTTCCTATGAGAAGACACCTTACGATTTTTTAGGTAATGGTAGTTATGCGGTCGATAAGAACCTGAGCTTCGGTGTTGCCTTACCATTGCGCAATCTTTCCTTGTTGAATATTGCGTATCAAGTGGGTCGTCGTGGACTAATCACGGACAATGGGATGGAAGAACAATACCATCGCTTGACTCTTGGTTTGACGTTTAGTGATTTGTGGTTCCAAAAGCAGAAAATCAACTAATTTTCTCGCATGCGCAATTCGAGCCTTCTCTTTTTGCTCTCTATTATTAGTCTTTTCTTTTCTTGTCGAGAAAAAGCAGACGATTCGAAGGCTGTTTACACAGGCCCAAAATCAGAGTTGCACGGCATCGACATGATTTATTCTGATTCTGCGCGCAAAGTCGTTCGAATGGTGACAGAAACTCAACTTACGTTGGCCTCTGAAGATCGTATTTATCCGAAAGAAATGAAACTTTGGTTTTATGATAAGACGGGTAAAATAAGCTCCGAAGTACGTGGTGATTCAGCTCATTTTTATCGCCAAAAAAATACCTACAAACTGATCGGTCATGTGGTGATTCACAACATCGAAAAAGGGGAGATCATGAAAACGGATGAATTCAATTGGCTTCCCGTAGAAAAACGAATATTTACAGATAAAGCAGTTCAATTACGAACAAGAACCGAATTAGTGAATGGGGTAGGCCTAGATGCGGCCCAAGATTTCTCCAGTTATTCCCTTCGAAAAGTACGTAATTCGGTCGTACAAGTGGACGGCTTACCCACTAATTAACGACAATTCTGCAAAGCCATTTTAGCGCTATCCGTCGGAAAAACTTGCTTTTTATTTCCCCACTTCTCTCGCATGTAGGTTACTAATTCAGCTACATCCAATGCTTGTAATTTGGAATTCGCAGGCATATATCCATTCCCTTTTTTTCCGTATCTCATCAGGCAAGCTAATGCCTCTGGACTTAGTTGGGTCTTTTGAATTGAAGGATATAAATTTCTCAATCCTGCTCCATCTGCCTGGTGGCAATTTTCACAGTGTGTTTGATACAAGGCCATTCCTTCAACAGAATATTGTTGTTGTAGGATTTCCTCTTTGCTGGTGCAAGAGAAAAAAAAGGAGGCGAATATTAATAGGGCTAGATTTTTCATGTTCTGTATTTTATGGTAAATGGCGTAATAATGGTAAGTGGTGAATGGTAAATGGTAAATCAAAAATCATTTACCATTCACCATTTATCATTCTTTTAAAAGCACCTCCATATCCTCCAGCAAATGATTTACCTCAGCTTCCACTGTGCCATCATATATACCGCGAACATGTCGGTTTTTATCTACCAAAATAAAGGCACCACTGTGCACAAATCCACCTGCTTCATTTGGGTCTTCCTGGGCGGAAACCATATAGCTTTTCTGGCCTAGTTGATAAATCGCGGCCTTATCTCCTGTTAATAAATTCCATTTAGGCGCTTTCACTTGAAGTCGAGTCGCGTAGTCTTTTAATACATTAGGCGTGTCAAAATCTGGGTCAATACTGTGGGAAATGATTCTTACCTCATCGCGGTCCTTGTAACGCTCATAGATGCGCAACATCTGCGTTTTCATTTTAGGGCAAATGGTAGGGCAGGTGGTAAAAAAGAAGTCGGCCACATAGACCTTTCCCTCGACATCCTTTTCGCTAACAAAAACGGAGTCTTGATTTAAAAAACGGAAGGAAGGGATTCGGTGGTATACCGTATCTCCTTGAGCATTCACCTGTTTAGGGCCTAAGAAAGGCAGTTTCTTCTCTTGAGAACAAGAAAATGCCAATAAGGCTACCAGAAAATTAAGGACGATAATTTTGAGCCGCATGTAGGGTAGAATCTGTCAATTTTTGAAGATCAGTTAATTGTTGGTACTGGTTTTTCAGATAAATGACTTTGGCATCTACCTCCATTTTATCCAAACTGTCGATGGAAAACTGGTGCATCCAATCCATCATGGATTGATCTGCTTTATCTAAAGCGCCGATCAGTTTCTTCACGTGAACAGAATCTGCCCCAGTCGAAAGGCTATCAAGTTTCGATTTAAGGGAAACGATTTGCTCCGTTTGTGGCATGAGCACATCATGTAAACCTAAGACCTTTGTTTGCAATTCTTCACTCAGCTTTTTTTCGGCTTGAGAACATCCCAGGAATAAAAATGGGAGGACTAGTAATTTTTTCATTTATGTGACTGTATTAAATTCCGAACATTACCTAATAGATCTTTGTAGCCTTGTTGCCCACCGATCATCTTGGCAATTTCTTCCACACGTTCCTCTTCTTGTAACTCGCGAAGGTTCGAAACAGTTTTCGATCCAGCGTGATCTTTGTAAACAAACCAGTGCTTGGATCCCGCGGCAGCGATTTGAGGCAGGTGGGTGATGGCAATAATTTGGTGACCTTGTCCCATTTGGCTGAGCATTTGGCCCATTTTGATCGCAATCTCACCCGAAACACCTGTATCGATTTCGTCGAGAATGAGGGTAGGTAGCACTCTTTTCTTAGCTAATAAATGTTTGATGGATAACATCAAGCGGCTCATCTCACCACCAGAAGCAATTTGCTTGAAGGGTTTAGGAGCAAGACCTTTATTTGCCGAGAATAGTAATTGAATTTTGTCCGAACCGTTTGCGGCTAGTTCTTTGGCCGTATGATCCCAAGATAAAGACGCATTCGGTATTCCCAGCGATTGCAAGGAAATAACTAAGGCGGTTGAAATGGCCTCTAAAACCGATGAACGTGAGGAAGAAAGTGAGGCGGCCGCATCTGTTGCCTGAGCAAAATCCGTTTCCACGCGAGCGCGTGCGTCTGCTAAAATGGTATCCATTGAAGAATATTGCGAAAGGCGCAAGTCTAAAGAGCTCAGCATTTCGATTAAATCGGCAATGGAATTCACCTGGTATTTCTGCAGCAAACGATTCAATAAGTCTAATCGCTTCTGTTTTTGTTCTAATTCCAAAGGGTCGTAAATGAAGTCTTCTGCCTCACCCTCCACTTCCGCACCTAGATCTTTCAGTTCAATCCAAATGGATTCGATGCGCGTTTTCCAATCGGCAAAATTCTCTCCCCATTTGCTTAAAGCAGTCGCCTGCTGTAAAGCGATGCGACTTTGCTGCAAAGCAGAAACCTCGGACAAGCTCAGTGCCTGTGCTAAAATCGCAAGCTTTTCTTGAATTTGCTCGGCGTTTTGGAGCTTTTGAACGGCTGTATCTAAGGCCTCATATTCACCCTCCTTTAACTGAGCCTTACTAAGTTCATCAAATTGAAACTGAATGAAGTCTATTTCTTGGGATCCTTTCGAAGAGGCAGATTCCAAGTCGCGTAAATCGGAGACACTAGATTGCCAGGCAGTAAAGGCGCTCGCATACGTTTTTTTCAAACCTTCATTTTGCGCGTAGGCATCAATCATATCCAGCGTAAAGTCTGGATGCGACATCCACCACGTATCTTGCTGGGAGTGGATGTCTACTAATTCGTTACCTATTCGCTTCAGGGATTCGAGGTTAACCGGAGTGTCATTCACGAAGCTGCGGGATTTTCCTTGTGGATTGATCTCGCGTCGGATTAAACAAGGTTCTTCAAAATCGATTTCTTCCTCTGCAAAAATGGCTTCTAAATGTGGGTAAGCGGAAAGCGAAAATTGCCCTTCGATGATGCATTTTTTGGAAGCATCGAAGAGGCTTTTGCTGTCGGCTCTTTGGCCTAATAATAAGGAGATTGCCCCTAATAAAATGGATTTACCTGCACCTGTTTCCCCCGTAATCACAGTTAACCCACCTGTTAAATGCAGGTCGAGTTGTTCGATTAACGAGTAGTTTTGAATATGTAGGTGCTTCAACATAGAGTAGGCAATTTACGCAAAAAAAATTGTTCGCATTTTTATTTCGCGTATCAATCAGGATTTTGATAATTTTTATCAATATTTTGTACCTTTGGAAAAAATTTTCGCCTACGTTATTATAACCCCTAGCAAATGAGTGTTTTAGTAAATAAGAATTCAAAAATTATTGTTCAAGGTTTCACAGGAACTGAGGGAACTTTTCACGCGGAGCAAATGATCGCTTACGGCACGCAAGTGGTAGGTGGAGTTACTCCCGGAAAAGGTGGTGCTAAGCACTTAGATCGCCCTATTTTCAATACGGTAGCGGATGCGGTGGCTTCTACAGGAGCAGATACATCGATCATTTTCGTTCCACCAGCGTTTGCTGCGGATGCGATTATGGAAGCGGCAGATGCAGGAATTAAAGTGATTATTTGTATCACGGAGGGTATCCCTACGAAAGATATGATCGTAGCAAAAGAATATATTTCAAACTATGACTGCCGTTTAATCGGACCTAACTGTCCAGGTGTAATGACGGCTGATGAGTGTAAAGTAGGTATCATGCCAGGCTTTATCTTCCAAAAAGGTCGCGTAGGTATCGTTTCTAAATCAGGTACCTTAACATACGAAGCAGTAGATCAATTAACGAAAGCAGGTTTAGGCCAAACAACTGCCATCGGTATCGGTGGTGATCCAATCATCGGAACAACAACGAAAGAGGCGGTTGAATTATTAATGAATGACCCAGAAACAGAAGGTATCGTGATGATCGGTGAGATCGGTGGCGGTATGGAAGCGGAAGCGGCTCGTTGGATTAAGGCTGACGGTAACCGTAAACCAGTCGTAGGATTCATTGCTGGCCAAACAGCTCCGAAAGGACGTCGTATGGGTCACGCAGGTGCGATCATCGGTGGTGCTGATGACACAGCAGAAGCTAAAATGAAAATCATGCAAGAGTGTGGAATCCACGTGGTTTACTCTCCAGCTGATATTGGCGAGACAATGATCAAAGCATTAGCTGCTAAATAAGTTGAATTAATTTCAAGGAATGATTCCTTTCTTCTTAAAATCTGCTCATCTGATTTCTTCGCGAAAAACGGTGAGCAGATTTTTTTTATGGGCTTTGTTGTTATTGGCTTTTACGGGTCAAGCAGCTTGGAAAAAGGTGTATTCCTTTGATCGGGATTGGCTTGTTTACCAGGAAGCCTGGAAAAGTTTCTTGCCCTATGTGTCCTCAAAGCATTATGCCTACCATTCGAAGTCTTTAGAAATCCACCCAGGTGATTTTCCCAAAGCCTACCTAGCCATCTATCCCTCAGAAAATTACCACCTTTTTCTGCAAGGAACCTTGTTCAAGACTCTCCGAAAAGGAGAGGTCTATCGAATTCCAATGGATAGCTTAGCGAAAGAGGATAAACTGGTTTTGACGGTTTATCTGGAAGATTTGCAGGGTTTGCCATCCGATTTCAAGGTCGAACGCGATGAAAAGGTCGTAGTGGCTGAAAAGGCGGATTTCTTTTCCTTACAAACCAGGTCAGGAGCTCCCTTTTCTAATTTCTTTTTATTGAGTATTCTCTCTCTAATGACCTGTTTGGGCTTGCTTTTTGCCGCCTATCCCCGGGTATTTACCTCATTTTACCGCTATTCAGATTGGATTCGTTGGGAGGTGAAGGATGAGGTTTGGATGCGCCGCCCTTTCGCCTTGCCTAATGTATTGGTCCTTTTTACACTCAGCTTGCTTACTTCGTGTTTAGCCTATTTAGTGGGCTTTAAAACGATTCAAAAAGATGAGTTTTTTAGCAATGGAGATAATTTTGTGGCGCTTTGGCCTAGTTTGTTCTTTATCTTCTCTAAACTGGGCCTTTCCTTCTTGCTCTTTATTTCCCGGTATTTTGTGTACTATTTATTCACCGACTTATTTAAGCTGAAGGGATTAGCGAATGTGCACTATTTCAAATCCTTGCAGACGAATTTGCAGTTTTTTACACTTCTATTTGCCTCGATTTGTTTTTTCGCCGTGTATGTGGGGCCTAGCAAATCCATTGATTTTTCATCGGTACTTTACTTAGTGGATGGGTATTTCCTGTTTCGGTTCGTGTATTTTTTCCAAAGTTTCCAACGCAGCTTTTCCTTCCCTCGTTTGTTTCTTTTTATCTACCTTCTTATCATCGAAGGACAGATTATCTTGTTTGGTATCAGGGAATTAATTTTTCCTACTTACATCTAACGCAGGATAATTTTCTCTAAAAAATTGTCGTATATTTGCACTCTGAATTTTAGGGCCGGTGTTTTTCTGGCCAAAATTGTACGATTATGAGTAAAACTGCTACCGAAGAAACGAGTCGATTAAAGAAAGTAAAAAGTATTTTAGTGACTCAGTCTGCCCCTGCAGATGCAAAATCACCTTACTTTGAAATAGAAAAAAAGTACAACGTAAAAGTGGACTTTAGACCTTTTATTGAAGTACAAGGAATCGCATACAAGGATTTCAGAAAGCAGAAAATTGAAATTCTTCAACATACGGCTATCATTTTTACTTCTCGTCACGCGATAGATCACTTCTTCCGCATGTGCAAAGAGGCGAAGATCGAGGTGCCTACTGATATGAAGTACTTCTGTATCACAGAACAGACAGCGAATTACTTACAAAAATATATCGTTATCCGTAAGCGTAAAGTCTTTACAGGAACGAAAACTGCGTTAGATCTTTTGGAAATTATTAAGAAGCACAAGACGGAAAAATTCCTTTTCCCTTGCTCTAATAAGCGCCAAAAAGACCTTCCAGATTACATGGGAACGAACGACTTCCAGTTAACGGAGGCTGTGATGTATGAAACGGTTTCGGCTGATTTATCCGATTTAGAAGAGGTATTTTACGATGTGATTGCTTTCTTTAGCCCATCAGGCATCACTTCTTTGTTCCATAACTTCCCTGACTTTAAGCAAAATAACACCCGCCTAGCGGCATTCGGGCCTACAACGGCACAAGCGGTGGTTGATGCAGGATTAATTGTCGACATTCAGGCACCTATGCCGAATGCACCTTCCATGACAGGTGCTCTTGAACATTACATCAAGCAAGTAAATAAATAATAAAAAAGCCTCATACCTTGAGGCTTTTTTATTATTTTAGCCTAGCAATTTTTATCCAACGAATGACATTTCAATTGAGTCTACTACCTAGGCGTTGCTTTTCCCAGATTTTGGGATGCTTTCTGCTATTGACTTGTCTACCTACATTCGCCCAGCAAAGCCCTCAATTCAGTATTTTTTCGGCTAATTCGAACATCGTTAATCCAGCCTATTCGGGATGGAAATCAGCTAATTATTTTGCGCTTCAAGTGAGAGACCAATGGTCTGGTTATAGCACCTCGACGGACGGTAGTGGTACCTTAGGTACTGCCTGGTTAGCGGGGTCTTTTAGTTTAGCTCCTTCCGTTGGATTTGGTCTTCAATTTTATTCCGATAAAACACCTTCTGGGGTATCTCAGCAGTTAATTCAACTCCAAGGAGCTTATCATTTGAATCGTGGCGACGGCATGTGGTCTTTTGGACTTTCAGCCGGCTTGCAAACGAAAGCGTACGATGGTCGTGCATTTCGCGTTAGAGACCCGAATGATCCGGTCGCAAACTTGATTTCAGGCTCACCCATCAGTCAGACACAGCCCGATCTAGGCTTAGGGGTAGTGTATTCAAGAGAAAACTGGCAGGTTGGATTGACGGCGGACCATTTGACGGCTCCTGTTTTTGATTTTAGAGGGGCGACAGCGTTCATGCCTTTAGAAAGAGTTTTTGCTCTGCATGGAAGTGGTGAAATCTACTTAAGTGATTATTTCGATCTATTGCCCTATGGATTAGTGCGTTATTATTCTGGCCAAATCGTCCCAGAAGCAGGTGCTCGCGTCTATTATAATAAACTAATTTATGCTGGAGGAGCCTATCGAAACGGGGATGCTGCTATGGGATTGCTAGGTGTTTCTGTACTTCAAAACAAATTAGATATCGGTTATGCGATGGATATAACTACCTCTAATTCTCTGAATAAGAAGCCTTTGTCCCATGAAGTGTTTTTGAGGTTCCGGATTCCTGAAAGAAGTATTCGGCAGAAGCCTGCTCCCATACGAACCCCTAGGTTCAGGATTTTATAGCTAGGCCTTTAAAATTATTTTAAAACCTGTCATAATTGTTAGAATAATCCTTTAAATTTGAGGAATTTGTTAATTCTGTGAGGAGTTTATTTTTGATGAGAGGCAATTTTACGTTGCCTAAAACGTTTAGAAAAACAGAAATTTAAATAGGTATATGAATTTTCATAATCTGAATAAGAAACTAGTCTGGTTATTTTCCCTTGTGGTGCTCGCTGTGGCGATTCAAAGTTGCGGTTCCAAAAGCAATTCGGGAGGAAAGACCTTAAGTTCTACTAAGTCAACAAAATCTAAAGGTTTAAAAGGTTTGTTCTTCAAGCCAGCTACCGAAGATCCAGGTGTATTTAACGGAGAAATCGTTGCGGTAAATCGTAAAGGATGGTCGCAGCCCACTCCATTTGGCATGGTTTTAGTGCCCTCAGGTAGTTATTTAATGGGTCAAGGAGATGAAGATCCATCTCGTTCAGCGATTAATTTTCCGCGTAGAGTAACGGTATCTGCCTTTTTTATGGACGACACTGAGATTACGAATTACGAATACCGTCAGTTTGTGGAATCACTATTACGTGATTCGTTGTCTGTTCTAGGAGAGACGAAAATTATGTCTGATTACTATCCTGATACGACGCGTTGGTCGGAAGATTTAAAGATGCCAGGCTACCAGACACGCGATTTTACGTATGGAGATCCGATGACGGAGAATTATTACGCTAGCCCTGCCTTTGATATGTATCCAGTGGTAGGTGTGAACTGGTCAGCAGCTAAATATTTCTGCGATTGGCGTTCTAAATTAATGAATAGCTACCGCAAGACGCAGGGCTTAGCGGCTTTGCCTCGCTTCACTTTACCTACTGAATCAGAGTGGGAGTGGGCAGCTCGTGGTGGTCGTGCTTCAGCGAAATATCCATGGGGTAACCCGTATTTATCAAATGCAAAGGGCTGTTTATTAGCGAATTTCAAACCTCATCGGGGTAATTACGATGCCGATGGTTACGAATATACGGCTCCAGCAAACGCGTATAGTCCGAATGATTACGGCCTTTACAACATGGCTGGTAACGTAGCAGAATGGTGTGAAGATGCCTTTGAGGAGAATGCTTCAGCGGTGACTTGGGACTTAAACTCGATGAATCGTGATGCTTCTAATCCGCGTAAAGTAGTTCGTGGAGGTTCGTGGAAGGATATTGGATACTATTTAGAGACGGGTACGCGAACGTTCGAATTTGAAAAAAACAAAAGATCCTATGTTGGGTTTAGATGCGTGATGCGTTACTTAGGGCGTCCTTCATCCAGATAAATAAATAAAACTAAATCTATTATTATTAAGAATAAGCAAAATGGAAAAGTCGATTAATGTTATTGCCAGTTTTGGTGCCGCTATCGTAATCGTAGGAGCACTTTTTAAAATTTTACACTGGACTGGTGCAAATGAGATGTTGATGGTCGGTATGTTTACAGAGGCTGCTATCTTTATTTTATTTGGCGTACTTTATCTAAAATCAGTTCCAGAAAAGCAGTATGACTGGGAAAAAGTATATCCAGAATTAGCAGGTGAGGCACCTCGTCCGGCAGCAGCACGTCATACAGGTGATGTTCCAGGTTTAGATGCTGAGGCAGTCGCTCATTTAACAAAGAGCTTAAAATCATTAACCGATACAGCGAATAGTTTATCTGAAATTTCAAAGGCAACAGGTGCTACTCAAAATTTCGTTAAGTCATTAACGACTTCAGCTGAGTCTTTAGGGGGCTTAAATAAATCCGTTTCTGAGGCATCACAATCATTAGCTACGATCTCTGCATCGTCTTCTGAGGCGGCAAAATACACGCAAAACTATGCGAAAGCGGGTGAATCATTAGAGAAATTAAACGCAGTATACGAAGCTGAAATCCAAGAGGCTAGCAAGCACATGAAAGCGATAAACGGTTTCTATGGCAATGTAAATTCGAGCGTTGAGCACATTGCAGCCACGCAAAAGGATGCAGAATTATTCAAGGCAGAATTAGCGAAGTTAAACGCGAATATTCAGTCCTTGAACCAAGTATATGGTAGTATGTTAACAGCTATGAAAGGCTAATTATGGCAAGTTTAAAAGAGACCCCCCGGCAGAAAATGATCGGGATGATGTATTTGGTATTAACCGCCTTGCTAGCATTGCAGGTGAGTGATGCCTTATTGCAGAAATTTGCCTTATTAAATAGCAGTTTAGAAATGGCAAATCAATCATCCTTGAACAAAAGTAAAGGTATGGTGCAAGGAATTGAGGAGCGGATTAAAGAGCTTCCTAATCCGGCTGCCTATGCAGATGTGTTGAAGAAAGCGAATGAAGTTAGACGTATCACAGATGCGTTAGTTGGTCATATCGAGAACGTAAAAGGTCAGGTGCTAGAAGCAGCTGGCGGTATCGATCCAGAAACGGGTAACATCAAGAATCCGAAAGAGGAGGAGAAGATTTATGAAATCATGGTAGGTGGCGCGAAGCAAGGCGAAGCTTATAAATTGATTCCGATGTTTGATAAATACTTGAAGGAATTAACGGCTGCGGCTGATCCTGGAACTAAGTTTGAATCTTTAGCTTTAGAGGCAAAAGATATTCCATCAGCTCAGAAAGATCCGAACCAAGCGAACAAAGATTTTGCTGAATTCAATTTTGAGCATACGCCAGTGGCAGCTGCCTTAGCGACTTTATCACAGAAGCAATCAGAAATTCGCCGCTATGAAGCCGAGGTTTTGAATCAATTAGCGGGAAAAGTAGGAGCGAAGGAGATTAAGTTTGACAAAGTATTTGCGCAAGTTTCTGCGAATGCAAACACAGTGGTGGCAGGTATGGAATACCAGGCTGAGGTGTTTATTGCGGCTACTTCAAGTGGATTCACTCCGCGTATGAGTTATAATGGTTCTCCGTTGCAAGTAGTGGATGGCCGGGGTCAAATCAAATTCAAAACCTCTGGAGGTGGATATGATGCAAACGGTTTAGCGAAGAAAACCTATACGGCCTCAGTTTCTTATATGAGCCCAGCGGGTCCTAAAACGGAAACAATCACGAAGGAATACTTTGTGTTAAAGCCTACGTATAACATTGAGACAGGAACTTTGCCTGCTCTTTATTTAGGATGTGCGAATCGTTTGAGTGTAGCGAGTGCTGGCTTAGGGGCGCTTTGGAACCCAAGCTTTACGGCTGAAGGTGGTGAGGCAATTGCAGGAACAAATAAAGGCAAGGTGACGATTGTACCTACTTCGTCTACGGTGACGTTAAATGTGAACAATGCAGGTACTTTATTAGGTAAAGAAACGTTTAGAGTACGTCGTGTACCTAGACCTGATATTAAAATTGTAGGTAGTTCGGGTACTGAATTGAACGATAAGAGTGGTGAGAATGCGGCAGGTTTACGTTTTGTGAATGCCAAAGCCATCGCAGATGAATCTTTCGCCGCAACGAATCCAGAGGATGCGAATTACCGTGTCTCCGAAATTGAAGTGGCACTAGCTCGTGGCACGAAGCGTGTGGCTTCCGTTACCCTACCAGGTGGTGGTTCGATCTCTTCTCTAGCAGGTCAAGCTCAATCAGGTGACCGTTACCGTATTGAAGTAAAAGGTGTACAGCGTAAGAATTTCAAAGGAAGTGTAGAAACGATCCCTTTTTCGTTTGTGAAAGTAATTCCATTGAATTAATCATAAGTATATGAAGTTGAAGCATAGTTTAATTTTGGGATTTTGTTTGATTTCTTTGGGCGTTTTTGCGCAAGAAACTTCGTCGAATCCGAATCCTAATTCAGCGCACCCAATTGACGAGGCGGATATTCAATACCGAGCTCAAATTTGGCGTAGAATGGATTTGAATGAGAAGATCAATCAGCCCTTCTTTGCAGAAAATAATCAAATCTCGAAGTTTTTAATCGATGGTGTGAAGGCGGGTCTTTTGATTCCATACACGAATGATTCTTTGAACACGAAGTTAAGTGTAGATCAATTTATCGATCGCTTAAAGATTAAAGGAAAATTAGAAAACGGCGGATTGACGGCGGAAGAGATTGCTGCTGGTTTTGGCGGTGATGCAAAGCCTGCTGCTGCTGCTACCGGTGGTGGAGCTGATGATGGCTGGGGAACGAAGAAAGCAGAGACAACAAATGCAGAGAAGCCAGCCGTAGATGATTTCGACAAAGGCCCAATCGTTGCTGGTGTGGAATATTACATTCCGAAGCAATTATCAATCTTAGAAATTAAAGAAGATGCGATCATCGATCGCAAGCGTTCTCGTTTGTACTTTGATATTCAGGCGATTACATTGAAAATTCCAGCGTCTGCCTCCGATGCAGGTTTGGAAGATATCGTAGCATCCTTCCGTTTTAAAGACGTATATAAATTCTTCAAAAGCAATCCGAATTGCATTTGGTTTAATTCAACAAACGAAATGCAGCACCGTAATATGGCTGATGCATTTGATTTACGTTTTTTTAGTGCGCGTATTATTAAGAAAGGAAATGCAGCTAACAAAGATATTTTTGATCAATTTGGAGATGGAAAAGCGGCCTTACTTAAGTCCCAAAAATTAGAGCAACAGCTGCAAGATAAAGAGGCAGAAATGTGGGAGAATTAATTCCATAATCTTATTTTAATACAATTTAAACCACCTTTTGGTGGTTTTTTTTGTGTAATAAATGTAACTTGCAGAGTTAATAGAATCTAATCCATATTATGTCGTATCAACGCAAGACAAAAATTGTAGCCACAGTAGGTCCCACATCAGAATCAAGAGAAGCATTAATCCAATTAGCTAAAGCAGGTGTAAATGTATTTCGCCTAAACTTTTCTCACGGAACGCATGAAGATCATTTAGAGCGTTTGAAAACCATTCGTTCTATCTCTGAGGAGATGGGTTTAAATTTAACCGTACTTCAAGATTTACAAGGTCCTAAAATTCGTACACAATTAGTAGAGAATAACGGGGTGCCTTTAGTGGCAGGTCAACAATTGATCTTCGCCATGGATGAAAATTTGTTAGGTACTTCTGAGAAAGTAGGTACTACTTATACATCGATGTATTTAGATGTGAATCCTGGCGAGCGCATTTTAATGGATGATGGTAATTTAGAAGTGAAAGTGCTTTCGGTAGACAAAGTGAAGAAGGAAGTAGTGACTGAGGTTATTTACGGAGGTATTTTAAAATCGAAAAAAGGAATTAATCTACCAGGTACGAAGGTGTCTTTACCTTGTTTAACACCGAAAGATGAAGCCGATTTATACTTTGGTTTAGACCACGGTGTGGATTGGGTAGCGCTTTCTTTCGTTCGTAAAGCGAGTGATATCTGGGATATTAAAGAGAAAATTAAGGCGTACGGTAAGAATACACGCGTAATCGCGAAGATTGAAAAGCCTGAAGCCATTGATAATTTAGATGAGATCATCGCAGCGACGGATGCTATCATGGTAGCTCGTGGTGACCTAGGTGTTGAAATGGATGGTGCGGTAGTACCTTACCTTCAAAAAGTGATGGTTGAGAAGTGTACTGCAGCTGGTAAACCCGTGATTGTAGCGACACAAATGTTAGAGTCCATGATCACGAATCCAGTTCCTACACGTGCTGAGACTTCTGACGTGGCGAATGCCGTTCTACAAGGGGCATCTGCAACGATGTTAAGTGGAGAATCTGCTTCAGGAGCTTATCCTGTGAAAGCGGTGGAGACGATGGCTCACATTCACGAGGTAGTGGAGCAACAACAAAATGAGATTGAAATCGTACAAGGTAACGAAGCGGCGATTTACTTTAAGAACCACTCGTTAAGTGCCTCTACTTCTGAAAATGTAGGATTGCAAGATCGTTTAATCGCAGGAGCTTGTCGTCTAGCGCGTGACTCTAAAGCGAAAGCGATTTTATGTATTACGAATTCAGGTTACACGGCGTTCCGTTTATCGGCTCACCGCCCTAAGGCTGATTTGTTCGTCTTTACATCGAATAAAGAATTGATGTCGACGATGGGTCTTCTTTGGGGAGCTCGTGTTTTCTTCTACGATCCGGGAACGGGTAATGCAGAAAAAACGGTAGCAGCCATGGTGGATAAATTGAAGCAAGATAATTTATTAGCTAAAGGAGATATTTTCGTAACGACCTTATCTGTTCCAGCGAATCAAGACAAGAAAACAAATACGGTTCAATTAGGTGTAGTTGAATAAACCTTTGGTTTAGCACACTCTTTAAGTTTATGAAAAACAAAAGTTCTTTGCTTTCATCTGTTTTAAAGGGGTTGTACACTTTTTGGGCAGGACTCGTTTTTGTTCTGATATTTTTAGCTTTATACCCGTTCATCTTTGTTTTTTTACAAAGACGGTCTTGGAAAAGAGTTGCTCATCGGCTTGTCGGGCTTTGGGGGCAACTCTTTTTTCTTTTTGCCGGAATTCGAATTAAGGTGACACATCACTTTAAGCCAGATCCGAAGCAAACTTATGTGTTCTGCGCGAACCATTTCTCCTATGTCGATATTGCGGTGGTGGTGGTGATTATACGTCATTATTTTTCTTTTGTGGGGAAGAACGCGATGAAGAAAATACCCTTATTTGGGTACCTATATGCGCGTTTAAATATCTTGGTTGATCGTTCTGATAAGAATAGCCGGGCTAGTTCCTTAAGTCGCTCTATTCGGGCGTTGCAATCAGGAAGAAGTATTGTTATTTTTCCAGAGGGAGGTATTATTTCCAAAAACTTCCCTTACATGGCTAATCCTCTGAAAGATGGCGCATTTATTATGGCGATTCAGCAGCAGGTGCCTGTCGTACCTATGAGTTTTCATAATAACCACCAGATTATGGATGATGATACGTTGATGATGCGTCCGGGCACTTTGCATGTAGAGATTCACCCACCCTTTGAGACGGTGGGTTTGACGATGGAAGATTTGCCTGTTTTACGGGAAAAAGTGTTTGAATCCATACAAAATCCTATCTTAGCGTATTACGGTTTAAAATAAGCGAATATGCGACTTTTCCTCCTAGGTTTTCTGTTAACCTTGATCTCTTGTGGCAAAGCTACAGAAGAGGAAAAATCAGCTATGCCAAGGCCCAAAGGCTACCCAGCCATGGATATTCCCAAGCATAGCTACCAATCACTAGAAAAAGGACATCCCTTTAGTTTTGAAATTTCGCGTCAAGCCATCGTTAAAAAAGACAGCTTTGCCTTCGCGGAACCACACTGGATGTATATCTATTATCCACGTTGGGATGCATTTATCCAGTTAACGTATAAATCAGTGGGAGGAGATCGGAAACGCTTAGATAAGATGATACGAGATTCGTATGTATTAGCTTCTAAACATCAGATGAAGGCGAATCGCATCGAGGATGCGGTTTTAACGACGAGAGATGGTCGAAAGGCCACCATTATTGAATTAGAAGGCGAAGTGGCTACGCCATTTCAGTTTTTTGCCACCGATTCTACCACGCATTTTTTACGTGGAGCCGTTTATTTGAATACGGCCATGAAGAATGATTCGCTTGCGCCTGTCATTCGTTATATTAAACAAGATGCTCTTCATCTGATTCAAACCTTGCGATGGAAATAGGGGAGGAGAAAACGGTTTTTGTGGATGCCTTACTTCCGCTTCCCATCCCTCGGTATTTTACGTACCGGGTGCCTCGGGAATGGGCGGAATTTGTTCAGGCAGGCTTGCGGGTGGTGGTACCTTTTGGGACGAAGAAAGTCCTCACAGGTGTAATCGTTACGGTTCATCACCTTCCGCCTAAAGAATACCAAGCGAAATATTTACTGGAAATATTAGACGATTCGCCCTTGGTGACGGCTTCCCAAATTTCTTTGTTTCAATGGGTAGCAGATTACTATATGTGTTATCCGGGTGAGGTTTTTCAGGTTGCTTTGCCGGCCGGATTAAAGATTTCGAGTCAGTCGAAGGTGCAGGTGAATCCAGAGTTTTCAAGCCCTGAAACCTTGACGGATCGAGAATTATCCATTTATGTGGAGATTCGAGATAAAGGGGCGATGAGTTATGATGATTTAGCCAAATTCGCTGAGGTCAAAAGTCCTTATCATCTCATCAAAGCCTTAGTGGGCAAGGATGCGGTGATCATCTTCGATGAATTAAAGGATCGCTATACACCCAAATTGCAACGCAAGGTTCGTTTAGCGGCCTCTTTTGAGGATAAGTTAGCCCTGACTGATCTGATTCAATCTTTAGAAGAAAAACCAAAGCAAATAGCCATATTACTGCATTATTTGCAGTATATCCCCGTATTAAGAAGTCCAGAGACGAATCAGAAAGGTCTAGCTAAAAACAGTTTTTCTCAGGCAGGCTTGTCGGAAAGTTCCTTGCAAACTTTGGTGAAGAATCAGGTTTTCGAGATTTTCGACGTCGTTGTTTCGCGATTCGATGAGGCGGATGAGAATTTTATACCATCTACCTTTACACTGAATGACCCGCAGGAGAAGGCCTACCAGTCGATATTGAATCAGTTTCAAGAGAAAGACGTTGTCCTGTTACACGGGATAACGGGATCAGGGAAGACGGAGATTTATATCAAGCTGATTCAGGAAGCCTTAGCGAATGGAGATCAGGTACTGTATTTATTACCCGAAATCGCCTTGACGACACAGATTGTGGTGCGTTTGAAGCGAATTTTTGGGGAGCAGGTAGGGATTTATCATTCCAAATTCTCGGATAACGAACGAGTGGAAGTATGGAAGTCGATCGTGGAGGGGAAATACCCTTTCGTGGTGGGCGTTCGTTCGTCCGTGTTTTTGCCCTTTAAAAACTTAGGTCTCATCATTATCGATGAGGAACATGAGACCTCCTTCAAGCAGGTGGATCCTGCGCCCCGTTATCACGCAAGGGATGTGGCGATTGTTCTAGCACATCAGCAAAAAGCGAAGGTTTTGTTAGGTTCTGCGACGCCGTCGATGGAGACCTATTACCAGGCTAAGCAAGATAAGTATGGCTTGGTGGTCTTGAAAGAGCGTTTTGGGGCTGCACAATTGCCAGCGATGCATTTTATCGATACGAAGTATGCGAATCGCATGAAGCAGATGAAGGGTGGATTTTCGGTGGACTTGATCGAAGTATTAGCCGATAATTTAAAGCAGGGCAAGCAGAGTTTATTGTTCCAAAATCGCCGCGGTTATTCCCCTTACTTACAATGCCAAGACTGTGATTGGATTGCGACCTGTCACCAATGTGACGTTTCGCTGACTTATCATGCGCGGGAACAGGAATTACGCTGCCATTACTGCGGACACCACGAGTCATTGATTCACCGCTGCGGAGCCTGCGGCTCCGCCCAAATGAAGACGATGGGCTATGGCACGGAGAAGTTAGAGGAAGAATTACAGTTGCACCTTCCAGAGGCTCGTGTAGCTAGAATGGACCTCGATACGACGCGATCTAAGACGGCTTTCAATACCTTGATTACGGAGATTCAAAAGGGGCAAGTGGATATTTTAGTGGGAACTCAAATGGTGGCGAAAGGCCTGGATTTTGAGGGTTTATCACTCGTGGCCATCTTTGATGCGGATAAGATTATTAATTTCCCTGATTTCAGGGCCCATGAACGAGGCTTCCAATTAATTACCCAAGTGGCGGGTCGTGCCGGTAGACGGGATATACAGGGCCAAGTGTATATTCAGACGAATCAACCTAATCACCGCTTATTTGGCTATATCCAAGAGGGAAATTACGAGCAATTATATACGGACGAGATGATCGAGCGCGAAGGCTACCATTATCCGCCCTTTACGCGACTCATTAAAATTGTGATGCGCCATTACGAGGCACGCAATGTAGAAACGGCAGCGAAGGATTTAGGGGTGTTGCTGAAGGCCAAATTTGGTAATGGGCGTGTCCTCGGTCCTGAAAAACCTTTGATTGAGCGTATTCGAAACCAATACGCCATGGAAATCCTGATCAAACTGGAAAAAGGCGTGGCTCTTGCTGCGTTTAAAAAACTCCTCAGGGAGGAATTAGATACGCTAAGCACCAAGCCGGCTTTCAAGGGCGTTCAAATTATTGTAGACGTCGACTGTAATTAGCGAACGTGCACGACTTCTTCGTAAGGAACGCGGAATCGAGGTCCCCAAACTCCCTCCTCAGTCCCTTTTCCTACCGAGATAACCATATTGATTTCAGCTCCCGCTGGTAAATTTAAGTGTTTCTTTACACGCTGGGCATCAAAGCCTTCCATTGGACAAGATTCGAATCCTTCTGCTGCAATGGATAGCATGAAGGTTTGCGCCGCTAAGGCACACGATTTATGCACCATCACCCGTTGATCGGCCTTGCCTCCAAAACGCATCATCGGCTTGCGTAATCCCATCCAGAAACAAATGTTCCAACGGATGAAGGTAGAAATGCCAAAAATATCGTTGCGGTATAACAAAGGGATCAGCTTGCCGTAATATTCCAAGCCTCTTTTTTGCATCTTGGTCGGCTCGCCTTCAATAGAATCTTGCACTAACTTTAAGTTCCAAGCCGCTCTTTGCTTCCAAAGATCTTGACGCGTGACAAAAACCACCAGGTGCGCAGTGTCTTTTGCGGCTGATTGCCCTAGGCAAAGCTGGTGGAACGCTTTCTTTTCCTCTTCGCTTTTAATCCAATAGAACTCCCATAATTGCATATTGCTGCTATTAGGGGATAAAATGGAACGTTGTAAGCTGCGCTCAATGATGGCATCATCGACTTTAACCATGGGGTCGTAACGTCTGTTTGAACGTCTCTTTTGAATTATTTCTTCGAATTGGGTAGAAAGCATCTCTTTTTTTGTGTCAAATATAGTAGAAAATCCCCGCTTTTGCCTTCGATTTGCTTACCTTTGTGGTTCGTATAGATTTTTCAAAAAGCAACCCACATTTATATGCTTAATCTCGTTTTATTTGGGCCTCCAGGGGCAGGCAAAGGCACTCAGTCCGCAAAATTAATTGCGAAATATGGTTTAATTCACTTGTCTACAGGCGATTTATTGCGTGCAGAAATTTCAGCTGGTACGACTTTAGGTCTAGAGGCTAAGAAATTAATGGATCAGGGAATTCTAGTTCCGGATGCGGTTGTGATCGGAATGATCGAGAATAAATTGAACGAGAACAAGGAGGCAGCGGGCTTTATTTTTGATGGTTTTCCTCGCACGGAAGCACAGGCTCAGGCTTTGGACAACTTATTAGCCGGACATCAATTAGCGATCAATCACATGATTGCTTTAGAGGTGAGCGAAGAAGAATTAACGCAGCGCTTATTAGAGCGTGGCAAAACTTCAGGCCGTCCAGATGACCAAAACGAAGAATTAATTCGCAAACGCGTACAAGAATACGGCGAAAAAACGGCTCCAGTAGCAGGTTATTATGCCGCACAAAATAAATTCTCAGGAATTAACGGTATCGGTGAAATTGAGGATATTTTCTCTCAAATTATCGCCATTATCGAAGGATAATTAAAACAATCGAATGACATCTAACTTCATTGACTACGTTAAAATCAATCTGCGCTCCGGCCGAGGAGGAAGCGGTTCATCCCACTTTCGGAGGGAAAAACACGTGCCTAAAGGTGGTCCAGATGGCGGCGATGGTGGTCGTGGAGGGCATGTGTACCTCGTGGGAAATCCCCAGCTTTGGACTTTAATTCACCTAAAATACCAGAAGCACATTATCGCTGAAAATGGTAATGGTGGTGAAGGTGGACGTCGTTCGGGCGCTGAAGGGGAGGATGTATTCATTCAAGTACCCTTAGGAACGATTGTGAAAGACGCGGAAACGAACGCGTTTATCGCCGAAGTAACCGAAGAAGGTCAACAGATTTTAGTACTTCCTGGTGGTCGTGGTGGTTTAGGAAATCACAACTTTAAATCCTCTACCAATCAATCCCCTCGCCATGCGCAGCCTGGTGAAGCAGGACAAGATTTGTGGGTAGTAATGGAATTAAAAGTCTTAGCCGATGTAGGTTTAGTAGGATTCCCGAACGCCGGAAAATCTACCCTTTTATCCGTTCTTTCAGCAGCAAAACCGGAGATTGCGGATTATCCATTTACGACCTTAGTTCCTCAGTTAGGGGTGGTCGAATACCGGGATGATAAGTCATTTGTGGTAGCTGATATTCCCGGAATTATCGAAGGAGCCTCTGAAGGTAAAGGTTTGGGATTGAGATTCTTACGTCACATTGAGCGTAATTCTATCCTTTGTTTTTTAATTCCATCGGATGCAGAAAACTGGGGAGAGGAATACCGAATTTTAACAGGCGAATTAGAGAAGTATAATCCTGAATTGCTGGGAAAACGTCGTGTCATTGTGGTCTCTAAAATGGACCTTTCGATTCCGGAAATGGAAGAGGAAATGCGCGAAAGTTTACCGAAGGATATTCCCGTATTATTGATTTCATCGGTGATGCAAGAGGGAATCCAGGAATTGAAAGATTTGCTTTGGAAGACCTTATTAGACGAAAATAAAGACTTCGCGAAGCCTAAAGAAACGCCCGTTGTAATCGAATTGCCCGTGGTTAATCCCATGGCAGATGCAATGATGGAAGATCCGGAAGCTTTAGACTAAATCAGCTACTTGCTGCGCCATAATGGCGATACCCTCTTGAAAAGTTCTAGGTGCATAACCTAGGACTTTTTTTGCTTTATCGAGTACAAATCCGGTGCGAGCGGGTCTTTTGGCTGTTTGTTGGAAGGTAGAAGAATCCGCCTTTTGTAAAAGCGACTTATCTAAACCATAATAATCCGCCGTCATCACTGCCATCTCGTAAGGAGTCAAGAAATCAGAGCCGGAGATGTTGAATATGCCTTCCACTTCATCCTTAGCTAGTAACCAACAGCCCATCGCTAAATCTTCGGCCAGTGTAGGCGTACGGAATTGATCTGTTACGACTTGAATGGTTTTGCCATCCTCTAGGGATTTCTTCACCCAAAGTACGATGTTCGAACGGCTCATGTCTGGAACGATGCCATAGACTAAAACCGTGCGTGCGATGCTCCAGCGAATCTTTGAATCAAACAATAACTGCTCCGCCTTTAACTTGCTTTCGCCATAATAGGAGATTGGATTGGCAATTCCTTCTTCGGTATAGGGGCCGTCTGCTCCATCAAAAATGAAGTCAGTGGATAAATGACATAAATAGGTGCCGTGTTTTTCGCAGGCCTCGATTAGAAAAGCAACCGCGTCTACATTTAATAAATCACATCCGACACGATCTGTTTCGCAGGTATCCACATTCGTCATAGCCGCCGTGTGAATAACCACTTCCGGTTTGAATTGATCAAAGATTGCATGTACTTCAGCCGGGACCGTGATATCTAAGGACGCATAGGTATAACCCTCGGTTACAGGCAAACGATTTGCACCTCGTGCCGTGGCGATTAAATCGACGCCTTCTTGAACTCGTAAAAGTTCGATGAGTTTTTGGCCTAATAAACCGTTGGATCCTGTGATTAATATGCGTTTTTTCATGAACCTAATTCCTGTCTGATTTTACGTAATAATTGGTGCGCCCCTAAGTGGATGAGCTCCATGGCTACTTCTTTTCCTAAAAGCGCTGGATCGGATCCCGTTGCCGAATGAACGATATTTTCTATTCCGTCTAAGCTAAGTACCCCGGCTTGTAAAGTCAATTGACCGTTCTGATGTATCGCATGTCCGTATACTGGAACGCTACATCCGCCTTCTAAATGGGCTAATAAGTGGCGTTCTGCTAATAAAGTAGCTTCGGTAGCCGGATGGTTGCAAGCCTTACGTATTAGTTCTTTTACCTCAGCGTCTAAGGTAAGAGCGCATTGGATGGCTACCGATCCTTGACCGACAGCCGGTACAAATTGATCTAAACTTAAGTGTTGGGTGATGTAGGATTCCATTTCCATGCGGTGCACGCCGGCAAAAGCAAGTAACATGGCGTTACATTCTCCGTTTTTTAATTTCTCCAAACGGGTCTGCAAATTACCTCGCATCTCCACAGCGGTATGTTGTGGGTAGAAATGACGCAGGAAAGCGCGTCTACGCGTAGAAGACGTTCCAATGCGCAAGGGTTCTCTCGAAGCTAAGGTCTTCGCTGGATCCAGGCTTAAAACGACGTCCTGAGCTGCCTCGCGCTCCGTAAAGGCGATTAATTCCAGTTCTGCAGGCAAATGGGAGGGAAGATCCTTCGCCGAATGCTGAGCAATATCGATTTCGCCTGCGCAAAGCATGGCTTCTAATTCTTCGGTAAAGACTCCTTTTGATCCGATTTTAGACAGCGAACGATCCAAAATCTGATCCCCTTTCGTCGTAATCGCAACGATTTCGTAGCCTAAACCTTGACTAGCTAGCAAGGACCCCACGTGGTGGGCTTGCCATAAGGCTAATGCTGAATTTCGTGTGCCTATGCGAACCGTCTTCATATTAAGAGTTTTTCGCGTGGAAAACGCGTAATAAGTGGAGTGAAAGATCAAGGTGCACCATTTTAGCGCGCGCATTGCGTTCTAAATGGTAGTGAACCTCGGATATTTTTTCGGTCATCGCCGCAATCTTTTCGGTGCTCAAGGTCTTCGAGAAATTATCCACGAAGGCTTTTTCCTTTTCCAGCGATTTAATCAGAACGCTTGCATCCGAAATCTGGTACAAACATTGTCTGAAAATATGCAAGCTATAGGTCAAGATGCTTTTTTGATTCTCCTTGGCTAAGCCGTCGAATTGATCGGCTAACTGCACTAATTTCGATAGATTTCGGGCATAAATGGCACGCATCCACTCCGCAAACCAGGTCGTGGTGCTTAGGTTATCAGAGCTCGATTTTTCCAAAGCCTCGGAGATATTTCCCTCGCAATTCACCGCAATTTGATGTGCCTTTTCGGTGTCAATTTCAGCCTTTTGGACTAAATAAGCGGCTAAATCTTCGACATCTACAGCCCCTACGCTCACGCGTTGCGTTCTGGAAATAATGGTCGTTAATAACTTATCAGGCTCCGCACAAACCAAAATAAATAGGGTAGAACTTGGCGGCTCCTCTAAGGTCTTTAGTAAAGCATTTCCCGCCGAAGCATTGAGTGTTTCTGGATTCCAAAGCATTACCACCTTAAAAGGCGCCTCGAAGGGTTTTAGGCTGATTTTTTGGACTAATTTACGCGTTTCCTCTACGGGAATATTCCCTTGGCGATTGCCCTCTGCGCCCATATAAGCGAGCCATTCGGGTAAGGTTCTGAAGTAAGATTCCTGTATGAATTTCCGCCAATCCGGTAAGAATACGTCGGATTCTGCGTCTTTGATTTTCTTCGTAATTACCGTCGGATAGACGTAAACTAAGTCAGGGTGAACACCACGTTGCAATTTCTGGCAACTAGGGCAAACACCACAGGCGTCTGATTCGGAACGATTCGTACAAAACAAATAGGTAACAAACGCATGCGCCATCGCGAGCTGAGCTCCTCCCGGAGGTCCCACGAATAATTGGGCATGAGCGATGTGTTGATTTTGCACCGCCAGCGACAAGGTTTTCTTGGTTTTAGCTAGACCTGGAATGTCTTGAAATCGCATGCAAATGGCTTTTTAGAAAGAAAGAACTAATTTCGGAAAGATGTGTCCGCTTTCCAAATTTCTTCCATGCTTTGGCGTAGATTTTCGGGTATTTGTTGGTTTTTCAAGTTAATCCAAGCGCAAGCCGCGGCATAGGCTTTCTCGAAATCAAAGGCCCGCAAGGATGGATACTCCCCAAAACTAAAAGAGGGGATGTAACGCGGCGGAAATCCAATGCTCGAAACGTTGCAATGGCTGCCTATGACGGTCCCCGTATTAAAGGAAGTGCTTACTCCGGTGGTGACGAAATCGCCGATGATTTGGCCTATCGACTTCAGACCCGTGTTTCGTTGCACTTTCAACGTATAATCATAAAGCGAAACGGGTTGTATATCGTTTCGTAGGTTAGATCCATTCGTTAAAGCGCCTAAATTCGAGAAGGAGCCCACAATCGAATTGCCTAAATATCCATCGTGCGCCTTATTACTGAAGGGAAAGAAAATGCAGTGGTTGATTTCGCCGCCTACTTTACATCCTGGGCCTATGGTGGTATTCGGGCGAATCTTCGCCCCGATATTCGTCGTTGCGTCCTTCAGGAGCGCTGCAGGCCCTTGAATCAAGGTCCCTATTTGTATGTTTACCCCTTCTCCTATATAGATAGGGCCAAGGCTCGCATCTAAAATACTCCCTTTCACGGAAGCAGAGGGGTGGATGTAGATTTCTTCCGAGCAGATAAACGTATTATTTCCGGGAGCAGGATTATTTCCTTTGATCTCCGCACGCAAAAACACGGATTGGAAATTCAGTAATTCTTCGGGGTGTTTCAGGAAGGGAAGGGGTTTCTCTAGGGTAGAAGCGCCTTTCCCTCTTTGGGCCAAAATCTGACCCTGATATACATAGGACGAGTCCGCCGGAAGTTGACTCAAAATTTCGAATGTGCTAGGCAAAGGAAGCACCGAACTCATTACCTGAATGTCCGCCATTTCGGGACTCGAAACAAGTGTAGGCCATTTACTTTCTAGGGTACTTGTACCCACCCATAATTCAGCGACTTGGCGGTGCTGAGTGAGGGGCTGAAGCGCGGCTTTACTAGCCTGATCCTCGAAAAGATAAACGGAGAGCTGCATTGGACAAATCTAGGATAAAAAAAGCCTTCCCCCAAAAATGGAAGAAGGCTTTTTAGTATAGGCGTTGGGAAAATTACTTCGCGTAACGCTTGTTGAATTTGTCCACACGTCCTGTTGTATCTAACAATACGTTCTTACCTGTGTAGAATGGGTGAGATTGTGATGAAACCTCAAGTTTGTACACTGGGTAAGTAGCTCCTTCGAATTCTGTTGTCTCTGTAGTAGCAACACATGAACGAGTTAAAAACTTGTAATCAGCTGATAAATCGTGAAATACAACTTCTTTGTATTCTGGGTGGATATCTTTTTTCATGATAATGGATAATAGACGATTCCCTGCCGTCTTGTTTAAATAATTTTTCCAAAGGGGATATTTGGACCTTACAATAAGGGATGCAAAATTACAAATTGTATTCTATTTTCCAAATCTTTTCTTTAACAAAATTTTAGAGAATTCCATGGGTATTTTAGGTTAGAAAAATTTTAAAAAATATTTTTTTAGCACTTTTCTAAGAAGCAATACGGCTAATGAATTGAGTGGCGGGTGTTTGCATGTGGTATTTCAAATACGCCCTTTTTTTATATTTTTTCTGGCCAAAAAATTGTTTGCATGAAGCCCGCATTTTTTCTAATTTTACCAAGAGCACAATCAGCCAAAGATGCTTCAATTTTTGGTTTAGGAAAGCATAAAAACAAAACCGCCACACACTCAATTTGTTAGCGCAATTTGGGTCCAAAAGCTAAGAAAAAAATTCTCTTAACGCAGGGAATCTATTGTCTTCTTTTTTGTTGGTTGGTTTTCGCATTTATAGAGAATTAGAGTTTTAAAATATAATAGATAGATACACATGTACGTAGTAAAAAGAGACGGTCGTCGCGAATCAGTAAAGTTTGACAAAATCACCGCCAGAATTGAAAAGCTGAGTTACAGCTTGGATCCATTTTTTGTTCAGCCTTTAGAGGTTGCCAGAAAAGTGATCACTGGTTTGTTTGATGGTGTTAAGACAACTGAACTAGATAATTTAGCGGCTGAAACGGCTGCCTCTTTGACGACAAAACACCCTGATTATGCGGTTCTAGCGGCTCGTATCGCAGTTTCTAACTTGCATAAGAACACGTTAAAGTCCTTCTCAGCAACGATGAAGCGTTTGTATACGTACATCGATCCTAAGACAGGACAGAATGCAGCGCTTCTTTCTAAAGAGGTGTATGACATCATCAAAAACAATGCAGTTGAGCTAGACGAAGCGATCATCTATGATCGTGACTTTGGTTATGACTATTTCGGATTCAAGACCCTAGAAAAATCGTATCTATTAAAGCTAGATGGTCAGATTGCGGAACGCCCTCAACACATGTTAATGCGTGTGGCAGTAGGTATCCACGGAGCCGATATTGCAGCAGCTATTGAGACTTATAATTTATTATCTGAGCGTTGGTTCACTCACGCGACTCCGACCCTATTTAATGCGGGTACTCCGAAGCCTCAATTATCGTCTTGTTTCTTGCTTACTATGCAGGATGATTCGATCGAAGGAATCTACGATACATTGAAGCAAACAGCGAAGATTTCACAGTCTGCTGGAGGTATTGGATTAAGCATCCACAACATCCGTGCAACAGGCTCTTATATCAAGGGAACGAATGGTACCTCGAATGGTATTATCCCAATGTTACGTGTATTTAACGATACAGCTCGTTACGTGGATCAAGGCGGTGGAAAACGTAAAGGTAGCTTTGCTATTTACTTAGAGCCATGGCATGCAGATGTGTTCGAATTCTTAGAATTGAAGAAGAACCACGGTAAAGAGGAAATGCGTGCACGTGACTTGTTCTATGCACTATGGATTCCAGATTTATTCATGAAGCGTGTAGAGAGCAACGAAGAGTGGTCTCTATTCTGCCCACATGAGTGCCCAGGTTTAGCAGACACACACGGAGCAGAGTTTGAAGCCTTATACGAGAAGTACGAATTAGCTGGTAAAGCACGTACGGTAGTAAAAGCGCAAGAATTATGGTTCAAGATTCTAGAATCTCAAACAGAGACTGGAACTCCATACATGTTGTTTAAAGACCATGCGAACAATAAATCGAACCAAAAGAACTTAGGTACCATCAAGTCTTCGAACTTGTGTACAGAGATTATAGAGTATACAGCGAAGGATGAAGTAGCGGTTTGTAACTTAGCTTCTCTAGCCTTGCCTAAATATGTGAACGCAGACGAGAACGGTGTTCTACGTTTCGATCACAAGAAATTATACGATGTGACTAAGATTGCGACGCGCAACTTGAACAAGATCATCGATGTAAACTACTACCCAGTTAAAGAAGCGGAAAACTCGAACTTACGTCACCGTCCAATCGGTTTAGGGGTTCAAGGTTTAGCGGATGTGTTCATCTTGTTACGTATGCCATTCGAATCAGAAGAGGCAAAACAATTGAACAAAGACATCTTTGAAACGATTTATTTCGCAGCGATGGAAACATCGATGGAATTAGCGAAGGTAGAAGGTCCTTACTCTACTTGGGAAGGTTCACCAATTTCGAAAGGTGTTTTCCAATTCGATATGTGGAATGTGACTCCATCTTCAGGAAACTGGGATTGGGAAGATCTACGTACGAAAGTAGTAGAAAACGGTGTGCGTAACTCCCTATTGGTTGCTCCTATGCCTACGGCTTCTACTAGCCAAATCTTAGGAAACAACGAGTGTTTCGAACCATATACATCGAACATCTACGCTCGTCGTGTGTTATCAGGTGAATTTGCGATTGTGAACAAGCACTTGTTAAAAGACTTGATCAAATTGAACCTATGGAACGATTCGATGAAGAACAAGTTGATCATCGCCAATGGATCGGTTCAAAGCATCCCAGAAATTCCTCAAAACTTGAAAGAGTTGTACAAGACGGTTTGGGAGATTAAGCAAAAGACCATCTTAGAAATGGCTGCTGATCGTGGTGCGTACATCTGTCAATCACAAAGCTTAAATATCCACATCCAAGATGTGAACTTCGGTAAATTAACTTCGATGCACTTCCATGCTTGGAAGCTTGGCTTGAAAACAGGTATGTATTACCTACGTACAAAAGCGGCAACGGATGCGATTAAGTTCACCGTGGAGAAACAAGCAGAGCCAGCTATCGAGCAAACGAACTTAGTAAACGAAACGGAGTTAGTGTACTCAGAAGCAGCAGCGAAAGCAGCGGCAGCTAGTTTTGACAACAGTGTAGAACAAAATAAGGCAGATATGACTTGCTCTTTGGATAATCCAGAGGCTTGTGAGGCTTGCGGATCTTGATCTACACCAGGCTGAAAAAAAGAAATCACTTGACCTGTTGCGTTGAGTGATTTTTTTTTGCCATTAAAATCCTTGAAGATGAAAAATGTATTCTTAAAACTATTCTATGCAGATGCTTTTCTCGAATTAGCCATCCCTTTGTTTTTTCCTGATTTTGCGGAGGCAAGATTGGTCACCAAGCCGCTATTGCTGATCTTGTTGATGGGGCACATTACAGTGGAGAATCCAAAGCCCGCTTTGTTCTTTACGGCAGTTTTTGCGTTGCTGGGGGATGTTTTTTTAATGCTTCCAGATAGCTCTCTTTATTTTCAATTGGGTTTAGGTTCTTTTTTGATCATGCAATTGAGCTATATTCGGCTCTTTTATAAGCAATCTAACGAGGTTTCTTGGATTCCAGCACACGCGCGAAAGCCACTGGTAGGGATTCTGATTTATGTGTTCAGTTTTCTGGCCTTTTTAAATCCCTATTTGGCCGAAGCGATGAAGATTCCGGTGACCTTGTATGCCTTTGCGCTCGGGTCTATGTTGTATTTTGCGATACGCTTAAAGCACCAAACAATCTTTTGGGGAGCCTTTTTCTTTGTGGTCTCGGATAGTGTTTTGGCTTTTGGAAAGTTTTATTATTCCTTTCCGGGGATATCGTTCGTTGTGATGAGCACTTATATAGTAGCTCAATTGCTACTAATCAGTGCTTTGTGTAAATTGCAGCTTAAGAAATAAACCATGACGACGCAAACCACCGATTCGCTTCTATCCGCACTTGGGCAAACGCTTCAAGGATCTCTTCATACGGACACCGTAATGAAGACCTTGTATGCGACCGATGCGTCCGCGTACCGGGAGATGCCTTTAGGCGTGGCGATACCAGAGACGAAGGAGGATTTAGAGAAGATTATTCGGTTTGCGGACCAGCAATCGATTCCTTTGATTCCAAGAACGGCGGGTACTTCCTTAGCTGGTCAGGTAGTAGGGAAGGCGCTGGTAGTTGATGTTTCGAAGTTTTTTAATCGAATTCTGGAGGTGAATAAGGCCGAATCCTATGTGTGGGTGGAGCCTGGTGTGGTGCGGGATGTGTTGAATGTGGAGCTGAAGAAACATGGTTTGTTTTTTGGTCCAGAAACATCAACAGCGAATCGCGCTATGATCGGAGGAATGGTGGGAAATAATTCCTGCGGTTCTAATTCGGTGGTCTATGGTTCCACAAGGGATCACGTGTTAGAAATCGAAGGATATTTATCTGACGGAACTTTGGTTCATTTTAAGGCAGAAGATCCTTTTCAGACGATTAAATCACTTCCTCAAGGAAGTCGTTTGCATAGTATATACGAAAAAACGTTAGGAGCTCTTTCCGATCCGAAGCACCAAAAAAATATAACAGAAGAGTTTCCGAAGCCTAGTATCGATCGCCGAAACACCGGTTATGCCGTGGATATGTTATTGCATACGAAGGCATTTGAATCGACAGAGGCACCGTTTAATTTCTGTTCACTTTTAGCAGGATCCGAAGGCACACTTTGCTTTGCGACGCGGATTAAGTTGCATGTTAACCCATTGCCTCCGGCTCATTTAGGTCTAGTGTGTGGCCATTTTAATACGATTGATGAGGCCTTAAGGGCAAATCTAATTGCCTTGCAATTCAATCCATCTGCTTCAGAGTTGATGGATCATTATATTTTAGAGTGTACGAAGGCGAATCCAGAGCAACGAATGAATCGTTTCTTTGTGGAAGGTGATCCAGGGGCCATTTTGGTGGTTGAACTACGTTCTGATTCGGCGGAAGATCTAGCTGCTCAAGCTCAGGCTTGTGAGGCGGCGATGCGTGCTGCCGGCTTAGGTTATCACTTCCCTTTTGTGACGGGTGGAGATGTGAAGAAGGTGTGGGATTTGAGAAAAGCCGGACTGGGCTTATTGTCTAACCTGCCAGGTGATGAGAAAGCGGTGGCAGTAATTGAGGATACGGCCGTGGATGTGAATGATTTGCCCGCCTTTATTGCTGAATTTAACGAGATTTTGCAGGCGAATAATTTGTATTGCGTTCACTATGCCCATGCGGGTTCTGGTGAGTTGCACTTACGTCCGATTATTAATTTAAAAACGAAAGAGGGGCACGGGCAATTCCGTCACATAGCGGAGGAGATCGCTCGTTTAGTGAAAAAATACAAGGGTTCTCTTTCCGGAGAACATGGGGATGGCCGTTTACGTGGGGAATTTATCCCGTGGATGGTAGGAGAGGAGAATTACCAATTAATGCGTGAATTGAAGTCTTGGTGGGATCCGAAGGGTATTTTCAATCCGAATAAGATTGTGGATACGCCTCCGATGGATACTTTCTTGCGTTATGAGGCGGGACAACAAACCCCTGAATTCAAAACGGCTTTCCGTTTCAAGGATCAAGATGTGTTGCAACACGCGGAGCAGTGCAATGGTTCTGGCGATTGCCGGAAGACACCTGTTTCGGGAGGCACGATGTGTCCTTCTTTCATGGCAACGCGCAATGAAAAAGAGACCACTAGAGCACGTGCGAATATTTTGCGCGAATTTTTAACGCGTTCGGAGCAGCCTAATCGCTTCGCTCACGAGGAAATTAAGGAAGTGATGGATCTTTGCTTAGCCTGCAAGGGTTGCAAGGCCGAGTGTCCTTCGAACGTGGATGTGGCGAAATTAAAGATGGAGTTCTTATACCAATACCAAAAAGAAAAGGGACTTCCTTTGCGCTCCTGGTTAGTAGGGAACTTCGCAAAACTTTCGAACATCGCTTCGAACGTACCATTCTTATATAATTTTGTGATGGGTACGCCGGCGATACGACGCATTTCGAATGCGCTTGTAGGTTTCCACCCAGATCGTACGATGCCTTTGATGGCAAAGCAAACATTGTGGTCTTGGTTAAAGTCGCGTACGAGCCCCGTTCAAGCAAAATCGCTTTACTTGTTCGTTGATGAATTCACGAACTTCAACGACGCGGAAATCGGTAGAACGGCGGTATTGTTGTTAGAGCGCTTGGGTTATGAAGTAAAAACGATTCCTCACCCGATTTCGGGACGTGCGTATTTGTCCAAAGGGATGTTAGATGAGGCCCGTGTTTTAGCGATGCAGAACGTTCGCCTTTGGTCGTCGTTGATTTCTGAAAATACGCCATTAGTGGGTATTGAGCCATCGGCTATTTTGACGTTTAGAGATGAATATCCTGATTTAGTTTCAGAGGAGTGGGTAGAGAAAGCGCAAGATTTAGCGAAAAACACCTTATTGCTCGAAGAGTTTATCGCTAGAGAAGCGGATGCGAAGCGTATCACGTCGGCTTCGTTTAGTTCGGAGAAGAAATTGATGAAATTACATGGTCACTGTCAGCAAAAAGCGATCTCTTCGCTGGTGGCAGCGAAGAAGGCGCTTTCGTTGCCTGAAAATTTTGAGGTGCAATTAATCCCGTCTGGTTGCTGTGGGATGGCGGGTTCCTTCGGTTATGAGAAAGAGCATTACGATCTTTCCATGCAGATTGGGGAATTAGTTTTGTTCCCTACCGTGCGGTCACAGCCGGAAGAGGTTGATATCGTCGCGTCGGGAACCAGCTGTCGTCATCAAATTCATGACGGCACGAAGCGGCATGCGAAGCATGCCGCGGAGATCTTGTTTGCCGCCCTAAAGGATTAGAATTTCCAACGAACGAAGGCTTCCATAGCTTCGTATTCTGCGAGGCCTAAAGCGTTGTAGATTGAAGCCGTTGCTCGGTTTCTTTCTTCCGCTCTTTGCCAAAACTCACGCGAATCGTCTCCTTGGAATACAACTCCATCTTTTTGCGATTGGTGTTTGAAGATACCCATTCTCTTTTTAAATACTTGATCCGGAGACATTGGTACTGCCATTTCGATTTGGTCGATATCCCATTCTGCCCAGGCTCCCTTGTAGAGCCAAACCCAACAGCTTTTCATGTATTCTCGGTGCTTCAAGCGCGTTACAGCCTCCATAATCGCATCCAAGCATACTTTGTGCGTTCCGTGGGGATCGGCTAGGTCTCCGGCAGCATAAATTTGATGTGGTTGAATTTCCTCGATTAGATCCATCACAATTTTAATGTCTTCTTCACCAATGGGCTTCTTGCGAATAGTCCCTGTCTCGTAGAAAGGCATCTCCAGAAAGTGGGCATGTTCTTTTTTGATACCTACAAAACGGCAGGTATTTTTCGCTTCACCCTTTCTGATGAGTCCCTTGATCTCTCTCACCGCCGAAATATCCACTTCAGAATCGGGTTTGTTCTTTAAAAACTTGATCGCTTCTTTGTAGATGCGGTTGGCTTTTGCATTCGGGCTTTCGAATTTCTCGTTAAAGTCGACTACGAATTCGGCGAAACGTAGGGCTTCGTCATCTGCCACCGCAATGTTTCCCGTCGTTTGGTAGGCAACATGTACCTCATGGCCTTGGTCATGAAGTCGCTGGAATGTACCGCCCATTGAGATGATATCGTCATCCGGGTGCGGGCTAAAGATCAATACTTTTTTCTTGGCAGGGAAGGCGCGTTCTGGTCGGTGTGTATCATCCGCATTTGGTTTTCCGCCTGGCCAGCCTGTAATGGTATGTTGTAGGTAATTGAAAACTTCGATGTTTATTTCGTAAGCCTGACCGTACAGGGAAAGTAATTCCGAAAGGCCATGCTCATTATAATCTTTGGAAGTAAGCTTTAAAACGGGTTTTTGTAGGGTCAAAGAAAGATGCGTAACTGCCTTCTTAATCATATTGCGATCCCATTTGACAGAATCAACTACCCAGGGAGTCTTGATGCGAGTCAGCATCGAGGCTGCCGTTTCATCCAAGATGAAGGAAGCGTTAGGGTGCAATTGAAGGTAAGAGGCCGGGATATCCGAAGTGACTGTTCCTTCCACGGCTTTAGCTACACTCGCCGCTTTGTGTTCTCCCCAGGCAAGTAACACGATCTTTTTGGACTTCATGATACTATCAATACCCAGCGTAATCGCTTTTTTTGGCACTTTTTGTAGTCCGCCAAAATCAGGAGAGGCATCAATCTTCGTCGCAATATCCAAGGTCATCAGACGCGTTTTTGAATTGATCGTAGAGCCCGGCTCATTAAAACCAATGTGGCCATTACGTCCGATACCCAATAGGTAATAATCGAATCCGCCTAGTCTCTCAATCTTCGCTTCGTAGTCACGGCAAAACTCAGGAATCTTCTCTAAGGGCAGTGTTCCATCTGGTAAATGGTAATTTGTTACCGGTATATCAATGTGATCAAAGAGTTGTTCCTTCATGAAACGAACATAACTTTGAATGGAATCCGGTTCCATCGGATGGTATTCGTCCAGGTTAAATGTGATGACGTTTTTAAAACTCAAGCCTTCTTCTCGGTGAATTCGGATTAATTCCTGGTAGACTTTCTTAGGAGAAGAACCGGTAGCCAATCCTAAAATACTGGGTTTGCCGGCTTGGTTGTTTTGTCGAATCAGATCGGCAATTTCTTTTGCAACTGATTTAGAGGCTAAATCAGAATCGGAATAAATGTGAGTTGGAATGCGTTCAAAGCTGATTTCTTGTTCCATGGTCTTATTTTTTTGCCGTTTTTGCTGCGACGATTAATAGGTCAAGTGAAAGTGCATCGAAAATGCGAATAATCGTTTTGATAGCTGGGTTGCCTTTGCCTAGTTCAATACTGTGAATGGTTTTGATGGCAACTCCACTTTGGAGGCTTAGGTCTTCCTGTTTTAATCCAAGGGCATTTCGTTTTTCTCGTATGATTTGCCCAAATACATGTAAATCCATTGTGATCCGTTTTTTACAAATGTACAGTAATTTTTAATATTTTTACATTATCGGAATTATATTACTGATGTTGTAAAAATAATTTCAAATGCCGTTTATCAATTATTTAATCTACCCCAAAAACTTTTCGCGTATCTTTGGGTTTTAATCAAGATGCGCTACCTACTATTCGTTTTATTTCTGACCTTATCTAGCCTTTCTTGGGCTCAAAAATCCACTTTAAGTGGTTACATGAAAGATGCCACGAGTGGAGAGGGCTTAATCGGGGCCTCTGTTTATGTAAAGGAGTTAAAAACCGGAAATGTCACGAATACCTACGGTTTTTATAGCTTAACCTTGCCCCTGGGTCAATACACCTTGGTGTTTTCTTCCTCGGGATACAAAAAAATAGAGCGTTCGATTCAAATTTCAGCCACAGCTCAAACCTTGAATTTAGAATTATCGCCTGCTTCACAGGAATTGGCAGAGGTCATTGTGAAGGCACGTGCGAATGACGAAAACGTGAAGGGGATTGAGATGTCTGTTAATAAGGTAGATATTAAGACGATTCGTAAGATTCCTGCACTTCTAGGGGAGGTCGATTTAGTGAGAGCCATTCAATTATTGCCTGGTGTTTCTACGGTAGGTGAGGGTGCTTCTGGATTTAATGTGCGTGGGGGTGGTGTGGATCAGAACTTAGTTCTATTAGATGATGCGCCGGTCTATAATTCATCTCACTTGTTTGGCTTTTTCTCGGTTTTCAATCCGGATGCAGTGAAGGACGTGAAATTGTTCAAAGGTGGTATTCCATCAATGTATGGTGGTCGCGCCTCGTCTATTTTAGATGTGAAGATGAAGGAGGGAAATGCAAAGAAACTAGAGGTGAATGGGGGCATCGGGGTGATTTTCTCTCGTTTATCCATTGAAGCTCCCATTGTGAAGGATAAGGCTTCGTTCATTGTGGCGGCGCGTCGTTCGTATATTGATATTCTGGCGAAGCCTTTTTTAACAGGTAATAATGCGAATGCCTCGTTTAATTTTTATGATTTGACGGCCAAAGTCAACTATACCATTAACTCGAAAAATACCGTCTTCATGTCAGGCTATTTTGGTCGAGATGTCTTCGGAACAGGTTTTGGCTTTGATTGGGGTAATACGACGTTGACTACGCGCTGGAACCACGTTTTTTCGAATAAATTATTCCTGAATGCGACCGCTTTCTATAGTAATTACGATTACATGTTGGATTCTGACATTGAAAATAAGCGACCAAACGATGCCTTTAAATGGACTTCCAATATCGTTAATTTAAGTATCAAGCCCGATTTTACCTATTATGTGAGACCGGACAATACGATCACTTTTGGAGGTCAATTGTTGACCTATGATTTTACGCCAGGAAAAGCGAATGCGACCTCGAACGGGGAAAAACGTGAGTTTGGACAAGCAGATAAAAAAGGCTTGGAAGCTTCTGCTTATGTGGGCCATGATTGGAAATTGAGTAATCGAGTGGCCATTCAATACGGCGTTCGTTATTCAAATTATGATTATAAAAGTGCGAATGGAGAATATTATGACCGAATTCCCGTGGCGCTGAGTACAGAAAATCCCTCGGGCTATGCGTTAAAGATTAATCAAATCGATCCAGATGCAACGGTAGCTACCTACGGAAACTGGGAGCCTCGTTTTGCCATGAATGTAACGGCAAACGAATCGACCTCTCTGAAATGGAGTTATAATCGCTTGGTTCAATACATTCACTTAATGTCGAATACGGCGGCTTCCACTCCGTTGGATGTCTGGACGTCTTCTACGAATAATATTAAGCCACAAATTGTGGACCAGGTGGCGATGGGGGTGTTTAAGAATTTTGGCCCAGATGGAAATAATTATGAATCGTCGATTGAGGTCTATTACAAGGATATGCAGAATCAAATTGATTATGCGGATCGGGCGAACTTATTCTTAAACCCATATTTTGAGAAAGACTTGCTGTTCGGGAAGGGTAGAGCCTATGGAATCGAATTCTATTTAAAGAAGAACGTGGGTAAATTAACGGGTTGGGCCAGCTATACCTTAGCTAGGACAGAACGTAAAATTGAGGGCTTATCGAATAATGAATGGTACGCGAATCGCTACGATCGTACTCATACCCTAAATCTAGTGGGTCAATATGCACTGTCAGATAAATGGTCGTTTGGAGCTAATTTTGCCTATATCACGGGTGTTCCTTACACGATTCCTGTTCAAAAATATGTGTATGACGGTATTGCCTATCCGCAAACGATTCCAGGAACACGTGGAAATGTGCGGGTGCCTGATTACCATCGTTTAGATATTTCCGCCACGAAGAAGAATAAAAAGGCGCTATTCGGTAAGGGAAGCTCAGAGTGGGTTTTCTCGGTGTACAATGCCTACAACCGCAAGAATCCATTCTCTATATATACGCGTCCGAATGAAGATAATGCCGTCCAAACCGAGGCTGTTCAATTATCCATCATCGGGTCTTTTGTTCCAGCAGTTACCTATAATTTCTCCTTTTAAGATGAAGCAAATCCTAGCCCTTTTAGTATTGGTGTTTTTGAGTTCATGCGAGGAAGTGGTGAACTTACCTAGTCCTGCTTCGGATCATTTCTTAGTAGTGGAAGCCCAGCTGACGAATCAGAAAACTGCCCAAAAAATCATTCTCTCTCAATCGCAAGACTACTTCGATCAAACAAGTGCACCTAAAATAACGGGTGCACAAGTAGTCGTTTCAGACACCCTAGGCAATCGATTTACCTTTACAGAGAAAGTCGCTCAAAGCGGTATTTATGTCTGGGAACCGAGTGTGAATCAGTCTAGTATCGGAAATGTCGGAACTACATTTACCTTAAACGTAAAATGGCAGAATGAGCAAATCACGGCAAAGGCGAAGATGAACCGCGTACCAGTTATTGATTCCCTTTTATATGAATACGACGAGGCCACTGGCCGTCAATCTGCTTCTGATAGCCCTAAGAATGGATATGACGCTCAATTTTACGCGCGTGATTTACGTGGGCCAGGCGATTGTTATCGCGTGAAGACCTTTAAAAATGGGCAATTATTAAATGACCCTGCTAATTTAACCTTAGTATATGATGCGGGCTTTCAAAAAGGAGCCATGACGGATGGGCTATTATTTATTCTTCCGATTCGCCGATCAATCTCCCCCCAATTATACTTGGAGAATGATAAGATACGTGTGGAGGTTTGGTCTATTTCAGAAGATGAGTTTAACTTCTATTCACAGGCTCGATTGGAATTAAATAATGCGGGATTATTCTCTAGACCTGCAGCTAATATTCCGACCAACATCAAGAACCTAAATGCGACCTCGAAGTGGCAAGGCACAGGATGGTTTGGGGTTTCAGCCGTGAGTTCGTTTGAAACGGTAGTAGATCCTAAAAAGGCGAGAAAAGGACTGAAGTAATTATTCGAAATTGAAAATTAAGCTAATTGTGTGCGAGTTCAATTGGCTTAATTTTGAATAACTAGAAGTCGATCCAGGAGGGACAAATAAATTATTTAGTCCGTGTGAAATACGAATCTCTGGGGAGAATTTGAAGAAACGATAGAAACGCTCGAATCCAATTCCATATTCTAAAGAGAGCTCAGAGGTATTGGCTGTCACAGCCGTATTCTTTTTCTTCACATTCGCCTCCAAGCCTAGTTTTAAGCCGGATAGCAAATACATGCGGTGGTTTTGGCGACGTACCGAACGGAATTTCAATAATAGGGGAATCTCTAACCAAGTAGATTCTCTAGAAATCAGGTCTTCGTTCGCGAATTGAATTTGACGATCGTACAAGGCTATGTTTAATCCTGATTTTACTTCTACGTGCTTGCTTAAAGCATAATTAACGATTCCGCCTATTTGGAAGCCGAAGGTTTTAGGAGAGGATAAAGAAAGCGGTTCCCCCGTCACATCATTCACTAACACACTTGGGAAGCCGTTCGCATAATAATTGCTACCGGTTAAGCCAAACATAAATCCGAAATGCACCGGTTTTTCATCATAAAACTCATCGTGCAATTGAATGTACTTCTTTCCTTGTCCTAGGGCAGTAAATCCCAAAAGAAAAGCAAGGATAAAACCGATTAGAGGTGCTTTTTTCACGCGTTTTTAGCTTTTTTATGTCCTAAATAGATGGAGCAAATGCCACCAGTCATCGGAATCCATTTCGTATCAACAAATCCACATTCCTCATAAATTTTCAAGAAATCTTTGCCATCAGGAAAAGCTTGAACAGATTCAGGAAGGTAGGTATAAGCTGCTGGGTCTTTGGAAATTAGTTTTCCTAAAACAGGTAGGCAAAATTTCGAATAAAACGTATATAATTGCTTCATAGGGAAGCTCTTCGGATTCGAGAATTCTAAAATCAAGCAATGGCCTCCCGGTTTTAACACGCGGTTCATTTCTTTTAAGCCTTTGTCTAAGGTCTCATAATTTCTCACCCCAAAACTAACGGTAATAGCATCAAAACTATTGTCTGAAAACGGGATTTTTTCTGAGTCCCCTTTCTGCAACGTGATGATTTTATCGTAGCCTAATTTCTTGATCTTTTCCACCCCGAAAGAAAGCATGCCTTCTGAAATATCGATCCCTACGATTTTTTCTGGCTTGATTTTAAGCGCTTCGATGGCGAAATCACCTGTACCGGTGGCGATATCAAGAATGGATTTGATTCCCTTGTTTTGTAATAATTTGATGGCTTTTTTACGCCAAATAATATCAATCCCACCACTCAATAGATGATTCAGAAAATCATATTTGTGGGAGATGGAATTGAACATGTCTGCGACTTGTTCTTTTTTTCCTTTGGACTGATTCTTGTAAGGGACTACCATAATTTTAGCGGATTGGTTATGAACTAAACAAGTTCAATAAGCCAATGTTTCATAAAATTACCAAAAAATTCGGTTAAATCGCGCTCATGTGGAAAACACTCACCATGACCCACATGATGACAAAGCTAATCACGAGTGAAATATTCACCAATGACGCGGCGAGCGGCGTGTTTAAGTTTAACTCATCTGAATAGGTAATCACCGTCATGCCCACAGGTAAGATCAGGCAAAGCATTAACAAGTTCCTAAAGCCTAATTCGAACGGCAATACATAAAAACAGATGCCACCGATCAGAAAGCCCATGGCATAGCGCAGGCTCAGAACCTGGAAAACACGGAAATAGGACTTTTTCGACAAGCGAATGCTAAAATAAATGCCCATTAACAATAAGACGATAGGCTTATTTCCAGCGGCAATGGTTGAGATAATATCTAAAGCAAAAACGGGAAATTTTAGCTGTAACACATTAACTAAGACGCCTAAGACCATGGCCTGTAAGGGAGGAAGCGAAATAATGCGTTTGAAAATATGAGTTGCGATATTATCTTTTTTAGGGCCTCTGCTGAAGTAGTTCCCCATGCCATAGTTCACGAAAAAATTGACAACTGAATTTCCGAGGTCAAACATGATGGCATAGGTTAAACCCTGAATCCCAAAAATTCCTTCAATCAGCGGATACGCAAAGATGCCTAGATTAAATCCAGCACTCCCGAGGGTCATCACTCCTCGATTCTCTGGTTCCGTCTGCTTGAAAAGGTGAAAGGCTAAAAAGGATAAAAACATCCCGAATAGCATGGCGATCAGCGGCAAGTAGATTAAATCCCAGGTTATATTCACCCGGATCATCGTCGAGAATACCAAGGCTGGGAAGGTAGTGTGCATTAAGAATTTTGACAGTGATTTTCCGTCGTGTTCCTGGATGAAACCGGCGCTTTTTAACGCATATCCGATGAATATGATGCACAAAGCAGAGCCGAAAACGATATTAGGATCTGTCATCTATTCAGGTTTTGGGAGGGTTATACGGAAGGTCGAACCTTTATTAATCTCCGTTGATTTCAACACTAATTTACCTTGGTGGTAATTTTCGATGATTCGTTTAGCCAAGGTTAATCCCAAACCCCATCCCCGTTTTTTTGTTGAGAAGCCTGGGGAGAAGATTTTGGAGGTATTACTTGCTAAAATACCTTTTCCGGTATCTGATATATCGATGTGAATCACCTGATTTTTTCCTTCTTTTAATTCAATCCGCAGCTGACCCTGGCCACCCATCGCATCTACTCCATTTTTGCAAATGTTCTCAATTACCCATTCAAACAGGTATTTATTCAAATTCGCCACTTGGTTCGCCGCGAGGGAGGAATGTATTTCGATGGTGACTTTGGACGAAATACGAATTTTCAAATAGCTAATAAAAGATTGAATAACGGCTTCAATATCCTCTAATTTCAATACCGGTGTAGATCCAATGTTCGAAAAGCGGGTGGTAATAGTCTCCAAACGCTGAATATCCTTCGATAATTCCACTACAATATCCGGATTGATGTGAGGCTCGTTCCGCAATAATTCCACCCAAGCCGTCAACGAAGAAAGGGGTGTTCCTAATTGGTGAGCGGTCTCTTTCGCAAGCCCCACCCAAACGCGATTCTGCTCCGCCCGCCTAGAATACGAAAGAAATATATAGCCGAGAAAGCCGATAATCAGCACGACTAATAATTGAGAAAGGGGATAGTAGCGCAATAATTTCAGCAATTTCGAATTACCGTAATAGATATATTCCTTTTGAAAACCCATGTCCATTTCGATGGGCTGGTTGTTTTCCGCAATAATCTCTTGTAGCTTCTGCGTTAATATCTCTTGTTTTTTCTCAGTAGAAAGCGTCTCCTGAATGGGAATATTGATGGAATTCAAATGACCAGAACCATCTTTCCAAATCACAGGGATGGTATTGTTCTCATTGATTTTCTTGATTCGCTCGAAAAAGAAATTGATATCCGCGTTATTATCACTGGTCAGCGCATAACGAATAGTCTCCGCATACAATTCAATCTGTTGCTTTTCCCGTTCCTCCAGCTTGGTTACCAAGCCATCAGTAAAATACAAAGAGAAGCCCGCCATCACCACGCTAACCGCAAAAAAGGCCACTTTCAACCAGGTGTCCCGATTGTAAAAGGCTAAAGGCAAGGAAAAGTCTTTGAAAATCATAGTTATCTCAACCCTAAAAAGAGTGCGTTCATCACAAATTACCTACCGTTTATCCAATTTCCCAAATAAATTTTCTAAGGTACTTTGCATTACATAGTACCTTGTCTATATTTGCATTACCAAATTAAACAAATAACCCATGGATATTGAAAATGCCAAGGTGCAAATGAGGAAGGGAATACTTGAATTCTGCATCCTTAAAATTATCTCAAAAGGGGAGGTCTATGCCTCTACCATGTTAGCTGAGTTAACTTCTGCGAAGATTATGGTCGTGGAAGGAACGCTCTATCCTTTATTAACTCGCTTAAAAAATGCGGGCTTTTTAGACTACCGTTGGGTCGAATCAGTCTCCGGACCGCCTAGGAAATATTATTTATTAACATCCTCTGGCCAGGATTTTTTAGCTGAAATGTCAGCTACCTGGGATGAATTGCAAGCTTCTGTTAACCAAATCTCCAACGCTTCTACGAAGGCATAAAGAACATACTTATGAAAAAGACTTTATCAATTAACATTGCTGGATTTGTCTTCCACATCGAAGAGGACGCTTTTGCTACTTTAGATGCTTACTTAAAATCTATTCATGCGTATTTCGCGTCATTCGAGGGATCGAAGGAGATTATCGCTGATATTGAATCGAGTATTGCGGAGAAGTTTTGGAACATCAGAGAAACAGAGAAAACCGAGGCCATTTCCCAAGCACACGTGGATGCCTTGATCGCTTCTTTAGGAACCATTGCGGATTTCAAGCAAGTGGAAGAGGAAGAAGACAAGAAGGAAGGTTATACAGCCCCTACATCTGAGGAAGGTCCTAAGGTTTTCCGTCGTGATATCACTCGTAAGAAACTAGGCGGTGTCGCAGCTGGAATTGCCCGTTATTTTCAGATAGATCCGATCTGGGTTCGCCTGGTTTTATTAGCCTTATTAAGTGCTAGTTTCCCTTTATTCCATTTAGGAAATATTGTTTTCTGGGCTTATATCATTCTTTGGGCTGCCATTCCGGGAGAAGTAAATCCTGATGACGATAAATCCTACCGCAAGTTCTACCGTGACCCGGAGAAAAAAGTGATCGGTGGTGTGATGGCGGGTATCGCGGCCTATACTGGCTGGGATGTAGGTTTATTGCGCGTATTAGCGGTTTTATCTGTAGGTCTTTTTGGTTCAGGTGTCGTAGCTTACCTCGTTATATTGATTATAACTCCTGAGGCGAAAACGATGAAGGATAAGATGGAGATGACCGGTGAGCCGATTACCTTGGAAAATATTGAGAACAACATTAAGAAGAGTATTCAGCCGAATGAGACAGAAGAAAATGCTTTAACGAAGGTATTATTGTTCCCTTTCCGTATTGCTGCGACTGTTTTCGGTGCCTTGAAAGGACCTTTGAATATTATTCGTTGGATCGTCCAGATTTTCGTGGGAATCATTTTGTTGATTTTAGGTATTGCTTTTATCGTTGCTTTGGTCGGCATATGCCTGTTTGGATTTACGGGGATTGATCAAGGACAATTCGTTCATATGGGACCATTGCCACTTTATTTAATCGCGAAAGATTTGCCTATCTGGGCGATACCTGCCTTGGTTTTGGCCATCTTACCCATATTCGTTTCGATCGCAATCGCTGGGGTTTCTTTATTAGCGAATCGTAAATTCTACAATAAGACCTACAAGATTGCTTCGACGACGATGATGATTGTGGGATGGGTGGGTTTATTCGCTGCGGCAGCTTTCTATGGCCGTAACTTCCAACGCTCGGCGTCTTACAATCAAGTGAAGGATATCGCGGTCTCCGATTCGACAACCTATGTGTTAGATATCGATAAAAAAGATAACGAGACGATCTGGCAGATGATGTTAGGAGAGAAAGTAGAAGAGTTAGGCTTTGAATTTGAAGACGATGAAGATAACCACGATTATAACGAGGAGCGTTTTAACCGGGCAAATATCGAAATTGAAGGCTATGATGGCAAAACCATTCAGGTGATTCAATATGCGAAGTCTCAAGGTTTAACACGTAAGGAAGCGGAGTCGAATGCCAAAAAGATCAAGTACAATTACCTGCAAAAAGGGAAAGACTTACGTTTTGATACGCATTTTGGCCTTTCGGATGCCCGTTTTAGAGCACAACGCTTGAAAGTGAAGATTATGATTCCATATGGTAAATCATTCTCTATGACGCGTGATTTCGCTTATTACATGGACAATGTGTTAGAAGGTGGTTATTTCCACGAAGAAGGCCAAGATTTATTCATTGGTTCTTTATGGACATTCTCTGCTGACAAAGGCTTGATTTGCTTAAACCGAATTCCGCATACGGATGAAGAGTCGAAAGACGAAGACTTCTCTGATGAGAAAGTAGGTTTCACGATCACGAAGGACTTGCAAAATTTCACTTCCATCCAAGGTTTGAATACGGAATCATCTCAAATCAAAATCACGCGCGGAGATCTCCCTAAGATTACGTACAAGGGTAATCAGGCCTTAGAAAGTTCGGTTCACGTGGAAAACAACGTATTAATCGTGGACAAAATTCAACCGGGTATCCAGGTGGAGATTGTCGTGCCGGAATTAACCAAGGTGGAATTAGGAGGTAATGCGAGTACTGAAATCGAAGGATTTACGTCTTCCACTTTCGATGTAGTTTTACGCGGATTTCACTCATTAACGCTGAAAGGTGGAGGTGAGCAATTAAATGCAGCTCTATTCGATTCGGCTGAATTGGTTGCCCCTGATTTTGCAGTTGAAAAGGCCTATGTGACACTGGATAAATATGCTAAGATGGAAGTAAACGCCTCGAAATACGTACAAGGAAAGAAATATGAAAGCTCTTCCTTCGTTAATAAAGCGAGCGCCGGTGTGAGTTATAAATGGAACGTGATTAAATAGTCGTGCAACCAATTGAAATCGGAATGCATCTAGCAACAAATTAAAAATTCTATGAAAAAAATTCTGTCTTTATTCGCCGCCCTAGTAGTCGCATTTAGTTCGTTCGCAGATCCTGCGATTGTGACTAAAAAATTCAAAGTAGCTAATTTTAAATCCATTGAGTTAGGGAGTGCCTTTGAAGTTCATGTCCATAAAGGCAATGTCTACGCTGTTTCTGTCACAGGAAAAGAAAGTGATATAGATGAATTAGAAGTGAGCTCATCTGCTGGTAAATTGGAAATTTCGTATGAGGAAAAGTGGAAATGGAGCTGGAATAATAACCGTTCCAAAATGGTCATCAATATTACCCTTCCTCGATTAAGTGCTGGAGATTTCTCTGGTGCCTGCAAAGTGGATTTGCAAGGATTTACAAATGAGGAGGAAATGTCACTTGTTTTTTCGGGGGCCTCTAAGGGCTTGATCGAAGGCTTACATGCAGATAAGTTGAAAATTGAATTAAGCGGCGCTTCAGATTGCAAAATATCGGGTCACACCGATTATTTAAAAGTGGAAGCTTCAGGCGCGAGTCATTTGAAAGCCTTGGATTTCTTCGCTCGCAATGTCGATGTGGATGCGTCTGGAGCAAGCAGTGCTCAAGTGCATGTGCAGAAGTCCTTAAAAGTAGATGCCTCGGGTGCATCCCATGTGAAGTATAAAGGAAGTCCAGTGATCATAAAAGATCTATCTGGAGCTGCTTCGTTGCATCAGGTTAATTAAAAATTTTCTCACCTGCCTCTATGCGAATAGGGAGGGTGTTTTCCGCGGGAGGAATGGGACAGGCGAAATCTTCGTTGTATGCACAATAGGGATTATAGGCCAGATTAAAGTCCACCCGCAACCGATTGTTTTTTACATTTGTTAGGGGTAAATCTAAAAAACGTCCGCCTCCATAGGTTTCTGTGGGGGCGGTTTTGTCTTTAAAGGGGAGAAAGAAATTGCCGTCTTCGTGCTGGTATAATTTTAATTTCAGCGTGAAGCTTTTGAATTCCGCCTGAATGAATCCGAAAAAAATCAACTTTTCTGTCGTTCCATCCGTCATTTTCAATTCTACCGTCTCGGCTTTCTTCGCTTTTTCTAGCACAAAGTCCACGATGTATTCTTTGTTAAAGGGATAATAGTTTAGTCCTTTAAAGGCGGCTTTATCTTGGATCGGGGATTCGTCTGAGTTGCGAAAGTTTTCGTTCTTATCGCTTCGTATTTTCGCCACATCTGCTCCCGTTTCGTCTACGGGTTTAGCACTCGGAATGCTTAAATAGGCGAGAATCGCGATGACCGGAATCAGAAAGAGTAACCATTTATTGAATTTCATCGGAATGGGTGTAATTTTGAGTACACAAAAATAGCAATTAAATCAGATGTTTACAGGTATTGTGGAGGCGATGGGTTCGCTAGTAAAGCAGGAAGAAAAGGAGACGAATGTGGAATTTTGGTTCACTTCTCCATTTACGCAGGAATTAAAAGTGGATCAATCCCTAGCACACAATGGGGTTTGTCTAACGGTTGTGGAGATTCAAGGCGATCAATACCGCGTTACGGCTATCGATGAAACCTTGCAAAAGACGAACCTAGGGGATTTACAAATTGGCCAAAAAGTAAACTTAGAACGCTGCATGGCAGCAAATGCTCGTTTTGATGGGCATATTGTTCAAGGCCACGTGGATTTGACTGGAGTTTGTACTGAAATAGTTGATCAGAATGGAAGCTGGGAATACCGCTTTAGCTATCCCAAAAGCAGTGGACATGTGACAGTCGAAAAAGGATCGATTTGTGTGAATGGAACTAGTTTAACGGTGGTGGATTCGCAAGATGACTCTTTTACCGTTTGTATCATTCCTTATACCTATGAACACACCGTTTTTCATCAACTAAAAATAGGGGATCGTGTGAACTTAGAATTCGATATTCTAGGAAAGTATATTAAGAAATTAATGCAGCGATAGCCTTATTGACTTTTTCAAAGCCAAAACGCTTCCAAGCGATTTCTTTCTGATCTTGAATCTCTTTCAGGCCTAAATTACCGATGCTTCCTAAGTGAGAGTGATTTATCTCTCGTGTACTTCCGTCGAAAGCGCCTTCTTCGATCTTTTTACCCACGATTTGGTAGGCCTCGCGGAATGGAATCCCTTGAACGACTAATTTATTTACTTCCTCTACCGAGAATAATAAATCGTATTTCGAGTCCACTAAGAGGTCTTTCTTCACCTTCATGTGGCTGACCATATAATGCGTGATCTCTAAACCGTCTAAAATTTCCTCGATGGCCGGCATCAGTAATTCCTTCGTTAATTGGAATTCGCGGTGATAACCGGATGGCAAATTGCTGGTTAATAATTGCAATTGGTTAGGCAAGGCCTTTAATTTATTGGCTTTTCCTCTGAGCAATTCGGCAACGTCAGGATTCTTTTTGTGTGGCATGATCGAGCTGCCAGTCGTTAAGGAGCTAGGGAGTTCGATAAAACCGAAGTTTTGGGAATTGTATAAACACACGTCCATCGCTAATTTGCTCAGCGTCGTGGCAATTTGTGCGATGGCCGTTAAGACATATAATTCGGTCTTTCCACGCGATAATTGGGCGTTGACTACGTTCACGTGTGGCGATTCGAAGCCTAATAATTCCGTGGTGTATTTTCTGTCCAAAGGAAACGAAGAGCCGTATCCCGCGCCTGAACCCAATGGATTCTTATTCGCTAGACGGAAGGCCGCCTCCAATAATTCAATGTCCTCTACCAGGCTTTCCGCATAAGCTCCGAACCAAAGTCCGAAAGAAGACGGCATCGCAATCTGCAAGTGCGTGTAACCAGGTAATAAATCGTTTTTGTGCGCTTCGCTTTTGGCGATTAATAAATCAAATAAGCGCTCCACGGAATCCGCAATGTGCTGGATTTCTGCCCGCATGAATAACTTTAAATCCACTAAAACTTGGTCGTTTCTGGAACGTCCCGCATGGATTTTCTTGCCCTGATCACCTAATTTCTGTGTTAATAAGTACTCGATTTGGGAGTGGACGTCTTCCATTCCGTCTTCGATCGTGAAATCACCGGCATCGATTTGCACATAAATAGCCTTCAATTCAGCGCAAAGTGGCCCTAATTCCTCAGCACCTAATAGCCCTACTTTTTCTAGCATCGTGATGTGAGCCAGGGAACCCAGCACATCATAGCGCGCTAATTGCAAGTCATACACGGGGTCATTTCCAATCGTGAATTTCTCGATTTTAGCGTCTGTCGTCTGATTTTCTTTTTGCCAAAGTTTTGCCACAATCTTAAATGCTTAGGGTTGTTAGTAGATTTTGATAGGTTTGGATGCCCTGTTTTAGTTCATCCAAGAAGATATATTCGTCTGCCGTATGTGATCTACCGGAGTGTCCGGGACCGATTTTGACAGAAGGTATCGTTAATAAAGCTTGATCAGAAAGGGTAGGGGAACCGAATAAAGAAATGCCTAATTCTTTCGCCGCTTGAACGAGTGGATGCGTTTCCTCCATCTTGCTGGAATGTAAGCGCATCGACCGCGGTGTTAATTCCGCTTGAACAATGGTCTTCAATTCAGCTAACACCTCTTCTAGGGAGTAACATTCGTTTACCCGGCAGTCAATCACATAATCACAGGTATCAGGAACTACGTTGTGCTGCTTTCCTGCATTAATAACAGTAACGGTTGTTTTTACAGGTCCTAAAAGTTCGGAAACCTTCGCAAACGAATGATTTTGGATATTTTGAATATCTTCTAACGCTAAATAAATCGCGTTCACCCCCTCATTTCTCGCCGCATGGCCCGCAATTCCTTTCACTTGAGCATCCACTACCATTAATCCTTTTTCGGCAATGGCCATGGCGCAATCCGTTGGTTCACCTACGATCGCGAAATCGATGTGCGGTAATTCACCTGAATTCAAAAGGGCCTCTATTCCACCTGTTCCGGAGATTTCCTCTTCGGCGGTGGCAGCTACCACTAAGTTGAATCCTAGATTCTCTTCGGAATAAAAAGATACAAAGGTGGCAATCAAGCAAACTAAACTAGCGCCTGCATCATTCGATCCTAATCCAATCAGTTTATCTTCTTGCTCCGTTGCTTTGAATGGTTCAAAGGTCCAGGAAGCATTCGCCTTCACCGTATCGTGGTGGGAGTTCAATAAAATCGTGGGTTTGGACGCATCGAAATGCAAATTAGAAGCCCAAACATTATTCCCTACACGTTTTGTAGGAATGCTCTGCGTTGCAAAAAAATCTTCCAAAACCTGCGCCGTTCCCTGCTCCTCCTTACTCAACGAAGGGCAAGCTATTAGCTGAGCTAATAGGTCTTTTGCGGCTAGAAATTGAGATTCCTGGTACATATTAGGCACTAATTTTAGTTCCAATGTCTACTTTCTGCAGATTATCCGCATGGCACAATCTAACCACCGAAACGCCGGCAGAGATGGCCTTTAAGGCATTTTCTAATTTAGGAATCATCCCAGCAGAGACGATGCCTTTATCTTTTAGGTCTTGAAAAGAAGCCGGGTTGATTGATGAAATGACAGAATCATCATCTGCAGGATCTAATAATACGCCTTTCTTCTCGAAACAATAGGTAAGCGTCACATCGTAGGCTGAACTGAGGGCAATGGCTAAAGCCTGTGCCATCGTATCCGCATTCGTATTTAACAATTGACCTGATGCATCTGCTGTAATGGGAGCGAAGACTGGTGAAAAACCAGCTGTTATTAATCCCGAAAGTGACGATGCATTCACATGGATGATGTCACCCACAAAACCGTAATCAATCGGCTGAGCGGCTCTTTTCTTAGAAACAACGATTCCGCCGTCTGGTCCAGTTAAACCTAGGCTATTGCAAGAAAGGGCTTGTAAGTCTGCCACGATGGATTTATTAATCCAGCCGGCATAGACCATGGTGACGATCCGAAGACTCTCTTCGTTTGTCACTCGTCTGCCTTCGATCAGTTGACTCTCTATTCCCATAGATGCGGCCATTTGAGTGGCAATCTTGCCACCGCCATGCACGAGAATTTTAGGACCTTCAAGAGAAGCAAAATCTGTCAAAAAGCTAGCCAAAGCGCTCGGATTGTCGATGACATTCCCGCCTATTTTGACTACTTGAAGATTTGGCTTTAAAGACATATTAGAATAAATAAGGGCTTTCTGTTCTCATTAAGGTTAAGATCATCTCCTTTAAAACAGCTTGCGCCGCCCAAACCCGGTTCCCAGCTTGCTGGATCACAATCGAGTTAGGAGAATCAATGACTTCATCTGCCACGACTAAATTCCGTCTTACAGGAAGGCAGTGCATGAATTTGGCATTATTAGTTAAGCTCATTTTAGCTGCATCGACCATCCAAGCTGGATCGGAAGAAAGAATCTTTCCGTAGTCTTGGTAGGATGACCAGTTTTTCGCATAAATGAAGTCTGCGCCTTCGTATGCCTCTTTAGGGTCGTAACAAATCTTTGCATTACCCGCGAATTCAGGGGCTAATTCATAGCCTTTCGGATGCGCAATCGTGAAGTCCACGTCAGCATGATTCATCCATTCAGAGAAGGAATTAGGCACACATTGGGGTAATGCTTTCACGTGAGGTGCCCAAGTCAAAACGACTTTAGGACGCGCTACTGTTTTATATTCGTTGATGGTAATTAAGTCCGTCAGGGATTGCAATGGATGGCGAGTTGCCGATTCCAAGCTAATTAACGGTCTACCTGTATATTTCAAAAATTGATTTAATACCTGTTCGCTGTAGTCTAATTCCCGATCTACTAGACCTGGGAAGCTGCGAACACCGACGATATCGCAATAAGAACCCACTACGGCAGCGGCTTCCGATATATGTTCCGCCTTATCACCATTCATGATGACGCCCTCGCTCATTTCTAATTGCCAAGAATCTGCCCCTACATTCATAATCATTACCTCCATTCCGAGGTTTTGAGCGGCTTTTTGGGTAGATAAGCGGGTGCGTAAACTCGAGTTGAAGAATAATAAACCGAGGGTACGGTTTTTCCCAATGTGCTTATCAGCATAGGGTGTCTTCTTCATCAACAAAGCTTCGTTGACTAAGTTTTGGATATTGTACGCGTCCTTTACGGAGGTGAAATTTTGCATGTGTTCAGCTGTCTAACATTGGCAATTCAGTAAAATTACTGAAAAAGATCAGTAACGACGGCGTTCCCAGGTGAAAACTTGTAGGGGTATTTCGAGGGGGAGTGTTTTTTCGCCCGTTTTTTGGAACTTATTTTTTTCCAAAACCCGTTGCGATCCCGCATTATCCACCGGTGTCTCCGCGCGTAAAACTTGCAAGCCAGCATCTTGAAAGGCCCATTCGGTCAAAGCTTGCGCCGCTTCTGTGGCGATTCCTTGGCCTCTGAATTTCTGATCGAGTGCGTATCCGATTTCACTAGTGCCCTCATTATCGGGTAAGCCAGCTAGGCCGATTCCCCCCACAGAGCAGGACGAGGAGTTGAGGATAATTTCCCAATTTGTGTACCAATAGTAATCCAATGGAAATTTTGCCGTTTGCGGAATCCAAAAATCCCGCAAGGCCTGCGAGGTTTCCTGTTCGTAGAACAATTCCAAATCCCAGGGGTTATGCTGTAGATCTAGCATTTTTTCCAGATCTTTGCGCCCTGAATTTTGCCAAATCAGCAATTGTTGCTGTTGAAGCGGGATCAAAGTTAGCCGAGGAGTCTGGAGTTTGAATGACATATTGGACTACAAATTACCCATTTTGGTCGCAAAAAAGAAGGCCTTTAAATAGAATGAACAAATTTTGCATCCGTTAATGGAAGCAATAAACAACAAACAATGAAAAAAATTATCAGCTTACTCGCACTGATTACCTTATCAGTATCAGCTATCGCACAAATTCCAGGTGGGATGGGTGGTTTCGGTGCAGCGCCTAAGAAAGAAACGATTATCCCAGGTACGGCTCAAGCAGCACCGAAAGGAAGTGCAAAAATCATCGGATTTCTATTAGATTCAACCGATTCAAAGCCAGTGGAATTCGCCACTTTGGCCTTAATTAATACAAAAACAAACAAGCCAGTTGATGGAACCGTTGCGGACGGGGTGGGTAAATTTACCTTGAATAAAGTCGCAGTAGGTTCTTATAAAATCGTTGTTTCCTTTATCGGATACGATAGCAAAACGGTTTTTGTTAACATCACTGAAAAAAATGACGACCGCGATTTAGGGGTTATCAAATTGCAACAAAGCTCAAAAATGCTTTCTGAGGTGACGGTAGAAGGACAGCGTGCCTTAATCGAGGAGCGCGTGGACCGTACGGTGTACAATGCAGAAAAGGATGCTTCTAATAAAGGAGGAGATGCGACAGACGTGTTGAAAAAAGTGCCGATGCTTTCTGTGGATTTAGATGGTAATCCATCACTTCGCGGATCTACCAGTGTTCGAGTTTTAATTAATAACAAGCCATCCACCATTATGGCGTCTAGTATTGCAGATGCGTTGAGACAAATTCCGGCGGATATGATCAAAACCGTAGAGGTAATTACTTCACCTTCAGCAAAGTATGATGCAGAAGGTTCAGCGGGTATCATTAATATCGTGACAAAAAAGAATACTTTGCAAGGCTTGACTTTATCTTTTGATTCTTCAGCCGGTGTCAGAGGATCTAATTTATCTCTAAATGGTAATTTTAGAAATAAGAACTGGGGATTGTCATTGGGTGGTTTTGGACGTTCTGAGTACAATGTGAATGGTAAATTCGAAAGCACGCAATTAACGCAGAACATGGGCGTGGAGACGCGTAACGTGCAGACAGCTGAATCGAGAAGAGAAGGTTTGTTTGGAAATTACCAATTGGGTTTTGATTGGGATATCAATAAATTTAATTCGATAACGGCTAGTACACGTTTTGGTTTACGTAATGGAAATAACTGGCAAGACGGCTTGCAACAAATTAGAAATGGCGTACTTACTTCCCTACGTAATACGAACTCACTAGATGAGTCAGCAAACGTGGACATTAACGTGGATTATACCCATACATTTGAAAAACCACAAAAGGAATTCTCGATCTTATCGATGTACAGTCGCAATAACCGGTCAAATGATTTTTATAATTTGATCATGAACACGAAGTCGACGATGTCGGAGATTTTGAGTTCCATTAAGAATGAGAATGGTTCATATAATGAGGAGGCTACTTTCCAAATGGATTACCAAACACCTGTTGCGAAGAATCAATTACTTGAGTTTGGAGCTAAAGGAATCTTACGCAATGTAACGTCTGATTATAAATCATTTACAGCAGGTTCGAACGGAATTTATACGCAAGTGAATTCAGCGATCTTACCCTCTAACGTATTTGATTACAATCAAAATATTCTCAGTTCTTACGGTTCTTACACGGTAACAACAAAAAATAAGTGGAGTATTAAGACGGGTGCTCGTTATGAATATACCGACATCTCGGCTAGCTTCTCGAAAAAAGAGGGTCAAAATACGGTAATTCCAGCTTACGGTGTACTTGTTCCTAGCTTTAACATGTCGAAGACATTCAAGTCAGGTACCTGGAGATTTAGCTATAACCGCCGTATTCAACGTCCAGGTATTCAGAACTTGAATCCGAACGTGAACGCGACTAACCCTTTAAATATCTCGACGGGTAATCCTAATTTAGCGCCAGAATACACGAATAATTATGAGGTGTCTTACAGTAAGTTCATCAAGCAGACATACATCTCGACTTCGTTCTTCATGAGAAATACGACGGGTGCGATTAATCAAATCAGAGAAGTATTCGGTGATACGGTGAAAACAACATCTCGCAATATCGGTAACGAGGATGCTTACGGGATGAACATTAACTTGAACGTGAATCTATCGAATAAATTGATGATCGGTGGTGGCGGTGACTTGTCTTACCTAGTGTTAGCAAACAATGTAGCTGATCCGCTTTTAAATGCAAGAAATGAAGGTCTTCAAACGAACTTCCGTGTGTTTGGTAATTACAACATCGGAAATGGTTGGGGAGCGCAAGTATTCTCTTTCTATCGCGTGAATCAAATTCAATTGCAAGGTTCTCAAGGCGGTTTCGGTATCTATAGCTTGAGCTTTAAGAAAGACTTCAAGAATAAGAAGGGAAGCATTGGTTTCGGTGCAGAAAACTTCTTAACGCCGGATGGATTCATCATTCGCAACGAAACGAAGACAGCGACGATCAACCAGGTGAGTGAGAATACCTTGAGAAATATGAACTTCAAGATCAACTTCTCTTACCGCATTGGTAAGATGTCATTCGGTCCTACGAAGAAGAAGAAATCAGTGAATAATGATGATACGAAAGGCGAAGGCGGCGATGCAGCTCCAGCAGCTCCGCAACAGCCGATGGGTATGCCAGGCATGCGTATGGGTGGCGGAGGCGGTGGCTTCGGTGGCCCGCGTTAATCTACATCAGTATACAGGAAGGAAGGGAATCAGAAATGGTTCCCTTTTTTTATTTGCTACGTTCGATCGTGTAGCTAATCAAGTCGCCTAGTGAGTTGCGGTACTCGGAAGCGGGGAAAGTGGCTAAGATAGCTCTGGCTTCTTCCGCGATCTCGTTCATCTTTTGATTCGCATAAGCCAGGCCTCCCGTTGATTTAACAAAGTCGATGACCTCGCGTACTTTATTCGAATCCTCTGACTCCTTTTTGATGATTTGAATGATACGCTTCTTTGTAGAGCTATCGGTGTTTTGCAGGGCATAGATCAGCGGAAGCGTCATCTTTTTCTCTTTGATGTCGATTCCCAAAGGTTTCCCGATTTCAGCATCTCCGTAGTCAAACAAGTCATCCTTAATTTGAAAGGCGATACCCACTTTCTCTCCAAATAAACGCGCTTTTTCGACCATTTCCGCGTCTGCTCCAGCTGATTGGAATCCGACTGCGCAGCAAGCGGCGATCAGAGTCGCAGTTTTCTTGGTAATGATATCGAAATAGACCTCTTCCGTGATGTCTAGTTTTCTCGCTTTCTCAATTTGCAATAATTCACCCTCTGACATTTCGCGCACTGCAGTAGAAACCGATTTTAATAGATCGAAATCTTCGTGCTCGACAGAAAGTAGTAGACCTTTGGATAATAAATAATCCCCCACTAAAACGGCGATTTTATTCTTCCAGATGGCGTTGATGGAAAAGAAACCTCTTCGGTAATTCGAATCGTCTACGACGTCATCGTGAACGAGCGTAGCAGTGTGTAATAATTCAATTAAGGCGGCGCCTCTGAAGGTTTTCTCTGATATTTCACCCATACATCCAGCCGTTAAAAAAACGAACATGGGACGCATCTGTTTTCCCTTCCTTTGGACAATATAATGCATGATGGTGTCTAGCAACATCACTTTTGTCTTCATGAACGATTTAAACTTCCCTTCGAATGCTTTCATCGAATCATCGATGGGAGCTTGAATAGAAGAGATGGAGTAAGGCATGGGGATTGTTTAGGCCAGTAAATTGCGTAAATTTAAACAGAATTGTGGATAAAAAGGTATTATGAGCAAGATTTTAGTCTTAGCAGGAGGATCTGTAAAAGGGGCCTTTCAGGCTGGGGTCATTAAGGCACTCTTTGAGAAAGGATATCAGCCGGATGCTATTTACGGTGTGTCAGCAGGAAGCTTGAATGCCGCGTATTTGGTGAATCAATTTGGGCACCAAGTTCACGAGGGGATTCCGATTTCCTACCCACAAGCAGCACAAGCTTTATGGGATTTTTGGGAGACGCGAATTACTCATCCGAAAAGTTTATCTAAGCCCTTTAACATTTTCGAATTAGGCTGGACGGCTTTGACAAAGAAGTTCAAAGGCCTCGTGGACACGACTCCTCTCCGCAATCTATTGACAGATGTGTTGAGTGTGCGTAATCTTCAGCTAAGTCCTGTGGGATTAAAAGTGGGGGCTGTGAACGTGATTGAAGGAGCGATGCATTACGTGGATCCTAGTTTTGAGGATTTTACAGAATACTTACTAGCTTCATCTGCCGTACCTATTTTGATGCCAGTCGTCAAAATTCAGGGGCAGAAGCGTAAATCCTATTTGGATGGTGGTTTGCGCGATGTAGCACCCTTACAGAAAGCGATTCAAGATGGTGCGACTGAGGTAGTGGTGATTGCGTGCCACACCGAGATGATCGAAGGAGGAGATTTTGATTCGGGAGATCTGTTAGCCCTAGTTGATCGGGTGATGGATATCGCAGTGAATGAGATTTTAAATGCGGATCTTCGCCTGCAGCGATCAGAAGTTAAATTAACGATTATTCGACCTTCGCAGCCTTTGAGCATCGATATTCAACGATTCACGAAAATGGATATTCGTCGGATGCTGGAGATGGGTTACGCGCAAGGATTGCAAGCATAAAAAAAGCCTCGAATTTCGAGGCTTTCCATTTTAAACTGACATGATGTCTTTCTCTTTTTCGTTGAAAATCTGGTCGATCTTTGCGATGTAGGCATCTGTTTTCTTTTGGATCTTATCTTCCGCTTCTTTGATCGCATCTTCCGAAACGCCGTCGCCCTTTAATTTCTTGATACTGTTATTGCCGTCTTGACGCGCATTGCGGATATTGATCTTAGCGACTTCAATTTCTTGCTTACAACGCTTAACTAAATCACGGCGACGCTCTTCCGTTAAAGGAGGGATTGAAAGACGAATGATTTCTCCATCGTTCATCGGATTCAAACCTAAGCTGGAATTACGGATAGACTTCTCAATTTCCGCGAAAATGCCTTTCTCAAAAGGCTTAATAGCAATCGTACGCGCATCGGGAGTGGTTACCGAAGCAGCTCCTGATATGGCCGTTTGCATACCATAATAATCGATGGTCAAGCCATCTAACATAGATGGGCTTGCTTTACCTGCTCTAATTTTCGATAATTCAATGTTTAAGTGCTTGATCGCACCGTCCATGGTTTCGACAGTCGCGTCAATGTAGAATTCAATTTCTTCCATTTTTCAATTAGCTAATTAATGTACCTACGTCCTCACCTGAAACTAAGGCCGCTAAATTCCCCTCTTTGTTCATGTCGAAAACGATGATGGGAACGTTATTTTCTTGGCATAAGGTAAATGCCGTTGTATCCATGATTTTTAACCCTTTCGAGATCGCTTCTGTAAAGCTTAAATTCGTATAACGGGTAGCAGTCGCATCTTTTTCTGGGTCAGCCGTGTAAACACCGTCCACACGCGTGCCCTTTAAAACCACATCTGCTTCGATTTCAATCGCTCTGAGTGATGCAGTTGAATCCGTCGTAAAATACGGGTTACCCGTTCCTGCTCCGAAGATCACGATACGTCCTTTTTCTAAGTGACGCATTGCACGGCGGCGGATAAATGGTTCGCAAACGGCTTCGACCTTGATCGCAGTCATCATGCGGGTATATAATCCTTGTTTTTCCAAAGAAGCCTGAACAGCCATCCCGTTAATTACGGTCGCTAACATGCCCATGTAATCACCTTGCACACGGTCGATTCCGGCTTTCGCAGCACTCGCACCGCGGAAGATGTTTCCTCCGCCGATCACGATCGCTACTTCCACGCCTAAATCATGCACTTTTTTAATTTCAGCGGCATATTGACCTAAAATGGTTGGGTCAATTACCTCTCCATCTGTCGAAAGAGATTCGCCTGAAAGTTTAAGTAAAATGCGTTTGTATTTAGGTTCTTTCATGAGGGGATCGTTTATGTCGATTTTGTGCGATGCAAATTTAGGAAAAATCTAGGTCTAGGCAAGGCTTTCGTCCTTCGCTTGTGGTAATTTATACCAAGGCAAATAGGGATGCGCATGGTGCTCAAAATGATAGCCGAAAAAGTAGCAAGATATAAAGGCCCACACATGGTTTCTACTCTGACTTCTTGATTGCTGTTTGTTATCCGACGCATGTTCCCCTCGGTGCGGTAGGTAAGTCCCAAAAATGAACAATTGCAGCGTACTCAAAATAGCAGGAAGTTCCCAAAACAAAATCAAATTCCACATCGGGAACCAAATTTTCAACACATTATACGTAATCGCCATGGCCAGCACTTGCTTCCAGGTCACATATTGCCAAATAAATTTGAACCACCACAGTAAAAATGGACCCTGGTGCACGTCAGGATCTCCTTCTGTATTCACATGCGCGTGGTGCAGGTGGTGCTTTGCGCGCAACGTACTATAATCGTTAAAGGCAAAAAGAATCGTGCAGAAGCGACCAATGGCGTGATTCAATCGCGGGTTTTCTGTGTAAACAACCCCGTGAATGGCGTCGTGCGAAGTGATAAATAATCCCGTATATAAATGGGTTTGTATTAGAATCGAAAGGTAGACAAAAGGGTCTGACCAGCTGAAATCGACCTGTATCCAATAGGCTAAATTAGCGGACCACAAAGAGATCAACACCACTGCCCAAATAATTCCTTGAAATTTATTTACTTTGTCCATAATATGGCCAGTTAAGCCCGGCACCTATATGACCTCAAAACTATGAAAATTGTTCCAGCATTTTTGCTTTTTATTTTGTCTTTTGCATTTTCGGTTCCCGCGCAAAACATTTCAGCACAAACAACCTCCACTTATTGCAATCCCATGAACTTGGATTATGGGTTTACACCCATTCCCAATTTCTCTGAACAAGGGCGTCACAGAGCCACTGCGGACCCCGTTATCTCCTACTTTCAGGGGAAGTATTATCTGTTTTCAACGAATCAGTGGGGCTATTGGTGGAGCAAGGACATGCTAAAATGGAACTTCGTTTCGCGCCGTTTTTTACAACCCTACCACAAGGTCTATGATGAATTGTGTGCACCAGCTACACTCACCCTAGGCGATAGCTTATTAGTCATTGGTTCGACCTATGCGAAGGATTTTACGCTTTGGTATTCCCAAAAACCAGAAACAGACACTTGGAAAGAGGCCGTTCACGCCTTCACTGCTGGAGCTTGGGATCCGGCTTTCTTTTTAGACGATGATAACCGTTTGTATTTATACCACGGGTCGAGCAATTTTTACCCGATGTATGGTCAGGAATTAGATCGCAAAACGCTGCAACCGATAGGTGAACGCAAAGATTTGATTAAGCTGAATGATGAGGTGCATGGATGGGAGCGTTTTGGAGAATACCAAGACAATACGTTCTTAAAACCGTTCATGGAAGGGGCCTGGATGAATAAGTACAAGGGCAAATATTATTTGCAATATGGGGCGCCAGGGACCGAGTTCTCAGCCTATGGAGATGGGGTGTATACCTCAGATCATCCAATGGGGCCATTTACGTATCAGTCACATAATCCATTCTCATTTAAACCAGGCGGATTTACGCGCGGGGCTGGGCATGGGGCGACTTTTGAGGGAGAGTTTGGCAATTGGTGGCATGTGTCTACGATTACGATTGCGGTGAAGAATAGTTTTGAGCGTCGTCTGGGGCTTTGGCCTACCTATTTTGATAAAGACGGTATCCTTTATACAAACACGGCTTATGGGGATTATCCGCATCGAATGCCGACGAAAAAAGTCGATGTTCCTTCTGAATTATTTACGGGTTGGATGCTGTTGAATTACAATAAACCGGTGCGCGTCTCCTCTAGTTTGCCGGGTTATTCGGCAAATTTTGCGGTGGATGAGCAGATGAAGACCTATTGGTCTGCAGCTTCGAATAAAAAGGGCGAGTTTATTGAAACAGATCTTGGTGAGGTCTCAACCTTGAAGGCCTTGCAAATAAATTACGCGGATCAAGATGTGGATTCAAGTTTTTTAGGAAAGATGAATGGGATTTACCACCAATACCAGGTGTTCGGAAGTAAGGATGGTAAAAACTGGCAGCTGATTATCGATAAGTCTAAAAACAAGACAGATATCCCGCATGATTATGTAGAGCTTCCACATTCGGTGGAGGTGCGGTACTTAAAATTGGTGAATCACCATATGGCCGCAGGTAAATTCGCGATTTCGGGGATTCGTGCTTTTGGTTTTGGCCATGGAGCAAAACCAGGTGTCATCAAGGATCTATTGGTATTGCGCGGGGAGCACGATTCTCGAAGTGCGTGGTTAAAGTGGGGACATGATCCCAAAGCAACCGGTTACGTTATTTACTCTGGAATTGCCCCCGATAAAATGTACACGTCGGTGCAGGTTTTTGGGAGTAATGAGTATTATTTCAAATCCATGGACCGAGGAAAGACCTATTATTTCCAAATAGAAGCCTTCAATGAAAATGGCATAGGAACTCGTGGGCCAATGATTGAATCAAAATCAAGCCTTTGATCGGTTGATTTCATACACTCCAATGAGCAGGACGATCATCGCAATAAATTGCGAAAGGTAGACTTGTTCGCCGTCAAAAACGCCCCAGCCTACGGCCACAATTGGAATGATGTAGGTCACGGAACTAGCGACAATGGCATTGGTCCATTTGATCAACTGATTGAACAAGACCATGGCAATCGCGGAGCCGAAAACGCCCAAAGAACAAGCCGCTAAAAAGGGCCACCATTCAATGGGTTGAGCAAAAAATCCAGTGGAGCCTAATAAAATCAGCGATAGAGGTCCAATCGCCATAAATATACCCGAGGTAGAAGTGAAAGGATTTAACCCGGATAATTTGGTCTTAATGATATGTAAATTAATACCATACAAGAAGGTGGCTAATACCACCCAAAGCGCATGGTAATTAAAATCGATATGGAATCCTTCGCCACCCACGATTAAGCCAAAACAGCCAGCGATACCTAAGACAATACCCAGTATTTGACGCCATTGAAAGCCTTGTTTGAATAATAAAATTCCTACGATTAGCGTAAACAAAGGTGTAAAGGCGTTCAACATGCCGGACAAGGCAGAAGTTAAGTGCTTTCCCGCGATAGAAAAGAGGATAGCCGGCAATAAATTACCCGTCAAGCCAGCTAACAAAAAGCTCTTCCAATGTTCTTTTTTCACCTCGTGTCTTTGTTTTAAAAACACCGGAATAAAGAAGATAAAGGCTGCAAAAATGCGCAATGCACCCACTTGAGGAGAGCTATAATAGACTAAACTTTTCTTCACTAAAATAAAGGAGCTACCCCAAATCAAGGAAAGAGCCACAAAGGCTAAAATGACTAGTAATACGGGGGATTTTTGTTTGTTTTCCATTAGGCTGGTAAGGGTTCTCCAGCGTAATGCGCTGAGATTTCATTCAGGATCTCTTTGATCTCCTCAAATTCGTAGGTAGTAACTAAGCGGGTTCTAAACGGTTTGAAATGATCCATTCCGCGGAAATAATTCGCATAATGCCGTCTCATTTCGACGATGCCCCCGTGATTTCCCTTCCAGCGGATGGAGAAATCGAGGTGATCTAAACAAACCTGCAAGCGTTGTTGCAAGGTAGGAGGGGCTAAGTGCTCTCCAGTAGTTAAATAATGTTTTATCTCGTTGAAAATCCAAGGATATCCAATCGAAGCGCGGCCTATCATGATGCCATCCACTTCATAGCGATCGCGGTATTCTTTCGCTTTCTCCGGCGAATCAATGTCGCCATTGCCAAAAATCGGAATCTTAATCCGTGGATTATTCTTTACTTTCGATATCAATTCCCAATCCGCAGCTCCCTTGTACATCTGCACGCGGGTTCTGCCATGAATAGTCAAAGCCTGAATACCGATATCTTGGAGGCGTTCTGCCACGTCCTCAATATTTTTCGTAGAATCATCCCAGCCTAAACGCGTTTTTACGGTTACTGGCAAGTGAGTGGAATCAACCACTGCTTTGGTCATCGAAACCATTTTAGGGATATCCTGCAGTAAAGCAGCTCCAGCGCCTTTGCAGGCCACTTGTTTCACGGGGCAACCGTAATTGATGTCGATTAAGTCGGGGCCCGCCTTGGTGGCAATTTCTGCACAGGCAGCCATCGTTTCGATAGAACTTCCAAAAAGTTGAATGCCAATCGGTCTTTCGTATTCAAATATATCGAGCTTTTGCACGCTCTTCGCCGCATCTCGAATGAGGCCTTCCGAAGAAATAAACTCTGTATACATCAAATCAGCCCCGTTCGCCTTACAGACCGCACGGAAAGGCGGATCTGAAACGTCCTCCATAGGGGCTAAAAGTAATGGGAATGAGCCTAGCTCGATGTTACCTATCTTTACCATTCTGATTAAAAATTCCGTAAATTTACGAGCATTATGGTAGATAACAATTTTCAGGGCCCCGAACGTTACGTGGGATTGCTGTCCAAAATTTTAATTTTATTCGGATTTTTCCTTTTGGGAGGGTTTATTGGCCAATTCATCGGTCTTTTATCCGTGGTATTAATTATTGGTTTTCCTACGCAGGATGTCAATCAATTTCAGAAATCGGTCTTGGATTTCATGGCACACCCCCAAAGTTACGAGGGCGCTTTCAGAGCTATGATGGCCTTGCAATGGTTTTCGGCTCTTTTTACCTTCGTAGCGAGTTCTTGGGCCTATTTGCGTTGGTCAGAAAAGCGCGATTTAAATTCCCTGTCGGAGGGTCCTACACCCGATTACCGTATTTTTCTTTGGTCTATTATTACGATTTTAGTGGGAATGCCGTTCTTGGAGTACCTAATTCAATGGAACGAATCCCTTGTGTTGCCGGCTGGATTTGAGGAAACGGAGAAGTGGATGCGGGCATCGGAGACTCAATTAGCAGAATTAACGAAGTTTTTAGTGGACTTCCACAGTCCGATGGACTTTGCGATTGGGCTTGCGGTGATTGCAGGTTTAGCTGCTTTAGGGGAGGAATTATTCTTCAGAGGGGTGTTGCAATCATTATTTGAACGCTATATTGGAAATCACCACGTGGCAATTTGGTTGTCTGCGGGTATTTTTAGTTTTATTCATTTTCAATTTTTCGGATTCTTTCCACGTCTCTTTTTAGGCGCCTTTTTTGGGTATTTATATGTGTGGAATCGCAACATTTGGATTCCAATTGTGGCGCATTTATTTAATAATGGTTGGACGCTGACGATGCAATATATGTACCAGCAAAAGCAAATAGCCGTTGATCCGGAGAAACTAGGAGAAATAACTCCTTGGTGGTCCGTTGTCATTTCGGCTGCTTTAGTGGTATTTTATATTCGCCGTTTACACGGCATGCGTTTAGAAAAATAACAATATGGGTTTAAGAGAGATGTCTAATTTGCAACAACGCGTGATCGCAGCCATCGTGGCGGTACCGTTTTTGCTATTTTGTGTGCTGTTTAGCGATTATACCTTTTTGGGTTTATTTCTCTTAATCGGAGTAGCGGCGCAGTTAGAGTTTTATAAATTAGTGGGTAGCATTAGTGACAATTTACCCCTTACTTTTTATGGGACATTTTGCGGAGTAGTCCTTCATTTATTGACCTTTTTTATCGAAAAAGGGGAGATCGCTTATTCGAATTATTATATCCTTTCGCCCTTATTGGCGCTCATTTTCTTCATCAAGTTGTACAAGGCAAATGATGAAAAACCCTTCAAAAACATCGCCTATACCTTCCTTGGTATTATTTATGTGGCCTTGCCTTTTGCCTTATTAACTGTTTTAGCCTTTATCCAAAACGAAACCTATGATCCCCAAATCGTCCTAGGTTGCCTTTTCTTGTTGTGGGCGAGTGATTCAGGGGCCTATTTTGCGGGGACGAAGTTTGGTAAAACGAAACTGTTCGAACGTGTTTCCCCTAAGAAATCTTGGGAGGGAAGTATCGGTGGTTTGATTGCTGCGATGATTGTGGCCTATGTCTTGTCTATTTATTACACCAATTTTGAGTCATGGCAATGGTTTGGAATCGGTGTGATTATTGTGGTGGCAGGAACATACGGCGATTTAGTGGAGTCTTTATTCAAGCGCAGTATAAATATCAAAGATTCAGCAGATACGATTCCAGGTCATGGGGGCTTTTTGGATCGATTCGATGGCTTACTATTATCAATTCCTTTCATCATTACGTTCTTGAAATTATTCCCCAAACACTAAGCTTTAACAGGCTTTAACATGGGTGAAATTTATTTTTTTATAACTTCGGTTTCGAAATGAAACATGCGATGCGATTTCTGGGAATAGTAGTGCTGAGTCTCCTATCTTGGACAGCCTTCTCACAAGGACAAGACAAAACGGTCTTATTCCAAGGACGTGTGGTGGCATCATCGAATGCGGAGTTCCTTCCTTTGGCCTATATTTTTAATCCACAAGCTGGTCGCGGTGCCCTGAGTGATAATTTCGGTCAAGTGGACATGTATGTTTTTCCGGGGGATAGCCTAGTGATTTCGTACATCGGCTACAAGAAAAAGTACTATATCGTTCCGCGTGATACCGAATTAGTGCACCAGGTAATCATTCCGATGGAAGAGATGACCACGATGTTGCGCGATGTGAAGGTGTTCCCTCATTCAAGCGAAGAGGAGTTTAAGCAGGCCTTTTTAGCGATGGAATTACGCAATAAGAAAGAGCGAGATAATGCACGAGATAACCTGGAGCAGTCTAAATTAAATGTGTTTGCGATGCAGGCGGGTATGGGAGCATCATCTAATTTTAGGAATTTCTCGGATATGATGATTTCATCTCAAGCGAATAAGAATTTTTTTAGCAGCCCTATGTTGGCTTTGACGAATCCATTTGCGTGGATTAATTTTATTAAATCCGTGAAAAATGGGGATTTGAAGCGTAAGGATTACCAAAAAGCCTACGAATTACTTCCGAAGGAAAATATCAATCGCCAATTGTTTTTACGCAACTTGAAATCCAATTAGGGCTAACATTCTGCCCGTAGTTCCCGCTTCTTTTCGGTGAGAAAAATAATCGGCATTATTTTCGACGGTGCAGGCTGTGTCTATTTCAATTTGATTGATTCCAAGTTTTATTAATTGTGCCGCATTAGCCGCTTTTAAATCCACGTGCCATTTGCTGCCTTTTTGGATTTTAAATTCCTCCGCAAAATGTGCCGCTACTTCATCGCCCACTTCGAAATGAGCTTGACTAATGCAGGGGCCTATGTAGGCCAATATATCAGCTGGATTCGATCCTCTATTTTCAATCATCCGTAACGCTGTTTTTTCCACGATTCCAGCCACCGTACCTTTCCAACCCGCATGTATTGCCGCGCAAACGCGAGTAACCGGATCAGCCAGTAATATGGGTGTGCAATCCGCGATTCCAACGCCAGCAAAAACGCCTGGCTGTACGGAAACCATCGCATCGAAGCCTGATTGATATCCTGGACGACCTGTCACCCAAATTTTATCCCCATGGACCTGGTAGGATCGCGCTAAATCGCTAGGAGAAATGCCTAAGTCAGCGCAGAAAATGGAAAGATTTTGTTCGATGATTTCGGGTGAATCATCTGTGTGTACTCCTAAATTTAAGGAAGAATAAGGTGCTTCACTTACACCTCCGTGGCGGGTGCTAACACCCGCCACGAGGTTTGGAATGGATTGAAAAATACGGGGTCTGGCGACACGATTAGGCGTCATAACTCAAACCGTATTGTTTTAAAACTTCATCTGGAACGCCATTCCATTGGTTCGGCGTATTTCCTTGGTACTCTAAGTCTGCTATACCTATTTTCGAGGTATAGAAACCTGTTGCTGTCAAATTACGCATCAAGGTGAAAAACGACTCACCTTGCGTTAAATGCTTTGGTGTTTTTCCCGGATACGCGATATCGTCTACGATATTAATGCGTTGAGCGGGAGTTAATTCGGTGAAATTTTTCTGGAATCGTTTGTTTGATTCGACATCTAACCAACGTAATCCACCGCGCATCGGCGTCTTAAATTCAGGTTTGTCCTTCACGATAAACTCGATGAAGGCGGTTACGCCTGATTGAGAGGCACTGCCAGATTTTTTGTCCGCTGGGATTATGATATCAGATAGGATCGTAATGGTCGCTAATTCGTGCGCATTCAAGAATATTTCCGCTTTTAGTGCGGCTTCTTGTTCTGCTTCCTCTTGCGTACGCCCATTCGGTCTTTTAACCGGAACTTTTCCTAATTCTAAATTCTCAATCGCTTTTTCATCGGGATTGAAAACGGCTAAGCCCAGTGAACTTAAGCCCATATTTTTTAAATAGTCTCTTCTTTTCATCTTACAGGTTGCCTTTTTTGCGTTGATCGATAATGTATTCGGAAGTACGAAGGGATAACGCTAGAATCGTCCAAGTAGCGTTTTTATCTCCTTGAGAAACGAATGGTGCCGCATCTGCTACGAACAAGTTTTTCACGTCGTGAGCTTGGCAATTCGAGTTTAATACTGAGGTATTTTTATCATTACCCATACGCGCCGTTCCTACTTCGTGAATGATGCGACCTGGATCTGCTAGCCCATAATTGCTGTCAGCACCAGGTTTTTTGCCTAAAGCCTCACCACCCATCGAGTGAATGATTTCTTCAAAAGTATCCTGCATGTGTTTGGCCTGCTTCACTTCATAATCGCTCCATTTATAATGGAAACGTAAAACGGGAATACCAAATTTATCAACCACATTCGGGTCAATCTCGCAGTAATTATCTTCGCGAGGAACGGGTTCTCCACGACCCGCGAAACCTACGTAAGCACCATAGAAACGACGGTAATCCTCTTTCAAGGTCGCACCGTATCCACCTGCTGCTTTTTTAATGCCATCTCGGTTGAAGTTTTCGCGCCCGTTCAAGCCTTCGATTCCCCAGCCAAAACCATAGTTAGGCATACCCATACCTCCACCGTACTCGATGTGGTATCCACGTGGGAAATCTAATTTAGCGTTATCTAACCACCAAGGAGTGTAGATGTGCATTCCGCCTACGCCATCTTCATTGTAGCGCTTGCGATCGAATAAAGAGGGAATGATGGCTGAGCGTGAAGCTCCCGTAGAGTCATTGATGTATTTACCCACAACACCGCTTGAATTCGCGATACCGTTCGGGAAACGTGCACTTTTTGAATTCAATAATAAACGCGCAGTTTCACCCGCTGAGGCCGCTAAAACGACGATTTTTCCTTTAACTGAATATTCCATCATGGTGCCCGTATGCACATAAGAAACACCAGTTGCCAAGCCTGTAATTGGATCTGTCATTACTTCACGCGCCATGGCGAATGGAAGTAAGGTCGTGTTACCCGTTTGGACAGCAGGTTTTACTAAAACCGACGAAGACGAGAAATCTGCGTAAGCTGAACAACCACGGTTACATTGACCGCAATAAAAGCAAGATCCACGCTCGTTATTGATCGGCTTCGTTAGCATCGACATACGCGACGGATAGGTCGGAATGCCTAAAGCCTTGTTCGCCTTTTTAATCATTAATTCGTGTAGACGAGGCTTTGGAGGAGGTAAGAAATAACCATCTGGATCATTTCTTAGGCCTTCATTTGTTCCAAAAACCCCAATCATTTTGTCCACCTTATCGTAATAAGGCTTCATATCATCATAACCGATAGGCCAGTCATCGCCAAGACCATCGATACTTTTCCGTTTAAAATCATCTGGACCAAAACGCAAGGAAATACGGCCCCAGTGGTTCGTACGACCACCTACCATCCGAGAACGAAACCAATCGAACTTCGTGCCGTTTTTGCGAGTATAAGGTTCACCTTCAATGTCCCAGCCGCCATAAGCCGCATCAAAATCCCCGAAATTACGTAGCGAACTACTCGCTCCTCGGCGGAGAGATTCGTAAGGCCATTTCATTTGGGTCATATCTTTCGGGTCTGCCGGGTCAAAAGGCTGTCCAGCCTCCAGGATGCAAACTTTAGCGCCAGCTTTAGCTAAGGTGTGAGCCGCCATACCGCCACCTGCACCGGAACCCACGATCACTACATCGAAAACCTCTTGTTGAGATTTAATGTAAATTGAGGAATTAATCATTTTGTTAATCTGGTTTAGAGAAATCAAAAATAGAAAATTTGGTTTATTTTTGTCTTTAATAGAAAAGAAATATTTGGCACGGAAAGCAGACAACGGAGAGGAGCCATTGAAAAAAGGGGAAACTCCACTTTCAAGGCAGTTTAATCAAATCAAGGCGAAATACCCTGGGGCTATTTTATTGTTCCGGGTGGGGGATTTTTATGAGACCTTTGGCCAAGATGCGGTGAAAGCTTCGAAAATTTTGGGCATTGTTCTGACGCGTCGTAATAACGGCAACGCGGATGCCGAATTAGCCGGTTTTCCACACCATTCATTGGATACCTACTTACCTAAATTAGTTCGCGCGGGTGAACGTGTGGCGATTTGTGATCAATTAGAGGACCCTGCGACCGTGAAGGGGATTGTGAAGCGTGGGGTGACTGAATTAGTGACACCTGGTGTGTCGTTTAACGACCAAGTATTAGATAATAAGCGCAATAATTATGTGGCTGCGATTTCTTTAGATGAGAAGTCCTCTACCTATGGAATTGCCCTTTTAGATATATCTACAGGCGAGTTTATGTGCTCTCAAGGCCCATTAGCCTATATTCAGAAGTTAGTCCAAGGTTTCTTGCCGGCCGAGATTTTGTATCCCAAAAAGCATAGAAACGCCTTCATAGATGCCTTCGGTGAGCAATTTCACAGCTTCACCATGGAGGAGTGGATTTTTACTCACGAATTCACGTATCCACTTTTAACACAGCATTTTAAGACCAAAAATCTGAAAGGATTTGGTATCGAAAATAGTCCGCTAGGCATCATTTCTGCCGGTGTTATTTTACATTATTTAGCGGAAACCGAACACCGCGCCATCGGCCATATTTCGTCCATTCAGCGTATCGAAGAGGATAAATATGTCTGGTTAGATCGTTTTACGATTCGCAATTTGGAATTAATTCATCCCACGCAAGAGGGGGGAGTTCCTTTGATTTCGCTCATCGATCAGACTTTGACTGCGATGGGTGGTCGTTTGCTTCGTAAATGGTTAGTATTGCCTTTAAAAGAGTTGAAAACCATTGAGCAAAGACAAGAGGGTGTCGCGGGTTTATTAGCCTCTTCGAGTTTATTAGATCAGGTTTCGGACTTATTAAAACCGATCGGCGATGTGGAGCGGATGATTTCCAAAGTCGCCGCCGGCCGCATTAATCCCCGCGAATTGAATGCCTTGAAAAAGGCTTTGCAGCAGATTCCGGAGATTAAAGCGCTTTTATCAGCATCCACATCGCCAAGTCTCTCAGGTCTAGCGGCCAGTTTAGATTCTTGCACGGAATTAGTGGAAAAAATCGATACGATTTTGCGCGAAGACCCGCCGGTGCTCATGCACCAAGGCGGCATGATAAAGAGTGGGTATTTAGCGGAATTAGACGAATTGCACGGACTTTCGAGTTCGGGCAAGAACTTTTTAGCGGATATCCAAAAACGTGAAATTGAACGCACAGGAATTACCTCGCTGAAGGTTTCGTATAACAAGGTATTTGGCTATTATTTAGAAGTAACCAATGCCCACAAAGATCGCGTGCCACCCGAATGGATTCGCAAGCAGACATTGGTGAATGCAGAGCGTTATATCACGGAAGAATTGAAGGTGTACGAAGAAAAGATTCTTAGTGCAGAAGATAAAATCTCAGTGATTGAATTCCGCTTATTCCAAGAATTAGTGCAATCGGCTTTGAGCTATATCACTCAGATTCAGCAGAATGCGCTTGGCATTGCAACTTTGGACGTCTTAGCCTCCTTTGCTACGGTGGCGAAGAAAAACAATTATGTTCGTCCCGCTTTAAACGAAACGGAAATCATCGATATCAAAGGTGGTCGTCACCCGGTCATCGAAAAGCAATTGCCAGCGGGGGAGAATTATGTGCCTAATGACATCTATCTTGACGATAAAACGCAGCAAATTATGATGATTACAGGTCCCAATATGGCCGGTAAATCAGCCTTGTTGCGTCAAACGGCACTCATCGTTTTACTCGCCCAAATGGGTTCTTATGTGCCTGCTGAATCCGCTAACTTGGGTTTAGTGGACAAAGTGTTTACGCGTGTGGGTGCCTCCGATAACTTATCGAAAGGCGAGTCTACCTTCATGGTCGAGATGACCGAAACAGCGGCAATCCTGAATAATTTATCGTCTCGTTCGCTCGTTTTATTGGATGAAATCGGTCGTGGAACATCGACATATGACGGCGTTTCGATGGCCTGGGCGATTGCAGAACATTTGCATAATCATCCAGTTCATAAGGCCAAAACCTTATTTGCCACCCACTACCACGAATTAAACGAATTAACGCAGGACTTCCCGCGCATCCAAAACTTCCACGTTTCCGTCAAAGAAGTGGGTAACAAAATCATCTTCTTGCGCAAATTATTGCCGGGTGGAAGTGCACATAGTTTTGGTATTCATGTTGCTCAATTAGCCGGAATGCCGACTTCTTTAGTTTTACGTGCCCACGAAATCTTGCAGAATTTAGAAAAAGATCATGTCTTGGAAGACAACATCGATAAGCTAAAAGAGATGCCGAAGGCAAATTACCAGATGTCTCTTTTCGGTGCTGAAATTCCAGAGGGATTACAGAAAATCGAGGATCAACTAAAGGAGCTGGATGTGAATTCCTTGTCGCCGATTGAGGCGCTACTCAAGCTTAATGAGCTTAAAAGACTACTTTAAAGAATAGAGCACAAAGTATAAAGAATAAAGTTGGAATCCCCTGCGGGGATGATTTTGCGAAATATTTTCTTTATTCTTTTTGCTTTATTCTTTAGATGTCAGAAATTAAAAAAGAGCCTAAGCTCTTTTTTAATTTCTGACATCTAACCCCCAATTCAATTTACTCCGCAACGTCTGTAGGAAATCATCCCCGGGAATCTTGATTAGTTTCGCTGAAAAAGGGGCCTTTTTGACTTCGATTTTGAAGTGGCTGTCGATTACTTTGGAACGGGAGTCTAAAGAGATAAGGAAATTTTTGCTTCGAGAACTCACCTCAAATGTTAATACGGCAGAACTGGAAACAAGGAGTGGACGCACGTTTAAATTGTGCGGGCTCATGGGGGCAATGATGAATATATCGGAGCTAGGTATCACCAAAGGTCCACCTACGGCTAGGGAATAACCGGTAGAGCCCGTTGCGGTGGAAACGATAAGGCCATCAGCCCAATACGAATTCAAATAATTTCCGTCCACAAATGCTTTGATAGTAATCATGGAAGAGGTATCTGTTTTCATAATACCTACTTCATTTAAACCGAACCCTTTGCCATCGAAAAAGTCCATTTCAGATTCTACAGCCACAAGGCTTCTGTTTTCGATTCGGTAATTACCTTGTAAAACGGTGTCTAAGGCAGAGCTTATTTCGGGTGGCGAAAGCGTGGCTAAAAAGCCCAAACGCCCCGTATTGATACCTAAAATAGGGATTTCTCTTGGGCCTATTTGAGTTAAGGTTTCCAATAAGGTACCATCGCCACCGATACTCCAGGCCATGTCCGCAGATTCTAGTCCTTTTTCAGTAGAATAGCTGGGAACTTCAGCGACCGAAAAACCGTGCTCCAATAAATGATTTTTGAAAAAATCAGACAGGATGGGTTGGCAGTTTTTGGCACAAATGTCCGCCCACATTTTTTCCATTAACGGCTTCGTTTCTGCCGAAAATGATTTCCCATGAATGGCTAATTGAACACCCATTATAAATCGATGAAACGCATTAAATGATCAAATCGATCTTGATCGACCTCTAATTGCTCCCCAAAAACAAACGCTTTTTCAATAAAAATACCGTGTCTTTCTAGGTTCGAAATGATTTTGCCAAAAGTCTCGGTTTGCACTTGTATCACCAGGATTGGTTCTTGGAAAAAACTACGCACCACAAATCCATTTTCCTCCTCTATAATTCGGATGATGGAACTTAGGCTGTCGCGGGAACTTTGGAACGGAATACGAATAATTCCTCCATTCTTCTGTTCTAAGCCTGATTTGAGTAATAAATTCCCGACTGTTGATTTAGTCAAATAGCCAGTAAACAAGCCCGAAGGATTCGTAATGGCGATCAGTTCAACAGTGGAATCGTCAAACCAGGGTAAGCTGGCTAACACATCTTCATCCTCTTCCATTTGGAAAGTAGAAAAGTGGGATTGAAGGTCAGCTATTGTTTGATCAGGAGAGATAGCCTGCGCCAGTGTTTCTTCGGTAACAAGACCAATGTATTGCTTTTTCTCTACCACCGCTAGGGCATTGATTCCGTTTGCACGAAGGGTCTTCTGGGTTTTGGACACAGAATCACTCATTCGTAACACCGGTAAATCGTAATTTAGGTGTGATAGAATTAGCATGTTAGATCGGGTTATTGTTTAACCACTCGGTAACTATTTCGTTGAATTCAGCTGGTCTTTCCATCATGGGAGCGTGGCAGCATTTGTCAATAAATTTCAAGGTCGAACCTGGAATTAATTGGTTGAATTCGTGACCCACTTCAGGAGGGGTAATGGTATCGTTTAAACCCCAAATCAATAGGGTAGGGGCCTTGATGTGAACAATATCTTTGGCCATATTGTTACGCTGTGCAGATTTCGCAATCGCGATAATACGCATCACTTTAGGGATACTATTCGTGATTTCAAAAACCTCATCGACTAATTCTTTGCTAGCCGTCTTAGGGTCATAAAACGTATATTCAACGCGTTCTTTAATGTATTCGTAATTGCCTCTTTTCGGATAAGAACCTCCCATGGAGTTTTCGAAAAGACCTGAGGAACCTGTTAAAATCAATCGCTGGATTTTTTCTGGATGGCGAAGCGTATAAATCAAGGCCACATGACCGCCCAAAGAATTTCCGATCACACTGAATTTATCTAAGCCTTTAAAGTCAACAAAGCCTTCAATAAACTCGGTCAAGCCTTCGCATCCAGCCTCTTTAATGGGCATCTCGTGGATGGGCATTAAGGGGATAATCACGCGGTAGTTAGACTTAAAGTGGTTAATCACTCCAGCCCAATTGCTCAATGCGCCAAATAATCCGTGAAGTAATAATAAGGTTTCGCCTTGTCCTTCGTCGATGTATTTGTACTCTCCTTCTGCCTTAACTAGGTACTCCATTCAGCAATTTTATATTTATAATGTGCAATTTAACAAAAAGAATGTTAAACAATTTTAATTTTGTAGAGTTTTAAAAAATATAATTTATCTATGAAACCCATCCTACTTGTTGGAGGCGGAATTGCCGGGTTGCAAGCAGCCAATATTTTACATGATAACCGCAGAGACTTCATTTTGTTTGAAAAGGAAGCACGGGTGGGTGGGCGTGTTTGCTCAATGCAAAAAGATGGATTTATTTTAGACCGTGGTTTTCAAGTATTACAAACCTCCTATCCTGAAGTTCAGCGTTCTCTAGATCTAAACGCACTTGATTTACAGTATTTTGAATCGGGAGCCATGGTACAAGATCAGGTTTTTTACAATCCATTGCGTAAGCCATTTGAGTTGTTTAGTTCTGATTTGCTCAGCATTCAGGATGTTTTTTCGCTGACTAGGATTTGGTGGAAGCTTCAAGGCAAGGTGGAACCATTAAATGGGATGTCTCAAACCACGCAGGAATTAATAGATTCCTTTTCGTTCTCAGACCGATTCAAAAATGCGTTTTTGATTCCTTTTTTTCAAGGCATTTTCCTACAAGAAAACTTGACCCAGCCGGCCTCTCTTTTTTATTATTATTTGAATCAGTTTTTGTCTGGTGATGCGGCGATTCCTGCGAAAGGAATACAGGCGATCCCGGATCAACTGGCAGCACGTTTGCCACAAGATTCGATCAGATTAAATCAAGAAATCTCTCAGGTGGACGCCACGAGCATTACACTAAGCACCGGAGAAAAGATTGAAGGCGAGGCGGTTATATTAGCGGTTGAATTACCTGTAGCCGCTCGATTACTAGGACAAAAAAATCCATCCACTTTGGCCTCCAAAACCTATTATTTTTCAGCTAAAAAATCAAATCCTCAGCCAGCCCTGTTAAGGCTAGTGGGCGAAGATCATTTATTGCATTACACCTGTTTAACGGATATTAATCCTGATTTTGCGCCCAAAGGCAAAGCCTTGTATTCCGCGACGACACTACATCATAGTTCGGAAAAGGAAGTAAAAGAAGCGTTAGAAAAGCAATTGCCAGGTCAGAAACTAAGTCTAGTCATGAGATTCGATATACCGCATTCCTTGCAATTAGTGGATGACTATGAAGCGGTAAAAAAAGCGGCGAATGGAATCGTTTTAGCGGGGGATTATTTGGAGTTTCCTTCCTTACAAGGTGCCTTAGCCTCAGGCAGAAAGGCGGCAGAAGAAGTTTTAGCCAAATCCTGATTTTCATCAGCGAAATGTATGTTTGATTTTTCTTACCTTTGTGCGGTTAATCAAGCCCTACATGAAAAAAATTATTCTTCTTTTCGCCGTTTTGTTCGCAGCATCTTGTTCCACTTCGAACAAAGACTACCAAAAAATGGCTGCCAATCCAGAATTTCTGATTCGCGCCGAAGTCATGTTGACGGAAAGTATCATTCACGACATTTTCGCACCTCCCGTTTCCTCTCGTATTTACATGTATGCTAGTATTGCAGGCTATGAAGCAGCGATTCATGGAGAAAAGGGCTATAAGTCTTTAGTAGGGCAAATTAATGGTTTTGAAAAAGTCGCTCAGCCGGAAAAAGGCAAGGAATATTGCTATCCTTTAGCTTCTACACGTGCCTTTTTATCGGTAGGCAAGAAGCTGACTTTTGCGCAAGAGTTATATGAGGAGTTTGATAAAAAATTAGAGGAAGATTACAAAGCGACCGGTATTCCGGATGACGTTTATGAGCGTTCTATCGCATTAGGAGATTCGATTGCGGAATCTGTAATTAAATATTCGGCAAAAGATAATTACAAGCAGACCCGTGGTTTCCGTTTTACGGTAACAAACGAACCAGGAACTTGGACGCCTACACCTCCGGCCTACATGGATGCGGTGGAGCCTTTTTGGACAAAGATTCGCCCTGTAGGTCTAGATTCATCGGCTCAATTTCAGGCGCCTATACCAGCTAAATTTGATTTAACACCAGGTACTCCTTATTACAAAGAGGTGATGGAGTCGTATAATACCGTGAAGAATTTAACCAATGAACAGCGGGATATTGCGAACTTCTGGGATTGTAATCCCTTTAAAATGAATATCACAGGACATGCGATGTTTGCAACAAAGAAAATGTCGCCAGGAGGCCACTGGATGGGGATTGTGGGGCAAGTCTCTCGTCAATTGAAGAAGACACACGTGCAAGTGGCTGAAGCTTTTGTGCTGACATCGATGTCCATTTTCGATGGATTTATTTCGTGCTGGGATGAGAAATACCGTTCGGTAAGAATTCGTCCAGAGACGGTCATTAACAACAGTATTGATAAAAAATGGATACCGATTTTACAGACGCCTCCATTCCCAGAATACACCTCCGGACATAGTACTATTTCAAGTGCGGCGGCTACGGTATTGACGAATATTTATGGGGATAATGTCGCCTTTAATGACTCGACGGAAATTCCGTATGGCTTACCTCCGCGTAAATTTACGTCCTTCAAGCAAGCGGCTGATGAAGCATCGATAAGTCGTTTGTATGGTGGAATTCACTTCCGTCCTGCGCTTGATCAAGGTGTGATTCAAGGCGGCAAAGTGGCGCAGCAATTGCTTAAAAAAGTGAAAACGCATTAATGAAAAACGACATCACTTCGAAGGCCGACATTAAAATATTTGTAGATGCATTTTATGCTAAAATGCCCTCCGATGATTTGGTTGGTAAGGTATTTATGGAAGTGATGCACGTAGATTTTTCGACACATCTCCCTAAAATGTATGATTTTTGGGAGATGTTGCTCTTTCAAGGTACGGCCTATAAAGGGGCGCCCATGAGACCTCACTTGCAGATTAATCAAATTCATCCAATAACCCCTGCGCACTTCGAAAGATGGCTTTCGATGTTTAGAGAAACGCTGCGGGATTTGTTTGAAGGACCGAAGACAGAAGAGGCGATAACGAAGGCGGAAAATATCGCTGCGACTTGGGCCTACAAATTAGATTATTTAACGAAAAACCCTGCCTAGAATGATCGTATCTACACCGGGTCGCATCTGTCTTTTTGGTGAACATCAAGATTATCTAGGTTTACCGGTGATTGCAGCGGCGATATCTAAGAGAATTCAGATAGAGGGGGATTTTAATGACACAAAAACCATTCACTTTGCATTACCTGATGTAGGAATGGAAGAGTCATTTGAACTACACTATCCACTGGCCTACACGAAAGAACGCGATTATTTTAAGAGTGTACTGAATGTATTGCACCGGAAGGGTCATCGACTTGAAAGAGGGTTAGAACTAAGCGTTAGCGGAAATATTCCCATCAATTCTGGCACCTCCAGTTCCTCTGCCTTGCTCGTTTCTTGGGTGAATTTTTTGAATGAAATCTACGGTTTGGGTTATTCCCAAAAACAAGTCGGTGAGATCACGTATGAAGCGGAGGTTTTAGAATTTTCCGAGCCAGGCGGAATGATGGATCAATATTCAACGGCGGTGGGAAATGTGATTTACTTAGCCAGTGTACCTGAAATTCACATTGAAACCTATGTGAGAGAATTGGGAACCTTCGTGTTAGGGGATTCGATGGAGCCGAAAGATACCTTGGGAATTTTGAGTCATGTGAAGTTTGGGATGCTAGGAGGAATGAAAAAGATTCAGGCAAAATATCCAGAATTTGATTTAGCCACTGAAATGAATCCAGAGAGGTACCGAGATTTATTGACTGAGGATGAATGGGTACTTTTGCAATCGAACGTTAGTGATCGGGATTTGCTTTTAGAGGCGAAGGCGATGTTCGAAGGAAAAAACTCCTGGTCAGATGAAAAATTAGGTTCTTTATTAAACGAACATCAAGTAAATTTGCGGGATCACAAGCGAATCTCTACGCCAAAAATCAATCGAATGATCGAGGCGGCATTGGAGGCAGGAGCTTTGGGAGCCAAAATAAATGGATCAGGTGGCGGCGGATGTATGTTTGCCTATGCGCCTAAGGATCCAGAAAAAGTGGTCGCAGCCATCGAAAAAGAGGGTGGGAAGGCCTACATCATTACAGTAGATAAAGGAACAACTAAAATAAGATGAAGAAGAGATTATTGATTTTAGCGGGTGGTATGGCCTCTCGTATGAAGAAAGCATTAGCCGAGGAGAACAGCGATCTAGACCCTAAATTAGTAGCCCAGGCGAATGCAGTGACGAAAGGGATGATCCAAGTGGGAAAGAATGGCAAGACCTTGATTGATTATCAATTATACAATGCTCACCTAGCGGGAATCGAAGAGGTGATGTTGCTTTTGCACCCTACAGACAATGTTTCTCAGGAGTATTGTGAGTCTTTAATGGCGAAAGATGCTACTTGGGGAATGACAATCGTGTTTGCTCGTCAGCAAATTGCTGCGGATCGCGAGAAACCAGCAGGAACGGCGGATGCGGTGTACCAAGCTTTATCTCAACATGCGGATTGGCAGAAAGGCCGCGTGATCGTGTGTAATTCAGATAATTTGTATTCGGTGAATGCGTTGAAGACACTTTGGGCATCCGAAGTTCCTCAAGCCTTGATTTCATATCACCGTGATAGTTTGTTATATCCAGCAGAGCGTATTTCGGCTTTTGCTTTGATTCGTACGGATGAAGAAGGGTATTTATTAGAGATTATTGAGAAGCCAACCAAGGAACAGGCAGATGAATTGATGGCGAAGCAAGGTCGTTTAGGCGTGAGTATGAACGTTTTCGTTTTTGAGGCGAGTACATTCTTGCCTTATTTAGCGAAAACACCTTTCCATCCAGTTCGTAACGAAAAGGAATTGCCTACGTCAGTGGTGATGTTTGGCGAAGGGGAGGGCAAAGGATTCTTTGCAATTCCTTTAGCGGAGAATGTGCCTGATTTAACTTCTAAAGAGGATATTTTAGTCATGCAGAAATATTTAGAAGAAACCTATGGCGATTTTTAAAAGCTAACTAGTAAATTGGGAGTGATAACCTATTCACTCTATGACTTTATTCATTGTAATTGCAAGCCTTGGCCTTTTAGTACTGTTAATCACGTACTGGAAGGTCAATTCTTTTATAGCCTTTTTACTTGTTAGCCTTTTTGCGGGTTTTTGCCTCGGTCTGCCTTTGCCAGATATAGCTAAATCCATCCAAAAAGGCCTAGGCGATACCCTCGGTTCCTTAGTCGTTATCCTTGTTTTAGGTGCTATGCTTGGGAAATTGGTGGCTAGTTCGGGAGCTGCAAAACAGATTTCGGGTACTCTAATTGATCTATTTGGTCTAAAAAACATCACCTGGGGCCTCATGTTGACAGGTTTCGTGATCGGAATTCCTTTGTTTTATAATGTGGGATTTGTCTTGATGATTCCCTTGATTTTTTCCCTCGTACATCAATACAAGATTCCACCTTTGATGGCTGGGGTTCCGATGATGGCTTCTTTATCTGTGGCGCACGGATTTTTGCCACCGCATCCTTCTCCAGCGGCATTAGTGGCGCAGTTTCACGCGAATATGGGGGAGACTTTGATGTTAGGCATTATCATAGCGATCCCGGCGATAATATTAGCGGGTCCTATTTTTGCCAAAACCTTAGCCCATCTTCCCATCAAACCACTCAAAGCCTTCGCCTCAGCCGAAATCGATGAAGCAAACCTACCGAGCAAAACAGCTAGTTTCGTTGCCGCTTTATTCCCGGTATTCCTATTAGTAGGAACGACTATCGCGGAAGTTCAATTGCCTACCAACCCATTAGTGAAGTTAATTGCTGATCCAGCGATGGTGATGCTGATTGCCATCATAGTAGCCACCTATGTCTTAGGGATACGAATGGGGAAGAAAATCGAGGAGGTGATGAACGTCTATGGCGAAGCAGTGAAAGATGTGGCGATGATTCTCCTTATCATAGCGGGTGCAGGAACCTTGAAAGAGATTTTATTGGTTTCTGGGGTTAGCAAGGAGATTGCGAACTATTTAGGAGGACTTCCCATTCATCCTTTGGTATTGGGTTGGATGATGGCGGCGATTATTCGCGTTTGTTTGGGTTCAGCAACCATTGCGGGGCTTACGGCGGCAGGTATGATTTATCCATTAGTGGCTTCTGGATCAGTAAACGCTAACTTAATGGTATTAAGCATCGGTGCAGGTAGTTTAATGTTCTCCCATGTGAACGATACGGGTTTTTGGCTCTTCAAAGAATACTTTAATCTAACGGTGAAGGAAACTTTAAGATCCTGGTCCTTGATGGAGACTATTGTGTCAATAACGGGTCTAGCTGGCGTTATGATTTTGAATCAATTCTTGTAATTGTGCTATTGTATCAGAAAAATACAAAATTCTTATAATTCTGAGTTATAGGATTTATCAAAATATTATATGCTTAAATGGTTCATTTTCAGCATAAAATATTGATTATTCTCATTTTTCAGTGCTAATCCGTGTCATTTAACTTGATTTTTTTGTTTGTTTATTAACATTTTGTTAATTTTCAGACGATTGATTTATTTATCAACAAATTTTTTAACCCTAACTAAATGTTCATGAAAAAAAACTTACTCATGACTTTTCTGTTAACCATGCTATCGGTAGCGACTATTTTCGCTCAAGATAAAAAGGTGACAGGAAAGGTGACCTCGGCCGAGGACGGTTCTGGTCTTCCAGGTGTTACTGTTCAAATTAAAGGAACAGGCAAGGGAACTCAGTCAGATGTGAATGGTAACTATTCATTATCTGTACCAAGTTCAGCTACATTAGTTTATTCTTTTGTAGGATTAAATTCAAAATCGATTGCAGTAGGTAACCAAACTGTTATCGATGTGAAATTGTCAACTGATTCTCGCCAACTATCAGAGGTAGTTGTAACAGGTACAGGTACGGCAATTGACAAGCGTTCCACAGCGATTGACGTTCAGGCGATCACTGCAAAGAACTTGCCATCAGTTCCATCCGCTTCTGTAGATCAGGCATTGATTGGTAAAATTGCAGGTGCGCAGATTTCTTCTGCAAATGGTATGCCAGGTCAGCCAGTGAATATCGTTTTACGTGGTATTAACACGATTAACCGCGGTACATCTCCGATGATCTTATTAGATGGAGTAGAATTAGGTGCGACTGATCTTAACTCGATCGATTTAAACATCATCGAGAAAGTAGAGGTTATTCAAGGTGCGGCTGCTGCAACAATCTATGGTGCTCAGGGAGCTAACGGAGTAATTCAATTATTCTCGAAAAAAGGTAAGGCAGGAAAAGTTACTATTGATATTAATTCATCAGTAATTAACTCAACTCCTTTAAACGTAGGTAACTTAAGTAAGGCGAACAAGCACGGATTTAAGACAAACGCGAATAATGAAGTAATTGGTGGTTCAGGAAATCCACTAGCATTAGATCCAGTCTACGGTGCTTATGGTGAGAATGTTATCTTAGCTTCAACAGATCCCACAACTAACATTAACAAGGCATATGATCGTAACTTGAAATACTATGATCACTTCAAAATGTTCTTCGTTCCGACGACTAACTACAATAACTCGGTAGCTATTTCTGGTGGTTCTGACAAGAGTGACTTTAGTTTATCTTTATCTAATTCAGATAATGCAGGTCCATTCAAAAACGTAGGTGGTTTAAATCGTACGAACTTAACAGCTAACTTAGGTTTCGAATTAGCGAAAGGTTTGAAATTGCGTTCAATTACGCAGTTAGTTCACACGAAAAATACGATTAATGATGGAACGGGCCGTTCGATTATTTTCTCCGTATTTAACTCTCGTCCTTTCGTTGATTATGACTTTAAGGATGCGGATGGAAACTTCCCAGGTTATTTCGGTGATGCAGTGGGTGTGAATGGATACAATCCCAATGCCGTAAACTACTACACTACTACTGATGGTAAGCGTATTGATATTAGCCAAAGCATGAACTTAAACTATGAGATCAATAAGTTTGTCTCCTTAGATGCGAAGTATGGTTTGAATTACCAAACAGATCGTACGAAATATACGTACTTGAATCAAACAGGTAACAAAAACATTATGGACCAGCAATACTGGTACTATAACTACAATGGTAATGATGCAACGGGTGAGATCAACAATTATGAGTCTACTAGTTCATTCCAAAACTTAATTGGATCTGCCTTTATTAAGACAGATTTCATTCAAGACTTTGGCATTAACATTCCATTACGTACTTCTACGCAATTATCATTTGATTACCGTAATAGAGAGAATACATCATATGTCTCTTATGGTATTGGATTGCCTAACTATACACCATACAATACGTCTCAAGCAGCGTCTACTTATGTAGCACGTGATTACCGTGAGCCATTTATTACGTACGGTTATTTAGTGAATCAGCGTTTTGATTACGGTACTTTAGGCGGTTTCTCTGGTGGTTTCCGTACGGATTATTCGTCTGCCTTCGGTGCAGCGTCTACACCACAAACATTCCCTCGTGGAGATGCATACTTCCGCATTTCTGAGTTAGGAATTTTCAAAAACTCAGCGATTAGCACGACTTTAGAGGACTTCAAAATCCGTGCGGCCTATGGTGAGGCGGGTATTCAGCCAAGACCTTTTGATCGTTATATCACACTAAATACAGGTGTTATCGGTGCAGGAAATGCATTCTATTTCCCATTAACGCAATCTAACCCGAACTTGAACGTAGAAATTTCTAAAGAATTAGAAATTGGTACAGATATCGGTTTGAACTTAGGAAAAAATTCAGCTTGGTTAAACAATGTGAATTTCTCAGGTACGTATTGGAAGCGTTCGACAGACAACGCGATCTTTAACGTAGATGGTATCCCTTCTTCTGGAATTGGTACAGTGAAAGATAACGCGTTCTCTTTAGCATCGAATGGTATCCAAGCTAGCTTAAATGCTCAGGTATACAAAGATGCGGATTGGACTTGGAATTTTACGATGAATTTTGGAAAGCAATCTTCTGAAATCACTGCCGTTCGTGGTGGTGCTGAGGTAGTTCTTACGTCTGCAGCTGGTTCAACAGGTTACATCTTAAAGGCTGGTGAGAAAATCGGTCAGTTATATGGTTATTATGGTATTCATAGCCTAGATGCTAAATTACCAGATGGTACCGTAGCTATTCCTGAGGCAGATAGAGGTTTATATACACTTGCTAGCAATGGTTGGGTAGTAAATAAAGCGACTAAAGCTCCTTTCTTCTCACCTAAGCGTTATGCTTTAGGAGATCCGAATCCTGACTTTACAGCTTCTTTTATTACTGATTTAGCTTACAAAGGAATCATTACCTTTAATATGCAGGTTGATTTAGTGCAAGGCGCAGGTATTTATAACCAAACAAAAGGTTGGATGTACCGTGACGGTATCCACTCTGATTATGCGCAGCCCATCACGATTGATGGACAAACTGGAGCATGGTCAGCCTTCTACCGTGGTGTTTATGCCGCTCGTTCATTTAATGGAACTAAGAATTATTTCTACGAAGATGGTTCTTTCGCCCGTTTGAGAAATATCTCAGTAGGAGTGGATTTAGTTAGAGCATTTGGTATCAAAGGGTTCCGCAAGTTACAATTAGTGGCTTCAGGACGTAACTTGTATACCTTAACTAACTATTCAGGTATGGATCCAGAAATTGCTTCTGGTGGAAATAACTCTGCTTGGGATCGTGGTATCGATCACAATACAATGCCTAACCTGCGTTCATACCAAGTACAGTTGAACATTGGTTTCTAATTCAGAATTGAGAAAAAGGTATCATTTAAATTTGAAAAAAATGAAAAATATAAAAATAACCGCGCTTTCCTTTCTGCTTTTAGCTGGATCGGTAATGTCGTGCAAGGATCAATTGGATATCCAAAATCCAAACCAGCCTACGCCTTCAACGGCTTCGTCTGAGGCTGGAATTATTGCCTTAGCGCAAGGGTCTGTTTATAAAAACGGATTTACTTCTGCAGGTAATAAATATTACGATGGTGTTGTAGGTGCTTTCTACAATGGTATTTTAGGTATTCATGATTTAATGGGTGATGTAGTAGGCGCTGAAGCGGCTAACACCTACATGAATAATTTATCTGCTCCTGATATGGTGACGTTAGATAATGGAACTCAGGTTCCTAATCCGAACAGTCCATCAACTCAAAAAGCCTTATTGCGTGCTGTTAATACGAACTCACAGCAAGGAGGTAACCCTGGTTTTCATGAGTGGGCGATGATGTATCAATTAAACAATGCATGTAACACTATCTTAGACGCAGTTGATAAAACGACGTTTTCTGGTGATGCAGCAGCAAAGAAAAATGCCATTAAAGCATGGGCATATACGTGGAAAGGTTTAGCTTATTCTCGTATTGGTTCTTTATACTATGCCGGTTTAATTGTGAATACACCTTCTGCTACTAATAATGTGTATGTGACGAAGGAAGCAATTATTGCAGAAGCTTCAGCAAATTTTGATAAAGCTGCTACCGCTGTTAATGCTTCAGGTTCTTCGGCTGATTTCGAGTCTATCGTAACGGCTTTAATTCCGGATTTTTTCCAAAACGATAAAGGTGCAGTCCCTACAGCGGCTCAGTGGATCAAGAACTTGAACACGATGAAGGCGCGTAACATCTTAGTTAACACGCCTACAGCTACCATGACTGCGGCTCAATGGGATGCTATTCTAGCATTAGCTAATGCAGGTGTAGGTTCATCTGATCCAGTATTTGCAGGTAACACAAACGCAAATGGGGATATTTTCTCTGCGTCTAACTACAATGTAGCAGCTCGTGCAGTGGGATCTAACGCCTCTGGAAATACCTATAAAATCTCTGAGCGTTTGATCCAAGATTTTAATGTAGGAGATCAGCGTTTAGCTCAGAATTTTAAATTATTCTCTGTTTGGGTAGGAAACTCAGACCGTGGTAATGCGTTCAATACGCGTTACGCCATCAAAGACGGAGGTAATGGTTTAGCAGGTGTTTACACGTATGTGAATCGTACAGCTGGTAGCGCTGAAATTTTCTTGTTAGGTTCTTATGAAGAAAACGAGTTAATGAAAGCGGAAGCGAAGTTGTGGAAAGGGGATGTAGCAGGTGCTGCGGCTAGCATTAATGCGGTTCGTGCTTACCAAGGTGCTGGTCTTGCAGCTATCACGTCTACGAATGCAGCGGTAGTTAAAGAAGAATTACGTAAAGAACGCCGTGTGGCTTTAGCTTTCCGTGGTTTATCTTTCTATGATGCACGTCGTTGGGGAGTTTTGGATAACGGTCGCACAGGTGCGGTAGTTATCTCGAAGGATGGTTCATCTATCTCGACTAACGCAACGATTAAGTATGGTTATTTAGATTATTGGGATGTTCCAGATAATGAGTTAGCTAATAATCCAGCTGGCGCAGGTTCTGCACCTACTAAAAATCCAAAATAAGAATTATTAAATTCTGTTTGAAAGAGGCACTATCCTGAGATGGTGCCTCTTTTTTTGTTAAATAGTTTGTATTTATATCGGAAAACTCCTAATTTGCCAAACATATTCTATTATTTTTTCATTAATTAAACTCAACAACATGAAAAAACTATTACTCCTTGGGGTATTGGTGTTAGCTGTATTTAGCACATCAATGGCTCAAACAAGGCAAGTGACCGGTAAGGTTACGGCTTCAGAGGATGGTGCGGCTCTTCCGGGAGTTAGTGTCAGCCTAAAAGGTTCATCTCGTGGTACAACCACGGCAGCAGATGGTACTTACAAAATCACAGTAGGTGATGGTGCTGCAATCACTTTTAGCTTTGTGGGTTACAAGCCACAAACGGTTTCAGTAGGAAATCAAAACGCTATCAACGTTGTTTTAGCTTCAGATGCGTCTGAGTTAAATGAAGTAGTTGTGACGGCTTTGGGTCTTACACGTACGAAGAACTCCTTACCTTATGCTGCTCAGCAGGTAAAAGGAGAAGAGTTAACGCGTGTTCGTTCAGGTAACGCATTTTCACAACTTTCTGGTAAAGTATCAGGTGTGCAAATCACACAAGGTAACGCGATCGGTGGTTCTACTAACGTAGTTATCCGTGGTTCTAAGTCCTTGACTGGTAATAACCAAGCTTTATTCGTTGTAGATGGTGTTCCTGTGGATAACTCAGTAACTAACACTTCTAACCAACGCACAGGTCGTGGTGGTTATGACTATGGTAACGCAGCTGCGGATATTAACCCAGATGATATCGAGTCAATGACAGTATTGAAAGGTGCTGCGGCAACTGCTCTTTACGGTTCACGTGCTTCGAATGGTGTGATCATGATCACGTCTAAGAAAGCTAAGAAAGGTTTAGGTTTAACGATCAACTCAGGTTTGTCAGTAGGTACAATCGACCGTTCTACTTTCCCTAAATACCAAAACCAATACGGTGCTGGTTATTCAGATCCATACCAAAAAGATGGTTTCTTCTATTTTGATGCAAACGGTGACGGAGCTGATGATTTAGTAGTTCCTACTTCTGAAGATGCTTCATACGGTGTTAAGTTTGACCCTAGCCTAAAGGTATACCACTGGGATGCTTTTGATCCTGCTGGTCCTAACTACCAAAAAGCGAAGCCATGGGTTGCGGCGGCTAATACGCCTGATAAATTCTATGAGACAGCTATTTCTAATAACACAAACATCTCTTTAGATGGTGCTACAGATAAAGGTTCTTTCAAATTAGGATTCACTCGTAACGAAGATCGTGGTACTTTACCTAACTCGAAAGTTTCTAAGAACATCATGAACCTTTCAGGTACGTATGCTATTTCTCCTAAATTAACTGCATCAGCAACAGCTAACTTCTCAGTAGTAGAAGGTTTAGGTCGTTACGGTACAGGTTATGATGGATTGAACGTAAACCAAAACTTCCGTCAGTGGTATCAAACAAACGTAGATATCGTTGAGCAAAAAGAAGCGTATTTCCGTAATAATAAGAACGTAACTTGGAACTGGTCTGATCCATCTACTGCAGCTGGATTGAAGCCTATCTATACAGATAACTACTATTGGACTCGTTACCAAAATAAGGAGAACGATACACGTACGCGTATGTTCGGTAATGCGATGTTAAACTACAAGGCAACTGATTACTTAAATGTAATGGGTCGTATCACAATGGATACTTATGATGAATTCCAAGAGGAGCGCATCGCTGTAGGTTCTACTGATGTGGCTGAGTATTCTCGTTATGATCGTCACTTCGAAGAAATCAACTATGATTTAATCGCAAACTTTGACAAGAACTTAACGAAAGATTTAAACTTAAAGGCATTAGCTGGTTTGAACTTACGTAAATCACTAAACCGTTCGATTTATGCGATCACTAATGGTGGTTTGATCGTTCCAGGTTTATATTCAATCGCTAACTCGAAAGGAACAGTTTCAGCTCCGTCTGAATCGTATAACCCACGCGAGGTATTCGGTTTATTCGGTGGTGCTACGTTGACTTACAAGGATTTCTTAACATTAGACGGTACTATTCGTCAAGATAAGTCTTCTACGTTACCAGTAGCTAACAATGCGTACTTATACTATGCAGGTTCAGCTTCTTGGTTGTTCTCACACCACATTCAAGATTTACCTTGGTTAACTTCTGGTAAATTACGTGCAAACTATGCAACGGTAGGTAATGATGCACCTTGGGGATCTATCTCTAACGTATATGACCAACCATCTCCATTCGGTTCGACTATTTTATTCTCAGTTCCTGGAACTCAAAATAATCCGAACTTGAAGCCAGAGCAAACGATCTCTAAGGAGATTGGTTTAGAAATGGCCTTCTTACAAAACCGTTTAGGTTTTGATGCAACGTATTACTTAACAAATACATTGGATCAAATTATGCCTGCTTCTGTAACAACTGCAACAGGTTATAATTCAACTTATGTAAATGCGGGTAACATTGAAAACAGCGGTATCGAGTTTAGCCTTTACGGTTCTCCTATTAAGACTGCTGATTTCGCTTGGAACGTAAACATCAACTTTACACGTAACCGTAACAAGGTATTAAGTCTTTACAATGAAAGCCAAAACTTACAGTTAGCTTCCTTCCAAGGTGGTGTTACATTGAACGCAACAGTGGGTGAGCCTTACGGTATCTTGAAAGGTAGAACTTGGAAATATGTAAACGGTGAGAAATTAGTAAAAGCGAATGGTCGTTATGATGTGACTACGACTACTACTAATAATATTGGTAACGTAAACCCTAACTGGATTGGTGGTATCAATAACTCATTCCGTTACAAGAATGTAACGATGAGCTTCTTGATCGACGTGAAGTCTGGTGGTTCTGTATTCTCATTAGATCAGTACTATGGTGCTGCTACGGGTGTATTAGAAGAGTCAGCTTTATTGAATGACAAGGGTAACCCATCTCGTGCGGATATCGCTGATGGTGGTGGTGTGATTATGCCAGGTGTGAAAGCAGACGGAACTCCTAACGATATTCGTGTGGATAACTACTATGGTACTTATGGTTATGCATTTAACCCACAACACGCTTTCGTTTACGATGCGAGCTATGTGAAATTACGTGAAGCAAACATTACTTATTCTTTACCTCGTGCTATTGTAGCGAAGTTAGGTGGAATTAAAGGAGTGGATTTATCATTGTACGGACGTAATTTGTGGATCATTCACAAAAACCTTCCTCACTCTGATCCTGAAGAGAATCTTTCTGCTGGTAACGTGCAGGGATATCAATCAGGTGCGTATCCTACGACACGTTCGATTGGATTTAACGTGAAATTATTGTTTTAATCATCCTTAATTTTAAACAGATGAAAAGAATATTTTTAGTTTTTGTACCGCTTTTGTTTCTTGCATCAGCTTGTACGGAGGACTTAGCGTCCTTAAATGTTGAGACTAAGAAGCCTGCTGCAATTCCAGCACCTACTTTGTTCTCTAATGCAGTTAAGTCTCTTGCAGGAAACTTAGCGACAGCGAGTGTGAACACAAACGTGTTCCGTTTTACGACTAGCCAATGGGCTATGGCGGTGTATCAAGATGAAGCTCAATACGATTTCCAAACACGTGCAATCCCTAATACTTGGTGGAATGCAATGTACCGTGATGTATTAGCTGATTTACGTGAATCATCACGTTTAATCAATGCAGATGCTTCTTTACTTCCAAAAGAGAAGGCGAATAAATTAGCTATTTTGGATATTATGGAAGTATATACTTTCGGTATTTTGGTGAACTCTTTTGGAAATATTCCTTACACAGAGGCATTGAATGCAGAAAAGTTATTCCCTAAGTACGATGATGCTAAAACAGTATCAGCTGACTTAATCACGCGTTTGAATGCGGATATTGCGAAACTTGATGCTTCAGCAGCTGGATTTACTTCATCGGAAGATGTGGTTTATAAAGGTTCAGTGAGCAAGTGGGTTAAATTTGCGAATACCTTACGTATGAAGTTAGGTATGATTGTAGCTGATGAGAATGCAACTGCAGCAAAATCTGCTGTTGAAGCTTCTGATGCTGGTGCTATCGCAGCTTCAACTGATAATGGTTTATTCACGTACTTATCTGCATCTCCTAATCAAAACCCATTACACGTAGATATCGTGTTAGGTGGTCGTCAAGATTACATTGCAGCGAAAGACTTAATGGATAAATTAGCAGGTTGGAATGATCCACGTAAAACGGCTTACTTCTCTACTAATAACGCAGGTAACTATGCTGGTGGTATTGTAGGAAAAGTAAATACGTATGTTGATTTTTCTCGCGCTGGTGCGAAAGTAATTGCTGCTGATGCTCCTTATGTTTTAGCTGATTACGTTGAAACTGAATTCTTACGCGCTGAAGCAAAAGAAAGAGGATTCAATGTAGCAGGAACTGCTGAGCAACATTATAACAACGCAATCACTGCATCTATCCTTTATTGGGGTGGAACTGCTGCTGAGGCGGCTGCTTATTTAGCTCAGCCAGAAGTAGCTTATACGACTGCTGCAGGTAACTGGAAGCAAAAAATTGGTACACAAAAATGGATTGCTCTTTACAACCGTTCTTACGAGACTTGGACTGAGTTACGTCGTTTAGATTATCCAGTGATTACTGCGCCAGTAAACGCGAAGTCTGGATTCCCTACTCGTTTAACTTATCCTAATACGGAGCAAACTTTAAATGGTACTTCGTATACAGCGGCTGCTGCGGCAATCGGTGGAGACGTAGTAACTACGAAGTTATTCTGGGATAAAAACTAATTCTAGTTTTTAGATTGGATTTAAGAAGGGCGACCCGCGAGGGTCGCCCTTCTTTTGTTATGCCTGAATCGAAGAGGGGCTTTCTATAAGGTTTCGTTATGGAAAAGATATTATTTTTTTATTATCATATATTAAACAAATTGGATAAGTTTGAGGTTCATATCATTATCCTTCATTCTAAATAATTCTATTATGAAAAAAACAGTACTAGTAAGTATCTTCTTGTGGTTAGTGGCGATGATCCCACTACAAGCACAAGATAGATCCATCTCAGGAAAAGTCACTGGTGACGATGGTGCATCATTGCCAGGTGTTAACATTTCCATTAAAGGGACCAGCAAAGGAACGAATACCGATGCTGAAGGTTCATTTAAATTAACGGTTTCTCCTAATGCCGTACTAATTGTAAGTTCGGTAGGCTATACTCCTCAGGAGGTTCGTGTAGGTAACCGTACCCAAATCAACGTGGTGCTAGCTTCTGCTACATCGACTTTAGATGAAGTGGTTATCACGACCTTTGGAACCGCAAAGAAATCTTCTTTTACCGGTTCATCAGCGAAAGTTACTGCAGAGAAATTAGGTGTTAGACCGATCACGAACATTGGACAAGCTTTAGAAGGTATTGCTCCGGGTGTGACAACGACATCTACGTCTGGTCAACCAGGTTCAGCTCCAGCTATTCGTGTACGTGGTTTTGGTTCGATCTCTTCTTCGAATGATCCTTTATACGTTGTTGATGGTGTGCCTTACTCTGCGAGTATTGCGAACTTAAATAATGATGATATTGAGTCTATTACCGTATTGAAAGACGCTGCTTCTACGGCACTTTATGGTGCTCGTGCAGCAAATGGTGTGGTAATGGTGACAACGAAGAAAGGTGCAAAAGGTAAAAATTCGATTAATGTTAAATACACAAAAGGATTTAACACACGTGCACTTCCTGAATATGATCGCGTAGGTCCTGCAGATTATTACCCATTAATGTGGGAGTCGAATCGTAATAATTTAGCTTATCGTGCGACTAACCCGGTAGCTATTGCTACTGCAAATACAACAGCATCGGCTGGATTAGGTGCCATCGTAGGAACTGGATATAACGTATACAACGTTCCTTTTGCTCAATTAGTAGGAACGGATGGTAAATTAAATGCTGCAGCGCAATTGATTTACAATGCTGATGATTTAAACTGGGAGAAAGCGGTAATGCGTCAGGGTATCCGTGATGAAGTAGCTGCGAACTTCTCTGGTTCGAATGGTAAGTCAGATTATTTCTTATCTGTATCTTATTTAAATGATAAGGGTTACCAAATCAAATCAGATTACGATCGTTTTACGGCTCGTTTAAATGTGAACAGCCAGATGAACAATTGGTTCAAAGTAGGTGCAAACATGAATACGACTGTAACGACTTCGAATCAGTCAACAGCCGACGGGGGTACTTCTTTTGTGAATCCCTTCTTCTTCACACGTGGAATGGCGCCAATCTATCCAGTATATGCGTATGATCCAGCAAGTCCAGGTTCTTTCTTAAAGTTGGAAAATGGAAAACGTCGCTATGACTATGGTAATTTAAGCGCTTTAGGATTATCTAACCGTCCTCAATACGGTGGTCGTCACGTGATTGCTGAAACCGAATTAAACGAAAACTTCTTCCGCAGAAATCTATTGGGTGGTCGTGCATATGGCGAGATTTCTTTCTTGAAGGATTTTAAATTCACGAATAACGTGGGTGTGGATATCACGAATGCGAATTCGATTGTATTTGGTAACCCAGAAATCGGTGACGGTGCGCCAGCAGGTCGTGCGTCTAATTCATTTGAAAATATTACAAACTACAACTTATCTCAGTTGTTAACGTATAACCATTCTTTTGGAAAGCATACGGTGGATGCCCTTTTAGGTCATGAAAATTATAACCTAGTGAGCAATAGCTTAGATGGTTCACGTTCACAGCAAATCTTAGATGGTAACTACGAGTTAATCAACTTTACGACTACTACGAACTTGACATCTCAGTATGACATTCGTCGTGTGGAAGGTTTCTTCTCTCGTTTGAACTATGATTATGATTCGAAGTATTTCGTATCGTTCTCTGCACGTCGTGATGGTTCTTCTAAGTTCTACCAAGACAAGCGTTGGGGTACATTCTACTCAGCATCAGCTGCTTGGCGTTTAGATCAAGAAGATTTCATTAAGGAGTTAACGTTTATCGATAACTTAAAATTGAGAAGTTCATGGGGCCAAACAGGTAACGACGGGGGTATCAGCAACTATGCTTGGCAGCCATTGTATGCTTTAGGTTGGAATAATGCGACAGAGCCAGGTATTTTGCAGTCATCTTTAGGTTCAAAAAGCTTAGAGTGGGAGACGAATACGTCATTTGATGTGGCTTTAGAATTCGGTTTATTCAAAAACAGAATCTCTGGTACGGTGGAATATTTCGATCGTCAGTCGACTAACTTGATTTTTGCGGTGCCTCTTCCATTATCAGTAGGTATTGGTTCAGAGACACGTAACATCGGTTCTATGTACAACAGAGGTATCGAACTTCAGTTAAGTGCTGACCTGGTAAGAACGAAAGACTTTACTTGGAATGTAGACTTAAACGCGACTCGTTTAGAGAATAAGATCACGAAGATGCCTGCAGAAAGCAAGGAGATCATCGATGGTACGAAGAAATTAAAAGAGGGAAGCTCACTTTACGATTATTGGTTACGTGAGTACAAAGGTGTTAACCCAGAAACGGGTGTAGCTGAATACCGTGCTATTTCTTATGTGGCTTCTAACTCTAGAATTACAGCTAACGGTGATACCTTGACGAATAATATTGCTAATGCAAGATATTGGTACAATGGTACTTCTATTCCTGATTTAACAGGATCGGTAAATACTTCATTACGTTATAAAGGATTCTCATTGACGGCATTAATGGTGTATCAATTAGGGGGTAAAATCTATGATGCAGCGTATGCTGGTTTAATGGGTGCAGGATACCACAATGCGAAACACGTAGATATCTTGAAGCGTTGGGTGAATCCAGGCGATATTACAAATGTTCCTCGTATGGATGCTGGAAGAACAGCTGATTTCGATGCGGCTTCTGATCGTTGGTTAATTGATGGAAGTTTTATGAATATTAGAACTGTCACTTTATCTTATCGTTTACCTAGAACGGTATTGAACAGACTAAAAATTGATAATGCACAGGTATATGTCAGTGGTGAAAACTTCTTGATGTTATCACGTAGAAGCGGAATGAATGTTCAGCAGAACTTTGGTGGTACAACTAGTAACGTCTACAGCCCTGCTAAGTCATTGGTATTAGGTCTATCATTCTCTTTATAATATAGAATCATGAAAAAGAAATATTTAGTTTACTTTTCGCTTGTATTCGCATTACTATTCACTTCTTGCGAAGAAGCATATTTAGATACTACGCCTACCGCGAGTATTGATGCGGGCTCAGCCTATTCTACTACAAAGAATGCAGCTGCTGCCATTAACGGTATTTACCGTTCATTTATCGTTCGTTATTTAAGTTCTCAAGGTCACTCAGGCCACCCAGCGATGATGATCATCTTAGATCACATGGGTGAGGATATGGTCTTAGGAACTACAGCTGCTTCATGGCACGTGGGAGAAACGCGTTGGACAGCTCACCGTTCTGACGTAAATACGATGGTTCAGTTTCCGTATGAAATGTACTACCGCATTATCGGTAATGCGAACATTGGAATTGCTAATATTGATAAGGCAGTAGGTCCTGCAGCTGATCGTAATGCATTGAAAGGGGAAGCTTTAGCACTTCGTGCTTTTGGTTACTTCAACTTAGTGCAATTATACGGAAAGCGTTACGATGCGACTGCTAAGCCAAACACGCAATTAGGTGTGCCTTTGGTATTAGAACCTACTACAGAAGGTAAGCCACGTAATACGGTAGAGGAAGTTTATACGCAGATTAACAAGGATTTAGCAGATGCGGCTACTTTATTGACGACATCTCGTTTAAATAAATCCCACATTAACTTGAGCGTTGTGAAAGGTTTGCAAGCACGTGTTGCTTTAGTTCAACAAGATTGGACAAATGCGGCGAAGTTTGCGGCTGAGGCGCGTGCAGGTTATGCACCTATGACTCAAACACAATACCAAGATGGATTCCAAGATTTGACGAATTCAGAGTGGATGTGGGGCTTTGATCACTTAGAAGATCAAACGGAATATTTTGGTGCCTACCACTCGTATATTTCTTGTAACTACAACTCGACGGTTATTCGTACCTATCCTAAGGTAATTAACAGCTTGTTGTACAAGCAAATTCCTGCTACAGACGTTAGAGCTAAAATGTGGGTAGAGACACCTACAGCAGCGAATTCGATCGTTCCTCCAGGGGGTGTTCGTCCGAAGTTCTTGAATCAGAAGTTCAGATTGCCAGGTACTCCGTCTACTTCTGCGCAAGGAGACGTTCCTTACATGCGTGCGGCTGAGATGTACTTAATTGAGGCTGAGGCAAAAGCGCGTTTAAATGATGCGGCAGGCGCTTCTCAGGTGTTATTTGATTTAGTAAAGACGAGAGATGCGAGCTATGTAAAATCAACTAGCACAGGTGTAGCCTTGATTAATGAAATTTTATTACAGCGTCGTATTGAGCTTTGGGGTGAAGGACATCGCTTCTTAGACTTGAAGCGTACGAATGCAGCCTTAAATAGAAATGGTACGAATGCGATTGCATCTGTTGCCTTGTTATTTGATGTAGCACCAGGTGATGTACGTTGGGAGTTCTTAATCCCACGTCGTGAGATTAATGCAAATCCAGCGATTGTACAGAATCCGTTATAATTATTTTTGTAAATTAAAGGTGGCTTAGCGATAGGCCACCTTTTTTTGTTTAAATCTCAACTATGAAAAAATCAATCTTAATTGCGGCGCTTAGCGTCTTGTCTTTTTCTCCCTCTTTTGGCCAGGACGATACCTATCAATTGCCTCCTAAGGCCATTGCGGATTTACTTTTAGCGAAACCAACGCCCCTTGTTCGTATCGATTCGAAAGCGGAGATTCTCTTGTTATTAGGCCGTAATTCCTATCCGACTGTGGAAGAATTAGGTCAGCCGGAGATGAAAATTGCGGGTCTTCGTTTGAACCCCTTGAACTTTTCACCCTCTCGCCAAAGTCCTATCAGCAGCATTACTTTGCAATCGATTCGCACGGGCGCAAAAATGGAAATTACGGGCTTGCCTAAAAACTTAGCGGCTGGAGCTATTGCTTGGAATCCTTCCGAAACGAAAATTGCCTTTGCACAAACGGAGGTGAATGGTGTCGATTTATATGTAATCGATATCGCTACTAAAAAAGCGTCCCGCGTGAATTCAGCCCCACTGAATCAGGTGGTGGGAAATGCCTTCACTTGGGTGGACGACCAAACCATTTTATACAAGGTGACGACGCACGATGCGGCAGGTGCTCCTAAGCGCCCTATTACGCCTAAAGGACCCACGATTCAGCAGAATGTGGGGAAAGCAGCACCTCGTCCAACCTACCAGGATTTAATTAAATCCCCCTATGACGAGAGCTTGTTTGCCTATTATGCGGAGTCCCAATTAGTGCTGTATAAAAACGGAGTAAACAAGAAAATAGGGGAGCCTGCCTTGTACAGTGCTTTCCAATTATCTCCGGACCGCCGCTATATTATGACACGCACGATTGCGAAACCTTTCTCGTATGCGGTGCCTGCCTATGGATTTCCAACGACTGTTAGCCTACTCGATTTAACAGGTAAACTGCTGAAAGAGGTGGCAAAATTACCTTCTGCTGAGAGCGCTCCATCGGGTAATGATAACGTACAAAATGTGCCTAGAGGTTTCGAGTGGCGTGATGATGAGCCAGCTTCATTGGTATACGCGATGCCTTTAGACAGTGGATTTATCAAAAAGCAAGTCGAATTCCACGATGCGGTGTATTCATTATCCGCTCCTTTTACGCAAGAAGCGAAGCAATTATTTAAGACCAAAACCCGTTTTGCCGGAGTTACCTGGGGAAATGCAAAATTGGCTTTAGTGACGGAGGTTTTACGTGGTAAGCAGACATCGAAAGTGAGTGCTTATTCGTCAGTGGATGGATCTCTCGAATTATTATATGAGCGTAATTTAACAGATGCCTACAAAAATCCAGGCAGTCCCGTTATGACGAAAAATGCCTTCGGTCGCGAGGTAATTCAATTAACGGATGGAGGAACAAAAATTTTGATGAATAATCCGGTGGGTTCTTCTGATCAGGGTGATCTTCCCTTTATCTCGAAATTTGATTTAGCGACGAAGAAGAATGAGATTATTTGGCGCGCGAAACCGGGTTATTTTGAGCAAGTCGAAGAGGTAATCGATGCCGATAAACTGTTGGTTTTAAGCAGAAAGGAATCTCAGACGGAGGTGCCTAATTATTTCATCAAGAACTTGTTAAATCCGGCTCAGGATAAAGCATTAACTCAATTTGAGAATCCATATCCTAATTTAGTGGGGATCACAAAAGAGAAAATCAAATACAAGCGTGCGGATGGCGTAGACTTAACGGGTGATTTATATTTACCTAAAGGATATAATAAAGAAAAAGATGGTCCGCTTCCAGTCTTGATTTGGGCGTATCCACGTGAATTTAATTCCGCTGCCGATGCTGCTCAAATTCGGGGTAGCAAAGATCGCTTTACCACGTTAAGCTGGGCTTCGCCTATCTATTATGCGACACAAGGCTATGCGATTTTAGATAATGCCGAAATGCCAATCGTGTCTACGGATGCCTCGAAAAAGCCGAACGATAACTTTGTCGATCAATTACGTTTAAATGCATCTGCTGCGATTGACCATTTGGTTTCTCTGGGTGTGGGCGATCGCAAGCGTATGGCCGTGGGTGGTCATAGTTATGGTGCGTTTATGACGGCGAATTTATTAGCACACACGGATTTGTTTAAAGCGGGAATCGCACGCAGTGGGGCATACAATCGTACCTTGACTCCTTTTGGTTTCCAAAACGAGGACCGTACCTACTGGCAAGCACCGCAATTATACTATGAAATGAGTCCATTCAGCTATGCGGATAAAATCAAAGAGCCGATTTTATTAGTACACGGCGAGCAAGACGATAATACGGGTACTTTCCCTATCAACTCAGAGCGTTTATATGCTGCTTTGAAAGGAAATGGAGGAACCACTCGTTTTGTCTACTTGCCTTACGAAGCTCATAGTTATAGAGGAAAAGAAAACGTGTTGCACTTGCTTTGGGAGCAATTCCAATGGTTAGAAAAATACGTGAAATAACAGAAGTGTAGAAAAAAAAGGCGACCCGCAGGGTCGCCTTTTTTTGTTGAGCAGAATCTCTACTCTCTACTCTATTATCTCTACTCTAGAGATTACCAAATCTTAATCCGATCTTCCGGCTTCTTGTACAACTTATCTCCCGGTTTCACATCAAATGCCTTGTACCACGCATCCATGTTTACCGGAGCACCGATGGTACGGTATTGACCAGGTGAGTGAGGATCTGTTAATACTTGTTGAGCTTCTGTTTCTGGAAGAGATGAACCTCTCCAAACTTGTGCCCATGCTAAGAAGAAACGTTGATCTGGAGTAAATCCGTCAATTTTCTTGGTAGACTTACCTTGCTTCGTCATTTTGAATGCCTCGTAAGCCATGTTCAAACCACCTAAGTCACCGATGTTTTCGCCCATCGTCAATTTACCGTTCACGTGGATGGTGTCTTGAACTGTATAGGCATCAAATTGCTTACCCAAAAGCTCCGTTCTAGCCTTGAATTTCGCTAAATCGTCTTTTGTCCACCAGTTGCGTAACGTTCCATCTTTGTCGTATTGGCTACCTGAATCGTCGAATCCGTGTGACATTTCGTGACCGATAACGGCTCCGATTCCACCATAGTTGATCGCGTCGTCTGCGTCAGCAGCGAAGAAAGGGAATTGCAAGATCCCTGCTGGGAAAACGATTTCGTTCATTACTGGGCTGTAATACGCGTTCACCGTTGGTGGCGTCATTCCCCATTTGCTTCTGTCTACTGGTTTGCCTAATTGAGCTAAGTTTTCTTGGAAACCCCAGGCACCAGCGCGACGGATGTTGCCATAGTATTCTGTAGCTGAGATTTCTAAGCCATCGTAGTTCTTCCATTTATCAGGATACCCGATCTTAGGCGTGAAGGCATTTAATTTTGCCAAAGCCTTCTCTTTCGTTTCCGCGCTCATCCAATCTAATTTGTTGATGCGTACGGCAAACGCTTTGCGAAGGTTAGCTACTAATTCTACCATTCTCGCTTTCGCTTCTGGCTTGAAATATTTAGCTACATACAATTGACCTAATAATTCGCCTAAAGTTCCGTCTGTCATAGAAGACATGCGTTGCCATCTTGGTGCTTGAACTTTTTGGCCTGATAATACTTGTGAATAAGCGAAACTTGCTTTCACGAAAGGCGAGCTCAAATATCCTGCACTGCTACGTAATACATTCCAAGCTAAATAGGTCTTCCAAGTCTCTACCGGCGTCTCAATTAGCATTTTATTAGCTGCCTCAAAGAATTTAGGAGCACCTACTAAGATAGAATCAGGAGCCGTTGTTCCAAAATCTTGGAAAGTCAAAGCCCAGTTAAATGCTGGAGTCTTTTGGTTGAACTCAGCAAAGGCAAACTTATTATACGTTTTATAAGGATCACGCATTTCAACACGCGCCATTTGAGCCTCAGCTAATTTCTTCTCTAATTGGAAAACCGTCTCCGCATTTGTCTTAGCTTGCGCCTCTGGTGTTCCTGTTAAAGTAAATAATGTCGCTACGTATTTCTTGAATGCCTCTTGGATTTTCAAACTACGTGCATCATTCTTTAAATAATAGTCACGATCAGGAAGGGATGTTCCGCCTTGTCCTAATTGAGGTACCATTTTCTCCACATTCTTGCGGTCTTGACCGATGTAGAATCCGAATAAAGGGGAGGCAATACCTGAAGAACGCAAGCGAGCAATTTCAGTTACTACTTGCGACTTGAATTTTAATCCTGCGATGTGTTGTAAATCAGCTTGAATAGGAGTGTAGCCTAATTTTTCGATGGCCAAACTGTCCATAGCCGCCGCATAGAAATCAGCCACTCTTCTTTCTGGAGAACCTGCTGGAGCTTTCGTTCCTTTGGTCTCATCTAAGATTGTTTTAATCGCATTGATATTGAAATCACGTAATTGATTGAAAGCACCCCAGCGTGTTTCTTTAGCGGGTATTGGATTTCTTCTAACCCAAGGACCATTCGAGTATTCCACGAAATCGTCTCCCGCTTTCACGCTGAAATTCATGTTGTCGCGATCAATAAATTTACCCGGTTTTTCCTGGGCATACAGACTGCCACCGAAAAGGAGCGAACCTGCCATAAGTAATTGGTAGTATTTATTTTTCATTTGAAAAAGGTTGATGTGACATTAAATTAATTAATTTAATGTATCTAAACTACCCATATGAAAAAATTGTTAACATTCTTGACCTGCTTTTTGGTTTTAGGCTTCTCTGTAACTGCCCAAAAGCCCATGACCCATGAGATCATGATCAAATTAAAGAAAGTGGGTTCTCCTAAAATTTCACCCGATGGCCGCTTCGTCATCTATTCCCGAGTGGAGACTTCTTATAATCTAGACGAGCAAACCTCCGATCTTTGGATTGCCGCTGTAGATGGCTCTTCTGAACCCCGTAAGCTAACGAATTCAAAAGGAGGCGAGGACAATTACCAGTGGTCTGCTGCTTCGGATAAGATTTATTTTATTGCCAAAAGAGACGGCGACGACGCCCCTCAATTATACGTTCTTCCTCTAGCTGGGGGAGAAGCTCAACGCTTAACCACTTTATCAACTGGCGTGAGCGATGTCAAATTCTCCCCAGACGGATCTAAAATCATTTTCTCTAGTCGTGTTTTACCTACGGCTTTCACTGATTCTGCCAGTAAGAAATTAGCAGATGAAAAGAAGAAAATCAAGACTAAAGCCAGAGTCTACCATTCCTTCCCCGTTCGCTATTGGGATGCTTGGTTAGATGAAAAACAAGGTCACATTTTTGCGATGGATTTAAAAGCAGGCGCTCAACCGGTGAATTTGATGAAGGATATTTCGCTGGTTCAATCCTCTGGATTCCGTTTAGGTTCTTATAATTTTAGTCCAGATGGAAAGTCTGTTGTTTTTACCGCAACCACGGAATACAACACAACAGCCTTTCAATCGGCGAAATCCAATATCTATTCCGTTAGTATTTCTGGTGGAAAAGAGTCCGTTTTAGTCAATGATGAAACGGATTACTCATCTGCGGAATATACCGAAGACGGTAAGTATTTAATCGCATCCGGTACCGCTATCGGTACTAAAATCTACTACTTAAATCGCTTGTATCGATTTGATGCCTCGACTCATAGCGCTAAAAAAGAATTAGCCACCTCCCTCGACCGTCCCATCAATGATATGGAAATGGCCGGTTCCTCTATTTACGCAAGTATTGAAGATCAGGGTGTTGATCGCATCGTTGAAATTTCCATTACCGATGGATCAGTAAAACCTGTTTTAGGAGCTGAAACAGGATCCTTTACTGGATTAAGTCTTTCTGCAAAGTCATCCGTTTTTGCCTATTATTACCAATCCATTGCTTCTCCACCTGAAGTTTGGGTGTCTTCTAATGGTACCATGAAGGCCATTTCTAAAGCCAATGACGCCGTTTTAGCTGGATTGGATTTACAGAAGCCGGAGGTGATTTGGACTAAATCATCTCGTGGAAAAAACATCCGATCGGTGGTCTTGAAACCGACTGGATTCGATCCTTCGAAGAAATACCCTTTGTTCGTTTTAATGCACGGAGGTCCAGCTAGCTCGTTCAAAGATGTATTCGGCTACCGTTGGAATCCCTATATTTTAGGTTCAGCAGGCTATGTGATCGTGATGACAGATTATACCGGATCTGTGGGCTATGGCGAGAAATTCGCACAAGATATTCAATTTGATCCCTTCAAAGGTCCAGGTCAAGAAATTCAAGAAGCCGCTGCTGATGCTATCAAACGCTTCTCTTACATCGATGGGAGCAAACAAGCGGCTGGTGGAGCGTCCTACGGTGGTCACTTAGCGAACTGGATGCAAGCAACTACGTCTCACTACAAATGTCTGATTTCCCATGCCGGTTTAGTGAACTCTGAGGCACAGTGGGGAACGTCGGATGTGATTTGGGGCAGAGAATTAATGAATGGAGGAGCTCCTTGGGTACCTACTAAGACTTGGAAGGAACAAAATCCAATGCGCTTCGCGGCAAATTTCAAAACACCTATGCTCTTAACGGTAGGTGAAAATGATTACCGCGTGCCGATTAACAATACCTTGGAAAACTGGAGCATTCACCAGCGCTTGCAGATTCCATCCAAGCTGATCGTCTTCCCGGGTGAGAATCACTGGATTCTAAATCCAGATAATTCGAAGTTCCATTATGCGGAGATACAGGGCTGGCTAGCCAAGTATTTAAACTAACAAAAAAGGTCTCGGTAAGAGACCTTTTTTGTTAGTTTAAATAGTCGCTAGTCACTAGTCGCTAGTCAAAAGTGAATGAGTCTAAAATTAGTGACTCTCAAACTTCAGATTCCCGACTCTCGACTAGCGACTAGCGACTATAGCCTCACCATCTCCCCCGTCCGCACCGACTCATCACACGCAAAGGCGATGCGAAGGCTGTTTACTGCATCCTCTACGTGATCCGTTAGATCCACGTTGTCTTGAATGGCACGCAGGAAATAGGCCTGCTCGCGATCGCAAAGGCCTTGGTGGTCAGGTTCATCGGTAAGATTGACCCATTCGTCGTCTTTTGTAAATTCGTTATTGGAATCAATGTCTGCGTGATGGACACGAAGGGATTCGGTCTTGGTGTGGGATTCCACATCATCGGATTTACCTTCACCACCGGCGTTTTTGGCGACGATGGAAACGGAACCTTTAGGCCCAAAAACATCTTTGACAAAATAGGCGTTCTGTGAGATCATTGGTCCCCAGCCCGCTTCGTACCAGCCTACGGATCCATCTTCAAAATGGATTTGAAGCTGACCGTAATTATAATTTCCGGTCGGAATATCTTCCGTCATTCTAGCACCGATCGCTGAAACGCGAAGGGGTTTAGAGCGAGTCATTTGGCACATCACATCAATATAATGAACGCCGCAATCCACGATAGGACTTAGGGATTTCATCAAATTACGGTGTACATCCCACATGTAACCGTGGGATTGCTGGTTGAGATTCATACGCATCACGAGGGGTTTCCCCATCGTCTTCGCGATTTCGATGAACTTGATCCAAGAGGGATGGTGGCGTAAAATATAGCCCACCACTAGCTTCTTGCCACTTTTCTGCACCGCCTCTGCGACGCGAATCGCGCCGGCTAAGGAGTCAGCGATGGGTTTCTCTAAAAATACGTGGCACCCAGCTTCTAATGCAACAATGGAATAGGCTTCGTGTGTATCTGGGTAGGTGGAGATGCAAACCGCATCGGGTTTAGAGTCGGCAAGGGCGGTGTAGTAGTCGCTGTAGAGCTTTTGGCCCCCACCTAATGCTTCATTCAATACTTCCTTACTATTTCCTGGGGAAACGAGTCCACAGATTTCAAATCCGGCTACATTCTGGTAGGCTTTCGCATGAGAGGCTCCCATGTTTCCGCAACCCACCACGAGCACGCGTATATTTTTCATGTTAATCGATTTAGAGTCGTAAATTAGGAAGAATGATTAGAAATATCGAATCTTCCCCTTTACAAATTATGCGCAAACTTCTTCTTTTATTTCTGTTCAGTTGCTGGTCCCTTCAAGCCCAAGACAAATCGGGTATTACGGGGAAACCAGATACCTCCTTCACGAATTACTCCGCCTTGAGAATGGTATCGAAGCAAGATCCTACAATTCGCCTTGCTGAGTATCAAAGTTCAAAGAGCAAAGTTCAAAGTTCAGTGTACAAAGTGATAGGAGCGAGAAAATTGATGGTGGATGAATATTCCATTTCCTCTCGCAAGCTACCTACGCTGGTTTTTTTCCACGGGGGAGGTTGGCGTACCGGCCATCGTTCTCAACACATTCCATTAGCAAAAGCACTCGCAGATCGCGGTTATCGCGTATTTCTAGTGGAATACCGTTTGTCTACCGAAGCTTTATATCCAGCAGCCATGCTCGATGCCCAGGCTGCTTTGCAATGGGTGGCTAAACGTAAAAATGTAGGAGAAATCTATGTAGGAGGATATTCAGCAGGGGGCCAAATGGCTGCGCTTTTAGGCTCGGTTCAAGACGAAAACACCTACGGGAAAGGAATTAAGCTAGCCGGTGTTATCGATGTGGACGGTATTTTAGCCTTCATCCATCCCGAGTCAGGGGAAGGGGATGACAGCAAACGTACTTCAGCGGCCACTCATTATTTTGGATACAACAAAGTAGTGGGAGAAGCGATTTGGAAAGAGGCTTCAGCCTTAAGCCATGTCACAAAAGGGGATCCTCCCGTCTTGTTTTTAAATTCAGGAGATGATCGAATGCACGCAGGTCGCGATGATTTTATGCGAAAAATGGCGACGTTTGGCATACATACAGAATACTATACCTTCGAGAAATCGCACCATACCTTCGTGCTAATGAATCATTACTTTGCCCAGCTGGTAGATAGGATGGACCGTTTTATGAAGAAGCGTTTAGTCGTGGGAGCTGAATTCAAAACGATACAATCTGCCGTAGATGTGGCGCGTCCGGGTCAAGAAATTTATATCAAGAATGGTATTTATCGGGAGAAGATTTTTGTCGATTCCTTGAAGCATCATTTACGTTTTGTGGGGGAAAGTAGGGCAGGTGTGGTAATTCAGGAGACGATTGCGCGGGATATTTGGCGTTGTTCAAATCCAGATGATTACGGTGCAGGTGTGTTGAATGTAAAGGGGCATGATTTATCGTTTTCAAATCTCACGATTATGAATGACTACGGTTTTAATGCCAAAAGTGATGTGACCATTCCTTGCCTAAATGGGGCCGGAAAGGAGACGACAACTACGGTTCAAAAATATGCCTTACCACGCGAGAAAGGAGAGAAAGAGGGCGAAAAGATCGTGCGTGTGGATGGTCACCAATTCGCGGTTCGGACGATGCCGGGCGCGACTCGTTTGTCTTTTGAGCATTGCACCATGCGTTCTGGAGGTGGGGATACGATGAGTCCTTGGGATGTGAATACGGGGATGTATTATTTGAATGACTGTTTAATCGAAGGAGGAGTGGATTTATATTGTCCTAGGGGCTATGCTTTGGCAGAAAATTGCACATTCGTTTGCCATAATATGAACGCGGCTATTTGGCATGATGGATCGGGTGATGAGCAGGCGAAAACGGTTTTGAAGAATTGCCGTTTTGTAGGTGATCCGGGATATAAATTAGGTCGTTACCACCGAGAAGCGCAGTTTTATTTGTTCAACTGTTCTTTTGATAAAAATATGGCCGATGCGCCTATCTACCAATCGGGTGATCGAGTGCTCAATTGGGGTCATCGCGTGTATTATTCAGAAAGTCACCGGGATGGGGGAGACTTTGCTTGGCATAAAAATAATACGAAGATAAAGGCCACAGAGATGACATTTAAGTCGATTTTTGGAGAAAAATGGAAAAAATAATTTATTGTATCAATAAAATACATTAACTTTGGATCATTACCTCTAAACTTATTTTTATGAACTCGAGAAGGAAATTTTTACAACAGTCTAGCGCATTCTTAGCCACTAGTGTTTTGGCTCCTCGATTTTTATCTGCCCAAACTTTCACAAGCCGTCCGGTAGGTATTCAATTGTTTACCTTCTTTGGTAAATTCGACCAAGACGTGAAAGGTAATCTGCAGAAAATTGCAGATCTCGGATATACCGAAATCGAATCTGCCTTCAGTATGTTGCCTGGTTTTTATGGAATGAAAGGGAAGGAATTTAAGGCTTTAAATGCAGATTTGGGTCTTAATTGGGTAGCACATCACGTGGTGGGTGCTCCGCTAAAACCGCGTCCAGGTATGGATATGTCGCGTTTCCCGAAGATGATGAATCTACGTGATGACGCACAGCAAGCAGTAGATAACGCTGCGGAGGCAGGTGTGAAGTATTTAGTTTGTGCGAATATCCCGATTGAGACGAAGGACGAGGTTTCTGAAGCTGTTGTCTCTCTAAATAAAGTGGGTGAATTAGCGAAGAAAGCGGGTTTAACTTTCTGCTACCATAACCACGATGCAGAATTTAAAGTAGTAGATGGCCAAAAAGCGTTTGACGTTTTCGCCTCTCAGGTTCCAGCAGACTTATTGAAATTTGAATTAGACTTAGGCTGGGCTTCCAAAGCGGGCGTGGATGTGCCTGCATTATTTAAGCAGCATCCGGGACGTTTCCCACTCTGCCATATCAAAGATTTTGACTCAGAATTTAAAAATATTCTCCCAGTGGGAGAGGGTGTCATTAACTACAAGCGCATTTTTGATGCAGCTAAATCAGGAGGATTAGAACACTTCTTTGTAGAACATGACTTCCCGAAAGACGCTTTCGAAAGCCTTCGCATCAGTAAGAAGGCTTTGGACGCAATTTTATAATCCGCCTAACGGTTTTTTAGTGTTTAATGATTGAATTTTGATTCTATAAAAACATCCCCTGCTGGGGGATGTTTTTTTATTTTAAGATGTAAAACTGGTAGGGAGCAAACGCTAAATGGTCGTGATCCATTCCCACCTGTATTGATTTGCCTGACCAAAGGTCTTTTGGCGAAGTAGGACGTTCTCCATAAGCACCGAGTATATAATAAGTCACCTCTTGCGGCGATGCGCTAAAGTTGAATAAGAAATATACTTTCTCACCATCAACAAAGCGCTCGAAACCGATGATGGAATTGTTGTGAATCTCTAACCAATGAATATTTTTCAAATCAGCCACCGCTTTCAATGATTTACGCAGCTTAATTAGCTTTTGTAAATTCGAGAATACCTGGTTTTCCACCGTATTTTTAGCGTCTACCGTAGCATTTTTCTTCCAATCAATGATGGGTCTATGCATCCAACGGTTATCGTAGGATTTTCCTGGATCTTGTAAATAGCTGTAATCATTTGTGTAGGCCGCCTCGTCACCATAAAATAACATAGGAACGCCTCCCACAAACATACTTTGGGCCTGCATCAAGGTAATCTTGTCGATTGATGTCTGAATGGCCTTTGCCTCTTTTGAAGCTAAGGCTTTTTCCAAGCCGCACAAGGAGGCTAGTGAACCAGATAGACGGGCATCCTGTGTTTTCGGATTTACGGCAAAAAGGGCACCTTTTGCTGGGGAATCGATTCCGCCGCTATAATAATTCTTGATGTAGGAGCGGTGATCGTAAGGATTATATCCAGCTTGTTCGATCATCCAATCATCATATCCTAAACCAATGTCATCATGGCAACGCGTATACGTTAGCCAAGTCGCACCTTTTGGTTTACGGCTTAATTCGTTTTGTGCGGTGCGCATCACGCGAATATCGCCAGTTGCGAGCGCATCCCATTGAACCGCCATTTGGGTGGCATTATAAGCGAAATCACATTCGTGTGTCGCAAAACGACCCGTCCCGAAGTATTCCATAATCTGTGCCGGTGCCACAATCGCCTCGCCCAAAATGGCCATTCCTGGCGTTGCCACTTCCACACACATTTTGATTAATTGTAATAATTGGTGGGCTTCGGGTAGGTTTTGGCAAGAAGTGCCCATTTGTTTCCAGATGAAGGCTGGAGCATCAATACGCACCACATCCACGCCTAGATTCGCATAGTAGAATACGTTAGTGAGCATTTCCACAAAGACTTTGGGATTCGTATAATTCAAATCCCATTGGTAATGATGGAAAACGGTCATCACCCATTTGTCCATTTTCTCGTCGTAAGTGAAACTGCCTGGTGAACTTTCTGGGAAAATTTCTGGCATCGTCTCTTCCATCGCATCCGGAATGCGACGGTCATCGTACATGTAGAAATAGTCCTGGTATTCTTTGATTCCCGCTTTCGCCAGTTTCGCCCATTCATGGTGATGCGACGTGTGATTTAACACAATATCGATCATCAAGTACATGTCTTTTTGCTGTAATTCTTGCTGGAATGCGCGCAAATCTTCAATAGTTCCTAGCTTTTCCTCCACCACACGGAAGTCTTCCACCGCATAACCGCCATCACTTTCTCCTTCTGGGCTCTTGAATAAGGGCATTAGGTGGAGGAAATTCACGCCTAATTTCTCCAAATAAGGTAATTTAGACGGCAAGTCCTTAATCTTTCCCGCGAAACGATCCACGTAAAGACTCATTCCCACGAGGTCTTGACTTAAAAACCAGTTTTCTTCCTGCTTCGCCTTTGCTTCGTCCCTTTTTTTTAAGGAAGCACTGCGATCTAGGTGGGCTTGAAAAATAGCGTTGATTAAATCGGTGAATAAAGGACTGTCGCCATAAATCGTTCTGAAATGGGTATGGATATCGTCCAAATTCGCAGTTAAACGCTCTTGAAAGCCTGCATCTTTGATCTTATGGTTTTTTATTAGCGCATGCGCCTGTTTTTGTAAAGCGGAATTGTACACGTTCTATTAATTAAAAATACTGTTATTCAAATTTTTAAAGGCCTCCATCGCCCCTAGGTATTCGCACGTTCTTGCACCTGCTTTGTTGGCATTTTCCACAATCTTTTTCCAAGCCGCAAAATCAAGATCTTGGATGTTTAAACCATCTAATTGATAAAGTACAGCGCCTACAAAGGCATCCCCTGCACCTGTGGTGTCGACCGGTTGAATGGCAATACTAGGAATAACATAGGTTTTGCCAGCTAGGCCTAATAAAGTACCCTCTTTCCCTAGGGTAATGGCAAAAACACCCTTGCAGATCTCCAATAAGGCTTCAGTTGCGTCCTCTAAGGTCTCCGTCTCCGTGATTAGCATCGCTTCTTCATCTGATAACTTTGTGAAATCGGCCTCTTTCAGAAAGAGTAGACTTTGCTTAATGAAGGTCGGTATTTTATCGCCAAACAATAAATGGCGGTAATTCGGGTCAAAAGAAATGATTTTTCCGTCCTTTTTTGCTCGGTCTTTTAAGGAATAATAGGCCGCATTTAGTGGCCCTTCAAGAAATGCCGTAGCCGATCCGAAGTGAACAATATTCGCGCTAGCTAGATCAATCGCCGCCACTTCTGCTTCTGTTAAAGCCGCATCTGCGCCTCGATTAAATACGAAATCGCGCTCTCCGTCTAGCATCAAGGAAACGAAGGCAAAAGTCGTGAAAGACTTTGGGTCTAAATGAACATGTTTCGTGTCCACATTAAAATCCTGCATTACCGAGATGAGCTGGCGACCGAAAGGGTCATTTCCTACTTTGGCACTTAATAAAACCTCCCCACCTAAGGCACCTATCGCGGCTGCTACATTCGTGGGAGCACCTCCCGGTTTCTTTAAAAAATGTTGACCGTCTGACAGGCTAGAGCCTTTATCAGTACAAATCATATCAATCAAGGCTTCGCCTATACAAATGACACTCATGCGGATTGTTTAGTAGGGGATGGTTTAATAAAGGCAGTCGCTAGGGCTGCAATGGCTAATAAAGCTCCTGCAAAGGTAATCGCATTTCTGGGATCATTGTCTAAAAAATGCTTTAAAATATAGCCAAACGATAGATTTTGCAAGATCATTGGAATCACAATCATCATATTGATGATACCCATATAAACCCCATAACGCTCCTTCGGGATATCGCCCACGACGAGTAAATAAGGGATCCCCATCATACTCGCCCAGCCGATTCCGAAACCAGAAATGGCAAAGAACAATAAGTTTTTATTCTCAATGTGTGGGAAGGCAAGAAAGCCTGCCGCCGCTAAGATCAAACAAACCATATGCACGGTTTTAGCTCCATATTTATTCGCATAACGAGCTAGTGCTAAGGCAGATAAGAAGGTGACGATGTTGTACCATCCATTGACTAAACCCGTCCAGGAAACCGCTTGTTCGTATAGATCTGGGTTATCTTTCGGTGTTGCGTTCCAAACAGACAGCGCAATACTCTTCGATGAATTTTGCCAGTAGCAGAATAGGGCATACCATTGGAATAGATACACGAGAGCTAATTGCCACATCACTTTGGGCATTTCTCTAATCGCATGGAAAATCTCGAAAATGGATTCAAGCACGCTGGTTTTGCGAGCTCGAATTTCCTTTAATTCTTCTTCAGTCGGTTCAATTTCTGAGGTCGTGTGCATGCTCCACCAAATCGACCCGATCGAACAAACGGCCCCTAAAAAGAAGGAGGCATACACCCAAGTGGGCAAGGACCCGGTTTTTCCGATGAAGATCATTGGGAAGATGAAGAGGGAAAGATTGGCTAAGGTTTGGCCAAAACCTGTAAAGAAACTCTGCATCTGAAAGCCTGTCGGCTGCTGCTCGTCGTTTAATTTATCTGCCACAAACGCACGGTAAGGCTCCATGGCCGTATTATTCCCTGCATCTAGGATCCACAATAAACTCGCTGCCATCCATAAGGAAGAACTGAACGGATATAACAGGAGGCAAATGCTGCATAATAAGGCTCCTATGAAGAAATAGGGCTTGCGGCGACCCCACTTCGTGTGCCAGGTGCTGTCACTTAAGGCACCGATGAAAGGCTGAATTAATAAACCTGTAACCGGTCCAGCTAAGTTTAATAAGGGAATTTCGTCTGGACTCGCTCCTAGAAAATCATAAATGGGATTCACAGCGCTCTGCTGTAATCCGAAACTGTATTGAATACCAAAAAAGCCAACGTTCATGTTGACGATTTGGCTGAAACTCAAGGAGGGTTTACGTAATGACATGTTTGATAGGTTTATTCGTAGATGAAATTTAACTATTCTACCCAAGACCAGCAAACTGTCCTACACTGTTGAACCTAATATTCTTGATTTAAAGGGTGGATCATCAATTCATCGATAACCACGTGGGCCGGTTGATTCATTACATAATAGATGCTGTTCGCCATATCTTCTGGGCTTAGCCAGCCTTGGTGAGAGGGATCTCCCGCAGGGTCCGCATGAAAATGGGAATCGACTAATCCAGAGTAAATGGTGCTTACCTTAATTCCGTCGCGTCTAACCTCTTTTCTCAATGCCTCTGTAAAGGCATGCTGCGCATATTTAGAAGCACAATACAGCGATCCTCCATCAAAAACTCGTTTAGCCACATCAGAGGCAATCGTGATAAAATGGCCTTTCTTTGCGGCTTTCAGGTGAGGAAGCGCCTTCTGTGAGAATAAAAAGGTGCCTTTCACATTCGTGTCAAATACCTGATCCCATTGCGCCGCAGAATAGGATTCTGTAGGTCCAAAAGCCCCGATACCCGCATTATTGATCACAAAATCAATATGTCCAAAAGTATGCATTGTTTTCTCCACCGCCAGTTCGACAAATGCCTCATCCGACACATCCCCATCGAAATACAAAGGTCGATGCCCCATCTCCGTTATTTCTGCCGCCAAGTCTTTTAATTCACCTTTGTTACGAGCCACTAAACTGAGTTGGAAGTTGTTTTGCGCCAATAAGATAGCTAATGCACGGCCGATTCCACGAGAGGCTCCGGTGATAATAGCGGTAGGTAGGGAATTTGACATATAAGATTATTTTTTGTTAAATTTAGATAATTCCAATATAGGTATGAATCAACAAATTGCGTTTCTCATCAATCCCTTAAAAAAGACTGTCGCTATTGCGGATTATTTTTCTTGGGTCATTGAAACGGTAAAGGTAAAAAAATCAGACTGGGAAATTCAGATTTTTGCAAAAGAATGGCCAGCAGATTTAGGTGATTTTGATCAAGTTTGGGTCATGGGCGGCGATGGCACTTTCAATTATTTTGTGAACAAATACCCTTCGGTAGAAAAGCCCATTGCGCTGTTTAAAGGGGGCACAGGAAATGATTTTTATTGGAAGCTATTTGGGGAGCGATCTCGGCAGGCGCATTTGGATGCCGTTTTGGCAGGACATGCAGAGTCATTCGATGCTGGGTCTTGTAATGGGCAACTATTTTTAAATGGTGTGGGCATCGGAATCGAGGGAGAGGTCTTGAAATCGATGGAATCCATTCGCTACTTTAAAGGTGGTCTGGGCTATTATTTGGCAGCAATTCCTAATTTACTACAATTCAAATCGTATCATATTCAGGGCCAAAGAAAGGTCTTTCTATGTATGGTCTTTAATTCCTCTCGAGCCGGAGGAGGGTTTCATTTCTTCCCCCACGCGGAGATGCAGGATGGATTATTAGACGTCATGTATTGCCGGCATATTCCGGTTTGGCAGCGATTATTCTACATGCCCATCATTCAGTCGGGCAAACATGTGAAGCTGCCTATTGTGGAATTTTCGAAGGAGAAAAAGATTTCTATCAAAACGGATAGAATTTTAAGTGCCCAGGTAGACGGAGAAGTCCAAACGTCAGATCAATTTGATTTCCAAGTTCTTCCTGCTAAATTTAAGTTTATTGTACCTTCCCTATGAAAAAAATAGTCTTACTCCTTATTTTAAGTCTTCCTGTTTTAGCCCAAGACGCTGACAAAAAGAAAGTCCTTGCTCGAATTCAACAGCAGGAGTCCCATTACAGCGCTATCGCACAAAAAATCTGGAATTACGCCGAAGTCGGTTACAAGGAAAAGCAATCCTCTGCTCTTCTTCAAGAAACATTAAAACAAGCGGGTTTTACCATTGAATCTGGTGTAGCCGGAATTCCTACCGCTTTCGTGGCTACGTATGGCCAAGGCAAACCGGTCATCGGAATTATGGCTGAATACGATGCCTTACCCGGATTATCGCAGGATTCTATTCCTACTAAGCGTTCCTTGGGAGCTACCTCTGGACACGCTTGTGGCCACCATTTATTTGGGACAGGTTCTTCTGCTGCCGCTATTGCAGTGAAAGAATGGTTGAAAGAAACGGGTGGAAAAGGGACGATTAAATTATACGGTTGCCCTGCCGAAGAAGGTGGTTCTGGTAAAGTATACATGGTCCGCGAAGGCTTATTTAATGACGCGGATGTGATGCTGCACTGGCATCCAAGCGATGCGAACTCCGTTTCGACAGGTTCATCTTTAGCCAATAAAACTGGTAAATTCCGTTTCTACGGCCTTTCCTCGCACGCGGCGGCTTCCCCAGAAAGAGGTCGTTCAGCACTAGATGCGGTGGAGGCGATGGATTTTATGGCGAATATGATGCGCGAACACGTGCCTTCTTCTACGCGTATTCACTATGTCATCACGAATGGAGGGAAAGCACCTAATATTGTCCCAGATTACGCTGAGGTCTATTATTATGTGCGTTCTCCACAACGCGATATCGTGATGGACGTTTGGAATCGCTTAGAAAAAGCAGCCGAAGGTGCAGCCTTAGGAACAGGAACACGATACGAATTAGAAGTTATCGGTGGAGTTTATGAAATTTTGCCAAATGAAAAGCTAGCCTCTATCATGAGTTCAAATCTGCAAACGGTGGGTGGCTATACCTTAAATCCAACTGAATTAGCCTTTGCGAAACAAATACAGCAAACTCCGGGCATGTTACAAACCGATTTAGCGTCCACTTCATCTGTGGTTCCAGGTCGTCCAGATCCGAGCGGCGGAGGCTCTACGGATGTGGGTGATGTAAGCTGGGTAGTTCCAACGATTGGTTTGGGTACAGCGACTTGGGTTCCGGGTACAACAGCGCATAGCTGGCAGGCGGTAGCCGCGGGTGGAACGAGTATTGGTAAAAAAGGAATGATGGTGGCTGCGAAAACGATCGCTGGAACCGCCCTCGATCTATTTAAAAACCCAGCGTTAATCGAAGCTGCAAAAGCAGAATGGAATAAGCGAAAAGGGGCTGAATTTAAGTACAAGGCACTTTTAGGTGATCGCAAGCCGGCTTTGAATTATAGAGATTAAAAATAAAAAGGCTTCGGCCTTTTTTATTTAGCCTATTCATCGTAATATTGCAATGTAATAATTAAGCTATGGGAATTACTAAAACCGATCTGTTTACCGATGAGCAAAATGCGATTGCACAGATGGCCAAAGTATTAGGGCATCCAGCGCGTGTCGCGATTTTGCAATTTTTGGTTAAATCCAATACCTGCATTAACGGCGATCTAGTTCAAGAATTAGGCTTAGCACAAGCTACCGTTTCTCAGCATTTAAGAGAGTTGAAAGAGGTCGGATTTATCCAAGGGACCATCGAAGGAGTTTCCGTATGTTATTGCATAAATCCAGCGAAGTGGGCGGAATTTAGCCAACTTTTTGGATCATTTTTTGAAAACTATTTTATCGCACAAAAATCTAATTGTTGTTAATATGTCAACTTTTCCACGAATGCACGTCTCCCTTTATGTCAGCAATTTAGCGGCATCGGTGAATTTTTACTCGACTTTTTTCGGCCACCCAGCCACCAAAGTGAAGCCGGGTTATGCAAAATATGTATTAGATAGCCCGTCATTAATTATCTCGTTCATTGAAAATCCGGAGCGTGTTCAGTCAAACTTTGGCCACTTAGGTTTCCAGGTAGAGACAGCTGAAGAAATGAACGCCCGTTTAGAAGTAGCTAGAAAACAAGGTATTGTTTCCAAAGAGGAAATAGGCACCTCTTGCTGCTATGCCGTTCAAGATAAATTCTGGGCTACGGATCCAGATGGTGTTCAATGGGAAGTATATTATTTCCACGAGGATGCAGAATTCAATGACCCGCACTATGAAATGCAAGATGCCTCCGCTTGTTGCATGCCCCCAGCAGCGGCTGTGATAGAAAAACCAAAACTTAAAATCGCCGAAGTTCAAGCTGCTAACACTTGTGCTCCAGGCTCTGGATGTTGCTAAGATGAAAGATTTATTAAACCAAAATTTGGAACAAATCCTCTCCCTCGAAATTCCAGAGGAACGCAGAGAAATTTTACAGGTCTTGATTGATTACATCAAAGACAAACGCAAGAAAGAGCAGCCAATTCGACTGAATTTCATTTGCACGCACAACTCGCGCCGCTCGCAATTTTCGCAAGTCTGGGCCCAAACCGCCGCAGATTATTTCCAAATCCCAGCTCAGTGCTATTCTGGCGGCGTAGAAGTAACCGCTTGCAATGAACGCACAGTGGCCTCTTTAGAAAGAATGGGTTTCATCATCTCCAAACACGGACACTCGAACCCCATCTACTTTGCCTTGCACACCCAAGATGCACGGCCCATCATCTTATTTTCGAAATTATATAATGACGTCATCAACCCGCATGGCATTTTTGCCTCGGTCATGACTTGTTCGCATGCGGATGAAAATTGTCCTTTTATTCCAGGAGCAGAAGCTAGAATCCCTGTACGCTACGAGGACCCAAAAGCATTTGATGATACGCCGGAAGAAGCCGCGCATTATGATGCGAGGTCTAGACAAATTGCGGGGGAGATGTTTTATGTGTTTTCGAGAGTCAGTATCTAGATTTCTATTGCGAGCTAACTTGGAGGTATTTCCGAAAATGTCCTGCGAAATATTTTCTTGAAATACCTCCAAGTTAGCTCGCAAGCAGTAAATCTTTCTACATCGCTCTTGATCTTTTGATAAGAATTAGATCATCGTTAGATTTTAGATATCTGTTTCGAAAAATATGACGTAGGCCATTTTTGTAACAGATATCTAAAATCTACGATGTATGATCCCTCACAACCAGCCACTTCCCGTTCACCTTTTTCATCAGCAACGTAAAATATCCGCCGGCATCACCGACCGTTGGTCTAGTTAAATGCCATTTGCCTAATACCCAGGCCGTTTTTCCCTCTGTTACATCGATTTCTTGAATGTCAAAATCCAGTGTTCCCATCGTTTCTCTGTTTGGATAGGATTTTAAATAACGCGCTAATGTGGCTTCCCATCCAGATACGATACCTGACTTTCCGATGAATTTTAGGTTAGGTGATTTTTCATAGTATTCCATGAAACCTTTCACATCACCTGCATTCCACAAGGTAATCTGAGTATTCAGGACAGATTTGATGTCGGATTCGTCTTTATTTGTTTGAGCGAATAGGAGAGTGGGGAAGAAGAGAAGGCAGTAGAGGAGTGTTTTCATATTGTAAATATATTAATAAAGAATAAAGCACAAAGCATAAAGAATAATGTAGGAATCCCCTGCGGGGATGAATTCTGAACTGTTTCCTGTGCACTAATTCCCTATGGACTTTATTCTTTGTGCTTTATTCTTTATGCTCTAAAACTGGGATTTCGTCTCAATTATTACTTCACTTTTTTGAATATCCGATTATTGTATCATTTTTGTAGAATAATAAATTAAACCTAATGATTAAGAAAATTACCCTCGCCATTTTGATGGCATTTCCTGTGCTTCAATCGCTTGCGCAGGCCCCAGATGAAAATCGTTTTGTGAAATCGGTCTTAGTGGACAAATTAGATGAGCCCATGGAGTTCACCTTTTTGCCGGATGGACGTATCCTGTTTGTGGAAAGAAAAGGGGATGTGAAGTCCTATGATACGAAGACTAAAGAAACGAAGACAATTGCTCACCTAAATGTGAACACGAAATACAAGAACCGTTTGGGTCAAGAGCGTGTGGCAGAGGAGGGATTGATGGGAATTGTTTTGGACCCTAACTTCAGCAAAAATCACTGGTTATATCTCTATTATGCACATCCGACGGAGACAAAGCATATTCTTGCACGTATGGAATTGCGCGGGGATGAGTTGTTAGTAGAGCAACAAAAAGTCCTTTTAGAGGTTCCTACACAACGTGAGGAGTGTTGCCATACGGGAGGTGGAATGGTTTTTGACAAATCAGGTAACCTTTTCTTAACGGTAGGAAATAACACAAGTAATAGTAATTCAGATGGTTATGCGCCTATCGATGAGCGTCCAGGTCAAGCATATTGGGATGATCAGCGTGGTGCGTCGAATACGAATGATTTACGTGGAAAGATTTTGCGCATTCACCCAGAGCCGAATGGTACGTATACCATTCCTAAAGGCAATTTATTTGCACCAGGCACACCTAAGACGAAGCCTGAAATTTATACGATGGGTCACCGCAATCCGTGGAGACCGAGTATTGACTCGAAAACAGGTTACTTGTATTGGGGTGAGGTAGGTCCAGATGCGTCGGTGGATTCAGAAAAAGGTCCTCGTGGTTATGATGAATTTAATCAGGCCAAAGGTCCAGGCTATTACGGCTGGCCTTATTTCATTGGAAATAACCAGGCCTATGCGGATGTGAATTTTGAAACGATGGCGATTGGACCTAAATTCAATCCCGCGGCTCCAGTGAACGAATCCCCTAACAATACCGGTTTGCGCGAATTGCCTCCAGCAACGAAGGCGATGATTTGGTATCCATATGGTACTTCAGAAGAGTTTCCTTTAGTAGGTTCGTCGGGACGTTCTGCAACGGGTGGACCTGTATTTAGAAAAGCCGATTTCGCTGGTGCTAAGCGTGCTTTCCCATCGTATTATGAAGGGAAATGGTTAATCGTGGAGTTCATGCGTGGCTGGATTATGGCCGTGACAATGGATGAAAAAGGAGATTATAAATCGATGGAGCGCTTTATGCCTTCAACTACCTTTGGTTCTGCGATCGATATGGACTTCAGTCCAGAGGGTGATTTATATGTATTAGAATATGGATCGGCTTGGTTCCGTGGTAATGAAAATGCGCGTTTAGTAAAGATTGAATACCAAGGTGGAAACCGCAAGCCGTATGTGGAGGCTTCGGCAGCGAAGAAAGCGGGAGCAGCGCCATTCACAACGACTTTATCGGCTGATGGAACGAAAGATTTCGATGGCGATAAATTAACCTATACGTGGACGGTGAAGAAGGCAGGGAAATTCGTGAAGAATTTAGCTGGGTATAATCCGACTTTGCAATTAAGAGATGCAGGTAAATACGAAGTGACATTGAAGGCGGCTGATCCGAAGGGATTGTCGAATACAGTTTCTTTGGAAATATTAGTAGGAAACGAGGCACCAATGGTGGATATCGCGGTGGAAGGCAATAAGTCATTCTACTTCGAGGGACAGCCAGTAAAATATGCTGTGAAGGTAGAAGATAAGGAGGACGGTTCTTTAGGAAAAGGAATCGCTCCTGAATCAGTGGCAGCAACAGTTGATTATGTAGCGTCAGGTTATGACCCGATCGAAATGGCGCAATCGCACCGTAAGGCTGATAGCGATTTATTCGCTTCGGCTGGTCTTCGTTTGATCAATGCGAGTGATTGCAAGTCTTGTCACCAAATGTCTGTTCGTTCCGTAGGACCATCTTACAAAGAGGTTGCGGAGAAATACAAGGGACAAGACGTGTTAGAGAAATTGTCTGATAAGGTGATTTCAGGTGGTATGGGAGTTTGGGGAGAACATGCGATGTCTGCTCACCCGAGTATTTCTAAGGCAGATGCGAAAGCGATGGTCAATTATATCCTTAGTTTAGGGGATAAAAAAGCCAGTAATGCAATCGGTATCGCTGGAGAATTAGGCTTGAAAAAACCAGCAGATCAATCTTCTTCTAAAGGCGTATTCGTCGTACGTGCGACCTACTTAGATAAAGGAAACAAGAAAATGGCACCGGTGCAATCAGAGAAATGGTTGTTCCTACGTCACCCTGCCTTGAATGTGGAGAAAGCGGATGTATCTAAAGGCATCATGCAATTAATCACGCCAGGTCGTTCGACGAACATGGTAGGCCAAAATCCGTACCTAGGTTACAAGGATTTAGATTTAACGGGTATCAATACGATCGAAATTTCAGCCTCTGCGCAAGCGAGAACAAACGCAGCAGGTGGGGTGATTGAAATTCGTTTGGATTCACCTACGGGAACGGTTATTGGTAAAACAGCGCCTATTGAGGTTTCTCAAGGTGGTTTTGGTGGACCTCCTCCGGCGGCTGCAACGCCAGGAAAGGGAGCTCCACTAGGAACGGGAGTAGCTGCAACAGCAGCAGCACCAGCGACAGCAGCAGCACCAGCTGCCGCGGCACCGGCTGCACCTCGTCGTATGTCAGGACCATCTGCTCAAAAAGTAGCCATCCAAGCCACTTCTGGATCTCATGACTTGTATTTTGTGGCGGTAAACCCGAAAGCAACGGAGCAACAAATTGTGGTGCAGATTTCAGGTATTGAAATGAAAAAATAATCCCTCGATTATAGTAAGTAAAAGGTTCTCTCTGCTTTAAATAGAGAGAACCTTTTTTTATGCGCTATACACTACTTGTACTTTTATTGTCTGGGCCCATTTTCGCCCAAAAAAACATCACCTCCGCTTCCGATGCCACAGCGCCCTTACACGCTCTGCAGCCAGATTATCCCACGCCTTACGGGGCACCAGCGGTGGCTGATATCCAGAAAACGCTAGATCGTGTATTTACCTATTTAGAAGCTGCTACCCCCAATCGTTTTGTCGATAAATCCAGTGGCGCTGAGGTGAAAACCTATAACGCTAACGCCATTTTCAGCAAAGGCGATTTTCGCCCAATTTCCTATGAGTGGGGCGTGACCTATTCTGGGATGCTAGCTTTGTCTCAAGTGACAGGCGATGAGAAATACAAAAACTATGTATTTAATCGCTTGAACCTAATTAATTCAGCTGTTCCAGAGGCGATCAAGATTCCTACAGCGCAATCACACGTATTAAAAGGATTAGTGCATCCACGAGCGCTTGATGATATCGGTGCCATGGGAATGGCGGTGGTTAAAGCGAAGAATGCGGGTTTCACTACGGACATGTCGTATATAACGAAGCGCGCGTCTGACTTCATCTTAAAAGAAGAACACCGTTTGCCGGATCGCACTTTAGTGAGAATTCGCCCTTTGCACCACACGATGTGGTTGGATGATGTCTATATGGCCATTCCTGCGCTATTGCAATTGGGAGAATACGAGGAGGCTGTGTTTCAGTTTGCTGCGTATCAAAAACGGATGTTTAACCCTAACTTGAACATTTACATGCATGGCTATTTAGTGGATGCGACGGAGCACCCGGAGTTCCATTGGGGTCGCGCGAATGGCTGGGCCTTGTTGACGAATTGTGAATTATTGGAATATTTGCCGGCGAATCATCCAGCTCGTCCGGCGATTTTGGCACAATTGAAAAATCACTTGAAAGGGCTGATGGCCTTGCAGGATGGAACTGGTTTTTGGCATCAATTAGTAGATAAAAACGATTCCTATTTAGAGACCTCTTGTACGGCGATTTATACCTATGTGATGGCCAAAGGTATCAACAAAGGCTGGTTAGACCCGAAAATTTACGGCCCTGCAGCTATTTTGGGCTGGAATGCAGTGAACACGAAAGTAAATGAAAAAGGCCAAGTTGAAGGTACCTGTGTGGGCACCGGTTTAGCTTGGGATCCTGCCTTTTACTACCACAGACCGATTTCCCCTTTCGCGGCACACGGTTATGGCCCCGTACTTTTAGCGGGAGCAGCGATGATGGATTTACTGAAACACAACAACTACCAAATCAACGATTCCGCCGTACATTTGAAATAATATGAAAAATGCATTTGATTTAACAGGAAAAGTAGCACTCGTAACGGGTTGCAAAAGAGGCATCGGGATGGCGATGGCTTTAGGCTTAGCGGAGGCTGGTGCCGATATTATTGGGGTTTCGGCTTCGTTAGAATTTTCAGGGTCTGCCATTGAAAAAGCAGTTGTCGGTCTGGGCCGAAAATTCAAAGCCTACCAAGCAGACTTCTCTAACCGTGATTCGTTGTACGCCTTTATCAAACAGGTAAAAGCAGATTTTCCGCGTATCGATATTTTAATCAATAATGCAGGTACCATTTTGCGTAATCCAGCGGCAGAGCATTCGGATGAATTTTGGGATGAGGTATTAGAGGTGAATCTTTCGTCTCAATTTATCCTAAGTAGAGAGATAGGTTCTGCTATGTTAGCACAGGGTTCCGGTAAAATCATTTTCACTGCTTCTCTATTGAGTTTCCAAGGCGGCATTAACGTGCCAGGTTATGCAGCAAGTAAGGGCGGAATTGCCCGCTTAACGATGGCCTTAGCGAATGAGTGGGCTGGTAAGGGAGTTAATGTCAATGCAATTGCTCCAGGTTATATTTCAACAGATAATACGACGGCATTACGCGAAGATCAGGAGCGCAGTGCTTCTATTTTAGGACGAATTCCGGCAGGACGTTGGGGAGAACCAGAAGACTTTAAAGGTCCAGTGGTTTTCTTAGCATCGGATGCCTCTAACTATGTACACGGAACCATACTGACCGTTGATGGCGGCTGGATGGGCCGATAATGAAAGAATAGAGCACAAAGAATAAAGAATAAAGATTGAATCCGCTTCGCGGATGGATTCGAGAAAAATCTTTCATAAATTCATCTCCGAAGGAGATTCCAACTTTATTCTTTATGCTTTATTCTTTGTGCTCTAATTAAAAAACTAAACCTATGAAAAAAATTTTATCCCTCATTTTCCTCTCCACTTCCCTTTTCGCACAGAAAATTGATGTGGACAAACAAATCGCTCTAGCTGGTCAGCAATACCAATTGATGTTAGCGGCTCAGCCTGACACAAGCACGACGGTGCACTCTGCAAAACAAGATGGAACCTATCGCAATATGCCTTCGAAGTGGTGGTGTTCAGGTTTCTTCCCGGGCGGACTTTGGTACTTATTCGAAAAAACAAAAGATCCGAAATGGGAATCAGCTGCGCGTTTATGGACGGCTGCGGTGAAGAAGGAGCAGTATAATACGGGAACGCATGATTTAGGGTTTATGATGTACGATTCTTTTGGGAATGGCTTGCGTCTAACGAAAGATCCGGAATACAAGAAGGTGTTGATTCAATCAGCGAAGTCTTTGGCGACGCGTTTTGACCCAAAAATTGGCTTGATTAAGTCTTGGAATGGCTTCAAAGGCGGTTATCAATATCCAGTGATCATCGACAACATGATGAACTTGGAATTATTGTTCTGGGCTTCTCGGGAGACCGGTGATCCTCGTTTTAAGGAGATTGCGATCATTCATGCGGATAATACGATGAAGAATCATTTCAGACCGGATTATTCGAGCTATCATGTGATTTGCTATGATGTGGATGGTAAGGTTTTGGCCAAAAAACAACACCAAGGCTACCAAGATGAGTCTACCTGGACGCGTGGTCATGCCTGGGCGATGTACGGTTACGTGGAAATGTACCGCAATACGAAGGATAAGAAATACCTAGACTTCGCCCAAAAAATTTCCGATTTCTATTTGAATCATCCGAATATACCGGCTGACAAAATTCCGTATTGGGATTTTTATGCGCCCAATATCCCGACAGAGGAACGTGATGCTTCGGCAGGTGCCATCGCGGCATCTGCTTTGCTAGAATTGAGCACGTATTCTGGGGAGAAAGGGAAGCGTTATTATGCCGATGCGGTGAAGATGTTAGAGTCACTTTCGTCGCCAGCTTACCGCGCGGCTTTAGGTGAAAATAATCACTTCTTGATCAAGCACTGCGTAGGAGCGAAATCGTTGAATTCAGAGATTGATGTGCCCTTAATCTACGCAGATTACTATTATTTAGAGGGCTTGTTGCGCTACCAAAAAATGGCTAAAAAATAGACGGCTTTTTGGGCTGAATTTCGTACCTTTGAGGCTTCATTTTTTATCAAGCCCCATGTCAGTTAAGAAAATTCAATCAGCCTTAATTTCGGTTTTTTACAAGGACGGTTTAGCGCCTATCATTCAAGAACTTCATAAAAACGGAGTGACACTTTATTCTACGGGAGGGACGCAGTCTTTCATCGAAGAATTAGGTATTCCAGTGATTGCAGTAGAAGATTTAACGGGATATCCGTCGATCTTTGGTGGTCGCGTAAAGACTTTGCATCCGAAGGTTTTTGGTGGAATTTTACACCGTCGCGACTTAGCGGAGGATGTGGCTGTAGCTAAACAATACGATATTCCAGCCCTAGATTTAGTGATGGTGGATTTATATCCATTCGAGGAGACGGTTGCGTCTGGAGCATCTGATGAGGATATTATTGAAAAAATTGACATTGGTGGCATCTCTTTGATCCGCGGTGGCGCGAAGAATTTTAACGATGTATTAATCGTTTCATCTCGTGATCAATACGCTGAAGTTTCTGCGATTTTTGCGGCACACGGTTCTACTTCAACGACGTTAGAAGAGCGTAGAAGTTTTGCAGGAAAGGCATTTGCTGTTTCATCGCACTACGATGGAGCAATTCAACGTTATTTTGCAGGCCAATCTGCAGATTTGGCCAATTATACGACATTGCCAGTGCACGGTTTACGTTATGGCGAAAATCCGCACCAACAAGGTAAGTTCTACGGAGATTTAACGGCTTTATTTGACAAACTACACGGTAAGGAATTGTCTTACAATAACTTAGTAGACGTAGATGCTTGCCTTTCACTTTTAGATGAGTTTAAAGAGACAGCATTCGTTATCATCAAGCACATGAATGCATGTGGCGTAGCGACTGGTTCTTCGGTAAAAGAGGCGTACGATAAGGCGCTTTCTTGTGATCCGATTTCGGCTTTCGGTGGTGTATTAGCGACAAACAATACCGTAGACAAAGCAGCAGCTGAGTCGATCAATCCCTTATTCTGTGAGATTCTAATTGCCCCAGACTTTACGGAGGAGGCTTTGGAAATCTTAAAGACAAAGAAAAATCGCATTCTGTTGAAGCGTAACCAAGTTGAATTCCCGAAAGTAATGTTTAAGACCTTGTTAAACGGGGTATTAGAACAAGATAAGGATTTAGTGATGGAAGGCGTGGAAGATTTCAAAACGGTGACCAAACGCATTCCTACGGATGAGCAGAAGCGCGCTTTGGCCTTCGCATTAAAAATTTGTAAGCATACGAAATCAAATACCATCATTTTAGCGAATGACGGTCAGTTATTAGCTTCAGGAGTAGGCCAAACATCTCGTGTAGACGCCTTGAAGCAAGCGATTGATAAAGCGAAAGAATTTGGTTTTGATTTAAACGGCGCGGTGATGGCATCTGATGCTTTCTTCCCGTTCCCAGATTGCGTAGAAATCGCAGGAAATGCGGGTATTGTGGCAGTTACGCAACCGGGTGGATCGATTAAGGATCAAGATTCCATTGATTACTGTGATGCGAACGATTTAGCTATGGTCATGACGGGAATTCGTCACTTCAAACATTAGGATTATTTAGTTAATTTTTATATTTTTAAGGCTACTAATCAACACAAGTTTCGGGCGATTAATAAGCTCGTTTTAACACACATTAAATTACATTATGTCAGAAGCACAAGATACATCAGCTCAGGATCGGGCAAATTATGGTGCAGATAATATTCAAGTATTAGAGGGTTTAGAGGCGGTTCGTAAACGTCCTTCCATGTACATTGGTGATACAGGCTTTAAGGGTCTTCATCACTTGATCTGGGAGGTAGTTGATAACTCGATTGATGAGGCGTTAGCGGGTCATTGCGATATGATCAAAGTAACGATCAATACAGATAATTCCATTTTAGTAGAAGATAATGGTCGTGGTATCCCTACGGGAATGCACACGAAGGAGAAGCGTTCTGCTCTAGAGGTAGTAATGACGGTGCTTCACGCCGGTGGTAAATTTGACAAAGACACTTATAAAGTTTCTGGAGGTTTGCACGGTGTAGGGGTTTCTTGTGTGAATGCCTTATCTACCGATTTAAAAGTGACGGTTTATAGCCGCGATGGTAAAATTTACCAACAAGAATACAAAATCGGTGTTCCACAATACCCAGTAAAAGAGGTAGGAACAACAGATCGTACCGGTACATCGGTTTTATTTAAGCCGGATGAAACAATCTTTACGGTAACTGAATACAAATACGAAACAGTAGCGGGTCGTTTACGTGAATTATCGTTCTTGAATGCGGGTATTCGTATTCAATTAACGGATATGCGTGAATTGGATGAAAATAACGTAGCAAAAACGGAAGAATTCTTCTCAGAGGGAGGTCTTCGCGAGTTCGTAACTTTCTTGGATTCAACGCGTGAGCCATTATTATCTGAGCCTATCTACATGGAAGGTGATAAGAACGGCGTACCAGTTCAAGTAGCGATGATGTACAACACATCCTATACAGAGAACGTGGTTTCGTATGTAAATAACATTAACACGATTGAAGGGGGTACGCACGTAGCGGGTTTCCGCGGTGCTTTGACTCGTACGTTGAAAAACTACGCTGATAAGTCAGGTGCTTTAGATAAATTGAAAATCGATATCGCGGGGGATGACTTCCGGGAAGGTTTGACAGCGGTTATTTCTGTGAAAGTGGCGGAGCCTCAGTTTGAGGGCCAAACAAAAACCAAACTAGGTAATGGGGAGGTTTCTGGTGCGGTTTCTGCAGCGATGTCAGATATGTTAGAGTCTTGGTTAGAGGAGCACCCGAAAGAAGCTCGTCAAATCGTAGCCAAAGTTATCTTAGCCGCACAAGCGCGTCACGCAGCTCGTAAGGCACGTGAAATGGTGCAACGTAAAACGGTTTTAGGTTCGAACTCCTTGCCAGGTAAGCTTGCTGACTGCTCTGATTCAGATCCAGAAACATGCGAGATCTACCTTGTCGAGGGAGATTCAGCGGGTGGTACGGCGAAACAAGGTCGTAACCGTGCTTTCCAAGCGATCCTTCCATTACGTGGTAAGATTTTGAACGTAGAGAAAGCACAAGAATACCGTATCTACGAAAACGAAGAGATTAAGAATATGATTACGGCGCTAGGCGTTTCTTTCGGAAAAGATGGAGACGAGCGTGCGTTGAATATGGACAAGTTGCGTTACCACAAGGTAATCATCATGACCGATGCGGACGTTGACGGTAGTCACATTCGTACCTTGATTTTAACATTCTTCTTCCGTTACATGCGCGAATTAGTAGATCGCGGTTGTATTTATATCGCTCAGCCACCGTTGTATCAAGTGAAGAAAGGTCAACAGGTTCGTTATGTTTGGACGGAAGATCAACGTGCACAAGCGATTCAGGAATTAGCAGGTGGCGGAAAAGAAGATAATGTAGGTGTTCAACGTTATAAGGGTCTTGGAGAGATGAACGCGGAACAGTTGTGGGAAACTACGATGAATCCGGAGTCTCGTACCTTGAAGCAAGTAACGGTGGAATCAGCGATTGAAGCAGATTTATTGTTCTCTATGTTAATGGGGGATGAGGTAGCGCCACGTCGTGACTTCATTGAGAAGAATGCTAAATACGCTAAAGTAGACGTTTAGAATGAATTTTGATTTTAAATCCTACCATTTGCGGGGTATTCACGCAGAGACGTTAGAAGAAAAGCAAAAGATCAATCAAGAATTGAAAGACTTTTACAATTCCTTAACAGAAGAAGAAAAGGGCTTGTTTAACTTAGAACTTCAGAAATTCTTGGCCACAGAAATGGGGCGTTTGGGCTCTGATTACCAAGCGATAAAAAATCAAATACCCACTGAATAAATGAGTGAATTAGATAAAATACTGAAACACGATGAGACAAAAGATTCCCTTACCGGGAATCTTTTGTCTTTACTTACGCCTACGAATTGGAAGATTAATTTGATGGCTCCTAGGGAGCAAAATCGAAAGGTGGACAAATCGACCCAAAAGTCGAATGACACCATCGCCAAGGCGAAGTTCATCTCTCGGGATTTATCTTGGTTAAAATTTGATGAGCGTGTGCTGGATCAAGCTAGGGATTCCTCTAAATCCTTATTTGATCGCTTGAAGTTCTTAGCAATCACAGCCTCTAATTTGGATGAGTTTTTTACCATCCGAATGGGTTCTTTGTATAATTACATTGATTTAGGGAAAGAGCGGACGGATTATTGTGGCCTTCGGGAGGTGCCATTTAAACAAGCTATTATTGATCAAGCGCAGGAGTTTACCCAAGAAAAGCACCGTCTTTTCATGGAAGAAATATTGCCCTTGTTTCCGGAGAATGGTCTTTTATTAGCTTGTTTGGATGATTTAGAGGAGGAAGAAAAGGAAGAGGTGGCGACCTATTTTCAGCGGACGATTTATCCGATGTTGACCCCGATGGTCTTTGATCATACACATACGTTCCCGAGTTTATTAGCCAAGACCTTGATTTTTGGGGTGGTTACGCTAGGGGTTTCGGATAAAAAGAAAACGAGAAATGAGAAGGAGCAGAAGATTTCTTTTGTTCAAATCCCCTTGAATTTAAAGCGTTTCTATGTGATTGAGCGGGAGGACAACGTATTGTTTATACCGATTGAAGAAATTATTCGCCATCACTTACAGATTTTGTACCGCAATGTGGAGATTGAATCGACGACTTTATTCCGTATTACACGGAATGGAGATTTTGATTTAGTGGAACACGAAGATTCGGATACGGATTTCGTGGATGAGGTGAAGAAGAAGATTAAAGACCGTCGTTTGGGTCGTGTGACACGGGTAGAGGTGGAGAAATTCCATTCGGAATTCTTGTTAACAGAGATGTTAAAGCGTTGGAATTTAGAGCGTTCGGATATTTTTGTTAAGAATTCGATTCTTGATTTTACGTGTTTTTGGCAGATATTAAAACACTCCGAATTTAAAACTCAATTAGCGGTTAATCCAGCCGTGGTTCCAGCTTTAGGGCTAAAGTCGGTGGTGATTGATGATATTTTTGATACCATTAAACGGGGGGATATTTTATTACACCATCCCTATAATAATTTTGAGCCGGTTATTCAATTGTTAGAACAAGCGGCAGAGGATCCGAAGGTATTAGCGATTAAGATTACGTTATACCGTATTTCGAAGAATTCGCGAATTGCGAGTGCTTTATTGCGTGCTGCGGAACAAGGAAAACACGTTTCCGTTTTGTTTGAAGTGAAGGCGCGTTTCGATGAGGAAAACAATATCAAGGAGGCGACGAAATTGCAGAAAGCAGGTTGCTTTGTGATTTATGGTATTCCGGGTTTAAAAACGCACACTAAATTACTTCAAGTCATTCGCAATGAAGGCAATCATGTAGTAAGTTATGCCCATCTTTCCTCTGGAAATTATAACGAGGATACGGCTAAATTATATACCGATATTGGTCTTTTAACGACAGATACGCGTATTACACAAGATATTTCAGAGTTCTTCAATGTTATTACAGGGCACTCGATGCCGACTCATTACGAGCATTTGATTACGGCTCCGCGCGACATGCGGAATCGTTTAATTGAAATGATTGAGATGGAGGTGAAGAATCACAAAGAAGGAAAACCGGCAGGTATTTGCTGGAAGATCAATTCCTTGCAAGATTTGAAGACGATGGATGCGCTCTATAAGGCTTCTCAAGCGGGTTTGCCAGTTTTATTGATCGTGAGAGGCATTTGCTGCCTGCGTCCTCAGCGCAAGGGTTTATCAGAGAATATCTTCATTAAATCGATCGTAGGGGAGTATTTAGAGCATACCCGTTTGTATTATTTCCACAATGAGGGCGATGCGAAAATTTATGGAGGAAGTGCAGACGTGATGGTGCGAAGCTTTGACAGACGCATTGAATCACTCTTTGAACTAGTGAATACGCGCGCTAAAAATTTGGCCATCACCATCTTGGATTGGAATTTACGGGATACCAAAAACTCCTATGAAATGCAAGAGGATGGGACTTATTGGAAAATTGAGAGTGATGAACCGTTTGATATCCACACGAAATTTTATGAAATCAAAGAAGAGGATTTGGTTGAGGGCTTAGCATTTGATAAATTTACAATTAGCCTTGAAAAAAAATAGGCGAATTACACCAACAACAGCATAATGGAAAGATTTACAGGGTTACTCGGTATCGTATTGATTTTAGGGGTAGCATTTTTAATGTCAAATAACCGTAAAGCAATTAATTACCGGACAGTAGGCGTAGGTCTTTTGTTACAAGTGTTGTTAGCGGTCTTTATCTTGAAGACTGAAGTAGGCCAAAACCTCTTCCAGTGGTTAGGTGATTCCATCAATACCTTGTTAGGTCAAGCGGACAAAGGGGCACAATTTGTGTTCGGTTCGTTAGTGAATCGTGATTTGATGATCAAGGCTTTTGGTCCAGGAAACGATTATATTTTCTTCTTTAAAGTAGTTCCTACGATCATTTTTGTGGCTGTTTTAGTGAATATGTTCTATCATTTAGGCATTCTTCAGCGTGTCGTTTCTTTCATGGGTAAAGGTGTACACTGGTTAATGGGCGTGAGTGGGGCAGAGGCTCTTTCGAATGTGGCATCTACTTTTGTAGGCCAAGTAGAGGCGCAAATCATGATCAAGCCTTATCTGAAAAATATGACGAATTCGGAGCTGATGGCTTCGATGACAGGTTCTTTCGCCTGCATCGCAGGTGGTGTTATGGCTGTTTATATCTCGCTAGGTGTTCCAGCGGCCTATTTATTAGCGGCTAGTTTAATGGCGGCGCCAGGTGCTTTAGTTATCTCTAAAATCATGTTCCCTGAAACGGAGAAGTCAGAAACCGAAGGCGAAGTGAAATTAGAATTGTCTAAAACGCATGCGAATTTAGTAGATGCGATCGCGGCAGGTGCGAGTGAGGGATTGAAAGTAGGTTTAAATGTCATCGCGATGTTAATCGGTTTTATTGCCTTAATTGCTTTAGTTGACTTAGGTTTAGGCCATATCGGTGCTTGGGTGAATTATCCAGAACTATCGATGAATACGATTTTAGGCAAGTTATTCTCTGTATTTGCTTTCGCTATGGGTGTGCCTGCCCAAGATATTGAAGTGGCTGGTGCCTTAATGGGTAAGAAAATGGTCGTAAATGAATTTGTGGCATATCTTGATATGGTTCACTTGAAGGCGACTTTAGACCCTAAAACAATTGCCATTACAAGTTTTGCGCTTTGTGGTTTTGCTAATTTTTCTTCGGTAGCTATCCAAATCGGTGGTATCGGCGAATTAGCTCCTTCCCGTCGTTCAGACTTAGCTAAATTAGGATTTAAAGCCTTAATCGCGGGTACATTAGCTTCTTACTTATCTGCAACCCTAGCTGGTTTATTATTGTAATATGCGCATTGATCCCGAAACCGTCGAGCGAATAAAGCAAACGGCTGCGGTGGCAGACGTCATCGGGGATTATGTCACTATTAAGAAAAAGGGAGCGAACTATTGGGCTTGTTGTCCTTTTCACGGCGAGAAAACGCCTTCCTTCTCTATTTCACCTGCGAAGGGAATCTACAAATGTTTTGGTTGTGGTAAGGCCGGAGATTCTGTCCGCTTTGTTATGGATATGGAGGGGCTGGGATATGGCGAGGCTTTACGTCATTTGGCCAAAAAATACGGCATCGACATCCAAGAAGAGGAAATGACCGACGACCAGCTCGTTCGTCAAAACGAGCGCGAAAGTCTACTCATCATCCTCGAATACGCCAAAGAATTTTTCAAAAAGCAATTATACGATACAGACGAAGGCAAGTCTATCGCACTTCCTTATTTCAAGGAACGCGGTTTCTCCGATGCAACCTTACAATCCTTCGATTTAGGCTATAGCCCAGAAGCTTGGGATGCCTTCTTGAAATCGGCTTTAAAACAAGGGTTCTCGCAAGAAATCATTGAAAAGGCGGGTCTAGTCACACAGAAAAATGACGACGGAAAAGTCTATGACCGATTCCGTAATCGAGTAATTTTTCCGATTCACAATGTGTCGGGAAAGATCATCGCTTTTGGTGCGCGTATCCTGCGTAATGATGCAAAGAACCAGGCGAAATACCTCAACTCTCCTGAAACAGAAGTCTACCATAAGTCGGCCACTTTATATGGTATCTCCCAAGCGAAAAATGAGATTCGTTCGAAAGACGTTTGTTATTTAGTAGAAGGCTATACCGATGTAATTTCCCTGCACCAAGCAGGGATAAAAAATGTGGTAGCGTCATCAGGTACCTCATTGACCATCGAGCAAATCAAGTTGATCGGTCGATTCACTCAGCATGTTACTGTGTTGTATGATGGTGATTCTGCAGGTATCAAGGCCGCATTACGTGGAATGGATTTGATTCTTGAAGAAGGCTTACAAGTGAAGTTAGTGGTGTTCCCAGAAGGGAATGACCCGGATTCCTTCGTTCGGAAAATCGGTTCTGAGGCCTTTGTTGACTATATTAAGAAAGAGGCGAAGGATGTCATCTCATTTCAAGCAAATCTTTTCAAAGAAGAAGCGGGAGACGATCCCTTCAAAAAGGCAGAGATGATTAAAGAAATGGTGCAATCCATTTCCAAAATACCTGATGCGATTCAGCGTAGCTTATTCATTCAAAAGACCGCCTCCATGATGCGGATGGATGAAGATGTCTTGCTGGCTGAATTAAATAAGATTCAGTTAAAGAAAATGAAAGGGGCTTCCAATGAGCCTCAACAAATCTCCGCGCAGCAATATGCGGAGGTAAGAGACCTGATCGAACCTGTTCAGGGTGATCAGACGGTTGAAGTACAAAATCTAGCCTATTACCAAGAATTAGAATGTGTGCGTTTGATGATCAATTATGGTCATTTGGAAATTAATCCAACACAGGCGCCAGGATTAACTGTGGTTCATTATTTAATCGATGAACTGGAGGGAACCGTTTTTCAAACGCCGCTTTTTATTCGCATTTTGGACCTTTGCAAGCAAGAATTTGCGGCTCAGCGTGCACCTAAGCCTGATTTCTTTCTACATCATGCAGATGAGGAAATCCAATCTTTCTCGATTAATATCTCGTCTGATAAGCATTCTGTGTCTTCCGAATGGAAGGATAAGCATGAAATTCGCGTGAATACGGATGAGGAGATGCTAGAGGATTTGGCCTATAAAAATGTATTACGACTTCGTAAAGTATATAATGATCAGCATTTGCAGGAAGTACTTTCTAAATTGGATTCTTTGCAAGCTGACTCTCCGGAGATGGATGGCGTCTTGCTAGAATTCCTCCGTTTGAAAGAAATTCAAAAAAATATTTCCCAAGAATTAGGCACAGTTATTGAAAAATAGCCTATTTTTACTCTATAATGAAGAAAATACTTGCCATAATGCTATTCTCTGTGCTGCTTTACCAAGCAGGCGGTTTCGCGTTGCAGTATCTTTCGGATGGGAATACGGTAGCCATCGATCCGGAAACGGAAGAAACGGTTGTCGTTAAAATCCCGATCAATTTGCCTTATCAAACAGATTGGGTATCTGCTGAAGAAGTAGATGGATCTGTTCGCCAAGGAGATGAATTCTATGAGATGAAGTCTCGTAAGGTGGAAAATGACACCTTAGTAACGGTCATGGTGAAAGACCGAAATGCCCGCGAGAACTTCTTTGATTTAGCCGAGCAGGTAAATGAGCATCTAACAGATGAGCCTGGTTCTACTCCAGCTAAAACTAAATTAATTAATACCTTAGTGAAAGAATATTGTGCTCAGTCATCTGGCTGGGTATTCTATATCTTAGATTGGCCTACTGCTAAAGAGGCAATCAGTCATCCAATTTTACCCACTCAAGACTTCTCGTCTGCATTTTTCTCGCCGCCACGGCAAGCTTAATTTTTCTACTCTTTATTTTCTAGGACAGGAATGTCCCAGAATATCGTGTATTATTTAAAAAATTAAGCAAATGAAAAAGTGTATAACTCTTTTATTTTGTTTGCTAGGTTTCGTTGAATTAAAGGCTCAAATGCCTCATGACGCGATCTATATGAACAAAAAATTAGCCTGTGGCGCCTTGATTTATGGCCACAGCTCCTGGACAAATTACTGGGAAAATAACCTAAAGCGGGATAATCCGAATTTAGGACGTCTAAGCACGGAATCCGCAACAGCGATGATGGCTTACGGTATAACGCGTGATATCAATGTAATCGCCATGGTTCCCTATGTGAAAACGAATGCGAGCCAGGGTAACTTGATGGGTCAGCAAGGTTTTCAAGATGCCTCGGTTTTTGTCAAAGTAAAAAGCAAGGCATATAAAGGTATAACCGCACATGCGGTAGTTGGATTAAGTACACCGGTCACTAATTATGTACCAGATTTCATGCCTTTGTCGATTGGTTTAGGAACAAAAGCGGCCATGTTGCGTGGTATGCTTTCGTATGCTTTGCCAAATCATCTCTATCTAAATAGCTCTATCGCATATCAAGCAAGAGGTAAGGTGAAAACCGATCGTGATTCCTTTTTAGGTGGTAGCAGATTGTATAATTCAAATCAGGTTCCTGTTCCAGATGCCTTTGATGGGGCCTTTCGTTTGGGCTATCTGAAGAAGGATAACCAACTCGAATTGTTTGCTGAGCACTTCTCTTGTACGAAAGGGGATGATATCCGTCGTAATGACATGCCTTTCTTGACGAATGATTTGACGATGACTACGGTGGGTATTTATGGTAAATACCAGCCCAAGAAAATCGGTGTCAACGCGCGAGTTGCTTATGTAGTCGATGGCCAAAACGTGGGTCAAAGCATCTCTATTTCAGTAGGGGTATTGTATCAATTTAAAATTAATTAGAATGAAATATATACTTAGTTTGTTCGTCTTGATCACGGTGTGGTCATGCGATAAATCTGTCTTGGAATCGGTTATTGAACCCTATGCTCCAGCTAAGGTAGATGAAGCGGCTGGAAATTGGAAAACCTTTATTTTAACCAGTCCTACGGAAGTTACGGTGCCTGCATTAAATTCAGATGCGGCTTATAAAAAGGAAGTAGATTCAGTGAAAGTGCTAGAAATTACGGCGGACCAAAAAGCAGCGGTTCAGTATTGGGGAGCTGGTGCGGTTTTGCGTTGGAATGAAATAGGTCGGGAATTAGCTGCGCGGTACAATATTCCTCCAGCGGCGAATGCGGCGGGTGTTTATCCAGTGCCTAATGCGGCGGACCCTTTGGCAGATCCGAAATTCCCATTTGCTAATCCTCCCTATACGGCTAGAGCTTTAGCCTATTTATCGGTGGCACAATACGATGCGCTGGTTAGTGCTTGGAAGTACAAATACCAGTACAATCGCCAGGCGCCTTACGTGCTAGATGCGACAATTAAGCCTTTATTACCTATTTCAACGATGCCTTCCTATCCTTCTGAAGATGCGGTAGTGGCACAGGCGAGTTATGTAATTTTGTTAGCGATGTTCCCAGGTGAAGGCCCTTTTTTAGCGGCTAAATTAGCGGAAGCAAAAAATGCTCCGCTATGGGCGAAGGTCAATGTGACTTCGGATGTAGTTGCGGGTGCAAATCTTGGGGCGGCCGTAGCCGCTAAGGTAATGGCAAGAGCGAAAACAGATGGAATGAGTGCATCAAATAATCAAGCGATTGTTCCGGATTTAATTGCAAATGCGAAAAAGGTAGGATTGACTACGCTTTGGGCAAGTCAGGAATTACCAGCACGTCCTCCTATGTTGCCTAATTATGGTGCGGTGAAGACTTGGAATTTTGACCGCGCAACCTTAGAATCCATTCGTCCAGCGATTCCATATTTGCCGGGTTCTACTGAATTTACTGCTGATTTAGCTGAATTACAGCGGATTAATGAAAGCCAAACGAGAGAGCAAGCAGCCATCGCTAATTATTGGGCAGATGGTCCGGGTTCCTACACGCCACCAGGACACTGGCATCGCTATGCTTGTGAGGCAGGTGTGGAAGCAAAGTATTCTGAAGTCCGTATGGCGCGCATGTTAGCTTATGTAGGTACAGCTCTGATGGATGCGGGAATTGCGTGTTGGGAGACAAAGTATTTCTATTATAGTCCTCGTCCGCAGCAGTTTGGTCTAAAAACATCGGTTGGATTGCCTAATTTCCCAAGTTATACCTCTGGGCACTCCACTTTTTCATTTGCTGCCTCAACGGTTTTAGCCGCATTTTTTCCTGAGAAATCAAATGCATTCAACAATTATGCACAGCAGGCATCTGATTCCCGTGTGTATGGTTTGATTCACTTCCGGGTGGATTGCACGATGGGAGGAAAGCATGGAAAGGCGATAGGGACGTATGCAGTTCAAAAAGCTAATGCGGACGGCGCACAATAAGTCATGGTAACTATCAGCAAAACACGCTTGCATGCCTTAGAGACGGCTGCTTGGATGAATCGAGCGATGATCGCATTGGTTTATATTTGGTTTGGGCTTTTGAAAGTGCTAGGTACTTCTCCTGCAGAGGGATTGGTGACTAAGCTTTTCAATCTAACGTTAGAGCCTTATATGGGAATTCAAACGTTTCTAGTGATGTTAGGAATAGGGGAGTGTGTTGTTGGTTTTTTATGGTTGTTCCCGCGCTTGACAAAAGTGGCTTTTTGGGTGATGATTGCGCATATGTTTACAACATTTTTGCCAGTCATTTTCTTGCCAAACGAAACGTGGCAATCCTTTTTAACCCTGACTTTGACAGGACAATACATTATTAAGAATGTGGTCTTGTTATCTGCCTCTTGGTTTATCTATGTGTTAACGAAGGAATAAAAAAAGCCCCTGTAAATTCAGGGGCTTTTTTATTGAATAATGAGGTAAGTCTTAAAGACCTAAAATCTTCTTATTGAACTCTTCATCCGCTCCGGTTCCAGCAAAATCATCGAATACCTTCTCGGTTGCTTTGATGATGTGGCTCGCGATGAACGGCGCACCCTCTGTTGCTCCCTGAACTGGATCTTTGATACAGCATTCCCATTCTAAAACAGCCCATCCGTCGTATCCGTATTGGGTTAATTTAGAGAAGATGCTTTTGAAATCCACTTGTCCGTCGCCTAATGAGCGGAAACGGCCGGCGCGGTTGATCCAAGATTGGTAGCCACCATAAACGCCTTGCTTTCCTGTTGGATTGAATTCGGCGTCTTTTACGTGGAACATTTTGATGCGCTCGTGGTAGAAGTCAATGTATTGTTTGTAGTCCAAAGCCTGTAACACAAAGTGCGATGGATCATACAATAGATTCGCGCGCTTGTGACCTTTTACCTCGTCTAAGAACATCTCAAACGTCACGCCATCGTGTAAATCTTCACCAGGGTGAATCTCGTAGCATAAATCTACGCCACATTCATCGAAGGTATTTAAAATCGGTAACCAACGGCGTCCTAATTCTTTGAATCCTTGCTCGACTAATCCAGCTGGACGTTGTGGCCAAGGATAAACCGTGTGCCACATTAAAGCGCCGGAGAAAGTGGCGTGCGCGTTTAGGCCTAAGTTTTGAGAGGCTTTAGCTGCGTATTTTAATTGTTGGATCGCCCATTCAGTACGTGCCTTTGGATTTCCTTTTACGGAATCTGGGGCAAAAGCATCGAATCCTAGGTCATAAGCCGGGTTAACCGCGACTAATTGACCCTGAAGGTGCGTAGATAATTCGGTGATTTGTAAGCCTTTGGTAGCTAACATCCCTACGATCTCATCGCAATACGTCTTTGATTCTGCGGCTTTCTGTAGGTCGATGCAACGTGAATCCCAAGAAGGAATCTGCACACCTTTGTAACCTAAAGAAGCTACCCACGTGGTGATGCTGTCTAAGGAATTAAATGGGGCTTCGTCGCCCATAAATTGTGCCAAAAATATCGCTGGCCCTTGTATCGTTTTCATATAATAGAGGTTTAGATTTTAACCCATTGTTGAGAACGTGTTGAATCTAAAATGCGCTCGCAAATTAGTAATTCACGGTATCCGTCTGCAAAAGTGGGGTATTTCGGGTTTTCAGGTTGCTTGCCAGCTTCAACGGCTGCGTACACTTCCTTGAATAATTGCTTCGATGTATCAGAGAAACCTTCGTTGTGACCTCCTGGGAAAGTCATTAACGCCGTTGCTTCTGGGTAAGCCAAAGATGGATCGCGCATCAACACTTGGTTCGCTTGATCACGGTTACCAATCCACATCTCGTTAGGGGACTCAGAGTTAAAGGCAAAAGTCTTGTTCGAACCAGAGATCTCTAATTTCAATTGGTTCTTGCGACCTGCTGAAACTTGTGATACAGTCACACAACCACGGTTTCCATTGTCAAAACGCAATAAAACGTTCGCGTGGTCTTCCGTGTTAATGTGTACATCCGCATAATCTTCAGGTTGCAACATTTTGCCTGAATACGTTTCTACTGGCTTCAAAGGCTTCTTACGCACCTTGTGAACCGTGTTGAAATCAGCCATCACTTCGACTGTTTTCAAACCTGTGATGTATTCGATAACGTCTAATAAGTGAGATCCGATATCGGCGATAGCGCGGGAATCACCTGATTTGTCCGGCTCTAAACGCCAGTTATAATCCGTATTGTAGAATAACCAATCTTGTAAGTAGCTACCGATGATTGAATAGATTTCTCCTAAATCACCTTTCTCGCGCATCGTCTTCATTTGACGTACTAAAGGGTAGTAGCGTAAGTTAAAGTGAACCGCATTCACTAAACCTGTTTTAGCCGCTAATTCGACTAATTCTTCTGCTTCGTGTAGGTCTTTTGCCAAAGGCTTTTCACACACCACGTGCTTCCCAGCTAGCAAAGCAGCTTTCGACTGCGAGTAGTGTAAGAAGTTAGGCGTACAGATGTGTACACACTGAATATCGTCTTGCTTTAATAATTCTTCAAAGGTATACCAGCGGCCAATGCCTAATTGCTTCGCTTTCGCTTCAGCTAGTTCGATGGTCACTTCGCAAAGCGCAGCTACATCAATATTAGGTAAACGGCGTAATGCCTCGATATGAGCGGGTCCGATAAAACCGGTTCCTACGATTCCAACTTTGATTTTAGTCATGGTTATATTATAGTTCAAATTTTGTCCACTTGTTTGTATTGTCTTGGGCAGATCTCACCACATTTTCGATGAAGGCCATACCCATGATTCCTTCGTCAATGCCTGGGAAATCATAAATCGGATCTTGCGCTTTGCCTTCCCATCTTGCCCTTAGGGCAAAAGCAAAGTTGCGGTAGATATTCGCAAAAGTCTCCACATAACCTTCTGGGTGACCTGCTGGCTGACGCGTATGCGCATTTGCTGCCGGAGATAGCTGGCCTACGGCCGTACGAATAATCCGCGCTCCTTCGTCGCGCGTCCTGAACACCATCGTATTCGGCTCCATCTGGTGCCAGGTAATCCCCGCCTTACTTCCATAGATACGGAAGTTGAAGTCGTTTTCCTCACCGTTGCAGATTTGGGAACAATGTAAAATACCTTTGGCCCCATTATCATAATGGATTAAGATATTGCCATCATCATCTAGCATACGACCTTCCACGAAGATGGTTAAATCTGCGCAAAGCTCTTTAATATGTAATCCAGTGATGTATTCGATTAAATTCTCGCAGTGTGTACCGATATCTCCGATCGCACCAGCCGCTCCGCAACGCGCTGGATCTGTTCTCCAGGCCGCTTGTTTTTGGCCCGTTGCTTCCACTAAGTCGATTAACCAACCTTGTGGATATTCTACAATGATCTTACGAATCTCCCCTAATTGACCGGAGTCCACTAGGTGTTTCGCCTCTTTTACCATCGGATAGGCCGTATAATTATGAGTTAAAGCAAAAATCAGCCCCGATTTCTCGATGATTTTCTTTAATTCTTTTGCTTCCGCTAAATTCAAAGTCGCTGGCTTATCGCAAACGACATGGAATCCATTCTCCAGTGCCATTTTAGCGGCAGGGAAGTGCACGTGATTAGGGGTAACGATAGAAACGAAATCCATGCGTTCTCCTTCTGGCAATTCCTTTTCCTTCAAAATCATCTCCTCGTATGAACCGTAAACGCGGTTTTCTGGAAGATAAAGGGCATTACCTGTAGCTTTTGATTTTTCAGCGCTAGAACTAAATGCGCCGCAAACTAATTCGATTTCTCCGTCTAATTGGGAACCGCGACGGTGTACTGCACCGATGAAGGCCTCTTGGCTTCCACCGATCATTCCCATTCTGATTTTCCTACTTTGGCGTGATTTTGCCTGTGTAGCAGAACCTCCTTGAATCATAATTTTTATAGATTTAGATATGTTACAAAAATAGAGCAAAATTTGGTTTTCTAGCCTCTAAATCCCTCTTTTTTTGACATAATTGTAAAAATAAATGCCCATTGATAGCATTATCCCAAAAACTTTTTGTTTTTTTGTTACGATTTTTCCAATGAAGAATTTAATTTTTTAAAGAATAACCAATCTAAACTTAGTAACTAAACCTCAAACAATTATGAATCAAACGGTTAATGCCAATCGATTATTTTTGGCGTCATGTTTTGCCCTCATCACCACTTCAATGGCCTTCGGTATCCGGGCCGGTGTTTTAACTCAATTAGGTGTTAGTTTCCAATTGGATAACGAGCAATTAGGTTACGTTAACCAAATGGCCTTCTTAGGTTTCCCTATCGCCATGATCATCGGTGGACCTTTGTACAATGTATTAGGACCTAAAAAAATTATCTGGGTAGCTTTCTTTACGCACGTAATTGGTCTTGTGATGACGATTTTCTCTGGCGGTTTTTGGACTTTATTATTATCAACTTTCTTCGTTGGATTCGGTAATGGTACGGTGGAAGCGGCTTGTAACCCGATGATTTCGGATATGTTCGAAGGTAAGGACAAGACTAAAATGTTAAACCGTTTCCACATGTGGTTCCCTGGTGGTATCGTAATCGCTACGTTATTATCTCAATTTATGACAGATAACAACATGGGATGGCAATTGCAAATCGCTGCGATTTTAGTTCCTGCGGTTATTTATGCGTATTTATTCTATGGTCAGGCATTCCCAGAAGCGAAAGTGGAAGGTGGTGCATCGACAGGGGAGAACTTCAAAGCGATGTTATCTCCTTTATATTTATTTATGCTTGCTTGTATGGCTTTAACTGCCATCTCTGAATTCGGTCCTGAGCAATGGATTGGACCAATTATGGGTCAAGCGGGTGCAAGTCCAATGATTATCTTAGCGATCGTAACCGGTTTAATGGCGGTAGGTCGTTATTTCGCAGGTCCGATTGTACACAAATTAGATGCGGGTGGCGTGTTATTAGTTTCGGCTATTTTAACAACGGTAGGTGTTTATTTAATGGCTGGTGCAACTGGTAATATGGTCTATATTTCTGCGATTATCTTCGCATTAGGTGTGTGCTATTTCTGGCCAACTATGATTGGATATGTAGCTGAAAACATCCCTTTAACAGGTGCTTTTGGACTTTCTATCATGGGTGGTATGGGTATGTTTGCTACTTCAATCTTCCAACCTATCATCGGTTCTTGGTTAGATGCTAACACGGCGGAAGCGGCTAAAACTTTAACAGGGGATGCAGTAGCGTTAGCGGCTGGTCAAGCGACGATGGCACAAATGGTGTTATTCCCAGCGATCTTAATCGTGGCATTTGCGGGTCTTTATTTCTTTGGAAAGAAAGCGAAGCACGCTTAGTATAGAATTTTAATTAATTTAGGGGGCTCGAAAGGCCCCCTTTTTTTATGCGTTACCTTTTAATTCTACCCTTTTTGTTTCTTTCCTGCAAGCCAAATTGGCGACTTGATCCTACGCGTGTCAAAGAGGAATTGCAGGTAAAGGCTGCAGAAAATACCGAGCGCCACATCAAAGTAGAAACTCGTTTAGGGGATTTTGAACTCGAATTAGACGATCGCACCCCTTTGCATTCGGTGAGCTTTATTCGCCTGGTCAAGATGGGTTATTTTAAAGATCGTTACTTCTATCGCAATGTCTACGAGATTGGGATTCAAGGCGGCGGAGAGTATTTTGATCGTTTGAATTATTTAGTGCCGGCGGAGTATCGAGAAGAGTTAAGGCCAATTCGTGGAAGCATTGCTATGGCCCGTTATGACGAAGGGAATCCCTTGCAATCTTCTTCACCTACGGAGTTTTTCATCGTGACCGATACAGAACAAGCAGCCCGATTTTACCGTAAATACGTGGTTTTTGGCAAAGTGACAAAAGGGATGGCCGTTGTGGATTCCATCAAAAAAGAACGTTCATTTGACGAGAAACCCGTTATTCCGGTGAAGTTTTCGATGTCTGTTTTGGACCAGAAATAAGACTTAATAAAAAGGCAATCGCCATCACAAGCAAACAGCCTAAGACGTTAAGCCAAAGAAAGGCCATCCATTCCACCTTCCAAGCATAAATCACAAAGGCTTCAGCAATTAATGCCGCCACGAAAACTTGTGTCCCTGTGGTTTTAGGCAAATAAAACGCACATAAGAAAATACCTAGGATAGTCCCGTAGAACCAAGACCCCAAAATATTCACTACCTCAATTAAGCTGCCCATATTTACAGCAAACTGAGCCACCACTAAACATAGGATTCCCCATCCCAGCGTAATCAGCTTCGAGATCCACCAATAATGCTGATTGCTTCTTTCTGGGGCAATGAAGCGTTCGTAAATATCGACCATCGAAGTGGAAGTCAAAGACCCAAAAGCCGAGGCCATCGATCCCATCGACGATAACAAGATCATCGCGATCAAGAAGCCAATAAATCCAATGGGTAGATTATCGATAATGTAGCGGAGGAAGATGTAATTCGTATCCTGCGCGTCGTTGTTGGGCTGTGCCGTTTTCAATAATTCAACGGCCTTTTCTTGATTTTCGCCCGCTTTTGCATTCAGTTCATGTAGGCGATTATAATCCTTTTGTAAAATGGCCTCTTTTTTAGCCGTAAAAATATCCGCTTTCTCTTTCTCAATGGCCTCGTGTCCAGGTACGGAGCGATAGACCACTTCAGTATTCTTATTGAAGAAGGTGGGAGGGGCGTTGAATTGGTAATAGGTAAAGACTAGGATGCCGACTAGAAGAATGAAGAATTGCATCGGAATCTTTAGAAATCCATTCATTAATAGGCCTTTCTTGATTTCAGAGGCAGAAACGCCTGAAAGGTAGCGGCCCACTTGACTTTGGTCCGTACCGAAATAAGACAGCTGCAAAAAGAAGCCACCAATGATCCCAGACCAGATATTATAGCGGTTATTCAAATCAAATTTCCAGTCGATGAGATTTACTTTACCCATTTTTCCGGCGATTTGGAGTGATTCTTTCACGCCTATTTCTGCTGGTAATTGTGACACAACATAAAAACCGACAAATACCATCCCCGTTAAAACGACGGCCATCTGTAACATTTGAGTATAAGAAATGGCCTTAGATCCACCCAGCATACAATACGTCGTGACAATGGCAGCGGTCAGCGCATTCGTTCCCGCTAAGTCCCAGCCTAATAGGGTAGAAAGGATGATGGAGGGAGCTGCAATGGTCACTCCGGTAGACAGAGCACGTGGTATTAAAAATAAGAGCGAGGTGAGCACTCGGGTTTTGGCATCAAAACGATTCTCTAAAAACTCGTAGGCTGTATATACTTTTAAAGAGAAATAATGCGGAATGAAGGTCATCGAAAGGACGATCATCGCGATAGGTAGGCCCAGGTAAAACTGCACAAAACGCATTCCATCGTGGTAGGCTTGGCCTGGAACCGATAAAAAAGTGATCGCAGAGGCCTGGGTGGCCATTACGGATAATAAAATGTGGTACCAAGGTAATTCGCGGTCGGCTAACAGAAATCCCTGCAACGAGTGCTTAGTTTGATTTCCTTTCCAGCTTCCATAGGCCACAATCCCACCTATAGTCACCAATAAAACGATCCAATCGAGTGCTTGCATGACTACTTAAAGGTTTCTGTTAAAAAAATGAAGGTCGCAATTACTCCGATGAGGAATGCCATTAAAGCGACGTACCAGCGACTGAATTTCATAGGAGGTTTATTTTTGCCAAAGTTAATCCAATATTTATATTTAAAAGCTTTTGAATTTTTAAAATTGCTGACTACCTTTGCACTCCAATTTACGCGGGTGTGGTGGAATTGGTAGACATACCAGACTTAGGATCTGGCGCCGCGAGGCATGGGGGTTCGAGTCCCTTCACCCGTACCAATGGCAAGCCCTCAACACCAAAAAGGTTTTGAGGGTTTTATTTTAAAAGCTAATTATAAATAATCACAAATGAACATTTCACTTAACAAGGCAGGAGATTTAGAAGGTCGTTTGACCGTGGCAGTTTCACCAGCAGACTATGCGGACAAAGTAGAGGCTAAATTGAAAGATTATCGCAAAAAAGCTTCCATCAAAGGATTCCGTCCAGGAATGGTCCCAGCTGCGCTTGTGAAGAAATTATATGGTCAATCTGCTTTAGTAGACGAGATCAACCACTTGTTAGGACATGCGGTTTCTGATTATATCAAAGAAAACAAATTGAACTTAGTAGGAGAGCCTTTGCCAGCTGTTGAAGAGGCGGATGCGATCGACTGGGAAAAAGATACGGAATTTACCTTCCATTATGATTTAGGTTTCCACGGAGATTTTTCGGTGGATTTGGCCAAAATCAAAACAATCAACTCCTACGAAATCAAAGCTGACAAGAAGGAAATCGAAGAAACGATTGAGAACTTGAAGAAGCAATTTGGTGATCAAACACACCCAGATTCAGTTGAAGACCGTGATTTAGTATTCGGTACTTTCACGCAAGGGGAGTGGGTTGAGAAATCGGCTATCCCCATGCACGCGATCAACGATAAGTCGAAGAAAGTGTTCATCGGAGCGAAGAAAGACGATACCTTGAAATTTGCGATCGACAAAGTATTCGTAGATGCAAAGGCTTTGGCTTTAGCGACAGGAAAGAAAGAAGACGAAGTAGCTGATTTGAAAGGAGAGGTTTCATTCGTAGTGGAAGATATCACGCGTCAAGTTCCATCGGAATTAAACGTGGCGTTTTTTGACAAAGTATTAGGTGCTGGCAAAGCGACAGATGAGAAATCATTCCGCGAGCAGGTTGAAACGATTGTAACAGAAAACTACAAGCGTGAGGCGGAATACTTATTACGTATCGATGCGGAGAAAGCGATTTTAGAGCAAGTTAAAATTGATTTACCAGAAGCATTCTTACGCACTTGGTTAATCCGTATCAACGAGGGTAAATTTACAGCTGAGCAAATCGATCAAGATTTTGATAATGTGAAGAAAGACATGCGTTGGAACTTGATCAAGAACGAAATCGCAGAGAAATTCGATGTGAAAGTAGAATACCCAGAGGTAGTGGAGAAGGCGAAAGATATGGTACGCGCGCAGTTTGGTGGTTATTTATCATCTAACGAGCCAGGTATCGAAGAAATGATTGAGAAAATCGCGATGGGTTATTTGAGCGATAAATCGAAGTCAGATAACTTCATGAACTTATACAATCAAGCTTTTGCTGATAAAGTTTCAGCGGCAATTGTAGCTAACGTTCCTCACAAAGTGACGAAAATAGACGTAGACAAGTTTAAAGAAATCGCTGCGGCGCTTTAATTTTAAATTGTCTTTATATTTTTGAAAGCCCCGCAAATTGCGGGGTTTTCTGTGAACAAAGGTTTGTATATTTGTGTTCTACCTATTAAAAGCAGAAATTTGATTCTTAAACATTGAAATCTATGTATCCAAAGGAGTTATCATCAGAAGAATTTCGCAAGTATGCGGTTCACCATAGAGGTTTGAACGGTCTTGCAGTTGATCAATATATGAATAACATCGGCAGTCGCCCGATGCACCAAATCGAAGATATGACGCAATACATCATTGAAGAACGTCCCATGCGTTTCGCTCAAATCGATGTATTCTCTCGTTTAATCATGGATCGCATCATCTTTATGGGTGTTCCGGTAGATGATTACATGGCAAATATTATTGTAGCTCAATTATTATTCATGGAGTCTACGGATGCAAAGAAAGACATCGTGATGTATATCAATAGCCCAGGTGGATCTGTTTACGCTGGTTTAGGTATCTACGATACGATGAATTATATCCGTCCAGAAGTGGCTACGGTTTGTACTTCGCTTGCTGCTTCGATGGGAGCGGTTTTATTAGCCGGTGGTGCAGCTGGTAAGCGTTCTGCCTTAGAGCACGCGCGTGTGATGATTCACCAACCTTCCGGTGGTGCGCAAGGTCAGTCACGTGACATCGAAATCACCGCCCGCGAAATCGTGAAAATTCGCCAAGAATTATATGAAATCTTAGCGAAGCACTCGGGTAAATCATTCGAAGATATCGAGCGCGATTCAGATCGTGACTATTGGATGAAAGCAGCTGAGGCGAAAGAATATGGTTTAATTGACGAGATTTTAACAAGAACTGTCTAGTGGCTAGTAAAAAAACAAGTTGTTCCTTCTGCGGTCGTCCTAAAAACGAGGTAGGTTTATTGCTTTCTGGCATTGATGGCCACATTTGCAATAACTGCTTGCAACAAGGATATGAGGTGGTGAAAGAGGAGATGGGTGTGGCGGCTCAAGCGAAAGCGGGCACGAAACACTCGTTCGAATTAGTGAAGCCGAAGGATTTGAAAGAATATTTAGATGGCTATATCATCGGACAGGAAGAAGCTAAAAAGCACCTTTCTGTGGCGGTTTATAACCACTACAAGCGTTTAATGCAAGCTCCTTCGAATGACGATGTCAAGATCGAGAAGTCGAATATCTTGATGGTAGGCGAGACAGGGACGGGTAAAACCTACCTAGCTCGTACACTTGCCCAAAAATTACAAGTACCTTTCTGCATCGCCGATGCCACCGTGATTACGGAGGCAGGTTATGTGGGTGAGGACGTGGAAACGATTCTAACTCGTTTACTTCAAGCAGCGAATTATGACGTGGAGAAGGCGGAATGTGGTATCGTTTTCATTGATGAAATAGATAAAATCGCCCGTAAATCTGATAACCCATCCATCACACGTGATGTGTCTGGTGAAGGAGTACAGCAGGCTTTATTGAAATTATTAGAAGGTTCGATTGTGAACGTACCACCGCAAGGAGGTCGCAAGCACCCAGACCAAAAGATGATCGCCGTGAACACGGAGAACATTTTATTCATTTGTGGCGGTGCTTTTGATGGCATCGATCGCCACATTGCGAAGCGCTTGAATTCACGTCCGATTGGATTCTCAGGCGATGATACCTTCCACGAATCATTCGAGAAGGACCAAATCATGAAGTATGTGACGGCGCAGGACTTGAAGTCTTTTGGCTTGATTCCTGAACTATTAGGTCGTCTTCCGGTCGTGACTTATTTGAATCCATTAGATACGACGGCTTTGTTGTCTATCTTAACGGAGCCTAAGAACGCGTTAGTGAAGCAATACGAGAAGCTTTTCGAGATGGAAGGCGTTTCATTGACTTTCCAACACGATGCTTTAGTCTACATGGTAGAACAAGCCATGCAATATAAATTAGGTGCGCGTGGGTTACGCTCTATTATGGAAGCGGTGATGACTGACGCGATGTACGAAATTCCATCCCAAACTGAGTTAAAGAAATTCGAGGTGGATTTGAATTATGCAAAATCGAAGTTCGAAAGAACGGTATTTCATCAAATGAAAGTAGTCGCTTAATGCTATGAAAAAATTCATTTTATTTTTATTGATGGGCTTGCCAGCCTTTGCTGGAGAAGAAAATAACAAACCAACTGCCTTGCAGATGGCGCCGGTTGAAAAGGTCACGCCTTCTACTGCGCCTTCTGTCGCTCCGGCGGTGGAAACGCTTGTTGCTCCTAAGGTCGCTCCCGAAATGAAAACTCGGAAAGAGCAGGTTTCTCTTAGCTCAGAGGTGAAAGCAGTTAAAAAAGCGGTGGAGCCAAGAGGATGGCATCCGAAAGTAAAAATAGGTTTTACCCTGCTTGCTTTGGGTGTGATTTTAGTGGTGTTAGGCTTAGGTTTTGTCGGTGGTTTATCTGCCTTTATTGGCCTATTATTTACGATTGCAGGCTTATTGCACACCTATTAAGATGCTTGAAACCCAGCTTGTTTTATTGCATGGTTTTGGGGAAGATGAACGTATTTGGGCGGATTTCTCTCCTTGTTTAGGGGAGAATTTCACCATTCACACGCCATCTTATGCCGCTTGGACGGACTGTGCTACGCTAGCCGATTACGCGAAAAAAATACAATCTTCTTTGCCTGCTGGTCTTCCCTTTTGTGTGGTGGGTCACTCGATGGGAGGGTACATCGCCCTGGAATTAGCTTCCTTATTTCCTGAGCAGGTAAAAAAAGTGGTGATGTTACATTCTACGTTTTTGCCCGATACCGAAGAAAAGAAAATCAATCGGGATAGAACGGTTGAACTATTGGCTAAAAAAGGAACCGCGTTTTTTATAGGCCCCTTTCTCCCAAATTTATTTGCTGTTTCCTCTAGCGAGCAGATTGCTGTCTTGTCAGAGCGTTACAGAACCTTGCCTGTGGAAGGGTTAATTGCGGCGACAAAAGCGATGCGAGACCGAAAAGATTTCACGGACTTTGTTCAAGCTACTTCGATACCCTTTTTATTTATTTTGGGAGCTGAGGATGCCCTAATCTCTCCTGAATCTATTGCTCGTTTTATTCAAAAATCCGTCGTAATTTTGCCCAATGTAGGCCATCAAGGTACCTACGAAGCGCCTGAAGCAGTTGCTGAGGCGATTAATCAATTTGTGAATGTCTGATATTATCATTGCCCTGGATGGCTTTTCTTCTTGTGGAAAAAGTACGACTGCCCGCCACGTAGCGGCAGCCTTGCACTATGCCTTTTTGGATACGGGTGCCATGTACCGAGCAGTAGCCCTGTATTTTCACCGCCAAAACGTCGATGTATCGAACCTTCAAGCCGTAAAAGACGCGCTTTCGCATGTAGAGATTACCTTTCAGTTTAATCCTTCAAAACAAGCATCAGATACCTTGTTGAATGGGGAGAATGTAGAGGCGGAGATTCGTAAAATGTATATTTCAGATTTAGTGAGCCAGATAGCGGCTATCCCTGAAGTAAGACATGCGATGGTGGCTCAACAACAGCGAATGGGCGAAAAGAAGGGGATTGTGATGGATGGCCGTGACATTGGAACGGTTGTTTTCCCAAACGCTGAATTAAAGATATTCATGACAGCCGAGCCGCATATTCGGGCCCAGCGACGCAAATTAGAACTACTGCAAAAAGGAGAAGATTTACCTTTGGAAGAAATCGTTGAAAACCTGCGCAAAAGGGATGAAATTGATTCAAACCGGAGTGAAGGTCCTTTGAAGCGGGCAGCCGATGCGATTGATTTAGATACTTCTTATCGTACGATGGACGAGCAAGTTGAGTTTGTTTTAGATCACGTTCGACGCGTGCAAGGTGAAAAACGCTAGTCCATTTATCATCGTAGGCCAGGGTTTAGCTGGCACCATTTTAGCCCATCATTTCTTGGAGGCCGGGATTCCCTTTGTGATTTACGATTCCCCGGAGACTCATTTTACCTCATCAAAGGCCGCTGGTGGCATTTTTAATCCGGTAACAGGTAGAAAATTAGAAAAGACCTGGCTTGCAGAAGACTTATTTCCCTATTTAGTTGATTTTTATTCTCGCTTAGAGGCAACTCTAGGGGCTTCCTTTTTTTACCCCATGCCTCTTTTTCGTCCCTTTGCGAATGTGGAGATGAAGACCTGGTTAATGGATCGAAAGGAGACGATTGACCATGCTTTTTTGCGTTGGGAAGCGGAGGGAGTTTGGGTGGAACAGGCCGGTTGGGTGGACGTAGTGAAGCTATTGCAGGTCTCTCGTCTTTATTTCATCGAAAAGGGTCTATTGAAAACAGAAACCTATACAGGCCATGAAGCGATATTTTGCGAGGGATTTCATGGTCAAAAAAATCCACTGTGGGCAAGTTTGCCTTTCTTGCCGGCTAAAGGGGAGTTGATGGAAATTCAATCACACGAACCCTCTGAGGACTATATTTTAAATAAAAATGGCTTTATCCTGCCTTTGGGTGGAAAGCAATTCAAGGTTGGAGCTACCTATAGTTGGAAGGAATTCACGAATGAAATTACCTCAGAATCCCGAGAAGCTTTAGAGGATAAATTGAAAGGAATGGGTGTGGAGGCTTATGCATTTATTTCCCAAAAAACTGGTGTTCGTCCCGCGACCCAGGATCGACGTCCGTTTGTCGGTTTTCGACCAGATGGGAAAGCGGGTATTTTTAACGGATTTGGCTCAAAAGGAGTGTCATTGAGTCCTTTTTTTGCTAAACAATGGACGCAAGAAATTCTCGGAAAAGCAGAGGTAAATTCTGAAGCATCAATTCGTCGATTTTATCATTTATTTTCCGTTTAAATCAGTAAATTTGGTTTTAAAGTCTTTGGCCAAATGCGTAGTGTAAAATTCTTTTTCGCCGTTCTACTGCTTCTGTCTTTCAGCTATAATCAGCTTAAAGCGCAGAATTCGCAATGGATAGAAGAGAATCACCGCATTCAATACCAGAAATTTGCCTGGAAATATGTGGCAAGTTCGAATTACGAGGTCTATTACCTGGATAAGGACGAGCCATTAGCTAAGTCAACGCTAACCTATTTAGAAGCGGATTTTGTTCGAATTACGGAACTGATTTCTTATTCTCCAGTACAAAAAGTCAAAATTTTTATCTACCCTAACCACGAATCGTGGTTACAAAGTAACAGTGGAATATCGCTGAGTGATGCGAAAGAGGTGGACAGTGAAAACCTCTCTAAATTCCGTCTCGAAATCCCCTTTAAGGATAATTTATATTCATTTAAGCAAGAATTAACGAAACAAGTGGTGCGTGTCTACTTGCACGACCTGCTCTATGGCGGAAGTGTAAAGGATGTATTACAAAATTCGTTATTGTTAAACTTATCTGATTGGTACGTTTTAGGGATGGCCGCCTATATTGCTACAGGGGATTCACCAGAAATGCGCCGTTTTACCTACCAAATCATCAGTGAAAATAAGATTCGAAAACTGCCATTAGCGAAAGGTAAGGAAGCGGAGCTACTAGGGCAATCGATTTGGTCCTATATCGCAAGCACGTATGGGAGACAAGCCATTGGTAATATTTTGAATTTGACTCGGATTATACGGAGTGAGCAGTCAAGTGTAGCTAGTACGATTAGGAAGCCCTTCTCGAAGTTTTTAAAGGAATGGTTTGACTATTATTTAAACGATGCGAAGCAGCTGGAAGTAAATTCTCAAAAAGTATTCTCTACGGATGATTTCGCGGGTACGCCTGCCGGAATTCAATCGCATCGGATGAGCCCAGATGGATTGCACGAGGTGTGGGTAAGTGATGAATCCGGACGTTTCAGTGTTCATTTACATACGCTTGCTTCGAAAAAGTCACAGGTAATTTTGCAGTCAGGCTTGAAAGAGGTCAATCGCTTGTCTGCAGGTAAAGGCCCATTATTGTCTTGGAGCGGTAAAAATCAGTTGCATGTTTTGTTTTCAGATCAAGGATTCACGTGGTTAAAAACGTTCCAAGTTGACAAAAATGGCCGCAGCACGGGTGATCAAAAAAAGAAGATCGCGAATCTGTCCTATTTATCGATGGAGATGAATCCGAATGGAACGAAGATGTTGGTACGTGTTTTGGAAAAAGGCCAAGTGGATGTAGGGATGTATGATGTAAAGCGCAATCGCCTAAATCTGATCACGAAGGATGCTTTTGATGAAACGGAGGCTCGTTTATTGCCTGATAACCGCATTTTGTATGTAAGCGATCGGTACATTGATTCCTTGCCTGCGCCTGCAGCCCCATTCTCCTCTGCATTTATCTATAATCCAGAAGAGCCTGAGAATCCGATACGCCTTTTTTCAACCTCGGGTAAAGTGTCTAATTTTCAGTTTCGCTCGGATTCGATTGCCTATTTTTTACATTCCCAAAGTCAAGGTAACCGACTCATCCGATTTAATCTAGCGGATACCTCCTTCCAGCAAATGGCTTTGCGCTCTGTGGCTTGGGATCAATTTGAAATTTCCCCTACGGGAATCTCTAGTAAGGAGAATACCATATTGACAGACAAAATCGCGCGTTATTCTTGGTCGAGTATTGACGAACTAACGAATTCAGCCTGGATACCTACCATCCTAGATCCGGTGGTGCAAGCGAGTCTGGAAACGCCTGCTATTGAAACTACAGATGCGGCTAAAAAACAAAGACGTGCTCGACTCGAGAGACAGCAAAGCATTCGATTGAAAAGAGAGCCAGGGAAGTTGATAGGGCCCTATGATTATGAAAGTTCTTTTGTGATGAATAGTTCAGAGGGGCTATTCAAATCAGATCCCATTCGAGGATTAGGCTATGCTTATGAGTTGAAGGCAAATGATTTACTCGAAAACCACCTATTCAAGGCAGGAATATTTTTAGCGGCGAATCTGCGTAATACAGATCTTTGGGGGGAATACAATTACCTAGCTAATAAGCTAGATTGGACATTCCGCTATGATCGGAAAGTGCTGGGTCAAGACACGGAATCAGAAATTCAAAAAATACGTTATAATCGATTTGCGCTGAGTGCCAGTTATCCCTTCAGCTTACTCAGTAGATTGACTATGACGGGAATGTACCGAACAAATCGGTTGTTTAGTCAATACACTTTGTCCAGTCCTGAGGATTATATCGGTTACGCCGGTGCGCAAGTAAATTATGTCTACGATCATACGATACCGGCAGGAGAGAATCTAAGGACTGGTTTACGATTCAGTGTCAGTGCTGAGGCAAATACGGCAGTTGAGAAGTCGGGGGAATTTATTCGCTTGGTTTTGGACACCCGCTACTATAAAAAAATATCCAATTCATTTTATGTGGCGACGCGGTTTTCTGCCTCGCACCAAGTGGGCTCTTCCGCTCCAGCTTCTATGTTAGGCGGGGTGGATAATTGGTTGTTTAATAAAGCAGAAACTAGAACGCAGGAAACTCCTTTGGGGACTCAGGGATTAGCGAATCGGGATATTTTCATGAGTGAATTTATCGCCCCATTGCGTGGATTCTCCTATAATAAATTGAGTGGCAACAGTCATTTATTGTTAAACGTCGAATTGAGAATGCCTGTTAAGTCCTTAATGTCTGTTGAGTCTTCTTCTTTTTTGAATTCCCTACAATTGGTCGGATTCACGGATGTAGGAACTGCCTGGACGGGCTCCAGTCCTTTTGAAAAATCAAATGGATTCAATACCAATGTGTATGGCGGGAATACGAACCCCTTCCAAGCGACCGTCACAGATTTTCGTAATCCTTTTTTAATGGGCTACGGAATGGGGGCACGTGCGAATGTGTTTGGGTACTTTGTGAAGTTTGATTATGCGTTTGGTCTAGAAAATAAGGAAGTGAAATCTCCAGTGACCTATTTAACTCTGGGATACGACTTTTAAATGAAAAAATGCCTATTCTTTTTTTGGCTGCTGTTGCCTGCTCTTTTAGTAGGCCAAAGTCTCAGCGTCTCTAACCTGCCCATTCTTCGCATCAACACAAATTCTAGGGTTATTCAGGATGAACCTAAGATTCCAGTGGTGATGGAAATTTTTGATAAAGGGGTTGGGCAATTAAATCAAGTTTCTTCGACGCCTACCCTTACTACGATTGCCGGAATTGAGTTTAGGGGTTCGACTTCTCAAGCTGATTTTATTTTCCTACCTGGTTATGTTAAAAAGCCGTATGGGATTGAAATTTGGACGGATACATCAGGGGTGAATGCTAAAAAAATGTCCCTTGTTCAGATGCCGGAGGAGACGGATTGGGTGTTAAATGCCTCCTATAATGACCGCTCCTTTATGCGTGATTTTTTAGCGCAAATGATCGCAGGGCGTCTGGGCGTATTAAATAGCAAAACTAAATTTGTTGAATTAATCATTAATGACGAATACCGAGGTGTATACGTCCTCATGGAGAAAATTAAGCAGGGAAAAAATCGCGTGCCTATCTCTGATCTATACCCGACAGAAAATTCGGGAGATGATGTAACAGGTGGGTATTTATTGAAAATAGATAAGTCGAGTGGTTCGCCTTCCACTTCATGGAAGAGTAATTATACCTCTGGTATTACCGCTACTCAGAAATGTGAGTTTCAGATTGAATACCCTAAATACGGGATTATCACTCAGCAGCAATTGATTTACATACGGGATTACATCAATACCTGGGAACGTAAACTCATGACAGAGGACATGAATGATCCGAAAGCGAGTTTTAGAGATATAATGGACATGCCCTCCTTCGTGAATTTTTTCATCTTGAATGAAGTTACGCGTAACGTGGATGGCTTTCGCTTAAGTACCTATTTATATAAAGACAAAGAGTCTTTAGGGGGTAAAATTAAAATGGGACCGGCTTGGGATTTTAATATTGCTTTTGGGAATGCAGATTACTTAAATGGTTGGATGACGAATGGCTTTGTGTACAAGGCGATGGAGAATGATGGGGGTAAAAATGATTATTGGCAAGTGCCTTTTTGGTGGAATAAATTAATTCAAGATGCTAATTTTAGGAAAGCGTTGGCGACGCGTTGGAAAGAAGTAAGATCCTCTTTTCTAAATACAAATACCTTAAATTCGACGATCGATTCAGCTCAGGTGGTTCTAAAAGAGCCTTTAACGCGAAATTTCCAAAAATACCAATTGATGGGTCGTAAAATCTGGCCTAATTATTATGTTGGATCAAGCTTGACGGATGAGGTGAATTGGTTGAAAAATTGGATACAAGGACGATTAACTTGGTTAGATGCCCAAATGGCTCTTTTTGATAGTCCCATACTGGGCAATGAACAGGTTGAATTGCCTTCTCTGGTGTATCCTAATCCGTCCAAAGGACTTTTTACTTGGCGATTTACTCTTTCCAAATCAGCCGAAGTCAATTACCAGGTACTTGATCTGCAAGGACGTGTGTTAATTAGCTCAAAAAGCCTTAATTTTGGGTCAGGGGAGCAGATTTATACATTAGATTTCTCCAGCCTACCTGCCGGATCTTATCTGTTTCAATGGAATGCAACAGAAGAATCAAGTCAAAAATTAAGGTTAACCATTTCGAATTAATATGTCTACGATTATTGCTCAATTTCAACGTACCCGTTCAGCTGCGGCCTCTTTAGCGATGGCTAGTGGGGAGACTAGGAATGCGATTCTTCGTCATATGGCCCTATTAATTCAGGAAAAGTCGGTAGAAATCTTGCAGGAAAATCAAAAGGACTTAGATCAAATGTCGGTAGATCATCCCATGCTTGATCGACTGAAGTTAACGCCAGAAAGATTAGTCGATTTAGTGGAAAGTGTGATTTCGGTGACTCAATTGCCAGATCCTGCAGGCCATATTTTATCACAAAAAACGCTTCCTAATGGATTGGAATTAACAAAAATAACGGTGCCCCTAGGAGTGGTTGGCGTTATTTTTGAATCTAGACCTAATGTGACCATTGACGTGGCTGCGCTATGTATCCGTTCCGGAAATGCGGCGGTTTTACGAGGTGGTTCAGATGCCTTTCATACGAATACCATTTTAGTGGATATCGTTCATCAAGCCTTAACGCAGCAAGGGATTTCAACGGATGTGGTCTACTTGATGCCGACTGACCGTGAATTAGTCTCTACTTTATTAACGGCGGTTAAATACATTGATGTACTTATTCCTCGTGGCTCTGAAGCCTTGATTCAGCGCGTGAGAAAAGAATCTTTAGTTCCTACCATAGAAACGGGGGCAGGGGTTTGTCATACCTATGTGGCCGAATCTGCAGGTTTGAAGATGGCGGTGGAGGTAGTGGTGAATGCCAAAGTCTCTCGTCCTTCTGTCTGTAATTCATTGGATACCATTGTATTACACCGTTCCATTGCGTCGGAATTCTTAGCTCAAGTGAGGGAGCCGTTTACAGCACACGCGGTTAAAGTATATGCGGATGAATCGTCCTATGCGATTTTGGAGTCGGTAGGTTACCCTTTACTGGAGAAGGCAGCAGAGGCTGATTTTGGTCGCGAATTCTTAGATTTTGCTTGCTCCATCAAGGTAGTAGATGATTTCTCTGAAGCGCTCGCCCATATTGCTACTTATTCTTCGCGACATTCCGAAGCAATTATCACATCGGATGAATCGGAAGCTAACTATTTCCTATCGGCTGTAGATGCAGCTGCTGTGTATTGGAACGCGTCTACCCGATTTACGGATGGTGGACAATTTGGTCTTGGAGCTGAAATCGGAATTTCTACTCAAAAATTGCACGCCCGCGGGCCCTTTGCATTGGAGAAATTAGTGACAGAAAAATGGATTGGTAAAGGCCAGGGCCAAATCCGTTAAAATTCGTGATCCAATCCCATTCTCTGCTTCATTTCCACTAAAATCGGGTGCTTTTGGGATAAGAATTCGTATTTATCCGATTGTGTATAAATCAGCTTTTTATCGGACACGTCACCTTCAATGAGATCTAAGCTCAAATCAATCGAGTCATTTTTCAATTTCTCTCTTAATTGAGTTAATAATTCCAGCTTCAAGGAGTCATTAAATTGTTGAATCTGTACTTCGCCCTCCACCTTCATGTGAATCACTGAATCGACTAGACTAATCTCTCGATTCATCATCACATACTTGTTGATGAAATTGCCATGCTTAAATCCTTGGGCGATTTGGGTCCAAACAAAATTCAGCTCCTCAAAAGTAAAAGGCTCATGCTGCGCCTTTCCTTGAACACTGGCTTCATCCGCACTTTCAGATTGATTCGCAGTCACTACTTTCTTCGCACTACGCAATCCATGGCTGCTCGGTCTAGGAGCTGGAATTTCTGGAGTCGCCGAAATGGGTGCTGGTGCAATAGGGGCTGCGGGAGTAGGAGCAACCACTGCCTCTACTGGTGCAATGGTAGGTGATGTTGCTTCGACCACCGGAGCAGAGGTTGTAGGGGCCACGGAAACCGCAGCCGGAGCTATCGGTTTACTCTCAGACTTTTTTCCGGCGCCACCCTCCACCGCAGGTTGTGCTGCAGGCTGGTAGACCGACGGCAAATAATTGATCTTAAGTAAGGTAAGCTCTACGTGAAGACGGGCATTTTTCGCCGCTTTGTAATGAATCTCGCATTGAGAACAAAGATTCATAGCTGAAAGTAGGAAGGAAGCAGACGTCTTAGCGCATTGAGCCTGGAATTTTGTCCGATTTTCCTCGCTTAACTCCATAAGGGCAAGCGTCTTCGGATCTTTGGCAAATAATAAATTCCGGAAATGCTCAGAAAGTCCCGCGATGAATTGCTGTCCATCGAAACCTTTGCGCATAATCTCGTCTAATAAAACAAGAGCGTCCGTATGTTGCTGGTTAACAAAGAAATCTGTTAACTTAAAATAATAGTCACTATCTAAAATGTGAAGGTTCTCCAATACATCCGCATGTTTTAGCGAATTGTCTGTCGAGAAGGTGACATTTAAGTCAAACATGGACAACGCGTCACGAAGTCCCCCATCTGCCTTAATCGAAATCAATTCCAAGGCAGCAGGCTCTGCATTAATACCCTCTTTGCTGGCGATAGACGCCAGGTGAGAAGCCATGTCTTTCCACTGGATGCGGTTGAAATCAAAGATTTGGCAACGAGATAAAATCGTAGGCAAAATCTTATGCTTTTCCGTCGTCGCTAAAATAAAAATAGCATAAGAAGGGGGTTCTTCTAAGGTTTTTAAAAAGGCGTTAAAGGCAGCAGCCGATAACATGTGAACCTCATCGATGATGTAGATCTTGTATTTTCCGTTTTGAGGAGGATAGCGAACTTGATCAATCAGGTTGCGAATATCTTCAACAGAGTTATTCGAAGCGGCATCAAGCTCGTGAATCGTTAATGAGGTATTTTCTTGAAATGAATGACAAGACGAACATTTTCCGCAGGCTTCACCATCCGCTCCTAGATCTTGGCAATTAATCGTCTTCGCAAGAATACGCGCACAAGTCGTTTTTCCCACACCTCTAGGACCACAAAACAAAAATGCTTGTGCTAGATGATTCGATTTAATCGCATTCTTGAGGGTGGTGGTAATATGACTTTGGCCTACCACAGAATCAAATAGGGTAGGGCGGTATTTACGCGCTGAAACGATGAAATTTTCCATAATCAAATTTACCTTTTTAAGCCTTAATTCCCAAATGCCTTACGGGATTCTAATCACCGCGCTCACCGGGAAATGATCTGTCGGATATTTGTTTTCCCAAGTCTCGCTATGTGTCGTATGTTGCAATACGACAGGCCCGTTTTTAACAAATACATAGTCAATGTGTTTGCCTTCCTGTTCCTTAGTGAATCCATTAAATGAGCTGTAGGGGCCATAGTGGCCATTTTGGCTAATCTTTTCTGTATCAATCACTCGGGCTGGATTTTTGGGGTCTACTAGGATTTGAATCGGTTCGTCGTCAGGTGTGGCATTGAAATCCCCCGTTAAAATGACTGGAGCTTTGCCAGCAATTTCTGCGATTTTTCGCAAAACGAGCTTTGCACTTTCTCTACGCGCCACTTTGCCTAAATGATCGAAATGGGTATTAAATACGAAGAATTTCTTCCCCGTTTTTATTTCTTGAAATTGGCCCCAGGTCACCACACGGCGACAAGCCGCATCCCAGCCAAAGCCTACTTTGTCGCAGGAATCGGAAAGCCAAAATGTACTTTCTTTGATTAATTTAAACTTTGATTTGCGGTACATTAAAGCAGAGAATTCTCCTTCCGCTTTGCCATCATCTCGACCTTTGCCGAACCAGCCAAAACCAGGTAATTCTTTTTCTAAATCCGTTATTTGATGTAAAAATGCCTCTTGTAAACCGATGATGTCCGCCTGGTGGTAACGGATAAGTTCGCCGCAGTGTTTGCTCCGGTATTTCCATTGATTTAGGCCATCAGATTCCGTATCAAGGCGGACATTAAAGGTCATCGCTTTAAGTTGTGCGGATGCAGATGGGCCCACTAATAGCAATAGGAAGCAAGTAAAGGCTTTTAAAATCTGCATCACCTGTGGAAAAACTTGATCATTTTTCCCGTTTTGAATGACGAAATCAGCGCCCCATAAATAGTTTTTGGGCTTCGGTTGCAGGTCAATTATTTGCATCGTTTCCATATAACTCATGTTACTTCTTTTTTGAATGTTTTGAATTCGTTCACTCAAAGGAGCATCCACCGTGATGATTTGTGAAATTGGCTCCGGTTTCTTTTGCGGTGTGATGAGGGCCGATTCGTATAAGCAGAAGGGGGCATCAGGAGTAGCCGCGAACCATTCCGTTGCTTTTTGTCGAACCGCTGGATGAATGATGGCATTTAGGTGGGCCACATCGCCTGGGTATTTTTGGAGTAAACCCTTTATCCAAGCACGATTATAGCTTCCATCCGGGAGGTAGGCTTTAGGCCCAAACTCCGCAATAATCGCTTCTTTTACGGCCGTATCTTGATCACAAATTTCACGAGCTGCTTTGTCAGCCTCGAAAACAGGGATGCCTAAACACGAAAAAATCCGGCAAATAGTTGATTTGCCGGATCCGATTCCGCCTGTAATTCCGATGAATGGTTTCAGGCCTGTAGTCATATCGATTACTCTTCTAAACGAGACGATGCATCTTTCGAGATCGCTGTTTTTTCAAATACCATGCGAACACCTTTGCTAGAATCTACTTCTACAACGATGGTTTTTTCGCGAATCGTTACCACTGTGCCATGTGCACCTCCGATAGTAACAACTTTATCCCCTGTCTTTAATTCTTCAATGAATTTTTTCGCTTCTTTCGCTTTTTGTTGCTGTGGTCGAATCATGAAGAAATAAAATACCACGAAAATTCCTCCAAAAAGGATGATTTGCATGTAGGCAGGACTCTGAGCTTGTAATAATAACATGTTTTTATTTTTTAGGTAAGACTTCTACTTTAAATGCCATTCTGTTCTCCGCTGGAAGCGTATTACAGTAGGCGGTAATGGACTTTTGCAATTTCCCTTCTTTTCCTTTTGAATCAAATTTCACGCGAATGAAACCTTTTTTCCCAGGTTGAATAATCTCTGTCGTCCATTTAGGCGTTGTGCACCCGCAGGAGGCATTTACGGAGATAATTTTCAAAGGCAAATTGCCGGTATTCTTAAAATTGAAGGTGTGAAAAACACTATCTCCTTCGGTGATTCTGCCTAGTGAAACATAGGGTTTATCTACTTTCAAAATGGGCTGTTTTTCTGCACTTGGTTTTAATGCGGCTGGAATGGCATTTTCCGTCGCATTATTCGCCTCTTTTTGCTGATTTGTGCAGGAGAGCATCCCAACTAAACAGAATAAAAGGAGAGCCTTGGACATTTTATTTAGCCTTGATTTGGGTCATCATTTTTTCCACGTCCTCAAGCAATTTTTCTGCCTTGATTTTCGCGTCTTGCACCACTTTTTTACCTTCTGATTTTGCGGTAGTTTCGATCACCTCTTTACCATCCACGATATCATTAATCAATTGCTTTAATTGATCACGGTATTTATTTAATTGATAATACAATTTGTTACGTGTATTTTCCCCTTTATCTGGAGCGTATAAAATACCGATAACCGCTCCTGCAGCAGCACCTACTACGAAGGCCCAAAAAGATCTAGATGATTTGCTCATTTTATTTGTTAGCTATGTCGATTAATCCTCGACCTGATTTATTAATCACTTTTTCGTGAACTAGGCGGTTCGAAACCACGTCTAATATACCGTTGATAAACTGGCCAGACTTCGGTGTCGAATAGTTTTTAGCTAGTTCGATGTACTCGTTAATACTTACTTTCACTGGGATGCTCGAGAATTTTACCATCTCCGCTAGCGCCATTTTTAGGATAATAAAATCCGCAACCGCTAAGCGATCGGACTCCCAGTTTTTCGTTTGGTCACCGATCCAAGCACTTAATTGCTTGTCTTCTGTAACGCTGTAATCGAATAATTCTTCAAAGAATAATTTATCGTCTTCCCATTGGATCGCGAGTGGTTGTAAACTTAAGTCTTCTAAAGCCTCTATTTTAAAGGTTTTAGTCGCTAAACTCTTCACCACATCTTTATTCAAAGACCAATTTAAATCTTTTTCCTCAAAATACTCCGTCATCGACTCGTGTTTTAAAAGGAAATTTTTCAGCACATATTTGACGAATTCTAAATCATCTTCAAACTTTTTACCTGCTGTAGGAAGGTAAGTTAAGAAGGTTTCATCGGTCAAGATGTTCTCGATAAATAATTTCTTGATTAAATTTTCTTCATCTTCTGACCAGCCGATGTGATTTTTCTCGAAGGCACGTTGTAGATCTCCCCATTTGGACAAAATATACAAGACCTTGTTCTTCGCAAGTAAGGATGTCTTCGTGTTATTCTCCAAAAGTCGTCTATTCTCATCCCAAAGGGCAATAATAGGCAATTGCTGTAAGTAATAAAGGATTTTTAAATACTGCTTATTAATAGCCTCAACCTCTACCACCATGTCTTGCTTCAGGCGTTTCGCGATTTGTTTCACGTTCGCTTGGTACAATTTATAGACAGATTGAGCCGCATCTTGCGCTTCTGCAGGAATGCTTTCTTCGGAAGTGATTTCTTGGAAATACTCTTTTAATTGAATCTCGGCAAGTTGTCTCAGGCCCTCTAAACGAGGCATTTGGTCCTCTTTTGAGACCATAAGGGATAAATCAGGCTGAAAAATGGTCGCTAAACCATCAAAAGCTAATTGATATTGGGCACGTTCTTGGGTGTAAAAAGCATACAATTGCTGAAATGCTTTGACCCGTAGTAATCTCCTGTTAACCATCCGAAAAAAAAGAGCGTCTTGTTTGAATTCCAAAATTAAGAATTTTAATTGAGAAAGGTCCTATCTTTGTGGGCAATTAATCAATTTATGGGCGCGCTAAGTCATATCAATCAGTATTTCTGGAAATATAAGTCGCTACTCATTTTGGGGATTTTGTTTACACTGCTATCGAATTTCTTCGGTGTTTTTCCTGCTCAATTAGTGCGATATGCACTCGATTTAGTGACTGAAACCATCGCCATTTATTTTCTTTTCAGTCAGTTTACTCTACAAAAGGCCTTTTACGAAATTTTTGGTTTTACCCTGTTTTTTTACGGTGGCTTAATCATTTTGATGGCCATTTTGAAAGGAGTTTTCCTGTTTTTAGTTCGTCAAACATTGATAGTGATGTCCCGTCACATCGAATTCGAATTGAAAAATGAGATTTATACGCAGTACCAAAAACTGCCTTTGTCCTTCTATAGACAACAAAATACGGGGGATTTAATGGCTCGTATCTCCGAAGACGTGGGAAAAGTGCGGATGTATGTAGGTCCCAGCATCATGTATGGCCTTAATTTGATCACGGTATTTATCCTGGTGATTTATTCCATGTGGCAGGTGAATCAAAAATTAATGTGGTACGTTTTGATGCCCTTGCCCATTTTGTCTTTGAGTATCTATTATGTGAATTCGGTCATCATCCGAAAGTCTGAGGAAATTCAAGGTGCTCTATCTCAAATTTCCACCTTTGCACAAGAAGCGTTTTCAGGTATTCGGGTGTTGAAGTCCTTTGTCAGAGAGCGAAAATCAGTGAATTCATTTGCCGAAGCCTCTAATGCCTACCGCTCTAAATCGCTTGGTTTGGTGAAGGTGGATTCGTTGTTTACTCCCTTGATTGCCTTATTAGTGGGATTTTCTACCATTCTTGTCGTTTATATTGGTTCTCAAGAGGTAATTGCCGGTCGAATGACGGTGGGTAATATCACCGAGTTCATTATGTATGTGTTTATGTTGACCTGGCCGGTGACGGCTTTGGGTTGGACTAGTTCTCAGATACAAAGAGCTGCCGCCTCTCAGAAGCGAATTAATGAGTTTCTAGAAGCAAAATCAGAGTTGACGCCTGGGAAGCAGATACGCCAAGATATTGTGGGGAATTGGGAATTTAAGGACGTAAGCTTTGTTTATCCAGGTTCTGATCGACCTGTTTTAGAGAAGATTAATTTGACCATTAAAGCTGGAGAATCCGTGACCCTTTTAGGCCAAACCGGTTCCGGTAAATCTACCGTGGCCCTTCTAATGGCTCGTTTTTATGACCCTAGTTCTGGAGAAATTTTACTCGATGGGATTCCGTTAAAAGATTGGGATATTGCCTGGGTACGCTCTTTTGTAGGTTTTGTTCCGCAGGATGTCTTCTTGTTTTCGACGAGTATCTCGGATAATATTCGTTTTGGAAATGATCAGCTAGATCAAGAAGCCATTGAAACGGCAGCGAAGCAGGCAGATGTGTATGCTAATATTATGGAGTTTCCAGATGGTTTCGAGACTATCTTAGGAGAACGCGGAATTACGCTTTCTGGTGGCCAAAAACAACGGGTGTCCATTGCCCGAGCTTTGGCAAAAAATCCGAAGATGCTCATCTTAGATGATTGTCTTTCTGCGGTTGACACACATACAGAGCACACTATTCTGGAGAATTTAAAGCAAGTGACGAAAGGGAAATCTTCTCTGATTATTTCTCACCGTGTTTCCTCCGCTCGATTAGCGAATCGAATCTTTGTTTTAGCGGAAGGTAGAATCGTCGAAAGCGGAACGCATGACGAATTAATGAAAGACCAAACGCTTTATTTTGAGCTTTACCAGCAACAGTTGAACGAGGAGTTACAACAAGTTTCCACTCAATCGAATTAATTCAATTTCAGCCGATTTAGCTGCAAATTTTGCCTCAATCAATCGCGTCTCTGCTGCTACCGCATTTCGTTGTACCTCACGTAATTCATAGGAAGTGGCAATACCCACTTTAAAGCGATCGAAAGCGATGTCAATGTTTTGTTTCGCAATCGCATAGTTTTCCGTCTCTAACTGAATCAAATTCAAAGAGTTCTCGTAGGTCACATAGGTTCTTTCTAAGGCTGATAACAAGGCATTCTTTAAATCCTCAATTTGCATAGAAGCAATCTCTGCATTGATTTTCGCGTTTTGAATTCTACGTTTCTGATTATATCCATCAAAAATATTGATAGTTGCACGTAAGCCATAGTTGAAAACATCACTACTACCTTTCTCCACGCCAAAACCTGCCCCATTCGCCACACTATTTAAGTTGTAACCAGCTACTAGATCGATTTGTGGTTTCTGCTGACTCTGAATATTTTTCGTCTCTAAATCGCTAATTTTTTTCGATAAAATAGCCCCGATTAGCGCTGGATTTTGAGATAAGGCACTCATTTTTAATTCGCTAAGCGTCAACTTAGGTAACAAGTCAATGGTATTGTTGATGCTAAAGTCAGCTTTGTACTCTTTTATGAGTAAAGTGTTGAAACCAATCTTTGTATTGGTGAAAGCTTGCTCTTGGGCGATTAATAAGGCTTTATCTTCATTGTAATCTACTTGTGCGGAGTAATAATCCACCTTCGATCCTTGTCCCACCTCGTAGCGATCTTTGGCTAATTTTAAGCGGTCGTTGGAAATTTCTAGCCCTTTTTTGAAGTTGTTTACGCGAAGACTTTGGCGTATAATATCATAATAAGTGCTTGAAATTAAGGCGATTAGGTTCTCAATGTTACTCTCAGTTTGCTTCGCACCTAAGTTTTGTAATTCCTTAAATCGATCACGCAGGATAAACATCCCTTTTCCATCATACAGCGTCCAAGCCATCGCCACACCCGCATTCCCCGAGTTTGAATTAACACCAGACTGTACTAATGGGGGACGTAAGCCACCAAAAAACGATTGATTCAATCCCGAAATCGTATAATTTTTATTCGCAGATCCGGTGATTGTGGGTAAAAAACCCGCATTGCCTAGACTATTCTCATTTGCTGCAATTCGCTCTCTTTGTCTCGAAATTTGAATCGAATATTGCTTCGTGATACCTTGTTGGATCGCTTCTTCTAAGGTCAATGTTTGTTGTGCTTTCGCCATCACAGGGCACAATAAAGCGATAAAATAAAGGCGGATATGTTTCATAGAAATAGGTTGCGTATTTACAAGGTAACAAACTTAGGAAAATCTGTGCACATTAGGAAGACGAAAGCCTATAAGTACCCATAAGGCATTTTTCACAGAAAAGAGTACTTTTGTCTCATGATTTCGCATCTCTACATTTACCCCATTAAATCATTAGGAGCCATCTCTTTGCAAAAAGTAGTGATGGAAAAAGAAGGCCTACGGGGTGATCGTCGATTTATGTTGGTAGATGCGCAGGGCAAATTTATCACCCAACGAACCAGACCAGAATTAACGCGTTTTGTGCTATCTGAAACAGTTGGAGGCTTTTTAGTAAAGGATGTCGTTTCAGGATTAGCGAAGGAATTACCTTGGTTTCCTGTGTTAGGGTCTCACCTGCAGGTGGAGATTTGGGAGGATCATTTACCTGCGCGGGAAGTGCTGGACGGTTGGGCTGATTGGTTTTCCAAAGCGCTTGCTGAATCGGTAAGTTTAGTTCAACTTACTGATGATAGTCCCCGGGAGATGAAGGCGAAGTACCAAACTGATTTAGCTAAAAATACCTCCTTTGCTGATTCCTTGCCGCTTTTAGTAGTAGGTTCAGCTTCTTATCAAGCCTTAGAAGATCGGATGGAGCAAGAAGTAGATCGTTTGCGTTTCCGACCTAACATCATTGTCTCCTCTGATACGCCATTTATCGAAGATTCTTGGGCCGAAATTCAGGTAGGGGAGCTTTGTCTATCTGGTGCTAAGCCTTGTGCTAGATGCCCCTTAGTGAATGTGGATCCCTATTCTGGAGAATCAGATAAAAAGACATTAAAGACGCTGGCTTCGTTTCGAACCTTGAATAACAAGGTCTATTTTGGTCAACAATTTGTTCCGATTTCGCTAGGAGAAATCCAGGTGGGTGACGAGGTTCAGGTAATCCGGACGCAAGATGCGGTTTATTAAGTTTTCTTCTCTTGAAGTCGTCATTGGGGCATGTTTATACCAAATTTTTCTTTCAGCATTCTATTTACATGTCTTTCCATCCCTTCAAGAGGGGGTAATTTTAGCCTTAGTGGTTTGGTTTATTTATTTACTCGACCGGCAAGTCGATAACATTTTTTTGCCTTTAAGAGATCAAAGGCATCAATTCCATGTAGAACATCAGCGCGTGTTGCGTGCTCTTATGGGGGCGATTTTAGTCGCTATTTTATGTTTATTGCCCTTTATTAGCTCTGCGGTTTTAATGGCAGGAGTGATGCTTGCCATGGCTGTCGTTTTGTATGGGTATTTCACACACAAAGGCTGGCTTCAACAAGAAAAAGAATTGTGTACAGCCGTTTTATATGCTGTAGGGGTGGTTTTAGTGGTATGGGTTAGAGAGCCTCGCGCTTTTTTAGGGGTGCTTGCTTTAGCTGCATTGGCGTATCAAAATCTCTGTTATTTCGCGCTTTTAGAGGGTCAAAGTGTATTTTATGCGTCGCGTTTACGAAAGTCAGAGTGGGTGATCATGGGCCTGCTGAGCGGAATGTATGCGAGTGGCCAGGATCTTTTCCTGGTATTACCTTTTTTGGTTACATTTGGGATAACGTTCCTTTTGTCCCGAATGTCCCTGTCTGAGGATCGGCGAATTTGGGCTGATCTGGCGTTTTGGAGTCCACTTATTTATCTACTACATGGGATTTTTTCAACATAAAGACGCGTACAAAGCTTTGCAATTTCCGGAATTTAGGGCTTATGTTACTGGAAATACCCTTTTTACGATAGCCTTGTTGATTCAAGAAGTCGTACTTGCCTACGAGATTTATAAGATTACGCATAATCCGCTTGCCTTAGGCTTGATTGGATTGGCTGAAGCTGTTCCGTTTATTTCTTTGGTGTTGTTTGGGGGGCATTTTGCGGATAACCGGGATAAGAAAAAAATCATGCAAGTGACGCTTTCCTTGATCATTGCGTCCTCCGTATTTCTCTTGTACTCGAGTACGCAACTGCAGTCAGCGGATCAGGATTTCCATATCTATTCGATTTACGCGGTCATTTTTATTATTGGTCTTTCCAAAGGTTTTTTCAGCCCCGCCGCTTCCTCTCTCAATCCCTTTTTAGTGCCTAAAGAGGTGTTTGCGAATGCAGCTACCTGGAATAGTTCTTTCTGGCAGTTAGGATCCATTTTAGGCCCGGGGGTGGCTGGGTTTTTATATGCCTATGCTGGATTATCAGGTTCATTGATAACAGTAATCGCCTTATTGCTGGGTGTAATGGTTTGTATATTTCAAATCGAAAATAGGCCTGTCCCAGTGAAAACCGTGCAGCACGAATCTATTTGGCATAGTTTGCGCGAAGGGATTGCCTATGTATTTAAGACGAAGATCATCCTGTATTCGATTTCCTTGGATTTGTTTTCGGTGTTGTTTGGGGGTGTAATCGCTATCTTACCCATTTTCGCGGAAGATATTTTGAAGGTGGGAGCAGAGGGATTGGGCATTTTGCGTGCGGCGCCATCGGTAGGAGCGGTGGTGACGATGGTCACTTTGGTTTACTTTCCCCCCTTAAAACACGCTTGGAGAAACCTCATTTTAGCTATTGCGGGATTTGGTGTGGCGACTTTGATTTTCGGAGTTTCGACTAATTTTTGGATTTCTGTGGTCGCCTTATTTTTCACAGGGGCCTTTGATTCCATCTCCGTAGTTATCCGCCAAACCGTGCTTCGTTTCTACACGCCCGACGAAATGAGAGGCCGTGTATCATCCGTGAACGGTGTATTCGTGAGTACTTCGAATGAAATGGGTGCTTTCGAATCAGGTGTGGCCGCTAAATTTTTCGGAACAGTGCCCTCTGTATTACTCGGAGCAGGGGTAACCTTAGTATTAGTGAGCTTAGTTGCCTTGACGTCCAAAGAATTATTTGATTTGAAGGTCGATCAAAAAATAGCCGAAGATTAAGCGTTCTCCTCTGCCAATTTCGCTTTCTTCTTAGCGATTAGTTCTGGCCAACCTTTCAAGATATCTGTGATATTTTTTTTGGATTCCTGTGCCCATTGGATGCTTTGAATCGCTTGTACATTGCTAGCGTTTTCGCCTAATAAACAAGGCAATATCTTAACGTGGTGATCAAACATCTTCTTTTCAGAAATGATGACCGTGGCATCACAAGATAGGTGGTGTATAATTCCGTCTGCCGTTTGCCCTTCTGAAACGTAAAAGTGGTCTAATTGATCTAATTTAATTGTTTTTTCATCAATAAGATCAGTTCCCTGAAAGTGCAAAAGGGTGATAAAATCATCCCCTACAGCCACATAGGATACCCGATTCTTACCTGATTTTTCTGCGAAATAATCCCCAATCGACTGAAAGAAATTACGTTTACTTAATGTTGTAATTCCTAATCCTTTTGTATTCAAAGGTAGGTGTGATTGGATAAATTGAAATGAGCTGGGCAGTTGCATAATAAAACAGATTAAATTTCGATTCTAATTTTAGGCTTAGGGAATTCAAAATATTTAGAAAAGGATTGAAACCAGGTATGGATTACCTCGAATCCCGATTTATCCAACTTATATTCTATAAATTGGCCTTTTTTCTCCGCTTGGATCAATTTTGCTTGCTTGAGCAAATCCAAGTGATGCGAAATGCTAGGCTTGCTCATCTCAAATTGCTCAGCAATTTTACCTGCATTTTGCGGGCCATTGACTAGAAATTGCAATATCTCTCTCCGGGTAGGGTCGTTGATTGCTTTGAATTTTGCGTCCATCTTAATTAGATAATTAAGCGAATGTCTAAATTATTTTTTGAATTAACAAGAAATTAGACATCTGATTTGCGGTAAGCCTCTATCAAAGCTAATTCTCCTTCTTTCCCAGGCTTTGAATTTCCATGTTCCATGCCTAGAACGCCGGAATATCCTTTTTGTTTTAGATGCCTGAAAATGTTTTGGTAATTGACCTCACCCGTAGTCGGTTCTTTACGGCCTGGATTGTCTCCGATTTGGAGGTAGCCAATTTCGTTCCAGCATTTGTCCATGTTAGCAATTAAGTTCCCTTCATTTCGCTGCATATGGTACATGTCGAAAAGAATCTTGCAGGAAGGAGAGTCTACTGCACGGCAAATGCTGTAGGTTTGGTCGGAATAGCGTAAAAATAGATCTGAGTTGTCGCTCAAAGGCTCTAATACCATGGTCAGTCCTGCTGGTTCCAGTATTTCAACGGCTCTTTTTAAGTTATCAATCACGTGACCTGTTTGAATCCCCATAGGTAGTTCACGTGTGAAATTCCCAGGAACAACGGTTGCCCATTTAGCATTGACCCTTTTAGATGTTTCCACGGCTTTTCGGCAGGAGGCAAGGAATAAATCTGTCCATTCTTTTTTACCCGTCGTCATGGTTTGCTTGTCAAAAAAACCATCGAATTTGATAACGAAAACCCCCATTTTCATGTTCAGTTTCGCTAGTTTCTCCCCGATTTTTTCTTGCAAGGCAACAGGTCTCTCCATCAATTCATTATCCTCTAAAGCAGTAAACCCTTGATCATACATAAATTGTAATTGATCTAGTTCGTTAGGCCCAGCGTGATTTTTAAACATCCCAAAATGGGGTGCATAATGTAAATCAAAAGGTTTTTCTCTAGCAAGACTCGATGCCTTACTGAATGTGGGTAACAGTAAACTAGCACCTAAGAGCGAAGCAAAATCTCTGCGATTCATCTTATTTCTTCTTTAAAGTGGATAAATAATCCATTAAATCAACTAATTCTTTCGTACTCATTCCATCCGCTAAACCCTCTGGCATTAATGACTCGGGCAATTGTTTGTAGGATTTTAATGCAGATGTTTTGAAGCTCTTCACGATACCACCGGGGATACGAAGGACGATATCCGTTTCATTTTTTGAAACGACAATCCCTTGATACGTATCTCCGCTTTTTGTTTTTACTTCGAAGGTCTCATAGCCAAAACCAATACCGGCATTCGGATAAAAGATAGACGTATACATACCCTCTTTTGAGAGTTTAGAGCCAATTTCTGACAGTTTTGGACCGAAATCTATTCCTTCCTTATCAACCATGTGGCACATCGCGCAGGAATTAGTAAAGACTATTTTGCCTTTCACCGCATCCCCTGACATTTTAACTAATACGGCTAAGGCAGGGTGTGCCTTTTTGGTTTCAGTTTGATGTTTGTCTAAATAACTATTTGCCTTCATGCGAATGGACTTTCTCCAGGCTTTTTGTAAGCTCTCTACCACTAAGGGTACGTAGGATTCGGCAATTTTCTTCTTTTCTAATAGGTCCAATACGAATTCTTCCGTAGGATAGGCATTGCCTATGACGCGTGCGGCCTGCATTTGAACTGTTTTACTGCAGGCTGGTGTAGTCATTGCATCAAATAATAATTGAGCTGACTCCGTTTTTCCTTGGTAGCGCAGGGATTCAATGAAAGCTAATTGCTCGGCTTCTTTTCCTGCAAAGAATTTCGCACGAATTAATTCCGCACCGCCTGGAAGGTTATACAATACTTGGCAGGCTTTAGATGATTCTGTTTTAGTTAGAATCATCCCTAAAACACGGGAGCTTTCCTCTTTTAATTGGTAATAATCGACAAGTTCAAGGTAGGGTTTGCCATCGATTTGTTTTAGTAAAGTAGAAAGCATGGCCTTCGCCTCTGGATGTGCCGCAATGTAGGCTGGTTTAATATGGCGAATCGCTTCCAGCTGTGCAGTTAGGTCATTCGCAAATTTCCCTGAAATGAGCCCGATAATAGCTTCTGATTTCTGTTCACCTGGCATGAAATCCAAGGCTCTGAAATAAGCTAATGACTTCGTATTCCCAATCAATTCGATTAAGGCTGGTAATGCTTTTTCCGTTCTTGCTCTCCACACAATATCAGCATAACCCTTCGAATTTTCTGGTTTTAAAGCAGTGTAGGCCATATATCGCTCATCCCAATTTCCATCCGCCCCAATACCCAATGCTTCCAAATACCAGCGATCTGTTCCACCATGGCGCATAGCTAAAGATGCCCAAATTTGATTGACAGCCTCTCCTGAAAGATGGCGTAAAGCTATCGCTAATTCACGTCTCACGGAGGCGTGTTGATCTTTTGCTGCTTTCGCCGCTAGGGCAGACCATTCAGCGAAAGGCTTTTGCTTTGCCGCTCGAATCGCCATCATTTTCAAATTAGGGTTCGCTTGATCGAAGGCTTTGGAGATAATCTCATTCGAACGAGGTCCTTGATTTAATACCCAAAACGCTCTCGCTCGGAAGCGAGGATTTTCATTCGTATTAAAAGCATTCTCTAAAACGGATTCTGCTTTTGCACCCATTTTTTTCAAAGCCTGAAAAGCGAGGAAACGAATTTCTAAGTTCGGGTTCTCTAGCGCTTGAAAGGCTGATTCTGGTGTGCTGAGATCGAATGTTGTTTTCTTGTAGGTATGACCTTTCGGTGCGATGCGGTAAATGCGGCCTTTGGCCTGATCACCAGCTTGGTGTCCTCCTACGCCTGGATCATACCAATCTGCTACAAATAAAGACCCATCCGGAGCTGCCGCGACATCGGCAGGTCTAAACCATTGATCACGGGAAGTAATCAAGTTATTGATGCGAGCTTCATATCCAGCTCCCCAAGGCGTAGTCGCATACGAACGCACCACATTAGGACCCGCATCGGTATGAATCATCTGGTTTTGGAACTTAGAAGGCAATAAATTTCCCTCATAAATAATCATTCCGGTAGGTGATCCTGCACCCGTTTGCAATAAATTAGGTACAACACCTGGGTCATTTAAGTGCCAGTGGCGCAATGGAATCTCTTTTTCAATATTCGTACGGTTCACTGACCATCCTTCTCCAGTCATTTCATCCACATATCCGTAGTTTCCATGCTCGAAAACGGCATTAATTCGTACCCCTTTATTGCCATCATCATCATTATCTGATTGCCAAAGTCCCCCATACGAATCCACCGCCACTTCATAATTATTTCTAAAGTTGTGACCTAAAACTTCCACCTGACTTCCATCTAGATTACAGCGAAATACCATCCCTTGGCGGTATTTTTTAGGTCCGATTGGGTCTCCATCTTGGTCTAAAACGGGATTGCCTTTGGCATCTAACAACTGCTTCCCTTCATTTCCAATGTTGAAATACAATTTCCCGTCAGGCCCAAACGTAAAGGCATGCGCCCCATGATCATGCTGATCGCCTCCAATGCCAGAGAACATCACTTCCTTGCGATCCGCTTTCCCATCCCGGTTATCGTCAAACATTTTCCAGATATACGGACTTTGGGAAACTATGACCATCGAATCTAACACCGCGATGCCTAAGGGAGAATTGAGTTCTGGTGACTGGTAGAACACCTTTCTCGAATCCGCTTGACCGTCACCATCCGTATCTTCCAAGATCACGATTCGATCCCCCTGAGGATTGGTTGGATTTCCATTGATGCCTGGTCGGTAATTATAGGCTTCCAATACCCAAACCCGCCCTTTTGAATCAACATCGATATTTGTAGGATTGATGAGCATAGGCTCTGAGGCGAAGGGTTTGACCTCTAAGCCTTCAGGTACCTGAAGTTCGGACACTTTCACTTGAACAGAATCAGACGTTATTTTTTTCGGCTGAATCACAGCTGGGATGCCTAAGCTAACAAGGCTAATCATCCCACCTAGGAATAGGAGCGGTGTATTTTTAGCGAATTTCATAGTTTTAACGAATGGTAGAGAAGCTAGTAGGAGTCATGAAAATGGACTCGATTTTTTCGATAATCTTGCCATCTTTTTCGGAATCAGACGAAACTTGTTTCCATTTTGGATCATTCACAAAGGCCGCCCAATTCGTCTTTGCAGCTTCCTCCGATGGATGTGCTACTAGATAAACCAATTTACTTTGAACCGCAGGATCCTTTTCGATGGTAGTGAAATAGGCGATATTTTTGATATCATGCGACTTAAAGATCTTCATGGTATGATCTCTGAATCGAGACAAAATCGCAGGATTTCTTCCCGGCAATTGGGTATAGGTACGTAATTCGAAAACCTGATCTACTGCACCTCCCGAAGGTTTAATTTTAGGGCTGAAATCAGTAGCATTCATGAAAATACTCGTCACTTTAGCAACAATTTTTCCTGTTTCCTCCGATTTCTTAGAGACTGTTTTCCATTCTGGATCACTGCTGAAGTGTTTCCATGAAGAATCACGTTCTGCTTTAGAAGGGTAGGCTAAAATATAGTAGAGGGCATTCTCGGTATTGTTTGTTGGAATCCAATACCCCACATTCGTCATTCCGTGTTTCTCGAAAATCTTCGTGGTGTGATTCGTAAATCGTTGGATTAAGGCGTCTAATCTGCCTGGATGGCAATAATAGATACGCATTTCGAAGTAGCGATTATCTGTTTTTTTAGCCTCTACAGCAAACGAAAATAGACCTGCACAAAGCAAGGTCAATAGGAATATTTTTTTCATGGTTTTAAATAGGTTTGTACGAATTTACGGATTTAATCTTCTTTTCATCAATTTGTCCAGCATAAAAAAGAGCATTTCAGGTTTCAGCGTTCTCCAGTTTGGAATTTGGAGATTCCCACCAAAATTCAGGTAATAATCCACCTTGTATTTTGTCCATTCCTGCTCCACAAAAGGAGCAAAATGCATCGCAGCAATCCACCCATCTTCCACATCCTCAAACCATTCTGCATAATAGTCATCCTCCCAGGCCCCGTGAAAATTAAGTACATTTTCTCCGATCAGAATAAAATGTTTAATCCCCTCATCGACTAAATGGTCCACCACCGTTCGTTTCAAATGCATGATGTCATTATGCAACGTATCATTCCACTCCCCAAATAATTCGATAATCGTGTATTTAGCCGCATAATCTGTGTAAAGAATCTTACAAAAGAGTGTTTCAGAGCCTATATCGTCCCATAAGGGATGGATATAATAGCCATAAATATCATTTTCGTACGTGGTTTCTGAATAATGTCTACCGAAAAATGGGGACTTTTTATCGCGAGCCGCGACATAAATGGATTCCCACTGAAACGAGGGTTCAATGTTTTGCATACCCTAATTACACAAAAAAGGCTTGCAATCGCAAGCCTTTTTATTCAAGTATACTGCTAAATTTAAAGGACAACGGCCTTTTCAAATTTGCCATCACCATCGAATTCAAGTAAATACTTTTTTGTAGCCACTTCAATCACGACATGGTAATCTTTTACAACAGAGTCAACCGCTGCACTTGCTGCTTTTACCAAGGCCCATCCTGCATAATTTGTATCTAAATAGGTTTTGATGGCAACAGGTAGAGTAGATGCTGTTAAATTCGTAATAGTTACATTAGGAGGTGTATGGCCACCTTTTGTTGGTTGATTTTTTAGTAGTTGGAAATTAGCATCCAAATGAAATTCTTTTTTTGCTGTTCCAATAGTTACGCCAATATGGTATTCAACGATAATTGAATCCTTTTTGATCGCAACGGCATAATCTACAGTAAATCCTGCTGCGTTTGTATTTAAAAAGCTAGTTAATCCAGCTGGTAAAGTTGTTAGATCAATTTTAGTGAAATTAGCTCCTTTTTGGCTTACCTCTTTTGATTTTAGGACCGTTCCATTCGCGTCTAGATCTAAACTTAACAGAACGCCAGCCTTGTCTACGTGAATATGGTAAACAGCTACCCCATTTTGATCTTTAGTTAAAATAGCTCGTTTGAAAGTCATCCCATTCAATGCCGCCTGAACCGGAGCAGGAAGATCAGCTAAGGAAATCTCAGTGGCAGCAGGAGCAGGCCCTTTTTTACCTGGTTTTCCTTGTAATCCAGTTACTTGATTCAAGAAAGCACCTGTTTCATCGAAGAAAATGGAATAATGCTCTTTATTGAAGATAAGCTCAACTCGAAAACCTAATTTATCTCCTTTAGTTTTTTTCAAAGCGTGCTCAAAGGTAGCTCCTGGGAAATTTGAATCAATGTAGGTAATCACAGCAGCTGGTAAATCAGCTTTAGCAATTTTTACGGCCACTTCCTTCACGATGCCTTTATTTGAAACAACAACTTGTGCTTCAGTGACAGGAGTGGTTACATTAGCAACATAAATCGAATTCGTCTGCAGAGAGGTATAATCAACTGCGGTCATTTTCGGGTAAACGGTAGCTACTGCTTGAGTGACTAATACGGGAACCTCTTGAGGTGCAAGAGTTGATGCATTTTGTGGATCTACATTTTGATCCTGGGTGCAGGCATTTAAGGCCAAAACAGATACAAGTGCAATTAATGAAATTTTTGTTTTCATGATTTTAAAGATTTGATTCGGTTATCAAACGGTAATTCTGTCGCAATAATATAATTCGATCTTTTAAAAAAGAAGTGTCGGTGCAACCAATCGACGAACGGGCGCATCTAGTCTACAAAATTATCAGTTAAATGATTATTTATAGTACCTTGTATTGCAAAGTACCTTTTGTTTTTTATCTTTGCAGTACAATCAACAGCTCAACTATGAAACAGCGGTTTGTTATTTTTCTACTAATCCTATTTTGCAGCTTCCAGGCCTTATCTTTGGGCTTTCCTCATCGTTTACACCCGGCTAAGTTATTTAAAAAGACAATCCAGGTTTTTGTGAAAAACGTAAAGAAATAATGTTTAATTTTGGTCAAAAGACCGAAACATGATAAACTTATTTATTGAGTGGAACGCTGATCCAACCATCATTAATTTACTGGGATTCCCCATCCGTTGGTACGGATTATGTTTCGCTTTCGCTTTCTTAGCAGGTTTTCAGGTAGTTGCTTATATATTCAAGAAAGAGGGTAGACCGGTTGAGCAAGCGGATCAATTATTGATCTATACCATGGTGGGTACGGTGGCTGGTGCGAGAATGGGGCATTATTTTTTCTATGAATTTCCGTTACTTTTAGCCGATCCGGTTCGTTTTTTTATTCAAATGATTACCCCACCTTTTTCAGGATTAGCCTCTCATGGAGCAGCTATTGGTCTTTTTACGGCTTATTATCTATACACGAAAAAGAACAAAGATCAGTCCTATTTATACGTAACTGACAGGATAGTGATAGCTGCAGCTTTAGCGGGCTTCTTTATACGTTTCGGGAATTTGATGAATTCTGAGATTATTGGCAAGCCGACTGATTTGCCTTGGGGCTTTAAATTTATGCGTGATTACGAGTTTAACCCGAGTGGTTTAGCTGCTTTTGTCGTGCCCCGTCATCCATCTCAATTGTATGAGGCGCTTTCTTGTTTGGTCATCTTTGCCTTTTTGTTGTGGATGTGGAACCGTCAAAAACAAAATACACCCCATGGGATTTTGACCGGTCTTTTTATGATTATCCTATTTACGCTTCGTTTCTTTTATGAGTTTTTGAAGGAAAATCAGAGTTCATTTGAGGACGGTTTGTCGTTGAATATGGGTCAAATCTTATCCATTCCAGCCGTTCTTTTCGGGGTAGGCGTTCTGTTGTATGCTAAGCGTAAAACTACTTAGTATAGTCAAAGCGCAGGTGCGATAAATCGGGTAGGTGCTTTTTAGGTCTTTTTAACTCGTATTCGTATATGACTTCACCTAGGTTTTTATAGAAAGGAAATCCGATGGAGTCATAATCGTATTTTTCGTCATTGAAGATTTCGTCTTCATTGCAGAGTAACACCGCCGTTACCATAAATTCAACCTTCTTATCAAAGTCGACCACAAAGGCGTTGTCAAGTAGAAAGCCGTAGGCATCACCCACTTTGTTAAATATCCGAATCGAGGGGTTTAATACGGCATTTTTCTCCGATCCATAATACAAGAATTTACAATAGGTGGCGAATTCTTCTTGGTAGGCGGGCTCCTTCGATTCCGTAGGATACATTGACATGTAGCGATATAGGAATTGGTAATCCTCTTTTGAAAGAATGAATTGATCCTTTTTAGTGAATGCCTCTGGCAGCAATAATCGCTGTAAAAATAGATGCTGAGCTTGTAAGGGGTAGGCATTTTTAAGACTAAAGTCCAGAGGTCGATCTTCCACCACCCCCGCATCATTCATGGTTCCTTTTCCTAATAAAATGGGGTTATTTGCTGCATAGGGCTTATCGTTAAATGTTTCTGGTTGCTGATACAACAATTTGCCGGATGCATCAATCAATTTAATGGGATTGGTGTATTGATTTTCTAGGCGAGGTAGGGGAGTTTGTAAGCGGTGCGTGAGGCGGACTCCTTCGAATCCTTTTTTTGCCATGGATTCGTTGAAGGATCTTTGGCCTAAAAACTCATACAGACGATTATAGGCTTCATTATCAGAGACCAAAAGAATCTTTTTGATGTAATGAGCAATGCTGGGTAAACCGGACGCTGCCGTAGAATCGGTCTTAATTTCTAGCTGAGAAGGTCGGTTTTTAAATGTTTGAAAGGTCGTCTCTTTTTTAATTTTAAGGGTATTCAGTTTTTCTAGGGCTAACACACTAGCCGCTAATTTTACCGTACTCGCCGGATAGAAATATTCATTCGTGTCTGCCCGATAAGAATAGGTAGTTAGGCTAGGTTTGTTATTTGCATCCCGATCAATCTGGGTATACAGGATTTGAAGGCGGTATTTCTCCGGATGATCCGTCAGCTTTTTGAACTTTTCTGGATGTGCAAGCAAGAGCTGCTCTAGGATATTCGTAGGTTTTTGAGCGAATGTACTCATGCTGATCAATAGAAAAAGTAGGTTACGCATAGCTGAGGATGGCTGCAGTGATGTGGTCGATATCTGATTCTGTTAGGCACGCAGGTAAAATAGCGCGGCAAACGGGAGGTGCGGTGATATCTGGGTAAGAAAAATGGTTGACTAAAATGCCAGCAGATTTCAAGTGCTCAAAAAGCCCTGGGGCTTTGGAACAAAAGGCAGGATAGCCCGCTTGATAGGTGATAGCAAGGTCATGCCCTTTTAAATTTTCAGCAAAACGATTAGCTAAAGCCTGACTCTTCTGACTTAACCTAGAATAGGCTTCCATTGATTTTAAGCCGGCATAGCAAAAGGCCGGATTAGGAGGTGAGGAACCCACCCAGAAAGAATCTGTTTTAATGGCTGAAATATCCGCGGACGACCCTAAAATGACACCAGCTGGTATGCCAAAGGCTTTCGAAAGCGAAACTGTTTGCAACAGATGGCCGCTACATTTTATCTGAATATCCTGAATGCCAGCTCGGTGCGATTCATCCACAATCAAAAAATTATCCGGATGCATGGAGGCCGCAAAAGAAAAGTCGAAAGTTGTAATCCAAGGGGAACCAATGCCATCGGAAGCTAGAATTTGGCCGTTTTGATGGCTTGAAATCCATTCGCTGTATGTACCAGAAAACGGTAAAAAAGGATGGCGCCACAAGGCCGGATGTGCTTGTGGAGCTAAGTTTAAGGTTAAGCCTTTTTGCTGGGCATATTGGATAGCGATTTGGGCAGCGGCTAAACCGGAGGAACATAAGGCGGCTGCTTCCACCTTAAAATGGGCGGCTAAAGCCTGTTCAAAATCCTCCCAAATGGAGAATTGTAAGTTATTGCGACGTGAGCTGCCGAAGTTTTGAGAATACTGCTTAATGCCTTCCGCTAAGGCATTTTGAAAAGTAGGATGGGAGCCAATCCCTAAATAATTCGTGCCTCCTAACCACAGGTATTCTGCCCCCTCAAAAGTAATTTTCCGGCCTGGAATCTGTGTTTCTGTGATGGAATAACTCATAGCAATTCAGCACCAGTTCCGGGTAAATTTGAATAATAAACGACTCCATAATCGATGGTAATCCCTCTAGAAATCGTGTCATCCACAAGTAAACAACCATCCATGTCCACGTAATCCAATAAGGGAAGCAGTTGAGCGATGGCTGAGCAGCCAATGGTCGATTCGGTCATGCAGCCCACCATCACTTTAAGGCCTAGGGCTCTCGCTTTTTTAATCATGCGCAAGGCAGGAGTGAGGCCGCCACACTTCATCAGTTTGATATTGATACCATGAAAATAGCCGGCACATTTTTCCACATCAGACTCCAGGATACAGCTTTCATCGGCGATGATGGGTAAAGTAGATTCTTGATACACCCGTTTCATGCCTTCCCAATTATCCGCTTTCAGTGGTTGCTCAATGAATTCTACGCCTAATTTTTGCAATTCAGGCGCAAAATAAATCGTTTGCTCAGGTGTCCACGCGGTGTTTGCATCGACGCGGAAAATGGCGTTTGTTTCTCTTCGCAAGGCTTCGACGATCTCTAAATCAGCTGGAGTGCCTAGTTTGATTTTGTAGAGAGGGAAGGGAGTTTCCTGCATTTTGGCCACCATCTTCTCTACCGTATCAATCCCGATTGTGTAGTCTGTGATGGGATTCTTAGCGGTGTCTAACTCCCAAATCTCATACAGAGGCTTGTTATGCGTCTTGCCCCACAAATCCCAATAGGCCACATCCAAAGCACAAAGCGCAAAGGGATGCTCATCTAAGAGCATTTTGGACATCATCGCCCAAAAATCACTCGGGTGAGGTAAAATATCGTGTGGCAACAGATCAATAATAGATTCAACCTGCGCCTTCATTTTCTCCATCGTCACCCCATAATAGGGCGTTTCCGTTGCTTCCCCAAAACCACTTTTACCATGCCAGCTCAACTCCACAATTAGCGTGGGTTGCACATCTCTCGATTCATGCGTAATCGTGAATGTGTGCTTTAGAGGCAGATCGAAGGTATGTAGTTTCAGTTCCATACAGGCTTATTTGAGTGGAATGTAGGGTAATTTCTTCGCTTTATCTCCTGCTTTTTGCCAAACCAATCCATCCGCACGCGACCAATTAATCAAGTCCCCAGATCCGTTATGGGCTAATACCTCGCCGTTTTCTACTGGAATCCATTGGTCTAGTTCTGCGGAAGGTTTTGGTAAAAATTTAATCTCCTTCACCTGGTATTCCGGCCATTCCCCTGAAACCCAAGGAAGGAAGTACACCCAGAAACAAGTTAAAGTCGAGATTGGATTACCCGGGAAAGCAAAAACGACCTTGCCATCTGGGCGTGTAGCCACTAATAGCGGTCTACCTGGTTTTTGGGAAATTTTATGGAAAACGGTTTCGAATCCAGCCTCCGCTAGAACACCCGGAATTAAATCTTTTTTGCCAGCTGAAACGCCACCAGACAATAAAATGATGTCATTGGAATCCAAAGCCTTATCAATACTAGCTTTAATTTTCTCAGCGGAATCGGCTAAGTGGCTGGAGTTCGCCTTGAATCCTTTGGACAATAAAACGGATTTCAACATCATCACATTCGAGCTGCGGATTTGGTGATCTGCAGGCGTCTCATGTAAACCGACGATTTCATCGCCAGTAGAGAAAATATGCACGTGAGGCTTTGATTCAACTTCAATGTGGGCTTTTCCCACCGTCGCTGCAATCGCAATTTCGACAGGTCCAATCTTTGTTCTTTTCTTAACTAAAACCGATCCTGCTGGCGCATCAGCCCCTTGTGAATGTATGTGTTGCCCTTTTTCCAATGGCGTTTTGCCGATGTAAGTAGCGATCTTTTTTTCTATGCTCAGATCTTCGATCTTAATGATCGCTTCTGTTCCGCGTGGTGCCGTCGCACCAGTCATGATTTCTAAGGCACCATCGGTTTTTTTGATGGCCTTTACTGGTTCTCCCGCAAATAAAATGCCTTCAATTTTCCAGGTAGGTGCCGTGATATCTTTTACGGCGATTCCATCCATCATGACACGGTCGAAAGGAGGGAAGTCACGGTCAGCCACGATTTTCTCGGCGATGTTCATTCCTAACGTTTTTGCCAAAGGCATTTTCTCTGTACGGAAAGGAATGGTGATGTTTTTAAGTAATTCAATCGCTTCTAGTGGGCTGATCATGTGTATGGTTTTATCGTATTTGTTAAATTTCGCTATTTTTTGCTAATTCTCCCGTATTTTTGTCTTCTAAATTTCAAATTAGCTATGTCAATCGACTTCTCTCACTTGCAATCAGATGGTACGCCCGGAATGGTGGATGTTAGTTCAAAAAACGAAACGGTTCGCGAAGCCAAAGCGCAATCTATCGTCTATTTAGGAGCCGAAATCGTGCAGCATTTTGAGGCGGCTGGCTGGCAAAATAAGAAAGGGAGCATTCTGCAAACAGCGGTTATCGCTGGAACCATGGCGGCTAAAAAGACCTCGGATTTGATTCCTTTGTGCCATCCTTTGGGATTAGATTCCTGCAAATTCGAGACAAAAGTACAGAAAGATCAAATCATCATTACCTGTATTTGCCGATTAGAAGCGAAGACGGGAGTAGAAATGGAAGCGCTCGTGGGTGCTTCTGTAGCCGCTTTAACGGTATACGATATGTGTAAATCGGTGTCTAAAGGCATCGTGATAAAAGAAACCAAACTGATTTCTAAATCAGGCGGTAAATCTGATTTTCAAGCCTAATATGTCTTCTCACCACATCATTCGAGACAAGCAAGAACCCGCGCTCATTATTGCGAATGGGGAGGCCTGTTCTTTGGATTTAGTGGAACAATTGCTCGAATGGTCACCTACGGTAGTGGTGCTCGATGGGGCTTTGGAAAGAGTCATCTCCTTAGGCATCAAAGTCGATGTCTGGTTAGGGGATTTCGATCATTCGAACGAGGCAGATTACCGTGATTATCCTTTGAAAAAAATCCATACGCCGGATCAAAATTTAACCGATCTAGAAAAAGCTTTTGAATACTTAATTGAGGAGGGTTATCCGGCCGTTAATGTCGTTTGGGCATCCGGAAAACGGATGGATCATACCTTAAATAATTTTCATTCGCTGGTAAGTTATGGTCGGAAATTGAAGATTGTATTCTTTGACGATTATTCCACGTCTTATTTATTGCCTACGAGTTTCGAAAAGTGGTATCCGGCAGGAACGCCTATTTCATTGATTCCGTATGGAGAGGCGTTTCAAGTGAAATCTTCCGGTTTAGTCTACGATTTAAATCATCCTGTTTTAAAACTAGGAACTCAAACAAGTTCGAGCAATGAAGCACGGGAAGATGGAATCGTGAAAATTAGCTACGAAAGCGGGGCGCTTATTTTGATGGAGTGCCACGATTGATTTTGTCCTGCTCTGAAGGTTTATAAAAAACAGGTCTGGAGGCTACCTCTGGAAAGTAATTCTGCTCCACCCAATTTCCCGGAAAATCATGTGGGTATTTATAATCAGCCCCATAATTCAAATCCTTCATCATGCGCGTAGGTGCGTTGCGTAAGTGCAAAGGCACGGGCAAATCCCCTGTTTGTTCGACATAGGCCATCGCTTTGTTGATGGCGTTATAGGCCGAATTACTTTTTGGCGATGTGGCTAAATAGATAACAGTTTGTGAAAGAATGATGCGAGATTCTGGATTTCCTATCACGCGAATGGAATCGAAGCAAGATTGAGCTAACAGTAGCGCATTCGGGTTCGCTAATCCAATATCTTCAGAGGCTAGAATTAACAATCTGCGACCGATAAATTCCAAAGATTCTCCTCCAGCTAGCATTCGTGCTAACCAATAAACCGCCGCATCTGGATCTGATCCTCGGATGGATTTAATGAAAGCAGAAATGATATCGTAATGCTGCTCGCCATCTTTATCGTATTGCGCTAAGTTTTTCTGCAAACGCTCTGTGACTAAAGCATTGGTTACTTCGAGTTCGTTTCCGCCTTCCGTGGTAATTAAAAGCTCGAACAGATTTAATAACTTCCGCCCATCACCACCTGAGAAATGGAAGAGGGCATCGGTCTCTTTTAAAGTGATTTTTTTATCCTTAAAAAGTGCATCGGTGGCAATCGCTTTGGACAACATCTGATTCAAATGCTCATTCGAGAGCGATTCCAATACATAGACCTGACAGCGTGATAAAAGGGCAGAAATCACTTCGAAGGAAGGGTTCTCTGTGGTCGCACCCACTAAAGTGACGATTCCTTTTTCGACCGCATTCAAAAGTGAATCCTGCTGCGATTTCGAGAATCGGTGAATCTCATCGATAAAAAGGATGGGTGATTGCGCCTCGAACATTCGGTTCTTCTTCGCCAATTCCAGTGTTTCTCGAACCTCTTTCACACCTGATTGAACGGCAGAAAGGGAATACATCGTGCGTTTTAAAGCGCCCGCTAACAAGGTAGCTAGGGTAGTTTTTCCGACACCCGGAGGTCCCCAAAGAATACAGGAAGGCAAATGACCCGCCTCGATTGCTTTTCGCAGAGGCGCATTCGCACCCACGACCTTTTCTTGGCCAATGTACTCATCCAAAGTAGTGGGGCGCATTCGTTCTGCGAGAGGCTGCATCATCTTTCGAAGTTACGGGAATTTTGTAAAATAGAAATAGAATTTGTAGCTTGATGTTCTAAATAAACCTATCAATTATGAATCATTCTAGACGCTCTTTTCTGCGTTCCTCCGCTTTAGGCTTAGGCGCATTGGCTTTCGCTTCACCTGCCTTGCAGGCATTAGCAGCCGTTAAATACAAAAAACTTGTCGGCATTCAATTGTATTCTGTTCGCGATGACATGCGCAAGGATCCACAAGCCACTTTAGAAGCTTTAGCCCAAATGGGTTACAAGTATGTGGAACATGCTAATTACATTGGTCGTAAATTTTATGGCTGGGAAGCAAAAGAATTCAAGAAACGTCTCGATGATTTAGGGATGAAAATGCCTTCTGGTCACACGGTGATGGGAAAATTGCATTGGGATGATGCGAAGAATGACTTTACAGATCTTTGGAAATATACGGTAGAAGATGCAGCCGTCATGGGGCAAGAATTGGTGATTTCTCCGTCTATCGATATGGGGATTCGCAAGGATAAGAACCTGTTATTGAAGTACATGGATATCTTTAATAAGTCGGGTGAGTTATGCCAAAAATCGGGCATGCGTTTCGGCTACCACAACCACGATTTCGAGTTCTCTGAGAAATTAGATGGGGAATTATTATACGACCTCATGTTAAATAATACGGATCCTACACTCGTAGCACAACAATTAGATATAGGTAATATGATCAATGGGGGTGGAGTTCCGGCCGAGGTGATGAAGAAATTCCCGGGTCGTTTCGTTTCGATGCACGTAAAAGATGAGGTGCCAGCTAAGTCCGGCCACGAGCATTTTGAATCGACTGTTTTAGGAAAAGGTTCAGGCCAAATTGATGTGCAAGCCCTTGTTAAATTAGGGGATAAGGAGGGTGGAACAAAACACTTTATCATTGAACAAGAAGCCTACCAAGGATTACAGCCTTTAGACTGCATGAAAGAAAACATCGCGATTATGCGCGGATGGGGATACAAATAAACACATATATGAAAAAACTAGCCTTAATCACCTTATTAGCAGCACCCTTTTTAGCGGACGCACAGTCTTCGTTAAAACCAGTAATTACGCAAAAAGCAGATGCCTTGAAAGATAAGGTCATCGCTTGGCGCCGTGATTTTCATGAGCATCCAGAACTTGGGAATCAAGAAGTGAGAACCGCTGGAATTGTTGCGGCTCATTTACGCTCTTTAGGGATTGAGGTGCAAGAGAAAGTAGGATATACGGGGGTTGTCGGTGTATTGAAAGGGGGTAAACCTGGTCCTGTGGTCGCGTTACGTGCTGATATGGATGGCTTACCTGTAACGGAGCGAGGTGATTTGCCATTTAAATCGAAGGTAATTACAGAGTTTAATGGCCAAAAAACGGGTGTCATGCACGCTTGCGGTCACGATTCACATGTGGCGATCTTGATGGCGGTGGCTGAGATTTTGGCATCCGAAAAAGCAAAATTAGCGGGTACCATTAAGTTTATTTTCCAACCTGCAGAGGAAGGCGTGTATAACGACAAAGGGGAAATGGTACTTTCTGGAGCCGAATTGATGGTGAAAGAAGGCGTTTTAGAGAATCCGAAGGTGGATGTCATTTTTGGTTTACATATCGCTGCTGGTTCTGATAATGGGGTGATTGAGTACAAGCCGGGTGCTACTATGGCTGCAGTGGATCAATTAGATATCAAAGTAAATGGAAAGCAGGCACACGGTGCAAGTCCATGGACGGGAATCGATCCGATTGTCATCTCATCTCAGATTGTGATGGGTTTACAAACAATTGTTTCACGCTCGGTAAATATCACAGAGGATCCAGCGATTGTGACGGTAGGTGCTATTCACAGCGGTATTCGCCAAAACATCATTCCAGAGTCGTCTCACATGATCGGTACCATCCGTACCTTTGGGGTAGAGCAACGTAAATTAGTTCACCAACGCATTAAGGACATTGCCACGAATATCGCTATAAGTGGTGGAGGCAAGGCCGATGTGACGATTGGTACGGGTTATCCGGTTACTTACAACAATCCACAGCTTGTGGAGAAAATGTTGCCTACTTTACAGGGGGTGAATGGTAAAGACCGGGTACGTGTTGTTCCTGCGCATACGGGGGCAGAAGATTTCTCCTTCTTCCAACAAAAAGTCCCTGGATTCTTCTTCTTTTTAGGCGCTCGCGCGGATAACAAGAAGGCGGACGAAGTGGCAGGACACCATACTCCGGATTTTCATTTAGATGAAGGTCATTTCCAAGTAGGGGTGAAAGCGCTCTCTAGCTTAGTAGTCGATTACTTCGAACAAGCCAAGAAATAATTCATTAGGGATCTGCTATTTTAGGCAGATCCCTTTTTTTATCCTAAACCTATGAAAAAACTTCTCCTTCTCCTCTTGGTAGGATCTTTCGCCTATGGCCAAAATATCAAGACCGAACTTTGGAAAAAACCTTGGAAAGCCACCTGGATAACTTACGCCGAAAACTCGGCGAATGCCTATAATTTAGTTGGGCTGAAGGATTACGGAGTGTACCGCTTTCAGCGCAAAGTCCCCTTATTAGCGAAACCTGCGAAATGCATCATTCACGTTTCCGGAGATAATCGATACAAATTATACGTTAATGGAACCTGGGTATCCGCCGGGCCAGCGCGGGGGGATTTGTATTTCTGGAATTTTGAAACGCTTGATATTGCCCCATATCTTAAGGCAGGAGAGAATAAAGTGGAGGCCTTGGTTTGGAATGAGGGGAAAGGGAAGTCCGAAGCCCAAATATCCTATGCCACTGGTTTTATTTTGCAGGCTGATGAGGAGACTTTTGAAGCTTTCAACACGAATGTAGGTTGGGAGGTGTCGAAAAATAGAGGAATTAGTCCGCTGGCTGTTCGTGTGCCCGGATATTATGTGGCGGGCGCAGGAGAGCTGCAGGACTATGCCAAAGGTTGGTCGCCCTTCATCTCTGCTAAATCTTTAGGTCCGGGACTAACAAAAGGCGCGGCCATCGATTCGAGAGGATGGATGTTATACCCGTCCGCTATTCCTGCTATGGAATTAAAATCGCAACGATTTGCGGCGATTCGCAAAGGGGAGGGGGATTTGATTCATGGAAGTCCATTGGTGATTATGGCCAATTCTTCTATGGATATATGGGTCGATCAAGGAGAACTAACAAATGCGTATCCACAATTGATTTTCTCTGGTGGTAAAGAGGCTAAAATTGGTTTGACTTATGCAGAGGGACTGTATGAGAAGAAGCCTTTGAGTACGACGACGAAGAACGGCAACCACAAGGGTAATCGAAATGAGATTGAAAATAAATACTGGTTAGGGCGCAAAGATAGCCTTATCGCGGATGGCGGAGCACATACCTTTGAGACGATGACCTATCGGACGTTTCGCTATGTTCGATTGACCATTAAGACGGAAGCGGAGGATTTGACTTTACATGATTTCAAAAGTGTGTTTACTGGTTTTCCATTTCAGGCCAAAGCCTCATTGAAAACGAACAATCCTTTGATTCCACAATTGCTGGATGTGGGTTTCAGAACCGCGCGATTATGTGCGATGGAAACTTATATGGATTGTCCCTACTATGAACAATTGCAATACATTGGGGATGCGCGGATTCAGGCCCTCGTGAGTTTGTATTATGCAGGTGATGAGCGTTTGGTTCGCCAAGCTTTAGATCACATGGATCATTCGCGCATCGCGGAAGGGATTACGCTTAGTCGTTACCCGACCGATTTGCACCAGCAAATTCCGACCTTCTCCTTATGGTACATCGGGATGTTGCATGATTACTTACGGTATGGAAAAGAGCCGTCTTTCTTGAAAAATAAGCTGGCGGGGATGCGGGGTATTTTGGATTATTTTGCTCGCTTTGAGGGAACAGACGGAACCTTGCAAAATATTCCGTATTGGACGTTCTCGGACTGGGTGAATGCCTGGCCGCGGGGAATTGCGCCAGTGGGACCTTCGGGGCGTTCTTCTGTACTTGATTTTCAGTATATCTGGGTCCTGCAAAATGCGGCGGAATTAGAAAGGTATTTTGGTTATCCAGAAATGGCTGCTCGTTATGAGGCGAAGGTGAAAGCCTTGAAGCCGGTTCTTCAAAAATTATACTGGGACGCTGGACGCGGATTGTATGCGGATACGGAAGTACATGATAAATATTCTCAACATGCGAATTCATTGGCGATATTAGCCGGAATGCCTGCTTCAGGTGTGGCGGATAAGCTTTTAGTGGAAAAGGATTTAGCTCCAGCTTCCATCTATTTCAAATACTACCTTCACTTGGCTTTAACGAAAGCGGGTAAGGGGAACGATTATATGACTTGGTTGGACAAATGGAAGGAGAATATTGATATGGGTTTAACGACTTGGGCAGAGACGTCTGATATTTCCACTTCGCGTTCTGATTGCCATGCTTGGGGATCGAGTCCGAATATTGAATTCTTCCGAATTGTGTTAGGGGTGGATTCGGATGCGCCGGCTTTTGGAAAAGTGAAAATCGAACCACATTTAGGTGAACTTTCTCAAGCAGAGGGAATTGTTCCTCATCCGCAGGGAGAAATACAGGTTGCTTACAAACCAGGCAGCGCTTCGATTACCTTGCCGGGAACGATCAGTGGAAGCTTTGTTTGGCAAGGAAAGAAATACCCATTAAAAGCGGGAAAAAATTTATTGACTATCCCTAGGTAGGATAGGACGGTTGAGCCCTTTTGCCTGTGTAGTTTTGAGAAAAAAAGAAATAAACATGTACAAACACGTATCGTATCTCTGGGATGACGCGAAAGCAGCGACGCTCGCAGGGAATGAAGTCGACTTATTTATCTACCGCTCTAACATTTTGGGAGCGGATTTACGCATCACGAATTACGGCGGAGGCAATACCTCGGTGAAATTGCAAGACAAAGATCCGTTAACCGGATCGGAGACGGAAGTGATGTGGATTAAAGGATCAGGCGGCGACATCGGCACCTTGAAGAAATCAGGTTGTGCGGCTTTGTATGTGGACCGTTTACGTTCTTTAACGAATGTGTACCGCGGATTAGCACACGAGGATGAGATGGTGGAATTATTCAACCATTGCATTTTTGATTTGTCGTCCAAAGCACCTTCCATCGACACTCCCTTACACGGTTTCTTACCGTTCAAGCACATAGATCACTTACATCCAGATGCTGCGATCGCAATTGCTGCCTCGAAGGATGGAGAACAAATTACGAAAGAATTATTTGGTGGATTAATTGGCTGGGTAGGCTGGCAACGTCCAGGGTTCGACCTAGGATTGCAATTAAAGGCTTGTTTAGACGAGGCGGCTTCTCGCGGTGTTCAATTGCGCGGAATTATGCTGGGCTCTCACGGTTTATTTACCTGGGGAGATACCTCATACGAATGTTATGTGAATACCTTAGAGGTGATCGAAAAATGTGCGGAATTCATTGAGTCGAAAACGTCGACGATTTTTGGGGGTGCACGTATCTCTTCATTTTCTCCTGAGGAACGTTTGGCGAAGGCGGCTGCTCTTGCACCTGTTTTACGCGGTTTTTGTTCCTCCCATGTTCAAATGGTAGGGCATTTCTCTGACGATGAGCGCGTATTGCAATTCATTAATTCAAAAGATTTAGATCGTTTAGCTCCATTAGGTACTTCTTGCCCGGATCACTTCTTGCGGACGAAGATTTCGCCATTAGTGTTGGGAACGGATGTTTCGGTGGAGGCATTGACTCCCTTATTCGAAGAATACCGTCAAATGTATGCAGCCTATTACGATGGATGCAAGCATGCGAATTCACCAGCGATGCGTGACCCGAATCCCGTGGTGATTTTATATCCAGGGGTGGGCATGTTTACGTTTGCCAAAGACAAACAAACTGCCCGCGTTGCTGCTGAATTCTATACTAACGCCATCAACGTCATGCGTGGTGCGGAGGCGATTTCATCCTATACTTCGCTACCGCGTCAAGAAGCATTCGATATTGAATATTGGTTATTAGAGGAGGCGAAATTACAACGTATGCCGAAGCCAAAAGCTTTGTCAGGCCGTGTCGCTTTTGTAACAGGCTCTGGCGGTGGAATTGGAAAAGCAATTGCTAAAAAGATGGCGCAGGAAGGTGCCTGCGTTATTTTGAATGACGTGAATGCAGAACGTTTAGCGGAGGCGAAAGCTGAGTTCATTGGTTTGTTCGGGAAGGATGTCGTTTCGACGGTTATCGCTGACGTGACGAATCAAGAGTCGATTGAAGCGGCGATGAAGCAGGCTTGTTTGGATTTTGGTGGAGTGGATCTGATCGTGAACAATGCGGGTATTTCGATTTCGAAGGGAATTCTGGAGCACACGCAGGGCGATTGGGATAAATTATATGACATATTAGTGAAAGGCCAATACTTGGTTTCGCAGGCGGCTATTGCCGTGATGCGCAAGCAAGGTTTAGGCGGTGATATTGTGAATATTGTGTCGAAGAATGCTTTCGTAGCTGGACCGAATAACGTAGGTTATGGTTCTGCCAAAGCTGCTCAAGCGCACATGACCCGATTATTAGCGGCTGAATTAGGACCTGATCACATCCGTGTCAATACGGTTAATCCGGATGCGGTGATTGCGGATTCGAACATTTGGGCTGGAGGCTGGGCCGAAGGTCGTGCAAAAGCCTATGGCATTACTGTAGCCGAATTGCCAGCGTATTACGCTAAACGTACCCTTTTAAATGAATCTATTTTGCCAGATGATATCGCTAACGCTTGCTTTGCATTCGTGGGGGGCTTATTGAATAAGTCGACCGGAAATGCTTTGAACGTAGATGGTGGTGTAGCGGCAGGATTTTTAAGATAATTTAGTCTGAATAGCACTATGAATATTTCGAACCATAACGATGCTTTACTAGCTGGTCACAATCGCCGCTTGGATTTTTTAAAATCAGAGGTGAATCTGCCAGCTGGGATTTTACAGAAATTAAAGGATTTCCAAATCGCTATTCCTTCTTGGGCTTTAGGTACAGGAGGAACTCGTTTCGGCCGTTTTTCTGGCGGAGGCGAACCACGTAATTTAGAAGAGAAAATAGCGGATGTTGGTTTATTGCACGCATTGAATCAATCATCAGGTGCGATTTCTTTGCACATTCCTTGGGACATCCCCACGGATCCAGCGGCGATTCGTACGCTAGCGGCACAACACGGATTGGCCTTCGATGCGGTGAATTCGAATACCTTTCAGGATCAAGCGGATCAGGCTCATTCGTATAAGTTCGGATCTTTGCAACACGTTTCTGCAGCGACTCGGAAACAGGCGATTAATCATAATATCGAGGTGATAAAGCACGGGGTCGAACTTGGTTCGAAGGCATTAACCGTTTGGTTGTCAGATGGTTCTTGTTTTCCAGGTCAACTGAACTTCCGTCATGCTTATGAGCGCACGGTGGATAGTTTGCGCGAGATTTATGCAGCGCTTCCATCGGATTGGTCCTTGTATTTAGAGTACAAAGCTTACGAACCTAACTTCTATTCGACGACAGTAGGGGACTGGGGTGCCTCGTATTCGATGGTAAATAAATTAGGACCACAAGCGAAGACTTTGGTCGATTTAGGCCATCATTTACCGAATGCGAACATCGAGCAAATCGTCTCGATTCTTTTAATGGAAGGGAAATTAGGTGGTTTCCATTTCAACGATTCCAAGTATGGTGATGATGATTTAACAGCCGGTTCTATTAAACCGTATCAGTTGTTCTTGATCTTCAATGAATTAGTAGACGGGATGGATGCAAAAGGTATGAATCATGCCAATGACCTAGGCTGGATGATCGACGCCTCCCACAACGTAAAAGATCCGTTAGAGGATTTGTTGCAATCCGTTGAGGCCATTCAAATCGCCTATGCTCAGGCATTGCTGGTAGACCGCAAAGCCTTAGAAGCAGTAAGAGAAGCGAACGATGTAGTGCGTTGCCAAGAAATTTTACAGGCGGTTTTCCGCACGGATGTGCGCGCTTTGGTGGCACAGGCTCGTTTAGAATTAGGCGGAGCTTTAGATCCAATTGCCTTGTTCCGTCAAGAGAAAATGCGCGAGCAATTAATCGCGGCGCGGGGTGCTAAAACGGTAGCGACGGGTTTGTAAGATGAGTTTGAAAACACCAGTTATCGCGGTATTTGACATAGGAAAGACCAATAAGAAGGTCTTTCTCTGGTCAACCACTTTCGAGATTGTGTTTGAAAAGCAGCAGACTTTCGACGAGATCGTAGATGAAGATGGCTTTGCCTGCGAGGATTTAGGAGCATTGCAACAATGGATTGTATCCACTTTTGCTGAGCTTTGTCAATTACCCGAATTCGAGATTATAGGCTTAAATTTTTCCGCCTATGGCGCGTCTATTGTTTATGTGGATCGGGTGGGCGAACCGCTAGCTCCCTTGTATAATTATTTGAAACCTGTCTCAAAATCCTTTCCATATACTGAATACGGTGGAGAGGACGAATTTGCACGCAAGACGGCTTCGCCCATCTTGGGCAATTTGAATTCGGGTTTGCAAGTGTATGAATCCACTTTTAGATCTTTCTGGCCTGAGGTATTCAAGGCGGTCCATTTCTCTAACTATTTAGCGTCCTTATTTACGGGTCGTCTTGTTTCAGAGATTACGTCCATCGGCTGTCACACCGCTTTATGGGACTTTGATTTAGGTCAATACCATCCATGGGTTGCTACTATTCAGGATCAATTAGCCCCTATTTCGACGGAAGCCTTTTTACCCATCGACGGGATTAATTACGGATTAGGTTTGCATGATTCATCCGCGGCACTTGTTCCTTATTTACGTTCGATTTCAGATGAATTTGTGCTATTATCTACCGGAACCTGGTGCATCGCGATGCACCCGTTCAATGAATCGCCTTTAAGTGCGGAGGAATTAGCGGAGGACGTGTTGTGTTATTTGCAGCCAAATGGCAAACCAGTAAAGGCATCTCGCTTGTTTGGAGGGCATTTTCACGAGGAGCAGGTAGCGAGAATGGAGGCGCATTTTGGTGGTTCCTATCATGATTTGACGTTTTCGGAACGGGTATTTTCACTATCCAGTAGGAGTTCGTCTGTTTTTGAATGTGCCTTTGCCTCATGTGATTTACATGATTTTCCAGATTTAGCTTCGGCGTATGATCAATTCATGGTAGATTTGGTAGGTCAACAGCTCCATAGTTTAAACCTGTTGCTGAAGGATGCGCCGGTCAAACAATTGCTAGTGGACGGTGGTTTTAGTAAAAACGAATGGTACATGTGCTTGTTAGCACATGCGTTGCCAGAAGTGGAAGTTTATGCGGCGGAAGTAGCGCAAGCGAGTGCTTTAGGCGCTGCGTTGATGGTTTACGAAGGGGAGACACCCAAAAATTTAATTCAATTGAAACGATTTTAAGATGCGCGTAGCTCTGTTTGTTCCTTGTTACATTGACCAATTCTATCCGCAGGTTGCGGTGGCGAGTTTGGAATTGTTAGAGAAACTGGGCTGCGAAGTAATTGTTCCTACTGACCAAACCTGCTGTGGCCAACCGATGGCCAATTCCGGTTTTGCCTCTTCAACGGAAGGATGCGATGCAAATTTTACCCAAAATTTTGAAGGATTTGATTACATCGTAGGGCCTTCAGGATCCTGCGTATTACACTTGAAGGAGCATCATCCATCAGAGAAAATCAGAAATTCGGTTTATGAAATTTGCGAGTTTTTGACGGACGTTTTGAAAGTCTCCGCTTTGTCCGCGACTTTCCCGCATCGCGTCGGATTGCACCAAAGTTGCCACGGTCAACGGGGTCTACGTTTAAGTTCGATGTCTGAACGCAACGAAAAGCCTTATTCGAAATTAGAAGATTTACTCTCGCTGGTGAATGGTGTAGAAGTTGTGATGCCGGAGCGAGAAGACGAGTGTTGTGGATTTGGCGGCACTTTTTGTGTGACGGAAGAGGCGGTTTCGGTGAAGATGGGGCAGGATCGAATTAAGGAACATGCGGCGAATGCCGTCGACTATATTGTGGGTGCCGATACGTCTTGTTTGATGCACATGGAAGGAATTTTGAGGCGTCAGGGCTCGAAAGTTCAAGTAAAACACATCGTTGAAATATTGAATCATGCTTAGTCATTCAGAAGCTTCGGAGAATTTTATTGCGGATGCGGAACGGACAGACTGGCATGATGAGACTTTATGGTTTGTCCGTGCAAAACGCGACAAAGCTTCTAAGGTATTGCCCGAATGGGAAGCCTTGCGGGAACATGCCTCCCAAGTCAAAGACCATACGCTAGCAAATTTAGGGGAGTATTTAGTTGCCTTCGAAGCGAAAGCAAACGCCAATGGAATTCACGTCCATTGGGCGGCAGATGCAGCGGAACATAATGCCATTGTACACAAAATCATCGCAGATCAAGGTTCTAAAATCTTGGTGAAAAGTAAGTCGATGCTGACGGAGGAATGTCATTTGAATGATTATTTGGCAGAAAAAGGCATCGAAGTTGTAGATACTGATTTAGGTGAACGAATCGTTCAGTTTAGAAATGAGGCGCCTAGTCACATTGTCCTTCCAGCCATTCACCTGAAGAAGGAGGATGTAGGGGAGACCTTTCACAAACATTTAGGAACCCCAAAAGGGAACAAGGATCCTCAATTCTTAACGGAGGCAGCTCGCCAACATTTAAGAGGGCATTTTTTGGCCTCGGAGGTTGCCATTACCGGTGTGAATTTTGCCATAGCCGAAACAGGGGAGTTTGTCGTTTGTACGAATGAGGGAAACGCGGACATGGGGGCGCATCTGGCAAAAGTCCACATCGCGTGTATGGGAATTGAAAAAATCATCCCTAAACGAGCAGATTTGGCAGTTTTTCTGAGACTGCTCGCGCGCAGTGCAACGGGTCAATTAATCACCACCTATTCTTCGCATTTTCACAAGCCTCGCGAAGGACAAGAAATGCACATCGTATTGCTAGACAACGGGCGTACGCGTCAACTCGCCGATCCGAAATACAAGAATTCCTTGAAATGTATCCGCTGTGCGGCTTGCTTCAACACCTGTCCGGTGTACAGAAGGAGCGGGGGACATAGTTACCACCAACCAGTGGCTGGACCTATAGGATCTATTTTAGCACCCAATATTGACAAGAAAGCGAATGCAGATTTACCATTTGCTTCCACGCTGTGTGGTTCTTGTTCGAATGTCTGTCCGGTAAAGATCAATATCCACGAGCAATTGTGGTTTTGGCGCCAAGATTTGATGGCGGCAGGTTTAGCTCCCATCGGGAAGTCGATTGGGATGAAATTAATGGCTTATACGCTAGCTCATCCCGCGATTTATCGTCTGGGTGGATCACTGCTGCGTAGATTTTCAGGCCTGTTAAATTCAGGTTTGAATCCTTGGTACAAGCAACGTGAAATGCCACAGGCGCCAAAAGAAAGTTTTCAAGAATGGTATAAAAAACGATGAGCGCGAGAGAACAAATTTTAGGGAAAATCGAACCGTTAGCGGAAATCAAACATCCAGGGGCCTTTCAAGGCGCTTCGGAGGATTTTGATTTTAAAGCTTCACTAGAACTGGTGGGTGCGCGAATGGTTTCCCCGGAGGAGCTCGAGCGTATATTTCCCAATAGACAACGATTGGAAAAGACCTTGGATGGCTTAAGTTTAGCAGAGGTCGAGGTGTTGGAGATTGATGGAGCATTTGGCGTAGCGGAAAATGGAGCGATTTGGTTAACTGAGGAAGCTCTTCCGCATCGTGTGGCTCCCTTTATTTGCCAGCATTTAGTCATTCATGTGCAGAAAATAGTTCCTAATATGCATGCAGCCTATGAGGAGTTAACTAATCAAACCACGGGTTTCGGTTTGTTCCTAGCTGGTCCATCTAAGACCGCCGATATTGAGCAATCGCTCGTCATTGGTGCACATGGTGCGCGGAGTTTGACCGTGGTAATCCACGCATAATTTTGTATTTTTGCTTCGTATGAAGCATCTCATCCTCTTTTTTCTCTTTTTTACAGGGCTAGTTACCCAAGCCTCTGAAGGGACTCAAGAAAAAATTCAACGTTACAAACCCTACATTGATTCCTTGTCTCAGGTCTATGGAATACCTACGAAATTAATCATTGGGGTAGGGATTTGTGAATCCGGTTTTGGCCAATCTAAACAATCCATTAAACAAAATAATTACTTCGGTTTGCGAGGTAAATATTCCCGTAAAAAAAAGTCGAGTTTCAAGCATTATAATCGACCAGAGGAAAGTATGGTGGACTTTTGTGAGGTTTTAGCGAGCAAGAAATACTATGCTAATTTAAAGGGGAATCAGGATCCGATGAAGTGGACGAGGGCGATGGCGAAGGCGCGTTATGCGGCGAATGCGAAGCGTTGGATTCGATTAATGAAAAAATCTTTTACCTTGATATGAAGACAGGATATTTGTTTCTGGCGTCTCTGTGCTTCATTTTAGTGTGTTCTGCGCTGTATTTGTACAGTTATATACCTAGCACGTATATTGTAGGGGACCAAGAAATCAAGAAATTATTTGAGATTGAAACACCCGTACAGAAAGTGGAGAGGAAAATAGAGGTGGCGAAAATAGACACGCTACCTACCTTTATTATTCCTAAAGACACGACAAAAATTGTTTATTCTAGCATTCCTGAGCCTATTTTGCCTGACTCTAGTGTGGATGATTCGACTCGGCATCGGGTTTTGTTAATCGGTGATTCAGAAGCCGGAGGGATGAAAAATGTATTGAATGATTATTGCCAAAGCAATGGCCACAAACTCGTCGCCACTGTCGAATGGTCCTCTGCGACTTCCCTAAACTTCGCCAAGTCGGACACCATTTCTAAGATCATCAAACGTTACCGCCCCACCTTTGTATTTGTCCTATTTGGATTGAATGAGGTGCTAGCGAAGGATTATTCCACCCGAAAAGCCTTAGCAAGACAATTCCAAAAAAAGCTTAACGGATTACCCTATGCCTGGATAGGCCCTACGAATTGGGGTTATGATTATGTCGTGACGGATGCTTTTCAAGCGGCTGCAGATTCTGCCGCTTTCTTTCCTTCGAAGCACTTAAATTTGCCTAAAGCGACAGATGGTCGCCATCCTTCATTGCCGGGATACCGGATTTGGATGGGGAATGTGGCGAATTGGTTGCAAGAATCGAGTCGTTGGAAAATTCGGATGATGCCTCCCGAACGTTTTGGTTACCCTAAAAAATACAAAGCAATTGTACTCAATGCAGCAGATTATCGAGGTTATTAGGCAGGCAATAGGGACGGTCCCTTTTGAGCAGCTTCTTCGAGAATTCATGTTGTATTCCACGAAGCAGCCTTGGTTTTTTACGGAGTTTTCGTTCTTGTTTACTTTTGGACTATTTTTGTTTTTCTATGCGATTTTATTCACGCAGAATGCCCTTCGTAAAGTCTATTTGATCGCCTTTAGTCTGTTTTTCTATTATAAATCGAGCGGACCATTTTTAGGCTTATTCTTATTTCAGATTATAGTAGACTACTTTTTTGCTCGGAAAATTGAACGGGCAGAAGGAAATGCAAAGCAGATTTGGGCGACCATTGCTGTCCTTTTTAGTCTGTCTTTTTTGCTCTATTTCAAGTATCCTAATTTCCTAATTGAGAATACGAATTGGCTATTATTAACGCATTTCGAGTCGGTGGATTTATTCCTTCCTATTGGTATTTCCTTTTATACTTTTCAGTCGATTTCCTATCTGGTAGATGTCTATCGGGGAGAGATTCGGGCCACTAAAAATATTACGGATTATGCCTTCTATATGACCTTTTTTCCTCATTTAGTGGCAGGTCCTATCGTCAGGGCGAAGGATTTTTTGAATCAAGTAAATTCCCCCGAAAGTCCGGATGCACGCAGATACAAAGAGAGTTTATTACGTATCATATTGGGACTTTTGAAAAAGCTGTTGATAGCGGATTACTTAGGAAAATATGTCGATATGGTTTTCGAAAATCCCTCCTTTTATACAGGGGGCGAAAATCTGTTAGGCGCAGTAGCCTATAGTTTCCAAATCTATTTTGATTTTTCCGGTTACTCGGATATCGCGATTGGCTTGGCTTTATTACTTGGATATCGATTAAAAGAGAATTTTGATCATCCTTATGGCGCTTCGAATGTGACCGAATTTTGGCGCAAATGGCATATCTCCTTATCATCGTGGTTACGTGATTACGTATACATTGCTCTGGGAGGGAATCGGAAGGGAGCATTCAATACCTACCTGTTTTTGTTGATCACGATGCTGGTGGGTGGTTTTTGGCATGGGGCGAGTTGGAAATTTGTGGCCTGGGGAGCGGCGCATGGTTTGGCGTTAGCACTTCACAAAGTAGCCAATAAACACCTTCCTGAGGGTAAATGGATGGATTTTATAGGTGGGATTTGTACGTTTTGTTTTGTCACTTTCTGCTGGATTTTCTTCCGAGCAAAGGATTTCGATTCAGCCTTAACTATCTTAAATCAAATTACTTACGCTACATCCGAGCTTGATTTTCTGGGTTTTTGGTTTTCTCGAAATGAACTCGCTATCTTGCTGATAACGTTATTGGTTTGGATATTGATTCCGTCTACTTGGAAGAAAAAAGGATTTGAGTGGAGCTTTTATATTCCTTCCTTTTTCTGGTTTTTCTTCTTGTTAGCCGCCCTACAATTCATCATTCAGTTCCGTGACGCCCTAGTTCAACCCTTTATTTATTTCCAATTTTGAGGTATGTCTTTGTGCTTTTTTGGTTCTTATCAACGACTAGCAGGGCGGAAATAGATTCCTTGCAGGTCTGTCTTCCTTGCAATGAAATTCAAAAGGATTCTTCTCTTGCCTTGCTTGCGAATAAATGGAAATCAGGTGATTTAAAGATTTTACATTTGGGCGATTCACACGTTCAAATTGGTCATTTTTCGGGCGAGATTAAGCGCTTATTGCAAGCCAAAAACTCCGGTATCCATTTTCCCTACCCACTAGCGAAAAGTGTGGATGGTCGGCTTTTTAAAACGAAAGCTTCTGGTCATTGGACAGGCGTATCGGTTTTAAAACCCGCTTCGGGAATCAACATCAGTTTAACGGGTTACGCCGTTTCTACGCGGGATACCTCAGCGAATATTCAATGGATAGCGAAAGATTCTTTGCTTTCGTTTCGAAGGGTTCGAGTATGGACTGAATCTGATTCTTGCGCTTTAACGCCTGATTTAGGTCCTTTCTTTCAGGTAACCCAGATGCAGCAACAGGGAAATTTGCGTTTTATTGACTTTGAATCAAGTTTGCCTTTGAATCAATTCACATTACAAATACGTAGAAATGCGCCGATGCAAGATCAATTTACCTTACACGGAATTGAGTTAATTTCGGCCGAAAAAGGCATTGAATACGTTGACTTAGGAGTGGCTGGCGCGCAATTTACCCAATTAAAATCTCGAGCTAATTTGGTAGTAGATCAAGTGCGGGCCTTGAAGCCAGACTTAATTATTTGCTCATTTGGGACTAACGAAGCCTATAATTTGAATTGGGATGCGAGTCTTTATGAGCGATCGCTAATTCAATTTTCACAAGAATTAAAGTCGTTGCTTCCGCAATCCGTTTTTTTATGGACAAGCCCGCCGGATACTAGGAGTCAAAAACGGGTACCTCGCTACCAGAATCAACTTGTTCAATTACTTTCAAATCAAGCTTTTCCATTTTATAATTTAAATGCTGTGATGGGTGGTTTTGGCTCGAGTTATTCCTGGGTTAAGAGGGGTTATTTTTTAAAAGATCAAGTACATTTAACTAAAGAAGGATATCAATTGCAGGCTAAACTTTTTGTTTTGGCCCTATTAAAATCCTGGGGCGATCAAGCCTCTTTGGAACCACTACTCGACCAGGTTAACAAACAAATTATCAGCGGAAATATTCCCAATTAATTTATATATTTAGGCTTAAACCATTTTGTCTCGTAGTGAGTTTTGTAGCTAAGACAAAATTGCATCTTTAATAAACCTTACTATGGCTATCAATTGCACAGTAAACAAGAAAAAGGTTTCCTTGGACATAGACCCTAACACACCGTTGTTGTGGGCTTTAAGAGACCATTTATCACTTTTAGGAACGAAATACGGTTGTGGAATTGCCCAATGTGGCGCCTGCACCGTTTGGGTAAATGGAGAACCGATGCGTTCATGCGTTCTACCTATTTCAGCGGTATCTAACGCGCAAATTACCACGATTGAAGGTTTAGATCCAGCCGGAAAACATCCGGTGCAACAAGCTTGGGACGAGTTAGACGTGCCACAATGTGGTTATTGCCAAGCAGGTCAAATCATGACAGCTGCTGGACTTTTGAAAAATAATCCACACCCGACAGATCAAGAAATTATCGATGGAATGTCAGGCAATATCTGCCGATGTGGAACCTATCACCGTATTCAAGAAGCCGTAAAATTAGCCTCTAAAAAGATCAAGAAATGAAAACGTCCAGAAGAGATTTTTTACAAAAAACCGCCCTATTTACGGGTGTATTTACCTTAGGTTTCGACTGGTTTTCAGCGGATGCCTCGGCCATGGAAGTGGTGGGTTCTGCGGGTCGTTTTAACGCCTTTCTCTCGATTGATAGCTTAGGAAAAGTGATTCTATATTCCCCAAACCCAGAAATTGGTCAAGGAATTAAAACCGCATTTCCAGTCGTAGTAGCAGAAGAATTGGACGTAGATTGGGCTCAGGTGCAAGTGGAGCAAGCAAATTTAGATACGAAACTATTTGAACGCCAGTTGACCGGAGGAAGCGGTGCCTTGAAACATTCTTGGGAGCGCCTCAGAAAAGCGGGTGCAACGGTTCGTAAGATGATGATGCAGGCTGCTGCAGATCAATGGAAGGTGGATGTAAGTACTTGCAAAACAGCAAAAGGAGTTGTCTTAGGACCTGCAGGTCAAAAAGCGACGTATGGTTCATTAGCCGAAGCTGCTGCTAAATTACCTGTACCCACAGAAGTTACCTTCAAGGATCGCAAGGACTATAAAATCATTGGATCCCGTGTGAAGGGGGTAGACAATAAAAATGTCATTACGGGTAAGCCACTTTTCGGAATAGATATCAGAAAGCCTGGGATGGTGTTTGCGCAAATCGTGCGTCCTCCTTTTGGCGCTACGTTGAAATCCTTCTCGGCAGATGATGTGAAGAAAATGCCGGGCATTATCGACGTCGTTTCTTTTAAAAATAAAGTGGCTATCGTAGGGGAGAATACCTACGCTATTCTGCAGGCTCGCGCTAGTCTGCGATGTGATTACGGTTCTGATGCCCCTTTGGAAAGCACAGAAACGCACCAAAAATGGTTCGACGAAGGTATGAAATCCGACAAGGCGCAAGTGATGCGCAAAGATGGAGACTTTACGGCTGCTATTGCCACAGCGACTAAAGTAATTGAAGCGACTTATGAATGTCCCTTCATCTCGCATAGTCCGATGGAACCGATGAATTTCTTCGCTGATGTAAAGTCAGACTCCGTGCTCTTAGCTGGACCTACCCAGGTTCCACAACCTGCTCAAAAAGCAGTTTCAGACCTGTTGAAAATTCCTTCTGATAAAATTCAGGTAGAGATTTCCAAAATGGGTGGAGGTTTCGGCCGTCGCTTAAGTAATGATTTTGTGTTAGAAGCTGCTGAGCTTTCGAGTATCATCAAGAAACCTGTTTTAGTGATGTGGACGCGGGAGGATGACATGACGGGAGGTACTTACCGCCCAGCAGTTCGTTATCATTTCAAAGCGGGTATCGATGCTTCAGGTAATATCGTGGCGTTTTATTTACGCGGCGTAGGCTTAAATGCCGGTAATTCTACTCGCCAAGATAATTTCCCAGTAGGAGCGATCGAAAACGTTTTGATCGAATCTATCGACCAAAAATCCGCCGTCACCACTGGCCCATGGCGCGCACCGATCACGAATTTCTTAGGTTTTGCTGAACAAGCCTTTTTAGATGAGGTAGCTGAAGCAGCTGGAAAGGATCCGATTCAGATGCGATTAGCGCTTTTAGACAGAGTCAAGACGAAACCAGTTGGTAAAATCACCTATGAGCCTGCTCGATTTGAAGAGGTGATTAAACAAGTAGCTGAGAAGTCACAATGGAAGAAAAAGCCAGGTGTTCACCAAGGTTTCAGCGTCTATTATTCACACTTATCGTATGTGGCTCAAGTTGCAGAAGTTAAAGTGGAGAATGGAAAACCCAAAGTAACGAAGGTGACTGCTGTGACGGATTGTGGCGAAGTAGTTAACTTAAGTGGAGCTGAAAACCAGGTAAAAGGCGCCATCATTGATGGTATGGGCCACGCGATGTTTGCGAAATTAAATTTCCAAGCCGGAGTGGCCAGCCCAAATAACTTTAATACCTACCGTATGATTCGGGGAAATGAGGTTCCGGTAATTGATGCCCATTTTGTGAATAATGGAATTGCACCTACTGGATTAGGCGAACCAGCTTTACCACCTACGGGAGGTTCTATCGCGAATGCGATTTATGCAGCCACTAAAAAGCGTCATTACAAACAACCATTTAGCTAATGAAAATAAGCTGGCTAGATAATCTTCGGGTGAATGCAACCATTGGGGTGATTTTGATTCATGCCTCTGCGACCATTTTATTCCGATTTACGAAAGTGCCAGCGGATCATTGGTGGATTGCAAATTTATACAATGGGGGGTACCGCTATGTGGTACCCATTTTTGTCATGTTGTCAGGTGCCTTGCTATTGCCTAGAGAAGAGCCAATAGGCCCTTTTTTGAAGAAAAGTTTTCAGCGCATTGTTATGCCTTTTCTCTTCTACAACCTGATTTTTACCATTTTCAATTGGCAGGTTCGGCTGAGAGGTAAATCTTTCGGACTTTCAGATGGATTAACGTGGATAGGAGAGCAATATTTTAATGGAGCTTCGTACCATTTTTGGTATATCTACATGATTATTGGAATCTATTTGTTTATTCCCATCATTGGTCGTTGGATTCGATCGGCTCCAGAGTCCCATATTCAGTATTTTTTAGGCGTCTGGGGACTGACTATTTTGTTTAATAATCCCCACTTTCCTTACCTAAAATTGCCTGTAGCTCTGACAGATTTTACGGGTTATGTGGGTTATTTAGTGCTTGGCTACTATTTAAGTACGAAAGAATTTAGTGCTGGTATTAAATGGAAGGCCTTGTTGATTTTCCTTGTGGGGACTTTGTGGACCATGGTGGGATCCTATTTCTTTACGGCGGCTAGCGGTAAGTTTTATGGCTTGTTGTATGCGAATTTTTCCCCTAGTGTGGTCCTTGCTACGGTAGGGGTGTTCTTGACATTTAAATATCAAAACCTTGATATTAATTTCCTGAAGCCATTTCGGGACTGGGTGAGTTCGCACAGTTATGGTATCTACCTAATTCATATCATTGTGTTGTTTTATCTTGCCAAAGCAGGTATTTACGGTGAAATGCTTCATCCCAGCATTGCCGTTCCATTGACTGCTCTGGCCTGTCTTTTAATTTCAGGTTCAATTGTCTGGATTTTACGTAAAATACCACTGATTAAAAACTTGGCTGGTTGATTGATTGTGGGGGTATTTTTGTACATTCGTTAGAATACCTTTAACCACTCATACCTAACCATTTAATGCACGAAATTTATAAGTTGGGGCACACGCTTGCGGTGTTCATGAGCTTTTTCATTCTCTTGCTTTTATTCTTTAAATCGACTGGGGCTTTCTTCAAAAGTCCTAAGCGATTCCTATTTTTCTATTTTCTCTTTTTTGGCTTATTTACCTTATTGCATTACTGTCTTTTTATCGAATGGCATGTAGAGGTTGTTGCCGTTCTTCTAGGTAATTTCGACGCGTTTTATTATTTACTATATCCCTTGGCCTACTTGTATGTCCGGGCGATGTTAAAGGTTAAAGTACATTTTTCGGGTTACGATTGGTTGCATTTACTCCCTTTTGCTATCCAATTAGTAGATATGTTACCTTATGCTTTTACCTCTTTCGCTCATAAAGTAGAGGTAGCTGAATTAGTTAAATTTGATGTACATGAATTAGTTCAGCAACAATTCGGATTCCTCTTGTCCACTCGTTTTCATTTTTACTTCAAACTTATTTTAAGCAGTGGCTATATTTTTTACAGTGCCCGATTATACCTACTTCATCGACCTGAAAGGCCTAAAAATTTCATATTGCATTTTTGGATTCCAGGTTTCCTCGTGCTTCAAGTATTATTGGTCCTCTTTTTGGTCTATTTCTTTTTAATCGTTCCCCATCTTGAGCAGTATAAGTTAACCTACCAAGGGAATACCCCTTGGAATTACCTGGGCTTAGGTTCTTACTTGGTTTTCTCGCTTAGTGTTTTCTACTTTCCGGAGTTCTTATATGAACCCTATATTATTGAGGAAAGAGAAGCGAAATTGAAAATACCTCATTATGAATTATCGCCTGAAAAATTAATTGAAATTGAAACTAAATTGGATTTGTATTTAGAGGAATACAAACCCTTTTTGAAGACTTCTTTTTCGCTCGCACAACTTTCGTCAGCCTTAGATATTCCGGTGCACCATTTTAATTTTTATTTCAGAAAAACACAGCAATCTAATTTTCTGGAGCAACGCATGCGCTGGCGAATTCGGTATGCAAAAGAATTGATCGATGCGGGGAAAGATAAAGTGCACACCTTAGAAGCCATTGGTTTTGAATCTGGTTTCCAGTCCAGAACGACTTTTTTCGTCAACTTCAAAGAAATAGTGGGGGAGTCCCCCTCTGCTTATGCAGAAAGAAAAAGCAAGCTATAGTGGCGATTCGCCCGTTTTTTCAGACACTTTGTTCGGTATTTCGAAAATGGAACATACAAAAGGGAATTAATTTCCAGGCTCCCTACTAAATCCCTATTATTGTTTAAGCGAATCTGATACCGCCTAACCACTAGAAATAATAATAGAACAGATGAATGCAGGGAGCGAGGGTTATTGACCCTTTGCTCCTTTTTTATTTGATATGGCCGTCTTCCATCTCGATGATACGAGTCGTTTTTGCCGCGAATTCATTATCGTGCGTAACGATTAATAAGGTTTGCTTATACTCTTCGGCTAACTCTTGGAATATATTAAATACGATTTCGGAGTTTTTCTTATCCAAGTTTCCAGTGGGTTCATCACCCATAATTAATAAGGGGTCATTGATGAGTGCTCTTGCAATGGCAACGCGCTGCTTTTGTCCACCTGAGAGTTGATTCGGGTCTTTTAAAGCTTCATTTTCAATCCCTAATATTTTCAGCTTTTCGTAAGCTCTGTGCTCAATCTCATTTTCTGAATACTTCCCGAGTTTCAAGCCAGGGAGCATGACGTTTTTTAGGACTGAGAATTCGTTTAATAAATAGTGGAATTGAAATACGAAACCAATTTTTTCATTTCTGACGATGGCTAGCTCTCCTTCTTTTTTATCACGCATCGATTCTCCATCGATTAAAAGATCCCCCTCGTAATCCGTATCCATGGTGGATAGAATGTAGAGAAGGGTTGATTTACCACAACCTGACCGACCGATGACAGATACAAATTCGCTTTGATTTAGCTGGAAGCTAACTTTGTCTAAAATCTTCACTGTCACGGGATCGTGAAAGTATTTCGATATCTCTTTTGCCTCTAATACGACCTTATTCATATTATTTTCCTCTAATGATGATGACCGGGTCAATACCACTAGCCTTACGTGATGGGAAGAATCCTGCAAAATAGGTGGTGACGATGGCAAAAGTCCCGCCTATTAAATAGAATTTAGGGTTATAATTAATCGGGTAGGTTTTGATCGTAGGTAATGATTCGGTGTTGAATGGAATCTGGTCGATGATGGAGGTTAACCCAAAGCCGAGCAGTAGTCCCATGACTCCACCAAAAATACCGATGCTTAATGCAATAGAAATGAATATTTTATTGACATCTTTTCCTGAAAACCCTACCGCTTTTAGGATGGCGATAGAATCCATTTTCTCATAGATCATCATATTCAGGATGTTATAGATACCAAAACCTGCGACTAGTAATAGGGTAATACCCACCGCATAAGAAATAAGCGTTCTGACCGAACTTCCTGTTTCGAATTGTGAATTCGCGGTTTGTATATCAACCGCATTTAATTCATACACCTTTTTATACTCTTTAGCTACCTCTGGCGCCCAAAGAATATCCTTTAATTTTACTTGAATGTCTGTGATGTAATTGCTGGGCTTGCCTAAAATTTTCTGGGTGGTAGATAACGAACAATAACTTTGGACATTATCTAAATCTTGAATTCCAGATTGAAAAATACCCACCACTCTTAGTGCCACTTGATCACCCTTGCTCGTGGTGATTTGAATGACATCACCCAGATTAGCCATCATTTTAGTGGCTACGCCTTTTCCCAAAATGATACTGTTGGGGATATTCTTCAAGTCAATATAGTTCCCGGAAGTAACATAATCGCTAAATTTAAAAAGTCGATTTTCTTCCACAGGATCAACCCCAAAAATAGATCCCGTCAAATCTACCGCCCCCACATTATAAAAAACCTGAGCACTTATTTTAGGAGCAACCCCTAAAACGCGATCATCTTTTTGAAGAGATGAAATGATGATCTTGCTATTATTGATACCTAGTAACTCATTCTTCGGTTTAATGGAGGAAACGAAATTGTGACCGTTTTGATTCACAAAATCTGCTGGCTGTTTTTCTGAGATTTGAATCTCTTTATAGATGCGAACGTGTGCCGTTCTGTTCGTAATTAAGCCATCTAGCATGTCATTTAATCCAGACATGAAACTAAGGACAGTGACAAACATCGTAATACTTATGGTCACACCGATAGCCGCGACTAACGTCTGCTTCCACCGGGCAATCAATAGGGAGAATGCGACCTGATAAACGAGTTTGAATTTCATTATTTAGGCTTTACAATTTCCTCTGTGGCTTTTAACCCAGATAGAATTTCTGCTTTTTGAAAATCCTTTAATCCCACCTTCACAACCCTTTCCTCACCAGATGCTAAGGTCACGATTGAGTCTTGTTTTAAATAATTTCGAGGAATTAGTACTGCATTCTCTTTTTTGCTTAATAAAATATTAGCCTCAAAAGTAATATTTGGGAATAGTTTAGGGGGAGCCTTAGTGAATTTTGCTTCAACTACGAATGTCTTGCTACGCTCATTCATAATCTCAGAGATTTTCGTGACTTTCGCCTCAAATGATTGATTCTTATAGCTATCTAAGGTTAAAATCACCTTTTGGCCATTTTGAACACGTAAAATGTCATTCTCATCTACCTGCAGTTCTAAAACAAAGTCCTGGTAATTTCCAATCACCGCAATAGGGGTTTGTGGACTAACGATTTCCCCAATCGTTTTCAATAGACTATAAACGATTCCATTTGTTTTTGAACGTAGAATGAAATCTTGGGCTTGATTTCTAGAAATCTGTAAACTCTTTTTTGATTGAGCGGAACTGAATTCTAAACTTCTCTTTAGTTCCTTGTAACGTTGTATAGCTGCCAAATAGTTAGATTTAGACGTTTGGAAGGCTAATTCTTTCAATTCGAAATCTACTTTCGTTCCTATTTGTTGATCCCAAAGATTTTTTTGGCGGTAGTACAAAGACGAGTCTACTCTGAATTTATTTTTAGCGGATTCAATGACTAATTTTGCCTCATCTAATTTTCCTGAATTAGCGGAAAAATCATTGAAATTAGCCGCAATGTTCGCATTTTCTGCGGCAAAACGTTGAGTCTCGTTGGTGATAGCTACTAATGGAGTCCCTACCTGTACAGAATCTCCTTCCTTTACGAGTAACTGGCTAATTATCCCATTAACGGTGACATAAGCTTGGTATTGATCAGCCGTTTTTAGTACACCTGAGGCATAAACTGATTCTGTAATGGGACCTACTATAGGAAGACTGGTTTCTTCCTTTTTTCCGCATGAAAATACGAAGATCCCTAAAGCGAATAGGACTATATGTTTCATACTTGTAATTTACCCAAAAAAGAAACATGAATGGATGCGTTCATCCATTTTCTTTCTAGAACAACGTTCCCATACTTTTTAGTTGTTCCATATTTTCAGGCAAGCCACTAATTTTATGGCTTTTAGTTTCAATTATATAGAGACTCGGAGTTGAAAACACTCCGTAGGCCTTCCTTATTTTTTCAGTAGCCTTGATTTGTATCCAATCAGAGGGGAAAACCCACGGATTTGTATCATTATCTATTTGCAGCGCAATAACAGGTAGATTTTGCGACTTGACATAGGGAATTAAATCAATTAATAATTCAGTGCAGTGGAAACAAGATGGACTATAGAACAAGATTAAAATTTGTTTTGTCCCAGGATGAAAATGACCAAATTGAAATTTGTCTACTATGAAATCGGGAGCCAGTTTTCCAATTTGCAAGGTTCTAATAGACTCAATGTGGGCGTTTATTTTTTGTTTAAACTTCGCAGGGCAATTTGGATCTAAACTGAATTCAGCTAATTTTTCAATCCAATCGTTTTTGCCTGTGGCTGCGATTTTAGGATAATAAAAATCAAGCGCATCTCCATACTGTAAAGAGTCACTAAGTCTTGTTTCTCTGATTCGAGAAATGACCATTTCGATGGATAGTTTTTTCTGGTTAGACCGTTTGAAATCGGGAAATACTTCTGATTTGCCTTGACAAAAACCGGTATAAGAAAGTAGAATTAACCAGATAAACCACCTCATGTTAATCTCGAATACAACGAACGGAAAGACCTGCATCCTTATCATTATTGGATATTTGGTTGTAAGTTGAAGTCGTATAAATGACCAAGCCTTTCGCGTAGGTAACGTCGCTATGAGTGGAGCTCCAATAAAAGAATTGTGATCCCCGATTCATTAAGGAGCTACTACTTCCTGTGCTTAAATAGCCGGCAGCGTGCATTTTTAATACACCAGCATAGGCTTGGGTTCTTAAATTTGCATTGTTGACTGCTGTCCACTCTGTTACAGTGGGTATCCTCCAGCCTACACCTAATTCCAAGGTACAGGGGTCAGTCGTAGCTCCCCAATTCAAAGTTTCTGTATTTGTATTCGTAGAGGGGAAGGTAGGGGAAGTGGACACTCCATTATTTCTGTATCCTTTTTTCTTATTGAATTGCCAATACCATCCTGCTGCAGCTTCAGTGGCGTCTGTTTCCGATGTGGCTTGATTTGTTGAACCTAGGTTTTGGGTAATCCAACATTTTTCCGAACCACTTAAAGATGATTTTACGGTACCATAGATAACTGTTTTATTTACGGGAGCAACCCCATTAGTCGTGGTATGAACAATCGTAAGTGCATTTCCACAGACAAAGGATAGTGTTTTTTTTCCAAAACGTTCTAATCCCTTGCCACTTCCTATTTTCCCACTAAAATCCACATAAATGTTGGGGTTAGTTTGACGAAATCCAGTCTTGGTCAACTGACTAAAAACTAGGAAGGGCATGAAAACAAATAGTATGGTGCTTTTCATGAGATTAATAGTAATAGTCGATTTGGATGCGATCTCCTGTAATTAAGGTGTAGGTTTCGTTATTAGCGGGTAGATAGGTGAACGTAGTACCAGATAAGCTGAATGCTGTTTTCGAAATTCTGACACCGTTAATGTAGAGTCTCATGAGTGTGTTCGCCGATTTTGTTTGAGTAAGGGCGAAAACTGTTTGGCCTACAGTAGCCGTATATTCATCGCTCACCTCTCTAACTAGGCTAAAATCGGTTCCATTAATGGCCACTGTCATGGCCGAACTTCCATTCCCTTTTACTAATCCACTTAGGGTATTAACTCCAGTCCCACCATTCGAAACGGGTAAAATACCTGTTACTCCAGAAGACAACGGTAAGCCAGTTAAATTCGTTGCCAAGCCTGATGCCGGTGTTCCTAAGGTAGGGCTCGTGAACACAGGGGAAGTCAAGGTTTTATTTGTTAATGTTTCAATGCCCGTCAAACTAACTTTTAGGTTTAACGCAGTCTGAGTAGCTGATGAGATCGGTTTTAATAGATCTGTTGTATTATCTACATTAGTTAAACCTATCATAGCTTTCGTGATTCCTGCTACTGTCCCGGTAAAGGTAGGGGAGGCAATGGGGGCCTTTAGATTTAAATCCGCAATATCAGCTTTCAAAGCTAAGTCTGTGGAATTGGCTTTTAAATTAAGTGCTGTTATAGTTGCTTTTAGATCAAGGGCTGATTGTGTGGCATTAGAGACGGGTTTTAACAAATCTGTTGTATTGTCTATGTTTCCTAAACCCACCATGGTTTTCGTAATCCCTGAGATGGTCCCTGTGAAGGTAGGGGAGTCAATAGGCGCCTTTAAGGATAAGGCAGTGTTGTTTGCTTTTGCATCTAATGCCACTTGAGTCGCGGTACTGATGGGTTTTAATAAATCGCTCGTATTGTTAACATTACCTAGTCCCACTTTCGTCGGGCTGATGCCGTTGGCTACTTTAGCATCAGTAATAGCGGAGTTCGCTATTTCTGGATTAGAGGCTGTCCCTGTCAAATCACCAGCTAGTCTAATTTTTCCATTAACAAGTGAGGTTGCGTCTATCGTTTTAGAGGCGTCCACATATGCCATATTTGCGGCATCAGTAGATAGACTCGGCAGGTCCGTTAATGTTATTTTTTTTCCTGTTGGGAAAACCAGGTTTCCTTGAAGCGTACTTCCGGCTAATTGTACATATCGTGCATCAGTTGTCCCGATATTATTAGTTATTTCATTCCAGTTTGGACTCACATAAATAAAAGTTCTACCATTATTTGCTCCAACCGGATCAGATGAAACGATGAAAATATCACCTCCGACCGGTGTTCCACTGATGCTTATGTTACCATTATTGTATAATCCAGTATAGTTTCTTCCAAGTGAAATGGCAATATCTCCATTTATATCAGGAGCTACCCCATTTACTTTTTTAACCGACCCTTTTAAATCCAGGGCTGTTTGTACCGCCGTACTGACTGGTTTATTGGCATCTGAAGTATTATTAACATTACCTAATCCCACCATGCTTGCTGTAATTCCAGATACAATTCCGGTAAAAGTAGGAGAAGCAGTCCCGGCTTTTGTCGCTAAACCAGCCACTAAATCAGTTGAATTTGCCTTTAAATCTAACGCGGTTTGTGTGGCGGTGCTAATTGGTTTATTCGCATCAGACGTATTATCCACATGAGTCAAACCTACCATAGCAGCGCTTACTCCTCCTACTGTGCCTGTGAAAGTAGGGGAGGCAATAGGTGCTTTTAGATTTAAATCGATGATATCTGCCTTCAAGGCAACATCTGTCGCGTTTGCTTTTTGGTTTAAGGATATAATGGATGCCTTTAAATCCAGAGCGGTTTGTGTAGCCACGTTAATGGGCTTTGCTTGATCGCTTGTATTGTTCACATTGCTCAATCCTACCATCGTTGCTGTAATGCCAGAAACCGTCCCTGTAAAGGTAGGTGATGCAATAGGCGCCTTTAGGTTTAGATCTGAAAGGTCAGCTTTGAAAGCTAAATCTGTTGAATTTGCTTTTAAATCTACAGAAGCTATACTTGCCTTTAAATCTAATGCCGTTTGTGTAGCAGCACTGATTGGCTTACTTTCATCGGAGGTATTATCGACATTAGACAAGCCTACCATGCTCGCGGAAATGCCCGAAACGATTCCGGTAAAGGTGGGTGAGAGGAGAGGTGCCTTTGCGTTCAATTCGGATTTGTCCGCCTTTAAATCTAAGCCGGTTTGAGTAGCCGTACTGATCGGTTTATTTAGGTCTGACGTATTATCAACTAAGTCTAAACCCACTTTTGCAGGATTGATTCCAAATGCGATTTTTTGATCTACGATACTTGAATCTCTTAATTTAGGTCCATGAATTGCCCCATTGGTAATTTTATTATGAGAAATGGCATCATCCTTTATTAGGGGTGCAGTGGCTAGCCCGGATAAGTCACCCGAAAGTTTTATTTTACCAGGTAAAATGTCTGAGGCTAGTGGTACATCGTTGAGGATAATTTGGTTGATCTGATTCTTTATTTCAAGTCGTAAGGCAGCCAAGTCCGCTTGATTTAATAGACCCGCATCATTCGAGAAGTAGGAGAGGCCGGCTGGTTTTCCTTGGATATTTTGGTAGTCAACAGATTTTGCATACAGCGCATAGGGGCTATAATTTAGGCTATTACGGCTAATTTCCGTGTAAGAAGTTGAGGAGGAAAACTTCACCTCGACCTGTAACGTTTTTAGGGTGTCTGACCATCTGATGTCGTCAAAAATGGTGGTAGATTGCTTAATCCCTTTCCCAATTATCAGGTTGATTAACCCATATTCATCCGTCTGAGCCTGATGTGTTTCTTGGTATTCTAGCGTTGTGCCTTTTAGTAGGCTAAATCTGATTTGAACGGGAGATTTTGCCAATGGTTGACCTGAATAATTATTGCCAGGCATCGCAATAGAGTTAGGATCTAGGATGACCGCTTGGTAATTGATGCCTGTTTTTTGTGCATATCCACAAAAAGAGATTCCGATCAAAAAAAGAATTCGTTGGATATTATTCATGGCTTTTGAAAGGAGAATAGTGTAGGCCAAATCCGAACGAGGTAGGATTGATCGCGAATTGACTTCCATCTTTTTGGATGGTATTTAACTGCCAGGAATCAGAGAAGTAAATAAACAAATCAGTTTGAGCATTCAACTTTTTAAGTACTTGTAACTCTGCTCCTAGATGAAACTGAAGCCGGTCAAATTGATTATTTCCTTGCAGATTAAAAGTTTGGGCTCCCATTTTTTGATTTCCCATTATTAGCTGGCTCAATTGAAGTAGACCTGTATAAGAGATAGCAAATCCTTTTCCCAAATTTGATCTCATTCCTAGGCCTGATTTTAAGCCTGAATAGGTAGTAGAATAGTTGAAGGGAATATTTTGTACCACCCCTGAAGAATTAAATTCATTCAGATGAATACCCCATTGAAAAAGGAGTTTTCGGACAAATGCGCTTTTCGTTTTAGACGAATCGACAAGTGGTTTGCTATGTGCAATGGATAGGTGTAATCCTGCCTCGGGTTGAAATGAGTCGGCTGTGGAATTAATAGGATTACTGAATCTGAATTGAGCGGAATTGATTCCTACCTGAAATCTCCAATCTTGTGCTACCAGTTTTTGTGAACACAAAATGGAGATTAAGCAGATAAAGGATATAGTTAATGAATGGGTTAGGTATTTTATTGTTTTCATACTATTGTGGTTAGGCAATTACCCGAAGGCAAAAGCAAGCTACATAAAAGGTTTTGGAATGCTAAATGCAGAAAAAATCAGTAACCTGGCAAATGTATTATATGCTCAATTACGTGCAATGGAGGTCGATTTTCAATTATTTTGCTTTGGCAAATTATCAAGAAACTGATAATCTCACTTTCGGATTAGGATTGTCAATTTATTATTTGCAAAGGGCTTAAAAAGGTCTATTTAAATTTTGGTATATTGCCACACAATTGATGTAAAATGAAAATATACTACCTTGAAAATTATGCTGCTTTAAGCAAAAAAGCAGCTTCTCTTATTGCTGAAGAAGTAAAGCATAACCCTGACTTGCTATTTTGTGCTGCCACGGGTGGTAGTCCCACAGGCATGTATGCGGAAATGGCAAAAGAAAAGGAGATTTTTGGTCAGATGAGAGTAGTAAAAATGGATGAATGGGGGATAATTCCATCCGAGCATCCAGATTCGTGCGAGACCTATTTGAAAAAGCATTTATTGGGACCTTTGGAAATCGATGATAATCGCTATACCACGTTTGATACGAAGCCTGAGGTTGTGGAAGCTGAATGCCAACGAATGAATACATTTTTGGCCGAAAACGGAGCCTTGGATATTTGTATTTTAGGCTTAGGTAAAAATGGTCATATCGCATTTAATGAGCCTGCCGAAACCTTACAACCTTATTTTCACAAAGCTTTATTAGCCGAGACGACGATTGCTCATGACCCTGCACTCTCACAAGGGGATGAACCGGCTTATGGATTATGTGTAGGAATGGAAGGAATTATGCAGTCAAAAAAAATCATTTTCTTGATTACGGGAAAAGGAAAGCAAGAGGCTGTGAAGCGAATTATGGAACGTAAAATAGGAACGGATTGTCCTGCTTCTTTTTTATGGATGCACCCGAATGTAGAATGTTTAATTGACTCCTCTGCGGTCTAGTCTTTGTACGGATGGCGCTCGATCCAGTTAGCTTCCGGTTCTAACATGGGAAAAATCCAGGACAGATTGCGATGAATTAGGCCAAAACGATGCCGCATAATCCCTTTTAGTTGTGTCGCTTTTGCCCCAATTGAACTCTTAATTTCAAGCGCTGTTCTGCCTAAAATAATCCGGCTAAACCCTTCAGCGATACCACATTCTACCATATCGTACAGCATATTCAGATAAAGCATTTTTTCACGCTGTATCGTTTCATCATATCCTAAGAAATACGTTTCTAATTCCTCCCCATGGCGTATGACAGTAGAAAATCCAACTAACTGATTATCTAGGAAATACCCTCGCAAGATAAAATCCGTTCCAACGTATTTTTTAAAGGTGGAAAAATGGTTTGAAGGCAGGATAAAGGTGTTGAATGGTGCATTCTCAGCCACATGTAGATAGAGAGCATAAATCCTTTCCTCCAGTTCTACTATTTCCTCGTAATTAAGCTCTTTTCTACTTAGGCCGTCCCCTTTTTTTCGACACCGTTTCCATTGGTCACGGTACTTTTTAGTCAAATCAGCCACATAATCGTTTTCTGATTTCCACTGGGGTTTAATCTCAAAAACCATATTTGGTTGTGAGCTGAATTCGTAATCAGTTCCAAAGGCAGGGATATGGAAGGTCTTGATTTGGCCTTCATTAAAATCTTTGAATATGGTTAAATGAGGTTTATTGGGCCAATTTTCAACAATCTCGCGCAGTTTTTCAACTAAAATTCTTTCATCTACTTCGGGCAAAAAAGCATAGGCATTTTGGCCACTCAACATATTATTCCCCACCAAAAGTAATTGCGATGCAAATTGCTTAAACAGAAAATTCCTCATCGCCGTTTTGATGGCATGATCTCTCTCTCCAAAACCAGGCAATTTCGCTAAGTCAATCTCTTGAATCAAACTGCTAGCCACCAGTTTTTCACCATTAAATATCCCCACGAAAGTACATTTCATATTTTCAGGCGAAGATTCCTCCAAAGTCTGCAAATAATTCTTCTGCAAAAAAAGGCAGGACGCCGCCACCTGATCCCAGTTTTCGGGTAATTCAGCTGTATTTTTGAAAAGTTGATGGATGTAATTGAGACTCAATTGATTTGTTTAATGGGTGTGTAACACAATAATTGTGAGAATTGTTCCGGACTGACGCTCCGCTTATTCAAAGCACAAAGCATAAGGAATGGTAAATGGTAAATGGTAAATGGTGAATGGTAAATGTTTCGTCCTTCGAACTGACTACTGACTACTAGCTACTGATTACTGACGCTCCGCGTCATGCGACCCCAGCCTCATCTAGCGTTTAGAAGGAGCGCTCTTCTGCTTCCCCCTGGGTGGCCCCGGCGGGAATCGAACCCGCATCTAGCGTTTAGGAAACGCCTATTCTATCCGTTGAACTACAGCGCCAATATATCCACTCTATAATCTCTACTCTCTACTCTCTACTCTCTACTCTCCTTCAGGCATATACCCATCACTATGCCCCATCAAGTGATTTCCCTCCAGCCAGTTCGGGAAAATCTGCATGTGCTTGTCTTTTAATTGTCCCATGATCGTCTCGCGAAGTTCGGCTAAGTTGCTGCGTTGTTCTGCAGAGATGAAAACGGTTTTGGGGGTATTGGTTTGCCAGTGAGTGCGCTTTAAAAAGGCAGTCACACGGTCCATTTTACTTAATTCCACTTCGCCATCGATGCCCACTTCAGATCCTTCGAAGAAAATGTCCTCGACAGGGAAGAGGTCAATTTTATTGAAAACGAGGATGGTGGGTTTATCTCCTACGCCCATTTCATTAAGAATGCCTTGAACTACTTCGATTTGCTCCTCAAAGTTCGGATGGGAAATGTCTACCACGTGTAATAACACATCAGCTTCCCGAACCTCATCTAGAGTAGATTTAAACGACTCGATCAAGAGGGTAGGGAGCTTACGAATGAAACCTACGGTATCCGTTAATAAGAAAGGAATGCCTTCCCAGACTACCTTACGAACTGTGGAATCTACTGTGGCAAATAGTTTATTTTCAGCAAAAACGTCTGTTTTTGCTAGTTTTTGCATCAAAGTGGACTTGCCTACGTTTGTATAACCCACTAATGAAACGCGGACCATGCGGTCGCGGTTTTTGCGCTGGGTGTAGGATTGCTTGTCGATGGCTTCTAATTTATCCTTTAAAAAGGCGATACGGTCGTTCGCGATACGACGGTCCGTTTCTAATTCTTTTTCCCCTGGACCACGCATACCTACGCCACCACGTTGTTTGGAAAGGTGAGACCACATGCGGGTTAATCGCGGTAACATGTATTGGTATTGTGCGAGTTCTACCTGGGTACGGGCTTGAACGGTTTGGGCCCTTAAGGCAAAAATGTTGAGAATCAACAAACTGCGATCTAATACTTTAACTTCTTTGCCGTATTCCTGAATATTAAACTCAATATTACGCACCTGGGATGGGCTTAAATCGTCGTCAAAGATGAGCATATCCACATCCTTCTCGATGACATAGGCCATGATGTCTTCGAATTTTCCTTTTCCTACGTAGGTCTTGTTATCTGGTTTCGCTAAGTTTTGGGTAAAACTATGAAGCGTCACGACGCCGGAAGTAGAAGCTAAAAAAGCTAATTCCGCGAGGTATTCGGCCGTTTGTTCGGCATTTTGTTTTTGAGAAGTGACTGCGACTAAGACCGCGGTTTCTTGTTCCTCATCCGTACGATGTACTACGTTGTTTTTCATTTTAGCTAAAAAAAGCCTTTCCGTGAAGAAAGGCTTTCTTGTTAGGTAGGTTGTTCTACTTATGCGTTTAGCGCCTCTGCACCCCCTACGATCTCTAAGATTTCCTTCGTAATAGCTGCTTGACGTGAACGGTTGTACTCTAATTTCAATGCTTTAATTAATTCGCCAGCGTTATCAGTTGCTTTATCCATTGCTGTCATACGAGCGCCGTGTTCTGAAGAATTAGATTCTAATAAGGCACGGAAGATGGATAATTTAATGGACTTTGGAATTAATTCAGAAATAATTTCTTCCTCAGATGGCTCAAAGATATAATCTACTGAACTCGCTTTTTCACCTGATTCTGAGGCTACTAATGGAAGTAATTGTTCTGTTTGAATAATCTGTGTAGCAACGTTCTTCGAGTAATTGAAAAGAATTTCTACGACATCATATTGCTTCTCCGTGAAGGCATTTAATACGACTTCACCGATTTCACGTACGTTTGTGAAGTTCAAACGTGTGAAGATGTCTGTATGCGCATCATTCACTTTGTATCCACGACGTGATAAATATTCTGCTCCTTTTTTACCTAAAGAAAGAATCTCTACATTTCCAGACGCTTGAAGATCTGCATATTTCTCTTGTATTAAAGCCATGGTCGCTTTTCCAACGTTCGCATTAAATGCGCCGCAAAGTCCACGATCAGAGGTTACTACAATGATTAAGGCATTCTTGATCTCACGTACTTCTGTGAAAGGATTCTCCGCACCCGCTTCTGTTTGAGCAGAAACGGTGGCAATCATTTCCGCTAATTTCTTAGCGTAAGGACGCATTTGGTGTATGGCATCTTGTGCACGACGTAGCTTCGCAGCGGAAACCATTTTCATGGCTTTCGTGATCTGCTGCGTCGAGTTAACCGATACAATTCTATTTCTTACTTCTTTTAAGGAAGCCATAGTATTCTAATTTTATGCTTTGTATTTAGCTGCTACTTCATTACCCACACGCTTCAACGTAGCGGTTAAGGTATCATCGTATTTACCTTGACCTAAAGCTTCTAACGTTGCTTTTTCTGTCGCACGTAATACTTGAATGAAATCTTGTTCGAATTCACGAACTTTTTCTACTGGTACGTTATCTAAGTTACCAGTTGTAGCTAAATAAATCATCGCAACTTGCTCCTCTACGCGTTGTGGTGCGAATTGAGGTTGCTTTAGCATTTCTAAGTTACGGCGACCACGGTCGATCGTTAACTTCGTAGATGCATCTAAATCAGAACCAAACTTCGCGAAAGCTTCTAGCTCACGGAATTGTGCTTGATCTAACTTTAAGGTACCCGCTACTTTCTTCATTGACTTGATCTGAGCATTACCACCCACACGAGATACCGAGATACCTACGTTAATTGCTGGACGAATACCTGCGTTGAACAAGTTAGTTTCTAAGAAGATTTGACCGTCAGTAATCGAAATTACGTTCGTTGGGATATAAGCAGAAACGTCACCCGCTTGTGTTTCGATGATCGGAAGTGCTGTTAAGCTACCGCCACCTTTCACTAAGTGTTTGATTGATTCTGGTAAGTCGTTCATGTTGCGAGCGATCTCATCCGAGTTATTCACTTTCGCCGCACGCTCTAACAAACGAGAGTGAAGGTAGAAAACGTCACCTGGATACGCCTCACGTCCTGGTGGACGACGTAATAATAAAGAAACTTCACGGTAAGCTACCGCTTGCTTCGATAAGTCATCATACACAACTAAAGCTGGACGACCTGTATCACGGAAGAATTCACCGATCGCTGCACCTGTAAATGGAGCGTAGAATTGCATTGGAGCTGGATCCGCAGCTGTCGCCGAAACGATTACTGTATAATCCATCGCACCTGCTTTACGTAATGTTTGCTCAACTTGCTTCACAGTAGAAGCTTTTTGACCGATCGCTACGTAGATACAGAAAACTGGCTCTCCTTTATCGTAAAATTCTTTTTGATTAATGATTGTATCGATACAAACCGCAGTTTTACCTGTTTGACGGTCACCGATTACTAGCTCACGTTGTCCGCGACCTACTGGGATCATCGCATCGATCGCTTTGATACCTGATTGTAATGGTTCAGTTACTGGTTGACGGAAGATTACCCCTGGTGCTTTACGCTCTAAAGGCATCTCGTATAAGTCTCCTGCGATAGGACCGTTTCCGTCGATAGGCTCACCCAAGGTGTTCACTACGCGACCTAAAATTCCATCACCTACTTTTACAGAGGCAATGAGGTTTGTTCTTTTTACGGTATCACCCTCCTTTACAGAGCTAGAATCCCCTAATAATACAGCACCTACGTTATCCTCTTCTAAGTTCAAGGCCAAAGCTTTTAGACCGTTTTCAAAAACGATCAACTCACCTGCTTGTACGTTAGATAGGCCGTAAATACGTGCCACACCATCACCCACTTGGAGTACGGTACCTACTTCTTCTAGTTCTGCGACAGTTTTAGCTTGGGATAATTGTTCCCGTAAAATAGCTGAAACTTCATCTGGTCTTACTGATGCCATATAAAATGGAGGGGTTTAATAATTTATAAACTGATTTTTAAACTATTTATTTTGAATCAAATTTCGGGTGCAAAATTAGTCATGAAATTTGAATATTCCCATGAATTAATCAAAAAAAAGACGATAATCATAAGACTTTTTAAAGAAGTGTCTTTGAGCTAGGAGGGAAAGCCTGTTAAATGCCGTTAAAATTCTTGAAAAAGAGGCTTTTTTCTGTATCTTCGAACCTTTGTTTTTGACAATTAATAAACAATCTATATGAAAATTAAATTGCTTGCCATCCTTACTTGTTTTGTTTCATTGACTTCTGTAGCGCAGACAAAATCGAAGCCTACCACGAAGGCTGCCACGAAGCCCAAGTTAACGGTTTCATTAACAAAAGTGCCCGTAAAAGAATTCTCTAATCAAGTAGATTCTGTTTCCTATGCGGTAGGGGTATTAGTGGCACAGAATTTTAAATCTCAAAAAGTAACGTTAAATCCAGCGATGGTGGCGAAAGGTTTTGAGGCAGCAACTCAAGGTGGAGCCTTGAAAATGACCGAGCAGGAATGCCAAAACATCGTTTCTAATTACATGATGAAGAATCAAGAGGCCTTGGCCTTAGAAAAATCAAAAGAATTTTTGCCTAACAAGGAGGCTGGAGAGAAGTTTTTGGCAGAAAATAAAAAGAAAGACTCGATCATCGTGACATCTTCTGGATTACAATACAAAATCATCAAATTAGGTACGGGTCCTAAGCCTGTTGCAACGGATAAAGTGAAGACACATTACCACGGAACATTAATCGATGGTACGGTGTTTGATTCTTCCGTACAACGCGGTGAGCCTATTTCATTCCCTGTTTCTGGCGTAATCCCAGGCTGGGTAGAAGCCTTGCAATTAATGCCGGTGGGTTCTAAATTCAAGTTATTTATTCCTGAAAACTTAGCTTACGGAGTTCGCGGCGGTGGTCAAACCATCAAACCTTATTCTGCCTTAGTTTTTGAAGTAGAATTATTAGAGATCGAAAAGTAAACCGATGAAGAAGATACTTCCTATTTTTATCCCGCTTTCCTTATTAGTCGTATGGTTTATGCATGGTTCAGACCTGCAAAATCAAGTGACCTACCAAGAAGGTGATTTACAGCCTTCTGCTTTGCAACGTAAGGTGGAGAGTAAGGTATTCGAGATTTTGAGCAACTACCATTACCGGAAGATTCCTGTGAATGATTCGTTGTCTTCGAAGATTTTTGATGCCTACATCAAGCAATTAGACCCGAACAAGGTGTTCTTTTTAGCGGAGGATATAAATGAGATTGAAAAGTATCGTTTAGCGATAGATGAGGCGCTTAATCTAGGCGATTTGACTCCCGCATTTCAGATTTATAATATTTATCAAAAAAGAATGAAGGCGCGTTATGCCTTCATCAACGCTCAATTAGATAAAGCGGTTGATTTCACGATTGACGAAACGTATCAGCCGAATCGCGAGAAAGCGGTTTGGGCTAAATCAGAGGCTGAGCTAGATGATTTCTGGCGCAAGGACATCAAGCGTCAATTATTGGATTGGAAAATTGGCGGGAAAGCCGACACAACGTCTGTACGTGAATTGAAAGAGCGTTATAAGCGGACGGAGAAATACATGGCGAAGACGAAATCGGAGGATGTATTTCAGATTTTCATGAATGCCTATACCGAGAGCATTGACCCACATACATCGTATATGATTCCAAAGGCTGCGGAGGAATTTAATAAGGATATGTCCCAAAGTTTTGAAGGGATAGGGGCAACGCTTCGATTAGAGGGTGATTACGTAACTATTTTTGATTTAGTACCTGGCGGTCCAGCCTACAAAAGCAAACAAATTAATCCGAAAGATCGCATTGTAGGTGTTGCTCAAGGAGATGAGGGCAAGTTTGTTGATGTGATCGGTTGGTTTACGGATGATGCGGTGAAATTAATTCGCGGACCGAAAGGAACTGTGGTGCGTTTAAAAATCTTACCAGCTTCTGGAGTGACAGGTTCACCTACGACCGAGGTTCGCATCGTTCGCGAGAAGATTAAATTAGAAGAGCAGACGGCGAAAAAGGAGATTTTGTTCCAAAAACAGGGCGACAAAACCTTGAAGATTGGTTTAATTACTATCCCGATGTTCTACCGTGATTTTGAGGGTGCGCGTAACAATGAAGCTGGTTTTAAATCTACCTCAGCCGATGTGCGTAAGTTCTTAGTCGAGTTCAAGAAAGAAGGAATCGATGCTTTATTAATCGATTTGCGTAATAATGGGGGAGGATCGTTGATCGAAGCGGTAGACTTAACCGGTTTGTTCATTACTTCCGGTCCAGTGGTTCAAAGAAAAGAGTCTACTGGCCAAATCACCCAAGAAAACGATGAGAATCCGGAACTAGTGTATGACGGACCAATGGCCGTTTTAATTAACCGCTTCTCCGCTTCTGCTTCAGAAATTTTTGCAGGTGCGATTCAAGATTACCAACGCGGAATCATCGTAGGGGAGCAATCTTATGGAAAAGGAACGGTTCAAAGTGTGTTAGATTTAAGCCGTTTTGTTCGTTCGGAAAAAGAGAATCCTGGGGTATTGAAAATTACGTTGGAGAAATTCTACCGCATCACGGGTAGTTCGACGCAGCACAAAGGGGTAAGCCCTGATTTCGCTTTACCATCTGCATTCTCAGCCGAAGAATTTGGCGAAAGTTCTCAGCCAAGCGCCTTGCCTTGGGATATGATTCGCTCGACTAAGTTTACGAAGACGGGTAAAGTGAATCCAGTAGTCGTGAAGCAATTACAAGCTGCGTTCCAAGCGCGTTTAAAAACGAAGCCAGAGTTGTTGAAGTTGAAAGAAGATTTAGCACGTTGGAAGAAGTTAAAGGAGACGAATTCCATTGCCTTAAATTACGATATGCGTAAGAAAGAATTAGATGACCAAAAGAAAAAGCCAGATGAAACTCAGGAAGTGATGGCTTCCTTGGCTGGCTCTGAGTCACTTATTGTAGATGAAAAGAAAGTGGAGTCGAAAGAAAAAGACAAGCACGCGAAGGATACGTATTTAAAGGAAACACAGCAGATAATCGCTGATTGGTTAAAAGGTCCTGTCGCACCTGCTAAAGCAGTAGCTAAGAAATAATGAAAGCACTCGCTGACATATTGAGTGAATCTGCATTGGTTGTTCGGGAGACTGGGCAATGGATTTTGCAGCAATCATCTCAATTCACAAGCTCGGATATCATCTATAAAGGGACGAATGATTTAGTCTCTTTTGTGGACCAGCAAGCTGAGGCGAAATTAAAGCTTGGCCTTTCAGCCATTTTTCCGGAAGCGCAATTTATCGCGGAGGAAACCTCTTCGAATTACGCAGAGGTAGGGGATGGCTACTATTGGGTGATAGATCCATTAGATGGCACCACGAATTTCTTGCATAAATTGCCCGTTTTTGCGGTTTCCGTAGGTTTGATTTATCAAAAGCAACCTATTTTAGGGCTCATTTATGAGCCTAATCGCGACGAATTATTTACTGCAGCAAAAGGAAATGGGGCCCATTTGAATGGTAAACCTATTCAGGTTTCGCCGGAGAATTCTTTGTCGAAATCCTTATTAGCTACCGGTTTTCCTTATTATGATTTCTCGTACCAAGACCGGTATTTAGATTTATTAAAGGAACTGATGCGCTCTTCTCATGGTTTAAGACGCATGGGAGCAGCGGCCATTGATTTAGCTTACACGGCCTGTGGGCGTTTTGAAGGGTTCTTTGAGGCGAATTTAAAACCTTGGGATGTAGCAGCAGGTAAAATTATCATTGAAGAGGCTGGTGGAACAGTGACTAACTTTTCTGGTGGCCAGGAGGTGATTTTTACGGGTGAAATTATTGGAGCAGGTCCTATTTTCTCGGAATTTTTAGGAACTTTGCAGTCAAAGTGGTTTGATTAACATGGAAAACATCCTCATCTTTTTGGTTTTTGCTGCCGCGGTATTTTACCTGGTTCGGATGGTGTATAACCAGTTTTGGGGTGCTAGTGCGGGTAATTGTGCGAAAGGCTGCGGAACCTGTGCTGCTTCATCCACTATTGATAAGATGAACAGTGAAAGAAGCTAAATCAGCCAAAATAATCGATTTTCAGATCATTCAACGTTTGTATGGCTTCATTAAGCCCTATCGTTTTCGCTTTTGGTTTTTAGTTTTTCTAATTCTTTGCATGGCGGGAATTTCCCCCGTAGTGCCACTCTTAATTCGCTATACCTTAGATCATTATCTTGGTTTGACTTTTGCCTCGGATCTGTTCCGCATGCTTGGTTGGATGTTAGGTGCTTTGCTATTACAAACCTTATTGCAATTCTCTACTTCCTATTTAGCGGGTTATTTAGGCCAAACCGTCATCCGCGACATTCGTATCCAATTGTATGAGAAGATTGTCAATTTGCGCTTAGCTTTCTTTGACGCTACGCCCATTGGTCGCCTTGTAACTCGTACCGTTTCGGATATAGAAACGTTAAATGATGTCTTTTCAGAAGGATTAGCCTCTATTGCGGGTGATTTACTGCAGTTATTTCTGATTCTTGCGGTGATGTTTTACGCGGATTGGCGATTGACTTTAATCATCGTGGCGACGGTTCCTTTCATGATCTTTTCAACTTATGTATTTAAGGAATACATCAAGAAATCCTTTACAGAGGTGCGTACGGCGGTGGCGAACTTGAATTCATTTGTGCAAGAACATATTTCGGGGATGCTTATCGTCCAAATGTTTCACGCCGAAAAACAAGAATTAGCTAAGTTTAATCGCATTAACGAGGAACATCGGGATGCAAATATCCGGGGTATTCTCGCGTATTCTGTGTTTTTTCCTGTGGCTGACGTGATTGCGGCGATTGGGACTGGACTGGTGGTTTGGGCGGCGTCTACCTATATCGTGAAAGAAGAGATGGGGGTTGGTACTTTGACCGCCTTTATTATGTTCATTAATCTTTTTTACCGACCTATTCGGATGTTAGCGGATCGATTTAATACCTTACAAATGGGTATTGTGTCAACGGAACGTATTTTGACCTTACTTGACTCGACCGATTATATTCAAAATAATGGGACGATTCAGGCGGATGAGATTAAAGGAAAAATTGAGTTCTCCGATGTTACGTTTGCTTACCAGGAGCCGGAGTGGGTTGTGAAAAACGTTAGTTTTCAAGTGGAGGTAGGAAAGACTTGTGCTATTGTAGGGGCAACGGGTGCGGGTAAATCGTCCATTATTGGGCTTTTGGGTCGTTTATATGATTGCCAAAGCGGCGAAATCAAAATCGATGGGGTTCCCTTGACTTCCTATGAGATAGGATCCTTGCGTAAAAATATCGCCGTCGTTCTTCAAGATGTATTCTTATTTAGCTCTTCGATTGCCTATAATATTAACCTGGGTGATGAGTCGATTACAGAGGAGAAAATGATCGAAGCGGCGAAAGCTGTGGGTGTGCATGATTTTATCATGTCGTTGCCGGGTGGATATGCTTATGAGGTAAAAGAAAGGGGTGCAACTTTGAGTGTGGGTCAACGTCAATTGATTTCTTTTGTGCGGGCTTTGGTCCATAATCCAAAGATTATTGTGCTGGACGAGGCTACTTCTTCGGTGGATTCAGAGACGGAAGTCTTGATTCAACAGGCCATTTCTACCTTAATGAAAGGGCGTACAGCCGTGGTTATTGCCCACCGTCTTTCTACGATTCGTAATTCTGATCAAATCTTAGTGATGGACAAAGGGGAAATTAAAGAGCGCGGCACTCAAGATGAATTGTTAGCTTTAGATGGTTTATATGCGCAACTCTATCATCTACAATTCAGAAAATAAACGTATCTTTACGGGCTTATGAATTTGAAAAATAAAATTATAATTGCTTTAGTCGCCTTGATCGGGTTAAGCGCGTGTGGAAAGTTCGAGAAGTTCAGAAAGAGCGCCAGCGTTCCTACGAAGTACAAAGCCGCGGTAGATTATTACAAGAAAAAGGAATTCGACAAGGCTGGGATTCTATTTGATGAGGTGTTACCTTTATTAACAGGGGATTCTACGCAGGAAATGGCTACTTTTTATCAGGCCAAATGCGATTTTGAGAATGCGAATTACACAGTAGCTAACACGCACTTTAAACGTTTTTCTGAGGTTTTTTCTCGTTCTGAATTTGCAGAGGAATCCATTTATATGGCGGCATTCTCGCTGTACAAAGATTCGCCTAATTTCAATTTAGATCAAACGGGTACCCTTGCTGCGATCAATGAATTACAGAGTTATTTGAATAATTACCCGGATTCGAAATACCGCGAGGATTGCAGTTTGATGATCAAGGATCTGCGTAAGAAATTAGAGAAGAAAGCCTATGAGAAGGCTAAATTATACTATAAAACGTCGCCTTTCAATATCGCTTCTTTAAAGTCTGCGGTTATTGAGATTACGAACTTTCAACGTGATTTCCCAGATTCAGATTACAACGAAGAGATGGCCTATTTCAAGGTAGTTTCCCAGTTTGATTTGGCCAAAAGCACGGTAGAATACAAACAAAAAGAGCGTTATGAAGAGGTGGTTAAATTCTATTTAGAGTTTATCGATAAATACCCACAGAGCTCTTATTTGAAAACGGCAGAGAAATGGTATACGGAAAGCCAAAATGAGGTGGTTCGTATTGCCAAAATCGAAGCAGAATACAAGGCCTTACAGGAAAAAGAGAAATCGAATACCTCTAAAATTGCTACGAGTCCGCAATAGTATTTCTTAAAAATTAACGTTAAATTTGCTATCTTAAATTATATAGAGATGTCTAAGACCCCAACAAATCCATCCATCATTACACGTGATGTAGATAAGATCGCTGCTAAAACTGGCAATGTATACGAATCTATTTCAATCGTAGGTCAGCGTGCTCGTCAGATTTCGAGCAAGATGAAAGAAGAATTATCAGGTAAATTATCTGAGTTTGCTTCATCAGTTGATAACTTAGAAGAGATTTTTGAGAACCGCGAGCAAATCGAAATCTCTAAATACTACGAGCGTATGCCTAAGCCATCTGCTTTAGCTATCGATGATTTCTTAGCTGATAAAGTAGATTTCAGAAACCGCGAAGAAGGTACCACTGAAAACCAATAGTTTTTATTTGATCGAACGATCATGAAATCCATCCGATTTCTATTGATATTTATTTTAAGTTCTTGGGCTGTTCAGGCTCAAGAACTTTCTACTTTTATAACGATCAGCACAGAGCAATTACAGCTCGATCAACAGCGAGGTAGTTCTCAAGTCTACGCTGAATTACAAAGAACGATGCAAGAATTTATGAATGGCCGCCGTTGGTCATCAGATAATTTTGCGCCCGAAGAAAAAATCAAGCTAAATATCAACTTACTTTTAACGAAGTCATCTGCACAAGGTGATATCGAAGCCACAGCCCGAGTTCAAGTGCTGCGACCTGTGTTTAATACATCTTACGAGACTGTACTTTTGAATTTAGTTGATAAGAACTTCAATTTCAAATACCAAGTAGGTAACCCTATCACGTATAATGACAATAGCTATTCAGATAATTTGAGTTCTCTGATGGCCTTTTATGCCTATATCGCATTAACCTATTCCTACGATTCATTTGGCCCGAAAGCAGGGGAGCCCTTCGTTCAAAAGCTTACCAACCTTACTAATTTAGCCCAATACTCCGGCTCAGGCTGGGGTACGATGGCTGATGTTCGCAGTCGTATCGGAATTTCTGAAAATCTGATTAATCAAAATTTGCAAGCCATGCGTGAGGTATATTATGATTACCACCGCGTCTATCTAGATAAAATGGCTGAGAATCCGGATGCAGCCAGAAAAGGCTTGCTAGAAATCCTCAAGCAAATTCGTCAAGTAAACACCTTACGTCCAGGCGCCGCCTCAATTCGGGTCTTCTTTGATGCAAAATCTGAGGAGATTATTTCGATTCTCAACGAAGCTAGTCCTTCGGAGCGCCAGCAAGCGTTTACGTATCTGAGTATATTGGATCCAATTCGAACGGAGGCGTATCGCATTTTACTAAAATAGCCAGAGGCTATTTTAGTAAAATGCGATAAAGCATAAAGCACAAAGAATAAAGAATAAAGTCCGAAGGAAATGAATTCGTTGGAAACATTTCAGAGACTATCCCCGCAGGGGATTCAATCTTTATACTTTGTGCTTTATTCTTTATGCTTTTATGTTTGAGTCAAAAGCTGCGCTTTTTAATTCAAACACCGCCACCAATTCCGTCTTATCTGTCACCTTATTGCGGTTATCGATACGTTGTCCTAAAATCCAGGCAACGGAGCCTTTGCTTAAGAGGATTTGGGTGTTCTTTTTAATGGCAAGGGGGACTTTTTTGTCCGTTAAGAAATCAGATATCAATTTCTTTTGATTCATCCCAAGTGGGCAGAACCAGTCGCCTTCCTGCACTTTGCGAATTTCTAAAGGGAAATCCAAGGTGTCTGCATCCAGGCAGGCTACGTTTGGATCTGTGATGGCTTTCCAGTCTGCTGTTCTTTCTTCGATGAAAATGTGCAATTCTTGATTGCCAATGGTGATGACCTCATCTTCTTCTGAAATGACGATGGGTTTATAATCTGCTTGGCTCTTTAAGCTGATAATCCATTGGCCGCGATCGATATTTAACGAGTGGCTGGGGGATTCAAAGATAGCACCTACTTTATCTGCCTGTAAAATCGCTTCAATACTAGCTGAATTAAAGTGGTATGAAAGCAATAATTCTGTGAGTAAAACGGTGGTTTTGGAAGAGATGGCAGGCAATTTAACGCAGGTGTTTCCAGCGGAATCTGTCGTGCAGGATTCGCTCTTAAATTCCTGAAGTTCATCTTGTAACCAAGATTCGATCCCTTTGATTTTTGCGCTGGTAGAGGATAGCGTTTGCTCAAACTGGGGATTTAGCTCCTGGAATTTGGGCATGATCTCGTGCCGAATAAAATTGCGCTGGTATTTAGTGGATTCATTGGAAGAATCCTCTCTCCAAGCTAATTTATGAGAGACAACGAAATCAAAAATGGCTTCTTGACTTGCAAAGGAAAGGGGTCTGATTAAGTGACCCGATTTAACAGGAATTCCGTGAAAACCGGCGATTCCGCTACCTCTTACGAGGTTAATGAGCATCGTTTCGGCACTATCGAGTTGATGGTGACCGGTGGCGATGTAATCGTAACCTTCTTTTACTCGGATTTCTTCAAACCATTGGTAGCGCAAAATGCGGGCCGCCATTTGGGTGGAGATTTTTTCCTGTACAGCGAAGGCGTTGGTGTCGAAGCAAATAGTGTGGTAGGGTACTTTTAAGGTTTTGGCGAATTTCTTCACAAATACCTCGTCCGCTAAGGACTCTTCTCCCCGAAGGCTGAAGTTCACATGAGCGATGCCGAAATTAAATTTGGCCGAAGAAAACAGTTTACTCAATACAATCGAGTCGATTCCGCCGCTAACAGCGACCAAAATTTTCTGATCGGTTTGGAATAAATTCTCTTTTTGGACAAAATGGATAAAATCTTCCAGCATAAAAATGGTAAATTGCGTGTTCAATGGAGCTACGAAATTAGCGATTCAATTTCAAGATGCGTTACAAAGGTTGGATTTTCCTGGTATTTCTTCTGAGTTTGTCGCTATTCGCACAGGCTCAGGGTCAGCTTTTGCAAGTCATTCGGGCAGATAGTTTGAACGGAATGCAGCAGGAATTAATCATGCGCAAAACCTTAATCGGTCGCGTATTACTGCAGCAGGGAACAACGACGCTTTATTGTGATCAGGCCGTTTTAAATTCGACCACGAATAATGTGGAAGCCTATGGCCATGTACGGATCATACAAGCTGATACCGTGACAATTACAGGTGATACGGCACTGTATAATGGAAATATGCGCCAGGCCTATATCAGTGGCCGGGTTAAATTGGATGACCACACTATACTTCTGAATACCCCTAAATTGGATTATGATTTGAACTCTAAAATGGCGATTTACCACTCTGGAGCTAAGATCATAGACAAAAAATCCACTTTAACGAGCCGGGAAGGATTTTATAATACCGTTACTAAGAACTTCTTATTTAAGGAAAAAGTGCGGGTGATAGATAAAGATGGAGGTTCGGTTAAGGCCGATTCCTTGAAATACAATACAGCTTCGAAAGAAGCCTATTTCATCGCACCCACGCAGATTATAACGAAAAAGGATACAGTCATCACGAGTCGGGGTTTTTATAATACGATTTCCAAAGTCTCAAATTTCACCGGTCGTTCGACGGCAAAAACGGATGAATATATTCTGACAGCTGATACCTTATTCTATGATTCTCCTACACAAATTGGGGTAGCAAAAGGAAAAGTAGAATTCATTTCTCAAAAGGAAAAGGTCATCCTGAAAGGCGATAATGGCCGTTATGCGGGTAAAACAGGTGTCACGCGAGTTTATGGACATGCTTGGATGCAGAATATTATGGAAAAGGATACGTTGTATTTGACGGCGGATACCTTGGTTTCTGTTAACATTAAAAAGGATTCCATTCGGAAATTATTTGCCTATAAAAACGTGCTCATTTATAAATCGGATTTGTCTGGTCGCTGTGATTCGTTAGGATATAATGTGCAGGATTCGATTATTCATTTCTACCAAAAACCCATTCTCTGGACCCAAGATTCTCAGTCTCAAGCCGACTCCATTTCTTTATTTATGGGTAATCAAAAGCTGAAAGAGATGCGTCTGCGTGGAAAGTCTTTCGTGATTTCGATTGATTCTGCGAATCATTTCAATCAGATAAAGGGGCGTAAGATTTGGGTGCATTTCAAGGAGGATTCCAAATTGAATCGAGTGAATGTCGAGGGAAATGGGGAGAGTATTTATTACGTCATTGATGACAAGAAAGTAACCACGGGTCTGAACCGGGTGGAATGTAGTCGAATGAACTTGTTTTTCGAGGACAATAAAGTCAAGAAAATCGCCTTCATAACGAAGCCTGAGGCTAAATTCGTCCCTCCAAAAGAATGGAAAGGGGATCTTCAAGAATTAGACGGATTCAGGTGGCGTATTTCTGAGAAGCCATCTCTTCAAACGATTTTGAAACGAGTGGAATATCAAGATCTTGTTAAAAAACCTTAAAAAGAACAAAGGGATGTGAATTTGTACTACTTTCGTCTCAACGATTTGAGCATGAAAATAGTATTTAGACATATCACTTTATTTTTAATCCTAGCAGCCCTGTTTGGATTTAAAAATGACACCTTACTTTTTCAGGGCGATCGCATATTCGTTTCTCACTTATACCCTAATCCTGCAGCAGATTACGCCTTAGTTGATTATCAGTTTTCTACGAACAATCAGGAGGTGAAAATCGCAATCTACAATGTGCTAGGACTACTGGTGAAGGAAGTTGAGTTAGATCGGGAAGATCGATCTGCTAAGATTTCGCTAAAAGAATTGAATAGTGGCTTGTATATGTACCAGTTGCTGGTGGATGGGAAGCCCGTCGCCACGAAGAAATTGATGGTTAGAAAGCAATAAAAAAGCTGCTCACAATACGTAAGCAGCTTTTTTTATTATTCATCACTTAAAATCCACTAACTGTTCTTTTGATAAAGGCCGTTAGATCAGCCCCTGTTAATAAGTTTTGTGATAATAAAGCTAAGTCTGAGATTTGTTTCGCCAGCGCTTTTTGTTCGCTTTCGTCTTTCAAATCAGCTAGTTTATTGATCAATGGGTGATTCGCATTGATGGTGATGTTGTAGGTATTTGGCATAGCCCCAAACATTCCCATTCCACCGCCACCGGTTTTAGACATGTCACTCATTCTGCGCATAAACTCGTTTTGAGTAACGATAGCGGGTAATTCATCGGGTGACATCGCTTCCACTGCAACTACTTTTTGTTTATCATTCAGGGTTTCTTCGAAGACTTTCTTCACGCTCTCTTTTTGCGCATCAGATAAAATAGCTTCTAACGTAATCCCTGTATCAATTAATTTGTCGACCGCATCAGCATCCACACGCTTCCACTGCGTCTTTTCTAATTTAGACTCCATCGTGTTAATGAAGTGGCTGTCGATCAGGGTATCCAATTTAATGACTGAATAACCTTTGTTTTGGGCGGATTGAATAAAGGCATCTTGTTGCTCGACATCGGTGGTGTACAAGTATATCTTGTTTCCATCTTTGTCAGTTTGGGCAGCTTGCACTTCTTCACTGTATTCGTCTAACGTGAAATATTTGTTATTCGTATCTTGTACTAAACAAAAATCTTTCGCTTTCTCTAAGAATTTCTCGTCTGAGATCATTCCGTACTTGATGAATAAGCCGATGTTCGCGAATTTCTCTTCGAAAGCTGGGCGATCTGATTTGAATAATTCAGCTAATTTATCCGCTACCTTTTTTGTGATGTACGAGTTGATTTTCTTCACATTCGAATCTGCTTGTAAGAACGAGCGAGATACGTTTAATGGAATATCTGGTGAATCGATCACCCCGTGTAATAACATCAAGAATTCTGGAACGATGTCTTTTACTTCATCCGTAATGAATACCTGACGGCTGTAAAGAGAGATTTTTTCGCGTTGCAATTGCATCTCGTTTTTCACTTTTGGGAAATATAAAATACCCGTTAAATTGAACGGATAGTCCACATTTAGGTGAATCCAGAACAAAGGCTTCTCTTGGAATGGATATAATTCCTCGTAGAATTTCAAGTAATCCTCGTCTGTTAAATCAGATGGAGATTTAGTCCAAATCGGGTTCGGGTTATTGATCACCTTTTCTCCAAACTCAATCTCAATCGGCAAGAACTTGCCATATTTCTCAAGGATGGACTTTAATTTGAACTCCTCTAAGAATTCTTCTGAGTCTTCCGCAATGTGCAAGATGATATCCGTACCCCGGTTTTTCTTTTTCGCTGGTCCGATCGTGTATTCCGTCGAACCGTCACATTTCCAAGTAGCGGCTTCTGAACCTTCTTGGTAGGACTTAGAGATGATCTCAACTTCTTTCGCTACCATGAAGGCAGAGTAGAAACCTAGACCAAAGTGTCCGATAATTCCTTTGTCATCGCCTTGATCCTTGTATTTCTCGACGAATTCTGTCGCGCCAGAGAAGGCGATTTGGTTAATGTATTTCTTGATTTCTTCTGCAGTCATACCGATACCGTTGTCAGAAATCGTAATCGTCTTTTTGTCTTTGTCAAAACTAACTTTCACTTTCAACTCGCCCAATTCGCCGTTAAATTCACCAATGGAACTTAAACGCTTGATTTTTTGGGAAGCATCGACTGCGTTAGAAACTAGCTCACGAAGGAAAATCTCGTGATCCGAATAGAGAAATTTCTTGATGATTGGGAAAATGTTCTCGGTGTGAATGGAGATGTTACCTGTTTCTTTCATATGTTTTAAAATTAATAATCCTACATTTGGTCATCCTTTTGCAATTTTAATTCCAAGCCGGCAGGAGGTGTCACATTGTCAGATTTTATGAGAAAAATTGTCCTATTCTTATTGGTCACTTTTGCATCAAATGCGCAGCAAGAATCGCTGCAGATGGCGTATCCTTTTTTGCCCTTAGCCATTAATCCGGCGGATGCAGGAGCCTTGAAGATTTTTTCTGCCAAAGGGGTCTTTCGCAAAAAGCCCTTGTTTCAAACCATCGGCGGAGCATCTTCTTCTCAGCAATTAATGAGCATTGATATGCCATTGAAGAAGGGGGTCTGGGGGTTGGGTTTTTTGGCATTCAATACAGATCAATCCTATGCAACAAATTCGGGATTGATTTCTTCCAATCTGGGTTTAGCGGCAGTCGTTTCTAATCACATGTACTGGGGCAGAGGAAATCAATTAAGTTATGGAGTGAATGTGGGGATAAATCAGTATCCGATTTTGGGGAAATTAGGTACGAGTGAGATGCTCGGAAGTGTGGGGATCGGAGCGACTTATCGAAAAGAGGCGTTGAAGGTCGGAATTTCAAAGCCAGCTAATCGTTTAGACGGATTAGGAGATGCCCCATTATATGTTCAGGCCTCTTATTTTTTTCCTGTAGGTGATTCGCATACCTTGAAACTAGGGACAGTTGTAAGAAAGGATCAGCAGACGAAAGTAGATTTGAATATCGTTTTTTGGTACCAAGAAAAAGTTGGAGTAGGGCTATGGTACCAGAAGACAGGTTCGGAGTTTGGTGATCCGGCTTTGTTAGGAACCCTAGAGGTGCCATTAGGCATCAATTTTCGGGTAGGATATTCCTACGATTTTCTGGGGAAAAATGTATCTACTTTAGGTAGTTCCACGACCAGTGAAGCATCTGGTTTTCACCAAATTTTCCTTAGATATGACCTGGATTTTGGTTTGGGAAAATTAGGTCAATTTCATCCCTAAAAGAATTGGTTAATTATTGGTGATTTAAGGGGAAAAAATTGAAATTATTAAAGATTTTCAAAGGCTCTTTTTTAGTAGTTAGAATTCCTCAGAAATTTGTGCACTTATAGCTAAAAAACCCGGTGAAATTTAGGGTTATTTTGCGGAGCAAATAGTAAATTGCGTAGATTTTAGCATTTATAGAATGTTAAGATTTATACTAAACCAAAACATTGAAACATTTCTTTGGCCTAAAGCCTAGAAAATTAACTTATGGATCCATTTTCCTACGTAGCCAATGCCGATACACAAGTCATAGCTGACTTGTATGAGGCGTACAAACAAGATCCCAATTCAGTTGATAGCTCTTGGAGAGACTTCTTCAAAGGTTTTGACTTTTCTCAGACCTGGTTAGGCGAGGGAGCTCCTGCAGGCGCTGTTTCAGCTGATTCAAGCCATGTTCAAAAGGAAATGGCGGTAATCTCGTTGATTAAAGCCTTCCGTTCTAGAGGACACTTATTATCGAAAACCAATCCCGTACGTGAACGTAAGGATCGCAAGCCACGTTTAGATTTGGCGGATTATTCTTTGTCTGACGCTGATTTAGATACCGTTTTCCAAGCGGGTTCTTTCATGGGTTTAGGCGCGGTAACCTTGCGTACAATTCAGGCAGCTTTACACAAAATCTATGCGGGTTCTGTTGGATTTGAATATTCGTATATCCGTGACGTTCAACAAAAAGAATGGTTGCGCAATAAGATTGAAAAGGAAGCACTTTCCTTTAAGCCCACATTCGAAGAGAAGAAACACATTCTTCAGAAGATGAATGAGGCGGTTGTTTTTGAGAACTTCTTAGGAACAAAATATTTAGGCCAAAAGCGTTTCGGCTTAGAAGGTGGTGAATCCACTATCGCAGGTTTAGATGCGATTATAAATGTGGCAGCTGATGCGGGTGTGAAAGAGGCGGTGATCGGTATGGCGCACAGAGGTCGTTTGAACGTTTTGGCAAACATTATGCACAAATCTTACGAAGCGATCTTTGATGGTTTCGAAGGAAATGTACCTAATGAAATCCACGGTGACGGTGACGTAAAATATCACTTAGGATATTCTAGCAAGCATATTTCTCCAAAAGGCAGCGAAATTTCACTGAAATTAGCTCCAAATCCTTCTCACTTAGAGGCTGTAAATCCACTAGTGGAAGGTTTCTGCCGTGCGAGTGCGGATGCGCATTACGCGGGAGATTACGATAAAGTATTGCCTATTTTAATTCACGGAGATGCGGCGGTAGCTGGTCAAGGTATCGTCTATGAGGTAACTCAGATGGCGAAATTAAAAGGCTATAGCACGGGTGGAACGATTCACTTTGTGATCAATAACCAAGTAGGTTTTACGACTGATTTTGAAGATGCACGTTCGGCGATTTATTGCACGGATGTGGCTAAAATCATCGATGCACCGGTATTCCACGTGAATGGTGATGATCCAGAAGCGGTAGTTTTTGTTTCTCGCATGGCCGCTGAATACCGTCAAGAATTCAATCGCGATGTATTTGTGGACATGGTTTGTTACCGCCGTAATGGTCACAACGAATCTGATGAGCCTCGTTTTACGCAGCCTACATTGTATGCGAACATCACGAATCATCCAAACCCACGCGAGGTTTATACGCAACAATTAATCAAGAACGGCGAAATCGAGGCTAAATTAGCGGAGGAAATGGATTCAGCTTTCAAAGCGGAATTACAAGCTCGTCTAGATATGGTGAAGCAAAAAGTTAGCCCACCGTATGTTCCCTTAAAATTAGATAACCGTTGGTCTGCTCTACGTTTCTCTAACGAGAAAGATTTCGATGCATCTCCGAAGACAGCGATTTCGAAAGAGGTAATTGATCAAGTAGCAAAAGCTTTAACGGTCTTGCCGAAAGGTTTCACTGCTTTAAAGCAAATTGAAAAGGTTATTGCAGACCGTAAAGGATATTTTGAGAAAGGTCAATTAAACTGGGCAACAGCTGAATTATTAGCGTATGGTTCTCTTCTATTAGAAGGAAAGCCTGTTCGTTTATCTGGTCAAGATGTACAACGTGGTACTTTCTCTCACCGTCACGTCGTATTACACGATGCGAATACGAATGAGAATTACAACTCGTTGAACCACATTAAAGAAGGTCAAGAGCAAGCGCAGATCTACAACTCCTTACTTTCTGAGTATGGCGTTTTAGGATTTGAATTTGGCTATGCTTTGGCTAATCCTGATGCCTTGGTGATTTGGGAAGCACAGTTTGGAGACTTCGCAAATGGCGCACAAACTATGATTGACCAATTCGTTTCTTCACATGAGTCGAAGTGGGGTACACAAAATGGTTTAGTGATGTTATTGCCTCATGGATATGAGGGACAAGGTCCAGAACACTCAAATGCACGTCCAGAGCGTTTCTTGCAGTTAGCTGCGGAAAACAATATGATCGTGGCGAACTTAACAACGCCAGCGAATATCTTCCACGCCTTACGCCGTCAATTGACTTGGGAATTCCGCAAGCCATTAGTGGTGATGTCGCCTAAGTCGATTTTCCGTCATCCGAAAGTGGTTTCGCCTATCGAAGAATTTACGAAAGGTAAGTTCCAAGAGGTGATTGGTGATAGTTATGCAGATAAGGCCAAAGTGAAAAAGGTATTACTTTGCTCAGGTAAAGTATACTTCGATTTATTGGATCGCCAAGAAAAAGACAAGCGCAAAGATGTAGCGATTGTTCGCATTGAGCAATTACACCCATTCCCAACTAAGCAAGTAGACGCGGAATTAGCGAAATACAAAGGAGCAGATGTGGTATTCGTTCAAGAAGAACCAGAAAACATGGGCTACTGGTCGTATGTGATCCGTGAGTTTGGCTGGTCTAAATTCAAAGGTTTAGTAGCGCGTAAAAAATCCGCTTCTCCAGCGACTGGATTCCTAAAAGTTCACGGCGTAGAGCAAGCAAACCTAATTAACAAAGCATTCGAATAATAGAATTATGATGGCTATAGAAATGAAAGTGCCCGCTGTGGGCGAGTCGATTACAGAAGTGACCGTTGCCACTTGGAACAAGAAGGAAGGCGATCACGTGAAATTAGACGAGGTTTTGTGCGAATTAGAATCGGACAAAGCGACCTTTGAATTGCCTGCAGAGGCAGAAGGTGTGTTACACATTGTGGCTAAAGAAGGCGATGTTCTTCCGATCGGTGCAGTTATCTGTACGATTGAGGCAGGTGGCGCAACCGCTTCTGTGAAAGTAGCAGATGCTCCTGCGGCAGCAGCCGTGGCAGCTCCAGCTCCTGCAGCAGCACCAGCGGCACCAGCAGCAGCTCCAGGCCCTGTTTCGGTTTTAGAAATTAAAGTTCCAGCGGTAGGGGAGTCGATCACGGAAGTGACGGTTTCTGTTTGGAATAAGAAAACTGGAGATAGCGTTTCTATAGACGAAGTTCTTTGTGAATTAGAATCAGATAAAGCGACTTTCGAATTGCCAGCAGAAGCTGCGGGTGTATTGGAAATCGTAGCTGAATCAGGAACGGTTGTTCCGATCGGTGGAATTTTAGCGAAAATCACGGTAGGTGGTGCGGTGGCAGCTTCGGCTCCTGCTGCAGCTCCAGCAGCACCTTCGGCTCCGGCAGCTCCTGCTTCATCCGGTGACGCATCTTATGCCGCAGGACATCCATCCCCAGCAGCAGCAAAAATTTTAGACGAAAAAGGTATCTCCGCTGCTTCGGTAGCCGGTTCAGGAGTAGGTGGTCGCATCACGAAAGAGGATGCGGTAGCTGCTTCAAAACCAGCCGTTGCCGCTTCAGCTCCAGCAGCTGCCGCTGCACCAGCCGTGGCACAAGGAGGAACACGTCGCGAAAAAATGAGCTCATTGCGTAAGACAGTAGCTCGTCGTTTAGTGGCGGTGAAGAATGAAACAGCGATGTTGACGACGTTTAACGAAGTGGACATGAAGCCTGTGATGGATCTTCGCGGTAAATACAAAGACAAATTCAAGGAGAAACACGGTGTTGGTTTAGGATTTATGTCCTTCTTCACGAAAGCTGTTTGTGTGGCTTTAAAAGAGTTCCCTTCAGTGAATGCAAAAATCGATGGAGACGAAATCGTATTCCACGACTATTGTGATATTTCGATTGCAGTTTCTGCACCGAAAGGTTTAGTAGTTCCGGTGATCCGTTCTGCGGAAAACTTATCATTAGCTGGAATCGAATCAGAAGTGGTTCGTTTAGCTGGTAAGGCGCGCGAGAACAAATTGAGCTTGGAAGAAATGAGCGGCGGTACCTTTACGATCACGAATGGTGGGGTATTTGGCTCGATGCTTTCGACTCCGATTATCAACGCACCACAAGTTGCGATCTTAGGTATGCACAATATCGTAGAGCGTCCAGTGGTGGTAGATGGTCAAATCGTGGTTCGTCCGATCATGTACCTTGCTTTATCATACGATCACCGCATTATCGATGGTCGTGAGTCCGTGAGCTTCTTAGTTCGCTTAAAGCAATTACTAGAGGATCCAGCTCGTTTATTATTAGACATTTAATTAACAGAATAGGCCTTAGCGGGCCTATTCGCTTTCAATTGCCTATATGCAAGAATTTGATGTAGTTGTTATTGGTTCAGGCCCAGGAGGATACGTTTCGGCGATCCGTGCGGCTCAGTTAGGTTTTAAAACCGCTATCGTGGAGAAATATGCCGTGATGGGTGGAACCTGTTTGAACGTAGGTTGTATTCCTTCCAAAGCCCTTTTGGACTCATCTGAGCATTATTATAATGCCGTACATAGTTTTTCAGAGCACGGAATCGAAATTGCGAAGCCTAAAGTGAATTTAGCTCAAATGATCGCTCGCAAGACGGGTGTCGTTGAGAAAATGAACGGCGGTATCACGTATTTGATGAAGAAGAACAAGATCACGACCTTCCACGGTTTGGGATCATTCGACTCAGCAAAAACAGTAAAAGTGACGAAAGAAGATGGTAGCTCAGAAGTTTTATCAGCGAAGAACATCATCATCGCCACTGGATCGAAGCCTACTATTTTGCCCTTCATTCCAGTAGACAAGGATCGCATCATCACGTCGACAGAGGCGTTGAAAATGAAAGAAATTCCGAAGCATTTAATCGTGATCGGTGCCGGTGTAATCGGTGCTGAATTAGGATCGGTGTATGCTCGTTTAGGTTCCAAAGTATCTTTCGTCGAATTTGCTGACAGCATGATTCCGACGATGGACAAGACGATGGGAAAAGAATTACAAAAGTCGATTGCTAAGTTAGGCGCAGACTTTTACTTATCGCATAAAGTGACTTCGGCAGCTGTAAAAGGCAAAGAAGTGACCGTGAAAGCCCAAGATTCAGCTGGAAAAGAAGTAGAGATCAAAGGTGATTATTGCTTAGTTTGTATCGGTCGTCGTCCTTACACAGATGGATTAAACCTTGCTGCGGCTGGTTTGACAGCTGATGAGCGTGGTCGCATCGCAGTCGATGAGCATACTTTACAAACATCCGTTCCTGGCATTTATGCCATCGGTGACGTGGTTCGCGGAGCGATGTTAGCGCATAAAGCAGAAGAGGAAGGCGTTTTTGTGGCAGAAGTTATTGCTGGCCAAAAACCTCACATCAACTATAATCTAATTCCAGGTGTTGTTTATACATGGCCAGAAGTGGCTTCTGTAGGGAAGACGGAACAAGAATTAAAAGCAGCTGGTATCGCTTACAAAGAGGGTTCATTCCCGTTCAAAGCCTTAGGTCGCGCAGTTGCTTCTATGGATGTGGATGGTTTAGCCAAAGTTTTAGCCGATGCTAACACAGACGAAATTCTAGGTGTTCACATCATTGGTGCTCGTGCCGCTGATATGATCGCTGAAGCGGTAGTTGCCATGGAATTCCGTGCTTCTGCTGAAGATGTTGCTCGCATGTCTCATGCTCACCCGACGTATACGGAGGCGATGAAAGAGGCTTGCTTGGCAGCAACGGCGAAGAGAGCTCTTCATTCTTAGATTAGAGATTATAGAGTAGAGAGTATAGATATGGAATTAAAAAAGGCGCAATTTGCGCCTTTTTTGATGAATACAGAAGATTTAAAGAATAGAGTATAAAGCAAAAAGAATAAAGTTTGAATCGCCTTTGGCGATGAATTTAGGTAATGTAAATCAGCATTTCATGATACCAAAAAAAGGGCTCGAATTTCGAGCCCTTTTTTCACGTACTTTATACTTTATTCTTTGTGCTTTATACTTTAGTTAAAGTTTTTTGTGCTTTTATTCAACTTCAAGTTCCTCAAAATTCACCCCCTTCGCTCGCACATAAAACCTCCAGGATAATAAAGCCGACGAACACACTAAACTTGCAGTTAAGCCTACCCAGATGCCTACAGCGCCTACTTTTTGGTAAATACCGATATAGTAACAGAGTGGAATTCCGACAGCCCAATAGGAGATCACCGTAATTGCGGTAGGAATTTTATAATCTTGTAGCCCGCGTAATAATCCCAATGAAACGGCCTGAATACCATCAAATAACTGGAAAATAGCCCCCCAAACCACTAAAGTGACAGCAATCGTAATGACAGGTATATCTTGTGTATAACCGCGAACTAGGTATTCCCGACCGAAGAAAAAGACTAGAGCACAAGCCCCCATGAATAAAATGGAGAGTACTAGTGCGGCTTTTCCGGATTGAATAATCCCGGAACGATTTCGTTCACCAATGGCAGTTCCTACATTAATTCCACCAGCGACCGCAATCCCAGTGGCCATCATATAGGTAATCGAAGCCATATTGATGGCGACGATATGGGCAGCTTGAGCGGTTACAGAAATCCAGCCCATCATAACGACCGCCATCCCAAAGGTGGCGATTTCAAAGAATCCTTGCATTCCGGAAGGAATTCCGATGCGGAGAATGTTTTTTTCTAAGACATTCTTCACCACATGTACGTGGCCTTTCTGAAGATAGGGTTTGAATTCTTCTCTTGTAAATACATAAATAGCTAATGCTCCCGCCATAAATAAACGAGATAGTAAGGTGGAAATGCCTGATCCGAATAAGCCTAAAGCAGGTAGTCCCCATAATCCATTGATCAATAAATGGTTGCCGAAAACATTTAAAGCCAAGGCGATGATGGTAATCGTCATACCCACCGTTGTTCTTTGTAATCCATCCATGAAGCTTTTCAAGGCGATGAACCAGAATATAGGTAAAACTGAAATAGAAATTAAACTTAAGAAGGGTAGGGTTAACGCTTTGTTTTCCTCTGTTTGGCCAAATAAATCGTAGTTTAAACCAATGAGGTAGGTAATAAGGATCGTAATTATGCCTAAAAAGGTGGCTACACGGAGATTAGCTCGTAGGAGGTTACCGCATTCCGTTTTGTCTCCTTCAGCAACTGCTTTGGAAATCATGGGCGATACAATCTGTATACAGATGATACCGATAATCGCAATGGTAAAAAATATGGATTGTGCCATTCCTGCAGCTCCTAGGCTTTCGGCGGCACCGGTGGACATTTGGCCTACTTGAATGGTGTCGGCTAGACCCATTAACATAACGCCCAATTCCCCTACCACGATGGGTAAGGCTAATTGGACGGTCTGTTTTATTTTAGAAAGAAGGGACATTAGATACGTACGATTTCTGCGCCGATGGCGTTAAGACGCGTATCAATGTTTTGGTAACCACGGTCGATTTGCTCGATATTGTCGATGATAGACGTTCCATTGGCAGACATTGCAGCGATTAAAAGAGAAACACCCGCGCGAATATCAGGAGATGACATGCGGATTCCTTTTAAGGTCTGCTTGCGGTCGAAACCAACAACCGTAGCACGGTGTGGATCGCAAAGGATGATTTGAGCACCCATTTCGATCAAACGGTCAACAAAGAATAGACGGGATTCGAACATTTTTTGGTGGATTAAGACCGTTCCTTTGGCCTGAATCGCAGTTACTAAAATGATCGATAATAAATCCGGTGTGAAACCTGGCCACGGGTGGTCAGATATCGTTAACATCGATCCATCGATGAAGTTTTCTAATTCGTAATGCTCTTGAGAAGGGATGAAAATATCGTCTCCACGGAATTCCATTTTGATACCTAATTTCTTGAATACCTCTGGAATGATGCCTAGTTCAGGAATTTGGCAGTTCTTAATCGTAATCTCCGATTGAGTCATCACCGCTAAACCGATGAATGAACCGATCTCGATCATATCTGGAAGCATCGTGTGCTCTGTTCCGTGTAAAACGTCAACACCTTCGATGATCAACATGTTCGAACCGATACCGGAGATTTTCGCCCCCATGCGGTTTAACATCTTGCTCAATTGCTGTAAATAAGGCTCACAAGCGGCATTGTAGATGGTTGTTTTACCTTTCGCTAAAACAGCTGCCATCAAAATGTTCGCCGTTCCTGTAACTGATGCTTCGTCTAAAAGCATGTAAGCACCTTGTAATTCAGACGCATCTACTTCGTAGATTCCGCCATCCTCTGGGCTATAATTAAACTTCGCACCTAGCTTCATGAAGCCAAAGAAGTGCGTATCCAATCTTCTACGACCGATTTTATCTCCACCCGGTGAAGGAATACGTCCTTTCTTGAAGCGGGCCAACGTAGGTCCTAAAAGCATCACTGATCCACGAAGTGCAGCTGCTTTTTTCTTGTAAGTTTCTGATTCTAAGTAATCAATATTGACTTGTGAGGCATCGAATTCAATGCTAGACTCGGATAAACGACGCATGCTCACGCCCATATCACCTAATAAATCAATTAATTGATTTACGTCGCGAATGTTCGGGATATTGTGAATGGTCACAGGCTCTGCTGTTAAAACCACGGCACACAAAATCTGTAATGCTTCGTTTTTTGCTCCTTGAGGAGTAATTTCTCCTTTTAAACGGCGGCCACCGGTTACTTTAAATGATGCCATAAATGATTACTTATTTTTACGGAAATTGTTATTTCGGTTGTTGTTATTATTTCTGAAGTTGTTCTTCCGGTAATTATTGTTCCGGTTATTGTTGTTGCTATTTGGGTATTCCGGTGCGTTATAGGCGTTTCTTGCGTTATTAGCTACCTTGGCGTGACCTAAACCTTCTTGAGATAATTCGTCTACGATAGTACCTAATAGGTTTTCGGACATTTCTTTGATGTTCTGCCAAATCACCGCATCATCCACTGACTCCTTGTTCCAGGTCACATAGAAACCCTTCATTAAGCGGGCGATGTAGGCCACTAAAATCTTTTTGTCCTCTACTTTTTCTTCAGCGATTGCACGAAGAATTAGTAATTCTACGTTACGGCCATAGTGCTTGAACCGTAAATTATGTTGGTTATAAGCCACCTTACGAGGAGCTTTACCTAAAGACTCAGGTGAGGGAGGAGGGAATGGGCCCTGCATATTCAATTCGAAATTAGACATGATGTATAAATCATCCCATAATTTTTTCGAATAGTCTTGGCTGTTATCCTTCATATTCGGGTGAATTTGTTTCATCACCTCGACCATCAAAAACGCGTATTTTGTCCTTTGCTCTTCATCCGCAATGGTCAAAATGTAATTCACTAATTTTTGAACACTTGATCCGTATTCTTTCATATTTTGTTGCTCTTAAAGCATTAAATTCAATAATAAGCGAGGCAAGGCGATGATTAAAAATACGATGATTGCCCAAATAGCCATCATCAATACCGCTCCAGCCGCATAATCTTTGGCCTTCTTCGCTAACTCATTCTGTTCCGGAGAAACTAAATCCGTGATTCGTTCTAAAGCAGAATTAAACAATTCAGCTACCCAAACACCAGCCACAGCCAGCGAAATCCAAATCCACTCAGATCCCGTAAATCCAAGTCTAAAACCCACATAAATAACCACAACCGTACTCACCGTATGGAACTTCGCATTGCGTTCCTGCTTGATAAGATCAATAATGCCGTTAATTGCGTGCTTTAAACCAAACATCTTAAAATTCAGCCGTCTTAGGTGTACGAGGGAATGGAATTACGTCGCGAATATTACTCATACCCGTCACAAATAACACTAATCGCTCAAATCCAAGTCCGAAACCAGCATGTGGCGCTGAACCAAATTGACGTGTTTCTAAGTACCACCAGATCGATTCTTCTTCGATACCTACCTCTTTCGTGCGTTGCAAAAGCTTCGCGTAATCGTCTTCTCTTTGAGATCCACCGATGATTTCACCAATGCCCGGGAATAAAACGTCCATCGCACGAACTGTTTTCCCGTCCTCATCTAGCTTCATGTAGAAGGCTTTGATGTCTTTCGGGTAGTTCGTTAGAATAACTGGTTTTTTGAAGTGTTTCTCCACTAAATAACGCTCGTGTTCCGATTGAAGGTCGATTCCCCATTCTACTGGATAAACGAATTTGCCATTTTTGTGCGCCTTTGAATTCAATAAAATGTCGATCGCTTCGGTGTAAGTTAAGCGTTCGAATTCATTTTCTGTCACGAAACGTAACTTCTCAGACAAGGTCATTTCTGACTGCTCTTCTTTCTTTTTATTCTTTTCTTCTTCGATTAAACGCTTCTCTAGGAAGGCGATATCGTCCGCACAGTTATCTAAAGCGTATTTGATACAGAATTTAGTGAAGTCCTCCGCTAAATTCATATTATCAGCTAATTCATAAAAAGCGACCTCAGGCTCGATCATCCAGAACTCAGCTAGGTGACGAGTTGTGTTTGAATTTTCTGCACGGAAAGTAGGGCCGAACGTATAGACTTTGGACAAAGCCATCGCCCCTAATTCACCCTCTAGCTGGCCAGAAACCGTCAAATTCGTTTCTTTTCCAAAGAAATCCTCTTTGTAATCCACTTTACCCTCTTCCGTTAATGGAGGATTGATAGGGTCCAAAGTCGTCACACGGAACATCTCTCCAGCCCCTTCCGCATCCGATCCCGTGATGATAGGCGTGTGCAAATAGAAGAAACCGTTGTTGTTGAAATAGGTATGTATCGCATATGCCAATGCGTGGCGAATACGTAAAATCGCAGAGAAAGTATTCGTACGTGGGCGTAAATGCGCAATCTCACGTAAGAACTCTAAAGAGTGCTTCTTAGGCTGTAAAGGGTATTTTTCAGGATCTGCAGTTCCATACACTTCGATGGAAACCACTTCTACTTCTACCGATTGTCCTTGACCCTGTGAGGCAATTAATTTACCCGTCACGGCGATGCAAGAACCAGTCGTCACTAATTTCAAGGTTTCTTCTGAGACAGTGCCCTCAGAAACGACGGCTTGGATATTATGAATTGTCGACCCATCATTGATGGCGATAAAAGCGACAGAGGAGGATACTCTTTTTGTACGCACCCAACCTTTCACGACGATGCTTTGCTGCGTGGGTGTTAAACCTAGTATTTCTTTGATTTGCATAAATGACTCGGGCATTTTAAAAGGAAAAGGCCTCAATAGAGGCAATAACCCTCAAAAATACGGATAAAAAACCGATTTATTTTATTTATTTGTAATTAAAAATCGGCTTATCTTTGGTGTAGATTATACAGACGATGCAGGGATTATCCTTAAAACAGAATCAACAACAGAACCTTTCTCCACAACAGATACAGTATATCAAGTTGTTGCAGATTCCGACGGCTGAACTAGCTGCCAGAATCGAGGAGGAATTGGAGGATAACCCGGCTCTTGAGGAAGGATTAGACCACTCTGCTGAAGATGTCCCACGCGAAACGATCGAGGACTTAGAGCGCGAGGAGATGGAGGTGGGGGATTATCTACAGGATGACTATGCCGGTTACAAGATGGCTGGTGATTCGTATGATCCGAATGAGGAGACGCGCGAACGCCCTTTGGCCACCGAATCTAGCACTCAGGAGTATTTGTTAAACCAAATCCGCTACGTTGTTCGCACCGAGCGCGAAGAAGTTTTAGCACAGCAAATCATCGGTTCTTTAGAAGAGGACGGCTATTTACGCCGAAACATTGAAAGCATCGTGAACGATCTTGCCTTCACACAAGGCTTTGAAACCGATTATGACGAAGTGGAGCAGGTCTTGTTTAAAGTGCAATCACTAGATCCAGCCGGAATTGCTGCCCGTTCGTTACAAGAATGTTTGTCATTACAATTACATCGCAAGGAATCGGATACACCAGCTCATGCATTAGCTATTCGCTTGATTGATGATTTTTTTGAGGAGTTTTCCAAAAAGCATTTTAGTGTTTTACTCTCCAAACTTGCCATCACCGAAGAGGAGCTTAAAAAGGCGATGCAAGTCATTACCCATTTGAACCCTAAACCAGGTGGGGGAGACGACGCTCCAATTGCCCCCTATTTGCAGCCTGATTTCATCATTACGAATCAAAATGGAAAGATTGAGATCAAGATCAACGGCAAAAATGCCCCTGAACTTCGGGTATCTAAGGCCTTCCAAGAAATGCTTCAGACCTATGATAAAGGCGATAAGCAGCAAAAGGATATCAAGGAAGCCGTTACTTTTATCAAGCATAAATTAGATTCTGCTTCTTGGTTCATTTCTGCCATTCAGCAGCGTCAGGGTACTTTGATGAAAACGATGGAGAGTATTGTTGCTAAACAATTTGATTTCTTTAGTACCGGGGACGAAGCAGTTTTGAAACCAATGAAGATGAAGGAAATAGCGGCGATGATTGAGATGGATATTTCCACTGTTTCTAGGGTTGTTTCGGCCAAGTCAGTCCAAACTGATTTTGGCATCTATCCCCTAAAATACTTCTTCTCCGAAGGCATCACCCACGAATCCGGTGAAGACTTCTCCACTCGCGAAGTGAAAAATATCTTGCGCGAAATCATCGAGCAAGAACCTAGCTCGGAACCCCATTCCGATGAGGATTTAGAGCAAATACTACTGGAACGCGGATTCGTCGTGAAACGCAGAACCGTGGCTAAATACCGCGATCAATTGGGTATTCCGGTGGCGAGGCTGAGAAAACACCTTTAAAAATGGTAAGTGGTGAATGGTAAATGGTAAATGAGCTGCATTAAAATGGTTAATGGTAAATGAGGGGGCAGTTTTTATCAAAATGTTGATATGAATTGGGCCTAATTTTCTTTAGTTTTCTGCCAAAAACTATGGCAACTAATCTTATCCAAACAAAAACCTTCGCATTTTCTCTCCAAATTATTTCTGTTTATAAATTACTTCAACAAGAAAGGGAATACGTCTTATCTAAGCAATTATTACGCTGCTCCACATCTGTGGGTGCGATGGTGATGGAAGCTGACCATGCTGAATCCAGGGCAGATTTTAGACATAAAATGAGTATTGCTCAAAAAGAAATTAATGAATCTATTTATTGGCTAAAGCTTTTGGAAGCATCGAATTATATATCCTCCGAACAATTATTTCTACCCTTGAAAGATGCAAACGATATTTTGCATATCATTACAAGAATTTTGATAACAGTTAAGCAAAACATGAATTGAACACTAAATAGATTCTATTCATTTAGCATTCACCATTTACCATTTATCATTTTAATGCCACTCATTCACCATTTACCATTCAATATGAATTACCTAAAGCTTCACCGCAACGGCCCCATTTGGACCTTAACTTTACACCGTCCTGAGGTATATAATGCCTTAAATGCGGGTTTAATTCATGAGATCAGAGAAGTAGCGGAAGTTGCCCAAATAGACGATGAAGTCCGTGTTTTAGTCATCACGGGCGAAGGGAAGGCCTTCTGTTCAGGAGCAGATTTGAAATCCGGTGTGACAGATCCTAATCTTGGGAATGTGTTGAGGTCAACTTATAACCCGATGATTTCTGCCTTGAGAGGATTGAATAAACCAGTTATAGGTGCGATTAATGGGGTAGCGGCTGGTGCTGGGTGTAGTTTGGCCTTAGCCTGTGACTATCTCATCGCGAAGGAAGATGCGTATTTCTCTGAATTATTTGTCCAAATCGGTTTAGCCATGGACGCTGGTTCCACCGCCTTTCTGATGCAGTCTGTAGGTTATCACCGCGCATTTGATTTAGCGACGACAGGGCGTAAAGTAGGGGCGAAGGAAGCAAAAGAAATCGGATTGGTGGCAGAAGTAGTTTCCGAGCTAGATTGGGAGTCAAAAGTGCATGAAGTTGCGTTAGCCTTTTCAAAGAAAGCGACTTTAGCCATCTCTTTAATGAAACGCTCATTACAAAGAGCTTATAATCAGGATTTAGCAGAAACTTTAGCCTCTGAGGCGGAAGAGCAAACCATCTTAGGGCATAGCCAAGACTTCGCAGAGGGTGTGACGGCCTTTGTGCAGAAAAGGGCTCCTCATTTCAAAGGGAAATAATTTTTAGAAAATTTTAGGGGATAGTTTTTCATTTTGCCAAAGAAATTCTACCTTTGCAATCCCGAAAGGGCAATGGTTGCGTAGCTCAATTGGATAGAGCATCTCACTACGGATGAGAAGGTTTGGGGTTCGAATCCCTACGCGACCACAGAAATCAAAAGACCTGTATTTTTACAGGTCTTTTTTTTTGCCTAATTTACAGGCCTATGGTACAATACAATACAAAAGACTGGATCACCTTTATTTTTAAGTTACATCAGTCAGATACATTTCGAAAATTATTGCCTCTAATGTTCTTTATAGGGGCATATTCTGGACTTATTTGCTTTTTGGAAATGGAATATTTTCACTTAGGTGAGGATAGTAAAGTGAAGAATATATCCATTATGCACGGTATGTTGGGATTTGTCATCTCTTTGTTACTTGCCTATAGAACTAATACGGCCTATGATCGTTGGTGGGAAGGAAGAAAATTGTGGGGATCATTAGTGAACTCTAGTAGAAATTTAGCCTTGAAATTAGCTGCGATTTTAGATAATGAAGTTGATCGTCACTTTTATCAGAAAGTCATCCCTTTATATGCCTTTGTACTTCAAAAATATTTAGCAGATGATGAATCAGGTCTTGTCCTTTTTGAAGGCTTGGATTTGCAAATAGACCATACCAAGCACAAGCCTAATCAGGTGGCTAAGATGATCATGAAAAAGTCAAATGACCTCTATAATACGGGTAGATTAAGCGGCCATCAACTTTTATATATAAATGCTGAATTGCAGTCGTTTACGGACGTATGTGGGGCTTGTGAAAGAATTAAAAATACGCCAATACCCTATTCGTACAGCGCATTCATTAAGAAATTTATTTTCATCTATGTGATGACTTTACCTTTTAGTTACGTGTTTACGCTAGGATATTATGTGATACCGGTGGTGGTTTTTATCTTTTATGTATTGGCCAGTTTAGAATTAATTGCAGAGGAAATAGAAGATCCTTTTGGTACTGATGCCAATGATTTACCTACAGATAAAATTGCTGCCAATATAAAAAAGCATGTAGAGGAGATATTCGCTTGATCGCGCTTATCTTAAAGCTTTCTGCAAAACCTGCAGATTCCCATCGATCGACTTAGGATCATAGCTTAAACCTAAGATTTTGGCGACAAAAGGATAGACGTTCACGTTTTCGAATCCTTCTAAAGTGAGTCCTGATTTAATTGCAGGCCCCCAAGCTTGAAAGCTCGCGCGCATTTCAGGAAGCATTGGGTCGAAACCGTGTTTCCCTTTCGAGGTTTTACGGGTAGAGAGGTTGAATACCTGTGGGAGTTTTGGGACTAATAAAATATCACCTAGGCGATTATATCGATCATCTGTTTTACGGTAGTGCCAATGTGCCGGAGTCTCATCAAGGCGAAAGGTTGTAAAACGCGTATCTTTCTTTAATTCTTGGTAAGTTGAATCGATTTTAGAGGGATCTTTCGCATAAACATGCAATAAGGCATCACCCCATGGTACCTGAAAGGCAGTTGTGTTTAATGGTGCGGGTTTGGTAATTGTATTCACATTATCCACCTCTTTCATTCCATGATCAGAGACGAAAACGAAGTTAATCGGAAGACCTAATGGTGCTACGGCCGCTTCTAGATCTGCAATAGCCTGATCCACAAATTGGACAGAATGCTGAACGCGGGGATCTTCTGGCCCAAATTCGTGTGCGTCATGATCGACTTCTGGGAAGTAGAAGGTAATTAAATGCGGACGCTTGTCTGCAGGTAGGGAAAGCCAATTCTTGACTTGTGCAATACGCGTTTTGATATCAATAACTTCGTTGTAGACGTAGTAGTAAGAAGGATAGGTGTCCTGAATATTTGCTTCAGAGGCCACCCAGTAGAAGCTGGCAGCCATCATCTGTTGTTTCTCGGCTAATACCCAAAGCGGTGTTCCACCATACCATTTACCTTCGCCTACCATTTTCTTATTCGACATCCGGTATTCTTGTCCAGAATTCACATCTAAATAGGTATTATCTACTAAACCATGGTGCGCTGGATACAATCCTGTAGCAATGGAATAATGATTAGGGAAGGTGAGTGTAGGGTAGGAGGCTTGCATATAGCTTGCCTTTACACCGGATTTTTCTTTCGATTGCAGGAATTTTGCTTCGTATTTATGAGAAAAATCAGAGCGAAATCCATCTGCTGAAATCAAAATAACATAAGGCTTTTCTTGTTGTTTTAGGGCATTTGAACGTCCAGCGATGATGTGCTGAGTGGTGTCTTGTGCGTAAGCCTGAAGGCTAAAAAACAATAATAAAGCGAGTATTCTCATGATTTCTTTTTCCAAAATTTACCACCGCCAGACTTGCCGCCACCCGGCTTGCCACCAGATTTGCCCTTATATCCACCAAAAGAACTTTTCTGAGCTGCTGGATTGTATTCAGGTGTTTCCCCAAATTCCTCCGGAACGGCCGCTTTTGTCACTTCTTTTTCTAACAGATCTTCGATTGTCTTAAACTTACGTTGTTCAGATTCCGTAATGAACGTATAGGCCGTTCCTTTCGTTTGTGCACGTGCCGTACGACCGATGCGGTGAATATAATCCTCGCCGTCGTTAGGTACGTCGTAATTAATCACTAATTCGATTTCGTCGATGTCAATACCGCGGCTTAAAATATCTGTCGCCACTAAAATCTTCGTCTTCTTATTTCTAAAATCTTGCAAAACCTGTTCGCGAACCTCTTGCTCTAAATCCGAGTGTATTTCCTCTACAGAGAATCTCGCGCGTTTTAAATCTGAGGTAAGGGATTTAACATTCTGCTTTTTGGAACAGAAAACAATCACACGCGTATATTCCTGAAGCTTCAATAAATGCTTCACTAAAGGACTCTTTTGCTTCTCATAGACCACGAACGCCTCTTGAACGATTTGCTCTGGGGGTTTCGAAACGGCGATGTTGATTTCGACCGGATTTTGTAACAGTTTTTGTGCTAGCGTCCGCATCTTAGGCGCAAAGGTCGCAGAGAATAAAAGGTTCTGGCGTTTCTCCGGCAGGAATGAGATGATCTTCATCAAATCATCCGAGAATCCCATATCTAGCATGCGATCCGCTTCATCGAGCACTAAATAACTACAGTGTTTTAAATTCACATAACCCATATTCAAGTGGGCAATCATGCGACCTGGGGTGCAAACCACAATATCAACACCGCTGGTTAACGCGGTCTTTTCCGTCGTAAAGGAATTTCCATCGCCACCTCCATATATGGCAATCGAGCTCACATTCGTGAAATAGCCTAATCCTTCCATATTTCCGGCGATTTGAATCGCTAGTTCACGGGTAGGAACAATAATAAGGGCATTAATTTGGTCCTCAGGATGAGGTTCAGTTATTAATTTGTGGATGATGGGCAAAAGAAAGGCGGCTGTTTTACCGGTTCCTGTTTGGGCTGAGGCTAAAATGTCGCGGCCTGCTAAAATGGGTTGGATAACTTGGGATTGAACCGGTGTTGCGGTCTTGTATCCCATGGAACTGATACCGTCTAATATTTGTGGGCTGAGCCCGAGTTCTTCAAATGTCAAAGTATGTGTGTTTATTTTACCTTCTGATAGGTGGACAATCAATGCTTCGATCAAGATGGAAGATTAATTGAAATTGTGTTACAAAATAGTGATCGACTAAATTAGTCGCGTATTCTGATGGGATTAAAAGTTTAGTGGTTAATTCCGTTTGAGCGGGTTGATTTTTAGGCGCTGAAAACAAATTTCCCAGTTGCGTTCGTAAACTAGCCTCAAATCCGAAATCCATAAAATCATTCAAACGATATCTAAATCCAACCCCGATTGGAATAGAAAATCCAATGGAAGGGATTGTTTCGTTGAAATTACGAATGGGATTAGTCGGGTAATCAGTGGCAATGATGTCTGAATAGTTTCTCCATGAAGCTCCGGGAATACCCGCTCCTCCAAGTGAATCTAATTGATAAAGCTCTGGATTAGTGGAAACTAAGGCAATTCCAGCAGACAAATAGGGTGAGAAGCGATTACGCTTCATATAACTCTGTTGGTTACCGTTTAATTCTAATAGACCCGATAGCCCAAACTCCACAATATCATTTCTAAAACGGAAGCGTAAATCGGGTGTAGTTGGTAATAGAGCAGAATTATCAAAGGTATAATCATTACCAGCCAGGCGGATATAATTCAAATTTCCTTTAATGCTGAAGTTCTTGCTGACGTGACGGGTTAAATGAGCACCTACATTAAAACGAGATTGATCATTTACTAATCGATTAAACATCGTTAGTTCGTCGTTCAAGCTGTAGTAATGGGAACTGCCTACTCCAAAGCCAATAGATGTATGCGGATTAAAAGTCGACCTTTTGAAACCGGTTCCTCCTTTTTTACCAATTTTCCAAAATTGAGCTTGCGTAGCTGAACAGAAAGTCAACAAAAACAGAAGGAGTAAAGAACTAGTACGAAGCATAGGATGCAGCATTTTAAAAACAAATATAGGTATAAATCAATAAACGCTGAGAACTTGGATTTATTTTGCTGAGCTAATTTGGAATATTTCTAACTTGCTTCTCTCCGGAAGCTTCGGTAATTTTAGGTATAATTCTGTAACCATGAAAAAAATCATCCTCTTTTTAGCTTCGGCTTTATTTGCCGCTTGTAGCTCAAATCCTGAAGTGAGTGCACCCACGGAGAATTTAAACGAAGTTTTAGCCTGTACGGATGCGAAAGGCTTAATTGCAAAATATGGGGAGAAATCTGTCATTTTAGATACATCCATCATTTCAGGCGATGACACGTTAAAAGGCGCGATTATTTTCCCGGGGACAGCGAAACAAGCCAGTGTGTTTTTCCATGAAGGAAAGATATCAGATGTGAGTATTCAAGGTGATAATTCAGCTTGGAAAACAAGTTCAGGCCTTTACTTAGGATTAACACTTCAAGAAGTAGAGAAGATTAATACAAAGAATTTCACGATCTCCGGTTTTGGTTGGGCGCATGGCGGCTCGGTGGTTTCCTGGGAGGGTGGTAAATTAGCTGGAGATAGCCTTTTAACGCACCAAGTTTCCTTCCGTAACAAACGCCAAAACATTTCAGTAGAAGAATTCAATAAAGTGTCAGGGGAGGCAGAGTTCGATGTGCGTCATCCTTCGATTCAACAAATGAACCCAACGCTGGAACAAATCACGATTTTGAAACCTTATATCCCATCGAAAGAAGAGGGTAAAGGGATTGCCAAGAAAATTGAATCCAGCCAAATACCTGTTCGCTAGGTTAATTTAGGGTTGTTCTTGTGACGGTCTGCATCACGTTCCGTCTTCTTTAAGAGGTTCTGTTTCAGAGCCTCTTCTAGGTTAATGCCCGTTTGGTTGGCTAGACAAATCAACACAAACAATACATCCGCCATTTCATCCCCAAGGTCCTTATTTTTATCCGACTCTTTCTCTGATTGTTCGCCATACCGACGTGCAATGATGCGTGCGACTTCACCCACTTCCTCAGTCAGCATCGCCATATTAGTCAGCTCACTAAAATAGCGAACACCTACCGTCTTAATCCACTCATCTACTTGTTGTTGTGCTTCAGATATAGTCATCATTAAGGATTTTTAGAGTCGATGATAATGGTCACAGGACCATCATTCGTGAGATTAATTTGCATATCGGCACCGAAAACGCCGGTTTGGATCTTTTTGCCTAGCTTTTCAGATAATGTGTTGATCAGTAGTTCATACAGCGGAATCGCCTGTTCAGGTCTAGCAGATTCTAAAAAACTAGGTCGATTGCCTTTTCTAGTGGCAGCATAGAGGGTGAACTGACTTACAAGTAAAAGTTCTCCATTAATCGCCTGTAGATCTAAATTCATTTTGCCTTCTTCGTCTGAGAAAACACGCAAACCCGCGATTTTGCCAGCTAAATACGCTACATCTTCCGGAGTATCATTCACATGTATGCCTAAAAGCACCATAAAGCCTTGTTGAATGGAAGCTTGTAGTGCTCCGTCAATATGAAGAGTCGCTTGGCTAACGCGTTGAATAACCGCTATCATATGCTATAGAAGCCAATAAACGATTAAAAAATAAACCCCATAGCCTAAGATGTCATTCGTCGTCGTTATGAAAGGACCACTGGCTACAGCTGGATTAATTTTTAATTGATTTAGAACTAGCGGAGTGATCGTCCCCATTAAGCTAGCCAGCATGACCACCGCAAATAAGGAAAGGGAAACGGTCATGGATAACATGATTTGGCCTGAATCCACTAATAAGGAGCATCCGAAAGCAAAAACCGCAGCTATTAATGCATTAATTAAAGCGACTAACAATACTTTTTGAAGACGTTTTCCTAAGGTCGTGTCCAGACCACTCTTATCCGCTAATGACTGAACGATTAAAGAGGAGGATTGAATGCCCACATTTCCTCCCGTAGAGCCGATCAAGGGAATAAAGGCTGAAATCGCTGGTAAAATGGAGATGGTATCGTCGAATCGATCAATGATTTTAGCCGCTAAAAAACTACCGACCATACCTCCGATTAACCATGGAAGACGGGAACGAACTAATAACCAAACTGAGTCATCTTCCTCTACGTCCTCGGAGATACCGGCCATGACCTGAATATCTTCTTGCGCGGATTCCGTAATGAAATCGACCACGTCATCGATGGTGATTCGGCCTAAAAGTCGACCTTGAATATTGACAACAGGAATGGCTTCTAAATCGTATTTCTGCATTAAATCCGCCACTTCTTCACCAGAGGCATAGGTCTGAACGGATACGATTTCATCGTCTTCATAGACATCAGCGATTTTAGAACCTCGCTTAGCTAAAATGATTTTCTTCAGAGAAACCGTACCTAATAATTTGCCGTCGTCATCTATGACATAGACGGAATATACTTTCTCCACGTCTTCCGCCTGTTTGCGGATTTCCTCCACACATTCGGTAACGGTTTGAGAGATATTAATCTTGATTAACTCTTTCTGCATTAAACCACCCGCACAATCCTCGTCGTAATGCATTAAGTCAATAATGAATCGAGCTTGCTCCCGGTCTTTTAATAAGGCGATTACTTCCTCACGAACCTTTACAGGCTGTTCATTTAAAATATCCACCGCGTCATCTGAATCGATAACGTTGATGTATTGCGCAATTTCTTTCGAAGTAAAGTTCTTTAAGAACTTCTTGCGGTCGTCAGAATCAAGCGTAGAAATAATTTCAGCGGCTAGTTTTGTATCGATTAATAGCACGAGGTATTTAGCCTCATCTGTAGTTAATTCGATTAAAATGCTGGTGATATCCGCTGGGAAAAGCTCCTCTAACTTCAATAAGATTTCCTCATTCGCCTGATTTTCGATCATCAAGCGGATGTCCTCTATGAACTCCTTGGTTAGTTCAAACGGAAGGTGATTTGGGTTTAATTCTTCCATGTTTTGAGGGATTTTAGGTATAACGGCGCAAATTACTAAAAATAGCTCGATTAAGCGCCTTGGTAGCCATTATCTTTCCATAAAATCGTTAACTCGGTGAACTCAGCTACACCTAATTGTTCCGCGCGTTTAGAAAGTAATGGGTGTTCTGGTAATTGCAAGGCTCTGAGGGCATTACGTAATGTTTTGCGTCGTTGGTTGAAGGCCATTTTGACCAAAGACTTAAATTTAGCCGGATCGCAGTCTAGTTTTTTGTCCCAATTCCGTACCAGTCGAATAACACCGGAATTGACTTTTGGAGGAGGAGTAAATACCTCAGGTCCTAAGCTGAATAGGTATTCGATATCGTAGAAGGCTTGAAGCAATACACTTAAAATGCCGTAATCTTTATTTCCCGGTTTCGCTGCTAAACGGACGGCCACTTCTTTCTGTAACATGCCCACCACTTCGATGCATTGGTCTTTGTATTCCAAAATGCGGAAGAAGATCTGCGTAGAAATGAAATAAGGGAAATTGCCCACAATCGCGAACTTCTCTTCTCCGAAAATATTTTCAAGGGGATAACATAAGAAGTCACCATCAATTAAACGAGGGCCGGTAAACTCTAAGTAGTTTTTGCGCAGATAGTCCACGGACTCCTTATCGATTTCGATGAGGGAGGTTTCGTATTCTGTTTTTTTGACCAAAAACTGAGTCAACACCCCCATGCCCGGACCAATCTCCAATACTTTCGTGTAGGCCCCATTCGGTTGCAAGCCGTCTACGATGCGCTTAGCCGCATCTAAATCATTTAAAAAATGTTGTCCTAAACTCTTTTTTGCTCTTACTTGCACCGTGTCTTGTGGGTTTAAGGGGTAAAATTAAGCCCTTTTTTGTACATTTAAACAAAATTTGTGATTTAAGGCATGGAGGATAAGCAGGCCCTGATTAAAACATTGGATTCCCTGAAGCTTTTTGGCATCGTAATGGCGCTAGATGGCACTATCTCGCATGCGAATGCCTATACACATCAATTACTTGGTTATAAACCAGGGGAATTAAATGGGCAAGACTTCTTTACTACCTTAGTTCCAGACGGAGAAAGTGAAATACGTCGCAACTCATTCGATAAGGCCATTCAGACGGGTGGTTTATTCGAAGAGCGGGAGCGAAATTATAGGACGAAATCGGGCGCCATCAAGTGGGTGGAAGTTGCGTCCACTGTGGTTAGCGATAATTTTCTGAGTATCATAGGGGAGGATGTTAGTGAGAAGAAGAAGGTTTCTGAAGCCTTAACTCGTTCGAATGCCCAATTACAAGACTTAATTAACAATACCACCGACCTCATTCAAATCACCGGGGTGACGGGTCGTTTCCTTTTTGTGAACCGCGCCTGGTTAGAAACGATGGGTTACACGGAGGAAGAGGCGAAGGATTTGAAAATACAGGATGTCCTACATCCCGAGTTTGCGCACCTGACGCAAGCTCAATTTGATCAATTAGCCAAGGGAGAAGATATTCCTGAATTTACGGCGGTATTTAGGCGTAAAGATGGTCGCCGTTTGTATGTCTCAGGTTCAGCGACTTGTCGATTCGAACGGGGTACTCCTACGGCTTATCGCTGTATTCTGCATAACTCAACCGCCAAAGTGCGGGCAGAGCGGGCGAATAAATTGTTCTCTTCCATCTCGCAGGTGGCCATTAATTCCTCTAACCTGGATGATTTGTTTGTGAATATTCACAAGCAATTAGGCGAGGTGATTGATGTGAAGAACTTCTTTATCGCGCAATACGATCCAGGAAAGAGCTATATCTATTTCCCCTATTACATAGACGAATACTTCAATTCTCGCGTGCATTTTACGAAGCGCCGTTTAGGAAATGGTTTGACGGAATATGCCTTGATGGAGAATAAGCCACTCATCTTGCATGACGATGACATTCATCAACTAGCAGCGGAGAAGAAGATTTACTTGTATGGAGTGGTTCCCAAAGTAATGCTTTGCGTTCCCCTCCGTATCGGTGATCGGGTGACGGGGATTATCGGGGTGAAATCCTATGAGCGGGCGAACAAATACGAGAACCGAGATTTGGAGCTATTAGACTTTATTTCGGGGCAAGTGGCGATTGCGATTTCGAGGAAGCAGGCGGAAGAGGCTTTGGCCAGAGAAACCGCCCGATTAAACTCCATATTCGAGAGTTCATCCCACTTAATGTGGTCCGTGAATAAGCGTTTGCTATTGCAGAGTTTCAACCATGACTATGCGGAACTCTTAGAACAGGAGATAGGGATCAAGCCTCAATTGAATTTCAGTTCAGAGACGATGGGCTTTAAGATGATGGCGCCAGAGGAGCGGAAAGTGATGGAGGAGCGCTATAAATTAGCTTTCCGAGGGAATAAGCAACACTTTGAGTTGTGCTTACAGAAGAAGGATGGAACGGATCGCTGGTTAGAGATCTACTTGAACCCTATTTTGACGCAAGATACGATCTCGGAAGTTTCAGGTATCGCTAGGGACATTACGGAATTGAAGAAGTACCAAAGTGAACTAGTGGAAGCGCGTGAACAAGCGGAGCATTCCTTGAAGGTAAAGGAACAGTTTTTAGCGAACATGTCTCACGAGATTCGTACACCAATGAACGGAGTGATTGGGATGGTCGATCTATTGTGCGATACGCCGCTAGATGAGGATCAGCGCGATTATTTACAGACGATTCGGAAGTCCTCGGAAACGCTATTACATATTCTGAATGATATTTTGGATTTGGCCAAAATCGAAGCAGGCAAAATGGTCCTCCATCCGACCGATATTGTGCTAGAAGAGGTATTTGATCGTCTAATGGCCTTATTTACGCCATTAGCACATCAAAAAGGGAATAAAGTTTCATATAAACTGGACGATAGTGTACCAGCCTTCGTGAAGGCAGATGAGACGCGACTATTGCAGATACTTTCGAATTTAACGTCGAATGCCTTGAAGTTTACCGAGAATGGATCTGTAGCGATTTCAGTTAAGGCGCTAACGGTTTCAGCAGAGATGACAGAACTCGAGGTTCGTGTAAAAGATACAGGTATCGGTATTAGTCCTGAAAATCTGCAAAAACTATTCAATGCCTTCCAACAAGTGGATAACTCTACCTCGAAAAATTACGGAGGTACGGGATTAGGCTTAGCCATTTCCCGCGAGTTCTGTAAGATGATGGACGGAGAAATCGGTGTGGAGTCGGAGGAAGGGAAGGGGAGTACGTTTTGGTTTACGATCAAGCTGGCTATCGGGGATTCTTCACTTGCTGCGAAAACGAAGAATATTTCGGATGTATCGATTGCAGGTAGTCTTCAGTCAGTTCATGCCCGCGTTCTTTTAGTGGATGATAATGCCACGAATCGAAAAGTAGCCAGCCAAATATTAATGAAGGCTGGTTGTGAGGTTGAGATGGCCTCTAGTGGACAGGAAGCTATTACAGTTCTTGAAAAAGACGCGAATTTTGATTTAGTCCTGATGGACATCCAAATGCCTGAGATGGATGGTATGGAGACAACACGCCGCTTGAAGGCTTTGGATCTCGTGGGTTTGCCGCCTATCGTGGCGATGACGGCCTATGCGATGAAGGAAGATCGAGAACGTTTCCTCGCTGCAGGAATGGATGATTATTTAGCTAAACCGATTAGGGCACAACAATTAATTCAGACGGTTTCTCGCTGGGTGTCTTCAGGTCATAGTACAGTGGAGGAGTCTTTCGTAGTAACCGATTTCGTGGTGGACGAGGAGGTTTTAGCATCGCTTTCGGATGCGGTGGGCGGAGATCCTGCCTTCGTGCAAAGCATGTTAGAAGAGTTTATTGTGGAGGCCAAAGAACAGATAGCTGCAGCCATTTCCGCTCATCAGGCTGGAAGCTGCAAAGGCGTTCAGTCGGAACTGCATACCTTAAAAGGGAATTCAGGCACCTTAGGTGCGGCTCAAGTGCATTCGATCTGCGAAAAGATCGAGTTGAAGGCCAAAGTCTGTGATTTTGAACATTTTCCCTCAGAGATTGTGGATTTACAAATTGCGCTGAAGAATTTCGAAGACGCAATTAAAGCCAAATTCGCCTAGTATGCGCCATTTTGGCGTATTTTTCTTATTTGCTACGCGTCTTTTAATGTCATTTTTTCCGAATTATTCGATTGGGTATTCATTTGCTAAGTAGTGTGAAAACCTAGCCGATATGAATCCAAATAATTACACATCACAAGCTGGATTGGTTATCCAAAACGCGATGGAAATCGCGAGCACGAATGGCCAGCAAGCCATTGAAACAGGGCATCTATTGCAAGCCATCTTGCAAGACGACACCCAAACATCTGCTTTTCTCTTAAAGAAGAATAACGTGTCTGTTCAGCAGATTCAAGAGAAATTACAATCCATTCTTTCTTCTTATCCGAAAGTATCGGGCGCTCAGCCCTATGCGAGCAATGCGTTGCAACAGGTACTAACGAAAGCGGAGGCTTTGAAATCAGAATTTGGTGATTCCTATGTGAGTGTAGAGCTACTTTTTCTCGCTCTCATCGAATCCAAAGATGCCATCGGAGACTTGTTAAAATCTTTAGGCATTACGAGTGCAAATTTTAAGAAATCCATCATAGAACTTAGAGGAAATAGAAAAGTGAACGATCCACATGCAGAAAGTACTTACCAGTCTTTAGAGAAATACGGTAAGAATTTGAATGAATTAGCGAAGGCCGGGAAAATAGATCCGGTAATTGGACGTGACGAAGAGATTCGCCGGGTCTTACAGATTTTATCCCGTCGTACGAAGAATAACCCTATCCTTTTGGGAGAACCAGGTGTCGGTAAAACCGCCATCGTAGAAGGTTTAGCCCAACGTATCGTCTCTGGCGATGTGCCTGAAAACTTGAAATCAAAGATCGTAATGTCGCTTGACATGGGTCTATTGGTCGCGGGAGCAAAGTACAAAGGGGAATTCGAGGAGCGTTTGAAAGCGGTCATCAAAGAAGTGACGGATTCCGACGGAGAAATCGTCTTATTCATTGATGAGATCCACACATTAATCGGTGCGGGAGGCGGAGGCGAAGGAGCGATGGATGCGGCGAACTTATTGAAACCAGCTTTGGCTCGAGGAGAACTACACGCTATCGGTGCCACGACTTTAAAAGAATACCAAAAGTACATCGAGAAAGACAAGGCCCTCGAGCGCCGTTTCCAATCGGTTTTAGTGGAGGAACCAGATGTGGCTGATGCCATTTCGATCCTGCGTGGTATCAAGGATAAATACGAATTACACCACGGAGTGCGTATTCAAGATGACGCGGTCATTGCGGCTGTCGAATTATCGAACCGCTATATTTCGGATCGATTCTTACCCGATAAAGCGATCGATTTGATGGATGAAGCGGCTGCCAAAATGCGTCTGGAGATCGATTCCGTTCCTGAAGAAATCGATGATATCCAGCGCAAAATTATGCAGTTAGAAATCGAGCGCGAAGCGATTCGCCGCGAGAATAATAAGGAGAAGGAAACGATATTAACGCGCGATTTAGCGGATTTATCTGAGAAAAGAGATGAGTTGAAGGCCAAATGGCAATCGGAAAAATCTGTTCTCGATGCCGTACGTGCCGAAAAAGAAACCATCGATCGACTCAAGTTAGAAGCCGAACAAGCCGAACGACAAGGCGATTATGGTAAAGTAGCCGAGATTCGGTACGGCCGTTTAGTGGAGTCCGAGCAGAAATTAAAAGATATGCAGGCCCAGCCAGCCGGAGAAAATTCGATGTTGCAAGAAGAAGTGACAGCAGAAAACGTAGCGGAAGTAGTCGCAAAATGGACCGGAATTCCAGTCAGCAGAATGCTACAAACCGAAGTGGAGAAGCTATTGCATTTAGAAGATGAATTGCACAAACGCGTGGCTGGTCAAGACCAAGCTATTGAGATGGTTTCGGATGCCGTTCGCCGTTCGAGAGCTGGTTTACAGGATCCAAAACGTCCCATCGGTTCGTTTATCTTCTTGGGAACTACGGGTGTAGGTAAGACGGAATTAGCCAAAACTTTGGCCTCCTACCTATTCAACGACGAAAACGCCATGGTTCGCATCGATATGTCCGAATACCAAGAACGCCATGCCGTAAGTCGCTTAGTAGGAGCGCCTCCGGGATACGTGGGCTACGATGAGGGCGGACAATTAACCGAAGCCGTGCGCCGTAAACCTTATTCGGTCGTGTTATTAGACGAGATTGAAAAGGCACATCCGGATGTTTGGAACATCTTATTACAAGTCTTAGACGAAGGTCGCTTAACGGATAACAAAGGTCGCACTGCAAACTTCAAGAATACGATCATCATCATGACCTCGAACATTGGTAGCCACTTGATTCAAGAGAAAATGGCACAAATGGAAGGCTGGAACAATGCATTGATCTTAGAAGAAACCAAAGAAGAGGTGATGACACTTTTAAAGCAAGTCGTTCGACCTGAATTCTTAAACCGCGTAGATGAAGTGGTTTTATTCGAACCATTAACCTTAGAACATGCGCGCAAAATTTTAGCCATTCAATTCAAGGAAGTGCAGAAGCGTTTAGCTGACCAACACATTACCTTAGAAGCAACGGAAGAAGCTTTGAATAAGCTAGCGGATGACGGTTATGACCCGAACTACGGTGGTCGTCCCATGAAGCGTGTACTTCAGAAAGCCGTTTTGAACGAATTGTCTAAAGCCATTTTATCCGGTAAAATCGTGAAAGATTCGGCGGTGATGATGGAGTTAGGTGCGGATGGGGAGTTGACGTTTGAAAACGTGATTGTCGAAGTTTAAAGCATAAAGCACAAAGAATAAAGTATAGAGAATAGATCGCCTATGGCGATAGATTCAGAAATAAATATTTCATAAATGTAAAAAAGGGCTCGAATTTCGAGCCCTTTTTATTCCGCCTTTATTATTTATTCTTTGTGCTTTATAATCTATTCTGAAGGCACACCATCCTCACAAACCGATAAATAGCCTGTGTTCCTACACTTGTACTCCTTGAGTCTGTAGTCGCCGGGAATGGACCTCCGTGAACCATAGCGCCAGAAACTTCTACGCCAGTAGGGAAGCCGTTGAAAAGCAAGCGACCTACTTTTTGTAAAAGAGCATCGACCAGTTCCTCAGAAATTTCCGCTTTAGTTCCGTGAATAGTTCCAGTTAACTGACCTTCTAATGATTCGATGAAGGAAATCATTTCTGCTTTATCTTCCACTAAAATGGCCACTGTGCAAGGGCCAAAAACTTCCTCTAAAACTACTCGATTAATAGTCGCAGCTTCAGCCACAAATAGGGCAGGGGAAGGTAAATCACGCGAAGTTAATTTTTTCGAATGTTGCGCCAGATTTGAAACGCCTGCTGCATAAGCATCAGAAATTCCTGGGGTTAAAAACGTGCCTAAAGGCAATTTGTCTAATTCTGCAGCTAATAAATCTAAGAATCCAGCATCCTTTTTCTGAAGAATCAGTAAGCCAGGATTGGTGCAAAATTGTCCTACTCCCATACAAACCGAACCAGCTAAACCAGCAGCGAGGGCTGCAGGGTTTTCAGCGATTTTATCGGATAAAAGTACCACGGGATTCACACTCCCCATTTCCGCATACACAGGAATAGGATGTGGTCTGCGCACCGCTAGGTCATAAAGGGCTTTTCCACCCCGATAAGAACCGGTAAATCCAACTGCTTGAATTTCAGGGTGTTGCACTAAATGGGATCCCACCGCATGAGAAGCACCGTGAATTAAACTAAATACGCCTTGAGGTAAACCGCAAGAAGTGACTGCTTTAGATATAGCGCCACCCACAAGATTCCCTGTTTTAGGGTGAGCCGGATGGGCTTTGAAAATAACAGGACAGCCTGCTGCAAGTGCTGAAATGGTATCGCCACCGGCCACAGAAAAGGCAAGCGGGAAGTTGCTAGCGCCAAAAACAGCGACAGGGCCTAAAGGAATTTGAGTTTGAAATAAATCCGGTTTAGGAAGTGGCGTGCGGTCCGGCTGAGCTGGATCGTGGATTTCTTTTTTCCAGGCTGGGTTGGAGATGAAATCGGCAAAAGCCTGAATTTGACCTGTGGCGCGACCCCTTTCGCCCGTGATTCGAGCTTCCGGGAGATGTGATTCTGTGCAAGCTGTTTGGATTAAGTCATCACCGATTGCCATTATCTCACGCGAAATGGCTTGAAGAAATTCAGCGCGTTTCGCATCTGAAATACGACGGTAAATGGGGAATGCGGCTTTCGCAGCGGCTATGGCTGCGTCGATTTCTGCAATCGAAGCGTCTGTATAATTCATTAGGCAACGGTTTGAATAAGGGTTCCAATAGGTTCAATCGTAATGTGGATGCTGTCCCCAGATTGTAGAGTGAATGGAGGATCAGGAACGATGCAAGTTCCGGTCATCAAATAAACACCAGCTGGGAAGGACATTTCGCGGGTTAAATAATCCACTAATTCGGCGTGGGAGCGCTTCATTTGAGAGATTTCGGTGTCTCCATGGAATACGCTTTCTCCGTTTCGGTAGATTTCCATGGAGATTACCGTGCTAGGTGCTAAGGGTTTTTCCGTCACCAAAAGGCAGGGGCCGAGGCCGGCAGCGGCATCGTATACTTTAGCCTGAGGCAAATACAAGGGATTTTCGCCCTCGATATCCCGGGAGCTCATATCGTTACCGATGCTGTAGCCGGCTAATTCACCCTGTTTATTAACGAATAAGGTCAATTCAGGTTCAGGCACATTCCACATCGAATCCTTCCGAATACGCACCTTACCACCTGTACCCACGGAACGCAAGCGGTTTCCTTTATAGAAGATTTCAGGCCTTTCGGCATCGTAGACTTTATCGTAAAAAGTATCGCCGCCTGATTCTTTGGATTCTTCCATTCGGGCTACTTTGCTGCGCAAATAGGTCACGCCAGCTGCCCAAATTTCCTGTGAATCGATCGGGCAAAGGGGATTATCGATTTTGGCCTGTAAACCATTCAACAGGTGCATCGAGCAAACCTCGAATAAATTCTTCTGGTTAATAAAGTCATCCCAATTTCCTGGAACGGAACAAACGAGGCCCTGTTGATTCTGTAATTGAATCCCAGAGGCAGTTAAATAAATTTTTATACTGTTCATAGGTTGTTTAGAGAGGCATCAATCTCCGCGGCGTGCCGAGATGGATAGGTCAATTCAAAGGTACAAAGGTTATCAATAAGTTGATTTACTATTTGGATGGGGTGTTTCTTGCAGATTTTCATTACCTCATTCATCTGCGCATAGTTAAATTCGATGCTCCGGACGCTCATGGGCTCTTTTTCGTAAATTTCCGCGTTCGCTAACGCATCGATGGCCCCTTCCTTGTAGGCATGAATCAGGCCAGGCACCCCCAGCAACGTTCCTCCAAAATACCGCACCACTGCCACTAAAACATAGTGTACATTGTGTGATAAAATCGTATTTAAAATAGGTTTTCCAGCGCTTCCTGACGGTTCTCCGTCATCATTCGAGCGAGCGTCCTCTAGCGTAAAACCTAAGCGATAGGCATAACAGATATGTCTGGCTTTGGGATGTGCTTCTTTTAGGGAGGCTAAATGGCTTTTGATTTCTTCCAAATCTTTCACCGGATATGCCCAACTGATGAATTTACTTCCTTTATCTTTGTAAAGTCCTTCAGCAGGTTTCGCGATAGTGAGATAGGAGTCGGGTATCAATGACATAAGGTTAAATTTAAGCTAAGCGATGCATAATAACTATTATTTTCTGCGGATTTTATCGAGCCATTTGCGGCAGATATTGATGTATTCGCGCTTAAAACAGTGTTTTTCGCAAGAGAAGGACGAGTTGGTTTTAGGTTTTGAACGCCAAAACGGCGAAGATTTCTACATCAAATGTTCTTTGGGTCCCCAGTTTTCTAGCTTACAATTCCCGGAATCCTTTCACCGAGCTGGCCGAAATTCCATCGATCTTTTCTCCGATTTACTCCTGGCCGAAGTCCAGGAAGTAGAGATGTACGAAAATGAGCGAGCCTTTGGGATTCATTTCTTGGGCGATTATGTGCTAGTTTTTAAACTTTTTGGCAACCGGGCTAATCTACTATTATACCGTGATGGGGAATATGATTCTCAGTTCCAAAAGCGCCTTAAAAAGGACGATGAGCTTGTATTATCTGCTATATCAAGATCAATCGATCAAAGTTTCGAAGCCTTCCAAGCCGCTGATGGCGACTATTTCCCCCTTTTCCCCACCTTAGGAAAAGAAGGTCAAGCTTGGCTCGCTGCCCAAGGTTTCGAGAGCCTACATCTCAAAGACCGTTGGGCCTTGCTGCAAAAGATGCTTGAAATACTCGATGAGGGGTATTTTTATGTGGTTAAGACGCCTAAAGGAATTGGGTTTACTTTATTCCCCCCTTCAGAGGATTCGCTTTTTGAAACTTCCGATCCCATTGCCGCGTTAAACCAGTTTTATGTGCTGCATTATTCGGTAGGGGAGTTTACACGAGAGAAAAGTCAGGTGATGGATGGCCTGGAAAGAAATTTAGTTAAATCCCAATTGTATTTACAAGAGCTCGAGAAGCAGAAGGTGATTCGGGAAACGAATGTGCCTTTTGAGGAAATTGGTAATATTTTGATGGCCTATTTGCATCTCATTCCGGAAGGGGAGAGTAAGGTGACTTTAGAGGATTTTTATCGAAATCAACCCATCACCATAAAGCTGAATTCTACGTTGAGCCCAGCCGCGAATGCGGAGAATTACTACCGAAAGGCTAAGAATTTCAGTAAGGAATTGGCGCATTGGGAAGAGAATATAGCGCGTAAGAAGCAAGAAATAGCTGAAATTATTGAAAAATTAGAAGCCTTAGCCTGTGTTGAAACCCGAAAGGGCTTGAAGCCTTTTTTGGCTCTCGCAACTAATAAAAAATCAGCCGAAGAATTCCCCTTTAAACAGTTTGAGGTAGAAGGATGGGTGATTTGGGTCGGTAAGAATGCGAAAAACAATGATTTGCTAACGCTGAAATATGCGAAGAAACAGGATATCTGGCTGCATGCAAGAGATGTCTCCGGTTCTCACGTGATTGTTAGAAACCCCCAAAATAAAACAGTCCCCGCCTTCGTCATCGAAAAAGCAGCGAGTTTAGCGGCCTATTTTTCCAAAAGACAAACAGAATCCCTTTGCCCCGTGATTGTTACCTCAAAGAAATACGTTCGTAAAACGAAGGATTTGCTTCCTGGGATGATCATCGTGGATCGGGAGGAGGAAGTGGTTTTGGTGAAACCAGAACTTTGGAATTAGTACATTTCCGATAAAAATCTTAATTTAGGCAATTCAAGACCTTAATTAACTTTAAAACTCTATGCAATCAAACGGTTTACAAACACTTGACTACCTCGTATTTCTCTTTTATTTCGTGGTAGTTGCCGGTTACGGCTATTGGATTTATAACAAGAAAAAATCCGAATTATCTGATTCAAATGACTTCTTTTTAGCGGAAGGTTCTTTAACCTGGTGGGCGATTGGAGCTTCATTAATTGCCTCTAATATCTCTGCAGAGCAGTTTATTGGTATGTCAGGAAATGGTTTTAGACTGGGTCTAGCCATCGCTACGTACGAATGGATGGCAGCTGCAACGCTTTTAATCGTAGCGATTTTCTTCATGCCTATTTATTTGAAGAACAAAATCTTCACGATGCCTCAGTTCTTGTCGCAGCGTTATTCTCCTACCGTTAGTTTAATTATGGCCGTTTTCTGGTTATTATTATACGTAGCGGTGAATTTGACATCGATTTTGTACTTAGGAGCTTTGGCAGTAACCACCATCTCCGGAATCGACTTCACAGTATGTATGATCGGAATGTCCGTTTTCGCGGTAATTATCACCTTAGGCGGTATGAAAGTAATCGGTTTTACAGACGTAATTCAGGTATTCTTCCTAATCTTAGGTGGTTTAGCAACAACCTATTTAGCTTTACAAATGGTGTCTGATCACTTCGGTGGCGATGGTGTGATGAGCGGTTTAAATCATTTGATGACCAAAGCGCCGGAGCATTTCCACATGATCTTAAACAAAGACAACGCGAATTATCCATCGCTTCCTGGCCTAACGGTATTAATCGGTGGTATGTGGATTATCAACTTGAACTACTGGGGATGTAACCAATACATCACGCAGCGTGCTTTAGGAGCTGATCTTCCAACCGCGCGTAACGGTATCTTGTTCGCCGCTTTCTTAAAAATGTTAATGCCTATCATCGTGGTTTTACCAGGTATTGCAGCGTATTTATTACACAAGGATGGCATGTTCCAACAAGAGATGTTGAAAGATGGCGTAATCAACCAAGATAGCGCATATCCAGTATTATTGAACTTGTTACCTGCAGGTTTGAAAGGTCTATCTTTTGCGGCTTTAACGGCAGCGGTAGTGGCATCTATGGCGGGTAAAGCGAATTCAATCTCTACGATCTTCACTCTTGATATCTACAAAAAGTATATTAACAAAGAGGCGAATGAGAAGCAATTAGTGAATATCGGACGTATCGCTGTGGTAGCTGCGATGGTATTAGCTATTGCGATTGCTCCATTCATGGGTATCGACAAAAAAGGTGGTTTTGAATTCATTCAAGAGTACACAGGTTACGTTTCTCCAGGTATTTTTGCCTTATTCATTATGGGCTTCTTCTGGAAAAGAACGACTTCAAACGCTGCCTTATTCGCAATGATTGGCGGTTTAGCTTTCTCTATCCTAACTAAATATATTCCTGCTTGGACAGGCGTGAACGATTGTATGTTCTACACGGCGTTCTTAGATGGCGATGTCTACATGATTCCATTTATGGACCGTATGGGTTGGGTATTTATCTTCTGCGTGGTTTCTATGGTGATTATTTCACTAGCTGATCCAGAAAGTAAGAACAATCCGAAAGGTCTGGAGATTGATGCCAAAATGTTCAAATTGGAGCCTTCTTTCATCGCTGGAACAGTGATCGTGGTGATGGGAATTGTGGCGTTGTATACATACTTCTGGTAAAACTTTCAGCTAAGGGTTTTAAAATTTTGCTACGCAAATAATTTTGTAAACCCTTACCTAAAAGTTTTCTGTTGACTTTTTGACTAAGCTGCGCAGCAGCGATTTGAATAAAAAAAGGGATCGAATTTCGATCCCTTTTTTTATAGTAGCCAGTGAACAGTAGCCAGTAGTCAGTAGTCAGTGGACAGTAGCCAGTGGACAGTAGTCAGTGGACAGTGTTCAAAGTTCAAAGAGCAAAGTTCAAAGAATGTATCGCCGCAGGCGATTCCATCTTTATGCTTTGTGCTCTATTCTCTATTCTCTATTCTTTATTCTTTATTCTTTATGCTTTAAATCTATACTCTCTACTCTCTACTCTCTACTCTCTACTCTATACTCTCTACTCTCTACTCTATAATCTCTAATCTAATGCGAAGCTCTTTTACAATGCTCCGCTGATAATCGATTCCACCACACTCGGATCTAACAACGTCGACGTATCGCCTAAGTTAGAGGTTTCACCTTCCGCCACTTTACGTAGAATCCGACGCATAATTTTGCCGGAGCGGGTTTTGGGAAGGCCAGTCACGAATTGAATCTTGTCTGGTTTAGCGATAGGTCCGATGACCCGTGTAACGGTTGCTAATATATCCTTGCGGGTTAAATCATCATTAATCGTCGGGTGTTCACATATGACATAGGCATAAATTCCTTGGCCTTTCACATCATGTGGGTAACCTACAACGGCTGATTCAATAACGCCTGTGTGCATATTGATGGCATTTTCTACTTCTGCGGTACCGATGCGGTGTCCAGAAATGTTCATTACGTCATCTACACGACCGGTGATTCGGTAATAACCATCTTCATCTCGCATACATCCATCACCAGTAAAGTAAAGTCCTGGGTAGGTAGAGAAATAGGTAGATTTGCAACGCTCATGATCACCGTAGGTGGTACGGATAATGGATGGCCATGGGTATTTGATACACAAATTACCATTAACCCCGTTTCCTGTAATCTCTTTTCCGTTCTCATCTACCAGCATCGGTTGGACGCCAGGTAAGGGTAAAGTCGCGAATGCTGGCTTTAGCGGAGTTATTCCGGCGATTGGGGAAATCATTAATCCACCTGTTTCGGTTTGCCACCAAGTATCGACAATTGGGCAGTTTCCTTGACCTACTTTATCATTGTACCAGTGCCATGCTTCTTCGTTTAGGGGCTCACCTACAGATCCTAAAACGCGAAGAGAGCTTAAGTCTTTATTTTCGATATGTTCATCTCCAAAACCCATCAATGAACGAATCGCCGTAGGAGCGGTGTAGAATATATTAACGGAATGTCTTTTGATGATATCCCAAAAACGTCCAGCATCTGGATAAGTCGGGATTCCTTCAAATAGAACGGATTTAGCCCCGTTTAAGAGCGGGCCATAAACCAAATAGGAGTGACCTGTAATCCAGCCAATGTCTGCTGTACAGAAGAAAACCTCTCCAGGGTTGTATTGGAACACATTTGCAAAGGTATAGGCTGTGTAGACCATGTAGCCACCACAAGTATGTACCACCCCTTTGGGCTTTCCTGTAGATCCTGAAGTATATAAAATAAACAAGGGATCTTCTGCGTTCATTGCTTCTGCAGGGCAATCCGCTGCCGCTTCATTTTCTTCTTGTTCCCACCAAAGATCACGGCCACCGATCATCGATACAGGTGTTTTAGTGCGTGTTTTTACGATTACTTTTTCGACCGATGGACAAGTGACTAAGGCATCATCTACGGTTTCCTTCATCGGTATCGTTTTATTGCCACGAACGGCACCATCGGTGGTGATAACTACTTTGCATTCGGAATCATTAATTCTATCGGCGATAGATTGGGCGGAAAATCCACCGAAAACCACGGAATGTATGGCACCAATGCGAGCACAAGCTAAAACCGCAATGGCTAATTCAGGAATCATCGGCATGTATATACAGACACGGTCGCCCTTTTTAACTCCTTGATTTTTTAACACATTACCGAATTTACATACGCGGGTATGTAATTCGCGGTAGGTTAAGGTGATGGCCTCATCGCCTGGTTCATTTGGTTCGTAAATGATGGCTGCTTGATCTGGAATCGTTTTTAAGTGACGATCTAGGGCATTGGCGGTAATATTCATTTGGCCATCTTCAAACCATTTGACCGAATAATCATCAAAATTCCAGTCTAGTACTTTCGTAAAAGGTTTAATCCAGTCGAATTCGTTCGCTATACCAGCCCAGAATTTTTCTGGCGTCTTTACGCTTTCTTCGTAGGCCTCATGGTATTGTTGAAGGGAGGTAATTCTCATAACAGTATTGATTAGTTTTAGCTTTGTAGGTTTAATTCATGGACTTTTTTCAATAAATCTCTATTGGAAAAAGGTTTTGGTACGTATAAATCGGCTCCTGCCTGGTAGCCTCGTTCGATGTCTGAATCAGCGATTTTGGCAGAAATAAAAATGATTTTAGGGAGGTAAGAAGGAGATAGGGCTTTTGCTTGTGAGCATACGCCATATCCATCAATTTTAGGCATCATGATGTCCAAAATGATCACTTCCGGCAATTCTTTTTCGATTAGTTGGATGGCTTCCTCTCCATCTCGTGCCACATACACTTGATGTCCTTCCTTTCGCATTAGAAAGTCCAAAGACATTAAGATAGCTGGTTCATCGTCTGCAATTAGTATTCTCATAGTAGGCGGTTTTATTCGATAGGTAATTTAATCAAAAATAAGGCTCCTTGTCCTAAAGAACTCTGAACATGTATACTTCCTTGTAGGTGTTCCACAATTTTTTTCGAAATGGATAGCCCTAAACCAGAGCTTTCAATTTTGCGATTGGGATTATCTACCTGTTTGAACTTTTCAAATATTTGATCATGGAATTTAGGGTCAATTCCGATGCCATTGTCTTCAATTTCCACACAAATGTGGGTGGCAGATTCTTTTAAACGAACAGTGATTCTTCCGATTCCTGGTTCTACATTTTTAATGGCATTGGAAATTAGATTGATGACCACTTGAACGAGTTTTTCAAAATCACCGATTACTTTTCGTTGGGTTCTTTTTTGGCTTACATCAATAAGTAAGTTTACTTGATTTTGTTTAGCAATGGCTATGAAGTTTTGGGCCGCTTTTTCAATGACCTCCTCTAAAAGGATGGCTTCTAGTTTGAATTTCTGTTTCCCCGCATCTAATTTTTCTAAGTCCAATACCTGGTTAACTAATCGGCTTAAACGATCTGATTCTTGAATAATGGTCTCTAGGAATTTTTTACGATCCTCTGGATCAATATCCTCATGGTCTACCATGATTTCAGAAAGTGATCGAATGGAGGTGATAGGGGAGCGAATTTCATGCGTAACCGTAGTTAGGAACTCATTTTTTTGTGCGTCCAATTTGCGCAGATTCAAATTGCTCTGTTGCAAATCCCTTGATTTTTGTAGTAAATCGACCACCTCTGAAACTCCGATATTTTCTTCTTTTGCAATGGCAGAAATAATGAGGCGAGCGGAAGTGGAACCGACGAACCCTGCTAGCATTTTCTCTGTATTGTTTACTATTCGAGGGTCAGCATAGGTCTCTTGCAAAGAGATTTGATGTAAGGCAGCAAACTGTTTTAAATTGGTTTCTGCTTTCAGCTTACCCATAAATCCAGCTAGGGCGTTTTTTAAATCCTTTAATTTCGCTTTCCCTCTCCACAAAGTCGCATCTTCTAAGCTTTGGGTGTATTCAAATACGTTGACAAAAAGGTAAGCTTGATTGGCTTCTTTGGCAGACTGCTTCGTTAAAATAGAGACACTGATGAAGGCGAATGTATTCAGACTTAAAGACCAGTAACCGGCATTATTGATGGGATTAAATCCAGGAATTCGAAAATTATCTACAGAAATCCCAAGGCTAGGCAGTAATAATAAGGCGCAACAGATCAAAAAGCCCACTAGGATGCCAGAAAGTGCACCTAGGCGAGTCCCATTCTTCCAATATAGGCCTAAAATAGTGGATGGCGCAAATTGAGCAACAATCAAGAAAGAGGTCATACCGATGGACACTAGATTAACGAAATTCTCATTAATTCGGTAATGTGCATAGGCCATCCCTATAATAATGACGATAAATAATCGCCTTAAGTTATGAATGATGGATCCCAGTTTTTCTTGATTTCTTTCGACAAACGCTTTGCGCTGTAATAGTAAAGGCATAAATAAGTTGTTACTGATCATCGAGCTGATGGCAATAGTCTCCATAATGACCATACCAGTGGCAGCGGAGAAGCCTCCGATATAAACAATGACAGCAAGTGTTGTGGATGAAAAGTGTAGCGGTAATCCTAAAACGTATAAATCTGGATTTAACCCGGAGCTATGTAAATACGTATACCCTGCGTAACCTAAAGGAAGGACGAACAGGTTGATTAACACCATGTAGAGTGGAAAAATCCAAGAGGCTTGTTTGAGGTTTTCTTCTTCATTTATTTCAACGACTGCCACATGAAAAACACGGGGTAGAAATAGAAAGGACACACTACAGATAACTAATTGGATGAACCAATTGCCATAACCGCCTTGATTTTTTAGCGAGATAGGAGCAATAGAAGCTTGATCTACTATGCTCGACCAACCCTCCTGGAAATAATAAGTAAGGATGAAACCTACCGCCAAGAAGGCAATTAATTTAATGATGGATTCGATGCCTATCGCAAAAATCATTCCTTCGTGTTTTTCCGAAGAATCGAATTTGCGTGGACCTAAGACTAAGATGAATAAGGTTAAGGCAATGAAAAGGAGGAAAGAAGGGTCTTGATAAAATGTACCCTCTGGTGTACTATGTGTGATTAGGTCGAAACTTTGTGAGATTGCCTTTAATTGCAATCCGATATAGGGTATACCAGCAAAAACGGATATCAAGGTTATGATTTGACCTAATCGATTATCTTTTCCAAAACGGGTAGAAATAAAATCGGCAATATTCGTAATGTGGTGAATTTTAGCAATGCGAATCATTTTGCGCACAAATCCCCACGCTAAAATCATCACTAAAGTGGGTCCTAAATACACGGTTAGGAAACTCATTCCTCCTGTACTTACTTGACCTACAGACCCGTAAAAAGTCCAAGCCGAGCAATAAATGGCTAGGGATAAAGCATAAATAAGCGGATTATTAATCAGGCTTTTTGAGCGTACTTTTTTCTTTTCAGCCCAGGCAGCTAAAAAGAAAAGTATTCCTAAATACACGACCGATAAAAGGGCTATAATCCAGGTACTCATTTTTTGTTTTTATAATTCAGTATGATGCCCGTTAAAAGAATGGCGAGCACCCAAACAACCACACAATAAGCATAGAGTAGCGGAACACCTCCCACACTTTTTGAATTGTCAAAAAGGCTGATGATCGGAAAGTTAATCAGTCCTAAAAAGAGGAAAGCCACTAAAACGAGGCGATTATTGCGCATACTAGATAAAACGGCTGCCCTCTATTGCTAGAAGGCAGGCCGTTTTTGTTTGTTGATTATACATTATCAAATTCTCCAGTCAGGGAATAATATCCGAAAACGGACATTCCAATGGAGATCAGCGGAGCTAACACAAAGGTGTAGATGATCGCTGGGACTAAATCATTTCCTCCTTTTTCAAAAAGCGGTACCGCTTGAAAATAGATGAGGTAGATTCCTGCAGATACGCCTAATGCGATCCAAATCAGTCCTAATAGTTTTTTAAGAGCATTCATAATTTTTCTTTTATAGGTTATTAGGCGTGTTTTTTATCGCCTTTGATGTAAATAATACCGATGATAACACAAACAGTCACTAGAGCGATTGGGTAATTTAAACCCTCTAAATAGGGTTTCGCATAGGTAGCTGCTTGCCCTGCTTCTTCCGCTGTTTTGTTTGCATCTTTCGCTGTGGTAACTAAGAAAGTCGCAATCGCTGGCATTAAACCACCGAAGATACCATTTCCAATGTGGTAAGGCAATGACATAGACGTATACCGAATTTTAGTCGGGAATAATTCGACTAAGAACGCCGCGATAGGACCATAGGCCATTGTTACAAAGGAAATAAGTAAGAATACCATACCAATAAGTGTCCATTTGTCTGAATCATTAATCGTGATGGTTTCTTTAACATCCGCTTTAGGAGCCTCAGCCGCCTTATCCGCAAGGATCACTTGTTTGCTTACTTTTTTATACGTTGCACCATCGGTGTAAGCGCGTGTTGTGGTGATAGTTACTAATGAATCAACTGTTGACTTCGCATTTAAAGCACGTGTTTCTTCGATTTTCTCAGAACCAGCAACCACTTCCTTATTGTTTACATTCACCGTTTGGTACATCTTATCAAAAATAGGGCGATAAGCAAAAACAGCAATGGCCATACCCGCTAGCATAATGCCTTTACGGCCGATTTTATCCGATAAAGCACCGAAGAAAATAAACAAAGGAGTACCTAATAGTAAACCGATCACGAGGATGGTGTTCGTTTGGATATCATCCAAGTTACAGATCTTTAACAAGAAAGTTTGTGCATAGAACTGACCTGTGTACCAAACTAAACCTTGACCCATTGTCGCACCAAACAAGGCAAGTAAGACGAATTTCAAGTTTAATTTATTACCAAAAGATTCTTTTAACGGATTCGTTGAAGTCGTTCCCTCTTTTTTAGCTTTCTCAAACATAGGTGACTCCTCCATATTACGGCGAATTAAGAAAGACAATCCTACCATAACGATGGAAAGTAAGAAAGGAATTCTCCAGCCATACTCATCAAAAGCTTCTTTGCTCATCGATGAACGAGTTAACATGATAACGCCAAGTGAGATGACAAGTCCTACTGTCGCTGTTGTTTGGATCCATGATGTGAAGAATCCACGACGCTCGGCTGGACTATGTTCAGCCACATAGGTGGCTGCACCCCCATACTCACCACCTAAGGCTAAACCTTGTAACAAACGAAGAGTCAAAACTAAAAATGGCGCCCATCCACCAATGGTAGCATAGGATGGTACTAAACCAATCGCGAAAGTCGCGCCACCCATCAACATAAGCGTAACCATAAACGTGTACTTACGTCCGATTAAGTCGCCTAAACGGCCAAATACTAAGGCTCCGAAGGGACGAACAACGAAACCAGCTGCGAAGGTGGCCAAGGTATTTAAGAAGGCAGCGGTCGGATTATCCGTTGGGAAAAACTTGGTGGATAATACCGTCGCTAAGCTACCGAAGATGTAAAAGTCGTACCACTCGATGAGTGTCCCGACAGATGAGGCACTAATAATGTAGGCCAGGCTTTGTTTTTTTTGTGACATAGTTTTTAAGTTAAGAATGGATAGATTTTATAGGTAGTTGGCAAATTGAATGATAAATTCTCCTTTGTAATCGCTAATATTATCCTTGGTAGAATAAATCGGTCTTGAAGAGTATTGTAGGGTAATTTTAGAGTTGTGGCCATCGATGTAAAAATTAGATCCGATATCGAAATAGCTACCAGCCGCAGGTAAAGCATCTAATTGTTTCATCGTGTAAGCTACAAATGGTTGTACTCTTAATTTAGGTGCATCGGAGTTTTTAGGTAATAATAAACCTGCCTGCGTATACCAGATCGATCCAGTACCTACCAATGGGCGCGCATTTCCTGCACCAGCCAGGGCTTTAGTACCCGTGAAGCTAGGGTCAGCTGCGCCAGGATTCATAATTCCGGTATTACGAAGGTAATTAGGGCCAAAGTCATTCGAATACAGCACTGTATAGGCCGTAATCGCCATGTTTTTCTTTTTATCTCCAATCGGCATATCCAAGAAAGCATCGACGGCTAAGGAATTGATAGCATGTTTTGATTTTACTCCATTCAAAGAACTCATTGTTCCATCTGGCTGGTTATAAAATCCGGCTCCAATATTAAACACGCGCTTCGTGCCTACATAGGTGCCCACCGTATAAGGTAATAAATTTGATTCTTGATCTAAGAATTGGTACATCGCATAGCCGCCAGTTGATAGTTTTGAATCCCCATTATTGTCTACTGCAATCGCTTCTGTTGTACCATTAACCGGTGCGATAGAGGTAGCAAAAGGCTTATTTATATTAACGCGGTAATCTAATTTACCCCATTTCCCCTTTGCGTACATTCCATATAAACGGGCAAATTGATCTGAATTCTCAATTAATGGCCAGTTAAATACGGGAGCGTCTACAGCTAAGAAGTTCAATGTGCTGGCAGAGGTCATGCGTGAAATGCCATTGAAGTAATGTAAACCCGCCCCGAAAGACATACTAAACTTCTTGTCCTTTGCTGGAAGAATAAGCGCATATTCGCTATAAGCGTCGTGGAAGAACATTTGTGGTTTTTTGCCAGCTCCATAACCTCCTGTGCCTGAGCTTCCAGAACCTCCTCCTTGGATAAAGGATTGATTGTTTACCCCAAAATGAAGAACCACCATATAACGGGGAGATATTTGTGAGTATCCTAGCATACGGATTCGGCGAGCCCCTATATCAAACGTATTGCTTGATGGTGTACCGTTAACGCTAGTTCCTGGATTGTTGTCAATGGATCTAGCCCATATTTGATTCCAAAGGATGAAGCGCATATACTTCGAACCTTTGTCGTTAAAGTTAATTTTCATCCCTGAGCCATAATCGAGAGAGCCTTGTCCTTTCATGCCCAAAGCTGTTAAAAGTAGTGCAAACAGAATAACAGAAGGTTTTTTCATCTAATATAAGTTTTTAAGGTTTTATTTGCATTTTTTGGTTGAGCAAATATTCGCTTAAAATCTTCTGTTCTCTAATTTTGCTATAGACTTGCTAATTTTATATAGATTTTATTCTTGTCCATTGAATAACCATGAATTTATCCCCTAATTCCGTGATAATCATCCCTTTGTTACTAAGGTTTCCGGGGACGATAACGAACTCCGAGAGCTCTTTGTGGTTTAGTATACGGTAGGTAGGTGTATAGAACTCCTGTTTTGGTATTTTGATCCGGTATTTTTTAACCCAGTTCATCACAGAAACGTGGCTAATGCCTAATAATCGTTCAATTTCTCGGTAGCTAACTCCTTCGATATAAAGCTGTAAAGCCTTAATCACGTAATAGCTGTCGATACTTTTACCCATTTTGGCGACTGTAAAGTTGTAGCCACAGGATTTACACTTAAATCGTTGTTTTTCGTTAATGATACCGTTTTTTGCGACTTCATACGACGAACATTGAGGACAAGGGGTGGAGTTTGCCATAGGTACCTATATTATTTTAGCAAAGCTATAGAAATTTACCAAAAATGGTAATTTTGTGAGAATATATTTAATTTTGTTTATTCAAACTGCTGAAAAAATGAAACAATTCAACGAAACACAACGCTTTACCCAATGGTGGTTATGGCTGATCTTGATAGGAGTTTGGTCTTCCATGGTGTATTCCATTATAACTGCACCACTACAAACAGATGCGGCTGCATACGTATCTTTTGGCATAGGTATTTTGTTGCCTTTGCTGTTTTGGCAAATGAAATTAACCACCCGTATTGCGCAGGATGGCATTTATGTGCGTTTCTTCCCGTTTCATTTTAAGGAGAAGTTTTTCGCTTGGGAATCCATATCAGCTAGCTATGTCAGAACCTACAGTCCATTGATGGAATATGGTGGCTGGGGGATTAAATACAGTTTTAAGGGAAATGGTCTCGTATATAATACCGCCGGAAATGTAGGTCTCCAATTGAATTTTAAAGAGGGAGATCCTGTCTTAATTGGTACTCAGAAAGGGGAGGAGATTAAGGCCGTATTAGCCGAATTAGGACGTTTAACCGAATCTGTGAAATAAAAGGCGTACCTTTGCGCTGCATTATGAGGATGTTTGTTATTATTTCATTGCTCATAACACATCTTTATACATTTTTATGTCATTCGAATCATTGCACCTCATTGAGCCCATTTTAAAGGCGCTCAAAGAAGAGGGTTATAGTAATCCTACCCCCATTCAAGCTCAATCTATCCCTATTGTCCTTCGTGGAACGGATTTATTAGGTTGTGCCCAAACAGGAACAGGTAAAACCGCAGCGTTTACCTTGCCCATCATTCAGCTGTTAGAAGAGAACAAAAGCTTTTTAAAAAATAAGAAAGTTCGTGCCCTAATTGTTACTCCTACTAGGGAGTTAGCGATTCAGATTGGGGAGAGTTTCCGTGCCTATGCGCGTCATACGGATTTGAAATATGCCGTTATTTTTGGTGGCGTTGGCCAAAGTCCTCAAGTTTCAGCCATCCGCAGCGGTGCTGATGTGGTGATTGCGACTCCGGGTCGTCTTTTGGACTTAATGAACCAACGTCTTTTATCCATCGCAGACGTAGAATACTTCGTTTTAGACGAGGCGGACCGCATGCTCGATATGGGGTTCATTCACGATGTGAAGAAATTATTAGCGGCTTTGCCACATAAGCGTCAATCGCTATTTTTCTCAGCGACGATGCCCCCAGAAATCGTGAAATTAGCGGGTAGCATTTTAAGAAACCCCGCATCTGTTTCTGTAACACCCGTTTCTTCTACTGTTGAAATAATCAATCAATCGGTCTATTTCGTTGATAAAGGAAACAAAAACGACCTTTTGCTCGATATCTTACAAGACACGTCCATTAAAACAGCTTTAGTCTTTACGCGGACGAAACACGGTGCGGACAAAGTAGTGAAAATGTTATTGAAGGCAAGCATTAAGGCGGAAGCCATTCACGGGAATAAGTCCCAAAACGCCCGCCAAACAGCTTTGAAAAACTTCAAAGCCCAAACAACACGTGTCCTTGTCGCTACCGACATCGCCGCTCGTGGTATTGATATTGACGAATTAGAATACGTTGTCAACTTCGAACTATCAAATATTGCTGAAACCTATGTCCACAGAATCGGTCGTACAGGCCGTGCAGGGGCAAAAGGAGCAGCTATTTCCTTCTGCGATATAGAAGAGAAAGCGTATTTGAAGGACATTGAGAAATTAATTGGAAAGAAGATTCCAGTCGTGGAAGCACACAAATACCCGATGAAGGTTTTACACGTGGAGAAAGCGGCGAAAAAACCTCAAGGTCAATCACGCCATGGCGGTGGCTCTCGTCCAGGTGCTCCAGCGGCAGCAGCTAAGGACGCGAAACCGGCTCGTTCTTTCGATAAGGCAAGTTCTGGCCGAAAATGGTACGGCAAGAAAAATACGTATTGATAATTGAAGTCTTCCAATAAAATATTGCTCGTCATTGTAGGTCCCACCGCCGTGGGTAAGACCGCACTTTGTGTGGATTTAGCGAAGCACCTACAGACGGACATTATTTCGGCTGATTCCCGTCAATTTTACCGAGAATTGGCCATCGGTACCGCAAAACCCTCTTTAGAGGAGCAGAGTGGGGTGAAACATCATTTTATTGATTCACATTCGGTAGAGGATTATTTCTCACCTGGGGATTTTGAGCGGGAGGCGACAGCACTGCTGGAGAATTTGTTTCAAAAACACGATGTGGTCATCGCCACGGGAGGTTCGGGATTGTATATCAAAGCTTTGACGGAAGGATTAGATGAGATGCCTGAGGCTGATCTCGACTTACGTGACTCACTGAATAATCGGTTGAAGAAGGAAGGACTTTGGGCCCTATTCACTGAATTAAAGTCCCTTGATCCGGAATATGCAGCGAAAGTGGATGCCAAAAATCCTCAGCGCGTCATTCGTGCCCTAGAGGTTTGCCTTTCTACCGGGAAACCCTACTCTGAATTTCGCTTAGCCCAAAAGCCTGCCAGACCTTTTCAAGTCATCAAAATCTGTTTAGAGCGTCCTCGCGAAGAATTGTATACGCGCATTGATTTACGTATGGATCAAATGTTAGCGGCTGGTTTGATGGAAGAAGCAAAGGCTTTCGAAGATAAACAGCATTTGTACGCACTGAAAACGCTAGGCTATAAGGAGATCTATGGTTTTCTGCGAGGTGAATACGATGAGGCAGAAATGATTCGCTTGTTAAAACGCAATAACCGGCATTATGCGAAGAAGCAGATGACCTGGTTTAGAAATCAAGATGCGTATACGTACTTACATCCAAGTACGGCATTTGTGGAGATTTTGAAACGATTAGAGGCTTAAATAGGCTTCCAATCCGCCTTCGAGGTGGTCGATGTGTGTGAAGCCTTTGGCCTTCAACAAACGCAAAGCAATCAAACTCTGCGTCCCATTATAACAGATAATCACCCAGTTTTTATCCCTAGAAATTTCATCGATGCGCCCCAAAAGCACATCCAATGGAACGTGAAAACCTCCTAAATTAAAGTCATCCCACTCTCTGGGCGTCCGTATATCTAGGAGGTTTACCTGTGTTAAATCAGCTTTGAATTCAGCCGCGGTCATCTTAGTAACCTGCCGCTTGCCACGCCATCATGCCGCCTAATACATTGCGGACATTCGTATAGCCTTCAGCCGTTAAATAGGCTGCAGCACGACCAGAACGTGCACCAGAACGGCAGTGAATCAAAATCTCCTCATTTTTCAAATGAGCTATCTCATCCAAACGATCTGGCAATTCACCCAATGGGATCAAAATCGCACCAATATTGAATTCATCGAATTCGTATTCTTCGCGCACGTCGTACAAGTTCAATTTTTCGCCTTTATCTAAGCGTTCTTTTAATTCTTCAATTGTTATATCCATCGTATTAATTATTTCCGTCACCTACCACCCAAACATCAATCGAATCACCCGGATGAATACTCGTTCCATCGCACGTCGCACACGTTTGTTTGAATACAGTTCCTGCCTCTAAATCGCTATTAGCCTCATAGGTCACTTTGCCTAATTTCAAATTCATTCCCGCTAAGATGATCGACACCTCATCTAAGGGCTTTCCAATCAAATCAGGCAATTCAATCTCCGCATCCGCCGTTCCATTTCCGATATACAAATCGACCTCAGTTCCCTTCGGAATACTACTTCCAGCCGTTATTTTACGTCCCAAAGCCTGCATATCAATCACCTCTTTCAATCGCGGATCATTTACTTGGTGCACAATCCCTTTCTTTAACCCTGCAATCACTAATTGCTGCTCCGCACTACGCACGGAAAGGCCAATTAAATTAGGCATTCGAATCGTAGGAGGGGTTTCTGAATTAATCGTAATGTAGATTTTACGACCGGACTTCACTAATGCATTGGGCAATGGATACTGCGATAAAATGGTCAATGGCGGCTTATCAGCCACAAAAGTGCAATCCGATATTTCGTATTCTAAGTTATTTGCATCCACAGCCTCTTCCATCTTATCCATCGACATTCCTTTCAAATTAGGAACTTTTATAGTTTCGCCGTGGTGCGTGCTCCAAGGTAAATAGACGAAAAAGAAACCAAAGAAGAGTACTAAAAACAACGTCACTAAAATCGCTACGTGCAGGTAGAAGTCCTTTTTTGATTTAGTTGAAATGATCGCCATGGAAGTATTAATCTATTGTACTGCAATTTACTAAATCTTATTAAAGCATAAAGCATAAAGCACAAAGAATAAAACCAGTATTCAAGTTGTAGGAACTAAAAATAGCATAAAACATCAAAATGGTGGCTTTCACCTCCATTTTGATTCCAACTTTATTCTTTGTGCTTTATGCTTTATTTTTTCCCTTTAACACTCCACTCTGATAAACAAAAAAGGGGCTTGCGCCCCCATTTTGAAATTATCATTACTCTTTAATCTCTACTCTATACTCTCTTATCTATACTCTATACTCCGGACAACCGACTACCGATTACTGGCTACCGGATACTGACCACTGTCCACTGACCACTGACCACTGTCTAGTACTTAAACACCTTATCACCCGCCATCACTTCTTGCGTTTTCTCATCGAAAGTGACGCGTTGTCCCGTGCGGTAAGCCGCATTCGACATAATTGTTGCGATCGAGTGTTGGTAACCAGCCTCGATAGGAGCGTTAGGCTTTTTTCGAGAACGAACACATTCCATCCAGTTTTTCACGTGGTTGAAAGTTAAAACATCTCCACCTGTGTCAGCGTCAGTTGCTACTTTAGCTCCTTCGATTTTCATCGTAGGTAGTAAGTTCGCTTGTAAGCCCATTGCTTTTGCTTCGCGCTCACGAAGACCCCCGTTAGGAGAGATCGTGTTGGTGTCTAAGTTTAATTCACCCCCATTTGAGTAGTAAATTTCTTTAGTTCCACCCGCTGAGTTAGAGAAGCGGGATGTAAATTGAACTTGGAAACCTTTGTTCCCTTGGCCATAATCAAATACAACCGTCATCGTATCTGCGTTTACGCGACCATCGTTCCATTGGTAGATACCACCGTTTGCCACCACTGAATTAGGGTGAGAAAGGCCTGAGAACCAGTGAACGGTATCGATTTGGTGAGACATCCATTGTCCTGGGATTCCGGATGAATAAGGCCAGAATAAACGGTATTCTAGGTATTTACGTGGATCAAATTTGTCTGCGGGACGGTTCATTAAGAAACGCTTCCAATCGATATCTGATTCTTTTAAGATGCTTGTTAATTCAGGACGTCTCCAGCGACCTGGTTGATTCACGTTCCACATTAATTCCACCATTTTGATATCGCCAAATTTACCCGACTTGATAAATTCATCCGCTGCCCAATAGTTCTCACCTGAACGACGTTGTGAACCGATTTGAACGATTTTACCAGAATCCTTCACCGCTTTTAATACAGCACGGTTATCTTCCATCGTTTCAGCTAATGGCTTCTCCGTGTAGGTATCACAACCCGCTTTTACAGCCTCGATGGTGTGTAAAGCGTGTTGGAAGTCAGCTGTAGAGATGAAAACAGCATCGATTCCTTTAGCAGAATACAATTCTTCATTGTTTCTGTAGGTTTGGATATTTCCTCCTAATTCTTTTTCTAAAAAGGCCTTACCCTCGTCTCTACGGCGATTCCATAGATCAGAAAGGGCAACCATTTCAAAATTCATTCCTTTCGCTAATGCCTTAAATGGCGGCACGTGTGAGGCACGGTGGCGATCTGAAAAACCGACACAGGCTACGCGAACACGGTCGTTTGCGCCAAGAATCTTGCTATACGATTTTGGGCTAAATGCTAAAGTACCTAGAGAAGCTAGGGCACCTTTGTGTAAAAATTCTCTTCTTTCCATAGGTTGGTTTAGTTAATTTCTCTGATTTTGATGTTTTTATAGAATACGGAATCCCCGTGCTCTTGGAATAAGATAGGTCCTGAATCTTGTGCCCCAAAACCATCCCAAACTTTATGCTTGCTGTGAGCCACTAATACTTTGAAAATATTGCTCTTACGCTCGTATTCGACTACTTTAAAGCCATTTAGCCAGTGTTGAACGATATTGTTTGGATACACAATAATGCGTCCTTGATTCCATTCCCCAATTTTCTTTTGGAAACGGCCATCAATCTTATTAGACGGGATAATATCGTATAAACTCGCTAATGTTCTGTTACCTACTGTGCCTAATTTCGCATCTGGGTGCTTGGCGTCATCTAACACTTGGTATTCTAAACCAATGGCCGACATACCAGAGTTATAAGACTCGTTCACGAAATATTTCACGCCTGAATTAGCGCCCTCCGTTAATTTAAAATCGAAAGTTAATTCGAAGGCAGAGAATTTGTCATTGGTTAAGATGTCACCACCATTTCCTGATTCTTTACCACCTGAGCTGTTCACGTGTAAAGTTCCGTCTTCCACTGTCCACACCGATGGAGGAGCCGTTGTTTTGAAGGCTGAACGGAAACCTGTTAAATCTTTTCCATTAAATAACAAGCGGAATCCTTGCTCTTTCTCGAGTGGAGAAACATGGTTTAATAGGTAGTTGTCTACGACTACGTTTTTGTCCAAAGGACGAGGTTGCATATCTTTTCCCGTTTGAATACGGATGTTTTTCCACATCACTTGCATGCCCGGTTTCATGTCCGCATAAATCGCATGAACTTGGAAGGCAATGAAGCCTTTAGCGGTCATATCATCCACTAAATACGTCACAGGAATGTAGTTAATCCACGTGCGGATCGTGCTTCCGATAGCTTCAATGCGGTAGTGATTCCAAACATCGCCTAATTTGAAGGCTTTCTTCGCCTCTGGCTTTAGTTCGTTTTGGGATAACCAACCACGTCTCGATTCATCGTATATTCCCCCTGACCATCCACGTGGAGAAGGATCGATTTCAGCTTGATAGCCATGTACGCGGCCATTTTGGTATTCTGGGATGGAGAGGCTTCTGAATTGAACGCCTGAATTCATTTTGTTATCTACTTTTACGTCGAACTCCAGGATGAAATCCCCATATTCCTGTTCGGTAGCCATGAAAGAGTTTGGGGTATTCGCAACGGTAGTTCCCACCATGACGCCATCTTTCACTTCGTATTTTGCTTGTCCATTTAATTGTTTGAAACCCTTGAAGGATTTTCCATCGAACAAGTTAGTCCATTTTTGTGCCTGCGCCTGGAATGATCCAATTGCTAAAAAGAGGCCTAAAAAGGGTAGTATTAGTTTTTTCATAGTATGATATAAGTTTTATTTACAAGGCTCTTATCTTCGAAATTTACTCATTTATCTTAAAATTATTTAGTTTTGTTAGGGGGTGAAATCAGGGCAGGAAAATAGTCCGAAAGGGAAGCCGTATTTACTAAGTATTCTATTATTTTTGTAGATTAATAATTGATTACTATGCAAAAACAGACAAAAGCCATCCGCATTCAGGCCGAAAGATCTCAAAATAGAGAGCATTCAGTCCCTTTATATCTGACTTCTAGCTTTACATTCGATGATGCAGAGCAAGGTCGCGCGATATTCGCGGAAGAGATGGCAGGCAATATTTATTCTCGCTACATGAATCCGAATGTGGATGAATTCGTAGAAAAGATGAATATGCTGGAAAATGCAGAGGATGGAATAGCCTTTTCCACGGGAATGGCGGCTATTTTCGCTTCGATGGCTGGTTTGTTGAAAGCAGGTGATCACGTGGTTGCATCGAATGCATTGTTTGGATCTTGTATACAGATTTTGACGAAGATTACGGCTAAATGGGGTATCGAATGCACCTTTGTTCCGGGCGCTGACATTAATGCCTGGAAAGAAGCTATCAAACCTAATACGAAGTTTTTATTCTGTGAATCCCCTTCGAATCCAGGTTTAGAGCTGATTGACTTACCGGCATTAGCCGCATTAAAAGAAGGCAAGGATATCATTTTAGCCGTTGATAACTGTTTTGCGACGCCTATTTTACAAACTCCTTTGGATTTAGGGGCAGATTTAGTGATTCACTCAGCGACGAAATATATTGACGGCCAGGGCCGTGTTTTAGGTGGTGTGATCTGCGGAAAGAAAGTGTATATCGATGAAATTCGTTTCTTTGCGCGCCATACTGGACCTTCTTTATCGCCATTTAATGCCTGGGTGCTTTCTAAAAGTTTGGAATTATTAGACTTAAGAATGCAAAAGCATTCAGAGAATGCGATGGCTTTAGCGGAAACATTAGAGGGACATAAGGCCTTAATTAACGTCAAATACCCATTTTTAAAATCCCATCCTCAATATGAATTAGCCAAACGCCAAATGAAATACGGTGGGGGTATCTTAACGCTAGACATAAAAGGGGGATTTGAAAAGGTGGTAGCTTTTAGTAAACTCTTGAAAATAGCTTCGATTTCACCAAATCTAGGAGATTCTAGAACGATTATGACCCATCCAGCTTCAACAACTCATGCTAAAATCGCTGCAGAAGAGAAGGTTTCTTTAGGAATTACACATGGTTTAGTTCGGGTGGCAGTGGGTTTAGAATCGATTGAAGATTTAAAAGCGGATTTCCTACAAGCCCTTAATCAAATTAGCTAATGTGGGTCGCTCTGATCGTTTGTTTGCTTTTATTGACCGTAAACGTTGTGATTGGCGTTTATGTGGAGAGAAAACTATCTGCTTTTATGCAGGATCGATTAGGGCCTATGGACGTTGGTAAATGGGGTTTATTACAAGTTTTTGCAGATTTATTGAAGTTGATTCAAAAGGAAGATATTGTTCCTGCTGATGCTCAAAAACGACTTTTCTTATTTGCTCCGTGGATTATATTTTTATCTGTTTTTGGGGCATTTTCTGTGATTCCCTTAAGTTCGGGTGCTTTTTTACAAGGAAGCCAAACCGAAATGGGCATTATGCTCTTAATCGGTATTGTTTCCCTAGACAGCCTCGGTATTTTATTAGCAGGATGGACATCCAATAATAAGTATTCTCTTCTAGGCGCCATTCGTTCCGCGGCGCAATTAGTTTCGTATGAGATACCTTTGGGATTAACCATCCTATCTGTTGTATTAATTTCTGGTTCCCTGAATTTACAAGATATCTCTATACAACAGGGAATATTCGCTACGGAAACCCAGTATTTATTTGGATTGAAAAGTATAGGTATTGATGTCACCAAGGCGGGAGGTTTCTTAAGTTGGAATGTGGTTCGGATGCCGCTGTTCTTTCTTTTATTCCTTATTTATTTTATTGCCTCATTAGCTGAAGCCAATAGAGCTCCATTTGATATACCCGAGGCGGAATCTGAATTAGTAGGAGGTTTTCACACGGAATATGCCGGGATGCGTTGGGCTTTATTGTTCTTGTCAGAATACGGAATGATGCTTTTAGTCAGTGTCCTTGGGGTTATTTTATTCTGGGGTTCTTGGTATTCACCGCTCCCTAATATGGGTTCAATAAGATTAGCCGATTGGACGAATGGAGAGCCCGGAACGTTATCTGCAACTATTTTAGGTTTCTTTTGGATCATGCTCAAGTCCTATATTTTAATTGGTCTCCAAATGTGGATTAGATGGACTCTGCCGCGCCTTCGAGTCGATCAATTGATGTATTTGTGCTGGAAAGTGCTGACCCCCTTTGCCCTGATTTTCGTCGCAATTTCTGCGGTGTGGTCGCTACTCATGTAAGGATTCTCCTTTAATTTTTGTTTATTTACAGAATTGCATCTGTTAACCTATATTCTATGATCAAACTCTTACCCAGAGTGTTGTGCCTAGGGCTTTTATTTGTCCTTTCCCATCAAAGCATTGCACAAACGACCTCCCTTCCTTCCATTTTTGGAAAAGTTTTGGATGCCTCTACCGGAGAGCCTTTAAGGGGAGCTGACATATCGGTCGATTTTAAAAAATCGGGTGTCACCACAGATTCACTGGGAAATTACCGCGTTTATTTGCCCTACGGCGAATGGGTGGTCAAGGTGAGTTATGTAGGCTATAATCCGTACCGGACGAAAGTGTATATTAAAGCAAATACGGAGCTGAATGTAGAGCTAAATAATGTCACGAAGCAATTGGAAGAGGTGATTGTTTCCAGTGCTGCGACGAAGCGGGATATTCAAACCCCTTCTTTGGGAGTAACGGTCTTGAGTTTAAAAGGGATTAAGAAGCTGCCTACGATGATGGGCGAGGTCGATGTGATTCGTAGTTTGCAATCGCTTCCAGGTGTTTCCTCTGTGGGAGAAGGGGCGAATGGATTGAATATTCGCGGTTCTAATGTGGACCAAAACCTTATCTACATCGATGATACCCCTATTTTTAACCCAACGCACATGTTTGGTTTATTCTCCGTTTTCGCTTCCGATGCGATACGTGATTTAGAATTATACAAAGGAGGGGTTCCTTCTCGTTTTGGCGGCAGAACAGCCTCTGTATTAGATATCAAGATGATTGAGCCGAACACTGATAAATTCAAAATGCAGGGAGGTATTGGTTTGATTTCAAACCGCGTGATGGCCGAAATTCCCTTGATTAAAGAGAAATTATCGGTCTTAGTAGCAGGTCGATTATCGGTGAATGACTTTATGTTCAAATGGTTTGCGCCCGATTATTTGAAAAACTTGAGAGCAAACTTCTCTGATGTAGCCACAAAAATCTATTACCGTCCTAATACGAAGAACACCATTTCCTTGTCTTCTTACCTAAGTCACGATTACTATCGCGTAGATTCGTTGTTTAGCATTGAGAATGTCATTGCGAAGCAAACCTCTTTTAATTATGGACACACCAATTTTTCAGGTCATTGGAATCATTATTTTTCTCCCAAGTTAAATATGATGGTGAGTGGTTCTTATACAGATTATTCGACAAAAACATTTGCACCTGACTCTGTAAATACGATTGATCTGAAGAGCTCCATTTTGTACCGTAATTTGACGGCAAGCTTTGATTACCAGCCGAATGAACGCCACAAAATGAATTTTGGGGCAACTGCTACTCGCTACGATATTAATCCTGGTATATTGAACGAAGGGGTTGTTTCAAGGGTATCTACTGTCAAATTGCCTTTTGAGCAATCTTACGAGTTAGCTGTTTTCGCAGATGATGAGTGGACCTTAAGTGATAAATTTACACTGCAGGCTGGTTTACGGTATTCGCATTATTACCGCATGGGAGCCGGTACAGAAAATGTATATGCTCCAGGCCAAATGCCGTCTTTGAATACCATTCTTCGGAAGAACACGTATGCGGATGGTGAGGTGATGGCCTCTTATGGCGGATTCGAACCGCGTGTTACGATGAAGTATTCACTCGCGGAGAATACGACGATGAAGTTTGGCTATAATCGACAACAACAATTCTTCCAATTATTATCGAATAATACAACTCCATTACCTACTTCTCGCTGGAAGACAGCGGATAATTTCATTAAACCACAGCAAAGTGATTTCTTATCCTTGGGATTATTTAAAACGTTTAATGAAAACGTTTATGAGGCTTCAATTGAATCATACTACCGAGACGTAAGAAATACTCTGGATTTTATTTCAGGAGCTAATTTGCAATTAAACCCGACGATTGAAACGCAATTAATTACAGGTAAGAGCAAGGCTTATGGAATGGAGTTGATGGTCCAAAAAAAGAAAGGGGAAGTGTCTGGTTGGGTTTCCTATACCTATGCGCGTGCCTTCAATCAAATGATCGGGGATTATCCTGAAATTCAATCCATTAATGGTGGGGAATGGTTTGCCACTAATTATGACAAGCCGCACACCTTCAATATGATGCTGAATATTCAACCGACGACTCACCATAGTTTCTCGTTTACCTTTGCTTATAATACAGGACGTCCTTTCTCTTCACCTTCTGGTTCATACGAGATTGGAGGTAAAAAATTCCCTGTCTTTGCAGAACGAAATAACGATCGCATTCGAGACTATCACCGATTAGATTTCTCTTGGACGATTAATAACCCGTCGATGAAAAAACAACGTTGGGAGGGAAGCTGGGTATTTACCATTTATAATTTATATGGTCGCCAAAACCCCTATTCAGTCTTCTTCAAATCGACTAGAAATGGTCTAAGGGCGTATGAATTAAGTGTATTCGCTTCGCCATTTATTTCGTTGACCTATAATTTCAAATTCTTCTAATATGCCTTTATCTATCAGAAATATACTTTTTTATGTCTTGCTACTTGGTCTAGTGACTTGGGCATGCGTAAATCCAATTCAAGATTTTGTCCAAATAGACTCCACCTCATTCACTACCATCGAAGCAGATATTTCAGATGATGCAGCTTTGAGTAAAGTGCGATTAACGAGTTCATCTAATCGCTTAACTTCTCAATTCTCCTTACCTATTTCGAAAGCGGTGGTTATATTGACGGATCAAAATGGAGTGAAAACAACTTTCACGGAAGGTACACCTACCGGCACCTATTATCCCGTTGCTGGATTTAAGGGTGTTGTAGGTTCATCGTATAAATTATCGGTTAAACTACTAACCGGTCAAGCATACGAGAGTTCAGTTGAAACGATGAAAGCTGTCCCTGAAATTGAGAATGTGATTACTCGTTTTGAGACTTTAGAGCAATATTCCAAAGTAGATATTCGCAGGGCTGGATTTTCAGTTTATTTGGACTTTAAAGACCTACCTACGGAAGGAGATTATTACCTATGGAATTGGAAGCATTTTGAAAAAATACGTCTATGCGCCACGTGTACAGACGGTGGACGTTATGATTTCAAGAAATTTGATTGCGTTCAACCTCGTTTTCCAACAGATGCAATTTTAAATTACATGTGTGATGGGAATTGCTGGGATATTTCTACGAACAATGATTTAAATGTGTTCTCAGATGTATTAACCAATGGACAACGTGTGGTAGGTCGACAAGTAGCGCGTATTCCATTTGATAATTGGACTCCTTATTACTTCCGTTTGGAGCAGAGATCAATTACACGTAGTGCCTATGATTTTTATCAATCATTAATCTCTCAAATCCAATCTTCAGGTTCCTTGTTTGATGTTCCTGCGGAGACTCGATTTAGTTTAAATATCAAATCGCTGACAAACCCAGCAGAAAAAGTAATCGGTATATTCAATGTATTCTCTGTGCGGAAAAAGATATTTATCATCGATCGTTCGAAGAATATTCCGGTAGGGGAATTGCCCATTATTTCAATAACCCCAGGGGAGACCTATACCTGTCCTCCAGGATCTGTAGGTTGTCAAGAGAAAGTACCTTGTTTCGAATCGAACACTAGAACAAAAATTACTCCGGAAGGTTGGGTATTCTAGTTTTTTAGGCACAAATTTGTGCTTTAATAAAAGCTATGATCGGAGTTTTGTTAGTGAATCTGGGAACCCCAGATGATCCAGGTACACCTAGTGTGCGTAAATATTTACGGGAGTTCTTAATGGACGGTCGTGTCATCGACATACCCTATCCATTTCGTTACTTGTTAGTGAATGGAATTATAGCACCTTTTAGAGCGCCTCAATCTGCTAAAATCTATAAAGAATTATGGGAAGAACGAGGTTCTCCCTTGAAGTTTTATGGGGAAGACGTTTGTGCATCCTTAGCCGCGAATCTTGGTGATGGTTATATGGTACGTCTAGCGATGCGCTACCAAAGTCCGGATCTGAAGACGGTGATGGCTGAAATGCAGCAAGCTAATTTGAAGAAATTAATTGTCATTCCTTTCTTCCCACAATATGCTTCCGCTACGACAGGCTCCGTTTATGAGCGTGTAATGGAAATCATGTCAGACTGGCAAATTATGCCTTCTCTTTCCATTGTAAGCTATTTTTACCAGCATCCTATTTTTGCCAAATACTTTGCCGATAAAGCAGCGAATTACCAGAAAGACGTCGACTTCGATTATTATTTATTCTCTTACCACGGCGTTCCAGAACGCCATATTCGCAAAGGAGATATTACAAAAAATACCTGTGTCTTTGGATCCTGCTGTGAAACAATCACCGAAAAAAATCATAATTGCTATCGGGCACAATGCCATGAGACTACGCGTTTAATTGCGAAAGAGATGGGCTTGAAACCGGGTACTTTTGGTACAGCTTTCCAAAGTCGCTTAGGCCGCGATCCTTGGTTACAACCCTATACGGATGAGACCATTAAGAAACTGGTCAAAGAAGGCAAAAAGAAGATCTTAGCTTTCTCACCAGCCTTTGTTGCAGATTGCTTAGAAACTACTATCGAGGTAGGCGAGGAGTACAAAGAGCTCTTCGAAGAAGCGGGTGGAGAACATTGGCAATTAGTGGAGAGCTTAAACAATTCTCCAGAATATGTTGCTTTGTTAGAGGACCTAGTTAAGAATTCATAAGATGATTGCCTTACTTTTAACCATCGTTTTCTCCGTTTTATTATTGGTGAATTTTCGTGCTCACGCGAAGTTTAATATCGACACACGGATCGCCATTTTACTGAACTATCCTGTTTGTTTTTTAACGGGGTATTTCCATCAGATGGATGCAATACCCTTCCATTGGCCTTCTACAGGCTATTCTTTGGGTATATTAGGCATCGGTATTGGTTTCGTGATTACGTTCTTATTATCTGGTTATTCTACCGTAAAAAACGGGATGGCCCCCACTTCTTTAGCTAATAATATCTCCTTAGTCATTCCGGTGATGGTGAATTTATTCATTTGGAAGACTGGTGGAGATTTGACTATTTCCGTCATTGCTGGCTTGTTATTATCATTTGCGGCCATTTATTTCTGTAGTCCGTCTGGTGCTGGAACTACCCAAAAGCCTGTAATCTGGGCATTGGTAGCCGTTTTCGTGGCCTATGGAATCACCAATACAGCCTTTAATTATTTGAATGCGGCGATCGTGCAGCAAGTAGGAGGAAGTATTTCCTTTACGCTGATGCTTCTATTAGGCTCCATGGCTACTTCTGCCCTTGTTTTAGCCTATTGGACGTTCACGGGTGGTGTTACATGGTCTTTGCGATCTGTATTAGCCGCAATACCTTTAGGCTTGCCTAACTTCTTCTCCTTTTATTTCTTATTAAAAGCATTAGATGCTTACCAACAAAATGGGGCAGTTGTCTTGACGATTTATAACCTGGGTGTGATTCTCTTGAGTGCCTTTACTGCTTTGATTTTCTTCAAAGAACAATTAACGAAGAAGCAATGGGTAGGGATTGGATTGGGGTGTGCGGGGATAGCTTTGATTATTTTGTAAAAAATAAAGCATAAAGAATAAAGAATAAATTTGGAATAAAAAGAGCGGCAATTGCCGCTCTTTTTATGTTGAGAGAAAAAATCCTTCAGAATTTATCGCCGAAGGCGATACAATCTTTATTATTTGTGCTTTATTCTTTTTGCTTTAACGTTTCAAAATTGCTTCGCAATTATAAAACATTCGCCGTTTGCTCCTTAATTTTTTCCAGCTCATCCTTCATATTCACCACTAAGCGCTGAATGGTAGAGTCGTTTGCTTTTGAGCCGATGGTGTTGATTTCGCGGCCAATTTCCTGGGCCATGAAGTTCAGTTTCTTGCCGTTTCCTTCCTCTAGGATTTCGATGAAATAGTCAAGGTGAGTGGCTAGACGCACTTTTTCTTCCGAGATATCAAATTTTTCGATGTAGTAAACGACTTCTTGCTCGAAGCGGTTTTTGTCGAAGTCTTCTTTTAATCCAAGTTCTAAAAGGGCATTGCGCATTCGTTCGCGGATACCCGGCATCCGGATTTTGTCTTGTTCTAAAACCTGTGCTAGACCAGATTTGATGGAGGCGATGTATTCACGGAATTTATCTTCCACCACTTTGCCTTCGCGGGCACGGAATTCTTTGCATTCTTTTACCGCTTCTTGAACGGCTGAAAATACGACTTGCCACAAGGCCTCTATTTCCTCTTCATTCTCCTGTGATTGATCGGATGAATTAAGACTTGGCATGGACATAGCCTGCAAATACAAGGCGTTTTCGTCGATGTTTTGGACCCCTAATTCAGTAGCGAAGCGCTTTAATTCAGCGAAATAAGTAGCTATTTGCGCTTGAGGTAGGATGCTTTGTTCTACGTTCTCGTTATTCTTTTGAATATGGAGATTTAGCTCCATTTTACCGCGCTCTAATTGTTGAGTCAGGTAATTCCGAATGTCTATTTCTTTAGCTGAAAAGGATTTAGGAACACGGCAAAATATATCCGTAAACTTCGAGTTTAGACTTTTAACTTCGACACGGATTTGCAGGTCTTGGATTTCTTTTTGGGATTTTCCAAAGCCCGTCATGGAGTAGATCATAGTATTTCTTTTTTAGCCTTAGCTGCCTGAAAAAAGGCAAATGCAATAAATAAAAGCATCGCGATGGAAGCGGCTAAGTCGATTTTATTTCCTGTAATTACAGAAACAGGAGCGAATTTGAACTCAATAGTGTGTTTGCCGGCTGGAATGGCTAGACCACGTAAAACGTAATCCGCTTGCACGTGATTCGTTTCTTTACCATCGATATAGGCTTTCCAGTCTTTGTTTCCTCGGTAGTAAATTTCAGAGAATACGGCAAAACTGGGGTTCTTTGCGTCTGAGCTGTAGGTTAAATGATTGGGTTTGTATGAAGTTAGGTTAATCGTTCCGTCCGTTTTAAAGCTGGCTCCTGGAACGAAAGAAGCATCTTTTTTCTCGACTAATGCCACGTTACGCGGATCGATTTTGCCAATTCCATTCAAGGCCTCATCCGCCGTAGGAACCACTTGAACCGAAGAGACAAGCCAGGCATTTCCTAAAGCACCTGGATTGGTTTGTGGTGCTAATTGGCCAGTTGAATCTGGGCTTAGAATGTATTTCGTATTCAGCATATTCAGGATGTTCATTTGTCCTGGATTTGCAGTGAACTGTTTCTCGATTAACTCTTGGTAACGGCGTAATTTTGCTGCGTGATATCCACCCAAAGACTGATGGTAATAGGACGTAGTCGCGTCGCTCATAAAATTGGTTGCGACGTTAACCACCCGGTAATGGGTGGAATCTTGAAGGATTTTTTGGTCTGCTGGCGTAGGCAAGATTTGCTCATCTAAAGTTGCTTTTGAAACAAAGAAATCTTTGCCAAAATAACGTTTCGCCACCGGAGTTAAGTCAAAAATACCTAACAGAACCAAGGCAATTAACCAAATGGATTTCTTGACTTTCCCCGTGCTAGCCACCCATAAAATGCCTGCACCTATCAATACAATAAAGAAACTACGGAAGGCATCCGACTGAAATAGTTCGATGCGATCTAGTTGAATCGAGCGCCAGATTTGGTTATTTAAGCCCGTATCTTGGATTAAAGCACCTCCAAAATTTGGTCCTTTAAAGTCAAAAAATAAATCCGGCGCCATTCCGAAAAATAGAGCAAGCCCGCCGCTTAATCCAGCAGCATACAATAAAGGTTTTTTGATGTCCGACCAGCTCGCTTTTTGCTGAATGAAGCGAATCAAACCTAAGACGCCCAAACTAACGAACCCTAATTGAACGAAAGACAACACCATGGTGATGGCTCTGAACTTATTGAATAATGGGAAGAATTGGAATAAAAGACCATTGAAAAAGAAGTATTTACCCCAAGCGAACGTGATGAATAAGGCGGTAAATCCGATGATCCACCATTTTTCGGCGGATTTGATGTAGAATGCTCCGAATAAAAATAAGAAAATGACTAAAGCACCGGCATAGGCTGGGCCTGCCGTATAGCTTTGCTCACCCCAATAAGCTGGACCTTTTTCGACGAATCCTAATGCTTGCTCTTCAGGAATGCCCGCATTCGTCATTGTTTGATATGTATTCGAAGCGGTACCGCCTAAATCACCACCTGAGGCACCACCCATGAAATTCGGGATTAATAAGGTACCTGTTTCGGCGATTCCATAGGACCAATCGAAGGCGTAAGTTTGGTCTAAACCATCTCCACGTGATTTGTTGGCGCTTAATTCGGAGGCGCCACGCGTCGTTTCTTTGGCATATTCGTAGTTATTCCAAAGACGCATCGAGTGAGTCCCTAAGGCTAAAACTAATCCTAAACCAAGCAATAATCCGCGCTTAAACCATTCTACCACTGTTTTTTGAACGATGGCTTGAGAAAGGGTATAGATTTTATAGAATCCGATGATGAAGAAAAGGTAATACGTTATCTGTACGTGGTTAGCGTATAATTCGAGGGCCATTCCTAGCGTGAACAAGGCGGCTCCAAGCCATTTGCGATTTCCCCAGCCTAGTTTTACGCCCGCTAAAACGATAGGGGCATAGGCTAAAGCTAATACCTTGGAAGTGTGTCCTGCTGGAATGATGACCATATTATAGGTCGCAAAGGCATAAAAAACGGCTCCAGCGAAGCCTAAAATAGGGGAGGCTCCCATCGCCCAAAGCAAAATATACATCCCCAACATCTGCAAAACGAGCAAATTAACGGGAGATGGTAAGAGGTTGGTAATGAAAGAACCGATTTTGGCAGAAATAGAATACGGATAAGATCCAGAAATCTGGTAAGTAGGCATCCCGCCAAACATCGAATTAGACCACCAAGCATCCTCGCCGGTCTTTTCTTTGTACTGTAAGCTCTCCTGTGCCGCCGCCTGGGCTTGCTGAATATCGTGCTGAATCAATACTTTTCCTTGTAGAACGGGTCCACAATAAATAAAAGCAATCAATAAAAAGCCCAAAAGGACAATCCCATGGGGGGCAAAGGAGCGCAAATTAATTTTCATATCTTATGAGATCGATACTAATTCAAGTTCAAAAGTTAAATCACGGCCAGCTAATGGGTGATTTGCGTCTAAAGTAACGTGAGAATCGGTTAAATCAGTGATCACCACTTCTACAACGTGACCACCATCTTGGTGCATAGATAACGAAGCGCCTAATTCTAATTCAATGTGTGGAGGAATTTGAGCACGCTCTAAAGTCACCGTATTTTCAGGAGAATGTTCGCCATAAGCTTCAGCAGCCGGGATAACAACGGTTTTTTTCTCACCAATTGCCATGCCAGTTACGCCATCATCAAAACCTTTGATAACCATTCCTGAACCTAATTGGAATTCAAGTGGAGTTCTTCCTACAGAAGAGTCGAAAATAGAACCGTCGGTGTGTTTACCTGTGTAGTGTACGGCAACCTTGTCGCCGGTTTTTGCAATAGACATAATGAATCGTTAAAATTTAAAAATAAGCTACAAATAACACGAATTTTCGCAGGCTTTCAAAGCAAATGAAGCCTCCATTTACCATCTCTTCTCTCTACTCTATACTCTCTACTCTTTTTTACAAAGACTTCTCTGATACTTCAAAGAAAGCGTATCCCCCAGCTCAATCGCCGTCTTAAAATCGAGACAGGCATCGTCCAATAGACCTAAATGCATCAGATTTATTCCGCGATTATAATAGGTCTCATGGTAATAGGGGTAGTAAATAATCGATTTAGAAAAGTCCCGAATGGCTCCTTTATCGTTACCTAATTTTGATTTGAAGTAGCCGCGATAGAAGTAATAGTCAGCATTGGTTGAATCGAGGCGAATGGCCTTAGTTAAGTCCGAAATAGCTCCCGAATATTGTTCCATGGATCCGCGAGAAAAGGCTCTAGCGAAGTAGATTTCTGGGTTTTTAGGGTCTTTTGAAAGAGCTACAGAAAAATTATACGTGGCTTGCTCGTATTTTTCTTGTTGGATTTGACTCAGTCCAGCGGCATATTGTAGCATGCAGGAGCTGCAGAAAACGAGGGAAAACAAAGCGATGATGAGTCGGATCATTTGAATTGGACGATGGTAATTCCCGCACCGCCACGGTCTGCATGTTCGTCTTGAATCGATTTAATTTCTTTATAGCGTCTTACTTGTTCACGGATGAGGGTACGCAAGATTCCGTCACCTTTTCCGTGTAAAATTTGGACTTCTGGAACCCCTAAAAGTAGGCAATCGTTTATGTATTGGTCTAAAATAACGTAAACTTCCTCGCCACGTTTGCCTCTCACATCCAGTTTTAATTGGAATTGTGCCATGCGATCGTTGATGTCGATGCCACGAAGAGGAGCCGTACTTTTTTTCTGTTGTTTAGGCGGAACGATTTTTTGAAGGCGATTTAACTTAATGGTACTTCGAATAGCACCCAGCGAAATCATGGCATCTTTGCCTTTTAATTCTAGGATTTGTCCCAAAGTAGGTTCATCTCCGCTTCCCTTAATTACCACCCAATCTCCTACCGCGATAGGGGAGTTGGCATAAACGATTCCTGGTGTTTCGGAAACGACCTTGAGTGGGGCCACCGGTTTTAATTCTTTTTGAACAAATTGTTCTAAATCCGCGCGTAATTCCTTCGTTTTTTCTTTATCAGCCGCCTTCTCCTTAATCTGACGAATGGTTTGTTCAATGCGTTGATTGGCCTCTTGAATGATCTTTTTGGCCTCAGCTTTTGCCGCATTTAACATTGCCTTTTGTTCTTCCTGAACATGATTCTTTAAGCGCTCGTAATTCTCTTTGATGGATTGAGCCTGCTCGTTTGCGAGGGCTAGGCTGGCATTTTTACTTTCCCAAATCTGCTTCTCCGTCTCCGTTTCCAGCAATAACTTATCAAAGTCCACCTGCTTTTTGCCTAGTTTTTTGCGGGCATTTTCGATGATGGCTTTAGGCAATCCAATCTTCTGTGCAATTTCAAAGGCAAAGGAGCTACCCGGTTTCCCCATATCCAAGATGAATTGGGGTTCCAAGTGTTCGGTATCGTAGCGCATGGCGGCATTGAAAAGACCTTTTTGGCGGTCTGCAAGGCTTTTTAAATTACCAAAGTGGGTATTAATCGCCCCGAAACATCCCTTATCTGCCAGCTTTTCTAATATGGATTCCGCAATAGCACCACCCAAGGATGGTTCTGTACCTGTTCCGAATTCATCCACTAGAATCAAACTCTTCTCATTCACATGTTGCAAGAAATGCCGCATATTACTCAAGTGAGAGGAATAGGTACTTAATTCATTCTCCAAGTTTTGTTCATCCCCCATATCCAGGAAGATCTGCGAGAAGAATCCCATGGTACTTCCTTCTGCCAAGGGTACTAAGCAGCCAGATTGAAACAAAAACTGAAGTAGTCCCACGGTGCTCAACGTCACTGATTTACCACCCGCATTTGGCCCAGAAACCACCATGATGCGTCTTTCGTCTTCTAATCGAATCGTCAGTGGTTTAATTTTCTTGCCTATTTTCTCGAGCGATTTCTCTAATAGTGGATGACGCGCATCGGTCCAGTTCACGACTGGATAATCTTGAATAAACGTGGGTTTGATGGCATTGTGTTCGGCTCCCCAAAGGGCTTTGGCCCGAATAAAATCGATCAAACCTAACCACGAAAAGGCGTGGGCTAAAAAGGGCGTCAAAGGTCGAATGCGATCAGACAGTTTAGACAAAATCTGAATGATTTCTCTACGTTCAGCGGATTCGAGTGATTTGATCTCATTATTCATCGCCAATGCATCTGCAGGCTCTAAAAAGACCGTTTTACCTGTATCCGATTCATCTTGTACGAAACCCTTAATCTTGCGTTTATGCTCTGCAGCGAGTGGAATCACCATCCGGCCATTCCGTAAAGTCAAAGAGAAATCCTTGCTCACCCAGCCCTCCTTATAGGCCTGGCTTAAATAGGAATCCAATTTCTTTCTCAGACCTTGTTCCTCCGCAATTCTTTTACGACGTAAATCGCCCAAGGCAGGGGAGGCGGTCTCCTTTATTTGCCCATTGATGTCAAAAACGCGGTCTAAATCCTGAATGATGGGAATAATCTGACGAAAATCTCCATTGCTTTCCGCGCCTTTGGCTAAAAAATGCTGCGTAATCTTATGTATCTCCGGGTATTCTGTGGCATCGATGGCAGCAAAAAAACGAATGGTTTCATACAAAACTGTCAACGCACGTTGCCAATCTCTCCATTCGTCTGCTGATAAATAATGGCCTTCTAATTGCAAAGGGCTTAAATAGGCACGAAGATCTAGGTAATCTGTTTGTGGAAATTCGCCTCCGTGTTCCCCTAGAATGCGGCCCATTTCATCGACTTGTTCCACCCATTGTTTGACCAAAGGGAATCGGTCCGAGAAACGCATTTTATCGGCAAATTCTTGCCCCATCGGACTTAAGCAAATCTGCTTAATTTCCTCTTTGATCTGGTTAAATCCCAGTTTTTCAGCAAGATTTACGGGGTAATTCATAAGTGAAATTGGGCCTTTATTTTTTCGAGTAAAACCTCGTTGATTTTAATATAACTCTCTACGGTCCAGCCGGCTACGTGTGGGCTGAAAATGGTAGCTGGATAGGCTGCGATTTCAGCGAATAGCTCAATTTCAACAGGGGACCAGGAGGATAATTTTTCGTTAGGCAAAACGTCTAATGCAAGACCTTTTATCCGACCATTTCGTAAACCTTCTAGTAGTGGTTCTAGCGGTGCAATAGGCCCTCTGGAACTATTGATGAACAAAATAGGCTTTTTGAAAGACGCTAAAAACTCCGTTGAAACAAGTCCTTTTGTTTCTGATGTCAAAGGAATATGTAGGCTCAAGATGTCCGCTGTTTCAAAAATTTGCTCCATAGTACCTGGATAATCAGCAGATGGTGCATATTTATCGTAGGCCAAAATCTGTAAACCAAAAGCAGCCAGACGTGTAGCCACCGCTTTTCCCATATTCCCGTATCCGATGATACCGATGGTTTTACCTTTAATCTCAAAGCCTCTGTTGCCTTCCCTTTCCCATAAGCCATGGCGTACTTCGGTGTCTGCGGTATGCAATTTGTGGGCTAGTGAAAGAATTTGTCCGATAACATGCTCTGCTACGGCGTCTGAATTTCCTTCGTTGGCTGAAAAAACAGCGATTCCTTTTGCTAAACAAGCGTCTACGTCCAGTAAATCAAGTCCAGCTCCAGCGCGTGCGATGAAGGATAAGGACGTGTTTTCGAGTAGATCAGCTGTAATTTTGAATTTACTGCGAACGACTAAACCGTGGAAAGAGGGTAGAATAGAAGCGAAATCGGCAAGAGATAAATTCGTACGCGTTTCTACCTCGAAGCCTAATTTCGTCAGTCCTTCAGCCATCGAAGGATGAACCTCGTCGACGATCAAAACTCGTATATTACGCATCCATTCGATTTTTTATAAGATCTAAGGCTAGAAAGATGGCTTGTAAAAAGGAGCCAGGGTCAGCTACATTTGTGCCGGCAATATCATAAGCCGTTCCATGATCAGGAGAGGTGCGAATGACTGGTAGACCTGCAGTAAAGTTGACTCCAGAATCAAAAGCGATGTATTTGAAAGGAATCAATCCTTGATCGTGGTACATGCCTAAAACACCATCAAACTCTTTGAATTGCGCTTTTCCGAAGAAGCCATCCGCCGGATAGGGTCCAAAAACCAGGTGGCCTTTCGCTCTAAATTCATCCACCACTGGTTGAATAATTTCTAATTCTTCTTGTCCTAAAAGTCCAGAATCTCCCGCATGTGGATTCAATCCTAACACTGCTAAACGAGGTTTGTCCAGCGAAAAATCTTCTTTCAAACTCGATAGGAAAAGTTGAATTTTAGCACGCAATAAATCTGCACTCAGCGCTGCAGGGACCTCTAATAAGGGGATATGGCCTGTTGCAACACCCATACGTAAGTTGTCAGAAACGAGCAGCATTAAGGAGGTTTTAGCCTCGAATCGCTCAGTAAAATATTCGGTATGACCTGGGAATTTGAATTCCTCTGATTGAATGTTGTGTTTGTTAATTGGGGCTGTGACTACGGCAGCAATTAATCCGCGGTCTAAGTCATTCGAAGCGCGTTCTAGGCAATCAAAAGCCGCTTTTCCAGCTTCTTTCGTTTCTTTTCCTGGTTCGATAAGCGTCGCGGCATCGTCCCAACAGTTGATGACATAACTTTCACCAGACTTCGCTTCAGAGGCATCTTGAATGGATTGGATGTTCCATTCTTTTAATTCGAATTTTGTTCGGTAAAAATCCAGCACCTTCGATGAGCCGTAAATCACAGGCGTACACCACTTTAGGATCCTTGGACTTGCTAAGGATTTCAAGATTACTTCCGGACCGATTCCGTTGTAATCACCTAATGTAATGCCGATAATGGGTTTCATAAAAGGGGAATTTTTGTTCGACCTGCAAGTTAAGAAAAAACGTTCGAAGGCGGTAGATTTATTTTTCTTGGTAACGAACCCAATAAATATGGTATTTTTTTAAGTTTTACCAAATAAAATGCGGTATTCGATGCAAATTTCACAATATATTTAGCATTTTTGTTAGAATCTCCTACTTTACTGATTATGCCAAAATCATACGTTAAGAAAATATCTAGTCTATTGATCGCTAACCGAGGCGAGATTGCTATTCGAATTATGCGCGCTGCATCCGAATTAGGCATTCGCACCGTAGCGGTCTACACTTTTGAGGATCGCTATTCGCTTCACCGCTACAAGGCTGACGAAGCCTATCAAATCGGTAAAGACGACGAGCCTCTAAAGCCCTATTTGGATATCGAAGGCTTGATTTCTTTGTGTAAATCGAAGAAAATCGATGCGATTCATCCAGGATATGGTTTCTTATCAGAGAATGTGGTTTTGGCGACACGTTGCCGTGAAGAGGGGATCGTTTTCGTAGGCCCATCACCTGAAGCTATGAATGCCTTAGGTGATAAAGTAGCCGCGAAGGTCGCAGCCTTGAAGGCAAATGTGCCAATGATTGAAGATTCGAAGGGAGATTTATCGGATTATTCTTTGGCCTTATCAGAAGCTAAACGAATCAAATTCCCTGTGATGGTGAAAGCGGCTGCCGGTGGAGGTGGACGTGGAATGCGTGTCGTGAGAACCGAAGAGGAATTAGAAAAGGCCTATCAAGAAGCAAAGAATGAGGCGAAAAATGCGTTCGGAGATGAGACCTTATTTATCGAGAAATTCATCGATGATCCGAAGCACATCGAAGTACAATTATTAGGAGACCAACACGGAAATTTAGTGCATTTGTATGAACGTGATTGTTCGGTACAAAGACGTTTCCAAAAAGTGGTAGAGATTGCTCCCTCTTTTGGTTTAAAAGAAGAAACAAAGCAAAAATTATACGCTTACGCGCTTTCCATTGGTAAAGCGGTAAACTATTATAACGCGGGTACCGTAGAATTTCTAGTGGATAAAGAGGAAAATATCTTCTTTATTGAGGTCAACCCACGTATCCAAGTAGAACATACGATTACAGAAGAAGTGACGGGTATCGATATCGTTCGTACGCAAATCCTCATCGCTCAAAATTACAAGTTATCTGATCCAGGTATTTTCATCCAAAACCAAGCGGATATTCCTCTGAAGGGCTTCGCCATCCAATGTCGTATTACGACAGAGGATCCGGCCAATGGATTTAAACCGGATTTTGGTACCATTATTGCCTACAGAAATGCGGCCGGCTTCGGTATTCGTTTAGATGAAGGATCTTCGTATCCAGGGGTGAAAATTTCGCCTTATTTCGATTCGATGCTCGTGAAAGTATCGGCTAAAGGCCGCACGCTTCGCGGTGCGTCCGAGCGTTTAAACCGCGCGCTTACTGAATTTCGAATCCGTGGTGTGAAAACCAATATTCCGTTCTTACGCAATGTAATCACGCACCCGGTGTTCCAGGAGGGACTTTGCACGGTACCGTTCATTGCGAATCACCCAGAATTATTCAACTTCAAGCCTACGCGTGACCGCTCAACGAAGGCGATTCGTTACCTAGGTGAAGTGATCGTAAACGGTAATCCGGATGTCAAAGTGAAGCCAACGGCTCCTTTCCGCACGCCGATTATCCCCTACGTGGATCCTTTGAAAGAATATCCAAAAGGCAATAAGCAGTTATTAACCGAAATGGGTGCTGAAAAATTTGCGAAACACATCCGCGATGCGAAGCAAATTTATTTCACCGATACGACTTTCCGTGATGGACACCAATCGCTTTTAGCGACGCGTGTGCGTACACAAGATATGTTAGCTGTGGCTGACGGATTTGCGAAATCTTTCCCTCAATTATTCTCGATGGAGGTTTGGGGAGGAGCGACCTTCGACGTGGCGATGCGATTCTTGCAGGAATCTCCTTGGAAGCGTTTGCAAGAGTTCCGCGAGGCAATGCCGAATATGTTATTGCAGATGTTATTCCGCGGGTCGAATGCCGTAGGATATTCTGCATATCCAGATAATTTGATTGAGAAATTCGTGGAAAAATCATCTGAGGCTGGAGTAGATGTCTTCCGTATTTTCGATTCCTTGAACTGGATCGATGCGATGAAAGTTTCGATCAAAGCTGTTCGCGAACGGACTCCAGGCATCGCAGAGGCAGCCATCTGCTATACCGGAGATGTGTTTACGAATGAGAAATATAATCTGCAATACTATGTAGATATGGCACGTCAGTTAGAAGATGCCGGTGCTCATATGTTAGCGATTAAGGATATGGCCGGTCTTTTACGCCCATTCCAAGCAGAAAAATTAGTCACCGAATTAAAGAAGGCGGTCGATTTACCAATTCACTTGCACACGCATGATACGGCTTCGGTTCAATCAGCGACGTATTTAAAGGCCATTGAGGCTGGTGTGGATATTGTAGATGGTGCGTTAGGAGCGATGTCAGGATTGACGTCTCAGCCTAACTTAAACTCCTTAGTGGCGATGATGCAAGGTCACAAGAAAGCATCAGATTTAGATTTGGATCTATTAAATGAATATTCAAATTACTGGGAGGCGGTTCGTACGATGTATGCTCCTTTTGAATCGGAATTGAAGGCTGGAACAGCTGAGGTGTATAATAATGAGATTCCAGGTGGACAATATACGAACTTGCGTGGCCAGGCTATTGCCTTAGGTGTGGGTGATAAATTCGAGCAATTGAAGCGTAATTACACGGAAGCGAACACGCTTTTCGGCGATATCGTGAAAGTGACACCATCCTCGAAAGTAGTAGGGGATATGGCCATCTTTATGACCGCGAATTCGTTAACCGCTGAGGATGTGTATGCCAAAGGCGCTACCTTGTCCTTCCCTGAATCCGTAAAAGACTTCTTCAAAGGTGGCTTAGGCCAGCCCTACCAAGGTTTCCCTAAACAATTACAAGAGATCGTCCTAAAAGGAGAACATGCAATCGAAGGTCGTCCAAATGATCATTTGGCACCCATCGATTTCGATGCAGATTTCAAATCGTTTACGAAGAAATTCCCTGAGGCGGAAGATGGATTCTTTGATTACTTGTCTTACAAGATGTACCCGAAAGTGTACGAGGATTATTACAAGAGTTCTGCCTTATTTGGTGAATTATCCGCACTTCCTACACCAGCGTTCTTCTATGGCTTGAAGCAGGATGAGGAGATTATGATTACGATTGAGCCAGGTAAAACGATCATCGTGAAGTTCTTGTACATGTCTGAGCCGGATGAATCAGGCTTGCGTAACGTGACATTTGAATTAAATGGTCAAGCGCGACGCATCAAAATTTTAGATAAAAACGTTAAAGTAGAGCGTGCACAACACGCGAAGGCTAAAACGAAAGGAGATATAGGAGCTCCATTGCAAGGTCGTTTATCCCGTATCTTGGTGAAACCAGGAGATGAGGTGAAATTAAACGCTCCTTTATATGTGATTGAGGCAATGAAGATGGAATCCATCGTATCCGCGCCTTTTGAGGGTATTATTGGCAATGTATTATTGACGGAAGGAACAGTAGTAGAGCAGGAGGACTTAGTCTTGACTTTGGAAGAAGCGAAACTCCCTGAACCAGACGTAGAAGAATATTTATTCGTTTACGGAACCTTGCGCCGCGATTGTGGAAACGACTTACACCGCCTAATTGCCCGTAATTCAGACTACATCGGCATGGCGACCTACCAAGGTCAAATGTACCAAGTGGCTGATTATCCGGGTATTATCCCATCGGATGATGCAAAAGACCAAGTGGTAGGAGAGTTGTATTTACTGTCTAACACTATCAAATTATTGAACGTATTAGATGAGTACGAGGAATTTAATTCTGACAAACCGGAGTCCAGTTTATTCGTTCGTGAGCACGTAAAAGTGAGCTTGAAGGGCAAAGAAATAGAGACTTATGCCTATTTATACAATAAGAAAATCGACCCTAAAACACGTATTGCATCGGGTGATTATGTGAAAGGTTAATGAAAAAGATCCTTCTTTTATTGCTTTCAATTTCTGCATTGGCGCAAAGCCCTGTAAAAAAGGCCCATGCCCACAACGATTACGAGCATGAAAGACCTTTTTTTGAGGCATTTGCTTTAGGTTTTGGTTCGATTGAGGCAGATGTGTATGCGGTGAATGGAGATTTGCTTGTAGGGCATGAACGTTCTCAACTAAGCCTGAATCGTAATTTAAAGGATCTATATATCGATCCCATTATTTGCGTTTTGAAGGCAAACAAAGAAGGTAATTTTCATCAACTATTGATTGACTCGAAAACCTCCTCTGATTCTACCTTGCCATTGATTATTGCGGCTTTGAAGCCGCATGCTGAGATTCTGATGCGGAAAAACTTTCGTATTGTCTTTTCAGGCAATCGCCCAAAACCATCCCAATACATCGAATCCCCTGCTTGGATCACCTTTGATGGCCGCTCTGACGAAACATTTCCTACGAATAAAGTGGTGTTAGAAAGTGAATCTATGTTCAAATTTGGCTTTTGGAATGGTCAGGGTCCCATCCCGGCTAATCTAAAGGAAAAATTAAAATCCTACGTAGGTAAAGTCCATGCAAATGGTCGAAAAGTGCGCTTGTGGGCCACGCCAGATACCTTATTAGGATTTCAAGCGCTACTTGATATCGGGGTGGATTATATCGGTACCGATAAGCTGACACTATTAGCTGATTATTTAAAATTTAGCGAGAGTAAATAAACTGGTAATGAGGCTTTTAATTAAAAACCTCTACTATGACTTCAAGACGCGAATTTCTAGCCTTAACGCTGGCAACTACACTACCCATTTCTTCTCTTTTCGCTGCCAATAAATCCTATTCTTTAGGTTATTCCTCCATCACTTGGAGTGGGCAGGATGAGCAAGCGATTAAAGATATCGCTAGTCTAGGCTTTAAGGGTATTCAATTACGTGCAAATACCTTCTCAAAATATGGTGAAAATCCTGCTGCATTAAAGGCGCTTATTGATCAATCAGGCCTGCAATTATGTATGTTTTCGAGTGGAAATGTGGAGATTGATCCAGCTAAAGTAGACGCGTCTATCGCTCAACATGTAAAGCACGCGAATTTTGTGAAGGCATTAGGTGGAACATCGATACAATTGACGAATTCTTTGCGAAAGAAAGGCGTGAAACCAGAGGAGAAAGACTTAATTCGTTTAGCTGAAGTGATGAATGAAATCGGTGCTAAAACGAAGGAAATAGGCATTCAAGCGACTTACCATAATCACATGGATCAGTTTGGTGAAACGCCAGAAGAGGTGGAGTTGTTAGTTCAACATATGGATCCCTCTAAAATTAAATTATTGTTAGATGTTGCCCATTATTTCCAAGGGGGAGGGAATCCAGCAGAGGCGGTATTGAAATACAAAAAGGTATTGCATTCTCTTCATGTAAAAGATGTACGCCAAACAGAACCTCGCTATCGTTTCGTGGAATTAGGCCAAGGAAAAGTGAATTTAGAGGAAGTGTTCGCTAATTTAGATAAGATTAAATTTAAGGGCTTTGCCATCGTTGAATTAGATGCGGTACCCGATGCCGGTAAAACACCTTTTTCGTGTGCAGAAACCAGTAAGGAATTTTTAAAGACTAGAATTCAGTATCCTTTTTCTTAAATTGCAGCCTAATCTAACATCAAATGGCGAGTAAAAAGGATCCGGCAATTGGATTTATCTTCATCACACTTTTAATTGACGTCTTAGGAATAGGCCTGATTATCCCGGTTCTACCTACCTTAATCAAAGGTTTTGTAGGGGGGGATATTTCCGTGGCTTCTCAATATGCCGGTTGGTTGATGGCTTCATATGCCATTATGCAGTTTTTGTTTTCCCCTATTTTAGGTGGTCTGTCCGACCAAGTGGGTCGCCGCCCAGTGATTTTAGCCTCCCTATTCGGGTTTACTATTGATTATTTAGTCTTAGCCTTTGCACCCAATATCGTGTGGCTTTTTATTGGTCGGATCATGTCAGGTATAACAGGGGCTAGTTTTACCACAGCTCAGGCCTATATTGCCGATGTATCGAAACCGGAGGATCGGGCTAAGAATTTTGGGGTTGTAGGTGCTGCTTTTGGGGTAGGATTTATCTTAGGACCTGCAATAGGTGGCCTTTTAGCATCTTATGGAGACCGCATCCCTTTCTTTGCAGCAGCAGCTTTAACGCTAATCAATGGTATTTACGGCTATTTTATTTTGCCTGAATCACTTGCAAAATCAAATCGCCGTCCGTTCGATATCAAGCGTGCAAACCCGCTAGGTTCTTTAAAGAATTTGACAAAATACCCGGTTATTGCCGGCCTAGTGGGTGGATTTTTCTGCTTACAATTAGCCGGTCAAGTGCATCCAAGTACGTGGTCTTATTTTACGATGAAGGTTTTTGGCTGGACTCCAGATCAAGTGGGTTATTCTTTAGCCTTTGTGGGTCTAATTGTAGCTATCGTTCAAGGTGGATTAGCGCGTGTTATTATGCCCAAACTGGGGGAGATAAAAGCGATCTCTTACGGTCTTTTGCTGTATGGGATAGGCTTTTTTATGTTCGCCTATGCCACGAAGTCGTGGATGATGTATGCCTTTATGATTCCTTTTGGACTAGGTGGAATTGCGGGTCCCGCGCTTCAAAGTTTAATTACCCAGCAAGTGGGGGCAAATGAACAAGGGGAATTGCAAGGAGGATTAACCAGTTTACAGTCAATTACAACGATTTTTGGGCCTTTGTTAGCGTCTAATTTGTTCGCCTATTTTGCTTCTGAAAAAGCCCCAATTGTATTTCCTGGTGCCGCCTTCTTTATGGCTGCTATTTTAGTTTTAATCGGTTGGTTCATTGTAATGAGATCAATTCCGAAGAAATCTCAATAAATTCCCTATTTTTGGACAAATTAAACCCCTATAAAATGAAAACAATGATCAAATCGATCTGCCTAGTGGCGGGTATGCTAGTAGCTTCGGTTGCCTCAGCACAATCAACAGAAGAAATTTTGGCGAAACACGAAGCTGCGATGGGTGGCTTGGATAAATGGGCTACCGTAAAAACAGCGGTGTTAAAGAATAAATTCTCAGTTCAGGGGATGGATATCGAAAGTAAAACATCTTTAGTGGTAGGAAAATCTTTCCGTACGGAGATCGAAGTGATGGGAAATAAAATCATTACGGTGATTGATGGCGACAAAGGTTGGATGAATCGCCCAGCGATGATGGGTGGTACGGGTTCACCGGAAGATATGCCAGCTGAACAAGTAAAAATGGCTGCTTCACAGAAAGTACTAGGCTCTATTTTGACTTCTGCGAAGAGCGATGGCTACAAAATTGAATTAGTCTCTAAAGAAAAATTAGACGGTGCTGATGTGTATCTTTTAACAGTAACTAAGCCATCTGGTGAAGATAGCAAGGTATATGTTTCTACTGCGACTAATTATGTGGTGAAAACTCAAGCTAAAGTGAATGTCAATGGACAGGAAGTAGATTCAGAAGTAAATTTCTCTAACTACAAGATGGTCAATGGTCTAGCTTTCCCTCATACCGTTGAAACACCTAGCCCAATGGGTGGTACTATGACAGTGGAAACGGTTTCAGTAGAAATTAATCCAACAATTGATCCTGTGATCTTTGCTAAACCTAGCAAATAAAATCGGATGAATGAATTAAAAAAGGGCTTCAGAAATGAAGCCCTTTTTTTAGGGTAAAAATTGTTGAATGTGATTTCGAGCGCTTCGAATTGCTTTATCAATATCCTCCTCAGAACCTTCGTAGGCCTTATCTTCGACCTCAATGACGATAGGACCTCTATAGCGCACATCATTTAAGGCAGAAATGAATTTTCCCCAATGAATATCTCCCAAACCTGGTATTTTAGGCGAATGGTATTCTAATGGATTCGCTAAAATGCCCACGCGATTTAATTTCTCTGGATATACTTTCACATCCTTCAAGTGCACATGGTGGATCCGATCAGCATAATGATAGATAGGGTAGGTATAGTCCATCATTTGGAACACCATATGAGATGGATCATAATTTAGGCCAAAATTCGCCGATGGAATAATCGTAAACAACTCATCCCAGACTTTAGGAGTAGTCATTAAATTCTTTCCACCCGGCCACTCGTCATCCGTAAAAAACATAGGACAGTTCTCAATGCCTATTTTAATCTGTAAAGAATCAGCTAAGGCGATAATCTCCGGCCAAACCTCTGTAAATCGTCCCACATTATAGGCCACATTCTTTGTGTAATCTCGTCCTACGAAGGTATTTACACGTTCAATACCTAAAACCGCCGCCGCTTTTATAAGCTCCTTGATATGCTCTCGGTAAAAAGCCGCCTGAGTCTCATCAGGATCCAATGGGTTCGGATAATACCCTAGTGCTGAGACCTTTACTGGATGAATTTCTAATTGAGCTTTCAGCTCAAGTAATTCTGTAGCTGATAATTGATCCACCGCGATGTGCGAAACGCCCGCATAGCGACGCGCATCGCTAGAGGAAGATGGCCAGCACATAACCTCTACGCAGGCAAAATGCTGTTGATGTGCATAATCCAAAACCTCAAAAAGGCTTTTATTAGGCAAAATGGCTGAGACAAAACCTAAGTCTAACATCTTATTTCATTTTGTGTAAACCGTAAAAAAGCGCTAAAGATCCCGATGCAATCCATAGACCCACGGCCTCTCTCGCTAATTCTTGGTTATGTGTTTTCATGCTTAATCCGTCTGTTAAAAATCCTTCCCAGGCGGTCATTTCCATCCATAATTGTAATCCTGCAAAAAAGGAGAGGCAAAATAAGACAAGCAAAAGTTCCGGATTAGTCTTTCCTCTCATCGCTTGAATAGACGTATAAACAGCTGTGGCATAGACGGGTACCCAGAGTACTGGATCTGGGTCATTCAATTGCCAATAGGTGAATAAGGTAAAGGCTAGGCCGAAAATTCCACCTAAGATAAATTGGGCGTTTCTGATCATCGATTGCATAGGTTTTTAACTGCCTCGGCAGCGCCTGGGTAGTTTAGTTTTTGGGCCTGCTGGAAAGCAAGACAGGCTTTATCGTTTTGATCCGATTTGATGTAGGATAAGCCTAAAGCATAATAGGCCTTGCCAAAATTTGGATTAATCTCAGCTGCCTTGGCAAAATCAGCTATCGCTGCCGGATAGTTTTCCTCTTGATATAAAATATTTCCGCGGTTATAATAGGCGTTGATTTCTTTTGGTGATCGTTTAATGGCCTCAGTGAAATCCATTTTTGCCTCAGCGGGTTTAGCTAGGGCAGCTTGAATGATGCCTCTTTGGAGATATCCAGCTGCTGAATCAGGTTGTGCTGCGATAGCTCGGTTCGTGGGGGCTAGTGATTTATCCCAAACGCCTTGTTCCATCAATACGGCCCCTAAATTCAATTGTGCGGTATATAAGGACGGTTTTAATTCAATCGCTTTTCGGTAAGCGGCTTCTGCTTCCGGATAGTTTTTTTCTTGAAACAATATGACCCCTCTTAAATTATAGGCCTCTGCTAAACCAGGGTTTTTCTCCAGGGCTTTTTCCAACGCTTCTTTCGCTGAAACACTTTCTCCTTTGCCAAAGCGCGTCTTCGCTTCCTCTAACCAGGCCTCACCTGAAGTGGAACATGCCCACATAAATACCAGGCTCAAAAATAGAATCGATTTTTTCATTGTTTAAAGTTAAGTGCCGATTCCAAAAAAACGATATATATTTTGAAAAAAGCTGCTTTTTTGTCATCTTTGTGACGGCAAATTACCAGCTCCCGCTGAATCCCCCAGGTCTTGATCGAAGCAAGGGTAGGTCGGTCGTAGCGGTGAATTTGCCATTTTTTTGTTATAAAAATCTGACCTATGAAATTTTTTATCGACACAGCTAATTTAGCTCAAATCAAGGAAGCACAAGATTTAGGTGTTTTGGACGGCGTTACGACTAACCCATCCTTAATGGCTAAAGAAGGAATCACCGGAAAGGACAATGTTTTACGTCATTACAAAGCAATTTGTGATATCGTGGATGGCGATGTTTCTGCGGAGGTAATTGCGACTGATTATGAAGGAATGATTCGCGAAGGCGAAGAATTAGCGGAGCTGGACGATAAAATCGTAGTTAAGATTCCTATGATCAAGGACGGTATTAAGGCCTTGAAATATTTTTCAGAAAGAGGGATTAAAACGAATTGCACCTTGGTATTTTCAGCTGGTCAAGCTTTGCTTGCGGCTAAAGCAGGTGCAACGTATGTTTCCCCTTTCATCGGTCGTTTAGATGACATTTCATTCGACGGAATTGAATTGATTGAGCAAATTCGTTTAATCTATGACAATTACGAGTTTGATACCCAAATCTTAGCGGCCTCTGTTCGTCACCCCATGCACATTATCAAATGCGCTGAAGCAGCAGCTGATGTGATGACAGGTCCTTTGTCTGCGATGTTAGCTTTATTAAAGCATCCGTTGACAGATAACGGATTAGCTCAATTTTTAGCGGATCACGCGAAAGCAAACTCCTAATTAAAAAAGCCATTTCTATGTCTGTTTTATCTTTTGAACAAGTAACAATTTCACAGGAAGGTGTTAACACACTGGAAGACATTAATTTAACGATTAATGAAGGAGATTTTTATTATTTAATCGGTAAGACGGGGAGTGGTAAAAGTACCTTCTTCCGTAGCATTATCGCTGAATTAGGTATTCAGTCGGGTACTGCTTCGGTGGCAGGTTATTCATTGAATACCATCAAGCGTTCTGAAGTGCCTTACTTACGTCGTAAATTGGGTTTTGTATTCCAAGACTTTCAATTACTGACAGACCGCAATGTGGAGAAGAATCTTTCTTTTGTTCTAGAGGCCACTGGTCACACGAATAAAGAGGAGATTCGCTTTAAGATTGAAGAGGTTTTAGCTCGGGTGGGTATGAGTTCTGCTATTTCAAAGCGTATTCACCGTTTATCTGGGGGAGAACAGCAACGTATTTGTATTGCACGTGCGATCTTGAATAACCCGGTATTATTGTTAGCTGATGAGCCTACGGGTCACTTAGATCCGGAAGTTTCGTTAGAAATTATGCAATTGTTCAAGGAGTTGAATCAAAGCGGAATGGCCATCATTATGGCTAGTCACGATTACAACACGATGACCAAGGTTCCTGGCCAAATTCTCAAGTGCGAAGGGGGTAAAATCTTCCCTGTTTCCAGCCTTTAATTACTTTCCTGTATAGTAAACCACTGGAATGATACATTCCTCTAGTGAAATTCCTCCGTGTTGGAAGGTGTTTCGGTAGTGATTTACATATTGATTATAATTGTTTGGGTAGGCAAACAGATTATCCTCTTTAGCAAAAACATAGGTCGTAGAAACATTCGGTTTAGGCAAGAAGATGTTCTCAGGCTTCCGGCAAACCATCATTTTATTCGCCGTATCCCAATTCAAATTCTTTCCCTGTTTGTAGCGCAAATTCGTATTGGTATTGCGATCTCCTACAATTTTAATGGGGTTTTGAACGCGTATCATTCCATGGTCCGTAGTGATGATGACTCGTCCTTTTTTCTCTGCGATCTTTTTCAATAAATCAAAAAGAGGGGAGTGTTGGAACCAGCTAGCGGTCAAACTTCTATAAGCAGATTCGTCGGGAGCTAATTCCTTAATCATGGCCATATCTGTTCTGGCATGCGAAAGCATATCCACGAAATTATAGACGATGACATTCAAATCATTGGTGGCTAATTTGTTGAAATTATCCACTAATTGTTTGCCTTGGTATTGGTGTACAATTTTATGGTAAGAGCTTTTTGCGTTGATTTTAAGTCGTTTTAATTGCTCTTGTAAGTAAAATTCTTCCTGCTTGTTAAACCCTTCTTCGTCCTCTGAATCCCCTACGTCATACACCCATTTGTCTGGGTAGTTTTTCGCGATTTCGGAAGGCATCATACCTGCAAAGATGGAATTTCTAGCATAGGCCGTTGTAGTGGGTAAGATGGAATAATACTTGTTTTCAGACTCTAATTGGAAGTATTCCTGAATGTATTTATCCAGGGTTTTCCATTGGTCAAAACGTAAGTTGTCTATGAGGATAAAATAGAGTGGGCTTTTGTCGTTTAGTTTAGGAAAAACATGTTTGCGCATCATTAGATGCGATAAGATGGGGGTGTCAGCATCGGGCTTTTGCAACCAATCTTCGTAGTTTTTCTCAATGAACTTGCTAAAATGGGCATTCGCTTCATTTTTCTGATTATTCAAAACTTCTGCCATCGACTTGTTTTCCGTCGTGTCGATTTCGAGTTCCCAGTACACTAATTTCTCGTAAATGTCTGACCACTCTTTGGCATTCAAACGATCCTGGTACTGCATAGACAAGGCTAAAAACTCCTGCTGATAAGTGATATTCGTTTTGCCTTCTTCGAGTCTCTTTTTATCAAAAATACGTTTAACGGAAAGTAATAATTGATTCGGATTCAGGGGTTTAATTAAGTAATCAGCGATTTTAGAACCGATGGCATCTTCCATCAATTCCTCCTCCTCAGATTTGGTAATCATAATCACTGGAAGGTTAGGTCTGATTTTTTTAATGTGCAGCAAGACCTCTAATCCTGACATACCCGGCATATTTTCATCTAAAAATAAGATGTCGAATTTCTGCGTTTCGACTAATTCTAGCGCATCAGATCCGGAATTCACAGTAAATACTTCATAACCTTTGCTCTCTAAAAACAAGATGTAGGGTTTCAATAAATCGATTTCATCGTCTGCCCAAAGTATTTTATACGTCATTGCTTTTTTATTTACCGTTCGAGCCTAAAATTAGCTAATTTTACTTCGACATCCATGTTAATATATGTTATTAGATCAACCCGTTCAATTCACACAAACCGCGAAAGATAATTTGCGATTAATCGCCTTTCCGGAACCCTTTTTGCGGGTGGGAATGCGCGGTGGAACCTGCGGAGGTACTTATGTACTCGGTTTTGATTCAAAAACAGAAAATGACGAGGAATACCTAATTGAGGAAATACCGGTCATTATTGATCGAAGACAATTACTTTTTGTCCTGGGAACGGAAATTTCTTATGAAGCCCAAGGCAATGGTTTTTTTCTCCATAAACCCGTGAAAAAATGAAATTTGCAGCCATCGACATCGGTTCTAATGCCGCCCGCCTTCAAATATCTAGTGTCCTAGAAAACGAGGGTGTCATTAGTTTTAAGCGAATTGAATACGTTCGTTTCGCTTTGCGTTTAGGTCATGATGTATTCTCCGATGGGTTGATTTCACCAGAATCTGAGGTGCGTATTTTTAAATTATTACATGCCTATAAATTATTGATGGACCTGCATGAGGTGAAGGATTACGCCATTTGTGCGACCTCAGCGATGCGAGAGGCCTCTAATTCTGCGGAGATTATTACGCGTATCCATAAGATTTTGGATATGAAAATTCAGTTGATTGATGGTAGCAGAGAGGCAGAGTTAATTAATGATGTGGTAGTTCAATCTCTGCATCCGGAGAAAAATTATTTGCACATTGATGTGGGTGGGGGTAGTACGGAATTGAATATCTACCGTAACCGGGAAAAATTAGCCTCTAAATCATTTAAAATCGGCTCTGTTCGTCTTTTGGAAGGAACAGAAAAGGAGGGTGATTGGGAAAAAATGCGTAATTGGATTACCACTCAAAAACAGCTGATTCCGGGTGAAATGGAAGCCATTGGAACCGGAGGTAACATTGCTAAATTATTTAACCTATCGAAGCCAGCTGCCGAGGAGAAGTCCATGACTTTTGATACCTTATTTGAAATGGCAGCCTATGTAGGTTCTTTTTCATTCGAGGATCGCGTAAATAAGTTGCGATTGAATACGGACCGGGCTGATGTAATTGTGCCAGCTGCTTCTATCTATCTGACTGCGATGGAGTTAGGTGGCTGTAGGTCTATTTTGGTGCCAGACCTGGGTTTAAAAGATGGTATTCTCCAAATGTTATACGATCGCTATCTCAATCGCAAGAAATAGTTATTTCTCAATTCGGTATACGAGTCCCATGGATAGGATTTGAGAAAACTGCCAATTAGGATCTTGGTCGTAGTCACGGAAAAGCACCATCTGGAGATTCGTGCTCACATACTTGTTCACTTTCATAGTGACATTCGCATCTAAGCGATGCACGATGCTGTTCGATAAGGTTAATCGAAAATAGTCGATTAAGGCGGAATAACGGGCTTTTACATTGATATTTTCCCAAACATCCTTGTCAATGTTCACTAGGTATTGGAACACAAATTGGTTACGAATATTGTCACCTGGCTTTTCCAAACCATACAAACCGGCTCTGGAAATTTCTTGATCAAAAACAAAGGTTTGGCGCAAACTACCAATACCGATTCGCGTATAAAAGGATTTGTCCGGATGGTATTCGAGGCCCATGGAAGAGGTCAAATAGGCAGGAGCAAAGAGGCTAGAAATCAAGGAATCGACTGGAACGCCAGCTTTGTTTTTCTTGCCATATTCATAGCCATTAAAGAACTGTGTTTGGAAGTTCGTAGAGCCATAAAAATCCCACTTAGGACTAATTCGGTAACCCGCTTTAAATTCGTAGGCAATGCGGTCGATGTTTTTGCGAAGACTTTGGGTACGGTTTTGGAGAAAACCAACTTGCAAATTAAGGTCAGAGTTTAAACGCCAAGACTCATTGGATACATTCGCGGTATGATTTAAATACCAACCAATGGCCAAAGTATTAGTCCCTCCACCTTTCCAGTTATCGCTGAAACTAGATTGATTTAGGTTAATTCCTGAAGTCATCACTTGCTTCCATTTATTTGCTGTAGAATCCGCCTTTGACTCCCCCAAAATGGGACTTAAAGTGGATAGAAAGCAAAAAATGACGAGGGTAATTAACTTCATGAAGCAAAGGTACGAAAAAGCTGTTTCAATGGTCTATTTTCCTGTGGATAAACGGATCTGTCCTGAAAAGGCCTCCGAAGGAGCAAGCTCAATTAGCCCGTCGCCTGTATTAAAGGCATCGGTATTTGCTGTCATGGGCTCAATGGCCACAGAGCTAAAACCTTCCGGTTGGAAGACCACTAGGAAAGGAAATAAAATAGAAGATTGCTCTAAAATCAGCCTTTTTTGATGTTTGGTATCAATGAATTCGGTGCGATGAATTTCCATTGGTTCTAAACGAAATACGTGATCAATTTTATCCGTACTGAATTTAAATTGTTGTTTTCCGTTCAGATTTTCCTCTTTTAATGGAATCATTTGGGAGTCAGACAAAAATCGGCTGATAGGTTTAAAGTTAATTTCTAAATCGTCTACCGTCGTATCAGGAAAGCTGAAATAGGGATGCCATCCACAGGCGAATGGAAGTGAGCCTGAGCCCGTATTTTTTGCTTCAAATGTCACTTCTAAAGCGCCTGAATCTGTTAATGTATAGGTGTATTGGAATTGAAAAGGGAAGGGGTAATTAGGTTCTTCTCCCTTGTATTCGTGCTTTAAAGTGACTGATGAACTTGATTGCTTAACGAGAGTAAAGGATTTTCTAGCTAATAGACCATGAATGGCATTGCCTAATGCTGGCTCATTGATGGGTAATTGGTAGTTTTTGCCTTTAAATGAATAATTGCCATTGCGTACTCGATTAACCCATGGAGTTAAGAGGGCAGATGGATGGTATGGATTGCTTTCTAGTGGATGATTATTGCTTCCCGGTAGATCAATGAGGGATAAGCCTGCCAAATTTAATTCGATTAAGCTAGCCCCCGTTTGCAGATTGATGACCGCATTATCCCCGATTGAATTGCTAATTTTTATTTCCATAGTGTTTTCTCTTCGATGCCCATGCCATACAGGGCAAAATCATATTTTACTGGGTCAGTTGGATCTAATTCGCGTAAGGTATTCGTTAATGCCAAAGCCGTTTTCCAGTTAGCCTTCTCCTCCTTCATCAATCCTAATTGTCCTGCCGTGCGCATCGCGTGAACATCGAGTGGACAAACTAATTGGGACGGTTTTATGGTATTCCAAAGTCCAAAATCAACTCCCGCCTCATCTTTTCTAACCATCCAGCGTAGAAACATGTTTATACGGGTAATTGAGGTAGTAACAAAATTAATCAAATTTATAGATATCTGCATCATTAATTTGAAAGGTGTTATTGTATGCAGGCCTCTTTGCTTCAGCTGGGCTTAAT
>JAIXWQ010000010.1 GCA_027491195.1 Cytophagaceae bacterium | reverse complement strand
TTCTGGAATAGATACCAATTTTCATGATCTAAGGTTTTTAAAGTGATCAAATCATATTAAATTGATTATCAATAAAATATGTTTCAAATATTAAATACCTTAATTACCCGTACATACATGTTGATTCGTTTACAAGCTGAATTTTTCAAAGGTGATGCAATGTGCTTTTTCGTTCGTTCAGGGGACCATTCTGAGTTAAAAAAATAGTGGTAGAACCCATTCAGGCCATTTTCTATCGTCAGGTCCTCAGGACTTAGTCCCTTGGTAAACGCTGATTCCAAGGAATTAGTATGTGAATAATGCCGTTTGAAGAAATCAATAAAATAGAGTGTGTCAGGATATTGAAAGGTTCTGTGCTTAAAGGACTCAAATCGCTTTAAATCAGCCTCTTGATGATGTAGAATGAAATCATAGGGAGCACCATCCATCAGATTAATAAGGGTATGGGCATTCTGAAGAATCGTTTTTCGTTGTCCCCAAGCTAATATCGCCACCCAAAATCCCATAATTTCTTTGTCTTGTAAACGACTTAAGGAATGAGGAATTTGAATAGGATCGTGCTCAATAAAGCGCGGATGATTGAAAAAAGCGAATTTCTCGTCTAAGATGGTCGCGATTTTTTCTGAAATCATTTTCGGCTAAAAAAGGCGATGATTCTGGATGGAAAAGAGAAAAGCCAAACCAATACAGTAACTACAGTCGAGAATACCGCAATAAAGGGGTAGGATAAAATAAAGAATATTTCAAAAACTACGTGCCCAGCCGTAATAGGTCTCTTTCTTTTGTTCATTACTGTAATAAATAGGAGATTTCAGCTCTCACGCGTTTGTCTACCGCATTCAATTTCTCAAAAGCCTTAGGGGAAAGTTTGATGATCACCTTACTATCACCACCTGGTAAACGTCCGATGACCTTTACCCAAATACTTTGGTTATTGGTCAAGTTTTTCACTAAAACCAAAGTTCCAATAGGGGCTGTACGGTGAAGTGCTAAGAATTTACCTGAATTGTCTGGTACATCGATTAGTTCCGCAATACCCGTTTCGATTTTCTTTTTGATGTCTTCTGGTCCTTTTTCTTTTGCAGGTGCTTCCGCAACTGGAGTAGGAGCAGGAGCTGTAGCGGCTGACGTTGTTTTCGAAGGTAATAGGCTGGCTTTATCCACTGCAATAGCCGATTTTGTGCCAGATGGGTCTGAAACTATCAAGCGCTGACCCTCTTGTAAACGATCAGATGTCAAGTTATTCCATTTGCGCAATTCCGCCATGGTTACTTTGTGCATGTTCGCCACTGAAAGTAAACCCTGCTTAGGGGCTACGATGTGTATTTCAGCTTCTTTAGGGGTCTCAGCCACTTTTTCCTCTACTACTTTAGGTGCAGGATTGCTTTCCTCTAAATAATGAAGTGGGATGTAAAGGATTTCTCCGGTTTTAACAGGAATTTCTACGTCTGAATTCGCCGATTTGAATTCAGTCAGGGATAAGTTATAACGCTTTAATATAGAGAATAGGGATTGTTTAGGTCCTACTTTGAATAGCAAGAATGTCTTATTGTTTTCCTTTTTTAATCCTAGTGAATCTAGCGAAGTAGCCTTTGCTGCAAGATTTAATCCGATTAAAATGGCAATTAGCAGAGTTAATTTATAATTTTTCATAAATCACAAGTTTGATTTTGTCCTTCACAAAAATTAATTGGTCATTAAGTAAAGTAAAGGTATGGTAACCGATGGCATCTCCTTCTGCGATTAGTTCTAGAACTAAGGTCTCGAAGGCTAAATTGCAAACCCGAAGGTAATTTTTCCAGCCATTATCGTAAAGATAATAAGAAAATAATAGCTTATCCTCACCTTCAAAATAATCTATTCCCTTCGCTATATTTTCGTTGTATTGTTGCTTGAAAAAAGTTTGGAAGTCTTTGAAATAGTCTTGGCTTTCTTCGTAATGCTGTGGGGTTTGAAAGCGAAAAGGGCTTTCTGTAATAAGAGGCCTTGGTTTTTCCTCTTTCAATAGTGCTACCGGCTGCAGAGAATAGGTCTGAATCGATTCGATGCCCGGATTTTTTGACTGCTGTAATTTGATAAAAATGGCTTCTTTTTCGTCGCCAGAGTGGAAGTTTAATTGGGCATAATCTGATGGAGCTTTAGCTAATAGTTCTACTTTTTTAGAACTTAGTTCGCAGGAATGCCAAAATGCTTCCCCATTTCCTCTCGTTTCGATCCATAAACGTGGTTCTTCAGGTGTTCCCCAGTAGCGGATACTCCAGATAGGTTCAGAAAAGGAATGTTCGAAAAATGCGGGCAAAGGGTCGAAAGTTTGGAAATTATGTGCAAATTTGGCAAAATTCTATCGAAAAAACGTATTAAATATGCTGCACGGCAAAAAAGTAGCCGCGATTATTCCGGCTCGTTTCGCATCCACCCGATTTCCAGGAAAGCCCTTAGTTGACTTAGGTGGAAAGCCGATGATTCAGCGTACCTATGAGCGCGTGAAAGCTGTTAAAGGCTTCGATCGAATTATAATTGCTACAGATGATCAGCGAATATATGATGCAGCTCAGGGATTCAATGCTGAGGTGATGATGACGTCATCGGAGCATCTGACTGGAACGGATCGTTGTGCTGAAGTACTGAGTAGACTAGGCGAAACGGTAGATTATGTGGTGAATATTCAAGGGGATGAGCCATTCATTGAGCCCGCACAATTAGAAGAAGTAGCGGCCGGTTTTAGCTCTGGAGCGCCTATTTTGACCTTAATCAAAAAAATCACGGACCCAGAAACGCTTTTTAACGTCAATACCCCGAAAGTGGTCTGCGATGTAGATGGGAATGCACTCTATTTTTCTCGCCAAACGATTCCCTTTTTGAGAGGGGTGGAGCCTTCGGAATGGTTGAATCAACATACATTTTTCAAGCACATCGGTTTATATGCCTATCGGGCTGATATTTTGCTAGGTTTAAGTGCCTTGAAACCGACGAGTTTAGAGCTGGCGGAATCGCTAGAGCAATTGCGTTGGATTCAAAATGGCATCCAAATTAAAGCCATAGAAACGCAATTTGAAACGATAGGAATTGATTCCCCGGAAGATCTAAAAAAAAAAAAAAAAATGGGCCTCATTTAGCCTGAAAAGCGGTATATTTGCTAGATTTTTGGCATAAACATCAGCCCAAAGATCTTCAACACAAATGCAAAGACCGAATATAAAAGACGTATTACGCGAAAAGATTTTAATTCTTGATGGCGCAATGGGTTCTTTAATCCAACAATACAATTTAACGGATGCAGATTACCGCGGCGAGCGATTCAAAAATTTCCCCCATGAAGTAAAGGGAAATAATGATTTATTATCGATCACGCGTCCCGATGTGATCAAGGAAATTCACGCAAAATACTTTGCGGCTGGAGCTGATATCGCCGAGACTAATACCTTCTCGGGTACGTCTATTGCCATGGCAGACTACCACATGGAGGATTTGGTATATGAATTAAACTACGAATCCGCTAAAATTGCACGGGAAGTAGCCGATGAATTTACGGCAAAGGATCCGTCGAAACCACGTTACGTAGCCGGATCGATTGGGCCTACTAACCGTACACTTTCTTTATCTCCCGATGTAAACGATCCGGGATATAGAGCCGTTACTTTTGATGAATTAGTAGAAGCCTACACAGAGCAAATACATGGTTTAGTGGAGGGTGGAGCGGATTTGCTTCTAGTAGAGACGATTTTTGATACCTTGAATGCGAAGGCGGCATTGTACGCCATCGATCAATATTTTAAACAACATCCCTCGAAGCCTTACTTGCCTGTAATGGTTTCAGGAACGATTACAGATGCGTCTGGCCGTACTTTATCTGGCCAAACAACGGAAGCTTTCTTGACCTCCGTTTCACACATGCCTTTGCTTTCAGTAGGCTTAAACTGTGCTTTAGGTGCGGATTTAATGCGTCCTTACGTGAAGACTTTGAATGATAAATCCCCTTTCTTAGTTTCTGCTCACCCGAATGCGGGCTTGCCGAACGAAATGGGAGAATACGATCAATCTCCAGCTGAAATGGCGGTCATTATCGATGATTTCTTAGCTAATGGCTTCTTGAATATCATCGGAGGCTGTTGCGGTACAACCCCAGCGCACATTCAAGCGATTGCAGAAGTGGCTGCGAAACATAAGCCACACGTGATTCCGGAGGAAAATGTGAATCAAAAACTATCCGGTTTAGAGCCTTTAGAAATTACGGAATTAACCAATTTCGTGAACGTAGGTGAGCGTTGCAATGTGACGGGTTCGAAGAAATTCGCGCGCTTAATTCGCGAGGAAAAATTTGAAGAAGCCATCGCAGTAGCTCGTGAGCAGGTGGATGGTGGTGCCCAAATCTTGGACATCAATATGGATGAGGGGATGATTGATGGTGTGAAGATGATGCCACAATTCTTGAATTTATTGATGGCTGAGCCAGATATCGCGCGTTTACCGATCATGATTGACTCCTCGAAATGGGAGGTAATCGAAGCCGGATTAAAGTGCGTTCAAGGTAAATCGGTCGTTAACTCCATCTCGTTGAAAGAAGGGGAGGAGAAGTTTATTGAATCAGCGAATAAGGTCAAAATGTATGGTGCCTCCGTCGTGGTGATGGCATTTGACGAGACTGGACAGGCAGATTCTTACGATCGTCGCATTAAAATTTGCAAAAGAGCCTACGATATTTTAGTGGACCAAGTCGGTTTCCCGGCACAGGATATCATTTTCGATCCGAACATTTTAACGGTTGCCACGGGTATCGAGGAGCATAATAATTATGCCGTTGATTTCATCAAGGCGACGAAATGGATCAAAGAAAACTTACCACATGCGAAAGTGTCAGGTGGGGTATCTAATATTTCCTTCTCTTTCCGTGGTAACGAATTAGTAAGAGAGGCGATGCACACGGTTTTCTTATACCATGCGATTAAAGCAGGCATGGATATGGGTATCGTAAATGCCAGTCAATTAGGCGTTTATGATGACATTGATAAGACTTTGCGTGATTTGTGCGAGGACGTCTTATTGAACAGAAATCCAGAATCGACAGAAAAATTAGTGGCTTATGCCGAAACGGTGAAGTCTGCAGGTAAGGAGCAAGTAGTGGATGATGCGTGGAGAAAAGAACCGGTGAACAAGCGTTTAGAACACGCCTTGATTAAAGGTTTGACCGAATTTATCGATGAGGACGTAGAAGAAGCTCGTCAATTAGTGGAGCGTCCGATTCAGGTAATCGAGGGTCCATTAATGGATGGAATGAACGTGGTGGGGGATTTGTTTGGGGAAGGGAAAATGTTCTTGCCTCAGGTAGTTAAGTCTGCGCGTGTCATGAAGAAGGCCGTGGCTTATTTATTGCCTTTTATTGAAGCAGAAAAGAAAGGGGGAGAAAGTTCTTCAGCTGGAAAGATTTTGATGGCGACCGTAAAAGGTGACGTTCACGATATTGGTAAAAACATCGTAGGCGTGGTTTTAGCTTGTAATAATTACGAGGTAATTGACATCGGTGTGATGGTGCCTTGTGATAAAATCTTAGCGGCAGCGAAGGAGCATAATGTCGATATCATCGGTTTATCCGGTTTGATCACTCCGTCTTTAGATGAGATGGTGTATGTGGCCAAAGAAATGGAGCGCCTTGGTTTCAAAGTGCCTCTTTTGATAGGTGGAGCTACCACATCACGTATTCACACGGCGGTTAAAATCGATCCTCACTATTCAGGACCGGTAATTCACGTATTAGATGCCTCGCGTTCTGTACCAGTGGCGGGTCGTTTACTGCAAAGTGAATTAACTTCACAAGAAATCTTTACCGAGATTAAAGCGGAATACGCGGAATTGAGAACTGCACACGCCGCCCGTCAACAAGAAAAGAATTACTTATCGATCGATCAGGCTCGTGCAAAATCGAGTGGCATTGATTGGACTGGATTTAAAGCGAAAAAGCCGTCATTCTTAGGCGTGAAGTATTTTGAGGATTATTCTTTAGAAGAAATCGCGAAATATATCGACTGGACTCCGTTCTTCTCGACGTGGCAGTTGTCTGGTAAATATCCACGTATTTTTGATAATGAGGTGGTAGGCAAAGAGGCGAAGAAATTATTTGATGATGCGCAGGCATTATTGAAAGAAATTATTGCTAATAAATCGCTACAGGCTAAGGCAGCTCTTGGTTTCTTCCCAGCGAACTCGCTAGGAGATGATATCATCTTGCACGATTATGTAGAGAAGGCTTTAGAGGTGGCTTGTGAAAAACACGGGTCACACCAGCAAATGTCTTATGAGATTCATACGAAAGATGAATCTTCCGATAAGAGTCAATGGTTGCACCATTTACGTCAGCAAGGCCAAAAAGCGAGCACGCTTCCGAACCGTTGTTTGAGCGATTTCGTGGCACCGTTGAACTCAGGAGAAACGGATTATATTGGTGCTTTTGCGGTGACGACAGGTTTAGGAATCGAAGCGCTATTAGATAAATACGAGAAGGAGCATGATGATTATAACTCCATCATGGTGAAGGCATTAGCCGATCGATTAGCTGAGGCTTTTGCGGAATTATTGCATGAGCGTGTGCGCAGAGAGTTCTGGGGGTATGCATCTGAGGAGACGTTGAGTAACGAAGATCTGATTGCGGAGAAATACCAAGGTATTCGTCCGGCACCGGGTTATCCGGCTTGTCCTGATCACACGGAGAAGAAGCGCTTGTTTGAGTTATTGGATGCGGAGAAGCAAATCGGGATTCAATTAACGGAGAGTTATGCGATGTATCCAGCCTCTGCGGTGTCAGGTTTCTACTTCTCACATCCGGAGAGTACGTATTTTGGTTTAGGTAAGATTGCCAAAGACCAAGTGACTGATTATGCGAAACGTAAAGGTATGTCCTTGGACGACGTAGAAAGATGGTTAAGCCCAGTTTTGAATTATGACTAAGATTACAAAATACTTTGAGGAAGCGGCGGGAAAAACACTTTTCTCGATTGAGATTATTCCACCGATGAAAGGTCAACATTTGGGCGAATTAATGTCGCATATCGAGCCTTTAATGGAGTTTAAGCCGCCATTTATCGAGGTGACTTACCACCGCGAAGAATATGTGGAAAAAGTTATTGACGGAGTTTCTAAGCGCATTCCGATACGAAAGCGTCCAGGTACCTTAGGCATCTGCGCTTCTATTATGCAACGTTTTCAAATCGAAGCAGTTCCTCACGTAATTTGTGGTGGGTTTACGAAAGAGGAGACAGAAGATTTCTTAATTGATTTACATTATTTAGGCATCGAAAATGCGCTTTTGTTGCGTGGTGACCAAGAAAAAGGGGAAGCTCATTTTGTGCCTAAGCCAGGTGGTCATGCTTACGCAAATGAATTAGTAGAGCAAGTGGCAGCCATGAATCAAGGCATTTTATTGCACGAGGAAACGGAATCATTGCCTACTAATTTCTGCATTGGTGTCGCTGGTTATCCGGAGAAGCACATTGATGCGGTTTCTTTTGATCAGGACTTAATCTATTTGAAACAAAAGGTGGATGCTGGTGCGGATTATATCGTTACCCAGATGTTCTTCGATAATGCAAAGTATTTTGATTTCGTTAAAAAATGTAGAGAAATTGGCATTCAGGTTCCTATCATTCCAGGTTTAAAACCCTTAGCAACGGAACGTCAATTAGACATTTTGCCTGAAATCTTCCATTTAGAGATTCCATCTGAATTTGTAAATGAGGCGCGTAAATGTGCTAATAATGCTGCCATTAAGCAATTAGGAATTGAATGGGCAGTTCAACAAGGTAAAGAATTAATTCAAGCCGGAGTTCCAGCGCTTCATTTCTATACGATGAGCAAGTCCGATAGCGTGAGAGCTATCGCTGAAAAACTATTCTAATGAAGGTCTTAGTCTATGGTGCGAGTACGAACCCGAGTCGATATGCTTATATCGCTACGGAATTGCTTTTGCAGCACGGACATGAGGTTTCTTTAGTGGGAATTAAGAAAGGCGAGGTGCTAGGATTGACTATTCGGCAAGACCAACCTGTAGTAGAAGATATCGATACGGTTACTTTGTATGTAGGTCCTGCGAATCAGGAAGGGCTTTTGGATTACCTAAAGGCAGTAGCCCCAAGACGCGTTATATTTAATCCCGGAACGGAGAATCCGGAACTAGAAAGAGCATTAGATAAAGCGGGAATTCAAACAGAAGAGGCCTGCACGCTTGTTTTATTGCATACAGGCCAGTTTTAAGATCTATTGAGCTACTAACGTAAACTCAAATTCCTCCATAATTAAGTTCGCTAGCAATTTCTTGCAAGCATTCGTTACCACCTCATTTGCCTCAGCTTCTGATGCCGCTTCCACCATTAATGTAATGTGCTTGCCGATACGAACGCCATCTACTTGGTTAATACCTAAGTTTTGTAAGCCAATAAGTACCGCTTTTCCCTGAGGGTCAAGGATTTCTTTTTGAGGCATTACGTTGATTTCAGCTAAGAATTTCATTATTTGTTTGGATTTAAAAGGAAAATAAGGCCGGAAAGAAGGATGTATGCGATCACTAAAACCGGAATTGCTGCAAATTTAAGCATAACAAGGGCAGCAATGCAAAAAATAAGGAAAATGAATTTCACTTGATTACTTTTCCAATCCCAAGTTTTGAACTTAAAGGCTAAAAGAGGCAATTCGCACACCAATAAATAGCTCATCAACACAGCATAAATCAATAGGCCTTGAAAATGTAGAATATAAGAACTGAATTCTGGTTGAAAACGTAGAATCAAGGGTAAAGAAGCAATTAAAAGGCCGTTTGCTGGGGTAGGGACACCGATGAATTGATCGCTTTGGCGAGTATCAATATTGAATTTTGCCAAACGATAGGCAGACATTAAAGCCAAAGCAAAGACCATAAATGGCTTATAAAATCCGAATAGTCCCACCGTGCATTGTGATCCGCAACTTTGTTCCACTAAAGAAAACAAAATAAAGGCAGGTAAAACCCCGAAAGAGACCATGTCTGCTAAGGAATCTAATTCTTTACCTAGATCAGAATAAGCTTGTAAAGCACGGGCTAAAAAACCGTCGAAGAAATCACACACCAAGGAAATAAAAATGCAATAAGAGGCGCTCACTAAATCACCTTGCATTACGAACCAAAGTCCGAGACATCCAGCCAGTAAATTGCCCAGCGTCAATAGGTTAGGGATTTCTTTTTTCATGCTTTTACGTAAGGATTAGACACTTTTTCATCACCTATCGTGGTGCTCCCGCCATGTCCTGGATACACAATCGTTGAATCGGGTAAAGTATATAGTTGCGTTTGAATGCTGTTAACTAAATCAGCGTGGTTGCAAAGGGGGAAGTCCGTTCTGCCAACACTTCTTCTAAATAAGACATCGCCATCAAATAATAAGCCTTCCTTTTCGAAATACAAAGCTACGTGACCTGGTGCGTGTCCTGGAACAAATAAGATCTTGATTTCCATTTCACCTATTTGCAAGATCTGGTTTTCCTCATACCAAACATCTACGTCAGAGGCTTGGTAATGCGGGAATCCATACACTTGAGCCCGATTTGCGGCATCTTTTAATAGAGGCTCATCTTTTGGGTGCAAGTAAAAGGGAATCTTATATTCTTGTCTGAAATATTCCACGCCTAACACATGATCGATGTGTGCATGAGTATTTAAGATGTGAGTTAAGGTGATATTTTTTTCCTCTAGGAAGTTTTTTAACGTTTGGCGTTCTTCATAGGTATAACAACCTGGATCCACAATTATCCCGGTGCCATTTTCATCCCAGATGATATATGTGTTTTCTTGAAATGGGTTCAGCGTGAAGGCTTGGTGAAAAATCATATTATTTACCTAAAAGGAAGATACAAGGTTTTTTATGCAAATCGGGTTGCGATTTCGCCCAGTCGCTTGCTTTTTTTGTTTGGACAAAACCGGAGGGCGCAGTTATGTCACAAGCAATGCAAATTAAGGAATCTGGCGCACATTGTGCAATTAGATCTTCTAATAAAGCATTGTTTCGATAGGGTGTTTCGATAAAGATTTGTGTTTGGCCCCACTTAGCCACATCGCGGTCTAGTTGTTCGATTTTACGAATGCGTGCAGCTTTATCGATGGGTAGGTAGCCGATGAAGGCGAAGCTTTGGCCGGAAAATCCAGATCCCATTAAGCCTAATAAGATGGAAGAGGGGCCTACTAAAGGTACAACCTCGATTCCTTGTTGTTGTGCTATCGATACTGCCAAAGCTCCAGGATCCGCCACCCCAGGGCAACCAGCTTCGGATATAACACCGATATAAGCGACTGCCGCATACTTTTTGTAGAAGTCGGTAACAGTTTTAGGCTGGGAGTCTTTGTCAAGAATTTCGAAAATCAAATCCTCAATCTGAATGCCTAGCTTCAATTCGCTGATGAACCTCCTTGCCGTTCTCACATTTTCGACTAAAAAATGTGTTGTCTGCTTTAATGCCGCTAAAATTTGAGGGCTTAATACCTCGGTTGAGGTATTTTCGGCAATAGGGCAAGGGATCAGAACTATTTTCATAAATACGATTGAAGCGCCTGTAAAAATAGCTCAGGTTGATCTGCTTGCACCCAATGACCAGCGCCTGGAATTTCTACTAACTCAAAATTAGGGAATATTTCTGCAATGTAGCGTTCATCTTCCGGTTGAATATAGTGTGAATCAGCTCCTTTAATGAAAAGGGCTTCCGTCTCTGAGGCATTTTTGACCCATAATTCGTGACCTACTACATCAATGTTTTTTGTGATCACTTTTAAGTTAATTCTCCAGGCAAATTGTTGTTCTGAATTGCGGTAGAGATTCTTTAATAAGAATTGACGAACTCCCTCTTTTTCCTCAAAGCGTTTCATATGCTCATTCGCGGCTTGACGACTTTCTAATGTAGTCAGGTCAATACTGTTTAAGCCCTCCAAAATATGTGTATGGTGTACGGGATAGAATTTAGGTGCAATATCTACGACCACGATGCGGCTAGCAATACCTGGATGCGTTAAATCAAATTGCATCACTACTTTTCCACCCATGCTATGACCGATGAGGATTGGATTTTCGAGTTGATGGTCTTGAATAAATTCTAAAAGATCCTCCGCCATCACCTGGTAATTAAAGGCATCATCCCAAGGCGATTGACCGTGGTTTCTTTGGTCCACTAAAAATACGCGGTGGTTTTCTGAGATGGCTTTTCCAAAACCAAGCCAGTTATCTGAGGTTCCGAAAATTCCGTGTAGAATAATAACCGGCGATCCCGATTCTCCAAGTGCGCGATAGAATAATTTCATTAGGCTAAGTAAATGGCTTTTTCTTTTCGGTCTGTTAATTCGCCGATAGGACTTAATTCATACCCATTTTCGAACGCAAATGCTTCGAATTCAGCCGTATGTTCTGCTTCTACAGCGATTAATAAACCACCAGAAGTTTGTGGATCTGCTCCGATGTAGCGTTGACGCTCTGAAATATCCTCGCTCAAACGATCGCCATAGCTGGCTAAATTACGTCCGGTACCACCTGGGAAGCACTTTTGGTCTAAATAATGATCAATATTAGGAAGCAAGGGTAGGTTTTCGAAGGCTATTTTAGCGCTCAAACCAGAGCCATCTGCCATCTCTACCAGGTGACCGAATAATCCAAAACCTGTTACATCCGTTAAAGACTTCACATACGTTAAGGGTCCTAGTTTTTCACCAAAGCTATTTAAGGTACTCATCTGCTTCACCGCACGGGCTAAATCGGCAGGGCTGACGATGCCGCGTTTTTGGCCTGTAGATAAAATACCTACGCCCAGCGGCTTCGTTAAATATAAAATACAGTTTTTAGTTGCCGTATCATTCTGCTTTAAATGCTCTTTGCGCACTTTTCCCGTTACAGCTAATCCAAAAATGGGCTCAGGGGAATCAATTGAATGTCCACCCGCTAACGGTATTCCCGCTTCTGCACAGGCAGCACGTCCACCTTCTAATACTTGCGCCGCAATTTCAGGAGCTAATTTATCAATGGGCCAACCTAAAATAGCAATCGCCATTAACGGACTTCCACCCATGGCATAGATATCAGAAATGGCATTCGTCGCCGCAATCTTCCCAAAATCAAAGGGGTCATCCACAATCGGCATAAAAAAGTCAGTTGTCGAAATAACCGCTTCTCCATTTTGCCAATCAAATACGGCTGCATCATCCCGGCTCTCGTTTCCGACTAATAAAAGTGGATGAGAAGCTTTGGGTTTATCCGATTTTAGGATTTTGTCCAAAATCTGAGGAGAAATTTTGCATCCGCAACCGGCACCGTGGCTGAATGAAGTTAATTTGATTTGTTCTGACATGGGGCATATTTAGGCTACAAAAATATTCTTTAAATAATTAAAAATTAAGTTTCTGTTAAATATTTGGGGATAATAGGACTATTAATGGCTCTCTTTGTTAGATTATTGCAGGTTATTTGCCTTTTTATCCTAATTGTCAAGCCATTAAGCATTTTATAGACTAAATACTTTTTTGACTTATTTTGGAGTATTTGATTTTTCTCGTTTATTTTGTGTTATCATTTCTCAATTTATTTTATAACTAAATTCCAAATTTATGCAGAGAAGATTTATTACTAAATCTGTGTTGTTAGGAGCGTTTTTTGCGCTAATGATGGCACTTCCTATTGGGCAAGCCTTTGCTCAGGGGTCTACAACGTCCGCTTTGTCGGGTACTGTTGTGGATGAAAAAGGTGAAGGATTACCGGGTGCTACGGTTATCGCAATTCACGAGCCTACTGGTTCTCGTTACGGTGCGTCTACTCGTGGAGATGGTCGTTACAACATTGTTAACATGCGTGTAGGTGGTCCTTACAAAGTGACTGTATCCTTCGTAGGTTACAAAGAATCTGTTCAATCAGGTATCTCGTTGACGTTAGCTTCAGAACTTCGTCAAAACTTCAAATTGGAATTAAATCAATCTCAATTAGAAGAAGTGAAAGTCGTTGCATCTCGTTCATCTGTGATTAACTCAGGTCGTACAGGTGCTGCTACAACGGTTTCAAACAGCTCAATCACTACATTGCCAACGTTAAACCGTTCATTAGGTGATTTTGCTCGTTTAGATCCACGTGCAAACGGTTTGAACTTCGCTGGTCGTAATGCATTATACAATAACGTAACGGTAGACGGAGCGTTCTTCAACAATGCGTTCGCTTTATCTCCTACGATTGGTGGTCAAGCTGGAGCTTCTCCCATCTCAGTGGATGCGATCGATCAATTCCAAGTATTAATTGCTCCTTATGACGTTCGTCAAGGTATGGCAACAGGTGCGAACATCAACGTTGTAACTAAGTCTGGTACAAACGATTGGTCAGGTTCTGCTTACTATTTTGGTACAGACCAAAACCAAGTAGGTAATAAGATCGGTGATGTTGTTAACCAATATGGTAACTTCCAAAGAGGTCAATTCGGTGGTCGTATCGGTGGTGCAATCATTAAGAACAAATTATTTGTTTTTGGTTCCTTTGAGCAAGAATTACAAACTCAGCCAGGTTCTAACTTTGTTGCACGTCGTGCTGGTTCTACAGCTGGCAACCAATCTGTTGCAACAGTTGAGCAATTAGAAAGCATTAAGAGCTTATTGAAGTCGAAGTTTAACTACGATCCAGGTGCTTACGAAAACTGGGATAAAGAAAACTATTCTCAAAAAGCGAACATTCGTTTAGACTGGAATATTTCTGATAAGCATAAGTTTAACTTAAAGTATAACTACTTACGTTCTTATGCGGATGTTAGCCCTTCTTCATCAGGTTCTTTATCTGGTGGTCGTAACCCATCAGCTACGGTATTGCCTTTCCAAGGTTCATTATACCGTATCAACAACAATTTAGATTCGTACATTGCTGAATTGAACTCAACGTTCTCTTCTACAGTTGCAAACAACTTGACAGTAGGTTACACGCAAATGCGTGACTTCCGTCAATCTCCTGTGAACAACACTCCGTTCCCTACAGTTGATATCGGTAACAACAACCTAAATGAGTTGACTGCGTTTGGTTTCGAGCCATTCTCTGCAAATAACTTGTTGGATTCAGATATTTTCCAAGCATCTGATAACCTAACGATCTATGCAGGTAAGCACGTATTCACTTTAGGTGCAGCGTATGAAACGAATGCATTTAGAAATGGTTTTGCTCCTAACTATTATGGTGGATACCAATTCAAATCAGTTGATGATTTCATTGCTTCAGTTAATACAGGCGTATCTAACGCAGTTCAATACCAACAATCTTGGTCTAATTACTCTACTTTCCCATTTGCGGAAATGAAGGGTTACACTGCCTCATTGTATGCTCAAGATGAATTTACGGCTGCTAAAGGCTTGAAATTAACGTTTGGTTTGCGCGCAGATGGAACTGGTTTCCCAGTTGATGCTGACGCTAAATACAATAATGCCTACGTTCCAAGTTTGACATTCCGTAATAACACGGTATTAAGAACAAATCAATTGCCTGACTTTACTACTTTATGGTCTCCTCGTTTCGGATTTAACTGGGATGTGAAAGACGATAAGACAACACAAGTTCGTGGTGGTTTAGGTATATTCTCTGGCCGTGTTCCTTATGTTTGGTTATCTAACCAATTGTCTAATAATGGTGTTTTATTTGGATCTGAGCGTTTAACAAATCCTACGAATCGTCCGTTCAATGCAAATGTAGACGCATACCGTCCAGCGATTTCATCGAACATCATTCCTACGTCTTATAACTTAGCAGTTACTGATCCTAACTTTAAATTCTCTCAAGTGTTCCGTGCGAACTTAGCAGTGGACAAGAGCTTAGGTAATGGCTGGTTAGTTTCATTAGAAGGTATCTACACAAAAGATATCAACGCAGTTTACTTAGAGAACGTGAACTTACCAGACTCTAAAGTGAAGGCAGTAGGTGCTGATAACCGTGTGATCTACTATACCTTAGGTACAAATGGTTTACCAAGTTCTACAAAGAACAACCAGATCTATGGTGGTACAAAAGGTTTAAATGCTCCTGCAACGGGTAATACAGGTTTAAATCCAAATATCTCAGATGCAATCGTTATCAAGAATACGCAATTAGGTTATTCTTATGCATTAACTGCAACGGTATCGAAAGCATTTGATAATGGTTTATTTGCTTCGTTATCTTATACGAACTCTGATTCTCGTTCTGTGAATGACGGTGGTTCAATCGCCCAATCACAATGGAGAGATCGTGTTGTATCAGGAGATCCAAATGAGAACGTTGCTTCTTATTCTTCTTACATGCAATCACACCGTTTCAACGCGTATGGTTCATACAAGTTGAACTACTTGAATGAGAAAGCATCTACTACTTTTGGATTCACGTATTCTGTAGCTCCTGCAGGTCGCTTCTCTTATACTTATTCAGGTGATATGAATGGTGATGGCCAAACTGCGAATGACTTAATGTACATTCCACGTGGTGAAGGTGAAATCCTATTGAAAGATAAAGTTATCTCTTACAACGTAACTGAGAAATTTACTTATACAGCAGCGCAACAATGGGCTGATTTAGATAAGTACATCTCTCAAGATGCTTATTTGAACTCTCGTCGTGGTCAATACGCTGAGCGTAATGGTGCTGAATTACCATGGGCTGCTAACTTTGACTTCAAAGTAATCCAAGATTTCTACATCAACGTAGGTGGTAAGAAAAATACCTTACAATTTACTTTAGACGTATTTAACTTAGGTAACTATGTGTCTCCACAGTGGGGCTTAAATCAAACAGCTTTACGTGCTGGTTTATTATCTTACTTAGGTAATGATGCTACAACAGGAAAGCCAACGTTTGAATTCCCTCACCGTTACCAAGGTAACCCAACATCATCTGTACCATTGACAGATTCATTCCAACGTAGTTTTGGTTTAGGATCAAGATGGCAAGCACAGTTTGGTGTACGTTATATTTTCAACTAATAAAAAAGGGGACTTAGGTCCCCTTTTTTTAGAGTAGAGATTATAGAGTATAGAGCATAAAGTTTGTTAACAAAAAAGGCGCCAATTGCGCCTTTTTTGTTTGTATTAAGTAATTAAGTTTTCTGACTACTGACTACTGTTTTAGAGTAGAGATAATAGAGTATAGAGTAGAGTTATGGTTAACAAAAAAGGCGCCAATTGCGCCTTTTTTGTTTGTACAGGAAATGGGTTTCAAAATTCAAAGAGCAGAGTTAGAATTTCCTCCGGACTCTTTGACTAAGCCGAAGGCGACCCATTGACTAAGCCGAAGGCGACTCTTTGACTGTTTTAGTCGTGAAGCGACTAAAACTCTTTGTGATGCGCCATTCTAAACAAATCTTCCTTACTCAACGACTTGAAATAATCATACGTGATTTTTAATCCTTCAGCGCGACTTACTTTAGGTTCCCAGCCTAGAATGCTGCGCGCCTTGGTAATGTCTGGTCTACGTTGTTTGGGATCATCTGTAGGAAGTGGAAGTGAGATCAGCTTTTGAGAAGTACCTGTTAATTTGATGATTTCCTCGCCAAATTCTTTGATCGTTATCTCATCTGGATTACCTATGTTTACTGGTTGTGCATAATCACTTAATAAAAGGCGATAAATGCCTTCTACCAGATCATCTACATAACAGAAAGAACGTGTCTGAGAACCATCTCCAAACATCGTTAAATCTTCACCTCTTAAGGCTTGACCGATGAAGGCAGGTAATACACGGCCATCATTTAGGCGCATGCGAGGGCCGTAAGTATTGAAAATACGAATGATACGAGTCTCAAGTCCATGGTAAGTGTGGTAGGCCATGGTCATGGCTTCTTGAAAACGTTTGGCCTCATCATAAACACCACGAGGTCCCACTGGGTTTACATTTCCCCAATACTCTTCTGGTTGTGGGTGTACGTTAGGGTCACCATAAACTTCAGAGGTAGAGGCGATTAATACGCGGGCATTTTTTACACGAGCTAAACCTAAACAATTATGTATACCCAGAGAGCCTACTTTTAAGGTTTGGATCGGGATTTTTAAATAATCGATAGGAGAGGCCGGGGAGGCAAAATGTAAGATATAATCTAGTTCGCCAGGCACGTGAATGAACTTAGAAACATCGTGGTGATAGAACTCGAAGTTTTCTAATTTAAAGAGATGTTCGATGTTTTTCAGATCTCCCGTGATTAAATTATCCATGGCGATGACATGGTAACCCTCTTTTATAAATCGATCACATAAATGAGATCCTAGAAATCCAGCACCGCCGGTGATTAATACTCTTTTCATTTTACTGTATTGTTTGGCGGCCAATTGAATAATAGGTGTATCCTAATTCTGCCATTTGGTTTAATTCGTATAAATTTCTTCCGTCAAAAATGACTTTATTTTTCAATAAGATGTCCATTCGATCGAAGTCTGGCGTTCTAAATTGTGGCCATTCGGTGACAATCAAAAGCGCATCAGCTCCTTCTAAAGCCTCATAAGGATTCTTGGTGAAGGTAATTTTATCTCCCATGATCTGTTTAACATGGCCCATGGCCTCCGGATCATAGGCACTTACACTAGAACCTAGTTCTAACAAGGCATCGATATTGTACAAAGAAGGGGCTTCTCGGATGTCATCCGTATAGGGTTTGAAGGCTAATCCCCACATGGCGATTTTTTTGCCCTGTAGATCACCCTTGAAGTGCTTAGAAAGTTGCGGGATTAGTTTGGTCTTTTGGTTCTCATTGACTTTCATGACGGAGTCCAAAATCTTAAACTCATAGTCGTTCTCTGCCGATGTTTTCGCGAGTGCTTGTACATCTTTTGGAAAACAACTACCTCCGTATCCAATTCCAGCAAATAAGAATCGTTTTCCGATACGAGAGTCAGTACCAATTCCTTTGCGAACCTCGTCCACGTTTGCGCCTACTAATTCACATAGGTTAGCAATCTCGTTCATGAAGGTAATTTTCGTCGCTAAGAAGGCATTGGCTGCATATTTTGTTAGCTCTGCAGAACGTTCATCCATAAAGATGATAGGATTGCCTTGGCGCACTAATGGGGCATATAAGCGGGACATTAATTCCTTCGCTTTATCGGATTGAGTCCCAATAACCACCCGATCTGGTTTCATGAAGTCTTCTACCGCCACTCCTTCACGTAAGAATTCAGGATTTGATACGACATCAAATTCGACTTTGGCCTTTTGAGCGATGGCAGCTCGGACTTTATCCGAGGTTCCTACGGGAACAGTACTCTTGTCGATGATGACGGTGTATTCGGAAAGAATAGGCCCTAAATCATTCGCCACTTGCAGAATGTATTTTAAATCTGCTGATCCATCGGCTCCTGGAGGAGTGGGTAAAGCTAGGAAAATAACTTTTGCCCCTTCGATTCCCTCTTTCAAGGAGGTAGTGAAATGAAGGCGACCTTCTTCGGTATTTCTTTTGAATAAGTCCTCTAAACCAGGCTCGTAAATGGGAATGATCCCGGCCTGCATTTGCTTTACTTTTTCTTCATTGATGTCCACGCAAGTTACTTGGTTACCTGTCTCAGCGAAACAAGTACCTGTGACTAATCCTACGTATCCGGTTCCTACAACGGCTATTTTCATATTTTTACTGAATTACTTTTCCAATACTTCCTGATGGTTCATTTATTTTCAACCAATTCGCAAGCGTACTCGCTATATCGCTAATGTGAGTTCTTTGGCTGATTTCTTTTGGCTTAACATTCCATCCAAAAAACAACAAAGGAACGTGTGTATCATAGGCATAAACCGCACTGTGTGTGGTTCCGGTTTTGCCGCCTACAAACCATTGAGGTTTTAATAAATACATGAAATCGCCACTTCTCGAGGGATGGTAGCCATTGATTAGCATTTCTCTGTATATTGCCGGAATAGGGCTATTCGATACATTATTCAGGTCGATAAAGGCTGAGAAACCAGCTTGTTTTCGGAATGATTTCTCCAAAACTTTCGCAACAGCCTCTCTCGAAATTTGCCATCTTTCTAAGTTCGTGTTGTTCAGATAAATCTGGTTGTTATCGGTACCTTGAATAATTTCAACATCGCCAAATGCTTGCTTTAATGCAGTTTTTGCCTCATTAATTGCTTTTCCTGAGTCGAATACGCCTCCAGGTAATCGTTTGCTGTTAATATAGGCTGGAATTTCGGCCACGGCATGATCGGCAGTTAAAAATACTAAATATTGATTCTTACCTAGTGTTACATCCAATTGGGTTAATATCTCCGCAATATCTTGATCTAAACGTAAGTAGGTATCTTCTAATTCAATGGACTGGGGGCCAAAAGTATGTCCCACATAATCCGTAGACGAGAAACTAATCGCTAAGAAATCAGTGGTACCATTTTTACCTAATTTTTCTTCTTCCAATGCTTTGAGCGCAAAATCTTTAGTCAAACTATTGCCAAAGGGAGTAGATCTGATTATTTCTAGGGCATTACCAGACTTTAATTCATGTGGAAAAGTGGGTGTTTTTTCGCCACTTAACTTGCCTTCAGATGCGATATTGTCCTCCGCAGAATGTGTATAAGTGCTGATAGGGTACATCGTATTCCATCCCTTGCTAACATACTTCTGAGGCCTTCCTTCTAGATTGAATTTCTGCACCCAAGTAGGTAATTCTTTGGCATAAAAAGAAGAAGTAATCCAGTATCCCTCGGCGGAATCATACCAATAAGAGCCATCTGCTGTATGGCCTCCAGGTAATATAGAGCCCCGGTCTTTGAGTGCAATAGCGATCGTTTTTGACTTATAATTTTGAGCCATTTTCAACTGATCGGTAATTGTAGAGGTCCAAAGGTTTTTAGGCGACATCAAACCGGCCTTACTCTTACTTCCAATAGTTTGAACCGTTGAATCATCTACACAATACACTTTCTTGCCAGAAGCTACATCAATCCACTCATTGCCTACGATGCCATGAACGGCAGGCACCGTCCCGGTATATACGCTCGCATGTCCAGCTGCTGTCACCGTAGGGGCATAATTATAGTGATTATCTGTACAATTAATCCCTTCTCTCATTAATCTTTTAAAACCTTTATCTGAATAGCGATCGAAATATTTATAGAGATATTCGTAGCGCATTTGGTCTACGACAATACCTACCACGAGTGCAGGTTTTTTTTGTGCTGCAGCTGACAAGCTAAGCAGTGTAAGTGTTAAAATGAATAGCTTTTTCATGAATAGGAGGGAAAATCAGTGATGATTTCAGATGATTTGTTGAAAATATAGTAATGTAATCCGTTGGTTATGACGAGGAATTCTGCTTGTTGTACTTTTTGGTATTGTGCAATTTGTTGCAAGGTCTCTTCTGTTATTTGTACTTGTGGGGCTTTACATTCAATTAACATAAAAACCTCTCCTGACGTTTTATAAATACGGATATCCGTTCGTCTATTTAATTTATCCACCTTCATTCCGCCTTCCACTTGAAATAGGGAGGCAGGGTAGTTCATCTTATGCACTAAATATTGAATGCAATGTTGTCTGACCCATTCTTCAGGTGTTAGTAATCGATATTTTTTCGAGATCTCTTCGAAAATATACAGTTTCCCCTCATTTTTCTTTACTTTGTGAGCAAAAGGAGGAAAGACTAAGTTTAATTCGGGAGATGTTGTCATCTTTATCAATCTAACTTCTAAATTAATCTTTTTGCTTAATTAATTCATCACAAATACGCGTATAAATATGAAAACGAAAGAGGAAATTGTACAGAATTGGTTACCACGCTACACAGGCACGAATGCAGATACATTTGGGCAGTATATTTTGTTAACTAATTTCAAGAATTACGTGGATATGTTTGCCGAGAAATTCGGGGTGGAAATCAAGGGGAATGATCGCCCTATGCAGACGGCAACAGCGCATAATATTACGATTATAAATTTTGGCATGGGTTCCCCCATGGCGGCCACGGTGATGGATATTTTATCTGCTATTTCGCCTAAAGCGGTTTTGTTTTTAGGAAAATGCGGTGGTTTGAAGAAGAATTTAGCGCTTGGGGATTTGATTTTACCCATCGCTGCTGTTCGTGGTGAGGGTACTTCGGATGAGTATATGCCCAAAGAAGTGCCAGCGTTACCCTCTTTCCGTTTGCAGCGGGCTGTTTCTTCGATGATAAAGAAGCATGAATTAGATTATTGGACTGGATTAATCTACACCACAAATCGCCGTGTTTGGGAGCACGATGAGGTATTTAAAACCTATTTATCGGATATTCGAGCGATGGGAATTGATATGGAGACGGCTACTATTTTTACCGTGGGTTTTAAAAATAAAATACCACATGGAGCCCTATTATTAGTCTCTGATAACCCAATGACACCTGATGGGGTAAAAACGGATGTGAGTGACAAAAAAGTCACCGAAAACTTTGTGCACAAACACTTGCAAATAGGTATTGATGCCCTAGAGGAATTAGCGAATTCGGGAGAATCGGTGAAACACTTACGTTTCGATTAATTACAAAAATCGCGAATAACTGTATAAGCCGCTGTATACCCTAATTCTCCCGATTTACTTAAGTCCAGGCAGCCGGAGGGATCATTCAAGGCAAGTTTGATGATTCCACGGATGAAATAGGCTTCTGCATACTTTCCATTTAAATCAATCGCATTGTTGCAGTCTTGAATCGCATTTCTTTGATCTCCTAGATTTGATTTAGCGATACCTCGTTGGAAATAGGCATCTGCATAGGTGGGCTGAAGAGAAATGGCGCGGTTATAATCATCAATGGCACTTTTCGGATCCCCTGATTTAATTTTTGCAAGCCCACGGTGAAAGAATACCTCTGCTCGGCTAGCACTCATATCACTCATTTTAGTACGATCGATCAGACCATTGCGCAATTCGTCTAATTGAATTTTGCCCAGTTTTGCCGTGTAAAGTATTTTCGCATTTTCATTATTGCCAAATTCAATCGCACGGGTAAAGTCCTCCATGGCACCTCTAGGGTCACCTAATTTGGACTTAACAAAACCCCGGCCATACATGGCTTCGATCATTTCTGGATCTAATTCTAAGGCTTTATTGAAGTCTTCTAAGGCTCCTTTTTCTCCGTTTTCACCTCTGTAGTTTTCCAGTTGAGCTTTGCAGAAGCCGGAATAATACCATTCTTCAGCTCTGTCTGGATTTAATTTGATCACTTCGCTGAAATCTGCTAGAGCACCTTTGAAATCAGCTGTTTTCATTTTGGCAAATGCACGACCGGAGAGGTAGTTAGTGCGTTTCGGTGTGATTTCGATGGCCTTATTATAATCTTCAATACTGCCTGCAAAATCGCCTAATTTAGCTTTGCTGTCTGCTCTAGCGGCTAATGTAGGCGCATAATCAGGAACTAATTCTAAGGATTTATTAAAATCGGTGATGGCAGCTCGGAAGTTTTCTAATTTATTCTTCGACAAACCACGGCTGAAATAGGCGGTTCCCTCTAAAGGATTGAGGCGAATAGCTTCATTATAATCTTGAATGGCAAGGGGATGGTTATCTTGTTTGCTATAGCTTTGGCCACGGGCAATAAATGCTTCAAAGTAATTAGGTTTTAATTCAAGGGCTTTGTTGAAGTCCAAAATAGCTCCTTGGAAATCCTTTAAGTTGTATTTAGCGAAGCCACGATTGTAAAAGGCAATGGGATTTGGATTCGCAGCCGTTTTTTCGATTTCTAAGGTGAAATTACGTAATGCATCGGCGTAGTTTCCTGATTTATTTTGGTTTAAACCTAGCTCTAAAAAACTAATTTCAGTTGTTTGGGCTGAAAGAGAAAGGCTAAAGCCAATAAAAGCGAGAGTTAGTATACCGCTGCGTAATTTCATAGAATCTTATTTTTTGTAAAAATAAGCGAAATTACTGGCTTGTTAAAATTTGAATTGCCCCAAAAACAAGGATCAAAAACAAGGTCCTTAAGGCTGTTTTTTTCAAATATGGATCAATTTGAGCAGCACTCATTCCCGAATGCAATTCACGGAAAAGTTGTATGATGGGATAAATGCCGACGATTAATAGTTGTTGTACCCCAGTAACCTTGATTCCAGCCGCAAATGGATAGGCATAAAAGCACGTAATGGCGGCTAGGTACAAGAATTTCTGGTAGTAAAACCCGAAGGTTTTGCCAATTCGAACAGGTATCGAGTTTTTTCCTGTTTTGATATCATTTTCGATATCTCGTAGATTATTCAGGTTTAATACGGCTACCGAAAGAAATCCACAACCTGATGCAGGTAGAAATAGGGCTAGATTTAAACTAAATGTCTGAAGATAATAGGTACCTGCCGTTCCAATTAAACCGAAAAACAAGAAAACGGATAAGTCGCCTAATCCCATGTACCCATAGGGCCGTTTACCTACGGTATAAGCAATGGCCGCTGCTATGGAAGCGACTCCTAGACCTAAAAAAGTACCCCAAACCTCTAGGGGAGCATCTTTTAAGCCAAGATAAAGCAGGACTAGGCCAGACAAAAAAGCAAAGGCCGCCGTTAAAATAACAGCAACCTTCATCTCTTCTTGACTAATTTTCCCTGTTTGTACAGCTCTTAATGCTACTTTGCGATCTGCGTTATCAACTCCATTCGAGAAGTCGCCTAAATCATTCGCAAAATTGGATAGTATTTGTAATAAAAGGGTGGTTAGAGTAGCTAATAGGGCAATTGATAGATCAAATTTTCCTTGTGCATAGGCTAAGAAATTACCTAATAATATACTTCCCACTGCTAACGGTAAGGTTCTTGGTCTTGCCGCATCTACCCATCTATTCATTCTTATTTTCCAATGGCAGCTAAAAATTCAGGACTGTTTGGCTTGATGCCAGAAGCAAAGAAATTTTGCAATTCACCTTTCTCGTTGATGACATATTTGCAGAAGTTCCAGCTAGGCTCTTTTTCATTCCAACCATTCTTTGATTTGTCAGAAAGCCATTGGTATAGATCACATTTTCCTGAGCCCTTAACAACGACTTTTTCCATCATTTGGAAAGAAACACCGTAATTCAATGAGCAGAATGAAGCAATTTCATCATTCGTACCTGGCTCTTGTCCCCCAAATTCATTTGCAGGGAAACCTAGAATAACGATGTCTTTATTTGCTTTATGGAATTTTTCCCAGTCTGCGTATTGTGGCGTATAACCACATTTAGAAGCTGTGTTCAACACAATCACTTTCTTGCCTTTAAACTGAGAGAAATCAATCTCTTTTCCATCGATTCCTTTCATTTTGAAGGAGTGAAAGTTCGCTGCTGCAGTAATTTCCATTTTTTCTGGTCTGTTTAAGACGGTTTTCTGTGTGAATGGTAGGGCTAATGCCGTTAATAACGATCCGATTTTCATAAAACTTGCTATCATAATGATAAGTATTAAAATGGTGAGGTAAAGATATTTACGTTTCAAATTACATTCGATTAGGTGAAACTACACCTAATAACGAAGTAGCATGCTGAATTGTTTTTCCTGTCAGCTCCGCTAAGGTAAGTCGAATGTTTCGCTTCACCTCATTTTCCTCTGATAGGATAGTTATTTCATTGTAAAACTTATTGAATGTTTTCGCTAAATCGTAGGCATAATTCGCAATAACCGATGGAGCAAAATTAGCCGCTGCCTGCGCGATAGTTGCCTTGTATTCGCCTAATAAATAAATTAATTCTTGTTCTGAGTTCGCCAATTCTGAATCGGTAACGATTGGTTTAATGTCTCCGCCTTTGCGCAGGATTGAACAAATTCTAGCATGTGTATATTGGATGAATGGCCCCGTATTTCCTTGAAAATCAATAGATTCCTCTGGATTAAACAACATACGTTTTTTCGGTTCGACTTTCAATAGGAAGTATTTCAACGCGCCTAAACCAAGGTTGTGAAATAGTTCATTCGATTCAGCTTCCGTAAAACCATCGATCTTGCCTAATTCAAGGGTGCGATCTTTCGCCGTTTGGATCATCTCAGCCATCAAATCATCCGCATCCACGACAGTTCCTTCACGGGATTTCATCTTACCACTTGGAAGATCTACCATGCCGTAGGAAAGGTGGAAATTACCTTGCGAAAAGGGCTTGTTTAATTTCTTCAGGATATGGAATAGCACCTCAAAATGGTAATCTTGCTCATTTCCTACTACATAAACCGATTGATTTGCTTTGAAATCCTCGTATTTTAATTGTGCGGTTCCCATGTCTTGCGTGATGTAAACAGATGTTCCATCCTTACGTAACACGAGTTTCTCGTCTAAACCTTCGGCTTCTAAATTGATCCAAACAGATCCATCGGGTTTTTGGAAAAATACCCCCGAAGCTAATCCCTCGTCTACTAATTGTTTTCCCAGTAAATAGGTATTTGATTCGCGGTAGATTTTATCGAAGGAAACGCCCATCGTTTGGTAGGATTTCTCAAAACCTGCAAATACCCAGGCGTTCATCGTATTCCACAAATTCATCACTTCTGCATCGCCTTGTTCCCATTTCAAAAGCATTTCTTGCGCTTGCAATAGAATAGGGGCCTGCTTTTTCGCTTGCTCCTCGTCTAAACCCGTGGCCATCAATTCTTTGATCTCCTTCTTGTATTCCACATCGAAAGCCACATAATATTTACCTACTAAATGATCTCCTTTGATACCGGCAGATTCCGGTGTTTCTTGATTGCCAAAAAGCTGGTAGGCTAACATGGACTTACAAATATGAATTCCACGGTCGTTCACTAAATTCGTTTTAACCACTTCGTATCCCCCTGCAGCAAGAATCTGTGCCACGGAGAATCCAAGAAAGTTATTGCGTAAATGACCTAAGTGTAATGGTTTATTGGTGTTAGGTGACGAGTATTCGATCAATACTTTTTCCCCTTTTGATGCTAATTGGAAAGGGTTTTTATCTGAGGCTACTTCTGCTAAAACACTTAACCAAGCCGAATCTTGAATCGAAATGTTCAAGAAACCTTGAACTACTTGGAAGGCTTTTACGATGGAACAATTCGCTAACAAATAGTTCCCTAAATCAGTAGCAATGGCTGCAGGAGCTTTGCCTGCTTGTTTTGTATAGGGGAAAACAACGAGGGTATACGCACCTTCGAACTCCTTTTTCGTCTCTTGTAAAACGATTTCAGTTACTTCGATGCTGAATAATTCGTGTAGGCCTTTAGCTAATTGCTCTTGTAATTGTTGTTGTATGCTCGACATGAAAAGGGTCTGATTTGTCAATCTGCAAAGGTAGCTAAAATCACTCTAAACCTTGTCTCTCCCGCTCAGAAATGAATAAATTAATCTTACCTTTGTGACAATTATGCAAAATATATACCACGAAGCGATTCAAACTTTAAAAGCTGGAGGCGTATTATTATACCCCAGTGACACCATTTGGGGTTTAGGATGTGATGTCCGGAATGAAGAAGCCATTGAAAAGATTCTCGAACTTAAAAATAGGCCTGCGAATAAGGGATTGATTTTGTTGATTTCGAAAATCGAGCAATTAAGTGAGTATGTAGAGCAGGTGCCGGATGTTGCTTGGGACCTGGTCGAATTTGCAGAGGATCCTTTGACAGTTATCTATCCCAAAGGAAAAAACGTTTCCCCTTTGTTATTGGGGCCAGATAGCAGTATTGCCATTCGCCTAGTTAAGGATGAGTTTTGCAAAGGTTTGGTTTATCGCTACCAAAGAGGGATCGTATCCACGTCTGCGAATCTTTCTGGAGAGCCTTCACCTTTGAATTTTGCAGGCATTGCTCCTTCCATTGTAACAGGGGTAGCTCATGTGTTAAAGAATCCAGCAGGCGAGGGCCCGGCAAAAAAAGCAAGTAAAATCGTTCAATTAGGTTTGCACGGCGATTATAAATTAATCAGAGGTTAGATGATAGAAGGGAAGGAGATAGTCGCGGATCCTATATTTTCCAAAATCGGCTTAGCGGCTGATCGTTTGGGGGTAGATAGTTATGTCATCGGTGGCTATGTGCGTGATGCGATTTTAGGTCGAGAGTGTAAGGACATTGATGTCGTATGTATTGGTTCAGGGATTGATTTAGCATTAGAAGTTGCTAAAGAATTTGATTTACCAGAACACGCCGTTTCGGTTTTTAAGAATTTTGGTACGGCAATGATCAAAGTCGATGACTGGGATTTGGAATTCGTGGGTGCCAGAAAAGAATCCTATAACCGGGATTCTCGCAAGCCAGTCGTAGAGGAAGGGTCTTTAGAAGACGACCAAAACCGCCGCGATTTCACCATCAATGCCATGGCGGTGCAATTGAATAAAGTTCATTGGGGGAAATTATTAGACCCATTTAATGGATTGGATGATTTGAAAGCCAAAATCATTCGCACCCCGCTCGCTCCAGGAATTACCTTTTCAGATGATCCTTTACGCATGATGCGCGCAGTTCGTTTTGCAGCACAGCTTGGTTTTGATATTTATCCCGAGACTTTTGAGGCCTTAAAAACGGAGAAAGATCGCTTGTCCATCATTTCGATGGAGCGAATTTCCGACGAGCTTAACAAAATGATTTTATGTAAGAAACCGTCTTACGGCTTTCTTTTATTGGATGCCTGTGAAATCCTACCGATAATCTTCCCAGAGTTTATGAAATTGAAGGGTGTAGACACGGAAGATGGCAAAGGACATAAAGACAATTTCTACCACACGTTACAGGTATTAGATAATATTTCGGAGAATACGAACGACCTTTGGTGGCGCTGGGCTGCGATTTTACATGATATTGCCAAACCGCAAACCAAGCGTTTCGCTCAAGGCAAAGGCTGGACTTTTCATGGCCACGAAGAAATGGGTGCCCGCCAGGTTCCCAACATTTTCAAACGCTTGAAATTGCCCTTAAATGAAAAGATGAAGCTGGTCCAAAAGCTCGTTCGCCTTCATTTACGCCCCATCGCCCTTTCTAAAGAAGAAATCACGGCTTCCGCTTTACGTCGCCTCTTATTCGAAGCAGGCGAAGAACTTGAAGCCTTAATGACTTTATGTCGGGCAGATATTACCTCTAAAAATGGAGACAAAGTAAAACGTTATCTGCGCAATTTCGATATCGTTGAACAAAAACTGAAAGAGGTAGAGGCGAGCGATTCCCTACGGAATTTCCAACCCGTATTCTCGGGCGAAATCATTATGCAAGTTTTTGATATCGGCCCTGGTCGCGAAATTGGTTTGATAAAAATCGCCATGCGCGAGGCAGTACTGGAAGGAGTTATTCGGAACGAATTAGCCTCTGGTTGGGATTTGCTGATCGAAGAAGGTAGAAAGCTAGACCTCAAGCCCGTTATTTCATTAACGGATATAAACTAAAAAAGGCTCCGAATTTCGGAGCCTTTTCTTTCGTGAGCGAACTGATTACAAGTTGATCACTAAATCTTCTTTAGCATAACGAACCTTAGCGGCATTAGCCATAAAGTCATTCGCTGCATCACGCTCACCAACTGCTAAGATTAACACAGAGTGTAATCCCATCGCTTCTAGACCTAATAATTCGTCTAGTTGAGCCGGAATAAATCCTTCCATCGGTGTTGTATCGATTTTTAATTCACCTGCCGCAGCAAGAGCCGTTCCCATAGCTAAATAAGCTTGGCGATCTGCCCAGTTTTGTTTTGCTTCCACTGGACGACCTAATAATGAACCAGCAATAGCTCCGCGGTAATCACCTAACATATCTACTGAAAGACCACGCGTATCAGCCACTAATTGGATGAAAGCATCGATTTGAGCTTCAGTGATATCATTCCAAGCTGCGAAAACTAATAAATGAGATGATTCAACTGCTTGTGGTTGACCATAAGCGATCGGTTGAATTTTAGCTTTTAATTCTGGATTCTCAATTACCAAAATTTTGTATGGTTGTAAACCAAACCCAGATGCTGATAGGCGGATTGCTTCTAATAAGGCATCAATTTTTTCTGCGGAAACTTTGTTTCCTGTCATTCTTTTTGTGGCGTAGCGCCAAGATAATGAGTCGATTAAAGACATAATGTTTTTCTTGTTATAGCTAAATTTCAAGGCTTATTCTGGAAAATGGCCTACGACATATTTTCTACGAATAAGCCTTGAAAATTTATCAAATAAATAAATAAAATCAGTTTCTATCTCATCTCCCTTAAATAAGAGAGTGAAACTGTTCGGAAAGTAGTAGGAAATTTTAAAGTGCAATCTCATAAAACATTGTCGTTAGGCAGTTTTAGAGATTGCACTTTGAAATTGAGCCATTTTACAGCCCCCTATTTAAATTTATTCTGAAACTAAAGAAACTGTAAGAGCGAAATCATCATAAATCGCCTTGTCACCAATTGAATCAAAGAATTTCTTTGAACCGTATTTGATGTTGAAATCCGTACGATCGATAGTGATGTTTGCCTTAGCAGTCACTTTACCACCTTTTACAGCAATTTCAGCTGGGAAAGTGATTGATTTTGTGATTCCTTTTACTGTCAAATTACCAGTTACTTGGTTACCAGCTACTTTGGTGATAACGAAAGAAGCTGTTGGGAATTTCTCTACTTCGAAGAAATCACCTGAAGTGATGTGTCCGATGAATTTTTGGTTGTAACCTGGATCTGTGATATCTAGAGCCTTGATTGTTTTCAAATCAATTGTGAAGTTTCCTCCGATTAATTTGTTTCCATTTACATTTAATGCACCAGCAGAGATTCCTACTGTACCATTGTGCTCGCCAGTTACTTTCTTAGCTAACCAAGCGATTGAACTAGCTGACTTGTTTACGTTCACTACTTTCGGTGCCGCTACACCAGCGAAAGTGATTAGGCCTAAAGCCAAGGTTGCGATTACTACTTTTACAGATTTCATATAATTTATTGTTTAATTGTGAGAAAATACGGTTCTAAATTCGTCCAAAAGTTGGTTCATTTCTTCGAGTCTCTTAACGCCTAAAGCATCGAAATGTTTTCCCCAATCTTGTTGAACTTGGTCTACTTCTTTTAATAAGTCTAATCCAGCAGGTAAAATTAAGATATCCACTGCCCTTCGATCTTTGGGACATTCGCGTCGAAGGACTAATTTTTTTTCGAGCAATTTGTCAACTAGGCGAGATGCGTTCGACATTTTATCTAACATGCGTTCCGTAATGGCTAGAACGGTCATCGGGTTGCCTTGTTGTCCTTTTAAAATCCGTAGAACATTATATTGTTGCACGGTAAGGCCAAAAGGCTTCAAAAGCTCTTGTTGTTGCTGAACAATCCAGTTTCCTGTGTAGATCGCGTTGACAATGGCTTTTTGGGACTCTGATTGAAAATTACTTTGTTTTAAATCCTCGGAAATACCCATGACTAAAATTTGATGTAGCAAAATTAAATGTAATTACATTAAATGCAAGTGAATTAAAATTAAATTATTGTTAAATCCTGAAAATTTTAATTTTTGACCTATTTTTGAACATGCAGAATTCCTTATCCCTCCAATATCCATTTGTCCTAGCTTCTAATTCCCCTCGTAGAAAAGAGATTCTTCGTAATGCGGGTTTTGAATTTTCGGTGTTGCCAAGCGATGTGGATGAGTCGTTCGATGCTGCTATGAAACCACAAAAGGTGCCTGTGCATTTGGCAGAAAGAAAAGCGAGTGAACTAGCTCGGATTTCTCCAACGACCTTGGTTTTAGCGGCGGATACCGTGGTAATTCTTGAAAATGAGATATTAAACAAGCCATCAGATAAATCGGAAGCCATTCAAATGCTTCAAAAACTATCGGGTAAAACGCATGAAGTGGTGACTGGGATTGCTTTGCACACGCCTCAAGGCTTGTTTACGAAAGCGGATTCAGCTCTAGTTAAATTCAGAACTTTCGAAGAATGGGAAATTGATTTTTATGTCAGAGAGGGTTCTTGTATGGACAAAGCTGGTTCTTATGGTGTCCAAGACTACCTAGGAATGGTAGGGATTGAATCCATTCAAGGATCATTCTACACGGTGATGGGTCTACCCATCTATGAGGTTTATCAATTGATGAAACCGTATATTCTAGACGGAAAACAACTATTAATTAGATAGAGAAACTTTCTCCACATCCACAAGTACGACTTGCGTTCGGGTTTTTGAATTGGAAACCTTTGCCATTTAGGCCATCTGAAAAATCTAGTTCAGTGCCTGCCAGGTAAAGAATGGATTTTTTGTCTACCATTACTTTCACCCCTTTATCTTCGAAAATCATATCGTTAGCTTGAGGCTCTGCTGCGAAATCCAAATTATACATCAAGCCAGAGCAACCGCCACCTTCTACAGCCACGCGGATGTTAAATTCCTCCGTTAAACCTTCTTTAGAACGCAATTCTTTAATTCTATTGGCTGCTAAATCTGATATCGAGATCATGTTGGTAGTATTTTGATGAATTTCCGACACAAAAATAAGAAAAAATTCCCTAAAAAAATCATTTATTTAGAGTGAATCTAAATAAAGTCTAGTTTTTCAAAACCATTGGCCTTAATTTTGTGTTTCAATTGGAGTAAAATAGCCAGATTAAAAACACATACCATGCTTTCAATAAAGAATTTACAAGCAAGAATAGGGGAGAAGGAAATCTTGAAGGGGATTAATTTAGAGATCAAAGCGGGAGAAGTTCACGCGATCATGGGACCGAATGGTTCAGGTAAATCAACTTTAGCGTCTGTTTTAGCCGGACGTGAGGATTATGAGGTAACAGGTGGTTCAGTTGACTTTTTGGGTAAGGATTTATTAGATCTGGCTCCTGAAGAACGTGCCGCAGAAGGTTTATTCCTTGCTTTTCAATACCCAGTAGAAATTCCGGGTGTATCGACGACGAACTTTATGAAGTCGGCGGTAAATGAAATTCGGAAGTACCGTGGGGAAGAAGCTTTGGACGCTGTTCAGTTTTTGAAGATGTTCAAAGAAAAGATGAGCTATGTGAATATTGACCAAAGTTTATTGTCTCGTGCCTTAAACGAAGGTTTCTCTGGTGGTGAGAAAAAAAGAAATGAAATTTTCCAAATGGCGGTGTTAGAACCTAAGTTGGCTATTTTGGACGAAACTGACTCTGGACTTGACATCGATGCATTACGTATCGTGGCAGAAGGAGTGAATAAATTGAAATCCCCAGATAATGCGACGATTGTAGTAACTCACTACCAACGCCTTTTGGACTACATCGTACCCGATTTTGTACACGTATTGTACAAAGGAAAAATCGTGAAATCAGGAGGAAAAGAATTAGCGCTTGAATTAGAGGAGCGCGGATACGATTGGATCATTTCAGCTTTAGGAGAATAAGATGTTGTATACAGAATTAAGCTCAGCGACTCAAAAGGAGGCATTAGAGCGTTTTAAGGCCAAAGGTTTTCCCACCAATAAATGGGAAGAATGGAAGTATGCGTCCTTGAAGTCTTGGAATGAAAAAGACCTAGATTGGACTCCCGCTTCCTTACATGAGTCCTCAACGGCTAGTTTGCAAACTCAAAATGGCAACACCACTTTCCAGGGTTCCTTGCCTGCCGGAGTTGAATTCATCTCTTTCGATGCATTTTTAGCTTCTAATCCAGCACTTGCTGCGAAATGGGAGCAACGCCGTCCTATTTTAGATCAGAACTCTTTGTATGATTTAAATACGGCTTTGGTGGCTAATACTCAGGTATTATGGGTGAAGGCAGGCGTTTCAGTAGTTCAAGCCATCACACATGATTTCATCGTATCTGCGTCAAAAGCGTCCGCTATTCAAAGCCGATTAATCGTTTTCTTAGAAGCAGATGCTACCTTAACCTTGATTGAACGCGCCTTTACGAAGGAGGGATCAGCCGAGGTGTTATCTAATTTTGTACAAGAAATTTATGTGAGTGAAAAGGCGAACTTGACCTATGTGAAGGAACAAGATTTAGCGGCAAATACCTCTCACATCGATCATACCTTCATTACGCAGCTTTCTGATAGTCAAGTGGATTTATTCACCTTCTCTCTGAACGCCGAATATTTGCGAAATAACCTGCATTTCTACAGCGATGGGGAACATGTAGTATCTAACCTGAATGGACTTTATGTGCCAGGAGAGAACCAGTTAATGGATTCTCACACGGTAGTGGATCATCGCAAGCCTAATTCAGAGTCGAATGAATTATACAAAGGCGTGTTGATGGGGAATGCAACCGGAGTGTTTAATGGAAAGATTTTTGTGCGTCCAGATGCACAAAAGACGAATGCTTTCCAAAGCTGTAAAAACGTTCTTGCCTCTACTAGAGCAACAATGAATACGAAACCTCAATTGGAGATTTGGGCGGATGATGTGAAGTGTTCACATGGAACGACTACCGGTCAATTGAATGAGGAAGCCTTGTTCTATTTACGTTCAAGAGGTATTTCTTTAGCGAATGCACGAACTTTATTGTTACTAGCCTTTGTTCAAGAAGTGATTGATCGCGTGACGCATGAGGAGACGAAATTGCGTTTGACAGATAAAATTATTTCAAAAATCCAGACTTCCTTAGCGATATAATCATGGCGGAAAAATTGAATATAGATCAAATTAGAGCGGATTTCCCTGTTTTACATCAGCAGGTAAACAAAGCGCCTTTGGTTTATTTTGATAATGCGGCGACCACACAGAAGCCCAAAGCCGTTATGGATGCGCTTACCGCTTATTATGAGCAGGATAATGCGAATATTCACCGAGGTATTCACACCTTGGCAGAACGCGCTACAACTTCTTACGAATTAACGCGAAAGAAGCTAGCTGCTTTCTTAAACTCACCCTCTACTGACCAAATTATCTTCACCTCTGGAACCACAGCGGGAATTAATTTAGTTGCTCAGACTTTTGGTCGAGCAAATGTGGGAAAAGGGGATCAAATCATTGTTTCTAACCTAGAACACCACTCGAACATTGTGCCTTGGCAAATGATTGCGGAGGAGAAAGGGGCAGAGATTAAGGTGATTCCGGTGAGTGATGAAGGTGTTCTAGACATTGAAGCTTTAAAAGGATTATTGAATCCCAAAGTAAAGCTTGTTGCTGTCAACCACGTATCTAATGCGATTGGAACCATTAATCCGATTGCAGAAATCATTTCTTTAGCACACGCGGTTGGAGCTAAAGTCCTAATCGACGGTGCGCAATCTGTCGCTCATTTAGCGGTAGACGTGCAAGCCTTGGATCTAGATTTCTTTGTTTTTTCAGCACACAAGTTGTTTGGTCCGACGGGCGTGGGCGTGTTGTATGGAAAGCGCGTACTTTTAGAGGCCATGCCACCTTACCAAGGAGGCGGGGAGATGATCAAAGAGGTGAGTTTCAGTGGAACAACCTACAATGAATTACCTTATAAATTCGAGGCAGGAACGCCAAATATAGCGGATGTAATTGCTTTCGGTGCTGCTTTGGATTACGTCCAAGCCATTCCAGCAGAGGCGCTTGCGGCTCAGGAAGAGGCATTATTAGCCTATGCAACGGAGAAATTACAATCCATTCCAGGATTAAAGATAGTGGGTACAGCCCCAGAAAAGATTGCGGTTATTTCTTTTGTGGTGGACGGCGTTCACCCACAGGATATCGGTGTATTGTTAGATAAATTTGGCATTGCGATTCGTACGGGCCATCACTGTGCACAGCCTTTGATGCAGCGCTATGATTTGGTGGGAACTTGTCGCGCCTCCTTCTCGTTCTACAATACATTCGAGGAGATTGATCGCTTTGTTTTATGCTTAGAGAAGACTTTACAAATGTTACAATAAATGGGACAGGCGATAAACGATATTCAAGAAGAATTAATTGAGGAGTTTGGTCTTTTCGAGGACTGGGCGGATAAATATGAGTATTTGATTGACCTAGGCAAGAAGTTAGCGCCTATGTCGGATGCTTATAAGACGGAAGAAAATGTGATTAAGGGCTGCCAAAGCCGTGTCTGGTTGCATGCAGAAAAACAAGGCGATTTAGTCGTGTTTCAAGCCGATTCTGAGGCAATTATCGTGAAAGGAATGATCTCGATGTTGATTCGGGTATTGTCTAATCACACGCCAGCAGAGATTCTTGCGGCTGATTTATATTTTATTGATCAAATTGGAATGAGTCAGCATTTAGCTCAAACTCGATCTAATGGATTAGTTTCCATGGTAAAACAAATGCAACATTATGCTTTGGCCTTCTCTTAAGCGATTATTTAAAATGGAAAATTCAAGTCAAATGAATGAGGTAGAATTAAAGGAAAAGGTAGTTAAGGCGATTAAGACCGTCTATGACCCAGAAATTCCTGTCGATGTATACGAACTCGGATTAATCTATGAAATCAAGATTTTCCCGGTGAATAATGTGTACATCTTAATGACTTTAACATCCCCTTCCTGTCCTTCAGCTGAAAGCATTCCTGTGGACATTGAAAAGGCGGTTAGAGAAATTGAAGGAATTGCAGAGGTTTCAGTTGAATTGACTTTTGACCCACCTTATGAGCAAGATATGATGTCAGAAGTGGCCAAGTTGGAACTTGGATTTATGTAATAGCGTTATCACAAATAAATATAAATAGAACATATATGTATCCAGAACATTTAGTACATCCTATGCGGATGGATATCGTGGCCGGAGGATTCCAAGAATTGAAGTCAGCTTCAGAAGTGGAAGACGTAATGGCTAAGCCAGGTACAACCTTGGTGTTTTTTAACTCAGTTTGTGGATGTTCTGCTTCTACAGCACGTCCAGGCGTAAAAAATGCTGTTGCAGCTTCAGCTAAAAAGCCAAACCAATTAGTAACGGTTTTTGCGGGTGTAGATCCAGAAGCAGTTCAAAAAGCACGTGAGTATACTCTTCCTTATCCTCCATCATCTCCATCTATCGCTTTGTTTAAAGATGGTGAATTAGTTCACTTTGTAGAGCGTCACCACATTGAGGGTCGTTCGGCAGATATGATTGCAGGACACTTAGAAGGTGTTTTTGACGAATTCTGCTAATATTAATTAGTCATAAAAAAAGGGAGCTTCGTAAGAAGCTCCCTTTTTTGTTTCCTTTCAGAAAGGATTATTGCTTAGGCGCACCACCCATCGCTCCTGATTCTGAAGTACTATTCTTCGCTTTCTCAGCCATTTTTTTAGCAGCTCCTTCATAGTCACCCGCTTTAATGAAGGACATCTTCAATAAGTCGATTGATTTCTGAGTAGCCTCTTGAATTTGTGCTGGAGTTAAGCTCTTAATCTTGTTCTCTAACTCTTCTGACCACTTCATGTTACGGCCTAAGAATAAGTTGCTATTTAAGCTTCCTACTAACGCGTTGTCTTGAGAACGAGTTACTTGACGAGATTGTAACCAAGATTTCTTAGCCTCATCGATTTCCTTTTGAGTGAAACCTTCTTTCAATACTTTCTCGATTTCCTCTTTGAAAGCTGACTCAAGTTTTGCTAAGTTCTCAGGAGCATAGATAGCATATCCGATAAATGCACCGCTTTGATCTAATGGGCTAGCAACGAATTGTGAACCAACACCATAAGATAAACCATCTTTTTGACGGATACGGTTCATTAAACGAGAGCTCAAGCCACTACCACCACCTAACATGTAGTTAGATAATTCTAGCGCTGCGTAGTTAGGGTCGCTATCAGAAATCTTTAACGGTTGATAAGCTAAGAAGAACGCATTTGCTTTATCAGGTGTCTCGATTGAAATCGCTTTTCCTCCTGTTTCTTTAAACTCATCTACAATGCGTTTGTAAGGTTTTGGAGATTTCCAATTCCCAAATTCTGCTGCAATTAAATCCTTCACTTCTTTCTCATCGAAATCACCGACTGCTGAGAACGTAGCATTAGATGCACCATAGAAGTTCTTGTAGAAATTAACAGACTCTTCTAGTTTTACTGCGGCATAATTAGCTGTTTGCTCTGCCATCGTAGGCTGGTAGCGAACATCTTTCTTATCATAGTGACCAGCTCTTAGTTGACCCAAAGCCTCAGAACCTTTTGCTTGCGGCTCACTTTTTTGACCTTCGATTGCCGTTAAATTTTCTTGTTTTAATTTCTCGAATTCATCCGAAGGGAATACTGGTTGTTTTAATGCCTCAGCTACTAATTTCATCGCAGGGATTAAATTTTCGCGCGTTGTCTCAATAGAAATGTTCGCTTGCGTAGGTCCTCCAGAGATTGAGACACGTGCTTTTAACTTGTCTAATTCATCTTGGAATTGTTGACGAGTATGCTTAGCTGTACCTTTAGTTAACATATCTGCTGCTAAATCTGCAGCAGTTGCCATACCCATTAACGACTTTTCATCGCCAAAACGTAAAGTCATACGTGCATAAACTGAGTTACCACGTGTCTTTTTAGATAAAAGCGCTAATTGAACACCACCAATTTTCTCTGTTTTCGTACGTGCATCGATGTTCGCTGGAGACGGATCAAACGCTTCTCCTTGGCTAACAGCCGCTTTCGGTTTGAAATCTTTTAGGATAGTTGCAACATCCTTCGCTTCAGGAATCTCAGCACGCTCTGGTTTTTCTGTAGGATAGAAAGTACCAGAAGTACGATTTGATGATTTGAAATAAGCAGCAGCCACACGTTGAATGTCAGCTGGAGTGATTTTCTCTAATTGATTACGTGTATGGAATAATAAACGCCAATCGCCTTGAGCGATGAATTCAGAAAGACCTACACCTACACGCTGTGCGTTGTTTAATAATAGCTCGATATTCTTGATTCCCTTAGTCTTAATGCGATCAACCTCTTCTTTTGTTGGAGGAGTTTTGGCAAAATTCTCAATCGTCTCAATCATGATCTTGCGAACTGAATCAACAGATTTCTCTTTTAATACCTCTGAACCGAAGTACACAAGACCCGGTTCTTTCAATTGGAAAGTCATGCCAAACTGGCTACTCGCTTTTTTCGTATCGATCAACGCCTTGTATAAACGTCCAGACGGCGCATCTGTTAATAAGTCAGTCATGACATCAACCGCCACATAGTCAGGGTGTAAGCCAGATGGAATATGGTAAGCCATACCCACTACTTGCACATCACCCACACGACGTAAAGTAACATCTCTCTCTCCATCTTGGGTAGGCTCAGCCGTGAATGTAGGAGTTAAAACACGCTCAGGACGAGGAATTACACCGAATTTCTCGTTGATTAATTTCAATGTTTTGATGGCATCGAATTTACCCGCTACTAGTAATACCGCGTTATCTGGCTGGTAATACTTGCGGTAATATGCCTGTAAATTCTCGATAGGCACTTTTTCGATGTCAGAACGAGCTCCAATGGTCGAGTTACCGTAGTTATGCCATAAGAAAGCGGTAGAAACGATACGCTCCATTAATACGCTTCCTGGATCATTCTCCCCACGCTCGAACTCATTACGAACAACCGTCATTTCGGTTTCTAATTCGCTTTTAGCAATACGAGAATTGATCATACGATCAGCTTCCATATCTAAAGCCCAATCTAGATTTTCGTCCGTCGCTGCGAAAGTTTCGAAGTAGTTTGTACGATCTAACCACGTAGTTCCGTTGAACTGAGCACCGTGGTCAGAGATCTCTTTCGCTACTTCCTTGTGTTTTTCTTTCGTTCCTTTAAACACCATATGCTCTAATAAGTGAGACATACCTGTTTCACCGTAACCCTCGTGACGAGAACCAACTAAATAGGTGATGTTCACCGTAATGGTTTGCTTTGAAGGATCTGGGAATAATAAAACCTTCAAGCCATTGGCTAGCTTGTATTCTGTTATTCCTTCCGCTTCGGTCACCTTTTCAGGGATAGGAAGGCTAGCGGACGCCTTTTGTGTTGATGGAGTGGGTTTAGGTTGTGCAATTGCAGGCTGCAAGAGACAAAGTAGTAAACCCGATAGAATAATTTTCTTCATAGGGGTATTTTGTTTATTGACTCGAAAAATAGAAATAAATTGAATTAAGAGTATTGATAAAATGATGAACGGCAATAATTATTTCTTGTACTGTTGGATTAACTTGTAAATCGCCTTTTGTGTTTCCATATTAGGGAAATATTCGAAAATAATTTCATGCTTATCATAATCTAACAGGAGTCCAGATTCTAAGAAATGAAAAGCCTCTTTAAATTGGCCTGCTTTGATTAAAAAGATAGCGGCACGGTAATATAAATCGGCTTCCTCTGGTAGTTCGTCTATGGCTGAGAGCATGATTTCAGCACATTTTTCGAAATCATTAAGATCGTAATGCAACTGCGCCCATTTTACCCAAGTAGGAGCGAAGAAGGAATCTAGATCTACGGATTTGGCATAGGCCTCATCAGCAGAAACAGGGTTTCCTAAATAGGATTCTACATCTGCTAAACCCGTCCAATACAAGGGATTCGTGTCATTTAGTTTCAGCGCTTTTTTTAAGAAATGCAAGGCTTCAAACCATTTGTCCATCTCCGTTAGACAAACTGCTAATCCATAATATCCTTCATCCCACAATGGATCGACTTTGATGGCCTCCTTGTAAAAAGGTAAGGCTTCGTCAAATCGGCGTTGTCTTTCGATACTTGCGCCTAAACAGCAATATAATTCGGGATTAGGATCATCGTATTTCAAGCATAATTGATAGGCTTCTTCTGCCTTCGCATATTCTTGAATATTCATGTAGGTGTTGCCTAAATTGAATAGGGAGGAACCAAAAGTAGGTTCAATCGCCAGTGAATATTCATAGGCATCGATCGCCTTTTCAAACTGCTTTAATTTCGAATAAGCTATACCTAAATTATACCAGGCCGTAAATGAGAATGGATCGGCATCAATAAACTGCTTGTAATAGGGGATGCTTTCCTCGATTTTGCCTATTTCATCTAAGCAATTAGCGAGTTCCACCAGGGCATTTTCGTTCTCCGAATTAAGCTCTAAGCACTTTTTTAGCATATCGACTGCCTCCCGAGGTTTTCCCCAGGCTTGGTAGCTTAAACCGATACGAAAGTAGACTTCATCTTTCTCTTCCGTGCGATCTAAAGCCGCTAAAAAGAGTTGGATAGATTCCTCGTGTTGTCCCATTTGGCTTAGTAAATAGCCTTTCACCAGGGTTAATTCGATGTCATTAGGGAAAAGCAGGATGGAGTTTTCGATTAATTCCATGGCCTCTTCAGGTCGCTGCATTTCACCTAAAATTTGGGCTTTTAGGGTAATTAATTCGAGGGAATAATTGAAATGGGAAAGCCCTAAATTAACGGCATCTAAGGCTTGATCAAAACGGGATTGAACAAAGTAATGTTCAGCGATTTGTTCTAGGGTTTCTGCATCGAAAAACGCGTTTTCTTGCTGATTCAACATGTTTTCGTAGCGCTGTACGGAAGATTGAATGTCTTCTTTATTCTCGTCGAATTCGGGATCTAGCATTTTTCAAAATACATTTTTACTAAAATAAAGAATATTATTTATTCTTGAACCCCTTTTCGGCTTATTTTTGTTCCAAATAACTCATAATGTCAAAAATCTGCGCCATTGCGGACCTCGGTACGAATACCTTCCAATTACTTATTTCTCCACTAGACCATTTCCAGGTGTTAGAGCACTTACAACGCCCGGTGGGTTTGGGGATGGGAGCCATGGAGCAGGTAGTCCTGCAAGAAGATGCGATGGATCGGGCGCTTGTCGCCTTACATGAATTCGTGTCTTTGTTTTTGTCCAAAGGAGGGGACATCAGCGATTTTTATGCCATCGGAACAAGCATTTTACGTCGAGCATCGAATGCCGGGGCTTTTATAGAACGGGTAAAAGAAGAACTGGGAGTCTCTATTTTAGTGATTGATGGAATTCAAGAAGCAGAATATATCTATGCGGGGATACGAAATTCGCTTCCTGATCGTTGGGAGAAAACGAGTTTGGTAATGGATATAGGGGGAGGAAGTGTGGAATTCATCTTATTTAAAGGATATGAGGTCCTGTATCGAGTGAGTTTAGAATTAGGCGGCTTGCGATTAAAGTCCCTTTTTTCGGTGGATAATGAATTTAGTTTATCAATTGTAAAGGATTTAGATGTGCATGTGACGAAAGAAATAGGTGTTTTGTTCCAGGCCTGTGAGAATTCAAAACCCGAGGTATTGATAGGGGCCGCAGGTGCTTTTGAGACGATTTTGGATTTAGAGAATAGGCCAGGCAACGCACCAGCTTCTTGCGAGATTGATTTGAACCAGTTTTTCCAGCATAAGTTGAATTTGGACGCCTTGCCTTATGAAGAGCGGAAGGCCTATCCTGGTATGAGAGCATTCAGGGCAAGTATTTTCCCTTATGCCACCTTTTTAATTGAGAAGGTATTGCGGGAATTGGAAGTAAACGAGCTTTGGTTTTCTTCGTACAGTTTGAAAGAAGGATTTTGGTTTAAAGAACTAGCTCCTTCCTCACAACAACCCTAGAGATTATAAAAAAAAAATTGTAAACTTGTAGTTAATAAGATTAATCAATTCATCCTATGGCTTTATCGCTAGCAACTATTTTACTTCAGGCGGGTGTAACCGTCGATTCACTTTCTTCTGCTGTGGCAGATTCTATTGTTAATGCTTCTGGTCCGGTTCAAGAGGTGACTAAAGTAGTCGTAGAAGAATTTTCGGTTTTAGACTTATTGGGAAAAGGTGGATATGTGATGTATCCAATCGGTTTCTTGTTTGCTGCAGCCGTTTTCTTGTTCGTCGAACGCTATTTATACATTCGTAAAACGGCGAAATTAGATGAGAATTTCTTGCACACGATCAATGATATGTTGCAAGCAGGAAATGTACAAGGTGCGATTAATTTCTGCAAAACGAATTCGTATCCCATTGCTAAGTTGTTAGAAAAAGGATTGTCTCGTTTAGGATCACCTATTCGCGATATTGAGGCGGCTATTGAGAATAAGGCCAAAGTAGAAATCTACAACATGGAGAAGAATTTAGGTATTCTAAGTGCCATTGCTCGTATTGCTCCGATGTTCGGATTCTTAGGAACAGTTACGGGTATGATTCGTACCTTCCACAACATTTCAATTTCAAATAAAATTGATATTTCTACGATTGCAGGGGGTATTTATGAGAAAATGGTGACATCCGCATCGGGTTTAATTGTAGGTATCATTGCTTATGTATTGTATACCTTATTAACGACGATGATTGATCGTACGATCAATAAAATGGAGATTACAGCGATTGATTTCTTAGATATTCTTCACAAGCCAGCTTCTAAATCTTAATTCAATGAACTTTAGAAAAAGAGCCAGAGAAGCATCAGAAGTAGAAACAGGGGCCTTAGCGGATATCCTTTTCTTTCTATTGATGTTCTTTTTAATGATTTCGACGCTTGCTTCTCCTGATGCGATTAAATTGCTTTTACCAGAAACGGCAAAGCCTATGCCTACACCGGCGAACGAAGTCATTCGTTTAACAGTTGATGAGAAATTGAATTATTATATTGATGATCGATTAGTGGACGTGGCGAATTTAGAGGCTGAACTTACAAAAGAGGCCACTTCTAAAAAGGCAGTTACATTAGTAGTTCGTATGGATCGCAACCAGACAGTACAAGAGTTAACGAATATCTACGACCTAGCCGCTAAATTAAAATTAGCGATGGTGATGGCCGCAGAAAAGAAAAAGTAAGAGTATATGGAAGGCTATGTTATCATTGCCCTCAAATCAATAGCCGTTTACGTGTTTATCGTAGCGGCTATTCGTTTTTTTGGGAAGAAGGAATTTGCACAATTATCGGTGGTTGATGTGGTTTTCATTTTGTTGATCTCTAACGCCGTCCAAAATGCCATGGTCGGCTCAGACTCGAGTCTGGGTGGTGGTTTAGTAGCCGCTTTCGCCTTATTTGTGATGAATTATGGTTTCAAATTTCTATCCACTTATAGCCCATTTTTAGCGAAAGCCATTGAAGGAGAGCCTGTCTTATTGATTTATCACGGAGTCGTTAAAGAGTCAGGTCTGAAAAAAGCAGGGCTTACGTTAGTACAATTAGAGGCGGTCGTTCGAGAACATGGCGTATCTAGTCTTTCTGAGGTGGATTTAGCTGTATTCGAAGTAGATGGGAATATTTCTGTTTTAACGGATAATTATCGCAATTCAAGTAAAAGAAAGCATAAAGCACTTCACATTATAGGCAGAAATACGGCCTAATATCGTATATTTGTCCTTAAATCTCAGCTGTTTGTAGAGCTGAGTATCATTTTGTTTTCTTATTTAATGGAAAAAATCCTAAAATTCGGTGGGACTAGTTGTGGAAGCATCGAAAGCATTCAATCCGTTTTGACGATTATCGAGTCAAACTGGAAATCCTCCTCAGACTTTGCTGTTGTTTTTTCTGCCATGGGCGGTGTGACCAATCATTTGTTGGAAGCGGGCACCCTTGCGGCTCAGCCGAAAAGCACGGTAAATACTTTAATTGAGACTATCGAAACGCGTCATTTTGACGTGATTAAGCACTTTATTCCAGTAACGGGGCAAAGCCAAGTTATCGCCCATGTGCGTACTTTGGTGAATGAATTGCGGGATGTGCTGAAAGGTATCAATTTGATCAAAGAGATTTCGCCTAAGACCTCTGATTTATTGGTTAGTTTTGGTGAAAGACTCTCTACCTATTTAATTTTTGCCATTTTACAGCAGAAAGGACTTCCTGTACTTTATGTAGATGCGCGCGAAATCATAAAAACGAATAGTGCATTTAGTCATTCAGAAGTAGATTTTACGGTGACTAATGCCTTGATTAACTCTTTCTTTGAAACGAATAAAGGGAAAATAGGCTTGGTGACTGGCTTTATTGCTTCTAATTCTAAAGGGGAGACCACGACTTTAGGTCGGGGTGGTTCTGACTATACGGCTTCCGTTTTGGGTGCTGCTTTAGGTGTAAAAGAGATCGAGATTTGGACGGATGTGGATGGTATGATGACCTCAGATCCGCGCAAAGTAAAGTCTGCGTTTACGATTCCTTCGATTTCGTATGCGGAAGCGATGGAATTAACCCATTTTGGGGCTAAAGTCATTTATCCTCCGTCTTTACAGCCTGCCTTTGCGAAAAACATCCCTATTCGTGTGTTGAACACGTTTAATCCGTCTTTTGCAGGAACTGTTGTTAGCAAAGAACCGACGGGCAGTCCTTATATCATTACGGGTATTTCGTCGATTGATCAGTTGGCGTTAGTTAATTTACAAGGCTCTGGAATGATAGGTGTGGCTGGTGTTTCAGCCAAGTTATTTACTGTATTAGCCCGCGAAAAAATATCAGTTGTCTTGATTTCTCAAGCCTCATCTGAGCATAGTATCTGTTTTGCCATTGATCCAGCCGTATCTGAAAAGGTGCGTAAAGTGCTAGAAAAAGAATTCGCGACAGAGATGGCTGCAGGTGATATTGAGGGAATTGATATCCAAAAAGACCTTTCTGTTATTGCGGTAGTGGGAGAAGGTATGCGCAAGCACACGGGTGTGAGTGGTAAATTATTCTCTTCTCTAGGGAAAAATGGAATTAACATTGTGGCTACGGCGCAAGGTTCTTCCGAGTTGAATATATCTGTTGTGATTGAAAATAAGGACCTTTCTAAGGCCCTGAACGTTATTCACGAAACTTTTTTCTTTTCACAAATCAAAACCTTGCACCTCTACCTAGTAGGCGCTGGTCTGATAGGGAAGACTTTATTAGAGCAAATTATTGGTCAGGAGCATTATTTAGCCAAATACAAAGGTATTCGCATTCGCCTAATCGGTATCGCGAATAGCCGAAAGCAATTGATTCAAGAAGAGGGGATTGAGTTAGATAAGGCTTTGGACTTATTGAATCAAACGGGTCAAGCGGCAGATTTAGCTGGTTTTATTGCTCAAATCAAATCCTTGAACTTGCCTAATTCCATTTTTGCGGATTGCACAGCAAACAAGGAGATTTATACGAATTATTTAGGCCTATTCCAGTCTAATATTTCGGTGGTAACACCGAATAAAGTAGCGAATTCAGGTCCTTATGAATTATATGCTCAATTACATCAAACGGCTCTAGCTAAGGGTGTTAAGTTCTTGTATGAGACGAATGTAGGGGCCGGTTTACCAGTCATTAATACCTTGCAAGGCTTAATCGCATCGGGTGATCGCTTTGAGAAAATTGAGGGGATTTTATCTGGTACTTTATCGTTCCTGTTTAACCAATTTAAGCCGGGGAAATCCTTTGGTGAGGTATTGAGAACGGCGAAAGAGAAAGGCTATACCGAACCAGATCCGAGAGAAGATTTAAGTGGGATGGATGTGGCTCGTAAAATTTTGATTTTAAGTCGTGAAATTGGGATGAAATTAGAGTTCTCTGATATCACGATTGAGAAAATTATTCCTCCTGCCTGTGAGGCTGCACCATCGGTGGATGCTTTCTTTGAGGAGATTGATAGAGCAAACGATTTCTTCGAGCAATTAGTGAATGAAGCCGCTTCGAAAGGGGAGGTTCTGCGTTATATTGCTTGTTTGGAAAATCAAAAAATCACGATCGGTTTACGCTCAGTAGGTCCTTCTCATCCTTTCTATCAGATGGATGGAGCAGATAATGTGATTGCCTTTACGACCAAACGTTACCATGATCGCCCCTTAGTGATCAAAGGACCTGGTGCTGGTGCGGAAGTGACCGCCTCAGGTGTTTTTGCTGATATTGTATCCATTGGTAGTCATCTCGCATAATATGGAAAAGATACGTGTATATGCACCTGCAACGGTAGCGAATGTGGCTTGTGGATTCGATATCTTCGGTTTTGCGGTGAATCACCCGGGAGATGAGGTCGTTTTAGAAAAGAAGTCTACACCAGGAATCATCATTAAAGAGATTACAGGCGATGATGGTCGTTTGCCCAAAGCCGTAGAGAAAAACACGGCCGGAATTGCTATCCAAAAGTATTTAAGCTTCATCGGTCGTGAAGACCAAGGTTTTGAGCTGTCATTGCACAAGGACATGCCTTTAGGTTCTGGCTTAGGTTCATCAGCTGCTTCCGCGGTTGCTGGCGTTTTCGCCGCAAATGAACTGATGGGCCGCCCATTATCCCAAAAAGATCTCTTGCCCTTCGCGATGGAAGGTGAGCGCGTCGCCTGCGGCTCCGCGCACGCAGACAATGTAGGCCCCTCTTTATTAGGAGGCTTTATCGTCATTCGTTCCTACGATCCACTCGATATCATTCAAGTACCTGTACCTGAAGATTTATATGCCAGCATCGTTCATCCTCAAATCGAGGTTAATACGAAGGATGCCCGAGGAATTTTAGATAAGGAGATCTCTTTATCCACCACCATCACCCAAATGGGTAACGTGGCAGGCCTCGTAGCCGGCCTCTTACTGCCTGATTATGAATTAATTGGTAGATCCCTAGTCGATGTGATTATCGAGCCGTCAAGAGCCATCTTAATACCTGGATTCGCAGAAGTGAAAGCAGCGGCTATCGCCAACGGCGCCTTAGGATGCTCTATTTCTGGTTCAGGCCCATCGCTATTTGCTTTATCGAAAGGAGAGGAAACAGCAAAGAAAGTGGCCGAAGCCATGGCTGCTGAATTCGCTGCTTTAGGCATTGGGTCGGAGCAATATGTCTCCCAAATCAATCAAAAAGGTCCTGTAGTCTTAGCTGATTAAGCTTTAGGATGCGCTTGCTGGTAAATCGCCTTCATCTTTTCCATCGAATTGTGGGTATAGACTTGCGTTGCGGCTAGATTCGCATGTCCTAATAGTTCTTTGATGGCATTTAAATCAGCGCCTCTATTTAACAGGTGCGTCGCATAAGTATGGCGCAACACATGCGGAGATAGTTTCTCGAGCTGGCTGAATTCCCCTAGATTTTTCTTCACTAATCGTTGTACAAACATCGGATAAAGTGGCTCTCCTTTGTCCGTTAGCAATAAATGAGGGTGTTCAACCGTGCAGAAGCTGCGGTAAGCCACTATTAAGTCAATGAGCAGCCCAGGTATCGGAATGACCCTTTCCTTATTTCGTTTTCCGATGACGCGGATCGTTTTAGCCGCTAAATTGACTTGTGAGTTTTGTAAGGAGATGAGTTCAGCGAGTCGAATGCCGGTTCCATACAATAAAAACAGGATGAGCTCGTCGCGCGCTTCGCTGAAATTAGTGGCGATTATCCGGTTCTCCACGAGGTTCTCCATCTCCGATTCTCGGACGAAATGGGGGATTTTCTTCGTGGTTTTCACCATCCGAATGGAGGTCATCGGATTTTCGGTGATTTTTCCTATTCGTAAAAGGTATTTATAGAAGGTCCGAAGCGTGGCTAATTTGCGATTAATGCTTCGGTTTTGGAGGCTATCATCGGATAAACTGATGAGCCATTTCCGGACATCCATGGCTTGAACCTGCTGGAGTTCTGTGGGATTTATAAAAGCGGTAAATTGCTCTAAGTCAGTGGAGTAGGAGGTAATCGTGTGCGAACTGAGGCGCCTTTCGATGGACAGGTGGTCCAAAAAAAAATTGACTAATTCACGATTCATCATCGAAATTAGTCAATTCCTTTAAAGAATGTATAGGAAATTAGTTATTAATATTTCCGTAAGTGATTTGCTTGTAAGCAGCACGAATCATTTCTTTACGACGACCTACAGAAGGTTTTTCGAAAGCAGATCTTCTACGTAGTTCTTTTACTACACCTGTTTTTTCAAATTTCTTCTTGAAGCGCTTTAAAGCCTTATCAATTGATTCGTTCTCTTTTATCGAAATAATTAACATTTTCTTTTGTCTGTTTTTTTAAATTGTGTGCAAAGATAGTAATATTTTTTTGATGCGCAATAGCTGAATCGATTATTTCAATGAATGTTTTTGCCTATTTTTGTGCTTTCATCTTAAAGAAAATTATGTCAGACTTTTCACGGACAACGGTTACTGCAGCGTTAATTTATGCGAATGGGCCTATTCACATCGGTCACTTAGCAGGTTGTTACTTGCCAGCAGATATCTATGTTCGCTACTTGCGCCTTCAAAAGAAGGATGTGATTTTTGTGTCTGGTACAGATGAACACGGGGTGCCTATTACCATTAAGGCCGCTAAAGAGGGTAAAACTCCACAACAAGTTGTTGATTATTACTACAAAGAAATCAAAGACTCTTTCGAGCAATTTGGTATATCCTTTGATATTTACGGTCGTACATCCGATCGTGTTCATCATGAAGTTTCGCAAGAATTCTTCCTTAAATTATATAAGGAAGGGAAGTTTGTGGAGGAAGTGACGGAGCAATTCTATGATGAAGAGGCCAAACAATTCTTAGCGGATCGCTACATCACGGGTGATTGTCCTTCTTGTAAGCAGCCGGGCGCCTATGGTGATCAATGCGAAAAGTGCGGAACGACACTTTCACCCACTGAATTAGTTAATCCAAAATCAGCTTTAAGTGGTTCTAAGCCCGTTTTAAAGCCTACCAAAAACTGGTTCCTGCCCTTAGATCAATGGCAACCAGAATTAGAAAAATACATCGCTTCACATCTAGAATGGAAGTCAAATGTAACGGGTCAAGTGAAATCTTGGTTGCAAGAAGGCTTGAAGCCTCGTGCGATGACACGTGATTTGAACTGGGGTGTGCCTATTCCTTTGCCGGATACGGAGGGGAAGGTGCTTTATGTATGGTTTGATGCCCCTATTGGTTATGTGTCCATGACGAAGCAATTAACGCCGGAGTGGGAGACCTATTGGAAGGCGAAAGATAGCAGGATTGTTCATTTTATTGGAAAAGATAATATCGTCTTCCATTGTTTGATCTTCCCGGCGATGTGTATGGCACACGGAGGCTATCAATTAGCGGATCAGGTGCCTGCAAATGAGTTTATGAACCTAGAAGGGGATAAGATTTCGACCTCGCGTAATTGGGCGGTTTGGTTGCATGAATATTTAGTGGATTTCCCTGGAAAGCAAGACGTTTTGCGCTATGCATTAACTGCTTCGAGTCCAGAAACGAAAGATGCAGATTTTACTTGGGCTGATTTTCAGACCAAAAACAACTCCGAATTAGTAGCCATCCTAGGCAATTTCGTGAATCGGGCCTTTGTGTTAATCGATAAGAACTTTAATTCAGTAGTTCCTCCTAAGTTAGAAGGAACTGGTTTAGAGGCTGATTTAATGGCCGCTGTGGTAGATATTCCAGCTAAATTGGAAGCTGCCTTAGAAAATTACAAGTTCCGTGATGCGCTCGTTTTAGCGATGGAAATTGCTCGTTTGGGTAATAAGTATTTAGCGGAAGCGGAGCCTTGGAAGATCATGAAAGAGGATACAGCGAAGGCTGGAACGGTGTTGAATTACGCGGTTCAATTAGTGGCCCAAGCAAGTATCGCACTTGAACCTTTTATTCCATTTAGTGCGCATAAATTGCGTTCTGCTTTAGGAATGACTTCTTTTGAATGGTCTAGTTTAGGAAATTTCGAGGTAATCTCTGCTGGAACTGCCTTGCAGAATCCAGGATTATTATTTGAAAAGATTGAGGACGAGGAGGTGCAAAAGCAAGTGGATAAATTAACCCAAACAAAAGCTCAAATGGAATTAGCTTCGAAATCGGTGCCTGCTTTGAAGGAAACAGTAGCCTTTGATGATTTTGCCAAAATGGACATTCGCATAGGCGAAATCGTCGCAGCAGAGAAGATGGAGAAAAGCAAGAAGCTTTTGAAGCTTCAAGTAAATGATGGATTTGTAACACGTACGATTTTGAGTGGTATTGCAGAACATTTTGCTCCAGAGGATCTTGTAGGTAAACAAGTAACTTTTTTAGCTAATCTAGCGCCGCGTAAAATGATGGGAATAGAGAGTGAGGGAATGATTCTAATGGCAGAAGATGCAGATGGAAGTCTTGCTTTAGTGCAGCCTAATAAGCAAATCTGGAACGGAGGAACAGTGAATTAAGCTTTAAAATAGGCTTGGTATAAAATAAAAATAAGGTCAGAAGAAACTTCTGGCCTTATTTGTTTAACCTCTAAACCTATTTAACTATGAAAATTTATACAAATATAATGCTTTGGCGGATATTTTATAAGATTAGTGCAAAAAAAATATAAAAAAAAGGTGAAGTTAAAAACTTCACCTTTTTTGGTTACCTCTAAACCTATTTAACTATGAAAACTACTAACAATCTAATTATAACACAACAATCAAGTGCTCTTGTTGTTCTGAACTATTATCGAAATTAGTGTCGATAACGGGCTCAGCGCTAACAATTGACCAAACTAGGTTGATCTTTTTCGCTGCTTGATTAATTTCTTTGATCCAGTTTAACGTCTTAACATCTGAAAAATTTTGTCCTTGCTCAGAAATAGTTTTAATGGTTTGGTTGAAAACCGCTTTTTCTGATTCAGTTACTTTTAGGTAGGATGTATTGTTATTTTGGAAATCTTCTAAAATCGATATAGTCAATGTTGCTGCGCTTGCGCTCTTCACTTGAGCATCTTTGCGAATCAACGAAGTGATTACTTCTGATAATGTTTCTGTTTTTACTGATAAATCGTTTGAACGATTAAATGAACGTGCTTCTTCTCCTGCAACCGCAACTAGGTTTAATCCAATTAAACAACTAGCTAATAATAATGTCTTCTTCATATTTTTGTTATATTTATTATCTAAATCAACGATGCAAAATTATTGCATTTTTTTAATATGACAAAACTTTATTTTAGTCTATTTTGGGTTTAATTTTTCCGAAAATTCTTAATTTTATTTAAAATTCAGAATTATATATAGGTTATTTTTAATAATTCAGAATAATATTTGGCTTATTATTTTAATACATTTGAATAATTCTTATTTAAAAATTACGGAAAAATTCAAATATTCTTTAAAAAGTACAATCATTGGTTGTATTTGTTCATTGTTTTGGTGAGTCCTTCAACGCAGAATGATTCAATTATCTCCGCGGTTTTGTCCAAAATAAAGGGAATGGTCTCTAATTCCGCGTTAGAAAAGTTACTAAGCACGTAATCTGCTTGCCTTCCTTTTGGGAAATCACTACCTATACCCATGCGCAAACGGGGATATTCAGAGCCTGATAGGACTTCTTCGATACTTTTCAAACCATTATGTCCACCCGATGAACCTTTTGGCTTTAAACGCAAGGTTTCGAAAGGAAGCGCTAAATCATCCACTAATACAAGCATATTCTCTTTTTCGATCTTATAGAAGTTTAGCCAGTGATTAACGGCCTTACCACTGAGGTTCATAAATGTGGTGGGTTTAATCAGATAGATGGAGTGCCCTTTCTCTTTATAAGAAGCTACAGAGGCTAGACGATCGGTTTTGAAGTTGATGTCTTTTTGTTTGGCCAAATAATCAACTGCCATAAATCCGATATTATGCCGAGTAAATAAGTATTGCGGGCCTATGTTGCCCAATCCAACGATTAAAAAGTTCATAGGGTATTGAATTTGCATACAAATTACGCTCAAATTTTTTAGAACACCTCTTTGCTCTTACCTTCGTGAAAAATTAATTCGATGAATAAAATAGCCTGTATCACAGGTGCGAGTTCCGGAATCGGCCGCGCCACTGCTGAATCTTTAGCGAAAGAAGGATTTCGTTTAATCTTGTGTGGAAGAAGAAAAGAGCGCTTAGAAGAGTTGAAAGCAAGTTTGAAGGTAGATTCAACGATTCTAGTCTTTGATGTGGCGGATCAAAAATCAGTCATATCGGCATTTGAATCCTTACCAGGGGATTGGAAAAATATTGATATTCTAGTTAATAATGCGGGTAACGCGCACGGAATGTCCGCTATTCAAGATGGAGATGTGGCTGATTGGGAGGCGATGATGTCTTCTAATGTAACAGGTCTATTATATGTATCGAAAGAGGTAATTAAAGGAATGGTGGAGCGCCAGTCAGGACACATCATTAATTTATCCTCTATCGCCGGTAAGCAAACCTATCCGAATGGGAATGTGTACTGTGCTTCAAAGGCAGCAGTGGAAGCTTTATCTGCTGGAATGCGTCAGGACTTAAATGCTTTTGGTATTAAGGTTTCCAATGTGGCTCCCGGGGCAGTTAATACCGAGTTTTCGAATGTGCGATTTAAAGGTGACTCAGCAAAAGCAGCCTCTGTATATGCAGGTTTCGAACCTTTAGTGGCAGAAGATGTCGCAGATTTAATTCGCTATATCGTTACAGCACCTGCTCATGTGAACATCGCAGACGTAACTATTTTGCCCAAAGCTCAAGCTTCAGCCACCCAAATACTAAGAAAAAATTAAATAGAACGTTGGCGAACGGTTTCGAAAATGATGACACCCGCAGCAACCGACACATTTAAAGATCCTACTTGACCTGTTTGAGGGATTTTAGCTATCTCATCTGATTTGCGGATGATTTCGTCTGTGATTCCGTCTTCCTCAGATCCCATGATAATGGCAATTGGGTCCTTATAATCCACTTCGTAGATCGTGCTTTTCGCTTTTTCTGTACAAGCGACCACACGTAAACCGGAGTTTTGTAAGAAGTCGATGGTCTGAATTAAGCTATCTTCACGGCAAACAGGGATAAAGTTCAAGGCTCCAGAAGATGTTTTCATTGCATCTGCATTGATTTGAGCGGCTCCACGGGAAGGTAAAACGATCGCGTGAACGCCTGCACATTCAGCGGTACGCGCAATGGCACCGAAGTTTCTAACGTCCGTCACACGGTCTAGAATCAAAATGAATGGGATTTCACCTTTCTCAAACGTGTCTGCAATGACATTCTCTAATTTTGCGTAGTGAATAGCCGAAACGAAAGCGATCGCACCTTGGTGATTCTTCCGCGTGATACGGTTTAATTTTTCCAATGGCACCTTCTGTACTTGAATGCCTTTTTCTTTCGCTAAATCGAGGATTTCCGTGTTTCCTAGTTCTCTTTGGACTAATAAACGATCAATTTCCTTCCCAGAACGAAGGGTTTCTAGGACAGATTGTACCCCAAAAACAAACTCTTTATTGTCTGTTACAGGAGCAGTATAATGCCTAAATGGTCTCTTAAATGGGGGTCTTGATGCGTTTTCTTCTGACACGTTGTTGCTTGAAATTTTGCACGAAGGTCGTCATTTTTTTTAACATTTCAGCTAGATAATTCCTTACCTTTGTCTTCTAATCCTTTTAGAATGTATAAAACAACCGAAATTGCTTCCTCTGATATTCCTTCAGATAACCCTGTTCACCAGCGCCTTTTATATCCTTATATCCATGTGAGTAAATTGCTTTCTGGCAATGTCTTAGAGATCGGATGTGGAACGGGACGCGGAGTAGGCGTTTTAGCAGATTCGGTTAGTGAATATACGGGTGTAGACAAGAATACGGAATTGATGGAGAGTCTTTCGAAGACCTACCCGAAATTCAAGTTCATCGATATGTTCTTGCCCCCATTAAAGGATTTGCCATCTAACCATTTCGATTATGTGGTGACTTTTCAGGTGATTGAGCACATCGAAAACGATGATTTCTTCTTAGCTGAGGCCGCTCGCGTGCTAAAGCCAGGAGGGAAGTTGTATTTGACCACGGTGAATAAGACCTTCTCTTTAACGCGTAATCCATGGCACGTACGCGAGTATTTTGCGCCTGAATTGCGTGATTTGATGAAAAAACATTTCTCTGAGGTCATCACAGAAGGGGTACATGGGAATCAAAAAGTGATGGATTATTACGAAGAAAATAAAGTGGCAGTTAAGAAAATCACGCGTTTCGATATTTTCAATCTACAATACAAATTACCAAGAACCTGGTTGCAGGTTCCTTATGATATTGCGAACCGCATGAGCCGTTTATCGATGTCTAAATCAAATAATTCTTTGGTGAGCTCCATTCAGGTGGATGATTATTTCCTAAGCCAGGATCCAGCTAATTCGTTGGATTTCTTTTATACGGGTATCAAATAGATGGAATTCATTGACCACGGCATTGAGGAATATGCACGCTTGCATTCGGAACCAGAAAACGACTTATTAAAGGAGTTAGTTCGGGAGACCCATGCGATGGTATTGCAGCCTAGAATGCTTTCAGGTCATTTACAAGGCCGTTTTTTGTCCTTTATTTCCAAAGTTTATCAACCCGCTCTCATTCTTGAGATAGGCACTTACACCGGGTATTCCGCCCTTTGTCTTGCTGAAGGTTTACAGCGGGATGGACGTTTAATTACGATTGATGTCAATGAGGAATTAGAAAGCTTTACGCGTTCTTTCTTTGATCGCTCTTCTTTCAAGAATCAAATAGATTACCGAATTGCAGATGCGGCGGTTGAAATTCCATCGATTTCGGGTCCCATTGATTTGGTATTTATCGACGCGGATAAGCGTAATTACGCGCTGTATTTTGATTTAGTGATTGATAAAATGCGTTCAGGGGGCCTTATTCTGGTAGATAATGTCCTATGGAGTGGTAAAATTATCGATGAGTCTGCCAAAGACAAGTCAACACAAGCCCTGCGCGATTTCAATACTAAAGTAGCCACAGATTCACGTGTGGAGCCTTTATTGATGCCTATTCGGGATGGATTATTCCTTTTGCGGGTTATCTAATTTCTTCTTGGGAGGTAGTAGAAAATCATCTGGCGCAAGAATCTCCGGAATCTGAAGCGAATTGTCGAAAAAGGTTACCGATGATGGATGATAAATGATGTAATTCTTGTCATCAGGGATGTAATCGTTCAAAATCCACGGATTGTATTTCTTCAAATCATCATAACTGACGTTTAATTCATCCGCTATTTCATAGAGGTTTTTGCCACAAGAATTGTCGTAACAGATCAATTTAGCCTGATTCGTAGGTTGAATGCCTAATGAATCATCCTTTTTAAATTCATCTGCCCAGAATTTTTGGTAAGCTAAGAAACGTAATACGTACCAGTCCGTGCTAGAATCAACTTGAATATCCGATTTACCCACCCAATCCATCACATAAGACGTCTTCTTAGCGGTTCCTAAACCCACCCGGTAGGAGAGAAGTGTCCCCACCCAATTATTTAAAACGCGGTTATTACGGGTGAAATAGTTTGCAGCGCCTCTGGTGGCCTCGATAATGTGCTTGCGCTCATCGACATGGCCATTGACCTTCATTCCCACATCAGTGGCTGTACCAGCCTTAAATTGCCAATATCCTACGGCTTGAGAAGTGGAAACGGCTACAGGATTGAGTCCGCTTTCCTGAACAGAAAGGTATTTGAATTCATTTGGAATGCCCGCTGCATTCAATAGAGGCTCCATGACGGGGAAATAGAAACGCATTTTCTCCTTCATTCCTTCCACAAATTTCTTGTTGCTTCCTAAGCGTTTTTGCTCCGTTTCTAAGATGGCTTTTGCTGAAGGATGTATGAATACTTTTACATTCCCGATCAAGAGTGAATCAGGGAAGGCCGTTTTCGCATGAAGCGGCAAACAGAATAAAAGTAGCCAAAGGTATTTCATCGTGTAAAATTACCTTAATAAACTATAATCTGTACCTTTGTGGTTCAAAAATACGAAGATGATTTTAATTGACGATACGGTAATTTCTTCCGATGTAGCAGACGAGTTTTTTGTTTGTGATTTAGCCAAATGTAAAGGTGCTTGTTGTGTAGAGGGTGATTTAGGCGCTCCATTAGAGGAAGAGGAACTAGAGATTTTAGAGCGAATTCAAGACGAGATCAAGCCATTTTTATCTGAAATAGGCTTAAAAGAATTAGAAAAAACAGGAGCCTGGGTGAAAGATGACGATGGTGATTTTTCTACTCCGGTCATCAAAGGACGCGAATGTGCTTATGCTTTATATGACGATAAGGGCCATTTAAAATGCGGCATCGAGCAGGCTTATTTTGCCGGTAAAACGGATTTCAGGAAGCCTATTTCCTGTCATTTATATCCGATCCGCTTAGCCAAATTAGCCGATTATACTGCCTTAAATTACGACCGTTGGTCGATTTGTTCGGATGCCTGTTCGAATGGCGCTTCCTTAGGTGTACCTATTTATGTTTTCCTAAAAGAACCCTTGATTCGCAAGTTTGGCGAGAAATGGTACGCGGAATTATGTCAAGAAATCGAAGAGCGTAAAGAAGAATAATGGCTGATTTTGATGCGATATATCAGGTGGTTTCCTTGATCCCTTCGGGGCGAGTGACCTCTTATGGAGCTATTGCAGGGTATCTAGGTTCTAAAGGCGGAGCTCGATTAGTGGGCTGGGCGATGAATGCATCGCATGGTCAGGCCTCTATTCCAGCACACCGAGTGGTGAATCGCAATGGGGTATTAACTGGGAAGAATTTCTTCGGTGGGAATCGGATGCAAGAATTGTTAGAAGCAGAAGGTTTGACCATTCAGAATGACCAAATTCAAAACTTTCATTCCCATTTCTGGGATCCTTCTATCGAGTTATTATAAGTTTCGAAGGTATTTCGTGCCCCCTAAACCTCTCATTTGGCGTTGAATAGCCGATGTTCGTTTTCGCACATAGGCGGAGGGATTTTCAATCGAGAAACGATTAGGACTTGGTAAAACCGCCGCGATTCTGGCAGCTTCTGAAGTTGAAATTTCTGCGCCACTATGTCCGTAAAAGCGTCTACAAGCTGCCTCTGCCCCAAAAGTCATGGGTCCAGTCTCCGCTACATTTAAATATACTTCTAGGATACGCTCTTTGCCCCAAATTAATTCAATCAAGAAGGTAAAATAGACTTCTAATCCCTTGCGAACATAGCTTCTGCCTTGCCATAAGAAGACATTTTTAGCGACTTGCTGGGAAATAGTACTAGCCCCTCTGATTTTCTTTCCCTTCAAATTATGCCTTACAGCTCCCCACATGGCATCAAAATCAAATCCGTGGTGATCTGGAAAGGCCTGATCCTCTGAGGCGATCACAGCGATGGCTACATTTTTATCTAAATCTTTATAGGGAGTCCAATGAGAGTAGATTTTAGAGGGCTTTCCTTCTAGCAACGCATCAATCTTCCTTGAGGCCATCGTAGGCGTGAAGTAGACCGGGAAGAATTTTAAGAAAACGACTGAGAAAAGGCTGAATCCAATGAGATAGAGGAAGAAAAATCCGATTTTCTTTAGCCATCCTCGCTTTTTAGGGCTCTTTTTGGATAAGCGTTCAAATTTATTTCCTCCGCCTTTAGCGTTTGGGGTATTTTTCGTGAATTCAATTCTCTTTGCCATAGCTGTGTAAAATTACAAAAAGGCCTTAGACCACAAAAATATCGCTGCTTAAACGATCTGCAATTAGTTTGCCTTCGTTAATTAGAACTAAGTTTTCCCCTTCTAAACGGGCATATCCTTGCGCCATCCAAGATTGTAATTCTTTTTCTGGGTACTCTTGTCCCATTTTATAAAAAAGTTCCCGCACTTCCACGAGATTAATTCCCCATTTCGTACGTAGGCGAACCATGATATATTCATTCAATTGATCCGCGGGGCTCAGTTCTTCCTTTTCCGCTAGTAAATGCCCTTCTGCTAGGTATTTGGCGTTATTAGAGACATTCCATTGTCTTGAAAAACCATTAAAACTGTGGGCAGATGGACCTATACCGAGGTAGGGTTCTTGCTGCCAATAACTGGTATTGTGGATGGAATAGTGGCCTTCTTTGGCGAAATTCGAGGTTTCATATCCCTCATACCCTGCTGCTTCTAAATAATCACGAACCTGGGTAAAAGCTAGAGCCATCGCAGCATCTGGAATTTCAGTAAATGCTCCCTTCTTCTTCTGAACCCCAAAAACGGTTTTAGGTTCCACCGTCAGGCTATAAGCAGAAATATGTTGTACACCTAAGGACGTCGCTTTCGCTAAATCTTCATTTAAATCATCCGGAGAATTCGAAGGAATTCCATAAATCAAATCAATACTAATATTACTTATTCCTGCCTCTTGTGCATTTTTAATCGCTTGAATCGAATCGCTAGCCTGGTGATTTCGGTTCATCAGGACCAGGTTTTTGTCTTGAAAAGATTGGATTCCGATACTTAGTCGATTGATGCCTTTTGAGGCAATCATTTGGCAGTATTCCGGTGTTAAGTCCTCTGGGTTTGCTTCTAGGGTAATTTCTGCATTGCCAGCGATGGAATGGTGAGCGCCTATCGCATCAAAAATCGAATCTAATTCTGAGGCCGTTAAGAGGGAAGGGGTTCCTCCGCCAAAATAAATGGTTTGCAGTTCTGCTCCTTTTAAATAGTCTTTTTGCATGCTAATTTCACGACAAATAGCCAGTACCATTTCCTCTTTTCTACTGGTATTCGTGGAAAAATGGAAATCGCAATAATGACAAGCTTGTCTGCAAAAGGGGATATGGAGGTAGAGATGCACGAATTTAAGGTTCGAAAATCAAATAACTCAGAGTGTCTGGATTCAGCATTTCTACAGCCAATGATTGGATGTGTGCGCTGTCAATGAGGTCAATTTGATCGAAAATTTCGTCTAAACTCTCGATTTTCTCTCGGTCTAGCAAGTTTTTCGCCATCATTAACATGAAGTTCAAGTTACCCTCTTCAGCCATGGCTAATTGTCCTTTTAATTGACTCTTAATCTTTTTTAATTGAGGAGCCGTTAATTCTTTTTCCTGCAGTTTCGCGAACTCTTTTTGGATCAATTTTAAGGACTTATTTACCTGATTAGGTTCCGTACCAAAATAAATGGCCCAATAACCTGAATCTAAAAAGGAGGTTAAACTCGCTTCGATGGAATAGACAAGACCGTGTCGCTCGCGTATGGAAACGTTCAACAAGGAATTCATTCCGGGACCTCCTAACAGATTGACTAAAAGGAAGAACGCAAGTCGGTTAGGGTTTTCAATCGCAAAAGATTGACGACCTAAAGCCACGTGGGACTGTGTAATGCCTCTTTTAATGACTTTCGTCTGAGGAATCATAGCAGACGGCGCCACGCGTTTAACGATTTGTTTCTTTGCTTTGATCGTTCCTAAATGCTTTTCAGCCCAGGCAAATACTTTGGTAGGATCTAATTTACCAATCGAGGAAAAAACGATTCTGGAAGTGTCTAAATTTCGCTCGATGAAGGCTTCTAGGTCTTTCTTTTGGAAGGACTGAACCGTCTCGGTGGTCCCTAAAATATTAACACCTAAGGGATGATTAGGGAATAATAATTCGTCGAAATCGTCCTGAATCGCCTCTTCTGGAGCGTCATAATACATCGACATCTCCTCTAAAATGACCGAACGTTCCTTTTCTAATTCTTTCTCCGGGAAAATGGAATCAAAGGTGATATCCGTTAATAGTTCTAACGCCCGCTCGAAATAGGGACTTAGAATGGAGGCGTGAAAACAAATTTTTTCTTTCGTCGTGTAGGCATTCAGTTCACCACCATAGATTTCCAGGCGGTTAATGATCTGCATATTGCTTTTCTTTTGGGTCCCTTTAAAGGCTAAATGTTCCCAGAAATGCGCTAAACCCTCTTCTCCAGCTAATTCATCTCGACTTCCAATGTCTAACATAATACCTAAATGCGAGATCTCGGTATGGAGCACCTGACGGTGCACCACGGTGATTCCATTAGATAAAGTATGCAGGTGAATTGAATTCATGAATGGGTTCTTAAGAAAAATGTCCCAAAAATAAGTAATTTTATGGCTAATCGCTTCCTTTTCTGACATGAATCCAGTTTCTAAGGTATTAATAATTCAAACCGCTTTTCTTGGCGATGCAGTTCTGGTCACCTCGCTCTTGGAAAAAATACGGATTGAATCCCCTGAAACGTCTATTCACCTGTTAGTTAGAAAAGGGAACGAATCTATTTTTCAGGCCTATACGCATCCCTGTTTAAGCCGAGTTTGGACCTATGACAAGGCCAATAAACGTCAATCTTGGATGGAATTACGTACAGGATTGAAAGTAGAACAATTCGATTCCGTTTTTGTGGTGCAGCGTTTCTTTGGGATGGGTTTGTTGAGCCTGATGATCGGAGCGAAACAAGTTTTTGGCTTTGCTAAAAATCCCCTTTCCTGGTTTTTCACGAAGAGTTATCCGCACCCATTCGGAAATGGGATACACGAAGTGGAGCGGAATACGGGTTTATTGAGCGATTGGCTAGGAAATAAGGTGTACAAACCCTTTTTAAATCCAGTAAAAATCACACCTCCAGCTACAAATTATATCTGTATTTCACCCGGCAGTGTGTGGGAAACGAAACGCCTACCCATTCAAAAATGGATTGATTTCATACATCTATTGCCAAGAGATCAGGCGATTGTCTTGATGGGTTCTCCGAATGAGAAGTCGCTTTCTGATGAAATCGAAAACGCCTGTCCAGGGTGGCCCATCTATAATGAGACAGGAAAACACGCATTATTAGCTTCTACCTCCATTTTTGCCCAAAGCAAGGGTAATTTCGTGAATGATTCTGGTCCTATGCACCTATCTTCAGCGGTAAATGTACCTACCGTGGCGATGTATTGTTCGACCTTGCCTGATTTTGGTTTTGGGCCGTTGGCTGATCGTTCGGAGATTATTGAGGTCAGCGAGAAATTAGATTGCCGTCCTTGTGGGGATCATGGCAAGAAAAATTGCCCACTAGGCCACTATGCCTGTGGTAATCACATCTCTACCCAAAAAATGTTGTTGGCTTACGAAGCTCTAGAAGCGAGTAAGTAAAGTACGGCCATTCTCACGGCTACTCCGTTTTCTACCTGATCCAAGATGATCGAATGTGGTGAATCTGCCGCATCTGAACTTAATTCCACCCCGCGATTAATCGGCCCTGGGTGCATTAAAACGATCTCTTTTGGTAATTCCTCTAGCATCGCCCGATTAATCCCGAAGAATTGTGAGTATTCTCGAAGGCTAGGGAAGTATTTAATTTGCTGTCTTTCTAATTGGATGCGCAACACATTCGCCGCATCACACCAAGCTAGGGTGCTCTTTACATCGTGTGAAACTTCCACACCTAAGCTTTGTATATGCTTGGGAATCAAGGTGCTAGGACCACAAAGGCGAACTTCAGCTCCTTGTTTTTTCAGGGCGTAAATATTAGAAAGGGCTACTCTAGAGTGTAAAATATCCCCGATGATAGCGATTTTCTTCCCAGCCAAATCCCCTAATTTCTCTTGTAGAGAAAAAGTGTCTAATAAAGCCTGCGTAGGGTGTTCGTGTGTTCCGTCTCCGGCATTCACGATATTGGCCTTGATGTGTTTAGCTAAGTAATGTGGGGCTCCTGGGCTCGCATGGCGCATCACAATCATATCCACTTTCATGGCTAGGATGTTGTTCACCGTATCGAGTAAAGTTTCCCCTTTTTTGACCGAACTCCCTGAGGCAGAGAAGTTAATGGTGTCTGCTGAAAGTCTTTTTTCTGCTAATTCGAAAGATAAACGGGTACGAGTGGAGTTCTCGAAAAAGATATTGGCAATCGTCACATCACGCAGAGAAGGAACTTTCTTAATTGGTCTGTTGAGGACCTCTTTAAATTCTCTAGCCGTTTTAACAATCAATTGAATGGATTCTTCATCCAGATCTTTGATTCCTAATAAATGTGGCGACTTTAGCATATGTTAAATCAGGATTGTTGAGGAATTAACCAAATTCTATCCGCTTCATGGCCTTGTTCCGTCCATTCTACGAGTACTTTTTCGGTAGGTAAGGTATTTACACTCATACCTACATAATCTGCGTTAATAGGCAGATCACGGTTATAAATACGGTCAATTAAGACACATAATTCCACTTTAGCAGGTCTCCCAAAACTATTCATCGCATCCAGCGCCGCCCGCACCATTCGGCCAGTGGCTAACACATCATCCACTAAAATGACGCGTTTGTTTTCGATGAGGAAGGGAACATCCGTTGAATTAGGGGATACCGTTTCTCTGCGGCGGTAGTCGTCGCGGAAGAAGGTAGCATCTATTTTGCCTACGCTAGGGGCTTTCTCGAGGTGTTTGCTGAGTTCTTTTGCGATGCGTTCCGCAAAGAAAATACCGCGAGGCTGTAGGCCTAGGATAACAGTTTCAACGTCTTTGATTTGATTTTCAATGAGCTCTTGACACAACCGAGAGATGGTTATTTCGAGTAATGGGCTTGATAAAATCAGCTTGCGAGTCATTGTTGCAAAGATATCAAAATTTTATTTAAAAAATGGCTTGATTCGGGTCGAAATCAGGCAGTATTTGGTCTTTATCCGATACAATTGGGTTCTCTACACCCCATTCAATGCCTAATTGAGGGTCATTCCAGCGAATACCTGATTCTGCTTCTTTGTTCCAAAAGTTCGTACACTTATACACGAAAATTGTTTCTTCTAGTGCTATAAATCCGTGAGCAAATCCGATAGGAACATATAACATATTCCCTTTATCTGCATCTAGAACGAATTTTTCATGTTGGCCAAAGGTAGGGGAGTCCTTGCGTAAATCCACCACCACATCTAAGGCTTTACCCGTCATGACGCGCACTAATTTGCCTTGTCCGTTCGGATTGTGTTGAAAATGCAATCCTCTTAAAACTCCTTTCGTCGAGAAGGAATAATTATCCTGTACGAAATCTTCCGGTATTCCATTCGCTGCAAAATGCTTTTGGTTATAGGATTCATAAAAATAGCCGCGCTCGTCGTGAAATTTAGTGGGTACACACTCAATGACTCCTGATAAACGATGTTTAATGAATTCCATAAATTGTTTTTTGGCAGGGAAAGGGATAGATTTGTGGCAAAATTAATCCTATTTTCCTTCTTTCACATGAATTCAGCGGAATTAATTAAGCAAATTGAACAAAAAAGATCCTTCCTGTGCGTAGGCCTGGACACGGACATAAAGCTAATTCCGAGTCGATTCAAGACGGAAAAAGATCCGATTTTTGCCTTCAATAAGGCCGTTATCGATGCTACATTACCCTACACGGTAGCCTATAAACCCAATATCGCGTTTTATGAAGCTTTAGGGCCTGCTGGCTGGGAGAGTTTGCAGAAAACGATGGAATACATGCCCAAGGAGGTATTTTCCATTGCGGATGCGAAGCGAGGTGATATCGGAAATACAGCCTCTAAATACGCCCAAACCTTTTTCGATCCAACGCATGCTGGGTTTGATTTTGATTCGGTTACCGTGGCACCCTACATGGGCGAAGATTCTGTGACTCCCTTTTTGCAGTTTGAAGATAAGTGGGTGATTCTTTTAGCTTTGACTTCGAATCCCGGCAGTAACGATTTTCAACAAATGAAAGACGAAAACGGGGTACCTTTTTACGAAAATGTAATGCGTAAATCCATGGAATGGGGTAATGAGGGTCAATTAATGTTTGTTATCGGAGCGACCAGGACTGATTATATTGCTAAAGTACGCGAAATTGCACCTGACAATTTCTTCTTAGTTCCTGGAGTAGGAGCCCAAGGGGGAAGTTTAGCGGATGTGGCGAAGTTTGGCATGAATAAAAACGTAGGACTTCTCGTGAATTCATCCCGTGGAATTATCTATGCTGGTGATGATACGGCTGTTTCTGCGGCGAGAGAGGCGAAAAAAGTGCAAGAGGAAATGAATCAACTACTAGATCAATATTATAAATAACATGGAATTAAGCATCGGAACCCCAGCCTTATTGTTCTCAACCGTTTCCTTGTTGATGATCGCTTTTACGAATCGATTTATGTCCATGGCCTCACTGATTCGCGGTTTACACGAAAAGTTTCAGCAAAATCCGGATGATTCGATTCGGATGCAGATTGATAATTTGCGTTTACGCATGAAGTTGATTCAACGTATGCAGATTATCGCCATTTTTAGTTTGATTCTAAGCGTTATTTGCATGTTTTTGCTCTTTATGAACGAACAACTCGTGGCTCGTTGGTTCTTTGGCATCGGATTATTGGGTATGAGTATCTCTTTAGGACTGAGTGCCTGGGAGATTACGATATCTACCAAAGCGCTGGAGGTCGAACTCTCTGACATGGAGGAGATTATCAACAAGAGGAAATAGTGCTATTTTTTATCTGAATAATAAAAAAATCTCTAAATATTTTTCCGCAATTGAAATATAATAGTATTTTTGTGTACAATTTTTACATTTCATACAAACGAAGATTTTGAATGACTTAGGTCATAAAAAATACTACTTAGGCGGATTGAATAAAGGCTCGGAATTTTTCTGAGTCTTTATTGTTTCCACCCATTTCGAATTTTAAGCCTTCAAAATAAGCGCTGAAAGAGGAGGGAGGTTGATGGCGATCGAGAACGCTTTTCCTTGCCAATTGATTTCTTCCGTCATAGTAGCCCCTGAAACTGGGTAATTGCTTCCACCAAATTCGGCTTTGTCTGAATTAAAAACCGTCTTCCAAACACCAGGGAGTGGAACTCCTATCCGGTACCCATCTCTAGGGGCAGGGGTTAAATTCAAGATCACAATGACTTGCTGCTTCGCTGTTTCTCCCTTTCGGACGTAAGAAATCACCGAATTGCCTTGGTCATTTGACTCAATCCACTCAAAACCATCGTGATCGAATTGCTTGCTATAGAAAGCTGGTTCTGAGCGATATAAGTTATTTAATGCTTTAACGGTCTCCTGAATGCCTTTGTGGGAATGATGTTCCGTTAGATGCCAGTCGAGGCTTTGGGTGTGGTTCCATTCTTCTCTTTGGCCAAATTCTGCACCCATAAATAATAAATGAGAACCTGGATGGGTGAATTGCTCCGCTAATAATAAGCGTAGATTCGCGAATTTTTGCCAATCATCGCCCGGCATTTTATTCAATAAAGAACCTTTTCCGTAGACCACTTCGTCATGCGAAAGAGGTAGGCAGAAGTTCTCTGTAAAGGCATAGATAAGCGAGAAAGTTAACTCATTGAGGTGATGCTGACGATAAATGGGGTCTTTTTGGAAGAAACGAAGGGTGTCATTCATCCAGCCCATCATCCATTTTTGGCCAAAACCTAAACCTCCCATAAACACCGGCTTCGTCACCCCAGGGAAACTAGTAGACTCTTCAGCAATCATCTGAATATGCGGGAATTCGGCATAAATATGGCTATTCAAGTCCTGTAAGAAGGAAATAACCTCGAGGTTATGGTTACCCCCAAACTGGTTAGGCTCCCATTCGCCGTCATTTCTCGAATAATCTAAATAAAGCATCGAGGCCACTGCATCCACGCGCAAACCATCGACATGGTAGCGATCACACCAGAAAAAGGCGTTAGATAACAAGAAGGACCGAACTTCATTTTTTCCGTAATCGAAGATATAGGATTTCCAATCTGGGTGATAGCCTCTTTTGGGATCGGGATGCTCATATGCACTGCCGCCATCGAAATTAAATAAACCGTGTGCATCACCAGGGAAGTGGGAGGGAACCCAGTCTAAAATCACCCCAATTTCTTCCTGGTGAAAGGCTTCCACTAAGCGCATAAAGCCTTGAGGGTCACCAAAACGGGCCGTTGGGGCAAAATATCCAGTGATCTGGTAACCCCAAGATGGGTCATAAGGGTATTCCATTACGGGCATAAATTCCACGTGCGTGAAGCCCATCTCTTTCACGTAATTCACCAGCTTTACAGCTAAATCGTCATAGCTTAGGTAATCATTTTCCAAGGTCTTCATCCAAGAGGCTAAATGTACCTCATAGATAGACATAGGTGCATTCAAGGCATTCTTAGCCCCTCTAATTTCCTGCCATTTCGTATCCTTCCACTCTTTATAGGTATTCCAAACAATACTGGCTGTCTTAGGTGGGGCTTCGCAATACAAGCCCATGGGGTCTAATTTCTCCAAATATTCCCCACCTTCCGTTTCTATCCCATATTTATAGGTTTCCCCTGTTCTAACACCTGGAATGAAGCCTTCCCAAATACCGGAGGAGTCCCAACGCGGGAATAAAGGGTGAGAATGATGATCCCAGAAATTAAAATTTCCGGTTACAAAAACATTTCTAGCGTTAGGAGCCCAAACTGCAAAAAATGTTCCAACGACTCCCTCATGTTCAATTTCGAAGGCCCCTAATTTCTCATAAAGTCTTGTATGTTTGCCATTTAAGAAAAGGGCAATGTCGAAATCAGTAAGTCTAGAATAGGGTTGTACGTTCGCCATAAGGGGTTCTGCTTCAATGTTTAGGCTAAAATAGCGAAAATAAATTAGAAAATAATTAGTCTTTTTTTGGCTGGTAGTTTTGAATATAAAAGGGAAAAGCCTACCTTTGTGCCACCAAAATAAATAATGGTCCGTTCGTCTAGGGGTTAGGACACGTCCCTTTCACGGATGAAACACGGGTTCGATTCCCGTACGGACTACTTCGGTAGGCAAAAAACCACACAAGACGTGTGGTTTTTTTGTTTTTCGGGAAATCTGTTGATTTGAACTATATCATTCTCATTCTTCTTTTGTTCTTATCCACCGAAAGTTTTAGGCTAAACTCTTTTTGAAATTTAATCTAGTCTGTTTAAGGTGAGCAATAAAGTGTAAAGAATTTTAATTAAAATTAATTATTAATGCCGCATATGTGAATGAAGTACAAATATGTTATTTTGCATTATATCATGATTATTTTTAATTTAAATATGCTACATTGTAAAATAAATAGTTTGAATCTTACTTTTCTGAAATGAAAAACATTTTACTAACTCTGATTCTATTATTTTTTAATTTATTATCCTTTTCAGCTAATAAACTAATAGATAATGAAAATATTCCTCGCATTAGTAAAACTATATATAATGGTATTCAATCTACAGCGCCATTTTATACACTATTAGGAAATTCAAGTAATCCTGGTGGAGGAATGATTATAGCTGATAAATGGATTTTAACAGCTGGTCATACTGCAGGATATTCACCAGTTTATGTAGGAGCTAATAATAGAAATAATTTGCCTCTTCCTCTAAATGTTAAAACTTCAATAACTCCAATATCATTTTCTAATACACCAAATCCATCTAATGATATTGGATTAATTCAGTTAGCTCAACCTATAACATATAGTTCAACTGTTGCACCTATCAAGCTAGCAAGTTCAATTAATTTTTCAATGTGGGAAAGTGGTCAAAATGGATATGTATATGGAATGGGATTCACAAATTCAGGTAATTTATCGCAAGTTTTACTTTCTACAAATGTTAACTTATTATCCAATACTAGTTCAACAAGTGAAAAGAAAATTTATGCTTCAGGTCCAAATACTAATGATGCATGTAATGGAGATAGTGGTGGTCCATTAACGAATTTAAGTTCACCAGGTAATACCTCTACTCGAGCAATTGGAATTGTAAGTAGCAATTTGTTCGGTGATGCTCAAGCTGGTTGTGGTCAAGGCGGGAAGTACACAAAGATCTCAGAGTATTTGCAATGGATAATAGAAACGATTCATTTAAATAGTGGAATAGAAAAAATTTGTGGAAATACAACTTTTACAAATTTAGCATTTCTGCCAGATGGAGTTACGTTTAATTGGTCGGCAAGTCCAGCAAATTTGTTTACTACTATCTCTGGTAGTGGACTTAGTTTTACAACTTCAAATAATGGATCAAATAAAGGATGGGGAATAGTAACTTTAAATGTAACATTACCTGATGGAACAATTTTTTCAATAAATTCAAAACCAATTTGGGTCGGAAGTCCTGAAAATGTATTTTTAACTACAGATGGTACTTTTAATATTAATTATAACTCAACATCAATTTGTAAAACGATTGGGTATTGCATGTCTGCCTCAACTGGCACTGGGACTCCAACGGCAACAAATTTTTCATATTCAGGGTGGCCTACTTATGGATCTTTTTTAAATACGAATACATTAAATGTTCCTAACGATCGAATTTGTTTTGGAACGAATAATACAGGAAGTTATTATTTAACAGTTTATGCTTATAATGGAACATGCAGCATAGGAAAGAGCATAATAGTCAATGTGAACAATTGTGGTTATCGAATTGCGGCCAATCCGACGCAAACAACACTTTCTATACTTTTGGATTCTCCACTTCAAACTGAAAGCATACCTGATAACATTGAGCTTTATGACGAAAAAAATAAGTCTCGTAGAACATTAGATTTGAAACAAAAGAAAAAGGACATTTTATTGGATCCGGCACATGCGTTTGATCTGAAGAAAATTGATTTAGATGTCGCTGATTTGCCTCGTGGAATATATTATCTTCATATGGGTTTTGGGTCTAAAAAAGATAATCAAGTAGAAAAAATTAGAATTCTTCTTAACTAATCCATGATGAAATCTCCCATCTCCTTTATGTTCGCTAGCGTGTTTTTACTATTTTTTACAATACTTTCTTGTGAAAAGCAGGACGTCAATCCATCGCCGATTAGCAATATTTTAGGAGAATATGATGTTACTTGTTGTGACTATGATATTGGTAAAAGGATGAAAATAATCTATAAAAATGATTCTATCGTAGATATTAGAGTTTTAGCAAATTACCCAAACGATTTAATTTTAAGTAACCGAGTTTACAAAAACATTAAAATACTTCCTAAGAGATCACCTTGGCTGGTGGATAGTGTTTTTTTTTATTTATACAACAGTTCCAATATTCAAGTAGGTCATATACGCACCCCAAATGCTGGTACATATTTTGAATTATGGGGTGGTTTTGATTCTGTGTCAAATAGTTTTAAGACTTTAAATGCAATTAAAAGAAAGAATTGAATTATTCGATTTGTTCTAAATTATTATTAAAGTTGATTTTAAAAACTAAAGTAGTTTAACCTGGAATCATTTTTGTTCGGATTGGGAAATTGACGAACTGATTCCATTTCCCGTACGGGATTAATCGGTAGGCAAAAAACCACACAGGACGTGTGGTTTTTTTGTTTAATAATGGTTTCATTTGTGCTACAGATTTATTGTTCACTTGAGAGTTTTTCTATTCCTACTTCTTTTTTCTTTCACACTTTCTGCTCAGCAAATCGCTCGATTACGGTTCGATGATGATTTTTCGGTATTAATGGCAGATAGCTTAAAGAAAGAAAAGATCGATTATTTAAAAGAAATACCTTTTGTTGGTCATTCACGAATCAGTTTTGGTGGAGAATGGCGAGAACAGTATCAATCCTACACGCATTTCAACTTTGGTGAGGTTCCAGCGGATTTTGTAACAAAAAGCCCTTATCAGTTGATGCATCGCGTGATGTTACATGCGAATGTTGAATTGCCGCACCGCATCAGAGTTTTTGCACAATTGAATAATACGGCTCGTTTTTGGAACCCAAATCCATTAACGGGTCAACTTGATCAAGATTTATTATCACTGCATCAGTTTTTGGTGGATATTCCCCTTTCAAATAGCTTAAAATTAAGAGTAGGTAAACAAGAGTACTCCTTTGGTTTAGAGCGATTTATCGCGACTAGAGAGGGTCCTAATACGCGAACACCCTACTATGGGGTGAACCTAAAGTACCAAAGAAAAAACCTGCAATGGGATGCCTTCGTTTCTCACCCGATCAAGATAAAACCGGGGGTATTTGATGATGGGCCTACCGATGAAATTTTAGGTGGTTTTTATGGGAATTACCGCTACCAAAAACGACATTTTCTGGAACCTTATTACCTTTATTTCGAAAGTGATTTGCGAGAGTATTTATTTAAAAAAGGATTAGAAAAAAGACATACGCTCGGATTTAGGGCATTCTCAGGTATAGGTCCGGTGAATTATGACATCGAAATTGCGCATCAATCAGGTGAATTTAGAGATTTAGCCATAGATGCTTTTATGGGTGTTTGGGATTTTAATGTGGCCCTTAAAAAGGCATTCTATGTAGGATTTTCGGGTAATTATGTGCCTGGAGATAAATCAAACAAGGATCGCCAGTTGAATACTTTTAATACCTTGTTTGCGCGCCCGCCTTTTGGTCAAACCGTTGCCTTAAACATCACCAATACCTGGAACTTTAGTCCCTACATTCGTTACCAAGATTTGAAACATTGGTTAGTGACAGGAAGAGCGTCATTTGTTAGTCGTCAGAGCACCGAAGATGGCATATTTACGCCCAATATGACTCCTGCACGTCCTATTTTAGGGAAAAACCAATCAAGCGTAGCCCAACCCATTTGCAATATCTATGCCTTAGATGCGCAATATTTTCCAACTAAACATTTCAGTTTTCAACTGGAGCTAGGATATTGCGCTGCAGGAAGCTATTTGCAAGAGAGTGGTTCAGGTCAAAACGTACACTATTACGCTCTACGCAATGTGTACCGATTCTGAGTTCTTATCTCGGATGATCCACAATAGTACAAAGCAAATCACCCCGTTTAAGATTAATTTAGCGAATCCAAATCCGCCAAATAAGCCCTGTGCCTGAGATTCTAACACAAACGTGATAATCGGTGATAGAACGCATACGATAGGTACCCACTTATCCCGGATGGCATATTTTGTGAATAAACCGAAGGAGAACAAGCCTAATAAGGGGCCATAGGTATAACCAGCGAGGTTAAACACAGCTGCAATCAATTCAGAAGTATTGAAGAGGTGAAACAAGCCAATTACGACGAAAAATAAGGCAGAGAACCCGATGTGGACCCAGTGCTTCATTTTATTCTGTTTTTTCTCTTTGAACTTCTCGATACTCAAGAAATCAATGCAGAAAGAGGTTGTCAAAGCAGTTAAGGCAGAATCTGAACTCGCATAAGAAGCTGCAATAATACCTAATAAGAAGGTGACAGCTGCTAAAGTTCCGAATTCTCCACCTAAAGCCAGCATCGGATATAATTCATCCGTTTTCGTAGGAACAGCAATGCCTTTAGAAGCGGTATACAAATACAATAAAGCGCCTAAAGAAAGGAACAAGATATTGATAAATAACAGCACCCAGTAGAACCAGAACATGTTTTTCTGCGCTTCACCGATGGACTTGCAGGTCAAGTTTTTCTGCATTAAATCTTGATCTAATCCCGTCATTACAATGGCAATAAATACCCCCGCAAGGAAGTCTTTTCCAAAGAAATGTGGGTTCTTCCAATCCCATTCAAACAAGTGAGAGTACTTGCTCGCACTTACTTGTTGAATCATGTCAGGGATGCTCATGTCCATTTTTTGGCCTACTAAAACGATCGTAATAAAGAGCGCAACTAAAAGGAATAAGGTCTGTAAGGTGTCCGTCCAAATAATCGTTTTAACCCCTCCACGGTGCGTATACAGCCAAATCAAGAAGATAGATACAAATACCGTCACAATAAATGGCACGCCGATAGGGGCGAAGATGGCGATTTGTAAGACGTTTACCGCTAAATAAAGACGTGCCGCAGAACCAATGGTTCTCGATAATAAAAAGAAGGCAGAACCCGTTTTATAGGACCAAAAACCAAAGCGTTTTTCTAGATAGCCATAGATTGAAATCAAATTCAATCGGTAATACAGCGGCATCAGCACTAAGGCGATAGTTAAATAACCCAGTGAATGACCTAAAATCACCTGGTAATACGTGAAATAGGTCTTGCCTACGGCACCCGGTACAGAAATGAAAGTCAAACCCGAAATCGACGTTCCAATCATCCCAAAGGCCACTAGCCACCAAGGGGACTCGCGATTAGCTGTAAAAAATGCGTGGGTATCAGCGCCTCGAGAGGTAAAATAAGAGATCGCTAATAGCAGGCCAAAATAGAGGGCAAGAATTCCTCCAGCTAATTGTACAGACATAAGGTTTGGAACGGATTTTTTTTTAAATTTGATTTCAAATTCATCAAAAATATGGAATTCTGTGTAGATAGTATTTATCGTCTACCTTTTTCTTTTCAAAATCAGGAAAAATGGCAAGAAGAAACCTCCACCCTCGTAGAGGAAGAGGTGATCGAAGCCCATCAACTGGTCGTCTATAATGATGAAGTAAACTCCTTTGAATACGTTATTTTGACTTTGATTGAGGTATGTGAACATACCCCTCAACAAGCAGAACAATGTACCTTGCAGATTCACTTTAGAGGAAAATGCGGGGTAAAAACTGGAGGATTTGACGAATTAGTGGCTATGCGCAATGAAATTTGCCGTAGAGGAATCTCAGCAGAAATAGAAGCTAGCGCATGATGAATACTTATCCTTCGAAGATGATTGAACAAGCCGTGGAGGAGATTTCCAAACTCCCAGGGATTGGTAAAAAATCAGCGCTACGTTTAGCCTTACATTTATTGAAGCGTCCAGAAGCTCAATCCCTTCAACTAGCCCATGCGGTAGTTCAATTACGTACAGAGACGAAATACTGCCCTCAATGCCACATGATTTCTGACGGAGATTTGTGTGGTATTTGTGCCAGCCACAAGCGCGATGAAAGCATTCTTTGTGTGGTAGAGGATTTACGGGATGTATTAGCGATTGAAAATACAGGTCAGTTTACCGGATTATACCATGTGTTAGGAGGGATTATTTCGCCCTTGTCTGGTATTTCGCCAGGCGATTTAACTATCGAATCCTTAGTGGCTCGCGTAGCCTCTGGGAAAGTTACTGAAGTGATTTTAGGCCTTAGCCCAACGATGGAGGGAGATACAACAGCCTTTTATTTGACCAAAAAATTAAAAGAGTTCCCTGTCAAATTATCAACGATCGCGCGAGGAATTCCGATCGGGGGTGATTTAGAGTATACAGACGAGATTACACTCGGCCGAAGTATAGTAGGTCGAGTTTCGTACGAATAGTATTAAACCAAAAAACGATGAAACGTGCTGAATTTTTACAGAAATCGGTAGTTCTTGCGGGAGCTAGCGTCGTATTGCCTTCTTTTTCTGCACCTGTGGCAGACTCGTTTACTTTACCGGCTTTGCCTTATGCATTTGATGCTTTAGAGCCTCATATCGATCGTTTAACGATGGAAATTCACCACGATCGCCACCATAAGGCCTATGTGGATAACTTGAATAAGGCTTTGCCGGGAACGACAAAGACGCTGGAAGAAATTTTAGCCACCGTTTCATCTCAACCCGTTGCCGTACGCAACAATGGGGGAGGACACTGGAATCATAGCTTTTTCTGGAATGTGTTAGGGCCAGTTAAAGGAACGAAACCATCCGAGGCGCTAGCCAAACAAATCGACGCTGATTTTGGCTCATTTGATGCCTTTAAGGCAGAATTCACGAAGGCTGCGACGTCTCGTTTTGGGTCAGGCTGGGCTTGGTTGTTAAAGAAAGACGGGAAATTGGTGATCTCCTCTACGCCTAATCAAGATAATCCTTTAATGGATGTGGCGGAAGTGAAAGGACAACCGATCTTAGCTTTGGACGTGTGGGAACATGCGTATTATTTGAAATATATGAATAAGCGCGCGGATTATATCGCGGCTTTTTGGAACCTAGTTAACTGGGACTTTGTATCAACAAACTTTAGTAAATAAGATGTTATTAGATGAAATTCCTTCGTTGGATTTAGCAGATTTCCTTTCTGGAGATGCTTCACGCAAGGCGAAATTTGTACAAGAATTAGGGGCTGCTTTCAATACGATAGGATTTGTGGCGATTAAGGGTCACGGACTAACGAATGACTTCACGTCCAAGCTGTATAGCGAGGTAGAGCAATTCTTTCAGTCCCCGGATACGTTGAAGCAAACCTATGAAATTGAAGGAATTGCAGGTCAACGTGGTTATATCGGTAAGCGGAAAGAAACAGCGAAAGGTTTCAAGATACCTGATTTGAAGGAGTTCTATCACGTGGGTCAGCCACGCAAGGAGGATGGAGATTCGGTATGGTCAGAATACCCTGAGAATGTATTTCCTGCGGAATATCCTGATTTTGAAAAATACACGGTAGAGGCATATCAAACCTTAGAAAAGGCTGGGAAGTCCCTATTGCAGGCGATTGCGCTGTATTTAGAACTACCGGAAGATTATTTTGAATCACGTGTAAAGAATGGGAATTCCATTCTTCGTGCGATTCACTATTTCCCTATTTTGGACCCGGATTCCTTGCCGGAAGGGGCTGTGAGAGCAGCCGCTCATGGTGACATTAACTTGATTACCTTGTTAATGGGTGCATCTGCAGAGGGTTTAGAAGTTTTGCGTATGGATGGTAAATGGATACCCATTACAGCCTTGCCTGATCAAGTAGTTGTGAATGTAGGTGATATGTTAGATCGTTTGACGAATCACAAATTGAAATCGACGATACATCGCGTGGTGAATCCGCCAAGAGAGAAAATGGGAACGTCGCGTTATTCAATTCCTTTCTTCATGCACCCTCGTTCAGAAATGGATTTATCTTGTTTGTCTTCTTGTGTGTCTACTGAGTATCCTAAAATATACACGGATATGACGGCAGGGGCGTTTTTGAATGAAAGGTTGATCGAATTAGGACTTAAAAAAGCATAAATGAAGCGGCTAAAACACCTGGATTTTCTGATCGATATCTTGGTTTTAGCCTGCACCTCTTTTGGTGGACCTCAAGTACATTTTGCGCTCTTTTTAGACCGTTTGGTAAAGAAACGTGCGTATGTAACAGAAGATGAATTGTTTGAAATTCAGGCTCTCTGCTCTGTATTACCAGGCCCTACTTCGACTCAAATGATCACAGCGATCGGTTTGAAGCGGGGTGGGGCTTCTTTGGCTTATCTTACCTTGTTTTTTTGGATTACCCCAGCGGTCTTCATTATGACCCTAGCGGCCTATGGGATGACATTTTTACGTAATCAGTCCATTTTGCATTATGTCATGCCAGTGGGAATTGGTTTGATTTTGCAGGCGGGTTGGTTTATGGCCAAAAAGGTGATTACAGGGCCGATGTATGTGATCATTTTATTAGTCACCTTGTTTTTAGGCATAGCTTTTCATAGTCCCTATATCTTTCCACTCGTATTAGTGTTAGGGGGTATTGTTTCATCCTTGAATTACAAAGATTTCCCTCGCCAAACAAAACATAAATTCGTTATTCCCTGGGGGAATTTCCATCTGTATTGGGGATTTCTAGTCGCTTTAGCTTTATTAGGCCACTTTACGGACTATTTTCCGATTCGTCTTTTTGAGAATTTTTACCGGAATGGATCCTTGGTTTTTGGTGGTGGGCACATACTAGCGCCTGTGCTTTACACTGAATTTGTGGAATTTAAACAGCTGATAGGCTCAGAGGCTTTTCTAACAGGTATGGCGCTTTCACAGACGCTTCCGGGACCTGTATTTGCCTTTACTTCCTATTTAGGCGTATTATTGATGAAGGAGTATGGTCTCTTAGGGGAACTTGCTGGGTCTGTAATCGGTGCTTTAGGAATATTCTTACCTGGAACGTTTTTGATCTTCTTTGTCTTTCGGATTTGGACACAATTGAAGCAGTATCGCTTCATTAGGGCCTCTTTAGCGGGAATTCAAGCGGCTTCAGTAGGTTTAACCTTAGTGGCCGTTTTTACGTTTACGAAGCCTTTATTCATCGATGCCCAGTTTCTCTCTTTGGGGATAGTGGCTGCTGCTTTTCTTTTAGCAGATAAAACAAAAATTCCAGCCATCTTGCTGTTTACCTTAGCGTTGATAGCGGGAATAATGGGAATTTAAAGCCGATTAGGCGATTAAATTCAATAAATACTGGCCATAACCACTTTTTACTAGCGGCTCAGCGATCTTCTTTAATTGCGCTTTATCGATATAACCCATGCGATAGGCTACTTCCTCGATACAACCCACTTTCATTCCTTGGCGCTCTTCGATTACCTGAACAAATTGTCCAGCCTGCATTAAGGAAGCAAATGTCCCTGTATCTAACCAGGCAGTACCTCGGTTCAGAATGCCCACTGAAAGACGACCTTGCTTCAAGTATTCCTTATTTACGTCTGTGATTTCGTATTCTCCGCGAGGGGATGGGGCGATGTTTTTGGCAATCTCCACCACGTCATTATCGTAGAAATACAAGCCTGGAACGGCATAATTTGATTTAGGCTTCGCTGGTTTCTCTTCGATCGAGATTACTTTATTGTCTGCATCGAATTCTACCACGCCATAACGCTCTGGGTCATTCACAGAATAAGCATACACCACGCCTCCTGAAGGATCGTTGTTTGCTTGTAACAACTTACTTAAGCCTGAGCCATAGAAGATATTATCCCCTAAAACTAAAGCCACCTTATCTTTCCCAATGAATTTCTCACCGATCACGAATGCTTGCGCTAAACCATTCGGTTCTGGTTGTACGGCATATTCGAAGCGACATCCAATTTGGGATCCATCCCCTAATAACTTTTCAAAATGAGGTAAATCATGTGGAGTAGAGATGATTAAAATCTCTTTAATACCGGATAACATTAAAATCGACAAGGGATAATAGATCATCGGCTTGTCATAAACCGGCATTAATTGCTTGCTAACCGCTAAAGTCAATGGGTGTAATCTTGTTCCAGATCCACCCGCTAAAATAATTCCTTTCATGTTATCTGCCTGCGTAGTTTTTTTCGTAATATTTTTGATAATCTCCCGATGTAACATCATTTAGCCATTTTTCGTTGGCTAAATACCAGTTCACCGTTTTCTCTAATCCTTCTGCAAATTGCAAACTAGGCTCCCAGCCTAATTCCTTCATAATCTTGTTTGCATCGATCGCATAACGTAAATCGTGACCCGCACGATCCGTTACATAGGTAATTAATTGAGCCGAAGTTCCTTCCGGACGACCTAATTTTTCATCCATGATTTTGCACAATAAATGCACTAAATCGATATTTTTCCACTCATTGAATCCACCGATGTTATAGGTCTCACCAATTTTTCCATCATGGAAAACCGTATCAATCGCGCGCGCATGGTCGATAACAAATAACCAATCGCGTACGTTTTCGCCCTTTCCATACACTGGAAGTGGTTTATTGTTCATGATGTTATGAATCATCAAAGGGATTAATTTCTCCGGGAAGTGATTGGGGCCATAATTGTTCGAGCAGTTCGTGATCACGGTTGGTAAACCATAGGTTTCGTGGTAAGCACGTACGAAGTGATCTGAACTTGCTTTAGAGGCTGAATAAGGGGAACGAGGATCGTATGAAGTAGTTTCCAAAAAGAATTCATTCGGATCATGCAACTCTCCATATACCTCATCTGTGGAGATATGGTAGAAGCGCTTTCCTTCCATCTTGCCAGCCCAGTGTTTCTTCGCTGCTTGCAATAAGTTTACGGTACCAATTACATTCGTACGAACGAATGCCAAAGGATCCGTAATGGAGCGATCTACGTGAGATTCTGCCGCTAGGTGCAATACACCATCAAATTGATGCTCTGCAAACAAGGCATCGATATGATCTGCATCTGTAATATCCGCTTTAATGAAGTGGTAATTAGGGGCAGATGCCACATCCTCATTATTTGCCAAATTACCTGCATATGTCAAGGCATCTAAATTATAAATCTGGTAGTCAGGGTATTTGTTTACAAACAAACGGACCACATGAGAACCAATAAATCCGGCACCGCCGGTAATGACTAACTTTTTCATCTTATTTTATTAACGATTCTTGCCATTTCCAAGAATCTTGCAAAGCTCTTTCTAAACTATATTCTGTTTTCCAACCTAAAACCTGGTTCGATTTATCCGTAGACGCATAAACGGCAGTAATATCACCCGCTCTGCGGTCTCTAACTTCATAATTCACTTTCTTGCCCGTCGCTTTCTCAAAAGCTAAAATAACCTCCATTACTGAGCTACCTTGCCCTGTTCCGATATTAAAGAAGTCGTATTTGACATCCGATTTACCATCAATTAGATAGGCTAGGGCCTTCACATGCGCTTTAGCTAAATCAACCACATGAATATAATCTCTGATTGCGGTTCCATCAGGCGTAGGATAATCTGTTCCCCAAACCTGCAAAGGACCCCGCAATCCTGCCACCGATTGAGTTAAAAAAGGAATCAAATTAGCGGGTGTACCTAAGGGCAATTCACCGATTAATGCGGATTCATGTGCCCCAATCGGGTTAAAATAGCGTAAGGCTATTGCTTTTAGGGAAGTTGAAGCTGCTACCGTATCTCGAATGATCTCTTCACAGATTTGTTTTGAGTTTCCGTAAGGAGAAGTAGCCGGTTGAACCGGAGATTCTTCCGTCGCTGGTAAGGTTTCTGGTTGACCGTAAACAGTGCAAGAAGACGAGAATACCAGGTTAGAAAGGCCATATTGAGCCATTTTCTCTAACAATAGTACCGTTGCCGCTACGTTATTTCGGTAGTATTTCAACGGGTTTTCCACCGATTCGCCTACCGCTTTCGAGGCAGCGAAGTGGATGATTCCTTTGATGTCGTATTTCGTGAATAATTGATCGTAGGTCTGAGGGTCATTTACGTCGCCTTCTTCATAAATAACCGCTTCTTTGGTAATTATTTCCAGGTTTTTGATCACCTGTTTCGAAGAATTAGAGAAATTGTCTACGATGATGGGCGTGTAACCATTTTCTTTCAATACCACATAAGTATGGGATCCAATGAAACCAGCACCGCCTGTAATTAATATTTGCATCTAATTTTTGTAAGAATTAAAGACAAATTTAAGTGAAAATAGGCCAATTGTCTTTAGTTTTGCAAAAAATATACGTTACCTATGACGGATGCTGCCATTAAAGCAATGATTCATTTATTAGACGATTCCGATCAGGAAGTCGTGAGCATGGTGGAGCAGCAAATTCGGACCTTAGGACCATCTATTATCCCTGTTTTAGAGTCGGAATGGGAAACAGAAAGTTTAAATCCCATCTTACAATCTAAAATTGAGAATTTGATTCATGATTTCCAATGGCAATCGGTAAAGACTCGTTTGCAGGTATGGAAGGAATCGGGCGGGATGGATTTATTAGAGGGGATGTGGATTCTGGCTACCTACCGTTACCCAGATTATAGCTTCAATGACTTGAAAGTGGAGATGGATCAGCTGTATTATGAGGTTTGGCCTCAAATGCGGGAGGATTTACATCCGATGGATCAAGTGAAGGTGCTGAACTCAGTGATGTTCGAACAATTGAAGTTTGGACCTAATTCGAAGAATTTTCATGCTGCGAATAACTCCTTCATTAATAATGTGTTATCGTCCAAAAAAGGTAATCCGATTAGCCTTTGTGTAATTTATATGTGGATTGCCCAAAAACTAGGCCTGCCTATTTATGGAGTGAATCTACCTAATCTTTTTGTATTAACTTATAAGCAGAAAGGGCTGCAGTTTTATATAAATGTATTCAATAAAGGCTTGATATTCAATAAGATAGATATTGATAATTATATCGCACAATTGAATTTGACACCTAACGAGATTTATTATAACCCTTGTTCTAATTTAGAGATTATTCGTCGCGTCCTACGCAATCTATTAATGGCTTATGAGAAAGCAGGCGAAACAGACTACAAAGAAGAACTAACGGAATTAATTGACTTATTGGATTAAGGCTACTGTAAGGCTGAATTCTGGGTATTCTTCCCAAAAGATATCTATTTCTTCTCCCATAGAAACCTGTGCTTTGCACGGATTTTGGTTGAAATCGCTTATCTCCATTTCCTTTTGAAAGGACAATCCTGGTTTTCCCACCGCCTTGTAGATGGATTCTTTAGCCGACCAGGCCAAAGTTAACAAGTTTGAATACTCCTTCCATTTCTCCCATTCTCTTGCATGCAAGAATCGAGGGGCAATTTTTTCGATATTTCTACCTGGCTTTTCGAGGTCAATTCCGATTCGCTTATTCCGTGAACAGGCTGCGGCCACATATGGATAGGAGTGAGTTAGGCTAATATGCCAGTCTGATTCCTCAAAATAAGGGCGATTGCGATCGTTTTGAACTAATGTTAGGGTTTCGAATTCAGTGGAAAGATGCTGCAAACAATGCCTTACTGCAGTTGATTCTAGTTTTTTAGTGGGATTTTCCACCGAAGGGGAGGACCAGGTCGCCGGAAATGTTTCAAAATAGTCCAGCGGTTCTTCGATTTTCCAAACTAGAATCTGGAAGTCGGCTGAGCTTATTTTTGAAAATATTTGGGGCATGTTTGGGGGTATTTGGACGTAAAATTATCATTTTTGTAGCTAAATCGATGGAAATAATTTGAGTACCCTACAAATCGAACGTATTGACACCTTTTCAGGACATCGTGGTCCTGTTTACGCCCTTGAAACGGGGGAGGATTCCTTGTTTTATTCTGCGGGATCCGATGGCTGGGTGGTTCAATGGAATTTAGCGAAACCTGACTTAGGCAAGGTAATTGCCCAAGTAGAAGGTTCGGTTTATGCCATTAAATTAGATTCAGAAGGTATTTTATGGATAGGTCATAATTACCAAGGTATTCAGGGCGTTCGGGTCGCAGATCAAAGCTTGGTTTTTTCCATTTCTACCACTGGCTTATCTATTTTTTCCATTGAATTTGTGGGTTCCACGGCTTGGATAGGTCATAATGATGGTTTGATAACGGTGATTGATCTAGCCACAAAGGCGGTGCTGAAGCATATCAAAGCGAGTGAAAAGAGCGTTCGATCAATCCTGCAATTGACTAATAGTAAGGTCGCTGTGGGTTATTCTGACGGATTTATTCGAACTTTTGATTCAGGTTATCAATTAGTAAAGGCATTTCAAGCACATGAATCTTCCGTTTTTTCGCTCGCAGAGAGGGGAGGGGTTTTGTATTCCGTAGGTAAAGATGCCCGAATTAAGCAGTGGGATGCTAATTATACGATTGTAAATGAGGTAGTTGGGCATATTTATGCCATTCATGATTTGCAATTTTCTCCAGATGGTAACTGGTTAGCCACAGCGAGTATGGACAAGACGGTGAAGATTTGGGAAACGAAGGGTTTGAAATTACGCAAAGTGTTAGATGCATCGAGGCATGGGGGACATAAGAATTCGGTAAATAAACTAATCTGGAGCTCATTCGACGATTTACTGGTCTCGGCATCGGACGATAAAAATCTTTCTATTTGGAAAATTCACTAAAATTTTTCCTATTTTAGCATTTGTATACCTAAATCTATCAACATTGGAAGCTTTCTTTTCAAAATCATTTCGCGGTTATGATGTCTCAGAAGTAGACGCTTACGTTCAAAGTGTGCAGAACTTTGAGACCGAATCCCAAAATGCTTTGGCAAAATCGAATCAAAAAACAGCGGAATTAGAGGCTGAAGTGGCTCGATTAAGAGAAATTGAATCAAGTCTTTTTAGAGCGTTAAAGTTAGCGGAGGAAAGTCAACAAAACTTTTCCGCAAAAATGGAAAAAGAAGCCAAATCCATTCTAGATAAGGCCAATAAAGAGGCAGAAGCGATCAAAAAGAAGGCAGATTCCGATGCCCAAAAGCAAGCATTGTTGACGGAAAATGAGCGTAAACAAACCTTAGCGCAAGCTAATCAAGAGCTAAAAGAGCAAGAGCGCCAATTACGTAATCTACAAGAAGCTCAGAAAGAGGTAGCTTCACAATTAAAGTCTATTTCGGAACAAACTTTAGGGTCTATCGCGAACTGGGTATCTACTGATTTAGTAGCCCCTATAGCTCCATTAACACCTGCTGCACCTAAACCTACCTCTAAAAGAGGTCGTAAGCCAGGTGTGAAAAATAAGCCGAAAACGAAAGCTAAACCTACCGCTAAATCAGTGGCAAAAGTAAAGCCGGCTCCTAAGGCAAAACCTGCTACGAAAGCAGTGGCAAAAGCAAAACCTGCGGCAGTAGCAAAACAGGCCGATAAAGCAATTCCTGCGAAAAGAGGACCTAAACCAAAGGATAAAACAGCTGCCGTTAAAACTGAAAAACCGACACCTGCAAAGCGTGGTCCAAAGCCTAAAATTAGTCTAGAAACAGTTTCTGATGAGGGTTTACCAACGTTAAACAAGGTTTTAGAGGCCTACGCAAAATCATCTGGGCCTCGTGGTAAAGTAGGGGAGATCAACTAGCACATGGCGAATTACCAGGTTTCTATTGAAGATATTCGGATTTTTGCTTTTCATGGATTGTATCCAGAGGAGCGTATTTTGGGAAATTGGTATACCTTAGACGTGATAGTAGAATCCGAAACCCAGCCTAATTTTTCTGACGACATTGCCAATACCATCGATTATTCTCAGATATATGCCATTTGCAAGCAGATAATGGCTATTCCGGTGGATTTATTAGAGACCGTAGCTGAAAAAATTGCACAGAAAATTCGGGATGATATTTCAGAAGAAGTGTCCATTCTAGTTCAAATTTCAAAGGAAAACCCACCTATGGGACTTTCTTCAGGTAGAAGCACTGTCGTTTATCGCCTCGATTAATTTTTGTATAGATTTATTGTTTAAATTTGGCATAGTTAAACTGAATTTATGCGTCACCAAGTTACCATCAAAGATATTGCCAAACAGCTGGGAGTTTCAGTTGCGACCGTATCGAGGGCTTTACGTGATTTGCCAGATATTCATCCTGATACGAAGAAAATGGTTTTGGATTTAGCCAAAGAGCTAGATTACCAACCCAATGTACTCGCCACCAGTTTAGTTAAATCGAAGACCAAAACACTCGGTCTCATCGTCCCTGATTTAGGTTATTATTTCTTTTCTACTGTCGTAAAAGCCGTAGAAGACGCCGCAATCGCTGCAGGATATTCCCTTTTGATCGCTCAAACACAAGAGTCATTTGAACGTGAATTAACGAATATTCAAAACCTTTCTCGGTCTCAAGTAGAAGGGATTATTATCTCCTTATCGCGAGAGACTGTCAATTTTGATCATTTAACTCGCTTGCAGAGACGTGGGATTCCTCTTGTATTCTTTGATCGCGATAGTGACGAAATTGATGCGTCTAAAGTGATGGTGGATAATGAGCAATCAGCTTATGAAGCAGTTAAACATCTGATTGAGAATGGTTGCAAGCGCATTGCTTTTTTAGCAGGGCCCAAAAACGTATCTGTCAGTAACCAGCGTCGAATGGGTTATTCCAGAGCCTTACAAGAAGCAGGAATTGAATCAGATCCTTCCTTAATTATTCATAGTGATTACTTCCAAGATTCCGCGATTGCCAAAACGCATCAATTGATGAAGGAAGCAAATCGTCCTGATGGGATTCTGGTGGTTTCTGATCGTTTGGCAATCGGCGTATTGATTGCTCTTCGAGAATTGAATATCTCCGTTCCGGATGAAGTAAAAATGGTTAGTTTCAATAACGAACCGATCTGTTCTTTAGTTTCTCCTACGATTTCTTCAATTGCGCAGCCTTTGGAAGAAATAGGCCGTTTATCTGTAGAATTATTGCTTGAACAAATCGAGCATAAAACCGATAATCCGACCCCGAGAGTGGAAGTTTTAAAGACAAAATTGATTGTACGGGAGTCTTCTGTTCAGAAAAAATAAACCCCATTTTTTACCCTCATTTTTTCTTGGAAAAATAGGCAAAATTTAAGATATTTGTTCTATTGAAAAATACCGCTTTTCGCTGTGTTTTTCTCTTGAATCAAAACAGTTTTTATGTCATTACAAAGCAATGTTATCCCTATAAACATCGAAGATGAAATGAGGGGAGCGTACATCGATTATTCGATGTCAGTTATTGTGTCTCGTGCGCTTCCAGACGTACGTGATGGATTAAAGCCAGTTCACAGAAGGGTGTTATTCGGAATGGAGGAACTGGGAGTTAGTTACAACAAATCCTATAAAAAGTCTGCTCGTATTGTCGGAGAGGTACTCGGTAAGTATCACCCACACGGTGATTCTTCTGTATATGACACGATGGTACGTATGGCCCAAGATTGGTCTTTACGTTATCCTTTAGTGGATGGTCAAGGTAACTTTGGTTCAGTGGATGGTGATTCTCCGGCAGCGATGCGTTACACGGAGGCTCGTTTGAAGCGTATTGCGGATGAGTTGCTTTCTGATTTGAACAAAGAAACGGTTGATTTTCAGCCTAACTTTGATGATTCCCTAGAAGAACCGACGGTTTTACCAGCTAAGATTCCTAATCTATTATTGAACGGTACCTCTGGTATCGCGGTAGGTATGGCGACGAATATGGCGCCACATAACCTAAACGAAGTAGTGGATGGTATTTCAGCCTATATCGATAATCGGGATATTACGATTTTAGAGTTGATGCAATACATCAAGGCGCCAGATTTCCCTACGGGTGGCACAATTTATGGTGTTCAAGGTATTCGCAATGCTTTTGAAACAGGTCGTGGTCGTATTGTGGTTCGTGGAAACGCGACTTTTGATACATCGAAAACGGGGAAAGAGCAGATTGTCGTTTCCGAGATTCCGTATATGGTTAACAAGGCGTCATTAATCAAGCAATGTGCTGATTTAGTGAACGACAAGAAGATCGAAGGTATCTCTGAGATTCGCGATGAGTCAGACCGCCAAGGAATGCGTATTGTATTCGATTTAAAGCGTGACGCAGTAGCGAATGTGGTATTGAATAACTTGTACAAGCATACGGCGTTACAATCATCGTTCTCGGTGAATAACGTTGCCTTGGTGAAAGGACGTCCAATGATGTTGAATCTGAAGGACTTGATTCATCACTTTGTAGAGCATAGAAATGAGATTATCGTACGTCGTACACAATATGATTTACGTGAGGCACGTAAGCGTGCTCATATTTTGGAAGGCTTTATTATTGCCCTAGATAACCTAGATGCAGTGATTAAGTTGATCCGTGAGTCGAAAGATCCGAATGCAGCTCAAGAAGGCTTGATGTCTAAATTCAACTTATCAGAACTTCAATCGAAAGCTATCCTGGAGATGCGTTTACAACGCTTAACTGGTATGGAGCGGGAGAAGATCATGAATGAGTTCGCTGAGATTATGAAGTTGATTGAAGATTTGGAAGATATTTTGGCCAAACCTGAGCGTCAATTACAGATCATCAAAGACGAATTAAACGACATCAAACAACGTTATGGCGATGAGCGTAGAACGCAAATCAACATGACGGATGAGGAATTCTCTGTAGAAGATATGATTGCGGATGACGAGATGTTAATCACCGTTTCTGCACAAGGTTATATTAAGCGTACGCCGATCACAGAATATCGTTCACAATCGCGTGGGGGAGTAGGTTCTCGTGCGGTAGCTACGAAAGATGATGATTATACCGAGCATTTGTTCTCTGCAACGATGCACAATTGGTTATTGTTCTTCACTGAACGCGGTAAATGCTTCTGGTTACGTGTTTACGCGGTTCCAGAGGGCTCTAAAGTATCCAAAGGTCGTCCTATCCAAAACTTGATGAATATCGAGAACGGTGACACGATCAGAGCCGTTATCAACGTGAAGTCAATCACAGATCCAGATTACATTGATAATAACTTCATTGTGATGTGTACGGAAGACGGTACAATCAAGAAAACATCTCTTGAGGCTTATTCTCGTCCGCGTCAAAACGGTATTATCGCGATCACGATTCGCGAAGGAGACCGTTTATTAGATGTAGCCTTAACAAATGGTAACAACCAAATCGTTATCGCTACGAACACGGGTCGTTCTGTTCGTTTCGAAGAAACACGTGTTCGCCCCATGGGTCGTTCAGCCGCTGGTGTGAAGGGTATTTGGATCGATGAAGACATCCCGACGGAGAAAGTAATCGGAATGGTTTGCGTTTCTGACCCAGAAGTACAGCAATTGTTAGTGGTTTCTGAAAAAGGTTTTGGTAAGCGTTCTGAAGTAGAAGATTACCGATTAACGAATCGCGGTGGTAAAGGGGTTAAGGCCTTAAATATCACAGAGAAAACGGGTAACTTAGTCGCTATCAAGGAAGTAAATGATAATAACGACTTGATGATTATTACCAAAGCAGGTATTTTAATCCGTACTAGCGTCGCAGAACTTCGTGTGATGGGACGTAATACGCAAGGGGTTAAATTGATTCGTTTGAAGAATGAATCGGATGAGATTTCATCTGTAACGAAGATCGAAAAAGAACCAGAGCCAGAAGAGGTAGAGGTTGTAGACGGTGTTGAGTTAGTGGATGGCGTTGAGGCAACTAGTGCCGTAACTGAAGCTCCAGAAGGAGGGGAGGAGACTGCATCTGAGGCATCTGCTGAAGAAGTAACTGAAGAATAATTTTACAGGCTCGTATGAAAATACGAGCCTTTTTTTTAATTAAATAAAACAATGAAAAAACTACTTTTATCCCTGTTTACGGTGGCTTTGGCGATGAATGCTTCATTTGGCCAAGCAGAAAAAGCATTAGTTGATGCACAAAAGAAAAGTATCAGCGACGCAATTAAGAAATCTGACGAAGATGTAAAGAAAGCCCCTACAAAGGCTCGTTTATGGTTGACTCGTTCTCAAGCTTATTTGGATTTAGCTTCTTTCCCTGATTCAACATTCGCTTTAACGAATCCAGAGGCAGCTTTCCAAGCTTTGGAATACGCTAACGAAGCTATCAAATTAGACACCAAAGAAGGCAAAAAAGGTTCTGTAGCAAAAGAAGCAGACCAAATGATGGTAGAGAAGAAATTCTCTAACGCTTTCTTAAACATGGGTGTAGTGAAATACCAAGGTAAAGACTATAAAGCCTCTTTACGCTACATGTCTAAAGCTTCTGAAGTAGCTCCCAATGACACCATTACAGCGATGTACACTGGTGTAACGGCGCAATTATGCCAAGAAGATAAGATTGCTCAGGCAGCTTATGAAAAATACATGTCTATTGGTGGTAAAGACTTAGCTATCCTGTATGGTTTGTCTCAAATCTACAAAAACAACAAGGATGAAGACAAAGCTTTAGGTATTATCGAAAAAGCGATTGCTATTTATCCAGCAAACAAGGACTTGAAAGGGGAGAAGTTCAATATGTTAATCGCTTTCAATCGCATCGATCAAGCTATTACACAATTAACTCAAACAACTGCGAATGATCCTAAAGATGGTATTTCTTGGTTAAACCTAGGTTTATTATACGAAAACAAGGTTTCAGGTATAAATGATGAAATCAGAAAGATTCAAGATAAATCATCTAAGGTACAAGAAGTAGAACGTCGTTTGACTGCTCAGAATGATCAAATCTCTGCTTTCCAAGATGAAGTTAAGCGTACAAAAGCGAAGTTGAAAACAGCAACGACACCGAAGGCAAAAGCTTCAGTGAACTCACAAGTGGCAAGTTTAGAGGCTAAAGTGAAGGATTTAAATGACGTATTAAAAGGTATTCAAGACGAGAAAGCTGCAGCTGTTGCTGCTGCTGGTGATGCTGCTGCTAACAAGGCTAGAATCGATGAATTGTCTGCTAAAGTGAAGGAAATTCGCACAAACTTGCCTACTTATTATACAAAGGCATTAGAAGCTGATGCAAACAATTATGACGCTTTATATCAAATGGGTGCATACTATTATAATGACGCTGTAGAAATCAAACGTCAGGTGAATAGCATGGATATGAACGAATACAAGAAGACTGGTAAAGATTTAGAAGCTAAATTAGCCGTTAAATACAATGAGGCTTTGCCGTACTTTGAGCGTGGATTTAAAGTGAAGAAAGACGAAGACTTGAAGGAAATCTTGAAGCAAGTATATCGTGAATTGAAAGACGAAGCTAAATTAGCTGAGTTAGAGAAATAAGTCACTAGTTGAGAGTCGCTAGTCACTAGTTGATAATGGAAAGGGCTGCTTAGAAATAGGTAGCCCTTTTCTTGTGGTTTATATTCTATTTAACATAATATAAATTATATAACATTTAGTCACTAGCGGTCAGTCGCTAGTCAGGAGTCAAAATAGTGTGATTTGAGATAATAATATAGTGACTACCGACTCTCGACTTTCGACTAGCGACTAGCGACTTTCGACTAGCGACTATCGACTAGCGACTAGCGACTGCGAAGCTCACCGTAAACTCCGTAAACGAATCAGGCACAGAAACTACAGAGATTTGGCCATTGTGAAGTTGAATGATCCGTTCTACGAGTGATAAACCAATGCCATATCCCTTAGAAGATGCGGTATTTTCGCCTCTAAAGAACGGTTGGAAGATGTAAGGTAAATCGTTCGCAGGAATGCCTTTTCCTTCGTTTTTGACGAAAATTTGGATGGAATTACCGGAATTCTTGAAGCTAACTTGGGCTGATTTTGAAGGACTGAATTTGCAGGCATTCTCCATTAAATTCTTCAGAGCCGTTAAGATAAGCTTGTCATCGCCTTTCACCAATAACATTTCTTCGTCCTCAGGCATGTGTGAGGTATCGATACTGACCTTGTAGGCGCTGTTTAGCTTTTGGGTTAAGCTTCTCGCTTCCCAAAGTATTTCATCAATTCTCCACTCATTAAAGCCCGCCTGGCTGTCAGAAAGGCTTAGTTTGTTGAGTTCTAAGAGTGATTCAGTGATGGCAGCTAAATCCTGGGTGTCTTCAAGTACCGAGCTGATGGTTTTTTTGTAATCACCTGTTTCTCTTTCCTTTAGTAAACTCACTTCTAATTGGGAAGAAATTTTGGTTAATGGATTCTTTAACTCGTGCGAAACGTTAGCGATGAATGTTTTTTGCAATTTAAAGGCGTTTTCGATACGTTCTAGTAGTCGATTGACTGTAGACACCATCTTCCCTATTTCGTCCTCAAAATCAGGCGATTTCAGGCGTTCTTCTAGACGTTTTGGTGATAACTTATCTACTTGTTGGATTACTTCTGAGATGGGATTAACGGCTTGTCCGGCAAAAAACCAGCCTGAGAGCACTACAATGAGGATAAATAAGAGGAATAAGGCGATGAGGATGTTCTTTAGATCTTTGGCATTTTCCGCGGAATACTGATCTACAGCACCTGCAAAAACGACCAAACGACCTTGTGGTGTCGCAAAAACGGTTCCTAAAACCTCGATATCCTCGCGTTGGAAGCGTATTTCTTGCTTTTGGCGTACTTGTTTAATTAAATCTACATCAATATGTAAATTGATACTATCGTTTGAAGCATAGATACGTTCGTTGCATAAATCATACACTAAAATGCTTTCTCGGTACAGTAAATCACGGTTTGTTTGACCGATGATCCCCATTAATTTGGAGTCAACCTGGTTTACGTTGACTAATAACTGGGCGGTGGTGTTCGCTTTTTGGCGTAAACGACTATAAAATTTATCCTTGTAATTTTCTTGAGTGAAAATGTAGATAATGAAATAAGATACGAATAGAATCGCAGAAACGAGGTAGGTAAACTGATAAGTCAGCCTGGATCTAATCTGCATTTTATTCGTTTTTTAAGATATAACCTCTGCCAAATTGGGTGTGAATCAACTTACTCGCAAAGCCTTTATCGACTTTCTTACGCAGGTAATTAACATATACTTCAATCAAATTGGAGCTATTTTCATCTTCTACTTCCCAAATATTCTCCGCAATTTGTGCCTTCGAAATAACCATCTCTTGGTTACGAAGGAAGTATTCCAATAGTTGAAACTCCTTAGAAGTTAAGTTAATCGACTGACCAGAACGAGTTACTAATTTGGAAATAAGATCCATTTCTAAATCAGCAAATTTTAACGTTTGGGCGTCTAATTGGGTTTGGGAGGAACGCTTTAATAAGGCCTTTATGCGAGCTAAAAACTCCTTGAAATCAAATGGTTTACCTAAATAATCGTCAGCACCTGCCTCAAAACCAACCAATTTATCATCCGTTGTACTCAAGGCGGTGAGCATTAATATGGGGGTTTGAATCCCCTCAGCTCTTAATTGTTTACAAAGTTCAATACCATTGATACCTGGTATAATGATGTCAGAAACGATTAATGAATAGGTATTTCTCAAGGCTAATTGCTTCGCGATGGTACCATCATAAGCTACCTCTACCTCATAGTTGTTCTCTTCTAACCCTTGTTTCAAGGATTGAACCGTTTTCGGTTCGTCTTCTATGAGGAGTATTTTAATCATTATTTTAAGATGGATAATAGATCTGCAGGCGAGTAATTGATGGATTTCAATACTTTATTATCTGAAATACGATATACCTTCCAAACCCCATTTTCTTCCTTAATTTCTGCCTCTGTGCCATCTTTATCCCGGTAAAATTTCACCGTATTTTCGGCTTCTTCTAGGCTAGCGCAAGCTTTGGACATATTAGAACGTTGCACTTCATTGAATAATTCGACGAATTTTTCACCCATTCCAAACTCTAAAACAGCCCCTGATAATACATATTGCAAGTCACAAAGTGCGTCTGCAATCTCTACAATATCTTTCGCTGCAATAGCTTCCTTTAATTCATCCAACTCTTCTGCTAATAAACTAACACGTAAATTACAACGTTCAATCGCAGGGATCGTGGGTTGAGCTAAAATAGGAGCTCCAAAAGTCTGGTGGAATTGCGCCACCTGGTTTAATGAATCTAATTTTTCCATATCAATCATTCAATTTATTAAAATTAAACAATTAATCGGGCTCTTACAATATGAAGGGAAAGGTCGATTTTCGAAAATACAATTGTGCACAAGTGTGGATAACTTGTGGATAACTTTAAGAGATTATGTGGATAAGTCCCGTTTTGTTTACATTCCTTAATTACAAAGGTTTGCTTTCGGTGAATGTTCCATCGGTATAAAAGATCAATACTCGCTCAATTTTCTTAGCTAGGTGTGCTGTTGTAGCAGGTGCTACTGCTGGAACCACCGTTTTTGGACTGCTTTCTCTAGGCCGTCTGAGATTCGATTGTACGATCGTTTGTTCAGCTAAAGAATTTTTAGGCGATTCTGGGGCGCTAGGAATTACGGCATCAAAAAGTGAGGGAGTAACAGATGTCGGAGTGCTTGTCACCTTGGGTGCAGAAACAGTAATTGACAAATCTCTTTTATCGTCTAATAATTCCTCTGCAGGAATTTCAGGGAAGGCGATGAGAATCTTTTGTACAACATCTAAGCTAGGTTTGTTTCTCCCTGATAGAATATGAGAGATACTGCTACGAGGAATACCTAAGGTATCAGCAAATTGAGAGGCACTTAGTTTCTTTGCCTGAATTAACAATTCTATTTTAGCGCTTAGATTCATTTTTGTAAACAAGATTGTTGTATTACAAAATTAAACAAAAGCGAAGTATTTACAAATCTTAATTCAAGAAAATAAAAGTTTACAAAAGTGACACACAATCAGAGTGCAATGTAATCAGTTTACTTTTGTATAAACCACCAATCGCCTTTTTGAAGTCCTTCTTCGACATACCTAATTGATCATAGATATCTTCAGCAGGGCTTTTATCATGCAGGTAAAGCACGCCATTATTATCTTTAATTGCCTGCAATACTTTCTCCACTTGTGAATCCAAACGTAACCTTCCTACTGGTTCCAAACGTAAATCAAGGCGTCCATCTTCACGTAAGTTTTCGATGTACACAAATGTACGCTGACCTAATATTACATTTGTAAATATTTCATTTTTGAATAACATCCCAATTTTACAATTGTCAACCAAGCATTTTATACCTAAGTCTGTGTATTCAAATGGAACAGCTTCGATCTTAGTTCCTGCTGCAAAGCGATTCTCTTCGTCTTCAATAAAAGCAGGTAGGAAATTCTCGATTCTAGCTGAGGCTACGATTCGATCTGTTTGGGCATCTAAATAAATATAGACTAGGTAGGATTTCCCAACCACCATTTTTTGGTATTGCTGGCTAAATGGAACAAAAAGGTCTTTAGCTAGTCCCCATTCTAAGAAAACGCCCAAAGGAGTAACGGATTTTACTTCTAAATAAGCGAACTGCTTAATCGTTGCAAAGGGTTTTAGTGTCGTTGCAATAATTCGGTCTTCTGAATCACGGTAGATGAATACATCTATATAAGCATCGATTTCATACGTTTCAGGCACGTATTGTAAGGGTAATAAGATTTCGTCCTCATAGCCATCTAAATACAGGCCAAAAGGTACTTCCTTAATGATGCGTAGATGATTGTATTCACCAATTCTTAATTCATTTTCCATAAAAAAAGCCCGGCTATGAACCGGGCATTAATTCGTTGTGATGTGTTAAACGACTACGTTATTCTCTCTTAACGCTTGGTTAAGCGAGGTTTTTAAGTCTGTACTCTCTTTTCTTTTGCCAATAATTAAAGCGCAAGGAACGCCATAAGTACCTGCAGCAAAGGTCTTTTGGATACTACCAGGAATCACTACTGAGTTCTCAGGTACATAGCCAATGTATTCCACTGGTTCAGGGCCCGATACATCGATAATCTTAGAAGACCCTGTAATGGTTACTCCAGCGCCTAAAACGGCTTTTTTGCCGATATGTGCTCCTTCCACTACGATACAACGTGAACCAATAAATGCTCCGTCCTCAATAATCACTGGAGAAGCTTGAGGTGGTTCTAAAACGCCGCCGATACCCACACCACCACTTAAGTGTACGTGTTTACCGATTTGCGCGCAAGAGCCAACTGTTGCCCAGGTATCTACCATGGTTCCCTCATCTACAAAAGCACCAATATTTACATAAGAAGGCATCAAGATCGTTCCTTTCGCTAAGAAAGCACCATAACGGGCTACAGCTGGAGGAACCACACGAACACCTAATTCTTTGTAGTTTGATTTTAAACGCATTTTATCGTGGAATTCGAAAATACCCACTTCTGATACGGACATTTGGCGAATAGGGAAATACATCACAATAGCTTTCTTAACCCATTCGTTTACTTGCCAGCTTCCATCTGCCTTAGGCTCAGCCGTGCGTAACTCGCCTTTGTCTACTAAATCAACGACTTTTTCAATCGCCTCGATCGTCTCAGCTTGTGAACGTAGCTCTGTATTGTCCCAAGCGGCGATGATTATTTTTTCTAGAGAATTCATAAAAATGGTATGCAATAAATGAAGATGCAAATTAATCAAAAAAGCCTTGGCTTCCCGAGATTGGACGAAATAAAATACAGGTCCATTGTCTACAATACGGGAAAATGCTTGAAAAGTAAGGATTAATTTAACTTTAACTTTAATAAGTCATTTAGCTGATTATCAATCAGTTGCACTCGATTGCAAAATAATATTTCGGTAAATTTCGCTAGAAAATTAGCTAAAAAGACAAGTGACATTCTGTCACTCTCCTACCCCATCGATCTAGAGCAATGATTTCTTATACAAATATGCGAAATATTTTTGAATAAAAAACGTATCCGAGTGATTTTTGTGTAAAAATCATTTAATTAGCAATAAAGCTAAATTAAAATATCCTGATTTACTTTTGTAAAATAGGCCTTTTAAACGTTTAATAACGTTTATTTAATCCTATCGTTCTTGGAATAATACATTTTAAGTGCTATATTTGGTCTTTGTATGAAATCAAATTAATTTATTCAATGAAAAAAATTAAAGTTGCTATTAATGGTTTTGGTCGTATCGGTCGACTTACTTTCCGTCGTTTATTGGAAAAAGAAAATGTGGAAATCGTTGCTATTAACGATTTAACTGACAATGCTACTTTGGTACACTTACTAAAGTATGATTCAGTTCACGGTCGTTTTAATGGTACTGTTACTTCTGATGCTGACAGCATTACTGTTAATGGTAACGTGATTAAAGCTTTCGCTGAGCGTGATCCTAAGCAATTACCTTGGGGTGCTTTAGGAATTGATGTGGTTTTAGAATCAACTGGTCGTTTTATCGATCAAGATGGTGCTGGACAACACTTAACTGCTGGAGCTCGCAAAGTAATTATCTCTGCTCCTGCTAAAGGTGATATTCCTACAGTCGTGTTAGGTGTTAATGATGATACATTAACAGATGACATGACAATTATCTCTAACGCTTCTTGTACTACTAACTGCTTAGCTCCAATGGCTAAGGTATTAGATGATGCGTTTGGTATCGAAAAAGGATTTATGACAACTGTTCACGCTTACACAGCTGATCAGAACTTACAAGATGCACCACACTCTGACTTACGTCGTTCTCGTGCTGCAGCTTATTCAATTATTCCTACTTCAACTGGTGCTGCGAAAGCAGTAGGTTTAGTTTTACCTCACTTAAAAGGTAAATTAGATGGAAACGCGATGCGTGTTCCTACACCAGATGGATCTGTAACTGACTTTACAGTAGTTTTAAAGAAAGAAGCTACAGTGGCTGAAATCAATGCTGCTTTAAAAGCGGCTGCTGATGGCCCAATGAAAGGTATCTTAGAATTCACTACTGATGAGATCGTTTCAATCGATATTATCGGTAACCAACACTCTTGTATCTTAGACTCTAAGTTAACAACTGCGATGGGTAACCTAGTGAAAGTGGTCGGTTGGTATGATAACGAGTTTGGTTATTCTTCTCGTGCAGCTGATTTAATCGCTCGCGTAGGATAATCTGATTAGCTTATATTGAAAAAGCCTCTCGAAAGAGAGGCTTTTTTTATTTAGTGTTAGTAGCTCTGAGGTAGTTGATGTTGAAACCTTTTTCGTAGAACATCTCCTCGAATCGAGTTTTGATGCCATAATGATCATCCATCCATTCTGAGGTATACAGATCATTTGTTTTGGCGATAATTTCCCAGTCATTCTCAGCAAGTGATCCTTCTGAAAATTCAAAGAAGGGCAAAGAATCTGTTTTTAAGTGTAATACTCCACCTGGCTTTAAAATTCTTTTATAACGGTTCAAAAAGGTATGGAAGGTAAGTCGACGTTTCTCATCGCGATCTCGTAGACGCGGATCTGGGAATGTAATCCAAATTTCGTCAACCTCGTTTTCCGCAAAATGCTCATCGATCACTTGCATATGGATTCGAAGAAACGTCGTATTCGTTAATTCCATTTCCCGAGCTGCTCTTCCTCCTTGTGCTAAACGATCTCCTTTTACATCGATTCCCACAAAATTCATTTCTGGGAAAAGCTTTCCTAATCCATTGGTATATTCACCCCTGCCACATCCAAGTTCTAAAACTAGTTGGTGGTCGTTTTTAAAGTAAGCTGATTTCCATTTGCCCTGAAGATTTCCCCAGATGGTTTTCGGGCTTTGGATGACATTGTCTAATTCGATGGCCAAATTGTATTTGGCTGTTTTTCGTCTACTCAATTTGAACGCTAATTAAAATTTATTTCACCTATTAAATACGTGCTCCCGCAAATGAGAATTCCATCAGCCGGACCTGCTAGCGATTTAGCACGTACAATAGCTTCGTTTACGTCAGGAATAACTTCTCCGTGTAGGCCTTTTTCTAAAGCAAGTTTTTGTAAGTCCAAAGCTGAGATGGCTCGCGGATTATTCGCTTGGGAAAAAAAGTAGGTGGCTTCTATTGGGAATAGGGACAAGACGGAGTTTATGTCTTTATCAGCTACCATTCCTAGAATGATATATACATGGGAGAAGGATTCTTTTTCAATTTGTTGAATGATCTCGCTAACTCCACTTTTATTATGACCCGTATCGGCAATGATGGATGGCTCAGTTCCCAAAATCTCCCAACGGCCTTTCAAGCTTGTATTTAATCGAGTTTGTTCGATTCCTGATTTGATTTTGGCTGCCTCTAAAGGAATGATGGATTGAATCTGCTCACTCCAAGCTAGTACGCCTCGAATGTTTTTTTGTTGGTATTGTCCTTGGTAGGGACTTTTGATGGTCATTTCTCCCCAGGTGGGACTTGTAAATGTGAATCCAGAGGCGTCTACCAAATCAGCTGCAAATTGTAGAGGGGCGTTGACGGATGCGGCTTTGGCCATAAAAACCGCTGACGTTTCCTCTTGCTTTTCGCTAATCGTAACCGGAGTATTGTTTTTAATGATACCCGCTTTTTCGGACGCAATTTTCTCTAATGTATCCCCTAGTAAATCCTGGTGGTCAAAACTAATGTTTGTAATCAAGCAAGCCAAGGGCCTAATGATATTAGTCGAATCCAATCTTCCTCCTAAACCTGTTTCAATGATGGCATAATCAACTTTTTGCTCCTTGAAATAGGAGAAAGCCATGATGACCGTCCATTCAAAAAAGGAAGGTCGTACTTTTTCAATTAAGTGTAGGTGCTCCGTTACAAAAGCGGCCACCCATTCCTCAGGGACCTCGTTACCATTGATTTTTATCCTTTCCGTGAAGGAATGCAAATGTGGAGAGGTATATAATCCCACCTTAAATCCATGTTCCTGTAAAATAGAGGCCATAAAATGGGAGGAACTCCCCTTTCCATTTGTTCCGGCTATATGCAATGATTTAAAGGAATGCTCTGGATGACCAATCAGGTCACAAAGTGTTTCAATATTATCTAAACCTGGTTTATAGGCCTTCGCTCCTTCTCGGTGAAAAACGGGAAGCTGTGCATACAAAAAGGAAATAGACTCTGAATAATTCATGGAATGCCTATCTTTCTCCTACTCGGAAGGTGATAGACCCGGTCGCTTCCTTAGGACTAGGTCCGGAAGAGGTTTTGATGAATTTTGATTTCTCGATGGCTCTTTTGTATTTCTGTGCCAAAGAATTAGAGAATGAGTTCTCTGCTATCACTAATTTGATAATATTACCGTCTTCATCGATTTTGATCGTAAATCGAATCATACCCGTTTCGCCTGTATCGTCTTTTACATTTGGACGGTTAGCAATTCTCCAGCCGGAGATATTTACCGAAGAGCTACCAGAGCCTTCGCCGCTCCCACCATTGCCAGAATAGTTGGTTGAATTATTGATGGTTCCGTTTCGGCTTCCCTTATCTCCTATTTTACCTGCATCAGGTCCATTCGAATTTCCTCCTGGATTCGGATTCGTGCCTCTGGTTCCGTTGCTCGTGGTTTTTTTCTTAAATAAAGCGCCTTCGTCGATCTTTTCTTCGGGTTCAGGTGTTGGTTTAGTTGAAACCACGGAAGTCTTTTTCGTATTCTCCGAAATGCTAACTGGGCTTTTCACCACCGAGGAAATAACCGTTTCCTTTGAGCTAGGTGTTGGCTTCGCTTTCGTTATGGATGCAACTTCTGTTTCTTTCTCAGCGGGTTGGGATTCGTCATTGTTAGGAAGGTCACTCGCTTGATTGTAGGATTGAACATTTCCACCCCCTTCATCATCTGTCCCATAATTCACTTCGAAACCTGGTTCAGGTAATTCCAGCTTCATTTCTTCGGCAGACCAAATTTTCGCATACCAAAACAGTAAAAACAACAAACCTTGAATCACGAGTGTGATCGCTAACGCTTTGCGTTGGTTTTGTTTTTCTACTCGTTGTTGTTCGATGCGTTGGTTCATTTCTTATAGTGCCTTATAAACCCAGATATCTACTTTCTTTTTTTCCTTCAATTCTGACGCTTTCGCATAACCCGCATCCATAGAATGCTCCGTTCCAAGTGAAATTCGATAGAATTTAGTCTGCTCGTTTTTTAGAATAATCTCAGCCTGATCGAAACCACGTGATTTAAACTCTTTTAAACCCTTTTCAGCCTGCTTCAAGGATTGAAAACTAGCCGCTACCAAGTAAATGACGTCCTCATCTTTAATTTCTGGATTATTATAAGGTGCTACGACGGGTGCTTCAATTGTTTTAACAGGTAAAGTATCCACCACCGCTGGAGCAACCGTTTTCGCGGGAGCAACGTCTACCTTTTTCTCGATTTTAATCGGGTTTAGGGAACTTTGCGATTGATTCGTGGCAGGTGCTGTTAAAAAGAAGGCACCCAATCCACCTATTAAAAAGGCTAATAAGGCATATACATAAACTGACTTGGTCAATTTTACCTGTTGATGTCCTGTAGAACTGATTTCTGGTAAATCTTCAGTCGTAATGGCTGGAATAAGTACGGGTTTCTTCTCTACTCGCGCAGGAATTTGCCCTAATCCTACTGGAAATAGGCCAAAAACAGATAAATCAGCATTAAAGTCTGGATTAGGCGAAAATGAAATACGATTTTCTTGATTCAGTGTAAAGGTACCTACTATGCCTAATTGAACTGTACCGGAAGAGGTGAGTTCGCTTTTTATACGTTTGCTTAGCTCGACAATCTCTAATGACGCTTCTTTCAATGAAATGGCTCTTTTCTTAGCCCATTCCGTACTTAATAAGCGATCATCCGTTTTAAGTTTCTCATTAAAAGCCACATACTTTTTCTTTGGATAAATTTTTCCCTCCTGTTCATTGAACGTAAAGTCTTTTGCATTTACGACGAAACCACCCAATTGCGGAATAATCACGCATTCGTGTTCGTATAATAAGTGCTCAAGAAAGGAATAAAATTCAGTCATTATTAGAATGAGTATGCTAGAGTTGCTGTAAAGTTAAAACCTTGTGTCGGATAAAATAAATATCGTTGGTAATTTTTTCCTAGGATATTATTTGCTGATAAAGAGGCAGTGAATTTCTCCGTAATCGCATACTCCCCTTTTACATTGATATCTAGGATGTTATCCAAGGTGCTCGCTTTTTGAGTTCTTGGATTAAATCCATATAGGCCACCTAAATAATATAACTCAGGTAATACGTTGAATTTTGGAAGTACTTTAATCGTGTTTTTTAACGCGATTTGGATATTAGGACGGTGGTAGGCGTATAATAAATTTCCAAGGTTAGCGTAATTCGTATACTGAACATTCAGATCGGATTGAATTTTGTCTGTAATGGACATCTTTACATTTGCTTGTAAATCAAGCACTGAAATAGCGACATCTGCATTTGAATAAGTTATATCGAATTGGGATAAGTCTGCAGCAGATGAAGTAAAGAAGGCCATTTTAGTATACTCACCGTAGGAAGCTTTTAATTCATAGGATACGTTTCTTTCATTGCTACCCATTAATCCACCTGAGACCATCCATTTTTGCTGCGTATTTTGAAGCGTTACAGCTTGGGTTAACCAAGGGTTAATTTGTAGGCTGCTATGGTAAGAATTGAATTGGGTATTTCCTTCTAGGCCTGCAAATAATCGAATAAAGTCATTTGCTCTATAACGAACATGTACATTCGGATATAATCGTAGCTCATCATCTTGTACCGCATTTAGTCCAGCAACAAGGTTCAAACGAGGTAAAACATCGTATGAAATGCTAGGCTGTAAGCGGAAGAATTGGCGATTAGTGGAGGTGTTGCTAGTAAAATTCGAAAGGATAGCTTCCCCATTAACACGTAAGGCAAGTCCTGAGCTGATGGCATAGCTTGATCTCACATAGTTTTTAAATAACCATTCTTTAGGAGCTAGATTCCCAGATAAAGAGGAAAACTCGGTGCCCGCTTGGTAGCTAAACTTCTTACCTTCCGTTGCGCTGTAGATGTCGCCGTTGAACTTTAATTGGTCATAATGTACTCCATAAGCATCTTCGGGTGTATTCGCTGGGAAGCTTTCTTTGCCATAGAAATTAGTGGCCGTACGGCGGTAATCAAGCGCTCCTTTTAATAAGGCTTTTGACCAAAGCGATTGGCTATACACCTTTACTTCATTCTCAGAACGGCTTGAAAAGGCATTATCCGTAGGTCCGTTTGAGTTTGCATCGTGGTTGATGTAAATTCCTCTTGATTCTTTTTCAGTCGGATTATAGCCAAAATGGCCATTTAGAAGGGTGTGGCCGTAATTACCTGCTCCGATTTTAATGGAGTTTTTTGCCTTAGCGCCGTAAAGAGATTTTAACTCCTCTCCTGTTCTTGGGCCAATAATGTTCGTTTTAATGCTCGGTAATAAGAGGGATTGCGGTTTATCGATCGCGAAATCATAGTCTACTTTGTGATCCTTGCTATAATCCGGTACTTCATTAAGTGCTTCGAAGGAGCGACTCATCGTAGGTTGCACTTCGATTTTACGCACTTTTTCCGTAACGAATTCTTCGTTTTGAATGGTACCTTCCTTCTTCTGTTGACCATAACTCACGATGGAAACCAGGCTTAATGAGGATGCAATTACGATCTTAAATGGGAATCTCATATGCATTATTTAGGGAAATAGGTTTTCAAAAGGGCTTTTGCTGCTTCTACGCTTTCTTTGTCCTCTGAATTATCAATGATGGATTTTAAAGTTGCTCTTGTTTGAGCTAGGTTTTTCAACTCGAATAAGTTTTTAGCTAATAAGAGATAGGCCTTACCTAAGGTAGCATCTGAAACCTCTGCAAACTCATTTCTGAATTTATCTAGGATCATTTCATTCGAGGTGGCATAATTTCCTTTCGTGTTATTCAATTGAATGATATCGAGGTACAATAAGGCAGCTTGTTCCACGCTTTCAGCCTCTTTTCCTGCACTTGCTTGGAACTCTTGGTAGGCAATCAGGGCTGAATCTAACTCGCCTAATTTTAAGTAAGATTCTAAAATGCGTTTGTTTGCGCGTTGAATCACGGTAGAATCAACACCTTTCTCTTTTAATAGGCGGTAATGACCGATGGCTGGTGTATAAGCTGCTGAATCAAATTCGATATCAGCTACTTTAGCGATCACTGAGTTAAGCGAAGGATGAACGTTTTGCTCAATCACCTTTTTATAGAATTCGAAAGCAACTACCTTGTTATTTGATCTATTCGCCGCATCTGCGATAAGGTAGGTTACTTCACTTACGCGTTCATCTGCTGGGAAATGAGCCACGAAGTTTTTCAAAGGTTCGATCGCCTTATCGTATTTCTCCCCTAAATAGATTCCTTTAGCAGCTTGGTACTCTAAATCTGTTTTTTCCTCTTCATTTAAGTTCCCATTTTGGTACATACTTAAATAAGCCGTCATTTCCTCTGGTCGCCCTACCCCATTCAATTCTTCCTGTAATCCGGCCACTGCGTCTTTTGCAAATGCCTCTTTTGCATATTTTTCAATCACGATTTTATAATCGGTGATCGCTTTTTCTGGTTGTTTCGCATTTGAATACGACTGAGCCCTTTTCAGAATCGACTCAGCGTAGTAAGGACTATTCGGTTGGTTATTAATCAGTTCGGTGAAACCATCAATCGCCTCTTGGTATTTGCCCGTGCGGAAGGATATCAAGTTCTCTTGGAAGCTAGCATCATCTCCAAACTTCGTGTTGGGATACGACTTCTTCAATAATTGGAAAGTTGCTTTTGCCTCGATGTCGCGTTCTAAATAGACAAGCGTGATCCCTTTTTGATACAAAGCATAGTCTTTTTCCGTCTTAATATTTTCGATAGCTTGATTATAATAGGTCAAAGCTTCGCTGTAGTTCTTAGCTACTAAATAGGTATCTGCTAGACGTAAAAGCGCGTTTGCATTCGCTTTGCCTGTTGGATTAGCCTTTAATTGATCTACATAGGTTTTAAAGTATGTATTCGCATTCGTGAATTCCTTAACAGAGAAATAGGCATAGGCGATACCGATGCGGTTTCTTTGTAAGAAATCTGATGAATGTTTTCCAATAAGCAATGGCTTGTAGATCTGAATGGCCGCTTCGAAGTCTTTTAATTGAGAAAGACATTCCGCTTTTCCGAAGGAAGCTTCGTCTGTCAAATTTTGATTCGCAGCCTGTGCAATCGCTTGATCGAAATAAGTAATTGCTTCTTTGTATTGCTCCTGATTGTAGGCCTTGATTCCTACATTATAGGTTAGGGTTTGATAGGCTACTTTCATCTCCTCTGACACTGGAATACCTGATTTGATGAGGGTTGTTGCTGGTTTTAAGGCAGGTAATTTAAGGATGGCATCTGCCGCAAAGCTTTGGTAGGCTGCAGTGAATGAACTTTTTGGATAGGTTTTCCCAAATCGCTCAATGGCCAAAAGACTCTCAGACCACTTACCTAAATCCACAGAAATAGAGATCGATTTAAATTGTGCTTCTTCTTGTTGTGAAGGATCGAATGCAAGGGCACCTGATTGAGTGAAGCTGGCAGCAGCCTCCGTTTTCTTACCTAGTTTTAAATAGGCTAATCCTTGCAGATAATAGGCTTTTTGGCCTAATGAATCCTGTTTTAATAGACCCGAAATGGCTTTGATTGCCTCTTCGTATTTATCTACGGAATACAAGGCATAGCCTTTTTTATAGCTAGCTGCCTCATTTTTATGCTCTTTTAAATAATCGTCAAAACTTTTTGCTGATTTAGCATAGAGGCCTTTCTTGAATTGAACCTCGGCTACTAATAAGGCTAAATCCGGGTGTGTTGATATGATAGGCTCCGCATATTTTAATAATTCATCCCATTGAGCCGTTTGTTGGTAGGAAGAAATTAACCAATATGGTAGGTCTTTGCGGTATTTTGAATGGCCATTGGACTTCTTGAAATCAGCAATCGCGTTTAGGTAGTTTTTTTGCTGGTACTGAATCACACCCGCATAATAGGCTGCAGAAAAGGCATATTCCTCGTCTGGATCTGTTTTTACTTCATTGAATAAGGCTAAAGCATTATCAAAATCCTTTGTTTCAAAATAGGCAACCCCTAATTTATACCGAGCCTCTACATTCCCCAATGAGGAATTTTCTAAGTAACGAATGGATTTAGCATAATTAGCGATATCATAGAAGTACAAACCCATTTTTCTGAACAATAAATTGCTCTGAGGGCTATTCGGATGATTTAAGTTAAAATGATACCCTAAAACGTCAATTTCGGGCTGATTTAGATAAAGTGAGCATAAAACTTGGTAGTATTCCGCTAGAATCACCTCATTTTTTTGCCCATCCGATTGTCTGCTCAAATAATTGGCAAATTCCTCGCGTGCTGCCACATAGTTTGCCGCTTCAAAATACTCTTTCCCCTGATTGAAATGAATCAAGCTATTCTCAAAGGCAATGGATTGCTGGGAAAATGACGAGAAAGTAAGCGAAAGAAATAAGACGAGGCAGTAAAAGGATGATCTAAATACCATAGGTTTATTGTCAATTATCACGACTAAACAATAATACGATTTTTATGTTAAATAATTGTCTAGTGATTTAGAATTATTTGGAAAAAAATAGCATATGCTAGACTATACGGCTGATTTTTATAATTTTACTAAAATCTATTTCTCAACAAATATTCCAATGAATTTAAAACTTCTATTATTCAGTGTACTTGTGTCATTCTGCACGCTAGCAGGGCCTATCAAGCACCAAATCAGTATGTCTGAACCGTTTTCTCATTATTTTGAGGTTAAAACGACGGTCGATGTCAGTAAAGAATTCAATTTTATTGACCTTAAAATGGCTGCTTGGACGCCAGGATCCTATTTAATTCGGGAATTCGCGAAAAATGTGGAGTCCGTTACGGCTGAATCTAATGGTCAAAAAATTGCCATCTCGAAGATCAATAAAAACACGTGGCGCGTTGCCTTGACGGCGGGATTGAAGCAAATTTCGGTGCATTACCGTGTTTATGCGTATGAAATGTCAGTTCGTACCTCGTTTTTAGATGATGCACATGGCTACATAAATCCAGCGAGTGTTTTAATGTATGCTCCTAAATTCGCAGCTGGACCGCAGGAAGTAAGCATTATTCCGCACAAAGATTTCAAAAAGGTTTCTACCGCGATGAAAAATGTAGGCGGCTTCAATTACATCGCGAAGAATCTAGATGAATTGATTGACTCCCCTATCGAGATTGGAAATCACAAGGTGTGGGAATTTAAAGTGAACAATATTCCTCATCAAATTGCCTTTTATGGTCCTGCTAAAGTCGATTCTGTGAAATTCTTAGCGGATGTGCAGAAGATGGCAGAGGAAGCCCAAAAAGTGGTAGGAGAACATCCTTGCGATCATTATCTATTCATTATTCACAATTTAAATCGCGGTGGTGGCGGTTTAGAGCACTTGTATTCGACGACTTGTCAAGTCACTCGTTCTAGTTATGAAACGCCGAAAGGCTATCAGGGTATTTTGAACCTATTAGCGCATGAGTATTTCCATTTATGGAATGTGAAGCGTATTCGCCCGAAGGCTTTGGGACCATTCGACTACGAAAATGAGAATTATACACATAATTTATGGTTCTCAGAGGGTATAACGAGCTATTATGCAGACGTGATTAATCAGCGTACGGGATTAGTTTCTACTGCAGATTATATCAAAGGATTGGGCGACGATATTTCTGGAGTGGAAAATACGCCAGGGAATCAGGTGGAATCTGCAGCTGAATCTAGCTGGGATGCTTGGATTAAGTATTACCGTCCGAACGAGAACTCGCGTAATTCAACGGTTTCTTATTATGATAAGGGTTCTCTTTTAGGAGGCGTTTTGAACATGTGGATCATTCAGCAAACGAAAGGGGCTAAATGTTTAGACGATGTATTTAAGTTTTTATACCAAACTTATTACCTAAAAGCGGGTCGTGGATTCACAGACCAAGAATTAGAGGATGCCTTTTCTAAAGTAGCGGGTGCATCAGCAAGCGATTTCTTTAAGACACATATTTATGGGGTTAAAACACCAGCGTATGCTTCTCTATTCAAGGCTTTTGGCTATCAATTTACGGATGCGAATCTAGCTAAAACAGTTCCGTATATTGGTGTTAGTGTAGCAGGTGGGCGTGTAACCTCCGTTTATAAAGGTGGTGCAGCGTATGTGGCCGGCTTAAATGTAGGAGATGAAGTATTAAAAGTGAACGGAGCTGATTTTCCGGGAATCGATAAATTGCTTACTGATAAGAAACCGGGAGCTTCGTTAGTCTTCTCAGTTAAAAGAGACGGCATGGAGCGTACCTTTTTAGTGGCTGTGCAACAAACACCATTAAAAGCTTTTGTGATTGAATCGGAGGCTAGTCCTTCAGAGGCGTCATTGAAATTACGCCACAAATGGTTAGGAGGTAATTAAAAGGTATGTTTTGCCATTTCGGCATACATATTTTTGAAGGTCTGTAAGACGAAATCTTGAAAGGAGGAGCTGGATACCAGCTCCTCTATTTCTTTTTGGGAGGAAAAGTCCAATACAGAATACTTGTAGCTCTGCTCTAAATGAGGAGTCTCGAACTTCACAATGTATTTCGAATTCCACTCAAAAAGTGAGATTCGCATCTGTGGATGGGTTATTTCCTTAATAAAATGCATTAGTCTTGAATGATTTTAACGCTTTGGATCTTATCTCCTTCACGTACTAAATCGATTACCTCTAATCCTTCTATTACCTTACCAAAACACGTATGCTTACGGTCTAAGTGAGCCGTATTGTTACGTGAGTGGCAAATAAAGAATTGAGAACCACCTGTGTTAGGTCCACGGTGTGCCATAGATAAAACGCCACGGTCGTGGAACTGGTTATTGCCTGTTAATTCGCAAGGAATCGTGTAGCCTGGACCACCTGCTCCTGTTCCGTCAGGGCAACCTCCTTGGATCACGAAATCATTGATTACGCGGTGGAAAGTAATCCCATCATAAAAGCCTTTTTCAGCTAAGTCGATGAAGTTTTTAACGTGGATAGGTGCATCCTCTGTGTAGAATTCGATTTTCATTAACCCTTTGTCGGTTAACATTTCTGCGTATGCCATAATTTTACATTTAATTAAGCTACAAAGATGCGAATGAAATTTGAATTATTTAAATTGAACTTTCTTTTAGATCGATGAAATACCTACTATTCTTTTTTGCCTCCTTCTTCCTTTTTGCCTGCAGCAACTCTTCTGAAGAGGAAAAGCGGGAGTCTTCTGCGTTCTTCTTGCGAGGTAATGCAAAATGGAAGGAAAAAGAATACCACGAGGCTATTAAATGGTATTCCGAGGCGATTGAAAAGCGTCCTGATTTCTCAGATGCGTATTATAACCGAGGTTTAGTCTACCAAAGTTTAGAGAAAAATGACGAAGCCTTAGCGGATTTCTCCAAAGCAGTTGAGTTAGATGCCAAATTCGCCCCTGCCCTTTTCAAGAAGGCTGAAATGCTTCAGACTTTGACTCGTTTTGATGAGGCTTTAACCAGTGTAGATGCGCTGGTGAAGACTTTCCCCGATTCGGCGGCTAATTGGACATTAAAAGGCGACATTTTGTTGCAAAAAGAGGATCTAAATGGCTCTCTTGCTTCTTATGAGCGTTCTTTATCGATTGATTCTTCCCTAGTAGAAACCTTGATTAATAAAGGGGTGGTTTTACAGGAGATGAACGAAATTGATCTGGCGGAGCAGGTATTTCAAAAAGCCCTTAAAACGGGGAAATACACCGATTTACTGTATAACAACCTGGGTTATTTAGCTATACAGCGGATGCAATGGGATTTAGCGGCATCTTATGTGAAGAAAGCGCTGGAGAAAGATCCTAAGAATGAGTTGTATTTGAAGAATTGGGCCAAAATTCAAGCCAAATCAAGCCTTAAATAAGGCCATATACTTTTTCAATTCGGCCGCATTTTCGATGGAATTCGTGTGAATTTCTAATAATGCTGGTCCTTTATTGTTGAAAAAGGCATTCAGATCTAATTCCTTCTCATTCTTTGCTGAGAAATAGCTGATATGCGCATCCTTTGCCGTATTCTCGGCTGTAAAACCTTGCTGCGTTTCCATGAATTCATCTAGTTCTGGGAGGTCTTTTGCACCTTCTAGATTTCGGAAAATACCCCCACCCCCGTTATTGAAGACAATGATGCGTAAATTATCTGGTATGTATTTGTTCCAAAGTGCATTCCTGTCATATTGAAAGGCCACATCACCGATCAAGGAAATACATAATTTGTCTGTTTTTTGAGCAGCTCCAACTGCCGTGCTCAAGCAACCATCAATTCCTGATGTACCCCGGTTTGAAAAAACTTCTGTTTTATTGAATTTTGCCAAAGTCCAATTTATGTACCTCACAGCCAATGAATTAGCCACATGCACTTCTGCCTCTTGTTTTTCAATGGCTTCGGTGATCGCTTGGTAAATATGGATTTCTGTCCAATTTTTTTCGGCAAAAAAGGCTGATTGCTTTTCTTGGATAGCGATATTCCATGCTGTCCAGTTTTTCTTAGTCCAGTTTACGCCTGCTAAAAAGTTTTCAGCGCTCGTGTTAACTACGTGGCTTAAACACAAGAAGGGATCCGGTCTTCCGATGGGATTAGGATGAATGAGCCAAGATTGCTTTGGCTTGTGTGAGCGCAAAAACTGCTTAATTCGCTTGGAAACGAATGATTTACCAAAATGTATGTGTAATTCAGGTTGCAGAGAAGGCCACCTAGATTCGTCTGCTAACAGCAAATCATGAGAAATAGTACTTCCGCAATTCGACGTGGCATCCCCTATGACAGGAATTCCATAGGCTTTCAACGTTTCGAAGATCGAATTGTCTTCCATTTGACCTACTGTCACCAGTATTTTCTGCGCTGAAGCGATTTCTTGATTGAAATAACTAAAGTCTACTCTATACTCTCTACTCTCTACTCTATACTCTCTGCTTTCAGCTTTCGGTAAAATCTCCCCTAGAGAGGGATAAAACGGCTCACTAATCGGCACATTAATCTGTACCGGACCTTTCGGCTCCGCTAATGCAGTCACTGGAGCTTGAGTACAATCATCCGTTTCGAAATCATAAAAGGCCTTGGCGTGCTTTCCGAAAAGGTTTTCTTGGTAAATGGTTTGGCCATCCCATTGTCCAATCCATTCTTTCGGGCGATCTGCCGTTAAGACGATTAAGGGAACTTCTTGGAAAAAGGCTTCCACTACGGCTGGAGCAAAGTTTAAACCCGCCGAACCGGAGGTGCAGCAAAGGATGACTGGACGACCCGTTTTTAGGGCTATTCCTAGGCCAAAAAAGCCTGCTGAACGTTCATCCGCAATGGAGTAGCACTTGAATCCGCCGTGGCGAGTTAAGGCAATCATTAAGGGAGCATTTCTGGATCCAGGGCATATAACTGCCTCATTTACACCTTGTTGGTATAAAGAGTCTACTAGTTCGATGATGCCTTTTGGGAATGCCATAGCAAAAAAAAGCCTCATAAGAGGCTTTTAAAAATTATCCAAGATATGTTTTTAGTGCTTTGCTTCGAGAAGTGTGTCGTAAACGACGGATCGCTTTCTCTTTAATTTGTCTCACACGCTCGCGAGTTAAATTAAATTTCTCACCGATCTCCTCTAAAGTCATCGCATGTTCGCCATTTAAGCCGAAATACAAGGTAACTACATCTGCCTCACGTTGAGTTAAGGTAGATAAAGCGCGTTGTACTTCACGACGAAGTGAATCGTTAATTAAACCAGAATCTGGTTTGTCTTCAGAATCGTTCTCTAATACGTCTAAAAGCGAATTTTCCTCTCCTTGAACGAATGGTGCATCCATAGAAACGTGACGACCTGAAATCTTCAACGTATCTACAACCTCACCCGTAGAGATCTCTAAAACCTCTGCTAATTCTTCTGGAGATGGCTCACGCTCAAACTTTTGCTCTAATTCAGAGAATGTTTTTGAAATCTTGTTCAAAGAACCTACTCTGTTTAATGGCAAACGTACGATACGAGATTGCTCCGCTAATGCTTGAAGGATCGATTGACGAATCCACCAAACTGCGTATGAAATAAATTTAAAACCACGTGTTTCATCAAAACGTTGTGCCGCTTTGATCAAACCTAAGTTTCCTTCGTTAATTAAGTCACCTAAGCTAAGACCTTGGTTTTGGTATTGTTTTGCAACGGATACCACGAAACGAAGGTTCGCTTTCGTTAAACGCTCTAATGACAATTGATCCCCATCGCGAATTTTCTGCGCTAGGATTACCTCTTCATCCGGAGTCAATAAATCGACTTTACCGATCTCTTGAAGGTATTTGTCTAGAGATTGACTTTCCCTGTTGGTAATTTGTTTGCTAATTTTTAGCTGTCTCATAAGATCTTACAACAGAATGAAAGCGTCACGCACGAATGCGCGACGCTTGGATAAACATTTTATTATTCAGCTGATGCAGCTGGAGCCTCTGGTTTTTCTGGCTTAGGTAAAAGAACCTTAGCAGATAAACGGAATTTGCCCGTTTTCTTATCTACTTCGACTAATTTAACCTTTACTTTATCTCCTTCTTTGAAAACACCGTCCATCGTGTCGATGCGATCCCATGAAATCTCAGAGATATGTAATAAACCATCTTTACCCGGTAAAAATTCCACGAACGCTCCGAATGCTTGAATATTCTTCACTTTTCCTTCGTAAATCTCACCTACCTCTGGTAAAGTAACGATTCCACGAACCATGCTAACCGCTTTCGCCATCGCATCTCCGTTTGAAGAGAAGATACTTACGTATCCACCATCTTCTTTTTCTTCAATCGTAACCGTAGCACCTGATTGCTTTTGGATATCTTGAACTACTTTACCACCTGGTCCGATTACCGATCCAATCTGGTCTTTCATAATCTTGATAACCGTTGCACGAGGAGTTTGAGGTTTGAAATCTTCTCTAACGGCAGGAATCGCCTTCTTCATCTCGTTTAAGATGTGTAAACGACCTTCTTTCGCTTGAGAAAGAGCTTCTGCTAAAACTTCGTAAGATAAACCTTGAACTTTGATGTCCATTTGGCAAGCCGTGATACCGTTTTCAGTACCCGTTACTTTGAAGTCCATATCGCCTAAGTGATCTTCATCACCTAAGATATCAGATAATACGGCGTATTTACCTGTTTTTGAATCAGAAATTAATCCCATCGCGATACCTGAAACTGGCGCTTTGATTTTTACACCTGCGTCCATTAAAGCTAAAGTACCTGCACAAACTGTTGCCATTGAAGACGAACCATTTGATTCTAGGATATCAGAAACGATACGAAGTGTGTAAGGGAAGTCTTCCATTTTAGGTAAAACCTTCTTAATCGCACGCATCGCTAAGTTTCCGTGACCTACTTCACGACGACCTACCCCACGGTTTGGTTTAACCTCACCTGTAGAGAAGCCTGGGAAGTTGTAGTGCAACATAAATTTGTTGTACCCTTGTGTCATCGGTTGATCGATGATTTGCTCATCCATTTTCGTACCTAAAGTAACAGTAGTTAATGATTGAGTTTCACCACGAGTGAAAACAGACGAACCGTGTGGTGTAGGTAAATAATCTACTTCACACGTGATTTGACGGATTTCATTCAATTTACGACCATCTAAACGGTAGCGCTCTTGCAATACTAATTGACGAGCTGCTTCTTTTTCGATATCGTGTAAATAATGCTTCGCTAAACCGATGTTCACCGTGTGATCTTCAGGAAGAGAAGCGATAAATTCGTCTACGATTGCCTTGAAACCAGCTTTACGCTCGTCTTTCTTCGGGTTGGCTAATTTAGCTACCGCTAAATACTTCTCGTAGTAGTTTTTCCACAATTCAGCACGCAACTCTTCGTCGTGTGTTTCGTGTGAGTAAACGCGCTTTTCAGTCTTGCCACAAGCTACTGTCAATTCGTTCAATGCTTTACATTGTAATTTGATAGCGTCGTGAGCAATACGTAAAGCCTCTAGCATCTCCGTTTCAGAAACTTCGTCTCCTTCACCTTCTACCATAAGAATGTCGTTTTCGTTAGCCGCAACGATTAATTCTAAGGAAGCACCTGCTAATTCGCTTACGCTTGGGTTTACTTTATATTCACCGTTGATTTTCGCTACGCGAACCTCAGAGATAGGACCATTGAATGGGATATCTGATACGGCCAAAGCTGCAGCTGCCGCTAAACCGACAAATGCATCTGGTAATACTTCTGAATCTGCTGAAATCAAGTTGATTAAAACTTGAACATCTGCGTGGTAATCGTCTGGGAAAGTAGGGCGCAAAGCGCGGTCTACTAAACGAGAGATCAAAATCTCATAATCAGAAAGGCGAGCCTCTCTTTTTAAGAAAGATCCTGGGATACGTCCGTTAGACGCAAATTTTTCTTGATAGTCTACTGATAAAGGAAGGAAATCTACTCCTTCTTTGGCCTCCTTGTTAGCCACTACAGTAGCTAACAACATCATATTTCCTGACTTAATAACGACAGCTCCGTCCGCTTGCTTGGCTAATTTGCCTGTTTCAATCGAGACTTCTTTGCCGTCTGGCATCGAAATATGCTTTGTAATGATGTTAAATGACATACGTTTTTGAATAAATTTCACGCAACCTCGCGTGATTTAAGTTTTGTTTGAACGATTCAAACGTTTACAGCGGGGGAATAAAAGAGGGCTCCATCGAAATGAAGCCCTTTTTTTATTATTTACGAATACCTAATTCCGCGATGATCGCACGGTAACGTGAGATATCAGTACGAGTTAAGTAATCTAATAAGCTACGACGCTTACCTACTAATTTCAAAAGTCCTAAGCGTGTGCTGTGGTCTTTCTTGTTTTTCTTAAGGTGCTCAGTCAAGTGATTGATTCTGTACGTGAATAACGCAATTTGCGACTCAGCAGAACCAGTATCGATCTTAGACTTTGCTTTACCTTTTGCTTCGAAAATTTCTTGTTTTTTCTCAGGTGACAAATACATCTTTTACCAGTTTTAAGTTAAAATAATTATTGAATTTGCAAAAGTACTCTTTTTATTACGAATAAGCAAGCGAATTAAGCTGCTGTTTTTGTGCTAACCAGTTTGCTTTTTAATCTGTCCCAAACCACCTTATAGAAGTCTGTTTCAAACAAGCGAGAATCGGCCAGAGCGATCTTCAGGAAGTAAGCACCGATTAATGCCAAAACGGCATTAGCCAGCCACGCTCCTACTTGGAGGATCAAAGCACCTTCTTTGGCCATCTTATCTCCTTGCTGAGTAAGTATATATAATAAGATGAAGAAAGAAACCGCCACTACGACCGGCACACCAAATCCACCTTTCTTAATAATAGCACCTAAGGGCGCACCGATCAAGAACATCACTAGGATAGCAATGGCATTCGTAAACTTGTGGTGCCATTCTAGATTCGTCTTATTCAATTTAGATTCATAGTCCTCTAAAATCGCTTTATTCGTCTCACCGGCGGTAATCATATTTTTCGCCTGTTGCGATGCTAGATCAAAAGGCACGGGATTTTTAGCCGCTAATCCCTTCTTTAGGCGAGGTTTAATCCAATCTGTCTGTTTGAAAAACTGAATGGTTTTCTTTACCGGTGTTACCTGGTACAGAAAATTAGAAGCAGTAGATTTGAAAAAGCCCTTTTTAACGACGCTAATTGTGTTTTGCAATGAATCAGCATCATCAGCTAATTGATTGTTGTTGCGCATAATCTCGTGGTGAGCGAATTGTTGTTCATCCGTTTTTTGGAGATCAAAAACCGCCAAAGACATCACCACCTTACTTTTCTTAAAATCATGTACGGCTAATTCGGTCGGATTCACCACCGATCCTTGATCCGCATCCTCCAAATAGTCCTTCCCATTAAACAATTCAAAGACTAAATACCGCTTATTCAGGATCGTATACATCAAGGCAGAATCTGCCAAGGTCACATGGCGGTTCCCATCATTGTTCGTGTGATCATAGATAATCAGATTTTTCAAGGATTTATTATCCGGGTACTTCTTCCCTACTTTAATGGAATAACCGGTCAAATCCGTGTAAAAAATGCCCTCCTTGATATTTAAAGTCGTTTTTGTCGTCTTGATATCATAAAGTAAACTCCATCCTTTGATGTTTGCCCAAGGCAGAGCCACATTCATAAACCAAAACATGAAGAGACTCAGGAATACAGTTGACACTAAAATGGGCCGCATGATTCGAAAAATGGAGATACCCGCACTTTTCAAGGCCGTTAATTCGAAATTCTCCCCTAATTTTCCGAAAGTCATTAGTGAGGATAATAAAACCGCCAAAGGAAGCGCCAGCGGAATCGTAATTAAAGAGAAATAGAAAAACAGTTCTACGTAGACAAACGCACCTAAGTCTTTGCCAAACAAATCAGCAAAGTAAAACAACACTAAACGCAATAGGAAAATAAAAATGACAACGAGAAGTGTCAAAGAAAATGGACCAAAAAACGCCTGAAGTACTAATTTATCAATCTTACGCATCCTAGCTCCCTACTATTTCTTTCAGTTTGTCGATTAAATAATCCCATAATTCGGCTGCATCTGCGTCCGTTTTGAAGGTAGATGCTCCATCAATAATTGTCAAATAAGTCGTGTTCGAAATCTCACTGACATCCAAGCTCATCTCAATAATGTGCTTACCCGGTTCTGAATCGCCTCTTTTGAAGTCAAATTTGACAGATTTATTCGCCTTTGCTGGCAGAACTAAGGCAGGATGATTTTCATTATCCCAGTAAAAGTGTAATTCTGAGCTACCGCGAACAATCACCTTGTCAGCAAACCATTGTTGTAATCCAGATGGACTACTTAAATAAGGGAAAAGCACCTTAGGCGACGCTTTTAACTCATATTCAAACGTGTAAGGAGTTTGTGACATATTGACTGCGGATTAAATTACCTGTAAAACTACCTGTGAACAAAGGTATTAACTCTGGGCTAAATCCCAAATCCTGTGCAAAATTAATAAGTATTGTGAAAATATTTGTGTTCTACGGACGGAACGCTTACCTTTGCACCATAATTTGGCGGGGTAGCTCAGATGGTTAGAGCGTTGGATTCATAACCCAAAGGTCGGCAGTTCGATTCTGCTCCCCGCTACTAGAAATCCCTTTATGGGATTTTTTTATGCCTATGAACAAGCCCTCGTTTGATGTAATTTTTATGGAACTGGCTCAGAATCTGGCGCTTCGTTCTCATTGCACCCGCGCTCAAGTGGGTTGCGTATTAACAAAGGATACCCGTATTATTTCCATCGGTTATAACGGTCCACCAGCAGGAACCCACAATTGTGATGATGAATTTGGCGAAGAGGGTTGCCCTCGCGATTCCAAAGGAAGTTGTTCACTTGCCTTGCACGCAGAGCAAAATGCGATTTTATACGCTTCTAAAAATGGAGTATCTGTCGAAGGATCTACCATTTACGTGACCCTATCCCCTTGCATTTCCTGTGCCCGTATTATTTACAGCATGAAAATCAAAAAAGTGATCTTCTTGAATTCCTATGCGGCTTATAAAGGCTTGGCTTCGGATGAGGGGGTTGATTTCTTGAGGAAGTTTGGGGTGGAAGTGGTGGCTTATGCGGATCTTCAATCTTCTTAAAGCATAGAGCATAAAGCATAAAGAATAACGGTGGAATCAAAAAAGGGATCAAATTTCGATCCCTTTTTTGATGATTTTAGTAATAAAACATTTCATATACTCATCGCCGTAGGCGAATCGACCTTTATTCTTTATTCATTATAATCTATGTTTTTAATGATGCACCCCACCCTCACCGTGCACGTGGCCGTGAGCGATTTCTTCTGGAGTAGCTTCTCTGATTTTTAAGATCTTTCCTTGGAACATCAAGGTTTTCTCAGCTAATGGGTGATTAAAGTCCATAGTAACTGATTCTCCTTCGATGGCTACGACTAAACCTTGCATGCGGTTTCCTTGGTCGTCTGTCATCGGGATGAAGTTTCCGATTTGTAGGATATCGTCTGCTGTTTGACCTTCTGCTTGGAAGATAGATTTAGGTAATTGGATGATCGCATTAGGATCTACGTTACCGTATGCGTCCTCAGCGGAGATGCTGAAATCGAAAGTGTCGCCTTCGTTTAAGCCCAAAAGGTTCTTTTCAAACGCTTCTGGAAGACCGCTAAGACCGTGAATGAATACCATTGGCTCTTTTTCGTCCACGATTTCAACCACATCTGGTTGTCCGTTTTCGTCTGGGAAAGCTAATTGGTAAGAGATGAATACAACGTTATTTTGTGCAATTGGCATATTTGAGCTTTTTTTTGCCTGCAAACCTACGGGAAATACTTGAGATATTTTTCCATCCCTTTGGTTTTACCTATTTTTGTTTAAATTAATTTACACATGCAACAAAGCGCTTCTGAGGTTTTAAAGGATATAAAGCAGAAAAAACTGGCTCCTATTTATTTGTTGCATGGCGATGAGCCCTACCTAATTGATCAATTAGTGGATGCTTTTGAAAAGCAGGTGTTGCCAGAGGATCAGCAGAGTTTTAATCAATTTGTGCTTTTTGGAAAAGATCATAGTCTCGGTGCTATCATTGCCACGGCGCGTCGATATCCGATGATGGCGGAGCGTCAGGTGGTCATTGTGAAGGAGGCTGCCTTTATCGAGGCGATGGCGAAGGCAAAGGAAAATGCGAAGAGTAAGGAGGATGATTTGAAGGTTTGGGAAGAGTATTGTGCAAATCCGACGCCCTCTACCCTGCTGGTATTAACGGTGAAATCCTTGCTTTCGGATAAGTCTAAGGTGTTTTCTGCCCTGGTGAAGTACGGAGTTATCGTTACTTCGAAAAAGGTTTCGGAGGATAAGTTAGGGGCTTGGTTAGTGGATTATTTAGGCCAAAGAGGGATCAAAATCCAGCCTTCCACAGTCGAATTGATGGTTTCTTATGTAGGTGCAGATTTATCTCGCATGGCGCACGAGGCCGATAAATTAGTAGTGAATGTGCCTGCTGGTTCTGAGGTAGGGTCTACTGAGGTAGAAAAATACATCGGGATTAGCCGGGAATACAATTATTTCGAGTTCCAAAAAGCTATCATCCTGCGCAACACCGAAAAAGCGCAGAAAATCGCTTTTCATTTTGCTGAAAATACCAAGCAAAATCCAGCAGCACCCATGCTGGTGTTACTTTTTAACTTCTTTTCTAAAGTCTTACAGGTACATGATGTGGGAAATGTGTCAGATGCCGAGATTTCAAAACTTATCGGTGTGAACCCTTATTTCGTGCGAGATTACACGACAGCGGCAAGAAATTATCCTTTAGCGAAAGTGGTTCGAATTATCGAGGCCATTAAAAATGCTGATTTGAAAGTAAAGGGAGTAATTGGTAGTGCAGAAACGGATCGCGAGATTATTTTGGACTTAAGCTTCCAAATCTTACACCTCTAGTTTATAGGCAGAAAATCATCTTCCTTGACGTATCCTTGCTGATTTTCAATCAAACTATACACCCAAATGTCTCGGTTAAACCAATAATTGATTCGGTTACCTTTCTTTAATAGGCGTTCCACAGGTGCGGCGGAAGATGGAAAGTCGCGCATGTAGGACTTGTCTTTGGTAATTATCCCATAATTTAAGAAGCCCGGGAAATTCGCAAAAAGGCCAATAAACACGATGTAGAGTATTAAATACGTGAATTGACTGCTTCGAATGCTTTTTTTCTGAAACACAGAGTAGGTCAAAACACCCGCAGCATAGAGGGCAATCAGCAGTAAGAATCCGATAATCCAGGCGAAATATTTAAAGTACAACCAATAGATCTGATCCCAAATACTCATCTTAAAGCCGTTCAAGCCCTGCTTCTCTCCTATTTCCTCTAGTCGTTTGGATATTTCTGGTCTGGCATTCGTCGCCTGAATGCTGGATAAATAGTATAATTCCTTTAGCCAGTCGTTTTTTACTTTAGCGATGTAGGCTAGTTTTAATTTAATATTTTCTGAATCCTGCGGTTTGGTCTTTAAATGAGAGACGTAAATTTTCTCTGCACTCAAAAGTCTATTCGCTTTAAACAAAGAATCTGCTAATGCGAGTTGATTTCTATCTATTTGGCTATAAGCCCTTTGGCTAAAACCCAAAAGAAAAATAAACAGAAATGTAATTTTATTTAGACGAATGACTTGCATTATTTAAAAAAGGGTGCTAGTTTTGCACCGCAATAAGGGGAAAAAGTTACTCTTTTGCAAACGAAGGTCAACCAGTGGTTGAACTTCCTTTCGGTTCCAGAGTGGACCATTTTACATATACAATCTTCGGATTGAATGATTCCGTAGCTCAGTTGGTAGAGCAATACACTTTTAATGTATGGGTCCTGGGTTCGAATCCCAGCGGGATCACTTCTAAATGAAAAGCCTCAGAGAAATCTGAGGCTTTTTTTATGGAATCATCCACTGAAAACTCCCCTTCTCATAATCAAAGAAAGCCCTGCGATGCCCCGCATGATTCAACCATAACCAATCGATGGATTGAACTTGGATGGAGACAATTCCAAAGTTGGAATATCCGCTTTCACTCTCGGCTAAAGTAAAGTTTTCGTGTTCTATATCATCAGTAAGTCCACTCGTAGACACATCCGTATAACTAGATGGGCTAAAGCGAGTTAAATAACATTTTCTACTCGATAACGAGGTCTTTTGCCAGGCTTCGGCTGTAATTTCATTCGTATGATGTAATACGGCTTTTCCTTTGACCCGTAACTGAATCCGATCTACTGCATCATAGAATAAGGCTGAAATAGAGGGATTTTGGGATAATTCTTGCCACTTCGGGCTACGAATATCGGTGTGGAAGCGTAGTTCTCGTTCGGTAGCTAATGTTTTACGTAACACCACTGTACGTAGATTCACTTCACCCTGGTGAAGCGTCGCAATACTGGGTGTGTGAAATGGAGTTCTACTTTTAACGGCACCGCTTACTAGGCGGTCCCAGCAGTCTTGCTCAAGCTCAGGTAAATGGTAGGTGGTGTAATCGATTCTATTGTTTTCCATTCTCTATGTTAGCCATCACATTCACCATTTATCATTCACCATTTACCATTACTTCTGAAAAACGCGTTTCAACAAATCGCTTGATCTGGCTAATGGATTAACTCGAATTTCCTTTTCTTGTTTTGCAATTTCGCTGTAAATACCTTCCATGGCCTTTTCGGTTACGTAGGCACTTAAATCTGGGTTGATCTTTTTATTGCTAAATGGGATGGCATTATAAGCTGTGATGGCCTTTTCCCAGTATTTGGTGGCATTGACTTTTTCGAGGGAGTTTTTAATGATGGGATTAAAGCTGGATTTTAATTCTGTGCTCGTTTTTGAGCGAAGGTAAGTTGTAGCTGCCGTTTCATCTCCGCGAAGGATATTGATACCATCAGAAATCGTCATTTGCTTGATGGCATTCACGAAAATCGGTGCTGCTGTAGCCGATGCGTCTTCTGCTGCCCGGTTCATACTTAGGATGAAATCATCTGCAAATTGGTTTAATCCAACGCTTCTGAGAGTGCTTTCGACTTTGGCGGCTTCGGGTGGCATCAGGATTTTCAAAGCGGCATTTTTAAAGAATCCATCCGGTTTTGCAAGATTCGAGCAACCCTTTTCTGCTCCGGTGGTTAATGCCTCTTTTAAACCATTCGCAATGTCATCTGAACTTAGAGAGGTGCTACCAGTTGAAATGATTTTAGTGGCTTTGTTGAGGAGTCCTTGGATGTTTTGAGCTTGAGCGGTTATTGAACAAAGCGTTAAAAGTAGTAGTAGTTTTTTCATTTTATTTTAAAGAATAAAGCATAAAGCACAAAGAATAGATTAGAGATAAGAGAGTATAGAGTAGAGATAATGGTGAATGGTAAATGGTGAATGCTAAATTTTCTCTCCGGACTGCCTACTGTCCACTGCCCACTGCCCACTGTCTAAATTTACCGAATAATTACTATCTTTAATCACACTTTTTATTAAATGACTATGAAATTACGTTTCCTCCCTCTCCTATTGCTACCCCTGTTTTCTAACGCGCAATTGAATGCTGATAGCCTTTTTATTAAGAAAATGTCAGATGAGATTATGACTAACGGGAAGGCATATGACTTATTGTATGAGTTGACCAAAAAGATAGGTGGACGTTTAGCCGGATCTCCACAGGCACAGAATGCGGTGGTTTGGGGTAAGAAGAGTTTAGAGGCAATGGGTCCGGATAAAGTGTTCTTGCAGCCTTGCAAGGTGCCCAATTGGAAAAGAGGCGGGAAAGATTTTGTGGCGATTGTGGGGGTGAATGGGGAAGCGAGAATGCAGCCTTTGGCGGCTATGGCCCTAGGTAATTCGCTGGGATCGAATGGATTAATCGAGGCAGAGGTTGTTGCAGTGGCTAGTTTCGAGGAATTAGAGAAACGCAAGGATGAGGTGAAGGGCAAGATTGTGTATTTCCACAGTATTTTTGATCCGACGAAGATTCAGACGTTTAAGGCTTATGGCGAGAGCGGCGCTTTTCGCCGTTCTGGAGCGAGTAAAGCCGCGAAATATGGTGCTGTGGCAGTGTTGATTCACTCCTTAAGTACGGCGCCAGATAATGAGCCTCACACGGGTGTCATGGTGTATGATGAGGCATATCCAAAGATTCCGGCAGTGGCTTTAGGTCCGGATGATGCGAAGATGCTGTATTCTTTGGCCAAAAAAGGATCCATCAAAGCCCAAGTACAAACGTACGGTTTCTTCCTTCCAGATGCTGATGACAACAATGTGATCGCCGAAATCCGCGGATCCGAGTTCCCAGACCAATACATCACCTTAGGCGGCCATTTAGACAGCTGGGACGTCAATGAAGGCGCACACGACGACGGGGCAGGCATCGTTCAAACGATGGAAGTTTTACGCGTCATGAAAGCCTTAAACTACAAGCCAAAGCGCACAATCCGTTTCGTTCTATTCGCAAACGAGGAAAATGCAGCCCGCGGTGGCAAGGAATACGCAAATCAAGCGAAGATCAACAACGAAAACCACATCTTTGTCATCGAAAGTGACGAAGGCGGCTTCACCCCTCGCTCGATCGGAATAACAGCCCCTCCGGCTCAATTCGCACGTTTCCAAACCTGGACTTCCCTATTGAAACCCTACGGATCTGAGATTACTTTTGGCGGTGGCGGTACGGACATCGCTCCTATGGCCGGAATCAACAAAGAATCCATCTTAGCAGGACTTATTCCAGATAGCCAACGCTATTTCGATTTACACCACGCGAAGACTGACGTGTTCGAAAACGTGAACAAAAGAGAACTACATTTAGGCGCCGTGAATATGGCGGCCATCATCTATTTAATTGATAAATACGGCGTAAAATGAGATTAACGACATTATTTCTGCTTTTTGCTTTTGCTACTTCTACTTCTTTCGCGCAAAAGACTTCTTATTCAGTTCTTGTCTACACGAAAAATGGCCCTGGCTACGTGCACGATAACATTTCGTCTGCCGTGGCTGCCATCCAGAAATTAGGTGTTGAAAAACGTTTTAAAGTGGATGTATCGGATAATCCAGGGGTGTTTGAGGAACAGAATTTGGCCAAATACAAAGTCATCATTTTCACCTCCACAAACAACGACGTCTTCGACACAGACATCCAGCGTCTCGCTTTCCGCCACTACATCGAAGCCGGCGGCGGATTCGTGGGCGTACACTCCGTAACAGGCACAGAACGCAAATGGGACTGGTTCAAAATGATGGTGGGCGAAACCTTCACCTGGCACGCAAAATTCCAACCTTTCTCCGTCATCAACATCGACCCAGCACACCCTTCCCTGAAAGGCGTGCCCACTATATGGACAAAAGAAGACGAATGCTATTTCGGCGCTGAACTCTATCCTGGCATCAAAACCCTACTCATGCACGATGTTTCCACCTTAGATCAGGGGCAAAAAGACTTAATCACGAAACACAAAGGCATCTACGGCAATTATTTCCCCGCAGCCTGGACACAACACTTCCAAGGCGGCCACATCTGGGTCACCACCCTAGGCCACGCAAAGGAAAACTACCAAGAACCTGTTTATTTGAACCACCTTTGGCAAGGCATCAACTACATCGCTGGCCAAGTGAAGGCGATCGATTACTCGAAGGCAACTTCAAAAGGGAGAGATGAGGGGTTGAGGTTTTAGGGTTAAATTTTTCCTTTTTTCGTGAAAAATGCCCATTTTTGCATCATGATTAGAGTTTTCTTTGTTTTACTAGCCTTCGTGTTCGTTCTAAATTCCTGTTCCAAATCCTCGGATGAAATCGAATCTGAGGTGCGTGATTTGTGGATGCAAAACCTTCAAAAAGAGCAGGTTAAAGGGGTAAATGTGCTGGATGTTTCTTTGGTTCAAAAGAGCGATTCACTGTATATCGGAATACTGAAAACGAAGGAACCTGAAGGTACTTTCCTGTATAATGTAGAAGTTACACTCGCTGGCAATTCACTTTCTTACGAAGTAATCGGTGATGGTATTCCGACCGATGGCCGAAATACCCATGAACCTGATGACCAACCCGTCGCTCCAGATTCGCTACACCAATAAAATTTTTCCAGTTCTTCCCTGCTTTTGATAGGCAATTAGTGCCTCTTTGAAATCCGATAAGGGATAAGTAGCTTGAATATCTACCTTTACATCTTGCTTCATCAAGTGGGTGAATACTTCTTTAATAGCCTTTTGAATTCCTTCATTGCTTAATTGCTCCCACCAAGAACTTAGCCACCAACCTTCTACGCTGAGGTTTTTGAAGATGAGAATGCCTGAATTTAAGGGAATGGGTTCCAGGCTTAATAGGCCAAAAACAAGCATCTTTCCACCAGATTTCAGACAAGTCAAGGCTTTGGCCCCCTGATCTCCTCCTACCGCATCGAACACATAGTCCACTCCTTCTGGGAATAATTCTTTCACTTTTTTCGTCACGCTTTCCGTCGCCACATCGATGACAGCTGTCGCACCTAAATCCAATAAGGTCTGCTTCTGATCTTGTCGTCTCACCGTCGCAATCACATGTATACCGCGCATCGCCGCTAATTGAATGACCACTTTACCCCAAGCAGAAGCCCCAGCCGTAATTAATAACGCACCGCCTTTACCTAGACCAGAAGTTTCCAGCATGCCATAAGCTGTTACCGGATTCACAAAGGCTTGACAGGCCACTTCATCCGACATTCCGTCCGGAATGGGAATTAACCCCGCATCAGGAATACAGGTATATTCTTTCCAGGTTCCTATAGAAGTAAATAATACGCGGGTGCCCGTAAGGAACTTCTCCGATTTCTCGATAACACCAGCTGCCTCAAAACCAGCACTGCTCGGTAATTTAGGTGTGATTCCATATAATCCTTGGACAAACATCACGTCTGAAGGATTGATATTGCGAGCGGTGACGCGAATGAGTGCTTCTCCTTTCGCCGGAGTGGGCATTTCGACTTCCTCTAATTGAAGGACATTTTCAGGTAAACCGGTTTCGTAGAATACGACTTGTTTCATGGCGTGTTTTTTCGGGCGTTGATGGTGTAAATTACCATATTATTTCTTTAAATTGTTTAAAAATAGACTAGAATATGCAGGCATTTTCATTGACGAATCAAGTAGCCCTGATTACAGGCGCTAGTAAAGGAATCGGGTTCAGTATTGCGGAGTTTTTTGCTGAGGCTGGGGCGAAGGTGGTCATTAGTAGTAGAGACCAAGCGGCTTTGGATTTGCTGGCCCAGGAGTTGCGCGCTAAAGGATATGAGGCAACGGGGATTGCCTGTCACGTGGGGAAGATGGATCAGCTGGCTCACTTAGTTTCGGCGACGATTGCTACGTATGGTCAAATCGATATATTGGTTAATAATGCGGCGACGAATCCGACTTTTGGTCCCATTCACGATACGTCACTGGATGCCTTCGATAAGATTATGAATGTGAACCTGAAGGCGCCATTTGAATTAATGCGCTTATGTTTGCCTCATTTGCAGAAATCTTCGAATGCCTCTGTCATTAATATCAGTTCTGTAGGTGGGTTATCTCCAGAGCCGGGACTGGGTATCTATAGTGTGAGTAAGGCGGCGCTTATTTCGATGACGAAGGCTTTTGCCAAAGAATGGGGTTCTTTCAACATCCGCGTCAATGCCATTTGTCCGGGTTTGATTAAGACCAAGTTTTCGGAGGCACTTTGGTCAGATGATAAAATACTCCAGCATACGCTTCGTCAATTACCGATTAAGCGCATAGGAACACCCGAAGAAATCGGAGCTACCGCTTTATACCTGGCTGCACCAGGAGCGTCTTATACCACAGGCGCAGTCATCACCGCTGATGGCGGATTAACCATCTAATTATGTTTGAATCAGATAAAGCTTTAATGCTAGTTCATCGCTATCGAGCGTTTCTCGAGAAACACATCATTCCTTTAGAGCAAGGAGCTATTTATGGTTCATTTAGAGCGCATTTACCTGCTTTACACGCTCTACGCGCAAAAGCAAAAGAAGAGGGATTGTTTGCCCCTCACCTGCCAGTTTCCCATGGAGGCTTAGGTTTAAGTCTAGTAGAGTTTGCTTCGATTTCTGAAGTGTTAGGTACGAGTCCTCTAGGACATTACGTATTTAACTGCAACGCTCCAGATATCGGAAACATGGAACTGATGCATCAGTTTGCTTCTCCCTATTTACAAGAGACTTATTTACGGCCTTTAGAGCTTGGAGAGATTCGTTCTTGCTTTGCGATGACCGAGCCAGAACATGCGGGAAGTAATCCGGTGCACATGTCTACAACTGCCGTTCGGGAGGGAGATGAATACGTCATTAATGGGCATAAATGGTTTACTTCTTCTGCGGATGGGGCTTCCTTCACGATTGTGATGGCGGTGACGAATCCTTCTGCTGAGAATCCGCATGCTAAGGCGAGTATGATTCTCGTGCCTTTGGATACGCCAGGCTATCGAAGGATTCGCAATATTTCCATCATGGGTGATGAGGGCGAGGATTACCTTTCTCATAGCGAGGTGGAATTTGTGAATTGCCGGGTACCGGTATCTCATTTGATAGGCGAAGAAGGCTCCGGTTTTCAATTAGCGCAAGTACGCTTAGGACCAGGGCGTATTCATCACTGTATGCGTTGGATCGGTATTTGTGAACGTGCGTTAGGAATGATGTGCGACCGGGCGATAGAGCGAGAATTAAATCCAGGTCATTCGCTAGCGATGCAGCAAACCATCCAAAACTGGATTGCAGAAAGCGCCGCTGAAATCAAGGCCTCTCGCCTATTAGTGCTGAATACCGCACACAAGATTGAAAAAGACGGCGCTAAGGCTGCAAAAGAAGATATTTCGACGATTAAGTTCTTTGTATCAGATGTCTTGATGAAGGTGATTGATCGGGCGATACAAGTGCACGGAGGTCTCGGAATTACGGACGATACGCTATTATCTTTCTGGTACCGCCATGAACGCGGGGCGCGTATTTATGATGGGCCGGATGAGGTGCACAAGACGGTGTTAGCGAAGAGCATTCTTAAATCACGGAGAGGATAATGGAAGGCTTTGAAAAATTACCGGCCTATTTAGGGGTTGAATCTCTAGAGATCAGCGCTTTTCCGGGAGGATTTTCGAATCTGACCTATGAAGTGCAGGTTGGTGACGCTTCCTACGTTTTACGCAGACCACCTCATGGATTGAAGATAGCGAAAGCCCACGATATGATTCGGGAGTTTCGAGTGCTTCAGGCTTTAGAAAAGGCGGGTTATACGAAGACGCCGCATCCCATTTCGGCTTGTGAAGATGAAACGGTCCTAGGGGCTCCTTTTTTCCTAATGGAGAAAGTAGAGGGTATGATCATTCGGAATCGTCCGCCCTCTGAGGCGACACCTGAGTTTTTCCGCAGCCTCTCTCAATCCGCTCTGGATGTGTTAATTGAATTGCACTCGCTGGAGTTGTCTGAATCAGGTTTAGGTGCTTTAGGAAAACCCGAGGGTTATGCTTTACGCCAAGTTCAAGGCTGGGCCGAACGTTTTCAAAAGGCGAAGACGTCTGAAGTTACTAGTATCGAGGAGGCATTTCAGTGGCTTATGGCGTCTTTACCAGCGGAATCTGATGTAGCCTTTATTCACAACGATTTTAAATACGATAACCTGGTTATTTCAAGTACAGGTGAAGTGCAGGCTGTTTTAGACTGGGAGATGGCTACGGTGGGCGATCCGTTGATGGATTTAGGGACGACTTTAGCCTATTGGGCGGAGGCGGAAGATGAAGATATCTTGAAGATGTTCAATCTGTCCTATGTGCCAGGTAATTTTACCCGCAGCGAGTTAATTGCCTATTATGGCGCTAAGACAGGACGCGATATGCGGGAGATGAACTTTTATTATGTGTTTGGGCTGTGTAAGGTGGCTACCATCGCACAGCAGATATACCAGCGTTATAGTTTAGGGTATTCGAAAGATCCTCGATTCAGTGTATTAAATCAAGTCGTGGAGGCCGCGTGTAGAATGGCCACCAAATGTATTCAAACAGGTCAACTATGAAAATCAACAAGGTGTGCATCTTAGGTGCAGGGACATTAGGTACAAGAATTGCTTTGCAGGCTGCTTTGTCAGGCTTTCAGGTGACGGTGTATGATATTAACGCGGAGGCTTTTGTGTCATCTAAAAAAGTGATGTCTAAGATTCTTCGAATGCTTACCTTGAGTGAAGACGTGATCGCAACGATTCAATTTACAACAGATGCGGAGGAGGCTGTGGCGGATGCTGATATTATCTCGGAGTCTGTGACGGAGGAATTACCTTTGAAACGTCAGGTTTGGGCTCAGTTTTCTGCTCTGGCGCCGGCTAAAACGATTTTCACGACGAATACCTCGTATTTATTACCTTCTATGCTGGTGGATGTGGTAGATCGCCCTTCCCTATTTTGTGCTTTCCATTTCCACGATGTGTTTTATTCGAAGGTCGTGGATATCATGCCGCATCCGGGGACTTCTGAGGAAGTGGTGACCCTATTAGAAGATTTTGGTAGAGCTTTAAAGCAAGTACCCGTGATTGTCAGAAAAGAAAATCCGGGATACGTATTTAATTATATGCTGATGGCGGTAATAGGTGCTGCTGGTAAGTTAAGAACGAAAGAAGTGGCTAGCATGGAGGATATTGATAAATCCTGGATGGTGAATTTCCACATGCCGATGGGTCCTTTTGGGATACTTGACAGTATCGGTTTAGATACCGCCTGGCACGTGACGCATAACTTAGAGGACGCCGGGTCTCAAGCTTTTGCCGCCTTATTGAAGACCTATGTAGATGCAGGGAAGCTAGGAGAAAAAACAGGGGAAGGATTTTATAAATACCCTGCCCCTGCGTTTAAAGAACCCGATTTTTTAACCTAATTATTCGGGCTGGTAGATTCTTTCTGCATTTTTTAATACTTCGGCTTTATCCAAAGTCATACGTTTCGTTTTTTGTGCCTGATACAATTCGCGTTGATCTGAGAAGTGCTTTGATTCTGGATGAGAACTAGCCCCAAACGTATTGACCGTTTCGATGAGAGGCAAACCTCCGTCTTTTGGAAACTTCACAAAACCGATATAGGCATCTCCTGAATTCATTTTGCGTTGTGATTCTCCCATAGGTTCAGACATTACAGCCGCTAACACATCTGGCATTCCGGCTTGTGGCCAGTCTTGGTCTCCCCTTTTCAGGCGTTGGAACTCCCCCAGAGTTACATCCAAACGGCCGTAGTGCTTTCGTAGGAAATCATGTACATATTGAACCAATTCAACAGCTTCAGATTCCGTTAAAGGATCTTTGGAAGCAGATTTGCGGATTTTAGAAGCCTGGTAATAGGCGATATTATAATACAAGGCCTCTACGCTCTCGATATTCGTCACGTGATCCCATTGTTGAATTCCCTTGATGATGGTAGTCAATGCGGGATATTTCGTAGCATCCAGTGTAAATAACACGGAGGCATCTAAGCCATAGGGATATAAAATCTTAGCAGGTAATTGACGGTCGAACTTAATGCGCTTTAAATCCTCTAGACTAATTTTGTCATAGGTATCAATTAAATCCTTCGCGCGCTGAGAACGGTTATTGTGGTAGGTCTCGTAGCCGTCGTATTTGTCATAGTTTGACGGATTCAAATTTTCGTTTTCTGCCGTAGCCATAAAAGGCGAGTGATTTGTATTGAATAAATAACCTGATGCCGGGTTTAAGTGCTGAGGTAAGGCATCTACTGGTTTAAACTTTTCCCAAAGTGTCTCCCGCGTATTCCCTGGCAGTGTGGAGGCCCAATTGTATTTGGCATTACGATACGGCATCTTTCCATTCGAGATATAGAAGATATTATCGTCTTTGTCCGCATACATGATGTTAAACATCGGTAAATGATTTTGATTTAATGCAGCCTTGAACTCCGTAAAGTTCGTAGCGCGGTTCATGGCATACCATTGTTGTAAGGCACCCGCGTCCATTAGGGATGGAAGACGAAGTGAGAAATAGGCTCCAGCAGGTGATTTTACCGTAGGACCATAGATCGATTCGTAAGCTACTTTAGTAACAGGGAAAGGGATGCCCTTGATGTTAAGTTTAATTTTACGTTTTTGAAGAGTTAACCATTCGCCGTCCACCTTATATTGTCCTGGATGCGCTTTGTCCGTCTGTAACTGATACACATCGATTTTATCTTGGAAATTCACGGTATGAGCCCAAGCCAGATTAGGCGTCGTACCGTGGAAGATTAACGGACCTCCCGGGAATAAACCTCCCAAGATATTCCAACCCTCATCACTTTGCACATGCGCTTCGTAGAAAGCGGTAGCTCCTTCAATAGGTTGATGGGCGTTAATGACTAACATAGGCTCGCCGGTAGCAGATTTAGAGCTCTTAATCGCGAAGGCATTACTTCCTTCTCCTGTGAAACCAGGAAGAGACGGTATCGATCCGTCCAGAATCTTAGGAAGTGTTTTATCTACGCCACAAAAGATCGCCACAGAGAACATGGTCGTCGCAATGTAATCCTCTAGGGCAATCGGAAATACGTGTTTGTTCAACACTTCTGAAGGATGCGCTTTTCCAAAGGCTTCTAGACCCAGTAAATATCCCTGCACTAATTGCAAGAATTTAGGATCCATCGACTTGATCTGCTGATCTACGACTTTACGCGTATTCAATAAACCAAATACGAAATCTACTGGAGCACCTTTCTTGCCTAAATAAGTACCTAGTTTACCTTTACCCGTTAAGATCAAGGTCTGAATTGTTTTAAAATCATCTTCTGAATGCGCATAAGCTAAACCATAGGCGACTTCAGGATCCGTAGGTGCGAAAATGTGAGGAATGCCATAGGAATCGCGGGCGATCGTGATTTTATCTTTTCGAATCAAGGGCTGTTGAGCTTGAGCAATAAAGCCGATGAGGCATAAGGCAAGTACGCGTAATTTCATTAGTCAGGTTTTGCGAGTAAGTTAGCTAATAAGCGGTAAGCTCCGGGAACACCGGCTGGAATCTCTCGGAAGAAAACGAGTCCTGTGTAGATGAACTGTCCTTTTCCGTATTTAGTCACAGCGATGTTGCCTTTGTTTTCCGATTCATTTGGATCCGAAAATCCTAAAGGAAACTCGAAGTGTGGATCATTTGTTTCAGCCGTATAAATACTGCGCTCTTGAATCCAATCAGCAAAATCAGCTTCTGTGATTTTATTAGGTCGGTTAAGTAGCGCGTGAGCTGGAAGCAAGAAATTCGGTTTTGCTTCTTCTTTCGTGATCCGGTTGCGGGTCACCAATAAAGGATAAGGCGACATGTTTGACTTCATAGGGCCTAGATAGCTCGCGGTATTGTATTGCACCACATAATTTCCCCCATCCTCCATGTATTTCATGATTTCAGGAAAGACATTCCCCCAGTACTCGTTGGTATTATAGGCTCTCACGCCTGTCATCACTACATCGTATTGTTTTAGGTTCGCTGCAGTTAAATCTTTCTCTGTTAAGAAATCCACCTCATATCCCATCTGTTTTAGACCTTCTGGTACTTTATCTCCAGCGCCTTTGATATAGCCTAGTCGCTTTCCTTTCTTCGCAAAATCAATACGAAGCAGGCTTAAATTCACGGGTGTGAAATAGCGTTGAGTAGGAATGTGTGCATATTCAATGGTTTGTAGTTCCAAAGAGTCTACCCATTGCTCAGCCCCAGAAGTAATATGCAATTGAACCGTAGACGAACTCTTACCTTCTTTTAGGTTTGCTTCAGTGAAAGAAATAGGCCATTCGCGCTTTTCACCTGCTTTCATTCCTTCTTTTAAATCAATCGTGCTTAGGGAAGTTGCTCCTGTCTTTACTTCAATTTTACCCGGTTTTAAAGCTGCTAGCGCAGTAATCGCGATTTGGATGCTTTTCGAAGTCTTCGATCCGCGTGGCAATAAAACGACGTTTGAGCTGAGGCTAAAGACGGTTTTAGGACTGATGGTGATTGGTTGAAGAATCTCCCCTTTCACAGGATCGATGATGAGTTCTTGAACGGGTCTTTCAATGCTGAATTCTTCCCCTTGAATGCTGAAGGTAGCTTTCGCGGTATAGGCAGGGTCCACTTTCGCCTGCCCTATTTTTTGCTGATTAGAAACGTTAAAGTGGCCTGTCGACTTCGTCTCTTGAATCCAATAAGGCTGAGTAATGAATGCGGAGGCCAAGATGCTGCGTTGTAAAGGGTATTTTTTGTAGGGCTGTATTTTGCCATTAAAAGTAGTATCCTGTCCCGCGAAATAAATAGTTACATTCTCAACGGAGATAGGCGCACGCACAATAAATTCCGTTTTGATGTTCAGTTTTTCACCCGTGGCAATGATTCCTTGCGTTGTTGTCGCACCGAGGTAAATACCTGCTGCCTGAACCACCCAAGCATCGATTTCGACGATTTTTTTCTGAGTCCACGAACTAGCTGGTAGCGCTTTTATTGCTTTTTTAAGACCGATGAGAGCGGAAATACTTTCGTATGGCTTAGCTGGGTTGTAAGCTTGAATGATGGGTGTGATTAGGGCATCAATGGAGGGATTCACTCGATTCCAAGTCGCATCTACCCCATCCCACAAGTTGTCTTTCGGTGCATCGCCCGCTAAAGTCGCAAAATATTCCGTGCTTCTACCGCGGTCTACCGCAAAGCCAAAACCCTGAGATTTATGCTGTGAACGACTAAAAGCGGCTAATTCACCAGTGCTTTGACCTAAAAAGGGCAAATAATCCCCTATTTCCACCTTAAACTGCGTATCGTTGATGGTTGAATTTCCTGCTGAACCAGGAAAGCGGAAGGTATTCCATAACAAGCGCTTCGCCTGCCAAACCTCTACGCCTTTTTTCAATTGTTCCGGAAACAACTTCGGGTCAGCGGCAGCTTTGTAGGCTTCAATCGCTAAAGCCGCGGAGGCAGAATGGTGCCCGTGACCAGCGCGTGCATCCGGTGGAAAACGCGTAAAAATGATATCTGGACGTGTTTTTCGAATGACCCACACCAGATCGGATAAGATGAGTTGCTTATCCCAAAAACCTAAAGCTTCCTCCGTCGACTTCGAAAAACCAAAATCAAAGGCACGAGAAAAATATTGATTAGCCCCGTCAATACGTCTCGCCGCCAACAATTCTTGTGTTCTGATCAGTCCCAAGGGTACTCCTTGTTCGTCACCGATGAGGTTTTGGCCGCCATCCCCTCGTGTACAAGCAAAATAATTCGTCTCCCAATGTTGCTGCTGAGCAAACCAGGTTAACATGTGCGTGCTTTCATCGTCTGGATGTGCAGCGACGTGCAATACGGATCCTAGGACACGTAATTTCTGCAAATCTTCCCCTAATTGGGCAGAATTGCGTTGTTGTGCGGTGGCAGTTAAGGTAATTAGGGCAAACAGAAATATCTTTTTCATTAGCTTAACATGTTTCTATTCCATGGACCACGGTAGTTACGGGCAAGCAATGCCGTTGCTTCTGGATCGTTTAGGACGGTTTTCGTACCAGGATCATAGGAAAGTGGACGCCCTAATTTCATAGATAAATTCGCCAGAATACAAGATGCCGTCGAAATATGACCTTCTGCGATGTCTGCAACGGGTTTTGTGCCTTTGTCGATCGCCGCTAAAAAGTCTAGCATGTGACCTCGGGTAGCAGGTGCCGCATTCAATTCAATCCGATCTTCTTTTAAATCTTCTGGGTATTTTTCTTTCTCATATACGACGTCCTTGTGCAATTTCTCTGCTTTGGGATCCGTGGGCGTGAAATCGTATTTCATCGTACTCATTCTCAGCGTTCCCTTTTCACCATAAATGGTTAAACCCCACGGATATTCAGGATCTGGCGCTGTTCCCCATGTTCTATGTTGCCAAACGCAGTTCAAGCCATTGTACTCAAAAACGGCAGTTTGTGTGTCAGAGATATTTGATTTGCCTTCTTTTTGGACATATATCCCTCCTTCTGAACTCACGCGATTAGGCCAGCCTAGATTCAGCATCCAGCGCGCCGTATCGAACATATGTACGCACATGTCACCTACAATACCGTTACCATATTCCTCAAACGTTCTCCACCAGCGGGTATGCGGTAAGCCGTCATAGGGACGTAATGGAGCAGGTCCTGTCCACATGTCATAGTCAAAATAGTCTGGAACTGCCTGAACTGGAGGATTTCCGTTATTGCGCATGTGGTAATAGCAATACATTTCTACATGAGCGATTTTACCTAGCAATCCTTTGTCTACAATTTCTCGTTTCGCTTCAATCAAGTGTGGCGTACTTTTGCGCTGCGTTCCCACTTGAACCGTTTTTCCGTATTTTCGAGCCGCTGCCACCATGGCTTCGCCCTCTAATACATCCACCGAAATAGGTTTTTGAACATAAACATGTGCTCCCGCTTTTACAGCATCGATCATTTGCAAAGCATGCCAATGATCTGGGCTTCCCACGATCGCAATGTCCACTTCATTTTCCTTCAAAAGCAGGCGATAATCACCATATAATTTGGGCGTTTTACGGGACTTCTGTCTTGCCGCCACTAGTTTACCAGCTTCTGTTAATTGATTTCGATCCGGATCACAGAGTGCCACCACTTCTACTGGAACTACCTGCATTAATCGGAATAAATCACTTTTTCCGTACCATCCGGTACCGATTAAAGCAACGCGATAAGGTCTATTCGGATTCACTAAATCTAATCCATAAGCGCCAAAAGTCGATAAGGCCAAAGCGGCAGATGCCCCTTTCATAAAATGCCTGCGGTTGATATTGAAGTTGTTCATAAGATGATTGTTAAGACTGATTCAGCCGGTATTTCTAGGTTTAGTTTTTCAATCGTAAGGTTCTTTTTACGCCCTTCATTTTGAACGAGAAGTACTGTTTTCCCATCCGGACGTTTAAACGCAGCCGCCTGAATTCCTTCCGGAACTTCTATTCCTAGTCGAATAGAACCTGCAGGTACGAATTTGGCCGCCTGCATAACAATATAATAGGATTGATTACGGATGATATCCTGACCTGAGATGGTTAAGGCACCAAGACATTCGGTGCAACCGCCTGGGGTATGCGGCCCATAGCTCGGATCATTGGCTAAATTCCATTCAATCGCCGTTTTTGCGTGATTATTTACCGCTCCCAAGATGACATTCTTTACGTGCCACATAAAATCCCCTGTAAAATCTCCCTTATATCCCGTCCATTGCTCGGTGAAATAGAGGTCTTTATCCGGATGGGCAGCCTTCACTTTACTTAAGGCAGCAATATCCCCATTGTAGAGGTGAAAGGCAGATCCATTCACGTATTTTCTCGTTTCAGGATCATTTAATAAATCAATGGCATATTCTGGATGATCGCAATTGTGATCGTAAACGATGATTTTAGTTTGGATGTTTTGTTTTTGAAAGATAGGTCCCAAAGCCGTTTTAATGAACTTTGATTGCATTTCAGAACTCATGTACATACTGGGATTATTTCCGGGATGCAAGGGTTCATTTTGTGGCGTTAGGGCCCAGATATTAATTCCCTCTTTAGCCATCGCTTGAATGTATTTTGCCAAATAATTTGCGTAGGTCACGTAAAGCTTTTCTAACAAGGAACCTCCTTTGCTATTCGCATTATCTTTCATCCAAACCGGTGGAGACCAAGGCGTTGCCATGATTTTGATCGCAGGATTAAGGGCAATTATTTGTTGTAAAACGGGGATTAAATCTGCTTTTGAGGGGTCTAGGCTAAATTTTCTCGGTTTGTCTTCATAAGAGAAAACAGTGGTATCCAGATCCGTTGCTCCTACTCCGATGCGCAAAACCGAAATCCCGTTAGGGCCAAACAACTCCTGTAATAAAGCGGCTCTTTTACTCGGTTCTAGTTGTTGTATTAGTTGGGCACTGCCACCTGTTAAGGTAAATCCAAAGCCATCGATGCTTTGAAAACTTTGTTCTGGATGGATTTTAATCTTCGCACCTGTGAAATCTGCGCTCAATTGATCCGTTTTTTGAAAGAAGGATTTTTGCTTAGGCAGACTTAAAAATAGTTCTGTTTGCGAAAAACAAAAGAACGGCAAGCTAAGTAGCAGCGCAAGTTTTTTCATAGGTTTAAATTTTATTAAAGATATCGATTATTTATAAAAAAATAAACCGCCTTTTTAGGGGCGGTTTATAGACTGTCAAATAGTCAAAAAGTCCGAAGTTAAAAGATCCCTCCGGACTCATTTCCTTCGGACTTCGGACTAAATCCCTCCGGACTACTTCCGTTTCATAGCGGAAGACTTATGCTTGGATAAGGATTTGTGTGCATCTAGACCAATCAAAGTCACAGATCCCCCTCCTCGTTCATAATCATGTTTAAAGTGTTCGAAGTTTTCCATGACGGAGTGATCGACGAGATTAGTTTTGGAAAGATCAATTGTCACATCGAATCCAGACGGGATAGCTTCCAATTTGCGTTTAATGCCCAGGTAATTCGTGAAAACCGCAGCATCCGAGATCTCCACTAAATAATCATTATCTGTGAAGGAAACCTCTGTAGGAGCACTAAAAATTGCTTTTAATGGCTTTCCATTTAATAAGTTAACGAGTATTTCCGTTAAAATACCGGCGCCAATACCCACTAATAAATCGACCCCTAACGTAAAGATGATCGTCACCAGGAAGATTAATAATTGCTCCTTCCCCTTCTCAAACGTGTGAATAAACTCTTTCGGGTGTGTTAATTTAATACCTACGGTGATTAACATGGCTGCCAAAGCCGTATTAGGAATTAACTCAATTAAATGAGCCGCTAATAACACGAAAATAAGGATAAAGAAACCGTGGAAGAAGTTAGCCCATCGGGTTTTGGCCCCATTCGCAATATTAGCGGAAGAACGAGCTACTTCTGAAATCATCGGTAAGCCGCCTAAAAAGGCCACTAAGGTATTTCCAATCCCAGTTGCAATCAAATCTTTGTTCGCATCAGATTTACGTTTGAATGGATCGAGCATATCCATGGCTTTTACCGTCAAAAGCGATTCCAAAGAACCTACAAGCGCGAACATGATGACAAATTTGATAAATACTCCCGTTTGTGCGAAACCCTCAAATGAGGCATTGAATTTAATGTTGTCCACTAAATTTCCAATGTGCACTAAGGCATAAGCCGGTTCTGTTGTCTGGAAATTCATCAACAATTCAGCTGGGATGGCAATGGCCAAAACGACTAGCGGTGCCGGCACTTTTTTGATGATGGGGTTCTTGATATAAGGCCAACTCATCATGATGATTAAACTGATAGTTCCGATTAAAGTTGCCTTGGGATCCCAATTCGCTATAAATTCAGGGATTGACGCAAATAATTCTAGCGGTTCTTTCCCTTTTGCTAAGAGGGGATTTACATCTAAAAATACAGGAATTTGCTTCCCAATAATGATTAATCCGATTGCTGCCAGCATGCCATGAACCGCAGATAAAGGGAAGAAATCCATTAGTTTTCCGAGTTTGAAAACGCCAAAAAGGATTTGGACTAAACCGGCAATCACCATCGCACCTAATGCTAAATGCCAGCCCTGTTCTCCCCCACCGAATTCAGCCACGGCACCGGCTACAATGACGATTAATCCGGCCGCAGGTCCTTTTATGGTTAATCTAGATCCACTAAATAAGCTAACTACGATACCGCCCACGATAGCAGTTAATAATCCCATGATGGGTGGAAAATCCGAGGCTTTGGCAATACCTAAACTTAAAGGTAAGGCTAGTAAAAAAACAATAAATCCTGAGGCTGCATCTGATGCAACGTTTTCTTTTAATCCGGCTAAGCCGTCTTTAGGTGTATTTTTCATATTCTTTTTTAGAAATATCTGTTAGAAAATTCAGCATGGGTTCTATAATTAGGACCCATAAAAATGCGGGCATAAATACGTATCACGGCTAGCCCATCGAGGATGAAGCTTAAGGATACGATTCCTGCAAGTAAAAATTGATCCTCATGGATGTGAGAGAAAATCAAATCCTCTCCAATGAAGGTAGGCGTAATCGGAAAACCGGTGAGACCTAAGCACGCTAATAAGAAGATTAGCGCAATTTTAGGATGACTTTTTGATAATCCTTGGAAACGATGTAAGGTCATTTTACCCTCTTGCTGGAACAATCGCTGTAAGCAGAGGTATCCAATCAAACCCGCAACCATAATTCCACTTAAATAGAGCACTGACTCGAAGGAATCAAATTTCTCATTTAAGGAAATGGCCAAGGCAATCCAGAAATGATTCATTATGACTAAAATCCAACTCAACCGAATACTTCTACGTTGAGTAAAGGATTTAAAGACTAAAACCAATCCGATTCCTGCGAAAATAAGGGAAAGCCAATGCCGAGTCTGCTCGCTCAATTGGTTTTGATTAATCAGGTAATAACTGACGCCAAATGCAGGTACAAAATAAGCCATCATCCGTTTTCCATTCAAGAAATTCAAGTGATTTCCTGCCCATTTCATCGGATTCCATAGGTATTGATATAACATCGAATCCAGATTCCACTCCTTCAAACAAAGTACATAGAGCGTATTGCGTAGTTTTTGGGGTAAAAAACCTTCAATGGAATTAGCCCTAGGCTCGAAATGATAGAATTGTTCTCTAATCAAATAGCTCACTATGGAAGGTGAAACCAACAGTTGATAGGTTCTTAAAAAGGCATTACCGGCAAAATGAAACAAAGCCAATTTCTCAAAACCTAAGGATACCTCAATAAATATCAACCCAATCTGGGCGATGGAGGCATAAGCGATTTGGCTTTTAACAGATGATTGCACGCGGGCAATTCCTGTCGCGACTAAAGCCGATAAAAGGCCTATTCCAGCGATAAGGATGCGAACTGAAACTTGATTTTCCCAAAAAGGAAAGGTGCGTAACAGTAAAAATACCCCAATATGCACCGATAAGGATCCATAGAAAATGGCAGAAGATGGCGTAGGCCCTTCCATTGCCCTTGGCAACCAAGAGGAGAAGGGTAATTGAGCTGATTTTGCCGTCGCTGAAAGTAAGAACATCAAAGAAATAAATACCCCAATCATACTATGCGTTTGCAAATGCTCATGCACTAATTCAGCATTGTTTAACTGGAAAAACGTGATGTTTTGTCCCCACAAATGGTGACTCGCCCACATAGCTAAAATAATTCCCACGTCCCCAATCCGGTAAATGGAGAAAACTTTTACTGCATTTTTTACTGGTAAATAGCGCTCTCTGTAGAATGAAATGAGTAGAAACGATGAAATTCCGAGTATTTCCCAGCCGATGAAAAGAGTCTCTAAATTGCCTGATAAGGTCGTTAAACAATACCCTACATAAAAGAATAAGGTAGTATTGAAAAAGCGCTTGTATCCTGCTTCCCGGTGTAAGTAATAACGGGAATATAGCGTGACCATAAATGTCAACAGGGCTCCCACTAGCAAATAGACAGCGGTGATTTTATCAAAAAGGAAATCAATTTGGAAGACATATTCTTCGTTTTTGAAGAGAATAAGGTCTTTTATTTGAATGGTTTCCGATCCTGTTAATATCCAATAGGCAACAAACACGACAGCGATACTCAATTGTATGGCCAAGGTATAAAATGCCGTTACGGAGATGAGTGTCTCGTTCTTCTTTGGTAAAATTAAGCTCACCAAAAATCCGAAAATAGGCACCCAGATAAATAAATGAAGGGTTAAATTCATGGCGATATTAATTTTGTTGGATTAAATAAACGGGAAAATTCTCCTGCGAAGAGGCTATTAAGGTATCCAGCTGATCAATTTCCTGGATATCTTTCGTTAGTGGCTCATAGGGCCTAAAATTTCCTCCCTCAAATACTTGTAATTCTTTGCTTTCTGGATGAATGGAAACGAGTTTTACCCAATCGTTAATGAACCATTCGTAGGTTTCCTCCGCTTTTTGAATCGTTTTTAATACCACTTCTGGGAAGTGTTCGACGATTAGTAATAACCGGACTGGATCATGTACTTCGGTCATTTGGGCAGGTAAACCAGGTCTTAAATCTCCATCGATACCGTTTGCGACCCCGAAAAGTCCCATCACATTATGAGGTAATTTAGTTCCTGCACCCAGTTTTTCGCCATCAACGCGGGAGAAGTAATATTCCAGGTTGATACCCCCGCAAACAGGCGCTGCTGCTTTTAAAATGTTGAATAAAAACGTCCCATCTGGATCTACCCGGTAGTCAAAAGAATTTAAGAAGGAACGGCGATCTAGGAAGACGCCTTTCGATAATTCTCTTCTGCCTACAATGCAAAGCGCATTCGTCGCATGATTTAATTCAGGACGAGGCTCAAAAATAGACACCGAACGTGTTCTGATTTTTTCATGAATCTCGCTTGCTTTTGCGGATGTATCGATGGATTCGAAGCGCCTAGACCGTTCTTTGGCATTATTATCCAATGCCTTTGCAAATAATTTTACGTGATCTGCGTGCATGATCTTGTAGTCCGCATAGGAAATTTCTTCGTCATAAAAGACGACATCATCGCGGGTTGTATCCCGTAAGCCTCCCACAAAAACGGTGCTCTCCGGAATGTGAATCCCTTTTTCTCTGAGTATTGCTCTAACTTCGCGTTTATTGGCCATTTGACTGATCACACGTGCATTTACAGATCCAGCACGACCAGAACAAGCTCCGCAATCATATGCCGCGTAATGGGGGTTGTTTACAGAACTAGCCCCATGTCCAATCACATAAACGATCGGGGCAAAATTTTCCACTAGGCCAATGCTCTTTAATAGGCTTTCGACTCTAACGGCCATCTCCTCGAACTGAAACCCGATTTGAAGACCATTCTCCATAGCTTGGTAATCCACCCGAATCGTAGAGAATTTATCCACATGTTTCAAAGAGGATGCCGTTGCTGGACTCATGGAAGGCTTGAAAAGGCTAACAAAGAGTTTTGCGGCAGACCAGAAACCGATGGTTTGGCTGAACAACCAACCTGTATAAAAATTATGGCTGTGCTTCGAGAAATGCACATCTGTACCTAATTTTTTCTCACTTCCCTCCTCTTTAATGAGGTATTTGGGGGTTACAGGAGCCGGACAAAGTTTCGTATAGAATTTACCTCCCACCGGTTGATAGAAAAATTCCACCGAAAAGAATCCAGGTGTTCCAAATGTTTCGCAAGCCGGATCTAAATTCTCTAAATGCCGTCTAAACGAACATTCTCGATCGTCGATGCAAAACATAGCTTGAAAGCTCTTCTGATGCGGCTTTATTGAATCGATTTTTTCCATCTGTAGCCCTTTCAAAACCTGATCATAATAGGACCATTCGAACGCCTCTTGCCATAAACTTAGCACATCCATCTTTTCTGAATACACTATGGGGTCATGTAGCGGTATAATTTCATCTGTGATAAAATTTCCCACCGGAGCCCACGATTGACCTAATTTATAGTTCAATGCATCGTACTCAAGCAGCAATTCAAATAGGATGAAATCGTCCAATTTTATAATCCGTGTATCTAACAGGCTTTGTGGTAAATCTTCCACCGTGGAAACCATTCCTGACCATCCTTGATGCGAGAATTGTTGATCATACAAATATTGCTCATACAAGGAGTCCTTATCTCCTACCAATTTTTCTAGCAAAGTAGTAATGCTCAAACTTGGATCTTGGATCAATATTCTAGTCTCTTTCTGATAGAATAGACTAGTAAAACTGTTTTTTTCTAGACTCCGAATTGCTTCTAAAAAGGATTTACCTTCTAATGGAAAATTCCAAATAGAGATACCTTGATCTAGAAAGCTTCCGATGACACGAAATAAGGTAGGATGTACTAAGGAATCTAGGTCTATTCCATAAGTTGATTTCCAAATTCCCCTTAAGGCTCCTACTCGTCCAGTTTCAATAGTGGAATAGGCGCCATAGAGCAATTTTCCTTTCCAGGTTTCTACATCTCCTTTTTTTTCTGCTAAAGTGCGTTCTAAAATAGCCTCAGAAATACGTCCCTCTGCGAATAAATCGCGAAAGGTTTCTAAAGGAAAATAGACTTGGTAACCTAGTTTAACGTGGGCAGTCGCAAGCGCTTCGTGAAAGGAAAGATTCTGAAACGCATGTAATGTATTGTGGTGCACAAAGTCCATTAATGGGGCTTGTGCAGGCAAAAAGTGTTTCAATTCATGAATCACTTTGTGCTCATCAAAATTTGATGTACGCATAATTTGATGTTCAAAAAACAATTGATAGGCTGATTGAATAAAAGAATTGACCGAATCGAATTCGATTTATTCTACAGCCTAATGTTCCTGAAAATCAAATAAAGTGGTGAATGCGAAAAAGCGAATGCTTTTTTCTGACGGAATGCGCTGTTTAATGTTAGCTCAACAGCTGATTTACTAAAGAGTGAAGAAAATGGAGAGAACGTAAAAGGAGAGAATAAATTATCTTCCTCGTTCTCCGTAGTATCTTCTTCAAATAAAAAATCCATAAAACCGAAATCAGCTGACTCGGCTTTATGGAAATGTTGTGATTGATCTTTCTGTATGGAAGCCTGTACACCATCTACTTGAAGCTTTGACGCCATGGACGTCAAAAACAACAGCGAGATGAACAATATGTATACTTTATTTAGCTTCATTAATGCAAATATACACTTATTTTAAAGAGGACAGGTATTCTACCACATCTCTGATTTCTCTTTTACTCATCAAACTTCCCATGGGTGGCATTCCCGATGGAAGGTTTTCTCTTGATTTTATTCGTGAAACCGGAATTCGCAAAGGCTCGGCATCATTTGTCTTTAATTGCACAAGAACATCCGTTTCTGAAATAATGGACCCTGTTACCTCTTGCCCGTCCGTTAAAACGAAATTTGTGCTTCCATAACCTGGTGCAATACGTGCACTCGGTTCGATAAGAGCCTGTAGTAATTGTTCTCTAGTTAAACGAGAAGCTACCCCCTTTAAGTTAGGGCCTACCATCGTTCCCTCACCTCCTACGATGTGGCAACGGACACATTGTACGGTAGAATTGTATTGGAAAATCATACGGCCATCGGTGACAGATCCTCCATATAAGGCTTCCTTGTATTCATCTGTTAAAGTACCTTTGACTTTTAAGGCATCTAATTTTGCCACTAATTTTTCTTCATTAGTCGCTTCCACTGCCTCCATTAGGTCTAATTTAATCCCGGTAGGTAATTTATTGTCGACCATTTTATCGATTAATTCGGATAAGATGGCGGAAGTATTGGCCGGCTTCATCTTCGCCATACTCTGCAATAAAGCTTGTTGTTCCGACTGTGAACCCTTCTCAAAAATCGGTTTTGTAATAGCAGGCAATTCTTTTGCCCCTAATTCAATTTTATTTAAGTTACTCAGCGCAATTCCGCGAACCACTTTACTTGTGTCATTCATACCTGTTTCTAGAATAGTAGCAAGTTTAGGAGAGTTTAATGCGGCCAAAGAACTCAAAAATGCAGCTCTCACCTTCGAATTGATATGCTGTTGGAATAGCGTGATCTCTGTTTCTGCAAAATCTTTCAATTGCAATTCGGCTATTAACTTAGCCGTTGCGATTAATACATCTGGATTTTCAGAGGCTAAAAATGCGGGGATTTTATTTTGAATTCGAGCGATAACATCCGTGGGATTACGATCCAACACACCGCGGTGGCGACCATCCACTCGATCCATAACTGAAGGGTTTGCCCAAGATCCTAAAGTCGCGATGGCTTCAGCCCTCAACTCCTCTGAAATACCATTTCTCTCCGCATAGGCAATTAATAAATCAATTTCCTTCGCAGTACCCACTCGTAAACAAGCATTGATGGCTCTTCTGATGATGGCTTCCTCTTTTAAATTAGTATTGCCTAGAGTAGCAGCTAAGGCTGGTAAAGCTGCCGGAATAGACTCATCGTCGTTAATTGCTCTTGCGGCTTCTGCAACGATGTATTCATCTTTATCCCCTAAGAATGCTTGAATTCCTGGATGTGCCAATCTTCTTAAAACAAGCACTGCAGCGATACGCAAAGAGCGATTAGGTGAATTTTGTAAAGCAAGCATTGGTTCTGCTTGTCCGATTCTGGAAAGCGCTAAAACTGCGGCATGACGGATATATAAATCTTGATCTGCATTCTTTTCAATTTGCTTCAATAAAGCAGGAATGGCTTGCTCTGATTTAACACGACCTAAAGCCTGTGCTGCAAAGAAGGCTACTCTCGGATTAGATGAGGCAATCAAAGGAATCATTTGCGCTTCTGCTGAGGCATCATACAGATCGCCTAATACCTTTAATGATTGGGCTATAATTTCCTCATCTGAATCAGTCAATAGCGGTGAAATCGCTTTCGCAGCCTTCAATTGACCTAATCCCCAGATGCCATGAACGCGGGCTAATTGGTTCTCTTTCTGTTGTACCGCTTTCACAAAAATGTCTGCCGCTTTTCTTTCGGCTAATTCATATTGTGCTTTTAAGCGAATGCGTTGATCTGCATAAAACAATAAGTCATAAAGCTGCGTCAAACTCTGCTTCGAATAATCTTGTTGAATGTATTTTTTCGTTTGCTCACGTTCTGCCTTTAAATCATTTTCCTTTTCGTTCACATCTATTTTCCAGATGCGACCGTAGTTCTTTGTATCCCATCCGAAAATCCAGTCGGAGGCATACAAAGCCCCTTCAGGACCAAAACGAATCCCTGTGGGCAAAATTCCACTCACCACATCTTCTTCTGATTTAAAGTCGAAAGAAGCACCTTTGGGCTTTAAGTCAAATGACCAAATGTGGGAATTATTCGCATTACCCACGAACTCAACCAAGAAGAATTTATTCGTCCAGCGCTTTCCTAAAGCGGTTCCAGGATTCCAAAGCATTCCCGTAGGTCCATTGTGGAAATTGCGAATCGGAGGAATGATATAGGCTGCCTGACCTTCCCAGCGAGGCACATATAATTTTTCATCCATCCAAACCTTATAGGAGTTGTTTCTCGGATCTGTATACTTACCATATTGCCAATTCGAACGCCATCCGGCATCAGAACCTTCCACTACGTGCACTAAACGCTCACTTTCACCTGGATGATCCCCATCATTATCGGAGCTGATTAAGTTGCCATAATTATCAAATACAAATTCGTGCGTATTGCGTAAACCACTAGCATAGACTTCAAACTCAGAACCATCTGGATTCGATCTTACAATCACTCCTGAATTAGGATTCTTGTATTTTTTACCATCTTTTGCGGTGATATTTGCACCTATATCTCCAATCTGCCAGTATATTTTACCATCCGGGCCTTCGGTCAATCCAGACATCCCGTGTCCCCCAAAACCAATGTGAACGGCATACCCAGTCGAGATAGATTCCGGGTTTTTCCATTGCCCATTATTGTGCTTTAAACGCATCAAATCGGGTCCAATAGCCACGAATGCATCTTTCTTACGGACTAATAGTCCACCAGCAACGTCTGTTATTTCCTCATTGAAACCATGGAAAACGCGGGTTGATTGATCGGCATATCCATCGCCATTCAAATCTTCCACCTTATAGATCTCCTCTTTTTCCACTTTCAAATCCAACCAATCGTGAGATCCATCCCCATTCATGTCTGGAAGCCAGGTGTTTTTAGCTGAGTTTTCGGGTGCAAAAGTGCGTCTTAAAAAGGCACGGCGGTCTTCCACTGTTTGAAAACCAATCGACTCTGTCATCCAGTCTCGGTGCCCGCGAATATCAAATTCAGATGCTTTGTTTCGGTTCGTGCTATTGACGAATATGGCCCCTTTGTCATCTACTGCTATTGCCACCGGATCTTGTAATAAGGAATCAGATGCCCATAAATCAATTTTTAGGCCATTAATTAATTTAATTGGCTGCTTGTCTTTAATGGCTTTTGCATTTTCAACGACTTTGGCTTGATCCTCATAAATAATTTTGAAGGTATCATCTTTTCCTTGTTTAGAACACGAAAAAAGGGCGAATGCAGTGCAGGAATAAAGTAAAAATCGTTTCATAGGTTTATTAATTTTCTTCATCCATCATACTGCGGCGTTGTTTGGCCGCTTGTTTGGTGGTTTTGAATCGGTAGTTAAATGTTAAATTAAAAGAACGTAAACGCCCTTGTGATTCTCCGCGCGTATAAAATCCGGATCCATCTCTTGGTTCTAGGAATCGAGACTCGTAGCGATTAATTCGGGAGTTAAAGATATCTAAAATACTGAAAGTTAGTGTTCCGTTACCTTTCAAAATATCTTTTGAAGCAGATAAATCCATCCAAGCCATGTAGCCTCTAGAACCCTGTGGAGTTAACTGTGGAGCTTCGTAGTTAGCTCGAATTTGAAAGTCTGTAGCCCCTATTTTAATGCGGGAACTATGTCTTGCAAACCAAGAATAGGTATCACTTTTAAAGGCAGCATTCACATTAGAAGCATCCGTTATTGCTCTGAAGGTATTAAAACTTAAATCCGCTTTGTAGGATTTAGTGAAATTCCAAGAACTTGCTACCTCAATTCCCATGGATTGTTGATCCGATAGATTGGCGGGTAGTGTTCTTGCAAATCCTAAGGTATCTACCGTTCTGAAACGTTCGATTTTGCCAAAAGTTTGACGGTAATAAACCGATGAACTGATGCTTCCTTGATCAAAATACTTCAAGTGCCCTAAGTCAAATGAATTCGTGAATTCAGGATTCAAATTAGGATTTCCAGAGAAGAAATTACGGTTATCAGAGAAGGTTACAAAGGGACTTAAGTCATTGTATGTAGGCCTTCTAACCCGTCGTGAATAACTGAATTGAAAGGAATTATCCGGCGTGATAGTATACGTAAAATGGGCACTAGGGAACAGATTGGAATAATTTCGAGGATTCTTCTCCCCTGTTTCTTCCAATACGGTTTGAATATCCGTCGTCTCAGCTCTTAACCCGAATTGATAGGAGAACTGCTTCATTTTATTGCCAAAAATCAAATAGGCCGCGGAGATATTCTCTTGGTAATTAAATACATTTTTTAGTCCTGGCACGACAGTAAATGCACCTGAGGCTTGTTTTTCAGTTACCATATAATCGTTGATCATATTTCTGAAACTAGTGCGCAAACCCATTTCGATTTTTGCATCCTTTCCGATCGGATTTACATAATCCGCTTGAAGTATCCATTGTCGCTCAAACTCATCATTTAAAGCTTTTTGAACTTTCGTTAATTCCGGAAAGGTAGACCCGTCTCCTTTTTTACCATATTGAGTGTAAGTTTGATCAGAACGCTCCCAATAGTCTAAATAACGCAAATCGGCTGAAAATTCTTTTCCTTTTTTAGCGAAACTTTTCTTGAACGTAAGTGCATATTCTCCATTGGGTTCAGCTTCCGTTTCATCCTGTTGACGATAGGTATCACTATACAGGTTGAATAAATTACCTCGGTAATCCAAGTAATTAAAGTCCGTAATTCGCTGCACATCTGTTCTGCGGTAAATATAGGAAGCAGTTAAGATTGTTTTGTCATTAAAGAAATAATCGGCTCCTCCCCTCACGTTATTGACTAATCCAGTCACATTACTGGAGGAATTCTGGTTTAAATAATTGGTTTGTTTACCAGTATATACTTCTTGGTATAGGCTGTTTCTGCCGGGAGTTCTGCGATAAAAAACACCATAATTCACAAAGAAATTGAATTTGTTTTTGCGGTAGTTGACAATGGCTGTTCCACCAAAATTCTCTGGATATCCTGTCGTCGTTTCAATCGCACCGTTGAAGCCTTGATTTTGGTTCTTTTTCAGCACAATATTGATGATTCCAGCCATCCCTTCTGCCTCATAGCGCGCTGAAGGATTCGTTATAATTTCTACTTTATCGATGAGATTACCTTGCAAAGATTGCAAACCGGAGGAACCATTAATACCGGCTAAAGTAGAGGGTTTTCCATCGATTAATATCCGAACATTATCGCTTCCGCGGAGTTTAATGGCTCCTTCTGGATCCACTTGGATGGAGGGTAAATTGCCTAAAATTTCAGAGGCCGTCGCTCCTTTGTTGGCCAAATCAGTCCCTACATTGAAAATTCGCTTATCTAGGTTGAGTTCCATGGAGGCTTTTTGGCCCTTCACAACCACCTCATTCAAGGTCTGATTACTCTCTTTTACGGTGATTAAACCCAGATTTACGGAAGCGTTAAATGTCTGATTCTCTAATTTCAGCGGCTCATAGCCGATACTTTCTATCAAAACATCATACAATCCTGGGGCAGCCTCGAGGGTAAATTTACCCTTCTCATTTCCGATGGTGCCTGTCACTAAGGAAGTTCCTTTAAATAGTCGAATGCTTGAAAATGGGACATTGACTTCTCCTTGAATTTTAATTTTAGATTGCGCAAAAAGGCTGTTAGCACACAATAAGGCAAGTATCGGAAGAAGCCGAAGTAGTTTCATAGGTTTGGTTTAGAATATTCTTGTAAGTTAGAAAGACAATTTTACATTGTTTATACCCTCCTGACCCGATTTTATTCTTATTTTTAGCTAATAAATTTTGAAAATGAAAAAGGTAATCCTCTTCCTATTTATCTCCTTTTTGAGTCTAGCAAATCCGTATGCGGATCAAGCGAAACGAGTAACAATCTACCGTGATCAATGGGGAATTCCTCATATCTATGGAAAAACGGATGCTGATGCGGTTTTTGGCCTACTGTATGCGCAATGCGAAGATGATTTTTCCCGAGTGGAGATGAATTACATTGAAAAACTAGGACGCATGTCGGAAGTGAAGGGGGAAAAAGAACTAGCCTACGATCTATACATCAAGTTGTTAATAGATGAAAAGGAGGCCAAAGAAGAATACAAAACCAGCCCTCTTTGGCTTAAAAAACTGCTCAATGCGTATGCGGATGGGATCAATTATTATTTACAAAAACATCCAGAAGTTAAGCCTCGATTAATTACCCATTTCGAACCCTGGTTCCCTCTTTTATGGACGGATGGCTCCATCGGTGCCATTTCTACGGGTGATGTGACGGAACAAGAAACCGCCCTTTTCTATGGTCTACCTGCTAAAGTGGCGAGCGCTACATACCAAAATCCAGATGAAAAGCTTACAGGTTCAAATGGGTTCGCTGTAGGACCCGCTTTATCTACATCTGGCAATTCTCTACTTTACATTAACCCCCACGTTACTTTTTATTTTAGACCGGAGGTTCATGTAGAAAGTGAAGAAGGTTTGTCTGTTTATGGGGCTGTCACTTGGGGTCAATTCTTTATCTATCAAGGATTTAACCCTTACAATGGGTGGATGCATACCTCTTCAGAAGTGGATGTGGCAGATGCGTATATGGAAACCACACGTTCGCGGGAGGGCCAGATGGAATACCTGTTAGATGGTAAATGGATTCCCTTTAAGACGAAATGGATTACGTTAGGGACTAGAAAAATTAAGACCTATTATAACCACCGGGGGCCTGTTTTAGCCGCTAGAAATGGGAAATGGTTTTCGGTTCGCTCCTATAATAGGGCTAGAAAAAGTTTAGTCCAAAGCTGGTTACGCACGAAAACCACCGGTTTCGCTGACTTTAAGCGAGTGATGGAAATGCGCGCTAATACCTCTAATAATACGGTTTATGCAGATAATAAGGGAAATATCGCCTATTGGCATGGGAATTATGTGCCACGTAGAAATCCTACGCTAGATTGGGGGATTCCACAAGATGGCTCCACCTCTAAGAATGATTGGAGGGGTTTACACAACTTAGACGAGATTGTTCATTCGTATAATCCGGTTTCCGCGTGGATTCAAAACTGTAATTCAACTGCTTTTACCGTAGCTGGACCTTCCAGTCCTTTGCGCGCTAACTACCCCGTTTATATGGCGCCGGATGGGGAGAATTTCCGGGATCGGAATGCGGTACGTTTATTTTCTAAAACGAGTAAATTGGATTTGTCAGGGTTGATTGGGCTGGGATATGATCGTCGATTAATGGCCTTTGAGGTGTTAATTCCTTCTCTTTTAGAAGCGATCGCGGGTGAAGCTGATCTCCAGGGAGTGGCGAATGAATTGAAAAAATGGGATTATAATGCCTCAGAGACGTCTATTGCCCAAACTATCGCTGTTCGTTGGGGGCTAAAAATTATGCCTAAAATGACTAAAACGAAGCAATTTGGGGGAGAAACCGACGTGGTGCAGAATATGGAAAATTATGCAAAAACGGGTTCTCGGGAGGAAATGCGCCAATCTTTACGAGCAGTGATGAAAGAACTTGAATCTGATTTTGGAACTTGGAGAGTGGCTTGGGGGAATCTAAATCGTTTCCAACGTATTTCAAATCAAGAGGTTCTGCAAATGGATGATGCTCAGCCGAGTATTCCCGTTCCATTTACTTCCTCGGCCTGGGGACAGCTTCCCTCCTACACTAGTCGCTCGATTCAGGGAACTAAAAAATGGTATGGGGTGAATGGAAATAGTTTCATTGCCGCCGTGGAATTTGGCCCTAAAATTAAGGCCTATTCGCTCTTAGCAGGTGGCCAAAATGGTAGCCCGTCTTCCCCTCATTTTTTCGATCAGGGTAAAATGTACGCTGAGGGTCAATTTAAAGAGGTTTATTTTTATAAATCGGATGTTTTGAAGCACGCTGTATCTTCCTATCATCCTTAAATCTTTGTATATTTAAGTCTAAATGAAAACCAATGCCTAATCAAATACAAGCTGGATTCGAATTTGAAGCGATCTTTCAGGAGGCCGCTATTGGTATTTTGGTGACGAATTCTCAATTCGAAATCATCTTATCCAATAAGTTCGCAGACAAGCTTTTTGGTTTTGAACCCGCTGAATTGTTAGGAGAAAATATTTCCCTCTTGATTCCGAACCACTTGAAGGACAGACATCACGGGCATTTAGAGAAATTAGGCCATGAAAAACCAATTTCTCGCCCGATGGGTATCGGTTTAGATTTGAAGGCCAAACGAAAGGACGGCTCTCTCTTCCCCATCGAAATCTCCTTATCTCACTTTAAAGCGAGTGATAGTATGCACTACATCGCTTTTGTGAGTGATGTGACTTTAAAGCGCAAAGTGGAAATGGAGTTGATTTTAAAAAATCAACAAATTAATCAGTTAAACGAGACTTTAGAGCAAGAAGTTGAAGCTAGAACGCAAGCACTTCAGAATACACTGAACAAACTGGAGGTGAATGCGAAAGAGTTGGAAATTTCCTTGGAGAAAGAAAAAGTGTTAGGGGATTTAAAGACGCGATTTGTGTCGATGGCCTCCCATGAATTTAGAACTCCCTTGACCTCCATTTTAGGTTCAGCTACACTTATCGAGAAATATACCAAGGAAGAAGATCAACCGAAGCGTGAGCAGCATATTAATCGAATTAAATCATCAGTAAGTCATTTGACGGAGATATTAGAAGAGTTTCTCTCGGTTGGCAAATTAGAGGATGGAAAATTGGAAATTCATCCCACCGAATTCTCCATTCAGGACTTTATTCAGGATATATTAACTGATTTCACTACCTATACACAACCGATTCGATTGGAGTTAGCAGAAGACTTTACGTGTTTTCAGGATGCCAGTATTCTTCGAAAGGTGATCTTTAATGGGCTTTCGAATGCCTTGAAATTTTCACAAAAAGAGGTGGTTTTACGGGTGCTGCGCCGTGATGAAGTCGTAGAATTGTGTATCGTTGATCAGGGAATTGGGATTAGTGAGGAAGATCAAAAACATTTATTTGAACGCTTCTTTAGAGGTGGTAACGCGACAGTGATACAAGGAACAGGTTTAGGTTTACACCTGGTAGATCGATATATGCGATTGTTAGGGGGTAACGTACAAATTAAGAGTGATTTGAACGTAGGAACAGAGCTGTGTATTCAATTCCCAAACAGATAAAAAGATGAACAAACGTATTTTAATCATTGAGGATAGTGTGGATATTCGGGAGAACACCGCTGAACTCTTGGAATTATCAGGATTTACCGTTGAAACGGCCTCAGATGGGCTGGAAGGTGTTCGATTAGCTCGGACCTGGAGTCCTGATTTAGTTATCTGTGATATTATGATGCCTAATTTAGATGGATTTGGGGTTCTGCAAGTCTTCTCCAGTCAGGCGGATTTAGCGTCGATACCATTCATCTTTTTAACCGCGAAAACGGATCGTGCAGACATGCGCAAGGGTATGGAAATGGGGGCTGATGATTATTTGACCAAACCTTTTCAGGAGGTGGAATTATTAAAGGCGATCGAGGCGCGTTTGAAGAAATCCAAGACAACAAATCCCGTGGTTGAATCTATGTCTGATGTATCCGCTGTGCATGAGGCTTTGGCTTTTTTAGATTTACCTAGCTGGGACGGAGAAAAGAAGACACAAACACACGCAAAAAAGCAGGTAATTTATTCTGAGGGTGATCATCCAATTCGTTTGTATTATTTGGCCAAAGGAAAAGTTAAAACCTACCATACAAACAAGGATGGCAAGTATTTCATTACCTCTTTTGTTCAAGAAGGAGAATTTTTCGGTTTTGTGGATCTATTAGAAAATAAAGCCTATCGTGAGAGTGCAGAAGCCCTTGAGGAAGTTCAAATCCTAAGTGTTTCCTCTGCCGACTTTCTGCAACGAATAAAAGAAAACATTCACTTAGAGGTATTTTTCAGAAAAGCTTTGACAGCCTATTTACTAAAAAATGAAAAGCTATTAGTGGAGATGGCCTACCAAAGCCTCAGAATGCGTGTCGCTATGGTCCTCGTTGAGTTAGCAGATACCTATGGTAAAAACCATTCAGAGCCTTTAGTTATAAAATTATCTAGAGAAGATCTCGCTTCCCGTGTGGGGACGGCTACAGAATCTGTGATCAGAACGTTGAGTGACTTTAAAAAAGAAGGCTATGTAGATGTTAAGGGTGGTGAAATGACGCTAAAAAACATAGAGGGTTTAGCGAAACTCAAATACTAAACGGATGACAGATAATTGGACTCAGGCTTGAATGAGCTAAATAGTCTGAATAGGCCATCCCAATGCCCCAAGCGCCTCTAAAAAGTAGCACAGCTGCTACTAACCAGCCTAGGTATTGAAAAACGGCCTGTTTTTTTAGTTTTTCCGTTCCCCAAAGGTATAATTGTAAAGCGGGCAACGTCGCAATTCCAAGCAATAGCATGCTGAAAGAACCATAAAGTGGATTCGGTTGGATTAAAGCGACACTTAAACCTGCGACCACAAGTCCACAAGGCAATAATCCATTGGCCATTCCTAAGACAAAATAGCCTATAGGCCCCATTTTAGACCCTATTTTCTGAAGTCTTTTCCCGATGGTTTGATGTAAAAAAGCGAGAGGCCCCTCTCCTATATTTTGGCTGATTAATAACAAAATAATCACACCTGCTAATAGGTAATAATAGGACCATAAATTAGGGAATAACCAAATAGACCCGATTCCTGCCACAAAATAGCCTAATACGCCATACATGAATATTCTTCCCAAGGGATATAAAATCATTCGGGCAGGTGATTTTCCTCGTGCATTAATTTGTGCTACGATGGGACCGCACATGGCAAAACAATGCCAGCTTCCGGCTAATCCAATAAGAAAAGTATAATACCAGGTGTACATTAGGGTATCAAAATGCGTTGTTCTTTTACATAGTTTTTACCTGCTTTCTCCCATTGCAAGCTTACATTCCAAGGTCCCTTGATCAAGAAGTCTGTTTGGATGAATGACAGTCCAGACGAATCAGATGTGATTTTTAGCGTTTTATCTAAAGTAGCATTGGAAGGACGGTAAAAAACAAGGGTTCCTTTTTGGATAGAGGATGGAAATTGAATTTTCGCTTGTTTGAAATCGTCAGCAAATTGGATGCTTGCTTTTTCTGCCAAAGCTTCCGTCTGTTTCCGCTCATTAATTTTTCGTTGAAATTCTTGCCCATCCGCATAGTAGTTCTTGCCCACTAATTCGATGGATTCTTTGGACATATTGACATAAAAATAAGCCATAAATGCGCCAAAAAGCACAAATGTGACGATAATTCCGTGTCCCCAATTAAAGTTAAATTTATTCATCTGGTTGTATAAAACTCGTTTTGATTATTTCTTCTTTTCCACTGGTTTCTGTAATCTGTACCGGAACCTTTTCTCCGTTCTTCCACTTGCCTAGTTTGATTTTTAGGAAGAACTCCCCTTTCGCCATTTTTCCCGGGTTCACTAAATTGATGGGTTTTCCCACCCACACAATTTGAAATGGTTCTGGCGCATCTATTCTAAAACTTTGCTTCTCCATGGACTTATTCAGCACTTCCATTTGGTATAAATTACTTACCTCATTCTTTTTTTCATCCACTTGGAAAATCATTCCTGGAGTTCTTAATAAAGTAGTTTCAAAGTTCGTTCGGGTGATTAATAAATAAGCGAGACCGGCAATTATTAATGCTAAAACAGTGCTATAAGCACCGATACGTAAGGTAAATTTGAGCTTTTGTCCTGAATTAACTCCATTTAGAGAATCATAGCGAATTAAACCGGTAGGTTGATGCGTCTTTTCCATTACCGTATCGCATGCATCAATACAAGCTGTACAGCCAATACATTCTAATTGATTACTTCCATTACGGATATCAATGCCCGTCGGGCAAACCCGAACGCACCAATGGCAATCGATGCAGGCGCCTTTATCGTCCCCTTTGCCCCGAGGCTCACCTCTTTTGTGATCATATTGAACCAGAATGGAATTATTGTCTAATAAAACTCCTTGCAATCGTCCATAGGGGCAAATAACCATACACACCATTTCTCTGAAACGGGCAAATACGAAATAAAAGACAGCCGTGAAAATAAGAATAGCCACTAATCCTGCTAGGTGATCCATCGGCGATTCTGTAACTAGTTTTAGCCATTCTTTTTTGCTGATCAAATACATCAGAAAAGTATTGGCAATAGCGAATGAAAGTAGAACGAACAAAGTGTGCTTAAGTCCTCGTTTGAGTATTTTCTCTGTATTCCAAGGAGCTTCTGCTAATCTTCTTTGGGCTTTATCATCCCCCTCAATCCAATATTCAATCTTCCGAAATAACATTTCCATGAAGATGGTTTGCGGACAAGCCCAACCACACCAGATGCGACCAAATAATACCGTAAACAAACTAACAAATAGGAGAAAAGCGACAAGTCCTAAGGCCACTAAATGAAAGTCTTGTGGGAAAAAGGGCACACCCCAAAAGATAAATTTCCGCTCCAATACATTGAACAGAAATATCGGATTCCCTTTGTATTCGATCCAAGGAAGACCGAATAATACGGTTAATAAAAGGTAAGAAAAGTAGGTTCTTAGGCGATAGAATAGACCAATGATTCGACCTGGATATATCCATAATCGTTTACCATCTTTTGTTTGGTTATACAAATGGTTTCGGTAATCATCATTATCAACATTGAAAGTAGACATAAAAAAAGAGGGTCCGTTGCCGGACCCCTTAAAATTTAGAATGGAGACTTTTCTCGGCAGGTACTAATTCCAAAAGGTTTATATAATAAACACACTCGGATGATTCCAGTTAGGGCAATAACGGCAGCTACGATGTAGACTGTTAAGGCTAGATTAGCTGGAATAATTTTAGCATAAGCTAAAATGGCTAATGCGACGGCGATCGCTAATCGAAAGATACGATCC
>JAIXWQ010000001.1 GCA_027491195.1 Cytophagaceae bacterium | reverse complement strand
TGGGGTTTCTTTGATGTTTATCAATTTCATCATGTCCATTAATTTATCTGCATCTGCCTCAGTTTTAATTTGAGGTAAGTATCCACCATTACTTTTGCAAGTTTGTTTAGCCTTATAATACATAGACTGTACTTGAAACATATCAAAAAGTCGTTTTCTATCTTTAGTGACTTCATTGCAATATTGAGCATAAGAATCAGTATAGTTAATAAGAAGATTAATCGCATCACGAATATGAGAAAGATCGAATTGTCTGTTAAATTGTATATAATGAGGGTTTATAGTTACCGCGGACTGCTGTTCGGATTCGAATAGTAGATTCCCCTTCAGTTGTGCCGTTCTCAAAGCTGCAACTACTTCGAGAATGATCAGAAGTAGGACCGGCAACATACCATGGACTCTTCGAAATTTCTTACGGTTGTATCTCTCGCGCGATGCTAGTAACAACTGATAACCCTTTAGGTTTTGCCTTTGCTTTTATACTTTTTGAGACTCGCCGGGGAAAGCTGCGGGCTTGCCTTACAGCTGTACCTCACGAGATTGTTGAAGTGGGCTTTGATGGTTTTGCCTGTGGTTGTGTTCTGACACACCGCAGTTCTGTCACTCTTGTCCACTTCGTTCACAATGAACGGGCCGGTGAACAGAGGCTTCCATTTGGAACTAGAACCTGTGCTCACTTGCATTTGTCTGTGTAGGACAAGTTCGCCCACTACGAATTTTTGTGATGTCGACAACTTATTCTTAAAGGTTATATTAGCCGATTCTTTCTTAGATTTTCGCTTTTCATAATTCTCCCTTATTTTATTAGCTTTTTCAATTATAATATTTATAATATCATTATTGTCGGTGTCGACGTTGTCCCATTTTATTAGGTCTGACTTATTCGGTATTTTATAACCGAACATTATTTCTTCTGGTGTATTATTGTAGGTATTTACAGATTGGTTTATTGCATTGCTAATAAAATGAATATTCAAATCCCACTTTTCAATAAGTTTATGTTGAAAGAAGAATTTTCTTGCAGAATGTTTGAAAAGTTTTATGGTTGATTCGGCTCTGCCGTTTGAAAATGGGCTTGCAACTGCCGTTGCTTGGAGTTGTATATTATTTTCTGTTAAAAAGGAATAGAATTCTTTGGAATTGTAAATACCAGGTTGTTCGTCAGATCTTATAAAATGAGGACACCCAAACGGAATAATAATAAAAGTCCTGATGGCGTCGATAAGGTTATTTGCTGTAGCAGTCTTAATGGGCGCCGGGATTACATAGTTCGAGAAATCATCTACGCATATCATCAAAATCTTATACTTATTATCCGATTCTGGAAGGTCAGTAATGAGATCTATAGACCATGATAATCTAGGTGATTTAAAACGGGGCAAATTGGTGTAATTCGCCATTTTCTTGTCTATTGCATAGATCTGGCAAATGTGACAATCTGATATTTCCTCTTGTATAAATTGTTTTAAATCAAATGAAATAATAGCATATACGTGACGTATGTCTCTTTCTATTCTACTCGCACTTTTATGTATTCCTGGGTATGTATGATGATGCATGTTTATCATCATTTTTGCCAAACTTACTGGAAGTATGGGTAATTTATTACCGTCATAATTTTTATAATAAATATTATTTATAAGAGATATAGTATTATCTTCATATATTGCTTTCATGATATGTCCGTCTCGAGTTTGCAGTCGCGAGAAGGTTTCTACCGGAAAGTCTCCTTCATTAATAATATCCATCAGATCTTTAACAGTTTCATAACTTTCGGGCAAATAGGTTTCTATCGGGCTCTCCTCGATTGATGCATTGTTAGGTGTTACTTGATTTACAGCTTCTTCGCTTACAAGATCACAAACATCGCTTCCTACCTCAATGTTCCTAACAATATCATTATTACTGTCATTCGCTAGGGTCGTGCGACGTTCGCGCCATTCCTTTGCACCCTCGGAATGGGGAAAAGGTCGTCGACTGTTATCGAGTCGTTCGGACACTACTTGATCATCGATAGTTCTATTCTGACTTAGTTCAACAGAATCTCCTAGCTGGGCGTCGGTACTTGCCGTGTCTCCGCCCTGACCTGCACCAATGGGTTCAGGTGGAATTACTACGGGTTCCTCAACAAATGAAACGGTCTTTTTGGCCCTCGATCTGGTTAAGACTTTGGAGGGTAGAATCACTCCTGGTCTACTTCTACTCCTAGTTGTTCTAGGCATCTTTATATTTCTTTTATTGAGAGTGTTAGGAATATTCTTTATATTCTTAACTCCCTCTTTGATCTTATTCTTTTTGGCCTTTGTTGTTTTAGTATCATCTAAAGGTGAAGGACCGTTTAATAAATTATATAGTTGAGTTTTGGTTAAAGTGAAATCGGAAGGAATAGTTAATGCATCAATTATGGCTATAGTATCTTTTTCAGAAATAGTCTGTTTACTGGCTATTTCAGATTCAATGCTTTTAATATCTTCATGTTCCCTACTTAGTAAATCAGATATCTCATTTTCTTTACCAGGGACATGAATTATATCAGCATCATATTTACTTAACTCTAATGAAAATCTGAGTAAAATTCCTGACGATTCTTTAGCTAATCGTATATAGGTTAAGGCTTTACTATCTACAAGAAGAATAACTTTAGGTGCGTACTTGAGGAAGAAATCCATAGCTCGCAATGTATACAACAGGGCGAGAGCTTCCTTCTTATAAATTGTATAATGCCTCTCAGTTTTCGTAAAAGTTCTTGAAACGGCTGCAATTAGTAATTCATTATCATTCTCATCTTTTTGGTACAAGCGTCCGCCTGCACAAAACATAGATGCATCAGTTTGAACATAAAAAGCTTTATCAGGATCAGGAAAATAAGTAATTGCATTATCACATATTGCCTGTATTAATTCCCTCAATAACTTTTCATATTCTTCAGTAAATTTGAACTGTTTTGGGTGTTTGGTTCCTGCCAATTCCATAAGCTCTCTGCTCAATTCAGAAAATCTTGGTACAAAATGTCTATAATAAGCTAGGGCGCATATTATTGATTTTAACTTTTTAGGTGTTGTTGGACTAGGTAACTTTCTAAAAGCTTCTAATCTCATTTTCGGAATGTTAAGAGTGTTTTTCTCGAAAACCATACCTAAAAATTCTAATGATGTTCGCGCCAAGAGTACCTTGGCTGGCCGAACCTTAAGTCCTGCATCTTTGATACGTAAGATAACTTTCTCAACCAATTTTATATGATCTTTCAATGTTCCCGTTGTTGCAATTAAAAGATCATCAGCATAAAATAAAACATCTGATGTCATATCAGAGAAAATTTTATCTAACAACATTTTTAGGTACAAAGGTGAATTTTTAAGTCCTTGAGGGGCTCTAGTAAAACACATACGTAAAGCATGAGTGTGTGCATAAAATGCTGTTAAAGGTTGAGCTTCCTTAGTTAGAGGTATATGGTAAAATGCGTCGGCAAAATCTAAAGAACTTAAGTGATCTTTGCCTGCAAGTTGACTCAGAATTTCAGATTTAGAAATAGAAGCCATTGGCAATCTTTCTGTGTCATAGTTCAGAAGTCTACCATCAAACAAAAGTCTAATGCTATCCTTATCTTTCTTCGGAACCACCAATATATTCGAACAATATTTTGAAGGTTCTGTACAATGTCTGATTATACCTAAATTAAGGAATTGATCTAAAATATCTTTAACTTTATCTCTCGTGTGCAAAGGAATTGGAATATATTTCTGTATTCTTAATTCTGGTGTTTTTACAACAATATCCATTTCAATTTTATTTGTAACACCGATGTCCCACTTGTGGGTTGAAAATGCTTTTCTGTTTTTGAGAACAATGGATGAAAATTGCTTTTGAATGTTTTGAGGCAAGTGGCCAATGTCGAATTGTTCTAAAAGCTCTTTATCTGTCACAATCCCAGGATCGTCAAATTTGTCAAGTTCAGTGATGTTATTCTTTTGTTCAATGTAGGATGTGATAGACGGCTGCAGATACCCTTTTTTAGAAAAAGTTTCTTTTGATTTATCGTATTCGTCGAGCGACATATAGTCGTCCATCGGAATGCTGAAAGGGAATTGTATTTTGCTAATTTTGAGGATGTTATCATCACAATTGATCAAAATTCTATTTTTGGAAGCATTGTAAAGTTTGACTGAAAACACATTGTCATTGATTAATGGGTTTTCTAGAATTAGGAGTCCTTCCATTATTTTTAAACATCTGGCAGAAGAGTGTTTTGCCATGGGAAGTTTCCATTTTACCGTCTGAACTTGACAGGGATTAATTTCCATTTTGGAAGCTTTTATTGTTAAAACTTTGTGGTCTATTTGGCTAAACTTTTCTTCCACTTCATCACCATTGATTTTTACAACAATGGACGTTGGTGTAATCTTTTGTATTATTTCATTTGCCAGAAAGTCTAATCCTATTAATAAATTATCTGCAAGGTTTTGTACAATCAACGTGTTTATTGTTAGAACAATTCTTTTCATTCGACCAATAGCAATTCTGATATCCGTTGTTCCCTCAATAGGGTGAGTCGTACCATCGCATGTTTGGATGTTTATTGACGGCGCTTTTACTATTGGGGTGTAAATATTCCTATTGATGTTATCATAAAATTCTTTTGAAATGGCTGTCTTTGCACAACCCGTATCAATTAAAGCTTTTGAAGATATTATCTCCCAATTATTTTTATCTAGAATAAATACATCTAAATAATGAAGTTTAGGCGCATTATCTATTTTATAATCGAGTCTAGTTATTGGATAAATTTTCAATGCGTTCGCTGCTACGCTTTCCTGAAAATTTATATTAATATATGTTCCAGGTGCAGCGTTTGCTGGAACTGTTACATGTTTAAAGATGTAACTTTGTTGTTATTATCACAGTTGGCTCCAGTTGGATGCATGGAGGGGCAAGTTAAACATTTGTAAAAATGTAAAGTTACTAGATTTTTCCCATGCTCAAAAGTTTTCTCATATCTCGGTTTGTTGCCATTACCATTCTTATAAGATTTTCTGTTATTTTTATTGTTATTGTCCCTTCCTTGTTTACGAGATCTGTCTTGGTTTTTATTGCTAGAATTCGACTTTTGTCCATAGGATCTATCCCTGCTTAACGACCTGTATCTATCTCTACTCTGACTTCTATCATTACTTCTAGATCTTTGTTTATCATTGTAAGGTGAGGTTGACCTGTAATTTCTTTCACCTTGACTATTTCTTTGAGAATAGTTGTGTAAACTCGATACACTACTAGAACGATTTCTCAAACGGTCGTTCCTTTCATCACCATACTTTTTACCTGAGATTCTATCTCTGGATTCACTTCTCTTATCAGGGGTTCTTATTAGTTCTTTGGTTTTGGATCTTTCCTTTTTATGTTGCTGGGAACGTTTTTCGTTTTTATCAGCAACTGTCATCGTTTTTACTGGCTGATCTTTTTGTTCGATGACTTGCATGGAATTAATATCATAATGAAGTTTCATTTCTCGTTTAGGAACAAGATCATGAGTTTGCTCATGTAATGAAATTATGGTGATAATTGCAGGAATGTCTAATTGTGCTCCCGTTTGGGCGCATTTAAGCTCTTCGGCATACAAATGTCTAGCTGTATCTTTATCAATAACTTGCTTAATTAAAGCTAACAATAGATGATATCTTCTTTCATTCCAAGCAGCTGGTGTGCATTGGCTCTTAAGCTTATTTATTATGAGAGCTGCTCTTCTCATAGTGGACTTAATATTTTCATTTGCTGGTCTACTGAATTTATTCAGAGCATCCATATCATCAAAGATGGTGTGTTGAGGGATATAGATGTCCTGAATAGCTTCAAGAATTTTATAGAGTTTTCCATTATATTCTCTTATCATATCCGTTAAAGAACTACCTGCAGATCCTTTCATGACTATCATGAGGATATCTACATATTCATACTCATACAGTTCATAATTACGAGTATAATTTTGAATTCTTTCCCAAATTTCTCTGAAGTTACTTTTAGGATTGGAATCAGGATCAAACACTCCAACAGTTGCAATTATTGAAGTTGGTTTCATGATACTAATTGATGGTCTAAAAACTGTAATATCAATTACGTTTTTCGGGTAATCTATTTTATAAACTAATGAATTAACAGCAGTTGATGTCGGCCCAGACATCAGCTTTAATTTCTGTTTTTCTTCAGGCGTTAGCTTATTTTGTTCAATTACCTCTTGTAACTTGTTAATACAATTTGCCATTTCTGCCATATTATTTTTAAGATCCATAATGGTTTGAGTGTCAGTCGAAACCATATGTCTAGAAGGATGATGAGTCGCTTCTAGTATTTCCAATTTCTTTCTTAAAAACTCAACATCATTTTCATCACCTTCGATGGGTGGAGTACTTGGAGGTTGCCTAGGCCTCTGCAAGTTTAACTCCATATGTTTCTTAATTAGTGCATCAATCAAGGCCTCGATAGCCTTTGGCTCCTCACCTGGGTTAGACATCCCTACCCCTCTCTCAATTGGAGGTTTTTTAAGTGGAGATGGTTCTGACTTTTTTAATGGAATTTCCTTTTTAGGAGATTTATTAATTTTATCAGTTTCCGGTAATATAGGAGGTACAATTATTTTAGAATAATCTATTTTAATTTCCTCTTTATTCTCGGAATCACCAGATGGCGTATAAGTTTGTAAGTTGCTATGAAGACTGCCCTTATAGATATTAAAACTGCTTTGAACTTCGTCAAAGTCGGGTAAGTTATCTTGTAATTCTTCCCCTTGTAATATAGAGGTGGAATGTGCCGCACTTGGTAACGTCTCCTGGAAATTATTTTCCAACGACGGGTCATTAAAAAGATTTCTTCTTATTGGCCTATCGTCAGGTTGTATAGGTATAACCTGTTTACTTTTAGGAGGTGCTACGACTGCTCTTTTAGGGCTTTTGCCAGATCTTAATTTAGTTGTTACAATATTAGTTGTATCAACTTCAGCACGTAACCTTTTACCCGCTTTTAACGTTAACTCTGCTGGTCCTGGTACAAAAGTTATGCAATCAGGAATGCTATGCTTTGCTAAACAAATGTTTCTATCATGGAATGTTACAACCGCTAAGCTTTGAATATAAATGGCTTTTGTATCAGTTATAAATGATAATTTATCTGGTTCCTCTAAACCATGAGGAAAATATAACTTTTTATCTGGTATAGCTATTTGTTTAAATTTCAGAAAATTAGTATTTCTATCAGGAAATCTTTTATTAATCGCATATAATTGTTGTTCAGTTTCATTTAATATTATACGATTATTATATTCCGTGCTTGCCGCTTGTAACTCTTCATGAATTTGAATCTGATCTTCCCAGTATTTTATTGTAAGTTTCAATCTATCAGAATCAAATGATCTAATTAGAGATGGTAAAATTTGTAAAGGTTTTCTATTTTCCAATTGGCGCAATCTATTCAATATTCTCAACGGGTCTTTATCCGAGGATTCAGCTAACATTTAGAAATTTTCGAGCAACCAAACTAAAAAATCGTCTAACATTCATTCGAATTCTTTCAAATATGTTAAGGATTG
>JAIXWQ010000009.1 GCA_027491195.1 Cytophagaceae bacterium | reverse complement strand
AGTCGTTTCTTCCTGTATAAAAGCAGTTTACAACGCATAACGCCTTCATCCTGCACGCGGCATGGCTGGGTCAGACTTGCGTCCATTGCCCAATATTCCCTACTGCTGCCTCCCGTAGGAGTCTGGCCCGTATCTCAGTGCCAGTGTGGGGGATTGACCTCTCAGTTCCCCTACCAATCATAGCCTTGGTGAGCCGTTACCTCACCAACTAGCTAATTGGACGCATGCCCAGCTTACATCGATAAATCTTTAACAGCTGCTGGATGCCCAGCTACTGTCTTATGCGGTATTAATCTCCCTTTCGAAAGGCTATCCCCCAATGTAAGGTAGGTTGCATACGTGTTACGCACCCGTGCGCCACTATGTCCGAAGACACCGTTCGACTTGCATGTATTAGGCCTGCCGCTAGCGTTCATCCTGAGCCAGGATCAAACTCTCCATTGTAAATAATCTTTGGATGTTTGACTGCTCTTATTAATATAAGAAAATTGTCATTATCCTTGTCTTGAATGCTACTATTTCGACACTGTGATTTAAACACAGTATCTCTTCTTTATTTCTATCAACACGTCAAAGAACTCTTGTACCTCGATGTAAATCTTCCAAAGCAACCCGCTCTGTCGTGAACTTAATCACCTAATCTACTCTCAGTCTTGTGCTAGAAACCTTTTGTTCCTAGCGATTGGGAGTGCAAAGATGTAGGATTATTTTTTTATTAACAAATCATGACCAAAACTTTTTTAAACATTTCACGTAAATGACTGAAAATCAAAGGAGGAATTTTTAAAATATTTTTAAACAATTAGCATATCGTGAAATAATCCTACCTTTGCGGAGGAAATAGGCGGAGAGATTTTGGCCTAAAGAAAGCCAGATAATTAAATAAACATGAAAGACTACCATATCGTATACGAAGACAATCACCTCCTGATCGTGAATAAACGCGCAGGAATTCTCGTACAGGGGGATAGTACTGGAGATGTTACCTTAACCGATGTGCTGAAAGAGTATATCAAGGAAAAATACCAAAAACCGGGCGCTGTTTTCTTACACCCGGTGCACCGCTTAGATCGTCCGGTAAGTGGATTAGTGATTTTTGCCCGTACTTCTAAGGCTTTAGAGCGAATGATGGAGATGTTCCGCAAGCGGGATATTCAGAAAACCTACTGGGCTGTGACGCGCAAAAAGCCTTATCCTGAAAAAGGCAAGTTGACTCACTGGCTTTTAAAGAACGAGGCCAAAAATACAACGACGGCATACGATTACCCTGAAGACAAAGCGTTGAAGGCGGAGTTGAATTATAAGATTTTGGGAAAAATCAACTTACACTACTTAGTAGAGGTAGAACCGATCACAGGTAGACCACATCAAATTCGCGTGCAATTAGCGTCGTTGAATTGCCCCATTCGCGGGGATATCAAATACGGCTACGATAAACCAAACGTAGATGCCAGCATTAATTTGCACGCACGTCGCTTGTATTTCATCCATCCGATCAAAAAGACACCGATTATCTGCAAGGCGTCTGTTCCGGAGAATCCGTTCTGGGAGGAGTTTTTAGAATTAGATAACGATGAGTTCAAGATGAAAAACTTGGATCACTTGTACGAATAAAAAAAGGAGCTTACATAAGCTCCTCTAAAGTCGTATTTTCTAAAACGGACAAGTTCGCGTCTCGCCATTTTGTTAAAACCGTTCTGAGTTGACACGTTTCCTCGTCAGCACAATCATCGCATTTGCCATAAAAGTGCAAAGAAACACATAATGCTGGGGCAATGGGACCATCCACGATGCGGATGATTTTGGCAAAAGTCACTTCTGCAGGAGGAATACGTAGGTAATAGCCTCCGCCCTTTCCTTTTTGGGACTGCAAAATTCCGTGATTACGTAATTCTAATAAAATAGCTTCGAGGAATTTCTTCGGTATTTTCTCCGATTCCGCGATGTGCGAAATCAATAAGGGCCCTTTCTCATAGGATTGCGCCAATACTTTTAAAGCCTTTAAAGCATATTTTGCTTTTTTCGAAATCATAGTTCTGTTGATTGTGAATCAAAGCTAAACAAAATTTAGGAATACTCCATTAGCCCGCTCGATTAAGTACTAAATACTGCGCCAGTATTCAGGCACAAAAAAAGAGGCTAACCTTTCGATTAGCCTCTTCATGTAATTCAAATGAATTAGAAACGGAAGTGAGAGAACGCTTTGTTCGCTTCTGCCATTCTGTGTGTGTCATCTTTCTTCTTCACTGCTGCTCCCTCACCTTTCGATGCTGCAATGATTTCATTCGCTAAGCGATCCATCATTGTTTTGTCACCACGCTTACGCGCGTAACCGATTAACCACTTCATTCCCAATGAAACTTTACGTTCAGCTCGTACTTCTGTTGGTACTTGGAAGTTTGCTCCACCTACGCGACGGCTCTTAACCTCCACGGATGGCATCACATTGTTTAATGCTTTTTTCCAAGTTTCTAAACCGTTTTCTTTTGTACGCTCCTCTACTTTATCTAACGCATCATAAAAGATGGTAAATGCCGTAGATTTCTTTCCATCGTACATTAAGTTGTTTACAAACTTAGTTACTAATACATCCTTAAATTTAGGATCTGGTAATACGTAGCGCTTTTTTGGTTTCGCCTTTCTCATGTTGTTAGTTCTTTAAAATCGACCCAACCTTCTGCTTTAACGAAGCATACTGGATCTTTCTGTTAATAAATTATTTCTTTTTACCTGTTGGAGCTGCTTGACCTGGTTTAGGACGTTTAGCACCATACTTCGAACGAGACTGTAAACGACCAGAAACACCGGCTGTATCTAAAGCTCCACGAATGATGTGATAACGTACACCTGGTAAGTCTTTTACACGACCACCACGGATCAATACGATCGAGTGCTCTTGTAAGTTGTGACCTTCACCTGGAATGTAGGCATTCACCTCTTTTTGGTTTGTTAAGCGAACACGAGCTACTTTACGCATCGCTGAGTTTGGTTTTTTAGGAGTAGTCGTGTATACACGAGTACAAACCCCTCTTCTTTGTGGACAAGAATCCAAAGCTGGTGACTTAGATTTCCAAGTCATTTGCTCACGTCCCTTGCGCACTAATTGCTGAATAGTTGGCATTTTGGAATAATTACCGTTTAAATTTTAAAATTCTTTTAATCCCTTCAAGCGCGTCAGACTCAATTAGATAGAGTTCTCCCACACTAATGGGGGTGCAAAGTTAGCAATAAGATATAGAAATCAAAAGGGGAAATTAAAATTATTTCAAAAAGCCCCGTATACCCATTTCCAAACCGCGTAATTCGGCTAACCCGCGTAATCGACCTATCGCCGTGTAACCTGGGTTCGTCTTCTTCCCTTCTTGCAAATCATCTAACATGCGGTGACCGTGGTCTGGTCGGAAGGGCAGGCGGAAATCTTTGCGACCAGATGCGATACGCTTATCCTGCTCATTTACTAATCCCTTCATCACCCCAAACATATCCACATCACCATTTAAGTGATCCGCTTCGTGGAAGTTTCCATATTGATCACGACGCGTAGCGCGTAGGTGAATGAAATTAATGCGATGTCCAAGACGCTCAACCATCCCCACTAAATCATTGTCTTCGCGAACGCCATAACTACCGGTGCAGAAGCACAAGCCGTTCACATTGCTTTCGTACGCATTCAATAATTGTAGCGCATCACTTTCTGTACTCACCACACGGGGTAAGCCCAAAATCGGATACGGAGGATCGTCTGGGTGAATCGATAAATTAACCCCGGCCTCCTCAGCCGCTGGCGTGATTTCGCGAATGAAATCATATAAGTTTTCCCGCAATTCCTTCTCCCCTACGTTCGCATAGGTGTCCAAAGCCTCTTGGAAAGACTTCAAGGTAAAGCTTTCTTCAGAACCCGGAAGGCCAGCGATGATATTCCGAATTAATTTATCTTGTTGCGCTTGTGTAGCGGATGCTAGCCATTTCTCCGCTCTAGCGATTTGCTCTGCTGTATAATGCTGCTCTGCGCCTGGGCGCTTTAATAAGAACAATTCAAAGGCACAGAATTCTGCAGCATCGAATCGAAGGCCAGTACTTCCATCTGGAAAACGGAAATCTAAATCCGTCCGAGTCCAGTCTAAAATAGGCATGAAATTATAACAAACTAAATCAAGGCCTGCCTCCCCTACATTTCGAAGCGAAGTTTTATAGTTCTCAATGTATTGCTTGTAGTTGCCAGAACGGGTTTTGATATCCTCGTGCACCGGAATACTTTCGATCACGGACCAGGTCAAACCAGCCGCTTCAATGATCGCTTTGCGTTCCAGAATATCTTTCAATTCCCACACCTGTCCATTCGGAATTTGGTGCAATGCACTTACAATGCCCGTGGCGCCCGCTTGACGGACGTCGGATAATTGAACGGGGTCGTTTGGACCAAACCACCTCCATGTTTGTTCTAAGGCCATATCTTTTTGTTTACTACCCTTATAAAGGCTTTTGTCTGGCAATTTTACCTAGTGCTAGATTAAATAAAAAACCTTGCCTGGAAACCGGGCAAGGTTTTTGTAATCAAGCATTTATATACTTCCTTTAAAATCTCTTTCTTAGGGGCGACAAAAATAGGGAGTTTTTCTTCAAACAAAAAAATATCCTAGCCATTTTGATGAGCAGGTCGCACTAAATCGGTCACCGTTTTCACTGGGTTGAATGTTTCCAAAGGAACTTCCACAAATAAGGTATTCCAATCGGACATCGCCCCATTCCAAAGACCCGGTAATTCCATCGCCTTTAATTCTTTGCCATCCTTCGTTTTATCGGTAATAAAACCGGTATTCATATCGCGGTAGTTCAATAGGTTTAAACCGCGAGTCGCACACACTAAATCCACTGGATTGAAGTGGGAGGCTTGGTGGAATTTGGCTTTTTGGGCTTCATCCTTCATATCAATCTGCGCCGACTCGACTAATTGCAAAGTGAAATTTCCTTTCGCATCCTGGCACCAGAAGGGGCCTCCTCCGGGCTCACCCGTATTTTTCACCACCCCACACACGCGGGTAGGACGAGCTAAGACTTCGCGGATTTTTGTGATTTTTTCTTCTTGTGACGAGCCCGCGAATTCCGCCGAAGGCACAAAACCTAAATAGGTAGCCATCTCTTGCAGCGCTTCCTTTATCGTTGCCTCCGATGGATTTTCTTGCAGTTGCTTATCGAGGTGTTCGATGCCTTCCAAAATCCAAAGCAATAATCCCCCCAGCGCTTTCTTGTATTCTATGGTCGGTTGCTTCAATGCATCCGGAACGACATTATCGATATTTTTAATGAAAATAACATCCGCTTTCAAATCATTTAAGTTCTCTAAAAGGGCACCGTGGCCAGCGGGTCTAAAAAGTAGCGAGCCATCCGCTTCGCGGAATAGGGTATTATCAGGATTTACGGCAATTGTGTCTGTGGCAGGCTTCTGCTCCGAGAAGGTGATTTCAAAATCGATGCCTGTTTTTTCGGACCAATTAGGGGCAAGCTGGGCAACTAATGCTTCGAAGCCTCTGCGGTGTTCTGGCGAAACCGTAAAGTGCAAACGGGCTTTTTTACCATTCGAAGCATAGGCCGCAGCCTCCACGATGTGTTCCTCTAAAGGAGTTCGCGCTCCTTCCGGATAGGAATGGAAGGCGAGAAGGCCTTTGGGTTTTTGGCCATAATCCATGCCATCTGACCCAAGTAATTTTTTCAAAATATCAGCCGATTCGTCCTTATCACCGATCAAGGTCTTCAATTCAGGGTAAAATGCGAAGTGATCCAGTTCATCAAAGAACTTGGTGCACTCCTTGTTTTCCTGACCGGACGATAAAAACTCGAACAAAGATTTAAACATACGGGTGGCGGCACCCGATGCTGGCACCATCTTCAAAATCGAAAGAGCTGATTTTTGCTGATCAAAACGATCGATAAATTCCTGACGTTGCTCGTCCGAAAATTGAAAAATCCCGTTTCCGATGGAGGCTGATTTTTCCAAATTCATCCAAGGGAAACCTGACTTAAAAAAATCAACTTGTTGATTAATTTCTGCGGTCGTAATTCCGCGTTTCGATAATTGGGCTAAATCCTTCTCTGATAACATACACGCTTTCTTTTGTGTCTAAAAATAAGAATTTCTTCGCAGGAATTCCTAAAAATCTGCTCGAGGAGTTCATTCTTTTTTGGTAGATTTGTTTAGACAATGGCAGAGATCAATGACATATTGCAAAAATACTGGGGACACACCTCCTTTAGACCCTTGCAGGAGGAGATCATTCACTCGGTACTCGAAGGCCAGGACACGCTAGCCTTATTGCCTACCGGTGGAGGAAAGTCGGTGTGCTTCCAGGTCCCGGCATTAGCGATGCCTGGAATTTGTATCGTCATTACGCCTTTGATTGCCTTAATGCAGGACCAAGTCGATCAGCTAAATCGTCGAGGAATTCCTGCCACGGCCATTTTCTCTGGCCTCCGCCAGCGCCAAATCGACATTTTACTCGATAATTGCATTTATGGCAACACGAAATTTCTCTATGTTTCGCCGGAACGTTTGAAAACAGATCTGTTCATCGAGCGCGCGAAGCAAATGAATATCAGCCTTTTGGTCATCGACGAGGCGCACTGTATCTCCCAATGGGGATACGATTTTCGGCCGCCTTATTTAGAGATTGCTACCTTTCGCGCATTGATTCCCTCGGTGCCTTGCATCGCTTTAACGGCCTCCGCGAACGAGGAAGTTCAGCATGATATTCAAGAGAAGCTGCATTTTAAAAAACCGAATGTCTTCCAAAAAAGCTTCAGCCGAGCGAACCTCTCCTACTCCGTCTTATACGAGGCAGACAAGGAAAAGAAGTTGTGCTCGATGTTGCAACGCGTTCCCGGCTCTTCCATTGTCTACGTACGAAATCGCCGGAGGACACAGGAGATTTCAGATGTATTAGCTAAAGCCGGATTGTCTAGCACATTTTACCATGCAGGCTTGCCGTCAGAGGTGAGAAGTTCGAGGCAAAAAGATTGGATTGAAGGCAAAGTTGATTGCATCGTGGCGACGAATGCTTTTGGGATGGGTATCGATAAACCAAATGTTCGATTGGTCGTTCACCTGGATTTACCGGATACGATTGAGGCCTATTACCAAGAAGCGGGGCGTGCGGGTCGCGATGAAAAGAAGGCCTACGCTGCCATTCTGTACGAAGAGAAAGACATTTTAGATTTAACTGCGCAATGGGAAAAATCCTTCCCGACCGCTGAGATTATTAAGCGTACCTATCAGGCGGTATCTAATTATTTGCAGGTAGCGGAAGGTAGCGGGGAATTGCAGAGCTATGATTTTGACTGGATGGATTTATGCCAAAGATTCAATTTACCTAGCTCCCAAACTTATTTCGCGCTAAAAATGCTCGAAAATGAGGGTTTGATTCTGTTGAACGAGGCTTTCCAAAATCCCTCCAAAATCCGATTTATCGTCAGCTCCACCGAATTATACGATTTCCAAATCCGAAACGAGAAATTCGAATCCTTTCTAAAAGCATTACTTAGAATCTATGGAGGGAATCTGTACACGCAATTTGTTTCCATCTCAGAGGCTGACTTCGCACATCAAATCAAAATTCCACCGGCAGAGGTAGAACGAAATCTGGCTTTACTGGAGAAATTTGAATTGATCGAATACGATAAACAAAATGGATTGCCCAAACTCATTTTCTTAACACCCCGAGCGAACATTGAAAATATACCGATTCTTTGGTCGGAATATTTGAAGAAGAAGGAACGGACGAAGAAGAAGATTGATGCGATGGTTCACTATGTGAAGCATCCGGAGGCTTGCAGGACCTTATTGATTACGTCGTATTTCGGGGAGTCGTTAGAGCAAAGCTGTGGAATTTGCGATCATTGCTTGCAGCGCAAAAAAGAAGCCTCCGGGAAAAATATCCCCGAAGGCCTCGAAGCAGAACGCAAATTGATTCTGACTTATCTGAAGAACGGACCATTATCCGTTCAAGATCTAGTTGAATGCCTCCGCCCTTTGGCATCTGCTGAGGCACTTCGCATCATCCAATTCAGCTTGGAGATGGGCGAAATTCACTATAACGCCGCAGACGAACTCGCTATCGGCTCTGCCTGAAAAACAAATTTCACAGGGCTCTTCACCTGCTCTTTCAATAGAGCTAAAGCCAATACCTCTTTTGCGTCGTCCACATAGTGGAAGCTCAAGTCTGAGATATAATGCGCCTCGATTTCCTCCACATCTTTGCGGTTCTTCGAACACATAATAATCTCCTTAATTCCAGCTCTTTTAGCAGCTAAAATCTTCTCCTTGATACCGCCAACAGGCAATACCTTTCCTCGTAGCGTAATCTCACCGGTCATCGCTAACTTCGATTTTACCTTGCGCTGAGTTAATGCGGAAGCAATCGCCGTTAGCATCGTAATGCCGGCAGATGGACCATCTTTAGGCACCGCCCCTGCTGGAACGTGGATGTGTAAATTGTATTGGTCGAAAATGCGGTAATCAATGCCGTATTCTTCTGAATGTGCCTTCAAGAAACTCAAGGCCGCCATCGCCGACTCTTTCATTACATCCCCTAGTTGACCAGAAAGTGTTAAAACACCTTTTCCTCGGTTCAATAACGTTTCGATGAATAAGATATCTCCTCCTACCGGTGTCCAGGCTAATCCCGTTACGACTCCAGCGTATTCATTATTTTCGTAGGTATCCTTATCGAAGTGTTCTTGGCCTAATAATTTCACGACATCCGTCGCCGAAATTTTGTGCGGATAATCCTGGTCCATCGCGATGGACTTCGTGATTTTACGCACTACGCGACCAATCTCTTGCTCGAGTTTACGTACACCAGATTCACGGGTATAGCCTTCGATCACTTTGGCAATGGCTGCATCGTTCATCGAGAACTCGGCTTTTTCGAGGCCGTGCTCTTTCTTTTGCTTAGGTAATAGGTGCTTTTTCGCGATTTGGACTTTCTCCTCCATCGTATAGCCACTTACCTCAATGATCTCCATCCGGTCGCGTAAAGCAGGATGAATCGTATCTAAATTATTCGCAGTAGCGATGAACATCACACGTGATAAATCGTAGTCGCACTCCAGGTAGTTATCCATGAAGCTGCTGTTTTGTTCCGGGTCTAATACCTCTAACAAGGCAGATGAAGGATCGCCGCGGTGGTCTGAACCTACCTTATCAATTTCATCTAAGATGAACACCGGATTAGATGATCCCGCTTTTTTAATGCTTTGAATCACCTTGCCTGGCATCGCACCCACATAGGTTTTGCGGTGACCTCTGATTTCAGCCTCATCACGAAGACCACCTAAAGCCATACGGACGTATTTACGACCTAGGGCTTTCGCAATCGAACGACCTAAAGACGTCTTGCCTACACCTGGAGGGCCATAAAGGCATAAAATAGGGGCCTTCATATCACCCTTCATCTTCAATACCGCTAGGTATTCGATGATGCGTTCTTTTACTTTTTCTAAACCAAAATGATCCGCATCCAACACCTTCTTCGCCTTCACTAAATCAAAATTGTCTTTGGTGAATTCTCCCCAAGGTAAATCAGCTAACAACTCGACGTAATTCATCAACATCGGGTATTCACCTGACATGGAGTTCGTGCGCTGAAGTTTAGAGAGTTCTTTTTGGAAGAAATCGTTTACCTCTTTCGACCACTTCTTCTTCGCTCCTTTTGCGCGTAAACCATCCAATTCTTGTTCTGGACTCTCCACACCTAGCTCCTCTTGCAAGACCTTGATCTGCTGGCGGATATAATAATCACGCTGCTGCTGGTCGATATCGCTTGATGCTTTACTCTGAATTTCACGCTTCAACTCCAAATGCTGAATGTCCTTCAACATGTGCTCCAGCAAGTGAGTCGCTTGTTCGATTCCATCCAAAGTCTCTAACAAAGCCTGCTTTTCTTTCAATTCCGCATTGATATTCGAGGAAAGGAAATGGACTAAGAAGGCTGAAGATTCGATGTTGTCTAAGGCAATTTGTGCCTCGCGGGGAATCTCTGGATTCAGATTTAATATTTTCAACGCGCACTCTTTCAACGTCGAAACGAGTGCCTTATTCTCCTTATTTAATTTTTTCGGGAAGGTATCTTCGATGTAGGTAACGCGAGCTAACAAATTAGGCTCCGTCTTGATGTATTCACTTACCTCAAAACGTTTGCGACCCTGAACGATAATCGTTGTGTTCCCACCTGGCAAAACGAACATCTTGACGATGTGCGCTACCGTTCCGATCTTGTACAAATCATCTGGTGTCGGTTCTTCTTTGGAATTGTTTGCTTGTACTAAAACCCCAATCGTGCGATCGCCTTTGTACGCCTTCTTCACGAGGCGAACAGATTTTTGGCGAGAAACCGTAATCGGAATAACCATCCCTGGAAACAGGACAATATTACGAATCGGAAGGATAGGCAATTGGTCTGACAAAACACTCATTTTGTCATCATTATCCATCCCCTCAGATCCGATAGGAATCAATTCTATATTTTCAAAATCAGACATCTCCGAAAGCTGTAAATGCTTAAAAAGGTCATTTGGATTATTCATACCACATTTTTAAATTCTGCTCCTCAGTGAGCAGACGATATTAATCAATTTTTATGCCAAACGTCAAGATGGCAGTATGATTATCTTGATAATTGTTGGATCTCCTGACTTTTTCGGAAAAGATAGGACTTCTTTTGGCCGGCTGGAGCCCACTGAACGAGGTTCGTTTGGTCCTCAAAAACCTCCAGAAAAATGGAATTTTCGAGATAAGATCCCGCTAAATCGGACGTGGTCGGAATTTCAAGATATACCCAAATCGCGTCTTGTTGCTGCTCCGTTCCTAACCAGCGATAAGGGGTGCTTATTTGCTTGCCTGCATGAAACCTGAAATGCTTCCGAAGGTAGGTGTCTAACTCTTTTTCAGAGGCCTCATCACCGGGAACCATGCGGTATTTCTTACCTATTGCCGCACTAACACTTTGTTCTAAATCATCCTGAAATAGGCGAATGCTAATTTCCCAGCTTTGGTCCTTCTGATTATAGCTCATCTCCGTCACCGAACTATGAAAGGGGTGGAAATCAGGTAAAATTAGACCCAAAAACAGAACCAGCAGTTTCAATTAGAAGAAGGCTTTAAAGATATCGTTCCCAAACGTATAGGCCATCAAGGCTAGCAAGATCAACATACCTACCTGTTGCGCTTTTTCCAACACCTTTTCAGACGCCGGTTTCCCCGTAATCATCTCATAAATCAAGAAGATCGCGTGACCCCCATCCAAAGCAGGAATAGGTAAGATATTCATAAAGGCCAAAGCCATCGACAACAATCCTGTCAACATCCAGAAACGGCTCCAATCCCATACGCCACCGAACATTTGGGCGATACCGATCGGACCGCTCAATGCCTTCGATGCCGAAACATCGCCAGAAGCAATTTTCTTAAACCCTTTAATATTATCTGAAATTACAGAGAAAGCGCGACCCGTTCCAATGCTAGCCGCTTGCGCAAACGAATAGTCTTCGTGCGTCACCTGAATAAGCATTTCTGGAATAAACCCGATTTGGCCAGAGGATGCCACTTGCATTTCTAGTGTATCCGCCACGCCTCCGCGTTGGATTCCTAGACGAATCTGCTTACCAGCACGCTTTGATAGCAATTCTTTTACCTCATGGTAAAAATGAACCGGAGTCGAATCTACCGAAGTGATCACGTCCCCTTTCTTCAAACCAGCGGCATAAGCTGGCAACAATTCTGTGGGCTTCGATGCAGAGAACTTATCGAAGAATCCTGGCTCTTCTGGCGCAGCAACTTCTGCTACTTTGAAGGCCGCCATCGGCTCGATGAAAGCCGCTTTTTTATCGCTCAATTTTTCGATGAAATTCGAAGGGATTTTAATCTCCAAAGTCTGATCTCCACGTTGCACCGTGTAAGAAGAATTCTCCCCTAATAACACATCCGAAGCACGTAAATCAGATAATTGCTTGTAATCAGCCCCATTCACGCGAATGATTTTGTCACCCGTTTTTAGACCAATTTGCTGACCTAAATCCATCGCAACGATACCGTTTTTGTTTAATTCTTCTTTTGAAATGAAGTTATTCCCGTTCGAATAAGTCAGGCAAACGAAGATTACCACACCGGTAATCACGTTCACGATTACACCCCCTAACATGACGATTAAACGCTGCCAAGCGGGTTTCGCGCGGAATTCCCATGGTTCTGGATCTTTCGCTAAGGTCGCCGCATCTTGCGTTTCGTCAATCATTCCGGCGATAGAAACATAGCCTCCTAGCGGGAACCAGCCTAAGCCGTATTCGGTATCTCCTACTTTCTTCTTGAATAAAGCGAAGTTTAATAGCGTAGGAATAGGGAACATAAAGTCGAAGAAAAGATAAAACTTCTCAACTCTCATTTTAAACCATTTGGCCGTAATAAAATGACCAAACTCGTGCAATGTTACTAAAATCGACAACCCCAAAATCAGTTGCCCTGCCATCACTAAACCTTCCATAATTCGCTATTTTCTATTTTTATCCACCCAATCCTGGGCCATTATTCTACTTAATTTATCACTTTCAATGTAATCCTCTAATGTCGGATTCGCGATAAAAGTTCCCTGATTCATCACATATTCGTTCAAATCAGACATCGCTAAAAACCCAATTTGATCCTCTAAAAAGGCCGCCACCGCCACTTCATTCGCGGCATTCAGCAAACATGCCTTATTTCCTCCCTGCTCCAGCGCCTGAAAAGCCAATCCTAAATTGCGGAATGTCTTCGTGTCCGCCTGTTCGAAAGTCAAGGACGGATATAATTTAAAATCAAAACGAGGGAAACTCGCCTTCATTCGATTCGGGTAGCCTAAGGCAAACTGAATCGGCAATTTCATATCTGGCAAACCTACTTGCGCCTTAATCGACCCATCCTCAAACTGGACTAAGGAGTGCACAATCGATTGCGGATGCACCACCACCTCGATTTCTGACGGTTTCACGTCAAATAACCAAGCGGCTTCGATCACTTCTAAACCCTTGTTCATCAAACTGGCAGAGTCGATCGTAATCTTCGCTCCCATCGACCAATTCGGGTGTTTCAAGGCTTGTGCCCGCGTTACTTGGGCTAATTGCTCCCAACTAAAGCCTCTAAAAGGCCCGCCTGAAGCGGTTAATATCACTTTTTCAATCGGATTATGGGACTCGCCCATCAAACATTGAAATATGGCTGAATGCTCTGAATCAACAGGTAAAATAGGCACGCCCATCTCCCTTGCCAACGGCATAATCAAGGCTCCCGCCACCACTAACGTTTCCTTGTTCGCTAAAGCAATCGGCTTGCTCGCCTTGATCGCTTTCACCGTAGGCAACAAGCCCGCATAACCCACTAGGGCAGTTAATACGATATCGACAGAATCCAAAGTCACCACTTCTTCCAGGGCCTGAGCTCCTGCGTGGACTTGGATGCCTGTTCCAGCTAAAGCTTCTTTTACCTGCGCATATTTTGCCTCGTTCCCGATCACCACATGCGCCGGTTTCCAGGCTAAGGCTTGGGTAATGAGGAGATCGGCTTGGTTTTGGGCGGTTAAGACCTCCACCGAAAATTCAGATGGGTGCTCTGCAATCACCTCCAATGCCTGCGTTCCAATGGAACCCGTACTTCCTAAAATCGCTATTCTTTTCATCGCAGCATCGCCGTTATTTGTTCCACAAAACTAATCCACACCTGCGGATACAAAATAGTCATCGCCACTAAACCGAATAAAGCACCATATAAATGCGCGCTGTGATTAACGAAGTCACGGCTGCGTTTATCCATCTCCACCGAATACCAGGTGAATAATCCCGCATAGATGAAACCCGGGATTCCGAAGAATCCGAAAAGGTAAATTTTCTCGGTCGGAAAAAACAAGATTCCTGCGAAGATAACCGCGGAAACCGCTCCTGAGGCACCTAATGAATTATAATGGGGATTATTTTTCTGTTTGAAATAGGTCGGCAAATCTGCGACTAAAATCGCTAACAAATAAAATACGAGGTATAATTCGGATGCAATGGACGGAAATAATTGATTAAAAATCCGCTCTAATTGTACCCCAAAAAAGAAGAACGAGAACAGATTAAAAAACAAGTGCGTGAAATCCGCATGAATGAATCCGGAGCTGATAAATCGCCAGTATTCATTTCTGTGTTGAATCCGGTAAGGATTCATGAGCATCTTTCCCATCCACTCCGGCTTTTGCAGGGCAGCAAGGGAAATAATAATCGTCACAACAATCAGTAAAATCGAGACCATAGGTAAACAAAACTACGTTAAACTTCTCGATCAACCAACCCGCTCATGAATTTAACCAAGGCTGATTTTTGCTCGTCGGAAATAGCTAAGGCTTGGATTTCGTCGAATGCTGAATCAAAATAAGACGCGATGACCGCTTCTGTTTCTGCTTTCAAACCTAATGAATCGTAGATTGCGGTTACCGCTTGTACTTTTTCTGCCGCTACATAGTCCGTTGCTGCCACCCATTCTTCCAATGAAGTAAGCGTAGATCCCGTCGCTTTTTCGAACGCTTTTATCAGTAAATAGGTTTTTTTATTCGCTAAAATATCACCGCCTGGCTGCTTCCCGAATTTCTCCGGATCGCCATAGACATCTAACAAATCGTCTTTTAATTGAAATCCTAAACCAATCGTTTCTCCGATGCGGTACAAGGAATCGCTCACGGAAGCAGGAACCGAGGCTAGCAAGCCGCCCATCTCCATCGAAAAACCGATCAAAACAGAGGTCTTCAAGCGAATCATTTCGATGTATTCCTCCACTTTCACATCGTCACGGTTCTCGAAATTCATATCGAATTGTTGTCCCTCGCACACTTCTGCTGCGATGCGTGAAAGGCGTCCTAACAAGTGTTGGAATGCCTCTAGGCTCAACCCTTGTACCTTATTTAGGTATTGGTAGGCATTTACTAGCATCACATCACCCGAAAGAATGGCAATGTTATCGTTCCATTTTTCGTGGACTGTTTCTTTGCCACGACGTAAAGGGGCTTTGTCCATGATGTCGTCGTGCATCAAGGTGAAATTGTGGAAGATTTCTACCGATAGAGCCGCAGGAACCTGTTTTTCCCAGTCCGACTTGAAAAGTGAATAGGTTAATAAACAAAGAACTGGACGTATCCGTTTGCCGCCTAAACTCAGGAGGTAATGGATGGGGTCGTAGAGCTCGCTAGGATTTTGGCCTATATCTAAACGACTAATTTCCTCATCGAGGGCTGCTAAAAATGCTTTGTTCATCTTATCTATCTACTTCGCCCATCACTAAATCCAAAGATCCGATGATGGCTACTAAATCTGCTAAATAGGTTCCTTTCGCCAAATAAGGCAACACCGAAAGGTGGTGGAAAGAGCAAGCGCGCACTTTCAAGCGTTGTGGAATATCCGAGCGTCCGTCCGTACGAATGTAAAAACCGAGTTCTCCTTTCGGATTTTCTGCCCTCACATAGGTATCCATCGCTTTAGGACGAATCTTTTTAGGGACCAAAGCCTGAGGGTCAAACTCCCTCGTCCGCTTCTCATCTCCTAGCAAGGCCACTATACATTGTTCAATAATCCGTAGAGATTCCTCGCATTCCCGGATACGCACGTGGTTTCGATCCCAACAATCCCCCACGGATCCCATCGCTCCTTCGCCCACTGGAATGTCAAATTCCAATTCCGGATAAACCGAATAGGCATCGATGCGACGAAGGTCAAATGGCAAGCCCGAACCCCGCAATACCGGACCCGTACATCCATAATTAATCGCCGCATTCAGGGGTAAGACACCTACATTCGCGGTCCTTTTAATGAAAATACTGTTATCTTCTACTAACTGCTTTACTTCTTTAATCGTGTTTTTGATCACCGGAATTAATTCCTGCACCTTCTCTTCAAATCCTAGAGGCAAATCATAAAATAAACCTCCTACCCACACGTAATTATATAACATCCTCGCTCCCGAAAGCCATTCTAACATCCGCTGAATGTCCTCTCTGTCACGCATTAGCCATAAAAAGGGAGTGTAAGCCCCGATATCCAAGCCATACGTTCCAATCGCCACGAAGTGCGAAGCAATTCGATTTAATTCCGCCACGAGGACCCGAATGTATTCGATACGCTTAGGCAGTTTACCCGTAAGATCCAGCATCTTTTCCACCGCCATCACATAGGCATGCTCTGAATTCATCGCGGCCATATAGTCCAAACGATCCACGTAGGGGATGATTTGGTTAAACGGCAGCGCTTCGGCATGCTTCTCGAAACATCGGTGTAGATAACCTAAATGGGGGACGACTTCCTTGATCCACTCGCCGTCTGAAATCACCTCTAAACGGAGAACTCCGTGCGTTGACGGGTGTTGAGGCCCCAGCGAAATGATCATCTCCTCCGATTTTAAATCCTCTACCCGAAATTTATTCGGATCAGAATTCTCAAAATTTTCAGGAAGAAATTGATACTGGATGGGATTCATTAAACAAAAATGAGAAATCTAACGGGTAAAAATAAATTTTTCCATCTATTTTTAGCAAAGGCTTTGGGAAAAAAAGAAATTCTTCTACCTTTGCATTCCGTTTCGAGCAGAGGCGGATAAAAGATTTATCTATTATGGCAAAGAAAGGAAATCGCATTCAAGTAATCTTAGAATGCACTGAGCACAAAGAAACTGGTTTACCAGGCATGTCTCGCTACATCACTACGAAAAATCGTAAAAACACAACAGCACGTATTGAGTTAAGAAAATACAATCCTGTTTTGAAAAAAGTTACTTTACATAAAGAAATTAAATAGGTTGACCCATGGCTAAGAAAGTAGTTGCAACTCTGAAGAAAGAAGGCGGCGTTAAGTACGCTAAGATCATTAAGGCGGTTAAGAATCCTACAACAGGAGCTTATACCTTCAAAGAAGAAATCATCCTTCAAGATGAAGTTAACGCAGCGTTGAAAAACTAATTTTTCAATACCCGTTACCCTATCTTAAAAAAATTGAAGTCCCTTCTTGAAGGGACTTTTTTTATTTTGATTACCTTCGCATTGTATTTTAAATCACCTCATGGGATTATTCGATTTTTTCAAAAAGAAACCTGAACCTCAACAGCAGGAAGAGATCCAAGCTTTAGAGCAAGGATTAGAGAAGACATCCACTGGATTGTTCTCTAAGATCGGTCGTGCCGTGGTAGGTAAATCGAAGGTAGATGAGGAAGTACTCGACGAATTAGAGGAGATTTTATTGACTTCCGATGTAGGTGTAGCCACCACGTTGAAGATTATTGAGCGCATCGAACGCCGCGTAGAACGCGATAAATACGTTTCCACAGAAGAATTAGATAAAGTATTACGCGAAGAAGTCGCAGCACTTTTAGAAGAAAACCAATCCTCTTCTTTAGAAAATGCCTTCGCAGAACCTTCCCAAAAACCCTATGTCATCATGGTCGTAGGCGTGAACGGCGTAGGTAAAACCACCACCATCGGTAAACTTGCTTCTCAATTCCATCAAAATGGATTGAAGGTCGTATTAGGTGCGGCGGATACTTTCCGTGCGGCAGCAGTCGATCAATTGAAGTTGTGGGGAGAACGTGTGGGAATTCCCGTGATTGATCACGGAATGAATACGGATCCGGCAGCAGTGGCTTATGACGCTGTGAAGCAGGCGGTGGACATGAACGCAGATATCGTGATCATCGATACAGCGGGACGTCTACATACAAAGGTGAATTTGATGACTGAATTAGGCAAAATCAAGCGCGTGATTCAGAAATTTATTCCAGAGGCACCACACGAGGTGATGCTGGTTTTAGATGGTTCTACAGGCCAAAACGCTTTCATCCAAGCCCAAGAGTTCACAAAAGTAACCGAGATTACCTCGCTAGCGATTACAAAGCTAGACGGTACGGCAAAAGGTGGGGTGGTGATTGGTATTTCGGATCAGTTCAAGATCCCAGTCAAATACATTGGAGTGGGAGAAAAAATCTCCGACCTCCAAGTATTCAACAAGACCACTTTCGTGGATTCGCTTTTCGCGAAAAAATAATTACTTCGCCTTTTCTTTGGCCCACGTATCTTTCAACGTCACTGTACGGTTAAAGACTAATTTATCTGAGCTCGAATCTAAGTCAAGACTATAATAACCTTTGCGGATAAACTGCAATGGCTGGCCCACCGAAGCAGATTTCAAACCTGGCTCCACGTAGACCTTTGGAATAATTTGCAATGATTCCGGATTGATAAATTTCAAGAAATCATCCCCTAATTCAGAGGCATCCTCTACAATTAACAAGCGATCAAAGTTACGTACCTCAGCCTCCACCGCATGAGCAACAGAAACCCAGTGGATCGTTCCTTTAACGTTAATGCCACTCGTATCTTGACCTGACTTACTTTCTGGGATGTATTCCGCGTGCACTTCTGTCACATTACCTGCCGAATCCGTTTTGAAATCCGTACACGTTACGATATAAGCTCCTTTCAAACGCACCTGCAAGCCCACGCCTAGACGGAAGAACTTCTTAGGTGGATCGATCATAAAGTCCTCACGCTCGATGTATAATTCGTTCGAGAAAGGCACAGAACGCTTCGTGATTACCTCTGCCTCTGGATTATTTTCAATCTGTAAATCCTCCGTTTTATCGGCTGGATAATTCGTAATCACTAATTTAATTGGGTCTAAAACAGCCATCACACGATCAGCTGACTTATTTAAGTCTTCGCGAATACAGAATTCCAATAGACTTAAATCGATCAAATTATCACGTTTCGCCACCCCGATACGCTCGCAGAAATTGCGAATCGATGCCGGAGTGAAACCACGTCTACGTAAACCTGAGATTGTAGGCATTCGGGGATCATCCCAGCCGTTTACTACTTTCTCGTTTACTAATTGCAATAATTTACGCTTACTCATCACCGTGTGGGATAAGTTCAAGCGCGCAAATTCATATTGATGAGAAGGGAAAATCCCTAATTTATCTAAGAACCAATCGTATAATGGACGGTGAACGTCGAATTCAAGCGTACAGATCGAGTGGGTAATTTCTTCGATGGAATCACTTTGACCGTGCGCGAAATCGTACATCGGGTAGATGCACCATTTATCGCCTGAACGGTGATGTTTTACGTGACGGATCCGGTACATCAAAGGATCACGCATGTGCATGTTCGGATGTGCCATATCGATTTTCGCGCGTAATACCTTCTCTCCATCCGCATATTTTCCGGCACGCATGTCACGGAATAGCGCTAAATTCTCTTCTACGCTACGATTTCTGAAAGGACTGTGCGTTCCAGGTGTCGTAGGCGTTCCTTTCTGAGCTGCAATTTCTGCCGCCGAAGAATCGTCCACATAAGCGAAAGAAAGTGTGATTAACTTCTCTGCAAATTGGTATAAATCTTCAAAGTAGTCCGAAGTATATAATTCCTCCGCCCAGGTAAAGCCTAACCAAGAGACATCTTTCTTAATCGACTCCACGTATTCTGTTTCCTCCGTCACCGGATTCGTGTCATCAAAACGCAAATTAGTTGCCCCGCCGAAACGCTGTGCCAGCCCAAAATTCAAGCAAATACTCTTTGCGTGACCGATGTGCAGGTATCCGTTTGGCTCCGGTGGAAAACGAGTCAAAATACCTTTCGGGTATTTTCCTGACGCGATGTCTTCCTGAACAATTTCTTCTAGGAAATTAAGGGATTTGGGTTTTAATTCTTCCATGTATACTTTTCGTGTTCCTTTTCGTGTCGACGAATAAAATTTAAGCTATAAGGTTCAAAAATAAACATTATTTGCCAAAATCCGTAATTTGCAGCGCTTTATCGATATGAGAAAAAACAGCCTATTACTCGCCTTATTTATTTGTGGATTTTTCCAAGGCTTCGCCCAATGGACTCCCATCACACTTGAAACGAAAGCCTCGTTCCGGGCGATTCGCTCCCACGGGAAGCATATCTGGATCGGTGGAACGCGAGGAACGGTCATTCATTCGAGCGATGGCGGCGTTCATTTCAATGTCAGCAACGTACCCGGAGCGGATTCTTTAGACTTCCGCGACCTTGCTATCCTGGATGACAAAACCGTCCTGCTGATGAGTGCTGGTCCTGCTGAAAATGGAGCAGCGAAAATATTTCGAACAGAAAACGGGGGCAAAAGCTGGGAACTGGCGTATCAAATCAAAGAGAAAGGCTATTTCTTCGATGCTATTCTTTGGGAAGGGAAACAGGGATTAATTTTATCTGACCCGGCGGGTCCATTTTATGGCTTGATTCGAATAAGCAATAAGGGACGCGACTTTTCTTTATTGAATCCGGCGACTCATCCCGAACTACAAAAAGTAGAAGCCGCGTTCGCAGCGAGTGGATCTAGTTTACAGAAAACGAAACTGGGTTATTATATCGTGACGGGTGGCGGTTCTAAGGCTAGAGTGTTGTACGGCAAGGACGCACTGAATTGGGAAAACATTTACGCGGAAATTCCGGGAGGTGAAGGAACCGGATTCTTTAGCCTAGGTGTTCGCGACGCAAAAAATCTATGGATTGCCGGTGGAAATTACTCCCGGATTAAGGAAGGACCCGTGCCGGTATTAGAAAGTCTGGATGCCGGAAAGACGTGGTCTCCGGTGGTGAATGCACCAGGGTATTATGTGGAGAAAATTCTGTGGGCCGATCCGTATTGGATACTTTCGGGGCCGGCGGAAAGCTCGGCTTTTGACCCTATGAAAAAACGCTGGATTAGCTTAGGAAAAAGTCCTTATCACAATGTGTGTCGAGTAGGCGATCGCCTGTATGGTGTAGGTGGAAGAGGCCAAATCGGTTTCATCAGCCTCTCCCAAATACAGCAACTATTTCTTTCTAAAGAATAGCGAAATAGGCGTTCCTGATAAATCAAAGGCCTTGCGCATCTGATTCTCAAGGTAACGCTCGTAACTTTCCTTAATGTACTGAGGTAAATTACAGAAGAAAATAAACGTAGGATACGGTGTCGAAACCTGCGTACAATATTTAATCTTGATGTATTTTCCTTTCCAGGCTGGTGGCGGATAACTTTGAATCACCTCCAGCATCACATCATTTAATTTCGACGTAGTAATCTTCTGCGTACGGTTTTCGTACACCTTAAGCATTAATTCCAAAGCTTGGAAGATACGCTTCTTCTCCATCACCGATGTAAAGATGACCGGCATATAATTCAAAGGCGCCATACGCTCCTTGATCGCTTTCTCTAATTGAATCGCAGTATTCGTGTCTTTGGCCACTAAATCCCACTTATTAATCATCAATACGATACCCTTCTTAGCCTTGTCCGCCATGCTGACAATGTTCATATCCTGCGCCTCTAGACCCGTTAATGGATCAATTGTCGTCGCATCGATAATGATAATAGCCACATCACATTCCTCCAAAGCCTTCATCGAACGCAATACCGAATAATATTCGATGTTGTCGTCGATCCTTGCTTTTCGGCGAATTCCGGCAGTATCCGTAATGATAAAATCCTTCCCAAACATCGTGTAGTGATTTTGAATCGCATCACGCGTCGTTCCAGCTTCATCGGTCACAATCGAACGATCTTTTCCTAAGATTGCATTCAAGAAAGAGGATTTTCCTACGTTCGGACGACCTAAGATCGCCACGCGTGGAATCCCTAATTCTGGATTTTCAATTCCTTCATCCTTAAAATGAGAAACCATCACATCGAGCATGTCACCCGTACCACTTCCGCTTTCGGCAGCAATCGCAAATGGATCACCTAAACCTAATTCGTAAAATTCAGCGGCAGCATAAGCCTTCTCGTGTGTATCGGCTTTATTCGCGATCAAGATAACCGGCTTCTTTGAACGACGTAAAACGTTCGCAAAATCCTTATCCAAATCCGTTAAACCCGTAGAGCAATCTACGACAAACAATAAAACCGCCGCTTCTTCAATGGCTAATTCTACCTGCTCGCGTATCGCTCCTTCAAACTTATCTTCTGAACCATGCACGTAACCTCCCGTGTCAATCACGGTAAAGAAACGTCCTGTCCATTGACCGTAACCATAATGGCGGTCGCGCGTCACCCCGGACAAGTTGTCCATGATAGCTTTCTTTTGTTCGATCAAGCGATTGAACAAAGTAGATTTCCCTACATTGGGACGCCCCACAATTGCAATAATATTTGACATTCTTCGTTTAAATTAATCGAGTGAATACCCGAATGAACGCAGCTTGTCGGTCTTCGCACGCCAATCAGGCTCCACTTTGACAAACTGCTCTAAAAATACTTTTTTACCAAAAAACTTCTCTAAATCCTCTCTTGCCTGAATTCCCACTTTCTTGATATTCTCCCCTTTGTGCCCGATGATAATCGCACGCTGCGATACCCGCTCCACATAAATCTCCGTAGCAATACGTAAAATGGTAGGCTCCTCCTTAAAGGATGTCACCACTACTTCACACGAATAAGGAATCTCCTTTTTATAGTTCAAGAAAATCTTCTCTCTCACAATCTCCGAGGCAAAGAACTTTTCTGGCTTATCTGTCAGCTCTTCCTTATCAAAAAAGGGCGGATGAACTGGCAAATGTTCCATGAGGTGGCTAAAGATTTGGTCCAAATGAACCGACTCCAAAGCCGAAATAGGGATAATCGGTTTGCCTGGGAAAATTCCCTGCCAATACGCGACCTTCTCCTCTAACTTCTCCATGCTCACTAAATCGATCTTGTTTAACAAAACAAGAATAGGCGTCTCTGTGAAATCTTTCCAATTGGTCAAAAAGTCCAAATCTTCGAATTCATCAAACACATCCGTCACATACAATACCACATCCGCATCCTCTAAAGAGCTTTTCACGAACTGCATCATGGATTTATGCAACTCGTATTTAGGCAATAAAACACCAGGCGTATCTGAGTAAACGATCTGGTATTCAGTTCCTTTGTGCTCTCCATTCAACATCCCCAAAATTCGGTGACGCGTCGTCTGCGCTTTCGAGCTCACAATCGAAAGTCTCTCCCCCACGAGTGCATTCATCAGCGTGCTCTTCCCCACATTGGGTTTGCCAATAATACTGATAAAGCCTGCCTTGTGTTCTGGGGTCATAGAAATGAAATGTAAAATCTGCCTTAAAAAGGATAGGCAAGAATAATTTCTACAAAGATACTTGTTTTTTCTGAAAGAAACGTGCATCTTTGCACTCCCAATTATATCGCGGGGTGGAGCAGTTGGTAGCTCGTTGGGCTCATAACCCAAAGGTCGTCAGTTCGAGTCTGGCCCCCGCTACATCGAAAGAGGTCTTGCAAAAGACCTCTTTTTTTATGCCCTTTAATCAACGCCATCCGACCGCTAAATAAATAGACTAACCGCTTAATAATTCTTCAACCAAGGTTTAAATCAAAAGCACTAGGTTTACTTTAATTAATACGTGCGCATGAGAAAAACTTTGAAAATCCCCGGAATCGACCAATGCCCTGTTGACGACATCGTCAGCATCGAAGGCAAAGGAAATTATACGACCATCTTCCTGAAGAATGGCGAAACGATTCTGATGGCAAAGACGCTCAAGAAATTCGAATCACAATTGCGCCTAGGCACCTTCCTTCGCATTCACAAGTCCTATCTCGTGAATAAAGTCAATGTCATCGGGCATGACCTAGAAGACACGAAGACCGTGAAAACAATCCTGCAACATTCGCTACCTGTCTCTCGCAGAAAATTAGATTTAGTCAGAGGGCAATTAGCCTAAAAATTTTTCCATAAAAAAAGGGCCTCGATTTTCATCGAGGCCCTTTTCATTTATTCACTAAGCTTATTTCGCTTGTGGCGCCATTAAGCTAAAGAATTGATCTAATTTAGGCGTTACAATAATCTCCGTACGGCGATTTTGCTTACGACCCTTAGAAGTCTTGTTTGCTGATGCTGGCTCATACTCACCACGTCCACCTGCTGTTAAGCGCTCTGGATCCACATCAAATTTCGTTTGTAACACACGTACCACTGAAGTTGCACGCTTCGCTGATAAATCCCAGTTGTCTTGGATACAATCAGTAGAGATAGGCACTGTATCTGTGTGGCCTTCTACTAATACATCAAGCTCTTTGTGATCATTTAACACCTTCGCTACTTTCGCTAACACAGCCACCGCTTTCGCGTTAACTACTGCGCTACCTGAAGCAAACATCAAGTTGTCAGAGATAGAGATATAAACAACCCCTTTCTTCACTTCAACTGTTACGTCTTCATCATTCACATCAGCTAATGAACGCTTCAAGTTCATCACTAAAGACAAGTTCATTGAATCCTTACGTTGGATAGATGAGTTTAGGTCTTTGATGTATTTTCCTTGTTCGTTTAATGCGTCTAATGACTTACGGATACTTTCCGCACCTGACTTATTGATAACTGAAAGATCAGATAAACGATCTAATAAGTTCGTATTTGTCTTTTTGAAGTAATCTAATTGCTCTTGTAAAGCTTTCAATTGACCATTCTTCGCTTCTAAATCTGTATCTCTTTTTTTCAACTCCCCTTGAAGGCTAGCTGTCAAAGATTGGCAATCAGATAAATCAGCTTTTGCTTTTGATAAAGCGGAGCTACTAGATGCTTGTAATTGAGTTAATTGTGATTCTAAATCAGCTAATTTCTTCTTTCCTACGCAAGAGGTAAACAAGAAAGGCATCATCGCGAACACTAAAAGTAGTTTTTTCATAACGCTGGTTTGTTTAATTATCGAGCAAAAATAAGGATCTCTTCTTATATCCGTATCCCGAAATGTATTTTTTTCTAGATTGTTTTTAAAATTTCTCCTACGTCCTCCCCTAAAACTTGGTTAACGGTCGCCATGACATCGAAGAAAACAGCCATTTTTTCAGGCTCTACCCGATCGTAAATCAACTTATTAAAGGCGATAACCCCCTTGCGTGCTTGATCTCGCTTTTTCTTTCCGATCTCCGTTAAAAAGATCTTCACTACCCTTTTATCCTCGTAGTTAGCAGAACGTTCGATCCACTTCTTGTCTTCTAAGGTTTTCAGCATACGGGTCAAAGACCGTGCCTCCAAACCTAGCGCCGGAGCAATCTTCGTCGCAGGTGTTCCATCCTTATCGATATGCAATAAGACATAGCCGATCGCCATCGTCATATCAAACTGCGCCGAATACGTATTGTACATACGGCTAATAGCATACCAGCCAGTCTTTATATGGAAATCAATCGTTTCTTCTGCTTTCATAAGTTGATCATTGGATGCAAACAGATATGCTGGCATACCTTTGGGCAAAAATGAAGCAAAAAAAAATAGGATGCAAGCATCCTATTTTCAAAAACCTATAAAAACAAAAACTTATTGCACTCGATTACCTTTCATTCGTTTCGAATTCACTTTCAATCCGCTTAAAGATGATTTCATAATCATTAAACGAACACGAGGTGTTTTCGTCACCGACTTCGTCAAACCTTCGTATTTCTCATTGTAGACTAGGTATTTACTTCCCTCAAAATTCAAACGAGAGATCGAAGAATTCCCAGTTTCATCTACTAATTGATAGAAATACTCTCCGCGTTCTCCTAATACAGGCGCAAAGATCAAGCTATTCGACTCCTTCGCCGGATTGTCAAACGAGACATACAACTTATCCCCTTCTTCCTTTAACAAGGCACCTGGAGTTTGTTTCTCTAAACTAACGCGGTTAATGGATTTGCCATTTTTGAATACTAATGCTCCTGCTTTCACATTCGCATCTGTTGAGCTCATCTCTCTTTCTAAAATCAAGCCATTATCATTATAGAACTGAATCTTCTGTAAAGGAATATTACTTTCCTTCACCGTTGCTAAAATAGATCCTGTTAAGAAAGCCTTTTCAGAGCATGAGCTTAAAAGGACCGTAGCAAATAAGAATAGGGCAAGTTTTTTCATGAGAATGTTTAGTTAACGCCTTCGGCTAAAACAAGTACTCGATTATTCAAAACTTCAACAACTCCTCCTTCGATTTGGAAGACCTCTTTATCAGCTGATAATTCTCCTTTAGCTAAAGTAGAAACGATCGCTGCGTGGTCATTTAAAATTTGGAAGGAACCATTAACGCCAGGCAAAGTCACTACAGATGCTTCTGCAGAGAAAACTTTACGATCCGGTGTAATAATTTCTACAAACATAATATTCTTTATTTAGCAGCCTCAGCTAATAATTTCTCTCCTTTCACAACTGCATCCTCAATAGTACCTACTAAGTTGAAAGCAGCTTCTGGAAGGTGATCGTATCCACCATCGATGATCGCGTTGAAACCTTTGATCGTATCGTTGATATCTACTAGAACGCCTTTTAAGCCTGTAAATTGTTCTGCCACGAAGAAAGGTTGTGACAAGAAACGTTGAACACGGCGTGCGCGAGAAACGACTAATTTATCTTCTTCAGATAATTCATCTAAACCTAAGATCGCGATGATATCTTGTAATTCTTTGTAACGTTGTAAAATCTCCTTCACACGTTGCGCTGTATTGTAGTGAGAATCACCTAATACTTCCGCAGACAAGATACGAGATGATGAATCTAATGGATCCACCGCTGGGTAGATACCTAATTCAGCAATCTTACGAGATAATACGGTTGTTGCATCTAAGTGGGCAAACGTTGTTGCCGGAGCTGGATCCGTTAAGTCATCGGCAGGTACGTATACCGCTTGTACCGATGTAATCGAACCACGCTTCGTCGAAGTGATACGCTCTTGCATCGCACCCATTTCTGTCGCTAAGGTTGGTTGGTAACCTACCGCAGATGGCATACGACCTAAAAGGGCAGATACCTCAGAACCCGCTTGTGTAAAACGGAAGATGTTATCGATAAAGAACAAGATATCACGACCTTGACCTTCGCCATCACCATCACGGAAGTGTTCCGCAACTGTTAATCCTGATAAAGCCACACGAGCACGTGCTCCAGGAGGCTCGTTCATTTGACCGAACACTAAAGTAGCTTGTGATTTCGCTAGTTCTGTGTTATCTACTTTCGTTAGATCCCACTCACCCGCTTCCATCGCGTGCTTAAATTCCTCACCATACTTAATAACGCCTGATTCGATCATCTCACGTAATAAGTCGTTACCCTCACGAGTACGCTCACCTACACCTGCGAATACGGAAAGACCTTCGTATGCTTTGGCAATATTATTAATCAACTCCATGATTAATACGGTTTTACCTACACCGGCACCACCGAATAAACCAATCTTACCACCCTTTACGTAAGGTGCTAATAAGTCGATAACCTTAATTCCTGTGAATAAAACTTCAGTCGTAGTCGCTAATTCATCAAATTTAGGCGCAGCACGGTGAATCGGAAGACCTTTGTCAGACTTAGGCTGAGCGATACCATCGATAGCATCCCCTACTACGTTGAACAAACGACCTTTAATACCCTCACCTGTAGGCATCGTCATCGGAGTACCTTTATCGATTACCTCTTGTCCACGTTGAAGACCTTCCGTTCCTTCCATCGCAATTGTTCTAACGCGATCCTCTCCTAAGTGCTGTTGCACTTCAAGAACAAGCGTTTGACCATTTGATTTCGTTACTGAAAGAGCATTCAAGATCGCTGGTAAATGTGATCCTTCTCCTTCGAAGCTCACATCGACAACGGGTCCAATTACTTGCGCAACTTTTCCTTTATTAACTGCGTTTGCCATTTGAATTTTAATTTGTTAGCTAAAAAACTAAGATTGTGTTTTGTTTACGAATGATACTAACATTCGGACTGCAAAATTAGCCTCTTAATTCGAATTTACCAAAATAGAAATTAGTATTTTTCAACTATTTTTTGCCAAAATCAGGCAATTTCTTTGAATGAATCGTAGTTTGTGTGAAATTTAGGAATTCATTTTTTGGACCAAAATAGGAGCATGACTCGCCCATCACTTAAAAACTCCCTCTTTTATACCTGTATCGCCTTGGTTTTAGGCGCCACTGGCTTGTGGATTTATGGTGGAGTGGCCCTTTTTGATTGGGTGGAGGTGGCGGAAATGATGCCGTATCAAAAAGTAGTGGACACGCGGGCTGGCCAGGACTTGCATTCAACGGTTTATTTTATTCGCCAAAACTTCCAAATACAGGCAATCCCCCTCGATTCTACTCCTGAAATACTAGGAATCATCGTGGCGATGATTGGTTTAGCGGTGGTATTGTTTTCGGTTTTACCCGCTTGGCAAGCCCTGTTAGGAGCCACGCTTTGGCTTGGAATCGTCGCTTTTTCCCTGTCTGACGCCTCCCTTGAATCTCTAACACAAATCATAAGTAGTCAAATTTTTAGCTTAAGTCAGCTCGCTTTCGCAGGTCTTTCGGTGTTGAGTGCAGCCGCTATTCCTTCCTTTCTACTAGGCATCTCGCACGGAGCTGATCGCTTGAGCTCGAAGCGGAATCGCACGATTTTGGGTTTGTTTTGGGGGATAAATTTAGTCTTGACCTTCGCAAATCAGCGATTCGATGTGGGCATCCGCACTGCTATCCCTGCGTTTTTATGGGCGATGGTAGCTGTGGGGATTTACCTTTACCATAACAAAGACAACAAAACCCTGCTCGGCCTCGGCTTACTTTCACTTTCAAGCCTTGCCCCTATTTTGTGGCACAGCAACAGCCCTGGCGTTTTAGCCATCGAAAGCTGGAATATGATTAACCAGGTGATCATGGCTTTGCTGTTCCCCTTATTTATTATCCGGAATTTTGGCCCGCTCATGGCCCAAAACCTCCCCATCCACAAAGTCATTCACAAGGCAGCACTTCTGCCCCTGCATTTAATTCAAATAGGCGTTGTCATTTTGAGTGTGGGTGCCGTTTTCGCCTTCAATTCAGGCGCCTATCACCAAGGAATGGCCGCTAAAGAGAATTACGCCGGCGACATCTCGACCTTATTAGGTGACCATCAAATGGCAGAAATCCACTATAAAAATGCCACACTTCATAGCCGCATAAACACGAAGAGCAATTTAAGTTTAGCTGCCTTGGCACAACAAGCAGGCGACACGGAAACCTTTGCCTATTATGTAGCCGCCAGCCAAAGCATGCATCCTGATCCCGCACTCTCCGTCGCGCTTGCGAATGTATTTGCCACAGAAAACCGTCCTTTTGATGCTTTGTTCACCCTGCAAAAGAGCGATTTAACTGATCCCAGAATTTTAACCCAATTAGCGCTACAATACGAACGACTAGCCACGGCTGATTCTGCGGCCTATTTTTACGAAAAAGCAGCTAGCCTTGAACCCGAAAACCCACTATATAAAGCTAACAACTTATATGCAGAGGTGGTCTATCGCAAGCAAAAACCCGAATTCGATCCCTCAGAAGATCTAGCCACTCAAGCTAATTTACTGGCAGCTGGCATTCCCACGGCGCCGATGAATCCTTCTTTCGTCCCTTCTGCCGACTTGCGCGATTTGGTCTACTTATATAATGGCTTGTTTTATTGGAAAGGAAAAGCCCCTAGATTCCCGCTAGACGATTGGCAAAAAACGATGGGCGATATGTTCCCAGAATTAGAACTATTAAAATCGTGGCAGGAATTTTACCACGAGAAACCTTTGGCGGCTTTGAATCAACTCAATGTTTCCATTGCCACAGACACGACACAGAGTTCGTGGATGACGGGTGTTCTCGCTTTTTGGAAATATGCGACAGCATTCCCTGCGAAAACACCAGCGCTTACCAAAGCGAATGCCTTGCAAATGCTCGAAAAACACCCATTCCAACTAGGCGTTCTGCGAGAGGCGCTAACGTTTGTGCCTGCCAAAACAGGCTATGAGTATAGTCTAGCAGCCCTGCAATGGAACGAGCAGAATCCGGCCTATTATCCTATATATGCCTTTCAAGCGCTCAAAATGGGCGAAATATCCTATGCAGATGAGGCGATGGATAAACTAAAATCACTCGATCCGGCTTTATATCAAGCTCAGCAAGGGAGCTATTTAGCTGAGAAACAGCGGGCTCTGCAAAAAACAAAATTCTGAGGCTTGCATAATTAATAGACATTCCGTACTTTTGCAGTCCTAATTAATTTAAGTAGCGGAGTAAATGGTTCTTTCGCTGCTTAATCATTTAAAGAACCATCTTATATGAATCAAAAAATTCGCATTAAGCTGAAGTCATTTGACCACTCATTGGTAGACAAATCAGCAGAGAAAATCGTTAAAGCGGTAAAAGCTACAGGAGCAGTTGTTTCTGGCCCTATCCCACTTCCAACAAAAATTGAGAAATTCACTGTTTTACGTTCACCACACGTTAACAAGAAAGCACGTGAGCAATTCCAATTATGTACTTACAAGCGTCTAATTGACATCTTCTCTTCTTCTGCAAAAACAGTAGATGCTTTGATGAAGTTAGAATTGCCATCAGGAGTAGACGTAGAAATCAAGGTTTAAGGACCGGTCAAGCGTAGCTTGATGAATAAATATTTTGTTTTACCTTTGCAAGTCCCAATCGTAATGATGGGCTGCTTTAACAAATAAAGAAATGAAAAGAACTTTTCAACCCTCTGTACGTAAGAGAAAAAACAAACACGGTTTCCGTGAGCGTATGTCTACGGCAAACGGTCGTCGCGTGTTGACAAACCGTCGTGCTAAAGGACGTCACAAGTTGACTGTTTCAGACGAAAAAAGAGGCAAATAAGCCATAGATCTTAGAAAAGAAGATTTCTGGTTTGCTATTGTTGTACACTTAGTATTCCTGCTTTGAAATTTACATTTTCTAAATCGGAGCGTCTAACGCATATTAAGATTATTGATTCCTTATTCGAGAAGGATAGTCGAATCGTTGAAGAGCGATTTGTCTATCCTTTTCGTGTTTTATACATCCGGGAGAATACCTTCGAGCCCGGACTCGAGCAACCACAGATTTTGATTTCGGTTCCCAAACGTCGTTTCAGCAAAGCTGTGGACCGAAATACCCTCAAGCGTCGCATCCGCGAGGCTTACCGCCTAAATAAACCTCATTTTCAAGTGGAGGGCAAGTTGAAACTTCCAGATGTGTTGGCTTTTGTCTATATTGGTTCCACCATCGAACCTTCAGACAAAATCCACAAGAAAATGGCCGCCATCCTTGATAAATTCACCCTGCCGAATGAAACAGCTAATTAGACTAAGCCTTTTCGTGGTTTTGGGTATGGGCTTGTGGGCTTTTAGCCGGGCGGACCAGTTGTTTGACCTTGCCAAAAACCTGGATATTTACGCCAGCGTCATCAAAGAATTAAATCAATTCTACGTCGACCCTATCGACCCGAACAAGGTGGTCAAAAACTCCATCGATGGCATGCTGGATCAGTTAGACCCCTACACGGTGTATTATCCCGAAGAGGATTTGGACGAATTCAACACCCTGACCACCGGCAAATACGAGGGCATCGGCATCCGTGCCTCGTGGGTGGACAAAGGATATTATATTACCTACGTAGACGAAAACAGCCCCGCATTGCAAGCAGGGCTACAAATAGGAGATCAATTACTCTCCATTAATGGGGTAAAAATCACAGAAGATTCAGATCCAGGCCAATTAATCAAAGGCCCGAAAGACAGTAAGTTAACCGCAGAAATTTTACGTGGGGAGGAGAAGCTCAGCTTGACGGTGCAGAGGTCCACCGTACAAATCAAAAACGTAGGCTATTCCGGCATCATTCGCCCAGGAATCGGTTATATCGAACTTGAAGAATTCAATCAATCCGCTACGAAAGAAATGAAAGCCGCCTTGCTTCAATTGAAGAAAGACGGGATGAAGCAATTGATTTTAGACTTACGAAACAATCCGGGAGGCTTATTAACCCAAGCGGTGGATATCTGTAACTTATTTTTAGATAAGGAAACACCCATCGTGAGCACACGCGGAAAATTGAAAGAGTGGAACGCAACCTATAAAGCATTAAATCCGAGCTGGGATAACTCACTTCCAATAGTGGTGTTAATCAACCAAAACTCGGCTTCAGCTGCCGAAATTGTAGCAGGCGTTTTGCAGGATTACGATCGGGCGACGATTGTGGGGCAACGGAGTTTTGGGAAAGGCCTAGTGCAAGTGACCCGCGATTTACCGTACCGAGCTAAGATCAAAATCACGACTGCGAAATACTACATCCCGAGTGGCCGTTGTATTCAGGCCATCGACTATTCAGAAAATAAGGATACTGTCAAGCAAGAATTCAAAACCCGTAAAGGTCGCAAAGTAAATGCGGGTGGAGGAATCGAGCCCGATGTGCTAGTGGGAAGACCGCAAGCGAATAGCCTAATTCAGCAATTATTAAAAGAGCGGATTTTCTTCCAATATGCGCGTTTATATAAACTAAAGCAGGCTAAAATTGCCCCTGCCGCTAATTTTCATTTGAACGATACGGAATACGAAGCGTTTGTTCAATGGGTGAAGGCGAGCAAGTTTCACTACGAAAGCCCTTTGGAAAAACAGATGCGTGATGTGTTAAAAGAGACTTCGAAAGATATTTTGTACGCGAATTTAACGAAAGAGCTAGACCGACTAAAACCTGAATGGGATTCCTCCGTGGCGCGCGAGTTGCAAGGAAATAAGAAGGTCATCGAAGGCCTTTTAGAGCAAGAAATCGTACATCAGTATTATTATAAAAAGGGAATCAATGAATGGTCGTTTGAACATGATCCTACCCTTTTGAAAAGCCTAGAATTAATTAAAAATTAACATGAGTCTGATCCTAAGTTTAGATACGTCGACCCAAAATTGTTCCGTTGCCTTACACAATAAAGGGCAATTGATCAGCCAGGAATTGGTTTCTGAAGAGGGCTCACACTCGAAGGCGCTCACGCTTTTAATTGAAAAGGTGATGAAGACCCCGGGTTTCGCGCTGGCTGATCTTTCTGCTGTTGCTGTTTCAAATGGCCCCGGTTCCTACACTGGTTTACGCATTGGTTTAGCGACCGCGAAGGGAATCTGTTTCGCATTAGATAAACCTTTGATTTGTTTACCTACTTTGCAAGTCTTAGCTGCTGCTGTTCAGGCGCCAGCTGAAACGTTACTTTTACCGCTGTTAGACGCGAGAAGAATGGAAGTTTATGCGGCAGTGTACACCGCTGATCTAGAAGAAGTATCTTCTCAAGAAGCCCATATTTTAAGCCCGGACTCTTTTCAGGAATTCAGGCCTGTACTTGCATTCGGAAATGGATCCGCAAAATGGAAGGATACTTGTGCTCACACGGCCATCACTTTTGTGGAAGAACCTTTGTGTCCGGAGGCTCAATACATGGGTAAATTAGCTTATGAGGCATTTTTGAACAAAAAATTCGAAAACCTCGTTACCAAAGAGCCCGATTATTTAAAGGAATACATGGGCACTAAACCGACCTTAAAATCACTGTAATATGGCTGAAGAAATCATCAATCGGGTGAACCAAAGCGGATTAACGCAAATCGATCTAGAGGATTTGCGCATTCCTGGGGAGCGAGTTTTTATTGATATCAAGGATCAGTTATTCCAGGGAATTGCCCTAAGAGAAAAAGATTTTCGGGAATTTATTGCTGGCCACGACTGGTCGATGTATGCTGGTAAGCACGTCGCGGTAGGTTGTAGTGAGGATGCCATCATTCCCACCTGGGCATACATGTTATTAGGGGTTCAATTGACTCCTTTTGCGAAGACGCTTATTTTCGGGGATTTAGCAGACTTAGAAAAACTATTATTTGATCAGGCTTTAGCAAAAGTAAATCCAGCTGATTTTCAGGATGCCAAAATCGTCATCAAAGGTTGTTCAAAAGAATCCGTTCCTACGGATGCCTACCTAAAAATCACGCAATTATTGCAGCCGGTGGCGAAGAGCTTGTTTTATGGAGAACCTTGCAGCACGGTTCCGCTTTATAAAAGAAAATCGTAATTTTGATTTATGTCCACCGAAACGCAAGCACAATACCAGTTTATTGATAAAATTATCCAGCATCACTTAGGAGAAAACACCGAAGTGAAAGACTTGGAATTCTTCTATGGGGGTAATTTCAATTTAGCGGTACGTGTAAAATTGCAGTCTGGGGATGAGTATTTCATTAAATGGAATCAAGGTGATCACCAAGGTTTATTCGAGGCGGAAGCAAAAAATCTAAATTTAGTCGGGAGCACATCTACCATTTCGGTCCCTAGCGTTATCGGCGTGGGTTCGATGGAGGAGAAGGAATATTTGATGATGGAATGCATTCCCTCCGGAGAGAAAGCGGCGAATTACTGGGTGGATTTTGGGGAGAAACTGGCGCGCCTACATCGTAACACAAGTCCGAAAGGGCACGGTTTGGACTATACAAATTACCTAGGTTCTGCCGCTCAAATCAACACCTGGAACACCGATGGTGTCGCCTTTTTTACAGAGAACAGATTGCGAAAGCAATTAACTCAGGCGGTTTATGACCGTAAAATAGATGCCGCTTTAGAGGAAAAATTGGAAGTTTTATTCGAAAAATTACCTTCTCTTTTACCGAATGAATCATCTGCCTTGATCCATGGAGATCTTTGGTCAGGTAATGCGATGACAAATCCCGCGGGACAAATTACCTTAGTCGATCCGGCCTGTTATTATGGATTGAGAGAGGCAGAAATTGCTTTCACGACGATGTTTGGTGGATTTGAGGAAGCATTTTACGAAGCGTATAATGCCAATTTCCCTATCCAAAAAGGGTTCCACGAGCGAATTCCGCTCTATAATCTGTACCCATTATTAGTACATGTGAATCTTTTCGGGGAAGGCTATTTGCCTGCTGTTAAGAAGATTGTAGAATCGTATTAACGACCTCATACACGTCCTTTGAACCTGGGAAAAAGGACACTAATTTTCGCAAAATTTCTTCCATCACCGCATCTGGACAAGAAGCACCGCAGGTCAAAAGTACACGTGTTTTTTCCTTCTTCGGAATGAAAGAAATGGCTGTACGTTCTTCTTTGGCCACATTATCAAAATGCAATACCTCTTCTGCCGAAATCAATTTCTCTGCATTCTTGATAAAATAGGTCGGTAATTTCGCCACACACAAGTCAACTAAGTGTGCCGTGTTCGACGAATTATAACCGCCAGCGACAATCGCAAAATCAGCCTCCTCGGCTAATAAACCGTAGGTTGCGCTTTGGTTATCGTTTGTCGCATAACAAAGCGTATCGCGCGTGTCAGCAAAATAATCTTTGATGTTTTCTGGAGCCACTTGGTAGTGCAAGCGGATCACTTGACGCAGATAATCCACAATTTCTTGCGTATCCGTTGCTAACATAGTCGTTTGATTCACGACACCAATGCGTTTTAAATCCTTCATCGGATCAAAACCCGTTGAATATTGGCCTTCAAATTCCGCAAAGAATTCCTCCGACGTTTTTTCCTGTTTAATATAGGCCGCTAAAGCAACGGCTTGATCGATATTTTTTAAGATCAGCGTAGGTGTCACCGCCTGTGAATGCGAAAACGTAGCCTTTGTCTCTTCGTGACTTGGTTTCCCGTGAACGATCACCGTGTAATCCTTTTTCCCAATCGCATCTGCTCTATTCCACACCTTTTCCACAAAAGGACAGGTCGTATCATAAGCATAGGGATCGATTCCGCGCGATTGCAAAATCGCTTGCGTCTCTAAAGTCGTCCCAAAAGCAGGTACAATCACGATATCATTTGAGCTCAACTCCTCCCAGGGCACCAACTGATTCCCAGAGGTATCTTGGATAAAACGAACGCCACGGTCTAATAAATCTGCATTTACTGCCGGATTGTGAATCATCTCAGACAATAAGAAAATGCGGCGATCCGGGTTTTGATCAATAATGTGGTACGCCGTTTCTACCGCATTCTCCACTCCATAACAAAATCCAAAGTGCCTCGAAAGCAACACCTCCACCGGACCAAAATCCAAGTGAGTAGGCGTAAAATCTTTTTTTAATTTATCCTGAACCCGACGAGATTCCTTGATTTGACCTATCACGTTACTCTTAAATAAAGAGGGAATGGAGAAGGATTTCATTTTTTTAAAGGTTCGTTTATTCGTTCGAAGGGTATGAAAGGCACGTGGTTCTGCAATCGAATGCATTTTATAAACTGATTTTTTGGTTATTGGTTTCCAAAATTACGACATCTACCGCAAATTATCATTTTTTGTCCCTAATTTGCACCTCATTTAAATCACACGTTATATGGAATTTGAGCCCGCCGTTGTTATTGAAGAATGGGAGATGATTCTCGATTTTTTCGAAAACACGTTTGGCAAGCGACCATCCGAAATGGAGCCCATTCTATTGATGATAGGCGTGCAGGAATTAGGGCAGGGTCATGCGCATTTTACCAAAGAACAGAAACAGGACCTCCTGCACATTGCCACTTGTAAGGTGCTGAGCTACAGCGATTTTTATGAACTAGAAGGTTTAGATGAAGAAGGTTGGCCGCATTGGAAAAATGTGCAAGCAATCCCTTCGCTTCCGCTAAAGGAGCAAGAATTATTATTAAAAGCACACGTCATTCATTATTTCAAAACCGAGATATTCCCGAATGAAGATCATTAGTTATAACGTCAACGGCATCCGAGCCGCCATCACGAAAGGTTTTACTACTTGGCTACAAGAGGAAAATCCGGACATCCTGTGCATTCAAGAATTGAAGGCAGAAGTCGAGCAAGTGGACTTGTCTGAAATCTTTGCTTTGGGCTACGAAGTCTATTGGCATTCTGCTCAGAAGAAAGGCTATTCAGGCGTGGCTATCTTCAGTAAGATTAGGCCAAATAACGTGTCCGTAGGTTGCGGTATCGATAAATACGATGCAGAGGGCCGCGTGTTACGTGCGGATTATGACGGATTTTCCGTGATGTCTGTCTACATGCCATCTGGATCTAGCGGTGATGAACGCCAAGCCTTCAAGATGGACTGGTTAGGTGATTTTCAAAATTACATTAACGCCCTTAAGATCGAATTCCCGAATTTAGTTATCGCAGGCGATTACAATATTTGCCACAAAGCCATCGATATTCACAACCCAAAAGGCAACGCGAACAGCTCTGGTTTCTTACCCGAGGAGCGCGAATGGATGGATGGATTTGTGAATCGTGGATTCGTAGATTCCTTCCGGGCGGTGAATGAAGAACCCCACCACTACAGCTGGTGGTCTTACCGCGCCGGAGCAAGAGGCAAAAACTTGGGCTGGCGAATTGATTACCAAATGGTGTCTGAGCCTTTGGCCTCTAAAATTCAACATGCCTCCATCCTACCAGATGTGAAGCATTCGGACCATTGTCCTATCGTATTACTTTTAAATAGCTAAAACTATGCACTTCGAAAAACACGTATTTATCTGCGCTAACGACAAAGATGCCCCTAAAAAATGCTGTGGTTCTGCTCACGGAATGGAATTAGTCGACGCTTTCCGTGCGAGCTATGCTGCGCAAGGTGGAACGGCAAAGATCCGCGTCCAAAAATCAGGCTGTCTTGATTTCTGTGGAAAAGGCCCCACGATGGTCGTTTACCCAGAAGGCGTTTTCTATGGCAATGTACAAGTGGAAGATGTGGCAGAGATCACAAAATCGCATTTAATCGAAGATGAAATTGTGACTCGCCTCCAAATTCAATAAATTGCAGCATGATTTACCGCTTATATCCCACGCTTTTAAATTCCTTTAATCTCTATGCGAATCAATCTCGCGATTCGAATGGTAAGATAATTGTGGATGAAATTGAGTTAATTGACCGCATTAATCGGGTCAAAAAACCGACGACGAATGCGCAGCAAAAGGGGGTTGATTTTGAGCGAGCGGTGACTTTAGGTGAAAATGAAGAGGCATTCGCGGAAGGAATCATCGATCAAGCCCGCGACTTATTACCTGCAAAATACAAGACCCAGTTTTACGTAGAAGCGCGCTACAAAAACGCCCAGATTTACGGTTACGTAGATGGCGTGGGTGATACGGTGGCATTTGACTTAAAAAGTACGGCCTATTATGAGCCGAATCGCTTTTTGACGAACCACCAAAACCTCTACCTTTTAGGTCTTCAAAAATACGGAATTCAACGCCTAGACTACGTTATTACCGATTTCAAGCAAGTCTATGTCGAATCCTACGATGTGAACAACATCGATTTCAGTGTGCAATACGCGCAAATCGAGCAATTCATTTTGTTCCTAGAAGAGAACAAAAAATTCATCCGGGATAAGAAGATTTTTGATCGCAAATCGAGCGATAATCAATTATCGATTTTTGAGTAAAGCCCTCAGCTCATCCAAGTGCTGAATTTCGTGAGGCAAATCAGTTTCCATTGAAAAAGGATTATAGTGAATCGCCGGAATTCCCACCTGCAAAGCACCGCGCACATCCGCCTCTACGTGATCCCCGATCATCAAGGCCTCCTCGGCTTGAATTCCAGCACGTGTTAACGCATACTGGAAAAATTGTGGATTCGGTTTCTTCGTCCCCACCTGCTGAGAGGTGATAATTTCTTTGAAAAAAGAGCGCATACCAGCTCCTTCAATCTTCACGTATTGAATATCATCGAAGCCATTCGTTAAAATATACAAAGGAAAATGCGCGGCTAAATCTTGAATGAGCTCAAAAGCGCCCGGCATCAAATTCGTCTTCCGTGGTGCACGCTCAAGGTATTTTTCCCCGAATTCCTGCGCAGGTCCCTGGATGCCAACCTCCTCAAAAAAGCGAACAAAGCGAATCTCGCGTAATTCTGCCTGCGATATCTGACCAGCAGCGTATTGGTCCCATAAACCATTATTGATTTTTTCGAAGGTAGCCCAGTAACTCTCCGGCTCGATGTCGAGCTCGTATTCAAGCGCTAAATCCAGTAATACTTCTCGGGCATTCAAATCATGATCCCACAGGGTATGATCCCAGTCAAAAAAAAGCGCTTTCGGTTGAAAATTCATTTGACAAAGGTAATAATAACTTATCTTTGCTTTGGCCCATTTTAAAAAATCCCATGGAACATCAATTACAACTCAAGAGACCTCTAGCGTTTTTCGATTTAGAGACGACCGGCATTCAAATTAACCGCGATCGCATTGTGGAAATTTCAATTGCCAAAGCCAATCTAGACGGAACCGTGGAGGTGAAAACGCGTCGCGTGAACCCGGGCATTCCGATTCCACTCGAGGCATCTTTAGTTCACGGGATTTATGATGAGGACGTGAAAGATGAGCCTACTTTTCGTATGGTAGCGCGCTCTTTATCCGCTTTTTTAGATGGTTGCGACCTAGCTGGATTTAATTCCAATCGTTTCGATGTGCCCATGTTAGTGGAGGAAATGCTTCGCGCTGAGGTGGATTTCGACATGAAAAACAGAAAATTGGTGGATGCTCAACGCATTTTCCACTTAATGGAGCCACGCAACTTGACTGCCGCTTACCAATTTTATTGTGGCAAAGAATTAATCGGAGCCCACGGAGCTGAGGCGGATGTGTTAGCCACGCTTGAGGTATTAAATGCCCAGGTCAAACATTACGCGAATAAGTCCATTAAGGATGCGGATGGCAAAGAAGTCTTCCCTATCCAAAACGACATGGATAAACTACATGAGTTAAGCGCCTCTAATTCAATTGACTACGCTAACCGCATGGCCTACAATAAGGAGCGCGTGGCTTGCTTTAATTTTGGCAAACATATCGGCAAACCGGTAATGGAAGTTTTGAAGTCTGACCCCTCTTATTACGACTGGATGATGAAGGGCGATTTCCCGATGGACACGAAGCGCAAACTAACCGAAATAAAATTGCAAGGTTTTCAGCGTTAAGGCATTTTTGATGTCGAGGCTATCAGATATTTTCGTATTTTTGCCTCGCATAAATGCATTTTTTGGACGGGCTTTTGCCTGAAGCCTTGGTAATTATTTAAGACTATGCAATCAATACCTGAAATTATTCGTACGATTCCATTAACGCATTACATTATTTTAAGCTCTGCTTTGTTTTGTATCGGTATTTTGGGCGTATTAACTCGCAGAAACGCGATCATCGTATTCATGGCGATCGAATTAATGTTAAATGCCGTTAACTTGTTGTTAGCTGCTTTTTCATCGTATTATTCAGATCCTGCGGGTCAAATCTTCGTGTTCTTCATCATGGCCGTGGCCGCAGCTGAAGTAGCTGTAGGTTTAGCCATCATCGTGATGATTTACCGCAATATTCAAAGCATCGACATCGGTGTTCTCAACAAGTTAAAAAACTAATTCAGCGAACCCATTCCGCCAAATTAATATGTCTTTACTATTCCTTATTCCACTATTACCCTTACTAGGATTTGCTATTAATGGTTTAGCGTACCCTAAATTGCCGAAGCAAATCGCAGGCATCATTGGAACAATTCCTCCCTTGGTTGCTTTCGCACTATCGCTTCAGTTATTCTTGAATTTCGATGGCCAGGCGCAAATTTTGCCCATCGCGGATTGGATTAATGTAGGTGATTTAAAGATTCCTTTTGCCTTCCAAATCGACCAATTATCGATTTTAATGCTCCTTGTAATTACAGGGGTTGGAACATTGATTCATATCTATTCAATCGGTTATATGTCGCATGATGCGGGTTTTGGCAAGTTTTTTGCCTTCTTGAACCTGTTCGTGTTCTTCATGTTAATCCTGGTTTTAGGGGCAAACTTCACTGTATTATTCATCGGTTGGGAAGGCGTAGGTTTGTGTTCGTATTTATTGATTGGATTCTGGAACCAAAAGAATTCCTACGGAGATGCGGCTCGTAAGGCCTTCATCATGAACCGTATTGGTGACTTAGGTTTCTTAGTGGGTATTTTCTTGTTGATCCAGGATTTTGGGACAACAGATTATCAAACGATTTTCGCAGCCGTTAAAAGCGGTGATTATACAACAGACTTAAGCATCATCGCTTTCTGTTTATTCATCGGTGCGATGGGAAAATCAGCACAGATTCCGTTATTTACTTGGCTTCCAGATGCGATGGCAGGTCCTACTCCGGTATCTGCTTTGATTCACGCAGCGACGATGGTGACAGCTGGTATTTACATGGTCATCCGTGCTAATGCCTTGTTCGAATTAAGCCCAGAAGTATTGCACTTCGTAGGTTGGATCGGTTTAGCGACTGCCTTATTAGGCGCTGCAATCGGTTTATTCCAAAACGATATTAAGAAAGTCCTTGCCTATTCTACGGTATCCCAATTAGGTTACATGTTCATGGGTTTAGGCGCATCTGCTTACACCGCATCATTCTTCCACGTAATGACACACGCCTTCTTTAAGGCCTTGTTGTTCTTAGGAGCGGGTTCGGTGATTCACGCGATGTCAGACGAACAAGATATTCGCCGCATGGGTGGATTAAAATCGAAGATGCCTATCACGTTCATCACCTTCATGTTAGGTACGATCGCGATTGCAGGTATTCCTCCATTCGCCGGTTTCTTCTCGAAAGATGAAATTTTAGCGAGCCTTTACCACCATGATCCGATCATGTGGGGTTTAGCGATTTTGGGTTCAGCCTTAACTTCGTTCTACATGTTCCGTGTGTTTATCTTAACTTTCTACGGAGAGTTCAGAGGAACAGAAAAACAAGCGCATCACTTACACGAGTCACCTATCACGATGACTTTGCCCTTGATTATCTTAGCGGTATTCTCCGTGGGTGGCGGTTTGATTAACCTGCCTCATTTCGCAGGAGGTAATGAATTCCTAGCCCATTGGTTAGCTCCATTATTGCCAGAAGCAGGCGAAGCAGGGGAAGTAAACTTCTTAAGTTTAGAAGGTGGCGCTCCACTTTTAGCGGCTTTCTTGCCAGCGTTCTTAGCCATTTATGTATTCGGAATGCAGAAATCGGTTCCAGCAGAAGATGCCGAAGTATCAGGTATTCAAAAAGTGATTTACAACAAATTCTATATCGACGAATTATACGATACCCTGTTTGTAAAGCCGATTTCGTTCTTATCTAATTTCTTCTTCCAAGTGATCGACTTTTTAGTAATCGACTTGTTCGTAGAGGGCTTAGGTCGATTCGTGAAATATGCGTCGAGCGAGTTCCGCAGAGCCCAAACCGGTAACGTAGGCATCTACTTATTCTGCATGGTTGCGGCCATCGTTGTTATCTTATTTGTTAGTTTAAAAAGTACGATCCTTCATTAATCCTTCGATCGCCACATAGCTATGTATCTACTATTTATACTTTTATTCCCGCTTTTGATTGGATCAGCTTTGTTGATCTTCAAGCCAAAAAATGCGTTTGTCATTTCCCTAGCGGCCTCCCTTATTGAATTAGCTGCAACCGCTTTCGTATTACAAGAAGCAAGTTTGAGCCCCGTTTCTTTCTCTGCTCCTTGGGTAGCGGAAGCAGGTTTATCCTTCTCTTTGTATGTCGATGGAATCAGCGGAGTGCTTATCGGACTTTGTGCTTTATTAGTTCCCTTCATCGTGGCGACTACCGCAAATACGGATCGTGCGAATAATTCACAATTCCAAGGCTTAATGCTAGCGATGCAAACAGCCTTAATGGGTGCCTTTTTAGCGAAAGATGCGTTCTTATTCTACTTCTTTTTCGAAGCGTCTTTATTGCCAATTTACTTCCTTGCAGCTATTTATGGCGGCGAAAACAAGAATGCAATCACGTTTAAGTTCTTCGTTTATACCTTATTCGGGTCTTTATTCTTCTTAATTGCCTTAGTATTTGTGTACTTACAAACGCCCGGTGAGTTCCACTCAGCAGACATGGATGTGTTGTATCAAACGGCCAAAGGACTTAGCGCAGACCAACAAGGTTATTTATTCGCTGCTTTCTTCTTGGCTTTCGCCATTAAGATGCCGGTTTTCCCTTTCCATACCTGGCAACCAGATACCTATACCGTTGCTCCTGCACAAGGAACGATGTTATTATCAGGTATCATGTTAAAGATGGGTACTTACGGAGTAATTCGTTTAGTGTTACCGATGTTCCCTGTAGGAGTAGCGACGTGGGGATTGACAGCTTCTGTCCTTTCGGTGATCGGAGTAATCTACGGATCGATTATTGCGATTCAACAAAAAGATGCTAAGCGCCTATTAGCTTATTCCTCTTTCGCTCACGTAGGTTTGATGTCAGCGGGTATTTTATCTGGTAGCATCGAAGGTATTCAGGGTGCATTATACCAAATGTTGTCTCACGGTATCAACATCGTCGGCTTGTTCTTCGTAATTGAAATTATCGAGCGTAGAACGAAGTCGAGAGAAATTGCGCAATTAGGCGGTATCACACAATTCTCTTACCCACTGACGGTAACTTTCGTGATCTTAAGTTTAGGATCCGTTGCTTTACCATTGACGAATGGATTCATTGGTGAGTTCTTGTTATTGAAGAGTGTGTTTGACCAAAATCTAACACTCGGAATTATCGCCGGTATCACCATCATCTTAGGTGCGGTGTATACGTTGCGTTTGATTCAGAAATCAATGTTTGGGAATGTGTCTCGTATCACGTCTGACTTTGCAGACTTAACGGGTGCGGAGAAAGCGGTATTAATTCCCCTAAGTGCCTTAGTTATTTTAGGTGGAATTTTCCCATCGACAGTTTTAGGTTTTAGTGAGCCAGCGGTTCAGCAATTAATCCAATGGTTCAAATAAAATAGTATTAAAAAGCATTATGACGGCTATCATTGCATTATCACTTCTAGGTATTTTAAATTTATTCTTGGGCTTTTGGCTTTCTAGAAAAACCATCCAGGCAGCGACTCTCTTGTTTTTAGTAGGCAGCATGGCCTTAACGGCGATGGACTGGAATCACGAAATGTTGTGGTACGGACACATGTTCCACACCACGAATACCTCGGTTAGTTTCAGCCTAATCATCCAACTAGCGGCCTTTATGGTGGTGAGTTTCTCGAAAGGCTTTGGCATCGATGAAGAACATACCCATCCAGCAGAATACTACGCCATCTTATTATTCTCCGTTGTAGGGGCCATTTTAATGGTTTCCTTCGATCACTTAATCATGTTCTTCGTCGGATTAGAGATTCTATCCGTTGCGATGTACGTGTTAACAGGATCTGACAAACGTAATTTGCGTTCAAACGAGGCTGCTTTGAAATACTTCTTAATGGGGTCTTTCGCAACGGGTATCTTATTATTCGGGATAACTTTAGTGTACGGAGCGACTCGTTCCTTCTACCTAGCAAACATTGCCTTAGCGATTACAAATACGCCACCAGAATCTACCCCGATCTTCCTTTCGATCGGACTATTATTGATTCTTATTGGTTTCCTTTTCAAGATCTCAGCAGCCCCTTTCCACTTCTGGACACCAGACGTATATGAAGGAGCGCCTACGATCTTTACTATGTTCATGTCGACTGTAGTGAAGGCGGCTAGCTTCGCGGCGCTGTATCAATTATTAAATGGTCCTTTTGGATCCATGTACGGAACTTGGGTTTACCCGATCTACTACATCAGCATGTTAACGCTTCTAGTGGGTAACATTACCGCGGTTTACCAGCAGTCATTAAAGCGCATGTTAGCTTATTCAAGTATTTCCCATGCGGGTTATATGTTGTTAACGGTGAGCGCAAAACAAGTGACTACGCCGTCGACCATTTTGTACTATTCTTTATCCTATACTCTAGCGACTATCGTAGCTTTCGGTGTAGTGATGTTAGTGGCTGAGTACCAAACAGGGCGCACCGAGAAACCAGAGAACATCAGTTCATTCGAAGGTTTAGCGAAGCAAAATCCAGGCTTAGCTTTCTGTTTCACTATCGCGATGTTGTCATTAGCGGGTATTCCATTGACAGCGGGTTTTTGGGGTAAATTCTTCGTCTTCTCAGACATCTTTAATCGCCATGTCTACTATCCAGTGATCTTAGCTATCGTGATGTCTGCGGTCGGAGTTTACTACTATTTCAAAGGAATCATTGCGATCTACTTCAAAGAAGGAGATATCGAACGCATTGAATTGCCAGGCTTAGTGAAGTTCGCAATGTGGGCTTGTACCTTAGGTACCTTGTTATTAGGCGTTTATCCAAGCATCGTAAAAAACCTTTTTTAACCTAGGCCTTTGAGCGACAAGAAAGCAGCCCTCTTTAATCAAAAAGACTTATTCGCCTATTTTATTGTGGCAGGATTAGGAGCTTGCGTTCAACTGTTAGCAGGAGGTTTAATTAAGGATTGGTTTCGCGTATCCTACGAAGATTCGATTCTTCCAGCTTATTTCATTGCTTTAGTGGTAGGGTTTTTCTTAACCAAACTCTTCGCCTTTAATGCCCGCCAAAGCAAGCAGACAAGACGCGAGATGTTCAAATACGTTTTGGTCGCTAGCTTCTCTGGGATCATCACCTGGTTATTCAGCACCATCCCCTACGATTTTATCCACGCGCGCTACCCAGATTTCTTTTTTCACATACCTTACTCGGTAAAAAAGATCAATATCACCCAAATCGGGACTACAATTCATGGCATGGGCTATAGTTTTGTGTCGAATTATATTTTGCACAAGACCTTCACATTCAAGTCTAGCGGCTTTTACGATCGCTTTAAAGATCTGTTAAAATAGGACTAATCTAATTTAGCCCAAATTTAAGGGGGCAATTCTTAAGGATTTCTAAGCCGAATACAGGCCATTACGGCACATTTTCCGAAAATATTAGCCATTCCTTAAAAAAATCTTAAAAAATATTTTGCATTTATTTGTACTTATAAAATAATGCCGTAGATTTGTGACTCAAACCTTAAACAAAATAAGAAATGAAAAAAGTATTCGCTCTAGCTTTCGTTGCTGCAATGGTAACTTTAGCATCTTGTGGTGAGAAGAAAGCAGAAGCTTCTGCTGACACTGTTGCTGTTGATTCTGCTGCTGCTGCTGCTCCAGCTGATTCTGCTGCTGCTGACACTGCTGCTGCTGACACTGCTGCTGCTAAATAATTTTAGCACAACGATCAGAAAAAAGTCCTTCGCATGCGGAGGACTTTTTTTATGCTTAAAATCTGGATGAAGAATAAAAAGATTGATTCCTTTTTTGACCACTTCCCACCCAAAGTAGCGGAATACTGCTTTCAACTTTGGCATGATTATTCCTTTGACTTTATCGTCAGCAAATCCCGTGATTCGAAATTAGGCGACTACCGCTTTAGCCCTGCGAAAGGACACCAAGTCACTGTTAATCACAACCTCAATCCATACGCCTTTTTAGTGACCTACATTCACGAGGTCGCCCACTTAACGACTTACCTCGCTCACAAGAACAAGGTGCTGCCGCACGGGCAAGAATGGAAGAATGAATTCTATACCTTATTCGAACCCATTTTAGACGAAGAACTGTTACCGGCTGAACTCGTGAGCGTTTTGCGAGCCTATTTAAAAAATCCGGCAGCCTCCTCCACTGGCTACCAACCCCTAGTGGATATTTTAAAGACCTACGATGCTGCGCCTCCAGCCGGCATTCCGGTTCATGAATTAGCCGAGGGAACTGCCTTTCAATTAAAAAACCTTTCCTTTATCAAAGGGAAACTTCGCCGAACACGTTACATTTGCAAAGAAATAAATTCCGGCAGGAACTACTTAGTAGCGAAGAATGCATACGTGTTTCCGATTGAAATTTCTTAACCTTTGCTTCGTTCTGCTTTTAGCGGTTTCAACGGCTTATGCCCAAAACTCCGTCCTTGCCACCGGCAAATGGATTAAAGTAGGTATCACCCAATCCGGCCTCTATCAAATAAGCCCTGCCTTTCTAGCGAAGTACAATCAAAAATCCTCCCAAATAGGCGTTTACGGCCACGAAATAGGGCAATTACCTCAATCCAATGCTGCCCCTAGACCTGTTGACTTGCAACCCATACCTATTCTGAAGCAAGGAGATAAGGTAGTTTTTTGGGGAGAGAAATTCCAACATAGCTACTCCGACACGACCTTTTATTATATCCGTTTAGATGATCCGGCGCCTTCCTTAGTTGCGAACTATCCGGCAACCGGTTCTGCGAGTACTGCTGCTTTGGATTATGGGCTTAGCCGATTTCATTATGAACCAGAAACCTATAACCTATTACAGTCGGGTCGGGAGTGGCTGGGCGATGGATTTTTTGGGAATGTAAACCGAAGTATTCAATATCCCCTATCGGATTATAAGACAGGCCTCCCAGGAAATCTGAAAGGACGTCTAGCCTCCTCTTCTGTCGCTCCAGGTACCTTTACTTTTTCAATTCCAGGAAATACGATTTCACCGCTGGTATTCCCAGCGACAACAGGAGGTCGCTATGATCAAAAAGCCTTCGTTCGGGACTTTGCAGCCAAAGTCAACCCTGAAATAAAAGACGGAAACTGGAGCTGGAATTTAGCTTACTCCAATACGACGGGCTCGGGCTACATCGATTTCATCGACTTCGAATACCCACGCCAATTCAATGCCCTAAACGAGAACCCTCGGTATTTTTTTCCGAATAAAACGGATTCCTCCTTCAGTATCTCCATCAAAAACCTGCAAGCGAATCACCAGGTTTGGGTAAAAGAAACAGGCAAGACGTGGCAAAAATCAAGCAGCCTCTACTTTTCAGATTTAGTTCCAGGAGCTGAATTACTGGTTTTTGATCCGGCCAAAGCGGCTGACCCGAGCTCCTTCGAACTAATCGCAAATCAAAATATCCGGGCAGACGCATCCGCTGATTTGATTATCATTGCTAGTCCCTCCATTTTACCAGCCGCCAAACTCTTCGCGAGCTACCGCGCCTCTCAAGGGCTAAAGACGAAAGCCTACTCGACCTTTGAAATTTATAACGAGTTCTCGGCAGGCAAGGTCGACGTTACGGCTATCCGGGATTTTATCCGATTAAAAAAGCCCCGCTATTTGTTGTTGTTTGGGGATGCTTCGGTCGATTATAAGGGGATCAATAAGGTCGCCACCGCAACAGAACGCAATAATTACGTGCCTAGCTATGAAAGTAGGGAGTCGCTACAACCTTTGCAGACCTATGTTTCGGATGACTATTTTGGGCTAATTGCAGATAATCAAGGGGAGTGGCTCGAAGGAAATGAAGCCGAGAATGAATCGATTGCTGTTGGAATCGGCCGCATTCCAGCCAAATCAGCGGAAGAAGCGTTCACGCTGGTAAACAAAATCATCAGCTATGAGACGATCAAGGCTAAACAGCCTTTCCGATTCGCTTGGCTCGCAGACGATGGGGATTCTAACATCCATGTGCAGGATGCAGAGGATTTTTCAAAAATAATCCCTGCAGCATTTCAGGTTAATAAAACCTACCTAGACCAGTACCCACAAGAGCTAACGAATGGATTTTATGGCTCGGTAGCGGCTAAAAAAGCGAGTCTCGACCTGTTTAACCAGGATGCTGATTTCATCCATTTCCTCGGACATGGTTCTGAATCCGCCTGGACGGATGAAAAGCTCATCACCACTAACGAATTGCAGACGTTGAAAAATAGTAAGCAATTACCGCTCTTATTGACGGCGACGTGCCAGTTTGGGCGTTTTGATGACCCGAATCAATTATCTGGAGCAGAGGTCAGCTTGCTGTCGAATCAAGGTGGTTCCATCGGACTAATTTCCACGACGAGACCTGTATTTCAAAGTAGTAATTATTTATTCGGACAGGCATTTTATAGACAATTAGTTAATCATCTAAATAATAAAGACTTTCGACTTGGCGATTTGTTTAAAGAGGCGAAAAATGAGAGTCAATCCGGGGTCATTAACCGAAATATCACCTTGCTAGGTGATCCCTCGATGCCGCTTCCTTGGAATCAACAGGCTTTGAGCCTTCGCCTAGATACTTTAGCGAATGGGGTCATTCAAGGTCAGACGACACCAGCCATCGACGGAGAGATTCAGGTCTATTATTATGGGGAGGACCGAAGTTTACAGACTTTGGGGACCAAAACAGATAAATTCAGCTACACCATTCCTGGGGCACTCGAGGGAAGTATGGCTGCCAGCGTGATAAAAGGCAAATTCAACTTAGCTAGCCTGCCCAGCGCCCAATTAAAATGGCGCGCCCATGTCGCTGATGGAACGCGCTATGGCGGTGGCATGAAGGTTCAGCTCCGAAAAACCACGGAACCCAACGAATCCAATGCGCCCGCTTTAACGGCCTTACTTTTAAATGAAACAGACGTACAAGCCTGCTCGCCTAATCCGATTCTTCAAATCCATATCAGCGACGCTAGCTCCCTCCGTTTTGTAGGACCCAAAGGTGAATTAGCCTATCTAAGCATCAACGATACCTTGAAAATTCCGCTTTCTCAGGTATTTACGCCTGCGGTTAATTCCAGCAACAAAGGGTCCGTCACCTACCCTTTTGACTCCTTAAAACCGGGGAAATATAAAATTCAGGTTTCTTGTTTCGATGTACATACGAATCAAGGGAATTTAACGTTTGAGTTCACGGTGGCAGCTGCAAAAGAAAATCGAACATTACGGATCTACCCGAATCCGATGACCGAGCGAAGCAACTTCTCCTTTTTACAAGAGAAACGCTGGACCAGCTACACCTACAAACTAAAAATTTATAGTAACTTAGGGAAACAAATCGTAGAGCGAAGCGGAATCATTCCTGGTAGTGATGACGCTAACCTAATATTCTCCATTGATTGGAGTAACGAGGAGAAAGCCCAATTTGATTTCATCAACTACTATCAATTAGAATTGACCTACGGTACTGGAGCTCCATTTGCTAGCTTTAGCGGCAAAATTGGGCATATTAAATAGAACATGAGAAAATTACTAACCCTACTAATTACGACCATCGGATTTGCTTCACAAGGGCAAACTACCCTAGTTTCCGGCCAAGTGAATGCCGGGCGTATTCCGACACCCACCCTTTTATTCCTGAATGTAGCCCCTGATGCGCGTTCTGCAGCCATGGGAGATGCAGGAGTAGCCTTATCCGTGGATGCCAATGCGATTCACTGGAATACGGCAAAATTAGCGACGACGGATAAGAAAATGGGCTTCTCCCTATCCTACACCCCATGGTTACGCAACCTAGTGAATGACATGGCGCTTTATAATGTGGCAGGCTATACGGTGACGAAAAAGAATTTAGTCTTTGGTTTTGCTATCGATTATTTCGACCAGGGCATGTTCCAGGCGACTTTAGATAATGGGACTAGCGCAGGTAATTTTAATTCCAAAGAATTTGCCATCGGCATTTCCCACGCCAGAAAATTATCTCCCGCACTTTCGTTAGGGATGAATTTAAAATACATCAACTCGAATCTATTAGGTAATTACCAGGGTTCTGGCGGGGTTAGCAACGCGCTAAAACCAGCCCAAACAGTAGCCGCAGACATTTCTGTATTCTACGCTAAGCCGAGTGTAGGTCCTTGGAAATACAGTTACGGCTTAACGCTTTCGAACATTTCAGGTAAAGTAACCTACGGGGGAACAGAGCGAAACTTCATCCCAACTAATTTACGAGTAGGTATGGCGGCGACGCACGAGATAGACGATTTAAACAAGCTGACTTTTACGGTTGACTTCAATAAATTGATGGTTCCTACGCCTCCTGCCTATGAAAATGGGAAGATGATCGGGACGGATCCAGCGACGGTTTCGGCGATCGGAGGGATTTTCGGTTCCTTAGCGGATGCTCCAGATGGAATTAGTGAAGAGATAAAAGAGGTGACGACTTCGGTGGGCGCTGAATACTTGTTTAATAATGCCTTTGCTTTGAGAACAGGTTATTTCCACGAGAGCGAAATGAAGGGGAATCGCAAGTACTTCACCTTCGGTTTAGGCTTTAAAATGGATTCGAAATACGGATTGGATTTTGCCTATTTAGTGCCGAGTGGTCAAGGAAGCCCTTTAGCTAATACCTTACGTTTAACGCTCATTGCGGGCATTAATCAGCCTGTAAAATAATATGTTAGATCGCCGTAATGCCCCTGCCGCCTATCCGGTGGAGAAAGTTTTATTCCCTTCTTCTGGCCTGCACACCTTGTCGAATGGGATTCAGGTTTGGGTGGTTTCTGCGGGTGAGCAGGAGGTTTTTAAGTTTGAGTTGAGTACCAAAGCAGGTGCTATTCACAGCCCTCTAGCCGGATTAGCCGGGATGACTGCCTCCTTGATGAAGCGGGGAACCACGACGCATACGGCTCAACAAATACATCAAGATTTTGATTTTTTCGGGGCTTTTTGGGACGTACAAGCGAGCCTAGATCATGGAACCTTTACGGTTTACGGCCTGAATAAACATTTTAATTCCCTCCTTCCCCTGGTTGCGGAGATTCTGCAAGAAGCGAGCTTCCCGGCAGAAGAAGTCGAAAAGGAACTCGAAATCGAGCGCCAAAAAACGAAATTAAACTGGGAGAAAACTTCTTACGCCGCCAGTCAGAAATTCCGTTCTAACCTCTTCCCAAGCGACCCCTACGGTCGTTTTACAGTGGCATCGGATTTTGACGCTTTAGATCAACAGGTAATTAAAAAGCATTTCGAAGGCACCTGGAAATCCCAAAAACCTGTCATCTTCCTTTCAGGCAAGATTAGCGATATGCAAATCGCCTATTTAGATGCGACGCTGGGGCAAATAAACTTTAACAGCCCAGCTATTTCGATACCCACACTCCAAACAGCGAAAGAACCTACCCGCCTTCGGGAAGAAAAAGAGGGCTCCGTTCAGAGCTCCATCCGATTCGGATTGCCGGCCATTTCTAGAAATCACCCGGACTATTTCCATTACAGCGTGATGAACACGGTGCTGGGAGGGTATTTCGGATCTCGTTTGCAGAAAAATATTCGCGAAGACAAAGGTTTCACGTACGGCGTTTCCTCTAGCTTAGCACCTTACCCGCGGGGAGGATATTGGGTCGTAGGAACGGATGTGAATGGGGAGAATGTGGACGCGACTTTGGCAGAAATCAAAAAAGAAATAACGATTCTTCAAAACGATTTAGTCCCTTCAGAAGAACTAGAAATCGTCAAAAGTTACCTGATGGGAAGCTTCACAGGCGAACTGACGCAGGCTTTCGATATCGCCGAAAAGGTGCGCGTGATTCAATTAGATGGCTTAGCGCCTGACTTCTATGATCAGTTCCAGGACAGCATACAAAATATCCAGGCCCAGGATATTAGAGACATGGCTGCTAAGTACCTGAACCTGGATAAGATGCACGAGGTGATCGTGGGATAAGAATTAGAACGAAGCTAACTCTCTAAATTCATTGACACGGCTCGCTAAATCAGCTTCCGTAATTTCAAATAAACGCTCTGTTCCGAATTTCTCTACACAGAAGGACGCCATCGCTGATCCATGAACGATTGCACGACGCATGTTTTCAAACGAAATATCATCCGTCTTTGCTAGGTATCCGATGAATCCACCTACGAAGGTATCACCCGCACCTGTTGGATCAAATACGTCTTCTAATGGAAGCGCAGGGCAATAGAACATGCGATCTCCTTGGAATAATAAGGCACCGTGCTCCCCTTTCTTGATGATTAAGGTCTTAGGCCCCATTGCCATGATCATTTTAGCAGCCGTTCTTAAAGAGTATTGCTCAGATAACTGACGTGCCTCCTCATCGTTGATGCAAAGTACATCGACCATCGTCAACACACGCTTCAAATCGTCCATCGCTACATCCATCCAGAAATTCATGGTGTCCATTACGACTAATTTCGGGCGTTTAGCTAATCCTTGAATCGCTTCGATTTGCACCTGTGGAGTCAAGTTACCCAACATTAAATAATCACAATCTTGGTAAGAAGCAGGAATTTCTGGTTTGAAATCTGCTAACACGTTCAATTCCGTCACTAAAGTGTCACGTGAATTCATATTGTTGTGGTATTTACCTGCCCAGAAAAACGATTTCTCCCCTTTCTTGATCTGTAAACCATCTAAGTTGATGCCGCGAGACGTCAAAGTGTCCATGTATTCTTGTGGAAAATCATCTCCTACCACAGCCACTACGTTAACATTTGGCAAAAAGAAGGCCGCTGATAAAGCGATGTAAGTACAAGATCCACCGATGATTTTATCGGTCTTTCCGTAAGGAGTTTCTAAGGCGTCGAACGCAACGGTTCCAATGGATAATAAGCTCATAATAAATTAATTAACCTACTTTAGGACAACGACTAAAGGGTTGGTTTGGATTGAAAAAATGGCGGTATGTAATAAAAGTTTTATCGTTCGTGGCTCCTAGTTGGGAGACAAATCGAAGCATTTTGGGATTAAAATCACCCACCCAATTCATGTCCATCGTTGTATATGGATAGAAAGGATTTGTGCGAGCTACCTCGCGGAAGCGAAGTGCAATGGCTGACTCGACGCCTTTGCCTTGGTGATCAGGGGTTACCCCAAAAATCACCCCACACGTACGCGTCAAGGTTCCTTTAAATTTTAATAGTAGAAACTTAATCATGCCCCACCAGTTCAGTTTCCCATTTAAGTGTTTCACGATTTGGTTCAAATCAGGGATCACAATGAAGAAAGCCACTGGCGTTCCATCTGTTGTGTAGGCAAACCACAATAATTGCTCATCGATGATGGGCTTCATGGTTTTAACCAGTTTTTGGGCAGATTCAGAGCTCATTTCCTTTACACCTGGGAATTTTGCCCAAGCCGCATTGAAAATGAAGCGAAAGTCTTCTGCGTATTTAGCAAGATTACTTTTTTCGATGTGCTGAAAAACATAATCTGGGTTATCGAAAATGCGTTGCGCCTTTTCTTCAATGCCTTGCGTTACATTAGCGCCGGCAATAGGCGAAACAAATACGTATTGTTGGAAATAGTCTTGGAAACCGTAGTTCTCGAAGAAAGAAATATAATAAGGCTTCGTCCAGGGCATTTTGTAGGTGGGCTCGAACTCCCAGCCTTTGACCATTAAACCCCAGAAACTATCGCGCTCCCCAAAATTAATCGGGCCATCCATCCCCTCCATTCCACGCTCTGAAAGCCAGTTTTTGCAAGCATCAAATAACACAATGGCTGCCGCTTCGTCTTCGATACACTCAAAAAAGCCCATTCCACCTACGGGAATTTCGCCTTCTTTTGTATTTCGCTCATAGAATGCCGCCACCCGACCAATGGCCTCACCAGCCTCGGAAAATAAAATCCAACGAATAGCCTCTCCTTGCTTAAAATGCGGATTTTTACGCGGATCGAAAATCGATTCGATGTCGTTATCTAGCGGACGAATCCAATTCGGATCAGATGCATACAGCTGAACCGGAAATTCCAAGAAGGTCTTCTTTAATCGAGCGTCGTCTCCTACTTCTCTCAAAAACATACCAAAAGCGATTTAATGCAAAAAACATACAAAGGTAATGAATTGCGTTTGGGTTTGGTGAATTAAAAGAATCCAATTAATTTTAATTCCTTTTTAACCTTCCGGTTTTACATGCAGCCCTTAAAAATATACAATACCCTGAGTCGTGAAAAAGAACTTTTCACCCCGATACACGAAAATCACGTAGGCCTTTATGTCTGCGGACCCACGGTATACAATTATGCCCATTTGGGAAATGTGCGCACTTTTACGTCATTCGACGTCCTGAACCGCTATTTATTGCATATCGGATACAAGGTCCGCTACGTTCGAAACATTACCGATGTGGGACACCTTGTGGGCGATGGTGATGAGGGAGAAGACAAAATCGGTAAGATGGCCAAACTGGAAAAGTTAGAGCCGATGGAGATCGTTCATCGCTTTACCCAGGATTTCCATCAGGTATTAGAAAAATTCAATCTTTTGCCTCCGAACATTGAGCCTACGGCGACCGGTCATATTGTGGAACAAATCGAAACGACGAAGGCCTTAATCGAAAAAGGATTAGCCTATGAATCGAATGGTTCGGTTTATTTCGATATCGAGACCTATAACAAGAATGGCGGTAATTACGGACATTTATCTGGCCGTGTCATCGATGATTTATTGACTGAGACACGTGACCTAGATGGTGTGGGCGAGAAGCGTAATCCACTGGATTTTGCGCTTTGGAAAAAAGCCTCACCGGAACACATCATGCGCTGGCCATCTCCTTGGGGAGAGGGTTTCCCAGGCTGGCACTTAGAGTGTACTTGCATGAGCCACAAATACTTAGGAGATACGTTTGATATTCATGGAGGCGGAATGGATTTGAAATTCCCGCACCACGAATGTGAGATAGCTCAGGCAAAAGGAGCCTACGACCGGGCACCCGTACGTTACTGGATGCATACGAATATGCTGACGGTGAACGGCCAAAAAATGAGTAAATCCCTCGGAAACTCCTTTTTACCTGCCGAGTTAATCACTGGTAATCACCCCCTTTTAGACCAGGCCTACAGCCCGATGACGGTTCGCTTCTTTATGTTGCAATCGCAATACCGCAGTACCTTGGACTTCTCAAACGATGCATTAAAGGCAGCCCAAAAAGGCTACAAAAAGATTGCTAACGGCTTGCGCATCATCAAAAAGCTGGAATATCCTGCCGGAATTTCCGCGAACCCTGATGCGGCACAAGAAAAAGAAATCAATGATGCGATTCAAGGCTGCTATGATGGCATGAACGACGACTTGAACACAGCTGTGGCGATTGCGCATCTATTTACCTTGTTAAAGAAAATTAATTCAATTTATACGGGTTCTCTTTCATTTGAGTCCCTTTCCCATGAAACATTTTCGAATTTAAAACGTTCTTATATCAGCCTTTTAGAAGATGTTCTAGGGATCAAAGAAGAGGTGCCAGCAGAAATGAATGGCCTAACCGATGAACTTCTTCAGCTCTACAAGGGTTTCAAGGAAAGTAGACAATACGATAAGGTAGACGAGATTCGTGGCGCCTTTAAGTCTGCTGGATTATTGATTAAAGACATGAAGAACTCCATCGATTGGGGTTACGAAGAATAAAACTATGCTAAGAAATTTAACACCTACCGTTCGAAATTTAATTTTCGCGAATGTCGCTATCTTCTTAGGATCAGCCTTCATTCCGGATGATTTATTTGCCTTGTTCTTTTTCCAGTCGAGCAAATTCCACTACTTCCAACTGATCAGCTATATGTTCGTTCATGCGAACTTTATGCATTTGTTGATGAATATGTTTGGGCTATATATGTTCGGATCTATTCTGGAGCGTATTTGGGGAGGACAGCGTTTCTTGTTTTTCTACCTCTTCTGCGGGGTAGGTGCCGGATTATTACACGAGGCCATTCAATATTTCCACGATTACGCGAGCATTCGCAAGGCGCTTGAATTAGCCCTTTCAAATCCTAATTCTGACTTCTTGATGGATTATTTCAATCGTTTTGATGGTAGCACTTCGATTAACGAAGGTCGCCTGAATGCCTTGGGAGCGATTGACCATTACAAAGAATATACGACTCAAAACCCAGTCGTGGGAGCCTCTGGGAGTGTTTTTGGAATCTTGATGGCCTATGGCTATTTATTCCCCAATTCAGAGATGTTCGTCTTCCCTATCCCGATTCCAGTAAAAGCGAAATACTTGGTGATGGGTTTCGCATTCTACGAGTTATGGGCTGGAAAAGCAGCTGCAGAAGGAGATAATGTGGCTCACTTTGCGCACTTAGGGGGTATGCTTTTCGCGGTGATCTTATTGTTGATTTGGCGTCAAAAACGAGACAGTTTTTATTAAGATGCGCAGTATCCTGACCGATATAAAAAACATCATACAACAACCTGGCAATGGGTTGATGAAGATTATTGTGGCCAATGGCGCCATCTTCATCGCCTTGATGATCGCCCGGGTGGGATTGTTAATTGCGGGCGAATCAGGACTTTTTGATACCTTTTTTGCGCAGGTATCCCTTCCTTCTTCCCTGGACTTGATCATTCAGCGTCCGTGGAGTTTGATTACCTATTTTTTCTTGCACATCGAGATCTTCCATTTGATTTTCAATATGATGTTCCTGTATTGGTTTGGGACGATTATTCAAGATTTTATTGGGAATAAGCGCTTAGTTCAGCTCTTTTTTTATGGAGGTTTAGCCGGAGCCGCCGCCTTTATTCTGGCGATGAACACGGTTAGTTTTTTCATTGCCAAAGGTCCTAATTTCCTTAATGGAGCCTCTGCCGGCGTATTTGCGGTGGTAGTTGCCGCGGCGACGATTCGCCCGAATTACCAAGTCCACCTACTCTTATTAGGTCAAGTCCGCATTAAATACATAGCCGCCTTTTACGTCTTGTGGTCATTTATTGAAACGACAGGTTCGAACGCGGGTGGAAATATTGCCCATTTAGGGGGAGCCATTCTTGGTTTCATTTTTGCCAAAAACTTTTTAGCGGCCTCCAAACCTCAAGCCATCTTTGAAATAAAAATCAAAGAATTTGCCCAGGTGGTTAACCAACAATTCCAGACTCGAAAAGAACCCGAAACAGTACCCGAGGATGAACTGAATGCCATTCTGGATAAAATATCACAATCGGGCTACGATAGTTTATCCGACTACGAACAAAAAAGATTATTCAAAGCGAGTCAAAAAAATGACTAAGGCTTAAAAACATTTTTACCTTTGTAAGGTTAATCTTTCACACTCATTAAAAGCGTCTATGCAATTTGAAGCCGGTCCATTACTTAGCAAAATATCCACTCCGGAGGATTTGCGTAAGTTGCCGAAGTCAGACTTACCCCAAGTTTGCGACGAATTGCGTCAATTTATCATTGACAACGTTTCTGTGAATGGAGGCCATTTTGGCGCTTCTTTAGGCGTTACCGAATTAACTGTTGCCCTTCATTACGTTTTCAATACGCCGGACGATCAACTCGTTTGGGACGTAGGCCACCAGGCTTATGGTCACAAAATCTTAACAGGTCGCCGCGAAAATTTTCATACGAATCGTTTAATGGGCGGAATTTCGGGTTTCCCGAAACGCTCTGAAAGCACATACGACACCTTTGGCGTAGGTCACTCCTCTACTTCTATCTCTGCGGCGTTAGGGATGGCTGTAGCCTCTGCTTACAAGAAAGAGTCTCATAGACAACACATTGCGGTAATTGGTGATGGATCCATGACTGCGGGAATGGCCTTCGAAGCCATGAACCACGCAGGTGATATCCCGAACAACATGTTGATTATCTTGAACGATAACTGCATGGCGATCGACCCGAACGTGGGAGCTTTAAAAGAATATTTGACAGATATCACGACGTCTCATACCTATAATAAGGTGAAAGATGATGTGTGGAATTTGTTAGGTAAGATGTCCAAATTCGGAAAGACGGCTCAAGAGATCGTTTCGAAGATTGAGAACGGATTGAAAGCGACTTTACTGAAGCAAAGCAATCTGTTCGAATCATTGAATCTGCGCTATTTTGGCCCTATCGACGGACATGATATCGATAACTTAACAACGGTCTTAAACGATCTAAAAGACATCCCTGGCCCTAAGATTTTACATTGCATTACGACGAAAGGAAAGGGATATTCACTAGCAGAAAAGGACCAAACCTTATGGCATGCTCCCGGGAAGTTCGATAAGACAACCGGAGAAATTCACAAGAAAACCTACGATGACCCTCAACCACCTAAATACCAGGAGGTTTTTGGCCATACCTTATTAGAATTAGCTGAGAAGAATCCGAAAATCATGGGTATTACCCCAGCGATGCCTTCCGGATCTTCCTTGAATATTATGATGCGGGCGATGCCTGACCGCGCTTTTGACGTGGGAATTGCGGAACAACATGCCGTGACTTTCTCTGCGGGATTAGCGACACAGGGCTTAACCGTTTTCTGTAATATCTACTCCTCTTTCATGCAACGCGGTTACGACCAAGTCGTACACGATGTCTGCTTGCAAAAATTACCCGTTATTTTCTGCCTAGACCGCGCTGGTTTAGCGGGAGCTGACGGCCCTACCCACCACGGATTGTTGGATTTAGCCTTCATGCGTTGTGTGCCAAACATGATCGTAGCCGCTCCTCGCAATGAGCAAGAGTTGCGTAACATCATGTATACGGCTTCGTTAGATTCTTTCAAATCACATGAAAAAGCCATCACCATCCGCTACCCACGTGGAGAGGGTGTGATGCCCGCTTGGAGAACTACTTTAGAAGAAATTGAAATTGGTAAGGGGGTTCAATTAATGGAGGGTGATGAAATTGCCATCTTGTCGATTGGTCATATTGGAAACGAAGCCATCGCCGCTTGTGAAAAAGCGCGTGAATTAGGCTTGAAACCAGCCTTATTCGATATGCGTTTCGTTAAACCGCTCGACGAAGAGTTATTGCACCGTGTTTTCAAGCAGTTTAAAACCATAATTACCGTGGAAGATGCGGCGATTCAGGGAGGATTTGGTTCTGCCATCGCTGAATTTATGGTCGACCACAGCTATACCGCTAAAATAATTCGACTCGGAATTGCAGACGAAATCGTGGAGCACGGAGAGCAAAAAGAACTCTACGCCCTTTGCGGAATCGACGCAAACGGCATTTTAGCAAAAATCCAAGCGAACACTACCCCAGTTCCTGCGAAAAATAATCCGAAAGCGCTTGTTTCTTAAAGTGTTAATAGCACTTTTCAAAGAAATAATCCCTACCTTTGCACCTTGAATTTCCCAAATTAAGGAATTTCGTTTCATTCAACGAATACATTTTTATGCAAAGCATTCGCAACATTGCCATTATTGCCCACGTTGACCACGGTAAAACGACCCTAGTTGACAAAATCATTCACGCATCCAAGATTTTTAGAGAAAATCAAGAATTTGGAGATTTGATCCTTGATAATAACGACCTAGAGAGAGAAAGAGGGATTACAATTACGTCTAAGAACGTTTCTGTTCGTTACAATGGAGTGAAAATCAACATTATCGATACACCTGGTCACGCCGACTTTGGCGGTGAGGTAGAACGTGTTCTACGTATGGCGGATGGCGTTATTTTGTTAGTCGATGCTTTTGAAGGCCCAATGCCTCAAACACGTTTCGTATTATCAAAAGCAATCGCTTTGGGTCTTAAGCCTATCGTTATTGTAAACAAAGTAGATAAAGAAAACTGTCGTCCAGACGAAGTACACGAAAGTGTATTTGACTTGATGTTTAACTTAGAAGCAACAGAAGATCAATTAGATTTCCCTTGTATCTACGGTTCATCGAAGCAAGGATGGATGAGCACTGATTGGAAAAAACCAACAGATAATATCATCCCCTTATTAGATGCGATCATCGAGCACATCCCAGCTTCTAAAGTACAAGAAGGTACTCCACAAATGCAGATTACGTCATTAGACTACTCTTCATTCGTAGGTCGTATCGCGATCGGTCGTTTAGAGCGTGGAACTTTGACAGAAGGAATGCAAATTTCCCTTTGCAAAGCAGATGGCACGACGAAGAAAATGCGTATCAAAGAACTTCAAGTTTTCGAAGGTCTAGGAAAAGTGAAAGTGGAGAAAGTAGAGTGTGGTGAGATTTGTGCCATCACAGGTATCGAAGATTTCGAAATCGGTGACACGGTTGCTGATGCAGAAAATCCAGAGGCTTTAGCTCGTATCGCGATTGATGAGCCTACGATGAACATGTTGTTCACGATTAATAACTCTCCATTCTTTGGTAAAGAAGGTAAATTAGTTACTTCTCGTCACTTACGTGATCGTCTTTTCAAAGAGACAGAGAAAAACTTAGCCTTGAAAGTAGTTACAACGGAAAGCGAAGATAAGTTCTTAGTATTCGGTCGTGGTATTCTTCACTTGTCAGTATTAATCGAAACGATGCGTCGTGAAGGTTATGAATTACAAGTAGGTCAGCCTCAGGTTATTTTCAAAGAAGGTGAGAATGGCGAGAAATTAGAGCCGATCGAATCCCTAGTAGTAGACGTTCCTGCTGAGGTTGCTGGTAAGGTAATCGAATTAGCGACTCAAGGTAAAGGTGAGTTGTTGATTATGGAACCAAAAGGTGACTTACAACACTTAGAATTCAACATTCCATCTCGTGGTTTGATTGGTTTACGTTCTAAAGTATTAACAGCTACATTCGGAGAGGCAATCATGGCCCACCGTTTCATCGCTTACGAACCATTCAAAGGTGCTATTCCAGGCCGTATCAACGGATCATTGATCTCGATGAACACAGGTCCTGCGATCCCTTACGCGATTGATAAATTACAAGATAGAGGGGTGTTCTTCATCGATCCAGGTGAAGAAGTTTACACAGGGATGGTAGTAGGTGAGCACAATCGCCAAAACGACATCGAAGTGAACCTTCAAGCTGCGAAGCAATTAACGAACATGCGTGCATCAGGTACGGATTCGAATACCAAAATTGCTCCTAAATTAAACTTCTCATTAGAAGAGTGTATGGAGTTTATCCAAAAGGATGAATACTTAGAAATCACTCCTAAGTCTTTACGTATGCGTAAAATTTGGTTAGACCCGAATGAGCGTAAGCGTAACGAAAAGAAGCCAAGCTAATATTTCAAAGGCTGCCCTCACCGGCAGCCTTTTTTTATAGCCTAAGCGCAGGCCTCTCCTCCAGAAAATAATATTTCTCCGGCAAATAGGGCTTCAAGACTCCCATCCAATAGGGCGAAGGCTTTTTCAGGAAATACCAGGTTGCACCGCTCCAGCTTTTCAACCAGTCTGAGTCGCGGTACTTAATTTCCTTCCCTAAAATTAAATGCTCTTGTCCACGTGCCTCCGTAGGTTCGCGGACATAGGCGAATTTCATACCCTGGTGTCGCCATTGTACATTTCCACTGGAGGGCCACCTTCGTGTCAAGGTATCCTTCACTCCTATATTTGCCCACAGGGGACTTAAATGGGATTGAATCCAAGCAGGTTCTAAGCTAAGGGGCAGAGAAGCGATCGAGGAAGAACCTCTCGTTTTTATCCAAATCGCCTCCCCTTTATACTGGCTCAAATAAGCACCAGGCCTCACTGGATCCATCGGAATAAGCACGAGAACCCCCCAAAAAAAAGCGAGACTCTTCCATTGCCTGGGCGCCCAAACTACAATAGCGATTCCTACAAAGTAAAGTATCAACTCCAGCCTGGTCAAGTGTAAAAATGGAATCACCGACGTCACCCTCTCCACCCAAGCAAACATCATCCCATGAAGTAACCGAAAACTACCTGACAGTAAATAAGCAAGAGGCTGAAAGACCCATTCCGGCAAAAAAGCGCCCATACTGAGAGTAACGAAACCCAGAAACAGGGCAACAGAAGAGAACAAGATCAAGAAAGGATTTAGTAATAGAAACGAGAGCGGATGTGGTAGCTGATGAAAATAATAGACAATCAGCGGCCAAGTAAACACTTGAGCCGCTAAAGCAACACAGGTCAACTCCCAAATTTTCGTTAAGGGCCAACGCATCCATCCTCGAAAACTAATCAGCTTCACCCACCGCTGCTGAAATGCAATCAATCCCCATACCGCTAAATACGACAACTGAAAACCCGGATCAAACAACGAAGCAGGATGTATAAAAAGCAGGACAAAGGCACTAAAAGCTAATGTATTCAGGCTCTCCTGCCGTCTGAGAAATGTTTTCGCAAACAAAATCACCGAAAACATCCAAGCAGACCTCAACACCGGCAAAGAAAACCCACTAATTCCGGCATAACACCAAAGCAAAGCCAGCATCAACCCAAAAAACACCCAAGGCCCAGCCGGCCTTAATTTCAACAAAAAGCCAAACAATAGGCTTAAGCCCAAATATAATAAGCCCACATGCAAGCCAGAAACAGATAAAATATGGATCGCACCAAATGCGGAATAGGTCGACAAAGTATCAAAATCAATCTTCGTCTTCACCCCTAACAACATCGCCTCTGCGACATCCCGATCTCGACCCGGTTCAAAAGCGCGTTCTAAAATCTTCACAAAAAAAGCCCGTGCAGTATCAAAAAAAGTAATTCCCTCCACCCCTTTTTTCAGTAATCGAATTCGATCAGCCGAAATATAGGCAGTTCCACCTATCCCCTTCGCGGCATAATAGTCTCGCCAATCTTTCTCAAAAGGGAAAAGTGGGACTGCAAAGGGTTTGATCGATTGCTTTACCACATAAAGATTGCCTTCTTGAGGTCTTCCTATCTGCTTGGAAAGATAGAGACGAAACAAGGCGGGTCGGACTACCCAAGATCCGCCAGAGCGCGTGCCTAAACAACGCGCTAACACGGACCAGGTTTTGGGTTTAGACTCGACAGCACCCTCGACTCTAAACACAAATCCATCCGTGGGAAGTGGCCGAATAACGGGTTTTAAATAGGACGTCCAAGCCATCGCGAATACGATCAGCAGAGCAGAAATTCCGATGCTTCGTAAAAGCCGAGGAGGGAAAAACAAGCAGGGCAAGGCTAGCAAAGGCCAATAGAAACCTCCGGAAAGAAGAATTCCGATCATCCAACCTAGCAGAATTCGGACAAAAGGGAAACGAGAAAAATAGGAAATCATCGATTAGGCGGAAAGGCCTAAAGGTAGAATTTTTTAGCAGCGATTAGGGATTCCACCTCATCAGGAACTAGATATTTAATCGACTGACCTTGTTGAATACAAGAACGAATATAGGTAGCAGAAATGTGCAAAACAGGCGCCTCAATGCGTTGAACGTTCTTATGCTCCCATAAATCAGACGCTGGCTCCTCTCCCCGTGGGTACACGTAGAGGCCATAATAATCAAGTATTTGGTTGTAGTTTTTCCAGCTCTTGAACTGTTCCAGGTTATCGCCGCCCAGGATTAACTTGAACTCCGTGGTGGGGTGACGTTCGGCTAAATGTACCAGCGTATCAATCGTATAGGAAGGGCGCGGTAATTTAAATTCGATATCCGAGGATTTGAAGGCGTAATTATCTGAAATGGCCCGTTCAACTAAATCCAGGCGATCAAACTCGTGCAATAAGGATTTACTCTTCTTGTGTGGATTTTGAGGAGAAACGACGAACCAAATTTGGTCGACCTCCGTCTGATTTAAAACAGCCTGCGCAATGATCAAGTGACCCTGGTGAATCGGATTAAATGAACCAAAAAACAGGCCTACCTTCATGATTGCTTCAATTTATCAAACAGCGCCTGCGCCTCTTCTACCGCCACCTCTAATTGATCGTTCACTAGAATGACATCGAATTGCTCTTGGAATGACCACTCGAATTTCATTTTGAAAATACGCTTTGATAGAGCCTCCTCGTCTTCCGTACCTCTTGAACGCAAGCGTTGCTCGAGCATCTCGAGGGTAGGTACTTTAACAAAAACTGCCAAAGCACGATCTCCATAATATTTCTTCAAAGCTAGACCACCGCGCACATCGACATCAAAAATCACATGTTTTCCTGTCGCCCAAATGCGTTCGATCTCAGACTTCAAAGTTCCATAATAGGCTCCTGCATATACTTCCTCCCACTCTACAAATTCATCGTTCGCGATTTTGGCGCGAAAATCATCTGGCGTTAAAAAGTAGTAATCCTTTCCGTGCTCCTCATGGCGCCCCCGCTTATCACGCGTACAAGCAGAAATAGAAAAGCCTAAATCAGCATTGCGTGCTAATAATTCTTTAACGATGGTTGTTTTCCCAGAGCCAGACGGGGCTGAAAATATGATAAGTTTACCTTCCAAAAATTCTGATGATTAAATGAACCAACAAAATAAGGGAATTAAGAGCAATATAAGGAGGATAATAGATGATATTTTTGACCGAATACTTTCCAGTAAACTGCTCGGGCATTTCGAATGACAGGATGTCTTTAGTGCTTTGCGCAAGGCTAACTCTAATTCATGCCCCTCTTGACAGGGCAAACATTGATCCTTATTCGCTAAAAAACGGGCTTCCTCCTCCGCTGAGGCTTCTTTATCCAAAATACGTTGGATGAGCTTCAGGCAATCGGGTTGATGGGAACAATTCGTCTTCATATGATTTACAAACAGAGCGTCTAAAAAATAAGTTCCTGGTTACGCTGACAACATGTCAGTTTTATAGCCTTTTTTCATAGCATACGAAGCAAGGGTTTCCTTCAGCATGGCACGTGCGCGGTGAAGCCTCGATCTAACAGTACCGATAGGAATATTCAGAATTTTAGCCATCTCCTCGTAGCTAAACTCCTCTAAATCACATAAAATGATGATCATTCTGAAATCAACTGGAAGCGCCTGAATGGCGGAGGTGATTTCATCACCTAGCATCTCGTTTACCGTTTCAGCTTGCAAATCCGCTTGAAAAGCTGGTTCAGGATCATCCTCCCCTGCAAACGACTGCTCCACCCATTCAAATTCTACCTTAGTTGGGCCTCGGGATTTTTTTCGGTAATCATTGATGAAATTATTCTTGAGAATGCGGAATAACCAAGCTTTGGCATAGGTACCCGGCTCAAAAGAACCGATAAATCGAAATGCCCGCATGCAGGTATCCTGCACTAAATCGTGTGCATCGTCCTCATCATTCGTTAATCTAAGGGCAAAATTATACATCGCATCCAGGTGAGGCACAAACTCCTTTTCAAAGAGTGCTCTGGCTTGCGATTCGGTCAGCGCTGGGGCTGTATCTATTTCTGTACTCATGGCGGTTTATCTAAAAGATATACCCCTACCTACAATTTAAACGCCAAAAAGAAAAGATGACAAAAAGACTTATTTAGATGAATTAAACAATTCGAGCAAAGCAAAAACGCCCAGACCTAAAAGTGTACTCAAAAATGCCTTCAGGAGGCTCAGGCCTAACAAACTGCCCGTGCTTGATTCTAACAAAAACAGCACGATATGATGGGTAAATAACATGAGAGCAACGTAAGGGAAAAACCACAACCACTTCATCTCCGCTAGACTAATCGCCGAACGCTCATCATATCCGTTCGCTGGAGTTAAGATTTTGAAGAAAGTGGGGCGTAGCCAAGCCACTAAAACAGTAGCGAAGGCATGCATGCCGTGCGTATTATAAAACGTATCCAATAACCACCCGAGAGCAAAGCCTCCAATAATCAAATAAACGGGAGGTGTTTCGATAGGCGCCTTGATGATCGCCCATAAATAAATAAAGCAGAAGCCGTAGTAAAATAAGGCCAAATCGCGCAAGAACAATAGCTGCACCACGATGGACAAAACCACGCCTAGAACCCACTTGTATTGAAAGTTAGCGCCCATTTTAGTCGATTTTAGGTTTAGCTTGTTCCAATTTTGCTTGCTGACCCGCAAATTTATTCTCGATCACGTAGACATAACGCAAAGTGGAGAAATGCGTTAAAAGCATCACTTTGATGTCGTGAAAGGTGCCATCGTCTTGTAATCCGACTTTGGCTACAATTCCAATTGGAACGTTAGGTGGATAAACCGCATTATAATCCGAGGTAACGATCGTGTCGCCTTTGACTACTTTCTTATACTTGGAAACGTCCATTAATTCCGCCACTTCTGGCTGATAGCCCGGCCATTTAATATAACCTAATTCTCCTGAGGATTTAATTTTAGCAGAAATGGTGTTACTGGTATGTAAAACAGAGACAATTAAAGACAAATTTTCTTGACAAGAGATAACTTTCCCCACCACACCAGTAGACGAAATGACTGCCATTCCTGGCTTTATGCCATCCTGTGAGCCTTTTTCGATCGTCAAATAATTTTGAGAATTGCGGGTGCTCTGGTCGATTACCTTACACGCGATGGGCTTGTAGCGATCAAGCGCTGCTTTGCTAAAAAAGACAGGGATATCTGCTTTTTGCTGCACCTGTGCCTGCAATTGAAAGATTTGTTGGTGTAATTTTTGATTCTCCAGTGCTAACTCCCCATTAATATCTCGTAATTGATGATAGGAAGCAACTTCCTGGCGAGTAGACAAAATCGACGCTGCCCAGGCATTCGTCGTATTGAAATAAAGGGTGTGTTGGTAATTATTGTAGGTAAATACAGACCAAAGGCTGATAACCTGCAGCAAAATAAACAGAAGCAGATTTCGCTGACGCAATAAAAACTCAAACAGTTGATTCATCCTATACTAGGTAATCAATACCGGACGGTATTTCTCTAAGTTTTTCAAGATTTCACCCGTACCACGAATAACGGCCTTCAATGGATCGTCAGCCACGTGTACTTTTAATTGAGTCTTCTTCTCAATACGCTTATCTAAACCGTGTAACATCGCACCACCACCTGCTAAGTGAATACCATTGTGGAAGATATCTCCTGATAATTCCGCTGGAGCTCTTTGCAGAGTTTCCATGATCGCTACTTCGATTTTCGTAATGGAACTATCTAGTGCGTATGCGATTTCTGAATAATTGATCAAGATTTCCTTCGGAATACCTGTCATTTGATCACGGCCACGGATTTCGAAATCCGCTGGAGGGTTCTCTAATTCTGGAAGAGCAGATCCTACTTGAATCTTAATTTGCTCCGCAGAACGCTCACCGATTACTAACTTGTGCTCACGCAACAAGTAGTCTTTAATATCACGCGTAAATTCATCCCCTGCCACACGAATCGAGTTTTCTACTACGATTCCACTTAGGGAAATGATCGCTACTTCTGTCGTACCACCTCCGATATCTACCACAAGAGATCCGTTCGGTTGTTCAATATCAATGCCGATACCAATTGCCGCAGCGATCGGTTCGTGTACCATATACACTTCACGTGCTCCTGCATGTTCTGCGGAGTCTTTTACGGCTCTTTTCTCTACCTCGGTAATACCTGAGGGGATACAAATCACCATTCTTAACGCTGGAGAAAAGAAGGAATTTCCTTTGTCCATCATCTTGATTAAACCACGCATCATTAATTCTGCAGCAGTAAAATCAGCAATCACACCATCTTTCAGCGGACGAATCGTTTTGATATTATCGTTCGTTTTCTCGTGCATCATCATCGCCTGACGACCTACCGCTAATACCTTGTTCGTATTACGGTCCAAGGCAATGATAGAAGGTTCGTCTACGACTACTTGGTCTTTGTGGATAATCAAGGTATTTGCCGTACCTAAGTCCATGGCAATATCCTTCGAAAGAAAATTAAATAAGCCCATCTGATTTTGTGATAGTAAAAAACAAAATTACATAAAAATTGCCCTAAAATTTGAAAAAAAATGATTTTTCCATTTTCCCCGAAATAATTATAAAATAGGCCAAAGCAGTTGCTCCGAATTACTTCCTTCAAAGAATCCCCTTCTTATTAATATATTACAAATAAATACCCGAAAAAAAATAGCGTAAATGGGCCAAATTAATCGACAAAATAATTTGGAATTATTATCTGATTTATTAGTTTTGTCCAAGTTTATTCAAAAAATCGTATTCATTACTCCGTTTGGTGATAAATTATGGAAGATTATAACAAGATCATCGAGTCCTTAGGTGTTAAATTCATCAAAGCGAGAAACATTAGAATATTACAACCTATTCGTATCAAGAATTTCTATGACGTAGAAAATTCGCTCTTGATATTGTACAAAGGCGAGGTGTCTTTTGGTGAAGAGGAGACTCCAGTGGAAGAAGGCGACATGCTTTTCATCCCAGGCGGAAAAATGATTAGCGTAACCTACGGAAACGCAGAAAAACCAAAAGCGGTGAACAACGAAGAGTTCATGACGCACCGCGAATTGTATTTTGACCAAAATACGGATGCGTCTTTAATCGGAACACAACCGAACTCGTTCGGAATGGTGGCCTTCGAAGCTAAAGTATTTGACTCGGTTAACTTCTTTACTTCCTTAGATATCCCTCCGTTCTTAATCAAGCGCGACGATAAACTAGCGGCAACCATCCGCGAAATCTTAGAAGAAGATTTATCTGATGCGATCGGTAAAGGACGTATCATCAAAATCAAAACGGAAGAGATCGTTATCGAAGTGATTCGTTACATCATCGAAAACCGTTTGTTCGTAGAGCAATTAGCGACGAACTCGACCTACTTTAAAGACCCACGCTTAATCGATATCTTCGCTTACATCAAAGATCATTTGGGTGGTGATTTATCAAACAAAGTCTTAGCTAACGTGGCAAACGTTTCTGAAGACTACGTAGGTCAATATTTCAAGATGTTAACGGGTATCAACCCACAAGATTATATCGAATACCAACGTATGGAAGCGGCAGTCGGTTTACTTCGTACGACGAAGAAATCCATTCGCGCGATCGGCTCCGAAGTTGGCTACAAGGACACGGCTTATTTCTGCCGTCGTTTCAAAATGATGTTCGGCATTCCAGCTGGAAAGATGAGACGCAGAGAGTCGTTGATGAATATTTAAACAAAAAACCCGCTGAAATCAGCGGGTTTTTTGTTAGTAATCAGTATCCGGTAGTCGGTAGTAAGTATCTAGTACAAAACTGATTACCGACTACTGACCACTGAAGCCGCCGCAGGCGGCGACTACAGTAAGTACTTCAACTTCACCAACTCTCTCTCCGTCAAGAATCTCCAGCTACCGCGTGGAAGATCTTTCTTCGTCAAGCCAGCGAAAGTCGTACGGTCTAGTTTTGTTACTTCGTAACCTAGGTGTTCGAAAATACGACGAACGATGCGGTTTTTACCGGAGTGGATTTTAACGCCGATGACATAGCCGTCTGGAGTGACTTTGGCCAAATCATCTACTTTAATTTCCCCATCCTCTAAAGTTAAACCTTCCTTGATTTTCTCGAAATCTTCGTCCGTCAAAGGCTTATCTAGCTCTGCTTGGTAAATCTTCTCGATTTCGTTCGACGGGTGCGTTAACTTATCCGCTAATTCACCGTCATTCGTTAAAAGCAATAAACCAGTCGTGTTTCTATCCAAACGTCCCACCGGGTAAATGCGCGATTCAGTCGCGTTCTTTACGAGTTCCATCACGGTCTTGCGATCGTTCGGGTCCTCGGTAGTGGTTAAGAAGTCTTTTGGCTTATTTAATAATAAGTAAACTGGTTTTTCACGGTTCAACTTGCGGTTACCGTATTTCACGATGTCCGTAGGCTTCACCTGGTAGCCCATTTCTGTGATTACCTTGTTGTTTACTTTGATTTCACCTGCTTCAATTAATTTATCGGCATCACGACGAGAACAAATTCCCGCGTTGGCGATGTAGCGATTTAAGCGAATTTCGTCTGAACGACGATCGGTTTGGGCGATTTTCTTTTGAATCTTCGAAGGAGCACGCTCCTTGTAGCGATCTAATTTGTATTGTGGTTCGTAGGCAGGACCTGCATCGAAGCGAGAACGACTTTTAAACGTCTCACGATCTGAATAACGTGGATTGCGACTTCCTTCCGGACGTTCGCCACGCTCTGCAGAACGCTCAGTACGCTCCTCATAGCGACGCTCGATGCGTGCTGTTGGATTCTCATCACGCGGCGTTGTCGACTCTTCTGAACCCTCTACTTTTGGGGCCGCATTGCGATCCCAGCGATTATCGCCTTTGTAAGGTGTACGTGTTGGATTTTCAGTTCTGCCAAAAGGCTTGCGTTCTCCACCTTGATATGGTTTGCGTTCACCACCTTCGCGGTTATCCCGGTTAAACGGCTTACGCTCGCCATCAAATGGCTTACGGTCTCCGAATGAACGACGCTCTCCACCTTCGCGATTGAACGGCTTGCGATCTCCACCTTGGTACGGTTTACGCTCGCCATCAAATGGCTTGCGATCTCCGAATGAACGGCGCTCACCACCTTCGCGATTGAACGGCTTGCGATCTCCTCCTTGATACGGTTTGCGTTCGCCATCAAATGGTTTGCGTTCTCCTGAAAAACGATTGCTTGATTCTGTTCTCGGTGCTCGAGGTCCGCGTGGGGCTCCTGAGTCATTGCGGGGTCCGTTAAAATCACGGCCTCCTGAAGATCTTCCTTCGGATCTTCCAGTAGATCTACCTTCAGATCTTCCTGTGGATGCACGACCTTCTGATGGTCGGCTGTCACGACGGTTATCGTCGTTTGAAATTCTTTTTCTCATAATTGTACAACATCACTGCTGGGAATAAAAGATGACGAACGTTTGTCATCTTGCTTTCGATTGTCGAAATTTAGGCAAAGCTACAGAAAATAATCGAGTTTGTGTTTATTTTTACGTTACATTCGTCCACTATGAAAATCGTAAAGCCATTTAATTCAAGCGTTTACCTCTTTATCCTGACGAGCATCTTCTTGCTTAGTGGATGTAATTATGACGCCCGATTGTTTAAAAAGGCGAAGCAAAATTTTGAATTAGGGGAATATGAGTGGACGATTCGGGAAGTAAAGCCTTTGGCCCAAAGATACTTCAGAGCCGCAGAAACAAACTATTTCGTCGCCGAGTCTTATCGTCTATCTAACCGTATCCAATACGCCACTCCTTATTATTTAATCGCCAAAGAGAAGGGCTACGAGGATAAAAACATCAATCTGCACCTGGCTTACGCCGCAAAAGCGAATGCGAAGTATGCAGATGCGAAAAAATACCTGAAAGAGTTTATCGATTCCAAGCCTTCGAGAGAATTAGTGGTGAAGGCAGAAATCGAGTTAGATAATTTGCCTGCCGTCGAGGAATACACGAAAAAGCCGAGCCCCGTCAAGGTGCAGGGATTAGTAGGAAACACGAACCAGGCGGAATTTGGGCCTATTAAAATGGGGGACGAGCTGATTTTAACGAGTTCAAAGAAGCCGCTGATTTATAAGAATAACGGATTACCGTTTTTAGGTTTGTACAAAGCGCGCCTGAAAACGCCGGGTGAAATCGAAAAGCTGGAATTGTTTAGCCCTAATTTATTGGATGCGAATGCGAACGAGGGCACGCCGGCCTTTTCGAAGGATGGAAACCTGATGGTTTTTGCCCGCGGTAACTCAGGTAAAAGTAAGGATCCTTCGCCAGATGTTGATTTGTATATTTCGACCAAAAGAGACGGAAATTGGTCCACTCCAGAACGTTTAGCTATTTCAGATTCCCTGGGTTGGGATGGTAGCCCGGCCTTTTCGAGAGATGGGAAGACGCTTTATTTTGCTTCGAATAGACGCGGAGGAAAAGGAGGATTGGATTTATACCGAGCGCCTGTGGATAATTCGGGACGTTTTGGGCGACCGATTAATTTAGGCTCTACGATTAATACACGAGGTAACGAGATCTTCCCTTATGTTTCTGAAGAGGGTAAATTATACTTCTCTTCTGATGGACATCCCAGCTTAGGTGGTTTGGATATTTTTGTAGCGAGTCGCAGTGGGGATGAAATCCAAATCGAACATCTAGGAGTGCCTATTAACTCGGTGGGGGATGATTTTGGGCTATTTTTATCGGATGTGACGCAAGGCTATTTCAGCTCAAACCGTGTGGGTGGCAAGGGAGATGATGATATTTATTATTTCGAGTCGACCGGCTCCGAAGACCGCTGGTGGTCGACGGAGACCACCCTAATAGAAAGCACTGAGCCGGCGAAAGTGGCTCTCTATCACCTGCGGACGCAAGTCTTGAATTCGAGAAATAAACCGATCGCGAATGCGAAAGTGGGCGTTAAACGCAATGGCGAAATTCAGCCAGTGATGTTTACGGATGCGAAAGGATACCTAGATACGATAGATTTAAATCCAGCCGACCAAATCAGCTTTAACGCCAGCAAAGAAAAGTTCTTAACGAAGCGTAGCGAATTCTTGATGGATGGACGCGAGATTCCGAAACAACTATTGAAGAAGGAATTAACGGACACGACTTTTGAGCATAAAATCATCTTAGGCTTAGCGGAAGTGGGCGAGGAATTAGGGGCTTTGTTTGACGTAAATCCCATCTATTACGATTTAGATAAGTCGAATATCCGTCCAGATGCCGCAGTGGAATTAGATAAGATTGTTCAGGTATTGAAGGACAATCCAAGCATTTCTATCGAATTAGGCTCTCACACAGATGCGCGTGCCAGTGCGAGCTATAACTTGAAATTATCCCAAAGACGTGCCGAATCAGCCGTTAAATACATCATCGAACACGGAATTGAGGCCGCTAGAATCAAAGCCAAAGGCTACGGTGAAACGCAACTCATCAACGGATGCTCTGATGGCGTAGATTGTAGCGAAGAAGCACACCAAGAAAACCGCCGAACTGAATTTAAAATTACAGACCTGAATGACTAATTACGTTTTAAAAAATGCTTCCATCGTTAACGAGGGAAAAATCACTGTTTCTGACATCCGAATTTCGGAAGGCCGCATCACAAAAATCGCCTCAGACATTACGCCTGACGCTGGCGATGTGATCATGGACCTAAGTGGGAAACACGTTTTTCCAGGAATGATTGATGATCAGGTGCATTTTAGAGAGCCGGGTTTAACTCACAAAGCAACCATCGCGAGTGAAGCACGTGCCGCTGTGGCTGGGGGTGTAACTAGTTTCATGGAGATGCCGAACACGGTGCCGAACGCATTAACACAGGAATTATTAGCTGATAAATACGCGATAGCGGCGGCTGGATCTTTGGCTAACTACTCCTTCTTCATGGGAGCCGGAAATGACAATTTAGAGGAAGTATTGAAAACGAATTCACGCGACGTGTGTGGAATCAAAATATTTATGGGCTCCTCGACCGGCAACATGCTGGTAGACAACACCCAAACATTAGAAAAGCTATTCTCTAGCTGCGAAATGTTAATCGCCACCCACTGCGAAGATGAGCCTACAGTGCGAGCTAGAACAGCCCTTTTCAAAGAAAAATACCCAGAAAATGCGCCGGCCTACATCCATCCTTTAGTAAGAAATGAGGAAGCTTGCTACCTATCCTCTTCGATGGCGGTGGATTTAGCGAAGAAAAACAATACCCGCTTGCACATCTTGCACATCTCGACAGAAGAGGAATTAGCCTTGTTTGAGACCGGTAAAGCGGTGAAGGATAAGAAAATTACCGCCGAAGTTTGTGTGCACCACCTCTGGTTCGATGCGGCACAATACGATACATTAGGCAATCAAATCAAGTGCAATCCAGCCATAAAAGATGCCCGCCACAAGACGGCTCTTCGGAAAGCTTTGATCTCTGGAGAATTGGATATTATTGCGACGGATCACGCACCACACACCTGGGAGGAGAAATCGCAGGAGTTTTGGAAGTCTCCATCTGGCCTGCCTCTAGTGCAACACCCTCTACTTTTGATGATTGATTTAGCCAAAGAAGGTCACATCAGCCTCGAGCTCATCGCCGAAAAAACGGCGCATGCAGTGGCCGATTGCTTCCAAATCGAGGAGCGTGGCTACATTCGCGAGGGCTACTGGGCTGATTTAGCGATTGTGGATTTAAACAAACCGCAAACCGTCTCGAAAGAAAATGTGCTGTATCAATGCGGCTGGTCTCCTTTAGAGGGACACACCTTGTCTGCCTCAGTTGAGCATACCTTTGTTTCTGGCCATTTGGCCTATTCGAAGGGATCCTTTAATGAAGCTGTCAAAGGAAAGCGCCTTTTATTTAACCGATAACATGTCCTCGCTCCTCCCTTTCTTTTCGCCTATCGGGCTAGAAGCCGGCTTAGATGAAGCTGGGAGAGGATGCTTAGCCGGTCCCGTGGTGGCTGCGGCGGTGATTTTACCTAAGGATTTCCACCATCCTTTCCTGACAGATTCGAAGCAAATGACCTTAAAGCAGCGCAACGAATTAAAGCGTTTGGTGCGGGAGTACGCGATTGATTATGCGATTGCGGAGGTCGATGCTGCTAAAATTGATGAAATCAATATTTTAAAGGCGAGTATATGCGCGATGCACCTCGCGGTAGATCAACTGAAGGAACGTCCGGAGCACCTATTGGTCGATGGAAATCGTTTTAATAGCTACCCATTAATCCCGCATACGTGTGTCGTAAAAGGGGATTCGAAATATTTTTCGATTGCTGCTGCTTCTATTTTAGCCAAAACATACCGAGACGAACTCATGGAAAAAGCCGCACAAGAACATCCTGGCTATGGTTGGGAGCGAAATGCGGGTTATCCCACCCTGCAACATCGCAAAGCCATCTTAGAAAAAGGCCTAACAAATCTTCATCGGAAAACGTTTAGAGTAGAGATAAAATAATTCTGTAAATTAGAACCCAAATGAAACTACGCTTTCTCTTTCTTTTATTCATCGGCTTTTCCGCCATAGCCCAAGACGCGTCTAGAAAAGAACGTGCCTTGCGTTTCGGAATGCAGCAGGATTCTATTTACAGAGGGTCTCAGGCCTTAGCTAAGAAAAGAGGTATTCCTTTGCAGCAGACGCTAGGAAAGGGAAAAACATTAACATTTCAAGGCTTTTCGGAGATCGGTGAAGCGCTGTATTTGACGACAGAGTCAAATGCGCAAGCAGCAAAAATGACGAAGACTAACCTATTATATCCAGGAGGAACGATGGGGGTAGGTTTAACCGGGAAGTCGGATTCGATTAAAGGAAAACTGGGTATGTGGGATGGTGGAGCGGTTTTAGCGAGTCACCAGGAGTTTGAGGGAAGAGCGGTGGCCCAGCAAACTATGACAGGTACGAATGAACATGCGACTCACGTGGCTGGTATTTTAGCGGCGGGCGGAATTAGCCCATCTGCTAAAGGAATGGCTTACGAGGCGGATTTGAAGTTTTGGGACTATTCAAATGACAATTCAGAAATATCAACGGCATCTACCTCTTTGCTGATTAGTAATCACTCCTACGGTTACCAAGCGGGATGGGTATATGACGAGACGAAGAAAAAATGGCAATGGTGGGGGAATGATGCGGTGAGCGAGACCGAAGATTTTAAGTTTGGACTTTATGATTCAAACACACAGACTTGGGATCGCATCGCCTACAACGCACCTAACTACCTGATAGTTAAGTCTGCAGGAAATAGCCGAAACCAAAATGGCCCCGCTTCAGGTGAGTATTATTTATTAAAAACCTCCTCAGATTCTTCGAATAAAGCGCGTTCGAAAAACGATGGTTTTGATATTATTTCCACTTCAGGGACTGCGAAAAACATTCTTACCGTGGGTGCAGCGTCGCTTTCCTCCCTTATTCCGACGAAAGCCTCCGAAGTGACTATCTCTAGTTTTACGAGCTGGGGACCAACGGATGATGGCAGAATTAAGCCAGACGTGATGGCTATCGGTACCAGCATGTTCTCCACAGGAAATGCGAATGATAAGAGTTATATCACCCAAAGTGGCACGTCCATGTCCTCCCCCCAAGCGGCAGGTTCCTTGTACTTGCTTCAACAATTATACAATCGTCTAAATAAAAATACATTTATGCTGGCATCCACCCTAAAAGCGGTGGCTATCCATACTGCCTTGGATATGGAAGCAGTAGGTCCAGACTATAAAACAGGCTGGGGGCTCATTCAATTAGATAAGGCGGCGGATTTGATTAAAAATACAGGCAACGCACATTTATTGACTGAAGGAAAATTAGCCCAAGGGGCGACGAAAACCTATACATTCACCGCTTCAGGAAATGGTCCATTGCGCGTCACCATGGCATGGACGGATCCAGAGGCGAGCACCTCGTCTGCTTTAAATGACCGAACACCTCGTTTAGTGAATGACCTCGATATTCGCTTAACGAGCGGATCATCGACCTTCCAGCCTTTCCTTTTAGACCCCGCTAGCCCAGATGCCTTGGCGGTCAGAGGGGATAATATTCGGGATAATGTGGAACAAATTTTGGTTCCTAATACACTTCCTGGCCAAACCTTTACGCTTACAGTAAGTCACAAAGGAACCCTGAGAAATAGCAATCAAGACTATGGCTTAGCTGTTTCAGGGATTGGCGGACCAGCTTATTGTGCCGTAACGCCTAGTAGTGCATCGACAGACTTCAAAACATTTAGCTTAGGAGCAGTGAAAGATTCCACTGGATTAAATCCAGTGTTTACCGCTGAATTAGGAGCGACTGTTCCTGTGAACTTTAGTTTCGCAGGGAGTAGTACGAAAAAAATACGCTTGTATGCAGACTGGAATCAAGATGGTGATTTCGCTGATGCGGGGGAGGAATTATATAATTCTGCCAGTACCGCTACCACCATTTCTATTCCGAGCACCCTAAAGCAAGATAATTATTACCGCATGCGTTGGGTAGCGGTCAGTGGATCTGGGGAGGCTCTTTCTTGCGGATCGGTGAGTGCGGGTGAGACGAAAGATTATGCTTTGCAGATTCTACAAGCCTCGAAGGACTTTAGTGCGGTTTCCATCACGCAGTCGACCGCTGGATTTTGCGAAAGCAATGGCCCGACGAATTTCATTGCACGCATCAAAAATGTGGGTTCTTTAACCCAAACGAACATACCTGTCCTGTTAGAGATCAAGTCCGGCTCCACCTTAGTGGGCACGGCCACTGGAACCATCAGCAGTCTAGCCTCAAGCAGAGAGACCGACGTGAATCTGACGGGCAATGCCACATTAGCTGCAGGAACGAGTTATTCATTCACGTTGAAAACGCAATTAACCGGCGATCAGAATAGCGCGAACGACTCCTTTGTCCTCAGTAAAACAATTGAAAGCCCTACTGCGCCTGTGGTGACGGGTACTATTTGTAGTGGATCTGCCGAATTGAGCTTAGCAGCGACGAGTGGAAGTCCACTTTGGTACAATGGAAATACCTTGTTAGGGGCTGGTGCGAACTTAAAGACTCCGTCGACCGGGACTTTTTATGCGGCATTTGATAATTTGAATACGACGATGGGGCCGGCGACAAAGGCGGCCTTTGGCGGGGGAACGTATTATTCTAATTTTGGCCCTGAACCCATATTTGCAGTGACGCAACCGACTATTTTAGAATCAGCTACGGTTTATATTGGCACATCGGGAACCGTTACGTTCGGGATTTTTGACAAAGAAACAGGGGAATTAGTGGCCTCGGTAACCAAGGATTTAACGGCGACACGTACCTCTGCAAATTCAACAACGATCAATAGCCAGTTAATTGATGACAAAAATGATCCAGGCCAAAAAGTCATTTTAAATCTTCCTTTCCCTAAGGCGGGAAATTATATTTTATCACACGCTTGCTCAAACGGCGCGTCCATTTTCCGTAGCAACAGGACGGCTGCAGATACGGTGAATGCGCCTACGAACATCGGATATCCGTATGCTATTCCGGGAGTCATCAAATTAACGGGAGCACTCTTCAATGGTGGCGAAATTCAATCCGGCTTTTATTACTTGTATGGAATGAAGTTCAAATCCTACGCTTGCCCTAGCCCAAGAGTGGCCGTAACAGTCACAACCGGTGAAAGTCCAGTGGTGACGGTTAGTCCAACGGGAGCCTCCACGGTATGTTTAGGAGATAAAATCACCTTAACAGGTACCGCTGCATCGGGCACACCCAACTACCAATGGTTTAAAAATGGCGCCGCTATCGCAGGGGCGACGACGAATAAATTAGAGGTGAACACCACGGGCGTGTACACCTTGAATTCTAGCTTTAATGGCATTTGCCCTGTATTATCACCTGCATCTACGGTAACCGCGTCTACCCCATTAGAGCCTCTTATCACCTTTAATCAAGGCGTTTTAACGACTTCGGCTGGAACAGATATTCAGTGGTATTTAAATGATGTGGCCATCAATGGTGCAACAGCGACGACCTATAAGCCGACGGCTAATGGTGTTTATAAAGTCAAATTACGCGATGTAAATGGCTGTTTAGCCTCTGCTAGCTATGGTATCACGATCTTAGCGGTGACGGCAGATAATCCATTTACCACGCTCTTTGCGTTCCCGAATCCGGCAACGAATGAATTATACATTGGTATTCCGAATGCTATTTCGACGTCGAAAATTCGCGTTCGCCTGACAGATATGCAGGGTAAGGAGATTAAAGATTATAGAGTAGAGAGTAGAGATAATCGATTAATGATCGATATTTCTGGCTTATCTGCGGGAAATTACGTGATTAGCTTCCCAGAACTAGATGGCGAGGCTTCGATAAAGTTCCAGAAGAACTAATTATTTTTTAGTCCAAACAAAGATCATCCGAGGCGACTTTAACTCATCAAATGCTGATAAGTTATAGTCGCCTTTTAGGTCGACTAAACTCAAACCCGCTTTTGTAGCGTAAGAGATAAAATCATTCTTTGCGACTAATTCCACCTTCTCCACAAACGAATAAGTTTTCCCTTGATCGCTAAAGTCAATGGACTTATACAAATACCCCTTTTCAGACCAGCGTTTGATGTGAAAGGAAATCCCCTCTCGCTCAATTGTTTCCACTGGAACTAAATTCGCTAACACGTAGGTCGGATTAAAGAAATCCAAGACTAAAATGCCGCCGTCTTTTAAACCGCCAGAAAAGGTGTCGAAGGCTTTTTGGTTATCTTGTTGATCATCAAAATAGCCAAAACTCGTGAAGAAATTAAAGATCGCATCGTACTGATTTTGCAAAGGCAAGGGCTCGCGCAAATCGTGGACAAAGAAGAGGAGATCCTTGTTTTCAAAGGCCTGAGCGGCTTCAATGTTAGACGGAGATAAATCAAAAGCGTCCACCACAAAACCTAGACTTTGTAGGGTAATTGCGTGGCGACCTTTCCCACAGGCGGCGTCTAATACGCGAGAACCAGGGGATAATTGTAGCTTTTCTTGCAGGGAGGAAATAAAGCGCGCAGCTTCAGTTTCATCCCGTTTTGCATACAGAATATGGTAATAAGGAGAATCAAACCAGGCACTAAACCACTCTTTATCCTCCATTATTTGCGAATGCTTACATTCGTTAAGAAATCTTGGTAGGCTAAGGCAATACCCTCTTTCAACTCAATTTTATGTTTCCAGCCTAGGCCATGTAATTTAGAAACGTCCATTAACTTGCGAGGAGTTCCGTCAGGACGATTGGTATCCCATTGAATGCTTCCTTCAAATCCGACGATTCCTTTCACTGTCTCAGCTAATTCTTTAATAGTAACGTCGATTCCAGTTCCGATATTGACTAATTCTGAATCACTATAGGTCTCCATCAAATAGACACATGCCTCCGCTAGGTCATCGGCGTGTAAAAATTCACGCATAGGTGATCCTGATCCCCAAAGCGTCATGGAGGCATCCCCACGTTCTTTGGCCTCATGAAACTTACGAATCATCGCAGGCAAAACGTGTGAATTTTCTAAATCATAATTATCGTTAGGGCCATACAAATTCGTAGGCATCACGGAGATGAAATCACAGCCATATTGTGCGCGGTAGGCCTCACACATTTTAATGCCGGCAATTTTAGCTATGGCATACGGCTCGTTCGTTTCCTCTAAATAGCCACTTAATAAATAAGACTCTTTTAACGGCTGAGGAGCTAATTTAGGGTAAATGCAGGAAGAACCTAAGAACTGTAGTTTCTTCACTTTATGGATGAAGGAAGCGTGGATGATGTTGTTTTGGATGGCCAAATTCTCATACAAGAAATCAGCGCGGTAGGTGTTGTTTGCAACGATTCCACCTACTTTTGCTGCGGCTAAAAACACATAATCTGGTTTTTCAGTAGCGAAGAATTCGGCTACTTTTACCTGATCACGTAAATCTAATTCCGCTGAGGTTTTTAACAACAAATTCGTGTAACCTAGGCTCTGTAATTTTCGAACGATCGCGGAGCCCACCATTCCGCGGTGACCTGCTACGTATATTTTTGCTTCTTTTTCCAATGAATTAATCGACTTAAGACTCTAAAAAATCCTTGCAAAAATACACAAAGTCCGTCAGGTAATAAGTTTAATTCGTAGTTTTGGGAAATATTTTTAGGTCTCACCTATGATTTTGCGCGTCCTTCTTTTCGGCCTACTACTTTGTTTGAACCTTCCCACTCAAGCACAGAATCGCGCTATTACAACAAACAAACCTTTGATAGACACCTCCGTTCACGAAAAAGGCTTATTTAATGGTCGATTTTCGTCAGGATTAGAAGGCAAGGTGGAAGAGGCGAAGAAATTCAAAGAAGATAGCAAGGCATTTATTGAGAGTCTAGGCGTAAAGGATTTAGGCAAAAAAATAGTCAAGACCGCTAAGAAAAAACTGCAACCACGCGACGAATACGCCGGCATCAAAACAGAGCACAAGTTAGGGAATTATGGTAGCGGAGTTCGGATGACGGTGGAAGAGGTAAATGTGGTGAAATATGTCGAGGATGAGGCCATAAGTCCTTATTCGCAAGAAATAAGCATCTTCGATCCAGCACAATCGCGGGTTGTCACAATCCCTTTGAAGGACGCAAAAAATGCACAAATCTGCCATGGACCCTTTAAAAAATACGTCAACCAAAAACTGATCGAAGAGGGTTTTTATTACATGGGAGTGAAAGATGGGCGTTGGGAAAATTATAGTTCAGAGAATGAACTCGAGAACAAGGTGTATTACGAAAAGGGCTTCACCGCGGGTTCCATCATACATTATTACGATGCTTCGAAGAAAAAAATCCAAGAAGTCATTCCCCGTTTTTATGGTAAAATCAGAGGCACCTATTATGCTTTCTACCCGAATGGGAGTTTGAAAGAGGATGGCCGATTGGACGATAGTGTGAAGGTAGGTCGTTGGAGAGAATACCACGAAGTAGGAAGTGGAGGTCGTTTAAAGAAAGAATGGAGATACGGTAAGGATAAGTTTGATACGACTGAACCCCTCTTAATTCAGGAGCGTGATCAGCAATCGAAGATTATTTTTCAAACGAAAGAACCGATCTCTCAACACAAACCGACGAATCTTCCTCCGATGGACTCAGATGATGACGAAGATTCCGAAGAAGATGATGCGTCAGAGGAGGGCGACCTTATTCATTTTGCAATCCTTTGCCTTTTCATTCCCGAATTAAATTTAAAAACCAGAGCAGATATGTGTCTTCAACTGACCAAAGGTGTTCGAAATACCCCACAAACCCCTCCTGATTTAATTGTTTAATTCTGACCCATTTTTTCATTAATTAAACAACATCATGAATCAATCAGCATACATTCAATCCTTCTTGAAAGGGGATTGGAAATCAGGCATTGCGGTCTTTTTAGTCGCATTGCCGCTTTGCTTAGGCATCGCCCTAGCCTCAGGAGCGCCCTTATTAGCTGGCCTAGTGGCTGGTATCATAGGAGGTACCGTAGTCTCTCTTTTATCCGGATCTGAATTATCCGTGAGTGGACCCGCTGCAGGTTTAACCATTATTGTGGCAAACGCCATCACAGATTTAGGTTCATTCCCCGGCTTTTTAGTAGCTGTCATTCTCGCGGGTGGAATTCAAATTATTTTAGGTTTACTAAAACTCGGAAAAATAGGTGGTTTCTTCCCCTCCTCTGTCATTCGAGGAATGCTCGTTGCCATCGGAATTGTGATTATTTTGAAACAGATTCCACATGCCATCGGGGATGATTTGGACTTTATAGGCGAGTTTGAATTTGACCAAAAAGATGGAGAAAATACCTTCTCAGAAATCCTAAAATCCCTAGCGGACATTAAAATAGGGGCCTTATTGATCTCGTTGATTGGTCTTGTTATTCTGTTTTCATGGACAAAATTAGGAGAGACAATCAAGTGGATGAATGCATTACCTGCTTCCTTATTCGTGGTATTAACGGGTGTGGCGATCAATGAAAGCTTCCCATTTTGGGCGTCAGATTGGTTCCTAGGAAATTCAAAAGACCACATGGTAAATCTACCTATTTTCGCATCAAGTAGCGAAATTTGGAGCGGATTGGTATCCCCCGATTGGACATTTTTTTCAAATCCAAAAGTCTACTCCATCGCCTTTACCTTAGCCATCGTGGCTACCTTAGAATCTCTACTTTCATTAGAAGCGAGTGATTCATTGGACCCATTAAAGCGAATTTCTTCTCCTGATAGAGAGCTATTAGCCCAAGGAACTGGTAATATAGTGAGTGGTTTACTGGGTGGTTTACCAATCACATCCGTTATCGTTCGATCCTCTACGAATATTTATGCAGGTGGTAAGACGCGGATGTCGGGATTCTTCCATGGAATTCTCTTATTGGTAGCGGTACTTTTACTTCCACTCTATTTAAATAAAATCCCTTTAGCCTGCTTAGCCAGTATATTATTGTACACGGGCTATAAACTAGCTCATCCGAAGGAGTTCAAAAAGGTAATTTCTGAAGGCTGGAAACAATGGGTTCCATTTTTGGTTACGGTGGCGGTTGTCGTGGGAGTAGATTTATTGTGGGGAATATTTGTCGGGACCCTGGTCGGATTAGTTTTTGTGATGATCACGAATTTCACTTCGGTATTCTCGGTATTTAAAAACGGGAATGAAGTATTGATTAAGTTCCAAAAGGACGTAACTTTCTTGCACAAGATGTCGCTAAAGGAGACCTTAAGAAAGATCCCTGCGGGTTCTGAAGTGTTTATTGATATTTCCAAAGTGCACTTCATGGATCACGACATCAAACTTATCATTGACGAATTCATCGCCACAGCAAGTGAAAGAGGGATTGAGGCGGACCTTAAAATGAAAAAAATATGAAAGAATATAAAAAATTACTCTTGAGTAATAAGGCTTGGGCAAGCGAACGTTTAGAGCTTGACCCTACCTATTTCGACAATTTATCCAAGGAACAGAATCCTTTGTTTTTATGGATAGGTTGTGCAGACAGCCGAGTGCCCGCAGAGGAAATCACGCACGCGGATCCAGGTGACATTTTCGTCCACCGAAATGTGGCGAACATGGTCGTGCATACCGATATTAACTTATTGTCTGTATTGCAATATGCAGTGGAAGTTTTGGAGGTAAAGCACATCATCGTATGTGGCCACTATAATTGTGGTGGGGTGAAGGCGGCGATGACGAACCATGATTTTGGCTTAATTAATAAATGGTTGCGTAATATCAAGGAGGTTTATGAAAAGCACTATGAAGATCTGCATGATATTACAGATGAAACGGCACGATTCAATAAATTAGTTGAGTTGAACGTAGCAGAGCAGATCCAAAACTTAGCAAAAACAACCATCGTCCAAAAGGCCTGGGAAAAACGTCAATTCCCTCACCTTCACGGATGGGTATTTGACATTCACAAAGGTGAAATTAAAGAGGTGTTGAATATCAACGCCGGCGAATGGACCAGTCCCGTTTTTCATTACGATTTTTAACAAAAAAAGAGGGGCCGCTGCGCGGCCCCTCTTTTTTTTCCTGCTCTAAAAAGCTAGACAGTCGTCTTGATTTTCAATTCATCTAACTGCGCTTGCGCCAGTGGAGATGGTGAATCGATCATCACATCGCGCCCCGCGTTATTCTTAGGGAAAGCGATGTAATCACGGATCGAATCTGTTCCTCCGAATAACGAGCAAAGACGGTCAAACCCAAAGGCCAATCCACCGTGTGGCGGCGCTCCATATTCAAAGGCATCTAATAAGAAACCAAATTGAGCTTGAGCCTCCTCTGGAGTGAATCCAAGGACTTCGAACATTTTCGATTGTAGGTCTTTTTGGAAGATACGAATCGAACCTCCTCCTACTTCCACCCCATTCACGACTAAATCATAAGCGTTTGCACGCACCTTACCGAATTCCCCTGCTAACATCAACGGAATATCCTCCGGCTTAGGGCTAGTGAACGGGTGGTGCATCGCAAACCAGCGATCCTCTTCCTCACCGTATTCTAATAGTGGGAAATCCACTACCCAGTGTACTTTATAATTGTTCGGATCACGTAATCCCATACGTGTTCCCATCTCTAAACGTAATTCATTCAATTGCTTGCGCACTTTGTCTCCGTCACCAGAAAGCACAAGGATCAAGTCGCCTGGTTCTGCATTAAATGCCGCAGCCCATTTCGCTAAATCTTCTTCCGAATAGAATTTATCCACCGATGATTTCACCACTCCGTCCGGTTGAACGCGAGCGTAAATCAAGCCTTTCGCGCCGATTTGTGGACGGCGAACGAAGTCTGTTAATTCATCGATTTGCTTGCGTGTGTACTCCGCTGCACCTTTGACGCAGATTCCTACCACCGTATTCGCCGCATCAAAAACTTGGAAATCTTTTCCAGAAGTCAAGTCAACACCTTCGCCTTTCAATTCCACGAATTTCATGTCAAAACGAATATCTGGCTTGTCTGAACCATAATATTTCATCGCATCCGCGTAGGTCATGCGAGGCACTTCACCGATGTCAAGGCCTTTTACGTTTTGGAACAAATGGCGAATCAATCCCTCGAACATGTTCAGGATATCTTCTTGCTCCACGAAGGACATTTCACAGTCGATCTGCGTAAATTCTGGCTGGCGATCTGCGCGTAAATCTTCGTCACGGAAACACTTCACAATTTGGTAGTAACGGTCAAAACCGGATACCATCAATAATTGCTTGAATGTCTGTGGCGACTGAGGCAAGGCATAAAATTCGCCTGGATTCATACGTGAAGGCACCACGAAATCGCGCGCACCTTCTGGCGTTGATTTAATCAAAACGGGAGTTTCCACCTCGATAAAATCTTGCTTATCTAAGTAGTTACGCACTTCACGACCTACGTGGTGACGCAACTGCAAACTCTCGCGAATCGGGTTACGACGCAAGTCTAAATAGCGGTATTTCATGCGGATATCATCACCGCCATCTGTCTCGTCTTCAATTAAGAAAGGAGGCAATTTAGCAGGATTCAATACGCGTAATTCTTTTACTTTAATTTCAATATCACCGGTAGGCATTTTGTCGTTTTTGGACAAACGCTCTACGACTGTACCTTTCGCTTCTACAACGAATTCACGACCTAATCCGCGAGCTAATGTTAAAGCCTCCGCAGACGATTTTCCCTCCTCTAACATCAATTGAGTGACACCATAACGATCCCGAAGATCCACCCAAATCATCCCTCCTTTATCACGTGAACGCTGAACCCAGCCACAAAGTGTTACCTCGGTGCCTGTATGTTCAATGCGCAATTCGCCATTTGTATGTGTACGTAGCATAGTAAATATTAAAATTCGTGCAAAATTACGGAAAAGGTCAGGGAGTGAAAAACATTTACCCTTTTATTCTTTTTTACTTAATTTTGAAGATGAGCAAAATCGGAATTGTAGGTTCAGGAATGGGTGGCTTAGGTCTAGCGATTCGCAGCGCCGTGGCGGGCCATAAAGTCATTGTCTTCGAGGCAAATCCTTACGTGGGCGGCAAGCTTGCTCAGATTGAAAAGGACGGCTTCCGTTTTGATGCGGGCCCTTCCCTCTTCACCATGCCACATTTAGTAGATGAATTGTTCACTCTAGCGGGCAAAAATCCCCGCGACTATTTCTCTTACGAACGTTTACCGGAGATTTGCCGCTACTTTTGGGAGGATGGCACCCGATTGCAGACAAATGCGGAACCAGCAGAAACGGCCGCAGCGATTGCCGCTGAATTAGGCGAATCAGCCGAAAACGTGTCCGCCTTTTTACGCGGAATTGAGGAGAATTACCATATCATCAGCGAACTATTTTTAGATAACTCGTTGCACTCCTTGTCCACCTGGACAGGGCCAAAAGCCCTGAAAGGCTATGCGAATCTGCACCGATTGGGCTTATTCAGCACGATGCACCGCTCGCACGAAAAGCGTTTTAAAAATCCGAAAACGGTGCAATTATTCGACCGTTATGCGACCTACAACGGCTCGGATCCTTACCAAACGCCTGCGACTTTATCGATCATTCCTCATTTAGAATATAACATCGGGGCCTTTTTCCCAAAAGGTGGCATCATCAGCATTCCGCGAGCTTTGCATCGCCTGGCAACGGAATTAGGCGTGAAGTTTCAGTTAGAGGAAAAAGTATCTCAAATCACGACATCAAATAATACCGCCACAGGTCTTGTGACCGATAAAGGCTCCTATGCCTTCGATTACATCGCCAGCAACGCGGACATTCGACCGAGTTACGAGAAATTACTAAGCCAAGAACCGGCACCGAAGAAACTATTAAACCAGCCCAAATCCAGCTCCGGCATCATTTTCTACTGGGGAATGGACCGCAGTTTCGACGAATTAGGGGTGCACAATATCTTCTTTTCGGACGATTACCAAGGCGAATTCAAGGCCATTTTCGAAGACAAAACCATCAACGAGGACCCAACTATTTATCTGCACATCTCTTCGAAAGTGGAGAAAAGCGATGCCCCTGAGGGTGGAGAAAACTGGTTCATTCTAATGAATGTTCCAGCGAATGAGGGGCAGGACTGGGATGCTCTTGTCGCGAAGATGCGCAAGAATGTGATGGCAAAATTATCGCGCAACTTAGGCCTAGACATCGAGAAACATATCGTCGCAGAAGATTATTTAGACCCCCGACGCATCGAAGAAAGAACCTCTTCCTCTGGAGGAGCTTTGTACGGAAATGCATCGAATAACCGTTTTGCTGCTTTTTTACGCCACCCGAATTACCGCAAGGCCATCAAAAACCTGTACTGGGTGGGTGGAAGTGTGCACCCGGGCGGAGGAATTCCGCTTTGTTTATCGTCGGCAAAAATTGCGGCGAAGCTTTTTGAAGAAAATGCGTAATTTCGCCCATTCAATAGATAAAAAATTATGATTCAAAGACCACAATCCCTATTCTTAGCCCTCGTCATGATAGCGAATAGTATCGCGACATCGGGCATTTCTATTTGGCAAAAAATAGGCTCATCCGGCCAAAAAGCAGAGCTTTTCTCAAACCAATGGCTATTATTCCAAAACGAAAAAGAAGTGGCGGCGCACAGTACGATTGCGATCGCGCTTTTGGTGACCGTATCCACCATTATCACCTTAGTAACCGTTTTCTCTTACAAGAACCGCATCCGTCAAATGATGTTAGGCTTGATCAATTCCCTGGTCTTAGCGGGAGCGATGGGCTATGCTTTTTGGGTGATTTTCAAAGAGGCGGTGCCTACTTTTGAGCCGGAAACGCAAGGCAAATATGGCTACGGATTCTATGCCTTAGTGGTTTCACTTTTAGCGAATATGATTGCGAACCGCTTGATCCGCAAGGACGAGATGCTGGTGCAATCGTCGAACAGAATGCGCTAAGCTAGATTTTAGACGATACCCTCTTTCAATAGGTCGTGGAGATGTACAAATCCCACGGCCTTTTTATTTGCGGTCACGACCAGTTGTGTGATATTTTTACTTTGCATAATCGCCAAAGCCTCCGTGGCAAATGCCTCCGCCTCGATGGTCTTCGGCGTCTTGTTCATCATCTGATCTAGCGAAATCGCAGACCAATCTTTCGAATTCTCTAAGGTACGGCGAACGTCACCGTCCGTGATGATTCCCACTAAATCCCCTTTCGAATCTAGCACCGCCGTCGCGCCTAAACGCTTCGAGGAGATTTCGTGAATGGCTTCTTGAATGGTGGCCGTTTCTAAAATGGCTGGAAAATCGTGAGAAGGGTAAATATCGCCCACTTTTAAATACAGGCGTTTACCTAGTGCGCCGCCTGGATGGTATTTGGCAAAATCCTGCGCCGTAAATCCTTTACATTCTAACAAACAAACCGCTAAGGCATCGCCTAATGCAAGCGCCACCGTCGTAGAGGTCGTAGGTGCGAGGTTCATCAAATCAGCCTCCTGCTCCGCCAAAGCATGTAATATATAATCCGATTGCTGGCCTAAATACGAATTCGTATTGGACACCATCGCAATCAATTTCACTTGTAAACGCTTAATCAAAGGCACCAACACCTTGATTTCCGGCGTATCCCCTGACTTCGAAATACACACCACGGCATCTCCTTCTTGAATCATGCCTAAATCCCCGTGAATCGCATCCGCCGCATGCATAAACAAGGCAGGCGTTCCAGTCGAATTCATCGTAGCCACAATTTTCTGGGCAATGATGGCCGATTTCCCTATTCCTGTGAACACAATGCGCCCCGGAATGCTCAACAAATGTTCCACACAAGCTTCAAAATCTGAATTAATTCCAGCGCTCACCTGAAGAATTGCCTCTGCTTCCTGTGTTAAAACTTTTTTTGCTGTGGATTGGATATTTTTGCTTAATTTCAATGTTAGAAGAATTTGTAGGGCAAAGATAAGTAGAAGCCCGCAGAATCTTATCATCGCCGAAACAACCCATTAATCAAATTATGCCCCATCCAATAACCATCGATAGCTTAAAGGAACAGCTGAAAAAGACCTTTGGATTTAGCCAATTTCGCGGGGAGCAAGAAGCTATTATCCTAAATACGGTTCAAGGTAAAAACAGCTTTGTTTTAATGCCAACGGGTGCAGGAAAATCGCTTTGCTACCAATTACCGGCAATTGTGATGGAGGGGACGGCGATTGTAATCTCGCCTTTGATCGCTTTGATGAAGAATCAGGTGGACCAAATGGTCGCTTTTGGCATTAATGCCCAATTCTTAAATTCCTCCCTAACCCGCGCTGAAATCAATCGGGTGAAAGCGGAGGTCATCTCTGGAGCCGTTAAATTATTGTACATCGCCCCAGAATCCCTAAATAAGCAAGAGAACCTGAACTTTTTAAAGCAGGCGAAAATATCCTTTGTGGCCATCGATGAGGCACACTGTATCTCCGAATGGGGCCACGATTTTAGACCAGAGTACCGCAAGATCCGCACGATCATCGAGACGATCGATGAGAAAATGCCTATCATCGCTTTAACCGCAACGGCTACTCCTAAGGTGCAAATCGACATCCAAAAGACCCTAAATCTGGAAGATGCAACGGTTTTCAAATCCTCATTCAACCGCAAGAACCTCTATTATGAGATTCGTTCGAAGAAAGATATCGATAAGCAACTCATCCGTTTCATTAAGTCACACAATGGCAAGGCGGGAATTATTTATTGCCTTTCGAGAAAGCGAGTGGAGGAAATTGCGGAATTATTGCACGTGAATAGCGTGAAAGCCCTTCCTTACCATGCTGGTTTAGAGCCGCAGGTGCGTATGGCGAACCAGGAAGCTTTCTTAAATGAGGAAGTAGATGTGATGGTCGCGACGATCGCCTTCGGAATGGGAATCGACAAACCGGATGTACGTTTTGTCATCCACTATGATGCCCCTAAGTCACTGGAGGGCTATTATCAGGAGACGGGCCGCGCGGGTCGCGATGGTTTGGATGGTACGTGTATCTTATTTTACACCTACGATGATATCCTGAAATTAGACAAGTTTAATAAAGATAAGGCTGTTACGGAGAAGGAGAATGCCAAAATCCTCCTGTCTGAGATGGTCTATTATACAAATATTGGTGTTTGTCGCCGCAAGCAATTGCTCCATTATTTTGGGGAGCATATGGCGGAGAACTGCGGATTCTGCGATAACTGTATGCACCCGACGCCGACTTTTAAAGCGGAGGAGGAAGTTAGTTTAGTCTTGAAAGCGGTGCAGCAAACCGGCGAACAATTCGACGCAGAACACATCGCAGACTTCCTAGAAGGCAAATCAAATTCCTTCATTCAGAGCCACGAACAAGAGAAACTAGCCTTGTTCGGTGCAGGAAAAACGGTTTCATGGATTGCCCCGGAGGTAGATGAGGACGACGAAGAGGAGGACGATGATGAGGTAGATGAGGACGCACCGAAGAAGTCAAAAATTCGCAAAACGGCTTCGAAACCTGTCCCTATTGAGGACGAAAAATCCCCTTGGATTTCGTTCATCAAGCAGATGGCGATTTTTGGGCTATTAGATAAGGACATTGAGAATTACGGGGTATTGAAGATTTCTGAGGCAGGCGCGGCCTTCCTACAGGCATCTTTCCCGGTGACTTTCTACAAAGACCACGATTACGAAAAAGAAGCTGAACCGACTGAGAGCGAGGATGAGGGAGCTGCTTTAGGGGCAAAAGCCTACGATGACGCCCTCTTTGACATCCTCAAAACCCTCCGCAAGAAGATAGCGAAGGAGAAGAATTTACCTCCGTATGTGATTTTCCAAGATCCTTCTTTGGAAGAAATGGCGACCACTTATCCGACTACTCAGGATGAAATGGCCCAAATCAACGGCGTGGGAATGGGTAAAGTCGTGAAATTCGGTAAGCCATTCCTGGATGTGATCAATCGTTACGTAGAGGAAAACGAGATCGAAACGGCGAAAGAGGTGGTGGTGAAATCCACGGTGAATAAATCCAAAATCAAGATTTACATCATCCAACAAGTCGATCGCAAAATCGATTTAGACCTGATTGCTGAGCAAAAAGAGGTCAGCATGGCGGAATTGATCGAGGAAATCGAGACGATTTGCTTCTCGGGCACCAAGTTAAATTTAGATTATTATATCAATCAAGTGATCGAACCTGATAAGCAGGATGAGATTTACGAATATTTCATGTCTGCAGACTCAGATGATATCGCTGAGGCGCTAGAAACCTGTGATATCGAGGACGTGAGCGAGGAAGAACTTCGCTTAATGCGTATTAAATTTTTAAGTGAATTAGCCAATTAATCATCATATGAACGTTTTAATATTAGGTGCTGGAGGCCGTGAACACGCATTTTCTTGGAAGATTAGCCAAAGCCCTATCCTAGGTAACTTATACATTGCACCTGGTAATCCAGGCACCGCACAATGCGGAACGAATTTAGCAATTAGCGTAACGGATTTTGAAGGAATCGCCACGGCGATTCGCACACACGATATCGGATTAGTGGTCGTAGGACCTGAAGAGCCCTTAGTAAAAGGCGTGCGCGATTTTATCGAATCGCAAGCTGACCTACAACATGTAGGTATCGTAGGGCCAGGCGCAGATGGAGCCCAAATCGAAGGCAGCAAGGACTTCTCGAAGAACTTCATGCACAAATACGGCATTCCAACGGCCGCATCACAAACTTTCACAAAGGATACGATTTCAGAAGGCTTAGCCTATCTACAGACGCAATCTTTACCTATCGTATTAAAGGCAGACGGCTTAGCAGCGGGAAAAGGCGTGATTATCGCCTTGACTTTAGAAGAGGCTGAAACGGCTTTGAACGAAATGCTATTGGATGCAAAGTTTGGTGATGCGAGTTCCAAAGTCGTGATCGAACAATTCCTTCGCGGAATAGAACTATCCGTTTTCGTTCTTTCGGACGGAGAAAATTACGTCGTGCTTCCTGAAGCGAAAGATTACAAGCGCATTGGCGAAAATGACGAAGGCTTAAACACCGGTGGTATGGGAGCGGTTTCACCGGTTCCGTTTGCGAATGAGAAATTCATGGAGGCAGTTCGCGTGAAAGTGATCGAACCGACTGTGAAAGGTTTAAAAGCAGAAAATATTGACTACAAAGGTTTCATCTTCATCGGTTTAATGAACCACGAGGGCGAGCCCTATGTCATCGAATACAATGCAAGAATGGGTGATCCGGAAACGGAGGTGGTTTTACCTAGAATCGAATCAGATTTCCTATCTTTGTTGATTGCAGCCTCGAATGGCACGCTGAGCGAACAAAAAATTTCCATTTTGGACCAATACGCTGTTACAACCATGTTAGTGGCCGGTGGATATCCAGAGGAATACCGCAAAGGCGATGTGTTAACGGGTCTAGACAAAGTGGAAGACGCGATCGTTTTCCACGCAGGAACCACCTCGAAAGACGGTGAAATTTTAACCAGTGGTGGCCGCGTAATGGCGCTGACTGGCACTTCGAATACCTTGGAAAAGGCGATCCAGAAATCTCAAAAGGCCGCCCAAACCATTCAATTCGAAGGCAAAAACTTTAGAAGAGACATCGGATTAGATGTATTAAGATATGGCATGTAAATCGTGTTCCAGTGGGTCATGTGGCTCTACCAGCACTAGCGGAGAGGTAAAAGGCTGCCAAAGCAATGGCGGTTGTGGCTCAGGTGGTTGCAATAAAATGAACGTCTTCGACTGGTTATCCGACCTAGACGTCCCTTCTTTTCAACGCTACCACATCGTGGAAGTGAAGTTCAAAGGAGGCAGAAAAGAGTATTTCCGCAATGCAGATCAACTAGAATTGCACACGGGGGATTCCGTGATGGTCGATTCCAGCAGCGGAACCCAATTAGGCGTTGTTTCCCTTCAGGGAGAATTAGTTCGACTTCAATTATTGAAGAAGAACATTAAAGACGACGATAAAATCAAGACTATCTTCCGTTTAGCCACCGAGAAGGACATCGAGAAGCACGAGCAAGCGATGGCGCGCGACCTGCCTACGATGTACCGTGGACGTCAAATCATCAGTGATTTGAAGCTAAACATGAAATTATCTGATGTGGAATTCCAGTCAGATGGGTCTAAAGCCATCTTCTACTATTCTTCAGAAGACCGTGTCGATTTCCGTGAACTGATCAAATTACTCGCGACTGAATTCAAGATTCGTGTCGAGATGAAACAGATTTCCCTTCGCCAAGAAGCCGGCAGATTAGGCGGAATCGGGGTTTGTGGCCGTGAATTATGCTGCTCTACCTGGTTATCAGATTTCAAAAACGTCACTACCTCAGCGGCTCGGTATCAAAACCTATCCCTGAATCCAGTCAAATTAAGCGGACAATGTGGACGTTTGAAATGCTGCTTGAACTACGAATTAGAGACCTATATGGATGCCCTAAAAAGCATTCCGACGATTGAGGGTCGCCTTAAAACGAAGCGTGGAGATGCAATCTTACAGAAGACCGATATCTTCAAGCGGATGATGTGGTTTGGGATTGTGGGTGAAGAGGCGATTTGGATCCCGGTGAGCTGTGATCGCGTAGCGGAAATCGTTGAATTAAATAAAAAAGGAATTATTCCTGAGTCGTTCGAGGATCTGAATCCAGATGCTCCAGCGGTAGAAAAACCTACCTTATCCGAATTGAACTCTGATTTAGAGCGGATGGATAAGAAATACGGTGGCTCTGCGAAATCAGGTAATCGCAATAACAGAAATAACCGGGGCAATCGCGAGGGCGGACCTCGTTCAGATCGTGGACCACGCCCTCCAAGGCCAGAAGGTGAAAACCGAGGTCCTAGACCGGAGCGCGGACCGAGACCGGAAGGGCAAGACAGAGGACCACGTCCTCCAAGACCAGAAGGCGAGAACCGCGGGCCAAGACCAGAGCGCGGGCCGAGACCGGAAGGACAAGACAGAGGACCTCGTCCTCCAAGACCGGAAGGCGAGAGTCGTGGGCCGAGACCGGAGCGCGGACCGAGACCGGAAGGGCAAGAAAGAGGACCACGTCCTCCACGTCCAGAGGGCGAGAACCGTCCAGACGCAGCTGCTCCTTTAGCCGATGGTACGGCTACACCGAAGCCATTTAAGAAGAAAAAGAAGTTCAAACCAAGACCTCCGAGAGATGGTGCAGCGCCTACCCCTGAAGCTTAGCCTTGGATGCATTTTCCTTCTAGAGCTACTTTTCATTGCTTGCGGAAATACGAATGTGGCCATTGATGAGACCTCTAGTTTTCCTGAATCAGGTTGGATTCAAAAGCAGCCGGTTCAATTCGAGGTGACGGTGGAAGATTCGTTGGTGAACTACGCTTTGTATGTAGTGGTTCGTCAAAATAATGCCTACCCCTTCTATAACCTTTATTTCAGCCCGAGTATCATGGATGGGCAAGGGAAGATTGTTCAAAGAGGTTTAGCCGAAGCTATTTTGTATGATCCTACGACAGGGAAGCCGAAAGGTGCGGGTTTTGGCGATATCTATGAGAAAAACTTTCTAGTCTATCCCTCACTGAAATTCCCCAAAAATGGGAAGTATAAAATTCAATTAGATCAATCCATGCGGGTAGATACGCTGGCGGGGATGGTGTCGATCGGGCTTCGTTTAGAGAAAAAATAGCATGGCAAAAATAGACGACATCGATAAAAAGATTCTCGCATTTCTACACGAAGATGCCTTCCTTTCAAACAAAGAAATGGCCCAACGTTTAGGCATGAGCGCCACGCCGATCCATGAACGTATTAAGCGCATGGAAAAAGAAGGGGTCATTACCGGTTACCGGGCGATGATCAATCCGGCAAAACTGGGCAAGACCCTAACCGTTTTCTGTGATATTTCCTTAAAAGAGCATGCGGCAGAATACTTGAATCAGTTCGAAAAGGATGTGATGAATTTAGCTGAAGTCGCCGAATGTTATTGCGTTTCTGGGCACAGTGATTTTTTATTGAAGATCGTTGTTGCGGATATGGATGAGTACCGCGAATTTATTTTGCATAAACTAGCAAGTATAAAAAATATAGGCAACGCCCAAAGCCATTTCGTTATGAACGAAGTGGAGAATGAGCATTTTATGCCTTGGATTTCGAATTCTTTAACCAATTAAGCCTATAAGTTAGGGTAATCCTTTCTTTGAATTTGATTACTTTAGTGTTAAACCTATTATCATGAATAAAATAACGAAGACATTTTTGTCCCTTTTGGTTATTACCCTCGTTCTGGGCTTAGCCTTTTACCCTAAAATCAAGAAGACTTTTTTCTCTGCTGAAACCAAGGAGAAAGGGAAAGAGAAGGGCGGTCCTGGTGGAAAGGGCGGAAAGACGGCTGTCATTGTGACGGTGGTAAAATCGACGCGTTTGGACGATATGATTAGTTCGACGGGTTCTATTTTGCCAAACGAAGAAGTCGAAATTCGTTCAGAAATTGCTGGCCGTATCATTGCCTTGAACATTAAGGAGGGAGATGTCGTAGCGAAAGGCACGGTTTTATTTCGCATTAACGATGATGATTTGCAGGCTAGACTACGCAAATTAGGCTTCAACAAGAAGCTAGCGGAAGATAATGAAGCTCGCCAAAAAGTCTTATTACAGAAAGAAGCCATCTCGCAACGCGAGTATGACATTGCGGTGAACTCGGTGAACACGATTTCTGCAGACATTGAAGATTTAAAAGCACAAATTCTAAAAACTACCTTGCGGGCTCCATTTGCGGGAAAAATTGGTTTCCGTTATGTGAGTTTAGGAAGTTACATTTCACCTAGCACGCAAATTGCGACGTTGACGAACACGAATCCAGCGAAAATCGAATTCGCTATTCCAGCAAAATATGCCACTCAAGTTAGAAATGGTGGTACAATTGAATTTACTACGGAGAATGAAGAAAAGAATTACATCGGTCGGGTGTATGCAATCGACCCGAAGATCGATCCTCAAACAAGAACCTTGCAGATCAGAGCTCAAGCACCTAACCCAGGTAATGAATTAGTTCCTGGAGCATTTGCAAAGGTGAATTTGATTCTGAAGACGAAAGGATCTGCGATTATGATTCCAACGGAAGCCGTTATTCCAGAAGCAAAAGGAAACAAGGTGTATGTGGTGAAAAATGGCAAATCCATATCGACGAAGGTGACTTTGGGAACTCGTAGCGATAAAACGGTAGAAATTATAGACGGTCTGGCGATCGGAGATACCCTAATTACGAACGGTATCATTCAAGTGAAACCGGATGGCGAAGTAGAAATTAAAGAAGTCGTAAAATAAATCCAAATGGCATCTTTCTCAGAGATTAGCATAAAAAGACCGGTACTTGCGATTGTAATGTCAATCACGATCATTGTATTCGGTATCATCGGGTACACCTACTTAGGTGTCCGGGAATACCCCTCCGTGGATCCGCCGGTGGTGAACGTGCAAACTTCCTATACGGGAGCGAACGCAGACATCATCGAATCCCAAATCACGGAACCCTTAGAAGAATCCATTAATGGTATAGCCGGTATTCGTACCCTTTCCAGCTCAAGTCGCGATGGCCGTTCGAGTATCACGGTAGAATTTGATCTTTCCGTGAATATTGAGGATGCCGCAAATGACGTTCGAGACCGCGTATCCCGTACCATGGGTCAGTTACCCAAAGACGTGGATCCCCCGATCGTAGCAAAGGCAGACGCAGACGCGAGCCCCATTTATAATATTAATATTTTCTCCTCCACTAGAAACTTACTTTCTTTAAACGAACTAGCTACACGTAACGTAAAGGAGAAATTTCAAACAATTCCTGGGGTTAGCTCCGTACAAATGTGGGGCGAGCAGAAATACGCGATGCGTTTGCACATCGATCCTGAGCGCTTAGCCTCCTTTCGATTAACGGCACCAGATATTGTTTCGGCTTTAGCCAAGCAAAATATTGAGTTACCTTCCGGAAGTATCGAAGGAGCGACAACGGAATTAACGGTTCGTACACAAGGTCGTTTAACGACGGAAGATGATTTCAATAATTTGATCATCAAAGAAGAGGGCGATCGATCTGTGAAATTTTCGGATGTGGGAAGAGCAGAGCTTTCCCCTGAAAACAATAAGACTTTCTTTAAACGTGATATGAAGCCGATGATCTCCATTGCCGTTATACCGCAACCAGGATCTAATCAAATTCAAATCGTAGATGCCATTCACAAAAAAGTAGAGCAAATACGTTTAACACTTCCAGCAGACGTCGAATTACAAGAAGGTTTTGACAATACGAAATATGTGCGTAAATCCATCGAGGAGGTGGAAGAAACCATCTTTACGGCCATTTTATTAGTAACAATTATCATCTTCTTGTTCTTACGTGACTGGAGATCGACCATCATTCCATTAACGGCCATTCCAGTCAGTTTAATCGGGGTGTTCTTCTTCATGTATTTAGCCGGGTTCTCCATTAACGTATTGACCTTGTTAGGAATCGTACTTTCTATTGGTCTCGTGGTGGATGATGCGATTGTGGTTTTAGAGAATATTTATACCAAAATCGAGGAAGGCTTAAGTCCTTGGGAGGCGGCCGTAGAAGGCTCGAAAGAAATCTATTTCGCCGTTATTTCCACGACAGTTACTTTAGCGGCGGTGTTCTTGCCGGTGATTTTCTTGCAAGGTATCACGGGACGCTTGTTCCGCGAATTCGGAATTGTGGTAGCTGGATCGGTGATTATTTCGGCCTTTGTTTCGTTGACCTTAACGCCAATGTTGAGTTCTCGCTTATTGAAGGGGAGTCATTCAAAACCTTGGTTCTATACGGTAACGGAACCCTTCTTTGTGGCCTTGACAAAAGGCTATGAGGATTCCTTAGCCGCTTTTATTAAGATTCGTTGGATGGCTTGGGTGATCATGATTACCTTGTTTGGGATCATTTATGCCCTGTTTAAATTCGAGGCGATTCCATCAGAATTAGCTCCTTTAGAGGATAGAGGAGGTCTACGAGTAAGCGCCGTGGCTCCAGAAGGAGCAACTTTCGAATACATGTTGAATTATACCGATGAGATGGCAAAGTTTCTAATGACTGATATTCCAGCTAAGGAACGCTATGCAGTCTACTCGATTACTTCCCCTCCTTTTGGGAATGGCGGTTCGAATACAGGAACTATGCGGATTATTTTATCCGATCCAGAAGGCCGTAGAACGCAACAACAAATTGCGGAGCAGCTTCAGCCGAAGATTAAGAAATTCACCGGAGCACGAGCGACCTTGATTCAAGAACCTACCTTGTCTACTGGACAGCGTGGAGGTGGGGGCCTACCGGTCGCTTTTGTCATTCAAGCTTCGACTTTTGAAAGCTTAAAAAAGAATATTCCGCTGTTTATGGCTAAAGTTCGCGAGAGCTCGAAATTCGAAACAGCAGACGTGAACTTGAAGTTTACGAAACCAGAATTGCGTTTGGAAATCAACCGTGATAAAGCCCAAAACCTAGGCGTTTCCATCCAAGATGTGGCCACTACTTTGCAATTAGGCCTATCCGGTAGACGTTTTGGCTATTTCGTGATGGACGGGAAACAATACCAAATCATCGGTCAAATCGATCGTCCGATGCGTAATGACGTATCTGACTTGAAGTCACTTTATGTGAAAAACAACCGCGGCGATTTGATTCAATTAGATAACCTCGTGAAGATCACTGAGCAAAGTACTCCTCCACAACTCTTCCGTTACAACCGCTACGTGGCGGCTACGGTCACTGCGCAGATGGCGAAAGGAGTTACGTTAGGAGAAGCATTGAATGAGATGGACAAATTAGCGAAAGAAACCTTCGATGTATCCTTCTCGACTGCTTATGATGGCCAAAGTAAGGAATTCAAAGAGTCTAGCTCTTCCCTTCTTTTCGCCTTTGCTCTTGCCATTTTATTGATCTACTTGATCCTTTCTGCTCAATTCGAAAGCTTCGTCGACCCGTTTATCATCTTATTCACGGTTCCTTTAGCGGTAGCAGGTGCCCTTTTAACTTTGTGGGATTTCAGCCAAACCCTGAATATCTTCTCCCAAATCGGTATCATCGTCCTCATCGGTCTCGTAACGAAAAACGGTATCTTGATTGTGGAATTTGCCAACCAACGGAAGGAATCTGGATCAGAGAAAATCAAAGCAGTTCAAGAAGCGGCAGTAGCTCGTTTCCGCCCTATCATTATGACCTCGCTTTGTACGATTTTAGGTATTTTACCGATCGCCTTAGCTTTGGGTTCAGGTTCTCAAAGTAGGGTTTCGATGGGTATCGCTGTAGTGGGTGGTATGTTATTCTCCACTACCTTAACCCTGTATATTATTCCTGCGATTTACAGTTATTTATCTAGTAACCGCAAACCAGTACATGCTGAATAAAGAAATTTGGATGCAACGCGCTTTCGACCTAGCCTTGTTAGGATCAGGGCGCGTTGCCCCTAATCCTCTTGTCGGTTGTTTGATAGTTAAAAATGACCGTCTTATCGGCGAAGGTTACCACCAACAATACGGTGGGCCACATGCGGAAGTCAATGCTATCCGTAATGCCTCTGAATCCGTTACTGGCGCCACAGCCTTTGTGACCTTAGAGCCGTGTTCGCATTTTGGCAAAACCCCTCCTTGCGCCGATTTACTAATTGAATCCGGAATCAAAGAAGTCTATGTCGCAAACTTAGACCCTAATCCACTGGTAGCTGGAAAAGGGATTGCGAAACTAGAAGCGGCTGGTATTACCTGTCACGTGGGATTGCTGGCAGAAAAAGGAGAATGGATTAATCGCCACTTCTTTACCTTTCACCGACTGAAACGACCCTACATTACTTTCAAATACGCGTGTTCAGCTGATGGATTTATCGCTTTAGCAGGTGGTGAGCCCACCCAAATCTCGTCTGAACTTTCCGCCATTCGCGTGCATCAAATGCGCGCAGAACATCAAGGAATTTTAGTAGGCGTCACAACCATCATCAACGATAATCCCACACTTAACACTCGATTAGTCCCAGGCAAAAATCCCCTCCGAATCGTCCTAGATCCGCAGGGAAGAATTCCAGCCGATGCGAAAGTGCTAACAGACGGTGGAGAAACGGTGGTTTTAAAATCGGCTTCAGAAATTCTACAGCTGGGTATTCAATCGATCTTAGTCGAGGGCGGCGCTCAAACGATGGAAAGATTGTTTGCGGAGGGTTTGGTGGATGAGGTTTGGAAAATACGATCTCCTAAAAACTTACAAGAGGGCATTTCTGAACCGAAACTGGCGGTGAAATGGCGAGCAATCGACTACCTAGGTGACGACACCTGGTTTAAAGGAATCCTAAAACCTGAGCTAAGAGGTACATATTCAAGCCCAGAATAATCGCAGTAATTACCCAAACGATCCCTTGTAATAGCGGCGAGTTCGCAAACTTACCCATCTTCTGTTTATCCCCCGTAAATAGTACCAGCGGAATCACGGCGAAACTCAACTGCATGGACAAGACGACTTGTGAAAAGACCAGCAACTCTCCTATCTTCGATTCCCCATAGATCCAAGTAATGAAAAAAGCCGGAATGATGGCAATCAAACGCGTAATCAAACGTCTTAACCAAGGGGCAATCCGTAAATCCAGAAAACCTTCCATGACGATTTGACCGGCAAGAGTTCCGGTTAAGGTGGCGTTTTGGCCAGAAGCTAAGAGGGCCACAGCAAATAGGATACTAGCTAGTTGACTACCTAAGACTGGATCCAATAATTGATAAGCATCTCGAATATCAGCCACGTGTTTTAGATTATTGCCATGGAAAGCAGCGGCGGCTAGAATTAGAATCCCGGCATTAATAAAAAAGGCCAAGCCTAAGGAAATCGTCGAATCCCAGGTAGCATATTTAATCGCTTTTTCCTTGTCCTCCTCTGTGTCTTTGATGGCACGCGTCTGGACGATACTAGAGTGTAAATATAGATTATGGGGCATCACCGTCGCACCTAAAATACCAATCGCCACGTAAAGCTGACTTGGATTCATCACTACTGAGGTTTGTGGAACGAGGCCTCCGAGAATTCCTGCGATCGATGGTTGTGAAATAAACAACTCATAGGCAAAGCAGCAAACGATAACAATGAGCAGGGATAAAACGATAGATTCGATGACTTTGAAGCCCTTGTTTTGGAAGTATAAAATCAAGAAAACATCAAAAATCGTGATGACAATCCCGGCAAGAATTGGGATTCCGAAGAGCAATTGTAACGCTAACGCAGAACCGATTACCTCCGCTAAATCACAGGCAGCTATTGCCAGTTCGCAGACAATCCATAGAAAGATGGCTACCGGTTTTGAGAATGCATCTCCACAGGCCTGGGCTAAATCGCGCCCCGAAGCCACGCCTAATTTCAAGGCTAGGTGCTGTAAAATGATGGCAAAAATGCTAGAAACAAGAATAACCGATAAAAGCGTATACCCGAAAGAGGCTCCTCCAGCAAGGTCGGTGGCCCAGTTACCCGGGTCCATGTAGCCTACTGCCACTAAAAAACCGGGACCCATGAAGGCCCGCAAATTCTTCCAAAAACCGGAGCCCGCAGGCACAGGTATCGTCCCAAACACTTCGGAGAGGGATTTCATTTTAGGACTAGAACGCCATGGACTCGACATACAATAGAATTTTGCACAATTTAAAAATATTTTTTAGATTAACCTAAAAAATAAATTTACTATCTTTACAACATGGCGATTTCATTCACAGAAGAAAACTACTTAAAGGTCATTCACCGTCTCTCTGAGGCTACTTCAGAAGATATTTCGACAAACGCTGTCGCTGAATTAATGCAAACAAAAGCGGCGTCTGTGACGGACATGTTACGCAAATTAGCGGACAAGGGTTGGGTAAATTACCAGAAATACCAAGGGGTGCGCTTAAGTCCGGCAGGCGAAAAAATTGCGTTGTCGATTGTGCGAAAGCACCGACTTTGGGAGGTATTCTTAGTCGACAAAATGGGTTTCAACTGGGATGAGGTGCACGAAATCGCCGAACAATTAGAGCACATCGAGTCTGACGAATTAGTTCAAAAATTAGACGCCTACCTCGGATTCCCTAAAACCGACCCCCACGGCGACCCAATTCCGAACAAAGAAGGCATCTTACCTGAATTAGCCTACCTACACCTGTCGGATATCAAGGCCGGAAAAAACTGTATATTAATGGGAGTGGCGCAAGATTCAGCGGTCTTCTTGCAGTTATTAACGAAACTAAACTTAAGTCTGGGAGCTAAATTAGCGATCATGGAGATCAACGAATTCGATCGATCCTTTTTCGTCTCGATTAACGACGCAGAGCCCATCTTCATCAGTCATGAAGTGGCAAAAAACATCCTTGTTAAAATTCTAGCTTAATAAATCGAGTACCTCGTCTTCGCTCAAAGCACGTAAGATGCTCTCGTCTGACGTCACCAGCTCTGAAGCTAAATCCTTCTTGCGTTGCTGCAAGGCCAAGATTTTCTCCTCCACGGTTTCTTTCGAGATGAACTTATAGGTGAAGACTGTTTTCTTTTGACCGATGCGGTGCGCGCGGTCGATCGCTTGAGCTTCCGCTGCTGGATTCCACCAAGGGTCTAGCAAGAACACGTAATCTGCCGCGGTTAAGTTCAAACCTACTCCACCGGCTTTTAAAGAGATTAAGAAAACGGATTGCCCGTCGTCTTTTTGGAAGCTTTCCACTTGTCCCTTCCGATCCAATGTACTACCATCTAAGTACGCATAGGCGATACCTCGCTCTTCCAAAGCCGTTTTAATCAAGTTCAAGTGCTGAACGAATTGGCTAAAGATCAAGACCTTGTGGTGTTGTTCTAATACCGTTTCTAATTTCTCTAGAACGGCCTCCATTTTTCCAGAGTCGCCCGTATAACCTTCCTCGCAAAGCGATGGATGGTTTGCGAGTTGACGCAATTTCGTTAAGCCCTGCAAGACAGAGAAACGGGATTTCTGTAAACCCTCGTCCTTGATCTGCTTTAAAAGCACATCGCGGTAGAATGATTTCGTCTTATCGTACAAGCGCTCCTGTTCCTCAGTCATCGAGCAATAGGTCACCGATTCCATCTTCTCTGGTAAATCCGCAGCCACTTGACGTTTTTCACGACGCAATAAGTAAGGCTTAATTAAGAAATAGAGGCGCTTTTTCTTCTCCATATCCGCCTTCTTCTCAATCGGCAATTGGAAATGGTCTTTGAAATAACGCTGAGTACCTAGGAGTCCGGTGTTAACGAAGTTCATTTGCGACCAAAGATCCATCGTCGAATTCTCTAGCGGAGTTCCCGTCATCACGAGGCGGAATTTCGCATTCAACTTCTGAACGGCTTTGGTAATATTCGCCAAAGGATTCTTAATCGCCTGCGACTCATCTAAAATCACATACGAGAAGGCTTGCTTTTCGAACCAGTCAATATCCGAACGCACCATCCCGAAAGAGCAAAGTATCAAATCAATTTTCCCGATTTGGGCTTGCAATTTCTCTCGCTGCGGCCCGCTATAGACTAAAACGCGCAATTGCGGCGTAAATTTCTTCGCCTCCATCTCCCAGTTATACAACAGGGAGGTAGGCATCACGAGCAAGGTAGGCAAGGTCTCGCCCTGCTCCTTTAAACTTTGCAATAGACACAGCGTCTGCACCGTTTTACCAAGACCCATGTCATCCGCTAAACAAGCGCCTAGGCCCGCGGCCTGACGCGTGCGCATCCAACGATACCCCTCTAATTGATAAGGACGCAAGGTGCCTTTGAAGTTCTTCGGCACGGGATATTCTTTCGCTTCAAGCGCAAGATCGTTCACGGTCTTCGCACGTAGCGCTGTTTTCACTAAATCTTGATTCTCCCACTCCTGCACTAATTGGTAATGCTGACGGCGTAAGAAAACACCCTCCTCGCCGGGACGGGTTTCGGAGAAATAGAATAAATCTTGGTAATCGTGGAACCAGTTATCTGGTATCATCGCGATAGACCCATCTGGCAAATGGAATTCTTTCTTCTTTTGCAGGATGAGCTGGCGAATTTTCAGGAATGGAATTTGGAATTCCCCAAACGAAATCACCGCCTGAATATCAAACCAATCTAGTTTTTCTCCGATGCGAATCTTAATCTCAGGCTTACCTAAGAAATAACGCGGCGCCTGTCCGTCACCTTTGAACTGCACCACAAATGCGGCCTGATCCAAGGCTTCTTTATTGGCCGTTAACCACTGAACCGCCTCGCCACGTTGCATAAAGGCGCGTCCGTCGCTCTCCATCTTAAGACCTAAAGTCTTCAGTTGTTGGAAGGCCCGCTTTTCCTTGACGTGGGAACGCATAATTTTTTGGAAGGCATAACTATCGCCTTTCTTTTCAAAAAGAACGTTTGCCTCAGACGATAAACCGTCCCAAGGGAAGCGGTTATTGCCGTATTGAAAGGATAGCACGAAGTTCCAGCGATCCGCTGCTTCTAAAGCTGCCTTCTTTTTTAAGGTCTCTTCCTCCTCTATTTTAGGCGCTGTAGGGCCATAGGAAAGCAAGAATTGAACTGGCTTCTCGGTATTCGTAATCTCGAATCCCTTGGCATGCACCGGATAACGAGCCACCATCGCCTTCACGAATTTACGGAAGTAATCTTCCTCCATATTCTTCGGAATCGCGACGAACTTCTTATTCAAGAAAGGGCGTAATTTCTTACCCTCTAATTCTGGATTGAAGTGGTATAATTTCTGGTTCATCAGCATCCAAGCCGGCTCATCGCATAAAACGACCGCGTCTTTGTACTGGAACTCTAACTTATTGCCTTGGTATTTTAAGGTAGGGAAGTAATGTGTATTCTCCTCATTGCGCATGAAATGGAACAACACATCCACGGCCTCCGCTTCGATTTGCACAGATTGACGCATTGGGTTTCCATCATTGCCCATGATGAAGAGCGTCTTATCGGGACAAATGAGTCCAAATATTTGACCCCTCTTTTTCTCGATCACCGACATCACTGCCTCCTGAATATCTTTCTCCCCTTTCTCTGCATCCCAAGTCTTCAAGAAGAATTCCTCCATCGTCTTGCGCTTCGAAGTATTGAACTTTTCAAAAACGGCTACCGGTTTCATGCTCTCGATCAGACCCACGGCCGTACGGTCGCGGTCATCTAGTGCATGTTCAAATTCGTGGAAATTCCGGGAAGTAAGTGTTTGGTACTCCCAGGTCAATTGACCTTTCTCATTTAATTGCACCACAAAGACTTCGAATAAATATCCAAGGCATTCATGAGACAATAAAGAATAAACAACCTGGAAAGGTTTGTTAGGGGAGATTTTCATTTTAAAAACACCCGATTTCTCGGATTACAAGAGTCAAACCTTTAAAATTAAGGTTTTTTTCTCAATTGCAAGCAAGCCCAGTTGTTTTTTGATGCTTGCGCGATAAAATTAAGTTGCTGCTTATCAGCCGATTCCAATAAAAGTGGAATGTCTTCGGTATAGAAACCACTTAAGAAAAGTAGTCCACCGGGCTTAATTCGAGCGGCGTATTCCGCCATTTCTGCGAGTAATATATTTCGGTTAATATTGGCTAAAAGCACATCATAAGCCGTGTCATCCTCATCAGCTATCGTACCTAGCCCAAAAGGAATCTTAGCACAATCGTTCAGCCCTGCATTTTCAATCGAATTCTCTACCGACCATTCATCGATATCGAATCCTCTGACGAAACTAGCACCACGTTTCTTTGCCACAAAAGCTAAAAGCCCTGTGCCCGTTCCTGCATCTAAAACGGTCTTACCCGTTAAATCCACATCGAAAAGGGCTTTCGTCATCAGGGAAGTCGTTTCGTGGTGGCCAGTACCAAAGGACATTTTGGGATTAATCACCACCTCCATCTGAAACCCTGGCTCCGAAGGGTGGAAACTAGCGCGTATTAACACCAAGTCATCAATGCGAATAGGATCGTAATTACTCTCCCATACCTCATTCCAGTTTTGCTTCTCGATGCGATTCGTCTCAAAAGTCGTCAAACCGTAGCGCGACATAATTTCCGACAATGCTTCCTTCGAGAAATCTACCTCCGGGCAATACGCGATGACTCCCGTATCGGAATCCTCAAAAATATCGAACTGAATTTCGCCTAGCTCAGCGACTAAAATATCAGACAGCTCAGGACTGGCTGTAATTTTCACTTGAATCGTAGACATAAATTAATTTGAAGGAGGAGTGTTTTTCTTACCAAAAACAGAAATACCGATATATCGTTTCGGCTGTAATCTAAAGTCAAGCAAAAGCTTATCTAGATCAACAATGGTTTTATTTAATCCTAAGTATAGGCTATCGTTCTTAATCAGTTTACCTGCAGTACCCTCGCCGCGCTCTAGGCCCTGCACGATTTTCTTTAACGAAATCACAGTCGCATCCACCTCTTTCAAGGTCTTACCGATTTTCAATGCATTCAAGGAATCCGCTACCGTATTAAACTTCGTCAGCAAAGGACGCAACTGCTTTTCGGTTTCAATCAAATCCGTCGACAAAGTCTTCATGTTCGATGAAATCTGTGCGATGTTCGCTTTGTTATCTGCAACGATACCGTTTACCGAGCCATTGATATTAGAAACGGTCTCATTTGAAGTCTTCAACAAAGTATTCAAATACGTGCCGGTGTGATCAAATTTATTGGAGATTTGGCGGAAAGAAACCAGTAAGGAATCTGCGTTCGCGATCACTGGAATAGCCCGTTCTTTTAATAAGGCAGTGACGCCCACTTCCGTCTCCCCTTTTAAGAAAGAATCCTCGGCTAAATTTCCTTTGCCCTCTAAGCGTAAACGAATGATTTTACCACCTAACAAGGCCCCGTCTGAGAGCACTGCTACCGTTTTATCTGGAATGAGGATGTCTTGGCTTAATCGTAAAGTGACTAAGATTTTATTGGCCTTTTCAGGCAGAATCTCCACTTTCTTTACTTTTCCGACCTCGATGCCATTCACCATCACTTGGTTAGAAACCATGAGCCCATCGACGTTGTCATACTCTACATAATAGACGCGCGCTGTCGAGAATACGTCATTCCCTTTCAGAAAATTAAACCCGAAATAGAGGATTAAGAAGGCTAACAATGCCAAAAACCCTACTTTTAATTCATTGCTTTTGAACATCGTTTCTATTTTTCGATTTCTTCTTTGTAATGCTTAAATGCCGTCGCAATGGCCGTGGCCACCTCTGACTGTCCCTTTTCCGAAGCTAAATATGCCTCTTCGTCTGGGTTCGTTAAAAATCCCGTTTCTACGAGAACACTGGGCATCGCGGTCCGCCAGATCACTAAGAATCCCGCTTGCTTCACCCCAAAACTCTTCCGCTGGTATGTTTTTGTAAACTGCTCCTCTACCTTAGAAGCGAATTTCACGGAACTAGCCATGAACGCACTTTGGTAATTCGCCATCATAATATGGGCTAATGGAGAATTAGGATCAAAACCATCGTAGGTCTTTTGGTAATCCTTCTCTTGCAAAATAACGGAGTTTTCACGCTTCGCTACGTTCAAGTTGCCATCCGTTTTGTGCAGACCCATGGTATAGGTTTCTGTTCCATAAGCATTTTTATTCACCGCCGCATTGCAATGCACAGAGATAAATAAGTCGGCTTTATTTCGATTCGCAATATTTGCGCGCTCGTTTAACTCAATAAAGGTGTCCGTATCTCGGGTATAGATAATCTTCAAATCAGGATGAGCTGCTTTCAGCTTTTTTCCCACTTCCAAGATAATTTTCAAAGTCACAATGCCCTCGTGAGAACCTTTAGGGCCCGAACAGCCTGGGTCTTTTCCTCCGTGACCTGCATCCAAGCAAACCACTTTGATTTTGTTTTTAATGTCCGTTTTCTGAAAGCCGCTAGGCGTCCAAGCTGTCAGCAATAAACCCAGCGAGAAAAATAAACCGATAGATTTTATCTGATTAAACATTATTTTCTAATTGTACACGTTGATAACAAGCAAAGATGTAATTTTGTAGGCTTGTATTAATGTTACAAAGATAATTTTTAAATTCCATTTGGTAAAGAAATCCACATATTACCTTTTTGTTACCCTGCTGCTCCTATTTGCTTCTTTTTCAGAGGCGAAAGCGCAGCGAGTAATCTCGACGGATACTTTACAGAAATCGATCCCTAAAGACACGGCGGCGGATTTACAGACCACCGTTTACTATTCTGCCGTAGACTCCACGATTTTAGACGCGGACAAGCAAATCGTTAATTTGTACGGCAATGCCAAAGTCAAATACGGCGACATCTCCCTCGAAGCGAACTATATCCGCTTAGACTGGGCGAAAAACGAGGTCTATGCCATCGGAACAAAAGATACGCTCACTCAGAAGATCGTCGGTCTCCCTGTTTTTCTCCAAGGAAGTGATAAATACGATTCCGATGAGATTCGTTATAATTTCAAGACGAAACGGGCTATCATTAAGGGAATTGTGACCCAGCAAGGTGAGGGTTTTGTTCAGGGGAAAAACGTCAAAAAAGACGAGGAGGAGAACCTCTACATCCGAAATGCCATTTACACGACCTGTAATTTAACGCATCCACACTTCCACATCAAGGCAAATAAAATCAAAGTCGTAGGTAAAAAAGAGATCATCTCTGGACCCTTTCACTTTGAATTGAATGACATTCCCTTGCCTATCGGCTTACCTTTTGGCTTTTTCCCCTATTCACAACCGAAAGAGGCAGGAAAGTCAGGAATTATTATGCCCACCTATGGCGAGGAACCGAATGGACGTGGGTTTTACCTGCGTGAAGGCGGTTATTATTGGGCGGCTAGCGAAAACATAGGCATCCGTTTTACCGGCCAAATCTACTCCAAAGGTGGCTGGGGTCTGGGCGCAAACTCCCAATACAACAAGCGTTATCGCTATACGGGTAGCTTTAATTTAGCGTTCAACCGCAATAGTAATGGCGATGAGTTTGACCCGACGAAAAGAACCGATTTCGCCCTGCAATGGTCGCATGCGCCACGTAGTGTAGGCAATTCTAGCTTCTCGGCCTCCGTGAATATCGCCTCGAACTCCTACAACCAATACAATTCTTTCAATACCCAGCAATACCTGTCTAATACGATTGGATCATCCGTGCAGTATTCCAAGAATTTTGGCCAAAGCATTCGCACGAGCATCAACCTACGCATCAATCAGAACACGAGTACGCGTGTGTTTGATGCGGGAACGGACTTTAACTTTGGCCTAAACCAGATACAGCCCTTCAAAAAGAAGAACTCCATAGGCGATCGTTTCATCGATCAATTCCGTATCGGTTTAGACTTTTCAGGAGGCATCTCGATGACAAACCAAGTAGGCGATCCCTACACGCGTTATGAATTTGATGTGTATCCACGTGCTTCTAATTCGCTAAGAGGTACTATTCAACGGCCTTTTATACCGACTGGCGTGGATGATGTTCCGCCAGGCGTAATTCCAGTAGATGCGAGCACCTTGCCGATCTTATGGGAAAAGGCGCAGACCAAATTCAATTATAGCATTCCGCTCGCCCTGCCTAACCTGAAGATAACGAAGCACATCAATTTAACTCCTGGAGTGTCTTGGTCAGGAAATATGTACACGCGTTCTTACAAGTATACCTACGTGCCAGCGGATTCTACCGTGCGCATCGATACGGTGGGCGGCTTGCCTAAATTTAGCTCACAGGTAGCCTTTTCGGCGAGTATGAATACGCGTTTGTTCGGAACTTTGCGCTTTAAGAAGGGGCGCCTAGAGGCCATTCGACATACCTTAGTCCCATCTGTAGGCCTAAGCTATACACCCGATATTTCCGATCCGACTTACGGATTTTTCCAAGATGTTAGAATCAATAACCGGAAATTTATTAATTCTGAAGGAAAAGAGCAGATAGGGGATATTCGCCGGATTAGCACGTTTGACCCACGAACGATGAGTTATGGGGGCGCAACTGGGGCGGTTTCTTTTGGGTTCCAAAACACCTTAGAGGCTAAACTGAAAACGAAATCTGATACGGCGAGCGTTTTAACGGAGAAGGTCCGCATTTTAGACAACTTCGGGATCAACGGAAGTTATAATTTATTGGCAAAAGAATATGCCCTTTCGAATATTGGGTTTAACCTCGCATCCCGTGTAAAGGAATTTGATATCAACTTAGGTGGAAGTTTTGACCCCTATTTGTATGTAGAGGATCCTTTGTTTTTTGATATCGGTCGCAGAACTCCAGACTATATGTTCAGTTCTGGTGCTGGATTAGCTCGTTTACAAGGATTCAACTTCTCGATAGGCCGTCGATTCTCGGCAGGCAAACCTAAGCCAAAAGAGAATAAGAATGCCAGCGAGGCACAAATGAATCAAATTAACCGAAACCTAGACGACTATGTCGACTGGAATGTGCCTTGGAACTTCTCCTTTTCGTACCAATACAGTATGAATAAGACAGGTTTAGCCTCTCCGCAAAACATCAGTGGTCTTAGCTTCCAAGGCGACTTAAGTCTTTCCGAAAAATGGAAATTCTCAGTAACCTCTGGCTTTGACTTTAAATACAAAGGCCTGACCTACACGAACATGTCCGTGCACCGCGATCTACATTGCTGGGAAATGAACTTTAACTGGACGCCTATCGCAAGTCCATTCTACGGCCGCGCGAGTAATTATTCCTTCGATCTTCGCGTGAAATCGACGCTGCTACAGGATTTGAAATTATCCCGTAGGCGCAGCTTTTATGACAAAGGAGGATTCTAGTTTAGCTTAGACTTAAATGCCTTTAAGAACTTGTCCATTTTAGGTTTGATGACGATTTGGCAATAAGGCTCCGTCCCATTCTCATTAAAATAGTTCTGGTGGTAATCTTCCGCCACGTAAAACTCGGATGCCGGGGTAATTTCCGTCACAATCGGATTAGGGAAAACGTGGGAGTCATTTAACTTTTTCTTCCAAGCCTCCGCCTCATTTTGCTGCTCCGCTGTATGGAAAAATACGGCACTGCGGTACTGAGTCCCGGTATCTGCCCCTTGTCTATTCAAAGTCGTGGGATCATGTGTTTGCCAAAAAATCTCCAACAAAGTCGCCACACTCACCTCAGCCGGATCATAACTTAACTGACAAACTTCTGCGTGCCCTGTTAGTCCAGAGCAAACTTCGCGGTAGGTTGGATTCTTAATCTTCCCACCCATATAGCCTGAAGTGACCGTTTTTACTCCTTTCACGCGCTGAAATACCGCCTCCACACACCAAAAACACCCTGCTCCGAATGTAATTTTCTCTAATTTCTGATCCATTTTAGTTGTCTGTTTAGTTTTTTCTGCCGCGCTACCGCAGGAAAAATGAAAAGCGCTCGTAATGATGCTCAACACTATTACCGTAATTTTCGAGATCTTTTTCATCTTATTTTATTTTTTAGCACTAATTTCGCTTCCCAAATTACCTAATTTTCGTTCAAACTTGAAACAAACCTGGAAAACCGCCTTTGCAGATCGAAGCTTTACAATCTCCTTCCTGGGAGCCTTAGCTGTGTTCTCTATTTTCCCCTTCAAGGCAGATGATTATTTTCAATGGATCCAATTACGTGATGGCATCCAGTGGAACGATCCTATACTTAACGCGCTTCCAGCCCTAAATGTTTCCTACCCTATTTTTGGGATCATCTACCTCTCGGTCATTTACCTCTTATATCGCCTTTTACAGAACCCGAAACGATTCGTCTGGTTTGCATGGGCCTTCAATGTAGAAACCCTATTCCGCTTTATTTGTATTTACTTCGTTGCCCTGGATCCTCCGGCTCGATTAGTGGATTTGCATGATCCTTTAGCGGAGATGTTCATTTATGGGGAGAACATGGCCATCACGAAAGACCTCTTCTTTTCTGGTCATACGGCCACGATGGTTTTTGTTTGTTACTTCCTGCCTACGACTAGAGAAAGACGAATAGCGATCGGACTTAGCCTCCTTTTAGTGGGCTTGCTCCTAGTTCAGCACGTGCATTATAGCTTGGACGTAGTAGCTGCTCCGCTCTTTACGTTAGCGGCTATCTGGATCATAAAAAGAATCAGGGTTATTTAGACGATTTCTTGTCTAAGGTCTCAAACACGGAATTGTTTGATTTATACTCTGGAATAATCTCCTTGATTTTCGCCACAATTGAATTGTTGTTTCCACTCGATAGCAAGTGATTCAAATCATTCGTAGCTACTTCCATGTACGCATAAGAAGGCGTATTTACTTCCGCGATCAAGATCTTAGGATGGTGCGTAGGCAAGGTATTTTCGTCGTTGTTTAACAGCTCTTCGTATAACTTTTCACCTGGACGTAATCCCGTATACCGGATCTCGATATCCTTATCCACACGTAGACCACTTAAGGTAATCATCTTCTTCGCTAGGTCAATAATCTTCACAGACTCGCCCATATCGAAGACAAACACTTCACCACCTTGACCCATTGTCGCCGCTTCTAAAACAAGCTCACAGGCTTCCGGAATCGTCATAAAATAACGCGTAATCTCCGGGTGCGTCACCGTTACGGGACCACCACGCTCAATTTGTTTCTTGAACAACGGAATCACAGACCCATTTGAACCTAACACATTCCCAAAACGAGTGGCAATAAACTTCGTCTTCACCCCTTCGATTTGGTTCATCGACTGGGTATACATCTCCGCTAAACGCTTCGTCGCACCCATCACATTTGTCGGATTAACGGCTTTATCCGTAGACACCATCACGAATTTTTCAACCCCTACTTCAGACGATAATTCCGCCAAAATACGTGTACCAATTACGTTCGTCTTGATCGCCTCGTACGGATTATTTTCCATTAATGGCACATGCTTGTACGCAGCCGCATGGAAAACGATATCAGGTCGGTGGCTTTTAAAAATCTTGCTAATACGTCTGGTATCCGATACATCCGCCACATTCACGATGAGTTGAACGTTCGTCGGAACTTTACCAGCTAATTCATATTCTAAATCGTATAAAGCCGATTCTGCTTGATCGACTAAAACTAACTTCGCAGGGAAATAAGCAATCAACTGACGAACAATCTCACTACCGATAGATCCCGCCGCACCTGTCACTAAAATGATTTTGCCTGAAATCTCCTCGCCGATGCGCTTGTTATTCATTTGGATCACTTCGCGACCCAATAAGTCCTCAATCTTCACATTGTGAATTTGATTCATCGCAAACTCTCCCTCTACCCATTTATCTACTGGAGGTAGGGCCTTCACGACCACGCCTCTATCCAAGAAAATGTCAGAAATTTTACGCTTAGACTTAGCTGACATGTTATTAATGGCCATAATAACCTCCATGCCGTCATTAGAACCTACAAACTTATCTAATACCTCTGGCAAACTGTATACTTTGATCCCCTCGATGGTCTTGCCTATTTTAGACTCATTGTCATCAATAAAACCGAGAATTTTATAGTTTGTGCTGCGGTCTGTTTGGAACACATTCTTCGTCAACATACCCGTATAACCAGCTCCATAGATCAATACGCCGATCGTAGGCTTGAACTGATTCACAAAGGATTCGTAAAAGCTCTTCACAAAGAAGCGCAAAATCACCATCCAAAAAAGACAAATGAAGAAGTCAATGATTAATATGGCCGCAGACAGATTGAATACGTGCTCAAAACCCAAGGTATTTCGGATAACTCCAGAAACTGCAACGGCACCCAATGAACCTGTGAAAACCGCCTTCAGGATCAGAATGGCGTCCTCAATACTCGTATGTCGAATGATCCCAGCATAGGACTGGAAATACAAAAAAGCTAATAGACGTAAGCCGACGATAAAAATAAGCTGGGAAAAGAAAATGTTGAAGTCAATTTCCGTCACCTGGAAATTCATGCGCAACAAGGTCGCAATAGAAAAAGAAAATACGACTATCAAAGAGTCAAATACCAAAACTAACCACCTTGAAAGGAAGCGATTAGAGTATTTCCGGATGAAGGAAGACTTTGTCATAAGTAGGATCTTCTATAAAACGGGGTAGAATTCCATACAAAAATACCCATTTTAATCCGATTCTAATCCTAAATTTATCAAACGGCTAATTTTGTCGACGAATGGTCTACGCTTTCCCGAAGCCTGGAGCCGTTAAATCGACAATTGCGTCCGATTTCATCACCATAACGCGCTCTTTTGCGATATTCGTCATGTATCCAATAGCGGTCACGTCTGCGATCTTTTCTACTTTGGGGAAATCCTCCTGAGAAACGGTGAACAACAACTCATAATCCTCGCCACCATTCAATGCCGCAGTCAAAGGACTCAAACTAAATTCAGTCGCAGCTAAATAGGTCTCGTCATCAATCGGAATATTCTTCTCAAAAATTCGCGCGCCTAAACCAGATGCGTTGCACAGGTGAATGATCTCAGAGGCCAAACCGTCCGAGCAATCAATCATCGAGGTAGGAACCACCCCTAATTCGCGTAATTCGTGTATAATATCAAAGCGAGCCATTGGTTTTAACTGGCGTAGCACCACATAACTCTTACCCTCTAATTCCGGTTGCATGTCTGGATTTGCCAAAAAGACCTGCTTTTCTCTTTCTAACGAATGCAAACCCATCAGTGCGGCACCTAGATCACCAGACACGCAAAGCACATCGTTCGGCTTCGCCGTTCCGCGCTTTACTAATTTCTCGTCCTCTACCACACCCGTGGCAGTCATCGATAAAATCAAACCTTGCGGACTAGAAGTGGTATCACCACCCACGACATCCACTTTGTATTCTTCGCAAGCTAATCGAATGCCTTCGTATAAAGCATCCACAGATTCCACTGAGAAACGATTAGATAATCCTAATCCAATGATTAGTTGGGTCGGAATCGCATTCATCGCTGCGATATCGGAAAGAACGACAGAAACAGCTTTGAAACCTAGATGCTGCAATGGCGTGTAGGCTAAATCGAAATGTACACCTTCGATTAAAAGCTCTGTGGTGGTCACGACTTTATTCCCTTTCGGGTCCAAAACGGCCGTATCATCGCCTATTCCCAGTTCCGTCCAGGCTTGCTTCTCTGTCAATTGAGACGCGATATGATTAATTAAACCAAACTCACCAATCTCACCAATTTCTGTTCTCTTTTCCATATAACACAAAAAGCCGCCACAAGGACGGCTTTTATTTTTAAAAATCTACTTAATTAACTAAAGCTAACTTCACAATAGCGCTGCTCGCTTTTACGTAAGCTGTCGATTGTTGTAAGCTTAATCCAGTCGCCGTAGGCGTGGATAAAATAGAATAAATGATCGTTCCTCCGGTTCCCGTAGGAGCTCCTTCTGCACTCGTCAATCCACTTAACGTCAGGCTATTGCCATCCGTCGCAACCGTGTAAGTACCTGTAAATATTTTCCCATCAAACTCCGTTAATGTCACAGAACCTGCGGTTGATAGATCTAATTTGTATTGAGAATAACCCTGAACGACATTCGAAGTACTCGATTTATCGTATTTAGTCACGCCGTCCCATTGAACGGAGCTAGCCGACCACACTTTCTTGACTAAAGTAGCCACACTCACCGTCGGAGTAGGAGGCGTAGGAGTCGGAGTAGGAGCTGGATCCCCTCCGCCACTGCATGCCATCACAGAGATAGCGAATAATAAGACAAAGAATTGTTTCATAGGAAATTATATTGCGATGTAAAATTAAAAATCTTTCTGAAAAAAATGGTCTTTGACCCTTTTTATTTAGCTTCGTGTAAAATATGAAGACCTATACACGCGGACAGTTAGCCCTACGAAATGGGCAGGATAAGCCTGAGATTTGGGTGGCCTTTCAGGGGCTCATTTATGATATGACAGATTCCAAATTGTGGAAAAATGGTAAACATTATGAGCATTGGGCAGGCCAAGATTTAACGCCAGAACTAGCCGACGCTCCGCATAGTGAAAAGGTATTTGAGAAATTTACGCCCATTGGGATCCTAGAATAACATGATTTTAATCGTTGAGAGTGGTTCGACTAAAACAGCCTGGAGATTAATAAAAGACCCTTCGGCACCTTATGAGAGTTTCACTAGTCTGGGGATCAATCCCTATTACCAAACAGCGGAAGAAATCAAGACCGCACAGGCGACCGTCCTAGCAGGCTTTTCTGAACTTCCCATTTCTGCCGTTTATTATTATGGTACAGGTGTTACCGGCGAGGCACAATGCGAAATAATTGCAGCAGCCTTTCGACCGTTTTTCCCACCAACTTGTTCATTAGAAATTCAAAATGACCTCATCGCCGCAGCTCGCTCGTTGTGTGGGAAAACAGCTGGCATCGCCTGTATTTTAGGAACTGGGTCTAATTCGGGGTATTGGGATGGTACACGTATATCGGAACAAATACCCCCATTGGGATTCTGGTTAGGGGATGAAGGAAGCGGCGGTCATTTAGGCAAGAGCTTAGTTTTAAGTTATCTGCATGATCAAATGCCGGCGGAATTGAGGGCGGTTTTTGAGAAACGGTTTGGAGTGTTAAATCGCTTGACGATTTTAGATAAGGCTTACAAACAGGCTTTCCCAAATCGTTGGTTTGCTAGCTTTTCGAAGTTCCTCTTTGACCACCGCCGAGATGCCTTTTGTTATAGCTTGATCGAGCAGTCTTTTGAGGCCTATATTCGACTTTATTTAAAACGCTACACGGTGGATACTACCTTTCATTTCACGGGTTCTGTAGCCTTTTATTACTCGGATATCTTGAAACAAGTGATGAAAAAAAATGGTTTAACTACTGGACATATAAGCGAGGGACCTATGGCGGGTCTTTGCCTATATCACAAGGGGGAATTTTGGCCATAAATTCGTAAATTGCGGCAACAAACTAAATGCCTAAGAAAAAGATATACCCTATGACATCACACATTAAATCCATAGGAACAAAGCAAAAAGCACTTCAAATTAACCTAGACCGCAGTATCTACGGATCATTCGCAGAAATCGGGGCAGGTCAAGATGTGGCGGCTAATTTCTTTAAAGCGGGCGGTGCTTCTGGTACCATCGCAAAAACGATTTCAGCCTACGATATGGCTTTTTCTGATGCCATTTATGGTGAAGAGGCCTCGGGAAAATATGTTTGCGAGCCGCGTTTAATGAAGATGTTAAATCGCGAATTCAAGTTATTGAATGTTCGCTTAACGGAATCCGCTTCAGAAAAGCGGTTCTTCGCCTTCGCAGACACCGTTTCCGCCTTAAATTTCCAAAAAACCAATGACGCCCACGGCTGGATCGGCCTTCGTTTTCAATTAACCCCCAATGGCGGTTTTAACGATGTCGTGATTCACGTCAACATGTTAGATAATGACAACATCTTACAACAGCAGGCTTTAGGTGTCATCGGAGTTAATTTATTGTTCGGTTGCTACCACTACCACGAGGATCCAGAGAAGTTGTTATTGTCCTTACTCGATGATTTATCGAAGGACCGCATCGAAATCGATATGATCCGTTTCGAAGGTCCTGATTTCAAAGAGGTGGACAATCGATTGATGTCACTTTATTTAGTGAAGCACGGGTACACACAAGCGGCGGTTTTTGGTCCAGACGGCAAGGTGATGCAGCCTTATGATGCTTTGGCAAAGAAACACATCGTAGCCGTTCGCGGTCGTTTCCGTCCAGTGACCAATATCTTCTCTGATATGTTAAAGAAGGGTGTGGCTCAGTTTGAGCAAGAGCCGGATGTCGATGATGATAAAATCTGTGTGCTTTCTGAGTTAACGCTGAAAAGTTTAGAAAATGAGACGCATAAGATTGACGAAAAGGATTTCCTAGATCGCGTAGATATTTTATGTTCTTTAGGCCAAACGGTATTAATCTCTAATTTCCACGAATACTTCAAACTAGTCGACTTTTTAAGCCAGTTCTCTAAGCTAAAAATGGCGCTGGTGATGGGTATGCCTAACTTGGAATATATTTTTGAGGAGAAGCATTATGCAGATGTGCCGGGAGGAATTATGAGTGCTTTTGGCTGTTTATTCGGCCAAAAAATCAAACTCTACCTCTACCCCACCGTTTCTGCCACGGGTGAAATTATTCAACTGAAAAATTTTGAACCAGATGCGCATCTGAAAGGTCTATTCCAATACTTATTGGATAACGAGAAGTTAGCGGAGATTAAAAACTATGATGAAAAGCTCATGAATATCCGTACGGATCAGGTACTTGAACTGATTCAAAGCGGTACTGATGAGTGGGCACAATATGTACCAAAATCAGTCGCCAAATTAATCAAAGAGCACTCGCTCTTTGGATATAAAGCCTAACAAAAAAGCCCTGATCTCTCAGGGCTTTTTTTTATTTCATTAGATCGATAAACTGATCAAATAAGTAACGAGAATCATGTGGCCCCGGACTAGCTTCTGGGTGATGTTGCACCGAGAAGGCCTTGCGACCTTTCACGCGTAAACCTTCCACCGTTTGATCGTTCAAGTTAATGTGCGTCAATTCCGCTTTATCTGAAGCTTTCAATTCATCCAGCTGAACCGCAAAACCATGGTTTTGAGAAGTAATCTCAGACAAACCAGTCACTAAATTCTTCACCGGGTGATTTAAGCCACGGTGACCGTTGTGCATTTTGTAGGTACTTAAACCCACTACTTGCGCCAGGATTTGGTGACCTAAACAAATACCGAAAACGGGTTTATCGCTATTCAAGAATTGCGTCACCGTTTCAATCGCATACGACATCACCGCTGGATCACCCGGGCCATTCGAAACGAAATAGCCATCTGGATTCCAAGCTGCGATTTCCGCAAAAGAGGTCTTCGCTGGAAATACTTTCAAGTAACATCCGCGCTCAGCAATATTAGATAAGATGCTTCTTTTCACGCCTAAGTCTAATACAGCTACTTTGCGTTCTGCTTTCTCCTCCCCTAAGAAATAGGCTTCTTGCGTACATACTTGAGAAGATAATTCTAAACCCTCCATCGATGGAATTTTGTCCAAAGCCGCCTTTAATTCAGCCTCATCAAAAATCTCCGAAGAAATCAAGCAGTTCATCACCCCTTTCGTACGGATGTGGCGAACTAATGCCCGCGTATCAATACCAGAAATACCTACGATACCAGCGTTAGCTAAATAATCTTGTAAGGATCCGTCCGCTGTTTCACGTGAGTGAACGCTAGCAAACTCGTTACAAACCATACCGGCGATTTGGACCTTATTCGATTCCGCCTCTTTCTCTTGCATCACCCCGTAATTTCCGATGTGTGCCGTTGTATTGATAATCACTTGACCCGCGTAAGACGGATCCGTGTAAATTTCTTGATAACCCGTCATACCGGTGTTAAAACAGATCTCACCGCCGTGAGTACCTATTTTCCCTAGTGCTTTCCCGTGGAAGATAGTTCCATCTTGTAATAATAAAACCGCTGGTGTGGACTCGGTAAATCTCATAAAATGCTGTTGTAAAATAGGGGTCTAAACTTCATTACCTAAAAAAAGGGCTTCAACGGAAAGTTGAAGCCCTTTAAAAAAATAGAAAGAGAAAGATTAAGCGTCTTCTCCTTTTTCTTCTGTGGACTCCTCAGTTGCTGGTGCTTCTGGAGCAGCTTCTTCAGCTACTTCTGGTGCAGCCTCTTCAGCTACAACCTCAGCTGCTGGAGCTTCCTCAACAACTTCTGCAGATGGTGCTTCAGCAGCTGCTACTGGAGCCGCAGCTTCAGTTGCTTTTGCAGCGCCACCACGACGGCTACGACGAGTTTTACCCGCTTTCTCCGCTGATGCAGCTAACATTGTTTCGTTGAAGTCAACTAATTCAATGAAGCAGATTTCCGCGTTATCACCTAAACGATTACCTAACTTGATAATACGTGTATATCCACCTGGACGATTCGCTACTTTCTCAGAAACGATAGAGAACAATTCTTTGATCGCATCCTTATTTTGTAAATAAGAGAATACCACACGACGATTGTTCGTGCTATCTGTTTTAGACTTTGTGATCATTGGCTCTACGTATTTACGTAATTCCTTTGCCTTAGCTACAGTCGTTTGGATACGCTTGTGTAAGATCAAAGATGAAGCCATGTTTGATAACAACGCTGCTCTGTGAGAGGCTGTTCTTCCTAGGTGATTAAATTTTTTACCGTGTCTCATTGTGTTATTTCGTAAGTTAAAAGCTCTTGCGAGCTGCGGTTAGTTTACCTCTCGGCAAACCACCTATTACTTTGTTTAAATTATTAATTAATCTTCGTCTAAACGATATTTAGAAACATCCATTCCAAAGGTTAACCCTTTTTCCTCGATCAATTGTTCTAATTCAGTCAATGATTTCTTTCCGAAGTTACGGAACTTCATCATATCAGAGATTTCTAATTTCGCTAATTCACCTAAAGTGCGAACGTCAGCTGATTTTAAGCAGTTGTAAGCACGTACAGATAAATCTAAGTCAGCTAATGAAGTCTTCAATAACTTGCGCATGTGAAGTAATTCCTCATCTACTACATTATCTTCTTCTGCTTTAGGAGTTTCAAATGTCATTGTTTGATCAGAGAACAACATAAAGTGTTGGATCAAGATATAGGCAGCACCTTTCAATGCATCTTCTGGGTGGATAGAACCATCCGTCTCGATATCTAAAACTAATTTCTCATAATCCGTCTTTTGCTCCACACGTGTGTTCTCAATGCTGAACTTTACATTTTTGATTGGCGTGTAGATGGCATCGATAGCGATGTGACCGAATGGCAACTCGTTTGCACGAGGCTCATCAGCTGGTACATAACCACGACCTTTTTCGATTACTAAATCAATTTCAACTTCTTTCGAAGAATCTAAATTGCAAATAACCAATTCAGGGTTTAATACTTGGAAATAAGGAGTAAACTTAGCGATGTCACCTGCAGTGATAGCTGTTTGTCCTTTAATTTTCATAGAAACTTTGTTATCCAAAATTTCTTGTGTCTTCTTGAAACGAATTTTTTTCAAGTTCAAGATGATCTCAGATACATCTTCGTGAACGCCTTCAATGGCAGAAAATTCGTGTAACACACCAGAAATCTTAACGCTTGTGATAGCATATCCTTCTAGAGAAGAAAGTAAGATTCTACGAAGTGCGTTACCAATGGTAACACCGTAACCTTTTTCGAGTGGCTTGAACTCAAATAACCCGTGGAAGTCTGTGGCTTTTTCCATCACAACTTTTTCGGGCATTTGGAATGCTAATATTGACATATTTCGTAGCTTAAAATGATACTGAAAAAACGTTATTGGTACTCTTAATAAACTCTTTAATCCCAGTTAGGAGATTACTTAGAGTATAATTCGACAATTGCTTGTTCGTTGAAGTTTTCAGGAATCTGATCTCTTTCTGGCATAGCAACAAACTTACCAACCAATTCAACACCATCCCACTCTAACCAGTTGAAGTTCTTTGGAGAACGAGCAGCTAGTGAGTTAGATACTACTTCTAGAGATTTTGATTTAGCACGAACACCTACTAATTGACCTGGACGTAGAGAGTAAGATGGCACATTTACTACTTCGCCGTCTACAATGATGTGTTTGTGAATAACTAATTGACGCGCTGCACGACGTGTAGGAGCAATACCTAAACGATAAACCGTGTTATCTAAACGAGCTTCACATAATTTGATCAAGTTTTCACCTGTGATCCCTGCCTTTACAGCAGCCTTGTGGAACAAGTTTTCGAATTGGCGTTCTAAAATACCGTATGTGTATTTTACTTTTTGCTTTTCTTTCAATTGCACTGCGTATTCAGAAACCTTTGAACGCTTTCCTTTACCGTGCATACCTGGTGCATAGTTTTTACGAGCTAATGCTTTGCTCGGACCTAGAATTGCTTCACCGAAACGACGTGCAATCTTGGATTTGGGACCTGTGTATCTAGCCATTTTTCTTAAAAGTCATTGGACCTCTTATGCCCAATGAAGTAATTAAATTGTGAATAAAAGCGGGAGAAAATAATTACTAATTACTCCTGCATAAAAAATTATTAAACGCGACGACGTTTTGGAGGACGACATCCATTGTGAGGCATTGGAGTAATATCTTTGATGATAGAAACTTCAATTCCAGAGTTTTGGATAGTACGGATAGCTGACTCACGTCCTGCTCCTGGTCCTTTTACAAAAACCTCCGCTTTCTTCATTCCTGCTTCAACAGCTACTGCTGCACAGTTAGATGCTGCCATCTGAGCTGCGTAAGGTGTGTTTTTCTTAGAACCACGGAAACCCATCTTTCCTGCTGATGCCCAAGAGATCACTTGACCTGCTGAGTTAGTAATGGAGATAATAATGTTGTTAAAGGAAGCTTTGATATGTACTTGTCCGTTTTGTTCAACGACAACTACTCTCTTCTTCGCTTTATCTTTTCTTTTTGCTTGTGCCATAATTTGAAATGAAATACGAAGAGGTGTTACCCTCTAGTTATTATTTAGTTACTTTTTTCTTGTTAGCAACTGTTTTTCTACGACCCTTACGAGTACGTGAGTTGTTCTTAGTACGCTGACCACGTAATGGTAAACCTTTACGGTGACGTAATCCACGGTAGCAACCGATGTCCATCAAACGCTTGATGTTCAATTGAACCTCAGATTTCAACTGACCTTCCGTTTTGAATTCAGCAGCGATGATCGCACGGATAGCGCTAGCCTCCGTATCGTTCCACTCACCAGCTTTCTTGTCAAACGAAACCGCAGCTTTCGTTAAAATTTTTTGAGCAGTGCTACGACCAATACCGAAAATATAAGTCAACGCAATTTCTCCTCTTTTTTTGTCGGGAATATCAACCCCTGCAATACGAGCCATATAGGTAATTAATTGTTGTTATTAATCAATTTAAAATTCTGTCGAATTATCCTTGTCTTTGTTTGAACTTAGGATTCTTCTTGTTGATTACGTAAAGCTTTCCGTGACGACGGATTACTTTGCAATCTGCACTACGTTTCTTGATAGATGCTTTAACTTTCATATTAACTGTATTTATAAAATCAAACCTTAAATTACTTGTATCTGTAAACAATTCTCGCCTTACTTAAATCATAAGGAGACATCTCTAACTTCACCTTATCACCTGGTAAAATCTTGATGTAGTGCATCCGCATCTTGCCCGAAATGTGTGCAATGACTTGGTGCGTATTTTCCAATTCTACCCGAAACATGGCGTTCGAAAGAGCTTCCAAAATAATTCCGTCTACTTCTATCGAGGACTGTTTGGCCATAATTATTAATTTATATATTCAACAATACTGTTGATGTTTTAATCACTTCTTCAATCGGAGCAAAGGTCGTCAAAATGATCGGGCCTTCTTTTCCTACCGCCACCGTGTGTTCAAAGTGAGCACTTGGTTTGCGATCTTGTGTGCGGATAGTCCAACCATCCTTATCTACTGAGATTTGACGCTTACCTAAGTTAATCATCGGTTCGATCGCAATGACCATTCCTTCTTTCAACTTAGCTCCTTCCCCGCGGCGACCATAATTAGGTACCTCTGGGCTTTCGTGAAGCTTCTTACCTACTCCGTGACCAACTAGCTCTCTCACTACACCGTAACCAAATGATTCCGTGTAAGATTGAACAGCGAAACCAATGTCGCCAACTCGTTTGCCTGGTGCGGCTTGATTCAAACCTAAATACAAGGACTCTTTCGTCCGTTGTAACAATTGAACTACCTCCTCAGACACATTTCCGATACCATAAGTATAGGCGCTATCTGCGTGGTAGCCATTTTTATAAACTCCTCCATCTATCGAGATAATATCTCCTTCTTTCAGGATCAATTCTCCAGGTAAACCGTGAACCACCACATCATTCACCGAGATACACAACGAATAGGCGTATTTTTGGCTTCCTACTTGGTAGTTCAAAAAGGATGGATGCGCTCCATTATCTTTAATGTATTCGTAAGCGATTTTATCTAAGGCTAAAGTACTCACTCCCGGCTGTATCGCCTTCGCTACTTCAGCATGACATTTTCCAAGGATTTCGCCATTCTGTTGAATGAATGCTAATTCCGCGGGTGTCTTTAAATAGATCATCTTAACGGTTAATCAGTTCCGAGCGACCTTTCACTCTTCCTGATTGCATTAAACCTTCGTACTTACGCATCAACAAATAACTTTCTATTTGTTGCAATGTATCTAATACTACACCTACCAAGATAAGAAGAGACGTCCCTCCGAAGAAAGAAGCAAATCCTCTTGTTACACCAAACAAGTTAGCTACCGCTGGAAGAACCGCAATAAGCGATAACATCACAGCACCTGGTAAGGTAATACGATCTAAAATCGTTGCAATAAAACCTGCCGTCTCTTCACCTGGCTTCACTCCTGGCACAAAACCTCCACCACGCTTCATATCATCAGAGATTTGAGTCGGGTTAATTGAGATCGCTGTGTAGAAGAATGTGAACACAATGATTAAGAAAGCAAATAATACGTTGTATTGCCAAGTCGTGAAATCTCCGAAAGCAGACGCTACCGAAGAAGCAAATTCTGATTTCTCAGCAAACGACTGTGCCACTAAGCCTGGAATAAACATTAAAGCTTGAGCAAAGATGATCGGCATTACACCTGAAGCATTTAACTTCAAAGGAATGTATTGACGCTCACCACCTACTGCCGTTGCTTTCGAACCTACCACTTGCTTAGCATATTGAACTGGAATACGGCGAACCGCTTGAGTCACCATGATGGCACCCATTACCACAAAGAATAAAGCAATGATTTCAATGATGAACATTAAAGCACCTGACATCCCGCGAGAACCTGCTTCTTGTAAAATAGACGCTGGGAAACGAGATACGATACCAATCATGATCAACATAGAGATACCGTTACCGATACCTTTGTCCGTAATCTTCTCTCCTAACCACATACACAACATCGTACCACCGATTAAGATAGCCACGCCATATAAACGGAAAAACCAAGGATCTACCATAATCGCCTCAGTCGGAATCGTTACTTGTAAATAAGTAAACGCTTGAGCCGCTGTAACGAAAATCGTTAGGATACGAGTGATTTGGTTTAACTTCTTACGACCTGACTCTCCGTCCTTCTGCATTTTTTGGAAATACGGAAGCGCAATAGTCAATAACTGAATCGCAATAGAAGCCGAGATGTAAGGCATGATACCTAAAGCAAATACCGAAGCATTGCTTAAAGCACCGCCTGAAAAGATATTTAACAAACCGAAAAGACCACCTTCTCCAGCTTGAGTCAACTTAGTCGCATCTACACCTGGTAAAGCTACGTAAGAACCTAAACGGAAGAATGCAATGAAAAGAAGCGTATTGAGAATACGGCCTCTTAACTCCTCGATTGAGAAAATATGCTTGAAAGTTGTTATTAACTTGTTCATTCGATTAGAATAGAGGATTAACCAACAATTGCTTTACCACCTGCTGCTTCAATCGCAGCTTTAGCAGCACCTGAGAAACCTTTTACAGTAACCTCTAACGCAGTTGTTACAGATCCACGTGATAAAATCTTCACTAAGTCAGACTTAGAAACAAGACCATTTGTGTAAAGTGTTTCAAATGTAATCACCTTAGTTCCGATTGAATCAGCTAATGCTTGTAAGGTATCTAAGTTGATTGCTTTGTATTCTACACGGTTGTGGTTCTTGAAACCAAACTTAGGAACGCGACGTTGTAATGGCATCTGACCACCTTCAAATCCTCTCTTGCGAGAATAACCTGAACGAGATTGAGCACCTTTGTGACCACGAGCAGAAGTTCCACCTAATCCAGAACCTTGACCACGACCAACTCTTTTTCTAACTTTTACTGAGCCTTCAGCAGGCTTTAATGATGATAATTTCATTCTAATTGGGGCTTAGCGCTGCTGTTTCCAGCAACTCGCATGTTAATTAAATATTTTCAACTACAATTAAGTGGTTTACGGCACGAATCATACCTGCAATTGCTGGATTTAATTCAACCTCAACACTCTTACGGATTTTACCTAATCCCAAAGCTTGGATCGTACGCTTCTGTACTTCCGGGCGCTTAATTGCACTTTTAACTTGAGTAATTTTAACTTTAGACATTGTATGTTCTATTAGAGAGGCTTACGCGCTCTGATTATCCATTAAATACTTTAGCAACAGAGATTCCACGTTGGAATGCTACTGAGTGTGGAGCTCTCATCTTCACTAATGCATCGATGGTTGCCTTCACTACGTTGTGTGGGTTAGATGATCCTTTAGACTTAGCTAAGACATCATGCACACCTACTGACTCTAACACGGCACGCATCGCACCACCGGCGATCAATCCTGTACCTGGAGCAGCTGGCTTAATTAAAACGAAACCACCTGAGAATTTACCTAATTGCTCGTGAGGAACTGTGTTCTTCAACAAAGGAATTTGGAATAAGTTTTTCTTAGCGTCTTCGATACCTTTTGTGATAGCGTCAGTTACCTCGTTTGCTTTTCCTAAACCGTATCCTACGATACCAGCACCGTCACCTACGACAACGATTGCTGAGAAACTAAAACGACGACCACCTTTAACTACTTTTGCAACACGGTTGATGGCTACTACTTTCTCCTTCAACTCACCTTCGTTAACCTTTATTGGTTTTGCTTGTAAATGCGACATATCTATTTCTTAAAATTGTAAGCCACCCTCGCGAGCACCTTCAGCTAATGATTTAATTCTTCCGTGATACAAATAACCGTTACGGTCAAAAACTACCTTCTCAATTCCAGCCGCCTTCGCTTTTGCAGCGATAGCTAAACCTACTGACTTTGCAGCTTCAATATTGTTGTTCACTTTATCTTTTGTGTAAGAAGTAGCTGACATGATAGTCTTACCAGCTAAATCATCTACTAATTGTGCATACAATGCAGAATTAGAGCGATATACAGTTAAACGCGGACGCTCCGCTGTTCCTGCAATCTTAGCGCGAATCGCACGTTTAATGCGGGTTCTGCGTAAATTTTTGGTTGTTGCCATTTGTTAACTTGTTTGTGTGGATTTCCGGCCCACGCTTATAATTTATTTTTTACCGCCTGCTTTACCAGCTTTACGACGTACTTGCTCTCCTAAGAAACGAACACCTTTACCTTTGTATGGTTCAACTGGACGTAGAGACTTGATTTTCGCAGCTACTTGACCGATTAATTGCTTATCAATCGAGTTCAATGTAACCATTGGATTCTTACCTTTCTCCATTGCAGTTGCGATAGATACTTCAGCAGGAATCGACATGAAAATCGCGTGAGAGTAACCCAAGCTTAATTCTAAAATATTTCCTTGATTTGCGGCCTTGTAACCAACCCCGATGATCTCCAAAACTTTTTGGTAACCTTCACTCACACCCACGACCATGTTGTTGATCAATGAACGATATAAACCGTGCATCGCCTTATGACGTTTTTGTTCTGTCGGACGAGCCACAGTTAAAACACCTTCTTCGATCGTAATGATCATATCTTGATCAACTTGTTGTGACAAAGTTCCTTTAGGACCTTTCACTGTCACTAAATTACCAGTACTAACTTCTACAGTAACTCCTGCAGGGATAGTGATAATCTTCTTTCCAATTCTTGACATTAGACTTTAATTATAGCTTAAATTTCGAGATTGCTCCCCTTTCAGCGTGAAACAATTATTAATATACGTAACAAAGTACTTCTCCACCTACGTGTAAAGTACGAGCTTCTTTATCTGTGATTACTCCTTTAGAAGTAGACAAGATAGCGATACCCAATCCGTTCAATACGCGTGGTAACTCTTCAGCACCATTGTATTTACGAAGACCTGGCTTAGAAATACGAGTTAAGTTAACGATAGCTGGTTGCTTCGTAACTGAGTTGTATTTCAACGCAATTTTGATGGTTCCCTGTACGGATGAATCATCGAATTTATAGTTTGAAATGTATCCTTTATCAAAAAGTACTTTCGTGATTTCCTTTTTAATGTTGGAAGCAGGAATTTCAACTACCCTATGGCGTGCCTTCAAGGCATTTCTCAATCGGGTTAAATAATCTGCTATTGGATCTGTCATTGTTTTTAAATTTGCCGCAGGTCTTTTAAAATGGGCCTGCAAAATTACAAAAATGAATTTAATTAATCAAATAATATTACCAGCTTGATTTAGTTACACCTGGAATCAAACCATTGGATGCCATTTCACGGAACGTAACACGGCTAATACCGAACTTACGCATATATCCACGAGGACGTCCTGTTAATTTACAACGGTTGTGTAAACGTACAGGAGATGCATTTTTTGGAAGTTTATCCAATCCAACGTAATCTCCAGCTGCTTTTAAAGCTGCGCGCTTCACTGCATATTTTGCAACTGCTGCTTCGCGTTTTCTTTCTCTTGCTTTTACTGACTCTTTAGCCATTTTGTAAAAATTTAAAGGTTTTTATGAAAGCCTAAAGGGCTATTTATTTTTTTTGATTTGCAAAAGGCATTCCAACCGCTGCTAATAAAGCATAAGCTTCTTCATCTGTTGCGGCAGTCGTCACAAACGTGATGTCCATACCAGAGATCTTGCTTACTTTATCGATTGAAATTTCAGGGAAGATGATTTGCTCTTTAACCCCTAATGTGTAGTTTCCACGACCATCAAATCCCTTTTCAGAAATTCCTTTAAAGTCACGAACACGTGCTAAAGAAACTGTTGTCAAACGATCTAAGAATTCGTACATTTTATCTCCACGTAACGTTACTTTCACACCGATAGGCATGTCTTCACGTAACTTAAAGTTCGAGATAGCTTTCTTAGAGATCGTTGCTACCGCTTTTTGACCAGCGATCTGCGTGATTTCTTCGATAGCGATATCGATTAATTTCTTATCCGACACTGCGGCTCCTACGCCTTTGTTGATTACGATTTTAGTAATCTTAGGCACTTGCATGATAGACTTGTACTGAAACTTTTCTTTCAAGCTTGGTACAACCTCCTTAACAAAACGTTCTTTTAATCTAGGTACTGCCATTGTAGTATATTTTGTGGATTTCCGACCCACGGTTAAGTTCTAATTATGCGATAAATTTACCAGTCGCTTTAGAATAGCGTTGTAATTTACCCTTCTCGTTCAATTTACGACCTGTACGTACAGGCTTTCCGTTTTCTACAACCATTAGGTTAGAGATGTGGATTGAACCTTCACGCTTTTCGATTCCTCCTTGAGGATTAGCTGCAGATGGCTTAACGTGCTTAGTTTGCAAGTTAGCTCCTTCTACGATTGCACGAGATTTTTCAACGATCACTTGAGTGATTACACCTGTTTTGCCTTTCGCATTACCTGCGATCACTTGAACAGTATCTCCTTTTTTAACGTGCAATTTTGCTGGTTTACTTGTATTTTTTTCCATTGTATGATTATTAAATTGGATTCACCCAATATCTCATCTAATTATAAAACTTCAGGGGCTAGGGAAACAATTTTCATGAATCCTGCATCACGCAACTCACGCGCAACTGGCCCGAAAATACGAGTTCCTCTCGGCTCATCATTTGCGTTTAATAAAACGGCTGCGTTATCTTCGAAACGAATATAAGAACCATCTTTACGACGAATTTCTTTCTTCACACGAACAACTACTGCTCTTGAAACGGTTCCTTTCTTCATGTTAGAAGAAGAAAGTGCTGACTTCACAGAAACGACAATTTTATCTCCAATAGAAGCGTATCTTTTGCCAGTACCGCCTAATACGCGAATGACTAAAACTTCTTTTGCTCCAGAATTATCCGCTACACCCAATCTTGATTCTTGCTGTAACATTATATTTGATCTTTAAATTTTAAATTTTGTATAACAATATAGAATTACTTCGCTTTAGCGACGATTTCTATTAATCTCCAACACTTGTTCTTCGAAAGAGGGCGTGTTTCCATTACTTTAACTGTATCACCGATGCCACACTCGTTATTCTCGTCGTGAGCCATCAATTTAGTAGTCTTCTGTACGAACTTTCCGTACAATGGGTGTTTTACCTTACGGTCAACTGTTAACGTGATAGACTTGTCCATCTTGTTACTTACCACTTTCCCAATTCTAACTTTTCTTAGATTTCTTTCTTCCATGGTTGTTGGATTAATGTTAAACAATTGGCCGATAGCGTATTTGAACCGGCCTATTAAAAATTAATTAAATTAAGCTTTTGTTGCCGCGCTTAGAGCAGTTTCTAACTTCGCGATCAATTTGCGGTTTTGACGAATGCGCATTGGATTCTCAATCGGTGAAATAGCGTGAGCTAATTTCAAACGAGAGATATTCTCTTGCTCAGCAGCAATCTGCTTCTTCAATTCTTCAACTCCTAATTTTTGTATTTCTGCGTTTTTCATAACAATGTTATTTGGATGTATTAAACTGTAGGTCTAATATCCTATTCTGAATAATCTCTACGAACAACAAACTTCGTACGCATTGGCAACTTCTGTGCTGCTAAACGTAAAGCCTCTTGAGCAACCGCCAAAGGAACACCTGACGATTCAAACAAGATAGTTCCTGGGCGAACATTAGCTACCCAATACTCAGGAGCACCTTTACCCTTACCCATACGAACCTCTGCAGGCTTCTTAGTAATAGGTTTGTCAGGGAAAACACGGATCCAAACTTGTCCTTCACGTTTCATAGCACGGGTTACCGAGATACGAGCAGCTTCAATTTGACGAGCAGTGATACGACCTGGCTCTAAAGATTTAATAGCGAATGATCCAAAATCAATCTCGTGGCCACGGGTTGCAACACCTCTTACGCGACCTTTCTGTTGCTTACGAAATTTGGTTCTTTTTGGTTGTAACATCTTCTTATAAGTCTAATATCTAATTCAAATATATTTTATCGCTTTCCACCACGTCCACGGTTCGCACCGCCAGCACCTGGTTTGTTACGGTCACCACCTTGATCTGCTCCTTCCGGACGACGGCCACGACCACGGTCATCACCACGTCCACGAGGTCCACGATCACCACCACGAGAATCCGCAGCAGTTGATTGTAATCCCATGTTTGCATTAGGAGATAAATCTGGCTTACCGAAAACTTCTCCACGGAATACCCATACCTTGATACCGATCTTTCCGTAAACAGTTAAAGCTTCAGAGATTGCGTAGTCTACATCCGCACGAAGTGTGTGAAGAGGAATACGACCTTCTTTGTATCCTTCAGAACGTGCCATTTCAGCACCACCTAAACGACCTGATAATTTTAATTTAATTCCTTGTGCACCCACACGCATCGCAGAAGCGATAGCTTGCTTCATCGCACGACGGAATGAAATACGAGCTTGTAATTGTTGAGCGATAGCTTCACCGATTAATTTTGCATCGATTTCTGGACGCTTAATCTCAAAGATGTTGATTTGAACATCTTTACCAGTGATTTTCTTTAATTCTTCTTTAAGCTTATCTACTTCTGCACCTTGCTTACCGATAACTACACCAGCACGAGCCGTGTTGATTGTTAAAGTGATCCGTTTTAAGGTACGCTCGATAATAACTTTAGAGATAGATCCTTTTGGAATACGAGCGGCTACGTACTTTCTGATTTTCTCGTCTTCGACAAGCTTATCAGCGAAAGTTTTTCCTCCGTACCAATTAGAATCCCAACCTCTCACGATACCTAATCTTAATCCAATAGGGTTAATTTTTTGTCCCATTTCTTGTTTTATCTAATAGTCTATTATTCTGCTGAACTTGTTTCTAAAGCAGGAGCTTCAGAAGAAGCCACTACTAAAGTGATGTGATTTGAACGCTTCAAGATGCGGTGACCTCTTCCTTGCGGAGCAGGACGTAAACGCTTGATCGAAGCACCTCCATCAACGAAGATCGTCTTGATAAACAAGTCCGCTTCCTCAATTTTAGCATCGACATGCTTGTTTTGCCAGTTAGAAACCGCAGAGAGTAATAATTTCTCTATCGATTTAGCACCAACTTTGGGCTCAAATTTTAAGATACCCAACGCTTTGGATACTTTCTGTCCACGTACCATGTCTGCGACAATACGCATTTTCTGCGGCGACGTAGGAACATTTCTTAATTTAGCAATTGCTTCCATTTTCAATATTGATTAAGACCCGAGAGTCTATCTATTTACCTTTTACCTTTGTCTTTTTTCGCCACGTGACCACGGAAGTTACGTGTTGGAGAGAACTCACCTAATTTGTGACCTACCATATTTTCAGTTGCAAAAACCGGGATAAATTTATTCCCGTTGTGTACTGCGAATGTGTGACCTACGAAATCTGGAGAGATCATTGAACGTCTAGACCATGTTTTAATCACGGATTTCTTTCCGGATTCGTTCATAGCCTGAACCTTGTTATCAAGGCGGTAATCAATGTAAGGACCTTTTTTTAGTGAACGTGCCATCTAACTATTTTTTTCTTCTACTGATGATAAGACGATTAGTGTGTTTCTTTGGATTACGAGTTTTCTTACCCTTAGCCAATAAACCGTTACGAGAACGTGGGTGACCTCCTGAAGAGCGACCCTCACCACCACCCATAGGGTGATCAACTGGGTTCATTACAACACCACGAACACGCGGACGACGACCTAACCAACGGTGACGTCCTGCTTTACCTAAGTTCACGTTCATGTGATCTGAGTTAGATACGGTACCAATTGTCGCAAGACAACGAGCAAGTACCATACGCATCTCACCTGAAGGCAATTTCAAGGTTGCATATTTTCCATCACGTGCTAACAATTGAGCGTATGTTCCAGCAGAACGAGCCATTTCAGCTCCCTTACCCGGTTGTAATTCGATTGCGTGCACTAATGTACCTAATGGGATGTTTGCCAAAGGCAATGCATTACCCACCTCTGGAGCAACTTTCTCTCCTGAGATAACTGTTTGGCCTACCTGGATACCAGCTGGTGCCAAAATATATGATTTCTGACCGTCTGTATACTCAATAAGAGCGATACGAGAAGTACGGTTTGGATCGTATTCTACTGTTAATACCGTTGCAGGAACATCAAATCTCAAACGAGCGAAATCAATCACACGGTAACGACGCTTGTGACCACCACCGATGTAACGCATCGAGCGACGACCATCTGCATTTCTACCACCCGTTCTCTTGATCGGTTCTAGTAAAGGCTTGTACGGTTTGTCCGTAGTAATCTCCTCGAACGTCGGCGCGATGCGGTGACGTTGTCCTGGAGTTGTTGGTTTAATTTTTTTAATTGCTGCCATTTAATTAGTTCAATTTATCGGGATGAACCCCCTTAGTTTTTTTAATTAGATTCCTTGGTAGAAGTCAATTACTTCACCTGGAGCTACTGTTACAATTGCTTTCTTGATCGTAGAAGTACGTCCAGAAGTGACCTTAGTACGTGTAGACTTGGACTTTACTTTTCCAATCTGACGCATTGTTCTCACATCTTGAACATCAACACCGTACATCTTCTTCACCTCTTTGGCAATCTCAATCTTGTTTGCTGTCAACTCAACAACAAACGTGTATTGGCCTTTCTCTTGCATGGCTTGCGACTTTTCAGTCAAGGCCGGACGTTTAATAATGCCCATTTTTATTTTCGTTTATAACAGAAAATCTTCTGTCAATTAGTTACTGAATGATGACTCAATTTTTTCAATCGCTGCGGTTGTGATTAACAACTTACCTGCGTTCACTAAATCGTATGTGTTCACATCGCCTGCGGTTGTAACCTTAGTCTTAGGAACATTACGACCAGATAATACTACATTCTTGTCTACCTCTGGAGTGATCAATAATGTCTTCGTGTTATCTAATTGAAGTGCTTTCAACATCGCTAAATACGCTTTTGTTTGTGGCGTTGCGAATGAAACTGAATCTAAGATCGCGATATCTCCACTTTGAGCTTTAGCAGCTAATGCTGATTGGCGAGCCAAAGATTTCACTTTCTTGTTCAATTTGAAGTGGTAATCACGTGGGCGTGGTCCGAAGATACGTCCACCACCTTTCATCAAAGGAGATTTCATTGAACCTGCACGTGCACCACCCGTACCTTTTTGTTTCTTAATCTTGCGAGTCGAGCGAGAAACTTCTGCACGCTCTTTTGCTTTGTGAGTTCCTTGACGTTGGTTAGCTAAATATTGCTTCACATCTAAGTAAACCACATGCTCGTTAGGAACGATACCAAAGATTTCGTCAGAAAGAGTAATTTTCTTTCCGGTATCTTTTCCTGCTATGTTATATACTGATAATTCCATGTTTCAGAATGTCTATTGTTTAGGCTAGGCCCAATTTTTAATTTTCAATGATTACGTATGAGTTCTTAGCTCCAGGTACTGATCCAGAAACTACTAATAAGTTTTTCTCTGGATAGATTCTCAAAACTTGAAGGTTTTGAACCTTAACACGATTACCACCTGTACGACCCGCCATGCGTAAGCCTTTGAATACACGAGATGGGAATGAACACGCACCAATTGAACCTGGGTGACGACCGCGGTTATGCTGACCGTGAGTTTGACCACCCACACCGGCAAATCCGTGACGCTTAACAACACCTTGGAAACCTTTACCTTTAGATGTTCCGACAACGTCTACGAACGTATCTAATTGTAACATTTCAACAGTTAAAACATCCCCTAAAGCTAGCGGCTGCTCAAACGTGCGAAATTCTACCAATTTCTTCTTGGGAGTAGTATTTGCTTTCTTGAAGTGACCCAACAAAGATTTTGTTGTGTGCTTTTCTTTTTTCTCACCGTAGCCGATTTGAACAGCGTTATAGCCTTCTTTCTCTACAGTTTTCACTTGTGTAACCACACAAGGACCGGCTTCGATTAGCGTACATGGAACAGCTTTACCGTCTTCCATGTATAGGCTAGTCATTCCGACTTTTTTACCAATAATTCCTGACATAATATGTTAATATTTAAAATATAAATATGCTTACAAGGCTACCGTGGCTTGTTGTAAGACTTTTATTCAAAATCATCGTTCAACTGAACGTGATATAGGAATCTAAACAATAAAAAAAAGCAGAATTGGTATAAGGCGACAAGATGAACCCACTGTGGATAACAGTGAAAAAACACCTTGTGTAGCTTAATATTTAATTAATGGGCTGGGCATTCAACGGTCATCAATCAATACCAGTTCTAACACAAAAATCAAGCTTTCCTCGATTTAAGACCTGTTTGACATGCATTTTATGTGTTTTAAATAAATTCGGGAAGTTCTGCCAACCTCTCTCTGAATAAAAAACTGCGTTTGTCGAACGGGAGTGCAAAGGTAGGAAAAAAAATAATACAAACAAGAGGTGCGTTAAAAATATTTTGAAAATCAAGCAATTAGTCACTAGTCGGGAGTCGCTAGTCGCTAGTCAAAAGTATAGAGTATAGAGTAGAGAGTAGAGATGGTGAATGGTGAATGCCTACGGACTAAGCCATAGGCGACTAAGACGAAGTCGACTAAGTCACACAGTGACGACTAGGCCGCAGGCGACTAAGCGACGCAGTCGCGACTAAGGCGAAGTCGACTAAGTCACGCAGTGGCGACTAAACGACACAGTCGTGACTAAATCGCGCAGCGATGACTAAGCCGTAGGCGATGACTTCGCGCTTTTGCGCGTTTAGCCCTCGAAAAACGAATAATCTTTTGTATTTTTGGGCTTTAGTTGCTGAAAATCAGGCAGTTTTTATTTATTTCCCAAGAAAAAAAAGCATTATGTCAAGTTTAACCAATCAAACAGGAGTGTTGCACGGAGATGCGGTTCAAGAGTTATTTGAGATCGCAAAGAAAAATCAATTCGCTTTACCGGCTGTAAACGTTACCGGTACAGATACTGTGAATGCAGTATTAGAAGCAGCGAAAGCCGTGAATTCTCCAGTAATCATTCAATTCTCTAACGGTGGTGGTATTTTCTACGCTGGAAAGACTCTTTCTAACGAGAATCAAGCTGCTGCCATCGCAGGTTCGATTTCAGGTGCTTACCACGTTCACCAAATGGCGAAAGCATACGGTGTACAAGTAGTTTTACACACAGACCACTGTGCGAAAAAATTATTGCCTTGGATCGACGGTTTATTGGATGCTGGTGAGAAGTTCTTCGCTGAGACGGGACAACCTTTGTTCTCTTCTCATATGATTGACTTGTCTGAGGAGCCTTTGGAAGAAAACTTAGAAATCTGTGCAAAATATTTAGAGCGTATGTCTAAAATGGGCATGACTTTAGAAATCGAATTAGGTGTTACAGGTGGTGAAGAAGATGGCGTGGATAACTCTGACGTTGATTCATCTAAATTATATACTCAACCGGAAGAGGTGGCTTATGCTTATGAAGTATTGTCCAAAATCTCTCACCGTTTCACGATCGCTGCGGCATTCGGTAACGTACACGGAGTTTATAAGCCGGGTAATGTGAAGTTACAACCCATCATTTTGAAGAACTCACAAGAATTCATCAAAGAGAAATATAGCTTAACTGCAGAGAAACCAATCAACTTCGTATTCCACGGTGGTTCTGGTTCATCTCGCGAGGAAATCCGTGAGGCATTATCTTATGGTGCGATCAAAATGAACATCGATACAGATACGCAATGGGCGTTCTGGGAAGGTATCTTAGGATTCTACAAGGCAAATGAGGCTTATTTACAAGGCCAAATCGGTAACCCAACAGGTGACGATTCTCCGAACAAGAAATACTATGACCCACGTGTTTGGTTACGTAAGGGCGAAGAGACTTTAGTAGCTCGTTTAAAAACAGCTTTCGAAGACTTGAACGCGACGAACGCGAATCAGTATCTATAGTCACTAGTCACTAGTCGCTAGTCACTAGACGCGCTAGTCACTAGTCAAGAGTCAAATGAGCTGGAACTTTGTTCTGGCTCTTTTGGTTTTAGAAGATTAGAGATTATAGAGTATAGATAAGAGATAAAAAATCTCGAACTTTGTACCCGAAAATTATAGACTAGCGACTAGCGACTGAATATGAAAACCGAACTACACCCTGCCTCCTCCCGCGGAACAGCCGATCACGGCTGGTTGAAGACCGCCTTTAGTTTTAGCTTTGCTGGCTATTATAATCCGGCGAGAATTCATTTTGGTGCGTTGCGCGTGCTGAATGATGACTATATAGCGGCTGGGATGGGTTTTGGAAAACATCCACATGATAATATGGAGATCGTGACCATTCCGATGAAGGGTGCGGTGGCGCATGAGGATTCGATGGGGACGAATGGGATTATTAATGCAGGGGATGTGCAGATAATGTCTGCGGGGTCTGGGATTTATCACTCAGAGTTTAATGCGAGCCAGACGGAGGCTTTGGAGCTTTTCCAAATCTGGGTGATGCCTAAATTGAAAAATATCACGCCGCGTTACGATCAGCGTAGCTATAATGCAGCAGATTTTAAGGGGCAATGGAAGACAGTGGTTTCGCCACTGGGAACGGACATCGATTCGCTTCAAGTAAATCAAGATACTTATTTTAATCTCACGGAATTAAACGCGGGCGAAAGTCTGAGCTATGCGCTACACGGGGCTCAGCAAGGGGCTTTTGTGTTTGTGATTGAGGGCGGTATCGAAGTGGCTGGCGAAAAGCTAGGCAGACGCGATGCAATCGGGATTTCACAGACGGAAAGCATTGAGGTGAAGGCGACGTTAACGGACACAAAGGTGTTGTTGATTGAGGTGCCTATGGTTTGGTAGATTTAACAATAGAGTAATATTCTCCTAATAAAGGGGTTATATGGATGGCCTATTTTTGGTAAACCAAATAGGTAACCAATGGGCCATCATTCTCAACCCACCTACAAAACGATCGTTATATCTGACTTGCATTTAGGTAGCAAGGGAGCTAAAGCAGCCGAGGTAAACGAATTCTTACGTGCACATTCGTGCCACCAACTCATCTTAAACGGCGATATCATCGACGGCTGGCAGCTTAAAAAAGGCGGCAGCTGGAAGAAGAAGCACACGGCATTTTTCCGTTGCGTGTTGAAGATGATGGATAAGTGGGATACGGAAGTGATTTATTTGCGCGGGAATCATGATGATTTCTTGGAGCAAGTACTTCCGTTGAAGATTGGAAAGCAGTTCTCGATTCGCCAGGATTATATGTTGAAGAGTTTTGGCAAAAAATACTTCATTACACACGGCGATATTTTCGATAGTATTACGAGCCAAATGAAATGGCTAGCCTATTTAGGCGATATCGGCTACACATTCTTGTTGTGGCTGAATAAATGGTATAATCAATACCGCAGCTGGCAAGGAAAGCCTTACTATTCTTTATCGCAGGTCATTAAGCAAAAAGTGAAGGCGGCGGTGAATTTCATCTCGGATTTTGAGGAGAAATTAGCGGAATTAGCGAAGGCCAAAGGCGCGGATGGCATCATCTGTGGCCATATCCACAAAGCAGAGATCAAGATGATCGACGGAATTGCCTACATGAATTCAGGAGACTGGGTGGAATCATTGACAGCTTTAGTGGAAACACACCAAGGGGAATGGCAAATCATTGAATTCCCGCACTACAACTTAAAAGCAGAATTAAACGAAATTTTAGGCGAGGCAATCGCTGTAGAAGCTGAATAAGATGGGAAAATTCATATTTACCGTACAAGGTGAAGGTCGCGGTCACTTAACGCAAGCGATCTCTTTTACTCAAATCGCACGCGAGGCAGGACATGAGGTGATTGGTTACGCTGTGGGATCATTCCAAGGCCGTAAAATTCCTTCATTCTTCCTAGATTTCATCGGTGATACTCCTATTTTACAATATGAAAGTCCATCCATTATTTTTGGCAATGGAAAATCAGTGCAGCTTTTTAAAACAGCGGCACAGGCGTTCACGAATTTCAAGACTTTTTGGAATAGCGCGACACAACTGGAAGAATTCATTGACGAGTTACAACCAGATGGGATTGTGAACTTTTATGAGTCGATCACGGGTCTATATAAATTGAAATCGGGTTCAAAGATCCCGACGATGTCAGTGGGTCATCAATACTTACTTTTAAATAAGAATTTCGAAAGCATTGAGGAGAAGAAAATCGATCGTATCCTGCTGAATATGAATACGTTGATCACCTCTATCGGTTCTAAGAAATTACTAGGCTTATCTTTCCGTCCGATCAAAAATGACGAAAAGATTGAAGTTGTCCCCCCATTATTGCGTCAGCAAGTGAAGAATATCGTTCCAAAAGCAGGGGAGCGTTGGTTAGCCTATCTAACCCACTTCCGTTTATCGGAGGATATCATGAACTGGTCTAATGCGAATCCGGAGGTGAAATTGGATTGTTTTTGGGATAATCCAGCACGCAAAGAGACGTATCACTATTCGGATTCATTAACTTTTCATCCGATTGATGCAGAGAATTATTTGGCCAAAATGACGGAATGCGCTGGCCTAATCTCTACAGCTGGTTTTGAGTCAGTGGCAGAAGCGATGTATTTAGGAAAACCGGCGATGATGGTACCGGTGCCTAACCATATTGAACAGATGATTAACGCTTTCGACGGCGAGATGTCTGGAGCGGGTATCGGTGCTTCCACTTTCGATTTAAGTATCTTCAAAAACTACTTACCTACACACGTTTCTGTGAAAGACCAATACCAAGAGTGGGTAGCTCAATCGCAGCGATTAATGGCAGGCCATTTACGTGATTTAATTGCTCAGCCGGTATATGTGGCAAACTTCGAAAAGAATCAAGGAACGGGTTTGTCTGGCATGTTAGGACGCAGAAGATTCCGTTGGTCTAGATAAATGAACAGAAGATCACTTCTTCAAACACTAGGCTTAGGTCTAGGCGCTGTCAGCTTACCGCTCATAGGTAATGCAAAAACCCCCTCTTCTCTTGAAAAACCTTTTCGAATTGCACACATTACAGACGTGCACATGATGCCTTTAATTGGGGCTGCAAAAGGCTTTTCTAGATGTTTGGACCATATTCAATCCCTTCCGGATAAACCCGATTTAATTATCAATAGTGGCGATGCCATTATGGATGCACACAGAGGTGGCAGATCCGTAGCAGAAAAACAGTGGCGCTTGTGGAGTGAGGTGGTTGAAAAAGAGCTCTCGATTCCCATCGTACAGTCATTAGGCAACCACGATATTTGGGTGAAAAATGAAAGCCCAGAGAGTATCTTAGACGGGAAAAAATTTGCTTTAGATAAAATTCAAGAGTCCGATTTCTATTATTCAAAAGACCTTGGGGCCTGGCATTTAATTAGCTTAGATAGCATTAGCCCGAATCATGAGGGCAAATGGTATACGGGAAAGATTGATGAAGCCCAAATGCACTGGCTAAAGAATGAATTAAATTCCATTCCTTCTTTCAAACCCGTTTTAATCGTAAGTCATATTCCGATTTTAGCTGCTTGTATTTTCTTCGATGGTAATCGTTTTGAAAATAACCAGTGGAATGTGCCAGGACGCTGGATGCATGAAGATGCGCATGAGTTGAAAAATTTGTTCCTTAAGCATCCAAACGTTAAATTAGCTATTTCGGGACATATTCACCTCTTAGATAAAGTAGAATACAACGGTGTCACCTATTGTTGTAATGGTGCTGTAAGTGGAGCGTGGTGGGCTGGAAATTACCAGCAAACAAAACCCGGATATGCGATCATCGATCTTTATGCCGATGGGCGCTTTACGAACCAGTATACCCCTTATGCTTAAACCTTGGATTTATTTATTAATGGCCTCAGGATTAGAGGCTGCCTGGACTTTTTCTTTGCGTAAGCTAGATTTAGGTGCTCTAAAGAATGCCATTGTTGAAAATCCATTACTTAGTTCTGCCGTAGGGGTACAATTTGGCTATTTACTTCTTTATTTAGGCCTAGGAGGATCTAATATCTATTTCCTCTCCTTATCCATGAAGACTATCCCCATGACCATTGCGATAGCTACCTGGACCTCCGTTTCCCTGATTTTGATCAAAATGTGCGATATTTTTATCTTAAAAAATCCAACAAACCTGTCCGAATTCTTCTTCCTTACCCTCATTATTACCGGGATTGTAGGGCTGAAATTCAGCGCACCGGCTTAATTTCCAATGTTAAATTTTTCAATGTTATGTAAATGTTAACATAGATTAATTTTATTTAACAATTTCTTTACATAGTTTTGATCATCACATAAAATAAAACCAGTATGAGTGAAGATAACAAAAAATTAATCGACCAAGTAGCACAGGCTATTTTGCCTAAATTGAAGGGACTTTCAGAGAAAAACGCGAAGAAAGTACTTAACGAAACGACAAAATCTGTTTCTTCAATCGTAAAAAAATACAGCAAGTTAATCGCTGAACAAGAGAAAGAAGCGGCTAAATCGAAAGAAAAAGCAGCAAAAGCAGCCGCAAAAAAAGCAGAAAAAGATGCTAAAAAGAAGTCAAAAGAGAGCAAAAAAGTAGCTAAAGCTAAATTACTTGCTTCCTTGATCGCTAAAGAAAAGCCAGCTGCTCCAGCTGCAGCAAAAAAGACAACAGCATCAAAAGCTCCTGCTGCAAAGGCTCCGGCAAAACCGAAGGCTCGCGCACCGAAAGCTAAGAAATAAATTGAGATAACATAAAAAAAAGGGGAGACATTGTCTCCCCTTTTTTTGTTTCTCCTTCATCAATTATTTGTTCAACCACATGATATCGTTGATATCATCTTTCCCAGCGTATTGGCTAGTAATAGCTGCTGTGTAGTTTGTCGCATTTGCCGTACGCTCAGTGGTTGGATAAATCCAACGTTGCGCGATACGATTTGAGTTTCCGTTACCTACTCCTGAAGAGAATGCTGGGAAACCTGTTCTTCTCCAGTTGAAATATGCTTCCATACCTGAGTTCATGAAGAAAGCAGCGTATTTCTGAGAAACGATTTTCTGGATAGCATTCGTTGCATCATAAGCAACAGCTGACTGTGCATAATACGTATCGAAGTTAAAATTAACTGAATACTTCGTTTGGTCAGCTGCATCTCTTGTACCCGTTTTAGAATACGTGAATGTATTTGCTCCTTCTACGATACCATAGAATGCATGAGAAGCTTTGATACCTTTCTTGTACCAATCCTCGGCAGAACCTGTAGCCCAACCACGTGCATATCCTTCAGCGATGTTGAAACATAATTCAGGATATCCCACGATGAATGTATTTTCACCTGTGTAGTTTTGGTAGTAACGTGAACGACTTTGGAAAGAATAGATCCCAGGAGCAAAACCTGCCCCATTCGAAAGACCTGCATTCTTCGCCATGTCATCAATATTATCACCTGAACCAGCACCACGGTAAGCGGTGTAATCAGATGGCAATTTTCCTGCTTTCAAATCCGAACCTGCTGGCTCACAAGTCACCATCACACGTGGATCTTGAATAGAAGTTAAGAACCCTACATAAGTAGAAGCCATGTTTTGACGTGTCGCATCGAAACCAAAGTTATCCGGGTTAGATGGATACTTATTGAATGAGTTCCAAACAAATTGTAAAGACTCCGCGTTAGACGCCATTATTGGGTATTTAGTAGCGTTCGTTACCATTTCAGCAAACTTCGCTTTAACACCTAATTCTGCATCTGTATCTTTTTTAGACAACGTGATCAATACACGTAAACGGTAGGCGTTCACTACTTTTTGCCATTTCTTCAAATCTCCACCGAAATAGAAATCTCCTGAAACTGTTTCACCCTTCGCGATCAAGGTAGTCAAATCTGCATTTGCATCATCTAACCACTTTAAGATTTGAACGTAGATTACTTTCTGTGAATCGTACTTCGGAGCTGTGTTAGCAATTCCTTTTAACGCATCCGTCATAGGTAAATCACCCACACGCTTCGACATTTGATCGAAGAAATAAGCACGGAAGAACTTGCCTAAGGCAGAGTAACCATTCACATCGGCTAAGCCCAATTTCTTCGCTTCTTCTTCCATCTTTACTACGTTTTTCAACGTAGTATATTGGTTGGGCATTTGGCCTAAATTATATTCATTATTTGCATAATAATTATAGTTAGAGCAATAGAACTGATTCCAACGCATCTCTGCTGAGAATGGACGACCATTATCGTTCATTACGTTGTATTCAATCGACTGCAACACTAAAGAAGCAGGGACTTGTACCGCACGGTTAGAGTCTTTCTCTAACTGATCGAAGGTCTTCTCGCAACTGCTTAAAGCAAGTAAGGAGAACCCTAACAATCCTAAAATGATATTTTTAACTTTCATTGTTTGTGACATTTATAGAAATGAAAATATTAGAATGTGAAGTTTAAGTTAACTCCGTAGCTTCTAACAGAAGGAGTTTGTGAACCAGATACTCCATCCGTGATATACTGAGACAAGTCAATATCTTTCTTCTCAGCGAAGTACAATAAGTTACGACCTACGAAAGAAACGTTCGCGCCAGATACTGCTTTCCCAAACCACTTAGTAGGAAGCTTAACACCAAATACCACTTCTTTCAACATTCCGAAAGAGCGATCCATTAAGTTACCTTCGTTCGTGTTGTAATAACGTCCTACGTAATCTTGTACATACGTCTTAACCGTGTTAGGAGCGAATTGTAATTCAGAGAAGTTCGTTACTTTACCATTTGCATCATACTTGATCGCAACGCCATTTGAAACTACTACACCTTGACCTACAAAAGCCTTCACACCTAAAGCGTCTTGTGGACGAGCAGCTGCGAAAATACCTTGTGTCGTTCCGATGTGGCGACCACCACGGTACGCTTGTTGTTGTGTGTAGTTAATGATTTTACCACCGATACGGCCATCAAATAAGATGCTTAAGCTTACATTCTTGTAAGTAAACTTGTTATTTAAACCAAACACAAAATCAGGATTTGCGTTACCTAAGTACTGTGATTGCGCTCCCGTTAATCTTTCTGGAATTCCACCTGAAGTATTAATGATTTGACCATCTGGTGTACGAACGAATGCAGAACCGTAAATTTTGTCTGTGCGATCGCCTACTTTTAAGAAGGTGTTCAAGTTCGTGATACCTGGGTAAATTTCTGTTAACCTTTGCTCGAAAGTAGAGTAGTTAGCTAATACATCCCAGCTAAAGTCTGCTGTTTGAATAGGTGTACCTGTTACAGAGATTTCATACCCTTTCTTCTGAGTCTTGATACCATTCACTAAAGCAGAGGTATAACCTGAAGTAGAAGAGATAGGTAAAGAGAAGATCGAAGGACCATCATTCGAGATGAAGTAAGCAGCATCAATTCCGATACGGTTTTTGAATAAACGTAAGTCCATACCGAATTCCGTCTGAGATGTCTCTGATGGATTCAAGTTTGGATTGCTTAATTCGTTACCGTATGTAGCACCCGTTTGGTTATTGTAGTAGAAACCAGTTGAGTAAACCGTGTTGTTTTGGTAAGAAGGACCATCATATGGAGAGTTATAGTTTTCTCCAGAATACGTTCCCATACGGTTATCAATAGTAGATGATGTTAAACCATCTTTCACGTTTGCATACGAACCACGGAATTTCAAGAAAGAAACAACTTCTGGTAAATTCACGTAGTCAGACACGACTGAAACCGCACCGAATGATGGGTAGAAGAACGAGTTCTTTCCAGCTGGTAACGTAGATAATTTATCCAAACGTCCAGTTGCAAATACCGTCAAGAATTTCTTGTAAGAAAAGTCTGCAGAGTAGTAAGCAGAAAGCACTTGCATGTCAGAACCAAAGTTCGCCACTTGTACAGGTAATGCAGAGTTAGAGAAGTTATACAAACCTGGAACGTTCAAGTAGTTCGTCGTAGCAAACATCGACTTGTATTGGAAAATACGTTGTGATGCACCTGCGTTGATTTTTGTATTGAAGCCTGGTAATAAATCCTTGTCGAATGTTAATAATAATTCCGTGTTGTTCTCGAATAAAGAACGGCGATCTTCGCGGTAATCACCACGACGCTCATCACGACCGTAGGTTCCTGCAGAATAAGGGAATTTCTCTGTGCGTAACATGTCCCAAGTCGTTACTTGTGTACGTGCTAATAAATTCAAGTTCTCGTTAAATGTGTAACGTAAAGAAGCTTGACCTACGATATCTGTCTTGTAGTGAGAACGTAACCACTCGTATGACATGAAATATGGGTTATTGTAACGTTGGTATTCTGCATAAATCTGCTGAACGCCTTCCTTCCCTTTTTGCCAGTAATTACGCATGTCATCGATATTCCAGTCAGCTCCTGCCCAATAGATAATGTTATAAATGATCGAGTTAGGACCGTAGTTAACATCTGGAATGTTAGGCGTGTATTGACGGTTGTATTGTAAGTTCGACTCAAACTTTAATTTGTTTGAGAACTTGTAATCAGCCGTAATGTTGAAGTTCGTCATATTCAATTGGGTATTAGGAACAATACCTTTTTGGTAGATATGAGAAGTAGAGAAACGCAAGTTGTATTTCTCACCCGTTGCAGCTACTGAAACGTTGTTCGTAGACAAGATACCCGTCTCTAAGAAACGCTTCAAGTTGTCTTTACCACGAGCAATCCAAGGAGTACCTGCACGCTTACCTGTGATAGGATCCACTGGAGAATCGTACTGGGGAATTAATTGTCCGTTAAAGCGTGGACCCCAACCACCATCGTAGTCACCATCGTTCAAGCCACCCCCTTTACCATCACCGAAAGCATAAGAACCGTGATCACCAGGACCATATTCGTCTTGTACTTCTGGGATCGCGTAGAAACCTGATTGTAATTGAGTAGATGAGTTTACTTCTACAGAGAAACCACGCTTGTCAGCTGAACCACGTTTAGTCGTGATTAAGATCGCACCATTCTTTCCGCGGAAACCATATAATGCTGAAGCGGAAGCTCCTTTTAAAACCGAGTAAGTTTCGATATCATCTGCGGAGATATTCCAAGTATCAGAGTTAATAGGCACACCATCTACTACATATAAAACAGTAGAGCTACCACGTAACGAGATATTCGGCTTACGTAATAATTCTGGCTGAGCACCGATCGTTAAACCAGCTACTCGACCTGATAATGCGTTGATTGCGTTTGGCTCGCGTGCTTTGATTGTGTTAGCTCCGTCCACTGTTTGGATAGCCACACCTATTTTACGAACGTCTTTCTTGATACCTAAGGCCGTCACAACTACTTCTTGTAATTGCTTTTGATCTTGTGCTAGAACGACATTTAATTCCGAAACATTTCCTACGGCTACTTCTTTCGCAGCGTAGCCAATCATGGAAAATTGTAAAACTTCATTTCCTGAAACGGCAATCGAATATTGACCATTTGCATCCGTCATGGAGCCTTTCGTGCTTCCTTTAACTCGGATAGTGACACCCGGGATGCCCGCCTTCTCTTCTAAAGAAGTAACCGTCCCCTTCACACTACGAGATTGACCAAAAGAGGTCATACTTACCGTAGTAATCATTGCAAAAACCAGCCAAATCAACGATTTAGGGCTCATTTTAGCAAAAACCATTTGTAGATTGTTTTTCATATGAGTTTGTTTATTTAATATTTGCCACAAAAGTAGATGAACGATATAAACGCGATTCGACGAAAAAAATAAGAAATCGTTAAGAAAAACAGCCGAGTATTACGCCTGTGTTAAGGCTTCGTTTTAAACCAAAATTAGACGCAGAAAATCTTTAAAAAATACCATTTAAAATTCGTAACAATTTCGTTACTTGGGCTTAATACCCTTGTAATCTTGACTGACTAACTTCGTCCATGAATCAAATCAAATTAGTCGTTTTAGACATGGCGGGCACCACCGTCCAAGACCAGCACGAAGTCGAACATTGCTTCAAATTAGCCGCTCAGAAGAATGGATTGCACTCGAGCGATGAGCGTATTTTAGCCTTGCAGGGCTATGCTAAACTCTATGTTTTTACCCTATTGTGGACGGAACAAGTAGGCGAAGGTGATCCGCGAATTACAGAACTGGCTGCCAAGTCCTATGCCGATTTTAAGGAGATTCTAGAAAACCATTACCGCACGCAACCCGTCTATCCTACGGAGGGTTGCTTGGTATTGTTTGAGGCCTTGCATGCGAAAGGAATTAAAATCGCGCTGACCACTGGATTTTACCGCGAGGTAGCCGATATCATTTTAGGCCGTTTAGGCTGGGTTCCCTCCCTAGATGCGTCTTCAGGTATTCACCTTTCCGTTACTCCGGATGAAGTGAACGGCGAAGGTCGCCCTTCCCCTGCGATGATTTACTATGCGATGGAAAAATTAGGCATCGCAGATCTTTCAGAAGTATTGAACGTGGGAGACACTCCGGTGGATTTAGCTTTCGGCAAAAATGCTGGCGTAGGCATTGCTTTAGGTGTGTGCAATGGCACTCATACACGTGAACAATTAGAAGGACATCCAAATGATGGACTGATCGAGAAAATATCCGATGTTTTAACTTATGTATAAGAATCGAAAGTACGATTTAGTGATCGTAGGTGGTGGTATTATTGGTACTTTTTGTGCCTACCATGCGCTGAGAAAAGGAAAAAGTGTCTTGCTTTTAGAAAAGGATGTACAACCTTACGAGGCGAGTTTCCGGAATTTTGGACAGGCGGTTCCCTCTGGTCAAGCCCTAGATACCTGGTTTAATTACGGCAGAAAATCGCTGAAAATTTACAAAGAGCTTCAAGAAGAGACGGATATTTCAGTGGTAAAGAATGGATCTTGGTATCTCGCGTCTGATGACCAAGAATTGACCTTGTTAGAGGAGATGTTTCAACTGTTCAAAGACCGGGATTATACCTCCCGTTTGTACACGGCCTCTGAAACGCTAGAGATCAATCCCCATTTTAAAAAAGACTACGTAAAAGGCGGCTTATTCATCCCAGAAGAAGCTTCTTTAAATCCCCTAGTGATGGTGCACCGTGTGCGGGAATTTATGATTAAGCACCTTGGATTACATTACCATAATTTATGCCCAGTCGTGGCCGTGGAGAAAAAACGCGGTATTGCGATGATTAGTACGGCGAAAAAACAAACGTTTTGGGGAGATCAAGTAATCCTTGCTAACGGCCGCGATACCCAATTTTTACTACCTGAACACTATCCAGCTTCGGAATTAAAAATTAGCAAATTGCAGATGATGCGATTAGCCCCGCAAAAGAAGATTTTGAAATCGAATATTTTAACGGGCTTGACGATTAGAAGATATGAAAGCTTTCATTCTTGCCCTTCATTTAAAAAAATCTACACCTCCTCAGAGCAGAAATTATTACAGGCAAAAGGCATCCACATTTTGTTCAAACAAGCAGATGACGGCTCCATCATTTTAGGGGATTCCCATGAATATGTGCCGGCGAATGAGCAAGCGAATTTTGGGTTTGAAGTATCCTCAGAGATCAATGATATGATGCTACAGGAGGCGAAACGAATTACAAACCTAGATAATTGGACTGTGGATTCTACCTGGGCTGGCTTTTATTTACAAGGCACGCAATCAGAGGTCTACACGAAAGTAGTGGACGATATCATTCACATCATTAACGGCATAGGTGGAAAAGGCATGACAACCTCCCCTGGTTTTACAGCAGAATACATTTCGAAATTATACTCATGAAAAAACTTTTCCTTTTGTGCTTCATCAGCACACAAATCATGGCCCAAAAAGCCCCTAAAAATGTCATTTTCTTAATCGGAGATGGCATGGGTGTCAGCCAAATTTATGCGGGCCTAACGGCGAACCGAGGTCACCTAAACCTAGAGCGCATCAAGGTAATAGGGTTTCACAAAAACCAGGCATCTGATAATTATGTGACGGATTCAGCTGCGGGAGCAACGGCCTTTGCCACCGGGAAACAAACCTATAATGGAGCCATTGGATTGGATTCCTTGAAAGTTCCTTCGACGACTTTGCTCGAACTGGCGGAGAAGAAAGGTCTCGCAACGGGTCTAGTAAGCACTTGTGATATTACCGATGCCACTCCTTCCTCTTTCATCGCGCATCAACGTACGCGTTCCATGCACGAAGAAATCGCAGGGGACTTTTTAAAGACGGATATCGATGTGGTGATAGGAGGTGGCAGAAAGTATTTCGAGAAGCGAAAAGATGGTTTAAATCTGTTAGACAGCTTGCGTAAAAAAGGCTACCAAGTTCACTCAGATTTAACTTTAGATGGCGTGAACAAAGGCAAATTAGTGGCCTTGTACGCAGAAGAAAATCCGATTAAAGTAATGGAAGGCAGAGGGGATGCGCTTTTGTATTCGGCAAAAAAATCACTCGAGATTTTAGGCCAAAACAAGAAAGGATTCTTCGTGATGATTGAGGGTTCACAGATCGATTGGGGTGGACATGCAAATGACGCTGATTACATAGTTACCGAGATGGTGGACTTCGATAAAAGCATTGGTTATGCACTCGATTTTGCCGCTAAAAACAAAGAAACCTTAGTGGTGATTACAGCTGATCACGAGACAGGAGGATTTGCCTTGATGGGCGGTAATATGAAAACGGGCGAGGTAAAAGGTGCCTTCACAACGAAAGGGCATACGGGTCAAATGATCCCCGTTTTTGCCTTCGGGCCTGGATCAGAGGCTTTCGCAGGCATCTACAATAACTACGATATATTTACGAAAATCAAGCAGGCTTTGCAGCTAGGTCAAAAGTAAATCGTAAACTTTTCATGCGAATTTAGAAAGCCCACGGATTGGTAAAATGCGTGGGCATTTTTGCGTCTTTTGTTTGAGGTAACTTCTAATGATTTCGCTCCTAGTTGAGTAAGTTCAGGCTTCAGTGAAGCAATTAATTGACGACCCACTCCCCTGCCCTGATGTGACGCGGTCACGATCAATTCTTGAATTTCAAATACGAGCCCTTCGTGGTGCAGGAGGGGCTGTCCTTTGCAAGAGATAAAACCGCAAATGCGCTCGTCTGCTGCAACGGCCACTTTCAGGAAGGTCAAAGAATCCGCTAGATAGTTTTGGAAAATTTGCGTAAAAATTGCCGCATCAAATACCCGATTTTCAAGCTCCTCTAAAAGAGCTAAAATGGAATTTTCATCCGTGGAAATAGCGGGACGAATAAAGGGGATTGCAGTCATATTACGGAATCATTAATCGCGTGTGAAATCTCTTTTAAATCGCCCAAAATGGCTTTTTTGGGCTATTTAATAGGTCTAATTTACAGAATATTTGAAAGAAATACGTCATGAAAGATCCCGTTTTAAAAATCATTCAACTGTTTAATGAGCAAGGTGACTCGGAATATGGAGGAGAACCTGTTACTCAAGGGGAACATGCTTTGCAATCCGCCCATTTAGCGATGGCAGAAGGAGCGCCGAGCAGTTTAGTGGTTGCCTCTCTACTTCACGATGTAGGGCACTTATTACATGCGCTTCCAGATGATGCGCCGGATCAGGGAATTGATGATTTGCACGAGGAATTAGGCTATCGTTTTCTACAAAAATATTTCGTACCAGCGGTGTCAGAGCCTGTGCATTTACATGTGGCAGCTAAGCGCTATTTGTGTGCGGTAGAGGAAGATTATTTTGCCTTGTTAAGTGAGCCTTCGGTTATCAGTTTGGAATTACAGGGTGGACCCATGTCCCCTATCGAATGCAAGGCATTTGAATCGAATCCATTCTATCAAGATGCGGTGCGATTACGTCGCTTTGATGACCTAGCTAAGATCCCGAATCTTCAGGTAGAGCCTGTCGAATTTTATGCTGAGCTACTGAGGGAAAATTTGAAATGATAGCGGCAAATCAGAATAAATGGACTTGGCATCCGGCTTGGTCGATGGTCGCGGCTTTTGGCTGTTATTTCTGCGTGTACGGATTTCGCAAACCTTTTACAGCGGGCACCTATGAGGAACAGTTTTTCATGGGAATCCATTGGAAATCCATCCTCATCTCTTCCCAAATTGCGGGCTATATGCTCTCGAAATGGTGTGGCATATTTTTTGTATCCTCCATCACCTGGGAGAAAAGAGCGAGGGCCATTATTCTCAGTATTGTCGTTGCAGAACTCGCATTACTCGGTTTTGGATTAGTGCCAAAACCTTTCAACCTACTCTTTTTATTGATCAACGGCCTCCCGCTGGGCATGATTTTCGGCTACATACAAGGCTTTCTAGAGGGCAAAAGGAATACGGAATTATTCATCGCGGCTTTAGGAAGCAGTTTCATTTTAGCGGATGGCGTTTCTAAATCGGTGGGTGTTTCTTTATTGAATTATGGCGTAGCAGAAAATTGGATGCCCTTTTCAGCTGGGCTATTATATGCCTTACCCTTTCTATTTTTCGTGTGGATGCTCACGATGATTCCGCGCCCTACAGCGGAAGAAATAGCAGATCGCGCGGAACGTCAACCGATGACCCAAAAAGACCGCGTACAATTAGTCAAGCAATTATGGCCAGGCATACTTTCCATTGCTTTGCTGTATCTTTTTGCGTCTTTATTACGCGGTATTCGATCGGATTTTGCGCCTGAAATTTGGCAGTATTTAGGCTACCAAGGAGTGCCTTCTATCTATTCTCAAACGGAGATTTGGGTAACGGTGGGAATCTTGGCAATCAATGGAAGTTTAGTCCTATTCAAGCGAAATTATACGGCCTTTTTTATCAGCTTAGGCGCCATCGCTTTAGGCTATGTATTACTGGTGATTGCGGGACTTTGGGGCAGAGAAGGCTTGAATAGCTTTTGGTTAATTGTGTTAACCGGATTCGGCATTTACTTGCCATATTTAACGATAACGACGTCTGTGTTCGAACGAATGATTGCGATCACAAGACACAAAGCAAATATCGGTTTCTTGATGTATATCGTAGACTCGATTGGCTACTTAGGATACAATGTATTGTTAATTGCGGCAGGTTCTATTTTTCCAAATTGGAACCTGCCGCAACTCTTTTTCTCTTGGATCACTATCCTCGGTTTCGCAGGACTTGCCCTGTCTGCCGGATCGTGGATTTATTTCAAAGGAATCTTATCCCGTAATCCAACGGAAGAATAAGAACAAACCAGCTGATAAAACAACCGTTACAGGCAAGGTTAAAATCCACGCTAGTACGATATTCTTAACCGTATCACCTTGCAGGTTTTTAATACCACGTTGTGCTACCATCGTTCCGGCAATACCTGAACTCAATACGTGTGTTGTACTTACAGGCCACTTATAAGCCGTCGCTAAACCAATCGTTAAGGAAGCAATTAATTCAGCAGATGCACCTTGCGCATAGGTCAAGTGGTCTTTACCGATCTTCTCTCCGATGGTTACCACAATACGTTTCCAACCGATCATGGTACCTAAGCCCAATGATAATGCCACCATCCACATGACCCAGTTAGGAGCAAAATCAGTTACACCAGCAATACCAGTGCTAGATGAAGCTCCAAAAGTAAAGAAGGGAGCTTTTGAACCTGCTGTTGCTTTTTTCCAAGCCGATTTATCATTTTCCGAAAGTGCTACTGATTCACTTTCAATCAATTTTTTCGAATGCTTATTAATCGTCAAGGCCGCTTTACGGATAGCAAATTTTTGATCCGTTGTCAGCGTAGCTGGAGTTAAATTTTGAGACGTGATGATCGCTAAATCTGAAGCTGAATGTTTCAAATCAGCTAAATTACCGCGCTCCTTTTCCGATAAAGGAATGGTGTCAATCTTAGCCGTCACCGTTTGAACCGTAGCTAAACTTGACTTCACCATCTGCATATCTAAGGTCGTATTGATAGCGAAATAACCTGGCAAGAAGGCAATCAAAATAACCATCACAAGGCCGATTCCTTTTTGGCCATCATTACGACCATGGAAGAACGAAACCAAGGTACAAGTCGCGATTAAAATCGAACGAATCCACAAGGGTGGTGGTGACTTTTTCTTTGGCTCTTTAAATATCTCCTTATTCGTAACCGTCTTCTTTAGGATGTACATCAAGATAATCGCCAAGGCAAAACCAAACAAAGGCGACAATAAAAGGGCTTGTCCGATTTCAATTACTTTATCCCAATTCAAGGCTGAAATACCTTTATTTGAAGCTTCAGGCAATAATGCGTGACCTAAACCAATACCAATAATGGAGCCAATCAAGGTATGAGAGCTAGAAGCCGGAATACCAAAATACCACGTTCCAAGGTTCCAAATAATCGCAGAAATAAGCAAAGAAAGGGCCATGGCCATGGAATGATACACATTGGTATCGACGAGTAATTCCGTGGGGAGCAGCCCGATAATACTCATGGTCACACCTACGCCTCCCGTTAATAAACCTAAAAAGTTCATAAATCCAGACCAAACAACTGCCTGCGTAGGACGCAAAGAGTGGGTATAAATAACAGTGGCTACTGCGTTTGCCGTATCGTGAAAACCATTCACAAATTCAAAAGCACATGCGGCTAATAAACAGAAGCACAGTAGGAAGAACAACGTAGGATCTAATCCGAACATAAAAATATTTTTAATATAAAAAATCAATTTACTAAGGTAAGTCGCATTTACATTACCCATGTTAAGGAATTGTTAAATCCCCTATTTTACTTCACTTTTAAATGAGACACCAATGGCCTTAGCAGCCTTGTGAATCAAGTCTTTTTGGAATACTTGCTCCTTAGATTTAACCTCCCCTAAAGCGGGTACATTTGCTCCAATCATCGCATACCAGATCTGGTAGCAATCTTTCACTTTGTTCCCGTGCGATGTCCATTGCGCTTTAATCGCATCTCCACGACCATGATCAGTCGTAATTAACAAGGTAGTTTTACCCTTGTAATCTGGATCAGTGTTCACAAAATCCCAAATCTCTCCTACCCACGCATCGAACTGATGCGCTGCGTCTAAATAATGATTATAGGCTCCTTCATGCGCAAATTCATCTGTCTCTCCATAAGAAATATATAAGGCCTTAGGCTTATTTTTTTTCAAATAATGCATCGCCTTGTAATGAGTAAATACATCAATAGATTCAGCCATACCAAAAGGCTTGAACGTTTCTTTTAACATGTTAGCCAGCATCTTCATTTCTGGATCCTTCTCTAATTCTGGATAAGAATCAAATGCATTCACAACCGGGAATCCCGCTCTTTTTTCATTCAAAATACGATCAAAAGCATCCCAGGCACCGAAAGCCACCACCTTCCCTTTGTAGGCTGGCAACGAGTTCAGGTATTCGAAGAAGTTCGTATTCGGATTAGGTTTGTATTCGTTCGAGTTGACAGCCGTATCTACTTGACCGGTTAAGATCTCACTATAACCTGGATAAGAAAACCAATACGGATTCGCATTATCCACTTGACTTCCTTCGTTTCTATTCCCGTGTAGCTGTCCTGCCGCAGCTAACTTACCCCAGAAGAAAGGCATTAACTTTTCCCGTCTCTCCTTCAAGGTAGGCGCATAATATTGCTGAATCAATCGAGCCGAATCTCCGTGGTGAAAGCGCTTAATTTTAACAATGGATGTATCGATTCCATTAAATAATTCCTGCCAGCGGTAACCATCCGTGGTGATGACAATGACGCGTGCATCGGAATCTTTCTGTGCTAAAGCCGAGAAAGAAACGGCAACCAAAATTAGAAGTAAAGTGTATAGTTTGTTCATATTTTTGTTTAGAAAGCCAAAGCTAATTTATTAGCATAAACTAAATGTAAACATCAGATTATCATATCAATAAAACAAGAAATGCTAAGGGGATTCCCCTCAGCATTTTCTGTATTACACCAATATATTATCTTAAAGTGCCCCGGTAGGGACCCAGGTCTTCTTTTCTTTATCGTATTTCAAGTATTGATCAGGCCACTCCACATAATGCTCCATCTTTAAATACTCATTGAGGTTTCCTTTCTTGATTAATTCTTTGAAAAGAAAACTTCCTCTTTCTACCACTAATTCCTCTGAGTAATGGGGTGTATTTACCACTTCCTCAAAATTTTCTGGCTGCAAGCTTCCTTCTTTCAAGGTAAACTTACCTACAACGCCTCGACGTAATTCTTTCAAATTAGCCACTGGGCGACTAAGCAAAAAGTAGCATTCTCCGTTTTCTAATTTGGTCAATTTGACAAAATGGTAAAGCGGCAAACGGCTCACATATTCTGCTCTAAATTTCTTTTGAAACCTCGTGTCTATATTTGCGTAAGTTGCATTTTCTGAAACGTAGGTTATCACATTGGTTAATAGCGTATCTCGTTCAGCATCTGAGAAGTAATATTCTACCTCGTCTTTCGAATGGCAGGCTGAAAAAATAAATAAACTGATGAATATTGGCGCGAGTATCTTTTTCATTGGTGTATAAAAAAGGGCCACCTGTGTTACAGGTGGCCCTTTAGTTTAATTCTTACTTGATGTAAAGAACTGAGTTAGGAGAATATTCAGCCCAACCTGAAGTCCAGTCTGTATCTTTGAATGCACCGATATAATCCGTTGCAGTCATACCAGTTAACGTAGGTAAAGCAGTTCCGATTAAAGACTCTGAAGTACCAGCAGTTAAAGTTAATGTAGGACGTGAAGACCATAAAGCTGAAGAGATACCTGTATTAGCTGTAGAAGTTAATACCTTATTTCCTGCGATTGCTTTGAACCAATCAGATGCCTTAACACCTGCACCGATTTCGATAGGCTTTGTCGCTACTGTACCAGAAGCACCAGTCTTAGCAATTTGCTCTTCGTCAGCTACGGCTACTCCGAATCCATAAACGTTAGCGTTTAATGACTTGAATGCACCAGTAATACCTGTTGTACCAGCAATAACTACGTTTTTAACAATTAAGTCACCGTTAGCTGCGTTAGTTTTTGCGCTACCTTTTTGGCTATCAATGTATAAACCAGTTGGGTAACCTGTGATAAACGTATTGTAAACTTTCAATTTATTGTTACGACGTAACTGAGCACCATTTTGGAAGTTGTTATCAGCATAAGCAGAAGAAGTTCCAATAGGTCCTACGATTGACATATTTGCAAAAGTCGCTGAAGTAAATGGAGTCGCAGCATCACCGTTTGAGTTATTATCAACCTCAAAACCATTTGATCCAGAAGCATCCGCTAAGTTACCATCACGGTATCCTAAACCGAATTGTACATTTCCAGAGAAACCGTTATCTACATCGAAATCATCATCCGTACCTTTGTAAGCGATCAAATACTTCGCGTTTACAGTTCCACCGAACCACTCGAATGAATCATCTAAACCATAAGAAGCTTGAACATACTCAATTGTAGTACCTGAACCTACTGAACCCATAGTTAATGAGTTGATCTCTTGGTTTGGATTCAATGGAATTCCACCGTACTCAATACGAACATACTTCAAAGTACCTGAATTATCATCAGAAACTGTACCACCGTGGAATCCTTTGTAACCACCTTCTAATTCAACTGTACCAGTCAAGTTATTCGGAGCTTTACCGCAAATTACAACACCACCCCAATCACCTGGAGCACGAGAACCTACACCTTCAGCAGAAGTAAATACGATAGGAGCAGCAGCTGTTCCGATAGCATTGATCTTAGAACCACGTTGAACGATTAAAGTACCTTTTGTAGCCTTGTCACCAATGATTACTGTACCAGCTTCGATGGTAAGAACACCTACTTTTGAAATAGTTCCAAACACAGCTTCCTCACCTACACGAACATATCCTTTTAGACGGTAGATTTTGTTAGCTGTCCAAGTTACGTTTCCTTCGATAACACCTTCTACATCCACAATAGTCTTAGGAGGGATAGCAGAAACTGCAACAGGGATCGCTACTAAAGTAGAAACTTGGTTTTGGTTATCCGTTACTTGAATAGTAAAGTTAACTGTTGTTCCAGCAGCGCCTTCAACAACGTAATCCTTTACGTACTCATACGTTTTTTCACCAGCTAAAATCTTAGAATCAAAAGCCGCACCGTTTTTCAAAACTGTAATAGACTTAATACCAGCAGGAGCATTAATTGTTGCTTTTACTGTAACTGTAGAACCTGGAGTTCCAGCGAAAGTTCCTGAAGTAGAAACTGTAGGTAAAGGGAACACTTCGTCCTCTTTTGAACATCCCGCTAATGTTACTACTACTAGAGCTAACATCGCGAAAACTTTAAACATGTTTGTTTGTAAGCGTTTCATTGTGTGTTTAATTAAAATTTAGTTGAAATTTATTTATTAGTTAAAAGGTGATACGATAATTCCTAGAGACACTACACGACCTGGTGCATAGTTCTGAATGATTTGGTCTTGGTTTCTGTCAAAAACTTGATCTTGGTTACCGTCTTGTAAGATGGTATTACCTTGATTTAATAAGTCACTAACTCCACCTTTGACCATTAACATTTTTGAAATTTGCTTCGAAAAATTGAAATCAATTACGTTACGAGGCATTTCAAACCAGTCTGGATAAGGTGAGCCAAAGTTGTTACCCACAGCGAAAATACGCTTACCAATAACATTATAATTCAAATTAAGCTGAAGGCCTTTTTTCGCATCATTGTAGTTCAAACCAGCATTGATGATGTAAGGTGATTGACCTTGTAATGGACGATCATCTGATTGATCTTTTGCCACAGCATCGTCTAACTTAACACGGCTGATAATGTAGGTTCCGTTAAATACTAAACTTGTTTTACCTAAAAACGATGATGGATTTGCTGCGTTTAAGTTCTTTCTAAATTCTGCTTCTAAACCTGTTGAATAAGCCGATTTAGCATTTGAGAAGTTAAGAATTGGATTAGCACCTGAAGCGAACACAACCTCAATTGGATTAGTAAAGTCCTTGTAGAAGGCAGCAATACTAATTAACTCTGAAGGCGTTGGATAGAATTCGTAACGGAAATCAAAGTTTTGAATATCTGCGTTTTTCAACGTTGGGTTACCTGATACCGTTCTATTATTTACGAAATCATAGAACGAGAAGGGAGCAAGCTCTCTAAATTCAGGTCTATTCAATGTCTTACCATACGCTAAACGAAGAAGTGATTTCTCAGAGAAGTTATAGGTTAAGTTCAATGAAGGCAATAAATCTAAGCGCGTATTGTCATAATTAATTGCCTTACCTACTAAGTCAGCAGAGTTTAATTTTTGGCTATTTTGTTCTGCACGAACACCCGCAATAGCGTTGAATTTCTTACCAATTGCATAATTAACTGATGCATAAGCTGCGATTAAATTATTCGTCGCTTTGTAAGAGTCATTCGGGTTAGTTTGCTCGTCAATTTTAATTCCAGTAGATGAATTAAAGTTCTGTGGAGAGAATAATTGATCGATTGGTAAAGTCGTTTGGAAGGTAGGGGTTGATTTTACGTAACCAATATTTCTAGCTCCGAAATTACGTACCTTATCTTCATAGAATAAACCTGTCTTAAAGTCTAATTCCTTATCTGAACCTACTTTAACTCGCTTATCTAAATTCCATGCACCTGTATAAGAACTCTCATCCATGTTGATGTACGTACGACCTAAAATAAATGTTTGTGCCGCACCATTTGGAATAAATAAACTTGAATTAGTGCCATCCACATTATAGCGGAAACGTTTGTAATCTGGCTGGTTACGGTAAGCTGCATTATAACCTACCATCCAATCTGTTTTTAAGCTACCATCTTGAAATTCATGACGTCCTGTTAATTGACCTGTATAAATACCCCGGAAAACTTGATCAAATGAACGAATATCCCAATTAGAACCATTATCAAATCCTGAACGCTGGATATACTGCGTATTAGATAATTGGTTGAATAAATTCTTAAACTCAAATACAGATCCTCCTGGAAGCTTTGCTGACCAGTTATGTGAAACACCCACACGAATCGCATTTGAATATTGATTATCTACGAAAGAGAAAATTTCGTCTGGCTCACCCGTTGACCCAATTTGAGAATATCCCCAATCATTACGCTCCATTCTGAAGATTGAACGTGTATTTGAGTAATTGATACCTGTTACGTTTCCAATTTTTACATCACCAGCATTCAATTTAAGGCCACCAGAAAGAGAGGCACGAATATCAGGCAAAGCAGATGATTGAATAGGTAGCCAATTGTTTTTTAACGATGCACCGATCGCATCAAGTCCAGCTGGTGAAGAACCGATTAAAGCCGTTCTGTTAATAGGAAATGATTTAGGCAAATCGAAATACCCTTGGTCAAATCCAGTCCAAGCTAGGCTTGAGTTTTTCGTTGTAAAAAACTTCTCTCCCGTTGTTCCTTCTCTATATGAGCTAGAAACGTCTAAGGTCAAGTAATTATTTTCTGGGATAGACTTTGTAAAGATCTTTACTACACCACCTGCGAATTCACCTGGAATTTCAGCTGATGGAGATTTGAATACCAAAATACGGTCGATTTGACCTGCTGGAATGATATCGAATGAGAATGAACGCACATCCGTTTCCATTGATGGAGCGAAGGCGTTATTTAATTGAACGGTGTTATAACGCTCGTTAAGACCACGAATGTTGATAAAACGCTCGCCGAAGATGGTAACACCTGGTACACGCTTCACTACTTCTGCCGCTGTACGGTCTAAGGTTTTCGTGATTTGTGCAGCGGAGATACCACTAACAACTAATTGAGAGGCTTTGATTTCAGAGATTACTGAAACCTCCGTGTTAGTTAAACGTTGTGCTACGACTTTCACCTCAGCTAAAGTCGAGCTCGTTTCTTCGATAGCAAGGTTCAATTCTGTTACTTGACCTGCCTCTACTTTAACTCCTTCATAAATTTTAGAATCGTAACCTACATAAGAGATCTTTAAAGAGTAAGATCCTGCTGGAAGTTTAGCGAAAGAGAAGAAACCGTTAATGTCTGTTGCAGCTCCTTTATTAATGCCTTGCACTAAAATGGTTGCTCCGATAATGTCTTCTTTTGTTTTAGCGTCCTTAATGGTTCCGCGTAAGGTACCTTCTTGTGCAAAAGCCGCTCCAGAGAGCGTTAAGAATAGAATGATTAGATTGGTGTACTTGTAAATTGATTTCATAAAAGAATACTGGTGATTTTTTTTCGACACAAAAGTACACCCTTCGACAAGGGTCAGCGTTATGCGTATGTTAGGCTTTTGTTAAGGAAATGTTAAATGAGATTGTAGTTTCTTAACAATTCCATAACATGGGTGTTTTTCACAGAAAATTTCACTTTTCTACACTGTTTTATGGTACAATTTCAAGTTTTTGCATTTTTTATAGAAGAACTTTCTTAGAAAAGTGAAAATTAACACGGATTTAATTGGGAGGTAATGTGAAACGCCTAGTTTTGGGACAACAAACGGAAATCATTCCGCCTAAGTAATTTTAAAAATCAAGCATTATGAAAAAGTACACATTTGCTGCGTTCATTTTTGCAGCCAGCCTGTTTGTCGTTTCTGCCGCTAATGGAGCAGAATTATCTCTTCCCGTGAATATCGAATCAGTAGGTAAATTGAAATATATGGTGTCTGCCAAAGCAGGAGCTACAGTACTTATCTACGATGGAGAAAATAACGAGATTCACAAGGAAGGAATCACATCGCAAAAATTGTTCAACTTGTCGGGATTATCTGATGGAAACTACCGAATGGTCGTATTAGATGCTCACAAAAATGTGATATCATCTAAGTCATTTACGATTAAAACGGAGGTAAAGCGTGATATCATCGCTATGAACTAATTACCCAACATCAACGAATTATAGTGAAAGATTAAGGGTAAAAAGGCGGGCCAGTGGTTCGCCTTTTTCTATTTAAGTCAGTTCCTTGCTTTTGATTCGATGTAATAGGAATACCGCCACAAGTATAGGAAGCGAGAAAATCAGGAATCTACCTGCTACAGACATCCCACTATCTGTAAGTAGGCCAAAGACGGTAGGGCCCAGTATCGCCCCAAAACGACCCGCTCCCATCGCTAACCCCACACCAGTAGACCGAATCGCCGCCGGATAAATGCGCGTAGCAGCGGGATAGAAACTATTAAAACCGCCTTGCACTAAAAAGCCTATGAAGAAAACAAGGCACAGATTCACCACATAATCTAGCTTCACATTCCCATAGAAATTCATCAACACGAAAGCGATGATAAAGAACAAGGTCATCGTTTTCTTGATGCCAAACTTGCTAATCGCTAAACCCATCACAAACACACCTGAAAAAGCCCCAAAATTAAGCGTCATCCCCACATAGGTAGCTAATTCAAATGGCATGCCGGATTGCTTCGCCAGTGTAGGCACCCAACTAATCAGTGTATAGAGCGTTAAAAATCCGAAGAAAATCGCGATCCACAATAAGAGCGTGGACGCTTTAAATTCCGGAGTGAAGAGTTCTTTAATCTTCGTCTTGTTCTGCTGCGATTCCGGTACGAAACCAGGGGATTCTGGCAGAAAGAAATAGACTAACAGAAGCAGCGCAAAAGAGAATGCGCTAGCGATTAAAAAGGTCGCACGCCAGCCCAGCAAAGGGAAAATCCAAGCCACTACAAATCCCGTCAAAATTGCCCCCAAAGGCCAACCGCCCTGAACAATTCCGACATTGAAATCCCGCGTTTTGTCCGTCGAAAACTCAGAGGCAACGGTGGCTAGATTGGGTAAAATTCCACCGATGCCAAGACCAGTGATAAAACGAAAAACTAATATCCAGGTTAATGAGGGAGCAAAATAAACGAGTAACATCCCGACACTAATAAGAAACAGGCTAGCCAGAAATACCTTGCGCCTGCCCCACTGATCCCCTAAGGGTGCTATCAAGAAACAGCCTGCCGTCATTCCCGCTAAACCGGCGGAAAACACATAGCCCAGTTCCGTATTATTCAAACCCCATTCCTTCATAATATGCTCCCCCGCAAAGGAAACGAGCAACACATCAATGCCATCGTTGAAATTCAATAGAAAACAGAGAGAGACGACTCCGATTTGGAGCCAAGACATCGAGTTTTTCATGCGATTTGAACGACAATTTTTCCTGGATGTCCGTCTGTGGCCGCTTGAAGACCTGCTTGAACTTCCGCTAATGGAATGTATTTTGAAATGATTTTATTCGGTTGAATTTTACCTTCCTCTATGAGTCTGATAACTGCCTGGAAATCCTCCGGATGATCATAAATCAGAGAGCCTCGGATCGAAATGCCTCTGCGAACTAGGTCTAATGGAGTGAATCCTGCCTGTTTTTCGGAAAGGCCCAGCAATACGACTTCTGCGCCACGCGGTGCCTCCGCAATTAATTGCGTGGTTGCCGCCGCGGAACCGGTGCATTCGAAAATCACGCGAACGTCAGCTGTTTGCCAATCGCCTTTTGCGGCACCTAATTCTTGGGCCTTTTCTTGTAAGATGGGGTTTAGGTCTTTGGCAAAAACCTGCAGACCCTGTTGCACCGCGAGGTGTGTAATCAACATCCCGATGGCCCCTAGGCCTAGGACGTAAATGGCGTCACCTTTCGCGAGCGACGCTTTTTTCAAAGCGTGATAGGCAACCGCAGTGGGTTCGATGGTGACCGCATCATTCGCGGCGATGGCATCCGGAAGTCGATGAGCAAAATCTGCGGGAATCAGTACGTATTCCGCGAAACACCCAGGGGCGTTTAGGCCGATGGTGCGCTTGTTAGGACAAACCGTGGCTTGTCCGCGTTCGCAATACAGGCATTTTCCACAAGGGGCATTGGGGTCTACAACTACTCTTTCGCCTAAATCGCGTTGTACTCCTTCGCCTACTGCGTCAATAAAACCCCAACCTTCGTGACCGATAATGGTAGGTTCTGGTAGTGGGCGATGTCCCCCAAAATAGTGTACATCTGAACCGCAAATGCCCACTTCTTGTAACCGAATGCGCAATTGACCGGGTCCCGGAACCGGGATAGGATGCTCACCTAGTTCGATATGTAAGGGTTTTACGAGAACTGCCGCTTTCATTAGAGTATCTGATTGAATTCGATAATTTCACCATTAGGGCCTTTGACATTGAAGAAACGTGTGCCGTTTTTCCAAAATGCTAAAAAAGTGGGCTCCTGCTCAATAATCTCAAATCCCGCCTTTTTCAGGGCTTCGAAGGCATAATCAACATCTTCTACGTCGATCGCGAAATGGTCGATGTGACCTACTTTGCGCTGCTTGATTTCGGCTAATTGCTTCTCCGGCATTTGGTATAATTCGACAATTACCTCGTGATTTTTCATCATCACGCAATTGCCAAAACCGCCGTCAAATTCAAAGGGCGATTCCATCACATTCTCGAAACCGAGGCGTTCGTAAAAGGGGATTGATATCTCCATGTTGTGCACCGGAATGCCTATGTGCTGGATTTTATGGATAAAATTGATTTTCATCGTTTCTTGGTTTTGATGCAAAATACTAAATTTTGAAAACTTAACACTGTTAAGTATATTTACGCTGTAATTCAAAAAACATGGGTATAGTCGCCAGAAAAGAGAAACAGAAGCAGGAGATTCGGTCCTTGATCCTAGAGGCATCGATGAAATTATTCGTGGAGGAGGGCTTCAGCAAAGTATCTGTTCGCAAGATCGCAGAACGGATACAATATAGCCCTACGACACTCTATCTGTATTTTAAGGATAAAAATGAGATTCTTTTTCATTGCTGCGAGTCAGGATTTGAGAAAATGCTTTCGCAAAATATTGCGTTAACCTTAATCAATGATCCCATCGAAAGACTACACCAGATGGGGGTGAATTACTTGAATTTTGGCCTAGAAAATCCGGAATATTATGATTTAATGTTTATCCAAGATGCGCCTATGTGTGCTTTGCATGACATGGGAAAAGGCTGGTCCAGTGGCGATCAGGCTTTGGAAGCCCTAAAAATGGTGGTTCATGAGGCGATGCAAAAAGGGCTATTAGTTTCTACAAAAGTAGAGACGGTAGCCATGGCGGTTTGGGGAATGGTGCATGGCTTAGTTTCGCTGGCCATTAGACAACGATTAGATAAATTAGTTCCAGCGGAAGATATGGAGCAGACGATGCACGATTCGCTAGATTGGTTATTAAAAACGATGAAAAAAGCCTAAGATGAGATACTTATTACTTTTATTTGCCTTGCCGGTTTTTGGCCAAAAGTCCGTCCTCGACGAATACGTCGCCACGGCCTTCCAACAGAACATCACGCTGCAGCAAAAAACGATTCAGGTGGAGAAGGCGATGATCGCCTTGAAAACCGCACAAAGCCTTTATCAACCCACCGTAGCCTTCCAAGGAGGTTATCAAAGTGGTCAAGGTGGTCGGAGCATCGCATTCCCCGTGGGCGACTTGTTGAATCCGGTCTATTCTACGCTGAATGCATTGACAAAAAGCACGGCTTTCCCGCAGATCGCTAACGTGGAAACGAATTTCTTTCCCCGCGATTTCTACGATGTGAAAGTTCAAACCACGATGCCGCTTTATAACAAGGACATCAGCTACAACAAGCAAATTCAGGAGCAGTCCATCAGCCTGCAACGCGAGGATGTTTCCCTGTACAAGCGTGAGCTAGTGAAGCAGATCAAGACGGCTTACTTCCAATATTTATTGAGTCTAGGCCTTCAAAAAGTGTATGATAATGCCCTCAATCTAGCGGTAGAAGGCAAAAAGGTGAACGAGAAATTACTCGCCAATGGCAAAGGGCTACCGGCCTATTTATTGCGTTCGGATAGTGAAATCGCTAACATCCAAGCTCAAATGGCCGATGCAGCGAAACAAAGTCAAGCGGCGCAGATGTACTTTAATTTCTTGTTGAACCGTGAATTGCGCGCCGAGATCCGCATCGATTTCGAAGTGGAAAAAGCACTGACGGCCGTTTACGCGGTGACTCCTGGTGTTCGCGAGGAATTAGCCTTATTATCGAAATCCATTGGGCTTCAAGAGACCGTCTTAAAGATGAACGAAGCCTTCTACTTACCTAAGTTGAATGGCTTTGTGAATCTGGGTTCGCAGGCGACGTTAGCAAACATCAATTCAAAAAGCGCCTATTATTTTCTAGGCCTGCAAATGGACATTCCCATCTTCACCGGGAAACGTAACCTGTACAAAATAAAGCAGACGCAACTCGATATTGCCTCCGCGAAAAATGCCTACGATCTAAGCTCGAAGCAATTCAATATGGCGGCCGAAATCGCTCAGAAAAATGTACAATCTTCTTTAGTGAGTTTTCAAGCCTCCACGAAATCCTACGAGGCGGCCTCCGCTTACCTACGTCTGATTGAAAAAGGCTATAAGGAAGGCGTGAGCACCTATTTAGAAACGGTGGACGCCAGAAATCAATGGATGAACGCGACCATCAACTACCAATTAAAACAATTCAACGTATTAATCGCCGCAGCCGCTTACGAGCGCGAAGCCGCTAGCTACCCACTCTAATGAAAAAGATCTGCCTACTATTTTCCCTCATCGCGGTATTTTCCGCTTGCTCTTCGAAGAAGAAAGAAGCCGCTGCAGTGACCAGTGACGTCATTCCGGTTTCCGTGATTTCCTTGCAACAGGAATCCATCTCCCGCCCTATCCAGGCCTCTGGCGTATTTACAACGGAGGACGAGACCTATATGGGTTTCAAAATAGGCGGCGTCATCCAACACGTTTTCGTGAAAGAGGGCGATGCCGTGAAAGCGGGACAATTATTAGCGAGCTTGAATCTCACCGAAATCAAGGCGCAGGTACAGCAAGCCCAAATTATGCTGGAGAAAGCGAAGCGTGATCATGCGCGAGCGAAGAATTTATACCGCGATAGCGTGGCGACGTTAGAGCAATACCAAAACGCGAAAACAGGCCTAGAGATCGCACAGGAGGCCTATAATGCGGGGGCTTTTAATCAAAGTTATGCCGAAATCAGAGCCTTGAAATCGGGTTTTGTGTTGAAGAAATTAGCCAATGACGGTCAGGTGGTGGGTCCTGGAACGCCCGTCGTTTTATTGAACGGGGCGAACAAGGGGAATTGGGTATTGAAAGTAGGTTTGAGCGATCGGGACTGGGCGGCGACGCGGGCTGGTGATCCAGCGGAGATAATAATCGATGCCGTTTCCGATAAGTCCTTTAGCGGGACCGTTCTCGCTAAATCCGAGGGAGTGGATCCGGTGACGGGGACGCTTTGGGTGAGCTTGCGAGTGAGTGGTGCGCCGACAGCGAAGCTGGCGGCGGGGCTTTTTGGGAAAGCTAAAATAACCCCTCGTGAGAAGATCAAATCTTGGGTGATTCCCTACGATGCGATTCTAGATGGAAACGCAACGGAAGGCTATGTTTTCGTGACAAAAGACGGGAAAACAGCCCAAAAAGTGAAGATCCAGATTTCCAGCATCGACCACGGAAAGGTATTCGTATCTGGCGGTTTAGAGGACGCACAATCCCTAATCACCAGCGGAAACGCCTATTTAGACGCCGGTTCAGCCATTAAAATCATACGCTAATTATGAAGATAGCTAACTACGCGGTAAAGAATTACCAGTTTACCCTCATCATGTTCATCATGGTGGTGGTCGTGGGTGTCGTGACCATTATGACGATGCCTCGTGCCGAAGATCCGGACATGAATGCCCCGCAATTCCCGATCATCGCCGTTTATCCGGGAACCAGTCCGGAGGATATGGAGGAATTAGTGGTGAAGCCGGTCGAAAAAAGACTGTATGAACTGGAGAACGTACGCAAAATCAATACGAGCATTAGTGATGGCTTAGCGGTATTCGCTGTCTATTATAAGTATGGCGTGAATGTGGACGAGAAATATTCGGAAATCGTTCGCGAGCTGAATAGTATTAAAGGAGATCTGCCAAAAGAGGTCATCAAATTAGAGGCCCAAAAAGCCACCCCATCTGGCACGAACGTGTTGCAGATGGCGCTGATCTCGAATAATGCGTCTTTGGACGTTTTAAAAACCACGGCCGAACGCCTTCAAGAGGATTTAGAAAAGGTGACTTCTCTAAAAAAGGTAACCATTTCTGGCTTACCCGATGCGCAGGTGAAGATCGATTTGAACATCGAAAAAATGGCTCAGATGCAAGTCTCGCCTGACCGCGTGCTGCAAGCCATCCAAAGCGAAATAGCGAACATCCCCGGCGGAAGTATCGTGGAGAATTCGAAATCCTATAACATTATCACGTCCGGTAATTACCAAAACATCGACGAGATCAAGAACACCATCGTGTTCTCTTACCAGGGCAAAAACGTGTTTTTGAGGGATGTGGCGAATGTCTATTTCGATTATGCGCCTGAAAATCACATCACGCGACTAAATCAAAATCGCTGTTTATTCGTCACCGCCGCCCAAAAATCCGGCGAAAATATCGCGAAAACTCAGAGCAATTACCTGCCGGTCATTGAACAATTCAAGAAGACCTTGCCCAAGAACATCGACCTAGTCGTGAATTTTGATCAAGCTGAAAACGTGAATACGCGTCTGAGCGGCTTGATGAAGGACTTTATCATCGCTATTCTGTTAGTGGCGTTGACGCTTTTACCACTCGGTTTACGCGCAGCCTCTATCGTGATGATTTCAATCCCGCTTTCCCTTGCCATCGGTATTATTTTACTGAATATCATGGGCTATAGCTTGAACCAGCTGAGTATTGTGGGTTTAGTGGTGGCACTGGGTCTTTTAGTGGATGATAGTATTGTGGTAGTGGAGAACATCGAGCGCTGGATGCGGGATGGGTATAGTCGATTAGATGCGACCTTAAAAGCCACGAATCAGATCGGAATGGCCGTTTTAGGTTGCACGGTAACCTTGATCATCGCCTTTATGCCTTTGGTTTTTTTACCGGAAGCATCTGGGGAATTCATCCGCAGTTTACCGATGGCGGTGATATTCTGTATCGTCGCGTCTTTAGTCGTTTCGCTGACGGTGGTTCCCTTTTTATCGAGCCGCCTCTTGAAATCACACCAGGGAAATCCAGAGGGCAATCTATTCATGCGTTTGTTGAAGAAATTGATTTCGGGTTCGTACACACGTCTATTGGACAAGGCGATTCAATGGCCTAAAACGACTTTGTTGGTCGCCCTAGCCATTTTCGTGGCGTCCTTACAGCTTTTCCCGGTGGTAGGTTTCAGCCTTTTCCCGGCGTCCGAAAAGCCTCAATTTATGGTGAACATTTTCAGCCCCTTGCAGTCGAATTTAGCCTACACAGATTCGGTTTCTAAGCTGATTGAAAAAGATTTACGCAGCCTTCCCGAGGTAAAATATGTTTCTGCAAACGTGGGCAAAGGAAATCCGCGGATCTACTATAATGCGATTCCGTTGAACGACAGAACCGATTATGGCAACTTATTCGTCCAATTGCAGGATGAAACGAGTGCTGATGAGAAAATCAATATCATCGAAAAACTCCGCACGAAATACACGAATTATCCAGCGGCGATCGTAGAGGTGAAGAATTTCGAACAAGGCCCGCCGGTGGTGGCTCCGGTGGAGGTTCGCATTTTGGGCGACAATATTGACACGCTTCGCCAGATAGCGAGTCGCGTGGAAACGATGTTGAAGGAGACGAAGGGGACGATTTACGTCAAAAACCCATTGAAAAACCTGAAATCAGACATCAAATTTGACATCAACAAGGAGAAGGCGAGCATGCTAGGAATTCCTACGGTGAGTATTGACCGCATGATTCGCTTGGTAGTGGCAGGGTTTGATTTGGGGAAACTGACCGATAAAGAAGGCAAGGAATATGCGATCGTGGTTTCCAAACCGCATCCGAAACATCCTAGCCTCGAGGTTTTCGACCAATTATATGTGAACAATGTCCAAGGAACGGCGATTCCATTAAGTCAGGTAGCTTCTTACAGATTGCAAACTTCGCCGGTCAGCATCAGTCACTTGAACAAGAATCGGTCCGTTTCTGTGAGCTCGTTCGTAGAGAAAGGTTACTTGAATAATGAGGTGATCGCGGAGACGGAGAAGAGTCTGGCGAAGATTGCCTTGCCAGCTGGATACCACTTCGAAATGGGTGGTGAAGTGGAGAGTAAGAATGAGAGTTTTGGTGGTTTTGGGACGATTATTTTAGTGACCATTTTCTTCTTCGTAGCCGTATTAATTCTCGAATTTGGAACCTTCAAAAGTACACTCATCGTACTTTCTGTTATTCCTTTAGGCATCGTGGGAGCCCTTTTAGCCCTTTGGTTTACGGGGACACCTCTTTCTTTCGTGGCTACGGTAGGTCTGATTGCGCTAGCGGGAATCGAGGTGAAGAATACCATCCTGTTAGTGGACTTTACGAACCAATTGAGATCCGAAGGAATGCCGATGGAGCAGGCGATTAAAGAAGCGGGAGAAGTTCGCTTTTTACCAATTATTTTGACAACTTTGACCGCGATAGGTGGTTTAATTCCGATCGCCATTTCTACTAACCCTTTAATTTCACCCCTCGCGATCGTGATGATCGGTGGACTCATCTCGTCTACCCTCCTATCCCGCATCGTGACCCCGGTAGTTTACAAATTAATCCCTCCTAGCATATGACTCTGAGCACGATTTTACTTCTTCCGCAACTGATTATTGGATCGTATACGTCCAAAGGTAACTCCGGCATCGAGGTCTTCAACTGGGATGCAAAAACCGGTAAGGCGACGAAAAGCTATGCGCTTACAACGCCAGGAGCCTCTTATCAGGCGATTTCAGGAAACTACCTGTTCTCCGTTTCAGAAGAGGGCGACGGGAAAGCAGGCGTTTCATCTTTTGAATTAAAGGACGGGAAATACGTACCTATCAACACGGAATTAAGCCGAGGCGATCATCCTTGTTTCGTCTTGTACCGCGAGAAATCGAAGACCGTTTACACGGCAAACTATACGGGAGGTAGCGTCAGTGTATTTCAGACCACAGCAGGTCGATTGAAACCATTAGCGCAATACATTTCATACACTGGATCCAGCATCAATAAAGACCGCCAAAACAGTGCCCACGCTCACATGGTCGCTCTTTCACCAGATCAAAACACTTTATTCGTGACTGATTTAGGTTCGGATAAGATCTATGCGCACGCTATTTTAGCGAATGGATTACTCGCAGAAAAATACACTGAAATAGCCATCACTCCCGGCAATGGCCCCCGCCACATTCGCTTCAACGCCGCAGGAGATCGTGCTTATTTATTAAATGAATTAAGCTCTGATGTGGATGTGTTTAAGGTCGCCGGCTCGGCACTAGAAAAGATTCAAAGCATCCCGGCTGATACTTCGGCCGCGCGCGTGAAAGGTTCTGCAGACATCCACTTATCTCCAAACGGCAAATGGCTTTTAGCGTCTAACCGCATTTCGAGTAACCAGGTAGTCGTTTTTAAAATCGAATCAGACGGGAAATTATCTCGTGTATTTCACCAAAACGTAGCCAAAATCCCCCGCAATTTCACTTTCGATCCTTCAGGCAACCTGATCTTGGTGGCAAGCCAGGAAGAGGACCGCGTACAGGTATTCTCCTTCGATGACGCGACGGGTTCGATGCAAGATTTGCATCAAGACATTGCTGTTAAATCCCCTGTTAGCTTGCTAATTCGCTAATCGCTTTGACTAAAACGTCGAGCTCTTTCAGCGTAGTGAAGACATTAGGCGTGATTCTGCAGCCGTGTACATTTCCTCCATCGATCGCGACGGTGTAGATTTTGTATTCTTTCAACAAGCGCTCGGCTAAAACTGACGGTTTAATTCCTTCGATTCCCACGTTTGCAATCGCACAAGATTTCGTGGGATCCGCTGGATGGTGCAATCGAACGCGGGGAATGGAGCGAACCTTTGTCGTCCAATAATTTTGCAAGAAACGCAATCGTGCTTCCTTCCGAGCGGGGCCTAATTTTTCATGGAAATCAATCGCATCATCAACCGCTAAATCCGTGTGAACTGGTATCGTACCCACGTGATTCAGATGCCGAATATCCGTCAAAGGAACACCCTCCTCCGCAATCAGCGGCCAGATTTGGGCAATCTTTTCCTTGCGAACATGCAAGATTCCTACACCGAGAGGTACAGCCAGCCACTTGTGCAAACTGGCTCCATAGTAATCGCAATTCAGGTCAGAAATTTTGAACTCGATTTGTGCGACCGCATGGGCTCCGTCCACCATCACTTCCACCCCACGGGCATGTGCCATGTCGCAGATTTGACGAATGGGATTGATTTGGCCGGTCACATTCACCATATGACACACCATGATGAGCTTGGTTTTGTCAGTGATGGCTTTGGCATATAAATCCACAATCTCCTCATCTGAGGCCGGGTTAGTAGGCAGGGAAATAACTTTCAAAACGATCCCCTGACGGCGGGCCACCTGCTTGAACATGTCCTGCATGGCCCCATAATCCTGGATTGCAAAGATGGCCTCATCGCCTGCTTTCCACGGAAAACCGCTGATGATGGTGTCTAATGATTCGGTGGTATTTCGGGTCAGAACGAGGGTATCCTCTGGACAACCCACCAAACGAGCAACGCGCGCAGCGATGCGTTTCTTATTTTCAAACTGCACGGTGCGCATATAATAGGCGCCCTGCAAATTTACTTCTCTGATGTGCTGAATGTACTTTTCCAAAGTGGCCTGCGGCGTAATATTATAGTAGCCATTTTCCAGATTAATAAAGTCTGGCTTCAGGCGATAGCCACCCCGAATGCCCTCCCAATAATCTTCGTCTGAAGCGAGTGAGGTGGAGGTTTGGGTTTTGGCATACGAAAACCAAGGAGCCGAAACCCCTAAAAGTGTGCAGGCTTTAAGGAAAGTGCGTTTATTCATGTGAGAAAATTAGCAAAAAAATCACATTTTGCCCTTGAATAATGAAGATTGTGTTTAAATTTGTTTTCTGCCTCATTTTAGGCGATTACCTAGAACAATTTAACATAAAACTCATGATGAAAAGAAGAGATGCCATCTCTCAAATCGCGTTGTTAGTAGGGGGTGCTTTCACAGCTCCTACACTAATGGCCATGGATGTGAGAAAAGGCAATAGCTCCATCGTTGCAGCCGATTTCAGTTTAACTGATGCGCAACGTCAAATCGTCTCAGCTGTCGCTGAACATATTATTCCAAGAACGTCTACGCCAGGTGCAATCGATGCAGGTGTTCCCGCTTTCATCGAGCTGATGTTAAAAGATTGCTACAAAAAACCAGAACGCAACAGCTTCTTAAAGGGTGTGAACGACTTAGCGAAAGCTAATTTCTTAGCACAACCAGCGGCTAGTCAAGTGGCGATGTTGACTTTATTAGAATCAAACACAAAAGATTTAATGAGAAGCTATTCTCAGAAGAAGATTAAAGTGGGTGATAACATCGACAAAGACACGTTAGAGGGTGCTAATGGCGTTCCATTCTGGAGATTAATGAAAGAATTAACGCTTTTAGGCTACTATACTTCGGAAAAAGGAATTCAAGCTTCCTTCGTTTACGAGCCAGTTCCTGGCAAATTTGAGTTGATTACGGACATGAAGCCGACTCAAAAATCTTTCGTGTATTAATCTGATAAATTAGAAAAGAAATGAATCTGAATATAGATGCAATTAAAGGCCAAACATTTGACGCAATCGTCATCGGATCAGGTATCTCCGGAGGTTGGGCTGCAAAAGAATTAACAGAAAAAGGCTTAAAAGTAGCCGTTTTAGAGCGTGGTCGCGAGATCAAGCACATCGAAGGTTACGAAACAGCGATGAAAAACCCTTGGGAGTTTGATCACCGCGGTCGTCCTACGAATATGGCGGCAGAAGAATATTGGGCAGGTATGCGTACAGGCTATACGCCGGCTGAAGAGCACCGGTATTTGTTCGAAAACGATAAACAAAATCCTTATATCGAGAAAAAGGGTGGATTCGATTGGATCCGTGCTTACCACACAGGTGGAAAGTCCTTATTATGGGGTCGCCAAACCTACCGTTGGAACCGTGAGGATTTCTTAGCAAATGAAAAAGAGGGCATTGGAACTCCTTGGCCTATTGGCTATGATGATTTAGCTCCTTGGTATTCGTATGTAGAGAAATTCGCTGGTATTTCAGGTCAAGCGGAAGGCTTAGACGTATTACCGGATTCTGATTTCTTACCTGCGATGCAGATGACTGCTCCTGAGGTTCACTTCAAAAATGCCGTAAACAAGAAATTAGGTCGTCCAGTGACGGTAGGTCGTGTAGCTCACTTGACTAAGCCAGGCAAGCAACACACAGATTTAGGTCGTTCTTCTTGTAACTACCGTAACAAGTGTATGCGTGGTTGCCCTTACGGTGCTTACTTCTCGTCACTTTCTGCGACTTTACCTGCAGCGATGCGTACAGGTCGTTTAACGATGGTTCACAATGCAATCGCCGCTGAAATCATTTATGATGAGGCTACGCAGAAGGCCAAAGGTGTTCGTGTCATCGACCAAAACACCATGGAGTCGAAAGAGTATTTCGCAAAAATCATCTTCGTAAACGCTGGTGCAATCGGTTCTACATCGATCTTAATGAACTCGAAGTCTAACCGTTACCAAACAGGTTTAGGTAATGATTCAGATCAATTAGGCCGTAACATCATGGACCACCACTTAGGTGCGGGTGCAAGTGCAACGATCGAAGGTTTTGAAAAAGATTATATGTTCGGAAATCGTCCGAATGGTCTATACATTCCTCGTTTCCAAAACTGGGGCAAAGACAAGCGTTCTTATTCACGTGGTTTCGGATACCAAGGTGGCGCAAGCCGCGAGGGTTGGGGCCGTGGCGTGGGAGCAGATGGCTTTGGTGCTGAGTTCAAAGAGAGCTTAACACACCCAGGACAATGGACGGTAGGTTTTGGTGGTTTTGGAGAAATTCTTCCAAACCCAGAGAACCGTTTCGTTTTAGGTGCACAAAAAGATAAGTGGGGTTTACCAGTATTGGAATTCTCTGCAGAATTTGGCCAAAACGAATTAAGAATGCGTGAAGACATGATGAACGAGGCAGCTACTATGTTAGAGGCGGCTGGTTTCAAAAATATCAACGCATACAACAAGCAAGATACGCACATCGGTTTGGGTATCCACGAAATGGGTACTGCTCGTATGGGTACTTCCGTGAAGAACTCGATCGTAAACAAGCACAACCAAGTACACGAGGTGAAAAACGTATTCATGACAGACGGTGCAGTTATGGCATCAGCTTCTTGCGTGAATCCATCATTAACGTACATGGCGATGACAGCTCGTGCAGCTGACTTTGCGGTTAGTGAGTTGAAGAAGAGAAATTTGTAAGCGACGAAGTCGCTAGTCGGCGCGAAGCGCCGTAGTCGTCACTAGGTGACCTAGTCGACTTCGTCTTAGTCATCGCTTTGCGATTTAGTCCGGAGGTTTTAAATAAAAGTGGGTGGCAGGTTCTGTCGCCCATTTTTTGTGTTAGTCGCTGCTGCGCAGCTCCAAAGAACAAAGCAAAAAGCACAAAGAGAAAAGTTTGATTTCGATTTTTTATGATGTCATCGCTTTTCGATTCAGTCAATAGATCGAATTAAAGCACTTTTGTGTAAATAAGCGAGAAGTATAAAAGTAAGTTTTCAGGTATTGACAGAATTTGTCAAGAGTCGCTGCTGCGCAGCTCCAAAGAGCAAAGCAAAAAGCACAAAGAATAAAGTTTGAAAAAAATTTGATTTGACCGGCTTGTCTACAGGAGAAATAACTCATACTAATCCCCGCAGGGGAATCCATCTTTATTCTTTGTGCTTTATGCTTTGTGCTTTTAAATAATTGCGCGCATGATGAAATAAAGCACCGAAGGACATAGTAAGCAACCCAGCCCCGTGTAAAACGTAGCGGTCATTGCTCCGTAAGGAACGAGTTTAGGATCTGTGGCAGCGAGACCTGCAGCGGTTCCGCTGGTAGTTCCCATTAATCCGCCAAAAATCATCGCAGATTGCGGCGTCTTTAAGCCGATATAAGGGGCGATTAAAGGGGTTCCGATGGTAACTAAAATGGATTTTACGACTCCAGCTGCGATGCTAATCGCGATGATATCTGAGCTCGCACCTAGGGCAGTTCCGGTTACGGGGCCCACTACGAAGGTGCAGGCGCCGGCGCCGATGGTGGTGAGGCTTTCGGCGTCCGTGATTCCTAGGGCATAGGCTATGATTACACCAGATAAAAAGGAGATGATGACGCCTAGAAATAAGGATAAAACTCCGATGGGACCTGTTTTCTTGATGATGGCAAAGCTAGCACCCATCGCAGTCGAGACGATGGCGAAGTCGCGGAAAACGGGGCCGCCCATTTGGTCAAAACCGGAGAATCCGGGAATGTCGGCAATGCCTTTTTTGCCCAGGGTTTGTAGGCCGGCAAAGTAGGCTAAAACCAAACCCATAAAGATGGAGATAGCGGAGCCGGGGATTTTGCCGCGGGTGAGGGTTTTGGAGAGGCCTTCGGAGAAATACATGATGATTCCTGTAACGAGGAAGGCGAAGACTAGGCCGTTTTTGTCGAGAAAGGTGATGATGTATTCCATTAGTCTTTGGGCGCTAGTTTAGATAATAAGGGCATCAAGGCGAGGCAGGCGATGACGGGAATGATACCTGCTAAAAGGGCGAGTAGGCCGTTAGAGAAGGCGACGCGAACGTTTTGGACGGAGGACATGGCCACGATGATGGGAATGTACATTTTAGACCAAAAGGTAATTCCTTCGCCCATTTCGAGGTGGAAGAGGCCGCGTTTTTCGAGCTCGTTTTGGGATAAAATAAGGAAAAGCATCGCAAATCCGACGCCTCCTACGTTCGCTTGGATTCCTAAGAGACGACCGAGGGTTTCCCCTAGGATTTGGCCTGCAACGAAACAGGCGGCTAATAAGGCAACTCCGCGTAAAAGCATATTAGTTTTTGATTAGGTTAACGACCTCTTTTTTCGTCACTTTTCCCATCGCGTTGCGAGGCAATTCTGCCAAACGATGGTAAGCACGTGGGGTTTTATAGGCAGGCATTTGTTCGCGCATCCAGGCGTTTAAGGCTTTCGTGTCAAAGTCATCTTTGCATACGATGGCGGCGCTAACGAGTTCGCCCCATTCGTCATTTTCAACGCCTACCACGCAGCAATCATCGATTCCTGGGTAGGTACGGAGGACTTCTTCTATTTCCAAAGCAGAAATTTTATAGCCCCCTGACTTGATGATGTCGACGGAGTTTCGGCCCAAAATCCGGTAACCGCCCAGCTCGTCCATCGTCGCGATGTCACCTGTTTTGAAGAAACCATCCTTCGTAAAAGACTCCGCAGTGGATTCTGGTTTTTGCCAGTATTCTGAGAAGACATTCGCTCCTTTGACCTGAATCTCCCCTATTTCCGAGCCCGGAATGACGTTATCTTGCTCATCCGCTAAACGCACTTGAACGCCCGGAAGTGGATATCCCACATGGCCAGGAACGCGAGGACCATCGTAAGGATTGCTGAGTGCCATCCCGATTTCAGTCATCCCGTAACGCTCCAAAAGACTATGCTCGCTAATCGTTTTCCAGCGCTCCATCACCGAAACGGGAAGCGCAGCAGAACCGGAAATCATGAGTCTGAATTTGGACATAATCCTTGTCATCTCTTTTTGGTCTACCTCTGCCAAAGACTCCCAATACGTAATCAATTTATAATAAATCGTAGGCACCGCCATAAACACATTCAGCTTGCCTTCTTTGAATATATCGAACAAAGCCTCCGCGGAAAAACTAGGCAAAAACTGGCAAGTCGCCCCCGACCAAAGCGAGCAAGAAACGATATTAATCACCCCGTGGATATGGTGGAGGGGCAAAATGCAAATCGAATAATCCGCAGAACTCCAGCGCCAGGCATCGATCAAAGTCGAAATTTGGGCATTCAAATTCGCGTGGGTGGAGACCACTCCTTTGGGCAAATTCGTCGTGCCAGAGGTGTAGAGCATCATGGCGCGGCGGGAAGAGGGGAAAGTCGGGAGTCGAGAGTCACTAGTCGCTAGTCGAGAGTCATCAGTGGTCAGAATGCGTATCCCGAGCTCTTCGCAAAGGGGCTTCAAAAGGTCCTCAAATTCTGGGGAAACGACCACGATGCTCGAGCCTGAATTCTCAATCGTGTAGCGCAAGGAAGGCAGTGGATACGTCAAACACAAGGGAACGGCCACACCACCTGCCCGCCAAATTCCCCACTGCACCCGCACATAATCAAAACCAGGGTTCACCATGTAGGCGACGCGGGCTTCATTTAAGTCATTTTTACCATCTAAAAGTGTACAGGCAAAGGCCTGAGAGGCATCTAGTAGCTGGGAGTATTTATATTCAACACCATCTGAAATAATGGCTGTTTTTTCCAGGTGCTTTTCGGCCTGGGCAAAAATCGAGATCATAGGTTAATAATAGGTTTCAGTAAATATAGGAAATAAGTCGCGACTTTGTCGCTTAGTCGTCCTGCGGACTTAGTCGTCACTTCGTGACTTAGTCGACTTCGTCTTAGTCATCGCTACGCGATTTAGTCGTCCTGCGGACTTAGTCGTCACTTCGTGACTTGGTCAATGAGTCGAAACTAGAGTAAAAAATCGCCAAGCAATCACTCAGCCGCGAAGCGGCGACTAAACGACGCAGTCGTGACTAAATCGCGAAGCGATGACTAAGCGGCTTCGCCGCGACTAAGTCCGCAGGACGACTAAATCGCGAAGCGATGACTAAGCGGCTTCGCCGCGACTAAGTCCGCAGGACGACTAAGCCGCAAAGCGGCGACTACAAAGTGATATAATGTATCTCCCCCTTCAAATCCTTCAGCAACTTCTTCGTCCTCTCGGGTCTGGCGTCGGTGATGAAGACTTGGCCGAAGTGTTCTTCTGCCATCATTTGGACCAAACGCTGTATGCGGCGATCGTCAAGTTTGTCGAAGATGTCGTCGAGGAGCAAGAGGGGTTTGCGGGGTTTTGCGGCTACCAGGGAGTCGAATTGGGCTAGTTTGAGGGCGACGACGAAGGATTTTTGCTGACCTTGGGAGCCAAATTTACGCAAGGAGTAGTCATTGATTTTAAAATCAAATTCATCTCGATGAATTCCGATGGATGTCCGCTGCGCGGACAAATCCAGCGGTTCCGCGGCGCGAAGCGCCGCGTCAAAGCCCCTAGCTTCGAAGGTAGATTCGAGCTGAATATCGACGTCCTCGCGGTCGTCGGAGAGTTTGGCATAATGAAATTTAAAACTAGGCAAAAAGACCTCTAAAAATTCCCGGCGGGATTTTGCGAGGGATTCTCCCAGTTCAACTAGGGGGGCATGGTAACTGTCCAAATGCAGGCGATCGACCTGGCCGCGTTCTGCGAATTGCTTTAACAAGACATTACGTTGCTGGACGATTCGGTTATAGCGCAGTAATTGATCTAAGAAATTGCGGTCGAGCTGTGACATCATCCCGTCAAAGAAACGGCGGCGCTCTTCACTGCCTTCCCGGACTAAGTCCGTGTCATGGGGATCCATCAAAACAACTGGGAAGTGGCCAATGTGGTCTGCTAGGCGGGGATAAGGTTTGTCGTCGCGGAGAAATTGCTTTTTGGCCCCCTTCTGAAAAACACAAGTAATCTGCGTTTCCCGGTCCTGAGTATCGACAAAATCTCCTTGAACTCGAAAGAAATCCTGGGTGTGCTTCACGCAAAGCTGATCCGAAATCCCGCGCGAACTTTTCGTCATGGACAGAAAGTGAATCGCATCCAGCAGGTTCGTCTTCCCAATCCCATTCTCCCCCACGATACAATTAATCTCTGAAATAAAGCTAAATCTAGCCTCCTCATAGGATTTAAACTGATTCACCTGAAGAGATTTGAGATGCATGGATGTAGGAATGCGATTAAAAGCGTGTAAAAATAAAGATTTTGTACTAATTTTGCAGGGATTAGACCCGGAATTAAACCGGTTTACCGCTTTAAAAATATTCTATCAAGAAGATGGCAAAGAAAAACGCAGACGCGCCCAAGTATTCTAAAGAGACTTACAAGTATTGGTACGAATCCATGCAATTACAACGCAAATTCGAAGAGAAATGCGGTCAATTGTACGGAATGCAAAAAATAAAAGGCTTTTGTCACTTATATATCGGACAAGAAGCTTGTTCTTCTGGATCAAGATCAGCCTTAATTGAAGGCGATAAATACATCACCGCTTACCGTGACCACGGTATCCCATTAGCATTAGGAACCTCTCCTAACGCAATTATGGCGGAATTATACGGTAAAATTACTGGTGCTTCAAAAGGAAAAGGTGGCTCTATGCACATCTTCGATAAAGAAGTAGGTTTCGTAGGAGGTCATGGTATCGTAGGGGCCCAAATCCCAATGGGAGCTGGCCTTGCCTTCGCCGAGAAATACAAGAAAACGGGTAACGTTTCTATCACGTATTTTGGTGATGGCGCCACACGTCAAGGTGCTCTACACGAGGCATTTAACATGGCGATGACATGGAAATTACCTGCGATTTTCGTAGTAGAAAACAATGGTTACGCGATGGGTACGTCCGTAGCTCGTACGTCTAACGTGACTGAATTATACAAAATTGGTGAAGCATACGATATGCCTTCAGAGCCAGTAGATGCGATGAATGTAGAAGCGGTCCATGAGGCGGTTTCTCGTGCAGCAGCTCGTGCTCGTGCAGGTGAAGGTCCTACTTTCCTAGAATTCAGAACGTACCGTTACAGAGGTCACTCGATGTCCGATCCTCAAAAATACCGTTCTAAAGAAGAGGTTGAGGCGTACAAAGACCGTGACCCTATCGAGCAAGTGAAAGCAACGATTTTAGAGCACAACATCTTAACTCAAGCAGAATTAGACGAGATCGACGCAAAAATCAAGGTTCAAGTTCAAGAATCAGTTGACTTTGCTGAAACATCTCCATTCCCAGATAAATCTGAGGCCTACAAAGATGTGTATGTCGAAGAGAATTATCCTTTTATCGAGGAGTAGTCGCTGCGTAGCAGCAGTCGTCACTGCGTGACTTAGTCGTGACTTCGTCACCTAGTCGACTTCGTCTTAGTCATCGCTTCGCGATTTAGTCGCTGCTTCGCAGCTTAGTCAATATATCAAAAGCTCATTCGCAAGTCGGGTGAGCTTTTTTTATGACGCTACACGAAAGTCGCCCTTCGGACTTAGTCATCGCTACGCGATTTAGTCGCCTACGGCTTAGTCGTGACTTCGTGACTTTGTCAATTCAGTCGATATCCACTTTTATCTAGAATTCGAATAAAACCCTTAATCATTCTAGAAATTTCGGTCAAGTCCTTTCTCATTTGAATAGAATCTTCGTAAGTCAAATAATGTAAATGATGAGCTATATAGATCATCGACTTTACTTCACTACAAGAACCTAAAGAGATAAATAAAAACCTTCGAAAATCAGCATCTGATCCTCTTTCAAATCCCTCTGCAATGTTATTTGAAATAGAAATGGCCGCTCGTTGTATTTGGTTTTTAAATCCAAAATCTACATTTGTTTGAAATAACGTATAAATCCGAACAGCGATAAGCTGTGATTTTTTCCATGCCTCAATTTCCTCAAAATGGTATATTCTCATAGTTCATCAAGATTACACGATTTTTAGCTATTATTGTAACAGTAAATTGATAATAGCGACTAAGCCGAAGGCGACTAAGTGACGAAGTCACGACTAAGTCGCAAAGCGACGACTAAGCTGCGAAGCAGCGACTAAGTCCGAAGGACGACTAAGCTGCGAAGCAGCGACTACTATGACTCTTAACTGCGACCTTGGCGAAGGAATCGGAAACGATGCCGAACTCATGCCTTACATCGATGAAGCAAACATCGCCTGTGGATTTCATGCGGGTGATGCTTTTACTATGCGCGAAACGGTGGCTTTATGTATTCGAAATGGGGTAAAAATAGGGGCACATCCCTCCTACTTGGATCGAGAGAATTTTGGGAGAAAAGAGATTGAAATGAGCCCAGAAGAGATCTATTTGCTGGTGAAAAAGCAGATCGAAATACTCAATCAAATTGTAAAAACTGCAGGCGGGAATTTAAACCACGTGAAACCACATGGGGCGCTTTACAACACTTCAGCTAAAAATCCTGAAGTGGCCAAAGCCATCGCGAAAGCGGTGAAGGATGTCGATACTGGCTTGATTTTATTTGGCCTAATAAATAGTCATTCCATTTCCGCAGGAAAAGCCGAAGGCTTAAAAACAGCAGAAGAAGCTTTCGCAGATCGCAGATATGAAAGCGACGGAACTTTAACTCCGCGATGCAAGCCGGGAGCTTGCTTCACTGAAATTCAGGATGTCCTAGATCAGGTAGAAAAAATAAAGGCCGACACCTGGTGTATCCACGGTGACGGCCCCCATGCGTTAGCCTTCGCAAAAGCACTGAAAGCAAAGCGCTAAAAACCTTTAAAACTCCACAATAAATCCAATCGTCGGCGTAACTTGTGCCCGATCATTCAATAATTGGGTTGGAATGGCGTTCGCACCATTTTTCATAATAGGCAAACCATCTGTGGTGGCGAAGCCTGAATTATCCTCTACGCGCTTAAATGTATAGGTCGGAATTCCAGGGTTCACGGCGATGTACCAGTTCGTCACATCTAGGAAAAGATCGATGGTCGTTTTCTTTAAGTTGTACTTCTTATCGATACGCACGTCACTCGAATGGAAATTAGGTAGGCGTTGCGAATTCAAACGAGAATAATCGAAGGTACCTTGGCCTAAGGTTAGGTAAGTCGCTTTGGAAGTTGTCTCATCATAGGGCGAATAAGGGGCACCTCCTTGGTAACGGAAACGGAGTCCGAGTTCCCAATTGCGTGGAAATTTATAGCCCCAAGTGATACTTAATAGGTGTTGGTTATCCCAGCTAGAGGCAATCAGCTTCTCATCAAATCCGCTGTACATACTGCGGTAAAAGGTGTAGGATAGGATGCCAAAGAACTTGTCCGTTAGTTTCTTTTGGGCGAAAAATTCCAAACCATACGCGCGACCTTTACCTGTCGTGGTCACATCCTCATTTCCGAGAATGTTGAAATCCCCTCCTAAATTCGCTAATGAGATCCCATTGCGATTCGAGATCGGTACGTTCGCATATTCCTTTACAAAACCTTCCAAAGTGAATCGCAAGGATTCATCCTGCAAGTATTCTAAACCGGCAACATAGTGATCACTTTGTTGGTATTTCGCGTCTTGATTAACTAGTACAGGCGAAACTGGGGCAAAACTCGAATAAGTTGGGAACGGGAATGCGGACGATGCATAACCCAAAATGGTATAAGGCGCTAGCTTGAAATAGCGCCCCACCGAAGCATTGGCGGTTAGTTTATCCGAGAGCACATAACTCAAAGACACGCGAGGTGAAAGCGTTTCTAAAGGGTCCATTCCCGTGTCCGTAAAGCTGTTCATATCAGTGCGAAGGCCGGCACTTAGACCTAATTTGGAGTCCAAAAACGTCTTCGAAACCTGTGCAAAAGCACCGTATTTCCACATCGAATTAAATGGACTCGTGTAAGCAAAAGTGGTAACCGGATTAGCTAAACGAATCGCCGGATTAGGTGTCGTATTATATAAAACCTGGTACGTGCTGTTTGCATATTCCACGAATTGAGTGGATAGACCGTAATTTATTTTCCAACCATTCGTGTTTTTATTCACATCAAGACGCAACTTATTTTCCGTTTCACGCGAAGAATAATCGAAGTTCAATTGCGACGGATCCTTCTTCAAATTATCCTCATAACGAAGGAAATTATTATCAAATACGTTTCTAGATAGCGCGATATTCACATAGCCATTATCCACTAATTTCTTTAACGACAACCCGAGCGTATAGTTCCACTGATTGATCAACGGATTCGAATTATAGATGTATAATTTCTCCGGCGTGGCTTTTTTAAGTGTCCCAAAAGAGAAGTCATCAATCGCCCCCAATCCCATCATAGAAAGGGTTGTAGTCGAGTTAATTTGCTTCGTGATTTTAAACTGCGCATCCCAAAAATTAGGCCGAATAGGTAGATCTAAGGCTTGGAATAAAAATTGCAAATACGAGCGGCGAACCGAAGCTAGGAAGGTGGTTTTGCCAGATTTAGAAAGCGGGCCTTCTGTCGTTAAAGCGAACTCTGTGGCACTTAAGCGGGCATTACCCTGGAATTTATTGGGGTTTCCGGTGCGTTGCTTGAACTGGAAAACAGAGCTCAAGGCATTATCGTAACGCGCATCGAAAGCAGAGGAACTCAACTTAACGTCTTCAATAAAGGACACATTCAGAATGCCTTGCGGGCCTCCGCTGGATCCTTGGGTTTGGAAGTGGTTTAGAACCGGAATTTCGATGCCGTCTAGGTAGTAGACGTTTTCGTTCGGGCCACCACCGCGGATGATGATGTCGTTTCTGAAGCCGCCGCCTTGTGGGCCTCCGCCTACGCCGGGTAGGGTTTGGATCACTTTGCTGACGTCGAAATTTCCACCTGGATTACTTTTGATTTCTTCTGATGTTAGGCGTTGAACGCTGAGCGGGGATTCTAAGGTTGCGGCTTTGGCGGTGCGGCGGTTTTGGGTCACTACGACCTCGGTTAATTCCTGGTTCGATGGGACTAATTCGATATTCAGGTAGTTCTCATTACCCGCGTTGATGATCACGTTGAAGGCGGTAAACTTCTCATAACCGACCGCTGAGAACGAAATGTTGTATGTTTTTAGGGCCAAACCCGTTAATCGGAAGGCTCCCTTTTCATCTGCATTCACTCCTTTAGTAGATCCATCTAGCGTAACTGAAACGCCAGAGATGGGCTTTTGGGTTAGCTGATCGACAATCTTTCCGGAAATTCGACCTGAGTTTTGGGCAAAAACAGAAAAGGAGAATAGGAGAAGTAGGAGGGCTTGTTTCATTTTTGCTAAACACCGAAAAGGCGATAATTGTTTCATTTAAGGCAGTATCAGCACCTTTTTGGACACGAATCCTGTTGCGGTCTGGTAGTGCAAAATATAGCTTCCCGCACCTGGTAGTGGTGCCGGTATCCGCAGCGTTTCACCCGCGGTTACGGCTAAGGAAGACCCTAAAGCACGCCCTGATAAATCAAACCATTGCAGATTCCCGGCAGATTTCACGCGAATATTAACCAGCGAAGTAGCTGGATTAGGCCAAACATACAATTCTTCCGAAGGAATACTGATTTCGCTTGTGTTTTGCAGTAATTGAACCCCACCGGAAGCTAATCCGATGACGATATCCATTTTGCCGTCTTTATTGAAATCGGTGGTAGTTACGGAGGCGTTTTGGCCAAAATTAAACGGTAAACGCGACACCTCTAAACCCAAACCAGAAACGTATAAATTCCCGGATGCGTCTAAGGTAATCTGCTCAAAATTCCCATCCCCCGTGATATCCGCATACGCGATACCTCTAAAGAGGGTTTCTAAACGCTGATATGATTTGGACAAATCCGACCAATCATACACCCGAGTCCCGCCTAAATAATCTAACACCACGAGCTCCAGTGAACCATCCTGATTTACATCAAACAGTCGAGGCGTTTCGCGCAATGTGACCACTGGCAAGGCTTTCTCTTCACCTAACAGGCCAGACACATATTCCCGGTATTTACTCAACGATCCCACGGAATAATATAGCATCAAGCGGCCATTCAAAGCCTGTAATTGAATCGAAGCGGCTCCGGAAATAGGTAGAAAATCACGTGATTTCAAAGTCAGCGTCCCATTCGCGTTCTCATATAAAGTGACCGTATTGCTCCCAATCAATAAATCCAGATCGCCATCACCTTCCACATCATAGAAAACGGGTGAGGCAAAATCCCCCACATCGATCATCTCTTCTTGGAGAAAGGCTTTGGTTTTTAGAACTAGCTGGCCATTCTCCGACCGATAATAAGATGCCGTAGTTAAGGAAGAATTCACATCCGGTAAATTCGACGAGGTAATTACATCCAAAGCTCCATCTCCATCCAAATCCAACGGCGAAGCACTCGCCAGCGATGGAACCAAATGCGGTGCACCCGCAGGAAAATTCGTCTCCACGGAGCGGAACAAGGGTTTCGCACGCGTGCCCAAATTACGCATATAAAGAAAGGTAGGACAGCCCACATGACCGATAATCAGGTCAGAAACTCCATTTTTATCTGGATCCCAAAGCGCTAAGGTATTTCCCAAATGTTGAACTGACGAGGTAGATTGCGTACGTAAAACAGATTCCGGAACCAGATTAAAACTGATATCGTCGCATTCATTCAAATAGAAATTCCCCCAATTCAAGGCCTTCGTATTGAACTTCAGATCACCCGTGTTTTCATAAAAACTAATGTAGTGCCCAGCCGGTTCGAAGGCTAACACATCCATATCCCCATCACCATCCACATCTGTAATCGCCGGAATATCCGTAGCGCTGACATATATATTGAGCAGGCCATTCAGGCCTGTCGATTTCAAGTTCCCTAGGGATTTGGGGAAATTATTATTCAGATTAGGATGCACTTGAATTCCCCCAGAGCTAGAGGTAAAAAGATCTTTATCCCCATCTCCATCATAGTCCACCAGATTCATCCAGTTTTCAATCAACGGAAAACGCGTCTGAAATTCAGGCGCATATGCAAATCCGCCAGATGCATTTCGCAAAAATGTCTTCACATGCTGAGCGCTGCGATCGAAAACCACCAAGTCCTCTCGCGAGTCTCCATCTAAATCCAAGGGAAAAAATTGCACCGAATTAAATCCGCCTGCCCAAGGATTTTTCAAACCAGTGACGGGGAGATTCGTGATTTGCTGAAAGGAGATTTGCTGCGCATTCGTGTAGAAAGCGACGAAACAAAGTGCCCAGAACAGCCTGATTTTTCTCATCGCCATAAAGATAAGAAGGGACTTATAACAAATAGCTGAAATGAATTGAAAATCTATCGATGGCTTTTAGCTCCCCTCCAGAAAGATGTTGAGTCGCGGGTTTAGCATAATTTGCTCCCATCACAAATCGCTTCGAAAAAGCTTCTAAACCGATTCCAAGCCAGTGAACTGATCCACCTGTATTTTCTTGAACAAGTCCAGACCGAACGTCCTTTGCCGCATATTCAAGTGTGCTACTTACATAGGGCATTAACGTTACTTTATGCCCACGACCATAGGCATAGAAAAAGGTGCTTGCTAAACTAGAACGGGCCCCAAAACGGTAGGAATCCGGATTTTTTCCTGGTAAACGAAATTGGGCATCTGCATTCACACCCCATTCATTATAGCGGACATTATAGAGTGCATTCCACAATACGTCCGTACTACCAGTTCCTAATTGGAAATTAGCATTAGCCACTTGAGATGGATTGGCTTCTTCATAGCGAAATTTTCCAAGTGGTGGCTTCACTCCCATTCCCACTAATAGAGATTGATTCACCTCGTGCATGGTGGAATCCAATAAGGTGTTTAAGAGGTTATAGTGAACTAATAACGTGGGATCTGAAAGCCCAGCTATTTGTACCGTATTTTGTTGCGCGATTTGATTTTGGGTGTGCGTCGAATAGGGTAAAATCGCCATCACTTGCACCTTATTGAAGGGATAAAAACGTCCCCAAACTTCAGTACTTTGGAACGATTCACGCGTCTTCAAAACCGGGCTGTTTAGGTGAGATTCAAAAGATTGTAGTCGGTAACGAACCCCTATAAAACCCCGGTTAGAGGCAGGCATCAGCCCTAAAAAGGAATTGCTATTTGCGCAACCACAAAGGTCACAACCAACGGAAGGAAAAGCGAAAAGGAGCAATAGGACTATTTTTTTCATATCAATTCCCCGCAAATTTTGGATTAGTTAGAAATTCTCGATCAGTCAATGTTTTTAAGAAAGCCACTATTTTCGCTTGTTCATCCTCGGACAAGGCAATCCCATTCTTAACTAGAGGGTCGACATTTTGACTTTGCTGAACACCCGTAGTATAATGACGCAGCACTTCTTCTAAGGTATAGAACCGGCCATCATGCATATAAGGTGCTGTCATTTCCACATTGCGCAAACTAGGCACTTTGAACTTATATCGATCACTCGGATTCTCTGTAATTCGAAAACGTCCCTCGTCTTTAGAGCCCTGTATATTCAATCCATTATTGCGGTAGCTTTGGTCTGTAAACAAATCCCCCGCATGACAAGAACTACATTTCTGCTTAAAAAGGTTTAAACCCTCCTGTTCGTCTGCCGTTAATATACCCCCCTCTTTTCGGATAAATTTATCGTAGCGGGAGTTCGCTGAAATGAGTGAAATCATAAACTGGGATAAGGCTTTTAGAAATTTCTGAGACGTAATCTCCGTAGAACCGTAGGCCTTTTTAAATAAGGCGGGGTACTTAGAACTCGACCGAAGTTTTGTCAGTACATTACCTAAATTTTCATCCATTTCTAGTGGATTTTCGATGGGGGCGACGGAAAATAAGTCCAAATCGCCCACACCGCCATCCCAGAAAAACTCCTTTTGCCAAGCCATATTTTGGATAGGTTGTGCATTCCGTGTTCCCACCCGATTATCTACTCCGTGGCTCACATCGTGGCCATGGTGCGTGAAAGCATAACTTTGGTTATGGCATTCTGCACAGGCAATCGAATTATCCCGAGATAACATAGGTTCATTAAACAAGGCCTTCCCTAACTCAAAACCATCCGCTGTTACTGGATTTCCAGCTAAGGCATAGGCAGGAGCAGGAAAATTAGCAGGTGGATTAAAGAGCCCTTCCGCTACAGGCGCAACTGGCTCAGGCTCCTTCTCAGGCGCCGAACAAGCCAAAATCAAAAAAGGCAAAAGGAGTAGTTTCCGCATCTTAATGGATATGATCTACCGTGAATACTTTCGCATAATTATTCGCAATAGGGCCAGCTGCCGCTGGAGACATGACCACAGCTCCATTCGCAATTTTCAGAGGGGAAACACCGGAGAAAACTTTGGAAATATCCGCGATTAAATGAATTGTAGGCGACTTACTTTTACGAACAGCAGCCACAGCAGGTAAACTCAAGGTCACCGAACGCAAATTATTTGCCGTAGCGGCCGTTCTTCCCCCAAACCCTCCTACGTGATATTGGTATTTTTTCAATCCAGCTGCATTTGTAGGGGCAACAGATGAAATTCCTTCCATTTTAAAGAAAATATAACCCGAATTCCAAGACCAATACATATTATCCGTTCCATAAGAGGCGACATCTAAAACACCTGTTCTTTGATCTACCGCAGATATACTTTTCACACTATCTACGCCGATCGTGAAAGTCATCTCTGTATAATCAGCAGCAGGCACGTCTTTAATAACCGGCATCAAAGACGTTTTATCCGCCTGACGAACTAAAAAATACTGATCAGGCATCTTCACTACCGTGCCATTCGTCTTTTTAAAGGCCACATTTGAGATAAAATAATTCAATGTCGTGATGGTAAAATCCTCACCAGAAGTATTCGTATACTTCGTATCGTTTAGGACCAAAGACTGAGCCGCTACGCGATTTTCAAATTCAAGGGTAATATTGTTTTTATCCGTCGCGCCGATAGGCTCTAGCGATTCAGTGGAACAGGCTGAAAATACAGCGGCAATGCTTGCAAATAGAAATAACTTTTTCATGTATAATTAATTAAAATGAGTAATGCCCGCGATGAAGATCGTAGGTAAATAGTCCAAGAAAATTAATTAAACCTGGGGTGGGTGGAAAAAGCCTTTAGCGGCTGCGTTAGGAAAGAATTCCTGCGTAGAAAAATGGTTTTCAACGAGTTCTGAAGAGGAGAAACGCGCTGTAAAGACCGGTTGAATCGCTTGAAAGCTTAATACGACTTCAGGCATCTTTTCTAAACGCTCCGAATTCGATTTCTGCTCCTTCTCTTCTGCTGCTTTGAGTTTCTTTGCTAAATAACATTGACCATTACAGTTCAACATCGGTTTATCGCGGTTCACACAAAGATTTTCAGCAATATAGTCGCGATTAATGCGGTAGTATGCCACGGCACCCCATTGATTCATCAAGGGAACCTGCATAGCTAAGAACAGCAAAAGGGCGACGATGCGTTTCACGATGCAAAGGTAGGACAGGATTTTGAAAAATAATTATTAATTTACAGAGAATAAATACGATAAAACCAAGCAAAAATGACGAAAATCACAATTATCGGTAGTTCAAACACCGACATGGTGATCAAATCAGGGCATTTACCCGCACCGGGCGAAACCGTTTTAGGCGGGGACTTCTTTATGAATCCGGGGGGCAAAGGGGCGAATCAGGCAGTGGCTGCGGCGCGCCTAGGAGGCGAGGTGCATTTTGTGTGCAAGGTGGGGAAGGATGTGTTTGGGGAGACGGCCCTACAACAATTCAAAAACGAGGGAATTCACACGCGTTTCGTGACGCAAGATCCATTTGCGCCGTCTGGTGTGGCTTTAATTAATGTGGATGCCCAAGGCGAAAACTGCATCACCGTAGCTTCAGGGGCGAATAATTGCCTCTCGATAGCAGACATCGATGCGGCGTCTGAAATATTCGAGCCGGGAGATTTCGTATTAATTCAACTGGAAACGCCACTCGAAACGGTGGCCTATGCAGCAGAGAAAGCCGCAAAAAAAGGCCTGAAAGTCATATTAAATCCGGCACCAGCGGCTGATTTACCAGCAGAATTATTCCCACATTTATACGCCATCACGCCCAATGAGACCGAAGCAGAATTGCTGACCTGTATTCATGTGAAGGATCTCATTTCTGCGGAAAATGCAGCGAATATACTCTTGAACAAAGGCGTTCAACACGTGATTATTACTTTAGGAGCAGAAGGAGCCCTCTACAAAACAGCCTACGAAACGGAGCACATTCCTGTCTCGAAAGTGGTCGCTCAAGACACTACCGCCGCAGGGGATTGCTTTAATGGGGCCTTAGTAGTAGGATTGTCGGAAGGAATGGACTTTCCTGAAGCGATCAGATTTGCTTGTAAAGCAGCCTCCATATCAGTTACTCGCCTGGGAGCACAAGCTTCGATGCCAAAACTAGAAGAGCTATGAAGAAATTGATTCTATTCCTTCTTGTCAGTTTTTCACTAGCAGCACAGCATCGCCAAAAAGTCATTTTTGATTGTGACCTCGGCGATGATATTGACGATGCGTACGCCTTGGGATATTTATTAACGCTACAGGATCGCTATGAGATTTTAGGAATCACTACCTGCTATGGACGAACGGACGATCGAGCTATCTTAGCCAATAAATTTCTAGCTGTCACAGGGGAAACGCGAATCCCCGTTTATGTGGGAAAAAACACCTCGAATAGTTCGGAGAGAGCGAATTGGTATGCAGATCAGTTTTATTGGGCGAAAGGTTTTAAGCCCAAAGAACGCCCAGAATCCAATAACCAATACCGCCAGGCGATCGGGCTACCTCCTTTGAAAACAAAAGCCCCGGACGCCACCGAATTCATTCGTTCGCAACTGAAGAAATATCCAGGAGAAGTCATCATTTTCTCCGTGGGACCTGTCACAAATTTGGCACCATTAGGTGCAGAATTACAGAAAGCAAAGGCCATCTATGCGATGTTTGGTTCCTTTAAAATAGGCTACGATGGCAGTACGAAAATCGATGCGGAGTGGAACGTGACCTGTGATATTCCGGCCGCAAAAAGCTTCGTTCAGTCGGGGGCAAACATCATTTATGCCGGACTAGATGTGACGGCGATGGTCAAGTTATCGGCGGAAAATCGATTGAAATTATTGATGCGCCAGTCGCCTTTGACGAGTGCGATGCAGGGATTGTATGTGTTATGGGGGCAAGAGACGCCTACCCTTTTTGACCCCGTAGCCATCGGAATGGAGGCCCATCCGGAATTATTCACCACTGAGAAAGTTCACGTCTTTGTGGACGACAAAGGTTTCACCCGAATCGACCCATCTAAACCAGCGAATGCCACGATAGGCACGAGCATTAAACACACAGAATTCATCCAAAAACTGATGCACAACTACGTGTATCAAAACTTAAACTAATGAAAAAAATACTCTTTTTCTGTTTCATTGCGCTAGCTGCACAAGCTCAGAATATCTCGATGAGCAAAGCGGTTTTGAAAGACAAAATCAAGGGTGGCTGGGCTGGCCAGACGATCGGTGTGACCTTTGGCGGCCCTGTCGAATTCCGTTACAATGGCACGATGATCAATTCCTACCACCCTATTCCCTGGTATGATGGTTACTTAAAAAACACGATGATCAATAACCCGGGCTTGTACGATGACTTGTACATGGATTTGACTTTTGTCGAGGTTTTTGAAAAAGAGGGATTGAATGCACCCATCGAATCACACGCGAAGGCTTATGCTAAGGCGGGATACGCACTTTGGCATGCGAATCAAGCAGGTCGCTATAATATCTTGAATGGAATGATGCCCCCAGCGTCTGGATACTGGGAAAATAATCCGCATGCGGATTGTATTGATTACCAAATCGAGTGCGACTTCGCCGGCTTAATGTCACCCGGAATGCCGAATGCCGCCTCTAAAATCTCCGACAAAATCGGTCACATCATGAACTACGGTGATGGCTATTATGGTGGAGTTTATTTAGGGGCTTGCTATACTTTGGCCTTCATCCACAATGATATCAACAAAGTGGTTTCAGAGGCATTAAAAACCATTCCAGCGAACAGCCAATACTACAAATGCATCGCTGATGTCATTAAATGGCATAAGCAATACCCGAACGACTGGACAAAAACGTGGTTAGAAGTCCAAAATAAATGGGCAAACGACATCGGTTGTCCTGACGGCGTTTTCGCTCCGTTTAACATCGATGCCACAGTGAATTCCGCTTATGTCGTGATGGGATTATTGTACGGGAATGGCGATTTCACGAAAACGCTAGAAATCTCCACCCGCTGTGGACAGGATGCAGACTGCAACCCATCCTCAGCTGGAGGAATTTTAGGCGCGATGATCGGCTACGACAAAATACCAGCTTATTGGAAGCTAGGCTTGAAAGAGGCAGAAGACATCGACTTCAAATACACATCTACTTCATTAAACGATGTCTATGAAATCGGTTTTAAACACGCTTTACAAAACATAAAGAATAACGGTGGAAGTGTTTCAGAAAATGCCGTAAGCATCCCTTATAGCGCACCTAAAGCCGTTGCATTCGAACAAAGCTTCGACCATTCTTTCCCGACGGAGAAAATCAACATTGGAAAAAACTTAACTGACGAATACGACTTCGATTTCGAAGGAAACGGGTTCGTTGTGAGAGGCGAAACGGCGAAATGGGCTTCGCTAGATCCGGGCACTTTTGATCTAGAAGTATTTGTGGATGGTAAGCTTTTCGAGAAGGTAAAACTACCGGTAGCCTTCACTACCCGTCGTCACGAGATTACGTGGAAGTATAAATTAGCGACGGGGAAACACCATGTGAAACTAAAAGTATTGAATAAAGTGGATGGTTATGACTGCAAATTATTCGATGCGATTGTCTACGCGGAAAAGCCATTCACCGCTACTAATTCAAAATATTACCGATTAGGCAACCTAAAATAAGCGCCATGTTTATCATTGAAAGTTATTCATCTGCTGTTCTATTGTGCATCGTCACGATGCTTTGTTGGGGATCTTGGGCAAACACCCAAAAGCTCTCATCCTCCACCTGGCGCTTCGAATTATTCTATTGGGACTACGCCATCGGGATCGTTTTAGCGTCTCTAATTCTTGCGTTTACCTTAGGTTCCAGCGGCACGCAAGGCCGTGGATTCGTAGCAGATTATGCACAAGCCAGCGGCGATAACCTGCAATCAGCCTTGATAGGTGGGGTTTTATTCAATGCCGCGAATATTTTATTAGTCGCAGCAATCGGGATAGCTGGGATGTCGGTCGCTTTTCCGGTAGGTATCGGAATCGCCCTGGTTCTAGGGGTTTTAGTGAATTATTTAGCCGATCCACAGGGGAATCCGTTCTTGATTTTTGGCGGAGTTGCTCTTATTGCCATCGCTATCATTTTAAATGCGAGAGCTTATAAATCTATTTCCTCTGCTTCCGCTTCCAATAAAGGATTAGTCCTTTCTGTGCTGGCAGGTTGCTTGATGGGTCTGTTTTATAAATATGTGGCTGCTTCGATGGCGGTTAATTTTGCAGCACCTGAAGTAGGCAAATTAACTCCTTATACGGCCTTAGTGGTTTTTGCAGTCGGCGTATTTGTGAGCTCTTTTGTCTTCAATACCTTCCAAATGAAGAAGCCTTTCTCTGGCTCTCCTTTGAATTTAGCGCATTATTTAGTGGGATCTGTTAAAGACCATTTAGTGGGAATATTAGGCGGTGCCATCTGGTTTGTGGGAATGGCCCTCTCTATTTTGGCCTCTGAAAAAGCAGGCGCCGCGGTCTCTTATGGCTTAGGCCAGGGGGCAACTGTGGTGGCGGCGGTTTGGGGGATTTATATTTGGAAGGAATTCAAGAATGCTTCCGCTGAAACCCATAAACTGCTGAACATTATGTTGCTATTGTATGTGGTGGGCTTGGGATTGTTGATTGGGTCGAAGTAATTATTTCACCCGCAATGGCAAAAATTCCCCATTGGTAACGGCCACCGGATTTTGGGAAACTGTATAGTATTTATTTTGACTCGCGTTATAGAATTGAACTTGAGCTCTATGGGAATCGGATAGCAGGTATTTTACAAAAAACCGAACTGGGGCACCCGCTGAGCCTAATTTCGAATTCAAAACAGCTCCAAAACGACCCATTCCACCCTCCATTATACTTTGCTTTTTCCCAAATAAGTTAACAAAGGAAGTGGAAGTTGTCGTGAGCGCCCCAAAAGTATTCAAGGCGGCATCCACAGAGGAACCCTCACTCGTAGAAATGGTCAACATCTTATTATTTGTAAATCCTCCATACGTAGTGAAGGTTAGGTTATGGGCCGTATTTCCTAAGGTGATGGTCGTATTTTCATACATATGAAAAGCATAATAAGTCGCCGTTAATCCCCCATCGTGGAAATTTCCACCTGAAAAATAGAGATTACTATAGCTCGGGATTGCCGTCGCAGACCCGGCCTGTAAGGTTCCACTGTAAATATATATATCAGCTATTTGGTTAGCGGCACTTAGTTGTAATGTGCCCGTTCCTAATTTGGAAAAATTACCTCCTTTCATTAACTGCTTAATCCCATCATTCGCGCCATTGCCGGTCGTAATCACATTATTACCCGTGCTAAATGTCAGATTTCCACCCGTTCTTCCTAAAGAAGTCAAGGTATTATTCACCGTTATACCACCTCCCCCCGTTAGTGAAATGGTACCTCCTCTGCCAGAATAGGACGAGGCATTATTTGTACTCACAGCGCCACTCGCATTAATTGTGGCATTCACGTAGACAGAGCCAGCCGTCGAATTCAAATTTATACTCCCCCCATCCGTCAACGGAATCGTCGAACTAGTTGAAACAGGAATGTTCGTACTGATGGCCGCATTCACATACATATTTCCTGCTGTATTCATGTACAAGGTTAAATTCCCCCTATCACCATACCCCGCACTTGCATAACGAAGCGAAATAGGGGCTAAAATGTTCACATCTGAATTTCCATTCATCACTAAAAACTTATTGTAATTAGGGCCATGCGAATTCCAGGTTTCGATGGGTGCATTGACATTAATGAGACCAGATTGAGTACAAGAAACGCAAGCCGTATTAATGGTGGCATGACTGTAATTAGTTCCTAAAATCAAGTTTAAGTCCGACACATTAATATTCGCGTGATTCCCCGATGGGGTAAATACATAGGTCGTATTCGTGGCATTACTCGTCAGCGATGGCGACCATGTTCCATTGATGGTGGGTCCCGTGGTAAAGCGAAGGTTTGCATACCCACTGACAGCTGTCGCGTTAGGAACGAGCTCGCCCGTATTCAATTGAATGGCGTTCGAGGCACTGAATTGAAGTTGCTCTAATTCAGTTAGACCCAAAACGAGACTGTTTTCTACATAAATTTGGCCATCGGTTCCACTATTTCCTGCCGTTCCTTGCCAGCCCGTGATGCGTAAAGTCCTGAAATCCCAGGTGTTTTTTGGCCCAAAACGAATGGCGTGTGGTCCTGATCCTAATTCGATTGAAGATCCTTCAGATAAAATCGAAATCGGGCCCAATGTCTCAGAAAAACCTCCCGTGCTTAGCTTCCCGCCGTTAAAATAGAGGTTTGACGTATTGGCAATTACGTCCGAAGCCCCTAATTCAATCGTCCCCGCACTCAGTACCGTGGCTCCCGAATAGGAATTAACACTATTCAAAGTCAGCTTTCCAGAACCATCCTTGATCAAACTAGTGGCCACATTTAATGCAATGGGGCTATTTCCCCACGTATAGGCCAAACTCCCCGTACCACTCAAGCCCCCATTTAAAATCAAATCCCCTACATCACCGACTACTAGCGCTAGGGCACTCGCATTCAAGGCTCCGTTAATGGTCAGGGTACTTGCTAATTCTGGGTTAATTCGAACGTTACTCGTAGTCAAATTAATGGCGGAATTATACACATTATTCCCGTTTACACTTCGCAAAGCCCCTGTATTAGCTACCCCAGTACCGCTTAAGGTTAAGGGATTAGATACTGAAATTCCTCCATCTAATACCAAGCTCGAATTCATCCCGATGGTCACGGCCCCCGAACCTAAACTAGTGTTATTTCGAATCGTCAAAATGCCATTCGTTGCCGTGGTGGTTCCACTATAGTTATTCGCGGATGCTAAAGTTAAGGCCCCCATACTCGTCGTCAGATTTCCTGTTCCTAAAGTCAATGTGCCGCTGATCGTCATAGAACCTAGTCCTGTCGCTGCTAACGATACATTTGTTCCAGTGACCGATTGATTCAAATAGAGACTTCCGGCCGTGCTGTTGATTGTGGTGGTTTGGCCTATCGTTATCGGACCTCCCCAACTATTATTTCCGCTCTCATTAGAGAGCGAAACCGTTCCTTTATTTAAGGCTAATTCCTCTGAACCTACGTTGATATTATTATACAAAGCTAATTTCCCGGAGCCCCTGACGATGGTTCCCGCACTTATGCTACCTAAGGAAGCAGCGTTATAGATGGCTAAGGTCCCGGCATAAATAGTGGTTACCCCGGTATAGGTGTTAGCTGTGCTGTGGGTGGCATTTCCCAGGGAAGATGTTTCTCCGTATTTGGCCAAAGACAAAACTCCCAGCCCATCCTCAATCAAACCCGTATACGTTGTGTTCAAATTACTCGAACCTATGGTTAGCGTCACCGCTCCCGCCACTGTACTCGTAATTTTACCAATCCCGTTTATACTCGCAATCGAGCCGATCGATTCTGATACTCCATTCAAATCCAACACAGCATTCGCCCCTGTGAAAGTTAGCGTATTATAGTCTGGTAAGGCAGTGCCTCCCTTTAACTGCAAAATCCCATCGATAATCTCAGAAGAGGATACGCCATTATTCGTACCTGAAAGTAAAAGCGTTCCTGTCCCGCTTTTAGTGAAAGCTCCACCAATTATTTGTCCCGTGATTCCATCATTTTCGCCCCCTACAGTCACTGTGGAATTGCCATCTAAAATTGTAATAGGCCCAGCGTTATATAAACGACCCGTAGAAGTTAAAGTACTTAAAACACTTACGCCATTTGCACTTTTGATCGTAATGGATCCTCCACTCCCTGAATAGGTCCCTAGAGTTATATTCGTCGTGCCACTGCAATTAATAGGCTGAGTTACTTTGACCGAACCCGCCGTCGAATTCAACGTGACGGATCCTCCTTCTGTAGCATTTATATAAGCGTAAGCTGACGTGGGATTATTCATATTGATCGCCCCTGTCACGCTAATATTACCCACTGCATTAATCACTAATTTCAACGATCCCAAATTATTATCAGACGATGTGGTACTTCGCATAGCCATCGTATTAGCGATGTTCACATCAGAGCCCGCATTCATTGTAAGCGTTCGACTACTCGCTGGCCCATTTTGATTATATGTGCTAAATGTGACGCTTAAGTCGATTTGCCCCGCTTGGGTGCAGGATGCACAGGCTGTGTTGATAATGACATGGCTATTTTTTACTCGCAATAAATCGTCTAATTCCGTTTTGCTGACGGTCGCATTGTCTGCATTTGGAGTGAAGGTATAGGTCGATTGAGTCGTGTTAGAGGATAGTAGAGGCGACCAGGTTCCTCCACTCGTGGCACCTGAAACGATGGAGAGATTGCTGTTTTGGGCATTCAATTCTAGCGTTATGAATGCAAATAGGATGAGTAGTTTCTTCATCCTAGTACGAATAAACGAATTGAACTCGATCACCTACCGCAATTAAGTAGGTGCCATTTTTTGCATTGATATAGGCCAAATAAGGAGTAGGCACCGTCGCATCTGACGCAAAAGAACTGGATGTCTTGTATGCATAGGCATTTTGACTAATCAAAATCCCATTAATGTACATCTTAAGACTAGACGTCGAATGAGGGGCTTGGGTCAAGGTAAAATTGGTTTGGCCAGCGGTGGTTGTCGTCATCGTTCCAGCAGAACCATTCGAAGCCGTCTCGTCAAAACCATCCTTCAATATACTTGTCCAACTTGCCACACCAGCCGATGTTAAACTCAGGACCTGACCCGTGGCACCCGAGCTGGATGGAAATGTCGTTCCGCCAAGCGTTAAGGCGCCGGTTAAACTTGAATTCACAAAGGTCTTGTTCGTTAAGGTTTCAGTCCCAGCTAAAGTTGCCAAAGTTCCGGAAGTAGGCAAACTAATCGTCGTATTACCTGTGGTGATTATCGTGGTGGAATAGTTCCCAGAGGTGATTAAATCGCCGCCCAAGGTGATGGATTTATTGCCATTGTTTACGCCGGTTCCTCCGTAAGTCGGTGATAAAATTCCTGAGATGGAGGCACTTCCATCGAAGGGGAAGCCAAAGATCGTTTGGGGTGTGGTGAGGGTGGTGGCGGTGTTTGCGGTTAGGGCTGTTGTGGCTGTAGTGGCTGTCGTTGCAAAAGTTGCACTAATAGCCGTGCTCGCCGTATTTGCTGTTAGGGCAGTTGCGGCCGTGCTTGCGTTTCCAGTTAGATCCCCCACAAAGTTCGAAGAAGTGATAGAAGCAAAGCCAGTTAAATTAGTGTAAGTTCCACCCAAGCTGGCTATCGTTGATCCTAATGTCAACTGAGAATTCGCTAATTGCCCATTTGTAATACTCGCTGTTGCAGATAAATTAGCTGTTGTTAATCCCGAGACTCCAATTGAATTTCCAGAGAGAACGATTCCTGATCCAGCTATTAGAGGAGCTTGATAGTCAGTTCCTGCTAGTAATGGAACTTGGTAATCAGTACCGGCAACTAACGGAACTTGATAATCCGTTCCCGCAATCAGAGGTGACTGATAGTCAGTTCCTGCAACTAACGGTGCTTGTACATCAATACCAGGCCGCAATGGGATTTGAAAATCGACGCCTGCTAACAACGGTCGTTGGTAATCTATACCGGCAATCAAAGGACGTGAATAATCAATCCCCGCCACTAAAGGCGCTTGGACATCGACTCCAATTTTCAGCCCCAAATTTGTTCGAGCCTCCGGTGCACTTATTGCTCCCGTTCCTCCTTTCGCAATCGGAATAATTCCTGTCAATACCCCCGCGTCGATCGGAATGGAAATATTAGCGGATCCATCAAAAGGCACCCCATTGATGGTGCGAGGTGTTTCCAGAGTCGTGGCCTTCGCTGCTAAGTTTGCTGAGTTTGCTTGACTAGAGACTGTTTCTTTTGGCAAACGATCGTCCACATATTGCTTAATTGCCTTTACTGTGGGGTATTTTATAGAGGATGCGGAGTCCGCAAGAATGGAAGTAGATTTATTAAAAAGAGATTCTTTGTTGTTTAATTCTGCCAAAACCAAGCCCGACACTGGCTTGTCCATATCCGCCGTATTGTCTACATTTCCAAGGCCTAAATTCGCACGGGCGGCTGGTGCACTCGTTGCCCCAGTTCCCCCTGAGGTAAGTAATAATGTTTTACTCAGCCTCCCTGCCTCCTCCGAAAAATGCGCATAGGGTAAGTAATTTAGGCCGCGATTGCTGACCTCGGTGTATTTGCCACCCAAATCAAAACTCACCTGCGTCATTAACTTCATTAGGGAAGTACCCCAGTTGATCGACCCAAAAGTCCCCGCCGCAACGGTATTCTCCCCCGCCCCGATCTCCAAATTTATCAGCCCATAGCCATCCGTCTTTGTCTTGTGCACTTCCTCAAACTGCAAGGTCGTCCCCGCATAAATCCCAAACTTCACCCACACCTCCTTATTCAAATACAGCTGTGCCTGCACCGCATTTCCGGGCAATTCAATGGCCGCAGGATCCACAATCAGGGCCTGGTAATTAATCGTCTTAAGGGGAGTTTGCGCGTACGCAGCATGGAAAACACACAGCAGGGCTGCGAGTATGAAATAATTTTTCATAAGCAATCTTTAAACAGAACAGATTGCTTATTAGTGGTTAAGAAGCAATACGATTATAAATTGATGGTATTGTGTTGATAACAAAGGTAGTAGGAATTTGCGTAGTGCAAAGAAAGTGGCGAAAATAAAAAAAGCCTTCCCGTTAGAGAAGGCTTTTTTATTAAATCAAGAAGAGGTTATTTAATGTAATACCTTTTTTGACCACTAGTTGTAATTACATACACATTAACTGCTGCACCAGGATCAATAGAAAAGGATGTGACACCACCATTTCCACTTGAACTTGTATAAAACTTAGTACTTGTTAAAGTATTAGAAGTCCATGTAAAATTGCTGTAATTACATATTGTCAACGTAAACCCATCAGGCAAATTTTCAGGAAAATCAGGCATACTTCCATGTTGGGTAGCAATTATGTAACCAGAATAACGATATAGATTAGCTGCTGAAATAAATGGCCAATCATCATATGTTTTTGTTGTTATAGTTTGCCAAGTAGGAACCCCATTTGCATTTGCTGTTAACACTTGACCTGCCGTTCCGTCTACATTGGGATAAGTAACTGCACCTGCTGTTATAGTTCCACTCGTCTTCACATTGGTGACATTCGAATTACCTAATTGAATAGTATTACTCGCCGCAACGTTTGCACCATAACCTAGAGCTGTCGCATTCGATAATGTGGCGGATGAAACATCTGCATCTGTTCCAATTATAGTATTTTGTGATCCTGTCGTGATTGTTTGTCCTGCTCTTTTTCCCACTCCTACGTTATTATTTCCTAATACGTTTATTAAGGATTGATTACCTATTGAGGTGTTTTGCGTCCCAGTCAATAAATTCAACATTGATTCAGCTCCGACAGATGTATTCCCATTTCCAGATGTTAAACTTGGCATATTCCAATAACCAACACTTGTATTATTATCCCAATATGTGCCATTATAACTGCGCATTGCGCCGGCACCAACGGCTGTATTTCTTTTTCCGTTTACATTTGATGAACCCATTGCCCCTTGTCCGATTGCCACACTTTCATCATTATTACCATTACCACGACCTACAGTCACCCCATTTACAGAGATATTAGAACTAAATGTTTTTACCCCTGCAATCGTTTGATTGGTTGTTAAATCGACAAAACTACCTGTACCTGTTGTTATCTCTTTAGTTGAAGTATTATAATACAATAAATTAGAGGTTGCCGTAGTTGAACGTACAGGATTCACATAAAAACCTGCGTTTGTCGGATTTAAACTCGCTCCAGTTGCATTTAAGGCAATACTGTTTGCTACTTGTGCATTATTGCCAGCAAATGATCCAATGGCTACCGCATTTTGACCTTGACCATACTGACCTGCAGCATAGCCCAAAGCAACTGCTTGACTTGCTTGGTTTGATTGAGCGGTATTACTTCCTATCGCAATTCCGTTAGCTCCCTGATTCGCATAACCTGCGACATAACCAATACCGATAGCGCTTTGACCTTGACCGGAATTTCCTGCTCCACCTCCTATGGCAACAGTATTCGCGTTGACACCTTGATTAGGTGTTCCTGCTTGCGAACCGATGGCTACATTATTACTAGTTAATCCCAATTCTCCTTTGAAATTCGCTAATGAAGTTTGGCCGGTTCCACCATTTGCCAATGAAAGTACACCTGTCATTTTTGAGCTTGACACATTTGCTATTTTCGCATCTGTCACAGAGCTGTTGGCTAAATCAACTGTGGCAATTGTACCATCGACAATTTTCACAGAAGTAATTGAATTATCCGCCACACCTGAGGAAGCTAATGCTGCAGAAACGGCTGCGTCCGTGTAGGCTGTAGTCGCAATTTGTGTTGAATTTGTGCGAGGAGAAGCCGTAGGAGCAGTAGGAATTCCCGTAAAGGCTGGGGAAGTTTTTGAAGCTTTCAAAGCTAAAGCTTCCTGAGTCGCTGTCGAAATAGGTTTTGCTACATCCGAAGTGTTATCCACAGAACCTAAACCCACCATCGATTTATCGATTCCTGAAACGGTACCCGTGAAGGTAGGCGAATTAATAGGGGCATAATCGTTCAAATCTGTTAGTGCTGCCTTTGTTGCTAACATGGATGTATCCGCTGTGATAGCCATATGTGCTTCTAAAGCAGCTACCGTCGCCTTTAGGGCTAAAGCTGAATTCACATCTGAGATGTTTGCCTTTAAATCCAATGCTGCTTTTGTCGCAGTTGAGATTGGTTTATCAACATCCGCTGTATTATCCACGTTTCCTAAACCTAAATTAGCCCGCGCACCTACCGCCGTTGTAGCACCAGTTCCTCCACCCGCAATCCCTAAAGTACTTCCTAATTTACCCGCAGTCTCCGCAAAAAGAGCATAGGGCGAATAGGTTAATTTCTGATCTGACACTTTTGTATAGGAAGATCCATTATCAAAGCTCACGTATACTTGTAATGATTTTTGAACTGCATCCCAAGTGATCGCATTGAAAGCTGTACTTGCCACGGATCCAATGGTTAAATTAACTAAACCATAGGCGTCCGTTTTCGTCTGTTGGATTTCTTCGAATTGCAATGTCGATCCAGATACAATCGCAAATTTCACCCACACATTTCCATTTGCTAATGGTTGGCCTGAAATATCCGAACCTGGGATTTCAATTTTTGCTGGATCTAAGATGACTGCTTGATAGGAAATGCCTTTTTGGGCATTTGCCACAACTGAAATAAATAATAGAACAAAGAGTAATAATTTTTTCATGGGAATAGAACAGATGAATGAGGAATTATTTAGTGGCTATTTTTAGGCCAAAACTAAAGGTAGATGGAATGAAATTTAGCGTGGAAGTACCGAAGGTATTCGTATCTAAATGTTGAAAACTTGTGTAAACGGACATTTGATCATTTACTTTTTTCGTAATAGAAAGCGTAAAACCGACAGACAACTTTAACCCTGAGAATTGATCATCCTCAGCTAAATCGACGTAACGATTCTGCAAAAATTGCGTGCCATTCATCAGAGTTTGAACCGCTGCTGAAGCTTTGGCAGAAACAGTCAAACCATGTAGACCTGTGTAGGATGGCCCGATTCCTCCTGTCAATCCCATAAAATCCGCCTGATAAGAAAAAGGAATATTCTGAACATCCCCTACAGAATTGTATTGATTGTAAGTTAACCCTAGGTCATAGAAAAACACCTTTGATAATTTGTTCTCCCGAGATAGCGCTAAATGAAGCCCGGAACTTGCCTTTAAAAAATCTGGATTATTACCTGCAGAATTAGTGAAAACATAGCGGGTGCTATTATTACCAACTTCGAAATTCCAGGATTGAGCATTGATCGTTGACGTAAAAAATACGACAATAAGAAGAGTAAAAATTGATTTCATAGAAAGGATTTTGAATCTAGAAATCAATATTAAGGCAATGTTGTTCAGAAAAAAATTAATCGGACAACTAGCTTGTTCTTATTCCCCTAAAAGAGACAAAATGCTTATGACAATTTTTTCAGATAGGCGGATGGCGATTCCCCTGTTTGAGCTTTAAAGGCCTGAATGAAATTAGATCGCGACTTGTACCCACAAGCTTTACCCACACTCTCTAAGGTATTCGTCTCCGCCTCGCCCGCCTTCAAAAGCAGAATAGCCTCCTCAATTCTGAGTTGATTTTTCCATTTGAGAAATGTGATCCCTTTGTGATTATTAAAATAATACGTTAAAACATGTTCTGGTGTCTCTAAATCTTTCACTAAATCAGACAAGGAGAATCCGGGAACTAAGAACTTTTTTTTATGTAAGTATTGATGAAGTTTATCTCCCACTTGATTTAATCTTTCTCGAGAAAACTCTTGCGATTTAGCGGCTTGGGAAATCTTCTCATTTAATTCAATTAAATCAGAAATAGAGCCTCCTGATTGAAACTGAAGTCCATATAAGATTTTGGGGAAAAAATAAACTGAAACCATTAAGGCGGCCATAATAACTGTGGCTAAAACACGGCCTTTGCCTTCTTCATCCAGGATCAATAAAAAATCATGTAAATAGAAGGACCGGATACTAAAAATTATCAATGAAAGATTAAACAATGCCCCTAACCCTAGGTTAACCCACAACCACTTTTCTAATTCTTTCGCTTGTTTTAGCTGTCCTTTTTGAATGGCAGCTTGAAGAATTTTCGCTGCATAAATGATATAGGCCAAAGACAGAACAGACCGAAAGAAAAAATAAAAATTAAACGAAACAAAAGGGAAATACACTTGGTGGATCAATCCAGAATCAAAATGTAAGCGTACCGCAAATTGCAACTTTTCGGGCCAAGATAATAGGGAGTAAGGAACGATATTGAATAAGATGAGCACGGAAGGCAAAAAGTGAATGTAATCCCAGCCATTAATATGGATTCGATCTGTCAACACTGCTCTCACATAAAAATACAAAAACGGTGTATTTAATAAATAAATGGGAAAATAGTGAACCGTGAAGATCGCTCTAAGTGTATCAGAATCAGAGACTACAGAGGCCCAATGGGCAATCCCAAAGAGTGCATTTAAGAAAAAGTGATAGGCTAGATAGCGATTTGCTGGGTTCACCTTGTCTGCATAGTTTAATAGCAACAAGGAGCTTAAAAAACCGATAAGACAAATAGCCGGAATCACAATTAGAACAGTTAGTTAGCGGAAAGTTAACGAAAAATCCTAAACTAGCTATCCGGTGGATAACAAAAAAGCCTTCCAGAAGGAAGGCTTTTTCAGACGCTTGAATTGTACTTGGGATGGGAATCGAACCCACACGAGCGTTACGGCTCACGGGATTTTAAGTCCCGCGTGTCTACCAGTTCCACCACCCAAGCGTCCTAGTAAAACTAAAAGCACCGATGGTGCTTTTTCGTTTTGAGCGAAAGACGGGGTTCGAACCCGCGACCTCGACCTTGGCAAGGTCGCGCTCTACCAGCTGAGCTACTTTCGCGTTTTGTGGATGCAAAAATAAGCCCTCCTATTGAATTATGCAAGTCGAAATCAAATTTTAGTAAAAATATTCTCTAAATTTATGCTTTCGAAAAAAATATGAGCATCAATAAACTCGACCAAACTGATCACAAATTACTAGAGATACTTCAGCAAAACGCGAAGATCACGAACGCCCAATTATCGAAAGAAATTGGTCTTTCTCCCGCTCCTACTTTGGAACGCGTAAAGAAATTAGAAACCTTAGGGATTATCCAAAGCTATCACGCTCAGGTGAATAGAGAAAAAGTAGGTCTTGGTGTGAGTACTTTTGTGACGGTCACTTTAACGGGTCACAAGAAGCAAGTGACGGAGTCTTTTGTGAAGCAAATCAATCAAATTCCAGAGGTAATCGAGTGCCACCACGTAACGGGTTCTGGCGATTTTATGTTGAAAATTATTTCGAAAGATATTTCGACTTACCAGAAATTAATGCTCGAAAAAATTAACGAAATCGAAGAAGTGGCTGCCACTTCGACGATGGTGATCTTGTCTTCTTTCAAAGAAAGTAAGGTATTGCCTATTCCTTGATACTGATTCGCGCGGCGTTTTCCTCGTCGCGCGAAATACCTAAAAATTACAGGCGATGCATGAATTGTGGAATCATACGATTCTTCCAAGCCGTAAATGTGCCCGCTTGAATCTCTTTGCGTGCTTCGCCCACCATCCACAGATAGAAACGAAGATTACACACACTCGCGATCATCGCGCCTAGCATCTCCTCGCAACGAACGAGATGGCGTAGGTAGGATTTAGTATATTGACCGTGAACGTCATTCACAAAATGTGGATCGATAACCGAAAAGTCCGACTCCCATTTCTTATTCTTGATATTGATAATTCCCTGCGTCGTAAAAATCATCCCATTCCGCGCATTTCTAGTAGGCATCACGCAATCGAACATATCAATTCCGAGCGCTATACCTTCCAAAATATTTGCAGGCGTTCCCACGCCCATCAGGTAGCGAGGCTTGTCTTTGGGCAAAATATCCGTCACCTCATCCGCCATTGCATACATATCTTCGACTGGCTCGCCCACGGATAAACCACCGATGGCGTTACCGAAAGCGCCTTTGGAGGCAATATATTCCGCTGATACTTTACGCAAATCGGAGTAAACGCTTCCCTGTACAATCGGGAACAAGGTCTGATTATATCCATATTTTGGATCCGTTTCGTCAAAACGTTTGATGCAACGATCTAACCAACGGTGCGTCATATCCATCGATTTACGCGCATATTCGTAAGTACATGGATACGGTGTACATTCGTCAAAAGCCATGATAATATCCGCCCCGATCGTCCGCTGAATATCCATCACCCCTTCCGGCGTGAAATAATGAACACTTCCGTCTACGTGTGATTTGAATTTGACGCCCTCTTCTTGGATTTTTCTTCCGGTTCCTGCCAAAGAATACACTTGGTACCCTCCCGAATCAGTTAAAATAGGTCCTTGCCAGCCATTGAATTTGTGTAATCCACCCGCCTTTTCAATCACCTCTAGACCTGGACGAAGGTACAAGTGGTAGGTATTTCCCAGGATGATTTGGGCTTTAATCGGATCTGTTAATTCTGAAATATGCACTCCTTTCACGGTTCCCGCAGTACCTACCGGCATAAAAATGGGCGTTTGAATCGTCCCGTGATCTGTCGTAATTTCCCCTGCGCGCGCTTTCGAGCTAGGATCCGTGTGGCTAATTGAGAATTTCATAGCGCAAAGCTAAATATAAAGCACAAAGAATAAAGCACAAAGAATAGATATTGATTGAATTTCGTCGTCGTCCGGACTTTGTCAAAAACATTTCACGAATCGTTGCGAAGCAACATCCTACTTTATTCTTTTTGCTTTGTTCTTTGTGCTTTGAGCATTATGAAAGTTGAATAATGCTCCGCATTATTCAACTTTCATAATGCCATTCATAATCCTCCAGTGCCCTGGGAAGGTACACAAGAACGGATAATTGCCTGGAACGCTTGGTGCTTTGAAGACCACTTTCACACGGCCATCGGATTCCACTAATGGTGTGTAAGCTAACACTTCTGGCATCGCAGGGATGTAGTTTTTCGCTGCGCCATCGGCTGCGGTGATCATTTTGTCTGCGGCTAAACCGATTTTTTCTTGGCTACCTAATGTGCCTAAAACCCAGTTGTGTTGCATCGCATCGACGTTTTCGAAGATCAATTCAACTGTCGCACCAGCTGGTACGGTGAATTCGGCTGGGCTGTATTTCATCGCCTCTTTGATCGTCATAATCGTGCGTTTCACGACTACCCCTTTCACTTCAGCTGAAGGTATTTCTACTTTCCAAAGTCCCGCCAAGCGCTCATATGCCTCCACATCTTGCGGACGTAATTGCTTGCCTAAGCCTTTCAAGAAGTCCACATTGTCAGCTGATAAATCAGCGGCACGTTTCGCATTCCAAGTTGCAGAGGCCCCTTTCAAGGCAGCGCCCATCGTAGGACTAGCCACTTGTTTGATCGAGCGCAATAAAGCAACGATGTCGTTAGCGGAGTCATCTGAGGTCATGCCGCGGAAGGTTTTCTCCACGATATACGAACCTAAATCAGCTGGCAATGTAACAACGATCGGTTGTCTGAACGTGTTGTTAGTGCGATTTGATTCGCCTAAAACCGCTTTGGTGTCTAGGTTGATCTCCATCACATAATTACCCGCTTCGTCAGCTGTCCAACCTAGGTTTCCAGTCCAAGGACCGTTGTTGTTTTTCACCACTGAAACGGTTTCGCCCGGAGCGGCACCATCGGTGAAGGTATAGGATTCCAAATCGGTACGACGACCCATACCTTCGATTTTGACAGTTAAAGGAAGTGGTGTGCCTTTTGGTAAAGCTTTATCTCCTCTGTTTTTCACGCGGATTACGAAGCTAGCGCCTTCACGTAAACGGAAGTTTCCGCCTTTGATTTGGACTTCTTCCACGACTAAGTCTAGGCCTGATTCGGTACCAGTAGTCGATGGATTTTTTGCCTCTTTCGCTAATTTCTCAGCAACAACTGCGCCTGATTTTGCACCTTGTTTTGCGATGAATGTGGCACGACGTGCAGGGCCACCGGCCATTACGTAAGCTGCTAAAGCATCAGGGATCCAGCGGTCTGTGGTTTTCGCCGAAACTGCGATTTTGCGCGCCATCGCCGCTTCTACGGCTGGCGATGTTGGGCTTTCGATTAAGGCTAAGATGGAATGTAAAACGACTAGGGAATCTTTGTCGTTGAGCATTTTTTGGTCCAAAATCAATTTCGCCGAAGCCGCCGTGCGAGGCAAAACTTGCACCGCTTGCTTACGCACTGCCGCAGATGAATGCTTCATCGCACGTGCTAGAACGTCCATTGGCAATACGCCTAAACCTTCTAAGGTACGTAGGGCGTGAATTGCGCCGGGAGCGAGACCGATTTCATCGGTTTTGGCAGAACCTATTAAGGCTACTAATGCCGGAACGACATCCTTATTTCCGCGTTCCACTAATAAACGCTGCGCGTTCAAACGCCAGAACAAATTTGAATTGCTTAAAGCTGCGATACATTCCGCCGGCGTTTTCAATGAAACCGGAGTATAGGCTGGCGCTTTGTTATACCCCACGCGGTAAATACGACCGTGGGTAAAATCACGTAAATCCGTATCATAGGCATTTCCGCCACCGTTCTTAAATCCTTGCGGCACCGGGTTGTGCTGGATGATGTAGGAATACCAGTCCGCTACCCAAACAGCTCCATCCGGACCCACCTGCGCAAACACGGGCGAAATCCATTCGTCAGCTCCTGCAAGGAAGTTAAAGGCCTCCTTGTCATTGAAATCTGAACCTGTAGGGACTTGGCGATTTTGGTGAATCACGTGACCTGTAGGCTCTGAAACGAAGGCAATTTGGTTCCAATATTCTTTCGGGAAGGAACGTGCGGAATAGAAATTATGCCCAGCCGCCGCAGTAAATCCGCCAAAAACATCCACCTGACGCACTTTCTTCGTGATCGTCCGCATGTCCTTGTGCGTATCTGTATTTTTAGACCCATTCAAGGTCATAGGTGCATGCCAAATATTGCGATGCGGAATGGCCATATACCAGCCGTGCGCGTTATTCGCAGTTGAACCGAACACATCGCCCGCCTCGTTGAAGTCAAAACCCCAAGTATTATTCGAAGTCGTCGTCATGTGCTCCATCTTCGAACCATCCGGCTTAAAGCGGAAGAAAGCTTGTGCAAATTGAAGCGAATCCGCTCCCACTTTGCCCTTATAACCTGAATAACCTACGCAACCCCAAATCCAGTTATCGAATCCATAATGTAAGTTCGAAGGTCCTGCGTGTGTATCACCTGTCCCAAAACCGGTGAACAAAATCTTCTTCTCATCCGCCTTATCGTCACCATTCGTATCTTTCAACAAGATCATATGCGGCGCCTGCGAAATGATTAAACCGCCGTTCGCAAAAACCATACCCGTAGGAATGCTCAAGCCATCCGCCCATTTCGTGAACTTATCCGCTTTGCCATCGTTATTCGTGTCTTCACACAATAAGATGTAATCGCTACCACCGGTTTCTTTACGCTCGTTTGGATAGTCTTTCGTGATCAATACGTACAAACGTCCGCGCTCATCCCACGCCATCGCGATGGGGTGCATCACGTTCGGTTCTGATGCAAAAACCTGCAAATTGAAGTCCACAGGCACTTGAATAAACTTCACTGATTCCTCTGGACTTAAAGGTAATTGCTGCAATTGAGCGCCCTCACGTTTCTCGTAGTTAGGCAATTTCGCCTCGCGGTATTTCAACACCGGAAGATTTAATGCGGTTAACAAAGCTCTCTTTTCTGCCCCTACCGCGTGTAGGATACCTTGCGTCACTAAATCTTGGAAGCCTTCCGTTTCCCACGTGTGCTCGTCATGGCCATAAGCCGTATAGAATACGTTTCCTTTTCCGTAGGTTCTTGTCCAGGTGTAGGGCTCAGTCGTCGCACCCGGTTTGTCTTTCGCTTGTTCTGGTCCCAGGATTCTAGATTGCCAAATCTGGTTATCCGGCTGTAATTGGCTGTGCAAATAGGTCTCGTCTACCGTCTTAATTTTTACATAGGTGTTCGCCTCGTTTTTCACGCGTATTGAATCCATCCCATGACGCCAAAACTGCCCGCCCACCATCTTCACAAATTCTTTCGAATTGCGAAAGTTGAACGAGGCACAGTGAATCGCCACCAACCCGTGACCCGAAGCCACATAGTTTAACAAAGCTTTTTCCTGTGGCGCCGCGATCGAATCGTGGTTTGCATAGATCACCAAGGCGTCGAATTTGTTCAAATATGCCTCATTCAAATCCTTCAAGGATTCCGTGTAGGTGATGTTCATCCCTTTTATTCCCACCGCAGATTGAAGCGCAGGATAGCGGTCGAATGGCTTATGATGGCCTTTATCGCCTAAGAATAATAATTCCAAACGTCTGCCAGGAGCGGCAGAAACCGAGAATTGAAACAAGAATGCCGCAGCAAATAAGAGAAAACGCATCGTCTAGAATTTAGGTATTTCAATAATTTTTCCGCCTTGTAGCGCTGATTCGTGAGCTAAAATCCCCACCGAAGTCCAGTTTGCAGACTGAGGTGCATTCGGGAATGGATCGCGATCTGCTGCCAAAGCTTGTAAAAACTCATTTACTAAATGTGGGTGTGAACCTCCGTGGCCTCCGCCTTGCGTAAAGGAAAGGTGGGTATTCTCGTCCTCATCATACACGCCTTTTGTCGTGAAGCGTTGGATTTCTTCGGGTAAATAATGTGCGAAATCCGGTGTAGGCACCTTAGATGGAATCTCAGGCTCCGGTTTTTTGGCCGTATGCACCACTAATTCTTCGCCTTCAATTAAAGGCCATTCCACCGATTTCTTCGATCCATAGACCTCAAAACTCTCGCGGTATTGACGTGCCACATCAAATAAAGAACGATACACCATCGCGCTCAAATCCGAATCACGGAACTTAATGTGCGCTGACTCTACCGCAAATGGCGAATTATAATGTTGGATTAACTCCTCGCGAATCGTTCCCGATCCGAAGCAAGAAACATATTCCGCTTCTAAACGCAATAAGCCCGCAACCGGACCTACGCAGTGTGTCGCATAGTGCATCGGAGGCAATCCTGGCCAATAATCCGGCCATCCATCCATATCTTGTTGGTGGGATGCTTTCAAGAATTGAATCTTGCCCAACTCGCCTTTTTCGTATAATTCTTTGATGTACAAGAACTCGCGGGCATAGACCACCGTCTCCATCATCATGTATTTTTTGCCCATGCGCTTGCTCGCCTCCACGATCGCCTTACATTCTTCCACGGTCGTCGCCATCGGAACCGTACAAGCCACGTGTTTGCCTGCATTCAAAGCTTTCAGCGTTTGTTCCGCGTGCAAGTGAATCGGCGAATTGATGTGAACGACGTCTACATTGGGGTCTTGGATTAGCTTCTCAAAATCCGTGTAGCGCGTCTCGATCCCATAGGCATCCCCGATGGAGTTGAGTTTGTCTTCGTTTCTTTGGCAGATCGCATACATATTTGCCAAAGGGTGTTTCAAATAAATCGGGATAAACTCAGCACCAAAGCCAAGTCCAACAATTGCAACGTTATATTTTTTCATAGTTTAAAAGATTTCAACATTCATTTACCATTCACCACTTACCATTTACCATGGATAAATCTGAAGGATTTATCAACGAGCTCGCGCTCTGAATTAAACATTTTTCGCCAAATATGGGCCGCCGGCAATTTCTCGCTAAAGGCCTCCACGACTAACCAGCCGCCATAATTTACTTCCTTAATCGCCTGCAAAACAGACGGCCAGTTCACCTGTCCTTCCCCCAAAATCCCCCGCGTACTTTCAGACAGCTGAATGTGTGGGGTCTTTTTCGCAATTCGACGAATGGCATCCGCGGTACTCACTTCCTCGATATTTGCATGAAAAGTGTCGAACATAATCTCCACAGAGGGGTGATTAATCTGCTCGACTAGGGCATATAATTCATCCGCACAGGAGACCAAATAGCTCTCGAAACGGTTTAAATATTCTAAACAAAGGGTGATGTTTTTCGTGGCTGCGTGATCCGCTACCTCCCGAATGCCGGCGATGGACCAGTCGATTTCTTGTTGGGTGGCTTTGGCCCCCGTAAAAACACCTAAGGCTGAATGAAAAGGGCCCGATAAATAAGGTGCTCCTAAATAAGCTGCCACATCCACCGCTTCTTTCAAATACGCAATCCCCGCCGCTCTAACGGCTGGATCTGGAGATATCAAATTCTCCGCAGGCCCCGCAATCGCACAAGCGAATGGTTGCAATCCCAAACGATCGACCTCCTTTTTCCAAGCAGACCAATGCGCTAAATCGGTATTAAATACTGGAATTTCAACGCCTTGATACCCGACCTCCTGTATGAAAGAAAGCTCAGACAACACGGTATCATTCATATCTGGCCCGTAAACGAGCAGATTCATGGCGATTGGATTCATAGGTTTAGGTCATTTCGCGACGAAGTCGCGAGGTCATCGCTGCTTCGCAGCTAGACTAGTCACGACTTTGTCGTTTAGTCGTCCTTCGGACTTAGTCGTGACTACGTCACTTAGTCCGGAGAATTCAGTTTAACAGCTAAATATAAAAGAAATAATCGAAGAAATCTACCCGGCTGTCCTGATTCAGAGTAGAGATAATAGAGTAGAGAGTAGAGAGCTTAAAGAATAAAGCACAAAGAATAAAGTTGGATTCGCTTCGCGAAACGTACAAGAAACATTTCAAATACTCATCCCCGCAGGGGAGTCCTACTTTATTCTTTGTGCTTTGTGCTTTATTCTTTCTTAGTCCGCGACAAGAACGGATGCGCCATCACCGTCAGCACCAGCAGACTCGTTCCCCAGTAGAAGGCGGGTTGCATGACTTCTTTTTGGCCAAAAATAAAAACGGCTAACAGAATTCCGTAAACGGGTTCGAGTGTGATCACGAGATTGATCGAAAAGACGGAGAAAACCTTGTACAAATGGATGGTCTCGGTGTAAGCGTAAACGGTGCAAACGACGGCCAAAATACCAATCCAGAGCCAATCCAGGCCGATTGGAACAAAGCCCGGCGAGCCTCCTAACAATCCGGATAACCAGACAGCCCCGGTGATAAAACCCGCCGCGAGCATCTCATAAACGGTAATCAATTTAGGGTCGTGGGTGTGCGTATAATTTCCATTAATCACCGAGAAAAGAGCACCGAAAAATCCGGCCCCAATACCCATGACCAAACCAATCCACTGACCTGGTTCGACGGAGAAAATGATGCCTAAGGCAATCACCACCAGAATTCCCAGAAAGACTTCGATCTTCGCGATAGGCTTTTTCTGAGCGATGGGTTCTAGAATGGAGGTCCAAAAAGTTTGGGTGGAAAGACCTGCGAGGCACATCGCGACCGTAGAGACTTTGGCGGCCCCAAAAAACAGCAGCCAATGCAAGGCGACAAAGGCCCCATTTAACAACCAGATTTTAAGTACAGAGGTAGGCACCCGAAACGACTTTTTAGCCGCAGCTAGTATCAAACCGAGACCAGCCGCCGCAATGACGCAGCGAAAGAAAACAATCGTTAGCGTATTCGCCTGGGTGGCGTTCCCTAAAATAGCGGTGAACGCGTATAAAACCACAATAAAGTGAATCTTGAAATAGTCGAGAAGCCTAGGAGCCTGTCTCATTTTTAGCGCGGAATGGTATAGTAAAGACCCACTCCTACGGCGGAGAACACGATATTAGGTAGCCAAACCGCTAACAACGGAGGCATCCCGCCACCTTCCGCAATCCCCTTGCTCATCATAAAGAAGAGGATATAAATAAAGGCCAAACTAAAGCCTAATGCAATCTGGAATCCTACTCCTCCACGCGCTTTCCGTGCGGAAACCAAGAAGCCGATAATCGTCAAAATCATGACCGAGAAAGGATTAGCAAAACGGAGGTATTTTTCGATTTGAAAGACCTCGATTCCATCTGCACCGCGAGATTCCACTAAGGCAATGTGGCGATTTAGTTCTGGAAGGGTGAACGTTTCGTGGAGTAAGTGCTTGTTTTCGAAGTCTTTGGGAAATAAATTCAGGGTCGTATCGATCTTCGCCCCAAACTTTAGGGAGGTCGCTCCAGCCGTCCGAATGCGGTAATCGTGTATCGTCCACTTCTTCGAGGTCGAGTCCCAGGTGATGCGATCCGACATCAATTTCTCCTGAATCTCGGTGCCCACGATGCGCTCTAAACTGAAGCGATAGCCCGTATTCGTCGTATTATCGTAGGTTTCAAGGTAGGCATACACATCCGGCGCAATCTTAATGTGCACATCGCGCTTATCGAAATAGTAGGTGTTATTGATGTATTTGTGTTCGAAGGGAACCCGTATTTTATTGGCATTTGGCACTATCCAACCAATCATGATAAACGTACCAATGGCTAAGATTCCGGATCCGATTAGGTAGGGACGCATTAAGCGCGTAAAACTCACTCCGGAACTCAAAATCGCAATAATTTCCGTCTTTGCTGCGAGGTTTGCTGTGAAGAAAACAGTGGCAATAAAGACCATTAAAGGACTAATATAAGAGGCCCAATAAGGGATAAAATTCAGATAATAGTCAAAAAGAATTTCACGAATAGGGGCCTGCTTGCGAATAAAATCGTCAATTTTCTCCGTATAATCGATCACCATCACGATAAGTACAATGATGAAAACGGCGAAAACGTAAGTCTTCAGAAATTTCTTTAAAATGTAATAATCAAGAATTTTCATGCTTAGCAGCAGCGCTAGGGTCGTATTTTAAACCAGAAAACCAATGTATAAATAATACCCGAGCCGTCCTAAAATTAAAGGGCACGGCTAACAATGAAACCGACGTGATAGGAACGATATAACCCATCGCAGGAGGGTCGTTTAAGAAATTAAAGACCAAAATCCCGCCCACTAACATGATGCCTACCGTGAAGGCATAAGAAATGTACATCGCACCGTAGAAAAAACCTGGTTCTACTTCGTAGCGCACATCGCAAGAGGGGCAGTGTTCGTGCATTTGGGCAAAATTAAAAACATTCCACCATTTGTATTTGAACAAACGTCCATCGTGACAGTGAGGACAACGGGCGTTAACCATCGCCGTTAGTTTACTTGGATTTGACATAGAATCAGGTAATATATGCCCAAAGGTAAAGAAAATTAGACGATTAAACGTAACAAAGGTCACGTTACGACGTCTTTTCGTATCTTTGCTAAAATTAAACACACTCTTATGTATTCAACATTCGTTACCATTCACTCGGTCTTGTTTCTAGTCGTGTTAGCACTAGGAATTTTATCCATCTACAAAGGTTTAACAGGCAAAACTTTTGGCGAATCAGATCGCAAAGTAGGCTTGTTCTACATGATTTCTTTGCACACTCAATTGTTAGTCGGTTTAGTACTTTACCTTGCGCTTAGCCCGATTACGACAGCTGCTTTTGCTGATTTTGGTGCTGCGATGAAAGATTCAGCGACTCGTTTAATCTTAGTAGAGCACGTTACAGTTAACATTATTGCGATCGTTTTAGCAACGGTGGTTAATGCCAAAAACAAGAAAGCCATCACCGATGCCGCGAAGTTTAAAAATATGTGGTTATTGAATGGTTTAGGCCTTGTATTGATTTTAAGCCGTATTCCTTGGAGCCGTTTAGCGGCCTTATTTGCCTAACTCGTATTGAATGAATAAGTGTATTTTTTTAGATCGCGATGGCGTTCTAAATGTTGACAGAGTAGATTACGTGTACCATTTGGGCCATTTTGTGATTCCAGAAGGGGTCAAAGAAGGTTTACAGGCCTTAAAGGACGCGGGCTATTTGTTGATTATTATTACGAACCAAAGTGGTATCGCAAAAGGCGTTTATAAACGCGAAGACGTGTATTTAATTCACGATGCGATCCAAGAAGGGACCGGCGTAAAATTAGATGACATCTATTTTTGCCCTTACCACGAAAACTTTGATAGTCATTCGTTGACCCGCAAACCTGGATCATTAATGATCGAGAAAGCGGCAGCGAAATACGATATTGACATGGACGCTTCTTGGATGATCGGCGATCATGAACGAGATATTACCGCAGGAACACGCGCAGGCTTACGCACCATTCGCTTAGCCCCAGCTGGAACTGAAACCAAAGCCACGCATTTAGTGGACAATTTGTTAGCCGCATCAAAAATTATAGTCGCATGAAAAAAGTGTATTTAAGTGACGCAGGTCCTAAAGTTTCACCAGCCATCTACGGATTCTGGCGTTGGGAAAAAGAAGACAAGAAGATGGACGAAATTGTTCATTTCTGCTTAGAGAAGGGCATTAATACCTTTGATCATTCGGATCGTTATGGTCAATATACGGCGGAGAAGAGCTTTGGCGAGCTTTTGGCAAAGAAATCCATCCAGCGTTCCGACATTGTGTTGTTCTCCAAATGTGGAGTAAACATCCCTTCCCCTGCGAGACCAGATATCCGTGTCGCTCACGTAAATACATCTGCTGCCCACATCACGGCTTCCGTAGAGAACTCACTTCGCAATTTGCACACGGATTACCTTGACGTCTTTTTATTAGACCAATTGGATCCGCTTTCAGATATCGAAACGACAGCAGTTGCGTTAGAAAAACTAAAGAGCTCCGGAAAAGTAAAAAACATCGGTGTTTCGAACTTCTCGGTTTACCAACACCAATTATTGGTTTCTTTCTTGAACATCCCAGTCGTATCGAACCACATCGACTTGAACTTGTTGAACACAAGCGCATTAGATAATGGGATCGTCGATTACATCAAGCAAAAATACATGCGCCCTTTAGCGGTTTCACCACTAGCTGGCGGTCGCATCGAACACGGAACAGACGAGCAAGCCTTGAAATTGCGCAAGAAATTGAACGAAATGGCAGCGAAATACGATAGCAATATCGAATCAGTAGCTGTCGCTTGGTTAATCAAATTAGGGGCCTTGCCTTTAATCGGAACACTCGAAGAAAACCGGATCCAAAACATCGTGGACGCATTCGATATCGAGATGGACCACCAGGATTGGTATGAGTTGTATAATACGAGTCGTCCGGCACCTGCGGTGCTGGACTAAGAGTAGAGAGTATAGATAAGAGATTATAGAGTAGAGATTGTAAGAGGCTTCCGAAAGGGGGCCTCTTTTTTGTGTAGGAGAAATGCCAAAAGGGATTTAATTACGACAAAATATTTATTTAAAGGCAATAGGATGCTGCTGTTATAGAATTCCTTGTTTTATTGATTTAAGGATTCTATTTCTTGTTGATTTTTTCGCTATTTTGTAATCAATTGTACCCTGAAAAACGAATTTATTAGTCAATGAAAAACGTTAAAGAATCAGCCAGTTTTATTTGGTCTATTGCCGATCTACTTCGTGGTGATTATAAGCAAAGTGATTACGGTAAAATCATACTACCATTAACCGTAATTAGACGTTTGGATTGTGTGCTTCAAAGCACAAAGGAGGATGTTTTAAAAAAATACGATCACCTCAAAACCACGAATGTTGAAAATGTTGATCCGATATTAAATAAAACTGCCGGATTGAAATTTCACAATAAGAGTCTTTTCGATTTTGATAAGCTTATTGCTGATCCCAACAATATCGCAGCAAATCTTCGCAATTATATTAACGGTTTTTCAGAGGATGCTCGTGAAATCATCGAACAATTTGAATTTGAGAATCAAATCAACAAAATGGATGAGGCAAATCTATTGTTCATGGTTGTTAAACGATTCCAAGAAGTTGATCTTCACCCTGATCGAATTTCAAGCATGGAAATGGGGTACATGTTTGAAGAGCTTATTCGGAAATTTGCTGAAATATCGAATGAAACCGCCGGGGAGCATTTTACTCCAAGAGAGGTTATTAAATTGATGGTTAATATTTTGTTCCTAAATGACCGGGATATTTTAACCAAAAAGGGAATTACTAAAACTATCTATGATTGTTGTGCTGGCACAGGTGGAATGCTTTCTGTCGCAGAGGAATATTTACATGAGTTGAATCCAGACGCCCGCTTAGAGGTATTTGGTCAAGAATTAAATCCTGAGTCTTACGCCATTTGCAAATCGGATTTATTGATCAAAGGACAAAATGCATCCAACATCAAGAAAGGCAATAGCATCTCAGAGGATCAATTATCGCACGAGAAATTCGATTACCTGATTACAAATCCCCCATTTGGTGTGAAGTGGGAGAAGTTTGGTAAGAAAGTCAAAGAAGAGCACGAATCCCTTGGCCATGGAGGTAGATTTGGAGCAGGATTGCCCTCTGTAAGTGACGGTTCATTTTTATTCTTGTTGCATTTAATGTCTAAGATGAAGCCAGAGGGTTCACGTCTTGCTATTGTTTTTAACGGCTCTCCCCTATTTTCTGGATCCCCAAGCAAAACAAAGAATGAAAGCAGCATTCGACAATGGATCATTGAAAATGATTTATTAGAAGCAGTCATAGCCCTTCCAAATCAGCTGTTTTACAATACCGGTATTTCCACCTATATCTGGGTCATATCTAATCACAAGCCAGTGAATCGCAAGGGGAAAGTTCAGCTAATTAATGGCGTTGATTTCTTCAAAAAGATGAGTAAATCATTAGGCGACAAACGAAATGAATTGTCGGATAATCATATTGCAGAAATCACCCGAATCTATGGGGAGTTCATCGAAGGAGAGTTTTCCAAAGTCTATGAGAACAAAGCTTTTGGCTACTCTAAAGTTACCGTGGAGAGACCTGAAAGAAATGAGAAAGGCGAGATTTTGAAAGACAAAAAAGGAGCCCCTAAACCAGATTCATCCTTGCGGGACACTGAAAACATTCCGTTGTTGATGGACATTCAAGAATATATGAAAAAGGAGGTTTTACCTCATGTTCCTGATGCCTGGATTGATGAAAGTAAAACGGCAATCGGCTATGAAATTAATTTCACCAAATACTTCTATCAGTATAAGCCACTTCGTTCGTTGGAGGAAATTCGTGCTGATATTTTAGCATTAGAGCAAGAGACTGATGGTTTGCTAAAACAAGTTATCGGATAACATATGAAGAAATACGATAGCTATAAAAATTCGGGGATTGAATGGATTGGGGAGATTCCAACTAATTGGGATGTCAAAAAAATAAAATTTATATCTAAAATTTGTAATGGTCAAGACCAAAAAGCAGTTTTAGATGAAGACGGAATTTATCCAATATATGGTAGTGGGGGTATTTTTGGCAAAGCAAATTCATACCTTTTTGACAAACCGTCAGTTCTTCTTGGTAGAAAAGGGACGATTGATAAGCCACAATACGTAGAAGTGCCATTTTGGACAGTTGACACGTCATATTACACGAAAATCCATAAGGGATTTTCAGTCAGGTTGTTTTATTATTTGTGTACAACGATAAACTTTGAACTCTATAAATATGGCTCGGCTATTCCAAGTATGACCCAAGGTCACTTAAATGAAATTAAGTTTGCAATTCCGAAATCTTTTGATGAACAAGTTTCATTGGCAAACTACCTAGATCACAAAACAACTAAAATTGACAACTTAATTGCCAAGAAAGAGTCTTTGATTCAATTACTAGAAGAAGAACGAGTTTCGGTCATCACCCAAGCCGTTACCAAAGGTCTCGATCCAAATGTTCCAATGAAAGATTCGGGGATTGAATGGTTAGGGGAGATTCCTGAGCATTGGGAGGTAAAAAGGATGAGGTTCTTGTGTGATATAACTACTGGTGGAAAAGATACAGAGAATAGGGAAGACAATGGATTATATCCTTTCTATGTTCGATCTCAAACTATTGAAAGAATTTCATCTTATTCGTTTGATGGTGAAGCAATTTTAACTGCTGGCGATGGCGTTGGCGTTTGCAAAGTATGGCATTATGTTAATGGTAGATTCGATTTTCATCAAAGAGTTTATATGTTGTCTAATTTTCAGTTTGTTTTAGGCAAATACTTATTTTATTATCTGAAAGAGAATTTCGGCAAAGAGGTAATGAAGCTTTCTGCGAAATCAACTGTTGATTCTTTAAGACGCCCAATGTTTCAGAATTTTATGATTCCATTTGGTACGCTAAAAGAACAAGAACAAATCATTTTGAAAATTGAAAAGGAAGAGATTAGACTTCAAAATATTATTGACAAAACCAAAGAAGAAATTCAATTACTGATTGAATATAAAGTTGCCTTAATCAGCGAAGTAGTTACAGGTAAGTTGGATGTAAGGGATGAAAAATTGAATTGATATGATTACTACTGAAAATGCTATTAATACGCTTCAAAAGAGATTTGAAGAGTTAACGAATATTCGTGATCCACAAAGGTTCAATGAATGGAAAATTAAAACATTGCAAACCCTAGGCCATATATATGGAGCGGATCATAACAGCTATTCAGCCCTAAAGAATATCAATTGTTTTTCTTATTCAGACAGAACTGCAAACGCGATAAGAGAAGCAACTGAATTAATTAAAGGCTTAATTGAAGACCTAGGCAACCTTGGCTTACCAGTTACTTCTAACCCTAACACGCCGAATGTCAACTTAAACATCAGTCAACAAAATACTCAATTTCAAACTACAAGTATTTCAATAAATCTAGATATACTAATTGAAATAATAAAAGACGAATTAAAGGGGAGTCAAATAAAAGAATTGAAGGCTATTATTGATTCAAATGAATCTCAAGAAGAAAAGAAGAAATCGTTTTTTGATAAAATAAAATCATTTGGTGCAGATATTGCATCAAACATTTTAGCCACTTTATTAACCAACCCAAAAATTTATGAGCAAATTTTGCTCCATCTGTAGGATTAGAAAATTTTAAAATGAAAAAAATACTCGGCGCACCTAAAAGTATAAGAGAGCTTTTTACTGGGGTTAAATACAGTATCCATTATTATCAAAGGGAATATCAATGGCAGCGAAAACAAATTGAAGAATTGATTGAGGATTTAACCGGAGAATTTCTAGAATATTATTCTGAAACACATGAACGTAATGAGGTAGAGAAGTATGGGCATTATTTTATGGGTTCAGTGGTTTTAACAGAAGATGAAAATGCAATTATAGATGGACAACAAAGGCTTACATCTTTAAGCTTGGTTCTTCTCTTCATTACAAAGCATCTTCAAGACGCTAATGATAAGGCGGAAATATTAAACTTGATTTATTCTCAAAAATATGGCAAAACAACTTTCAATATTAATGTTGAAGAACGCACAAAGTGCCTAGAAGCAATTATTAATGACGAAGTTTTCGAGCCAGAAGGTCATCCCGAAAGTGTTCAAAATATTTGGCATAGATATAATGACATAATCGAATTAATGATTGATGCCGTTCCAGAGGAAGCGTTACCATTTTTTAAAGATTGGCTTATTGATAACGTTCAATTCATAAAAATTGTTGCACAAACTGAACAAGACGCACACAAAATATTTGTCTCTATGAATGATCGCGGTCTTAGTCTTACCGCTACGGAGATGCTAAAGGGTTATTTATTGTCAGAAATAGCGGAAAATGATAATCGACTTAAGGCTAATGAATTGTGGAAAGCTAAAATGCTTGACCTAAAAGCATTAGGTAAAGAACAAGAAAGCGATTGCATCAAAACTTGGTTGAGATCACAGTACGGGGAAACAATTCGTGAAAGGAAAAAGAACGCCACTCCTGGGGATTTTGATATCATAGGAACAGCTTTTCATAAATGGCTTCGGGAGAATGCTAATACGATTGGATTAAAAAAATCTGTTGATTATAGCGACTTAGTTCAAAAAGAATTTATTCTATTTTCAAATACATACATCAGAATATCTGAATATTCGACGAAGTTGACAGAAGGGTTTGAATACATTTTTTATAATGCAGACAGGAATTTTACACTGCAACCCTTGTTACTATTAGCCAGCCTGGATAAAAATGACACAAAAGATATTATAAATGCTAAACTTAAAATAGTTTCTTGCTTTTTAGATCAATATATTTCAATTAGAATCTTTAATTTTAAAACATTGGATTACTCGGCGATGACGTATACAATGTTTATGCTTGCAAAGAAAATTAGGCGAAAAGATGCTGAAGAATTAGTTGAGATTTTGAGTGAGGAAATCACAATTATGGAGTTTAACTTAGGCGGCATCGAACAATTCCATTTGAGTGGATGGACTAAACGATACATGCTTCATCAACTTGCTAGAATAACACATTTTGTAGAATCTCAGAGTGGGAGAGATACTAAATTTGATGTTTATGTAAATCGAAACATTAAAAATCCATATGATATTGAACATATTTGGGTGGACCACTATGATAGGTATTCCGAAGAGTTTGAATCAGAAGAGGAATTCCAAAGAACAAGAAATATGCTAGGCGATCTAGTTCTTTTGCCTCAAGATATAAATAGGAGCCTAAATGATACTACTTATGCAAAAAAGCTCCCAAAATATTTTGGACAAAATTTGTTAGCCTCATCATTAAATGAAAATTGCTACGAAAACAATCCCAATTTTTTACGATTTGTAGCGAACTATAAGCTGAATTTTAAGCCAAATACCGATTTCACTAAAGAATCAATCAAAGAACGGCAAAAGCTATACCTAGAGATTTCCAAGGTAATTTGGAATGTTGAGAATTTGAAAAGCTATTTAACATAGCCGACAATTATTTAACTAATAGAACTAAATATTTTAATGAATCATTAAAATGACCGAACAGGAACTGAAAAAACTTCTACTTGATAAATACCCGCAAGAAAACGAGGCTTGTGAATGGAAAGAATTCAAGTCGCTGAAACATTCTTTTGGCGGTAATGCTAGTGATGATATTATTTCCTACATCTCAGCAATTGCTAATATGGAGGGAGGTCATTTAATCATTGGAATTAAAGACAAGTCGGGTGAAATCTGTGGAATTGAAGAATATAATAATTATACTGCTAAGAATATAAAGCTTAAAATTGTTGAAAAGTGTACCAACATCAATTCAGAAAAATTATATGTTGAAGAGCTAAAAACTAGTGATTCAAATAAAACCGTTTGGGTATTTCATATTCCTAAGCATTTACCTCGCCTTATTGTTTATGCGCATTCAAAAGCGTGGCAGCGTATTGAGGACAGTTTAACGGAACTGAAAAAAGAACGTCAAGATGCCATACTTAAAGAGCAAATAAATACAAATGAAGATTGGTCAGCACAAATTGTGCCTACTGCAACTTTGGACGATTTAGATCCGGAAGCAATAGCTAAGGCCCGCATTGAATACAAAGAGAAAAATCCTAGAAAAGCGAATGAATGCGATACTTGGGATACAATTACATTTCTTAATAAGGCTAAAATTACATTAAGAGGCCAAATAACAAATACAGCTTTGCTTTTATTAGGCAAAGAAGAGTCATCCTTTTTACTGGGTCCGTCCGTCGCTAAAATTTCTTGGATTTTAAAAGACGAACATAATGTTGAAAAAGATTACGAGCATTTTGGGATACCCTTTCTATTAAACTCATCAGAGGTATTTAATAGAATTAGAAATTTGACTTATCGTTACCTCAAAAACGACTCTCTTTTTCCAATCGAAATTAAAATGTATGATGCGTTTGTGATTCGTGAAGCGCTTCATAATTGTATTGCGCATCAAGATTACAGTTTACAAGGTCGCATTACTGTCGTGGAAAAACCAGATGAATTATTATTCACAAATCTTGGGGATTTTATTCCACAAAGCGTTGAAAGAGTAATTGAGCAAGATGCGCCGCAAGAATATTACCGCAATCAATTTTTAGCAGACGCCATGGTCAATCTTAATATGATTGATACAATTGGTAGTGGGATCAGGCGAATGTTCTTAAAGCAACAAGAACGTTTTTTTCCTATGCCTGACTTTGACCTTTCAAGTCCGCATAAAGTAGCTGTTAAGATTGCGGGGAGAATTTGGGATGAGAATTATACCAGATTACTAATGAGCAAAACGGATCTAGATTTAAAAACGGTTGTTTTATTAGATCGGGTTCAAAAAAACTTGCCTATCAGTGATGATGAAATAAAAAAACTTAAAGCACTTGGCCTAATAGAAGGACGTAAACCGAACCTGCATTTGTCCTTAAAAATTGCAGATGCTGCTCAGGAAAAATCAACCTATATTAAACTAAGGGGCTTAAAGGATGAGCATTATAAGCAATTGGTTTTAGAGTATTTGGACAAATATAAAGTAGCTTCCAAAACTGATATTGATACACTAATTTTAGATATACTTCCTAAAATTTTAGATAAAGATAAAAGACAAAACAAAGTCCGTAATATAATTTATTCCATGTCGAAAAAGGATAAAACTATTGTAAATAAAGGCACTACGAGGTATCCTAAATGGGAGAAAGTATAACTAAAAAGCGAGTTGACTTAGATGAACTTTAGATGAACTTTTAGTTAAACATCTACTTTTATATAAAATTATGGCGAAAGGAATCCATACTGAATTAACTTTTGAACAAGCAATCGAAGCATCCTTACTAGAGCAAGGTGGTTACGTGAAAGGAAATTCTTCTGATTTTGATGTAAAACAAGGATTATTCCCTTTGTATATCACTGACTTTTTAAAACTATCACAGCCGAAAGCTTGGGCAAAAATTGAATCCATTCATAAGGACGAGGCAGAGAAAAAAGTAATTCTTCGCCTTGTTAAAGAGATTGATTTAAGAGGAGCCCTTGATGTTATCCGCAAGGGCTTTACAGATTATGGCGTAAAATTCTATATGGCTTATTTTAAGCCTGAAAGTTCATTGAACCCAGAAGCAGAGGCACAATATAAGACGAATCACTTATCGGTTACAAGGCAGCTCTATTATGAACGTGATGGCAAGAACTCCTTGGATATGGTTCTTTCTTTAAATGGATTGCCCATCGCAACGATTGAACTCAAAAATCAGTTTTCAGGTCAAACGGTGGAAAATGCGAAAAAGCAATACGTATATGATCGAGAACCTAGCGAGCCCATCTTCCAATTCAAAAAAAGAGCGCTTGTTCATTTTGCAGTAGATACGGACGAGGCATTTATGACAACGAAGTTGGACGGTAAAAAAACACGCTATTTGCCCTTCAATTTAGGTTATCAAAATGGCGCCGGCAACCCGCCAAATCCTACTGGATACCGAACCTCGTATTTGTGGGAGCAAGTGTGGGCCCGAGATAGCTTTATCGATATCATTGGCAAATTTCTTCATCTAAGTGTCGAAGAATTTGAATTAAATGGTGTCAAAAAGAAGAAGGAGGCGATTATTTTTCCGCGTTTCCATCAAATGCAAGTTGTCCGTAAAGTGACTTCTGACGCAAGACTTAATGGAGCTGGTCATAATTACTTGATTCAACATTCAGCTGGTTCAGGAAAATCAAACTCGATTGCTTGGTTATCTTACCGGCTATCGAGCTTACACGACGATTCCAATAATAGAATTTTCGATTCCGTAATTGTCATTACAGACCGTAAGGTTTTAGACTCTCAATTGCAACAAACCATTTTTCAGTTTGAACACAAAGACGGTGTCGTTCAAAAAATTGATAAGGATTCGACACAACTAGCCACAGCTATTTCAACAGGTTCAAATATCATCATTACCACCCTTCAAAAGTTCCCTTTTATTCTGGATAAGATTGGTGAAATTCCAGCAAGAAAATATGCCGTCATTATAGATGAAGCACATAGTTCTCAAGGGGGTGAAGCAACCAAAAAAATGAAAGAGGTTTTATCTGCAAAATCGTTAGAGGATGCGGAAAAGGACGAAGCGTATACTGGTTTAGAAGAAGACGCAGAGGATGAAATCAGAAAATCCATGTTAGCTAGAGGAAAGCAAACTAACTTGAGTTTTTTCGCTTTCACTGCGACACCAAAACCTAAAACAATTGAAGTTTTTGGAACAAAAGGCGCCAACGGCAAGCCTCAACCATTTCATTTATACTCAATGAAGCAAGCCATCGAAGAAGGCTTTATTCTCGACGTATTGAAAAACTATACTACCTACAAAACGTACTTCAAGTTATCAAAAGAGATAGAAGAAGACCCGAAGGTTAATCGAAAAAAAGCAGCGCGCGCCATTGGTCGTTTCATGTCATTGCATCCACATAATTTAGCGCAGAAAACAGAAGTAATGGTGGAACACTTTCGCCAAATCGTATCGAAGAAAATTGGTGGCAAAGCAAAAGCAATGGTCGTTTCAAGTTCACGATTACACGCGGTAAGATATAAAGAAGAGTTTGATAAATACATTAAAGAAAAGGGGTATCAAGATGTGAAAACCATCGTCGCTTTTTCCGGAAAAGTAATTTATGCAAATGCTCCTGAAGGAGTCACAGAAGTAGAACTAAATGGTTTTTCAGAAAAAGAACTACCTAGAAAATTTGCTTCAGACGGATATCAGTTGCTTTTAGTAGCAGACAAATACCAAACAGGTTTTGACCAGCCTCTTTTACATACCATGTATGTGGATAAAAAATTATCCGGAGTAAAAGCGGTTCAAACTTTATCAAGATTAAATCGAATGTGTGCAGGTAAAGATGACACATTTGTGTTAGACTTTGCAAATGAAACAGATGAAATTCTAGAGTCGTTTCAACCCTATTATGAACTGACTTCAATTCAAGAAAATTCAGATCCGAATTATTTATATGACTTAAAAGCAGCGATCGAGAAAGCTAAAGTGATCTGGGAGTCAGAAGTGAATAACTTCTGCAACCTTTACTTTAAGTCAGCTAAGTCATTGACTATTTCTGACCAAGGAAAATTGAATGCCTTCATAGATCCGGCAGTTGAGCGATTTAAGCAATTGCCAGAAGAAAATTCTGATAAAAATACCGTGGGTACCGAAGTTACTCAAGAGGACTTTAAGAACACATTGCAAAGTTTCAATAGGACATATTCCTTTCTAACTCAGATCATGCCTTTTTCTGACGTCGACTTGGAGAAACTATTTACCTACACGAGATTTCTGTACAAAAAATTACCGCGGACTGCTCAAAATGATAAGTTTAAGCTTGGCGATGAAGTATCTTTAGAATATTACCGTTTGCAAAAAATCGCTGACCATAGTATCGTAATGGAAAACCAAAGTGTCTATGAATTAAGAGGTGGAGGAGATGCTGGTTTACGTTTATCCAAAGAAGATGAAGCAAATTTATCTGAAATCATCGAGGTACTAAACAAGAAATTCCAAACAGAATTTAACACCGCGGATAAATTATTCTTTGATCAAATTGAAGAGGATATGGTCCTTGATCAAAAGCTAATAGAACAGGCAAAAAATAATCCTATTGAGAACTTCAAATTCGGATTCGATGACGTGTTTATGGATAAACTAATCAGCCGAATGGAGCAAAACCAAGACATCTTTGGAAAAATGATGGATGATAAAGATTTTGGAGGTTTAGTAAAAGGATATATGTTGAAAAAGGTTTACCAAAGATTAAATGCCTAACAACACTTGAGGTTCCAAATTGGAACCTCAAGTGTTTACTGATTCTATTAAAAAAGGCTTCAATTCTGAAGCCTTTTTTAATACCACATCTATACTCTCTAATCTATACTCTATAATCTCTTATCTCTTATCTCCTACCTCCCGTACGTCTTCCTCTCTCCTTCCCCTTCGGAATCACTCTTCCACCTCTCGGAGCCTCTCTCTTACGTGAACGGTTGTTCGCGAATTTACCTACTAGGCCAGAACGCATACCCACTAATTCGAGGTCGATGGTGCGTTTTGCTAAGTTCGTGTCGCGGACTTTCACTTGAACTTTATCTCCAAAAGTGAAGACACGTCCATTTGATTTACCCACGATGCGGTAATTGTTTTTATCTAAATCATAGAAGTCGTCATTCAAGTCGACCATTCGAACAAGGCCTTCGCAAGACGTATCTCCGATTTCGACGAAAATACCGAATTCGGTTACGCCGGTGATGATACCATCGAAAACTTGAGGCTCGTGCAAGCTCATGTATTCCACCTGCTTGTATTTGATGGAAGCGCGTTCTGCATCAGATGCCAGTTTTTCGCGATCAGAGCTGTGCTTACATTGAATTTCTAAAGGTGCGCGTTCGGCTGGAGTGCCGCCGTCTAAATAATGCTGCAACAAGCGATGCGTCATCACGTCTGGGTAACGGCGAATCGGACTTGTGAAGTGCGAGTAGAACGGAAATGCCAAGCCGAAGTGACCGACAGGATCGGTGCTGTAACGGGCTTTGGACATCGTACGAACCGCTAAACTCTGCAAAACGTGCTCTTCGCCTTTGCCTTCGATGTTCTCCATCAAGGCATTGAATGACTTGCTGACGTGTTGCGGGTCTGTCGTAACTTGGTAGCCGAATTTCTTCGCGAAGGACGAGAATACCTGCAATTTTTCCGGGTCTGGTGCTTCGTGAATACGGTACACCATCGTGTTTTTAGGCTCGTCCTTTTTCTTGTTGAAGACGAATTCCGCGACTCTTTTATTTGCCAAAAGCATGAACTCCTCAATCAACTTATGCGCATCCTTGCGAATACGAGGGTATACCCCGATTGGCTTTCCATCTTCGTCTAGTTCGAAGCGGACTTCAGCTGTTTCAAAGTTCACAGAACCGTGTTCGAAACGGCGTGCTCTATAAATTTGGGCAATGCGGTTCAAATCCCTAATGACCGGCACTAAGGCATCGTCTGAATCATTTTCAATCAACTCTTGTGCCTGCTCGTAAGCAAAACGGCGGTCAGAATGAATGACCGTGCGGCCAAACCATTCTTTCACAATGGTGTCGTTCGCATCTAATTCGAAAACGGCGGAAAAGGTTAATTTATCTTCGTTGGGACGAAGGGAGCAAAGTCCGTTTGATAGCTTTTCTGGCAACATGGGAACCACGCGATCCACCAGGTAAACCGAGGTAGCACGCTTGTAGGCTTCGATATCGAGTACCGATCCTGGTTTCACATAGTGAGAAACGTCAGCTATGTGGACACCGATTTCGGTGTTGCCGTTCTTTAGTTTTTGGTAAGAAATCGCATCGTCAAAATCCTTTGCATCGATCGGGTCGATGGTGAAAGTTAAGACGTTGCGCATGTCCTTGCGCTTCTTGATTTCAGTAGCAGGAATCTGCACTAAGATCGAGGCAGCGGCCTTTTCTACTTCTTCTGGGAAGTCGTAAGGTAAACCGTACTCGGCTAAAATCGAGTGCATTTCGGTGTCGTTCTCTCCGGCTTTTCCGAGGACTTTCGTAACGCGGCCTTCGGCTTTTTTTCCGTCAGAACCCCAGCGTGTAACTTCGACGATAACTTTGTCTAAGTGCTTTGCGTCCTTGATTTCGAACTTCGGCAAGTAGACATCTTCGTAGATTTTCTTCGAATCTGGGATTAAAAAGGAATAGTGTGGAGTTACCTGAATGACACCGACTAATTCTGCGGAACGACGTTCCAATATCTGTACGACCTCTCCTTCCGGACGGTCATTTTTTCTCTTTTCTGAAGGTCTGCGGGCTTGGACGATGACTTTGTCTCCGTCTTTGGCATTATTCAAATCCCCTGTCGCCACCCAAATATCCTTCGCTCCATCCTCCGGAATCACAAAGGCAAAACGCGCATTCACGTGATCTACGCGACCCGTTACCTGGAAAGATTCGTTGTCAAAACGCACGTTTCCCTCCTCATTCTTAATCAAGCGGTTTTCTGCAATCAATTTCGCGACTAAATCCGAATAAATCTCCTTCGTCTTGCGATCGCGAATGGCAAAAGCTTTGTGTAATTGGTTCAGTGAATACGAACGGTAATCGTTCAATTCAAAAAACTCCAAAATCTCAGCCTTCAAGCCGCTCAAAAATTTCAGTTCCTTAGGGGAAGCCATGGTATTTCAATTCTAATTATCCCGCAAGGTACACATTATTGATTTCTTAATTCCTAATTCGGCATTGTATTGCTATCTTTGAGCTTGTTTTTCAGCCATTTCAGATGAACCGTTCCCGCATTGCGCTCTTTTTACTGCTCGTTTTCGCCCTCACCGGCGCTTACTTTGTTTGGAAGCCAGCGGCGGAGGTACCAGCTACGGAGGTGAACATCGTAGAGACGCCAGATTTCAAGGCGGATTCAGCTTATGCTTTTATCGAGAAACAAGTGCAATTCGGGCCCCGCGTGCCGGGTTCTGAGGCAAGTCAAAATACCCTGAAGTTTTTAGTGGCCAAATTAAAGTCTTACGGCTGGACCGTGACAGAGCAGCCTTTTACGGCTTTTCGCTACGACGGCAAGAAATTACAAGGCACGAATATCATCGCTCAATTTCAACCAGCGATCGCCAAACGCATTTTATTATCCTCTCACTGGGATGCCAGAAGTATCGCGGATAAAGACTCTATTCGCAAGAATGAGCCGATTGATGCGGCAAATGATGGCGCAAGTGGCGTGGGCGTCCTGTTAGAAATAGCACGCAATCTACACGAAACCAAGAATAAGCCTGCCGTGGGCGTAGACATCGTTTTGTTCGATTTAGAAGATCACGGGGAACCGGAAGATTATGCGGGAGAGCACAAACCCAACAGCTGGGCCTTAGGTTCTCAGCACTGGGCCGCGAATTTAGTCCCTGCGAATTACCGTCCTTACTACGGCATCTTATTAGATATGGTAGGGGGAATAGGCGCGATGTTCCCGCATGAAGGAACTTCGATGCAATATGCTCCGGGGATTGTTCGCTCGGTTTGGGCGACGGCGGCGGATTTAGGGTATGGTAATTTATTTGTGGATCAGGATGCCTTCGGGATATCGGATGATCACACGGCGGTGAATGAGATCGCAAAGATTCAAATGATTGATATGATTGATTTGCGGGCAGTGAATGGCGGCTTTGAGTTTGGCAGCTTTCACCATACGCATGCAGATAATTTAGCAAACATCGACAAGACGACCCTCAAGGCGGTGGGTCAAACACTTTTACAGGTTCTATACCGAGAATAATCCATGGAAGAAACACAATTGCAACAGGTTCATTTAAATGACCTTCACGTATCTCTAGGCGCTAAAATGGTGCCCTTTGCTGGCTTTAACATGCCCGTATTGTACACAAACTTGATCGAAGAGCACTTAGCTGTGCGCAATTCGGTAGGTGTTTTTGACGTGAGTCACATGGGTGAATTCTTCCTAAAAGGAGATCGCGTTTTAGATTTCATTCAATACGTGACTTCGAACGACGCCTCTAAATTAGTGGACGGAAAGGTGCAGTATAGCTGTTTCCCGAATGCGGAGGGTGGTATCGTGGATGACTTGTTAGTCTACCGTGTGAACGAGAAAGAATACATCTTGGTCGTGAATGCGTCGAATATTGAGAAAGATTGGAACTGGATTTCTTCGCATAATACCTTCGGGGTGGAGATGGTGAATCTCAGTGACGAATATAGTTTATTGGCGGTACAGGGGCCTAAGGCGATTTTGGCACTACAAAAATTAACGTCTGTTACGCTAGCGGACATGCCGTATTATACCTTCAAAATAGGTGAAATGGCTGGATTCTCCGACATTATCATCTCAAATACAGGTTACACAGGCGCCGGCGGATTCGAGATCTACGTGAAAAACGAGAATGCCTTAGCTATGTGGAATGCAATTTTCGAGGCAGGTGCAGAATTCGATATCAAACCTATCGGATTAGGCGCGCGCGACACACTTCGCACAGAGAAAGGCTATTGCTTGTACGGTCACGACATCGATGATACGACGTCTCCGATCGAGGCTGGCTTAGGCTGGATCACCTCGTTCAACAAGGATTTCATCATGAAAGACCACCACGCTGCGATCAAGGCGAACGGTCCTTCGAAAAAATTAGTCGGTTTCGAAATGATCGATCGCGGAATCCCTCGTCAACACTACCCGATTTTAAATGCAGCGGGCGAGACAATTGGTGAAGTGACTTCTGGAACTCAATCTCCATCCCTTTCCAAAGGAATCGGTATGGGTTACGTGAGCACAAAACACGTGGGATCTGAAATCTTTATTTCGATCCGCGACAAAGCGGTGAAAGCCGAAATCGTTAAATTACCATTCTTATAAAATGAAGAAAATCGACGTCTGTTTATCGCCGGACTTGATCCATTTATATGATTTATCGGCCGTAGCGGTGGTTGTGGTGGATATTTTCAGAGCGACCTCTTGCATGGTGACCGCTTTTGCTAGCGGTGCTGCGGAGATTGTGCCGGTAGAAGAAGTCGAACTTTGCCAGGAATACGGCGCTCGAGGTTATTTGACGGCGGCAGAACGCAACGGGATTACCCCCGCAGGTTTTGACTTCGATAATTCTCCTTTCTCCTATCAAGTAGAGAAAGTAAAGGGGGCGAAAATTTGCGTGACTACGACTAACGGTACCGTTGCCATTCGCCGTTCGAGCACCGCTCCTGCGGTCTATGTGGGCGCCTTTTTAAACATTTCCCGAATAGCCTCCGCTTTAAAAGAGTGGAACGGAAACGCTTTAGTCGTTTGCGCAGGCTGGAAAGGTAAACCGAATTTAGAAGATACCCTTTTCGCTGGAGCCTTAATTGATGCCTTAACGGGTGAGTATGAGGTGGCGGATGATGCGGCTTTAATGGCCTGGAAACAATACAATGTAGCTTCGAATGACCTATTAACGGCTGTAAAAAATTCCTCTCACGTGAATCGTTTACTCGGCCTGGGCATCGAAAAAGATATCGCATTTTGCCTTGAATTTGATCGGTATTCTGTCCTTCCAAAACTGGAGGGAGATGCCCTACGATTAGTATGATTTTATATAGCACCGAACACAAAAGTCCCAATGTAAGCCTAGAAGAGGCTATTTTCCGCGGTCTTCCCCCGGATAATGGCTTATATATGCCTACGGACATTAAATCTTTACCGGCTTCGTTTTTCGAAACGATCCAAGACCGCAGCTTGCCAGAAATTGCGATCGCGGTTTGTGAGAATTTACTGGGGGATAGCTTAAGCTCTGCGGAAATAAAGCAAATCATCGAACAATCGATGACCTTCGAGGCGCCTATCGTATCCTTGGAGCCGGGAGTGGAGGTTTTAGAATTATTCCACGGGCCATCGATGGCCTTTAAGGACTTTGGTGCGCGTTTTATGGCGGCCATCATGTCGCATTATCTACTTAAATCAAAACGCGAGATCCGTATTTTAGTGGCCACTTCAGGTGACACAGGTGGAGCCGTTGCGCAAGGCTTTTACAATACGCCGGGCATCAGCGTGACGATTTTATATCCGACCGGCAAGGTGTCTGATATTCAGGAAAAGCAATTGACGACCTTGGGTGGAAATGTGACCGCGCTAGAGATAGATGGTACTTTTGATGATTGCCAAAGACTGGTCAAGCAAGCCTTCCTCGACGACGAATTACGTTCGGCTTTCGATCTAGCTTCTGCGAATTCCATCAATATTTCCCGCTTAATTCCTCAGTCGTTCTACTACTTCGCGGCCTATGCGCAAGCGAAAAAGAAGGGATTAAATGCCCCTATCGTATTTAGTGTGCCCTCTGGGAATTTTGGCAATCTTAGTGCTGGATTAATGGCCTTTAAAATGGGCTTACCCGTTCAGGCATTTGTTGCGTCCTGTAATGAAAACCACCCGGTAGCCGACTATTTGCGTTCTGGAGAATATAAGCCAGTAGCTTCTGTCGAAACCTTATCGAATGCGATGGACGTAGGTAGCCCATCCAACTTCATTCGCATGCGTTTGCTAGCGGGGGATGAATGGTCAAACGTTCGCGAAACCGTGAAGGGCTATTTTACGAACGATCAGAAAACGCAGGAAATCATGTCTGACGTGTATGCCCGCACTGGATACGTGATGTGTCCGCATACGGCAGTGGGATATGATGGCTTGCAACAATACAAAGCAGAATATCCGGGTGATGTAACGGGAATCGTCTTATCGACAGCACATTATGCGAAATTCTTGCCTACGGTGGAGGGGACTTTGGGTGTTTCGGTACCTGTTCCTGCGCGTTTGGCAGAGCTTCTAGATAAAACAAAAAAGTCCATCCCGATGGGGACGGACTTTGAAGGATTCAAGGTTTATTTATTACAATAAAGCCTTGAATTTATCTTTTTCTTGGTAAGCAATAATTGCTGACAATACGGTCAATGCAACTCCTACGCTAGGTGCATGCGCTAAGCAAAGTTCAAATAATAAGATATTAACCGTAATAGGCGCTAAAATCGTTAGACCTAAGGCTCTCTTGCCTGGGAATAAAATCAAGGCTCCACCGATTACTTCTAATACTTTTACTACCGTCATCATGCCAGATGACATCATGATTCCCATGTAAACACCTGGATCACCAGGGATAGGTGGCTGTGCTACGAAATTAAAGAAGAAGTTCAATCCTCCGAAAAGAAATAAGGCTCCTACAAGAACTGAAGGCAATAAATCGAGTACTTTTTTCATACACTAGTTTTTTTGGTTATGGGTAAATTTATACTATTTAATTAAATGATGCAAAATCTAATGCCCGTAATTGCAAAGTTCGATTACCTAGATATTCATTAACTTCTAAGTGATACACCAGCTGAATCGGTAATCGCTGCTCATATGCGGCACATAAACCATCATAAAAATCTGCTTTCATCCCAAAACCCACGACCTCTAACCCCCGCTCATCCGGCGTCGATCCTACATAGATTTTCAAGTGCTCCTCTTTCATCACGAAAGGACTTTTGGTCACAAAAACCGGCCCCGAAACAAAATTGGGCAACATATTTCCCGGCCCATACGGAGACAAACGAACTAATAGCTTGTCATAAAACGACAAACTCAAGGCCTCTAAAGGAATCTGTAAGTCTACCGGCAAATCCGCTTTCGGCGAGATATTCGCTAAACCTTCTTGCGCAATGCGCTCAAACTTTTCAATAAAGGCCTGTAAATTTTCCGGCTTCAGATGCAACCCAGCCGCATGCGTATGGCCCCCGAATTGCTCTAATAAATCAGCACACTCCTCTAGCGCATGGTGTACATCAAAACCGCGTACTGAGCGAGCTGAACCCACTAATTGACCATGGGATTCCGTTAAAATAATGGTCGGTCTAAAATACTGATCTTGGATTTTACTCGCCACAATTCCCACCACTCCTTTGTGCCAGCCCGAATTAAACAAGACCGTACTGCGGGCTGAAAGCAAGAACTCATTCCCTTCAAACATCGCCAAAGCCTGTCCAACAATCTCCTTCTCCACTACTCTGCGATCCAGATTCTGCTGAATCACGGCTTCCGCTAAAGCCTCCGCTTCTTGATCATCTGCAGCCAGCATCAATTTCACGGCTCCATGCGCATGGTCCATCCGTCCCGCCGCATTGATAATGGGTGAAATCGAGAAGACAATATCGGAGATCTGAATAGGCGCTTTTTTCTTCGCCTTCTTCAATAAATAACCCAAGCCTGGACACGGATTAGAGCCTAATTTAGCTAAACCAAAAAAGGCTAACACCCGGTTCTCTCCATTCATCGGCACAATATCAGCCGCAATACTGCAGGCTAATAAATCCATCGATTCCCACAGTGGATCGAGTTCTAAATCGTTTGCGATGGCAAAGGCCATCATTAATTTGAAACCTACTCCGGCACCCGTTAATTCTTTGAATGGATAAGGGCAATCCTTGCGCTTCGGGTCTAAAACCGCGACCGCATCTGGGATCGTCGCTTCGGGTAAGTGGTGATCACAGATGATGAAATCAATTCCATTTTCATTGCACCAAGCAACGCGATCGTGTGCCTTGATGCCGCAGTCGAGGGAGATGATCAAGGTATAGTCATTGTCTTTTGCATACTGAATGCCCGCCTGCGAAACGCCATAGCCTTCCGCATAGCGATCTGGAATGTAATAGTCGCAATCCGCTCCTAAAATGCCGGCTAGATAACTATAGACTAAAGTAACTGCAGTGGTTCCATCCACGTCATAATCACCATAAATCAAGATTTTCTCCCCGGATTCTAACGCGAGACCTAAGCGTTCCACCGCTTTGTCCATGTCCTTCATCAGGAATGGATCGTGCAGTTGATTGACCTCTGGTACCATGAAATCCTTGACTTGGTCGAAGGTCTTGATCCCGCGAGAGACTAATAAGGATAAAAAATAGGAGTTCTTAAGTCCCAAAGCCTCCCCTAACGCCTCTACCTCTGCGGCCGGCGGTGCGGGCACGTATTTCCAATTCTTTTTGGGCTCCATATTATAAGATTTCAATTTCTACGCGGCGGTTGATTTGGCGTCCCTCCTCTGTCGAGTTATCCGCTTTCGGTTTAGACTTACCATATCCTTTGGTCCGAATTCGAGACGTATCAATGCCTCCTTTTAATAAGTTCTCTTTCACCGCATTTGCCCGCTCTAGAGATAATTTATCGTTGATTTCATCTGAACCGGTATTATCCGTATGACCACTAATCTCGATCACAAGTGACTTGTTCTCCGTCATCACCTGTAAAATACGCTTCAATTCAGGTCCAGATTCCGGTTTCAACGTGGCCTTCCCCAGATCGAAGAAGAGATTATTAATCGTCGCCGTGTTTCCTTTCACTAATGGAACCATCGACAGATCGCGGTCATCTAATTCTAGATAGCGCCCCTTCATGGTGCTTAAATCCAAGTTCGTGGAAGCAGGGATGAAACCTTTGGCCTTCGCCGTAATACCATAATTCTTACCAAACGGCAGAACTAATTTATACTTACCCGTATTCGGATCTGGCTTCGCTTGGCCTACTACCTTGCCCGTAGACAAATCCTCATAGGTCACCGAAGCGTCCTCAGGCACCTTTCCGGTCTGCTGATTCAATACCGTCCCCGATAATAAAACCACCGGATCGGACTCTTGCGAGGTCACCGAACGAGTGGATGAATTCCCAAACCGACTCTCACCTAAAGCTACGTCTGAAGGCGCATTGCCGATTTTCCCTCCGGACTCTTTGACTGAGCCGGGACCTCCCGGCGACTCATTGACTAAGACTCCGCCGGCATCGCCGGCCGTAGGCGACTCGACTGAAAGTCGAAATATATCCTTCTTCCCCAGCGACCCCTTCCCCGACATAAAATAGGCATAATCCCCTTTCGCAGCGATAGAATAATAGGCATCGTATTCTTCCGTGTTGATGGGTGAGCCTAAGTTTTGGGGCTTGCGCCAGTTTTGCCAAGTGTCATCTAGCCGACGAGTGAGGTAAATATCTTGGCTTCCTTGCCCTCCTGGACGATCCGAAGAGAAATAAAGTGTTTTACCATCTGCGGAAAGGAATGGCGTCGTCTCGGAATATTTCGTGTTAATGGTTTCGCCTAAATCCAAAGGACGCGTCCAGCGGCCCTCCTCAAAAAAACTCACATATAAATCGTCGTCTTCGCTGTTTTTCTTGCGAGCGAAGGCAAGTAGCAAAGCCTTCCCGTCCATGGTTAAATACCCATATTCGTTTTTGCCTTTGCTCATTTGCTCATAACCCGGTATTTCAATTTTAACGGGAACCGTCCAGCCGGCAGTCGTTTTATTGGAAATCGAGAAACCCCGCGTTTCATAGGTGCCGTTTACGTAGGCGCCTTTTAAGAGGATGGTTTGGCCATCAGGGGAAATCGATAAAATGGTGTTGTATTGATCGCGGTTTAATACTTCGGATAGACGACGAGCGGTGCTCCAAGTATCCCCTACTTTTTCGGAGAACCAAATATCCTGTGAGCCCGAGATCGTCTCTGAGCCTTTCACCCCATAGCGATTAGCCGGATGACTTTTACGTCCAAAATACAGCGTTCTTCCATCCGGTGAAATCACCGGATTTAATTCTGAATACTCCGAATTCACAGCTGACCCCAAATTTTCTGGGGTCTTCTGTGCCATCAGACAAACAGACATCAACAAGAAGAACAAGGTTTTTCTCATCCCACGTAAATCCACTTTTTCTCCATTTTCTCCGGCTCATAGGCCATCATCCAATCCGCTAATTTCTCTGGATCGGACTCCACTTGCAGGGCATCCATATTCGGTTGCTTCAAGAAACCTTCATCCACCATGTGCTGGATTTGCTTCAATTGATGGTCGAAATAGCCGTTGATATTAAACACCGAAACAGGCATCTCATGTAAGTCTAATTGCTTCCAGGTAAGGATTTCGAATAATTCGTCCAAAGTCCCAAAACCTCCCGGCATCGCAATCACCCCATCCGCCATATCAGCCATCAAGGCCTTGCGCGTGTGCATCGTATCCGTTACATGTAATTCCGGCAAGCCCTTGTGCTTCACTTCCCAAGGTTCCATAAATTGAGGAATCACACCGATCGCGTGACCACCTAAACGCAAAAATTCATCGGCTAAAACACCCATCAAACCCACGCTTCCAGCGCCAAAAATCACCTGGCATCCATGGGCATGCAAGGCCTGAGCTAATTTTACCACTTGCTCCGCATATACCGGATTGTGGCCTCTAGAAGACCCGCAATAAATCAATATTTTTTTAGACATGTAGAATTTCTTTTAATGCTTCCTCGAAGCGAACAAAGGTAAAGGAAAAGGCCGCGTCTTTTTCTATTTTCGCCGAAGACACGCGGCTACCGCCCAGCACTAAACAGGCCATTTCGCCTAAAACGAGGCGGAGTAAAAAGCCTGGGATGGAAGGCAAAAAGAAGGGTTTACGCAAAGCGGACGCAATTTGTTTATTCATTTCACCCGCCCGAATCGGCTCGGGAGCCACTCCATTATAGACGCCAGACAAGGCAGGATTTATCAATAACTCGTTAAAAATTCTCAAAAGGTCGGTCATATGAATCCAAGATTGCCATTGCTTTCCGGAACCTAGATTAGCGCCAAGACCCCAACGAATTGGTTTCGAAATCACGGGAAAAATACCACCCTCTGCACCCATCACTAAGCCGATGCGGACTTTGGCGAGACGAATGCCTAAAGTAGCGATTTGGTCGACTGCCTCTTCCCACTGTTTGGTACAATCCGCTAAAAAATCAAGTCCCACCGGCGAGGTTTCGACACACTCCGATTCACCCGTATCTGCCCCATAAAAGCCGATAGCAGATGCCGAGACAACTGTTTTAATGGAATGTGGAATGGTGGATAATGCTTGGTATAAAACCGCGGTGCTACGCACGCGGCTATTCACTAATTCTCTTTTGCGCGCTGCTGACCAACGTTCGTCTGCAATGCCAGCACCAGCTAAATGCACGATTGCATCGACGCCAGTGAAGGCCGCTGGATCGATATAACCATAGGAAACATCCCATTGGAAATCGCCTCCAGAGCGAGATAAAATCACGACCTCATGGCCCTGAGTAAGCAAAAATTGCTTCAGAGCTGCCCCCACAAAACCTGTACCTCCCGTGATTAATATGCGCATATTAGTTTCCTTTTTTAATGGCTTGATAAATGACTTCGTTAATTCCGGTGCGGATATTCATGTCTGAGATTTTGGAATTATTACGCGTCGGATACACTCGGTTCGATAAAAACACATACACTAAATCCTGAGCTGGATCCACCCAAGTATAGGTTCCCGTAAATCCAGAATGCCCAAAACTCTCCGCGCTCGCCGAAGCCGCCGCCGAAATACCCGCTTTATTGCGATCCACCTTGTCAAAACCTACCCCGCGACGCGCATTTTCAGACGCACTAAATGGATAAGAAGTCCATTGCTTAATCGTCGATTCTTGGATGAATTGCTGGCCGCCATAGTATCCTTTTTGCAGGTACATCTGCATCAATTTCGCTAAGTCATTCGCATTCCCGAATAAGCCCGCGTGGCCCGAAATACCATCTAAAAGAGCCGCGCCTTCATCATGCACCTTTCCGTGAATCAAGGTCTTGCGGAAAAGCGAATCGTATTCCGATGGCACGATACGTGATAGAGGGAAATGTTTTTCTGCTTGATAGGCCAAAGTCGACGCCCCTAAAGGCTTGTAAAACGTATCCGATAAGAAATCTGTCCAAGGTTTTCCCGTCATGCGTGGCGATTCCGAAGGCAATAAATAGTAGGATAAATCCGAATACACATACTCCTTTTTCTCGCGCAAAGGACTCTCCTTAATCGCCGTCATAATCCGCTCTTTCATGGTTTTGTGTGCCCATAAAGTAGGCGCCACTTGCGTCGGATATTCCTCAGATTGCGCATAAGACAACGTGAATGGCTTCCAACGCGTCACATCTTTTGTGATGTCCACGTATTCTTTCCACATGGACTTTTGGTCGGTGATATTTTTCTTCAAACGCGCCTCGCCAGATGCTGGGCTCAAGAAACGTTCCACATATTTGTACTTCACATCATCTTGTGTGAATTTTTCCTGGAATTTCTTGCTGTGGAAAATCATATCCGTGCTGTCCACGTAGTCCATCCAGAACGGAATCCATGCCTTTAAGCGCGCTTGGTGCGTTAGCACATCTTCGTATAAAAGTCCCGTTTTATTTGATTTCGCAAACGAGGGAACCAGTTGTCCCATCGTCGTTTTCAAGGAAAATTTACCCTCATCCTGCCATTTCATTAGGGCCGGAACGGAGGTTGAAATTTTGGTAATAGAGGCCAAATCGAAGATATCTGACGTCTTTAATGGAACGGTTGTTTCGTAGATCTGGTTGCCAAAAGCTTTGTGGTAAATGACCTTCCCTTCTTTGGCAATCAACACCACCACACCCGGAGCACCCTTCACCGCGATCGCTAATTTCGCCATCGAATCCACTTTTGCATTCAAATAGTCAGACGAAATCCCCACCGCCTCTGGCAATAAATTGTATTGCAAACGCGCTAAAGAAGTAGTCGTTAGACCCATCCCTTGCTTATAGGTTCCATTCAAACTCACGGGTAATTTACCAGTCGCCGGAATCGCCCCAAAAACAATTTCCGCCGCCGCTTCCTGCTGTGAAATACCATCTTGGTAAGCAGTCATTAAGGCCCCCGCATTCTTCAAGCTATCGAATTGCGTTAGTGTATTCACGTTCGCGAAATGAATCGCCACCGTTTTAGGCGATGTAAAGCGGTTCACTAAATTCTTAATCGCCGGCTTCAAACTGTAATTGTTCGCTGGACGGATGGAAATGCTGTGAATTCCCATCAAGACCACATCATAGGTTTTTAAGGTATTTTCAATGCGCGTAATCGTGGAATCTGCACTCGTTTCGTCTAAATAGAAATGAGGCATTTCGACGTAGTTGTTGGCCATTTTTTGGAACTCCGTAGGGAAGGCAGACCCATAAGAAGGTTTCCCGATCGCCAGAGTTGCGATGCGTGTTTTATCTAAGGCTTTAATAGGAACTAGCTCGCCTGGATTCTTAATTAACGTGATCGTTTTCTCGGCAAATTCGCGGTTCAAGACCTCTGATTTAATTGGGTTCAAATCCTTAATCAAGTTCTCCACTACGATAGGCGAATAGTGGGCGAGACCTGCCCAGGCTTTGGCATTCAAAATACGCTTCACACGCTGATCAATATCTTCTTGCGAAATTTCGCCATTCGTTAATGCCTTTTTAATCGCCTCAAAAGCCGCTGGAACATCCACAAAGGTCTCCAAAATATCATTTCCAGCTAGAATCGCCTTCACGTTTGCCGTGCCTTCCGGGAACATTTTCGTCGCCCCCTTCATATCCATCGCATCCGTGAAAACGAGGCCCTTAAACTTCAACTCATCCCGCAATAATCCCGTAACAATCGGTTTTGAAAGCGTCGATGCTAAGGAAGCTGTAGTATCCAATGCTGGCAAATTCAAATGCGCCACCATTACACCTTGTAAGCCATTGGCTATTAGCTCTTTATAGGGAAATAATTCCAAACTATCCAAGCGCGAACGCGAGTGATTCAAGACCGGAATATCAAAGTGAGAATCCACTCCGGTGTCCCCATGACCTGGAAAATGTTTCGCAGAAGTAATGATTCCAGCCTTTTGAAGCCCTTTCATATAGGCCAAAGCCTTCGCCGTCACATCCTCCCGATTCTCCCCAAAAGACCTAAAGTTAATCACCGGATTCGCCGGATTATTATTCACATCCGCCACCGGCGCATAATTAATATGCACGCCCATTCTGCGGCATTGCTCCCCTATTTGTAGGCCCATCTTCTCGATCAAGGCCGTATTTCCTTGCATCGCGCCTAAAGTCATTTGGTAAGGAAAACGGAACGTCGAATCCAAACGCATCGCTAAACCCCACTCTAAATCCATCCCGATAAACAGGGGCACTCTTGTCCGGCGCTGCAATTCATTTACTAGTACCGCCTGCTTCACCGGATGTCCTTTAAAAAGAACAAAACCTCCCACGTGGTAGTCCTTCACGATCGAATACAAACGAGTCGTATCGTAGGTATCCGCCACATTTCCCCGCGGCATCAGCATTTGACCAATTTTCTCATCCACACTCAGCGAATTGAATACCGAATCGACCCATTTTTGTTGGGAATGCGGAAATAAATCCTGTGAAAAAGAGAGGAAAGGGAAAAGTAAAAGAAGGAGGCCGGTGCTGATTTTTTTCATAGCAAGGTTAACGTTCATATAAGGTGTGAAAATACGCTAATTGTGGGAATGTTCAGAAATATCCGGGCTAATTTTTCGTGCTAATTTTCATTCCACCGAAAGCATTCGTAATTTTAAGGCTTAAATGATGAACGTATGAGAAAAAAAATTGTTGCAGGTAACTGGAAAATGAACAAAACGGCGCAAGAGGCATTCGTTTTGGCTACGGAAGTAGCAGAATTAGTGAAGTCTAGCGTTTCCGCTGATGTTCAGGTGATTATGTCGACACCTGCTTTGTATTTAACGGGTGTTAATCAAGTAATTGAAGGCATTCCAAACTTAGCTGTCGCAGCCCAAAACTGCCACGAAAAAGCTTCAGGCGCTTACACCGGCGAGATTTCCGCTGCTATGTTAGCATCTGCCGGCGTACAATATGTAATCTTAGGACACTCAGAGCGTCGTCAATACTTCGCTGAAACGAACGAACAATTAGCCGCTAAAACAGACGCTGCTTTAGCTAACGGCTTAACTCCTTTATTTTGCTGCGGCGAAAGCTTAGAAACTCGCGAAGGCGCAGATTTCTTAGGCCACGTGGCACAACAATTAACCGAAAGCTTATTCCACCTTTCTGCAGAAGATTTCGCTAAAGTGGTGATCGCTTACGAACCTATTTGGGCTATCGGAACAGGCTTAACTGCTTCTTCAGATCAAGCTCAAGAAATGCATGCTTATTTACGCGCACACATTGCTAAACAATATGGCCAAAGCGTAGCCGACAGCATCTCTATCCTATACGGCGGAAGCTGCAACGCGAAAAACGCAAAAGAATTATTCGCTTGCCCAGACGTTGACGGTGGTTTAATCGGTGGCGCTTCGTTAGTGGCGGCTGATTTTATTACGATAGCAACGAGCTACTAAATTTCAAAGCGAGACACTTTAAAATTTAAAGCACAAAGAATAATGATGGTTAAAAATGGGGCTTCGGCCCCATTTTTGTGTTTTAGGAAATATGGTACAAAAACATTTCATATACGCGTCGCCTGTGGCGACACGAACTTTATACTTTATGCTTTGTGCTTTATTATTTAATTTCGCGATATGAACCACGTAATCGCATTCGACGCTGACGACACCCTTTGGGTAAACGAGCCGTATTTCAGAGAGACAGAAGATAAATTCTGTGCGCTTTTAGAGGACTATTTGCCATCCCACACGACCGGTCAGGAATTATTCAAAGTCGAGATGAACAATCTTGCATTGTATGGTTATGGCGTCAAAGGCTTCATGCTTTCCATGGTCGAAACGGCGATTCAAGTATCGGGTGGCACGATGGGCCTGGATGGAATCGAAAAGATTCTGAATTTAGGCAAAGAGTTATTAGAGCGTGACATCGAAATTCTTCCTGGTGTAGAAGAAGTATTGAAAGCCCTTCAAGGGAAATACCGCTTAGTGGTAGCCACCAAAGGCGACCTGTTGGACCAACAACGCAAACTAGCTAAATCTGGATTGGAACAATATTTCCACCACATCGAAATTATGTCGGATAAGCAGGAAAGCGATTATTTAAAATTGATCAAACACCTGGATGTGGATTCTGCCCATTTCACGATGATAGGCAATTCATTAAAATCAGATATTCTTCCCGTACTCGCTGTGGGTGGACACGGAATTCACGTTCCTTACCACACGACTTGGGCCCACGAAGTGGTTTCGCACAAGGTGGAGCATGCGAATTTTAGGGAGGTAATTGAATTGCGGGATGTTTTAAATTATTTGTAAAGAATAAAGCACAAAGAATAAAGATGGCATCGCCTGCGGCGATAACCTTCGTGAAATGTTTAAATCATTTCTGAATACATAAAAAAAGGGACCTCGGTCCCTTTTTTTAATCCAACTTTATTCTTTGTGCTTTATGCTCTATTCTTTAAAAGAAAAAAAGAGTAGAGATTAGAGAGTATAGAGAAGAGATAAAAAAAACCTCTACTCTATAATCTATACTCTCTTGTCTATACTCTCTACTCTTAAAATTTCCTTCGGAAATTTTAAACCCCTTCCGCCACCACTTCCTTCACACCCGGCACCATGCGCGTTAATAGCGCCTCGATACCTTGCTTTAAAGTCATAGTAGATGATGGACAGCCAGAGCAAGAACCTTGCAATAATACTTTTACTTGGCCAGATGCTTCGTCAAACGAGTGGAACGTGATCGCACCACCATCGGATTCTACGGCTGGACGAACATATTCGTCTAAGGCTTGCTTGATTTGCTTGATGGCAGGTGTATCTGATGATTGATCATCTGCAATCGTCGCTTCTGGTAGAGAGAAAACGGGACGTTTCTCTTCGAAATATTTCTTTAAGTAAGTTTTGATTCCGAACAATTCATCTTCCCAAGCCACTGACTCGGTTTTCGTTAAAGTGATGAAGTTGTTGGTGATGAACACGCGGGAAACGAAATCAAATCCAAATAGGGCTACGGCTAAAGGAGAGTTTTTCTCTTTCGTTAATCCGTCTGCGGGTTGGGTGTAATCGAATGACATTCCCTCCGGCAATAATTCCATATTGAAGACGAACTTCATGGAATGTGGATTAGGGGTCGATTCAGTGTAAATATGGATAGTTGTCGTATTGTTCATGAGGTGGGTATTTAAAAGATGGAACAAAGGTACGGCCTATTTGGTTTCCAAAAAACAAAAAAACCCGGCATTTGCATGCCAGGTCTTTCTTTATAAGCGAGGGAAATTACTCAGCCTTAGCTGCTTTCTTCGCTGGTGCTTTTTTCTCTGCTGCTGGAGCTGCTGCTTTCTTTGCAGGAGCTTTCTTAGCAGGAGCCTCTGCTGCTGCTTCTACTGCTGCCTCAGCTACTGGAGCTGGAGCTGCTTTCTTAGCAGGAGCTTTTGCTGGTGCATCTGCTGGAGTTGCGTCAGCTGAGATAGGTAAAACGTGAACGAATGAACGTCCTTTGAAACCTTTTTGGAACTTAACAACACCATCCGTCAAAGCGAACAATGTGTGATCTTTTCCGATTCCTACGTTTAAGCCAGGATTGTGAGCAGTACCACGTTGACGAACGATGATATTTCCTGCAATGATTGCTTGACCTCCAAATAACTTAACGCCTAATCGTTTTGAATGTGATTCGCGACCGTTTTTGGATGATCCGGCGCCTTTCTTATGTGCCATGGTATTATTTATTTATGCGTTCCGAAGAATCGCTTAGTTTAAGACTTATTTTACGTTGATTGATTCAATCAATACTTTTGTCAAATCTTGACGGTGACCATTCATTTTTTGATAGGTCTTTCTACGCTTTTTCTTGAAAACTAAAACTTTCTCGCCACGAACGTGTGCAACAATTTTAGCTGTAACAGTGGCTCCAGCTACTGTGGGAGCTCCTACGGAAATCTTTCCGTCATTGTCAACAAGTAATACCTTGTCGATAACCAGTGCAGCGCCTTCTGCTCCCGCTAAACGGTGAGTGTATACAGAACGGTCTTTTTCTACTTTAAATTGCTGCCCGGCAATTTCTACGATTGCGTACATTTTTACTGTATTTAAGTGAAACAATCCCACGAGGCTAGTAATTCAAGACAAATGAAAAACTTTTAAAAGCCTTTTAAATGGGGGTGCAAATCTAAAAATTAATTCGCTTAATAGCAAACACTATTCATAAATAAATTCTCCGTATTCACTGCTGATGGTCAGCTTCTTAGTCGCAGAGGCCTCTACGCGACCCACGATTTGGGCTGGAATACCAAAGGACTGAGAAATACGGATGATTTCATCTGCGTGTGCTGGATTCGCATAGACTTCTAAACGATGGCCCATGTTGAATACTTGGTACATCTCTTTGAAGCTGGTTCCGCTTTCTTTTTGGATCAAATCAAACAGCGGAGGAATCGGGAATAAATTGTCTTTAATCACGTGGACGTTGTTCACAAAATGCATCACTTTCGTCTGCGCACCACCCGAACAATGCACCATTCCGTGCAAATGAGGACGTAATTCAGTCAATAAAGCCTTCACCACTGGCGCGTAGGTACGCGTAGGGGAAAGAATTAATTGGCCTACATTTAAAGGGGTTCCAGGAACCGCTTCAGTTAAGTTGCGAGAACCAGAATACACTAAATCCGACGGAACCGATGGATCGAAAGACTCAGGGTATTTTGTTGCTAGGTATTTACCTAAAACGTCATGGCGAGCGGAGGTCAAGCCATTGCTACCCATTCCGCCGTTATAAGTCTTCTCGTAATTCGCTTGGCCATCTGAAGCTAAACCGATGATTACATCGCCTGCTTGGATGTTTCCGTTGGAGATCACGTCTGAACGCTTCATACGGCCGATAACCGTGCTGTCCACGATGATCGTGCGCACTAAGTCGCCTACGTCTGCCGTTTCACCACCGGTCGAATAGATGCCGATGCCGTTATCGCGTAACATTTGTAGAACTTCTTCCGTGCCGTTGATGATTTCGGCGATGACCTCGCCTGGGATCAAGTTTTTATTGCGACCGATGGTGCTAGATAGCAACATTTGGTCGGTGGCTCCTACACAGATTAAGTCGTCTGTGTTCATCACGACCGCATCTTGTGCGATGCCGCGCCACACGGAGATGTCACCCGTTTCTTTCCAGTATAGGTAGGCCAAAGACGATTTCGTCCCCGCCCCATCCGCATGCATGATGTTGCAATAGTCTGCATCGCCTCCCAAGATATCTGGGGAGATTTTACAGAATGCCTGCGGAAATAGGCCTTTGTCTAAGTTCGCAATGGCTTTGTGAACATCTTCTTTCGAGGCAGAAACGCCTCGTTGCATATAACGGTCTGACGACATTTTACTTTATTTTTAATTGGGCAAATTCTTTGGCAAAATAGGTCAAAATCACCTGGGCTCCGGCGCGTTTCATTGAAAGCAAGCTTTCTAACATCGCTTTTTCGCCATCGATCCAGCCGTTTGCAGCGGCTGCTTTGACCATCGCATATTCGCCAGAAACGTTGTAGGCGGCGATCGGTAAATTGGTATTGTCGCGGAGTAAAGAAATGATGTCTAAGTAGGCCAAAGCCGGCTTAACCATCAAGAAATCTGCTCCTTCTAATTCATCTAATTCTGCCTCGCGAAGGGCTTCGCGGCTGTTTGCGGGGTTCATCTGGTAGGTCTTTTTATCGCCAAATTTAGGCGCAGACTCTAACGCATCACGGAACGGTCCGTAAAAGGCTGACGCGTATTTCGCGCTGTAGGCCATGATACCCACATTCGTGAAACCAGCATCGTCTAGTGATTCGCGTAAATAACCCACGCGGCCATCCATCATATCCGATGGACCAATCAGTTTAGATCCTGCCTGGGCTTGTGCTACGGCCATTTTGGCCAACACCTCTAAAGTCTCGTCATTCAAAATCTCGCCATTCTTCACGATCCCATCATGTCCGTCTGAACTGTAAGGGTCCATCGCCACGTCCGTTAACATCGAAATCTCTGGAAAACGACTCGTCACGGCATGAATAGCCTCTAAATATAGACTGCCTTGGCGATGGGATTCCGTCGCTAGCGAATCCTTGCGCTCCTCAGCAACCTGAGGGAAAAGGGCATAAGAAGTAATTCCTAGGTTCAAACACTCCTCGATTTCTTTCAACAATAAATCAGTCGTGTAGCGGTAAATGCCTGGCATCGACTTGATTTCAGTTTTCGTAGCAGTACCATCCATCACAAAAAGAGGGAAGAGTAAATCCTTCACCGAAAGGCGATTTTCCTCCACCATCGTGCGGATAGCGGCAGTGGAACGGTTACGACGCGGTCTATTCAACATAGGAATTGATTTTGAACCTGCAATTTAGGCATAAGCCCTGATTCCGCAATGGAAAACGGGGATTAAAGGAGGCGATCGTTTAAATCGCGCAATTGCTCTTGGAGGTCACGAACTAAACCTACATAAGCTTCAAATTCGTAGCGAGAAACGGGGGTGGTGGCACCACCTGGATCGGCAACACCAGAGAAATGGGGGTAGTTTTTAGGTCTGAAAAGTACCGATAAATCTACTTCCAGAACCCCTGCGATTTGCTTCATTCGACTCAAGGAAGGGTCTGTCAGGCCTCTTTCAATTTTTGAATAAGCGGATAAAGTGATACCTATTTCAGTGGAAACGTAGTCCTGGCTGTAGCCTTTGTCTAATCGAGCCTTTCGAATTAAAGTAGGGAAATCTTTCATTACGGTAAAATTCCTAAACTCTGAGGAAAATTAGTAGATACCTAAAAGACAAAATATCTACTGAAAAGACAATACACGCCTTTTCATTGCGCATTTTAGTGCAGTGTCCAGCCTTTTTCTGGATCGTACTCGAATTTCAGTCCTAATTTTGCAAGAATCTCCTGTAAATCTGTAATTATATCGGTTGATTTTTCGACATAGTCTCGGAAGAAATCCTGCAAGGAATCCCCATAGACTTTTTCGCAAATGCGGATGAAGTCCTCCTTCGTGTAACCCTTTTTCAGCTGACCGAATTCCACGTTCATTTGACGCATCACGTCTTTTAATGATTTGCCGTTTTTCGCCTGCAATTTTAGGTCCAAAGCCAAGGCCACCACCGCCCCTTTGTAATAAATAGAAACTCGCTTGTTCGGCAGACTTGTCCCATAGCCATCGAGCCATAAATCAATCGAACTTTCTTCGAGCGATTGCTGTGCCTGGCCATCCCGTTCAAAATGCAATTTCAAATTCCCTAAAAGTCCTGCGAGGTATTCTTGCTTCGTCCAAACACCCGACTCATACAGGAACCAATCCCCTAAATAGGTCGTGATACCTTCTACTACCCAACCTGTCGAAAACGGGATTTCCTGGTGATAGGCATAGGGAAATAATTCCTTCGGGCGAATCGTGGCTATGTTCCAGACGTGGAATAATTCATGCGAACCTAAGCCGATCAAGTCTTCATAGGCATCGCGGTCAGGCGGCCCCATCACCATCATCGTCGATTTTGTGTGCTCCACCCCGTGGTAATAGGGCTTAGGACAAACCCAAAGCATATAATGGTATTCTTTGACGGGGAAATGGCCCATCCAGTCTAGCTGGGTTTGGGTGAATTTCTCGTAAGCGTCCGTTAATTTCTTCGTCAAAGCCTGGCGCGATCCCACCACATCGATGGCGAATTTCACGCCATTGCATTTCCATTTATGTTGAAAAATGGCTGGTGCGGCGATGTAAGGAGAGTCCACGAGCTCGCGGTATTTGCCTCCATTTTTGAACGTGCAAACGCTTTTCCAGCCAACTGGTTTTTCGATCTGGATTTCGCAGCGCTCATTTTCGCGGCCTTTTACGTACAGAAGACAGTTAATGAAATTGATGTAAAGCAAATCCTCCTCGACCACAGAGCCGCCCGCATCTGGTTGATTTGCGTAATAGCTATAGTGAATTTCAACTGGTTCGGATGCCTCTAGTTCCCAAGTAGACGAGGCTGTTTTGTTTATTGCAATGGGCGTGCCTCCACTGAAGGCCTTTAAAACGGGAATGTTTTTCGCGAAGTTTTGTGCCTGGTAACGGCCTGGACGCCAAATGGGCAGCTGTATCACTTGTTTGCCCGGTTTGCGAGGGCTAAACTGAAAAGTGATGTCTAAATAATTCGGCGTTGCCGAGGGTTTCAGGGAATACAGATTAGGCATTAGGCTAAAACTTCTTGTAGGATCTGCAAGGAACGAATCTCTCCGAAATTTTCCATGTGCAATTGGTAATAATTTAGCATGCCCGCCAATAATTCTTTGCGCTCCGCCCGATGCAGCACGATGGGATGTCCATAATCAGCCTGAATCAAGGCATCCAATCCTTGGAAGGTAGGAACGATGCAGCCGGCGGCCTTTAGTTGCTGGTAAAATTCAGCGGAGGTACTAGCGCCGAAGCCCAAAAAGGACGCGAGCTGCCAAAGGAACTGCAAATGGAAGTTCTCAAAGTGTTCGGAGGCCCGGTCTAAATATTGCAAGGATTGGGATAAAAATTCAAATAGTACGGGGTTCGCCTCTTCTTCTTTCAAGACTTTGCTTAATACTTCAGAGAGGAAAAGTGCTAGTGAAGACTTCGCGATGTCGAAGGGAATGGCTTGGTAAGGAAAGGAACATTTGGCCTCTGAGATGCGGTGCAAGCCCTTTCCTGGTTTGTGGTAGACCTCTAAGTCAAGCTGTGTAAGCGGCTGGAAGAGGGCCATTTTGTGCTTGGCTTTGGCAGAACGTACCCCATTTTCGATGTAAGAACAAATGCCAAATTCCGATGTGTAGACATTTACCAGTATCGAGGTTTCCCGGTACCGCATGTACGAAATAACGATGCCTTGTGTTTTACTGAGCATTTGTATCAACCATCGGAATGCCGGTTTCGTCCGAAATTCGCTGTAAAATTTCTTCGATGGTGTCCGATTCTTTAAAGCGAATCGGGTCCTTGAATTCTACGCTAAGGGTCGTGTTGCGTTTCTTCAAAAAGAAGCCTTTCTTGTCAAAAGCGCGTCTGAAGCCGTTGATTTGGACAGGGACCACAATAGGGTTTTCCGCTTTAATCAAGTGCGCCGTTCCTTTACGGATGGGAGCAAAAGCACGCGTGGTTCCTTGTGGAAAACTAATAACCCAACCGAATTTCAAGCCCTTTCCTACTTTCGTTTGTGCTTCTAAATCCACTTCACGTTTCACGTCCTGACCGTGTGCACGCCAAGAACGATTCACTAATATGGCACCCGCTAAGGAGAAGACACGAGGCAGAAAACCATCTTCTTTCATTGTTTCCGTGGCCGCCACATAAAATAGGCGAGAACGAGGTGCTAATAAGTAGAAAGGGAAGCGGATGCTATTATTTATCCGCCATTTCACAGAGAAAAAGATGTGGTAGAGGCAAATCACGTCCATGAAATAGGTTTGGTGATTTGACAGGAATAAGACGCCTTCACGAGGCAAATCTTTAATTTTTTCGGTGCCTTTAATTTCCGTTTTATTGTAAATACTTAGTCGTGCAAAGGTTAACCAGCCTAAAATGAATACGATAATGCGTTTCATCCCGATCGGATTCCCAAACGGATCGCGACGCACCAGACCCCAGCGGTCTAGGCAATCAAAAAAATTCTTTAAAAAAGTTATACTCTTAAAATCCACCGCTCTTTTCTTTGCCTTTCTTGGCTGGTTTTGTCTTTACTGGTTCTTTTTTCACTGGCGCCTTCTTCACCGGAATAAGTGGTGTATAATACGCATTGAAGCGTTTTACAAAGGCATTCTTTTCTTCGGCAGCTGCCTCCACTACCTTGATACCGCCTTTCTTCTGTGTCTTCATCGACTCTCGAACGGTAGCAAGGAACGCATTATCGGAGGAATAGACCCCTAATTCGCCCTCAAAATAAGCGAAATAATACCAAAGATCTTCGGATAATTCCCAATAGCCGTAAAACTCTTCTTTGGAAGGCTTCTTAATAACCTCCATAAAACCCTTCACCGTCGCATTCACATCCACCGGCCCCACATTGATTAATGGCAAGTCGCCGATCGAGTAAAAAGCACTCAAATTAGGCGACCAGGCCCATTTAATGGAGGAGAAGTTAATCATGGAGGCGAAGTCTGGATCCACTTTGTCCAAAGCCAAATGCTCGCGATCCATCCGCGCCTTCGTTGTTTCTGGAATCTTTTTCCCTAAAATCGGCTCTACTCGTTTCAAGTATTCATCTCGATCAGCCGGCTCATCCGCCGCTGCCGTCAGCAAACCTTCGTCTAAGTTGTAGCGGACAATGCGATCGCCCATTTTCGCCAGGATAGGAACCGGTACTTGGAACTGCAAACTTAACCAGGATTCAATGCGTGGAATCAGCGTATCTAGGGACATCGAAATCTTGCCAAAAGACCTCACCAGCTTATTCCCCGTAAATAATTGGACCATCCCGTCCGTTTCCACTCGCTTTTTCGGAATCGATAAATGCATCTGAGATTCCGCATTTTTGATGCTGTACACTTCGGATGCCTCCGTCACTTCGCCCGCGGCTTTGAATAAAACGGGATCGTCTTCGTTCGACATCGGACCTAAGAAAGAGGGGTATAATTTGTTATCCGCATTCACGAAAATACCGGCGGTAACGGAGCGACCTAATTCGTCTTTCAACTCGTCGTTCACCACGATTCCTTTCGAATTTGCAAAGGGGATCCAGGCAGTTTTGAACTTCAATGTGCCTAATAAAGGGCGAATCGAGCCTTTGAATTCAAGACTTGGTTTCTCTGATAAGAAATAGACGTCGCCTTTGAATTCCTGATGGGCCGTTAATTTTAGCGGTGTTTTTTCGATATAACGTGCCTCCGCGCGAATTCCTTCGGGCAGAAAGTCGAAGTTTTTCATGGGGATGACCAGCGAGTCGCTTCCTTCGACGGGCAGCAGGTAGTTCGCCGTTCCCGTAAATTTCTGTGCGTTTGCGGTGATGGTGTTGATGTTTGCCAAAACGTGGCCATTCACCGTCGCCCTCGCCCCGGTAAGTGATTTGAATTGTCCGCCTTTAGCGATCGCCAGCAGTCCTTTTGCCGGATATACGGTGGCTGGACCGATTTCAATTTCCTTTACGCCTTCCAGTGATAATACCTCCGAAACCTGGTCTAATATACCGGCCTTAGCTACGATGGGGGCCGCTTTCGAGGCAGAATCTAGCGAGCTTAATTCCGGCTTAGTCAGTTTGATTTTCTGGTTTTTTTGTTCCCAAACCGCCCCTGAATAGGTCGTGGTGTAATTTTGGATAGGTAGTTTCGCTGGCGACTCCTCGACCGGTTTGAAGTTGAGGTTCACGGCTCCTGGCGCGGCCTCAATGGCTATTTTTTCTGCTTGGAAAACGGGTTTTTTAAGCCCTATCGCCAGACTTGCCTCCTTCGATTTCCAGGTGGCTGGCTGGAAATAAAAAAGCTCGGACTTCAGCTTGCCATCGCCCAATGTAATCTCCCCTTTCCCGAAAACCTGCTTTTTGTGCATCCACACCGGCCCCTCTAATTGCAATTGATTTGCATACAGGGCGAAGGAGTTTTTCTCCGGATAAATCGCGAGGGAATCTTCGCGAGGCAACCAAGCAAAGCGGTGTGCGGGCAGCGTGGCGATAGGTCCTTTTTTATTCGCCATCTCTCCTAGTTTCCCGCCTAGACCGATACTGATTAAGGAATCTGGATACAGGAAGGATTCCTTTGTGCTCGATTGAAAACCCTCGATGGAAAAGTTGCCTGCGGTGTGCAAGCCTTTTTTGTCCATTTCGATGGGAGCGGTGGTCGTTAGGGTCGCTCTGTTTTGGTAGATTTTAAGTGGTGTTTTAGGGAGGTAGGTAAAGCCAAAACTTTGGTCCGGCTTCAATACTAATTGTGTCGTAAATACTGGCAAAAGTCCCTTCGAGTGAAAGCTGCCCACGAAAATGGGCGCCTTCTGCGTTAAGCTATCTAGGGTAATGCTAGGCACTTTAAAATAATGCGTGGTATCGTACACTCCGTTTGCGCGCCAGGACTCGTCGAAATGGGCGGTCATGCCTTTAGGGATGATTAATTTAGGGTATTCTGCCACCCCAAAACGTCCCGATTTGTTCCCCGGTTCGCTTAGAATCAAGGAGCCAGATTCATACCTGAATTGCCCTCCAAACTCTTTGGATTGCCCTTTGGGAATGAACGTGATCGAATCAATTTTCGAAAATTGCGCCGTAAAATCGTTGAATTTAAAGGCAAAATCGGGGCCACGGAAACGGTAATCCCCAATCTTGATTTCGCCAGGGAAATTGAAATCGCGGCCTTTTTGGAAGGTCAAAGCCTCATCGTAAGGAATGAATTCTGCCTTCAAAGAATCCGAAATCATCACCTGCTGAATCCCCCTGATGCGCAATTTCTTGTCGACTAAATCCAGGCTGATCGACGCCGAATCAGCGTCCAAACGATCGCCCATCGAAGCCGCATAAAACGTGTCGAAATCCTTTTTCTCATAGGCCACCCGCGCGTAATGCTTGCCCTGATTCGTGAACGAGTAAACGTCGCCCTCCACTTGCATATAGCCCGCTTCCACGAAGGATTGGAAACCCGCAATTAGTTGCTCCGGCTTGCGATTCACTAAAACGGCGAGGTCGCCGATGGTTGCGCTTTGGGCTTTATTCTCCACTAAATAGCGGTAGAGAATGCGCATAGGGCTATAGGTTAACATCCCTTGCAAATCTTGGATGCGACCGCCGTTATAATAATCCTTCGATTCTAGCCAGGCGGGCACTTGATTGCGGCCCGAAATTTGGTAAAAATCAATGCGTTTTTCCCTCACCCGCAAGACGCCTAAATCCACCGACATCCGCATCTCGTGGAAAGTATCCTCAAACAAGGCGCGGTTGCTGGCGCCGGGTAGTTTCTTAAAATGAAAAGTTTGGCTCTTTGGATACCACTGGCCCGTTAATTCCGTCCGCCATAACGAATCTGATTCACTCAAAAGGCTCGTCCACCTTCCCGTGGGCACTAGAATCGTGGAATCCGGCAGAAACGCAATCAAAGGAGCAGACATCGCGCCTAGATTACCAAAACGCAGGACGCCATTACGCAGTCCTTTACGCAAATCCTTGAAATAAGGTGCACCTTCCGCTGTCCAGGCTTCCCCTGTAAAAGTCGTGGGCTCTGAGCCCCTAAATTCGAAACTGAAATACTTGTCTTTTTTTCTGAGTGTGAGGGAACCCTCCCCGTTTTTGGTTTGATCGCCTTCAATCCAATCCGCCGAAATGATCCGCAATGTGCCATTCGCCGGTTCGAATTGCATCGCAGCCAGCTGAATTCGCGCGTTCTTGTGCCCTAATTTCTCTCCGGGGATTTCGCCGCCTTTTGCTTGCGCCGTTTTCGTTTTTTCATCCCAAAGAAATTCGGATACCTGGAAAACCAGACTGTCATTCGCGACACGGTAGGTAACCTCAGACGGACCCCAGTGATTTTTTTCCTGTTGCGTCCCGTTCACCCGTAAAGAATAAGGTCCCACCTGAATTTTTTGGGCGGAAAGGCTGAAAGACAGAGCCAACAGAAAAAAGAGGACACGAAATAGGGACGACGTATTCTTCATAAAGGGATAAAAATACATAAAATATTCAGATATTTGGGTCAAAATACTCCCTATGTCTAACGTACTTTCCCTATTCAGCGATATAAAAGTCTTCATTTTTGACATCGACGGCGTCATGACGGACGGCAATGTACACGTGCTCGAAACGGGCGAACATTTCCGCACTTTCTACATCCGCGATGGCTATGCACTAGAAAAGGCGCGCGAGGCAAATTATACGATGTGTGTAATTACCGGCGGAAGTCATGCGGGAGTCAAAAAACGCTTAGAAAACCTGAAGTTTCAACACATCTATTTCGGGCTAGGCGGCAAAGATAAATTAGAAACCTACCTGGAGTTATTGCCTAAATTAGGCGTTAAAGAAAACGAAATCCTCTACATGGGCGACGACATGGCAGATCTAAAAATCATGTCAAGACCGGATATTTTAAGTACCTGTCCGGCCGATGCGATTCCCGAATTGCACCAGGTCGTAAAATACGTTTCGCCCTTCAATGGGGGTCGTGGCGCGGTAAAAAAAAAAAAAAAAAAAGTGCTTAAACTACAAGGAAAATGGGCCTAATCTTACCAGTAAAAGGGGTTTCCCCTTCCTTCGGAGAAGACAATTGGGTGGCTCCTAATGCCACCGTAGTAGGCGATGTGCAGACCGGAAAACATTGCACCATTTGGTTCAATGCGGTCGTTCGCGGCGATGTAAACTCCATCCGCATCGGCGATTATTCCAATATTCAAGACGGCGCCGTGGTACATTGTACCTACCAAAAAACCGTCACTTCCATCGGCAATTACGTATCCATCGCTCACAATGCGATCGTACATGGATGCACTATCGAAGATAATGTGCTCATCGGAATGGGGGCCATCGTGATGGACAATGCCTACATAGAAGAAGGGAGCATTATTGCTGCCGGAGCCATTGTCACGCAGGGAACCCGCGTTCCAGCAGGAACGATTTATGCAGGAAATCCTGCGAAATATTTAAAAGATGTGAGCCCAGACGCGGCCGAAGTTTTCAAACGCACCGCCTATAATTATGTGGAATATGCGTCTTGGTTTTCTAATCCTTCCTCATGAGCAACGATCCACTACACGGCGTCACATTAGAGAAAATATTAACCGACCTAGTCGATCTATTAGGCTGGGAGGAGATGGCGAAAAAGATTCGCATTAATTGCTTTGCGAGTGATCCGAGCATCAAATCCAGTTTGACTTTCTTGCGCAAAACGCCGTGGGCGAGAGCGAAGGTGGAGACGCTGTATATTTGGAATATCAAGAAGATTGAAAAGAAAAGGGCTAGTGCCGAGTCTGCGGATTAGTTATGCTCGTTTAGTTGCGCAGGTTCACCAGCCACCCAAAAATCGCCGCCGTTATAAACATCACGATACTGTAGACCACAGCCGGAATCGTCATCGTTCCATTCCCGATCACATTCAGCGCAATAAAAATGGCCAAAGAGCCATTGTGAATGCCTATTTCCATCCCGATTGCGATCGCCTGCTTCTTCTCCAAATTCAATAAGCGCGGCAGAAAATACCCGATCGACAGACAGGCCACATTAAATAAAAGACAAGCTAAACCGACAGTTTGAATATCTACCATCAAGTGATCTCGCTCCTTCCAACCCGCTAAAACGATAATCAAGGCAAGGAAAATAGCGGAGAGAATTTTCACCGGAGACTCGAGCCGTGCAGCAAATTCAGGCGCCTTTTTCCGGATCAACATGCCGACCGACACGGGCAAAATCACGATTAGACAAACCTCTAATACCTTCGAAAACTGCAAGGGAACGTAGGCGTCTTGCTGCAATAAAAGTTTCATGGAAAGGTTCACGATGAAGGCGATAGAAATGACCGATAAAATACTGTTTAAGGCCGTGAGGGTGACATTTAAGGCAACATCCCCTTTCGCGATGTGCGAGTACAAGTTCGCAGATGGCCCTCCTGGAGCGGCGGCTAACAGCATTAATCCGACCGCTAATTCAGCCGGTAAATGCAAACCGGTGGCAATAAAATAGCAGATGAGAGGAAGCAGAATCATTTGGGTGCCTAAGCCCACTATAACCGCTTTCGGGTATTCATACACGCGTTTGAAATCCGCGATCGTTAGCGATAATCCCAGACCAGTCATGATGATGGCGAGGGCAATGGGCATTAAAACCACGGATAGAAAACTTGCTTGCATGCGAAAATTTTTAAACCTTGCGAGCACTAAAATTAAAGAATTACTTGATCTTTCTCCTAAAAATATTCGTTCGATTCGCGCTGCGCATCTATTGCCCGTCCATCGTGGTGAAAAATGCGGAATTGATGAACACGAAAGGTCCGGTTTTATTAGTGGTGAATCATCCAGATTCGTTTTTAGACGCCGTCATTATCGGTGCACTTTATCCTCGAAAAATTAATTATTTAGCGCGAGGCGACGTGTTTAGAAATCCGGTTTTCGGGTTCTTGTTAAGGCAATTAAATATGCTTCCGGTATTTCGCCAAAGAGAAGGAAAAGAGCACCTGCATCTAAATGCCAGCACCTTTCAAAAGGCGGTAGAATGCCTCCGCAACGACGGAATTGTACTGATTTTCATCGAAGGAATCTGCCTAAACACCCACGAATTACAGCCCTTTAAAAAAGGGGCAAGCCGAATTTTGGAAAGCGCGCATGCAGAAGGAATATTCCCGATTGTTCAGATTGCGGGGATTGGGTATTCAAGTTTTACGGCTTTTGGAAAGGGAATTCACCTGGCGTTCGAAAACTTATCGTGGCCCACACCCATCGTCGAGGCGACGGATCGAGTTCGATTTAATGCGGTTGTTTTTGAGAAGATGGAGCGCCTGATCAAAGTGCCGGAGCATCCCGGGTTCGCTAAAGGGTTCTTGTATTATTTTGCCCTGCCTTATTATTTACCCGTTCGGGCTTTTGCAGCGGCGAAAACGAAGGACTCCGTTTTTTTTGACTCGGTGCTTTTTGCCCTTTTGCTTTTCACTTTCCCGGTTTATGTAGCGCTGGTTGTGACGATCGTTCTGAAAGTCAAATTGATTCTGGGTTGATGCACCTTTGTGGTGGGAGGCAAGCGGTGTAACCAGTGGGTTTGGGTTTCGCCTTTCATCACGAGTAGGCTTCCCGCTTCTAAAAAGACGTCGATTTTTTCTCCGGATTTCTTGTGCTTGAAGCAGAATTTACGTTCTGCGCCAAAACTAAGCGAGGCAATCGCTCCATTTTTTCGAAGATCTTTCTCGCCGTCGCTGTGCCAAGCCATGCCTTCGGAGCCGTCGTGGTACAGGTTTAAAAGACAGGAATTATAGGTTTCTCCAGAGTGTTTTTCGGCGAGGTTTTTCAAAAACAGTAGTTCAGGTGTCCAAGGTAAGGCAGTCTTCGTTGTGTTCGAATAGGTATACGAAAAAGCTTCTTCACCGTACCAAGCTACCTTGCGTTTCGTGATGATGCGTTTGCCGTAAATGACTGCTTCGTCGTTTCGCCACTCGATGCGATCTAGCAGGGCTTGTGCCATCGTAGTGGCTTCTGACTCAGACATCAATTTCCCATAATAATTCACGATCCCTTCACCTGGAAGCAGGTTTACAGAAGGATCAGAAGGGAAATCAAATAGCTCCATGTTAATTTAAGCGTCTTAAGCTGATGGCACATCCGCCTCCACGTTGCAAGCGGAAAGTCATTTTTGACTTCGCTGTCACTAAGCGTTTTTCCACGACATAGGCCTCTGGATTTTTCTCAAAATCAGCGTCATCCGCATCGCGGTAGAGCATTGCTTCGTAGGTTTTATCCGGATCTAAAAAGTCCATGTCGAAGGACATGTTGCGGGCTGTGGCATTGGTGATGGAACCGATAAACCAGTTGTCTTTCCCCTTTGCCTTGCGAGCGATGGTCACGAATTCGCCCGGTTCCGCCGAGATAATTTTCGTGTCGTCCCAGTCGACTGCCACATCTTTGATGAATTGGAAGGCATCTAAACGAGGTTCGTAGTTTTCGGGTAAGTCAGCCGCCATTTGTAGCGGGCTATAGATGGTCACATAAAGCGCTAATTGCTTCGCTAAAGTCGAGCGCACCTTCGTCGTTCTAGTTGAATCAAATTGATTCAAGTTCATGTGGAAAAGGCCCGGGGTATAGTCCATAGGGCCGCCCATCAAACGAGTGAAAGGTAAAATGGTCGTGTGTTCCGCATTAATTCCGAGTGTGGGCGCATTGTTAAATTCAGATCCGCGGGCAGCTTCGGCGGCCATCCAGTTAGGATAGGTGCGGTGTAAACCGGTAGGATGCACGGACTCATGGGAGTCGACCATCAGGTGATAATTCGCTGCTTTTTCAGCGACGCGGTTGTAGTGGTTGACCATCCATTGGGAGTCGTGGTGTTCGCCGCGCGGGATGATTTTTCCTACATAACCTGTCTTCACGGTGTTGATTCCTTTGTCTACCATGTATTGGTAAGCGGCATCCATTCTACGTTCGTAGTTCGTTACGGAACTCGAGGTTTCGTGGTGCATGATGAGCTTCAAGCCTTTGGAGGCAGCATATTTTGTCAGCGTATCGATCTGGTAATCCGGGTATGGAGTCACGAAATCGAAGACTTCTTCTTTCCAATTACCAAACCAATCTTCCCAGCCCTGATTCCAGCCTTCCACTAAAACGCCGTCGAATCCGTGTTTGCCCGCGAAGTCGATGTAGCGTTTTACGTTTTCGGTGTTTGCTCCGTGCTTGCCGCCGGCTAGTGGCCAGTTCGCTTTGCCTACGTGCATTTCCCACCACATGCCCATGAATTTTTGGGGCTTGATCCAGGTGGAATCTTTGATTTTTGAAGGCTCGTTTAAGTTCAGAATTATTTTGGAGGCCAAAATCTGTTCTGCCTTATTCGAGATCACAATCGTTCTCCAGGGAGTATTAAATGGCGCTTGCGCATAGGCCTTATTTCCCACGGCATCAGGTACGAGTGCCGAAGTAAATTCGAAGCCTTCTTGCTTCAAATGCATGGCCGGATAATTCACCAATGCCGCTTCATGGACGTTAATGTAAATTCCGTCCGCTGACTTTAACATCAGGGGAGTTTGAACAAAGTTTTTGCCAATCAAGGAAGTCACCGCGATGTCCTTTTCTTTTGCCGCTGCGGCGAGGGCGTCGATTTCGGAGATTTTAGTTCTTTGGTAGGTATACTCATTCGTATCGTAATCCCCGGGAATCCAAAACGCATTATGATCTCCCGTCATGGTGAAAGACGACCACTCGTTATCGACGATAAAATGTTTGAAATTATCCTGCGCCGGGAAGAAATAACGGAAGCCGATTCCATCGTCGAAAACGCGGAAAATGACATCGAGTAATACCCCCGATTCCTTCAAGTGCAACGTTAATTCTTTGTAGTTATTTCGAATCTCTTTTACCTCTCCCCACACCGGTTTCCAGGTCCCGTCATAGGTCGTAGAATCTACGCCCAACACCTGGAATTTACGCAACTCTAGAGCGGGCTTTTTCAAGGTAAATCCTAGGTCCGAGGCCGAAATGACTTCTTTGGCCTTATAAAAAACCTGGTATTTTACCGCTCTATCCACTCCTTGCGTCAGCTGGATAGAAATCTGATCAGAAGGGGATGCAATCTTAAACGATTTTTGGGCGAATACAGAGACGCTCAAAAGTAGGAGAAGAAGGGTTTTGTTCATGGCGCAAAATTACGAAAATCTTACGTTAAACGATGAGTCTAAGGAAAGATTGCCTAAGGCAAAAACTCAATCGCCGGCTTTTTACCCGTCTTCACAAAGTTCCGCATCGCATCAAAAGCTTTCGCCGTTTGCTCATCCGTGAACTGGCAATGCGCCTGTCCGTTCGTGTATTTCACCGCAAAGAATTGGTCGCGTCCTTGCGCATGAATCATATTTTCGATGTTCGTCACCGCATACGAAACGGGAATTAATTGATCATAAATCGTGTGCATTAATACGACTGGCTTGTCGATTTTTCCGGTGCGATCATAGCGCGCAAAAAGCTTCGCCTGATCTTGTGTGGCTGGTAAACGTTCTGCGAGCGCATTCACTTTCAAGTTATCTGGGAAGCCCGTATAAAGCGTTTCCGTATTATCAAAAGGATTGCCTTTTAGCTTGAGTGCAATGTCACGTAAAACGTTTTGGTTAAAAAACAGAGCGCCGGGAAGGTCATCTAATTTCAGGTCGAAACGCTTTGCAAAAGCTACTGCTAAAACGGAGTCTTTTTGTAATAAAGCCTTTTTGATCTCTCCCATTCTTTGGCCTGCTGTAGCAAAAGATACAAATCCAACGGAGCTGTTGATGTCAAAAATATCTTTCAAAGAAGGCACAATTCCCGGGAACAATCCATTCATCGTGGCATACATATCGAACTCTTTTCTGCACTGTAAATACGGACGGGAGGAGAGTGGACATAAAGGTAATCCACCATTATAATGTTGGCCAAAATTCTCCAACGTCGCAAACGTAATTCCTCCACCCATCGAGTGACCCATCATAAAGGTGGAGTCCGGTTGACCCATCTTTTTCACAAAAGCCTGACGTAATTCCTCCGTCGCATCCACTCCTTCTGGCATCGCAAATCCTTGAATCGGATAATCCGAGGCCGCCACCGCAAAGCCACGGTCTAAAATAACCTGCAATTTTTTATCTAATCCTGCATTCGCACTCGCCGCTGGAGTCCCCATAAATTGGTAGCCGTGTGCATACATCACCAGTTTTTTATTCCATTTAGCGGGCATCAAAACTTGATAGCCTCCCCCTTTCAAGGTGCCTAAATCGATTTTTTGTTGCGCGAAAAGTGTAGTGCTGAGAGCGAGTAGAAGGAATAGTTTTTTCATCGGAATGGTTTAGAAGGAGCAAAATAAGGAAAAATCCCTAATTTGCGGCATGGAAAAGCCGTATATCGTCGACCAAAAATTCGAAAAAGAAAGCACCCTCGCCATCGGCGAATATGAACATTGCGTTTTCAAAAACTGCCAATTTGAATCGGAGGATTTCAAAAACTTCCAATTTGTGGACTGCACGTTTGAGTCTTGCAATCTAAGTCTGGTTAAACTCAGCGGCGCGGCCTTGCAAAAAGTCCACTTCAAAGACTGCAAAATGCAGGGCCTTCGGTTCGAAGCCTGTAATCCTTTTTTATTCGAAGTAAGCTTCGATACCTGCGTGTTGAATCTGTCTTCTTTCTATCAAATCAAAGGCAAAAAAACGAAGTTCTCTGGTTGTTCTTTGCACGAAGTGGACTTCACCGAAGCTGATTTCTCAGAGGCTACCTTCGATGATTGCGATCTGGCTGGCGCCCTTTTTGACCAGTCCAATGTAAGCAAAGCAGACTTCCGCAGCGCCTTCAATTACGTCATTCATCCGAGCCTAAATCAAATCAAAAAAGCGAAGTTTTCGCAGGATGGTTTGGCGGGTTTGCTGCAGGGTTTTGACATACATATTTCCTAAGATGTATCCTAAAATGAAAAAAATCTTATTCCTACTTCTGGTGAGCGCCTCGTTGTTCGCGAAAGGGCACCTTCCAAGAACCATCGTCACGACTGACGGCGAAATCGATGACGTGGACACCTTCATACGAATGCTCTTATATTCGAACGAATACCAGTTAGAGGGTTTGGTGTATTCGAGTTCGATGTGGCATTACAAAGGCGATGGGAAAGGGACAAAATTCACATCCGAAATGGAGATGACGCGGACGATGTATGGCCCTAAAACCGATCTTCGCTGGCCTGGCGTAAACTGGATTCAAGACTTATTGAAGGCCTATGCTCAGGTACATCCGAACTTGATTTTGCATGATAAAAACTACCCAGCTCCTGCCTATTTAACTAGTTTAGTTAAGGTGGGGAATATCGATTTTGAAGGTGAGATGGAGCAGGTGACGGAGGGTTCAGAGTGGATAAAAATGAAACTATTAGACAATAATCCGGAACCCATTTATTTACAGGCTTGGGGTGGGACAAATACGATTGCGAGAGCTTTGAAGTCGATCGAAGAGGAGTATGCAAACAAGCCCGGCTGGGAGACATTGAAAGACAAAATCTCTAAAAAGGCCATCATCTACACCGTGATGGATCAGGATGCAACCTTGAAAAATTACATTGCTGGACATTGGCCACAGATTCGGGTGTTTTATAATGCGCACCAGTTTGGGAGTTTTGCGTATCCCTGGAAGCGTATTATGCCAAAAGCGACACAGCCCTATTTCGAGGGAGCCTACATGGGACCGAAGATAATTCAAAATCACGGACCTCTGTTGAAGATGTATTATTCGTACGGAGATGGCCAAAAACAAGCCGGCGACGACGAGCACATTCACGGTGATCCTAGCAAGTTAAAGAATGCCCAGTGGGGTTCGTTCAGCCCTTACGATTTTATTTCGGAGGGAGATTCTCCCGCTTTCTTGCACCTCGTGGATGTAGGTTTGAATAACTTGAACAACCCATCATTTGGTGGTTGGGGAGGCCGTTTCGCTATAGCCGAGGGAAATCCCTACCGATTCGAAGACAACGAAAAGGCCGCTGATTTCAATCCAGAGACAGGAAAATTAGATATTTCTTATTCCCAAACCCGTTGGTTAATCGCCGCGCAAGAAGACTTTGCCGCACGCGCAGACTGGTGTGTAAAATCGTTCGAAGAGGCAAATCACGCGCCGCAGATTACCGTGAAAGAAGGGATGAATGTGAACGCAAAAGCGGGTGCGATCCTTACGCTGCAGGTGACCTCGAGAGATCCAGATGGCCAGCATGTTAATCTAAAAGTTTGGCCCTATTCGGAAGCGGGATCCGGGAAAGCGGAGGCGACACTTTCGGATGGCCGCATCACCGTGAAAATACCAGCAAACGCTAAAATAGGCGACACATTCCACGTCGTGGTAGAAGGAACAGATACGGGTTCGCCAGCATTGACGAGGTACAGACGCGTTGTTATTACACTAATCTAATTACTATGGTAGAGATAAAATTAGTGACAAACCAGGCTGAGCTCGAAGGCGTTTTAGCCTTACAGCAGGCCAATTTACGGAAAAATATTTCAGCAGATGAGGCGGAATCGCAAGGGTTTTTGATGGCGGAATATGATCTCCCTTTTTTAGAATTACTTCACATGACAAGTCCGGGCATCATCGCGAAGGATGGGGAAAAGGTGGTGGGTTATAGCCTAGTGGCTCTACCAGAAACTGCCCGACACCATGACCTATTAGCGGATTTAGTGGAGAATATTGAACGCTGCCAATTCGAAAGCAAACCAATTGAAAATTATGCGATTGTGGCTCAGCTTTGTGTTTCGAAAGAGTATCGAGGTCAGGATTTAGTCCAAAAACTCTACGGTGGTTTCCGCGATCATTACGCAAATCAATACACCTATTGTGTCACGGACGTTGCACAAGCGAATCACCGATCTTTAAAAGCACACCAAAAACGCGGTTTTCATGTCATCGATACCTTGGATTATGGAGGCATAGGCTGGAATATCGTGTTATGGGATTGGCAAAAAAAAGCTATTTAAGGAAGCCGGTGATTCAGCATTAAACTTAAAATGCTTCGGTCGTAATAGTTCAAATTCGAGCGCTGTTGGAAGGCGTGTAAATAACCCACATCGAGTGTTAAATTCGAACGAATAGGAATACTCAATCCAGCAAACATTCGATGTTGATCCAAGGTATTTGCTGGATTTTCTTGACCAGTGTTTAACAAAATTTCTGTATTCACTTTCCCCTGAATTTGCTTGAAAAAAGGAAACAAGGCTTGAATTCGGTACCGAAGACGGTAATTACTGAAGTTAACCCCATCTGTAAGTTCCGTGCGGCTTACGTTCGTTTCTCGGTTAAAACGCATCTCCGATCGAAAACGGTGATCAATCCGAATTGCACTCCACTTATGCCTGTAGGCTATATCCAAATGCGGCCGGTATTCTGGAATGGCTAATCGAACCGCGGCTCGCGAGTCATTAGGGGTATTCAAAAAGAGAGCCGCTCCAGCAGAAATATCCCAATTCTCCCCAATAGTACGATGCACATGTGCCCTGAAAGCATTTTGATGGTGCACGAAAGGATCTATGAAATGTCGCGTATGCACCTCTCCCTGAACATACCAATTCGCATTCATAGGGATAGTCAAATAATAGCCATACCAAACTTGAGATTGATGCTCTACTTGATTTTGACCTTGTACGGCGAAGAGCGGGAACAAAAAGAAAAACAAATACTTCATTTGGCAAAAATAGCATATTATTCTATAAAAACCATAGACTAGATATTCTATTTCGTTTTCTAAAATAATAGATACGCCACCAGCAAGGTTACGAACACGTTAAACAGCTGCGCGATCAAAAAGGCGTAGAGTGGCCTCTTCCCTTCTTTGGAGAAAAGATCCGCAAACTTCGTTTCTAATCCGATGCTGGTGAAGGCCAAAGCAAACCACAATCCCTGCAAGGCTTTGAATCCTCCTTTCACCGAATCGATGGTTTCTGAAGAAATCACAAACGAGAAAAGAAGCGAGGCTGCGATGAAACCTAACACGAACTTAGGGAAACGTTCCCAAATAATCGCCCCCGTGGGCTTAGCCTCTTGCACTGCCGAAGATTGGTTATTGGTCAAGGTCCAATAGATCGAAATCGCGAAGGCAGCGAATCCTAGAAGTACGTTTTGGGAGAATTTCACAATCGTCGAAATCTTCAAGGCCTCCTCACCTACCATCGTTCCAGAAGCAATGACTGCCCCCGTCGTATCGATCGTGCCGCCTAACCAAGCACCCGTCACCGCTTGTGATAGACCTAAGGCCTGAGCGATAAATGGTAGAAAAATAATCATCGGAATCGCCGTGATCAAGACGATAGAAATGACGTAAGAAAGCTTTTTCGAATCTCCTTTAATCGCTCCAGAAGTTGCAATCGCTGCCGAAACTCCACAAATAGAAACCGCACTGGAAATCATGATGGCGAATTCTTCGTCGATGCCCATTTTTTTGGAAATCCAAAAAGCGAAGTACCAAACCGAAATAACAACGATTAACGCCTGAATTAAACCAAGGGATCCAGCTTTCAAAATGTCCCCGAAAATCACGCTCGTTCCCAATAAAATCAAACCGATCTTCACGAACAATTCCGTCGAAAGCGTTTCCGTTAACCAGGCCGGCAAGCTGAAGAAATTGCTTAACAACAATCCGATCGATAAACTAAAGATCACCGCTTCTAGGTTCCAGTTTTTCAAGAAGGCATTGCCCGCTAAAACTAAAGCCAGAGAAGTAAGGACAAACACAATCGGAAAACCTTTCGCGGTTCCTGCCACACTTTTGCCCAATACACTTGCCGCCAATAACGCGATTACATACGTGAAAACGAAAATCTGGGCGAGCTTCACCAGGTTACCCGCCGTGAGCACTTTTTCAGTTAAGTCTGAGGTTGTCTCCCAGCCGAAAGAGGGGCTTGGAATTTTGATACCAATCAAAGCTAGACCGATGATTAGGAAGCCTAAAAGGACAACGGTCCAATCTTCTGTTAAAATAGATTTTTTCATTATTTCGCCGGTGTGATGATAATATTTCTGTACTCCACCGGACCGTGGTCGCCTTGCATCATGATAGGACCCGGCGCTGCTTCGTCGCTATCCATCGCGCCGCCTGTGATACCAGGGATGTTTTGTTCGACGATGACTTTTTGGCCATTTAAGGTAACGGAGACTTTACGTCCTACTAAGGTAATGTCGTAGGTCTGCCATTCGCCGGATGGTTTAGCCGCTTGGAATAGTGGATCGATAAATCCGTAAATACCGCCTAAATAAATGCTGTAGGGCGCTTTTCCAAAACTATCTTCCACTTGTGCCTCGTAACGGCCGCGTAAATACACGCCACTATTACTACCTGCTGGCAAGCGGAATTCGATATGTAATTTGAAGTCGTTGAACTTTTGTTCGGTGCATAAATTCGCACCAGAAGCTGGGCTTTTTAACACGCCGTTCTCAGCGATCCATTGGTTTTTAGGCCCTAAAGCTTTCCAACCTGTTAAGTCTTTTCCGTTGAATAAGGTGATCGGTTTGTCCCAAACAGGTTCCGCAGCTCTCCATAAAGACGGAGCACGAACACCCGTGAAAGCCATCGCTTTGCCGTTTGGTTTTGTGATCGTTCCTGACAGTTTCCCGTCTTTCAAATCTCCCTCAAAGCTCATCTGAACATCTGTCAACTCCCATTGAGGGGGGATTTTAAAGGAGATATGACCGTCTTTATAAAATACCTCTGAAATAGGACGGGCTGAACCACCATCCCCTACAAAACGTCCAGTCAGGGTTTTATGACCCGAATGACGCACTTCTAACCAAGAGGGTGCGGTAGACACCCCGCCATTGCGGTTTTCCATAGCTACGTTTAAATCCCATGCGCCTTCTAATGGATGGTGATCTTGAGCGTATGCACCGCTAGTAAAAGCGAATAAAGCAATTAGTAATTTTTTCATCGATCTACGATTTAACGATCTCCATTTTAGGAGAAATGAAATGAATGAGCAACCACGCAAATAAATAAGCGCAGCCGCAGGCCACAAATATAATATTATATCCATCAGATAAAGCCTGGTCTGCCTTGTAAGCATCCAAAACCACCCCGATAATATAGGGGAAAATCACACCACCTAGCGAACCCGCGAGGCCACCAATCCCCACGACAGAGGAAACGGCGTGTTTGGGAAACATATCCGAAACCGTCGTAAAAATGTTCGCGGACCAAGCCTGGTGCGCAGATGCCGCGATAGAAATTAAGAATACCGCCTGCCAAATATCCGTCGCCCAGCGCGCCCCAATAATGGGCACCGCACAGAGCGCGAAGAAGAACATCGAATACTTGCGTGCCTTGTACACCGGCCAGCCTTTCTTGATGAAATAACCCGAAATATAGCCTCCACCGATGCTACCGATCGAGGTGCAGGTAAACAAAATCGCGAGATGTAAACTTGGCTTTTTCAAGTCTAGCGCAAAAGTTGTCGAGAAATACGATGGTAACCAAAACAAGAAAAACCACCAGATGGGATCGGTGAAGAACTTGCCTACGATGAAGACCCAGGTTTGGCGATAGCCGAAAAGCTTGCCCCAAGCGATGGGTGCGACGTCTGTCACCTCCTCTTCTACGTTTTGGATGTGCGCTAATTCTTCTGTCGTTACCGAAGGATGTTTTGCAGGCACTTCGTAAAACCACCACCACAAGGCTAACCAAATAAATCCGATCGCACCGGTGATAATGAAGGCTTCTTGCCAGCCATAGGCTCCTAAAATCCAAGGCACCATGATGGGTGCGACCATCGCCCCGATGTTTGCGCCGGAGTTAAAAATTCCTGTGGCTAAAGCGCGTTCTCTTTTGGGGAACCACTCCGCGACTGTCTTAATCGCCGCCGGGAAATTCCCCGCTTCGCCGGCTCCTAAAGCGGCGCGTGCCGCGCCGAATCCGAACGAAGTTTTTGCTAAAGCATGCGCCATCGCCGCAATTGACCAAATCACAATCGAAATGGCGTAACCCATTTTAGAACCTATCTTATCGATCACCTTCCCGAAAGCCAACAATCCCAGCGCATAAGAGGCCGTGAAACACATCACAATGAAACTGTAATCCGTCTCCGACCAGTTCAATTCCTTCTCCAGTGTGGGCTTCAACAAGCCGATCACCTGGCGATCTAAATAATTAATCGTCGTCGCAAAAAACAAGAGGGCGACCACCACCCAGCGGTAATTTCCTTTCATTAGAATCCGATTGAATTCCCGCCGTCAACCGGGATTGAGACGCCTGTTACGTAATTTGATGCATCCGAAGCTAAATAAACCGCTGCCCAGCCGATGTCTTCTGGTTTCCCAAAATACCCCATCGGCGTGCGATCCATCGCCTTGTGTTTTCGATCCGGATCTGAATTCATCGCCGTCCGACTCATCGCCGTTTCGATAAATCCAGGTGCGATCGCATTCACGCGAACGCCCTTGCCAGACCACTCAGATGCCAGTACTCTCACTAAACCATAAATACCTGTTTTCGAAGACGCATAAGCTGCCACACGATCGATGCCATAGTAAGCCGCCATCGAGGAAATCATGATGATCGAACCTTTTCCGCGTTCGAGCATGTGTTTCCCCACTTCGCGTGTCAAAGCAAAAACGGCGTTCAAGTTCACGTTAATAATATTCGAAAAATCGTTATCCGAAACCTCTACTGCCGGGCGCTTCATGTTGATGCCGGCGTTGTTTACGAGGATGTCGATGGCGCCATATTTCGTAACGAGTTCCGCAACTAGCTGTGAAGTCAAGTTCAAATCAGCCACATCATTCACCGCATAATGTGCACCCGCTCCTAGGTTTGCAACGGCCTCTTTTAGCACATCTTCGCGACGACCCGTGATGATGACCGTGGCTCCGGACACTAAAAAGCATTTCGCGATATCGAATCCGATTCCGGTTCCGCCGCCCGTGATGAGCGCCACGCGCCCCTGTAATGAGAATGGTTGTTGCATCTTATTTTAACTGATAAATTCGTACAATTTCTTTTATTTCTGCCAAAGTCCGCGCAGGCGTCCCGTAGCTAATCGGTAATTTCGAATAGGTTTGGAAGTACAATACATGCGCATCGCGCCACAGAACAGACTCCCGTTGTTGTGCCGCTAAACGCCCCTTCACGTCCGCAAAAACCTCTGGATCCACTTTGCCTTGCAACGAATCCCATTCCTTTTGCAAATCCTTCACTTCCTGCAAACCGGTATTCATGCGGTAACAGAATTCATCCCAAAGCGTCCGCCCCGTCGATAATTTCTCCCTCCAGCCCACATGGTGAAACCACAGTAAATAATTTAAATCCGTTTTCGCCGGATCGAGCCACTGTTGTGCCACCGACGGATGGTATAAACTCAAGGCATTGCTGCCTGTAGCTTTTCTGTCAAAACCCAAGCCCACCGAATCCGCGCGGTGGTAATAAATCGATGTCCAATCCGGACGTTGGCTGCGCTCTAACCAAGGCTCGGGGCCCCAGTGAATTCCTTGCCCCATTACGTGGTGCAAGCCTAAAGGGGTGGTAAAATTCACATAGGTGTCGCGGGATTTCATCAGAATGTCAGCGGCGGTTTTCGAGGCTGCTGACTCGCGAGTCAAGGTTTGCTTCACCCACTCTTCAGCGATTTGCTCCGAGCTCAATGTGTGATCCCATGCCAAACGACCGAAGGCATACCAGTTCGCTTGCGATAGTAAATGACCCGTCCAATTTCGGTCTGATCCGGTGTTCGCCACGCCGGCCATCATCGTGATTTGGTCGTTGCCTAAACTGCCGTCGATGACCTTTGCGACGGTGGATCCTTTGCCGTTTTGATAGGTATCCGAATCCAAACATTCCTTGAACAAAATCGACTGATAAAAGACGTTCGTGCTGAAACCCGTGTATTCCTGCGTGATCTGGAATTCTAAGGCCAAAGGCGTCTTCGGCATCGCACCGAAAAGCGGGTGGAATGGCTCCCGAGGCTGGAAGTCGATGGGTCCATTTTTTACCTGAACGATTACGTTTTTCGCGAAGGTTCCGTCCAACGGTTTGAAGTCGTTATAGGCCTCCTTAAAGCGATCGCCTTTCGGATTAGGCGCATAAACAAAGGCCCGCCAAATCACCAATCCATTAAAGGGCTTCACTGCCTCCGCCAACATATTCGCCCCATCCGCGTGCGTGCGGCCATATTCCTGAGGTCCCGGCTCGCCTTCGGAATTCGCTTTGACTAAAAATCCGCCAAAATCCGGAACATAATTATACACCTCTTTCGTCTTCGCCGCCCACCATTCACGAACTTGCGGATCCAATGGATCCGACGTTTTCAGTCGACCTAAAATCTTAGGCGAAGCGAAGTTCACCGATAAAAATAATTTGATTCCATAGGGGCGAAAAACGTCCGCTAAGGCTTTCACTTTTGCCAAATATTCCGGCGTTAAAAACCGCGCCGACGCATTCACATTATTGACTGAAACGGCGTTGATTCCGATGGACGCGTTTGCCCGGGCGTAATCCGAGTAGCGCGGATCGACCGTCTCCGGCAATTCGTACCATTTCCACAGCGATTGTCCGGCGTATCCGCGCTCGATCGTGCCCATCACGTTGTCCCAGTGGTTCAACATGCGGAATTTGACTTTGGGCGATGAGCTGATGTTTGCCAAAGGTTTCTCCTGCTGAATCGTTCTTAATAATTCAAAAACACCGTACAAAATGCCTCGGTCGGAGCTGGCTTTGATTTGAATATATTTCCGACCTACGACACTTAGCCCTTCCACTTTTACTGATACCTTTTTATCCACTTGAATTTCGAATCCTTCCGCTGGAATCGTCGCATCTTTCACAAATTGTATGCTTCCATTTTCCGAAATCGCGCGTGGCGTCACGCCTGTCAAACCCTTCAGTCCATTCGCTAGCTCCTTGCGAGCCGTCTCTAAAATAGGCGTCGAGGCAAACTCCGATGAAATAGAAGCTGCATAGGGCGCATAGCGTGCGGCACTAGAAACTTTGTCAAACTTCAACCACAAACGGTAGCCGTCATCTGCCTTCAGTGCGAAACTGCAGAAAACAAAAAACACCGCTAAAAAGGAGCGAATCGCTAATTCCAGTCCGCGGATTTCCGCTAAACCACGCAATCTTCCGATCGCCGAATAGCCCGGATACGTTTTCTTTTTCAAATCATCTAACATTTGGTGACCGTGGTCTGGGCGCATGGGAATCTCTCCACCCCCTCTTCTTTTTTCTTCTTCCACCACAGCCTTCACGACATCGAACATATCCACATCCCCCGTTAAATGCGGTGCCTCATGGAAGATTAATGGGTCGTTTTGTTCTCTAAAAGTCGTACGCAAATGAAGGAAATGAATGCGATCCGCGAAGCGACGAACCATCCCTGGCAAATCATTGTCAGCACGCACGCCTAAAGAGCCTGTGCAAAACGTTATTCCGTTTGCCCGTTCTGGCGACGCCTCCATCAATGCCGCTAAATCCGCCTCCGTACTCACCACGCGTGGCAAGCCCAATAATGGGAAAGGAGGATCATCCGGATGGATGCATAAATTGATACCTAATTCCTGTGCCAAAGGCGCAATAGAACGCACAAAATAGTGCAAATTCTCCCGCAATTGATCCGCTGAAATGTCGCGGTATTCGTCTAATAGACTTTGGAAATTCTCTAAATGAAAGGCCTCCTCTGAACCCGGAAGGCCTAATAGCGCCGTATTTTTCAACTCTTCTTTCTCCTCGTTCGTCATTGCAGAGAAACGCTGAGCGGCCGCCTCTTGCACCGCCTGAGTATAATCCCCCGCAGCACCCGGACGTTTTAAAATATGCAAATCAAACACCGCGAAATCCGTCCAAACAAAACGCAAAGCCCGAGCCCCATCCGGCATCTCGAAATTCAGTTTCGTCCGGGACCAGTCCAGGACCGGCATGAAATTATAGCACACGGTTTTGATCCCGCAGGCCGCGAGATTTCGTAAAGAGGTCTTGTAATTTTCAATCAGCTGAGTGCGCGAAGGCAAGGCTTTCTTAATCCCCTCGTGCACCGGAAGTGATTCCACGACCGACCAATGCAAAGGTGTCCAATCCTTGTTTCCCGCTTCAATAATGGAAATGCGTTCTTGAATCGCTTCAATAGGCCAAACTTCCCCCACCGGGATTTGGTGCAAGGCGGTCACGACTCCGGTGCAGCCGGCCTGACGAATATCCATCAAGGAAACGGGGTCGTTCGGTCCGAACCAACGCATCGTGTGTATCATGTAATTTTGTTTAGAGGCTTACGCTTTTGAAAGCGCAAAATGCACAAAATTTACTGAAAAACCTGTAGGTTTGAAGGGATAGAGGTGAGCTTGTTTACGGATATATTATCGTATATTTACGGATATTTACGTATATAATCCGATGAAGATAAATAACCTACAGCTTGAAATTGACATGAAAATTTTGTCCGAAATAGCTAAAATCGATCGATTTGATGCGGCTTGGACAAACTTTGAAAAACGGGAAGGAGACACTTTGAAACAATTAAAGTCTATCGCGACGGTTCAAAGTGTGGGAGCGTCTACCCGAATTGAAGGATCGCGTATGACGGATGATGAGGTGGAGGTGCTGATCAAAAGAATCGAGATTTCCACTTTTGAGGAAAGAGATCAACAGGAGGTGGCAGGATATTTTGAAACATTAGACACCATATCTGAACATTTTGCGTCCATCGAAATTACCGAAAATCAAGTCATGGGTTTGCATAGTCTGTTACTGAAACATGGGGAAAAAGATGCCTGGCATAGAGGCAAATTTAAGCAGATCAGTAATTCGGTAGAAGCAAATTTAGTAGACGGAAGTAAGCAGGTAATTTTCAAAACAAGCGAGCCAGGCCTACAGACGCAAGATGATATGATTCGTTTAATCAATTGGTACAATGCTGACCAGGAAACGGTTCCCCTCATTAAAGTGGCCATATTTGTCTATGAATTTTTAAGCATTCACCCCTTTCAAGACGGTAATGGACGGTTAAGTAGGTTATTAGGGAGTCTTCTACTTTTAAAAAATGGCTATTCATGGATACAATATATCAGCTTTGAAAACGAGATCGAAAACAGGAAATCGGCTTATTACAAAGTGTTGATGGACACCCAGCGGAATAGACCCGGAGAAGATATCACCGAGTGGCTTCGCTTTTTCTTAAGCTGTTTAAGTCATATTCAAGAAAACTTGATGTTGAAATTAGACCAAAGAAAAACAGAAAACGAAACTACCTCCCAGCGCGAACGCAGTATACTTTTCTTAATTGAAAATCGTCCTGGCTGTAGTTCAGGTGAAATTTCAAGTAGACTAGACATACCACTTCCCACGGTAAAGAAAACATTAGCAGAACTAGTGGAAAAGAAATTACTGTTGAGAGAAGGCGTAGGAAGGGCAACGGCGTATTTTTTGATATAAAATGCGATTCAATTTTTCTAATCGCCTCATTTATAAATTCTCCTTAATCCACTCAATAGGCGTCGTCCCATGCTCCTCTTTGAAAATCTTATAAAAGATGGATTTGCTCTTAAAGCCGGATAGCTCAGCGATCCCTTCGATGGAAGTGTTTAGGTGGGCGCCGGAACGCAATAACGAGGTGGCGTGATCGATGCGCAGCTTGTTGCGATAAGTGGTGAATGGGACCTTCAGTTGTTTATTAAAACAGTTCGTTACGCGGTTATGCGGGATGTTCAAAGCATGCGAAATATCGTGTAAGGAGAAGGCCGTTTTGACATAGGGTTTATCGTTTTCGATGTAGGAAATGATGCGATCCATGTCCGTTGATTTTTCCAAAGGATCTTCCTGCGAGAAATGTTTTTTTGAGCTCGCGACTTTTTCCCAAGTGGCTTTTAAATTATCTAAAAATGAGAGAGGCTCCTTTTCATTGTAGAGCCAATTTGGGACAAAAAAGAAACTGATGGGCAATACCAACGATTTAAAATAGAGGTAATTATTATTGACCGCATTTGGATTTAAAAAATCAATCATCCCTGTTTGGTTTGATTCAATAGCTAATAGAAACAGTACCACTATATCGGGGATAACAGTCAGTAAGGTGACAATAAAAATGCGAGTAATTAAGATATTCACTTTCTTCTTAATATACATTCCACCCCCAGCTTTCAATCGATAGATATAGCTGATGCCATAAAGAATAAAGGACGTGTTATATACGGCAATAAATAGGTACTGTTGTTTTAACGTGAGAAACAGGTAGCCGTTGATGTCTTTGTTTGCCAAAGTTTCATTAAAATAATCCACCCTACTTTCAAATGGCAAGGCATAATAAGGAAGTAGATTAATCAAGAAAATCAGCGAGGGAATTGCAAGAATGAGTAAGTATTTATCCCAAACAATGGACCCCTTCATGATGCTCTTCAGATAGTATAAAAAGAAGGGGCCTTGAAGAACAATCAATGGTTCTAGATGGTACACTAAAGAAAATACAGTGGGGTCATTTGTTGAATTAAGTACGAGCAAAGCATACTGCGTCAAAGCTTTGTCCAAGATGATAAATAGTAAATAGAGGACTCCTTTGTTTTGGCCATAGTGATTCACCAAAAAAATGAAGGATACAATGCATACCAGAATGAGTGAGGTTTGTAACATATTTTTTAACCTTTAAATTTCCAAATTCTCTTTAATCCAATCCGTGGGCGTCGTGCCGTGCTCTTCCTTAAAAATCTTATAAAAGATCGATTTACTTTTAAACCCGGACATCTCGGCTATCCCTTCGATGGAGGTGGTTAAATGAGTTCCCGATCGCAACAAATCCGTTGCATATTCAATTCGTAATTTATTACGGTAAGACGGAAATGCCATCTTTAATTGCTTGCTAAAACAGGTCGCCACGCGGTTGTGCGGGATGTTCAATGCCTGCGAAATATCGTGTAATGAAAATGCCGTTTTAATGTAAGGCTTCTCCGCTTCTATGTAGGAAATGATGCGATCTAAATCACTGGATTTTTCGAAGGAATCCTCCGCTGAGAATTTGGACTTCTCATTCACTACACTTTTCCAAGTTCGTATGAAGTTTTCCAAAAAGGACAAGGGATCCTTCTCGTTGTATAACCAACTGGGAATTAAAAATAAACTAAGAGGAAGCAACAGCGTAAGGAAAAACAAGAATTGATCATTTAAAACCGATGGATTTGCGAAGTCAATTTTCCCTAGCTGTTTTGATTTCAAAGCCAACAAAATAACCACCAATAAATTAGGTAGAATATTAATTGGAATTATCGCTAAAATCCGGCTTATAAGAACACTTATCTTCTTTTTTAGATAGGTCCCATTACCCGCTTTAGCTTTAATTAAATACCGAAGTCCATAAGTTAGGCACCCCAAATTAAAAATCATTGTTAAAGATTGTTGATAATTCGTTAGCAAAAATAAATAGGCCAAAGAAGGACGATTCACACTCGTAAGCCTAAAGTAGGCTACCTTATTTTCGAATGGGATTGCGAAATAGGGCATTAAATTAATAACACATAAAAGGGCAGGAATTGACAACAGGAAAAGCGCTTTATCCCAAACGATTTTACCTTTCACCACACTCTTAAAATAATAGATCAAGGAAGGCCCAATCAGCGCAATAAGCGGATCTATATGAGCAATTAAGGAGGCTAATAAAAGTGGCTCTCGGGAAGTATTCAGTACAAGTAATGTCGTTTGTCTAAGGCCAAATCCAATAATGATGATGACTAAATAAGCAATTCCCTTGTTTTGATGCCAATGGTTAAGCAATAACAAAAGTGAAACAATAAACACAAGTAAAAGCGAAGTATATACCATAAAATTGAGCCTTAGAACGACAGGATAATATTAGTTCAAAAATGTGATTAATGAACTATGGCTCTTTTAGCCTGTTGTTCAAAAACTATTTTTATGAACAACTAAAACTGAACTTTGGGGTAAAGAGCGATTTCTAAGGATAATTTTTGTGTCCAAATACACAGAAAATGTTTCTCAGAATTGCTTTCCTTTTGATGTTCTACTACGCGGGCCTCGCTCAATCACCAGTGAAAATCGCCACCCTGTCCTCCGGCATAGGTAATTCAACCTATTTGCAATCGATAGGTCAGTCGTCTGTGGTTACTGGAACTAGTTCCGCTGGAAAATACGTGATGCGCCAGGGTTTTCTGCAGCCGTCGTCTCGTGCAATGGGTCGTTCTATAGAGCCGGTCTCGCTTATTACTTTAGAGACCTTCCCTAATCCATTCGTTTCTTCTTTTCGCTTGAAACTATCTCGCGCTAGTTCGTCTGTTTCGACTGTCGAACTGTATTCCATTGATGGACTGCGTGTCTGGTCTGGAGAAATCGCTGCGAATTTAAGCGAAGTTCAGCTCCTTGAATTTGATCGCCTGCGTACAGGAAAATACATATTACGTCTTGTTATTAACAACCAAGTAATCACTAAACAACTCATTAAAGATTAACATATGAAAAGAATTTTACTCCTTCTACTTGTTAGTATTTCGTCGTTCGCTCAGAGCTATAAGTTCTCGGTGGGTTCGAACATAACTTCTTTCGTCTTCACAAATTCCTCAGGATCGAATCCGTCCTTCTTGCGTCCGGCATCTGGCTTGCATTTGAGTCTGTCACGCGAGTCTAAGCTTTCGAAATCATTCCTTGTTGATTATGCCGTAAACTATAATCAGTTCAATAATGTAGGTGATGTACAAAACATTCCGTTCTCCTATGCCACCGATTTTATTGGTTTAGGCGCCGGAATTGGTCCGCGACTTTCTTTAGGCAAAGGAATTGCTCTTGTTTCGAAACTTCAGGTGGCGGCTTCTACTATGGTTAACGGAAATCAGTTTCTATTAAACCGCTACGTGGATTTATCAAGCGACAGTCAATTCAGTTCTTTACGCACGATGTATGGCTACAGCTTTGAATTAAGTAAGCAAATCAATCCGCAACTAGGTGTATTTGCAAAATACCAGCATTTAGACAGCTACAATTTCGGTAGCTCGACATTAAACTTCATCCCATCCACATTCAGCATAGGCCTTAGCCTTTCTAAATAATCTGTTTTATGAAAAAGTATCTGTTCTCTATCATTTTTCTATTAGTCTCCTACGTAGGTTTTTCCCAAAAGGGTCTCTCCTATCAAGCCGTCATCCTCGATCCCAACGCCATCGAAGTACCCGGTCAAGACATCTCCGGACAACCCTTTGTAAATGGCGATGTGTGGATGAAATTCAGTATTTACAATGGCTCCACTTTGCAATTCGAAGAGGTGCAAAAAACAAGAACTGATGCCTACGGTCTAGTCAACTTAATGATCGGATCTGTGTCCACAGCTTCGTTCAATTCCCTGGTTTGGGATAGCTCCCAAAAGACATTACAGGTTCAAGTTAGCTTTAACCAAGGAGGGTCTTATTTGAAAGTATCTGAACAGAAACTAACTTATAGCCCATACACTTTATTCGCAGAAACAGCTGGAAAATTAGGGGGTATTCTAGCTATTTCTGGCGGTGGAACGGGTGCAACAACAGTAGCAGATGCGCGTTTAAATTTAGGACTAGATCAAGTAAATAATACCTCGGATGCAGCGAAACCAGTATCAACGGAGACGAAGGCCGCCTTGGATTTGAAGGCGAATAATGTAGACGTTACGACAGCAATGGCACTCAAGGCAAACACATCGGATGTAAATGCAGCCTTGGCATCGAAAGCAGATACAGCGGATGTAAATGCAGGATTAGCATTGAAAGCAAATACAACGGATATGACTGCCGCGCTTGCTGCAAAAGCAGATACTGGATCTATCAAATCATACGTATTAACTCAAGTAGCGGCAGCTACTATCGCAGATGCAGACGCCTCTACAAAAGGAAAGATTCAATTAGCTGGGGATCTAGCAGGAACAGCGGCAGCACCTGCGGTTCCGGGTTTAGCTTTGAAAGAAAACTCAGCTAATAAAAGCACTAATGTGACTACCGATGGAGCTTCAGATACAAAATATCCAAGCGTAAAATCGGTAAAAACATATGTGGATACACAGGTTGCAGGCGCTACTATTGCGGATGCAAACGCTACATCAAAAGGAAAGATTCAATTAGCTGGGGATCTAGCAGGAACAGCGGCAGCGCCTACCGTACCTGGATTAGCTTTGAAAGAAAACTCAGCTAATAAAAGCACTAATGTAAGTACCGACGGGGCATCTGACTCTAAATATCCAAGTGTAAAGGCCGTAAAATCGTACGTAGATGCACAACTAGCAGCGGGAATCGCTTCTGCAACGATAGCAGATGCGGATGCAAGCACAAAAGGTAAGATTCAATTAGCTGGAGATTTAGGGGGGACGGCAGCGTCGCCTACGGTTCCTGGTTTAGCCCTAAAAGCAAACGCAACTGATTTAGTATCACTTACTTCCGATGTCAATTCAAATACTGCCAGCATTACAACAAATGCCTCATCTATTGCTGGAGAAACAACTAGAGCAACTACAGCGGAACTAGTATTAACTAATAGCGTAGCAGCAAATACTGCCAGCATTACAACAAATGCCTCATCTATTGCTGGAGAAACAACTAGAGCAACTACAGCGGAACTAGTATTAACTAATAGCGTAGCAGCAAATACTGCCAGCATTACCGCAAACACTTCATCTATCACAGCAGAAACAACTAGAGCAACTGCAGCGGAACTAGTATTAACTAATGGTGTAGCAGCAAATACTGCCAGCATTACCGCAAACGCTTCATCTATCACTGCAGAAACAACTAGAGCAACTGCAGCGGAACTAGTATTAACTAATGGTGTAGCAGCAAATACTGCCAACATTACCGCAAATATTGCGGCAATAGACCTAAAGGCTCCGATTGCTTCCCCCACATTTACTGGAACGCTAACTGCTCCTATCTATGCGACGACTCCGCAAACATTAACAGATGCGGCTACCATTTCTTGGAATCCAGCGAATGGATTAAATGCAAATGTTACTTTAGGTGGAAATAGAACTTTAAGTTTTACAACAACTCCTGCATCAGGTTCCTACGGGACCTTAGTTGTCACTCAAGATGGAACTGGAGGGCGAACGCTTACCTTGCCATCAGGTACACATAAAGTATTGGGCTCAGCCACAAGTACAATTAGCTTATCGGCTACAGCTGGAGCAAAAGATATCCTGAACTTTTATTACGATGGTTTGACTTCGACATACTATTGGAATGTCGGTCAGGGATATGGAGCTGCATCTACTTTCACTGCAAACAATATCGCAGGAGGTGCTGCGGGCTCTATTCCTTACCAAACAGCATCAGGTGCCACTAGCTTATTGGCAAAAGGTTCCGATGGATATATCTTGACATTAGCATCTGGTATTCCTAGTTGGGCTGCTGCGCCGGCAACGGGTGTAACCTCCGTTAGCATGACAACACCTACGGGATTGAGTGTAAGCGGAAGCCCAATTACTAGCTCTGGAACTTTGGCCTTGTCATTAACTTCTGGATATGCCATACCATTATCATCTAGTCAAACCAATTGGGATGCTGCTTATACCAATCGAATTACATCGGCATCTAGTCCGTTAAGTATTACGAGCAATGCCATATCACTGGGAACAGTTCCAGTGTCAAGCGGAGGAACGGGAGCCACAACTTTAACCGGAATTATAAAAGGAACTGGAACAAGTGCGTTAACTGCAGCTATTGCAGGTACGGATTATGTAGCACCTAACTCAGCAATTACTGGAGCGACTAAAACAAAAATTACTTACGATGCAAATGGATTGGTAACAGTAGGTGCGGATGCAACTACTGCGGACATTGCACCAAGTACAGATAGAAATTATGTTACTGATATAAAAGCAGTTGTGTTATCAAATACTACTGGTACTAATACGGGCGATCAAACCATAACATTAACAGGTGATGTAACAGGAACAGGCACTGGAACATTTACATCAACGATTGCGAACTCAGCGGTGACGTATGCTAAAATGCAAAATGTAACTGCGGGTAAATTATTGGGAAGCACGAACACGAGTGCAGCAGCACCAGGAGAGGTTACAATTGGTACAGGATTAAGTTTAACGAATGGAACTTTAACTGCGAGTGGTACGGGCGGAACAGTAACGAATGTAAACCCAATCACAGTGACTGCGAGTGGAAGTACATTTACATCAACTGTGACAAATGCAACTACTACACCAGCAATTACTTTAACGATACCGCTAGCATCTGTTGCTGGAACAACGGCAGGATTATTAAGCAATACTGACTATGCAACATTCAATGCTAAGCAAGACGCATTAATAGCAGGTTCAGGAATTTCGATTGCAAGTAATACGATATCTGCAACTGGATTAACTACAAGTAATCTATCAAGTAGTGCTGGAATTGTAAATGGGCAATTAGCAAATAGTGCGATTACCCTTGGCTCAACAAGTATGAGTTTAGGAAGCATCAATACAACGATTGCAGGTTTAACATCGGTAACTTCAACTGGATTTACTGGGGCCTTAACAGGAAATTCGAGTACTGCAACGGCACTCGCCACCGCAAGAAGTATTTATGGAAATAACTTTGATGGAACGGCTGCATTAAGTGGCGTTATTTCAACAACGTTTGGTGGAACGGGTGCATCATCTACTTCACAGAATTTTGTATTTGCTGGTCCGACATCAGGAGCAGGTGCTCCCAGTTTTAGATTATTAACTTCGGCAGATGTTCCAGCAGGAAGTGGAAATTATATTGCAAATGGAACAACGCAACAAACGAGTTCTAATTTTAATATTAGCGGAAGTGGAGTAGTGGGAACATCTTTAAGTGCTGGCTCATTAAGCTTAACCACAGCATTAAGTGTGGCCAATGGAGGAACGGGTCTGACAAGCACACCTGCGGATGGTCAAATTGATATTGGAAATGGATCGGGATTTACGCGAACTACCTTAACGGCTGGCACAGCCATCACCATTACAAATACAGCTGGGGCAATTACCATTTCGGCGGCGGTAAGACCTATGACAGAGCAAACTACCGCAACCTCATCTCATGCAGTAGCTACGGCGACGTTTACCTTAACAAATACCCCTTTGAATGCAAAGGTTTGGATGTTTATCAATGGAGTTCGTACCAATAACAATGCCTATTCGGTTAGTGGAGCTACTGTATCCTATACCGCAGCAAATAATAACAGCTATACCATCGTAGTTGGGGATCGTATTCAATTTGATTACGCTTATTAATCAATCTAAAGTTAATTCAAGTGAAAAAAAGCCTCTTACTATTCTTTATTTTAGTTCAATTTGTCGGCATACACCTCGCTTCAGCGCAATTGAGTAGCAGGCATTATTTGCCACCGCTGAAGAGATCAAATGGCTTTCAAACTGTTGATGGACAAGCAATTTATTTGTCTACTCCAGAAGCAAACGCTTTTGAAGTAAAGGTGTATCAAGGAACCAATACGACAGCAATTGCTACTTTATCCATTTCGAACTCAAGCCCAGCCATTTATACTCCAGCAGTAGCAACTGGAGGGAATTCTAACGACAATAACACCACTTTAATTACTTCGGCAAATTCTGGAATAGTATTGGATATAGCTGGTCTTAAGTTTGAGGCGCCAAGTGGGAAAAAGTTTTATGTAAACTGGAGAACATCTAATGGGGGGCAGGCCAGTTCCTTGGTGTCCGCTGGTGAGGCAGGCCTTGGAACCGATTTTAGATGGGGTGGTACGTTATATCCCTATTTTTCAGGCGCTACGCAATATGGTAACTTGAATTCTGTAATCGGGATCATGGCAACCGAAGACAACACTCTTGTGAATATTTCCGGATATGACCCAGAATGTACTTTTACAAAAAATGGGAATACAGCGGGTGTAAACAGCATTACAGATGATTTAATTACGATTACACTTAATGCCGGCCAAACATTTGTACTTGAGGCACAATTAACTGACCCTAATGTTTTACCAAGGGCCAACCATAGGGGCTGGCTAGGAGCTACAATTAGTTCGGATAAAAAAATTGCGGTAAACCAAGGTCACATGGGCTTGTCTGTGACAACTGGGTCTCAAGACATGTCAATGACTCAAATAACACCTACCTCCAATATTGGAAAACAATATGCATTTATCCGCGGAAATGGTGCAGATATTGCAGAGTTTCCAATCATAATCGCCACAGAGAACGATACGAAGGTTTATGTGAATAATGATAAGTCGACGCCATACGCTACCCTAAATAATGGTGAATGGGTTCAAATACCTTCCTCTAAATATTCGCAATCTGGAAGCCAATCACCCGGAGCCAATATGTATGTGGAAGCTAGTAAAAATGTCTACGCATTTCAGACGATTGACGTTACTTATGCTACAAGTGGAACGTTTACGATGGATGTTTTTCAAGTGGCTCCATTAAACTGTTTGTTAGATAATGGGGTAAATAAAATCCCTTCGATTATTAAAACTGGCCGAACCAACTCAGATTTAAGTAGCATATCAGTAATGATCATGGCGTCATCCGCGATTAATGCATCTGATATTGCCATAAACTATGGAACTGGTTCAGTGAATAGGATTGCCTCCGATATATTAACGAATGCAAGAAAACCAATTTCAGGTACTAATGATTGGGTTACCTATAATGTAAACATACTTGCAAACGTTGCTGGAGATGTATCCGTTTATGCTCCTGGTCCAGTGGCAGTCGCCTACCTAGGCTTAAGTGGTGTGTCTGGGGTAGCTGGTTATTTTTCTGGTTTTGGCACTATTCCTACCATTGACGTGCAAACCACTGGAAATGGTTGTTTTCCAAATACTACGCTTAATGCTACACCAGGTTTTACCACCTATAAATGGTATAAAGATGGAGTATTGATGCCCTCTGTAACGTCAAATTCGTTTACGCCCTCAGTTGCAGGAGATTATTATGTGGAGGTGTACAATGGTTTTTGTTCTTATCCCTCAGCGACCAAAACAGTCTATGATTGTAACCCAGAAGTAGTCGTCAAAAATACGGCTAGCAAAAAATACTTGTTACCAGGAGAAACCACCACATTTACGATTACCGTGAAAATGTTAGGAGGGAGTGCCGCGCAAAACATGCAGATTAGCAATGTGCTCCCTGCGCACTTAACCTATACGAGTTCAACGGTGACGACAGGCACATTCGCTGGATCAGGATCCAATTATACGTGGAATGTTGGAACAATGACAAATGGGGAAGAACATATCCTTAGGGTCGTCGCCACTGCGCAAGCAGTAACCTCAGCCTATGCGGAAACCTATACGGTCAACAATACTCAAACATTCGGTTTAGGAACAGAGGCGAATGTTTTGACTGATGATAAAACGGAGGATGTGATCATTTATCCGTCTTGTTCAAACACCTTGGCCGGGACGATTTCCGGCAGTGCCAGTTATTGTAGCACGACGAATGCCACAACACTGACCGCATCCAATGCCTTCGGAAATTTGCAATGGCAAAGCTCGACAGATAATACCAATTTTACGGATATCGGTAGTGCTACCACCACTTCGCTACTCATCAATAACCTAGCCTCAACGATCTACTACCGCATGAAGGCTACCGTGGATGCATGTATAGCCTATTCACCATCTGTTGCCATTACGGTTACTCAGGGACCAACGGGCACCTTGAGTTCTGCGTCGGGGACCAATGCACAATCGCTTTGTCAGAATACGGCCATAACGCCAATTACTTATTCGACTAGCAATGCTACAGGAGCCACATTTTCAGGCCTTCCAACTGGGGTGACTGGATCTTATGCAAGTAATGTGGTGACCATCAGTGGGACGCCTAACACCACTGGAAACTTTTCTTATACCGTTACGTTAGCAGGCTCTTGTGATGTGACCTTAACAGGTAGTATCATCGTTTCCAATACGAATAACACGATTTCATTGACATCTGCAGCGGCAACGACCAACCAATCGAGTTGCATTAATGCCGCCATTACTTCGATTACCTATGCCACCACGGGCGCTTCAAATGCGAGTTTCAGTGGTTTGCCAGCGGGTGTTACAGGTACTTGGTCAAATAACGTCATTACCATCAGTGGGACACCCACTGCTTCAGGGACCTTTACGTATACCGTGAATTTGGTAGGTGGTTGCGGTTCGGTTTCCGCCACGGGGACGATTACCGTGATTCAAAATGTGGTCACCTTAAGCTCTGCGGCGAATACCAATGCACAATCTTTATGCGAAAATGCAACTTTGACGAATATTACCTACACGACGCAAGGCGCAACAGGCGCGAGCTTTGCCGGTTTACCTACCGGCGTTTCGGGATCTTGGGCAAGTAATCTGATAACCATTTCGGGATCACCGGCTGCCTCAGGAACCTATACCATTACCTTAACGGGTGGTTGCGGGACCGTAAATGCGACGGGAACGATAAGTGTTATTGCCGGGCCTACGGCAAGTATGTCGGTCGTAGGAGATGGATGTGTGTATAAAACCGAATTAAGTGCCGTTTCAGGATTGGCATCCTATGTTTGGTACAAAGACAATGGGGTGATTTCAGGTGCAATAACGAATAGCTATTCGCCTTCGACAGCGGGTGATTACAAGGTTACGGTTTCCGACGGTACCTGTTCCAATACATCCACCGCCACGACCATTTCGATTTGTGGTGTGACGACGGAGGGGCGAATGAGCATATTAAGTAGTTCTAATACATTATTAAATAAAGAGGGGTCAATTAATAATCGAAATGGTCTTGACGAAAGAGGATTAATATTAATTAAACCATTAGTAACCGGTACTAATCCTGTAACAGCAAATCTATTGTTATACCTAGATGCCACACGAACAGCTTCTTATGGCGGAACGGGGACAACGTGGGCGGATATAAGTGGTCAGCTACCTTCAAATAACGCTACATTATCGGGTAGTCCTACCTTTGAATCTGGGAGTTTTACGTTTGGAGCGAATAAATATGCCTTGACTTCTGAATTAATACCATCCTTATCCAGCGCCACATTTATTGCCTGGGTAAATCCATCTATAAATCACTCTAACTCGCCTGGAATTATTTTTTCTAGGGGAAATAAAGGAAGAGCTACAGGCGGAGCAACAGGTATTCATTTTAGGAACAATAATATGGTAGCATATCATTGGAATGACCAAAATAGTAGCTGGAATTCAAATTTGTTGGTACCTGTAGATACCTGGTCCATGGTTGCCATAACGATTAGCTCCACTCAAGCAGTAGCCTATTTGTGTAATTCAAATGGAATCTCTTCGGCCACTAATGTGGTATCTCACGGTGCCCCATCGGGTCTTAATTTTTTTATTGCGAATGATCCTGTATATGCTGATATAACTATTCGAGCTTATACTGGTAAAATAGCCACTTCCATGGTGTATTCCTCAACACTAACTTCGGATAATATTTCCGCCATTTTTAACTCGCAAAAAGCAGCCTTCGGTCTATAAGCTAATTAAATGAAAACCCTATTCATACTTCTCGTCCTTTTTACCGCATTTGTTTCCAACGCTCAGCGAACCATGTTTGGTAGTAATAATAAGTATGTGGCGCCGGTAGGCCCTCCATCTTTAGCCAGCACTCTAGTCTTAGATTTAGATGCTGGGAATTCCGCGAGTTATGCTGGTACCGGAACAACGTGGACTGACTTATCAGGAAAAGGGAATCATGGCACTCTCGTGAATAGTGTTACCTATAATTCTGCTAATCAAGGGTATTTGGTATTTAATGGGAACGGCTCCTACGTTGGAAGTGGAGGGTATAATCCGTATGTGAGTTTGCCTCGGTCAACCGATTTTGATTTCACCACAGGCGATTTTACTGTGGAGAATTGGATTTATATGACTCCAACAAATGAACATGCTATATACATTTCTCTTAATGTTAACGGGTCAAATTATGCGGCATTAAGAATGGAGTATTATAACGGTAACTTGTATGTATCACATTCCTATAATGGTGCTAGTCACGTAAGTGCAGGTAACTTCGCCTTTACCCGGAATGCCTGGCAACATATTGTCGTTTCTAGAATTGCTGGTTCGGCAGTCGTTTATGTAAACGGAGTTTCAAAATTATCCTATTCGCTACCCGGCTCACTACTAGCTCAACAAAATTCACAAATTGGAGATTTGAGGGGATCAAATGGTTATCATAATTTTTCAGGGAATATCGCTACTACCAAAATTTACAAGGGTAAAGGATTAACATCTACTGAAGTGTTAACCAAATTTGATCTGACTAAATCAAGGTTTGGTATAAATTAAAATGAAAAAACTCCTCCCCATATTATTCGTTATCTCCGCATTCGCTTCCTATGGTCAGCGCACCATGTTTAGTGGAAATAATAATTACGTGACTCCTGTTGCTCCTGCTACATTAATTACTACGGATTTATTATTGTACATAGATGCAGATAGCCCCGCTAGTTATCCTGGTAATGGTAACGGAAATACATTGTATGACCTTAGTTCTAATTTAAACCACGGTACTTTATCCACGAATACGATTGCTAATACTAGTTCGACACCCAAGAAATTCACTTTTAACGGCACCTCAGGAAATAATATAAGTTTTGATCCTGCTAAATTTAATGTTTCCTATACTGGGAAAACTGTGATGTTTACTGCCAAAATGGATGCAAATTTTGGAACGAATTTATTCAGAGGACTCTTTGGTTCTTCGAGCCCTCAACGAAATTTTAATTTCTATGTTTATCAAAATGGATCAGGCTATCAACTTCATTTTTCTTCCTATAACGCTGCAGGAAACGTTGGAGGGGGCTGGTTAAGTGATGTCATACAACTTGTAACAGAACAATGGTATGTGTTTGCGTTTACACAAGATGCAAATTCAGTTCGATTTTTCGTGAATGGGCAATTAGTAAGTACTACAACTGGTACTACCATTCTACCCTATCAAACAACACCAGATGAACGCTTAGGTACAACTGATAACTATTGGAAAGGGGACATAAACATGGCCTTAATTTATAAAAGAGGTCTGTCCGATTCAGAAATTTTACAAAACTTTAACGCGGTTAAATCTCGGTTTGGTTTATAAATCGAATTAGAACAATCAGATTCCCTAAACCCGACGGACAATGTCCCTCGGGTTTTTTCATTATACCGCCTGACTAAACACCCGTTCCTGCACCTCGCTAGAAAGAAGTTTCAGATCAAATGCCTTACACACATTTCGGATGAAATGTTTGCCCAAATCGGTGACGATGACGCCGTGTTCGCCCCAGGTGACAAGGTCGTCGATCGCGAGTTCGTCAAGTTCGTGGAAGGTGTATTGGCGGAGGACTTCGAGGTCTTCTTTGTGGAAATGCGTCTTGCCTTGACACGCGATGTCGAGGATGTATTGGCGCATTTTTTGGTCCATCAGACTTAAAAAATAGCCTCTGAAAACGGCCAATTCACCGGCCTTAATTTGCTGGTAATATTCCTGAATCGTCTTTTTATTTTGACCAAAACCATAGTAAATATCGCTGATGCTCGACACCCCTAAACCGAGTAATAAGCCGGTCTGTTGCACGGTATAGCCCATAAAATTGCGATGCAATGTGCCTTCCTGATGCGCTTTGACCATCAAATCCGTCGGAAGTGCGAAGTGATCCATCCCAATGTCCGTGTAACCGGCGGCGCGGAAAAGCTCCTTGCCTTTTTGGTACAAAGTCATCTTCTCAGACGCCTCAGGCAAATCACTTTCATCAAACAAACGCTGCGCCTTACTCGTCCACGGCACATGGGCATACGAATAAAAAGCAATGCGGTCCGGGCGAATCGCGATGGCATCCTGAATCGTTTTTTCGATACGTGCCAAAGTCTGCAGCGGCAGTCCATACACTAAATCCAAGTTCACCGATTCATACCCAATCTCGCGCGCCCACTCGACCACCTGAATGACATTTTCGATAGGCTGAATGCGGTTAATCACTTCCTGAACCTGCGGATTACTATCCTGCATCCCAAAACTCACCCGCTTAAAACCTAACTCAAAAAGCGTCTGCAAATGTTCGCGAGTCGTATTATTCGGATGCCCCTCGAAACCAAATTCGTGGTCCTCCGGAACAATCGAATCCGCTAATATCCCCTGCAATAACCGCTGTAAATTGGTTGGCGAAAAAAAGGTAGGCGTCCCTCCACCGATATGCAATTCCCGAATCACGGGCTTCGAATTCATCGATTTTCGATACAAATTCCACTCCCGTAACAGCACCTCAATGTACTCCTCTTCCACGGAATGGTTCGTCGTAATGCGCTTATTGCAGCCACAAAACGTACACAACTTCTCACAAAAAGGTAAGTGAATATACAAACTGATCCCCTCCTGCTCATTCGTCTCCTTAAATCGACGCGCGAACATCGTTTCCCAGTGGTCACTATCAATCGTATCATCCCAAAAAGGAACCGTCGGATAACTCGTGTAGCGCGGAATCGCCACGTTGTACTTATTCAATAGATCTAGACTTACCTGTTGCATGGGTGCAAAGGTAGCTTTGAGAGTATTTCGTAAAAATGACGAATGTCAATTTTCAAAGAGCAAAATTAAATGGTAAATGATAAGTGGTAAATGGTGAATGAGGATTCCATTTAACAATCGATAAATGTTGAACAATTCAGATCAAATTATTTACCATTCACCACTTACCATTCACCATTCTACACCCCATTTACCATTCACCATTCTACACCCCACTTACCATTATTACCACCATTCTCTCTACTCTATACTCTATTATCTCTACTCTCTCTAAACAAAAAAGCCCAGCTATTCGCTGGGCCTTTCTTTATTTCTCAATCGGTTGATTGTCTTGATCGACGATCACGAAGACGTCCTCTTTAGGCCGTTTCATGAAGTACTTCTCTCGCGCGTATTTTTCTAACAAAGCGGGATTTCCCATCACGGCTGCACGCTCTACTTTCAGTTCTTTTAATTTCTGACGGTAGTATTCGTGTTCCGCTTTTAAGTCCGCTAGCTCTGTATAAAGTCGGTATTGAACGGATAAATCGTTGGTATCTAAAAAGAACATCCAAACCAATAAAATACTGGTGGAGACGTAGTAGAAACGATTTGGCCCTAAAAAAAGACTCTTTACGCGTTCGAGCATCGAATTAGAACTTTAAACCTGGGAAGTAAGCGTTTGCACCTAATTCCTCCTCGATACGAAGCAATTGGTTGTATTTCGCCATACGGTCAGAACGTGACGCAGAACCAGTTTTGATTTGACCTGTGTTCAACGCAACTGCTAAGTCAGCAATCGTCGCATCTTCAGTCTCTCCAGAACGGTGTGACATAATGTTCTTGTATGAATTACGTTTCGCTAAGTTTACTGTATCGATTGTTTCAGTCAATGAACCGATTTGGTTTACCTTCACTAAAACTGCGTTAGCTACACCTTTTTCGATACCTTGTTGTAAACGCTTCACATTTGTTACGAATAAATCGTCACCTACTAATTGACACTTAGAACCGATTAATTTAGTTTGCTCAGCCCAACCTGCCCAATCGTCTTCAGCCATACCATCTTCAATCGAAATGATTGGGTATTTATCAGCCCAAGTCTTCCAGTAAGCAGCCATCTCCATTGAGTTCAATTGCTTTCCGTCTGATTTTTTGAAGGTGTAAAGACCTGTTTTCTCATCATAGAATTCAGACGCAGCCGCATCCATGGCGATGAAGATTTCTTCGCCTGGCTTGTAACCTGCTTTTTCAATCGATTGCAATACGATTTCGATGGCCTCTTCGTTCGACTTGATGTTCGGTGCAAAACCACCTTCATCACCTACGTTAGTAGAATATCCTTTTGATTTCAACACACCTTTCAATGCGTGGAAAACCTCTGTACCCATACGTAAAGCTTGAGAGAAAGACTCTGCTTTCGCTGGCATGACCATGAATTCTTGGAAATCAATTGAGTTATCCGCGTGAGAACCACCGTTTAAGATGTTCATCATCGGAACTGGTAACGTATTTGCATTTACGCCACCGATATAACGGTATAAAGATAAACCTGCTTCTTGTGCTGCTGCTTTTGCAACCGCCATAGAAACACCTAAGATCGCGTTAGCACCTAATTTGCTCTTGTTAGGAGTTCCGTCTAATTCAATCATGATGTTATCGATCATGTTTTGCTCAGACACTTCTAAACCCCAAAGTTCTTCAGCAATCGCTGTATTTACGTTCTCAACAGCTTTTAAAACACCCTTACCTACGTAAACTGATTTGTCTTCGTCACGAAGTTCAACTGCCTCGTGGATACCTGTAGAAGCTCCAGAAGGAACTGCTGCACGTCCAAAAGCACCGTCTTCGGTCTTAATATCCACCTCAATCGTTGGATTTCCGCGTGAATCTAAAATTTGTCTTGCGTGTACATACTGTATTGCACTCATCGTATATTATTTATTGTGATTAAAGAATTACTGATTTTTGGCTAAATTGCCCTGCAAATTAACGCTTTTTTGCCTAAAAACGTATTACCAGATGATAAAATGTATCTCGAATTCGTTCACCTATATCTTAGTATCCCTGCTGAGCCTCAGCGCTTTCGCCCAAAATATAGACGTTGATGCCTTCGAAAAGAAGATCCAGCAGACGCCTAACGCTTATTTATTGGATGTGCGTACCTCAGGTGAATTTGGTGGAGGACATCTGCCAAAAGCCATCAACATCGACTTCCGTTCCCCCGATTTCAGCGCTAAAGTTGCTCAACTTTCCAAAGACAAACCCGTCCTAATCTACTGTCTGTCTGGTGGTCGTTCCGCTCAAGCGGCAGAACAGATGCGCGCAGCAGGTTTTCAAGTGACCGAAATGAAGGGCGGTTATTTAAAATGGACGACTCGCATGAAACCTTTAGAGGGTGTGCCTAGTGTAAAACACGACGCGGCCTGGAATTTAGCCGACTTCAAAAAAGAAATCGCCTCATCAGACGCTGTCGTAGTTGATTTTTATGCCAAATGGTGTGCACCTTGTCTCAAGATGATGCCCATCGTGGATAAGCTAGCCGGAGAATTCAAAGGCTCCGTGACCGTATTAAAGGTCGAGGCAGACGGAAACCAGGCCATTATGCAAGCCTACGGAATAGACGAAATCCCGAGTTTCTTGGTCTTCTCTAAAGGTGAGATGATCACAAAAACATCGGGATTCCGCGAAGAGGCCGCTTTAAAGGAACTCTTTACTGCGACCAAGAAGTAGGCTGACGCTCCCAACGGTGCGCGCGCAATTCTTCCATTAATTCTGTTGTTAATCCTTTGCCATCCGAGGTAGCAATATTGCTTTCCACGTGCTTGATCTTGCGCATACCTGGAATAATGGTGCCCACATCCGGATTAGATAAGATAAAACGCAAGGCCATTTCAGGCAATTCCATTCCTTCTGGAAGTAATGGTTTCAACGCATTGGCATGATCCACACTCGAGATCAAATTCTCCGGAACAAAATACGTCGAACGCCAATCATTCGCTGGGAATGTCGTATCATAGGTCATCAACCCCGTTAAACTTCCCTCATCAAAAGGTACACGAGCAATCACACCTACATCTAATTTCTTGCAAAGAGGGAATAATTGGTCTTCAGGATTTTGGTCAAAAATATTGTAAATCACTTGCACAGACGAAATCAAACCTGTCTCCAACGTATTCAAACAGTTATTAGGCTCCCAGCGATTCACAGACACTCCCCAATGAGCAACTTTTCCTTCTTTCGTTAATTTCTCCACCGCCATTTTCCACTCATCGCGATCCGCCCACGCATCTTCCCACACATGGAATTGCTGTAAATCAATTTGCTCCACGTTCAAATTGCGCAAACTCTTCTCCGTATATTCTACAATGTGCGCCGCTGGAAAACAATCTTCGATTTTAAAGTGAGACTTAGAAGGCCAAGTAAAGTTTTTGGGCGGAATCTTCGTCGCAGCATATAATGTCGTGTCTTTATGACGTCTCAAAAGTCCTCCTAATATTTCCTCGGATTTCCCTTCTGCATATCCCCAAGCTGTGTCAAAAAAATTACAGCCTAACTCGACCGATCGGTCTAAGGACTTATTCACCTCTTCAATGTCTGAGCCGGTCCATCCGGCTAATCCCCACATGCCATATCCCACTTCACTCACTTGCCAGTTTGTCCGGCCAAAACGTCTTGATTTCATAGTTTAAAATTTAGTATTCGAAAATAAGGAAAATATGTATAAGTCCCGCGCCGAATACTACGTGAAAGACTAGTTTCATATCCTATGTTACCGAATTATTAAGGACATTATAGATGAAAAATATATGTAACCTATCATTTATCTACCGGTTAATCAATGAACTACGTTAAAAAATAGTCAATAACGCAAATAACCTAATTATTACTGATTTGCCGGACTAGCAGCCGTAGATTTGTGTCACTAACCTGTTCTATATTATGACGGTAACCATTAAAACTGAACAAAGCTGCACCCTATCTTTAGGTGACCAGACCATTTGTATTAAAGACATCATGCGAATAGAAGGAGTGGGTAATTACTCCAAATTCTATTTATTCGATGGTCGCAAGATTATCTCTTGCCGTACATTAAAATACTTTGAATCTTATCTATTGGAACGCGGATTCATTCGTCCATCGAAGTCGGCGATCATCAATATGAATTCCATCCAAGCGATTGATTTCAACATCCACAAAAGTATCCGCTTATTGAATAATCACCAAGTGACCATTTCTCGTAGACAGATTAAGCCGCTGAAGGATTTGTTTAAGGCTGCTGCGCAGCAAGCCGTCACTGCGTGACTTAGTCGCGACTGCGTCGCTTAGTCGCCTACAGCTTAGTTACGACTTTGTCGTTTAGTCGTTGCTTCGCATCTTAGCCGCGACTGCGTCGCTTAGTCATCGCTACGCGATTTAGTCGTTGCTTCGCATCTTAGTCGTCCTTCGGACTTAGTCGAAAGAAGTAAAGTTCAAAGTTATTCATCTTGAGAAAAAGCCCGCAGGGCGACCAAGCGACGTAGTCGCGACTAAGCCGTAGGCGACTAAGTCACGCAGTGACGACTAAGCGACGCAGTCGTGACAGCGCCTACAGCGCAACGTGCACCAACTTCTTCGTCTCAAAGAAGTCCTCCTTAAAGCTTTTGGAAAGATGATACACCTTATGCTTTCTGCCGAATTCCTGCAATTCCTCTTGTAAATCTCCCCCTTTTAGGCAAAGAAGGCCATTCTGCAAATCATGGTAGCTGTTCAAACTGATCTTGTTCTTCACCCAGCCAAAGAATGGCAATAGGCGGGTCACCGCGCGAGAAACCACAAACTCAAATTCGCCATCGACGTCCTCTGCACGACCATGAGTGGCTTGTACATTCTTTAGCCCAAGGGCATCAGCGACGCCTTGAACGACTTTGATCTTTTTCCCGATGCTATCAACAAGGTGGAAATTCACTTCGGGGAATAGAATTGCTAAGGGAATACCTGGGAAGCCGCCGCCGGTGCCTACGTCAAGGATTTCGGTGCCGGGTTTGAAATCGATGAATTTGGCGATTGCTAAAGAGTGTAGGACGTGGTGCAGCATCAAATTTTCAATATCCTTGCGAGAGATGACATTGATCTTCTCGTTCCACTCCGCATAAAGGGGAAACAATTGCTCGAATTGAGCTAGTTGCTGCTCGGTGATGGAAGGAAAATACTGTTTGATGATGGCTGCTTTCATGTTATCGTTTTTTTCGTCTGGCTTTCTTAGACTCGGAAAGCAATTTTTTGGCCTCGGTGTGTTGAGGGGATTTCTTTTCGGCGCTCTCTAAAACCAATTTGCAATAATCGACCGCCTGATCGTAATTCTGTTGTTGATAAGAAATACGGGCTAAACCGAGCAAGGAAGCCCAATAATAGCCAGAATCGGTGGCGTCTGTGGCTTTGGAAAACTCCATGCACTGCTTGAAGTAATTCGTAGCATCGGCATGGTTTCGGTATACATACAGGGCATAATAGCCCAAAATATAACTCGCATAGCGACCTGAGGTAGCTTCGTAACCGACATAATGCTGATCGATGCGGCGTAAAATTTCTTTAGAGAGCGAAGAAGCTTCCTCGATATTGCCACTCATATAAGCTGAACGGGCGTAGGCTCTGTGGAAATACGGGTTATCTGGGAAGGTTTCGGAGGTATATTTCGCCATCCCGTAGGCCTTCTCATTCATGTTTTCGATGCCGTAAATCTGCAATAGAAAATAACGGGCCTCTGTCCGAGTGTAGAAGGCTTGGTAGGAAACTTTCTCTAGCTGGGCAATTCCCTGGGATTTGTTGGCCTTGGGGAAAAGCCACAATACAGGGCGCAACAAAGGGAAATTCTGCTTGATGAAGAAGTAATAGTAGTTGTAAAGGCCATCACCGAACATCAATTCCGGACTGAAATCCGCAAAATTGCGGGAGTATTCGAGGTATTTGAGTGCGTTTTTGGCGGCCAAAGTCGCGCGGGTCCAGTGCTTGCGCTCGGCATGCAGACGACCTTTGAAGGCGTAGGCGGCGGCCATAAAAAAGGCAGCCTCTGGGTTTTCGGTTTCGTCGTAGATCTTTTCGGCCTTTTCAATACTTTGGTCCATATATTCAATCAAGCGATCGTCATAGACCTCATTCCGCGTATTAGGCACGATTTTCCACCACTGCATCAGGCCTAATAAAAAATCAGGCAGCGGGTGCTGTGGGTACTTAATCTTTAAATAATTGAATTCGCGTTCAGCTTCCGGGAAATGGAAGTTATACATCTGGTTGATGGCCACGGTGGCCTCCGTCTGAACTTCAGTAGTGAGCAAAAGCATCCCTTTCGAACGCTCCTTCTCAGCCTCATCCGCCTTCTTCCACCATTGCGCGTTCGAATCGAAAGCAGGTAGAAGAAGGCCGAAAAATAGGGCTAAAATACTAAGATGATATCTCAATTTGATCTCCATTTTGGTTTAAGAATTTAAATTCTGTTATGCCAAATGAGGAATCTTCCATGATCGTAATCCAGGTCTTGTATTGCAAGAACCACTTCATGCGAATAGAAGGGAAACCTTTGGTGAAATAAGCACTCAAGAAAGGATGCACTAAAAGTGTCAATTTCTTCTCGTTTTGCTTCGTCAACAAATGTTCCAAATGCTGTTCAACAATATCAGAAACCGCAATACTCGCCGTAATGCTACCTGTTCCGCCGCAGCTAGGACAAGTCTCATGCGTGGCTACGTTCATCTCTGGACGCACACGCTGACGGGTAATCTGCATCAAGCCAAACTTCGTCAACGGCAAAATGGTGTATTTCGAACGATCCCCACGCATTTCATCGCGCATGATGTCCTGAATTAACTTGCGGTTATCCGCCTTCTTCATATCGATGAAGTCGATCACGATAATACCGCCCATATCGCGTAAACGCAATTGGCGAGCTACTTCTTTCGCAGCTTCCCGGTTCACACTTAGGGCCGTTGCCTCCTGATCTTCCTCCGAATTCGACTTATTACCCGAATTCACGTCGATCACGTGCAAAGCTTCCGTGTGTTCCACGATTAAATAACCTCCACCAGGCAAAGAAACCGAACGGCCAAAAAGCATTTTCAACTGCTTCTCAATCCCTAATTGTTCGAATAACTTGGTTTTGCTTTGGTGTAACTTAACAATCTTCTCCTTCTCAGGAGCGACATTGTGTACATAGCCTTTTGCCTCATTGTACAATTCTGGTGTATCAACGATGACATTATCGAAATCATTGTTCAACAGGTCGCGTAACATCGAAGTTGCACGGCTCATTTCCCCAATAATTCGGTCTCCAGCTTTCGCATCGACTAATTTCGCTAAACCCTCTTCCCATTTTGCAATGGAATCTTTTAGGTCGCGCTCCATTTCTTCCACCGCTTTACCCTCAGCCACGGTACGCACGATTACACCGTAATTTTTCGGCTTAATCGAGGTCATCAGCTTTTGAAGGCGATTACGCTCTGCTTTCGACGTAATCTTTTTCGAGATGTTCACACCGTTTGCAAAAGGAACTAAAACAAGGAAACGACCTGCGATAGAAATATCGCAAGATAAACGAGGGCCTTTAGTAGAAATAGGCTCCTTAACGACTTGAACTAAGGCTAAATGTCCTTTTTGAACTGCTTTCTCAATCTTCCCTAATTTATCAATTTCGGGCTCAAGCTTGAAGTTCTCTAAACGAATAACTTTATTTTTCTTCGTCATCACCTCCCGCGTAAACTTCTGCAGGGTCGGTAAATTAGGGCCAAGGTCATGGTAATGCAAAAAGGCATCTTTCTCATAACCAATGTCGATAAAAGCGGCGTTCAGTCCTGAAACCAATTTCTTCACCGTACCGAGATAAATATCTCCTACGGAAAACTGTGGTTCAGACTGTTCAATATGGTACTCTACTATCCTTTTGTCTTGCAAAAGGGCGATCCGATCCCCCTTGGGAGTCGAATTAATGATTAATTCATTGCTCACAATTTATGTCGAGAAGAAGGGTACAAGGCTATTCTAGCCTAGATAGTCTAAAGATACAGGAAATTAAACACCAAAAACAGGCCATTTCGAAAAATGCCTGTTCCTGGGTTACCTAAATACAAATCCCAATCTGGAAAATGGATTTACGAAGACTACTTCTTCTTGTGACGATTCTTGCGAAGACGCTTCTTTCTTTTGTGAGTAGAGATCTTGTGACGTTTTCTTTTTTTACCGCAAGGCATAATGTTAAGAATTAATGTGTTAAATACTATACGAAGTTGACTTTCAACCTCAATGCTCCTGCATTTCTGCAAGCAACTCTTTCGCGGCTTTCTGCTCTTCTGCGTCCTTAGATAACTCTAAAACGCGCTTCAGAATCTTCTGAGCCTCTTCTTTTTTATCTAACTGGGCTAAACAAAAACCGAGATTTAACGCGGCTTTGTGGTTATTCGGCTCCAGCTTCAATATCTGGGTGAATCGTTCTTGGCCTTTGCCAAACTGATTCGATTTAATCGATAATATCCCTAAATTAAACAGCGCTGGCACAAACGTGGGCTCTTGTTCAATCACTTCGCGAAGTAGCGTAATGCCCTTCATCGGAGTAGGTGTATCTACGTAAGTCATCGCCATGTTCGACTTAACCAGCAGATTGTTCGGGTCGATGGCTAAAGCCTTCGTGAAGTACAATCTCGCTTTTTCGCCCATTTTACCGCCTTTCTGCGCATTCAAAGCATAAGTCTGTGCTTCGAAATACAGCTGACCGGCACGCAAAACGTTCGTCAAACTGGGATGCTGATCCGCATAATTCGCTGCATAAACCGCAGCAGAATCATAATGACTCGCATTCATGAAAGCTCGCATCAAATTCTCCAAGGCTTTCGCCTGTGAAGCATCTGTCTTAGCTGCAGCAAAAGCCGATTTCAATCCTGAAATCTCCTTTAGTTGAGCCGGAGTTAAAGGGGCTGCATGCTCCTCCTTCTCTTTTTCTGCGACTTTTTCCGTCTTTTCGCTACCCGCATCTCGGTTAGCGCCTCCCGCAGGAGTAGTTTGTGTTTTTCCCGCCACATTACCCTTCGGTAATTGGAATAACAGGGCGGAGAACCCTAGGCCTACCAGAAGAATGATCAAAAGGTTTTTTTTCATTATTCTAGACCCTTATCGCTTTGCAGCTTATTTAGTGGGGTCAGTACTAGTTTTTACTTGCTCTACAAACACTTTCGCTGGCTTAAAGCTAGGCACATAATGTGCATCGATCGTGATCGCTGTATTTTTAGAAATGTTGCGAGCGATCTTCTGCGCGCGTTTTTTGTTGATGAAGCTACCGAATCCACGAACATAAATGTTCTCTTGTTTCGCTAAATTATCTTTTACTACTTCGAAAAATGACTCTAACGTTTCCGATACATCTTTCTTGTCAATCCCTGTTTTGCTGGCAATCTCAGCAATTACATCTGCCTTAGTCACGTTTTATAAATTTATTAAATGATGATTCTTAGGTAATTACAATTTCCCTTCCGTAAAAGGGACACAAAAGTAACGTTTTTCTCCCAATTCTCTAAAATTTCTTTCGAAATAGGGCTGATTTTTTTCGTAAATTTGATTTCAATCATGCAAAAAAGCCCTATCCATCCTTTTTCGGCCACAATTATGGCTTGGTATGTCGAGCACCAGCGCGAGCTGCCTTGGCGACAAACGAAGGATCCGTATGCGATTTGGCTATCAGAAATCATTTTGCAGCAGACCCGCGTGGCACAGGGCTTGCCCTATTACGAACGTTTGCTGGCAGCTTTTCCTACGGTTCGTGATTTAGCTGAGGCCCCGGAAGCCTTGTTGCTGCGTTTGTGGCAGGGTTTGGGCTATTATTCCCGTGCTAGAAACTTACAGAAAGCTGCTCAGATGGTCATGCGCGACTTTGCGGGCGACTTTCCCAGAACGTATGATGATATTATTACTTTGCCTGGCGTGGGACCTTATACGGCGGCGGCGATTGCGTCCTTTGCTTTTAATGAGGCCAAAGCCGTAGTAGACGGCAACGTCTTCCGGGTTTTGTCACGCGTGTTCGAAGTAGAAACAGATATTGTCTCCTCTTCGGCTCGAGGAGTTTTTACTTCCCTAGCTCAGTCATTAATCCCTTCGGAGGATCCAGCGGGATTTAATCAGTCCATCATGGAATTTGGCGCGTTGCAATGTACACCGGCACCAGATTGTTCTGTTTGTCCACTTAGGGTTTCCTGTGCTGCATTTAGTGCCAGCCGAGTCGCTGAGTTACCGATAAAATCAAAGAAGACGAAGGTCAAAGAAATACAAATGGACTACCTGGTCATCGAGCAGAAGGGTCAGCTTTTAGTGCGCGAGCGGACTGAAAACGGGATTTGGAAGGGATTATGGGAGTTCTATTTAATCGAAGGATCGCTGGAATGGCTCCCATTCCCGAGGCAGGCATTAAAGTCCCCCCCCGTGCATTTGTTAAGTCACCGAAAAATCAATTGCGAAGCGTGGCATGTTCAGGTTCCTGATAATTTTGACCTAGAAATTCCAGCGGGTTATAGCTGGATGAGCCCCTCAGAGTTCGAGAGCAAAGGAAAACCTGTTTTGCTTTTGAACCTAATAACTGATAATTTAGACTGTCCTATTTTACAAGACATTTCACCCGCTTACCTTTAGGCAATGCAAGGAGCCTTGCTGAGCTAACCCTTTAAACGACAAATCATTATGGCTGGAGTAAACAAAGTTATTTTACTAGGAAATTTAGGCGCTGATCCGGAAGTGCGCGCGCTTCCTAGCGGTGTGAAAGTAGCAAACATTAACATCGCGACCTCCGAGTCTTATACCGGGAAAGACGGACAACGGGTAGATCAAACCGAATGGCATCGCGTGGAGCTTTGGGATAACCTGGCGAATATCGCTGAGCAGTATCTGAAAAAAGGAAATCAGGTATATATCGAAGGAAAAATTCGTTCCGAAGAATGGCAAGATAAGAATGGTGCAACGGTACGTGGCTATAAAGTACGTGCTACCTCGATTAACCTAATCGGAGGACGCAATGAAGGCTCTGCTCCAGCAGCAGAAAGACCGAAGCCAGAAGCTGTTTTAGCGGGGGCGCCCAAGTCAGAGCCTTTCCCTCCGATGATGGAGGAAGGAGATGACCTGCCGTTTTAAATTTAATGTGACAAAAAAGGGAATATCGCTTTTCGTATTCCCTTTTTTGTAAATTTGCATCGATCAGTTCACTCAAAATATGGACCCAGACCCCTTACCCAATCTCTTTTTACTCGCCTTGGAGCCTTCCATTAGTGTGAGTTCAATTGCGCTTATTTCCTTCGTTTTAGTGGCTCTGTTGTTTCTATCTGCCGTTTTAGCCGGATCAGAGGTAGCCTTCTTCTCCCTGAATGCAGACCAGCGAATCTACTTGCGTGAAAGTGAGATTAGCAGTGAGAAAAAGGTCAGTGTCTTACTCGAAAAACCACAGCAATTACTCGCTACGTTGTTGATTTCCATCAACTTTGTGAATATTATTTTCATTACGCTAGCCAATTATTTGACCTCTCAGGTGATGGGAGAACAGTCGATGGAGACGCTTGTCGTGACCCTGTTTTTGTTGTTTGGAGTGACTTTTATTATTACGTTTTTCGGGGAATTAATTCCCAAAGTCTGGGCACAACAGAATAACCTGAATTTCGCCCGCTATTCAGCTCCGCTGATTAGCTTTTTAAGTTTCGTTTTTGCCCCGCTCTCGAAAGCGCTCTTAGGCATTTCTGGATTGATCGAGAAACGCGTGAAGAAGAAGTCCTACACACTGACTTCCCAAGAATTAAATCAGGCGCTGGAGATTACCACAGATGAGAACACGAGTGATCGAGAAAAAGATATTTTACGCGGTATTCTGAATTTTGGGAATATTTCCGTGAAATCGGTGATGCAGGCAAGACGCGCTATCGTTGCCTTCGACACGAGCATGAATTTCCACGAATTAATGGACCTCATTAACAAGAATGGCTATTCTCGTGTGCCGGTATTCAATGAGACCATCGATAAAATCGAGGGTATTTTATACATCAAAGACTTATTAAAACACATCGACCAAGACGAGAATTTCGATTGGATTCCGCTCTTGCATACCCCATTCTTCGTTCCGGAAAACAAGAAAATCGATGATCTTTTGTACGATTTCCAAGAGAAAAGGGTGCACATGGCCATCATTGTGAATGAATACGGCGAGACCGAAGGTTTAGTCACGATGGAAGATATCATCGAAGAGATCGTAGGTGAGATCAATGACGAGTTCGATGAGGTGGAAGCGGATTACAAGAAAATCGCTGACAACATCTACGTTTTCGAGGCGAAGACTTCCTTGAACGATTTCTGTCGCGTATTTGAGATAGATGGAGCCTATTTCGAGAAGGCCAAAGGCGAGAGTGAAACCCTTGCCGGTTTGATTATCGAACTTTTTGGAAGAATCCCAAGTGCAGGAGAGGAAATCGAATTCGAAGATTTTACTTTCAAAGTGCAGTCTGTCGATACACGCCGTATCAAAAAGGTGCGCGTGACCCAGCGTTTATCCGCGGATCAAGACGATTCCCAAAACTAATTAGCTTACCACCATCAGTTTCGCGAAGCTCAATAAAAGCGTCTTCTCGCCTACCCCTTTTTCAAAATCAATCACCGCTTTCCGCTCCGCGCCATTAACTTCGATTCGTTTAATGAGGCCGAAACCGAATTTAGCGTGTTCGACTTTTTGACCGGCTGCTAAAGCGAGCGCATCCGTTGCCTGAAAGTTCGTGGAAACCACGTGCTGGTAATTCGTATTCGTCGTTGGTTTTTGAATTAACTGTGCAGCTGATGGAGCTGGTTTAGCCGTGAAACCTGTTTTCTGAACGGGACGGAAGCTAGCCACTTCCTTGCGAGCGCCGGCAGGCTTCGCCATTTTCACAAAGTTCGGATCTAATTCATTCAAGAAACGACTCGGCTCACAAGCCTTCAATCGACCAAATTGGTAGCGCGATTCCGCATAGGAAATCATTAACTTCTTCTCTGCCCGAGTCACCGCCACATAAAACAAGCGACGCTCTTCTTCCAGGTCCTGCTGGGATTGCAACATCATTTGGGATGGGAATAAATCCTCCTCTAATCCCACCAAGAAGACGCGATTAAACTCCAAACCCTTCGCCGAGTGAATCGTCATCATGGTTACCTTATCGCGATCGGCCGGATCTTCGTCCGCATCAGCGTTTGTTAACAGGGAAACGGATTGCAAGAAGGTCGCAAGTGACTTGTCCTCGTTTTCCGGATTGTCCACGAAGGACTTGATGGCATTCAGTAATTCTTGTAAGTTTTGGTAGCGTGCTAAACCCTCTACCGTCTTGTCTTCATACAATTCGCGCAATAAACCTGAGGCTTTCGCCACGTGGTTCGCCACCTCATAAGCATCTTTTTTCTCAACCTCGACCATCAATTTGAAGGACTTGATCAAATCAGAGAAAGCCTCGATTCCCGCACTTCCACGTGCCGCTTGAAATTGCCCAATGTTCGAAACGATGTCCCAAACCGGCACATTGTTTTCCGCTGCCGTCACCACAATCTTAGCGATGGTCGTGTCACCGATACCACGTTTTGGCAAGTTGATGATGCGCTTGAAAGCCTCCTCATCGTTTTGGTTCACCGTAAAACGTAGGTAGCCTAACACGTCCTTGATCTCCTTGCGTTGGTAGAAAGAAACGCCACCGATGATACGGTACTTGATATTAAGACGACGTAAGGCCTCCTCAAAAGAACGTGATTGCGCATTCGTACGGTACAAAATGGCGAAATCAGACCAAGTCAAATTCTCTTTCTGAGCTGCCTCGAAAATCGTCGAAGCAATCATACGACCCTCTTCGTTATCACTCGAAGCACGAATGATTTCGATATCATCTCCATCCTCGTTCGAAGTGAAGACGTCTTTCTTCAATTGATTCTTATTGCGAGAGATAATCGAATTCGCGACGGCCACAATGGCCTTCGTCGAACGGTAATTCTCTTCTAATTTAATGGTCACCAAGTCCGAATAATCACGCTCGAAATTCAGGATATTCTGGATATCCGCGCCACGGAAGGCATAAATGGACTGCGCATCGTCACCCACCACACAGATGTTGCGATTCACCGCAGACAGTTTCTTTGTGATTAAATATTGAGACACGTTCGTATCCTGAAACTCATCCACCATCACGTGCTTGAACTTGTGTTGGTATTTGTTCAATACGTCCAAATGGTCGCGGAAAAGGATGTTTGTTTGGAATAACAAATCATCAAAGTCCATCGCATTCGCCGCAAAGCAGCGTGCGCAGTAGAGTTGGTATAATTCGCCCATCGCTGGGATGCGAGCCAGGCGATCTTCTTCGGCTAAAATGGAAGATCCGGTATATTGAGCTGGACCGATTAAGCGGTTTTTCGCATTCGAGATGCGGTTTAAAACCAGGTTTACTTTGTATACTTTATCGTCTAAATTCTTCTCTTTAATCAGCGCGCGGATTAATGATTTCGAATCGTCGGTATCGTAGATGGAGAAGTTCGAGGTGTAGCCGAGGCGTTCGCCTTCGAAACGAAGAATTTTGGCAAAAATCGAGTGAAACGTACCCATCCAAATGTTCTTCGCCGCATTCCCGATCACCGACTCGATACGGTGACGCATCTCGCCTGCCGCTTTGTTCGTAAAGGTCAACAGCAAGATCGCAAATGGATCCACACCTTTCTCAATCAAATGTGCCGTACGATACGTCAGCACGCGGGTCTTTCCAGATCCGGCGCCGGCGATGATCATCAAAGGACCATCAATATGTTCGACTGCTTTTCGTTGAGGCTCGTTCAGGCCAGCTAGGTAATCCATCTGTTTTGGGCTAATCAATAAGGGCTGTAAAAATACGAAATTAAGCCCGGATTTGCCCTATGAAATTAGACTTTATAGTATCTTTTTCGGGAGTCGAAGAAGGCCAAAATCCCCGCCCAAATCACCACATAAATCAGCGCTCCCGCGAGTGAGGCATTGATTTTATCCGCAAAAAGAGGTTCTATTCCTTGCGAATAAATCCAAGAAGTTAGGCCATCCTCTCCTATTTTGATCATTCCCAAAACCCTGGGGATAATCCCTGAGAAGAAAAACACTAACATCGGGTTCATCCCAAAGATCAAAACCGGCTTCCAATACTTATCAGAACGAATCGTCGCCTGCAAAACGGCGAGCAATAAAAGATCCCAACCCGCCGCAACCAGCACATAAGAACTCGTCCACAAAGCCTTGTTAATCGGGAAATACCAACCCCAAATGGTCCCCGCCACAAGTGCCATTGCACCAACAGCAAACAAAACAGCCGCCTTCGGACTAATTCCCTTCGGACTCCCCTGCAAATACCTACCCGCAAACAATCCCGCTAATCCCGTCGCGACCGCCGGCAACGTGCTGAGAATTCCTTCCGGATCCCACGTCTTCGAGCTCGCCCAAAGATGTCCTTCCAACAAATAATTATCTAACCAAGCCGCTAAGTTCTTATTCTCCTCCAGGTTAGCTGCACCGATACCAGGCACCTCCACGAAATGCATCAAGGCCCAATAGCCTACAAGGCTAGCGATAAAAACAACGATCTGAATTCGAAGAGAGGCATAAAAATGCAATAATCCCACGAGCAAATACACCACTGCGATCCGCTGCAAGACTCCAGGAATACGCACATGCTCGAAATCAGTCAAACCAGAAAAGCAGAGGCCTATCATCAACACAAAAGCACCCACGGCCACCCAAAACTGCTTCTTCAAAGAATAATCCCCTAAAAAGGCCACGGTTGCAGCCGCCATCGCGAGCAAGCGAACGACCAGCGTAAAGTCGCCGGCGTGGATTTTGGAGAAAAAACTTAGCGAAAGACCTAGCAAAAATATCCGCAGAGCGCGTTTGAAAATCTTCCATAATTGATCCTCAGAAGGCTTCGAAAGAACCGTCGAAATCCCCACGATGAAAAGGAAGGACGGAAAAACGAGATCCGTCAAGGTATAGCCATGCCACTCCGCGTGCTCTAAAGGCGCATAAATGTGCCCCCAATCCCCCGGATTGTTCACGATCGTCATCAGAATGACCGTGAGTCCGCGGAAAATGTCAATCGATAAAAGTCGTTTGTTCTCCATATTAATGATGTCCCGCATTTTTTTCGCCCGCCGGAATGGCCAAAGTCAATTTATTCTCCTTCGTCGGCAGTGGACAAGTCGCGAATGGCGTGAAAGCACACGGCGGATTGTAAGCCTTATTGAAATCGAGCGTCACGGTTCCGTCCGCATTAAATCCTTTGGTATCTAGAAAACGGCCTCCGCCATAGGTCGATGTTTTATTCGTTGCATCGCCAAAAACCACAAAGAAATCCTCCTTCGTCTCTCCCGGCCCTGCCTCTAGGCGATAGGTTTTGCCATACATCACAAACTCCAATAAACCGGGTGAATCCTCTTGGTAAGAGCGACCCGTAATGTCGATGATGGTGACTTTTTTGCCCGCAGTAGGAATGAATTTCGCCTTGATTTTCCACTTCGTATCCGCTGGGAAATGTTCGATTCCGTGGAAAGCTTTGAGGTATTCTCCCTCTAAATCCCGTAAACGAATGGCAAATTTATCGCCGCGTTGAATGATAAACCAGCGAAGCGATTGATGTGAAATGACGGTAGGCTTAGGCCCAGAATAAGGAAAGATGACCTGCCCATTATAAAGCACTTGATTTTTTTGAAGGATGACCTTGCCCAAAGTCGCCTCCGCATGAGGAAAAACAAAGTCATTCGATTCAGCGCCACCGATCGTGTTTTCGCCTTCCTTCAGCCAAAACAAGCCGGCTAAATTCAACCAGCCATTTTCGGACTTGAGGCTCGCCTCTCTTTTGGCATAAAAATCAGCATAATCGTCCTGAGACTTCGCTGAGAATACGCTAAGGAGCAATAAAAAAATTAAGGCCTTTTTCATACAAGATATTTGCCTAAAAATACTAAATTACCTTAGAAATATACCCTATGATCCCTCAAATCTACGAATTAGGCGATAGCGCGCTCACGATCGAATTCGGCAACGAAATCAGTGAGGAATTGCACGAGGAGGTCATCAAGCGCTTTTATCAGTTTCAATCCGAGCCACTTCCTGGGACTTTGGACTTAATTCCAGCCTATGCTAGCCTGACCATCGTCTTCGATTTAGGTTATGTGGCAAGTCGCTTTCAGGGCTTATCCGGAATGAAGACGCTGATCGAAGAAAAATTAGCCCAGCCATTCACTTCGCCGGCCATGGAAGGACGCCTCCACGAAATCCCCTGCGACTATTCAGGGCCAGATTTAGCAGCCGTGGCCTCCGCTTGTGGACTAACCGAAAAAGAGGTCATAGCCATTCACAGCGAAAAAATATACTCCGTTTTCTTCCTCGGCTTCTTGCCCGGATTCGCCTACATGGGAACCACGGACGAACGAATTACCGTGTCTCGTAAAGATAACCCCGCCAGCATTCAAGCCGGAGACATCGGCCTAGCCGGCAACCAAACCGGCATTTACCCGTGCGCTTCTCCCGGGGGCTGGCAAATTATCGGTCGCACTGCCCAGATTCCCCATTTCAAGGCGGGGGATCGCGTCCGTTTTATCCCCATAACTGCATGAAACTGATCAAGAAAGGTTTATTGGATTCTTGGCAAAGCCTACCTATCTACGGCCTGCAGCACGAGGGCATTCCACCTGGAGGAGCCATGGACACCTTTTCTTTGCAATTGGCGAACGCTTTGGTAGGAAACGATGTCTATGACAAGGCTTTGGAAATGCACTTCCCGGCTGGCGTTTTTCAATTCGAAACGAGCACCTTGATTGCTGTTTGTGGCGCCGACTTCACGGCTTGCATCGATAACGTCGAAGTTCCAATGAACCAGCCCATCAAAGTTCCGCCGGGAGCGATTATCAGCTGTAAAAAACCGGTTTCAGGTAAACGCGTTTACATTGCCGCAAAGGAATTAAAAGACGAGAAAGTCTCACGAGTTAAAATTATGCCTTGGTCCATGGGACCCGAAGATGCCCCAAGCCAAGATCCGATTCGAATTCTGTGCGGAAGAGAGTGGGATCATTTGAAGGCTTGTTCGCAACAGCTAATATTAAGCAAGGATTTCGCCATTTCCGCGACGTCGAATCGCATGGGTTATCAGCTTGTTCAAGAACCGATGAAAACGGTTTCCTCGGCGACGATGTTATCCAGTGCCGTGACCGCAGGAACCATTCAACTCCTCCCCTCAGGGCAATTAGTCGTCTTAATGGCGGCGCACCAAACCACCGGAGGCTATCCTCGCATAGGCCATGTCATTTCGGCGGATTTGCCACGACTAGCGCAAATGGGGCCAGGAGATAGCGTCCGCTTTACGATGACAGACGCGATGACGGCTGAATACGAGTGGATTCTACAGCAAAATTACTTGCAACAAGTTCGGAATGTGTGTGCCTTGAAATTAGACCAGCATCGAATCGATCACCGCTAGTTCATCGCGAAGACGCGCGGCTAATGGGAAATCAAGATCACGCGCTGCTTTCTCCATCTCTTTTCGGATGGTTTCGGATTGCTTTTTCAGCTCTGCCGGTTTCATGTACGCTAATAATGGATCTGCTGCGACTGGAGCTTGATCTGGGTGAATCGTGTAATTCTTCGTCGGTTTCGCCATGCGATCTGCGATGGAGGTTTGCTCCATGATCTCGTCGTGCGAACGCCAAATCGTTTTGGGCGTAATCCCGTGCTTCTCGTTATAGGCCATTTGGATGGCGCGGCGGCGGTTTGTCTCGGAAATCGCGAGTTCCATTGAACCCGTGATCTTATCCCCGTACATCAACACCTTGCCATTTTCATTACGTGCCGCACGACCGATGGTCTGAATCAGTGAACGAATATCACGCAAGAATCCTTCTTTGTCCGCATCCATAATCGCAACTAAAGAAACCTCCGGTAAGTCCAAGCCTTCTCTCAATAAGTTCACGCCTACTAATACATCGATGACGCCTAAACGTAGATTGCGGAGTATTTCGACACGTTCCAGCGTTTTCACCTCCGAGTGAATGTACTGGCATTTGATTCCCACGCGGTCGAGGTACTTCGAAAGTTCTTCCGCCATCCGCTTCGTCAGCGTCGTGATTAAGACACGCTCATTTTTCTTAATGCGATCGTAAACCTCTTCGAGTAAATTATCGATTTGGTTTTTCGTAGGACGGACTTCGATTAATGGGTCCAAAAGCCCTGTAGGCCGAATAATCTGCTCAACCACAACACCTTCCGAGCGACGCAATTCGTAGTCGGATGGGGTGGCGGAGACGAAGATGGTTTGGCCGATTAAGTCTTCGAATTCATCAAATTTCAAGGGGCGGTTGTCCATCGCCGAAGGCAAACGGAAGCCGTATTCGACTAAAGATTCTTTGCGGGAGCGGTCACCACCATACATCGCACGGATTTGGGGCATCGTGGCGTGGCTTTCGTCCACGACCATCAAGAAGTCGTCTGGGAAGAAGTCCAAAAGACAGAAGGGGCGCTGGCCGGATTTTCTTTGGTCAAAATACCTCGAATAATTCTCGATACCCGAGCAATAACCTAACTCACGCATCATCTCCAGGTCAAACTCCGTACGTTGCTTAATCCGCTCCGCTTCAGTCAATCGACCTTCGCGACCGAAATACGAAATCTGGTTCACTAAATCCTCCTGGATATGGGAGATGGCATTGTTCAAGGTCTCGCGACCCGTCACGAACAGGTTCGCCGGGAAAACGGCCACCATCGTCTCCGATGAAATCTTTTTACCTGACCAAGGATCGATGCGGTGAATCTCCTCGATCTCATCGCCAAAAAACACAAAGCGATAGCCAAAGTCCGCATAGGCCAAGAAAATATCCACCGTGTCGCCCTTCACACGGAACGTTCCGCGCAAAAATTCGCCTTCCGTCCGCGCATACAAAATCTCGACTAAGCGGAATAAAAACTGGTTACGCGAGATAACATCTCCCACGGCCACGCGCATGATCGAGTTCCGGTATTCATCCGGATTTCCCATACCATAAATGCAGGAAACGGAAGCAATCACAATGATGTCGCGGCGGCCAGACATCAACGAAGAGGTCGTAGCTAAACGTAATTTTTCGATCTCCTGGTTAATAGAGAGGTCTTTTTCTATGTACGTACCCGTGGAGGCGATGAAGGCCTCGGGCTGGTAATAATCGTAATAGGAGATGAAATACTCGACCGCATTTTCCGGAAAAAAGGACTTGAATTCCCCGTATAATTGGGCGGCCAGTGTCTTGTTATGGCTCAAAATCAGCGTAGGCTTGTTCGTCTGCTGAATCACATTCGCGATCGTGAAGGTCTTTCCGGAACCTGTCACACCTAGTAACGTTTGTGCCTGCTCTTCCTTCTTTACCCCCTCGACTAATTGCCGAATTGCCTCGGGTTGATCACCGGTAGGTTTATAAGAAGAAATCAGTTTAAAATCCATCCCGAAATATACGAATATTGGAGAGGATAAATCCGGAGGAAATACTATTTTTGGGAAAAATCTATCAACACTATGCTTCGTCTTGCCATTCTATTCCTAAGTCTCGGTACTTTCACTTCGTGTAAATCCGAAGAGCCTGTAAAGCCTGCCATTAATATGAACGACTTTGTTGTTCCTCCTCCCAAAGAATATACCTTTGCGACGACGCCGTTTTGGGCTGATGAATTCGATAAGGAAGGTCTGCCTGATGCTTCGAAATGGAGTTATGACGTAGGAAATAGTGGCTGGGGAAATAATGAACTACAGAATTATACCAATGCCAATATCAAAAATGCGCACATCGAAAATGGCATTTTAACCATCGAGGCCATCAAGGAAACGTCAGGCTCGAGTGCCTACACCTCCGCTCGTATCGTAACAAAAGGGAAGAATGATTTTTTATATGGCCGCGTAGAGGCGAGAGCGAAAATTCCAGCAGGTCGTGGAAACTGGCCAGCGATTTGGATGCTAGCAAGTCAATCTGATTATGGTACACAATACTGGCCAGACAATGGCGAGATTGATATCTTAGAGCACGTGGGTTACAATCCGGGCGTTATTCATGCCAGCGTTCACACGAAAGCATATAATCACATCATCAATACACAGAAGACGGCGACGACTGTATTGGAAAATTGGGATACCGAATTCCACAACTTCCGCATAGACTGGACACCAGATTATGTACGTGCTTTCATTGATGACAAGCAATATTTTGAATTCAAAAATCCGAAGGGTGGCTGGGAGCAATGGCCTTTTGACAAGAAACAACATATCTTGATGAACCTAGCGATCGGTGGAAACTGGGGTGGACAAAAGGGTGTGGATGACACGATTTTTCCTAATAAGTTCCAAATCGACTACATTCGAGTTTACGCGCTGAACCCTTAATCATGAAATACCCCAAAGCCGCGGAGGCATTCGACCGATTACTCGTCATCATGGATGACCTACGCGAAAAATGCCCTTGGGATAAGAAACAGACGCTGGAATCATTGCGCCATTTGACCATCGAAGAGACCTATGAGCTTTCCGATGCGATTTTGGAAAATGACCTGCCTGAAATCCGTAAGGAACTGGGGGATATCTTCTTGCACCTCGTATTTTACAGTAAAATAGGCTCAGAAAAAGGGGCCTTCGATGTCAGCGACGTATTGCACGGCGTGTGCGAAAAACTCATCAGCCGCCATCCGCATATCTACGGAGATGTAGTCGCTGAGACCGAAGAGCAGGTAAAGCAGAACTGGGAAGCCTTGAAATTGAAGGAGGGGAATAAGTCCGTTTTAGGCGGCGTTCCGGGATCTTTGCCAGCACTCGTGAAGGCGATGCGCATTCAAGAAAAGGCGCGCGGTGCGGGTTTTGACTGGGAAGAAAAAGAGCAGGTGTGGGAGAAAGTGGAGGAAGAGCTGGGCGAATTCAAGGAAACTTTTGTGGGCAAAGAATTAGATGAAGCAGGGAAAGCGGAGGCCGAAGGAGAACTAGGGGATTTGATTTTCAGTCTCGTGAACTTCGCTCGATTCATTGATATTAATCCAGAAACGGCCGTAGAGCGGACGAATAAAAAGTTCATCAAGCGCTTCCAGCACCTCGAAAAGCGCGCAGCAGAGAATGGGAAGGCGCTTTCTGAGATGACTTTGGCAGAAATGGATGTCTATTGGAACGAAGCGAAAACGCTCTAGTTTATGCTAAATTGATACGCAGTCTTCGTTTTATAGGTGTCTCCTGGACGTAAAACCGTCGAAGGGAATGCTGACTGATTAGGCGAATCCGGAAAATGCTCCGTCTCCAAACATAGCCCAAAACGCTTCCCATACGCTACCCCGTATTTTCCTGTCAAGTGCCCATCGAGGAAATTCCCCGTGTAAAACTGCACCCCCGGCTGATCTGTCGAAACCACCATCTTGCGTCCTGAAACGGGTTCCACGACAGTTGCGATTTTCGCATACGACCCGAAAGGCTTGTCCAAAGCCCAGCAATGGTCATATCCCCCACCTAGCACAATCTGCTCCGATGAAGTATCGTTAATGCGATCACCCACCACATGCGACTTCGTGAAATCAAAGGGCGTTCCTGCGACAGGCGCTAGCACCCCGGTCGGAATCAATACCTTATTCACCGCCACTAAACGTGACGCATCGATCTGCACCTCATGCGCTAAAATATCGCGCTTCGCATTTCCGCTCAAGTTAAAATACGAGTGATTGCTCAAGTTTAAAACCGTCGCTTTATCAGTCGTTGCCTCGTAAGAGATCCCTAATTCATTTTCCTCCGATAAGGTATAGGTCAACTTAACGCTTAGGTTGCCTGGGAAACCTTCTTCCAGGTCTTTAGAAATGTAACTTAATGATAAACTGCGATCCGACGCCTCCAGTACCTGCCACACTTTCTTATCAAAACCCACCAAACCACCGTGAAGGTGTTGGCCGTTGTTTTGGGCAGCTAAGGTATATTCCTTTCCGTCTAGTGTAAATTTCCCAGCTGCGATGCGGTTTCCAAAACGTCCGACGATCGCTCCGAAATAGGGCGTGTCCTTGATATATTCATCTAGTGTTTCAAAACCTAACACGACATCCTCTAATTTCCCCGTGCGATCAGGCGTTAGGATTTTTTGGATGATGCCGCCGTAGTTCATGATGCGAACTTCCATTCCTTTGGCATTCTTCAAAGTAAAAAGTGTAACTGACTCGCCCGCAGGCGTTTGGCCGAAAGGTTTTCCGGGATTATGCATGGCTAATAGGTTTTGGGACAAGAAAAACAGGGCTAAAAAGCAATATTTCATCGATTAAAGAGGTTTGTGAGTTCAATTTACCACAAAAGATGGAAAATAAAATTATTCTTCGTAGCTTTGCACCCCAATTTAAAAATTGTTTCAAACTTAATTTCAGCAAGTTAGCCCAGCTTGTTGATGTAGGCAAAAAGCCAAACGGGCAAAAAATATGTCAAAACAACCAAAAGATTTCGACTGGGATTTAGTTGAAGGAAAAGGATTCGGTGGTAACTATACTACGGAGCAAAAAGAAAAAATGGAGGCTGCTATCGAAGCAACCTTGAACTCGGTCACTGAGAAAGAAGTAGTGAAAGGTATTGTGGTAAGCAAGACTGACCGTGAAGTAATCATTAACATTGGATTCAAATCTGATGGTTTAGTATCTGCTTCAGAATTCCGCGATATGCCGGATTTGAAAGCTGGTGACGAAGTGGAAGTATACATCGAGAACCAAGAAGACGCAAACGGACAATTAACGTTGTCACGTAAGTTAGCTAAGGTGATGGGTGCATGGACTAACATCGAGAAAGCATTAGAAGAAGATACCATCATCAATGGTTTCGTTAAGCGCCGTACAAAAGGTGGTTTAATCGTAGATATCTTTGGAATCGAGGCATTCTTACCTGGTTCTCAAATTGATGTGAAGCCTATCCGTGACTTCGATATTTTCGTAGGTAAAAACATGGAGGTTAAGGTGGTTAAAATCAACCACACAAATGACAACGTAGTTGTATCTCACAAAGTATTAATCGAGAAAGATCTTGAGGCTCAACGTCAAACGATCTTAACGAACTTAGATAAAGGTCAAGTACTAGAAGGTGTGATCAAAAACATGACTAATTTCGGTGTGTTCATCGATTTAGGTGGTGTAGATGGTTTACTTCACATCACAGATATCTCATGGGGTCGTATCAACCACCCACAAGAGGTATTGAAATTGGATCAAAAAATCCAAGTGGTGGTATTAGACTTCGACGAAAACAAAAAACGTATCTCTTTAGGTATGAAGCAATTACAAGCTCACCCTTGGGAAGCTTTAGCTGCTGGAACTGAAGTAGGTTCGAAAGTAAAAGGTAAAATCGTTAACGTAGCTGATTACGGTGCTTTCTTAGAAGTATTGCCAGGCGTTGAAGGTTTAATCCACGTGTCTGAGATGTCATGGTCTCAACACTTACGTAACCCACAAGATTTCTTGAAAGTAGGCGACGAAATGGAAGCAGTAGTGTTAACATTAGATCGTGCTGAGCGCAAGATGTCATTAGGTATCAAGCAATTAACAGAAGATCCTTGGACTAAAACTGATTTATTAGCGAAATATGCAATCGGTACGAAGCACAAGGGAACTGTTCGTAACTTAACTAACTTCGGTTTATTCCTTGAGTTAGAAGAAGGAATCGACGGTTTAGTTCACGTTTCTGACTTGTCTTGGACAAAGAAAATCAAGCACCCATCTGAATTCGTTAAAGTAGGTGATTCTTTAGATGTTGTTGTAATCGAATTAGACGCGGATAACCGTCGTTTAGCTTTAGGACACAAGCAATTAGAGGAAAACCCTTGGGATACTTTTGAGAGTGTGTTCACTTTAGGTTCTACGCACAAAGCAACGATCATTTCTAAGAATGAGAAGTTCGGTGTATTAGAATTGCCTTACGGTATCGAAGGTTTAGCTCCTTTGAAGCAATTAACTAAGGCAGATGAGTCAGCAGCGGAAGCTGGTGAGGCGTTAGACTTCGTGGTAACTGAGTTCCACAAAGAAGAGCGTAAGATCATCTTATCTCACACACGTACCTTCACTGCAGCTACGGCTGAAGAAGTAGCGGCTGATGCTGCTGCGGCGAAACCAGAGAAGAAAAAAGCAACTAAGTCTGCTGACAAACCAGCGACTACTACAGCTGAGAAATCGACTATGGGCGATATCGGTGCTTTATCTGCTTTAAAAGAGCAAATGGAAGGCGCTGAGAGAGAACAAGCGATTAAAAAATTAGAGAAGAAATCTAAAAAAGCTGAATAAGAGCGTTTATCTGTTCTATCATGAAAGGGGTTAGCGAAAGCTGACCCCTTTTTTTGTTTTCTTGATTTTTTTTCCAAACTTACACCCCATCATTAAAACCTATCAACCATGAGTAACAATTCAAGACGGGACTTCCTGCGTAAAGCTGGATTAGCCGCAGCTAGTTTCTACATTGTCCCTCGCCACGTCTTAGGCAAAGGGTACATTGCTCCTTCAGATAAATTAAACATTATGGGTGTCGGTGGTGGCGGAAAAGGCTACAGCGATATCATGAGTTCTTATAATAAGGGAGCTGAAAACATCGTCGCTATCGTCGATGTAGATGATCGCCAAATCGCTCGAATCAAAGGCGACCTCCCGAAAGCAAATTACTACCGTGATTTCCGTGCTGCCTTAGATAAAGAGGGTAGCAATGTAGATGCGGTCATCGTTTCTACGCCAGATCATACCCACGCAACGATTGCGATGGAGGCAATGCGTCGCAAGAAGCACGTATATGTACAAAAACCTTTAACGCACGACATCTACGAGGCGCGTCTTTTAGGCGAAAAAGCAGCAGAGATGAAAGTGGTAACCCAAATGGGTAACCAAGGATCTTCTGGCGATGGCGTTCGTAAAATGGTCGAATGGTTCGATGGTGGTGCGATAGGTAAAGTAAAAGAAGTGTATGTATGGACGAACCGTCCGGTTTGGCCACAAGGAATTGCGTATCCATCTGCTGGATCACCTAGTCCATCTGAAGTGGATTGGGATCTATGGTTAGGACCTGCAAAATACAGAGAATACAATCCGGCTTTCCTTCCATTTAAGTGGAGAGGCTGGTGGGATTATGGTACAGGTGCATTAGGTGATATGGGATGTCACTTATTAGATCCTCCATTCAAGGTATTAGGTATCCGTGATGCGATCGACGTAGAATGTTCGGTAGGTTCTGTCTTCTTACAAGATTGGACGCCAGAATACATTCCACAAGGATGTCCTCCTAGCTCGATGGTCACTTTACACTACGGGCCTTCGAAAAAGAATAATTCCCCAGTGAAATTAACCTGGTTTGATGGTGGCCTTCGTGCCCCACATCCAGAAGGTATCCCATCGACCGATGTCATCGGAGATGCAGATGGATCAAATGGTGTCATCTTAATCGGATCGAAAGGAATCATGACTTGCGGTACCTATGGTATGAATCCAAAAGTATACAGAAACGGAGCTCGTGTAGATGAGTCTGAACTTCCGAAAGCAAGTATTCCGCGTGTGAAAGGTGGAGACGGCGGTCATAATACTCAATGGGTAGAGGCTTGTAAGGCTGGTTTTGGCAATATGGAAGTAAGTTCTCCATTCGAATATGCAGCACCATTTACGGAATCTGTTTTAATGGGTAACCTAGCGATTCGCTCGTACATGTTACGCGAGGGCGAAGGCCGTAACGCGAAGTTCACCGGTCGTCAAAAACTGGAGTGGGATGCGAAAAACATGCGCATCACAAACTTCGATGCAGCGAACCAATTCGTACGTCGCGAATACCGCAACGGCTGGACGCTATAATTGACCATTCGATAATTAGATTAGAAAAGACGGGAAGCTCTCCCGTCTTTTTTTTATTTTTGTGCTATGAATTTTAGCTCCACTACCCCTGCTTCAGAAGTCTTCGCGCAAGTCGAAGCTTACATCATCTCTCAAGGTTATACGATTATTGACAAAGACCACAGCCGCCCATGGGGAGGATTCTTTGTGTTAGATGAAAACCAAGCAGCGAAGTTCGCAGCACAATTCTTTCCACAGCTTACCCTTGATTCCATTCAGATCACCCAAAAGCTAAGCCCTAAGTTCTTAGTAGTCGCTCCTAATAAGCGTTTATCTTGGCAATACCATTTCCGCCGAGCGGAGGTTTGGACGGTCAATGCAGGTCCAGTAGGGGTCGTTATCTCCGAAACGGATGAGCAATCCGCTCCTGGAATTTACCAAGAAGGTGATTTAATTACGTTGCCTACAGGCATGCGCCACCGTTTAGTTGGATTAGACAGCTGGGGTGTGGTGACGGAGATTTGGCAGCATACGGATGTGGAGCATCCATCGGATGAATCGGATATCGTCCGTTTGCAAGATGATTTTGGCCGTTAATCAAAATTAACCGAGTCATAATCTTAAAATAATACAAGAAAACTTTGTAGTCTCTAAAAGTTTCCATAGTTTTGCTTCCCGATTAATCAAAGGGATTAGCAAATGAAATCGCGTATTCTAGAAAAAGGAACTGAATTATTCTTTCGCTACGGTGTCAAGACCGTGACGATGGATGCAATTTCGAGCGATTTAGGCATTTCTAAAAAAACGATTTATCAACATTTTCCGGATAAGGATTCGATGGTTTATGAAGTCGTGAAAAACTTTATTGAACTGGATGTGGCGAAATGGGAAGAGCTCGATCGGCTGTATTCGAACGTGATTGAAAAGATGTTTAAGTCCTTCGAAATGACGAAGGATCTTTTAACTCAAATGAATCCTCGCTTACTTTTCGAAATTCAAAAATACTTTCCAGCGGCTTTCGAACTTTTTACCAATCACGGCGAAAAATACATTCACAGCAATCTAATCGCAGACTTTAAAAAGGGCGCCCAATTTGGCTATTTCAGAAGTGATATCGACTTCGAATTGCTTGCGCGTTTGCGTATGGCTGAAGTGAACTTAGCCTTCAACCCAGACTTCTTTCCAAATAATAAATTACCCCTTTTCGAAACTCAAATGGTCCTGATGGATGTTTTCATGCGCGGGATTTTGACCGAAAAAGGTTTAACACTTTATACATCTTACCAAAACAATTTAAAATGATGATCCGCCTAAGAAAAATTTGTGCCGGTCTATTTTTACTGACCTCCCTGGCATCAAACGCGCAGAGCTTCAGCTTGAAGCAGGCCGTGGATTATGCCATCACGCACCAAGTGCAGGTTAAAAATAGCCAAATCGACTTGCAGAACGCAAGTGCGAAGATCAACGAGATCAAAGCGATGGGCTTGCCGCAAGTCAATGGTTCACTTGCTTTAACAAACAACATCGTCTTGCAACGTGCCTTCATTCCTGCTAAAATTTTCAATCCAGCCGCAGCTGAGGGGGAATTAATCGCAGCGAAATTCGGCGTGGACAATTCAGGCTTTGCCAGTGTGGGTCTAAGTCAACTCGTTTTTGACGGTTCGTATTTATTAGGCTTGAAAGCAACTTCGGTTTACAAGGATTTAGCGGTGAAGTCAGTAACACAATCAAAGCAACAAGTAGCAGAGAATGTGACAAAGGCTTATTACGGCATTCTAGTGAACGAGAAGCGCATGGGCTTATTAAGCTTGAATTTGGCTCGCCTAGACACCTTATTAAAAGAAACTCGCGAATTAAATAAGCAAGGTTTCGTAGAGAAGATCGACGTGCAGCGTTTAGATGTGCAAGCAAATAACTTGCGTACGGAATTAGACAACGTGAATCGCCTACAAGAATTGAGCTATTCTTTATTGAAGTTCCAAATGGGCTATCCAATAGAAGAGCCATTCAAAGTAACTGAAAGCTTAGAGAAAATCGAATTGGCGACTTTTAATACGAACACAGCGAGCGAATTTAGCTATGCAAATCGCATTGAGTATTCCATCTTACAAACGCAGGAAAACCTGGCTGAACTTGATTTGAAGAGCATTAAAGCAGGATACTTACCTCGTTTAGTCTTGAACGCGAACTACGGTTATAACGCGGGAGCGAATGCCTTCGGCGATTTAGTTTCTAAACCTTGGTTCGATAATGCCGCAGTGACTGTGGCGCTACAGATTCCTATTTTCGACGGATTCTCTAAGAAATACAAGGCGGTTCAATCAGCTAATAACTTACAAAAGGTGCGCCAGTCCTATGGTTTGTTAAAGTCGTCCATCGATTTGCAACGTTCTCAGGCGAGCATTACGATGAAAAACGCTTTGGAATCTATGAAAGAACAAAAAGCGAACTTGGATTTAGCGAATGAGATCTCGCGCGTGACACGTGTGAAATACCAACAAGGTGTAGGTTCTAACCTAGAGGTTTTGAACGCAGAATCATCGATTAAAGAATCACAAGCGAATTATTTTACCGCATTATACAATGCGTTGATTGCCAAAGTAGAAGTAGAAAAAGCAAACGGTACACTATACATAGACTAATAGAAACATGAAAAAATTAGCCATCCTCCTAAGTGGAATCATTTTATTCGCAGCATGCGGATCGAAGGACAAAAAACAAGAATTAGCTGACTTGAAGAGTCAGGCTAAGGAAATTCAAGCGAAAATTGAAGCGCTTGAAAAAGAAGTAGGCAAGCCTACAGACAAAGCTGCGGCGAAAGTTATCGCAGTTAGCGTGAGCCCATTAGCGCCACAAAACTTCCAGCACTTCGTAGAGGCGCAAGGGAATGTCGTAGCAGAAAATACGGTTTTAGTGAGCCCACAAACAGGTGGTGTGATCTTAAGCTTGCCAGTTGTGGCGGGTCAAACCGTTTCGAAAGGACAATTGATCGCGACTTTGGACAATAACATCTTAAAAGAGTCACTAGAAGAGATTCGCCAGCAATTATCGTTAGCGAAGACGATTTACACGAAGCAAAAAGCGCTTTGGGATCAGCAAATCGGAACGGAAGTGCAGTATTTGAGCGCGAAGTCGAACATGGAGTCTTTGGAGAAAAGAATCGTAACCGTGAAAGCGCAATTAGGCCTTTCTCGCGTAACTGCTCCGATCTCAGGTACGATCGAATTAGTTCGCCAAAAAGCAGGTGAAATGGGTGCTCCAGGTGTGCCTATCGTTCAAATCGTGAACTTAGGTAACTTAAAAATCGCAGCTAAAATCGCTGATTCTTATGTAGGAACCGTAAAGCAAGGCGACGAAATCACCATCAAATTCCCAGATTTAAACAAGGAATTAAAGGCACGTATCTCGTTAGTATCTAAAATGGTGAACCCATTAACGCGTACATTCGACATCGAAGCACGCATCCCGAACGCAGGTGGCGAATTAAAGCCGAACTTATTAGCGGTGATTAACATCAACGATACGTCGAAGAAAAACGCGATTGTCATCAGCGAAAACATCATCCAAAAGACTGAAAAAGGAAATCTAGTGTACGTAGCCGTGGAAGAAAATGGCAAGAAAGTAGCTCGTGCTCGCGTGATCACAATAGGTTTAACGTACAATGGTCAAGCAGAGATTACAGATGGTCTGAAAGCAGGCGAAGCACTTATTACACAAGGATTTCAAGATTTAGTAGATGGTACAGCCATCTCATTCTAAGTAGAAAATGGAAAAAAATATCAAAAATGAGCAGTTGCCAGAAGGCAAAGGCTTGATTTATAACATGGTGGGCTGGTTAGCCCAAAACCGCACGACGGTTTACATCTTCACCTTCATCATTTTTGTGGCGGGGATGGGAATCTATTCGAGCTTACCTAAGGAACAATTCCCAGACATCGTGGTGCCCCAAATGGTCATCCAGACAGTCTATGCCGGAACAACTCCTTCGGATATCGAGAACACGATCAACAAACCGATCGAAAAGCAAATCAAATCCATCACAGGTGTTAAGCGCGTAAAATCAAACGCATTGCAAGACGTTTCTGTGATCATCGTTGAATTCAACACCGACGTCACCGTCCCCATCGCAAAGCAGCGAACACAGGATGCAGTAGACAAGGCGATCGCCGATTTGCCCAAAGACTTAACGCGTGAGCCATCGGTAGCTGAGGTGAACTTCTCGGAGTTCCCGATCATGAACATCAACATCGCAGGTGATTATCCACTCGATAAGTTGAAGAAATACGCAGAGGATTTACAAGACGAGATCGAAGGCATGCCCGAGATCAACCGTGTGGACATCATCGGTGCGCTAAAGAGAGAAATCCAAATCAACCTGGATCTATACAAGATGCAGAGTTATGGTTTGACTTTCTATGACATTCAATCGGCTGTTCAAGGCGAAAACGTGAACATTTCTGGCGGTGATTTAGCCGTGGATGGCGTTCGTCGTTCCCTTCGGGTGACGGGCGAATTCAAGGCGGTAGATCAAATTGCGAATTTAATGATCGGTTCTTCTACAGGAGCGCGCGTTCGTCTTAAAGACGTAGCAGAAGTAGTAGACAGCTATGAAGAGAAGCAAGACTTTGCGCGTTTGAACAACAAGTCAGTTATCACGTTGAACGTCATCAAGCGTGGTGGTGCGAACTTAATCGAGGCGGCAGATCGCATCGAAAAGACGATCGAAGAATACAAAGAAAACAGATTCCCAGAAGGCTTAACGGTAACGACAACGGCGGATCAGTCGGAACGTACACGTGGCGACTTAGCGGATTTGATTAACACGGTTATCTTAGGTTTTATCTTCGTGGTAGTTGTATTAATGTTCTTCATGGGTGTGCGTGATGCAGTTTTCGTCGGTTTATCTGTGCCTTTATCGGCCTTATTGACCTTCTTATTCATGCCCTCTTTAGACTTCAGCTTAAATACCATCGTATTATTCGGTTTCCTTTTAGGCCTGGGTATTGTGGTGGATGATGCGATTGTGGTCATCGAGAATGCGCACCGTTTGTTCAATAACTTCAAGAAGTTGACGATTACGGAGTCGGTGAAATTAGCCGCATCAGAGGTATTTATTCCGGTATTATCAGGAACGTTAACGACGATTTCTCCCTTCTTGCCTTTGCTATTCTGGCCAGGTATCGTGGGTGAATTTATGAAGTACCTGCCTATCACGTTGATCATTACGCTTTTTGCGTCCCTATTTGTGGCCTATGTCATGAACCCGGTGTTCGCGATTACGTTTATGAAGCGTCACGATGAAGAGGTGAACGATGTGAAATCTCCGAAGTTTTCGGACATTCGCCGCACCGTATTTATCTTGTTGAGCTTAGCCGTTTTCGGCTATGTGATGGGCTTCGGTTTAGGCCACTTTGGATTCGGTAACTTCTTCATTCTGTGCATTATCCTGTATGTGTTCAATCACTTTGTGATTACGCCGAAGTGGATTGTGCCGTTCCAGGAAGTTACGTTGCCTAATTTCAAGACGAACTACCGTAAGTTGATTTCGTGGGTTTTGATGGGTCGCCGTCCTATTTATGCGACTATTTCTGCCTTCGTTTTATTAATTGTAACGATCGCTTTATTAGGCGTAGTGAAGCCTAAGGTGGTTTTCTTCCCATCAGGTGACCCGGATTACATTTATATTTATGCCAAAAACCCGATCGGAACTGACGCAACCGTCACAGATTCGGTTTCCAAAGTAATCGAAAAGCGCGTGTTCACTTTCTTAAACAAAGAAGGTTACAGCAAAATCGTGAACTCGGTCATTTCGAACGTGGGTAAAAACGCCGGCGATCCGATGCAACCAGACCGTGGTGCGACTCCGCACAAGAGTAAGGTGACGATTGCTTTTGAGAAATTGCAATTACGGGAGGGAATTAAGACAGGTGAGGTATTAAGTAAGATTCAAGCAGACTTCGCCAAAAATCCGTTAGCCGGTGTCGAGATTGCCATCGAACGTGAGAACAACGGCCCACCTACAGGTAAGCCTATTTCGATCGAAATCGCGGGGGATGACTTCGTGGTTTTACAAGATTTAGAGAAGAAAGTGCGCGCAGCTGTCATCAAGTCTGGCATCCAAGGTATCCAAGAGTTGAAATCTGATTTAGTAACGAACAAACCAGAGATCATCATCGACGTGAACCGCGAGAAAGCATCCCGCGAAGGTATTTCATCTGCTCAAGTAGCGATGGCCGTTCGTACCGGATTATTCGGTTCGGAAATCTCTAAATTCCGTGATGCGAAGGACGAATATCCTATTCAATTACGTTTAAAAGGCGATTCTCGCAACCAAATCGAGAAGCTTTTACAAATGAACGTAACCTACCGTGATATGAACATGGGTGGTGCCTTGCGCCAAGTACCTTTGAATTCCATCGCTGATATTCGCTACGCGACTTCATTCAGCCAGATCAACCGCAAAAACCAAGAGCGTGTCATCACCTTAGGTTCTGATGTAGTTCAAGGCTATAATGCGAATGAAATCGTAGGCGAGTTAACTACGCTTTTCGAAGAAATCGACGTTCCTCAGGGGTATAACATCCGCATGGGTGGAGAGCAAGAGGACCAAAAAGAATCCGGCGCCTTCCTAGGTGTCGCATTCCTTGCTGCCCTTGTATTAATCTACTTAATCCTAGCGACACAGTTTAATTCAGCGGTTAAACCAATGATCATCTTCGCAACGATCTTATTATCGTTAATCGGTGTATTACTTGGCTTCATGGCCTTCGGTATGACCTTCTCCGTGATTATGTCAGGTGTAGGTATTATCGCCTTAGCCGGTATCGTTGTAAAGAATGGTATTCTATTGATCGAATTCATCGAGGAGCTTCGTTTCAAGCGTGGCTACGATTTGAAGGAGGCCATCATCGAAGGCGGTGGTATTCGTTTAACACCGGTATTATTAACGGCTTCTGCTGCGGTTTTAGGCCTAATTCCATTAGCTCTAGGACTTAGCATCGACTTCGTTACCCTATTTACGGAACTAAATCCACACATTTTCATCGGTTCTGAATCCGCGGTATTCTGGGGAATCTTAGCCTGGACAATCATCTTCGGATTAACGTTTTCGACCATTTTAACCCTCGTAATCGTTCCATGTATGTACTATATCTCGGAGCGCATCAAGCAAAAGTGGTTTACAAAAGCAGTTTAATATATTGAGGTTCAAGAATTGCAAAAACCCCTGGGCGTTGGTCTAGGGGTTTTTTGTTTTAGCTAGAGTAGCTACTTTTTTCGAAGGTATTGGATTCTGTTTCTGATCTCGGATATAATGGCTGATCATTTTTTCATCTGAAGGAGTCAGACTGCCGTTTCCTCCTATTTGGTCCACATCTAACCGAATTTTTGTCGTTTTCATAGCTTAAGAATTAAAATACTGGTTAACTAATATTTTAGCTGCATTTGTATTAATAATCATTCTTCTATTGCCAAAGTGAAATGCGCCAATGGACCTCTCGTAATGATTAATCAATTGTTCTTTTGCAATGAAGGAAACATTGCCATCGTTCCCAAAATGAAATGATTGTTTGCAAGCATAAGCAACCAGATTGCCCGCGACACCTAAAAACTGTTTCTGGCTTCCTTTATTGAAAGAAGAACTTTCAAGTAGATGTATGTAAATATGATCAGGTTTTCGCTCTAAACAAATTAAACCCTGGATTAAATTGGGATTATTTTCAGCAACCAATTTATAAACAAAATGGCTTTCTTTTTCGAGTTCTAATTCCCAATCAAACTGCCATTTTAAACCTAATAAATCATCTAATTTTAACGGCAAAATCAGCGTAGATATGTTTTGTCCTGAAGAAACTTCCTCAATTGATTTTGTTAGTTTATCGATAATGAAATCTGCTTCAACTATTTTCCTATTTCTCATTTTGAAAGGTAGAGAACATTTTGATCTGAATTTTACCTCTGCCCTTTTTTATAAGTTAGTTGATAATTGCATTTAAAGCCGCCATTCCCTAATTTACTGTTTCAAAATCAACAACATGAAAAAACTATTCCTACTCTTGATTCTTCCTTTACTTGCGAGCGCGCAAGATCGTCCGTATGGTAAGGTTTGGGCGACACGTTCGCAGGCCATTGCTCAAAATGGGATGGCCGCTACTTCGCATCCTCTATCTACGCAAGCGGCACTTGATGTGCTAAAAGCTGGTGGTAATGCCATCGATGCGGCGATTGCGGCGAATGCCATGGAAGGTGTGGTGGAGCCACATGTGAATGGAATTGGAGGGGATTTGTTTGCGATTGTTTGGGATGCAAAAACGAAGAAATTATATGGATTGAATGGGTCGGGTAGATCGCCGAAATCGCTGACTTTAGCTGAGTTTAAAAAGCGCGGATTGACGCACATCCCTTCGCTGGGTCCATTGCCGGTGAGTGTTCCGGGTTGTGTGGATGGCTGGTTTGAATTGCATAAAAGATTCGGTTCAATGCCGATGAATAAGGTGTTAGAGAAAGCGGTTTCGTATGCGCGCAATGGTTTTCCGGTACATGGTGAGTTTGCTTCTGCATTAGGTCGTGTTCCAGCAGCTTATGGTAAGTTTCCGAACGTCGCGAATCACTATTATCCGAATGGTAAGCCGCCTGTCGAGGGGGATATTTTCAAGAATCCGAACTTAGCGAATACACTAGAAAAATTAGGAAAAGAGGGGCGTGATGCATTTTATAAAGGAGATATGGCGCGGACGATGGACGCGTTTATGAAGAAGAATGGCGGGTTTTTGAGCTATGAGGATTTAGCGTCGCACACGTCTACTTGGGTGGAGCCGGTATCGGTGAATTACCGCGGATATGATGTGTGGGAGTTGCCGCCGAATAGCCAAGGAATCGCGGCTTTGCAGATGTTGACGATTTTAGAGGGTTATGATTTCTCTAAAATCAAATTAGGTTCAGCGGAGCATGTGCACTTGTTTACGGAGGCCAAAAAATTAGCTTTCGAAGATCGCGCGAAATATTATGCAGACCCTGAGTTTGCCAAAATTCCAGTAGCGGAATTAATATCTGAAGAGTACGGCGCGAAGCGCCGGGCGTTGATTAATCCGAACCGCGCGGGTCGCCATTACGAGGCAGGAAATCCAGCATTGAAAGAGGGAGATACGATCTACTTAACGGTGGCAGATAAGGATGGTAATATGGTCTCGTTGATTCAGAGTAATTATAGAGGTTTTGGTTCAGGTATGATGCCGGATGGTTTGGGATTCATGTTCCAAGACCGTGGCGAATTATTCAATTTAAAAGAGGGCGAAAATAATAGCTACGCCCCGGGTAAAAGACCTTTCCAAACGATCATTCCAGCGTTTATGACGAAGGATGGTCAGCCGGTAATGAGTTTTGGCGTGATGGGTGGCGCGTTTCAGCCGATGGGTCATGTGCAGATTGTGATGAACGTGGTTGACTTTGGCCTAAACGTACAAGAAGCAGGTGATTATCCACGTATTAATCACGAGGGATCTTCAGAACCAACAGGCGAAACGATGGAGAAGACAGGCGGTATGATTACCTTAGAGCACGGTTATCCGTATGAAGTTATACGCGATTTATTGCAAAAAGGCCACCAGGTGGGCTATATGAACGGTATATACGGAGGTTACCAATGTATTAAATACGACCCGGTTCGCAAGGTGTATTATGGTGCGACGGAATCGCGTAAAGACGGACAAGCGACAGGATATTAAGATGTTTGCAAGCCGCATTTTCACAGGTCATGAATGGCTAGAAAACCAGGAAATTTCGATAGAGAATGGCCTTATTTCGGCTATTTCTTCGGGTTCAGGGGCTTCCTCTGACAACTTCCTCGTACCTGGATTTATCGACTTGCAAATTTATGGTGGCGGAGGTATTCTCTTCTCGAATCACCAAACAACAGATGCGATTCAAGCGACTTTCGATGAACACCATAAAACTGGGACGGTTGCTTTTCAAATAACCTTGAATTGCTCGCCAGCTGACTCGATGTGGAAGGCGATCGATGCTTACTCGGCTTATTCCGGACCTGGATTGGTGGGTTTGCACCTAGAAGGACCCTTTTTTAATCCAGTTAAACGCGGGGCGCACCAGGAAAAATTTGTTCAAAAACCGTCTTTAGATTTTCTCCGCGAGCTCATCTCCCGGACGGAGGGCGTTCCAACCTATTTAACGATCGCACCGGAAATGTTCAGCGCTGAAGAACTTTCGTTGCTGTTAGAAAGTCACATCATGTGCTCTTTAGGCCACAGCGATGCGACCTATTCGGAAGCGATTAATGCGATAGAAAAAGGCGTTTCTCGCATCACACACCTCTTTAATGCAATGTCACAATGGCAATCGCGCGCACCTGGATTAGTGGGAGCTAGCTTCGATTCCAATGCCTGGACGAGCATCATTGCGGATGGCTTGCATTGCGATTTTAAATCGCTTTCTCTCGCATACCGTTTAAAGAAGAATCGATTGTTTTTAATCACGGATGCGGTGACGAATGATGTGTCGGGTCCGTATTCGTTTTTGGCCAAAGACGGTCGATTCACTAACGAAGCGGGAGTACTTTCTGGTTCTTCCTTAACGATGATAGAGGCCATTCAAAACTGCGTTCATAAAGCTTCTATTCCATTGGAAGAAGCGATTCGTATGTCGACCGTTTATCCAGCCGAAGTGGCTAATTTAGATCAATTAGGCAGTATTGAGGTAGGAAAACGTGCGTGTTTCGTGGAGTTAAATTCCGCGCTGGAGGTGCAGCAGGTTTGGTACGATGGAAAAGCCTTGTTAAATTAGACTATGATTACATTTCCTTCGAAGCAGCCACACGTTCAGACGACGATATTTACCAAAATGTCTGCCCTCGCCCTCGAGCACGGGGCCTTAAATCTTTCCCAAGGTTTTCCTGGTTTCGATTGTGCGCCTGCTTTGCAAGAACTGCTTCAGCATTATTCCAAAGGACATAACCAATACGCCCCAATGGCCGGCGTTCCGGTTTTTAGACAATCCCTGGCGGCAAAAACCTCCTCCTTTTATGACATTCCAGTGGATGCCGATTCAGAGGTAACCATTGTTTCTGGGGCTACTGAGGCGCTTTTTGCAGCGGTTCATTGCTGCGTTTCGCCAGGTGATGAGGTGATCATATTTGACCCCAGCTATGATGCCTACGATCCCATGGTTCGACTGGCGGGAGGTATTCCGATTCATATCCCCTTGAAGGCTTCGAACAATTTTGCCATCGATTGGTCTGCACTTGCTTCGAAAATTACACCACGGACACGTGCCATTATGGTTAATAGTCCACACAATCCGACGGGGGCTGTTTGGTCGATGGCGGATCTGGATGCCTTCGCGGAGATTGTCAAAGGGACCAATATCTTGATTATTTCAGACGAGGTGTACGAGCACATCGTCTTCGATGGGGCTCAGCATGCTAGTGTTTTATTGCATCCAGAATTGCGGAAACGCAGTTTTGTGTGTGGGTCTTTTGGCAAAACCTATCACATCACGGGCTGGAAAATCGGCTCTTGTATTGCCCCCGCCTACCTCACGGCTGAATTCAGAAAACTACATCAATGGGTCACTTTTTCGAGTGCGACACCTTTGCAATATGCCCTAGCAGATTATCTAAAAGAGCCGTCACATTACTTAGGTTTGTCTGATTTTTACCAAAAAAAGCGCGACCTTTTCGCCTCCCAATTCGCCGGAAGCGCCTGGAAAATCCTACCGAGCGCCGGAAGTTTCTTCCAATGCCTTGATTATTCAGCTATCACTTCAGAAAAAGATATCGATTTAGCGGATCGTTTGACTCGCGAAATTAAAGTGGCCTCTATACCCGTCTCTGTTTTCTATGAAACGGATCCAGGCGACAAAATCCTGCGATTCTGCTTTGCAAAAGAGGATGAAGTGCTTTTAGAGGCCGCAAAGCGACTTGTGCAACTCGCTTAAATTATCAGTTTCTTGGTTATTTCAGCTCTTTTTTAGAGGTTTCCGTTATTTTCCAAAAAACAATCCTACATTTACCCCGGCCTTAATCATCAAAAGGCACATCTGTTCCCCCCCCCTCATTTATTCCCTGTTTTCCCCTTTTTTAGGGTGATCACGCTTTTGCTAACCACTAGAATAATAAGGTATGTCGTTTTATCACAACTACATAGGAACACTGTCGATTCCTACCGCTGAAAAAGAGGCGCTTTTAGACCCTAAAATGCTGTCTGAGCACCACTTATATCTTCATTTAATAAGCTACCTCGCACCGGCTTTTCCCTCGATAAGTGCTGCCCAACTAGAGTCGCTTTCTTTAAGCAGTTACCTCTATTTTCGATTTCTGTTATGCTTTGATCAGTTGATTGATTCCTCGCATTTCTCTCTTGGTGAAATGCGATTAAGCTTTGAATTCTATGAAAAAGCCATGCGCGGGCTTGCTGCCTTGTATCCAGAGGGCAGTCCGTTTTGGGAGCAGTTTAGTAACTTGAAATCGAGGTATTTTAACTCTGTTATATCAGAGAAAAAGGGTTCTCATAAAAAGGAGGAAATGACTCCAGAGATTTTCCAAGAAATAGCGATTGGGAAATCTGCCATGAGCCTTGCTGCCGTAGATTCCCTTGCCTTTTTAGCCGGTTTCAACTTGAGGCGAGATGAATTAATCGACTGTATTTCCCAGCTCCACATCGGTCTTCAGTACATGGATGATATCGACGATTTTAAACTAGATTTCAAAGAAGGCCAATGGACCTATCCGATGTCTTTAACGCAGATGTACTTGAAGCAAAACGGGATCGTAACCCAGGATCCTGCCCTACTTCACACCTATTTATATGTGTCCGGCATCGCACAAAAAAACCTCGGTTTAGCGATAGCACATTTTGAAAAAAGCGCTCTTATTGCTTCATCAGCAGGTCTTTCTTCTTTTTTTAGCTTCCTGGAGAAACAAATCAGTAGCTGTCAATCACACCTCCAAGAAGTAGATGACCTATTCTTGAAAACGGAAATTAAGTCCCAAAAAAGCTTCTCCATTTTGAAGTATAATTCCCTAGATTCCTCAATAGAAAATGCTCTTGGTTACCTAGCGAAGAACATCGAAGATTCAACTGAATGGACAGATTTTATGACCTCCGCTGGCCAAAGCACCACCTGGACAAGCGTCTACATAGGAATGCAATTAGCCGAGATTGATAACTCGAACCCCCTATTAAAACCGGTACTACAAAAGGTTATTTCAATTTCCTCCACCGCTTTCAATGGGGCGATGATTCAAGACGGAGATTCGAGTAGTTTTCTCGTGGGTTTCCAACAAAAAATGGGCTTTGACACTGACCTAACACAGCGGAATTGGCTAGCCTTTATGAATGCAGATGGCGGGTGGGTTACCTACCGGGATCCTACAACTTTGCGGAAGAAATTAGATTTACCCGTTTCTGTTTCTGTGAAAGGTTGGACAAACTCACATGCCTGTGTTAGCGCTGCGGCAGCCTATGTTTTAGCTGATATTCCATCGCTTAGATTAGACTTTGAAATAAGTTGTCTGCACCTGGCCTCACTACTAGAATATAAAACCCATTGGAGTTCCTATTGGTGGACAAGCGATGTGTACGCGACCTCTTTTGGCATTCAAGCCTTATCGCATCATTCCGAATTAAAAAGTCGTTGTGAAACGCCGGCGCTTTGGCTAGCGAATGAACAAGAAACGAGTGGCTATTGGTCTAATCCAGCAACGCAGGAACCGAGTGCTTTTTATACCGCTTTGGCGATTAAAGCCTTACATGCCTATGATGCCAAAGCATTCGATAAATCGATTACAAAAGGAGTGGACTGGCTCTTAAAAAATCAGATGACCGATGGCAGCTGGCTAACGACCCGCATCCTTCGAATTCCGGCTACCGATGTCCTAGATCCGAGCAGTGTTAAGCGATGGAGAAAAAGCTCCTTTGGCGTGAATTGTATTGTTGACGATCACAACCGACTTTTCACTACAAGCACGGTGTTGAATACCTTATATCAATTGACTAAATCCACGGCATCATGCTAGTAAAAGAAAATTTACAAATCAGGCCTTTTGATGCAACAAGTTCCGTTTTGCAAATTGATGAAAATCGGCATTTGTTAATCAATCGCGCAACCACGGAATTAGTACACATTCTTTCTGAAGCGACTAGTTTAGAAGCAGCACATAAAGTGTTTAATCAGTCATTTAATCAAACGATCTCGATGCAATCTTTTCGGGATTTGGTGGATGAAAAGCTAGGGGGATATCAAATTATTCAGGAGGACGCTGTACCTGAAAAACCGAGTCTTAAAAATGCCTATTTAAAACTAAAAATTCCACTGCTGAACGCGCGCATAGCCCGTTATTTGTCGATTCCTCTTCAGCCCTTTTTCAAGCCATTGGTATTTTGGTTTTCCGTGGGTGCGATGATTTTATTCTTACTCGGAATGGCCATAGGCTTCGAATCTCCTTCTATAAACCAAGTAAATTACTTGAACTTGATGGCTTTGATTTACCCTACCATGCTCATCCACGAATTGGGTCACATTGCTGCCTGCGCTAAATATAAGTTAAAGCCTGGTGGCATAGGATTTGGATTTTATTTCATACTACCTGTCATGTATGCTGAAATAACGAACATTTGGATGGGGACCAAAGAGCAACGAATTATTGCCAACTTAGGGGGTATTTTTGCGGAGGTTTTGTATGCAGTAATTCTTAGTATTGTTTACTTAATTTCCCAATCCCCAGTCTGTTTATTCGCCTCCTTATCGATCAGTGTTTTTGTGCTGTGGGAGTTTAACCCTTTCGTTCGCTTTGATGGCTACTGGTTACTGTCGGATCTAACAAATACTCCTAATCTACTCCTGAAATCTAAGCAGGTTTTATCCAAAGTCATGCGAAGATCTTTCCTTCATTCTTGGCGAAAAAATAACTTTAAAGTAAATGCCAGCCGCCGCGAAATGTTACTTTTTGCCTACGGCTTTTTGAATACCTTCTTCATTTTACTTGTTCTTGGCTATACGCTGATGAGCTACCAAAAAGAGATCATCCGATTCCCTTTTTCAATCTATCAGATAGTCGTAAAAGTGAGTCAATTAAACCTACACATTCAAGACCTACATGTTCAACTCATTCATATCCTGCTGTTTTATATACTAGCCATTCGATTTCTAATCAGTCAATTAAAATCGCTGCTTAGGTAATCACAAAGTCCTCCCAAAACCTGCTTTAAAGGGTCAGCAGAATTGGGATTCATCAGACCCTCTAACCATTAATACTACCCATTATGAAACCTGTAAAAAACAACATTACCCCAGAATTAATTGCGCTATTCGAAGTGGAAGAATTAGAAGAGCGTCTTGAGAACAAGTGGACACTATCCACTAGTGCTACAACAGATGAGAAAGGCACGTCTGTCACTGCTAGCGCTAGTGTCCAATTTGAGTAATTGAATGAGAGGGGGGCTCTAGCTCCCCTTTTTTAAAAGAAACATATGAAAAAATATAGCTATACTCTCCTTATCCTGCTCCTAATCTATCTAACTAGTTCGGCACAAATCTCCTTAAAAGGTCAAATTGTCGATGCTGAAACAGGTGATAAAATCCCTTTTGCTAGTATAAGTACTAAGGACAACAGAAACACCCTTTCGAACGAAATGGGCGATTTCTCCATTCTCGTTAACGAGCTTCCTGCTGAATTAATCATCTCCCATCTTTCCTATGGAAAATCAGTTCTCAAATTAGAAGAAAATGGCGATCACATCATTCGACTAAAAGCCACCCCCATATTACTACCCGAAGTTCGTGTGGGGAACTATGCTAGAGAATTAGTCTCTCATGCCGCCCAAAAACTAATGCAGAATTTTTCTCTAAAGTTTTACGGCAAGGCCATTTACAGACAAAGCACCCAAATAAATCAACAAACCAGCGAGTGGCAGGAAATCATCTATGCGACTAAATCAAGCAATAGTCGCTTAGAAGGAACCGCTGTATTAAAGGGTCGATATGCGGCTCAGGATGCGGTCTATAAATTTGAAGACTTCTCCTATTATACCAAAGCCTACGGACTCATCGACCTCGATACGAACAGGCACGCAGTCATTAGCCTAACAGGTAGTGATCTATACCACTACAGCATCGCGAACCTTCGAAAAGAGGGCGAGCGGGAAATAGCGGAGATCCACTTTACCAATAAATTGCCAGCCCAAGCAAACTCTAAATATGGAACCGTTTTCATAGACACCGACACCTATGATATTTTGAAAATTACCTTTATTACCCACTCCGATTTAGGATCGAAACTTAAGAATAAGCATCCGCTTTGGGTAATGAAAATGGTCAACCCAAAATATGAATTCGAAATAAGCTTTAAAGATGTTGCCGGTGGCCGATCGATAGAATACCTGAAAGTACAATACCGCGTGGATTACCACTTAAAAAAAGAAATCCTACCCATTCACGTTTCCTCGTTGACTTATCTCTTTGATACGAGTACCCAAGCGACCGCGATGCCTTATGAAAAAGCTAATGCAGGTGGAAATGATAGGGAAGTCATTAAAAAGTTCGCCTATGACCCTGAATACTGGAAAAGAAATGCCGTCATAGAACGCACTCCTGAACAAAACAGAGCCATTCAAAATCTGGAGGGGAAGGGTGCGTTTGGGAATGCGCTGGGAACAAAAAAGAACTAGTTATGGCAATAGTATCCCCTTTTGAATCCATGATCGCAGGTATACTAGTTCGGATAATCTGTGCTACAGTCGTTGTATTAATTGTTAAAATAGTTCGTCGATGCCGTTCAAATTGAAACTTCATTCAGTCTAAAATTATCAGTTTCTTGATAATTTAAATGACCGATCTCCAATACAGTTGTTTATCAAATAAAGAACCTTACATTTACCTCGGCCTAAGCAATCAATTAGGCCCCATCTGTTCCCCCATCATCTATTGTATTTGCTTTTGAATGACGTCTACTGAATAGGTGCGCTTCATTCCATTTGATTCGATGGTGCAACCCGAAAAACCAGACAAGAGTAGGGATAAAAATTAAAATTTTAAGGCAATGAAAAAAGTAAATCTATTTGTCGGACTATTATTCTCAGTTACATTATTGAGTTTATTAAAAATGAACGCTAATGTTCCTAAAGCTAACGCAGCTGCTACTATTGCGGATCATTATGGATGGAGTCAAAAAACTTCATATGCTGCAGGTGCAGTCGGCGTATATGGAGGAGCAGTAATTGGTGGGGTTATCGGCACTTATTTTGGTGGGAATACTGTCCTTGGTGGTCGTATTGGCGGATTTCTAGGCGGTCTTTAATTTTATTTTAATTAATAGAAGAGTTGAATAAACAACTCTTCTATTAAACAAATCAAAGAAAATATCATGGATATGAATCGATTAAAGTTCGCAGTTATTTTAACGGGTTTACCCGTATTTGTCATGATCATTTCAATTATCACTAATGCGATATTGTCTAAAAAACACAAACTCAATGATTATATCAAACAATTTCAATCCTCTTTTGATTGGGTAAATTTTACAATTTTAAGTAGCGCATTATTTTTATTAAATTTTACATTTTTCCCTTTGCTACAGGCACAAGAAAAAAGCCAAATCGAAAGTACTTCAATCGGAATCGCCTTTATCATATTATTAGTAGGTCTCAGCCCAATTCTTTTCCCTCTTATAGTCTTGATTAGAACAAGTAAATATGAAGTAGATGATGAATTGGAATTACTGGTTAATAAAGAGATGAATACGACGATTAAAATTCGAGTAATTAATCAAAATGTAGTTAATGCCTTCGCCACAGGGGTTCTCCCATTTACAAATATCATATTAATTGGGGCGCCGCTTTTAAAGCAGTTTACAAGTGAAGAATTAAAAGCTATTATAGCACATGAGATCGGGCATACAATAAAGCGTCATATGCTTTACTTAACGCTACTTATGATACTTATACAAATCTCGCTATTGCTATTACATCAATATGTTGTACTACCCCTAATTCTTTTAAATAAACTTAATTGGATTTTCAAAGGGGTTTCGTTTGGCATTTTATTTGTTTTAGGAAATGAAATTTTTAGTTTTTTCCAAAAAAAGACTGAGTACTCAGCTGACAAATTTGCTGCAGAAACTGTAGGGATAAACAACTATGCAGAAGTATTAAAAAAATTGAATACGGTTACCGGCGGACAACTTCAAAACAAAACAGCTACTCACCCTACCTTAATTGAGAGATTAGAATACATTAAGTCATAAATCAAAAATGTATAGGGCCCCGAAAATTATTATTTGTTTGACTTGCTGGCACATAGGGCTCTTAATCGCCTACTTAATAGACTTTGACATAACAGAATTCACAAAAAATAAAGTATCAATTTATAACTCAAAATCATTCATAGAAATATTTTACTATATACTTAAAAGCAACAGTATAGTTGGGCTACTCTGTTGCTATTTAGGTTATTTATCCGGGGGGCTGATTACACTTATTATTCTAATATTCAATGGATATTTATTTGGCATTTATTTCTTCCCATTTTTAAAATTATCAACATTGGATTTTCAACACAATCAACCACTAATAAATTTATTTGGACACGTTCCATTTGAAATAATTTCATTTAGCTTGTTTGGTGCATTGGGTTTAAGAGGATTTGATTGGCTAATAAAATTATACTCTGATAAGGGAATTGAAATTGATTTGCCAAGCCCTGAGGCACTATTAATACCGTTTTTGATTTTAGTTTTTGCCACTATAATAGAAACTTATGCGATATACCATTAACTCAAATAATCGAATCAAAAGCCTAATAGGATTTCTTTTATTTTATCTACTTTGTAAAATAATGTTTTCTACTGTTGCTCTAGAGGTCCTTCTCCAAAATGTCCCCTTAGAGGGAAAGTTAATCGCAAGGATTACCGCAATTTTCTCTTTGATTTTTTCTACATTTTATAGTTGGCTTTTAATTATAGCCCTCTTCTCATCTGTTTGGTATGCTTCGAAATTATGCTTTGAAAAATTACCATTTAACTCTTTAATTTTAGCATTTCAAACGACTACCATAATATTTATTGCAACAGAGTTTCTAAAGCTCGGGTTCGTTTGGCTATTTCTATTGGACGAAATTCCTCTGATTGACTTAACATCAAGTAGTTTAATTAGTCAAATAGAAAACACAAATTATCACAAGTTTAGTCACATAGCGGACAACTTTTCCATCGGGGCTACCTGCCTATTCTTCTATATTGAGTTAGATCAAAAAGTCGTCACTAAACTTGCTATCAGTTGCATATTTATGCTCGCTTACCTGATCATAACTTTAATATGAAAGCCATTCAAACCTTTTGGACGAAACCATTTATAAAACCTGCATCTTGTTCTTTTGAATCGCGGTATCAAGGTGGATTTAATGATGACAAACAATTTATTTACACTTGGGCCTTATCCTTGCTGAGTATTAAAGAATTTTTCCCAAAGGTTCACTTAGTTACTGATAAGGAAGGTAAAAAATCCTGGATTGATTTTTTCGAATTCCCCTACGACTCCTATTCAACCGAATTGGATAAAATATCAGATTTGCCAACGGATTTTTGGGCGGCAGGAAAATTACTCACCTATGCAAGTACCGAAGAACCATTTGTGCATTTCGATGTTGATGTAGTACTAGGGAAGCTATTTGACATTTCAATGTTAGATTACGATTTAGTTGTTGAATTCCATTACGATGACCGTTACCTAAAACGCTATGATAAAATTATCCAAAAATTGATATCGTCAAACGCATTTTTTTCAAAGGAGTTACTTATAAAATTTAAAAATCCCAGTTTTTCCTACAATGACTATAACTTAGGAATTATGGGTGGCAAAGACTTCCATTTTATCAATAGCTATGCCAATAAAGCGTTTAAGGATTTAAATACAAATTTGACTTTGCCAAAAGATAAGATTACTTGCTCATTTTTAAACTGCATTTACGAGCAGCATTATCTTTATGTTGAAACCAAGATGGCCACTAAAAAGGTAAATACACTTATTGAAAACTCTATTCAATTTGACGTTGATTATCAAAAACAAAAGATTGAAGAAGGTGTAAATCAGTTTGATTTTGTCCATTTCCACGGAGGATATAAAAGGTTATACCCTAACAAATCAGAGATATGGCTAAAAAAATTATACCCAGAATTTTTCAATCAAATAAAAGAGAAAATTGCATTTATTGATTCGAAAAAACTCAAATAAAAAATAATCAAATAAATCACACCAAAATGAAACTTCCTGAAACCATTGAAATTGAACAAAAAAAATACTCTAATTTGAGTCACAATTTGCTAATTATATATTGCGTGATACTGACCTTTGCCTCACTCTATATTTTAGTCTCTGAGAAAGTAGACAACACCCCTAAAACCTCTGTTGATATATTTGCGGGTAGTGTAGGTTTAGTCTTTTTTGGAATCATCCCCGTACTCCTCTTTTGGTTTAAAAAAGATCAAAAAATACTTTTAACTATCACAAATCAAGGTTTCATGGATCACATATCAGGACAGTTTATAGCCTGGGAGGAAATTAAATCAATACGACTGACTAGCAACATCTTATTTTCCAAATACATTGCCATCGACTTAAATGATCCATCTAAATTCTTGAATTCCCCTACTAAATTGAAAAGATTATTAGAGATTTTGAACTACCGTTTAACGGGTGCGCAAATATTTATATCAACGATAAATATGAATATAAAATTAGAGCATTTATACGCTATTCTTCAGGAGAAAAAAAACGCCTAATTCAAATACTTTAACGCTATTTCTTCCCCGATCTGCTCAAGAATCTCAGTAGCTCGAGCTACTGAATCAGCTGCATTTTTAGCACGGGATGAGATGGTAATAACATCAGTCTCATCCAGGAAAAGCGGGAAGTTTGTTGAACTTTCAAAGGCGCCTGAGACCAGGATGGTTTGTTTGAAGACTTTGTCGCAGCGTTTTACCACTTCTGAGACGACTTTGCCATCCCAGGTGGAAGAGTCGATCTTTCCTTCGCCGGTGATAATGAAGTCTGCTTTTAGGAGAGCGCGGTTGAAGTGGACTTTGTCCATCACCCAGCTGGAACCAGGGACTATTTTTGCCTTAAGGAAATAAAGAGCGCCAGCTCCGAGGCCACCTGCTGCACCGGCACCTGGTTCAAAAGCAAGAGAACCGAAGAAAGAAGCGATATTGTTTAGACTTTTGTCTAATTGTTTAATTACTGTAGCGCTTGCTCCTTTTTGAGCTGCAAAAACGTGAGCTGCACCAGTAGGTCCTGCGAGTGGATTTGCAACATCGGTAACAACGGTGAAAGCGCAAGGGCCGAGTTCCACTGAGCTAATCGAAGCGATTTGAATCAAATTTTCGCCTGTTGGGGCTAATTCGAGGCCTTTCGCATCTAAAAATTTCCAACCAAGGGCTGCTGCCATTCCGATGCCGGCATCGTTAGTAGCGGAGCCACCGATGGTAAGGATAATTTGTGAGGCGCCTCGGTGTAAGGCGTCCGCAATGAGAATCCCCGTTCCGAAGGTGGATGTTTTTAAGGGGTTGCGCTCTTTGGCTTTTAAAAGGGCGAGCCCAGAGGCGCGGGCCATTTCGATGTAGGCGGTTTTTTGGTCCGCTAAATACAAATAGTCGGCTTGGATGGGGCGCATTAAGGGATCAAAAGTATCTACCGTAATCCAAGCGCCGCCATGTAATTGTTGAATGACTTCGAGTGTTCCTTCGCCACCGTCGGCGAGGGGCATTCTGGTGAAAATGGTTTTTGGGCGACGTTTTTTTATTCCCTTTTCTAAGGCCTCACAGACTTGAGAGGCGGATAGAGATCCTTTAAACTTATCAGGGGAGATTAATACGTGCACGGCGATGGATTTATGTCGCAATTTACCGACAATTCCTTAAATTTAACGCATGAGAATTTTGACAACCTTTGGCCTACTGCTAGTATTATTCACCGCCTGCACAAATCAACCCGATTTAGTTGGTTTCGATGTGGAAGCGTTTAAAAAAGATCGAGGCGCTTGTCTTGGGACGAGGGAAAAACAAATCGATTGGCTGAAAACGCATAAAATGACGTGGAAGGGAGTTAGCTCGAATGATTTGGAAGATATCCTAGGCAAACCAGATATTCAGCAATTAGCAGATCGGAATCAAGAGTATTATGTCTACTTTTTGGAAAAAGGAGAACAGTGTGATAATATAAAAAACTCTTCCATGGCACGCACGATGGCCTTTCGATTTAGTGCGATGGGCTTAACTACGGAGATAACTTTCCAACAGGGTCTCCCCTGATATAAACCAAACACAAATCTAAACCTATGAAAAAAACACTACTAGCGTCGCTGCTCCTTATCAGCACGCTGGCCTTCGGCCAAACCTACACTCCTTCGCCAGCAAACCTTCAGGCGAGAACACAATTTCAAGATAATAAATACGGCTTCTTCATTCACTGGGGCATTTCGTCAATGCTAGCAGATGGGGAATGGGTTATGAACAACCGGAAAATCGATAAAAAAGATTACCAGCGCCTTCTGAAGGGCTTCTATCCCTCCGAGTTTAATGCGGCAGAATGGGTCTCCATGGCGAAGAATTCTGGGATGAAATACATTATTTTCATCACGCGTCACCATGATGGATTCTCGAATTGGGATACACAGGCTTCGGATTGGAAGATTACGAATACTCCGTTTAAGCGGGATGTGCTGAAAGAATTAGCGGCGGAATGCCAGAAACAAGGCATAAAGCTGGGGCTGTATTATTCGACTTTGGACTGGTACAGAGAAGATTATCCATGGCAATCGGGTAGAACGGGTAAAACGTCTGGCCGCAAAGGACAAGGCGATTATGCGTCTTATTTGAAATTCATGAAGACACAGTTAACGGAATTATTGACGAACTATGGCGAGATCAGCAATATCTGGTTTGACGGTCATTGGGATCAAACAAATCCAGAGGGCAACAAGGATCGAAGCTCTCGAATTGATTGGAAATACGATGAGATTTATGGCCTGATTCACTCTTTACAGCCTCAATGTATGATTGGGAATAACCACCACTTGGATCCGATTCCTGGGGAGGATTTCCAAATGTTTGAACGCGATCTTCCGGGAGAGAATCAACATGGTTTAAGCTTTCAAGCTGCATCAGCACTGCCTTTGGAGACCTGCGAAACCATCAATGGAGCCTGGGGCTACAACATGATGGATCATAAATACAAAACGCCTACCCAAATTCATCAGCTATTAGTAGGCGCAGCGGGTAGAAACGCAAACCTACTATTAAACGTGGGACCGATGCCTACGGGTAAGATTCAGCCTGAATTTACAGATAGTTTAGCGGTAGTGGGCAAATGGTTAGAACAGCATGGCCGTTCCATTTATGGAACGCGAGGTGGTCCAGTAAAACCGCAGAAATGGGGTGTGACGACAGAAAATGCGACTAGCGTTTTCGTACACCTATTCAATAAACCGGGCGAAGAGAGTCTGCTTATACCGGGCAAATACAAAAAGCTAAGTGTCCTAAACGGAGCACCTATAAAAGCTAAAATGGAGAAGGAAGGTGCGAGAATCTTAGTCGCAGATATTCCAGAAGGAACGCAAGTCTTAGAATTGATTAAATAAAAATTGGGGCCCGCGGCACGCATGCATCTTTATGCAGTCATGTAGCCGCGGGCCCCTTATTTTATTTCAATGCTCCGTAGATAATATTCTCTATTTTTTCTTGGTAATCACCATGGGAATTAGGCGTGTGTTGTGACATGATCAACACAATCATCTTCTCTTTAGGATCTGCCCAATAGGTCGTTCCATAATAGCCTCCCCAAGAGAAAGAGCCTTTATTACGCATCTTGCGATTCGCTGACTTTTCGCCAGCTAACATAAATCCTAAACCAAAGGAATCATCCCCCAATGGGAAGTTTGGACTTACCATCAATTCCGCTGTACGACGGCCGATGATTTGCTTTCCGTTGTATTTACCTCCATTCAAGATGCATTGCAAGAAGATCGCATAATCAAAGGCAGTAGACGAAAGTCCGGCTCCCCCTGAGAAGAAAGTCTTCTTAAATAAGGGGTAATTAGGATTAATACCGCGGAAGGTAGGTGACCAGGTAATGATTTGGTTCTTCTCATTCTCCGTGTAAACGGTAGGCAGGCGAGATCCTTTTTCAGCTGGCACGTTAAAATAAGTGTCCTTCATGCCTAATGGGATGAAGACATTTTTCGTCAAATACGCTTCCAAGGTTTCCCCGCTAATCACCTCAATCAAACAACCTAATACATCCGTGTTCAATCCGTAGGTGAATTTCTCCCCTGGATTATGAATGAGTGGCAAGGTGCCTAATTTTGTAATCGCTTGTAATAAGGTCGTTCCATTATCGCCTAGTCCTGAGGGTACACCCGCTTTTGCGTAGATCGCCTTCATTTTATCCGAACCAATTCCTGCATAATCGATGCCTGAAGAGTGCGTTAGCAAATCGCGAATCGTAATCTCCCGCTTCGCAGGCTCGGAAGTAAAGGATGAATCTGCCGCATTGAAATCCTTCAAAACGCGTGGGGATTTGAAGGTAGGAATAAAATCAGAAAGGGGTTGATCCAAGCGGATTTTGCCTTGTTCGAAAAGTTGCAAGATGCCTAAGCTGGTTAGGGCTTTGGTTTGGGACATGATGCGGAAAATCGCGTCAGCAGGCATGGGTTTTTTGGTTGCCCAATCCGCATAGCCATGGCCTTTGTAGTGAACGAGTTGATTGTTTTTCACGATGAGTGTAACCGCACCCACCAGGTGGTTTTTCTCCACATAGGATTTTACTAAGGCATCGATGGCCTCTAGTTTTTTCACATCAAAATCTGCCGTAGGTTGAACTACGGGGGATAAAACTTGCGCCGCTAGCGAAAGCGGAAGCAAGAAAAGAATTAAGAGTTTTTTCATTCGTCTGTTTTGATATTTCGGTTAAAAGGTAGGTTTAGTTGGTAGGCAAATGAGCGGTCTTTATCGTTTTCTAAAACGTCTAAACCATACTTGATTTTCTCAATCGGCGTCGCGTCGAAAGTCCCGAATAAGCGATCCCAAAAAGCGAAGATATTCCCGTAGTTCGAATCGGTTTGAGGACGCTCGAAATGGTGGTGCACTTTGTGCATATTAGGTGAGATGATCACATACGAAAGGGCTGTGTCTAACCAAAGTGGCAAACGAATGTTTGCGTGATTGAACTGAGAAAGAACGACGCTGAGGCTTTGGTACAAAAACACAATCCACATAGGCGCGCCACAGACTAAAATGGCTAGAATGGCAAAGACCGCACGGATCACACTCTCCCCCGGATGGTGGCGATTTGCCGTCGTCGTATCCACTTGCGTATCCGCGTGGTGTACCATGTGGAACTTCCAAAGTACCTTGATCTTATGCTCGATCAAGTGCACTAAATAAGCCCCCACTAAATCCATTAGCAATAAACCTACGATTAAAAAGGCCCAGCTAGGCATCGCAAACCAGTGTAAAATTCCGAAATTCACTGAGGTCGTCCAGTCACTCGCCGCCACTAAAAGAACCGCAAAAGGAAAATTAACCGCGATAGTGGTGAAGGTTAAAAACAAGTTAAGCTTCGCGTGAGCCCACTTTTTATACTGGAATGAAAAGAGTGGAATTCCTGACTCAATCAGCCAAAAAAACAGAATTCCTCCAGCTAAAATCAACGCGCGGTGCGCACTAGGAATGGTTGCAAAGTAAGATTCAATCATTATTTCTTGATGTTACGTAAGACATAAATAAAATTCTTCACGGTAGGCCTTTTGTCATAAAAGTCCAAAATATAGTAATAAGTCCCGTCTGGAACTTCTCCCGTTTTCTCAAACAACTCAGTCCCCTTAGATGTTTCGCCGCCCCAATTATTTTGGTAATTCTCCGTCTCATAAACCAGGCTTCCAATGCGGTCAAAGATCGAAATATGGTTCGGGATGGGCTTCGTTAAGAGCCCCTCAAAGACCAAAACATCATTTTTACCATCTCCATTAGGCGAAATTCCTTGTGGCTCGAAGAACGGACATGGATCTGCATCCAACCTATTCTCTATCCCATCACCATCGCAATCTGGTTTGTATTTTAAGGGGTTTTCCTCGTCTTCATCATATATCCCATCGCCATCCGTGTCCAAAGTTCCCGCTGATAAAACCGTCACCGTTAATGAGGTCGTGCTATTGCAGCCCGTATTATTCGTGCCTTTAATGGAATAAGTGGTCGTTTTCAAAGGATTTGCGTTCACTACCGCTTTGTCCACCGCAGATAATCCATAGCGAGGCGACCAAGCATAGCGATCTGCCCCAGAGGCAGTAATCACTAAAGTGGACCAACGAACCACCTCGGCTGGATTAGGCACAAAACTCAAAACTGGAATGGGGTGAATGACCACCACCGTGCCAGAACTGTAGGCCGTGCCACAGACAGGCTGGGTGATCACCGCACGGAAGTATTTCGTGTTAGGTAAATTCGTCGCCGTATAACTGGAATCGGTGTTTGCAATATCCGCTACTCCTACTAAAAAGTCAGGAGTATCAGCAGATTGCCATTTCGCAATGGTCCCGATATGCCCGCTCAGCTTCATCAACTGGCTGTTTTTATCGCCGCAGAAAGTCCCAGTTCCCGTTAATTTTCCGCCTGCAATTTCTTCGGTTCGGATCACCACGGAATTCGTAAACTCAAGGCTATCTACTGAAGAACGCGCGCCGCGGCGGTAATAATACACCGTTTTTGAGAGGGGTGGCCGGTAGGTTTTCGCGGTTGCACCAGGTATCTGGGTGAAGGAAATGTTATCCGTACTGACTTGCCAAATATAGGAAATAGGCCTAGGGACGCCGTAGGCATCGACTTTAGAGGTTAACAGCGAGGGTTTAGCCGGATAACACAGTGATTGATCGGACTCGATAGAACCCGGCCAGAGGTAAGGCAATATAGTCACGGTATCAGTTTGAACTGCATTTGCGCCATTAATCGTGAAGCTAACAATCGCTGTTCCGGCCGTAATTCCGCCGGTTAAGATGGCTGTATAGGTTCCATTATTGTTGTTCACCACGGCGGAAACGGTTCCTAAGGTGGAGGAGATAGTTACCAAGCCCCCATTTCCGGTCAAATTTTTTCCACTAGCATCCTTTAATTGGACAAAGATAGTGGAGTAATCTTTTCCGTTTGCCTTAATGACTTTTGGGCTAGCGTTAATGGTAGAGGTCGTTGTGTCGGAGACATTCGGAACGGAGCCGCAGAGGTCGATGGTGGGCGTTTGGTCGCAGTTAAAAATAGGTTCTTTGGCATCAAAAGATGTACCATCACCCATACTCCCGTTAATCCGGTGTCCTACATAACAAAACTTAGAACTTCCTTCTTTTACATAGAGCAATGTGTGACCGCCCATTTCTGCGAAGAGTGCTTTATCAGTTCCTTGATTAAAACCGCCGGCTAAACCCGGATCATAGGAGGCGTTTTCAATGGGCCTGCCTAACATATTACGGGCATTATATCCCCAAGAATAAAAATCCCCCGCTTTTGTGATGGCCGCCGCTGCCGGAACGGAATTACTGTGTTCTTGCACCGTAACGAAAATAACATTCGTCAAAAAGTCATTAGGAGCTGCTGATTTTTTCGCTTGTACCCAGTTGAGATGTAAGAGATCTCTAGAGAAATCGCCACACTGGTAATTTTTATTATCCCCCATCGCGTAGAGGTTTCCGGAATTACTCAATACATAATAGGTATTATAAGAGCTCCCACCCATCACACCGCCGGTTACTCCTATCATCCGAATACCCTTTGATTTCACGTCATCCGGAAGCGTCATCTCTGTCGCGTACGACCGATATGCAACCCCTGACCCATCTCCTAAAAAGGTGGTGCGACCCCAGGTATACAATTTGCCGTCATTCGTTTCAGCGATTAATGCATTGATATTTGTGTTTCCAACGTGTCCACGTACCGCTTTTACCCCCGTTAAATAGGTAGTGGGGTCTATTTTTACCCGTTGCCATACGTTCGATCCCGCCGTTCCTTGCACCGCTCCATTCCCATCCAATGCGCCAGATATATAACCCAACACGTATACATCCCCCGCTTTACTTAATAAAATAAGGGTTCGATACATCGCAAACAGCATTTTTACATCGGAAGGTTCTAAGCCGATAGGAAGGCCGATGGAGGAAGATCCAGCAGGAGGGGTGATTTGGGCGACTCCAGGAGAAGTCGTCAGCGTAGGACTGAAAAGTGACCCCACGGCACCCCAGGCAAATAAACCCGTGGAAGTCAATACGACTGCTTGGTCAATCGACGTTCCCGTGTAAGAACCTCCAATACCTGCTTTATAGATAGTTCCTGAAAGATTGGAATAATTAGTTGAATTAATTTCTAAAGGCGTTAGCTGGCCCGTTAAACCCGAAGGAGCCATATTTGCCCCCCAAATAGAATATTCCCCGGTACTTTTAATCGCGACTGAGGCGTGATAACCACTGATGAGCTTATCGTAAGGGTCGTTTACATTGCACTGAGCCATGCCATCGACGGCTACACAAAAAAATAGGATCAGCCAGCCCCATACCCTAAAGTAACAGTATCTGCTCGCTGATCCCATATAATAAATTTCAATGATTGATTTTAAACCCTAAATATAGGCTTTAAAAATTGAAATTTATTATTTGATTATTCTAATTTCAATGCGACGGTTTAGAGCCATGCCCTCCTTCGTTTTATTCGATGCCGCCGGCTTATCTTCACCATACGCATTCACTTGTAAACGCGCAGATTCAACACCTTGCTTCATTAAGAAATTCGCCGCCCCTTGTGCTCTGAAGCGAGATGCCTTTAAATTATTTTTAGATGTTCCAAAAGCATCGGAATGACCGTCTACCCGAACTTTAATATCCGGACGAGCGATTAGCGCTGAGGCTACCATTTTTAATTTCGCCACGGACTCTTCCGTTAATTCCCACTTATTATTCATGTAAAGAATCGTCGTTTCAGCCATCGCCTCTTGATCTAACTTCAATTGAGCCGCTGCCTTCGCTTCCGCCTCTGCCTTCGCAACTGCCTCTGCTTTCACTTTAGCTTCTGCCTCAGCTTTCGCCACCGCTTCTGCTCTAGCTTTTGCCTCTTCTGCCGCCTTCTTGTCAGCTGCAATTTTAGCTAAGCGATCTTGCTCTGCTGCCTCCGCTGCCGCTTTCGCCGCTGCTTCCTCTGCTAATTTAGCAGCCTCCTCATCCATTTTCTTCTTCGCAGCTTTCCATCCGAAATGATACACTAGGCCAAAAGACGTGCTATTATTAGACCCTCTCACGGAAGCTATTTTAACTCCTGCCTCTGTCGACTGTGCCATCGGAATCGCTAAGTTCGACTGAGCGATGATGGAAAGTCTTTTCGATAATTTCACATCAATACCAATTCCACCGGCTGCACTTAATTCATACGCATTTCCTGGAAAACCATAATCGCGACGGGCGAAAGCCTCGGCGCCTATTTGGAAGAATGGTTTTAAAACCGATGTTTTCTTACGCGGAATGAAGAAGTAACGCATGCTCGCGTTAGCAGATAGAAATTTGCCATTCCACTCGCCTGGGCTGAAGAAATCGCCCTTGAATCCTGTCAAACCGGTATAAACGACATCCATGCTCGCAGATTTGCGCTTCGAGAATTGAACGCCTAAGTTCGTGAAGGCATTGAATTCGTCCTTTGCCGTTCCGCGGTTATTCGTCCATAAATCGGTAGGACCACCAATGATGACCAGGGATTTATCGTTTTCTTGTGCTGCCAAAGTCCCGCTTAAGAACAATAGCCCGAGTAGTAATTTCTTCATTTTTCTTATTTACAATATTGTGCAATCGCCGCGGCTGCATCCGGGTACCCTTTTGCTTTTGCTCGTGCGAAACTAGCGCATGCCTCCGCCTTCTTACCTGTTGAAATCTGGGACATGCCCGCAAAGTACGCAGATTTGCCGGTATTGTTTCCGGGGTGTTGTTCGGATTTGGCAAAATAGAACAAACTTTCCGCAAAACGTTTGCCCGCATAATAGCAGATTCCCACGTTCTCTAGGTGAGAGAAATTCCCGGGATCTTGCTTCGAAAGTTCCGTATAAATCGCAGCAGCTTGGAGATACTTTCCTTTCACAAAAAGGCTATTCCCTTTCGCTGTCAAGCCGCGTAAATCTCGGCTTCCACCACGCAGCAGGTTGGCCGTAGAATTCAAGATAGCAGTATCCCCTGGAAATTTTTTCAATGTCTTTTCCAAAGTAGCTAATAGCCCATTGTCCGCCCCTTGTTTCACCTCAAACATGCCCAACATGTATTGATTCCAGGTCAGGGCATTATTGTTATTTACGTCCAAAGAAACCTGCAAAGCGCGCTTTATCTCGTTTGTGTCTTTCAATTTAGCCGACGTGAAAATCATATTCTTGTAATAACTCGATGCGCGCGGCCAGGCGTCGAAGGCACGTTTGGCATAATAATGTGCCGAATCCATCTTGTTCAAGGAGGCATAAATCGATGTGCGCAAGAAGTCGTTATAATGCAAGAAAGGATTATCGTTTTCACTTTCTTTCAAGACCCGAAGTGCATCATCAAATCGCTTATCGCGTATATAATAACGCGCCATCATCGCCTTCATCGGTAATGTCGACGAGGACAAATTAGGAATATCAGGCAGCTTCTCCACATCAACCGTCGCCATCTTCGGGTCGGCGTTCACCTCACCCATCACGAATTTTTGGATCTTTAAGGACTCAAAAGTCTCGTTCGCCACGTAGATGGACGGGACTAAAAGGGCGACGCCTAAGAGTAAGTAAATGACTGGCATTGCATTGAAATTCCGCGCCGACTTGTCCAAGGGAATCAACACCAAAGCCGCCGCTAACGACAGCATCGACTGCATCGCCGTCCGCTCTGCTGGGAAGTTCAAAAGCGCATCCACCCCATAGCAAGTCACGGCTAAAAAGGCGATGATCACCATCAGCGGATCTCCGCGTTTAGTGCGCAAAAACTCAAATGTATAATACAACAATAGCAAGAACATGCCTGCAAAACACAGACCACCTAAAAGCCCTAAATCCGCAAACATTTCGATGAAATCGTTGTGCGCATGATACGGCACAAAAAGCTCGTTCGCCACTTCACGCTCGTAAGGAATCGAAGCTAATTTCCAGTTACCGTAACCGGCCCCTAGAATGGGATGGTGAATCGAATAATCCAATGCCGTTCCCCATAAGTGGATACGCGAATTCTGCTCGCTGGCGATGTTGATATCGCCGATACGTTTGGTTACGGTTCCATAACCTCCTGAGCTCTCTTGTCCCGCGACTGCTAATTTCAAGCGAGCATTCGACACGAAAATCGCTACTACAGCTGGGAGTAAGAAAAATAAAAGAGCAGGTTTTAAAGCAGCTTTATTTTGCCAAATAAGCCCTACAAAAAACAATACCGTGATCAGCGCGAAGCCCACATAGGTCGAACGTGTGTTCAATAAAAAGAGCGCAAATACGCCAAGGAATAAAGCGATCATCCCAGCGATTCGGCCTAACCATTTGGAAGACATAATCACATAAATCGCAAACGGAATCATGATGAGCAAACTAGCCGCCGTCACGTTCTTATTCCCATGGTATTTATTAATGCCAAGGATCGCGGCATCTAAATTCATCGTGCGCAGATTCGCCGAAAAAGTCTTCAGAATATAGATGGCATCGAAGAATAACAGGAGCGTAATTCCATAAGCAATCCCCGTAAATAAAACGGCGCGGTCCTGCTGATAAAACAGAATGGACAGGTTGATGAAAACAAAATAGGTGGTAATCAGGCGAGCCAAAGTCACCAGCGTTTCGGTCGGATTTATCGCATAAAAGTAAGAACCGATTGCCCAAAAAAGCAGCAACGAAAACACCAGCGTAAACTTGTACGCAAACACCTGACTAATCGCCTCCGAATACTCCTTGTAGCGAATACCGATGAATCCAACCAGCACTAAACTTAAGCTACTGGCATACAACCACTGAGCGCCCATCACGTCCGAACCACCCATGTCCGGGATGAAATAGACTATCAGGTAAAGCATACTGGCCAATATGGCGATGAAGGAGGATAGGGTTAGTTTCATGGGGGCAAATTTAGCAAATTGATTATTATTAAACCTAGGATACACTTTATGCCTGCAGAAACGGGCATGACGCCTAGCCAGTATTTGGAAAAAATTGCATAATTTTAGTTCTGCATTTTGAGCTAAATGAAAAAATTCCTCCTCTTATTCTTGCTGTTGTCCAGCTTTCTAACCCAAGCTGAACCATTGCGTTTATCCTACCTAGGGGAGGCGAATATCTTTTATTCAAAGCCCTACATTTATTTACTGGAGAAGACCCATTTTAGAACCATCAAGGTGCCCGAATTAACTATATCGGAGCCCATCTATTTTAAGTTTAGCGACAGTACCTTTTACAAGAAATTCACCCCCTCCTCTTTTACGATAAATCGGATTGATAAAAAGATTTTTATCACCTTAAATTTAGGCGGACTTGTTTACGAAATTAGGGGAAATGAATTAGTTCGAATTGATCATTCCTTCGAACATAAAATGCAGATTAATGCCCAACAATTTGTGTATGATAATCGCATATTTCGGTTCGGGGGTTATGGCTTTTGGTCCGCTAGAAATTTCTTTACTTACTTCGATATTAATTCCAAAGAATGGGAAAGTTATTCTCCCGTTCAAGGCGACAAAGTGCCTCCCGGAATGTTTGATGTAAACCAGTATATCAACGGAGATGAAATTACCTATTTTAATGGCATTGTTATAAATCCATTCGACAACCTGAAGTTTGAACGAAGTCAGGCAATATGGCAGTTTAATTTAAAGACAAAAACCTGGGAAAATAAAGGGAACACTACCCTGTTTTTTGGGAACAATCCGCAAAATTTTCAATATGGAAATTACTACATCGCATTTAACGATGAACGCAGAATTGTTCGAGTAAATTTTAAAGATTATACTTACGAAATATTTGAGAATGAGGCTGTGTCGTCTAAAATTTCGCCTCAATTCAAGCCATTCGTCGAAAATGGTAAAATCTATTATTTTGCCAATAACCACGCGAATGGTGACATTGAATTAGTTTCCCTTCCTATTGACAGATTTTTAGGTAAATCTATTTTAAAAGAATCCTTTATTGAACGAGATCTTTGGCAAGAATATTCGCCTTATGGTTTAGTGTTGTTAGCTATTTTCACCTTTTCAGTAGGTCTTCATTTATTCCAAAAATACCGCCCTATTAAAGCCCGATTTATTAAGGATAAAGACGGTATTTTATACCTGGGAAATGCGGCTATTAATTTCGATGAAAACGAATTAAAAGTTCTTCGTTACCTACTAAAATTTGATGATGTTCCGAATTCCGAATTATTGGGATTAGTAGAACAAAAGGGGGTGCATTTTTCGCATAATATTCGCATGAAAAACGATGTCTTGAACCAGCTAAATTTAAAGCTAAAGGCCATCCTTCAGGTCGATACGAATTTCATTATTTTCAAAAAATCCGATACCGATTCTCGACTGAAAGTGTATCGCTTGAACAAGCAGTATTTTAAGGTGAGTGAGGAATTTTTACAAGACTAATATGATCCAAATCTTCGTAACCGGCGGTACTTTTGACAAAGAATACAACGAGCTAAACGGCTCCTTGTTTTTCAAAGACACGCACCTTCCTGAGATGCTCGAAAAAGGTCGCAGTAGACTTGAGGTTTCCGTCGATACTTTGTTGATGAAAGACAGCTTGGAGTTTGATGACACGGATCGACAATTGATTTCTTTTGCCTGCTCATCTGCCACTTCTGATCGCATCTTAATTACGCATGGGACTGATACGATGGTCCAAACAGCTCAGTATTTGGCTGCTCATAATTTGACCAAAACCATCGTCATCACCGGCGCCATGATTCCCTATAAATTTGGTAGCTCTGATGGGATGTTTAATCTGGGAAGTGCTTTGGCATTCCTCCAAATTCTAGAGCCCGGCGTCTACATTTCGATGAATGGGAAGATTTTTGCGACGAATAACGTCCGTAAGAACCTAGAAAAGGGTGAATTCGAGACAATAAATTGATACCTTGCGTTTGCAAATTATAACCCTGTAAACCATGAAAAACAAAATCATCGTCGGATTAATCGTCGTATTAATCGCCATCCAATTCGTTCCCACAGAAAAGAATCTATCGAACGATAACACTTACGCCATCGAAACAAAATATGAGGTTCCCGCGGACGTAAAAGTCCTTTTAGAGAACGCGTGTAACGATTGCCACTCGAATAAATCAACTTACCCTTGGTACAGTTCGGTACAGCCGGTAGGCTTTTGGCTAGATCACCACGTGAATGATGGCAAGAAGCACTTGAACTTTGCGACGTTCACGAAATTGCCTATCGCAGTACAGAACCATAAATTAGAAGAGGTAGTAGAACAGGTCGAATCTGAAGAGATGCCTATGCCGTCTTATACGTATTTTGGATTACATAGTAATGCCAAATTAACAGAGGCAGATCGTGCTAAAATCATCAGCTGGGCGAAATCACAAATGGCAATGTTGAAAGCCACTTATCCAGCAGATAGCTTAAAGATGAAGCCAAGGCCGCGCGGCTAGTCGCGGCGTAGCCGCTAGTCGACTTCGTCTTAGTCGCCCTTCGGACTTAGTCACGACTGCGTCGTCTAGTCGCTAGTCACTAGTAGAGAGTCTAAAGGGGCAAATGTTCGCTTGCTGGCTCCATTGGCACTATGTAGTGAAATAAACCTCGAGGTACTCAAAGAGCTTTTCAGGTGTTGACAGATTTTGTCAATACCTGAATTTGTTTTTAAGGTAAAATTTAATTTACAGAAGCACTCGACCCAATCCACAGATTGGCTAAACAAAAAAGTCGACTTCCCAATATTGACAAAATCTGTCAACACCTGAAAATCGACTTTCATACTTTATCTTTTATTTCGCCTAATAATGCGTTTAGAAGCCACAGGCGACTTTTTGACCAAGTCACGAAGTGACGACTAAATCGCGAAGCGATGACTAAACGCCGTAGGCGTGACTGGCGGCTTAGCCGCGACTACAACGTCTTCATATCAATCACAAAACGATACTTCACATCTGACTTGATGACACGCTCGTAAGCCTCGTTCACGTCTTTCATGTCGATCATTTCGATGTCAGAAAGGATGTTGTGTTCTGCGCAGTAGTTCAGCATCTCTTGTGTTTCTTCGATGCCGCCGATCATAGAACCGATGATGGATCGTCTTTTGGAAATCAACGTAGCCGCATACACTTGAGCTGCCTCTGGAGGAATTCCCACCAAAAGCATCTTGCCTTCTACCTTCAATAGTCCCAAAAACTTATTCAAATCATGTGACGCCGCCACTGTGTTCAGAATAAAGTCAAACGAACCTTTCAATGAATCCATTGTCGCCGGGTCTGTCGATAAGGCGAAGTGGTGTGCGCCTAAGGCTTTGGCATCCTGCTCCTTCGATGGCGACGTACTTAACATCGTCACTTCAGCGCCAAAAGATGCGGCAAATTTCACCGCCATATGGCCTAAACCACCCAGGCCTAAAACCGCCACTTTGTGACCTTTACCCACACCTGCATAACGCAAAGGGGAATAAGTCGTGATCCCCGCGCAAAGAAGTGGAGCAACGCGCTCGAGCTCTTTCGTGAATGGAATATGCAAAGTATAAGCCTCATCGATCACATAAGTCGAAGAATATCCGCCAAAAGTCTGCGTCACCCCATCCCTATAATACCCATTATACGTAGGTGTCATCTCCTCGTCGCAATACTGCTCCTGCCCTTTTTTACAAGACGGACACTCGCGGCAAGAATCCACAAAAACACCCACACCAGCCAGGTCTCCTACTTTGAATTTCGTTACTTCGGATCCAACTTCCGAAACCGTCCCCACGATTTCGTGGCCTGGAACAATCGGATAAACCGAAGGGCCCCACTCGGAGCGCACCATGTGTATATCTGAGTGGCAAACGCCACAATAAAGAATGTCGATTTTTACGTCTTTTGGCCCTACATCACGTCTCTCAAAATCAATCGGCGCCACTGGTGCCTGGGGATTCACCGCCCCATATCCATGTACTTTTATCATAGTTTTGTTTTTTATTATAAGGTAAATGTACGCGTTAAATACTCACATTTATGTCACGATTTAACCTTTAAATTATAAAATTGTTTTACAAGCGAAACTGATTAACGTAATGAATAATTACCTACTCTCTTTGGGTCTAAACCCACTTTTGTTAAAAACAGGCAAATGTATTGAAAGGACTTTTCGCCTATTGACGCATTCTGTCAATACCTGAAAAGCTCTCTGCATACTTCGCGCATTATTTCACACAATAGTGCCCTCTGGCACTCTAATCGACATATCAGACTAAATCACGAAGCGATGACTAAGCGGCTCCGCCGCGACTAAGCCGGAGGCGACTAAGTCCAAAGGACGACCTCCACAAAAAAACCCTTCAGCCAGCAGCCAAAGGGTTTCAAAACTCCGTGTTCTAAATTATCGTATGACTTCAAACTCTGCGAGATCAAAAAAGATCTCCTCCGAAGTCTCAAAGCGGGACCATCGATGATTAAACGCATCAATGGTTTCCGCACCACCTAAAAGCGAAACCGATTCTCCCGTCTTTAAACAAAGGGTAATTAAAACGGAACCTTTCTTCTCGACTACATCGAAGCTCTGAAGAGTAGCCCGATTCACGAACTTAAACGTGCAACCGTTTTCAGTACAGTACTTTAATCGTATTGATTTCATCGTACATGTGAAATAACGACCAAAGCTAAGCAGCCGCGAAATCAGTCTTTGTCAAAAAACCGGTCGAAAGCAGTTTTTGGACTAAATACTTATTTCCAAATATGTACCTCCACCCGGCGATTCAACTGCAGATCTGTCCTCGATGCAGGCACTAACTCAGAGAACGCCTCACCCTTAAATTGATCCGCAGAAACGCCTCGCTTCATTAAGTAACGGCGGACAGACTCGACGCGACGCTCGGCTAGACCTTCGTTATACTGCTCTGTTTGGCGATAATCCGTATGGCCCTGAAGCTTCACATTCACCTGAGGATACTCCGCTAACAAGGAAATAATGCGGTCTAATTTGCGCGCATTCATTGGCCCTATCCACGACTTATCCGTACGGAAATACACCACCGTATCGAATAAAGAATCGAGATTCACCTCGCGACGAGCGGCCGGAGCAGCAGGAGCAGCAGGCACAGAAGGCGCAACAACAGCCTCAGCAACAACCGGAGGAGGGCAACCCTTCAACTCTTTCAAACCAGCCACCACAGGACAATCATCCAGCGCATCGATCACGCCGTCCTTGTCCTTATCCGATGGACACCCATTATTCTCGCGCACCCCTTTCACCGTAGGACAATCGTCAGACGAATCCAAAACACCATCCCCATCTGTATCTAATGGAGCAGGCACAACAACCATAGCCTCCGCAATTGGTGAGTGTCCCCACTCAAAAACGAGCCCTAAAGTCGTGCTAAAATTCGTACCGCGACCGTTCACAGGAAATAAGGTTCCAGAAACGAAAACCGGAAATCCGACTTGTGTAGAACCACGTAATAACCAATGAGTAGCGACTTTGTAATCGATACCCGCAGCGATGGAACCCGCAAAATCAACGTCACTGTGGGTTTGGTTAAAGTTGTTATCAAACAAGGCATCACCGGCAAATTGTCCGAAAGGTTTCAGCTTATGTTTATCTCGATCCCGCAGATAGTAGCGCAAGCCTAGACCAGCAGAAGCATAGCGATCGCGTGAGCCGTTTAGGCCGTAAAGTAAGGTCCCAAAAACATCCACATTTGGCTTCGTTTCGCGCGCATATTGCAAGCCTATTTCCGTATAATTAATCACAAAATCACGGCGCCTAGGCAAGTCCTGCATCCAGCGATTCGTACCGCCTAGCAGCAAAGACATACTGTGGCGTGGGGTATATTTGATTTCTTCTACGGTGCTCTGTTGGGCAAACGCAGAAAAACTAAAAAACAAAAACAGAAGCTTCTTCATTATTTCGGGCGATTTAAAATAGACAAACGAAGCGCGATTTCGTGTGTCTGGTTACTCACTTTGCTCAGGCCAGAGATGGGCATTTCGTAGATGTAGCCGAGGTAGATTTTGGGATTTGCCTGCATCCCAAAACGCAAGCCGTAGCTATCTTTATGACGATAGGCCAAACCCGCATCAAAGGCCTTCCCTATTCGAGCCATCACATTCACATCCCAACTCAACGGCACATCTTGTGCGGCGCGTGCCATAAACGAAGGAGAAAAAGAGAGTTGATCATTCACGCGAACCGTTGTTCCTGCATTGATATACAAATACGTCACGTCCTTGTAGGCCCCAGAAAATCCACCAAAATCATAGCTCAACACCCGCGGCATCGACAAGCTGGCAAAGAATCCACCTTTGTGATTAAAGCGCACTCCCCAGCCCGTATTTCCTTTCAATCCTGAGCCTTTATTGGTCGCTAATATCGGATCATTAGGGTCGACCACTTGGATGCCCTCATAATCCAAATAAGCGCTCGAAACACCTAAGCGAATCCCGCCCGCCATACTCCACTCCGGATTAAACTGCACGTGGTAGGCTAAATCCCCCGCCATCGTCGCGACGCGTAAAGGTCCCGCCTGGTCAGCGAGCAACAAAAAGCCTCCGCCTATTTTCGGTTTGTATTGAAAATTAGCCGTCAAAGCCAAGGTTCTAGGCGCTCCCTGAATCCCTAACCACTGCTGGCGATCCATCATTACGATTTCACCGCGGTGCCCTTCCTCCATCGTTCCAGCAAACGCTGGAGACGAGATGATCGGGTTAATGCGGTACATCGAATACATCGTCTCGATTTGCGCAACTGAGCGCAGACTAAACAACAAGAACAAAATCAGTATATAACTCTTTTTCATTATTTCGAAGATCTGTCTAAGTACACATAATTGCCTAGGTTTGGTCTTGCACCAAAGAAGTCAAGAATGTAATAATACGTTCCATCTGGCAGCTGGCTGTCGGTCGCCATTGCCCCAAAGGCATTGTCCGTTTGACCTGACCAGTTGTTTTGGTAATTACCTGTCGAGAACACGATGTTACCCCAACGGTTATAAATCGTCAAGCGGTTCTCGATGTTCAAGGCCGGCAAGCCGCGGAAAATCAAGGTATCGTTTTTGCCATCACCGTTAGGTGTAATCGCTTGTGGCGCGATCATCTCTGGCACCGGCAACACCGTGATGTGCAAGGTCGCTTTTGTGCAAATTCCATCTGCGCTGCACACCGAGTAAACGATGTCCACCGGACCTACATAACCCGCCGCTGGCGTGAACGTATACGCACCCGATGGACTTAAGCTGAAGCTTCCTTTCGCCGGATCCACGTTCGTGACCGCCGTCGCTGTCAAGGCGCTACCTGTCGAACTCTTATCGTTGCCTAATACGTTTCCGCTGACCATTCCACCTTGCGAGATCGCGTAATCATCCGAGGCTAACACGTTTTTCGATGCGGTTGCGCCCACGGTGTAGTACACTTTCGCGGTCTTGCAAAGTGCCGGCTGGCTGTTATCGCAGATCGTGTACGTTAACACGTCTGTGCCCACGAACCCTGGTTTTGGCGTATAGGTGATCGTTCCGTCTGCGTTCACTTTCGCGGTGCCATTAAGCGGTGCGTTTGTGATTGCCAAAGTACTCAATACCAGCACTCCTCCCTGATTCGCCGCCTGGTCATTCGCTAACACATTCGTAGTAACAGGAGATCCCGATGCCACCGAAACCACATCTGCATTTGCGATCGGCGCATTCGTGATCGCATTCGGATCCGTTACGGTGATGACTAAAGGAAAGAGAGGACAGTTAGTCGTTTGGGCTTTGGCACAAACAGGAACTAAATACTCATACGTTCCAGGCGTAGTCGAAGAGAAGCTGTAGGTTCCATCCGGATTCATCCGAATCGTCGCTCCACTAATCGATGCCGGCTGACCATAGGTCGTTCCAGCTGCCACCACGTCATTCGTTGCCGCGCTGCCATTCACTGGAATATTGATCAAGGTCGCGTTAAAGTCAGGCGTCAAAATCTCCGGCGGATTCACCACTAAGTGAAGTGTCGCTTTCGCACAGACATTGCTCGCAGAACATACCGTGTAAACCACATCCACCGGACCAGAGAAGCCTGCTGCCGGAGTGAACGTATAGGTACCATTTGCATTAAATACGAGCGTTCCTTCTGCCGCTGAAACCCCGCTGACAATCGTTGCTGTTAGGGTCTCTCCTGCTGTATTTCCATCGTTACTTAACACCGATCCCGTTACCGCAGATCCCGCTGGCGTACTGTTATAATCATCCGTAGCGAAGGTCTTCGCTGGCTCCGTCACTGGCTGTACCGTATAAACTACTTTCGCCGTTGAGCAAAGCGCCGGTGTCGAATTATCACAAATTTTATACGTGATTTCATCCACTCCAGTGAAGCCTGCTTTAGGCGTGTAAGTAATCGTTCCATCCGAATTCACCACCGCTGTTCCGTTTGCTCCGTTGGTTACGATTGCCAAACTTGCTGGGTTCAGACTCGCCGCAGGATTTGCCGCCTTATCGTTCGCTAAGACTTTGGTCGTTACCGAAGAGCCCGCGTTCACCGTCGCCACATCGCCATTCGCGACTGGGCTGTTGCTATCTTTTAACGGATCACTAACCGTGATTACGAGCGGTACGCTTGGACAATTTGTCGTTTGGCCCGTAGGACAAGCTGGAACTAGATACGTATAGACGCCTGGAATCGTCGCTGAGAAGCTGTAAGTTCCATTCGCATTCACAGTCATCGCTGCACCCGTTTGCTGTGCCGGCTGGCCATAAGTCGCACCAGGAGCGTCGTTTGTCGACACATTACCGCTCACCGGCACATTGATGTTCGTCGCATCGATATCCGGATTCGTAGTAGGCGCCGTATACGGAACCGTCGGATCTGTTACGGTTATTGCCAAAGTTTGGGTAGGACAATCGCTCGTCTGTCCTGGCGCACACACTGGAATGGTGTAAGAATAAGTTCCAGCAACTGTCGCCGTGAAGCTATACGTTCCGTCTGGATTTACGGTGATCGTAGCGCCCGTTTGTGCGGCTGGTTGACCGTAGGTCGTGCCCGCTGGGTTGCTATCATTTGTCGCTACGTTTCCTGTAATCGTGGTGTTCTTCGTCGTCGATGCTGTGTCGTTTACTGGAGTCGGTTCCGTCACCGTAATCACCAATAATTCCGTAGGACAATTGCTCGTCTGACCTGGCGCACACACTGGAATGGTGTAAGTATAAGTTCCAGCAACTGTCGCCGTGAAGCTATACGTTCCGTCTGGATTTACCGTGATTGTGGCACCTGATATTGCCGCTGGTTGACCGAAGGTCGTGCCGACTGGGTTGCTATCATTCGTAGAGATATCTCCCGTTTTAGGAACGTTCGCAAAAGCACTAGCCGTGTCATCCACTGGACCTGGCTCTGCCACCGTAATCACCAAGGTCTCCGTAGGACAATTGCTCGACTGGCCCGGTGCACATACTGGAATCGTGTAGGTATACGTTCCGGCAGCTGTTGCGGTAAATGTATATGTACCATTCGCCGATACTGTGATAGTTGCGCCTGTCACCTGTGTAGGCTGACCGAAGGTAGTTCCTGCTGGGTTGCTATCGTTCGTAGAGATATCTCCCGTCTTAGGAACATTCGCAAAGGCGGTTGCCGTGTCATCCACAGGACCTGGCTCCGTCACCGTAATCACCAATGTCTCCGTAGGACAATCAACCGTCTGGCCTGGTGCACATACTGGAATTGTATAGGTATAAGTTCCCGCAACTGTTGCTGTGAACGTGTACGTACCATTCGCCGCGACTGTGATCGTTGCGCCTGTCAAAGCCGCTGGTTGACCGAAGGTCGTACCCGCTGGGTTGCTATCATTCGTAGAGATATCTCCCGTTTTAGGAACGTTCGCAATAGCACTAGCCGTGTCATCTACTGGGCCTGGCGCCGTCACCGTAATCACTAAGGTCTCCGTAGGACAATTGCTCGTCTGACCTGGCGCACATACTGGAATCGTGTAGGTATACGTTCCAGCGGCTGTTGCTGTGAACGTATAAGTACCAGAAGGACTCACCGTAATCGATGCTCCTGTTAAGGCAGCTGGCTGACCGAAGGTCGTACCCGCTGGGTTGCTATCGTTCGTCGAAACATTACCCGTTTTAGGAACGTTCGCAAAAGCAGTTGCCGTGTCATTTACTGGGCCTGGCGCAGTCACCGTGATCACTAAGGTCTCTGTAGGACAAGTGCCGATTTGACCTGGTGCGCAAACTGGAATGGTGTAGGTATACGTTCCTGCAACTGTTGCGGTAAACGTATAAGTACCAGAAGGACCCACCGTAATCGTTGCGCCTGTTAAGGCAGCTGGCTGACCGAAGGTGGTGCCAGCTGGAACTGTATCGTTTGCGGAAATATCTCCCGTCTTAGGAACATGTGCGAACGCAGAGGCGATGTCATTTACGAGTGCTGGCAATGGCTCCACTAAAATGTGAAGGGTTGCTTTTGTACAAACGACTGGACTGCCTCCGCAGGCTTCATAGACAATATCTACCGGACCACTAAATCCAGCCGTAGGCGTAAAGGTGTAAATTCCAGCAGCGTTCATCGTGAAGGTTCCTTGAGCGCTACTAGGGCCGTTCACCAGGTTGGCTGTAAGCGTTGCACCTGCTCCATTTAGATCATTACTTAGCACGTTTCCAGTCACACTAGCAGATCCATCAGGGCTAGAGCGTAAAATTGAGAAGTCGTCTACTGCTCCTGTTTTCACCAAAAGTCCCGCAGGTTCTACGGTGAAGTAGGCGGTGGCGCTTTGGCATTGTGATGGTACATTCGTATCGCAAACACGGTAAACTAAACTATCTACACCCACAAAATTAGCAGTAGGCGTATACGTGATAGAGCCATTACTGGTAATAACCGCTGTTCCGTGACTCGGCGCAGTTATCACTACTAAAGAGGACGCGTCTATCGCTTTGCCTAAATCCCCCGCCTTGTCATTCGTGAGAATAGCTACCGTTGCTGACCCGCCTTGCTCTAAGATCGCAAAATCATTATTCGCTGCCGGTTTATCCACTGCTAAAGGATCTAGGACAGTGATCTCGAGCGGAGTTTGCGGGCAATTCGAGCTTTGATTAGGGCCACAAACAGGAACATAGTACACGTATTTTCCTGGCGTATTTGATGTGAAGGTATAGGTTCCTGTGGCGGCATTCATCACGAGAGTGGCGCCCGCTAAAGCAGCTGGCTGACCGTAACTAGAACCCGTAGGAACCGAATCGTTTGTCTTCACACTTCCAGAAACTGGTACGTTCACATTCGTCACATTAAAGTCAGAAACTCCGTAATTATCCACATCGCGGTAATCAGGTATTCCGTCTCGATCGGTATCGAGCAAGATCGGACCAGTACCTTTTTCAATCGCATCTAATTTGCCATCGTCATCTGAATCTGTATCCTTGTAATCTGGAATACCATCGCCGTCTGTGTCTACTGGAGTTGCGCCATTTGCGCCTTTTTCAACCGCATCTGTGATACCGTCACCGTCAGAATCTAAGTCGCGGTAATTTGGAACGCCATCGCCATCTGTATCCACCGTGCCTTCCACGCTATCTGGGATGCCGTCGTTATCAGAGTCTAGATCTTTGTAATCTGGAGTACCGTCACCATCTGTGTCGATCGGGCTATTTCCGTTTAAGCCTTTTTCAACCGCATCTGTGATGCCGTCGCCATCTGAGTCAACTTCTAGGTAATTCGGAATACCATCGCCATCCGTATCTGTGGTGCCTTCGATGTTATCTGGAATACCATCACCGTCGGAATCCAGATCGCGGTAATTCGGGATGCCATCGCCATCCGTATCTAGAGGCGTTGCTCCGTTTGGTCCCTTTTCCACACTATCAGGTATACCATCGCCGTCTGAATCCAGATCTTTATAATCTGGCGTTCCGTCGCCGTCCGTATCTAAAATCGCCGTGCCCGTTCCTTTTTCCACGCTGTCAGGAATGCCATCACCGTCGGAATCTAGATCGCGGTAATTCGGGATGCCATCGCCATCCGTGTCGACCGTTCCTTCGAGACTGTCTTTAATGCCGTCGCCGTCACTATCGAGATCGTATGGATCTGGAAGGGTGGTTCCGTCCGTATTTGGAGGAGTTAAACCGCCATTTGTTGAACTAGGAACACCGTCTGCATCCACTGACCCATCTACTTTGCCATCTGCATCAATATCTGTTCCATTTGATTCTATTACATCCGAGATGCCATCATTATCTGAATCTGGATCCAAACGATTAGGGATACCATCTCCGTCCGTATCGCAATCTGGTGCCGCTGGTGAGCAAGCCGCAGCCTCCGCTGTGTCTATAATACCATCGTTATCATCATCCGCATCCAATGTGTCATACACCCCATCTCCATCGGTATCGAGCGGGCAACCATTGTTTCCTATAATACCAGGCAATAAAGGACACTGATCAGTTATATCATTGATGCCATCGCCATCTGAATCTGGATCCAAGTAATTTGGAATACTATCTCCATCATAATCTGCCACTCCTTCTGATTGATCTGGCTTATTATCTGCATCTGAATCTAGATCTTTATAGTCAGGAATAAGATCCCCATCTGTGTCCACAGGGGTGCTTCCGCCACCTTTTTCGACGCTGTCTAAAATACCATCATTATCAGAATCCGTATCACGGTAATCTGGAATACCATCGCCATCCGTATCAACGGTACCTTCGACAGCATCAGGGATACCATCACCGTCACTATCTGTTTCTTTATAATCTGGAATACCATCGCCATCTGTATCGAGTGGAACATTTCCATTAATCCCGCGCTCCACAGCATCCAAAATACCATCATTATCACTATCCGTATCTAGGTAATCTGGAACGGTGGCGCCATCTGTATTATCAGGCGTCGCTCCATTTGCTCCTTTTTCTACACTATCTGGAATGCCGTCACCGTCACTATCTAAATCCTTGTAGTTTGGAATACCGTCGCCATCCGTATCCGTAGGTGTGCAGGGTGCGGTACCTGAACAACCAGCATCCTCTACACTATCTGGTATACCATCTCCATCTGTGTCCGTGTCTAGGTAATCAGGTGTGCCATCTCCATCTGTATCAGCCGGAGAGGTGGCAGCTCCCTTTTCAATACTGTCAGGAATACCATCGCCATCACTATCTACATCCAGGTAATTTGGAGTCCCATCGCCATCCGTATCTACGTTTCCTTCGATTAAGTCACTGATACCATCGCCGTCTGAATCTGGATCCAAATAGTTTGGTATCGAGTCTCCGTCCGTATCCGTAGTCCCTTCAATCGCATCTGTAACTCCGTCGCCATCAGAATCTAGATCACGGAAGTTTGGAACTCCGTCTCCATCCGTATCCGTAGGCGTACAAGGTGCCGTGCCTGTGCAACCGGCGTCTTCCACACTGTCTAAAATACCATCGCCATCCGAGTCCGTATCTATATAATCCGGGGTGCCGTCGCCATCCGTATCAACCGTTCCTTCGATCGCATCCGGAATGCCGTCGCCATCACTATCTGCATCCAGGTAATTAGGAATGTTATCTCCGTCTGAATCTAACAAGGTATTGCCCGTTCCTTTCTCAACACTATCTAAGATGCCATCGCCATCTGAATCGAAGTCTCTAAAGTTTGGAATACCGTCATTATCGGAATCTATCGTTCCTTCTGTCGCATCTAAAATTCCATCCCCGTCAGAATCCAAATCTCTAAAGTCTGGTATACCGTCATTATCCGTATCCGCAATCGCTGATCCTGTTCCTTTTTCAATCGCATCGCTAATACCGTCGCCATCCGAATCTGTATCTAAATAATCTGGGATATTGTCGTTATCGGTATCTGCCAAAGTCGCTCCAGTTCCCTTCTCGATCGCATCGCTGATGCCGTCTCCATCACTATCTGTATCATATGGATTTGCGTTTCCTGTTCCGTCTGTATTAGGAGGAGTTACACCACCATTTGCAGAAGAAGGCACACCATTGCTATCCACATTTCCGTCAGCAATTCCGTTATTATCAACATCCGTCCCGCCCGCTTCTACGACATCAGAAATACCGTCGCCATCGCTATCTGCATCGAGGCGATTTGGAATACCGTCTCCATCCGTATCACAATCTACTGCGGAAGGTGAGCAGGCTGCTGCCTCCACCGTATCTAGGATTCCGTCGTTATCATCATCCAAGTCGACCGCATCGATTAATCCGTCACCATCCGCATCCGGAGGACAACCATTTGCACTTCCTAAACCATCCACTAATGGACAAATGTCCACGGCGTCTAACACGCCGTCACCATCTGAATCTAGGTCTCTAAAGTTAGGAGTGCCATCATTATCTGTATCGATTGAACCTTCCGATTGATCTGTTTTACCATCGCCATCGCTATCTAAATCACGGTAATCTGGCGTACCATCTCCATCCGTATCAACAGGTGTGGCAGTCGGTCCTTTTTCAATGGCGTCACTTATTCCGTCATTGTCCGAATCAGTATCACGGTAATCTGGAATACCGTCGCCATCCGTATCTATTGGCGTCGCGTTAGGTCCTTTCTCTATCGCATCTGAAATGCCGTCTCCGTCTGAATCTAGATCTAAGTAATCAGGTGAGCCATCGCTGTCTGTATCTGAAGGCAATGAACCATTAGCTCCTTTTTCGATCGCATCTGTAATTCCGTCGCCATCGGAATCTAGGTCTCTAAAGTTAGGCGTACCATCACCATCTGTGTCCGTAGGAGTACAAGGAGCCGTGCCCGTGCAACCCGCATCTTCTACCGAATCAGGAATGCCATCACCGTCCGCATCTAGGTCTTTGTAATCTGGTGTTCCATCCCCATCTGTGTCTACTGGAGCTGAATTAGGTCCTTTTTCGATGCTATCAGGAATGCCATCACCATCTGAATCTACGTCTTTGTAGTTTGGAATGCCGTCGCCATCTGTGTCCACAGTCCCTTCGACTGCATCTAAAATGCCGTCTCCATCACTGTCTAAATCACGGAAGTTAGGAATACCATCGCCATCTGTATCGGTTGCGGTCTCCGCACTATCTAAGATGCCATCATTGTCAGAATCTAAGTCTTTGTAATCTGGCGTCCCGTCACCATCTGTATCGACAGGTGTGGCATTAGGTCCTTTTTCTATTGCATCTGAAATGCCATCACCATCAGAATCCGTATCGAGGTAATTAGGCGTGCCATCTCCATCCGTATCTGTCGTTCCTTCAATCGCATCGCTTATGCCATCACCATCGCTATCTGTGTCTTTGTAATTAGGGGTGCCATCGCCGTCTGCGTCCGTCGTGCCCTCTGTTGCATCTGGAATGCCATCGCCGTCTGAATCCAGATCTTTGTAGTTTGGAATACCGTCTCCATCTGAATCCGTTGTTCCTTCTACTGAATCTAAAATACCATCCCCATCAGAATCTGTATCACGGTAATTAGGTACTCCATCACCATCCGTATCCGCAGAACCTTCTGTAGCATCTGGTATTCCATCGCCATCTGAATCTAAATCTCGGTAATCTGGTGTGCCGTCAGCATCCGTATCTGTAGGCGTACAAGGCATAAATCCAGTACAAGTAGCATCTTCCGCACTGTCTAAAATCCCGTCGCCATCACTGTCTGTATCTAAATAATCAGGCGTGCCGTCATTATCCGTATCACGTGGAGTAGATCCTGGCCCTTTTTCGATCTCATCCGGAATACCGTCGCCGTCCGCGTCGATTGGGGTTATCGTTAAACTCAACGTACCGGTACTCGTAGCTGTTCCATCCGAAACGGTATAAGTAATCGCTGGTGCTGAGCCTACATAATTCGTCGCTGGAGTGAACGTGAACGTTCCATCCGCATTCATCAAAATGGTTCCCACGCCCGTAATGGTAGCCGTAGTTCCGGCAGGATAATCTACTCCTGCGATTGTAAATTTCGTCAGACTCAATGCGCTCGCTTCTACATCTCGGTCATTCGTTAATACGTTATCTGAAATCGCAGTATTAACCGGTGCAGATTTCGTTTCATTCGCTACGATAGGTGCGTCATTTACAGATGCCACCACAATGGTTAAATTACCATTTGCTGTACCACCTAAACCATCGCTAACCGTGTATTCGATAGCAGGAACAATACCGTTGTAGTTTGCGGTAGGCGTGAACGTATAGGTTCCGTCCGCGTTAATCGTAATCGTTCCCACACCCGGAATCGATGCTGTCGAAGTGAACGTTCCTGAAATTCCGGCAATCGTAAATTGCGTAATCGATAAGGGATTATTTTCAGGATCTGTATCGTTTGATAATAAGTTGCCCGTTGCGACAGCGTCTTCTTGTATTTGCACGGATTCTGGCGCAACCACAGGAGGGTCGTTTACAGGAGTGACGGTGATGGCCAAAGTCCCGTTAGTCACTCCCCCGTTTCCATCAGAAACTGTATAGGTAATGACTGGTGGTGTGCCAAAATATCCGCGCACCGGTGTAAACGTAAACGTTCCATCTTCATTCACAATCACTGTTCCTACATTCGGGATATCCACAATACTACCAGCAGGATACGTGGCAGCGGTTGCTGTGCCTACCCCTGAAATAGTAAATTGCGTGATCGATAAGGTATTAGATTCTACGTCCGTATCATTTGATAATAAGTTGCCTGAAAGAGGCGTATTTTCAAGTGTAGTCGGAGTTTCATTCACCACTACTGGCGTATCGTTTACCGGGGTAACCGTTAAATTAAAGTTCGCCGTGTTAGTCGCCGTTCCGTCCGAAACGGTATATACAATCGTAGGTACAGGACCATTAAAATTCGCCAAAGGAGTGAACGTAAAATCACCATTTGACATCGCCGTAATGGTACCTTTGCCGGCGATTAGTATATTTTGTCCGACAGGATATGTTGTCCCCGCAATACTAAATTGCGTTACTGTTAAGGTGGTGCTACCATCCGGATCGGAGTCATTTGTCAAGACATTGACGGTGACCGGCGTGTCCTCTGGCGTGGTTTTATTATCATCGTTAACTGCGATTGGATTATCGTTCATCGCAGAAACAGAAATCACTAAGTCTCCACTATCCGTGCCTCCATTACCATCGCTAACGGTATAAGAAACCGTAGGTACAGTTCCATTGTAATTCGTAAATGGAGTAAAGGTATAAGACCCGTTGGTGTTTATTACGATGGTACCTACTCCAGCGATAATAGCCGTTGATCCGGCTGGGTATGTTTGGCCACCTACAGTAAATCCTACTACCGTTTTGGCATCCCCATTTCCATCCGTGTCATTTGTTAAGACATTGTCAGAAACTGGGGTATCTTCAGGTGTCGATTTCGCATCATCCACCGCAACTGGCGCAGCATTCACCGGAGCTACGAAAATATCTAGTATCGCTGTGTCTGTCGAAGTTCCGTCGCTGATCGTGTAAGTAATGTGAGGAACAGTTCCTGTAAATGTTCCTGAAGGAGTAAACGTGTAGGCACCATTTGTATTTATTACAAGTGTACCTATGCCTACCAATGTGACTGCATCTACTCTCGCTGTATGGGTATATATAGTTCCATTAATCGTGTAACTAAATTGCGTTACGGTCAAAGTAGTTCCCGGATCCACATCGGTATCATTCGTTAAAACAGATCCCGTCGCAACGCCTCCTTGTAACATCGTCACAATATCATCCGTCGCTAAAGGTGCGTCGTTCACGTTATTCACCGTGATACTTAAAGTGCCCGTATCTGATCCCCCATTTCCATCACTAATTTTATAATCAATACCTGGAACAGATCCCGTATAACCGGCCGTAGGAGTAAACGTATAGCTTCCACTAGACGTTAATAAAATAGTTCCCACTCCCGGAATAGACACAGGACTTCCTGGGTTATAACTTACCGCCCCTATTTTAAATTCGGTGATCGTTAAGCTATTTCCATCCACATCAGAATCAGCCGTTACGTCCGTTATTACATTGCCAGAAGCAGCTGTATTTTCGTTCGTAGTCTTAATGTCATCCACAGCAATTGGCGCGTCATTTACTGGGGTTACGGTGATGTTTAATGCGCCTACATCCGTTCCACCGTTTGCGTCTGTTGCGGTATATTCAATCAGTGGAAGCGTGCCATTGTAATTCGCCGTAGGCGTGAAAGTATAAGATCCATCTGTATTGATAGTGATCGAACCGACTCCAGAAATGGACGCTGTTTGGCCTACTGTATACGTAGTATTATTGATGATAAAGTTCGTCACCGTAATGCCCGCCGCTGGAATTCCTGATCCGCGATCGTTCGTTAAAACATTGCCCGAAATCGGTGTATCCTCCGTTCCCGTCGCGTTATCATCCACCACGATAGGCGTATTGTCCATCGTTAATCTGGCTACAGAAGAAGTTATATTTCCGCAGACATAATTCGACTGCGCTATGTTCAATCTGTAACGGAAACCTTTCATGGATAAAGGAACATTCGAAACTGTAAGCGTCGTAGTTCCAGCACCTGCATACGTAGATGAATTCGTCACATTCGACCAAGTCGTTCCCCCATTTGAACTTACTTGCCACTGGTAGGATGTCGTTCCGGATCCAGCTGTTAATGCCGTGCTGAACACTGCCGTTCCTCCCACATTAATCGATTGATCTGTCGGCTGAACGGTTATCGTACTCGCAGAACCTGCTGTTAAGACGTTCACACTTGTAGCCGTATAAGTCGCTCCAGAAACTTTACCTGTCGCGTCTACTGTTAGTGGACTATTGCCAAAATACTGGTTGCCATCTGTCCCCTGCGCCGTCGTCAATTCATACGCTTCGTTCGCATCGGAACAACCATCGCCGTCGGTATCGAGGTCTAAATGATTAGGAATGCCATCTCCATCTTGATCACAAGTTAATGGAGCTGTTGAATTGTAGGCATTATAAAATGCGCTAGCTATTTTATTTTGATTGGTTGTATACCAGGGTGACCCTTGTGTTATGGTTCCATCTACAAACCAGGCGACAAATTGATTCTTCGTCGTGTTGCCTGGAATTTGCTTCATTCCAGCGAGTGCCAAACTAGGATAAGATGCTGAATAAAATAAAACATCACTAGCTGCTACATTTGTAATAGGGTAATAATTCCCCCCAGAAAGTGTATTGGTTGTAAAGTCAGATGAATAGCTGCTCAAAGTATTCAACGTATACGATTCCGTAGCTGTTGGATGGCTAGCTGATAGGGCGTAGTTAGTACCAAAAACGCCATTTAATAGGTTCATTAACCCGTTTTGATTCGATACAACACAGCAGTTGTCTGCCTGTATGATGAAAGACTTACTTGTTTTATTCTGAATGGCTGTTCTTAATGCTGCCCAATGATTTGCATGAATCGTATTAAATGCTGCACCTCCAAAAACAACCATATCATATCCATCATAAAATCCAGCAGGCACTGTGGCAGATTCGATAATATTAGATTGGACGATTGTAGCACCCGGAGCTTTGTTATTATTGAACTCCGCATATAAGCTTGATCGCATGGTAGAGAAATCTTCATTAGATCCAGCAAATAATATTCTACCGGGTCTCATGTCACATTCTGCCCTATCCAATATCCCATCATTATCATCATCCAAATCATCTAAATCCGCAACTCCATCAAAATCAGAATCTAAACATCCTTTGATTGTAGGATCTAAAGCTCTTGAGTATAAATATGTCCCTGAGTATAATCCACTTTCAGTGGCCGTTTCAATCGAGTTTGCGAACCCATTATCTCCCACTGCTCCACTGACCGTGGAAGCAGTTAACGTACTAACCGTTTTAGCTTCTGAAGCATCCGAACAACCATCGCCGTCTGAGTCTAAATCTCGAGAGTTAGGGATTCCATCTCCATCAAAATCGCAAGCAGCAAGTGATGGTGAAGTGGTTAATGACACGTTGTCAATGACAAAGTCATCATTACCCGCTGTAAACCCAATCGCTACTTGGTTACTAGCAAAGAATACAGAACTAGGAATAGATATCGTTACAGACGTAAGAGGCCCAGAAATCAATTGAACGGGGAATGTACTGATAGAAGAAAGGGCTCCATTAAATGTTTGAATTGTTGCGGTGGTCCCACTACTTGGGTTGGTTAAAACAGCATACTTAACGCCGTTCACTTGCATGATTAAAGATGCCGTGTAAGAATTAGCTTGGACGTTATTATATCCAGAAGCCCTTACATCCACTTTGAAATCTACATAACCAGGACGAGTAGTTGGATAAGGTCTAGCTATCGTTTGAGACAACATTGAATTCGTTACCCCGTCTAAGTAATTAGCCATTGTTCCATTAGATAACGTCCAGCCTGATCCCACAGTCCAGCCTGTGGTACCATTAGAAAAATCACCATTCGTGATCATTTGAGTGGATGGGCATTCTACCGAATCTAAAATACCATCATTGTCATCATCTAAATCAAAAACATCCGTAATACCATCCGAATCTGAATCTCGACACGAACTAAATGTAGCGTCTGTCGCAAATTGATAAGAATACGTACCAGAATAAATGCCAGACTCCGTAGCTGTTTCTAAGCTATTAACAAAACCATTTGCTCCATAAGTCCCGGTAACGGTTGTTGCAGAGGTACCTGAAACTGTTCCTGCCTCCACGGCATCAGAACAGCCATCCCCATCAGAGTCAATATCTTGCGTATTAGGGATGCCGTCCCCATCTGAGTCTAGATTACACGATTGTTCGGTAAAATAGGCTTCTTGTAACCATCCTCCAAGCGAATTATCTGGCCCTTTACTAGACAATCCGAAAATCCGATACTTGGTATAGGCGGTAGTATTAGAAGGCATTTTAAAGGTATATGAATTTGCTTGTGCAAGCACGGGGGCATTCATTGCAAACGTTTGGTTGCTTAAAATAGTAACCCATTTTATACCATTCCAACCTTGTAAATTATATTTACCAGATGTCCCTAAAGTGGCGCCACTATTTTGTGTACTTATTTCAATTAAGCTTAAGGCTTTCGCACTTGGAAGATCAAATTGTAAAACCGTACGATCAATAAAATCTGAAATAGAATAAGCCGTAAGGTCTTCTAAACCATTTACTAAGTTCGCTAATGTGGTACTATTATATCCCCACGTCACGGTTGATGAAACAGTGATTCCGGTTTTTGAAACAATGGAGGTTGCACAATTTAATTCGGTAACATCAAGTACGCCATCATTATCATCATCTAGGTCAAAGGCATTGGCAATTCCGTCATTATCCGAATCGGTACACGCATTTATAGAAGCATCCACTGCCAAATTATAGGTATAGGTTCCGGAATAAATTCCACTTTCAGAAGCGGTCTCTAAACCGTTCGCAAAACCATTTGCACCATAGGTTCCAGATGCGATAGCGCTGGCTACATTCGATGTGGTTGTTAATGTGTTTCCCGTTAAATTTTGAATAGCACCCGCACTAAGTGTTCCGGTTACACTCGCCTCTTTTGCATCTGGACATCCATCACCATCACTATCTAAATCTAACCAGTTATTTATACCATCATTATCTACGTCTATATTACACGAACGTTCAAAGAAATAGGCTTCTTGAATCCAACCAGCTACTGTTCCTTTATTGGACGTTCCAAAAATTCGGTACTTGGTATATGCTGTCAGGTTATTTGGCATATAGAATTTATAGGTATTTCCTGGCGCCCTAATCGGTGTAGAGGTTCCACCAAAAGTCTTGTTTTTCTCAATGACTACCCAAGCTGTCCCATTCCAGCCTTCCAAATTATAGGTACCCGTAGTTCCTAAAGTTGCCTGGCCAGATTGAGTACTTACCTCTATTTGCTCTAATACTTTAGCAGCCGGTAAGTTGAATTGCAAAATTGTCTGATTCAAGAATTCCCCACTAGAATACGCCACCAAACTTTCTGCCCCGTCCACCATATTTGCAAGGGTAGTGCCATTATAACCCCAAGACACAGTAGAAGAAACGGTAATGCCTGTTTTAGACATGGTGGAAACCTCGCAATTATATTCCGTAACGTCTAAAACGCCATCATTATCGTCATCGATATCAACCATGTCTGATACACCGTCATTATCTGTATCCTTACATATACTAATTAATGCATCTGTTGCAAAATCATAATTGTAAGTGCCAGAATACAAACCACTTTCAGTGGTCGTCTCTATCGAGTTCGCAAAACCATTATCCCCATAAGTAGCTGACACAATTGAACTAGCAACAGTTGAAGTAATATTATTTCCATTCACTCTATTGATAACGGATCCGCTGGTTAATGTTCCAGTTACACCCGCTTCTTTTGCATCAGGACAATTATCGCCATCAGAATCTAAATCTAATCTGTTAGGAATACCGTCTCCATCTGTATCTAAATCTGTACAAGTAAAATTAGCAGGCCTTGTTAAATCCGTTAAAATGATGTCTGATATGGCACTAGCTCTATATGAACTTAATACTAGTTTATAATCAGATACGGTTCCTTGAAATGCTCTTTGAGTAACTCCATTAATGGCTGCCGTTACATAACCTGTGCTAGAAATATCAATACTTAAAACATCATTCGAAGTAATTGCCACTGGTCCAAAATCCCAAGCAGTTGTAAAATATCCATAGGTATTTGTGACTTGAGGGTAAAACTTGTAAGACCCATCAGCCCAGCCAGTTGGTGTTTGGGCTGATGCCGCTGGAATTAACCCAAACATCTGATAACCCGTTGTGGAATTATGTTTAAACTTTAAAGAAATCGGTAGTTTTAAATTCTCATCAGAATAGGATGATTTCCATACATCCCCTCCAGCAGTAGTATAGGAATTAGCGGATTTAGAAGTAATCGAAGAACCACTCATCACTAGCGCATTTATATCAATCCCACTAGCAATACAATTAATTGATTCATTAAAGTCTAAAATACCATCATTGTCATCATCTAAATCTAATACATCTGACACGGAATCCCCATCTGAATCTATACAACCATTCAGTGTTCTATTAGTGGCAATTCGATAGGCATAAGTAAATGAATATATGCCAGACTCCGATGCTGTTTCAAGTGCATCTGCAAATCCATTTAATCCATAAGCTCCTGCGGCAATTGCATTCGCTACATTACTTGTGGTGGATGTTGCTGTTCCTGCTCCTGCATTGAAGTTCACTAAATTCACCACATTACTTGTAGTTAAAGTACCTCTTACACCGGCCTCCCTCGCATCTGGACAACCATCACCGTCGGAATCTAAATCGAGATTATTGGCAAGCCCATCGCCATCCGTATCGGTTGGAGAACAGGAAGTTTTTGGGTAAAAACTAGGTTCAAATGTAGTAGCAGTTGTGAAATAAAATTCCGTAGCATTACCTAAATTTCTAACTGTACCTGCCGTACCGAACAAACGATAAAATTTATATCGTCCTTGATTTTGAGTAATGGTAAATACTTCATTCGGTGTATTAGCAGTCCAATAAGGAGCAACTATGTTATTATCCGTTGTCGAATTATACGTGGTTCCTGTATTTAGATCTGACCAAGTGGTATTATCATTACTTCCCTGCACTTTTACTATTGCCCCTGAGTTAAAATGACTGTTTCCGTCAACAAAACGCAAGACCAATTGTGACAAAGGAACGGGATAATTAAAAGTAATTTTATACAACTCTTTATTAACAATGGAGGCATTATTTACAAATATGACAGCGCCAGTCGCCTCATCTCCATCAATTAAATTTTTTGTTTGATTAGTAGGACTGACGCGAGCAACTTCAGATGTAACAGAGAAGCTTGTTATTCGATTACCGCTAGTAAAGAAAGAAGAAAGAAGATAACAATCTGGTGATTCAATCGCATCCAATACACCATCATTATCGTCATCAATGTCCATGATGTCTGGAACACTATCACCATCAAAATCTGCACATAAATTTACAGTTGATACTAGGGCGAAATTAGAATAAGATGAGCCATAATTAACCGTGCTCGTATTGCTAGAGGATTCAACACCATCTGCTAAGCCATTAATACCATAAATTCCTTGCGCAATGGCATTATTTACAGTGGTATTAGTAATAACTCCATTCACCTTATTTACTAAATTTCCCGACACTAATGTCCCAGAAACGCCTGCTTCTCTTGCATCGCTACAGCCGTCCCCGTCCGAATCTAAATCCAATCGGTTCGGGATTCCATCCCCATCAATGTCTGGATTACAAGTAGCAGCAATGTTATCCGAAAAATCAGTTCCTCGCTCAAAAGCATTAAATACATAGACTGATCTATTAGAAGTGGATCCATCGGCAAAAGAACCCGATACGTTGTGTCCTACGTTTCCAATCTCCCCTTTATCATTCAACATCGGAGTTATGTGACCCCCATTTTCTATTACATAAATGATTTCTGTAGGTAAAATTCCATTGGGTGTTTTGGGAACTAATGTACTAGAATTACCTAAACCTATCATAGTACTTCCACCTGCATCCCCCCAAGATAAGGGCTGTCCTGTATTTAATATCACAGAAGCCGAGGTATAATTATCTGTTGAATTTTGAGCACTTAGATATTCTACATTTTGTAAAACACCAACGCCATCTTTTCCTTTAACATTCAACCAAGTTGTTGAGGCAGTTTCACTGCCTTGTCCTAAGATACCCGCAGAACCAGAACCCAATGAATATACTTTTTTATCGGTTCCCAAAAGCAAATAGGTCATGCTTGTATTATAGGTCGCGTCAATCATCGCAATGCCAACACCATTAGGTAGTGGGTTGGTCATTTCGGTAGCGTAATTTCTAGTAGAAATGGCCGAACCATTTCCTAGGTACACATTCGTTCCCCAAGTATATAATTTGTTGTTTGTTACGTCAGCAGCAAAAGAACCATTCGTAGTGGCTTCAATATGAGCAATATTAGTTAGAGGAATGTTGGGTGCTACAAGCACTTTGGTAAAAGCATCTGTGCCAGTCGTTAATCCAGCACCGTTTAAGGCTGCTATATCTTTACTATACGTATACACTGTTCCATCGCGTAATAATATCATGAAATTATTCGTCGATGCACTAATCGATTTAATATTTTTCGGGTCAACATCGGATGGTAAGGCTACTTTTCTAAAAATTGTAGGTGTACTATTGGGAACACCGGGTAATAAAAAATTAGTACTTAAATACCCCCAAACCCAAATACCATCTGTTGTAGCAATCGCATACGAACTATTAGCTCCTACCGCAGCAATATCAATGATATCGCCCGTGTAATTATACCCATTAGCCGGACTAACTAAAGTTGGAATGGTAACATCTGTTCCTGTGGGAGAGGCATATTGTCCTGCTACATAATACTTACCGCTCTTACTACGCAATAATGTACCATGAAAAGCAGAACTTAACATTCTAGATTTGTAACTAGCTAAATCTATCCAACTATCAAAAACAGGTGCTTCACATTCTTCTGCATCAAGCACCCCATCATTATCGTCGTCTAAGTCAGATAAATCCGCAATGCTATCACCATCAGAATCCAAACACGCTTTTGTGTTTCTATCAATGGTATAGATAAATGTATATGTGCCATTATAAATGCCATTATCTGTTGTTGATTCTAAGCTATTGGCAAACCCGTTTGTGCCCACTCCAGCAGTTGGATGTGCATAATTAGCCGATGTACTTATTGTTGTTCCTGCTTCATAGGCATCACTACATCCATCGGCATCAGAATCTAAATCTAATCGATTAGGAATTCCATCATTATCCGTGTCTTGATCTAAGCAGATGGTCCTCTCAGGATAGGTCGCATTAGTTAATCGGATATTGGATAATAATTGGGAAGAAGAACCTGCAGAAACCGCTAATTTATAGGCTGAATTCACCCCTTGAAAGGCATGTTTTTGTACCCCATTCATTTTCACTGTCACATAGCCTGTAGCTGAAATATCGATGCTATATTCTTCGTTACCTGTTACGGGTTCCTGAAAATTATAAGTTAGTCCAAAATAGCCATAAGATTGTGTGGCTGCTATATAAAACTTGTAGCCATTATCATTGTAATTGGTTGGAGTTTGGGTACTTGATCCAGCCGGAATTAGACCGAACATGGCAACACCTGCCTTTGATAAACGATTAAATTTTAGTGATAAAGGCAGCGAAAAGTTTTCTGTAGAATAGGAAGTAGACCAAGCTGGCGTATTTGTAGTAATGGAATTAATCGTTGAGTTAACGACTGAACTACCTGAAAAATTAACAGTTGCAATATTTTTTCCAAAACTGTAACACGAAACCTGCTCTTGACTATCTAAAATACCATCGTTGTCATCATCAATATCGGAAACATCTAATACACCATCCGAATCAGAATCATTTAAGTTTCTCTTAACTGCAAAACCAATCACTGCATTGTTTGGTAATGCTTGGTTAATTTGCCAAGTAGCCGTAATTCCTGTTCCGACCTTAGTCATAGCGGTAAAAGTGGCATTAGAAAAGTTGCCATCGCCGTCTGTGTCTAACACGAAATACACTGTTTCGGAATCATATAATTGAATCGCTGAATTAGGCAGCGTAACATTGGCTGTATTGCCAAACGCAGGGACACTAATCTTTGTTGCTGCGGTAACCCCCGTATTATTCACCTTCCATTTGCGTAATAACGGATAATAATCTCCTGTTAAAACATCATCATAAAAGACAAATGCATTATTGTCTCCGAGTAATAAATAAGAATTATCTGAAGCCAAATCATTTCCTATACTTGTCGAATTAGTTGCCCCTATCACGGAATTATTTCCAAGCGTAATAAATTTACCATTGTATGCTGTCGAAAATGCCTGGCGCTGGTGCAAGCCTTGGCTGTCTGAACGACCAAGACCAAATACATTGTTGTGGTAAGCCGCATTGACTGTTTTATCCCAAACTTTTGTCGTGCCATCAGACATGATATAATCGTGGCCTAGACTAATCCCATACTTTATTCCCAAATAGGTTTCTACGATCTCTTGTTGGTTAACAGTAAAAGGATTTTGAAAAGTGATAATCTCTGCAATCGGACCATTCCACGAACGATTAGTTCCTGCTTGAAAAGAGATATTCGTTGCATTAATCGGTGAATTATCCAAGAGCGAATAGGATGAGATCAAATTCGGTTTTCCCTGAGGACCAAAATCATAGGTAGATGAGGCAGTACCTGCAGTACCATCTTTACGCCAACCTCCTTGGGTCGATGAGATTCGACTTCCTAATTGTATTGTACTTGTCGTTCCTCCGTGAAAATTAGGTGTGGCTCCGTCACCATACAAAACGTGATTATAATCGGTTGTTGCCGTACTCGTAACATCCTGAGCTACCCAATAGCTTTGACGGATATTTGTTTGATCTGGAATATTTAGTGAGGTCCCTGGGCTATTGGTAAAATTAACGGCAGGGTTAAAGTTAATTTGGTTCGTATTGAAAGTGGGTTGTATCGAGGTCGTATTTTGATAAGCATGCCATTGATTCCCTGAATTATCTTCCCAATTAGCCACTTTGGTATTGGTCGGTGTAGTGACTGGTGTTTTGGTATACACGTCCACACGCAAGGCTCGGTAAGTAACAAAACCGGAAGGAATAATCCGTACATAGCGGCAACTTACAGGAGCATCAAAATCAGCATATTTTAACGCCGTGTTCAATTCGTTTCCACTGAACAACCCTAAATCAGTGTAAGTCACATTGTCATTTGAAACCCGAACCACGTAATCGCTTGTATGAAATGCACTTGCTCCCGCCCCAAGAGTGGCGACACCATGTATGGTTTGTACAGAACCTAAATCCAAAGTCAATGCACCTATTTGATTACTACCTGTAGGCGTTGCGCTTGCTCCCTGCGCAGCGCTTGGAATCCATGCATTTGCACCATTCAACACAGAAGCTGCTGCTGCCCAGGTAGCGCTCAATTCACTCGAAGCCGTTCTATTGCTTGCGGGCACATTTAAAAGAGTACGCGTAGCATTGAATGCCCCATCTGCTTTTAACCAAAAAGTGGGTTTGTTTGCTTGGTTTGCTGGACTGAGCGAAGCAAAACTAGGTGTGAAAGTATATTTAAATCCAGAACCAACACCTGGAAAAATAGTATTGGCATTATAATTTAAAGTGCTTGAAGGAATGTTATTAAAAGTATAAAAAGACTGGTATTCATTCGCTCCATAATTGCCTAAACCTACCGATGCGCTTAAAGTACCCGAAGGTGGCACTGCACCATATAAATACTCAATAACATTCGTAGATTCATATAATTTAACCTGATAGCTAAATCCTGTTGTAGCTAAAGTTGTGTAAGCGACTCTCCATTGAACTGTTAAAACACGGTTAGGGGCAGAACCCGTTAATGCAAAAGTTACTCCCCCTCCGTTTGCAGCAGCCATTGTTGCTGTAGCATCCCACCACGCGTACAGCTTGGGGGTATTAGTAGTTGAACTAGCATTGTTTACACTTTCCGTTGTCACTACAACAGATCCTAATTTCAATAAACCCGCTGCGTTAACTGAAAAACTAGAAAACGTATTCCCCTGATAAACAAAGTTAAATCCAATCGGGGTAACGGCTGATGCCGCTCCTATGACTGAGCCTCCTGAAATCAAGTTAGTTCCTCCTGAAAGTTCAGTGTAAGAAGTTTGCGAACCAGAAAACTTAAGATTCGTTATCTGCGCATTCGAAATGAATGAAAAACACAGGAAGGTTAAAAAATAAACACAACCTCTAAATAAACGCTTACCAAATAAGGCCATAAATATAACTTCAATTATTCGAGCCGATGCAGAAATAATACAATTCGGCAAACAAATAAAATGAAATCGGGTGTGGGGATTTGTCAAAAAAAGCGCATTTGACAGAAATTGGACGAATGAATTAACCTATTCTAGAGCTAAAATACTCTTTAGGCGTGCATCCTTTGGCCTTTTTGAAAGCCGTATAGAAACTCTGACGCGAACCAAAACCAGAAGCCTCAGCAATCGTTTCGATGGACGATTTCGCTAAATAGGTGGGGTCACTAAGTTTCTCTTCGATATACGAAATCCGGTAATTGTTCAAATAATCCCTAAAGGAAATTCCGTGCGTATACTTAATCGCTTGACCTATCATTCGGTGCGGATGGCCCGTTAATGATCCCAATAATTCGGCTGTTAATTGTGAGTTTAAAAAAACTTCCGTGGTTCTGAAATATGCTTCTATTTTCGCAGCTAAATGTTGAAGACGCTCACCCTCCTCATCCGTCAATATAACTTCTGTCTTCTCGGGACCGCGCAAATTTTCGGCAAGAATTTTCACGTCTAAAAGTTTCGGATTAATAGCTAGATAAAACAAGTGAAAGACAAATTCCGCAACAAGTAAATAATCCGTTGTAATAAAAGATGCTTTACCATTATCGGTGTAAATAAACGTATACCAAATATAGAAAACTGTACAAAGCCGAAAGACTAAAATACCTATAACCCAATAATGGAAGATTCCTTTTTCAAACAAAATCTGATTTTGCTTTTCTCTGCGAAACTGGACATAAAAATAGACCATAGCCACATAGAAAAGAACGTACATCACAAACTTTGCATAGACATGGCATATGGGATCAAACCACATGAACCTCTCACTAAAGGCGAAGTAGTCTCCCTGTGCAAGCATCCATTTGACTTCCGCAATTTTCGTTGCCTTATCACTTAAAAAAAACGGGGTATTTTCAATTAACTGAAGAATAAAAGGGAGGAAAAATAGTAGATGCGATTTTTTAAACGTAGCCCTCGGGTGAAATAAATACCACAGAAACATAAAATTCAATGGAGGCAATGTATAGAAAAGCGGTGCTAAGGTTCGGAAAAAATAAGGTGTCTCGATGATATTTACAGGCATCAGAAAATAGGCCGCAACGACCATATACCCTAGTAACAAGAACTCAACAGCGAGGATTTTGGCAACCAATAAATTCCCTTTTCGAAACAAAAAGTTAAGACCGAAAAGCACGCAAAGCGAGCTGACGATAGAGAAAAGATAAACCGATCCGGCGTTTGACATTTAGAACTTTGAATGATAAGCTAAATAACAAAAATTGGACAAGTGTGTCTGTCAAGAAAAATGCATTATACAGTTTTTTGACAATTAGTTTTTATTCGTCTCCTTAGAGAAAAAAGCAGCCGGAGTAGTTCCATGCAAACGGTTTACGGCATTATGAAGGCCTTGCCTAGATCCAAAGCCACTTAACTCCGCCAGCATATCTTGTGAATAGGCCTGCCAATGCTTGTCAAAATTCCTTTGCTGAACAATGTAATTAATTCGCCAGGAGTTAACAAAATCTGGATAGCCTAATTCATAGATATAGGCAGTGGTACGTGATAAATCTTTCGTCGAAATCTGAAGCATTTTCGCTGTTTTTTCCAGCGATAATTCTGGATCCAAGAACGGCTTTTCATTTGAAAAATAGGATTCCAATTGTTTGGCATATCCTTCATACTTCCTCAATTTTTCAACATCTTCTCCTGGCTCTGAGCTACGATGCCCCTTATCCAATCGTAGTACCAAAGACTGAAATGAAGCCCCATCTAATAAGGAGGGCCGGTATAGAACGAAACCCAGATTCACAAATGCCGCTAAGTGCATCAGCAAATCTGCATACGAAAAACGCAGATTATTAAAGCCAATAATCCCAAGTACATAGGCCCCTATAAATACAACAGAAAGCAAACTCAAAGAGGTAAAGGTTACCATCCATTTCAACACGAATCGATTATACTTATTCCGATTCTTAATGATTTGAAGCAAGACCATTAAAAAAGAAATGAACGCATATACTGAGGTATGAATAAGCTTTAGCAATGACAATAATTTCGGCGAAAAAAATGTCACTGTACCAGGATAATCAACAAGTGATTTATACTGTAGAACCAACTGAATTTGACTCATTTTAACTTCCAAAGGGCCAAAATAAAATGGTAACAACTCTCCTAGATGTAAAACAAAAGGAAGAAATAGAAGCGCTTGCCAAACTCGCCATTTCCGCTGCGGATATAACATGAAATAGATAAACAGAAAGGCGACAGGGGGTGCTAAAAAATGAATGGGCGAGCCCACTAAATACAAATGGGGGTATTGAATCAAACGACCACCTGTTGCATAATAGGCTAGAATGATGCGGGCACAAAAGATTAAAAAATAAAGCCCTAAAAACTTTGACGCTTTCGGCCCCTTCTTCGTAATCAGATGCAAACCGAACAGCCCCACAAGTGTGGAGATGACAAAATCATACAGAAGTTCGACGATAGTTAGCAAGGGTGTTGATTTGTATTCTGACGCAAAATAAGCATAATTTTTGCAATTGATATAAGCGGTTTTCAGGAGTTGACAACTATTGTCAATACGCTAATTTGGGTATATTTGCCTCCATGAAACAATTAGTTGCGCTCTTGCTTTTCATCCCTATCTTCGCTCAGGCGCAGTTTAAAATCACGGTTTCCCGATCTAAGAACCCTATTTACTTCCGTGGGACCCTGTTTGATGAAAAGAATTTCCTGGCAAAAGACACCGTTCGCGGCACCGTTTTATCTTCCACAACCCCCATCAAAGGCGGTATTTACTACCTACAATTCGCCCCCTCAAAGGAGCGCATTTATTTCAATATCGAAAACAACGATAAATTTGCCTTGACCTTTTCTGGTCCCGCATTTCTGGCTTCCGCACATTCCTCAGACCCTAAGAATGAGGTATTTTTGAACTACCAAAGACTCGAAAAATCGTTCTCTGTTATTGACTCTCTATACGCTGTGGAAATTGCACGCGGTCGCAAATTCAAGTTCGCCGAGAAGGCGGCATTTTTCCAGTCCAAAACTTCAGCATTAGTCGCTTTTCGTAAAAAGGCCCTCGTTTCACTACCCCCTTTTAGTGCGGTCGCGCTCTATTTCAAATCGCTAAACACACTCGACGAATCTATTCCTAGCCGGACGGATTACACGGCTCGTTCCCGCTTTTTTGCAAAGATTCCGTTCTGCGATGGCAAATTATTGTTTACCCCCGTTTTCCGCCCATTGTTAGTTGAATACCTCTCCTATTTCCCTTTACAGGCGGATTCACTTCGCGTAGGTGTGGAAAAAGCCATGTCCAAAATCGACTGCGGCGCTAAGTCCTACCCCTTCGTTTTCGACTATTTCAGCTCCGTGATGAAGAACCGAAACATCGTGGGAAACACGGAGGGATATGCCTGGTTTTTGACGAAATATGGCGTGGGGAATGGGTGCGGCGCGTTTACCGCCGCTCAGAAAAAGGCCTTTAAAGAAGAAGCTGAAAAATTGGGGGCCTTGAAGACGAATACGTTGGCGGAAAATATCGTGTTGAAAGACACCGCCGGCAACACCCAGGACCTACAGAAATTTGCCGCACAGAACGACTACACATTGTTGATGTTCTACGCGCCTACCTGTGATCATTGCCAAAAAGAGGTCCCCGAAATCGACTCCACCACCTCCGTCATCGAGCGCATTAAGAACCTAAAAATCGGCCGTTTCGCCGTTTGCAACGAACCTGGGGTATCCCGCGCTATTTGGCTTGACTTCATCACAAAATACCATGTCACCACAAACGCTCTTCACGTTGACCTCCCTGCAAACTCCCCTATTCGCAGCACCTATGACGCCTTCGCGAATCCAACGTTTTATTTATTAAATCGCAAAGGTGAAATCGTGGCTAAAAAAATCAGTCCCTCTACCCTGCGCAAATACTTTGCTGGACTACAGCTTGCACAACCCAATGTGCCCTAGAGTGCTTTATTAACCCTTTTGTGTGAAATTTCGGGAGACGTGTAGATAGCATTTTCAGGTATTGACACAATCTGTCAATACGCTCATTTCGATTATCAATAACCTGATAGGTTTGTGTTGAAAATTGTTAGTGGTTTGCAAAAATAACCACTAATAATATGCCCGAAATTTGCCGATTCTACGGCCTAACTATTTACATGTTCTTCAACGATCATCTACCTCCGCACTTCAAAGTGAAATTTGCAGAATTCGAAGCCAATATTAAAATTCTAGACGGCTCAATACTTACAGGAAATTTACCAAAGAATAAACTCAAGCTTGTACAAGCTTGGGCAGAAATTCATACATTTGAATTAATCACTATGTGGGATAGCAAGAGTTTTCACAGTATTAAACCACTTCAATAATGATACGCATAGATAAAATCATCGAAATTGCTCCCTATTATGTTGACTGCCTTTTTAATACGGGAGAACTAAAGCGAATTGAAGTACTACCCTTACTTTTAAATCACCAGGATTTAGATGGAATTGATCAATTAAAAGACCATTCAATCTTTAAAAAAGCGCTCATTGGCGAAATGGGCGAACTAAAATGGGAGAAAATCATTTTATCGCCCAAGGACAATTCAGGAAAGCGTTGGGATTACGACATCTCTCCTGAGTTTGCTTATGAAATAGGCAACATTTTGGTTTAATTCCGGCAATTATTTAACCGTAAAATAAATCACACGGAAGCATCATAAATCCACTTTTCCTCCTACCTTTATCCCAGTTTTAAACAAACACAAAATGAAAAAAGATGTAATTGTAGGCTAAGAGCCTAATTAATATTCGAATTGAAAAAGCCTGAATAACAGGCTTTTTTTATGGCCAAAAAGATCCCGTTTATAAATTCTTTCGAAGAACTAAATACGTTTATGAATATTGACACATTCTGTCAATACCTGAAAAGTCCTCTGAGTGCCTCGACGTTTATTTCACACATTATTGCCCCCAGGCGACCTAATCGACATATTTGACTAAATCGCGAAGCGATGACTAAGCCGCAGGCGACTAAACGGCCTCACCGTGACTAAGGCGCAACGCGCCGACTAAGTCCGCAGGACGCCCTCCGCCAGCACCCGATCATTCGATAGTCGGGGAACTTTGTTTTGGCCCCCTAATTTACCCTGAGACTTCATGTACGAGATAAATGCGCCTGATGGTAATGAGGTAAGAACTAAAGGCTGCAAGATGGACCCGGTGATTAGGTCTCGGTAATAGATATTTTGGGCGCACATCGAGGCATCTACTGCCGCTTGAAAAGCCTCCAAAGACGCAGGTGGTGAAGAAAATTCCACTAACCACTCATGATAAGGCAAACCAGACGCGGGAGCTACTTGTGGAGCCACCGTAAATTCCACAACACGCGCCTCAGGACAAGCGGCGAGGCCAGCAGCTAAAGCCTTTTCGACTTCCTCTGCAATCACGTGCTCGCCAAAAGCCGAAATAAAGTGCTTAATTCGACCCGTCACCACAATGCGGTAGGGATTTAAAGAGACAAACTTCACGGTATCGCCGATGGAATAAGACCATAGGCCAGCATTCGTTGTCAATAAGAGCGCATAATTCACACCCAAAGATACCTCTGTGAGGCTTAAGCGGACTGGATTTGCACCAAAATAGGTATCTGTAGGGACAAACTCGAAGAAGATGCCGCCGTCTACGTTCAATAATAGCCCTGGTTCGCCCGAAGAGTCTTGAAACGCAATGAACCCTTCCGAAGCTGGATAAGTCTCCACTACGTCGATTTCTCGGCCTATCGAGGCCATCAATTTCTCGCGATAAGGTTCAAAGTTCACGCCACCGGTGACGAAGACTTGGAAATCGGGGAAGAGGTCGCCTATTTTTTGGCCTGATAATTCTTCTAGCCGATCAAAATACATCTGCACCCAAGGCGGAATACCCGAAATCAAACCCATCCGCTTCGAAATCGTTTCCTGTACAATGGCCTCGAGCTTTTGCTCCCAGTCTTCGATGCAATTCGTCTTATAGGAAGGCATTTGGTTGCCGCGCAGATAACCTGGAACATGGTGATTCACGATTCCAGACAGGCGACCCGTAGGAACGCCATTGGTTTCTGACATCTCTGGCGAGCCACTTAAAAAGATCAATTTGCGGTCTAAAAACGAGGCATTTCCGCTGTAATGCACGTAATGCAAAAGCGCATCGCGGGCGGCGGTAATGTGAAAAGGCATGGATTCCGATGAAATCGGGATGTATTTGACGCCGGAAGTGGTGCCGGAGGTTTTGGCGAAATAGGCTGGCTTGCCTGGCCAAAGAATGTCTTCCTTACCCGCCACCACTTCATCAATATAGGGCTTAATGTCTTCGTATTCGAAGATGGGCACATTCGACCGGTAGTCGAGGTAATTCTTGATCTTAGCAAAAGAATGGCCGCGACCGAAGAGGGTTTTCTCAGCTTTTGCTACCATTTGCTTCAGCCAAAAGTCTTGGCGCTCGAAAGCCTGCTCTTGACTTAAGCGGTACTTTTTAACGACGCGAGCCGCTAGAGGTTTGGCAAAAAAGGAACGAATACCCATCGCTACACTATTTAAAGATGCCTTTCGGGTCTGGCATTTTCGCCGCTAACAATGACCCAAAATTCAAGTCCAATTGCAAAATATCTGCCATGCGAGCTTCGTGGAAATAGGTCCACGCTAACTCGTAATTCTCTTTATAATACGCCACCTGACAACGCTTCATCCAAGCATTCGCGTTTTTTGGATCCTGCGCTAAGGCATGCTTCAATTCAGTTTCAACTTCGTCCAAAGTCCCACATTCCATTCCCTTCTGATAGCAATCCAACTTCACGATGGCATAATCTACACGCATCATTGACTGTGTCGAATCTATTTCTAATCCTTTATTTAACAGACGAATAGCTAAATCATTGTCCCCTCTTTGGTAGGAAATAACGCCTAAACCCCAAAACGCATCCACGCTATTCGGGTCCAAGGCACTAATTAAATTAAAGCGCTGAGTTGCGGTGTCTAAGCGCGCTGTAGCCACATATTCCCAAGCTCTTTCCGCAAAGAAGGCAACGGCTTCAGCTCTCGAGCCAAAAGAGGCATCACAACTCGCCACGAACTCATTTAATTCCTTTTGATCGGCTTTCGAAAGCGGTTTAGATCCATACAAAACTTCATACTTCGCTTCGCGAACCGGAGTTTTTGTAACCGGAGTAGCCGGCGCCTGCGGCGCCGCCGCCGTTTCCTTTTTCGTCTGAGAATACCCCATGAACGAAATCAAACACAATAACAGAACTCTTTTCATATTCACAAAACTAACGTTTCTTTTTATTGGATGCGGCACCCGGACGGAATTTTGCATTCTTACCTGGGCGGTTATTGCGGACAATCGGCTTAGGACCCTGAACGGCTCCGCCTTTTGGACCAGCCTTTGTCACGGCCTTTTTCTGAGGCACTTTCTTGCCCGAGGCCTTGGCCTTAATGACCCATTTTTTATCGTGGAACGCACCCTTAAAGTCAGGATCCTCGCGTTTACGCTGATCATCGACCGCGCGTAACATATCTTGTTGCTCTAAAAACGGCGTTTCTTCGATCTTGATTCCTTCTGGCAATTGTTCGATTTCAATCTTCTGCTGAATAATATCCTCGATCTTCGCCCAGTGATAACTCTCCGCTAAGGTGATAAAGGTAATCGACTCCCCTATCTCCTCTGCACGACCCGTACGGCCGATTCGATGGACGTAATCTTCATAAATTAAAGGCACATCAAAGTTAACCACGTGGGAAACTTTGGGGATATCGATGCCGCGAGCCGCTACATCTGTCGTCACCAAAACGCGCACATTTCCTTCGCGGAATTGCGCCATCGCGTTGATACGGGTGTTTTGGCCCTTGTTCGAGTGAATCACCCGAACCTGGTCTTTAGGTAATGATTTCAACAGCCACTTCTCTACGTCATTTGCCGCATCTTTTGAACGACAAAATACCATAACCCTATGAAAATCAGGGTTTTGCATAAAATAGGCAAGGGCATGTAATTTCGTTAATAAGTTAGGCGCCTCGTATACTGATTGCGTCACTTGACTCGCCGGCGTAGCCTGCGGGGTGATTTCAATCTTCATCGGAAACTCCAAAAACTCGTGAGACAGGTTCTCTACCTTCTCTGGGAAAGTCGCGGAAAACAAGCCATTCATTCGCTTTTTATAAGGAATCTTCTCCAAAATCTGACGAATCTGCGGCATAAAGCCCATATCCATCATCTTATCTGCTTCGTCTAGAATCAAGAATTTTAATTCCTTCACCACGATCACGTCCTTGCGGTATAATTCGAGGAACCGACCCGGCGTAGAGACGAGGATGTCGACGCCTTCCTCGAGGGCTTGAATCTGCGGCTTTGGCCCTAATCCGCCGTATAAAGCGAGAATTCGCAAGTCCGTAAACTGCGCTAAACCGATCATCACGGTGTGAATCTGCATGACTAACTCACGCGTAGGCGCTAAAATCAAGGCCCGCGGATTCTTCCCCTGGGCATACTTGCAACGCATCAAAATAGGAAGCGCATAGGCCGCGGTTTTACCCGTACCCGTCTGCGCGATGCCTAATAAATCGTGGCCCTGCAATAATAAGGGAATCGCCTTCTCCTGAATGGGCGTCGGTTTCGTGTAACCCACCGCTGTGCAAGCGCGTTGAAGCTGTGGATTTAATCCCAAACTTAAAAATTCATCCATTGGATTCGGCATTGTTAATGATTTACAAAGGTAGGGAAAATATAATTCTTACCTTTGAAACAAAATTATTGTTGTTTTGGCTCGAATTAAGGCATTTCTATTGAATCTAGGCCTATTGGTCGCCCTCTCCTTTGCCACAGGGAGCCTGTCTTCGCTATTTTTAGCCGGCCTCGACTGGATTCAACACCATGGATCCTATTTATACGCCTTACCTATTGTAGGTTTAGTCTTCCAAAGCTTCCCCTTGCCCGCCTACCTCATCATCCCCGCTACCTGGCTCAGTCATTTAGCCGGAGCATCAGTCGGTCGCGAAGGAACAGCCGTTACTATGGGTCGAGTGCTAGGTGAGAAAATATCGAGCTCTTCCGTTTTTCCAAAAGCCGGCATGGCCGCTGGCTTCGCCTCGGTTTTTGGGACACCACTAGCCGGCGCCTTTTTTGCACTCGAAGTAGGAGAGGTCGGCAAAATAAATTTTCGTCACCTTCCGGCCTGTCTTTTTGCAGCGTTTTCAGCCAATTTTGTCAGTCTCCACGTGTACGGCACAAAACATCTTTCTTACCCTGTCCTTTTTTTGCCTTCATTTTCAGGCGAATTTTATGCGAAATTAGCGCTTATGGGCCTATTTTTAGCCTTAATTGCCTTCCTTTATAAGCGCTCAGAATCGATTATAATTTCTTCGTTCGACAAATTACCCGTACAAGGTCCGCTAAAAGGGATTCTCGCGGGCTTGATTTTGTTAGGAGTCCTAAGCATCCCAGTGTTTCATGAAACATCCGGCCTTGGCTCCAAATTTTTATTACGACCGTTCGAGGGGGTCGCTCCCGACTTCGCCCTATGGAAATTACTCGCCACGAACCTAAGTTTAGGTTTAGGATTTAAAGGGGGAGAAGCAACACCTCTATTTTTAATCGGCTCCCATGCAGCATCCGGATTTGCCTCCTGGTTCGGCTTACCTATCGGACTTGCGGCAGCCATTGGATTCGTGAGTTTGTATGGAGGTCTTGCCAAAACTCCATTAGCCGCCACCTTCCTAGGCATGGAACTTTTCGGTCCTTCAGCCTGGTTTTGCTATTTAATTATCACCCTGATCGTCTTATTCGGCTCAGGGAAAAAAGGAATATTCTCGAATCAAACCTGGGCAGATTACCTGCCAAAACCACTCTACTAATGTTTACAAAAGCATTCAAACACTACGAATCCTTCCGAGAAAATCGCCTAAACAAGCGCCGTTTCTCTGCTGAATTATGGCAGGAATTAATCGCTGAATGGTCTTCCCATTTCGCCATTCGTGAACTCGGAAAGACAGAAGAGGGTAGACCCATCCACGAGGTAAAATGGGGAGAAGGTCCTATACAAGTCATCGCTTGGTCCCAAATGCACGGCGACGAGGCCACAGCTACCATGGCTTTAGCCGATATTTTTCGTTTATTATCTTTATCTGAGGGTTTGGCTAGTGAATTGAAGCAAAAATTGCATCAGAAAATCACTTTGCGCATCATTCCTCGTTTAAATGCTGATGGTGCAGAAAGATGGCAACGCGAAACGGCTCTAGGCATCGATATGAACCGCGACGCAACGAAACAAAACTCGGTCGAGGCACAAATATTATCCGCCTGGGCAGACGAAATCAAACCTTCATTTGCCTTTAATCTACACGACCAAAACCGTTTATATTCCGTAGGAAATAGCCCAGAGCAAACCCACATCGCCTTCCTAGCAACCACAGGGGATGATGAGGGAACCTGGACGCCCTCACGTCTGCGTGCCGGCCAAATATGCAACCGCATGCTTTCACAAATCCAGCCTATTATCCCCGGAAAAATAGCGAAATGGACGGACGAATATGAGTCCCGCGCTTTTGGCGATACGTTCTCATCTCGCGGATATGGGCTTGTTTTACTAGAGTCTGGTGGAGCAGGTTGGGATCTTGAAAAGCATTCCTTGCGTAAATTAAATGCCTGTCTTTTAATCGATGCCTTTTGCGCCATCGCAGACGAAAGCTATGCATCTGAATCCATTGCAAACTACGAAGCGCTTCCTACGAATGAAAGATCCATCGTTGATATCAAAATAACCGACGCACCATTGAGCTCAAATGTCCGCGCGGACGTCTTATTCAACCTAGTGGAAACGCCGATGACCGACGGAAATATCCACTACTCCTGGGTGGTAGAAAACATCGGCGACATGTCTCCTTTCTATGGATTAACAGAAATCGACGGGAAAGACTTACATTTGTCCCCTGATTCGAGCATTGCCTTAGGCGAGAATTACACCGAATTAGTCCTGTTAAAAGACGGAAAACCAAGTTTCAAATTATCCGATTACACGCATAAAATACAATCCTAAATGACATCTCTACCTGTAATTATTATTGGAGTTAATCCTTTTGGCTTAGAAGTAGCCCACATCTTTGAGAAAAATGACGTCGTGGTCTACGGGTTCTTAGATGATGATCCAAAGAAAAAGGACACCAGCATCGGTGAAATTCCCGTCTTAGGAGCAGCGGACGATGAGTCCTATTTCAAATTAATTGGAAAAAACTGCGGCGTTTTTGTAGCCCTAGAAAACCCAATTGAGCGGAAGAAAATGATCGAATTGATCTTAGAAGAACGCGAAGTGAAACCCGTAAATGCAATCCATCCATCCGCTAATATCGCCGATGTTAAGAGCCTTTCTTACGGTGTATTCATCGGTAGCGGCGCACAAATTTTACCTGAAACGAAACTAGGGGATCACGTGATTATTGGCTCTGGAACGATCATTGAAACAGGTGCACAAATCAATGATTTCGCGTCTATCGGCGCAGGTTCAGTAGTAGGTAAAGAAGCGATTATTGAGAACAATGCCTACGTAGGAATTCATTCGACAATCGTAGGAAGCGTAAAGGTAGGAAAGAGCGCAACGGTAGGAGCGGGCAGTGTAGTAATTGAGAATGTCGCGGCGAGTAAACGCGTATTCGGAAACCCGGCAAAGCCACTATAATTTGACAATATTTTCTGGCGCAACTAAATCTAAAAAGTGGAAACGTAGGTAGAGTTGCGCCACTACAATCACATCTTCTAGGCAATACTCATTAATCCTAGCTAATCCATTTTCCTTATAAAATACGCGGTTCACCTGGTCGCCAGAAAGGTCGGCTTTGGCCCCTGAAATACCCATCAATTCCGCTAACAATTCCAGCGAAGTATAGGATCTTCTATCCCCAAACTTCCACATCTCCATCGTATCCTGGTGGATAATTTCCCATGGTTTCTTCCCCTGCAATTGCAAGGATTTCGGAATCTCTAGCCCATTAATTAACATGCGTCTGCACAAATAAGGGAAGTCAAATTCCTTCCCATTATGCGCGACTAACGTTAATTCCCTTGACTTATACGTCTTATTTACAAAGGAGATGAACTCCGTGAGAAGCGTTTTTTCGTCTGCATGCGCAATGGTCTTCACTTTTAAAGCCATCTCACCCTGCTTATTCACGAACAAAAAGCCCATTCCCACCACAATAATCTTCCCAAATTCCGCAAACAAAGGAGCCTTTTCAAAATACATCTCTTCTAGGCTGATATTAGCTGGATTTACCAAATTCTTCGCCTTTTTTAGCCAAAATTCTTTCATCTTATCCGAAAGAAGGGAAAAATCGGATACTTCAGACGAAGTTTCGATGTCTATGAAGAGGGTGTTCTTGAAGTTCTTTAATGTATCCATCTATATGCGTTCCACGTGGAACTCAAATTATTATGCATTTAATGTTTCACGTGAAACATTTACTAATTCCATTTTAAATAAGTCAACTAAGTGGCCTTTAACCACGTCTGAAACCGATTGAAAATCCATTTCCTGGCCTAATTCCTGCTGTAATGACGTTACACCTCGTGTCGCAATTCCGCAAGGCACAATGTGCGAGAAATAACTTAGGTCGGTATTTACGTTCAACGCAAACCCGTGCATGCTAATCCAGCGTGACGCCTTTACACCCATTGCGCAAATCTTGCGCGCATCCTCTTGTGTTGGATTAATCCACACGCCGGTCAAACCTTCAATGCGTCCAGCGACTAAACCGTAGCCCTCGCAGGTCTTAATAATCGCTTCCTCCAGCATCCGTAAATACAAGTGAATATCGGTATAGAAATTCTCTAGGTCCAAAATAGGGTAGCCCACTAATTGCCCAGGCCCATGGTAGGTAATGTCTCCGCCGCGATTTGTCTTAAAATAGGTCGCACCTATGGTAGACAAAAACGACTCTTGTAACAACAAATGAGACTCGTCGCCACTCTTACCTAAGGTATACACATGTGGGTGCTGGCAGAATAAAAGGAAGTTATCTGTGGCCTCTTTGCTGTCGTCAGAAAGCCCGCGATTCGCTAATTTAACTGTCGCTATGCGATTTAATAAAGTCTCCTGTAGATCCCAAGCTTGCTTGTATTCTACCAGATTTAAATCAACAAATTGGACTTCTTTATTCTGATTCATTCTTTATCAATTACCTGATAGCATCCGCAGAAACACGCCGCTACCTTTAGTAAAAAACAAAGATACAAGAATGGCAAAACATATGACACAAGGAAAACTAGGTGAGCAATTAAGTGTAGACTATTTGCTAAAAAACGCCTACACCATCGAGGCGAGAAACTACCGCTACAAAAGGGCAGAAGTAGACATCGTTGCAAAGAAAGGGGATCTTCTCGTCTTTATTGAAGTAAAATCCCTTCGGAGAAATACACATGGACATCCAGAACAAAAAATCACAAAAAATAAAATACGGCTTTTAAGTAGGGCTGCTTGTGCCTACCAATACCAACATAAATGGCGCCAAGAGATCCGTTTTGACAGCATTTCGGTGAATTTTTATCCACAAGCCTTCAAAATAGAGCATTTCGAGGATGCTTTTTCGTAAATTCGCGCTTTAATAGCGCGCACATGATTCATTTTTGTACAGAAGACATAACATTCTCCTTAAAAGAGAAGTTAAAACACAAAGCCTGGTTAAACGAGGTGGCGAAACAGGAAGGGAAAAAGATCCTTGAATTGACTTACGTCTTTTGTTCAGACGAGTACTTATTACAGATTAATCAAGAGTATTTGAATCACGATACGCTGACTGATATTGTTACGTTTGACAATTCAGAAGATCCGAAAAAAATCGAAGGCGACATCTTTATCTCCATCGAAAGAGTTCGAGAAAATGGGAACAAATTAGGGACCTCGGAAACGGAATTAGAACGTGTGATGGTACACGGATTATTACACCTGCTCGGTTACAAAGACAAGAAGAAAGAGGACAAAGCGTTGATGACCGAGAAGGAAGATTTTTACATTAAACAGTACTAAATGTTTCACGTGAAACATGAAATGATATGCTAAATTCATACGATGTAATTGTGGTGGGAGCGGGACACGCCGGATGTGAAGCTGCTTATGCGGCAGCACAAATGGGGTCACGTGTTTTGTTGGTAACCATGAATATGCAGACGATTGCCCAGATGTCCTGCAACCCAGCAATGGGTGGCGTGGCTAAAGGTCAAATCGTACGAGAGATTGACGCATTAGGTGGAATGTCTGGAATCATTTCGGATAAGACCATGATTCAATTCCGAATGTTGAACCGTTCAAAAGGTCCGGCGATGTGGTCACCTCGTTGCCAATCAGATCGTATGCGTTTTGCGGAAGAATGGAGAAACGCGCTGGAAGGAAATTTGAATGTAGATTTTTGGCAAGATTCTGTTCAACAATTAATCGTTGAAAAAGGCGAAGTAAAAGGGGTTATCACCAGAATGGGTATGACTTTTACAGCGAGAGCTGTGGTGCTAACAAATGGTACTTTCTTAAATGGATTGATCCACATAGGGGAGAAGAATTTTGGGGGAGGTCGTATGGCTGAACCGATGGCCATCGGCTTAACAGAACAACTAATTCAACTAGGTTTCGAGTCGGGCAGAATGAAGACAGGGACTCCGCCGCGCGTCGACGGAAGAAGCTTAGACTTCGCCGCGATGGAAGAACAAAAGGGAGATGAAAATCCGAGCTCTTTTTCTTACTTAACTGAAACGCCGTTAACAGAACAGCGCTCTTGCTGGATCACCCACACGAACACGAAGGTGCACGAAGTCTTGAGAAAAGGTTTCGATCGTTCACCTATGTTTGCCGGAAGAATTAAAGGTTTAGGCCCACGTTACTGTCCCTCCGTAGAAGATAAGATCAACCGCTTTGCAGATAAAGATTCACACCAAATTTTCGTAGAACCGGAAGGATGGAGCACGGTGGAAATTTATGTGAATGGCTTTTCGACATCGTTGCCGGAAGACATCCAATTCGAGGCAATTCGGTTAATCCCTGGATTTGAAAAAGCGAAGATGTTCCGCCCGGGTTATGCCATCGAATATGATTATTTCCCGCCTACCCAATTGACTTCGACATTGGAAACAAAGCGGGTAAGCGGACTATTCTTCGCCGGCCAAATCAATGGGACAACTGGTTACGAAGAGGCAGCATGCCAAGGCTTAATTGCGGGTATTAATGCCCACCAAAAAACACACGAATTAGATCCGTTTACCTTGTCCCGTTCGGACGCCTACATCGGCGTGTTGATCGACGATTTAATCAACAAGGGAACAGACGAACCATATCGCATGTTCACGTCGCGTGCCGAGTTCAGAACTTTGCTTAGACAAGACAATGCGGATGAACGCTTAACGGCAAAAGGATATCAATTAAGATTAGCGACGGAAAAACGTTGGAATAGATTTCAAGAGAAGAAGGCGCAAGTCGCGGCTTTGACAGAAGAAATCAAAAACACGAAAGTGAAACCGACAGAAGTGAACGACTGGCTAGAGCAGGAGGGAAGCGCTTCGTTGAAAGAGGGTGCGCCTATCGTGAACTTACTGAGAAGATCGGATTTGTCTTTCGATCGAATTGCGACACACCCAAGCATCGAGCCTATCGTTAGAAACTATTCACAGGAAGTGCGCGAGCAGGTAGAGATTTTAGTGAAATACGAAAGCTATATCGAAAAGGAAAGATTGATGGTGGACAAAATGCGCTCGATGGAAGACTTATGCATTCCGGCGAATTTTGACTACGATAAAATCAAAACGTTGTCAACTGAATCGCGCATAAAATTGAAATCGATTTTACCTCAGACTATCGGTCAGGCAAGTCGCATTTCGGGCGTCTCAGCTTCTGACATTTCCATCTTACTTTTATTCATGGGACGCTAATGGAAAATATACAAAACTGCCCCGTTTGCGGATCCCCAAATTCGACCTTAAAATTTAAGGCAAAAGATTATACCGTATCGAACGAGCAATTCCACATCGTTAGCTGTGATGCTTGTTCTTTGGTCTACACAAACCCGAGGCCAGCCGCGAACGAAGCGGGACCTTATTACCATGCGAGCGCATACATTTCCCATAGTGATACGAATGAGGGAATTGTTAATAAGTTATACCATGCGGTTCGCAAGTTCACACTTCAATCAAAATTGAATTGGATTGCGCCGGACAAAAAAGCCAACAAAGAATTACTAGATATCGGTTGCGGTAACGGGCATTTTCTAGCTGCCGCTAAAGAGAAAGGCTGGAACATCAATGGCTTGGAATTAGACCCAGAAACGGCGGCTAGAGCGGCTAAATTAACGGGGCTTAGTATCGCGTCCTCTTTAGCAGAAATCGCCCCAGAAAAACAATTTCAAGTAATTACGTTGTGGCACGTTTTGGAACACGTCTATGAGCTGGACGAGTATTTTAACTTCTTCAAAAGTCGACTGAATAAAGACGGGAAACTTTTATTAGCCCTGCCTAACCCGGCGAGTTTTGATGCTTGCTATTTCGAAGAATACTGGGCTGCCTACGATGTTCCACGACATATCTACCATTTCACGCCAGCTACAATCACAGCGCTAGCGGCAAAGTATGGTTTTAAATTACAGAAGAGCCGCGGGCTTATTTTCGATAGCTTTTACATTTCTTTGTTAAGCAACGAATACAAAACAGGTAATAAACGCCTGCTTCATTCGTTTTTAATTGGATTCATTTCTAACCTAAGGGCGATGCTGGGCAAGCCGAATTATTCAAGTAATCTATATACATTTGAACATGCGTAATTACCTGAAATTCAGTCTATTATTTGTTTTTTTAGGCCTAGGAATCAGCTTAGTTTTCTTACAGAGCTGTGCCCAAATGGCCTCCCCTCCGGGTGGAAAAAAAGATACGTTGGCGCCAGTCGTGATCAATTCGATTCCGCTAAATAAGAGCAAGAATTTCAAGGGCAAAAAGATTGAATTAACCTTCAACGAATACGTGACCGTTAAGGGCCTGAACCAAGAGCTGTTAATCACACCTTCGATTGGAAACTACGAAACGCGCATTCGTCCTACGGGGCTAACTTTGGTATTAGACAGCGCATTAAAAGACAATACGACCTATACTTTTAACTTTAGAAATGCGGTAGAAGATGTCGCAGAGCGAAATAAAGGGAGAAACATTAAACTAGTTTTCAGCACCTCGAATAACATCGATTCCTTGAAGATTCAAGGTAAAGTAAAACACCTACTGACGAATAAAAAGGCCGATAATATCACGGTAGGCTTATATCCTTACAATGACAGCTTGCGTATCGATAAGGCGAAACCTTATTATTTCGTGAGAACAGATACCTCGGGAACCTATACTTTGGAGAACTTGGCAGCCGGAAAATACTACATGGCGGCTTTTGATGACGCGAATAATAACCTACTGTATAATTCCGCTAAAGAATCAGTAGACTTTATTCCCGAGGCTTTCATCAACCTACAGAAAAATGAAACCCGGGATTTCAAAATCGCCCTGCAGAACCAGGATCCGTTGAAATTAATGAAAACCACGACGACCGCTAAAACGGTTTTATATGAGTTTTCGCGGGGTATAAAGGCGGCTAATTTGCGCTTTTCATCTGAGGAGAAACCGCTCTATCAAATTGAAAATGACCGCAACCTGCGTATTTACGTAGGTGGTTTAAATAAATCGGACACCTTGCGAATTGAGGCAGCGCTCGAAGATTCGGTGGGCCGAAGCATCGATTTTAAACTAAAGGCTAAATTCAGAGAATTGGCTAAGAAGGAAAAGGCAACAATCGTTCCTTTGGGCTTCGATATATTCCCAAAAGCAGGTTCTCTCATCGTTCCGACCGATTCCATCCTAATTATTTTCCCTAAACCCGTCTTACAATGGGTGTCTAAAAAGGTCCATATTTTAACGGAAAACGACGACGACTTAACTTTTCCGGACGAAGCGTTTAGTTGGAATAAGTTCCAGAACATTTTAACCATCAAAAGCGCTTTCTTACCGAAGCGGGAGAAATTCACACTAGCGCTAGATAAAATCGCTTTCGTGGGTCCTGAGGCTGATTCTACGAATGAATATAAGCAGGTAATCAAGCGATTAGATCCAGAGGAAACAGGTATAATAGAAGGAGGTATTCGCAAACCTGGGCATTATATCTACCAATTATTGAGAGGAGAAAAGCTAGAAAAGGCCTACGAGCAGAAGTCTACCGGAATTTGCTCTTTCCAAAACGTGGAACCAGGCATCTATACACTGCGGGTAATCGTGGATGAAAATGAGAATGGTCAATGGGATATAGGCGATTTTAAGACCAAGAAAAAGTCAGAGGCTATCTATTACTTTGAAAATAAGATCAAATTAAAGGCAAATTTCCAATTAAGCGACTTGTGGATAAATACCCCCTAGCACTGTGGATAAGTGCCCTTTTTATCCACATTCTATCCACAATTTGTGTGCATAACTGTGTATAACTTTTGAGCTCACCTCACCTATGTGGATAAGTCCGAGGTTATCCACAAGTTGTTAGACACTTATCCACAATGGTATATTGGCTTTTGATTTTCCAAAACGTAGTCATATCAAGTACTTACAAACACGATTTTGACTTATCCACTTATCCACAGAGAACAACAAGAAGAAACAAAAAAGAGATTTAAATATTCTTTTCTTTTTTTAATTTATGTGTGTGGATAAGTTTTTAGGCTGAAAAAAGGATTTTGATGCTTTTTTGATATTTCATACCTATTAATTTAGTAAAGCAGGTAATTAAATATCAAAACAGCTTAGTCTATGTGGATAACTTGTGGATAAGTAATTTAGATGCAAAAAGAACTTTATTTAATACTATTTGGCTAAATTGCTATCTCAAAATCCTTCCTTTTATGGTTCATCAACAATTCACACGCGTATTTGATTTATTACAAGCTTATGCCAGCTTCAAGAAAGAAGACCTATTTAATCTGAAGAGAAATGGCGAATGGAAGAAGTATTCGGTAGACGAAACTTTGGAGACCATTCAAACATTGGCTTTGGGGTTATTAGAGCTTAAAATTAAGCCAGGTGAAAAAGTAGCCATCATTTCAGGGAATCGTCCCGCTTGGAACTTTGTAGACTTTGCCGTTCAAATGATCGGTGGTGTGACTGTTCCCATGTATCCTACGATTACGATTGAGGATTACGACTATATTTTTAAAGATGCTGAAGTAAAGTTTGTCTTCTGTGAAAATGAAGAACTGTACTTGAAAGTGAAGGCAGCATCGAAAGATAATAAGAAGATTAAGGGCATTTATACGTTTGATCCGGTGGCGGATGTGGAACGTTGGACGGCGGTGAAGGATTTAGGGGAAGGAAAAGATCCAGCTAAACTGAAGCCTCTGATGGACGCGGTGCAGCCGAGTGATTTATTGACGTTGATTTATACCTCTGGAACGACAGGTCGTCCGAAAGGCGTGATGTTAACGCACCACAATATCGTGAGTAATGTGAAATCCTTAGTGCGCGGAAATTTCTTTGATTTGTTGCCCTCAGATCGTGCGTTAAGTTTCTTGCCGCTGTGCCACATTTATGAGCGCACGGACATTTATATGTACATGTACTATGGCGTTTCGGTCTATTATGCGGAGAGCATGGAGACCATCGCGGATAATATTAGAGAGGTGAAGCCGGCGATGTTTGCGACAGTGCCACGTTTATTGGAGAAAGTATATGATAAGATTTTGGCCAAAGGAAATGAGCTTACCGGCATAAAACGTGCACTTTTCTTTGGGGCATTGGATTTTGGTTTGAAATACGATCCGATGGAGAAGCTTGGATTCATCGATTCCTTAAAATTAGGTTTCTACCGCAAAGTGATTTTCAGTAAATGGAAAGAAGCGTTGGGCGGAAATGTTCGTTTGATCGCATCAGGTTCCGCTGCTTTACAACCTCGTCTTTCCCGCGTTTTTTGGGCGGCCGGCATTCCGGTTTCGGAAGGCTATGGATTAACCGAAACCTCTCCGGTGATTTCGGTTTCACGTGTGAAGCCAGTTGATTTCAAAGTAGGTTGCGTGGGTTCGTTAGTTGATTCGATTGAATTGAAGATTGCGGAGGATGGAGAAATTTGTGTGAAGGGAGATTCAGTGATGGTGGGTTATTATAAAAATCCGGAGGCTACGGCTGAGGCGATTGATAAGGACGGTTGGTTCCACACCGGTGACATCGGGATGATGGTAGACGGGAAGTATTTGAAGATTACGGATCGCAAGAAAGAGATCTTCAAAACCTCAGGCGGTAAATACGTCGCACCACAATTAGTGGAAAATAAGTTAAAAGAATCGGCCTTTATTGAGCAATGTATGGTCGTAGGCGAAGGCCAAAAGTTCCCATCGGCGCTGATTATCCCCGAGTTTAATGCCTTGCAAGTTTGGGCAGATCAACAAGGAATTAAGGCCAAAGGTCCAGAGGCACTAATTACAAACAAGGAGATCATCGCTAAAATAGAAGAAGAAGTTTTAGACACGATGGGTTCTGTCGCGAAATACGAACAGGTGAAAAAATTCGTTCTATTGCCGCGCTTATTCACGGTAGCGGATGGAGAAATTACCCCTACGTTGAAATTAAAACGCAAGGCAATTTACGCGAAACACGAGAATGCCATTTTAGCCTTGTATGAATAAATTGCGTTAGGCCCGTTTTTTGCGTAATTTTGACTTCTTAATGAATCGTATGTCGACAGGAAAAAAGGTAGCTCTCATTACGGGCGTAACAGGACAAGATGGCGCTTATTTAGCGGAATTTCTTTTAAATAAAGGATACATTGTACACGGAATCAAGCGCAGAAGCTCTTTGATTAACACGGATCGCATTGATCATTTGTACCAAGATCCGCACGTGGATTCCGCCTCTTTTATCTTGCACTATGGCGATTTAAGTGATTCGACGAACATCATTCGCATCATTCAAGAAGTACAACCGGACGAAATTTACAACCTTGGGGCGATGTCCCACGTGAAAGTTTCTTTCGACGAACCAGAATATACGGCGCAGGTAGACGGCATCGGAACCCTGCGTATTTTAGAGGCCATTCGTTTGCTAGGTTTGGTGAAAAAGACCAAAGTATACCAAGCGTCCACTTCGGAACTTTACGGCCTCGTACAGGAAGTTCCGCAATCAGAAACGACTCCTTTTTATCCACGCTCACCTTACGCCGTTGCTAAATTATATGGCTACTGGATCACGGTGAATTACCGCGAAGCCTACGGCATGTTTGCGGTAAACGGTATTTTATTTAACCACGAATCCCCGCTTCGCGGTGAGACTTTCGTGACGCGTAAAATCACGAGAGGTGTGGCACAGATAGCTTTAGGGCAAGAGAAAAAAATCCACCTAGGTAACCTGGACGCAAAACGCGACTGGGGCCACGCGAAAGATTATATTGAGGCGATGTGGCTGATTTTACAACAAGATACGCCAGAAGATTATGTGATCGCGACTGGAATTACGACGACGGTGCGCGAATTTATCCGCATGTCGTTTTCTGAATTAGGTATCGAAGTGGCGTTCTCAGGCGAAGGCGTGAACGAAAAAGGAACCGTGGTTTCTTGCTCGAATCCAGCCTATCAAGTGCCGGTGGGTCAAGAAGTTATTGCCATCGATCCACGCTATTTCCGTCCGACGGAGGTAGAATTATTAATAGGCGATCCTACGAAGGCCAAAGAAAAACTAGGTTGGACCCTAAAATACGATTTAGCCGCGCTAGTAAAAGACATGGTTCAGGCGGACGTAAAATTATTCTCAACGAAATAAGATGAGTACACGGATCGCCATTATTGGCTTAGGATATGTGGGTTTTCCGCTGGCGGTGGAGTTTGGCAAGAAAATTCCTACGCTCGGTTTCGATATCGACACCAGTCGCATTGCGGAATTAAACACCGGTTTTGATCGCACGCAGGAAGTAAAGCCGGAGCAATTAAAAGCGTCGGTTTCTTTAAGTTTTTCATCGAATGCAGCCGATTTAGCGGCCTGCAACACTTTTATTGTTACAGTCCCCACCCCCATTGATCACTTCAAAAAGCCGGACTTAAGCCCGCTTTTGAAGGCGTCGGAAATGATCGGAAAAGCGCTAAAAAAAGGTGATTTAGTCATTTACGAATCGACGGTTTATCCAGGTTGTACAGAGGAGGATTGTGTTCCTGTTTTGGAGAAATTCTCTGGACTAAAATTCAACGAAGACTTCTTCTGTGGCTATTCGCCAGAACGCATTAATCCAGGCGACAAGGTAAACACCTTGACCAAAATTAAGAAAGTTACCTCCGGCTCCACACCCGAAATCGCCGAAAAAGTCGACCAATTATACCGCTCCATCATCACCGCCGGCACGCACAAAGCGCCTTCGATGAAAGTGGCGGAAGCCAGCAAAGCCATCGAAAACGCCCAACGCGACGTCAATATTTCCTTCGTAAACGAGCTTGCCTTGATCTTCGATCGCATGGGCATCGACACGACGGAAGTCTTAGAAGCTGCCGGAACGAAGTGGAATTTCTTAAATTTCAAACCCGGTTTAGTGGGCGGCCACTGCATCGGCGTGGACCCCTATTACTTATTGCACAAGTCTGAAAGCTTAGGCTATTACCCACAGGTGATTCTTTCGGGACGCCGCGTGAACGATAACATGGGCATTTTCGTAGCGAATAAATTAGTCAAACTCTTGATTAATAAAGGCCAAAAAATAGGCGGCGCCAAAACCCTCATGCTCGGCATCACCTTCAAAGAAAACTGCCCCGACATCCGTAACTCCCGTGTCGTCGACATCTACAAAGAACTCGTGGACTTTGGCATGGACGTAGACGTCTACGACCCTTGGGCAAACGCCGCCGAAGTGAAACACGAACACGGCATCGACCTAGTCACAAAACTAGCAGATCAATACCAGGCGATTGTTTTGACCGTAGCCCACAACGAATTCTTAGACCTCCCCTTCGCCTCCTTACGTGCCGAAAACGGGGTCATCTTCGACATCAAATCCATCTTATCTAAAGACTTGGCTGACGCCCGATTATAAGCATGGCTTGGTACGCGATTTACACGAAATCCAGAATGGAGAAGAAAGTCTCCTTGCGCCTTCAGGAGCTAGGCATCGAAGCCTACTGCCCTACTACGAAGCGCAAGAAGCAATGGTCTGACCGCAAGAAATGGGTCGAAGAAGTCCTCTTCCGCTCCTACGTCTTCGTTAACATCGACCTTGAAAAGCAAAGCGGCCTCGTCCGCCGCACCTTCGGTGTCGTTAACTTTGTCTATTGGCTCCACAAACCCGCGGTCATCCAAGACGACGAAATCCACGCCATCAAACAATTCTTATCTGACCACCTCGAAGTCGAAACCATCGGCACCACCGCAAAAATCGGTGACTACATCACCATCGAATCCGGCCCACTAACTGGCCAAACCGCGAAGATCGTCGGGCTGAAGAATAAGCACGAGGTGAGGTTGAAGATTGAGAGTTTAGGGTTTGAGTTGGTGGCTGCATTAGCAGATAAATAGTTTTAAAGAATAAAGCACAGATTTAAAGCATAAAGCACAAAGAATAAAGAATAAAGATGGTTCAAAATTGGCAAAGCCAATTTTGATGGTTTCAGAGGTAAAAAACATTTCAAAAACGTATACCCAAAGGGTATGCCTACTTTATTCTTTGTGCTCTATTCTTTATGCTTTATTAAGAGTTTTCAACGTCGCCGTCAGTATTTTCAACAACTCTTCTAGATCTTTTAAGCCGGCATTTCCGTCTGCTTCATTGATTATTTGCGAGCGCATTAGGAGTCTTATCCAGTAATGTGTTTCCCGCGCTTCTTTATAAGAAAGAGAGATTTTGTATTTGAAATCATTGCGCGAAAAACCTCCCATGGCTTCTTCTAAATTAGCACCAATGGAGGTTGAACATCGTAACAATTGTTTTCCTAATACGAATTCTTTGTTCTCATAAATCAGTTTACGACATAGCGCGACCATTTTTAAGGAGAATTCAAAAGACTTAGTAAGGGCTGGATTTTCTGTCATCATAGTGGTTATTTGATGACAAGGTTAGGTAAATTATTTAAGCGAAACTAACAGCTTATTGATATTATTAAAGCATAAAGAATCGTTTTAAAGCACAAAGAATAAAGCATAAAGAATAAAGTTTGTATCAAAATAGGGCTTCGCCCATTTTGATGGTTTCAGCGACAAAAGACATTTCAAATACGTATAACCAAAGGTTATTCCACCTCTATTCTCTATTCTTTATGCTCTATGCTTTAATTTGGGTTTACCCAAAGAAAAGATAACTCACCCCAATAGCCGTCAGGATCCCCACCAAATCAGCCGCCAGTCCCGCCCACAACGTGTAGCGAATATTGCGCACTTGAACGGAGCCGTAGTAAAGGGCGATGACGAAAAGTACGGTTTCTGCGGAGCCCTGGAAGACGCAAGATAGGCGGCCAGCGAAGGAGTCTGGACCGAAGGTTTTCATCGTGTCGATCATCATGGCGCGGGAACCGCTACCTGAGACTGGGTGTAAAAGGGCGGTAGGCATCGCGTCTGTGAATCGGTTGTCTATGCCGAAGCTGTTAACGGCGAATTTCATGCCGTCTACGATGAAATCTAATACTCCGGAATTACGAAGGCATGAAATGGCTACGAGCATTCCTACGAGGTAGGGAATGATGCGGACGGAGGTTTCGAAGCCTCCTTTGGCGCCTTCGACGAAGGTTCCGAAAATATCTACTTTCTTATAAAAGGCCGCGGCGATGAAGGAGAAAATGAGGGCGAAAAGGATGCCGTTGCTGAAGAGTTTGGACTGGATATCGATTTGCTCTTTTGGGAGGCTGCTAAAGTACCATAAGATACCGGCTAAGATGGCGGTGATGCTGAAAAGCCAGCCAAAAAGAACGGGGTCGAAAAGACGTATTTTTTGCTTGATGGAGACGAAGATTAGACCTGTGATGGTGGCAGCATAGGTGGCCATTAGGCAGGGAATAAAGACGTCAGAGGCATCTTGGGCGCCATAAATGGCACGTTGCGCCATGATGGAAAGCGGTATTAAAACAGGACCGGCGCTGTGGAGCACGAGGAACATGATTTGGGCGTTTGAGGCGGTTTCTTTTTCTGGATTGATGTCCTGCAAACCTTGCATTGCTTTTAGGCCAAATGGTGTCGCTGCATTGTCTAGACCTAACAGGTTCGCGGAGAAGTTCATGATCATTTGGCCGTGAACGGGGTGGTCTTTTGGTACTTCTGGGAAAAGACGCGAGAAGAAGGGTTGAATCTTGCGGGCTAAAAAGTGGATCGCTCCAGCTTTCTCCCCTACTTGCAAGATGCCCATGAAGAAGGCCATCACCCCGGTTAGTGGAAGTGCGACTTTCATGACCGCGACTTCGGCGGAGTCAAACATGCCGTCTACTAGGACTTTAAAGATGTCGGCGTTGCCGAAGAAAATGAATTGAATGAGGGCGACGACGAATGCGACACCGAAGAACAAAAACCAAATCCAATTTAAAGCCATAGGTTGACAGAGGTAAAAAACGATTAAATTTAGGGAAAATTCCGTCAAAATGAAGAGACATTTCGCTAAAGCAGGAATTATCCTACTACTTAGCCTATCACTAAAAGCACAAAAAACGACTTGCGCTGCCGAGCTTTCCATGCAAAAGCAGGGCCTTCAAGAGATTACCGCACAGGTTCCGGGCGTGTTAGTGGAATTAAAATATGCGACATCTGATAATTTTATGGGCAAGGACGTCTACGGTTGTTTGACGCACGCGTATTTGCAAAAAGAGACGGTGGTGATGTTGAAGAAGGCGCAGGAGAATTTGGAAAAAGCGCATCTTGGTTATCATTTGTTGATTTATGATGCGGCGAGACCGCTTTCGAAGCAGTGGGAACTATGGAATACCTTAACCCAGTATACACCCGAAAAGCGTCGTACGTATGTGGCGGATCCTAAAGAGCATTCGATTCATAATTATGGCAGCGCGATCGATTTAACGGTGGCGGATGAGAAAGGAAAGCCGCTGGAGATGGGGACGAAATATGATTTTTTTGGCGAAAAGGCCTATCCGAAAGAAGAAGTGAGGCTGTTAAAAGCGGGGAAATTGTCGGCTAAGGCTTTGGCAAATCGCCTCATCCTACGCAAAGCGATGACCCAGGCCGGTTTTATGCCCATCGAATATGAGTGGTGGCATTTTAATGCGTTCTCCCGAAAAGTGGCCAAAGAAAAATTTCAAGTAATACCTTAAACGGCGATTTTATCCTGAACCCTTGCCGTTTATCCTAAAATCAGGAGGGGCTTTCCGGGGAATGTTTACCTTTGCATACATTATTTTATTGTCGACCTATGTACTTAAAAATAGTTAGTCTTACCTCCCTACTTTTCGTTAGCGGAATGCAGGTGAATGCTCAGAGCGCTTCGGCGATTCAGGCAAACGCAAATACGGTGCAGCTATCGCTTACAAAGGCGGTGGAAATCGCGTTGCAACATAACCTAAACGTGAAGTCGTACGAGGTGAGTTTGCGCAATGCACAATTGCAATTTCAGCAGTCTAAGAACAACGCGCTGCCTAATTTAAGTGCGAATATTAATCAGTCGGCGAGTTTTGGCCGTAGTATTAACCCCTTCACGAACGGTTACGATTCGCGAAATATCAATTACAATAACTTAGGTTTAAACGCTGGAATGCTTCTTTTTAATGGGGGCCAAATCCGTAACACGGTTCTCCAGAACGATTATAACTTAAAGGCATCGCAAGAAGATTTAGCGTCCATCAAGGAAAATATTTCGCTTCAAGTCGTGCTTTCCTATTTAGCCATTCTGAATTCAGAGGATCAATTAAGCATCGCAAAGACGCAAACAGAGATCACAAAATTACAGATTACCCGCACCGAAAAATTAGTCAATGCGGGCTCCCTAGCCCCATCCAACCTATTGGATTTGAAGGCGCAATTAGCGAGTGAAGAGTCGAATGTGGTGAATTTCCAGAGCTCTTTGGACCTAAATAAACTGACTTTACTTCAATTATTGAATGATTCGAGCATCACGGCGATCGAATTACAGCGCATTCAAGTTCCTGCGCCCAGTTCGAGTGGCTATGATACAGGAATTGAGGATTTATATGCCAAAGCCCTAGCCATTCAACCCCTCGTTAAAGCGGCTGACTTGCGCGTTCAGAGTGCATTAAAAGGCATTTCGGTTGCGAAAGCAGGGACACTACCTACCCTATCATTTAGCGCGAGCATGTCGGCTAACCAGTCGAATGCGTTAACGATGAGCTATTTCGATCAGTTGAATAACACGCAAAACAAAGTGCTTTCAGTAGGATTAAACATCCCTATTTTTACGCGATTTGCAGCTAAAACAAGAATTGCTCAAGCAGGTTTACAGCGCGAGAACGCTTCCATTGAAGCAGCAAAAGCACGCCAAAACTTGCGCCAAAACATCGAGCAAGCTTACGTGAACTTAAATAATGCAGCGATGAAATACGAGGCAGGCCTTTCACAGGTATCCGCTTTAGAAGAATCCTTCCGCGCGGCAGAGAGCCGTTTCGGTGCTGGAACCATCGACTTCGTGAGTTATAACTTACAAAAAACGAATTTAGATAAAGCGCGCTTGAGCTTGATTCAATCGAAATATGACTTCGTGTTTAGAACGAAGATTTTGGATTTTTATCAGGGGAAAGCGCTGGTTTTTTAATTGCGGAGCAATTGAAAAACCAGAGTCGCCGCGTTGCGGCCTAGTCACCTCTACGAGGTTTAGTCGTCCTGCGGACTTAGTCAGCGGACCGACTCTTTGACTAAGACGAAGTCGACTAAGTTGCGAAGCAACGACTAAGTCCGCAGGACGACTAAGCGGCGAAGCCGCGACAAAAAGAATGAATTTTAAACAATAAATAAAGTCACAGAGACTAAGACGAAGTCGACTAGATTGCGTAGCAATGACTAAGTCCGAAGGACGACTAAGCGACGCAGTCGCGACTAAGTCACGGAGTGACGACTAACGAGCGGCGAAGCCGCGACTATAATTATGGCAACAAACAACAACAGTAAGCGGACTTGGATGATCATCGGAGGCGCGGTGGTATTAATTTTTGGTGGATTATTTCTAGCCAAAAAAATGGAGTGGATCGGTAAGGTCGAGCCTACGGAAGTAGAATTCGCGAAGGCATCTCGTTCGACGATCATTGAAAAGGTTTCGGCGTCTGGAAAGATTCAACCTGAGGTAGAGGTGAAATTATCACCGGATGTTTCTGGGGAAATTGTTTCCTTGAACGTGGCGGAAGGTGATTCAGTAGTAGCTGGACAGGAATTATTGAAGATTCGTCCAGATAATTACGTGTCTCTTTTAGCACGAGCGGAAGCGCAAATGAATGCGACGAAAGCAAACATGGAGCAAAGCAAGGCGGTGTTAGCCCAAAGCGAAGCACGTCTTTCTAAAGCGAAAATCGACTACGATCGTAATGCGAAATTGCACAAGGATAAGGTGATTTCTGATGCGGATTTTGACCAATTTGTATCGGCATACACGGTAGCTAAACAAGATTTAGAAGCGGCAAAAGCAAACGTGAATGCAGCTAACTATAACGTGAAATCGTCTCAGGCGACTTTGAAAGAAGCGAAAACAAACTTAACGAAGACGACAATTTATGCTCCTCAAAGCGGTATCATCTCGAAGTTGAACGTTGAATTAGGTGAGCGTGTCGTAGGTACTTCGCAGATGGCGGGTACTGAAATGTTGCGTATCGCGAACTTGAATAAAATGGAAGTGCGCGTGAACGTAAATGAAAATGACATCACACGCGTGAGCATCGGTGATACCGTGTTAATTGATGTGGACGCCTTCTCTTCTAGCGAGCGTAAGTTTAAAGGAGTTGTTTATGAGATCGCGAGTTCAGCGAATTCAAGCGGAACGGCTTCTGCTGTTTCAAATGATGCGGTGACAGAATTTGAAGTAAAGATTCGCGTTTTGCGTTCTTCTTATGCAGACTTAATCAAGGGTAAATTATCGTATCCATTAAAGCCTGGAATGACGGCGTCTGTGGAGATTTTGACAAACAGAAAAGACAATACCTTAACGGTTCCATTATCGTCTGTGACAACGCGTGAAATAGGTGCAGTAGCAGAGGGTGAGAAGAAAGAAGAGGATGGAACGAATTCGACGAATGCGAATGATGCTTTGGAGGCCAAAAAACGCAAAGAAAATACCAAAGAAGTCGTTTTCGTAATGGAAAAAGGCAAAGCGAAGATGATCCAAGTGAAAACAGGCATCTCAGATTTCGAAAACATCGAAATCGTATCTGGCTTGAAAGACGGTCAAGAGATCATCTCTGGTCCATACGCGACAGTAGCTAAGAAGTTGAAAGAAGGAGACTTAGTAAAGAAAAAGGATCCGAAAGCAGCAGAAAAGGCCGCTGACAAGAAATAAATTCAAAAAAAACAGGGGGCTATCTTGCATTTAATGATTTAGCCCCCTATTTTTGCAGTCCCAATAGGAACAAAATTCCTTCTTAGCTCAGTTGGTTAGAGCACATGACTGTTAATCATGGGGTCCCTGGTTCGAGCCCAGGAGAGGGAGCAAACAGAAAGTCACTAGAAATAGTGACTTTTTTCGTTTAAAATCCATCCATATTTCCTCTATTCAACGATTTTTGTGGTTCGAGCCCAGTAGAGGGTATGGTGGTTTTAAGACCTTTTTCTAAGAGGATTATATCTGATATTTTCGTTTTGTGCCAAGAATGTGCCAAGAGTTGGTTTGGATATTGGAAATCAGTCATTTCTTTCCAAAAAAATCAGTTACTTGTTTTTAAATGGAAACTCAACATTCAAATACTCCCAGCTCAATTTTATCTTGCCTTCGTTGGCCTTCGCCGGTAATACTTCATATGTAAGAGCTTCAACTAATTTATCGCCTTTGATGGGTTTTACCTTGATTCGGATGATGTCATTTTCTTCTTTATAATCATCCGCTAAGTGCATATCCCACATTTTACTCAAAATCAAAGTCCACGTTTCTCTATCAGGAATAGTAAAAAATCCATATTTGCCTTTTGGAATAACTTTGCCTTCAACCACTATATCCTGACCAAAATCTATCCAAGTAGCTTTGTGAGCTCCCGTTGACCATACTTGATTATAGGCAACTAAACCATTCCAAATATTCCGCCCTCTTACACTCGGTGAGCCATATTCTATATGTACATGATTTGTGCCTACCATTACCATTGCTGTCATTTTTGGGCTTTTAGGCTTGACTGCTGTTTTACTGGTATCGACCTTGGGTTGATGGTTTTGGTGTTGGGCAAAAACACCAATAGGTAGTGCAAACAAGAGGTTTAAAACAATGATTTTTTTCATGATTTTGTTTTTTATTGAAGTTATATTATCATTTTGAATTCTCTCAATAGACAAATTAATAGGTTTTAGTAAGAAAAAGTTATTCCAGCACCAAATCCCATATCACTATCATAATGTGATGTAATGCCCATGTTTTTGTTTACGATGTAACGAAAACCTGCCATGTATTCCTTATCGGTATTAAGCATAAAACTCATTCTAAGTCGCTTGGTAATAGGTATATCTTCTCGTATAAGTTGAAAACGAATATTCCCATCTTGATAGATTTCAGCTTGACCTATAATGAGTAATGGCAGCGTGTAATTTACACCGACTGTAAAAAGACTTCTTAGGTCCTTACTATTTGATTGGCCAAAAAGATTTGTTTCTTGTTCATCTATACCAAACTTTCTGTAACGCCAATCAAAACCAACAAATGGCATTAACCACTGCATTCTTCCAATATATCGTCCTATGTGCGTTTCGATTTCATACCCGTGAAAAACATGATGACCTATGCGCCATTCTGAACCTATGCTCCACCTTGTATTTTGTAACATTGCCATTCCATCATTACCGTTGGTTGCAAAATCATTCTCAGCCATAAAATGAAACTTGCGGTCGTCTGCAAACAGTTTCCGTTGCGCTAGTTTTGGATTAGGAATCAATGGATTGGGCATCTGATTTTCATAACTTAATACCCTACCCATTCCGCTCATCATATGGTACAAAATATGACAATGGAAAAACCAATCACCTTCAATATTGGCATTAAATTCTAATGTATCCGTCTCCATTGGCATAACATCCACAATGTTTTTTAAAGGGGCATTCTGTCCTTGACCGTTGAGTAATCTAAAATCATGTCCATGCAGGTGCATCGGATGACGCATCATGGAACCATTGTAGAGAATAATTCTAATATTTTCTCCTTTTTTGATTAGGATTTTATCAGCTTCTGAAACGACCTTGTTGTCTAAACTCCAAACATATCGATTCATATTACCCGAGAGTTTAAAATACAATTCTTTGACTGGGGCTTCCTTGGGCAATGCTGTTATAGTAGGGGACTTCAACATGGCATAATTCAGGGTTACAATATCTCCTAGCGCATTGGCATTATAACGATTGGGGTCATTGTCGTCTTGTTTTGGCTTAGCATCGCCAGTTATTTCAGGATACATCACCACATTCATATCCATTTGATTTAAACTCATGGCCATACCCATATCATCAAGTTCGCCATTCATCTTCATCATGTCATTCATCATCTTCATCCCTTCAAAATATTTTAATCGGGGTAAAGATGATTTCAACTGTTTAATTCCAATTCCAATATAAATGGATGCGGAATTAGTCCGGTCTTCAGTCGTTGCTAAAAATTCATAAGCGGTTTTATCTGCTGGAATATTGACAATAATATCATATGTTTCTGATACCGCAATAATCAATCTATCTACCTCTACGGGTTCTACATCGTTACCATCATTTGCGACTACTGTAATTTTACCACCGGCATAAGTTAGCCAAAAATAGGATGATGCTCCCCCATTTGAAATTCTTAATCTAACCTTGTCTCCACCTTTCAACTCATTTCCTGAGATACTTTTAAGTTCAGAACTTGGTTTGCCATTCATGAATATTTTTTCATAATAGACATCACTCACATCCATCGCTAACATCCGCTTCCATTCATTTAGCAACTTGGTTTTAAAATGACCAGCTGATATTGCTTCCCCATAACTTTGAACGGAATTTTTTTTCAATGCAGGATAATCATTGGCATTATGAAGCATTCTGTGAATGTTCTCGGGTTTGAGATTGGTCCACTCACTCAATACAATAGGAAGCGTTGGTAAGTCATCAATTCCCTTCCTAAAAGAGGGGTCGTTCGGTCTTTTTAACATGACAAAATTCCCATACATTCCTATTTGTTCCTGTAACCCTGAGTGCGAATGATACCAGTGTGTCCCATTTTGAATGATGGGAAAACGATAGATATGAGTTGTATTTGGCCGAATGGGCATTTGTGTCAGGTTGGGAACCCCATCTTCTTTATTGGGTAAAAATAGACCGTGCCAATGCAAAGAGGTTTCCTCCTTAAGCTGGTTATGAACATGTATTTCAGCCGTATCGCCTTCGGTAAAAGTCAAAGTAGGCATAGGTATTTGACCATTAACTGCAATAGCTCGTTTTTCTTTGCCAGCAAAATGCACTAAGGTGTCTTTTACGTAAAGGTCATAACGAACAACTTTTTGGGCGAAAACAGTTGTTGAAAACAGAAAAAAAACGGTAATTATAGCTTTCGTTTTAAAAAAAACGATAAAAGATTTCAATCTCATATTACACTGATTACGAACTATATTTTTAATAAAGACAAGTATTAATTTATTGTTTCAACGGTTTTACCACACCCCATCATTTTAGAACCATAGTATGGGTTTTTAACAATATTCTCTTTACTCAACCAATTAGCCCCTTTTCCCTTGTTAGCCATTGGACAAAATTGATAATATGTTGGTGTTTCTTGTTTTGAGACTTTCATCACCGAATACATGTTTTTAGATAGATATGTAAAGTGGTCTCTTTGATGACCGGCATCTTTAGTTTCCGAAATATGTTCCGCATCAAAAACCAAATCTTTCATCACTTTCATCCATTCGGCATGTTCGTCTTTAGTTAATGATTCCATTTTAACTGCATTAATAGAATTTAACAGGGAGGCTGCTTTTGTTGCTGCTAGGTTACCATCCGTTTTTACCAAAGCATCTTTCACTGCAAAATAAGAATCGAAGACCTCTTTGAGTTGCTCTCCTTGTATTTTTATTGTTAAAATTGGCGTGACAACTTTTTCTTCTACAGTAAGAATTACCGTTTTTACGTCTTCAATTTTTGCAACAATTTTTCCTGTCCGTTCATATTGGCAACAAGGTTCAAGTTTAGCATAAACATTGTCAGGAGCAAGAAATTTATCGCTGTCATATCCTGCCAAACCAATTCGTTTTAGAATTTCATCTTGATTTGTTTTCTTTTCATCATAGGTTAGGATGGCCATTTTTGTATCCTTATTCCATTCAACCTGAACAATATCCTTTACATTGGCCGCCGATTCGATGGTCTTTTTACAGATAGAACAATTACCATAAATGTGTACTGTTTCTACCTTGGCATTTTTAATTTCTGCGAAACATGTCGAGATGGATAGCATTAATGCCATAGCCATCAATAATTTTATTGATTTCATTTTTTAATAATTTTACTGTAAGAAATATTTGATTTTTAAAGCAATACTTTGCTTACGATAAGACAGACCAATGGCTGTCAAGGTAATAAATTAACCTATATTGGGGGGTGTCCAAATGTAACCAAAACCTGATGAATGGTAAGTTTGGTTATAAAACGATTTTACTGAATTTCGAGCTATGAAGGTATTGATAGTAATTTTTACAAAAAATTTAGGCATTACCAATGCGGAGAAAGGGGACGGGCAACTGCACGTAGAATTATCACAATTCCCTCCACAACTATTGCCGTCCTTCTGTACGGTCATTTTGTGTTTTGCGCAACAAATATTTTTTTTAGATTTCTCAGGCTTTTCTTTTAAACAACAAGATTTCTCCGTTTTAGAAGGCTTAGTTCCACATGCATAGGATTTCATGGGCACAGTTAGACAGCCAATAAATGTAATTACGAGAAGTATGTGGAATTTTTGTAGCATCGTGTATAAAACGCTTAAAAGTACGAATTTGTTTCATTACTCTGATGCATTTCACCTCAAATTCTAATTTATGACATTATTAAAGAGTCAAACATCAAATTTTGAATCATAATTTTTTAATTTAAACATCGAAAACGGCTGCAACATTCCACCTATTAAGGGAGCAAGCCGATCATTTCTGATCGGCTTTTTTGTTTTATATTTGTTCAAACTGAGGATATGGCATATTCAGAACATCAAGCGGACCGAATAAGAGCACGGTTAAAAGGAATTCATTATTTTGAAAAGAAAATGATGGGAGGCCTTATTTTTATGGTGCGCGATGCAATGTGTATCGGATTAGATTTTGATAAAAAATGTAATGAAGACAGATTGATGGTACGTGTCGGGAAACTTAGTTACGAGAATTTGTTGCACCAAAACGGAAGTACTATAATGGATTTTACTGGACAAGTAATGCGCGGATTTTTATTTATTAAGGCGTCTGGTTTTGATTTTGAAGAAGGACTTGATTTTTGGATTGAAAAAGGATTAGAATTTAATCGATTATTAACACAAGAGTAATACAAATACGATATGAAAAAAATGACCTGTAAACAGCTCGGCGGAGCTTGTGATATTGAATTTTTAGGAGAGTCCTTTGATGATATTGCAAACCAAAGTAAAAAACACGGTATGGGAATGTTTCAAAAAGGGGATACTGCGCATATTGAAGCAATGAATGAAATGCAAAAGTTGATGAAAGAACCATCCGACTTTGCAAAATGGTTTGAAAGCAAAAAGGAGGAATTTAATAATCTAAACGATATTTAACCCTTCAATTTCCTAATAGTCACTAACTCAATTAAGGAAATATAGTTGCATCTTCCGTCTGTAAGGGGAGCACAAATCAAAAAGAGGTCATTTCGACCTCTTTTTTTGTTTAAAAACCACGTCCAAATTCATTAAACGGATATTATTTGTGGTTGCATCTTTTTTATTTCCAACATCACTTTTTTAGTAAAATTTTTAGTAAAAGTTACAACCCTAAATCAGTGGTTTGAGGTCAGTAGAGCGGTTTTGTTTTTTATTAAATAGCTTTATACTATAATTTTGGTATCATATATTTACGTAGCTTTTAAAACATAAACCAATTTGATATGAATGTAGGAACTGTAGTAAAATTGAGTTTTTTTGTCAGCATATGCTTTGTGATACTTGGAGCTCTTATGAAGATTACTCATTTGCCAGGAGCTGAAGCACTTTTAATAATTGGTATTCTTGGGAATGCAGTATTTATTGTGTCTGCATTGAACGAAGTTTGGACTTCAATTCGAATAGAAAAAGGCGAAAAGATAATGTGGACCATTGCCTTCTTTTTTATTGGAACTTTAGGGCCGATAATTTATATTTTACTTGGAAGAAAACGCGTTATTTAAAACGTTAATTTCCTGATATTGGCAAGCTCAATCATAGCTTTTTGGTTGCAACTTCCGACAAGAGAGGGAGCAAGAGTGCACAAGGCGACAGAAATGTCGCCTTTTTTGTTGTCCGTCAGTGAGTTAGGTTAGCTGCATCTTTTGATTTTTTAATCTTATATTACAAAAAACTTATAAATGGCCATTGCTCAAAAGAAATTACGATTTGATTTATCGGGATATTATTTGTTGGGATTGATTTTCCTGATATTATTAGGCTTCTGGCCGTCTTATTTTTCTAAATTTCTTGATGGAACTGCTAATTTTTCAAATTATTTTCATTTTCATGCGACAGTTCTTATAGTTTGGATGGCATTGTTGATAATTCAACCAATTTTAATCAGAAAGAAAAAAATTAAAATTCACAGGTTGATAGGAATTGCTTCTTATTTCATCATTCCTCTTATTTTTCTATCAATCATTTTATTAACGCACTTTAGAACACCCAAGGGAAATTTAATAAGGGAAAGTGATTTAGAGGGTGCATTTAATTCATTTAAAGATATTGTAATCTTGAGTGTCGCATTTTATATCGCTATAAAATATAGGAAAGATTATCAGTTGCATGCTAGAGGTATGATTGTTACAGGTCTTGCATTTATAGAACCCGCTTTGATTAGGTTTAATTTCAGAATAATAACAGACACAACTGTTGCTTACCTTTTAACAATAGGAATATTGTATTCTGTTTTTATCTTTTTGATTTATAAGGAAAGAAATCAAAAAACCGCTCGATGGGTTTTCCCACTAGCATTAGTTTTGTATATGATGGCCCATACATTTGTAATAGCAGGAGTTGATATTCCTGTTTGGCGAAATTTTGTAACTTGGTTTAGCGCTTTACCAATAACGTCCTAATAGTCACATACTCAATCATCGCATTATAGCTGCATCTTTCGTCGAAAAGGGGAGCAAGCCGATCAGAAATGATCGGCTTTTTTGTTGTCCGTAAGCGAGTGAAATTGTGTAATTTCTTATATTCGTTAAAACTTTATAAATAATATGACTGAAGAAAAGAACGTATCTGCCGCAGAGAAAATGTTAGGCGATTTTGCCCCAAGATTATTGTGCTACACAGACAATGTATTGTTCGGAGATGTATGGGAAGGCAAAGAACTTACAAGGCGGGAGAGAAGTTTAATTACAGTAGCGGCTTTGGTTGCAGGAGAACACTCAAACCAGCTAAAATTTCATTTAAACTATGCAAAAGAACACGGTTTGACGGAAGCGGAGCTAGTGGAAGTGATAACTCATTTAGCGTTTTATGTAGGTTGGCCAAAAGCGATGACCGCCATTATGATTGCGAAAGAGGCGTTCGAACAAGAAAAATCATAGTAGTTTTTAAATGATATTATTGGCTGCAGCATTCCACCTAGTAAGGGAGCAATAGTGCAAAAGGCGACAGAAATGTTGCCTTTTTTGTTTAGAAATATGCTGAGTCATTCACCTATAATTTTGACTCAATGTCCTTCGCTAAATGTGAATTACCCCATTTTGCAACTTCAATTAAAACAGGCATCAAACTCAATCCCGCCTTTGTTAACTTGTATTCTACTCTCGGAGGTTTTTCGTCAAACTCAATTCGATCGATTAATCCTAAAGTTTCTAGGTCATTAAGTTCTTTTGAAAGAACCTTATTCGATATCGCGGGTATTAACTGATTTAGTTTACCAAAGCGGATAGTTTTATCTCCGATACAATTCAAGACAATGGGTTTCCATTTACCACCAATGATTGACATGGTACGAGTTACTGGACACTGAAAGGGATTGTCTATAAAACGCATTTTCTAGTTACTTAGAGGTTACTACTAATTGAATAATGGTTACAAATATATACCACAATTAGGTAGCTTTGATGAAAAATAGATAAATATGAGAAAAGTATTGATAGTAGGGCTAACGATTATGTTAGCTACGTTTTCTTCTTTTGCACAACGCAAGGAAGTTATTTATGTGAATGCTAATTCGGGTGAAGATGGTGCGGCTGGCTCACAAGCTGCTCCTTTGAAGACATTGACGGAGGCGGCTAAACGCGTCAATAAATTAGTAGGTAAAGGAAGTATAAAAGTGCTTTTATCCGAGGGGACCTATGGGCTTGCAGAAACCGCAGCATTTAACCCCGTTCAGTGGGAGTTTTCAAATCAAGATCGCTTAGAAATTCGAGCTGAAATATTACCAGATAGTTCCGTGTGGGAACCTAATAAAATGCCAATTATAGTCTCAACGATGCCATTTAAAATAGAACGCGATGACAAAAAAATAATTACTGGCGGTTCAAACTATGGTATATTAATTGAAAGCAGTCATACCACAATTCAAGGACTTCGAATTTTAGGTGAACCTGTTCATGAGAAACCAAGAGCCGGTGTACTTGTTAGAAATTATCCAATTGTTTGGGAAGGGAAGAACTTAAGTGATTTGCGTGTTACGCAATGTTTGTTTTTGGGAAATCAATTCGCTTTACCTAATCACTTGGGTATTCTTGCAAATGGGAAACAACTGGAAGTAGACCATTGTGTATTTTACGGTGTGAAAGACGCGGTCGTAATGTGGAATTCGCCTGCAGAGGAATCAAGTATGCACCATAATTTAGTTTTGAATAGTTACGGGGCAGCTGTTTGGACATGGTCTACAACACCGGACTTCAAATTTTATAATAATGTTTTAAGTGGAATTAATGTCTTTTGGGTGCTAGAGAAAGAAGCAAAAAATTCCTATCAGATTCAGAATTCTTTGCTTGTTGGATATAATGAATTGGTTAATCAAGGCGGTGGCCCACAAGATTTTGGCACACCTGCTGACCCGAAAAAATTGGTCTATAAGTCTGACTTTGTGGTTCAAAAATTAGGCGGTTTAGCCATTGAGGAAGATCAAACTAGTCGTTTTTATTTACAATTAAAACCAGGAACTTTGGGTACCAGCTACGGCGCAGGGTTATTTTATAAATCATCTCATGAAAAATAAGGTTTTTAGTGCATTCATGATATTGTTGGCTTTACCAAACTATGCCCAACAATTCACCTGGGAAAATCAAGAATACAAAGCCATTAATTCAGTAGCTAAAGTTGTTGAAATGGATGGAGCAAAGGTATTAGAAGTCACTAGAGACTTGGTGAAATCTCCGTTTAATATCAATAACATAGAGAATTCGGTAGATGGGCCCACATTTGTTAAGTTAGCGAATACCGACATCGAAAATGGTACTATCGAAGTGAAGATGTTGAGTAAGATTCAGTCTGATTCACCGTTTCCTCAAGCTCGTGGATTTATCGGCTTGGCCTACCGAATTGACGAAGCAAATACGATGTTTGAAAATATATACTTGCGTCCAAGTAACGGTCGTGCAGATGATCAACTTCGCAGAAACCATACCATACAGTATTTTGCTTACCCCGGTTATACCTTCAGTCGCTTACGCAAAGAGTCAAATGGCTTATATGAAACGTATGCAGATATTGGGTTAAATGAATGGATAGATGTCAGGATTGAATTTTATAAGGAGAAAGTCGCTTTGTATATCAATAACCAAAAGTCACCTAACTTCATCGTTAACAAAATGTTAGGCAGGTCTACTCACGGAAGCATAGGTTTATGGGTGGAAGTGGGGACAATCGGTTACTTCAAGGATTTAAAAGTGACAAAGAACTAAATAAAAAAGGGGCTATTTAACAGCCCCTTTTTTTATTTACTCGAAAAGTAATTCAATACAATCTCGTTGAATTCTTTAGGGTTTGTAGTGTAATAACCGTGACCCGCGTTTGGAATAACTTTTAGTTCTGAATGCGGAATGGTCTTTAAGAAATAGTCAAAAAGATGCTGGTTATTGAAGGTCCCTTTCTCTGCCATTAAGGCCAAAGTAGGCACCTGAATCGTAGGCAATATATCGCGCCAATCATTCCCCAAATGTTCCGTTAATAATTTTCCCATCATTAACTCACGCGTGTTTTTAGGAGCCTGTTGTTGGCTTTTAGGCTGGCGCCAAGCCGTCCACAATTCTTTGTCCGTCGCACTTCCGGTATACATTTCCTTCTCTTGTGTTGTCCATGATGGATCGGTAATCAGGCATGGGGCTTCGTCGCCAAGGATGTATTTGATGACCTGTTTTTGGCCAAATAAAGAAAAATAATTCCACGCCACCGTGTTTCCCATCGAATGTGCTAGTAGATAGAAAGGGCCAATTTTTGCGTCCGTAATCATCTCCTGGGCATCCTTTGCAAAGCGATCGATATGTACGCCGTAGTTTGGATCCTCTGAAAGTCCGTGCCAACGGTAGTCCAAGCAATACACTTGAAATTGCTTTCCTATCACGGCTAAATTAGGTTCAAAATTAGCGGAGCTTTGGGTATAGCCCGGAAAAATAACTAAGGGTTTTCCCGTTCCCGTGACCGTGTAATGTAATTTCACGCCGTCTGATGTGGTGAAATAGTGATCTGTCTTTTGAGCAAAAACGCTGCTTGCCAACAAGCTGAAGAATAATAGATAATTTTTCATGTGTTAGATTTTTTCGATAATGACCGCATAGCCCATTCCCACGCCTACACACATGGCAGCTAATGCATATTTTTTGTTCTGTTTTTCTAAACCGTGTAGGGCGGTTTGAATGATACGTGTACCCGACATACCTAGAGGGTGACCTAGTGCGATGGCACCACCTTGTGGGTTGATGCGTGCATCGTCATCTGACAAGCCCAGGCCTCGCGTAACCGCTAAACATTGTGCCGCAAAGGCTTCGTTAAATTCAAAAATATCGATGTCTGCCAGCGTCAATCCCGCCTTTTCCAAAGCCTTCTTACTCGCATTTACCGGCCCGATCCCCATGATGCGAGGTTCTACTCCTACCACGGCGGAAGAAACGATTCGTCCTTTGGGTACAAATCCGTATTTTTTGACAGCTGCTTCAGAAGCAAGTAACATAGCTGCCGCGCCATCATTGATTCCAGAGGCATTACCTGCAGTAACCGTGCCGCCTGTTTTGCGGAAGGCAGGTTTTAGGCTTGCTAATTTCTCCAGGTTAGAGTTTCCTTTGATGAACTCATCCTGGTCGAAAATACTGACGTTTCCTTTTTTATCTGTCGAGGTAACGGGAACAATTTCGGCTGCGAAATATCCCGCTTGCTGTGCAGCGAAAGCTTTTTGTTGAGAGCGAAAAGCAAATAAATCTTGGTCTTCGCGGGAGATTGAGAAGAGGTCTACTAAGTTTTCGGCGGTTTCACCCATCGCGTCGATGCCGTAAAGCTCCTTCATTTTGGGATTAACAAAACGCCAGCCGAACGAAGAATCGAACATTTGAGCGTCATTGCCAAAAGGCTTTGTTGTTTTTGCAATCACCCAAGGGCTACGCGTCATGTGTTCAACACCGCCCGCGATAAAAACATCGCCGTCTCCGGCTTTAATCGCACGGTTCGCATGGATCACCGCCGACATGCCGGAGGAACACAATCGGTTTACCGTTTCACCCGGAACCGTATGTGGAATGCCTGCTAATAACAAGGCCATTCGGGCCACGTTGCGGTTATCTTCGCCGGCTTGGTTATGGCAGCCTAAGATAACATCGTCGATGCTAGCGGGATCGAGTTGTGGGTTTCGTTCTAAAATAGCACGTAACGGTATGGCTGCTAAATCATCCGCTCGTGTGGCTGATAAACCGCCTCCTAAACTGCCTATGGCTGTTCGGACGGAATCAATGATGTAGGTGTGTTGTGACATCGTTTTGTTCAATTAATGTATGTGACCTCCCCCGTTTACATCCAAAGTAAGTCCTGTGATGTAAGCGGATAAATCGCTCGCTAAGAATAGACAAGCATTTGCAATATCAAGTGGTTTTCCAGCTCTTCGCAACGGGATTCCCGCTACGACCTGCTGAAATTGTTCGTCATTTACATTGCCATCTAACATCCCTGTTTCGGTCATAGATGGACAAATGGCATTTGCTCGGATTCCTTGTGGACCAAATTCCCGTGCAATCGCTTTCGTTAAACTTAATACGCCACCTTTCGAAGCAGCATAATGCGCTCCACCTACTAATCCACCACCCCGTTGTGCCGCAACGGAGGCTAGGTTGACGATGCGTCCTGATTTTTGTTTTGCAAAATGTGTTAGGGCGCTTTGGCAGGTATGAAACGTACCTTTTAAATTTACATCAATCATAAAAGCCAAATCCTGGCTCGGAATATCGAGCATTCCCTCCGAACGAACGACACCTGCACAGTTGATCAGGCTATCAATACCTCCAAAATGAGTCATCACCTGTTCCATTGCCTGATCACAAGCCGCAGGATCCACAATATTGCAGGGAATGCAAACGAGCGGAACTGGATGACCAGCGGATTCTGCTAAAGCCGAGGCTAATTCTTCCTGTGTTGATTCGTTTACCGCGACATCCAAGATGGCGATTTTTGCGCCGTGACTGGCGAATAATTCGGCCGTTGCGTAGCCGATGCTGCGCCGATTTGCGGCACCTACGATCACGCAAACGTGGTCAATCAATAAACGGAAATCGTTATTTTTCATAGCTAAAAGCTGCTTTTGAGTTGATTAACTGGGTTATTTCGGAAGGAGTATATCCGAGTTCCCTTAAGATGGCTTGGGTGTCATGGCCTTTGGGTTGAGCAAAGGAATTCACCGGCGCGTAGTGTCCATTGTGTTTAATCGACGATCGGATGACCACCGTTTTCCCTTCCACAGGATGTATTTCAGTATGCATTAATTGCACTTGCGTTAAATGCGGATCTTCTATGAGCGTGTCAATGGTGTGACAAGGCATCGCAGGAATGTCAACGGCCCTTAATGCAAGCAGCCATTCCTCTGTAGTTTTACTAAGTAAAGGAGCACCGCGCACCTCAAACCACTCGCTAACAAACTCGGCCCGACTGGCTACGGTTTGAAATCGCGGATCCGTTAATAGGGCTGCGCGTTCCGTGGCCTTTAAAAATGCTGTGACTTGCGGATCGGTATTGATGGTGAAGGAGATATAGCCGTCTTTGGTTTTGACAGGTTGGTTATGTGGGCTTAGTAAGCGCAAATCTCCTACAGGCCCCACAGCTGGATCGAAACTTTTTTGGGCCAAATGTTCTTGCAACACAAAGGTCGCCATGGTTTCAAACATGGGTACCTCCACAAAAGCCCCTTTACCTGTTTTGAAACGGTCGATAATCGCGGCCATAATCGCGCCGGAGGTAATTTCTCCTACAACATGGTCGCAAATCAACATGGGCACATAGGCCGGTTTCCCGTCACGCAATTGGGATAAACCTGCAATGCCGGAAACACCTTGCAAGACACTGTCGTAGGTAGGCAAACCCGCATAGGGCCCTTCCGTGCCATAGCCAGTAATGAGGCAATAGATCTTTTCGGGATGTTTGGACTGAATGGCCTTTGGTCCTAAACCTAAACGTTCTAGCGCATCGGGGCGCATATTCGCAATGATGACATCGCACCAATCAATCAGTTTATCTGTGATGGATTGAGCCTGCGGGCTTTTCAAGTCCAAGCACAAATTGCGCTTGCCACGGTTTAAATGCAAGTAAGTCCCGGAATGTTCCCCGGATGGAGACTTACCTCCTAAACCTCGCATCAAATCGCCACTTGGATGTTCGATTTTAATGACGTCTGCCCCGTATTGGCTCAAGCGCCAGGTAGCAACGGGGCCCACAACCACCGAGGTCAAATCCAGTATTTTTATTCCTTTTAGTGCTTCAAACATAGTATTATGCGTTTACGCGGGCTTCGATAGAAACAGCCAAGGCGTGATGTGCATTACAAATCTTTACCTCCCAATTTTGCGCGTCCACCGGATTTGCTAACAGGGTAAGTTCATCGTCACAGAAGAGTGGCGCGCTATGTTTCGCTTGAAACCCAGCTAGCTTTAACCCGCATTGCGTGCGTAAAAATTCCGTCACATATAAGGAGGCAAGTCCTCCGTTAACCAATAAATTCGGATAGCCTTCTACCGCTTGTGTATACGTACGATCGAGGTGGATTTTGTGGGAATTAAAGCCCAAGGCAGAGTATTGAAATAATTGTAATTCGTCCGGCGTCAACGATTTTTTCGCTTGTGCTTCTTGACTTATTGGCGTACCTGCGGGAAGAACGGGCTTACCTTGGCTAGCCTCTAATAAGATGAAGGTTTGGACTTCATTAAGCAAAAGTTCGGACTGCTGATTACGTAACTCGTGTTGAATTTTGACAAAAGCCATACGACCCGCTGCACTTTCTTTTTCTGCTATGGAAGCCACGTAACTGGTGCGTTCCAGTGTCTCACCAATGCGAATATCTCCCAAGAACTCAACTGTCCGCCCTCCTAATACTAAACGTGGTAGCCCTAAATCGGGGATGGGAACCCCAAACCCAGGAAAACCATCGGAACGGATTTCAGATCGAGGAACATTTCCTGATAAAAGGAAAAAATGCCAGCCTCGTGGCAATAAATCGCCCTTTATGAAATCAGATGGTACTAAGTCAAGCATCGAAGCAACTTTCCTTACGGCGGAAAGGCTGCATACTTCCTCTGAGATGATTCGTTCGTTATGTTCCATATAAGGCACGTTAAGCACGATTTTAAAATAATCTGCCCCAAATTTAAACTATATTTTTTATATATAAAATTCTAATTTTATATTTGCAAAAAACAAAAATGTAATTCCTATGAAATTTAAATACCACCACATGAATTTGTGCACGGAGAATGTAGCACGAACATCGGAGTTTTATCAGTCGGTTTTCAACTTATCTCGTCTTCAGGATGAGGAGCATAATTTAGTGGGCGAGGATACAGAAGATCGCTTTGACGGGGTTGTTGATTTTTTAACAGACGGCGAAGTAGAATTTCATATCACGAAAAAGGATGTAAATTTAGGCTTTGAAATGAAGCACTTTATTAACCCTTTAGAGCGCGGTCACTTTTGTTTTCGCACGGATGATATTGAAAGCTTCAAGAAAAGATTAGAAGAAAAAGAGATCCCCTATGCTGATTATGGCAAGTGGGCTCTAGCCGGCTGGTATCAAATATTTTTTCATGATCCCGATGGCAATATTATTGAAGTCCACCAAATCGGAATGTAAACTCCATGAAAAACGAAGTAAGTGAGAAAAGTAGTAGCGGTTATTCTGCGCCCGCTTTAGACAAAGGTCTCGATATTTTAGAGCTTTTGTCTAAGAGTGAGTCGGGTTTAAGCCAACAAGAAATTGCGGGAAGTCTGGGTCGGAATTTGAACGAAATCTACCGGATGTTGACCTGTTTAGTGGCGCGAAATTATATTTCGAATCAATCGAACAAGTACGCACTTACTTCGAAATTATTTCAATTATCACATTTTCATCCGCCCACCTATCGCTTGTTAAGTGAATCCCTTCCGGTGATGGAAAAATTATCTTCGGACACACTTTTTCCGTGCGATTTGCGAGTGTATAATACAGGAGTCCAAACTGTTATCGCCGCCATTCAACCTCCGAACGGGGTCGGATTTATGACGCGGGTAGGAGCTGAATTGAAAGTGGGGCCTTCCGCCTCTGGCTATGTTTTAGTGGCTTTGCAAGACCCGGCCATTCGGACAATGCGGATGGAGGAAAGTTTAGCAGATGAGTCCCCAGAGCGCATTAAAAACTTTAAAAAGGAAATAGAAAAAGTCTTGAAGCAAGGATATGCTTCGATTAAAAGCAATCAGTATGCAGGCTTGCAAGCGATTTCCTATCCTATTTTTGATCAACACGCTAACGCGATTGCTGCGCTGACGGTTCCTATGCTTGCTCGCATCGATGATGAAGCGCAAATGGGAATCGACGCTGTGCGGGAGAAACTTGCGGAGGCATCACTTTTGATTTCGAACCGAATATCGCTAAACCTCTAAATCATGAAAAACCTGCCCAAAGTACTTTATGCGCTCAGTTTGCTTTTGCTTCTGGCGTTTTTTTATCAAGGACTTGGGTCTGCAGGTTTTTTAAATTCGGGCGTATTTCTGTTGGGCGCACTTTTTAGTTTAGTGCTGGTCGGTTTTATAGATCGACGTTTGAAACAGCATGTTTTTACGCTGTGTCTGGTGGGGGCAGTGGTTTTGGGGATATTTTATCCACAGTATTTCATCCACCTGGGTGATTTCAAGTTCTCTTCTTTGATTGTTCCATTGATCCAGTTGATCATGTTTACCATGGGAACTGAGATGAGTGTGAAGGATTTTGAGGGGGTTTTAAAAATGCCAAAAGCCGTGATTATCGGCCTAATCAGCCATTTCACCATCATGCCCTTGGTCGCAGTTACACTTGCCACTACCTTTGGATTTCCATCTGAAATAGCAGCTGGGATCATCCTCATTGGATCCGTTCCGAGTGGTGTTACTTCGAATGTATTGGCTTTTATTGCGAAAGCCAATGTGCCCTTATCCATAACGATCGGTACGATTTCGACGTTGATGGCGCCGGTCATGACCCCTTTGCTCATGAAATTATTGGCGGGAAAATATGTCGAAGTTGACTTCTTAAAGATGATGCTTCACGTGGGCGAAATGATCATTTTACCCATCATTTTGGGTCTCGTATTGAATAGCCTATTTAAGGCAAAATTGCAGGTGTTGAAGAAAATTATGCCTACCATTTCGATGGTTGGCGTCTTTATGATGCTTGTTGTCATTGTTTCATCTGGCCGCGACGCCTTATTGAAAATAGGACCTTTTTTGTTTTTAGCGTCCATAATTCACCATTCCATCGGCTATTTATTGGGCTATTGGAGTGGCCGATTAGCGGGCTTAAGCGAGCAAACCTGCAGAACTATTTCTTTAGAAGTGGGCTTGCAAAATGGAGGCTTGTCTTCCGGTATTGCCCTACAAATGGGAAAAATTGCCACCGTTGGCCTGGCTTCAGCCATCTCTGTGCCTTGGATGACTATTTCAGGGTCATTGCTTGCGAATTGGTGGCGCAACCGCCCTACAGATTCACCTTCAAAAGCAGCTTAATATGACTAAGGAAATACGCCACATCACGGTAATCGGTGCCGGAAATATGGGTCATCAAATTGCTATTTCGGCTGCGATAGCTGGTTTTCAAGTGATTTGTACTGACCAAAATCCAGACGCCTTGCAGCGCGCTAGCGACTTTGCCGATACCTATTTAGCTGGGCGAATTAGTAAAGGGCGCATGAGCGAGCAGGAGGTGACTAAAACGAAGGCGGGATTGCGTTTTGAAACGTCTTTGACTGCAGCCGTACAGCAGGCCGATTTAATTATTGAAGCCATCATCGAAAAATTAGAGGTTAAAAGGGCCTTGTTTAGTGAATTAGACGCCCTTTGTCCGCCACATACCATTTTAGCCACGAATAGTTCCTATATCGTCAGTTCCCAAATCGCCTCGGCCACGAATCGCCCAGATAAGGTCGTCAACATGCACTTTTTCAATCCGGCGCTCGTGATGAATTTAGTGGAGATTGTGAAAGGACCACACGTATCCGCGGAAACGGTAGAGCTTTTAGAAGCGGTTTCAATCCAAATGGGAAAGACGCCTATTGTTCTTCAAAAAGAGATTTACGGTTTTGTGGTTAATCGTATGTTACAAGCCACCCGAAAGGAAGCATTAAATCTTTTAGATTCAGGCGTTGCTTCGGTAGAAGATATCGATCAGGCGGTCATGAAAGGCTTGGGCTACCCGATGGGACCGTTCCAATTGTTGGATTTGACTGGGATCGACCTGGCCTATCATGTGGGCATGGAAAAATACCAATCTTCTGGAGATGAAGCAGATAAACCTTCACCTACGATCGTGGAGAAATTCGAGAAAGGGGAGTGGGGCAAGAAAGTGGGTAAGGGATTTTATATTTATTAAACAGATCACATATTTTAATGTCTGGGACCCTAATTCTAATCCAGGAGAGGGGGTAAGCTGATCAAAAATGATCGGCTTTTTTGTTGTCAGTCAGGGAGTTCATCTTTATTAAAGACTTCGATTTTCTTTGGTCAATAAATAAATGAAATTAACTTAGGGTTGTTTATTGTACAAGAATTAACCTTGGAATTAATCAAAATGGAAATATTCAGAGACCTTTTGGCACAAAATATTCTTTCTTGTAGTTTTTCATTGAATAGGGTAAGCAGCGAGAATATTTCGAAATCTTTAAATGAAAATACCTCATCTGTTGGGTTCATTTATCGGCATATTGGAGAGACCATGCTTATGTTTGGTTATTTTTTTGGTAAACCTAGTGAGGTTCAAAATACTACCCTTGGTAAGCAGGATGAGGGACAGGGGAATGATTTTGAGGAAAGCAAAAAGCTAATTGATGAAGGATTTAAAATGCTGGAAGAGATTATAGAAACAACTCCTATTTCGGGGTGGTCAGATATAATAGAAACCCCTTTTTTCGGGGCAGTCACAAAAGCGAGGTTGTTTTCCCATATTCTATACCATAACTCCTATCATGCAGGACAAATAGGCCTTGCGTTAAAAAGAGGATAAGTCCTTCTTGTAAAATGGCAGGAATTGCCACCTACTTAATCATTGAATTATTTCTTCATCATTTGTAAAGCCTTCTCTTTAGGCACCCCGAATACTTTGCCTTCTGAAGCATCCTTCAAGAAACGGTCTATGTAATTTTGACTCAGGGCGGAATTGTCCTTGTACTTCACGCGCAATTCAGCTAATTGTTTGTGTAAGGTCTTTTTGATTGCTGAATAGGCCGGGTCATGGTATACATTTTTTAACTCCATGGGGTCTTTTTCCCGATCAATAAGTTCCCAAACATCCTCTTTAAAATAGTAATGGATGAGCTTGTATTTTTTAGTAATCACGGCATAATGGCGATTAACCATGTGTTCCGCCGGGTATTCATAGTAATGATAATATACCGCATCTCTTTCCCAAGGCTGGTTCTTTAACAAAGGGAGCAAACTTTGGCCCTGCATGTCTGCTGGAGCCTGAATTCCCGCTGCCTCTAAAAAGGTTTGTGCAAAGTCCAGGTTTTGGACCAAAGCATCCGATTTTTGACCAGCTTTAACTTGATTGGGCCAAGATACGAGTAAAGGAGTCTTGAATGACTCATCATAAATAAAGCGTTTATCAAACCAACCATGTTCACCTAAGTAAAATCCTTGGTCTGACGTGTAAACGATCAACGTGTTTTCTAATAAATGATTTGCTTCTAAATAATCTAAAAGGCGACCCACATTTTCATCGACAGCCTTAATGGTGCCTAAATAGTCTTGCATGTAGCGTTGGTATTTCCAGCGCATTTTATCTTGATCCGTCATGCGCGGATACGCCTTACTGAATTCCGCATTGATTAGGTCATAAACGGCATTAAAATGCGTTTTTTGGGTAGGGTTTAATCGACCCATTTCAGCCTCAAAACGTCTTTTGTCAAAACCTATTTCTGGAATATGTAGCGAATCCATCGTTTGGGGATAGATCTTGTTATCTCCTGACCAGGACATATGTTTTAAAATATTCATTTCCGCCTCTTTGACAGCGCCTGTCCGGCCAGTATAATCATCAAATAACGTAGGTGGTTCAGGGAAGGCAGTAGAAGTCATTTCCTTCAAATGCCGTTCAGCCATTAACCAGGAACGGTGGGGCGCTTTGTGCAAATACATGAGCATAAAAGGTTTTGCGGGATCACGCTCCTTTTGTAACCAATCGATTGTCATGTCTGTGATAATATCGGTTACATAGCCCGTAACGTTTATTTTCCCTTCTTTTTTTGTGATAAAATCAGGGTTATAATAGTTTCCCTGATCTGGTAATATTTTAAATTGATCAAAGCCTTTTGGGCTATTTCCAAAATGAAGTTTGCCAAACATCGCCGTTTGATATCCTCCTTTTTGAAGCAGCTGCGGAAAGGTAACATTGCTTGTATCAAAGCTAAAATGATTATCCACTTTCCCATTTAGGTGGGAATGTTTCCCTGTTAAAATAGTGGCTCTACTAGGAGCACAAATGGAATTTGTTACACTAGCATTTGTAAATAATACGCCATTTTTAGCGATTTTATCAATATTAGGAGTTGAAATAAGTCGCTTGTCATAAGCTGAAATGGCCTGATAGGCATGGTCATCTGACATGATGAAGATGATATTGGGACGGCTTGGCTGTTTGGTCTGACTAAAGAGGATAGTCGAAGGCAACAAAAGGGATCCTAACAAAAAGTAAAATATAGTCTTCTTCATGTGATCAATAGGTTTTGCTTAAACAGATTAAATTTATATAAATTTGTTGACATTCGTAATGTATAAGATATAAATGAAGTGTTTGCTCATTTTCTTTTTGCCCTGCTTTCTCTTGCTTGGTCAGCAAAAGGTACCTACTTGTCATGTCCCTATGCCTAGTCGATACAAAGTACAGCCCGGCTCTAAGCAAAAAAAGACAAGCTCTTCTTACCTGGGAATGAAACGAATTCCTGCCGGCTCTTTTATGATGGGTTCCCACGATGATCAAGGAAGGGCGGATGAATATCCAATACACCCTGTTCAGTTAAAAGGATTTTACATGGATGAAACGGAAGTTACAAATGCTGATTTTGCCAAATTTGTGCAGGCTACTGGATATGTTACGACGGCCGAAAAGGCCATAGATTGGGTAGAAATGTCAAAGCAATTGCCTGCAGGAACACCTAAACCGGCTGATTCCTTACTTTCCCCAAGTTCCTTGGTTTTTGTGCCTACGACAGGTCCCGTTAACCTGAATGATTATTCCCAATGGTGGGAATTTAGGCGAGGGGCTGATTGGAAGCATCCTCAAGGTCCAGGATCAAGTATCCAAGGAAAGGACAATCACCCGGTGGTACATGTTTCCTATGATGATGCCTTGGCCTACGCAAATTGGGCGGGGAAGCGACTACCCACGGAAGCAGAATGGGAATGGGCTAGCAGAGGAGGGTTAAAAAATGAGCGCTATCCCTGGGGCTCGGCATCAGTCAATGTCGCCCCCTTTAAAGCCAATAGTTTTCAGGGAAATTTCCCTCAGGAGGATCTCGCCCTAGATGGCTATAAGTCAACAACGGCACCTGTAAAGTCCTTTCAACCGAATGGATATGGACTTTACGACATGGCTGGAAATGTGTGGGAGTGGTGTGCAGATTGGTATCGATCAGATTATTACAAGCAAAGTCCTCGCCTAAATCCCCAAGGCCCCTCAAAAAGCTATGACCCCGATGAGCCCCAAGTTCCCAAACGCGTCATGCGAGGAGGATCATTCCTGTGCAATGATAGCTATTGTGCTAGTTACCGAAATGCTGCCAGAATGAAATCAAGCCCAGACTCTGGCTTGCAGCATACGGGATTTAGATGTGTGAAGGATTAATTATCAATATAAATTTATTGTTTATCAATAAATTTATCCTATTTTTGCCCTGTAATCACGAGGTAAAACACACACAAAATGTTCAAAAAAGGCTCTACTCTCCTGCTTAAGGCCACCTTACTAGTTATGGCACTCATTGTTTTAGCGATGGCTATTTTTGCTTTCCCTAGTTTATACACAGGATTAAATGCGGATTTCCCCATGGCAAATAAGGCCATATTGGTTATCATCACGGTACTTTATGCGGTGACTATACCTTATTTCTTTGTTTTATGGCAATCCTGGAAATTGTTAACCTTGATAGATCAAAATTTAGGATTCTCCGCATTTTCTATCCAGGCCTTTCGCAACATTAAACTAGCCTCTCTGGTAGGGGGCATACTTTTAATGGTCGGTTTCGTCCCTTTTCTGTTTCCGATTGCAGAGGCGGATGATGCTCCAGGGTTGATCATTTATGGTTTTTTTGTGGCTTGTATTCCTTTCGTGGTATCCGTTTTTGCGGCTATCCTAGAGATGCTTTTTCAGAATGCGCTTCAGATGAAAAATGAAAACGACTTAACGATTTAAATTATGGCCATAATTATCAATCTAGATGTCATGATGGCAAAACGAAAAATGTCATTAAATGAACTCTCTGAAAAAGTAGGGCTTACCCTTTCGAACTTGTCCATATTGAAGACGGGAAAAGCCAAAGCAATTCGATTCAGTACTTTAGAGGCCATATGTGAAGCCTTAGCATGTCAACCGGCCGATATTTTGGAATATAAAAAATAGCAGATGAAAACTAAAAATTGGAGTGTTTTCTCCCCCCTATTATTATTGTTACTACCCTTAATAGGTATGTTGATTTCTGACGAGGTTAATTGGAGTTTCTTTGACTTTCTGATTATGGGATTGCTCATTTTATCTTTGAGTTTTGGGATCAAACAAATTTTACGAGCTACCCTTAAATACAAGTATAAAGCTCTTTTTATCGCTTTATTTTTGCTAGTATTTATGCTTATTTGGGTGGAGCTTGCTGTGGGTATTTTCGGATCTCCTATTGCAGGTAATTAATAAACCCATACCTATGAAAAAAGTCCTGCTTACATCAGCGCTTGTGTTGCTGAGTTTATTCGCAAATGCACAATCCATACAAGTTAAAGATATAGCTGGTTCAGTAGGTAGTTGGAAAGGGAATTTAACGTATTTGGATTATTCGTCAGGAAAGCCCTTTACGATGTTAGCGAATATAAAAATCAGTTTAACAGCGGATTCGAGGGGCTATATAATGGCCTATGAGTACCCAAAGGAACCTCACGCGAATTCAAAAGATACGACGGCAATTGTGGGCTCGCTTTTTGGCAATGATAAAATCGTCGAATTCAAACGAGATTCAGCGGAAGGATTTACGCTAGTGACTGAAGTGGATGGAGAAGATGGGAATGAGAATAAGAAGGCGATTTTAAGACATCAATATTTGCTTCAAAAAAACACGTTTACAATTACCAAATCGGTGAAATTTCAGGGTACAGATAACTGGATAAAAAGGAATGAATACCTTTTATCGAGGGCTGAAAACTAAATTCCTAACAGCCATTTAAAAACATTTAGGTGCTTAATGCCGCTTCTGTTTTGTGTGAATGAATCGATGGATAATACGTATTTAGGGTAGTTATCTTTCATCTTTTCTAAGGCCGAAAATTCTCTCTCGATGGTACTTTCTGCAGCTAGTTGCCAGGCGATTTGGTAGTATTCTATTTCTCCCAAAGGAGTTTTGCAAACAAAATCAATTTCTGTATTTCGTGCAGTTCCTGTCCAAACTTTATTCCCCCTTCTGATAAGTTCTAAGTAAACTACATTTTCTAGAATGTGACCTCTGTCTGTCATTCGTTCTTTGCCCACTAATATATTCAATAGACCGGGGTCCACTAAGTAGTATTTTTCTTGTGTAACTAATTGCTTTTTGCCCTTCAAATCAAATCGATTTACCTTATAAAAAACAAAGCACGCCTCTAGGTAACGAAGGTATTTTTCGATGGTTGAATGATGTATATTGTGCCCTTCTTGTTTTAATGTGGATGCGATATTGCTAGGGGACAAGATACTTCCGATGTTCGAAGCAACAAATTTTATGATATTATTGAATGCCCTTATTTCTCTAATTTCATAACGCTGGGAAATATCTTTTTCTATAATGGATTGGTAGATAGCTTCCAAGTATTCATAAATTTTATCGTAACCTCCATCTCGCAACGCGACGCCTTTGGGCAAGGTGGTTTCATTGATATAATCAAAAAACAAGGCTTCAAAATTCAAGTATTTGTTCTCGATATCTATTTTCCTTGCTGTTAAGTATTCTGAAAATGAGAATGGCAAAATTGAAATTTCAATATATCGCCCACTCAAAAGGGTGGCTAGTTCACTACTTAATAGAAATGCGTTAGATCCAGTGATATATACATCAACATTTTCAGTAGCAAAAAGTCCATCAACCAGCTTTTCAAATTGGGGAATGTTTTGAACCTCGTCTAAAAATACATAGTTAGCTAAGCCAGTAATAAGTTTTTCCTTAATGCCAAAATAGAGCTCATCCCAGGACTTATTCAGGTAATTTTCTGGCAATTCAAAATTGATGAATTGAATTTGCTCCTTTTTGATTCCACTTTTTATGATTTCATTTCGGAATAATTCTAAAAGAGTGCTTTTGCCGGATCTCCGCAAACCACTTACCACTTTTATTAAATCCTTGTCTTTGTAGGATTGGAGCTTATCCAGGTATTCTTTTCGGTAGGTAAATGATTTCATTTAGCAAAGATACGAACTCTATTATCAAAACTTGTAATTTTTGCAAGTTTTGATAATAGGGTATTTACTCCTTTTGAGGTATATTTATGACATAATAAAACCATGTCAGTGAATGAAAATAGGAACCCTTATTCTAACACTTTTGTCCTTTGTATTTTCTGCATCGGCCCAGCAAGCAAATGACATTAGCTTTGCAAACGACAACAAGGAAGTCTTCCATCTTTCTCTCATCATTTACACGCCAGACGGGAAAATTCAAACACGGGTAAGTGACCTGGCGCCTGACCAAATCAAAACGTATTCGTTACCGGTAGCTACCGAAATTTTCATCGCGGATGGAAAGCAAGAGGCTTTTGCGATGAAGGGTAATGACATTAAAGCGACAGGAGTTAAACCTTATTTGGTCCTCAAAGAATCGGATGCAAAAAGAGTGATCAAGACAAGTTCTATAGCGCAAATGCCGGCGAAAATGTACCGTATTGCCAAAATAAAAGTAGACAGCAATCAGCTAGAAAAATACAAGTCTGCACTCCAGGAGCAGATGGATGCGGCGATCAAATTAGAACCTGGTGTCTTATCCTACACGGCGGTTTCTGATAAAAAGGATCCCTCGGTCATCACCATTTTCGAAGTGTATGCAAGCCCAGAGGCTTATCAGGCACATACCTCAGCGCCCCACTTTAAAAAATACAAAGAGACGGTGAAGGATATGGTTTTGTCCCTAGAATTAATCGATACGGAATTAGTGGTTAGGGCGGAGAAGGAGGATTATTGATTTGAACGTATTTCTAAAATTTTAAAGTAAAGCATGTAAGAAATCGGCAGTATCTTTTAGTCCATTTTTACGAAAACTATCTAATACTTGATATTCATCTAAATCAGGTTTATTTTTTATTGAAACCATCATTTTAAATGCTTCTAATGCCATTTCGTGGTTTAAGTCGATTATATCGGTTAAAAAATCATCCGCAGATTTTGCAGAAATATTAAAATTATTTAGATAATCTGCTGGAAAGTCTTTCAAATTGTTCGTAACAATTACTTCGGCATTCGATTTTATAGCTGCAGCTAAGACATGGCAATCCATTAAATCAGGTAGTTGTAGGGTAGCAATTATTGATTCATAGTTTTTGACTTGAGCACCCGGAAAAGCCAAATTTACATTTTCTATTCGCTTTATAATTTCATGCTCTTCAACTTTTTTTCTTCGCATCACATTAGCCCACTCTTCGAAAATATGTGGGCTCCATTTTGGAGTATATAATTCATAATGCGCGAACCACAACAACATATCGCGAGTTTGTATAGGATAGATAACATTCGTATCCAAAAGACAGGTAAATTTTACACTATGAATCATACAGCCCTAGATCTTCATCCATTTTCATCATTTCTGTTATTCTTTCGCGCTGTTTTGAATACATCTGGTCTTTGTATTTTATAACATCTTCGTATTTAATACGTCTGTGTTTCCCTACTTTAATAAAGGGGATTTCACCGTTTTCAAGCAATGATATTAAATGGGGCCTAGAACAACCAAGCATTTCTGATGCCGCCTGTGTGGTCATCTCAGTTGCAATTGGGACAATAGAAATGGGCTTACCTTGACTCGTCGCTTTTAAGATGGTTGCCAATAATTTAAGGGCTTTTAAAGGCACTTTAATTTTTTCTTCCGTTTCTTCAATTTCAATTTCTGGATTAACTGAATGTAGCAACTCTAAAGTAGACGAAAGAGCTAAATACGACTCTTTTGCAATCTTTTGCTCCTCTTTAGTAGGACGTATTAATTTTTCTTCGATTTCCATAGTATTGAATTAATTTACGAATTTAAATGAAATAATCGAATTATTCGAAATAAGTGAAAATGATTTTATAAACACTAATAGCGCCTTCATCTGGCGTTTATAATTACTATGCTATTTACTTGCCGAAACGCATTGGAATCATTTGCAATATTTGTTTAAATTAGAATACATTTAAAAGGAAAGCGGCTAAAATATGAACGACTTCTATCAGCTACCTAAACTTTCGCAATGGATTATCTCCCTTGCATTCCTTTTACTAGGCTTATTTTTAGCGATTTTTATTATTGAACAAGGGAGTGAGAACCCGCTTATTTATGTGGCATTCATCTTATATGTGCCCATCAGTCAATTTCTTTATACGCCTTTATTTAAGCTGACGGGTGGTTATACCTACTATTCTCCTATGCTCTTGGGGTATATGGTGAACGAGCAACAAATTGATCTGCACAGCGGGACGAGCTTTGATTATTTATTTGTCTTTCGAAATCAGAGGGCAGGTGTTTCACTTAGAAATAAACTGCTGATGTATCATTGCGAGGGCTTGTTGAATATTATTTCCCAAATAGAAAATAAACGCATTCCTGAATCTGTTCAGATCGTAGGTACATCGTATTTTTTCAATGAAAGAACCTTGCAAAAATTAGGTTTCCAAATCGAAAAAGCCACCCTATTTTATCGCACCAATCTCTTCATCAATTTCATTGATTTGTTTTGGATGTACTCTCTATCTTGCGGAAAAGTTTCATTTCCTGCATTGTGGGATGCGAAAAAAGCGGCGATAAAAGGAAATAAACTAGTGGCCCAAAAGAAGTATTTGGAAATGCTTTATGCTAGACTAAAATAAGCGATTTTTAGAGGGCCCATTTTTCAAACAACAGTTCCTCTTGACCAAAAATGGGATCTAGTTCAGGCATCTCTACAGTCGAAATCGACTGTAAAATTTGCGCTCTTTCGCCTGGCTCTAAGCCCGTTTTTAAATCCCATTCAGCACCATTCGGGTAGCCTCCCACAAATTCGTAATCCGTATGTTCGGAGACGGAATAATGACCAACTCCAGCTGGAAGAATAACGACATCCCCTGCACTTAATGAAAGGATTATACCGTTCGTGCCACCAATTTTTAGCGAAACACTTCCTCGGCCTAATCCCAACACCTCATGCGTATTACTATGAAAATGATCGTAGGGCAATATAATATCGCGCCAATTATTTAACCATTTGTTTTCTCTAAAGCGATGTTCTAACCAAGCCGAACAATCCTCCGCATCTGTTACTTTTTGATAAAAGATAACAGGAAGTACGTTGTTTGGGACAATTCCGTCGTCTTTAAAATAAAAGGTTTTACTGGTCATTACAGGTCATCTACTGCGCTACTAAAAACTTATTCACATCCAGCCAGTGCATAAAGGCATCAAACCATTTATTGCTGGTACGATTCGGATTGCCTAGGCCAAAGCCATGACCACCGTTTTGGTATAAATGAAACTCCACCGGTCTTTTCGCCTTGAACCAAGAATCAATCACCCCAAATTGGGAGTTAAACAAAAAGTCATCCGAGGCAATCACATTAAACATAGGTGGCGCATCTGCAGGCACTTTCACGGGCCCCATGCCACCATAAATAGGTCCGATAAACGCGAGCTTCATCGTTTTAGAGTATAGCGTCGCATGCATCGTTAATCCCGCTCCAGCAGAGAATCCAATCATACCGATTCGCTTCGTGTCTAGGCCCCAAGTTGTTGCGTTTTTAACAATCATCGCATAGGCAGCTTCTGCATCTTCTAACTGATTAGAGAGATCCATTTGGGTCATAGGGTTGGTATTTTTCGCAGCGCTATCTGATTTAGAAGTTGCCGGAGCTGGTGCAGGACGAGGGCGGTTCATCCACGCGGTGAAGTCTTCTAATTTTTCTGCGGTTGGGAATAGTCTGTATTTTAGGACGAAAGCGGTGATTCCTTTTTTGGCCAAAGCCTCAGCGACTTCCCAGCCCTCATTTCCCATCGAAAGCCAGCGGTACCCGCCTCCAGGTGCGACGATGACAACCGTTCCATTTGCCTTTCCTTTTTCAGGGAAGAAGGGAGTTAAAGTTGCTTTCGAAATATTTCTAGCCATTGGATCGCCCCATTGTTTGAACCAGGTTTCTGGTGCTGGTTGGTCTTTCACAGAGCCGGTGTTTAAGGGAATGGCATTCGGTTCTTTAGGCGCTTCTAGCGGATAAATAGTGCCGTCTTGAGCAGTAGCTGTCCAAGCAAGGCAGGAAAGCAGGAGGATGTATATTTTTTTCATGGTGTTTTAATAGGTTTTAGTCGGGTAAGTATACTATAAATTTTTCACTTTCTGTTACTTACTTGGAGGGGATTATGTGCTTGGATTTGAAGAAATTCAAGGTATTAAATATTAAATAATTCGTATAATTGCCTTGTGGAAAGCGAAATGTCGTCTTAATGACGTCTCTTTGTCCATAATTTCAAAACATAAACAATCATATTTGCACATGGATTTTGGTGCCAGATTGAAAGCGTTGAAAACCGACCCTACGAATTTAATTTCACCATTAAAATCACAGATATGAATCAGTTAATTAACGACTTAAAAACACTTGTTCGCAACAACTGGAAAACGCTTCTTTGGATTGTTTTAGTTGTATTTTTTATTTCGAACTATGATGACATTAAATCAGGCATTTTAGATGGCTGGAATGATGCAAAATAAAACGTTTTGCAGATGAAAAACTCTCCTATCAATCGCATACTATATGTAGGCTTTTTGCTTTTCGGCCTTGTGTTTATTGAGATTTTTGAATGGGCTAGGGGGTAACCTCCACCATCCACTCTACCCCATATTTATCGCGAAAAGTGCCTAAATGGGACCCCCAAGGGCCTTCATCCATTGGCATTTCTACCGTACCTCCAGCAGAAAGTCCATCAAATAAAGCGGTAGCTTCTTCTAGCGAATTAGCGCTTAGGATAATCTTGTTTCGGTTCTCTTCTTCGCTAACGACACCCATGAAATTAGGGACGTCGCTACCAGACAAATAACCTCCACCAGCTATTGGTAACCGAATTAACATGATTTTTTCCCATTCTTCTTCCGGGAAAGAAAAGTCGGGATTATTTAATTCCTTGAAGCGCATAAGACGTGAAAACGAACCGCCTAAAACGGAGCGATAAAATTCAAAAGCATCTTCGGTGTTGCCGTTGAAATGGATGTGTGGGTTGATAGATGCCATATTATTCTCCCGCATAGGGGTCTTTAATTTTCTTTGGTGAATAGTAAATATCTCGGAAGGTTACGGTGCATTCAGTACCTGTGGGAGACTGTGATAAGAAACCGATTTTGAGAGGGCCGCTGGCATCAAAGGTAAAGTGCCTAAATAGATACCAGCTTTTTCCGGTTATTGAATAATACAGGGTGATGACGTTGTTTGCTTTGGCAATTTTAAAATATACTTTATTCCCTTTTATTTCTACGGAGTTGCAGTCATCCGAAATCCCTTTAGTCACGACGCTGACCACTCTTTTAGCACCCGTATAATCTTTTTCGAAACAGCATTTTACCCAGTTCAGACTATCTTGTTTAATGACCAAAGCACCACCGTCCCATTTAGAAGCAAAAGCATGCTCCACCGATGCTGTGAAAACAAAATTAGAGTCCGCCTCAAAAAGTAATTTAGGGGCATTATCCGTATTATAAGTCACATTTGGATCTCGGAACATATCGGTTTTTTCACCGGAAATGATTTGTAGAGATGTGGGCGTAACTTGAAAACGTTTCGGTTTATTTTCCCAAACAAGTTCCCTTGGGATACCTTTTATTTTCAAGGCACTTGAAATTTGTCCTTCACTTTTAGACATACTAAATAGTAACAGAATAAAGATAAAACCAGATCGAATGATAGGCCAATTCATAAAATTATAAGTTAAGTTTCTTTCTCTCTTTCATCGCATAATCCACGGCCCGCGCCGTCAATGCCATGTAGGTCAGTGATGGATTCTGCGTAGAGGTAGATGTCATACAAGAGCCATCAGTCACAAACACATTTTTGCAGTGGTGCAATTGATTGAAGGCGTTTAGCATAGAGGTTTTAGGATCCCTTCCCATACGCACTCCACCCATCTCGTGGTTCTCGTTACCCGGTAGACGTTTCGTATCGATAGGCTGAATGTTGTGGAAGCCTGCCGCGGAGTACATTTCGGTGAATTGTTGATGGAAATCTTTCAACATTTTCTCATCGTTTTCGTCGTAGCCTATGGATACCCGAAGCTGTGGAATGCCGTATTTATCTTTAAGATTTGCGTCTAAGCGAACCGTCGACTGTGCCTTGGGAATCGTCTCCCCCATCATGCCCACGTTGATGTGCCAGTTGCCCAACTTTTGATTCAATAAGGAATTCTTTAAGGATTCGCCGACTAAATCGGAGGCATTTTCGACGATACGCGAAGCGGAGAGATTGCTCGCATAGCCTCGCAGGAAATCGGTTTCCTGTTTGTACACATTTCGGAAGCGCGGGATGTAGCCGGACGTTGGTCTTTTTCCTGCGGTGGTGTAGTCTAAATCCCCGTCGTATTCTGCCGTAATTCTGCCGCGGTAACTGTGGAAGGCCATGTGCGTTCCTAAGATGCCGGAGTCATTTCCTAGGCCATTTGGGAAGCGCGATGAGATGGAGTTTAATAGGATTAAGTTAGTGGCCAAAGGCGAAGCATTCACAAAGATGATCGACGCGTAATACTCTTCCATTTCATTCGTCAGCGCGTTCACCACCCGAACTCCGACCGCCTTCTTTTTATGCTCATCATAGATAATGGAATGAGCAACCGAATGTGGTTTTAAGGTTAAATTTCCCGTGTTATAAGCCGCTGGCAAAGTCGCGGAATTACTGCTGAAATAGCCGCCATACGGACAACCGCGTTCGCAGAGGTTACGGTTTTGGCATTGACTTCTACCCACAGAAGTGTGGATTTTATCGGCTTGACTCAGATTCGCCGTGCGGGCGATGATGACGTGCCGATCGGGGTATTTTTGATTCACCACTTTCCCAAAATGCTTCTCCACACAAGACAGCTCATAGGGCTTGATGAAGTCCCCATCAGGTAAGGTTTCTAAGCCATCTTTATTGCCCGAAATTCCGACAAACTTCTCCACATAACTGTACCATGGTGCGATGTCCTTATAGCGAATGGGCCAGTCGACCGCGAAACCATCGCGCTCTGGGCCGGTGAAATCAAAGTCACTCCAACGCTGCGTATGGCGACCCCACAGAAGGGAACGTCCGCCCACCTGGTAGGCCTGAATCCAGTCGTATGGTTTATCTTGAATGTAAGGTTGCTCCCCGTCTTTGGTCAAAAAATGAGCCGTCGCCTCCGAAAAAATATAGTTTTTACTCGCGGTTTTATATTCCTTTTTCAGCTCTACTGGTACCTGTCCGCGGTGTGGCAAATCCCAAGGATTCGCTAAAGTGGTGGGGTAATCAATGACATGCTTCACATCTCTCCCGCGATCGAGTAATAAGGTTTTTAGACCTTTCTCCGTGAGTTCTTTGGCAGACCAACCGCCGCTGATTCCGGATCCGATGACGATGGCGTCGAAGGTATGTTTGTCTTTAGATGTCATGATTTACATCCACAATTTCGTGAAATTTTTCGCGAAATGTGGAATCGCGATTTCCGGTTCCTGAATTTCTGGATGCCAAAGCTTCTCCCACTCAAAACTATAATACCCCTGATATCCTCCCGCCTTTAGTTCATGTAGCGCCTCTCTAACCGGGGAATTTCCTTCGCCTAAAAGCGTATAGGTTTCCCCTTTCTCCGTTAAGGTGGCATCTTTAATGTGCGTGTGAAAAATGTATTTTTTCAAAGAAGCATACATCTGCTCCGGCGACTCTTTCGTGATCGACCACATATTAAAAAAGTCCCAAACTAACCCCACATTTGCGTGATTCGCAGACTGCATAATGTGCAAAAGCATATCACTTTTAATGACTTTTCCGTGAGATTCTAGAAGCACTTTGACTCCGCTCGTTTTCGCATAATCGCCTAATTCGCGCAAGCTGTTTATGATTGCATCAACCGTAGCATTTTCGTCCTGATCTTTTGGCAAATCGTTGGGGAAAACGCGCACAAAAGGGCAGTCTACTTGATGAGCGAGATCGATGAACTTCTTAGCTTCATCCAGATTTTTTTGCCGTTTCGATAGGTCCAAAAAATGCAGGTTAGCAGATGACCCTAAGTTGACTATTTTGATGTTTGCATCTACCACTTCTCTCTTTGTGCTTGCGATGTTTGAGCTCGAAAAAAGTGGATTCGAAGGAAGATCTAAATCGCCTTTTATGCCTCTGATTTCAATACCAGCATAATGATTTGCGGAGGCGTGAAATAGGACTTTTGAAAAAGCCCAGGAGGGACAACCTAAAGTAGAAAAGGATAATAGCGGTTTAGCAGGTGCTGCGAAATTTAAGGCTGAGAGACCCAGAAGGCCTGTGCTTTGCTTTAGAAATTCTCTGCGGTTGTTCATTTATTCACCAGTTATTGGAATGAAATATACTCATATTCCCAATAACATTTCGAAGTCTATCTACTTTTTATACCCCATCGAGAGCCCAGTATCCCCTTTCACCAAAAGCTCTACGTCGATTACTGATGCCGAAGAATTTTCAATTCTAATTGCAGTGTCGCGGTCTACCTTGACATTCACGGTCTGATTTGCCGCTACCTGAAGAGGTGAATGTTGACCTCCTGTAATGGGCGCTTGCCAAATCGTAATATCCGAATTAGAGGTATTCTTTAATCTTACAGAAAACTTTCCGTGCTTGTTATTCCCTAAAATAAACGCATCATTACCCTTAATAGTCGTAGTTGATGAAAGTGTTTGAAAAGGTAAACCAGAACAGGCCGTAAATAAAAGACAAGAACTGATTAGTAGATAAATTAAAATCTTCATTAGTTTGTGTTTAAGTATAAAGGTAGAACGAAATAATAGACAATATGTTATTAACCATCATCCCTAAGCTCCCCATGCGAGATAAAGCGGCATCGAAGCAATTCTATATTCAGGGTTTGGGCTTTTCTGAACTGGGGGATTATGGTGATTACCTGTTATTAAAAAAGGAGGCCATTGAGCTTCATCTGTTTGAATTTTCAGGATTGAATCCTTTCGAAAATGATGGACAGGTATATATTCGAACAACAGAAATTGAGGCGCTTTATCAGAATTTAATGGATCGGAAAATTCCCATTCATCCGAATGGATCGTTAGAGAATAAGGCTTGGGGTCAAAAAGAGTTTTCGCTGTTAGATCCGGATCACAACTTGCTTACTTTTGGTGAAAATCTATGAAATTAAAAGGGGTTCTTTTTTTTATTTTCTGGGTTAGTTTCTCAGGCATTGCGCAGAAATTACCCGTAGAGGTCTATCGGTCCGCGGATTTAGTAGTCGTCCAAATTGCGCCAAATACGTTTGTGCATACCTCCTATTTACAAACGAATGATTTTGGTAAGGTGGCTTGTAATGGGATGATTGCGAGAGATGCGAACGAAGCGCTCGTTTTTGATACACCCACGAATGACAAGAGTGCTGAGGAGCTAATTAACTTCATTGAAAAAAAGCTAAACTGTAAAATTAAGGCCGTGGTTCCCACGCATTTTCACGACGATTGTTTGGGAGGTTTAGCGGCGTTTCACGCGCATAAAATTCCTTCTTTTGGCCATAGTAAAACAATAGATCTAGCGAAAGCTAACAAGACGGCATATCCGCAAAATGGATTTACAGAAACGATTAAATGGAATGTGGGAGCAAAATTTGCAACCGCTACATTCCTAGGCGAGGGACATACAAAAGACAATGTAGTGGGCTATTTCCCGTCAGATAACGTGCTGTTTGGGGGTTGTTTAATTAAAGAAATGCAAGCCACTAAAGGATTTTTAGGCGATGCAAATGTGAAGGATTGGTCTGCGACAGTGAGGAAAGTGAAGCAAGCTTTTCCATCTGTTAAAGTAGTTATACCCGGCCATGGGCAAATAGGGGGGCAAGAATTGTTCGATTACACAATTAACCTATTCAAACATGAGTAAATCTCTTTTCCACGAATCACTCACCCATCCAGAACCACCTGCACATTTCTCCGTGCTTTTAAAAAGCCTTTGGCATGATAAAAAAGGGGATTGGAAAATGGCACATGATCTTGTGGACTCTTTACCAGGTGCGGAGGCAGCTTGGGTTCACGCCTATTTACATCGCAAAGAAGGGGACAGCTGGAATGCAGATTATTGGTATGCGAGGGCGAAGAAAATGCGGCCTTCACATACTTTAGAGGTGGAATGGGAGGAACTAATGAATCATTTTATCAAAAAAATACATTAATTTGTATTTTCAACGAAAATTATAAATAGTTAACTATGAAAATGAAATCAATTGTAGCGATAGTTGCCGTGATGGCCATGTCGCTAGTTTCCTTTAAACCAACAGATAAAGAGGTTCAAGCGGATAAACCTTTTGGCGGTTTAGCTCTATACACGGTGCGTGATGCGATGAAAGATGCACGCGCGACATTAGAAAAAGTGGCACAAGCGGGTTATGTAAACGTAGAATCTGCGGGTTACAATAATGGCAAGTTTTATAATTTATCTCCAACGGACTTCAAGTCGCTTTTAGATGAGATGAAATTAACGCCCATCTCTGCACACCAGGGGACAGTTACGTTTGATAATATTGATCAGCAAATAGCGGATCTAAAAGCGGCTGGGTTCAAATACTTTGTTGTTCCTGTTCCCCCAATGGGCTTGTTCATGTACGACGCCGTGAATAAGAAATTAGCGATGAAGGGTGGCGCTAAGAATTTGGCAGAAATCTTAGATAAATTAGGCGAGAAATGTGCTGCCGCTGGTTTGCAATTATTGTATCATAACCACGATTTCGAATTCGTAAAGGATGGTGATGGTGTGGTGCCCATTGATTATTTACTTGAGCATTGCAATCCGAAGTATGTTAATTTCCAAATGGATTTATACTGGGTAACGAAAGCGGGAGCTGATCCAGTAGATTACTTTAAGCGCTATCCAGGTCGCTTCAAGATTTGGCATGTGAAAGACATGGATGATCAAGGTCGTTTCGCTCCAGTGGGCAATGGCAAGATTGATTTCAAGCGTATTTTAGACAATAAAAAATTGTCAGGCATGCAATACTATTTCGTGGAGCAAGATGCTTGTTTCAACGAGACGCCATTAGAGGCGATTGTGATTTCTCACAAAGGCTTAGAGAAGATTGGTTTTAAATAATCTGTGGGAATGACCCCTGTGAAAAGCCTCGCTGAAGCGGGGCTTTTTGCGTTTGATGCCCCTGGGGACAGTTTCGTGTGAAATAACTCGTGAGGTATGTAAAGAGGTTTCCAGGTATTGACAGAAAGTGTCAATAGGCGAAAATGCTTCATATTATGAGATTTCACTACGACTAAACCTTCGGAATCATTCGCAAAAATCCTTTCCAGGCTAGCAATGGATCAATTTTAAATAGATCTTTGTAATAGTCCGCGTCACCTCCTGTTAGAATCACCTGAAGATTAGGAAATTCTTTTTTCGCAGCTGAGATAAATCCGTTGATTTCAAAAAGCGTTCCGGAAATAACACCCGCATTTAAATTCGAATTGGTATTAGTTCCGAATGGGGTAAAATCAGGTTTTAAATCGATCAAGGGAAGTTTATCGGTAAACGCTGACATGGATTTGGAGCGCAAATGAAGGCCTGGACTGATGGCTCCACCGATGAATTCTCCAGCTGCAGAAATCAAATTATACGTGATGCAGGTGCCTAAGCAAATGCAGAGCGAAGGCTGTGAGGGGAATAGGGAAAGACAGGCTTCTGCTAAAATAAGGCGGTCTAATCCGAGGGTACTCGGATTGTAGGTAGAGAAACGGAGGTTTGTGTCTTCTTTGGCAATAAAATGAACGGTATAATTTACCTTTAATGAGGCTAAGATATCCGAAGGAATGTCGATAACCGTGCAAATCGCAAGGAGGCGAATTCCCTCAGTGGGGATAATTTCAGTGATACTCGGGAGCGATAAATCAGGGATAAATCCAGAATCACGCAATTGCGAGCCGTCGAAAAGCGCGTATTTCAAGCGGGAATTTCCTAAGTCTAACAAGAGTACCATGGGAGGGTATTAATAATTTGGTAATTTTGGGAAAAATAATCAATCCGCAAACACTATGTATCAAATTCAAATTCTAAAATCTAAAGTTCACCGTGCCACGATTACTGAAGCCAATGTAGACTACGTGGGTAGTTTAACGATGGACGAGGATTTAATGGATGCGGCAAATATGATCGAGCACGAGAAAATCCAGGTGGTGAACGTTAACAATGGGGAGCGCATCGAAACCTATATAATCAAGGGCGAACGCGGCTCAGGTGTTATTTGCTTAAATGGTCCAGCGGCTAGAAAAGGGGTTGTAGGCGATATCGTCATCATCATTTCCTATGCGGTGATGGATTTCGAAGCGGCTAAAACCTGGACTCCTACCGTTATTTTTCCAAACGCAAAAAATCAACTCGTTTAATACGATTCTTCCGGCGAAGGGAATTGCGCGTGCTTCACATCCTGCACATAGGCAGTGGTAGCACGGGTAATGTCCTCGCCTAATGAAGCATATTTGCGCAAAAACTTAGGGGCAAATCCGTCATTCATTCCCAGCATATCTTGCATTACTAATACTTGCCCATCGCAACCCACTCCGGCACCTATGCCGATCGTCGGAATCTGCAAAGCATGAGTAACTTGCGCGGCTAATACAGCTGGAATTTTCTCTAAAACTAGCCCAAAACAGCCCGCTTCTTGCAACATAACGGCCTCTTTAATTAATTTATTTGCCGCTTCTTCGCCTTTTCCTTGGATACCATAAGAACCGAATTGGTGGATACTTTGGGGAGTTAAGCCCAAGTGTCCCATGACCGGAATGCCGGCTTTCGTAATTTTTAAGATCGATTCTACGACCTCTTCGCCCCCCTCTAATTTCACGGCATGGGCTCCGGTTTCCTTCATGATTTTCACTGCGGAGGCTAAAGCAATGGAGCTGTCCGATTGATAAGACCCAAAAGGCATGTCTACTAAAACCATCGCTCTTTTTGCTCCTCTACTAACGCATTGGGCATGGTAGATCATGTGATCTAAGGTGATGGGCAAAGTCGTTTCATAACCCGCCATCACATTACTAGCGCTGTCTCCTACTAATAAAACATCGACTCCGGCCGCATCTAAAAGTCCGGCCATCGTGTAATCGTAGCAGGTTAACATGGCGATTTTCTCCCCAGCGCCCTTCATGGTTTGCAAGCTGGTGGTCGTGACTCTTTTAACTTCTTTTAGGTAGCTCATGCAAAGGTTTTGTTATCAATTAATCGAACACCGCCGATAAAAGCAGCGACTAAAATGAGGTAAGGCTTCTCGCCTACCGGTTTTTCTTGTAAGGTTTGTGGATCTACACAGGCCACATAATCAATGGATTCAAAACCGTTTTCAAGCAGCGATTGTTTGAATTCAGTTTCAGAAGATAGGCCAAAGCCCCTGTAAATAGCTAACGCTTGCTCTTTTTGTTCCTCAGTTAAACGGGCATTTCTACTGCTCAGCGCTAAACCTTCGCCCGATCTGACCGTCGGACATTTCACTAATTCAATCGAGGAATTCGTCAGCTCCAGCATCTTGCGCACCACAGCGATTTGTTGGTAGTCCTTCTCCCCCATGAATAATTTGTGTGGTTGCACCGCTTGGAGTAGTAAATCGACGACCACGCATACCCCTTGGAAATGTCCAGGGCGATATTTGCCTTCTAAAATAGTCTCAATGAATCCTAAGTCGTAGTGTTTTAACTGAGCAGTGCCGGATGGATACATCTCGGAGACCGAGGGAACGAATACGACATCACATCCTTCGGCCTCTAATTTTTCTAGGTCCGCGGCTATTGTAACTGGGTATTTTTCAAAATCCGTCGGGTCGTTAAACTGCGTCGGATTGACAAAAATACTGCAAACCGTTAATTCGCAGGTAGATTTAGAGGCTTTAATTAAGGCCAAATGCCCTTCGTGCAAAGCGCCCATCGTAGGGACAAATCCAATGGATTTACTAGACGATTTAAGGTAACTTTGAAGCTCGCTGGTCTTTTGAAATTGTTTCAATTCATTATGTTAATGGGCAAAATTACCATAATTTTGGCCAAAATATTCCATCCATGTCGCTCCAAGGGAAAAAAATAATACTCGGAATTTCAGCCAGCATTGCTGCCTATAAGTCGATTCAGCTCGTTCGTTTGTTAACGAAAGAAGGTGCAGAAGTTCGTGTGGTGCTAACGAAAGCGGCGCTTGATTTTGTGTCTCCCTTAGTGCTGTCGACTTTTTCTAAGCATTCAGTGTGGGTGGAATTTCAGGAGGGTTCTGTTTGGAATAACCATGTGGAATTAGGCTTGTGGGGGGATGTATTTATCATCGCACCTGCCAGCTGCAACACACTCGCTAAGATGGCGCAGGGTTTGTGTGATAATGTGCTTTTAGCTACGTATTTATCCGCGCGCTGTCCGGTTATCGTGGCTCCTGCGATGGACGAAGATATGTTCTTGCACCCAGCGACCCAGCGTTCTATTTCTACTTTGAGAGGAGATGGTGTGACGGTTTTAGAAGTTAATTCTGGGGAACTTGCTAGCGGATTAGTAGGCCAAGGGCGCATGATGGAGCCGGAGGAAATCGTCCAGCATTTGATTTCTCAAACGTTTAGAGGGTCTTGTTTCGCAGGAAAAAAAATAGTCATTACCGCTGGACCTACGGTCGAACTAATCGACCCGGTGCGTTATATTTCCAACTTTTCGACCGGAAAAATGGGTCTTAGCCTGGCCGAGGCCTATTATCTTCAAGGAGCTGATGTGACTTTAATTGCAGGACCCTTGCAAGTTTCTACTCGTCTTCAGGGAATTAAGGTGGTGGACGTGAGGTCTGCAGCAGAAATGGAAGCGGCTTGTTTAGCTCATTTTACTTCGGCTGATCTGTTGATCATGGCGGCTGCCGTGGCGGATTATCGTCCGGCTGTTCAGGCAGTGGAGAAAATAAAAAAATCAGAGGCGACGACTTCGGTGGTTCTAGAAAAAACGACGGATATCTTAGCGGCTTTAGGGGCAGTGAAAAAGCCTCATCAACTACTGGTGGGGTTCGCATTAGAAACTGAAAACGAGGAGGTGAATGCTTTGGCGAAAATGAAAACGAAAAAAACGGATTTCATCGTTTTGAATTCGCTGAAAGATGCGGGCGCTGGCTTCGGAGTAGATTCGAACCAGGTAACGGTTTTTGCTGCTTCGGGGGAAAAGAAATTGATTCCGCTTCAGTCGAAAGAGGCGGTTGCTTCGGAAATTATTGACTTTGTGTCGCGCGGTATGTTGTAAATCGTGGTGTAGTGGGCCTATTCGCCATTTGCTAGAATTTCGCGAGAGCTATACAAACGATTTTCAGGTATTGACAGAATTTGTCAATACCTGAAAATCGCCTTTCAATACTTACGCCTTCACACTCAAAGTCGCACCTGTCACTTCCACGGTCAATTTCGTCAAACCTTTCGTCGCAGGTCCTTGCGTCACAGCGCCATCAGCAGCAAAAGCAGAACCATGCGCTGCACAATAAAAAGTAGATAATCCGTTATTGTATTCCACCGTGGCACCCGCATGAGGACAAACCGAAGAAAGGGCTAGAAAGCTAGCTGGCGTATTTCCGCTGGCTTTGCGGATGACAATGACGCCGCTTTTAGCCACGAAATCGTTAATAGATTTTAGTTCGGAATCTAAATTTACTGTGACGGAATTTGTGCCCACTCCTCCACCTCCCGGATTAGGTGTGATATTTCCTCCGCCTGAATCGTCTTTCGAACAAGCGGCCACTAGGCAGCTGACACAGGTAGCGGCAAGTCCGCCGGAGAGCGCGTTAATGAATTCCTTTCTTTTCATTTTAGATTTATTTTTATACATAACTAGTCAGACTATCAATTGTTTAAAACCACATTTTGAACATTAATTGCAGATGTAGGCGAAGAAATTTATCTTTGTGTAAACAAAACAAGCGCACGTATGATTATCGAACCGAGAATGAGAGGGTTTATCTGTTTGACTTCCCACCCGAAAGGATGTGAGCAAAGTGTCATAAATCAAATTAACTACGTTAAATCAAAGGGAGCCATCGATGGCCCTAAAAAGGTGTTGGTGATAGGAGCCTCTACTGGTTTTGGTTTAGCTTCTCGCATTACAAGTGCTTTTGGTTCGAATGCGGCGACGATCGGTGTTTTCTTTGAGAAAGCGCCAGCAGCAGGAAAAACAGCCTCTCCGGGTTATTACAATAGTTTAGCGTTTCATACGCAAGCAGAGAAAGCGGGTCTTTATGCGAAGAGCATTAACGGTGACGCGTTCTCGAATGAAGTGAAAAAGCAAACGATCGATTTAATCAAGGCGGATTTAGGCCAGGTAGATTTAGTGATCTACAGCTTAGCTTCTCCAGTTCGTCAGCATCCGGTGACGGGCGTGTTGCACCGTTCGGTTTTGAAGCCTATCGGCGATACGTTCTCGGATAAAACGGTGGATTTCCACACGGGCATTGTTTCCGAAGTGACGATTACACCTTGCAGCGATGAGGATATTGCGAATACGGTTCAGGTAATGGGTGGGGAAGATTGGAAGATGTGGACGGATGCCTTATTGGACGCTGGTGTATTAGCTGAAGGTGCGATGACGGTGGCGTATTCGTACATTGGGCCTGATGTAACTGAGCCGGTTTACCGCAAGGGAACAATCGGAATGGCGAAAGAGCATTTAGAGGCGACGGCGTTTGAGATTACAGAGGATTTGGCCAAAATAGGAGGCAAAGCATTCGTTTCCGTAAACAAAGCCCTAGTAACACAAGCAAGTTCGGCGATCCCAGTGATCCCTTTATATATTTCATTGCTTTACAAAATCATGAAGGCGAAAGGCTCGCATGAGGGTTGTATCGAACAAATCCAACGCCTTTACAGCGAGCGCTTGTATACAAACGGCGGAATTCCAGTAGACGAAAAAGGCCGTATCCGCATCGATGATTGGGAAATGGATGAGGCGGTTCAAAAAGAAGTGGCTGAATTATGGAAAGGCGCTACGACAGAAAACCTTCCAACGATTGGCGACTTGAACGGATATAAATCAGACTTCTTGAACCTATTTGGTTTCGGTTTCGAAGGCGTAGATTACGCAGCTGAGGCGAACGAAATGGTGGAGATTCCAGACTTGATTACGGTAGAAAAATAAACGGGAAGCCATCTGAAAGGATGGCTTTTTTTATGAAAAGGGGGGGCAAATAGCAGGATAAATCAGGTGATTATTTGAACAACATCCCTTACTTTTGGTTTAGACTTCATTCACTGAATTTTAAACTATGAAAAAAGGTATTCTTTCGGCGGTATTTATGCTAGCCGCTGTTATTTCTACGCAAGCGCAAGCCCCTAAAACACCGGTAGCTCCGAAGCCAGCTGATTCTACAGCGGCTAAAAAACCGGCCTCTAAAATCAAATCTTACGACCAGGTCATCACGAAGGAAGCGAAATCTTCTAAAGGCCTTTTCACCACCCACCAGGTAGGTGATAAATACTATTTTGAAATCCCTAAAAAGCATTTGGGGAAAGACATGCTTTTGGTTAGCCAGATTGCGAAAATCCCCAATGGATTAGGTGGAGGTTACGTGAATGCGGGAACATCGAGCCATGAGCAACTGATTGTTTGGGAGAAATTCCAGGAAAAAATCCTCATCAAAATTAAGTCTTATGCAGCCGTGGCACCGGATTCTCTGCCTATCAGCTTGTCTGTAAAGGCGAATAATTATGAGCCTACTTTGTATGCTTTTGACATTGAAACCTACAGCAAGGACACTTCGGCCATCGTTATCGATGTGACGAAATTTTATACGAGTGACATCCCGGCGATGAGCGGTTTAGATGCCTCGCTTCGCGAGACGCACAAGGTGAGAAATTTAGATGCGAGCCGCAGTTTCATTCGTTCGGTGAAATCTTTTCCGTTAAACATCGAGGTGTTGCAAGACTTCACCTATAACGCGACGAAGCCGTCCGCGACCGCTTACACGGAGACAATCAGCATGCAGATGAATCAGTCGATGATTCTCTTGCCGGAGAAGCCGATGAAGCCGCGTTTATTTGATCAGCGTGTGGGTTATTTTACCCAAAAGCAATTCGATTACGGCAGTGAGGAGTTGAAGTCAGACCAAAAGACGTATATCCAGCGCTGGCGCTTAGAGCCGAAAGACATGGCGGCTTACAAGCGTGGAGAATTAGTTGAACCCATCAAACCGATCGTCTATTATTTAGATCCGGCGACGCCGATGAAGTTGCGCAAGCACATGAAAAAGGGCGTGGAGAATTGGCAAAAAGCGTTCGAGGTGGCAGGCTTTAAAAATGCCATCATCTGCAAGGATCCACCTAGCAAAGAGGAGGATCCAGATTTCTCACCAGAAGATATTCGCTACTCGGTGATTCGCTATGTGGCGAGCACTACTCGAAACGCGATGGGTCCTAGCGTGAGCGATCCGCGTTCAGGAGAGATTATTGAAAGTGACATTATTTGGTACCATAATCACCTACGTTCGTACCGCAATCGTTTCTTAATCGAGACAGCTGCTTCTAATCCGAAGGCTAGAACTTTAGAGACGAGCGAGGAAGATATCGGCGAGATGATGGAGATGGTTATTTCTCATGAGGTGGGCCATGCGTTAGGTTTCCCACACAACATGGGGGCAAGTAGTTCCTACGAAGTGGAGAATTACCGCAAGGCTGATTTCACTCAGAAGGAGGGTATTTCTGCGAGTATTATGGACTATGCGCGCTTTAATTACATCGCACAGCCGGAAGACAAGGGTGTTCGTTACATTCGTCAGATGGGGCCTTACGATAATTATGCCGTGAACTGGGGTTACCGTCTTTTGCCTGATGCCAAAACTCCGGAGGACGAAGTGCCTACCCTAAACAAATGGGTGGAGGCGAAGGCGGGCGATGCTCGATTCCGTTTTGGCAATCAAGGAACCACATTCGATCCAAGTTCTCAAACCGAAGACATCGGTAACGACCCAGTACGCGCGAGCACCTATGCCGTGAAAAACTTGAAATATGTAGCGAAGAATTTAGCTTCGTGGACGAGCAATAAGACGAATGATTACGAAGATTTAATCGAATTAAACGACGAATTATTGAGCGCTTGGTCGCGTTATGTAGGCCACGTAACGACTACCGTAGGGGGAGTTTACGAGCAATACGCAAAGCCTAACCAACAAATTGCGAGCTACGTGGTAGTCCCTAAGGCGACGCAACAAACCGCAGTGAAATGGTTATTAGCGAATGCCTTCTCGAACGTGGATTGGTTAATCAACCGCGAAGTAGTTACCCACCACATGATGGGGTATACCGATCGCATCAGAAGCTTGCAAGCTAGTCCGCTAAATCGCATGTTAAGCTTCGAAACTTTTGCACGTTTAGATAATAGCGGGTTGAGCACGGCGAACGCTTATAAGACGGTTGACTTATGCCAAGATTTGCGTCAAGGCTTGTGGTCAGAGTTAGCCACTGGTGCTAAGATGGATGGATTCCGTAGAAACATTCAGAAAGCCTACGTCGAGCGAATGAAGTATTTATTGACGGAGCAAATGACTCCATCGCCATTCGCGCGCGACTTCTATAACGTTTCTCAATCCGATGTACGCTCGATCGTCCGTGGGGAATTGAAGACTTTATTAGCGTCTTTACAAGCCGCGAAAGGCAAGTATGCAGATAAAGAAACAGCCTACCATTTAGCAGACTGTATCGATCGAATTCAAACCGCATTAAATCCGACCAAAGCCCAGAAATAGGGCTTTGGTTTATTATCAACTCTCCGCGTGCTTCTTGAAGTTATCTAAAATCGATTGCCATCCACCCTGTTGCATCTCTTCTGGGTTCTGATTCTCCGGCTCGAATTGCTCGATAATTTGAGTACCCTCTGATGTTTCAGAGAAGTTAATCTGCACTTTACGGCCATCTCCTATGGTATACTCTATCGTTTTTTCTGAAATAATGTTCGTGTAAGTTCCCCAAAAATCAAAGGACATCGACCCGTCTTTCGAGGCCATTTCGTAGTGAAATTCTCCACCTATACGAAAGTCATTTTTAGCAGAAGGACAGCACCAATCATCACTGGCAAAGTTCCATTTTGTGATGTGTTCTTCAGTAGTCCAGCAATCCCAAACATGGGAGATTGGGGCTTGGATTGTATTTTGTACGGTAATGTAGGCCATAAGCATTTTGGAAAAATTAAAAATACACAAAGGAGAAGAACTTGGGAAATGATTGTAGAAAAATCTGTCGACGAACGACTGACTTTGCATCGACGAAATGGTACACAAGATGTAATTCCCGAACCTAATTTTGCAGACACAAATAAAATACCATGAAAAAATACCTAACTATTGCCCTCCTTTCAGTAGCCTTATTTAATTGTAAAAAAGACGAGCATCTTCATCCTCATGATGATAACGAGTTAATCACCCGCGTAGATCTTATTTTCACAGATTCCGCAAATAAGTCCACTACTTTTTCTTTCCAAGACAAAGACGGCGATTCACGTACAAGTCCAGAGAAATTTGATAAAATCGTCTTATCGAAAGACCAAACTTATACCTTGAAGATCGAGGTATATGATGACACAAAATCTCCTGTGGAAAACATTTCAGATGAAATTTTAGAAGAAGCTGATGTGCACCTTTTCGTATTCAAATCAAATCCTATAGGGCTCCTAACCACAACCTTAACTGATAAAGACAAAAATAGCTTGCCGATAGGACTAGAGTCCATTGTAAAAACGGCTGCCACTGCCGGCAAAGGCACGTACCAAGTAATCCTAAAACACCAACCAGAACTAAATGGGGTGAAAATGAAGACTGGACGTGAAGAAGGCGGAAGTACAGATATAGACTTGAGCTTCGAGGTAGAAGTGCAATAATTATAAGTTATCTATAAATGGTTGGCTGTAGTGTCTTTTTCCTGTAGCCTTATAAATTGCATTTGCTAATGCTGCAAAAACAGGAGGATAGGCTGGTTCTCCCATGCCCGTCGGGTCAATGTCATTTTTGACAAAATGGACATCAATTTTCTTTGGGGCCTCATGATGCCTAATCATACGATAGGTATCAAAATTACTGCTTTGAGGAGCGCCTTTTTCAATAGTCATTTTGCCATACATGGCTGCACCAATTCCATCGACGATTCCTCCTTCAGAAAGGTTTTTAGCCGCATCGGGATTGATTACGATACCGCAATCCACTGCACAACAAACATTTTCGATGATAGGGTTGCCGTCTTGCATACGTAATTCAAGTACATGCGCGGCGTAAGAATCATGGCAGAAATAGGCAGATAAGCCCATTTTTTTCGTTTTCTTTTTCGCATCCCATTGTGATTTTTCGCGAAGTAATTCAAGGACTTTAATGAAACGATCGGGCTCATATTCATTGTTTTTACCTACTGGATTTACTTGTGCCCGTTTCAATAATTCAAGCCTAAAATCAAAGGGGTCTTTGCCAGCCAATTCGGCTACTTCATCCAAAAAGGATTGCTCGGCTGCGGCCATGAAATTAGAGCGTGGTGCCCGAAAGGAACCAACGGTAATGTTGCTATCAATGGTCCAGTCTTCAGCTAGGTAATTGTCAACGGCACCGGCTGGAAAGCGATTCGGATATAAGGGGGATTCAGGCGTACCCCCCGTTTTTACATGAAACCCAATTAATTGGTTATTAGCGTCTAAAGCTGCACGGTAAGTGGCAGAATAAGTAGAGCGGTAAATGCCCGCTGTCATATCGTCTTCCCGGCTGTATTGCAACTTGATAGGGGCCTGCATTTTTTGGGAAATTAGGGCAGACTCTAGTAACCAATGGGCGTATGACCTGCGACCAAAACCGCCGCCTAGCCGTGTCATTTTGATATCAATATTATCCACTGAAATACCGAGGCGTGCAGCTAAAGCTTGCTCAGTATATTCGGGTTTTTGAAGGGGGCCAGCTAAAGAAACTTTGTCCCCTTGCACATGAGCAAAAAAGTTCATGGGCTCCATGCAGTTATGCGCTAGATACGGACCATAATAGGTTCTTTCGACCACCTTTGCTGCAGATTTAAATGCTGCATCGATATCGCCATCTTTTCTCCTTGTGGTTCCAGTTTGTAGCATACGAGCGTTCATCGCTGCGATATGATCCGTTGTACTTTCTAGTCCCCCAGGCACTTTTTCGACAACTTTTCTGCCTAACATGTCCCGGTTTTGCGTATAGCTCGTAAAAGGTTCCCAATGGACAATGAGTGCTTTTTTAGCTTGCATTACCTCCCACGTTGAATTACCGACGAGGGCTACGACCTCCGGGAAAGTGGTGGTATCGAAGAAGGTTTTTTCATAATTGTCATTGAAAATTTTGATGGGAAATATGGCCTTAATGCCAGGCATTTTTTGCGCAGATCCCTGCTCTATATTTTTAAGTCGTAGGCCAAATGCAGGTGGATGAACAATCATCGCATAAAGCATTCCCTTGACTTGGGTATCAATTCCAAAAAGCGGTTTGCCGGTTACGATTTTTCGCAGATCAACATTGCGTTTTGATTTTCCAATGATTTGAAAATCGCTCACCTTTTTTAATTCCACCTTTGCTGGTAAGGGAATTTCTGCGGCCTTAGAGGCCATTTCCCCATAGGTGGCTTTGCGACCTGATGCCTTGTGGAATAAAACACCTTTGTCGGTGGTGACGTCATTGACATTTACTTGCCATTGTTTGGCAGCGGCTTCCCGGAGGAGTTGGCGCGCTGTCGCACCTGCTTGTCGAAGCGGTTTCCATCCCTGATGAATCGCTTGGCTTCCGCCGATGAATTGGCGGGTAAAGTGTTTGGTATCTAAATCTGCCTGAATGACCTGAACCTGTTTCCAATCAACATCCAATTCTTCCGCCACAATCATGGGCATCGAGGTTTTTACCCCTTGGCCCCCCTCGGGATTGGGGGACATAATTTGAATGATGTTATCGGATGTGATTTTTACAAAACCATTTAACTCTTGCGTGCTCGAGACCGCTTTCTCTTTAAAACTAGAAAGAAAAGTGAAGCTCAATAATAGGCCACCGCCACTTAGGGCCGAAGATTGTAAGAAGGTACGGCGATTCATACTGCTAAATTTTAGAGTAAAATGATAATCAATTTAAGCCTTTATTTTTAAAAAATGTTTCAAGCAAATCTGCAATTTGCACATTGTTTAAGTCTGAAAAGGGGAAATGGGTATTTCCCTTTATCCCGATTTCTGGCAAATGAATGACTGTGACATCGCCACCGTAGGCATTCACTTTATCACGCCACTTTCGAGCCATTTCTAGCCTTGCTCGCCAACCATCTGCTCCCGGGTTTTCATCGTATTTTTCGGGGATAAAATCGCCGTAATAAATGATGATAGGAATTTTGGTCAGCTTCAAAAAGTCTTCTTTGGACACACCCATGGCAGTTAATGCGCCTGATGAGCTAGGAATAGGTTCTGGCACTTCACCTACGGGGAATACAAACCCACTACCGGGTTCATACGAGGCAATCGCTTTAATGTGAGGATTTTTGATTGCTGTTGCCCAGCCAAAACCACCAGAATGAGAATGAGTTACTAAAATACCGTCTCCGATTTTATCGAAAAGTTGAGAAGTAGCATTGGTAATAACTTCCGTATCAAACCCGCCAATGTTGGGCGTCATTTGACGAAAATACTGATTTCTTGTTTCCTCATCTTGCGCAAATTGAACGCCAGGATAATAACTATTTCCTACGCCTACGCGAAAGGTTCCCCACCACATTTGTTCATCCGGGGTGGGGTTGATGGTCGCAGAAACAGTACTTCTACCAGCATTGCCCCTACGAGGTTGATCAATTAAATAAACACTGTATCTCTTACGCAAGAAGAGGTTATTGAATCCCTCCCGGCCGTCTGGTGTGCTTGTCCAAGTGCGTGAAAATTGACCAATCCCATGCCAAAAAACCAAAGGCAATTTGCGTGCCTTTACGGGAATTTGGTAACTAATGTAGGCGTGATCCCCATGGTAAGTCTGCCCTTCCGGCCCACGCTTAATGGGATCGTAGGTTCCTGGGTTTGTGATAACAGTGCCCCCAACAGCAAAATTCCCCTGCTCTTGGATGAGCAGGGGGCGCTTTTGCGCAAATGTGGGAAGGACAAATACGAATGTTAAGGCTAAAAAAAGGTACTTCATATTCGACTAATGTTTGATTTCGTGGGTGTCACGTACGCTACTAAATGTTAAATCCAACAGTTTCCAATTGTCCCCATTTTTTTGATACACCTCGGTTACCGTAAATTCGGTTATAGCGACTTGTTCGCTGACGATTGCGTCTAATGTAATTCGATTCCAAACGATCGCCGTGTTTCCGAAAACTTCTACTGCGGTATCTTTTACGGTCGCTTTTTTGTACCAAATTCTCCCTGTTTTAATGATATCAAGTTCTTCCTCTTTTTTCCAGGTTCCGCTCATGTGAACGAATTTAGATTTGTCGTCAAAAAGGTCTTTTAATTTATCGACATCTTTATCAGACATCCATTGCCATTTGTCTTGGGAAAGTTTAATTAACGATTGCGCGTCATTGCTTTGTTGGGCTACACCCACTTGAATGAAAAGTAAGGTGAATAGAAAGGATAGGACTGTAGTTTTCATGTATTTATTCGTTTTAAAAAATTTAGTGTATTAAATGCCTCTTGACTGGATTGTACCTCTTTTTTTCATGGCTTTTTCAATGACATCAAATCGAGTTTTGCGTGGATCTGATTTGCTAATTATTTTACCATCTAATTCCACGTCTAACATGTCTTGATTCTGCTTATTGTAAGCAGGCCAATTTGGCAACCCATTGCCATTGGGATTTCCTGTTTTTGCAAAATTAATCCAGTATAGATTCATTTTTTGAGCTAACTCATATTCAGCTTCGGTTGGTTTAGAGGGAGGACCAAAGCGAGGCGCATCCAGTGTATTAAACACAAAGGAAACCTCAGATCCATGACCTGCTCCAAATGGGGAACGTTGCTGATTAGCCGGTGAAACATATCCAAATTGATACATATACGCGGGTGCTTTCTTGGAAAGAAATGCCATGGCTGTCATTCTTGCGGGTTCGCCCCAAACCCAATCTGTATTGAACTTCGCGATGACTTCATTAAAGGTTTTATTGTTTTCTGGGTCATAGGCTTTTTGGGCTTCTGAAGCTAAATCTCCCATGGAAGCAAATAATTCTTCCTTCGTTTTTGCATTACTAACAAAGGCCCCGCCTATTTCAGCACTGCAATTACCTATCATCAAGGGGATGTTAGGCTGTCTACCTGCCATGTAGGCACTTTCAGCGGTTTCCACCACCAATTTGCCATCAAGAATAGGTCCAGAATAAGTCCTTGGTCCATTGGGGCCATCCGTTTCTTGTCCTCCATCGACGATATCCTCTACTTTTAAGGCTCTTAATTTTGCTAAAGCCTCTGCATCGGTCCCCTCAATACCCTTCGATTTTGCAAAATTAAGCCCGATCGTTTCCGCAGAAACGTTATACAACACATCTGCATTTTCTTTATTCATAGGTCTACCTGTCAAAACACCATCTCTTCCTCCTCCAGACTCACTAATAAGTTTGTGAAATAAGCCTTTGGCAGATGGGATCGTTAGCAAAGAATGAACAGAAACCCCACCAGCAGAAAATCCAAAAATGGTCACATTTTTGGGGTTACCTCCGAATGATTCAATGTTATTTTGGATCCATTGTAAGGCAGCGATTTGATCCATATATCCGTAATTCCCTTTTGGCTCATTCGGATTCTCTTTACTCAAAGCTGGATGCGCGAAATAGCCTAATCGACCTAATCGATAATTAATCGTCACTAAAATCACGCCTTGTTTTGCAAACGAATTTCCAAAATTTTGTGGAGTTGCACCACTTCCGCCAGTGAACCCTCCACCATGAATCCATACCATGACAGGTAGTTTGGATTCTTTAGTCGTTTTTTCAGGCTTCCAAATGTTTAGTGCTAAACAATCTTCTGATGCGTTTGCAGATATCTTTTGTCTTCCACCAGGTCCATACCCCGCTTGTCCACAATCTTTACAAAAGGTTGTTGCATCACGTTCTCCCTGCCATGGAGTTACAGGTTGTGGCGGTCTCCAGCGAAACTCTCCTGTGGGAGCCGCCGCAAACGGTATCCCTTTAAAGATTGAAACATCCCCTTCCGAGATTCCACGTACAGCGCCGGATTGAGTCCGGACAACGGGGCCAGTTTGGGCTTGAATAAAGAATGGCGCAAAGAGTAAAAATGCCCATGTTAAAGATCGTAAATTTTGCATGTATTCTAGAGGTTAATTGTTGCAACAAATTTCCACTGATTCAAGCGAAACCAAGTAGATAAATTACCGCATTTTCTACCATTTTTACTGATGCCTATTTAAGATGCACTGATTTTGTTTAAATTTCGTTATTAAGTTTTTTATTATGGTCAGGAACTATTCCGTTGATTCGATAAGTCAGTATAATGCCGATAACAATCATCCCACGCTACACCCCTTGGTGAGTGTGATCGATTTTTCTAAAGCGGCACCTCGTTCTTGGGGCTCAGAAATACAACGCATCAAATTTCATTACGGACTTTATTGTGTTTTCTTAAAAGACATCAAGTGTGGCGATATCGTTTATGGTAGACACACGTATGATTACCAAGCGGGCACCTTGGTTTTCTTTGCGCCTGGCCAAGTATCTGAATTTGACATCCCGGCTCCCTCGTATCAACCAAAGGGCTATGGTCTCGTGTTTCATCCCGATTTAGTACATGGAACATCACTAGGAAAAGCGTTAGCGACCTATCATTTTTTTAGCTACCAATCGAATGAGGCACTCCACATTTCGGATGCGGAACGTCAAGTCGTATTGGATTGCTTTTCGAAAATTGCATTTGAGTTAAGCCAAAGCATGGATAAGCACAGTAAGAAATTGATTACAGCGAATATCGAGCTGTTTTTGAATTATTGCGAACGTTTCTATGATCGCCAGTTTATTTCACGAGAACATGTGAATAAGGGGGTTTTAGCGCGATTTGAGGAGCAATTAAATGCCTACTTTTTGTCTGATAAACCATCCACTTTAGGCTTACCTTCAGTGGCCTATTTCGCGGAGCAATTGCATTTGTCTCCTAATTATTTTGGGGACTTAATTAAAAGAGAAACCGGTCAGGCAGTGAAGGAGCATATTCAAAATAAGTTAATTGATGTGGCCAAAGAGTTGGTCTTTGATGGCTCGAAAACAGTGAATGAAATCGCATATGAGTTAGGGTTTAAATATCCGCAACACTTTACGCGACTATTTAAGCAACGCGTGGGTAACACGCCTTTGCAGTTCCGAAATTTGAATTAGAAATGAAGCATATTACTTTAAATAATGGAGTTGAAATGCCCATTTTGGGCTTTGGGGTTTTCCAAATCGCCGATGCGGCAGCTTGTGAAAAAAGTGTGTTGGAGGCCATTGAAGTGGGCTATCGTTCCATTGATACCGCCGCGTCGTATGGAAATGAGGAGGCGGTAGGAAAGGCAATCAAGGCGTCTGGCATAACTAGAGAAGACTTGTTTATCACGACTAAATTGTGGATTCAAGGGAATGGCTATGAAGGAACTTTATCGGCATTTGAAAAATCGATGCAGAAACTTTCTTTGGACTACCTCGATTTATACCTTATTCATCAGCCTTATGGCGATGTTTTTGGGGAGTGGCGCGCTATGGAGAAGTTATACAAAGAGGGTCGCATCCGAGCCATTGGAATTAGTAATTTTCATCCTGATCGCGTGACGGATTTGATGAACCACACGGAGATTGTCCCGGCCGTAAATCAGGTCGAAACGCACCCCTTTCAACAACAGATCTCTAATCAAGCCTTTCTACAAGAAAATAAGATTCAAATAGAATCGTGGGCTCCTTTTGCTGAAGGACGAAATGGCTTGTTTGAAAATCCGATTTTAACAGGCATCGGGAAAACGCATGGCAAGTCCGTGGCCCAAGTCGTGCTCCGTTGGTTGATACAAAGAGATATTGTCGTGATTCCTAAGACGGTTAGTCGTGCTCGCATGGAGGAGAATTTTGATGTTTTTGGATTCGAGTTAACGGATGGAGAAATGCAAATTATTCAAGAGCTAGACACCTATACCAGTAGCTTTTTTGACCACAGAGACCCTGCAATGGTGAAGTGGTTAGGAACTCGCCAAATCGACTAATCTATTGTTTGTTTTTTATAATTTTTCAAAAAAAGAAAACCTTAAATTGCGCTAAACTATACAGACTATGATCAAGAAATTCACAGTTCGCATTAATAAGAAATCCCACACTGTTACGGTGGATGAGAACATGCCACTTTTGTGGGTGCTTCGGGATATTCTGGACATGAAAGGTACGAAATACGGTTGTGGTGTGGGCTCTTGTGGCGCCTGTACCGTTCATTTGAACGGGTCGGCCGTTCGGTCGTGTCAGCTGCCTATTTCGGCTTTGGCAAATCAAGATATAACAACCATCGAAGGTTTAGCGGAAAAGGGAGATCATCCAGTCCAAAAAGCCTGGTTAGACGTCGACGTAGCACAATGCGGTTACTGCCAGTCAGGCCAAATCATGAGTGCCGCAGCCCTTCTAAAAAGCACACCGAAACCCACGGAAGAAGATATTGAGAATTTCATGACGGGCAACATTTGCCGTTGTGGAACCTATACCCGCATTAAAAAAGCCATCCTACAAGCAGCAGCCTCGAAATAAGATGAAAAAGACCAACGAAAATTACAGCAGACGCTCGTTTCTAAAAGTCTCGTCCTTAACAGGAGGCGGACTGATGTTAGGTATATCTTGGTTCGCTTCTGCGAAGTCAGAGGAAACCTTGAAGGCATTAGGTGCGGAGCCTACTTGGGAGCAATTAACAAGTTACATCAAGATCACACCAGATAATGTGGTGAAGATATTCTCGCCTAATCCAGAGTTTGGCCAAAACGTCATGACCTCACTTCCTATGCTCATTGCAGAGGAATTAGATATTGATTTCAAGTCAGTTCAGGTCGAGCAAGCTAATTACAGTCTTGCTTTATACAATCGTCAATTTACGGGAGGTAGTCAATCCATCCGTCAAGCTTGGAAATTGTTACGTACGGCAGGAGCTTCAGCTCGCCAAATGATTCTTACCGCGGCCAGCCAAGAATGGAATGTGCCCATTGCGGAATTAACGACCGCAAATGGAATGGTGATGAATTCATTCAGTGGGAAGTCTGCGACCTATGGATCCTTTGCGACGGCCGCTTCGAAATTACCTGTTCCGAAAGACATCGTTTTAAAAGGAAATAAAAACTTCAAGTTATTAGGCACCCCACAGAAGAATGTGGAGGGGCCTAAAATTGTGAAAGGCCAACCCTTGTTTGGTATGGATTACCAAGTTCCTGGTATGCTTATTGCGATGACAGAACGACCTCCGGCTTTCGGTATGCGCTTAAAGTCCTTTGATGCGACAGCTGCTAAAAAGATGCCAGGTATCGTAGATATTTTCCCCATTCAAGTGTATGAGCCTACCCAGAAACTTGCTATGTTCGATACGCGAACTTTTAACGAAGTGATCGCGGTGGTTGGTAAAACAACCTGGGATGTGATGAATGCGCGAAAGGCCTTGAAAGTGGTGTGGGAAAATGCGCCAGAGACGAAAGAACTGGGTATGGGTGGTCGCGATACGATCGTGCCAGCTGGCCTTGAAAGTACGACAAAGCATTATGCTCAGATGTTAGAAATGGATAATAAACCAGGACGCGAGGAGCGGAAAGACGGGGATCCAGAAAAAGCTTTTGCGGAGGCAAAACACGTAATCGAGCGGACCTATACGGCGCCGTTTTTAGCCCATAATATTATGGAACCTACGAATACGTTTGCGCATGTTCAAGGGGATAAAGTGAAAATTGTGGGACCTATTCAAGGGCCAGATATGGTAGCTACAACGGTGGCGACACGTTTAGGGATTCCGAAAGAGAATATTGAGATTCAATTAGCCCGTATGGGCGGAGGCTTTGGCCGCCGTGCTTACGGACATTATATGCTGGAGGCGGTGTTGATTTCGAAGCAAGCAAATGCACCTGTGAAATTAATTTATAAGCGAGAAGACGATGTGAGTGCGGGTATTTATCGTCCCACGTACCAAATGACGTATCGTGCCGCTTTCGATGAAAACAAGCTCTTGACGGCGATGCACATTAAAGGTGGAGGCGTTTCTGAATCCCCACTTCATGCAAATCGTTTCCCAGCAGGAGCTTTGGATAATTACCTAGCGGAGAGCTGGGCAATCCCTTCTAACATCACGATTGGGGCTTTTCGTGCCCCGCGTTCTAATTTCAATGCGGCGGCAGAACAGTCCTTCTTAGATGAGATTTCAGAATACATGGGCAAAGATCCGATTGCGTTCCGTTTAGAATTATTACAAAGAGCAAAAGACAATCCAGTAGGCAAAAGCAACGATTACGATGCGGCGCGTTATATGGGAGTTTTGGAATTAGTGCGCGATAAGTCGGGCTGGGGGAAACCCGAAAATGCAGGGAAGAAACGCGGAGTTTCAGCGTATTTCTGTCATAATTCGTATGCAGCTCAGGTGATTGATTTACACGTGAAGGATGGGCAAGTAATGGTGGATCAAGTGACCTCTGCTTTAGATTGTGGCGTGGTTGTGAATCCAGAAGGCGCGAAAAATATGGCGGAAGGTGCGGCGATTGATGGCATTGGTAATGCGCTATTCGGCCGATTAAGTTTAACTGACGGCCGCACAGATCAAAAGAACTTTGATACCTATCGGATGATACGCCATAACGAAGCACCCAAGAAGATAGACGTACATTTTGTCCAAAATGAAGTGGATCCTACGGGTCTTGGCGAACCTCCATTCCCTCCTATTTTTGGGGCGATGGCGAATGCCTTGTACAAGGCGACGGGTAAACGTTTTTATAAACAGCCATTTATGGATGATATATCATAAATAACGCTTATGATATTCATTACAAAGTTTAAATTTTATTAATTATCTCTGCTATTTAGTTTTGTTGTGCAAACAGATGCAACTGATTGAAATTCATATATTTCTGTTGGTTTAATTAATGAAAAACGAATACAATAAAGCCAGGTAATTTTTACCTGGCTTTATTTAGTTAAAGAAGCTCTGTTTAATCCTTTCGTTGTTTTCTAAAACAAAATTCATGAAAGCTTTCGCCACGGGGGATGGCTTTTTTTCTTTATGCCAAATCAATTTCCAATCGGTCGTAATAGGTAGACCTTCTCGTGGAATGATGGCTAAATAGCCGTCCTTAATTTCTCTTTTTATACCGATCAATGGCATGATGGAATAGCCTAGGCCCGCCATTACGGCCTGTTTAACAGCCTCATTCGACATTAATTCGATTCGTTTTAAGCTACTGACTCCCTGTTTTTTTAGATAGCTCTCCATAATTTTTCTGGTTCCTGAGCCAGACTCCCTAAAAATGAGGGGCAACTCATGTTTAAACGTATTGTAATCAAAGGAGGGATTCATCGCCGCAGTTTCCGTATTTCCCACTAGAACGAGCTCGTTTTTTAGAATGTCGATGAAATCGAATTGTGTGCTCTCCAGCTGGTCTGAAACTAGGCTAAAGTCGACTTCATTTTGCTCTAAACTTTCGATTACTTTTCCTCGATTGGTCACATCAATACTGATTTCGACGCCCGGATTAGCTTTTAGAAAATCCGATAAATAATACGGCAATACATATTTTCCTGTGGAGACAATGGACACTTTTAATCGTCCGATTAGCTGATCTTTGAAGGCCATCGTTTTGTAATTGATGGCGTATACTTGCTCTAATATTCCTTCTGCGGATGCAGCAATTTCTTTCCCAAAATCTGTCACATAAATTTTCTTCCCGATAATTTCCAACAAGGGAATTTCAAACTGGGCTTGAAAATTTTTGATCTGAATAGAGACCGCTGGCTGTGTTAGATTGAGCTCTTCAGCTGCTTTTGTAATGCTGGAAGTTTGCACGACTTTGACAAAAATCTGCAGCTGATTTAGGGTATAGTTCATAACAATTCATTATGGATTTCATTATAAACTTAAATAAAAATTATTAATGTACGCCTATTTACTTTGCAAAAAGAAGTTTTACCCGTAACCCGCCGCGAATGATCAATTTTGAACTATTGACCTTTAATCTCACTAACCCGACTTTATTGTTTTTCATTCTGGGGGTTTTTGCCAAATACGTAAAAAGTGATTTAGAAATTCCGGCTGCTACGAAGAGCTTTATTTCCCTGTATTTACTATTCGCCATCGGATTTAATGGAGGTAGTGAATTAGCCGTTACCGGGATTACAACCGAGGTGATAACTAGCCTAGTGCTAGGTATGTTGCTAGCGCTGATTATTCCCATCTATTCCTTTTTTATACTTCGCATCAAGTTAAATTCCTCCGATGCAGGCGCGATTGCCGCCTCTTACGGCTCAGTTAGTGCGGTAACGTTCGTTTCTGCGGTCGCTTTTTTAGAAATGAATCAGCTGAAGATGGGTGGTGAAATGGTGGCGGTGATGGCATCGATGGAATTTCCTGCTATTATCATGGGGGTTATTTTGATCAATCTTTTTCCAGACAAAACGGAGGAGAAAAAGCGGGGTTCCATTGATTGGAAATTAGCGATGAAGCACTCTTTGACGAACGGAAGTGTGTTAATGATTTTTGGTAGTTTGTTAATTGGATTTGTTTCTGATTCCTCCCAATCGATCGGGATTAAACATTTCACGACGGATATTTTCAAAGGCTTTCTGGCCATCTTCTTACTAGACATGGGGATGCTTGCCGCCAGTCGATTTAAGGCGTTTAAACAGCAAGGCCCATTCCTGATTTTCTTCGCGCTTCTTGTTCCTCTTTTCAATGGTTCTGCCGTGGCTTGGCTTACACAATTCCTCATTCAAGACGAAGCTAATCGATTGATTTTTGCTGTTCTAGCAGCCAGCGCCTCGTACATTGCCGTACCTGCTGCGATGCGTTTAGTAGCACCCAAAGCGGACCCTGGAATCTATATCCCTATGGCATTAGGGGTAACCTTTCCCTTAAATATTACGATCGGACTTCCGCTCTATTTTCAATTAATTCATGGCTAATCAGGCATTTTTTGAGGGTAGAGAAATTTGTATAGCGACTATGCATGGCAAGGAAAAGGTGATCGGCCCTGCTTTGGAAGAAGCATTCAAAATGAAGTATTCGGTAGCGGCTTTCGATACGGATTTATTAGGCACATTTTCAGGTGAAGTAGAGCGTCTTTTAACACCGTTGGAGGCAGCAAGAGAAAAATGCCGCTTAGCCCTGGAGAAGCATGATTCGGAGATAGCGATTGCTTCTGAGGGGTCTTTTGGAACTCATCCTACTTTATATTTCATGCCGACCGATGAGGAAATAGTACTTTTAGTTGATCGAAAAAATGACCTTGAAATTGCTGTAAAGCATACGAGTCTCCAAACGAATTATGGGTATTTTTCCACGGAATCTGACGAATCTTTAGCGGATTTTTTAAAGCGAGTGAAGTTTCCATCTCATGCGCTGATAGTGAAAACAGCCGATTTTATAGAAAAGGGAATTCAATCCAGGGAGCAGCTAGATCGAGCCATCAATGCATGTATTTCTCTGAATGGAAAATACCAACTGATGACGGATATGCGCGCGATGTACAATCCATCGCGGATGACCGCTATTCAGGAGGCAACCGATAAGCTAATCCAAAAGATGCAAAGCCAATGCCCCGGATGTAGCAGGCCGGGCTTTGGTATAACAGATGCGCTAAAGGGTTTGCTCTGCTCGACCTGCTCGATGCCTACGCGTTCTATCAAAGCAGTCATCTATTCCTGTGAAGGCTGTCATTACACGGAGAAAGTAGATTTCCCAGAAGGGAAAACGGAAGAGGACCCGATGTTTTGTGAATTATGTAACCCCTAAGTAAACGATGATTACGACTGATTTAAATTTAATAAAACAACAGTTAGAACAAGGCGATGTCGTCGGAATTCCGACCGAAACGGTCTATGGTTTAGCCGCTAATATCTTTAATGAGCAGGCGATCTCGACCATTTTTTCGACGAAGAAAAGACCCCAGACGAATCCGCTCATTGTGCATGTACATTCCTTAGAAAAAGCAAAAGAAGTGGCGGCGCATTTTCCGCCCAAAGCAGAGCAATTGGCGGCACATTTTTGGCCTGGCCCCTTGACCTTAATTTTACCTAAAAGCCCACTCATTTCCGATAGCATTACCGCGCATCAGCCCACGGTGGCTATCAGAATACCTAACCACCCGATAACCCTACACTTATTACAAACGCTAGACTTTCCCATCGCAGCACCTAGTGCAAATCCGTATAACCGAATTAGCCCTACGCGTTCTTCTCATGTGGAAGCATATTTCCCTGAAATTGCCATTTTAGAAGGGGGAAATTGCGAGGCGGGAGTAGAATCCACTATCCTCTCGTTCGAAGGGGATGAGGTAGTTTTATTGCGACACGGTGCTATTTCGATCGAACCGATTCAGCAAAAAGTAGGCCGTATTTTAGACCGCACTTCGGGCACAGACCACCAAGCGCCGGGTCGATCAAAAAAGCACTATTCCCCTTTGTGCGAATTAATCATTAGCTATGAACCACTCTTTATGTTGAGTGCAGTACAGGAAAAGAAGGTGGGAATTTTATGGTTTAAGGAGGTGAAAATTGCGAGCCCTAAAGTGTTCAAAAACGTCGTTTTGTCTCCCTCGGGGACCTATGAGGAAGCGGCAGCTAACATGTACGACGCCTTACATAGGTTAGAAAAAGATGGCGTTGATTTAATTATTGTAGAACGTCTTCCCAATGAAGGTTTGGGAAGAACTGTTAATGATCGATTTGAAAGAGCTTCAGCTAAATGAAAAAGTTACTACTTGTAAACGCTAAAATTGTCAATGAGGGAATTTCGTTCGCCTCAGATGTTTTGATTCACCAGGGCAGAATAGAAAAAATAGGCCCGCACATTACTTCACCCAATGCGGACATTATCGACCTAAATGGGAATTACCTCCTCCCAGGAATGATCGACGACCAGGTACACTTTAGGGATCCGGGATTGACCTACAAGGGAGATATTTCCTCTGAATCAAAAGCGGCCATCGCGGGCGGTGTGACCTCCATTATGGACATGCCTAATACCGTTCCGAACACCTTAAGCAGAGAATTATTAGAACAGAAATACCAATCCGCCGCCTTGCATTCAAGTGCAAACTACTCCTTCTTTATGGGTGTTACCGCCGCTAATTTAGAAGAGGCATTACGGGTGGATAATGAAACAGTTTGTGGAATTACGGATGATGGATTGTACTTTAACGAGCAGGAAATTTTAGCGAATAATCCGGAATATTTAGAAAAACTCTTCTCTCGTGCGGAGACCTTGGTGGCTTTACACAGCGAGGATGAATCCATTATTCATCGTAACTACCAGCATTATTTCCACGAGAAGGAAGGTAAAATTCCGTTGTCTTATCATGCCAAAATCAGAAACGCAGAGGCCTGTGTAACCGCCACCAAACGGGTGCTTGCTATTCAATCGAAATACCATAACCGCTTGCATTTTTTTCACATTTCAACGGGTGCCGAAGCGCAGTTATTTTCTGCCTCCCCATCCATCAGAGAAAAGCGCGTGACAGCAGAAGCGTGTATCCATCACCTCTGGTTTAATGAGTCAGATTATGAGAAGCGTGGAGGCTACATCAAATGGAATCCGTCTATAAAATCCGAGGAAGATAGACGCCAGTTAATCGAGGCATTAAAAGAAGGCCGTTTGGATATTATTGCCTCAGACCACGCTCCACACAGCAAAGAAGAGAAAATTGGAACTTATGAGGAAGTAAAATCAGGCGCCCCTATCGTGCAACATACCTTACCTCTTCTATTTAAATTAGCCTCTCGCGGAGAATTATTCTTGGAGCAAATCGTCGAGAAAACCAGTCATCACGTGGCCGAGATTTACCGCTTAAAAGAAAGGGGATATATCAGGGAAGGATACTTTGCAGATCTCGTCGAAGTAGCTCCACATTCGCCTTTTGAGGTAACGGAAAATTCTTTGTTATACAAGTGTGGATGGGCGCCAGTCGTGGGGGAAAAACTAAGTGCAAAAGTGAAGCGCACATTTGTGAACGGAAATCTACTTTACCAGGATGGAGAATTTGTTTCAGATGCCAAAGGGGCTCGTCTTCTATTCGAGAAAATCCGCTAAATGACCACTTATCCTTTTTTCAAGGAAGGAATAGCGGGATTTTAGTAGTTTTGTACCATGCTAAAAACCCTCTCCTTCAGTATCCTGCTTTTGTTCAGTTTTGTAGCCATAGGCCAAACCCGCGTCCAAATCCTAGGAAAATTAGTGGATACCAGTGGACATCCCTTGTCGCAAGCGACCGTGATGTTGTTATTACCGAAGGACTCGTCCTTAGTTAATTTTGGTCGGGCAAATGAGCAAGGGGCCTTTGTATTTAAAAATGTTAAACGCCAGCCCTATCTATTAAAAGCATCCTATGTAAGTTATGTGCCCTTGCAGGTAGATGTGAATCCGGCGCAAGAGGAGTCGCTTGATCTAGGGGCGCTGTCGATGAAGCCGATCTCTAAAGAATTGTTTGAGGTAGTCGTTAGGACCGCTAAAGCTCCATTGAGTATTCGTGGAGATACAATTGAATACAATGCGGGCTCGTTTAAAGTTCCACCAGGAGCTACCGTAGAAGACTTGTTAAGAAAGCTTCCAGGAATGGAGATTGAGGCGGATGGAAGTATTCGAGCACAGGGCCAAACCGTGAAAAAAGTGACGGTTGATGGGCGTAGTTTTTTCGGATCTGACCCTAAATTAGCGACTAAAAATTTAGCAGCCGACGCCATTCAAAAGGTCCAAGTTTTTAATGGCAAAACGGAAGCGGCAAAGGTGACTGGCATTGACGATGGGAAGAAAGAAAAGACGATTAATTTAGAATTAAAGGAAAGCCATAAGAAGGGCGGTTTTGGTAAAATAACGGCAGGAATTGCGACGGAGGGAAGAAATGAATTAAAAGGTAATTACAATAAATTCGACGCGAAAAACCAGGTTTCTGTGATTGGTTTAGCGAATAACACGAATCAGTCTGGGATGTCTTTTGATGATTACCAAGACTTCAGGGGCAGTCAAGCGTTTTCATGGGGGGATGAGGCTGATTTCGGTTTCTCTGGTAATAGTCGCTATATCACCTTTGATGATGGAGATGAACAATTAGGTATTCCAATTGGAGGTAGACGTGATGGTTTTTCTAAGAATTATTCTGGGGGAGCAAATTATAATTATGATACCAAAAATACCAAGTTCAGTTCGAATTATTACTTCAATCAATCCGAGCGTTTGATTGATAAAATAGCCACTACACAGCGCTTTTTTCAGGATAAAACACAAAACTCTGCAGATACGACCAGCCAACTTTCGTTCTCTGCGAACCACCGAATGAGCTTGCGCTATGAGAAAACGTTAGATACGTTGAATACATTGATATTGATTGGCAATGGTAAAATTTCTTTAGGGAATTCGACACAGAGCAGTCAAATTTTCCAGCAATTACTCGTTCAAAATAATCTCTACCCAAGGAATACGAAACTTGCAAATGCAAGTGATCAGCAGTCTTTTACATCTCAAAATACCGCTATCTTCCGTCATAAATTTGCGAAAAAAGGCCGTAGTTTTTCTGCCAGTGCTGGATATAATTACGCGAATTCAGATGGAGCATCTACGCAGAAATCGCTGAATAAATTCCTTAGCGCAACTACACTACGGGACTCAATTCAAGCCATCGATCAATTAACAAATAACTTTTCCACGAAGACGCAGGTAAAGTCAAGTCTCTTTTTTGTGGAGCCATTATCGAAGGTATTCTATTGGGAATCATTTTTTAATACGAGTTTCCAAAATAACCGAGTAAATCGGGATCTTTCCGATCGCAGTTCAGTGGGGATGCAAACTAGAAATGATAGTTTAAGTCGCTTTTACGATAACAACTTAACCTATAATCGGTTGGGATCAAGTGTTAGGTATTCAAAAGATGGAGTAAATGTAACGGTGGGTTTAGCGGCTCAACACTTTAATTTAACAGGGGATTTCAGAAAGGCGGCTGGAGCTACGAATTTGGCTACAATTGACTTAAATTACTTGGCTTGGATTCCTAAAGTTGGAATTGATTTAGAATTAAAAAATAATCGGTACCTGTTTTTTTCTTATGATAAAAGTGTTCAAGAGCCATCTATTCGAGATTTGCAGCCCATTGTTGATAACAGCAATCCTTTGTTCTTGCGGGTAGGAAATCCGAATTTATTACCCAGCTTGAATCACTCCCTAAGCACGGGATTTAATCTATTTGATGCGGCGAATTTTTTGAACTTCTATTCGAATCTCTCCTATAATTACAATGTTAATCAGGTGGTTTACAATCAGAGTATTAATGCGAATGGAATTGTCTTAACCAAGCCAATGAATATTTCAGGTGGAGAAAGTTATGTAGGCTACTTTGGATTCGGCTTTCCTTTGAAAAAAACGGTCAGTACTTTGAACATTAACGCAGACTTTAACTCGGCGGGAAACCCATTATTTTTAAATGATGTGTTATCGAAAACGAATACAAATTCTGGAAGTATTTCCTCTCGTCTTTCTTTTACGCCAAATGACCGAATTACCTTTTATTTGAATGCGCAGTTTGGCCTGATTAATTCGACCTATGAAAAATCCGCCTTGCCTGAGCAGACGATTTATAACAATCAATATGGTTCGGAATTGAATGTGAATTTTGGGAAGAACACCTTCTTCTCTTATAATTTAGATTACAAGGTGTATGAAAATAAGACGCGTGGATTATACCAAGAGATGCCTATTTTAAATGTTTCTGTTTATAAATATGTGGGGAAAGCCCAAAAATCAGAGATTCGACTAACGGTCTACGATGTCTTTAAAAAGAACTTAGGTGTAAACCAAAACGCTTTTCAAAACTTCGTGAGCTTCGAAAAAACAAAAACACTTTCACAGTATGTAATGTTGAGTTATACCTACAACATGCGAGGATTAAGCTCTTCACTTCGTAAAAACTAAATCATGAAAAAAGTCGCTATTTTATTGTTTTTGGTATCCTTTTTCGCCTTCTGTCAAGAAGGAAAACAGGAGGGCGTTGTTCACTATGAGCGCACGACTTTTTGGGTAAATATTATGTCTAGGCTGACTTATTTAAGTGCCGAAGAAAAAGATCGGATTAAATTGACTTGGGGAAGTACTGATGAAGGGTGGAAACAAAAAATGACCTTAGCATTTAATGAAAACCAAAGCTTGTATGCCTATGGTGAAGAAAATACAGAACAAGGCTGGTCTGGCAGAAAAGAGACTTTTTTCTTAACGAAGAATTTTGCTGCTGAGCACTCCACAGACTACATCGATATGTTAGGTAAAACCTATATTGTGGATGATACCTTGCACACGCCTACTTGGAAAATTTTAAATCAAATTAAGGAAGTTGCGGGCTATATCTGTATGAAAGCAGAAACGGTAGATACGGTAAAAAACCAAAAAATCACTGCTTGGTTCGCACAAGACATTCCAGTTATGGCGGGTCCTGAGCGCTATTTTGGTCTTCCTGGTTTGATCTTAGAATTGGATATTAATGAAGGCGACGTGACCATTGTTGCTAGCAAAGTCGAGTTTAAAAAACTCACGAATGAGTTTAATTTGAAGAAAATAAAAGGCAAGAAAATTTCAGATGCGGAGTACACAAAAATCATTGCTGACTTCATCAAAGATTCGATCAAAGGCGAACGTAATCCGTATTGGGGCTTGAGGTATTAAGGTCGAGTTTCAATTATATTAAAATAGCTTTACGTATTCGTTGAAAACGAAAAGCCTATTACGATTTTTCCCAGTCATTTCTTTTAAAATTCCAGCTGCCACAAAAGCGGATACGAGATCATTTGCTGCCTTTTCTAACAACGAATTTATTTGTGGGTTATCCCAAACCCACTAATCATTGATGTTCGTGGGCATAAAATAGGCATATCCCGTCGGGTGTTTTACCTATTTCCCCGCTGTATAATTCGCTAAATTGATCATGTTTTTTTGTTTGTATTAAGTAAAATAAAAAATCCGCTATTTTACTTTAATATATGTAAAGTAAAACAAGTAAACTGATAATTTACGCTATTTTATATCTAGCAGGGGGATCTGCTATTCCCATCGCTTTGTGGGAATTTTCGCTGGGAGTTTATTTGACAGTGAAAGGGTTTAAGGAAAATGCTGTTATTTTAGCATCATGAAAATTTCCATCTTCCAAGTCGACGCCTTCAGCAATAAATTATTCAAAGGCAACCCCGCCGCCGTTTGTCCTTTAACAGAATGGCTGCCGGATGAACTGATGCAAAACATTGCTCAGGAGAATAATTTGGCCGAAACGGCCTTCATTGTTCCCGCTAATGAGGGTTATGAAATTCGCTGGTTTACCCCTACCGTAGAAGTCGATTTATGTGGCCACGCTACCTTAGCTAGTGCGCATGTGGTGTTTCACGAACTCGGTTATAAGGGAGATTTCGTGAATTTTCATTCACCTAGAAGCGGCCTGTTAACGGTGACAAAAAGAGGGGCCGAATTCGTTCTGGATTTCCCTAGTGATACGATTTCGCAAATCGATGTAGAACCCATTCATAGTTCTGGACTTTCCAAAGCCCCTCGCGCTGTTTACAAAGGCAAAACGGATTACCTGTTCGTCTATGATGCGGAGGCTGATATCAGAGCACTTCAACCTGATTTTGAAGCCTTGAAAATACATCCCGTGCGAGGGATCATTGTGACGGCTCCGGGTGAAAAGGTAGATTTTGTTTCTCGATTTTTTGGCCCAGCTTGTGGGGTGAATGAGGATCCGGTGACGGGTTCTGCCCATACGAGTTTGACCCCTTTTTGGTCTTCGGTTTTAGGAAAAAACACTTTGTCCGCTCTTCAATTATCGCAAAGAACCGGTTCGCTGACCTGTACGCTAAAAGGCGATCGCGTGGAAATAGCCGGAGAAAGTGTGTTATATTTGCAGGGCGAGATTAACGTGTAAAGATGAAAAATAGTAAACTAGCCAAGTCGGGCGGAATGCTGGGAAAACAAACCGTACATGAGCTTCGGAAAAATGATAAAATTATTCCAAAAAGTCCGTTTAAAAGTAATTTGGTAAAAACAGTCAATAAACGAGTTAACAATCCTTATAAATTATAACACCATGAAAAAATTATTCACCTTCTTCGCCATTCTAGCGATGGCAACGGGCTTAAACGCTCAAACTCCTAAGGCAAACCTAGTAAAAGACTGGGAGCGCGCTCGTGCTTATACGAAAGAATATTTAGATGCGATGCCGGAAACTGGATATGCATTAAAACCGACGAAAGAAATGCGTTCTTTCGCAGGCCAAATGTTACACCTTTCAGATGCGATTTACATGTTTGTGGGAACAGCAACGGATGTTGCGCCTACGGCAAAAGATTTGGAAAAATCAAACGATGTGGCGAAAGCGAGCGTCACGGAGAAAGTACTAGCGGCCTATGATTTTGCGATTAATGCAATCAAGAACGTACCGGACGCAAAATTGGCGGAGTCGGTAAAACTGTTCGGGCGTTTTGATATGACAAAGGGCCAAGCGATCGATAAGGCGTTTGAACACCAAACACACCACCGAGGTCAAGCAACCGTGTATATTCGCTTAGCAGGTGCGACTCCTCCGCAAGAGAAGTTGTTCTAGTCGAAACATTTTTAGATGAAAAGGGTTTGTCTTTGTAGGCAAGCCCTTTTTTTATGCAAGGCGTTAAGAAACAACATTTACCTTCCAAAACCTGTCCCGTATGCAACCGCCCTTTCGCCTGGCGCAAGAAATGGGAGAAGAATTGGGATCAAATCATCTACTGTGGTGAAAAGTGCAGACGTAGCAAATAAGTTTACTGACGAGGACATTGACCGCATCATCCAAATGGCGTGGGAAGATCGCACGCCTTTTGAGGCGATTGAATTTCAGTTTGGGCTGAAAGAAAAAGAGGTCATCGAATTCATGCGATTGAATAGCAAAGAGTCAAGTTTCCGCATGTGGCGCAAACGCATGACGGGTCGCGGAACGAAACATTTGCAAAAGCGCATTGCGGTAGATCCCCGTTTTAAATGCACCCTGCAGCGTAGCATCAGTATGAATAAAATCAGCAAACGCTAGTGGAATTTCCGACGACACTTGAAGGCGTTTATGCTCGAATCGATGCATTCGATCCCGCACATTATGCCCGCTCCCGTAATTTTCTGAACGGTGGTGTTTCCTACCTTTCTCCCTATTTATCCCGCGGATTTATCACAGTACCCCAAGTCGTAGCCCGACTAAAAGACCGCGGCATTGGTATGGAACAGGCGGAAAAATTTATACAAGAATTAGCTTGGCGGGAGTTTTATACGCGTACCTGGTTTCAGAGAGGCGATGGAATTTTTACAGACATTCGCCATCCGCAAGAGGGAGTTTTGAACAAGGGAATTCCGGAAGCGGTGTTATCTGCTGAGACCGGGATTCGGTCGTTGGACACCTTCTTGGCCACATTTCCACAGCGCGGTTATTTACATAATCACCTGCGTATGTACCTGGCGGCCATCACCTGCAATGTGGGGAAATACCATTGGTCTGAACCTGCAGCCTGGTTGTACTACCATTTATTGGATGGGGATTTAGCGAGTAATGCCTTGAGCTGGCAATGGTGCGCTGGTACTTTTAGCAATAAGCTATATTATGTGAACCAAGAAAACATCAATAAATATACGGGCAGCAGACAACAGGGCACTTTTTTAGACTGTACGTACGAGGAATTGCCTTTGCTTCAGGTGCCAGAAGAGTTAAGAAAATCTGCGAAAGCGGATCTTGTTTTCACACCACCCGTGACGAAAGCACTTGAGATTCAGGCAGATCTTCCCACCTTCGTGTTTACTCATTATACCCTAGATCCTACTTTTCATGAAGGGGAAGAAGGCAACCGAATTTTGGTCTTAGAGCCGAGTCATTTCGCGAAGCATCCGATGTCTCCGCGGACGATACAATTCATTTATGATCTAGCCGAAAATATTCCAGGCATGCAGATTTATTATGGCGAATATGCGTCGCTTAACATCAAAGCCATTTTCCGAGATCATCCCATTAATGCCCATTTTGAGGGTATACGGGAGGCGCATCCTACGCTCTCTCCCGGACTTTTAGGCGAGTTCAATAGCTTCTTTTCCTATTGGAATAAATTAAGTAAAAAGCTGAGCTAAAAAGGCTTCTGCATTGTTTAAATGCGTTTCCTTTTTTTCCAAAGGCATCTTGTCCCAGGTACTGATCAGCATCGCCCAACGCGGATTTTTGCGGAAGGTCTCCCTTTGTTTATCTAAGAATCGCCAAAATAACCCATCCCAAATCTCCTGCCATTCGCCCTTCGGGTAGTCACTCATTTTCAAGATGTAATTGGATCCGCAGATATAGGGTTTTGTCGTCATCAATCCACCATCGCTAAATTGCGACATGCCATAGACGTTAGGTACCATCACCCAATCGTAGGCGTCGATGTACATTTCCATGAACCAGCGATAAACAGCGTCGGGTTTTATTTCACACAATAACATGAAATTCCCCAGCACCATCAGGCGTTCGATGTGGTGATTATAACCCGTTTTTAAGAGCTTACGAATCGTCTGATCGATGGGTTCTAATCCTGTCGTTCCGTCATAAAAGGCAGCCGGCATCTCATTCGTGAAGCCCCAGTAATTCGTGGTACGTTGCTGCACGCTTATTTTGCGATAGAGCAATTGTACGAATTCACGCCAGCCGATGATTTGGCGAATAAAGCCTTCCACGCTGTTTAATGGGCCATGGCATGTGGCGACACGTGCCACAACATCAGCAGGATTAAGCAATCCCACATTAATCAACGGACTTAAAATACTATGAAACAAGGTCTTCTCCTGTGCTTTAATCGCGTCTTCGTAATCACCAAACAAGTGCATCCGTTCCCTTAAAAACAATTCCAATGCAGCTTGCGACTCCGCGTGGGTCACCGGATAATAGGCGCCTGAAAAGGGCATGTCACTCGACCCGGGGTTATCTGGGAAATGATGTGAAATATAGCTCACGGCCTCGTTAATGTATGTGTTCGGAACGGCCTCTGGAAAGGGTGCCGGAATGAACGTGTTTTTCGGAATTTTCTTTCGATTTTCAGCATCGTAAGTCCATTGGCCACCCACCGGTTTGCCGTCTTCTTCTAGCAAGATGCCTCGGTCTTTACGCTGCTGGGTATAGAAGGCAGTTTGGTAATAAGGCTTGCGATTGCCTAATAAAGCAGTGTCCGTATTTAGGAAATTAGGACTAGGTAAAAAACGAACGTTGCCCGACCTACGCAAGCGCCTTTCTAGCAAATAATCATTCGGATCGAATAAGGTAATTTCGCCTTTTATGGACTCGCCGAGAGAGACTTCTGAAGACCTCAGATCTTGAGCATCGATGTATTCAACCGTCTTTCCCGCCTCACGCAGTCGATCTGCAAAAGCGCGCATGCTTGCTCGGTGGAAAATTAGTTTCTGTTTGTGAAAGGCATATTGCTTAAAGAATAAATCGGACTCGATGAGGTAAAAAACACCAGCGTCCTGAGCCAAAGTCTCATCGAAAAGCTGGTGCGGAAAAATCAGAAATGCGCTCATTTGTTTACGTGTTTTTGGAGGATGCGACTACTCTCTTTTCTGGCCGTACGCGTCTTGCGCATCGCCCAAACTTGATCCGACGCCGTCTTGCGCGTCGCGCTTAAATCAACTATTGGAGCAGGATAATCAACGCCTATTTTAACTCCATACAAGGTCTGTTCCATGTCGCTTAGTTTCCATGGTTCATGGATCAAGGTGGCAGGAACCGCGGCTAATTCCGGCACCCATTTTTTAATGAAAACACCGTCTGGGTCGTGTGCGTATGAATTCTTCACCGGGTTGTAAATGCGAATGGTATTAATACCCGTCACACCGGCTTGCATCTGAATTTGTGGGTAATGAATACCGGGTTCATAGTCGAGAAATTGCCGTGCTAAAAAGTGCGCTAAATCCCGCCAATCCTGCCACAGATTAAAGACGAAAAACGACACCACCATCGCCCGCATTCGAAAATTCAAATACCCCGTTGCCACCACACAACGCATGCAGGCATCTACGAGTGGAACTCCGGTATGACCAGTTTCCCAAGCCTGAATTAATCGTTCATCGCGGTCTTTCTCCAAACCTTGATATGCCTTATTTACCGGCTCAAACTCCATGCGTGATTCGTCCTCAAACTTTTGGATAAAGTGACTTTGCCAGTGTAATCGCGACACAAAATTTTGAAGGGAACGCTTGTTTCTTGCCGTTTTATAATGCTGCATGGTAAACGTATGTGCCATCCGCATGCTGATGTTTCCGTAGGCCAAATAGGGCGAAATCCGACTGCAAGCTTTTCGGCTTGCTTCTGGTTTGCTGATCAATGAACTATACCCCACATGTCGTGTTTCGATGAAACTTTTCAGGTATTTCCAGCCCCAGTATTCGCCCCCCTCTTGGAAGATGGGATTGCGTGTCTGAAAAGACAATGGTAATTGAGGACCCTTGTAAGCGGCATAAAAATCAGCAGGTAAAGTCAGTAAATTCCAGTCATCCTCTCGTTGAAAAAAGGGTTCGCTACGCATCGTTGCTTCCCATCGTTGTTGCCAGGTTTTCCGGGATTTCAAGCGGCGGATAACCCCGTTCGTCGGGGTCTCTTTCCATGTTATTCCGGCAGTCAAACAGAACGCCGTCACGTCCTTATCCCGCTGAAAACTCAGAGCGTTCCCTATTTCTTCATGGGAATAAAGGGTCTGGATATCGTAGGATGAAGCGAGTGCCTGGAACACGGGAAGGACCTCGGAATGGAACAAATACAGCTGGCCATTTCGGCCCTCTAGCCTACCCTGCATTTCCACTAAAGATTCATGCACAAAACGCCAGTGGCGCACATCGCTGTCAGGAAATTCGATGAGGGAGGGCTCGAAAAAATAGATTAAAAGGGTGGGAATTCCAGTGTCCAAAGCCCGATACAAAGGTTCGTGATCCGTAAATCGGAGATCACGTTTAAACCAGACAATATTGATCGGGGACTTTGGCATACCTTAATAACTTAAAAGGCCATAGGATGTTTTCAGAAAGAAAATACTACCTTTGCACCGCCTTATTATTTAATGTATCAAAATGAAACAATTAGTAACCATCTGCCTATTCGTCCTAGCTTCCATCTCGCTAAAAGCCCAAACGGGTAGCATCGAAATGAGTACTGGTGGCTTCTCTTTTATTCCCGCATTCACCTCGAAAGAGCCCAATATCATCATCAACGCGAGCACAAATCCGAAAAGAAGATTAACAGGTGCGATGATGTATATGATGCGTGTGCAAAGCATGACGCCCACGACGGTTGCTCTATTCACGCGTTACCGTTTTATAGATAAGAAATTTAAGGCTACGGCCGGAATTCATATTCCCGCGTTTCAGATGACGGAAGATTATAAAGTAACGAGTTTCTTCGGCCGCGAATTAACCTTGAGTTATCCTGTTAGCTCGAAATGGAATGTAGGATCTTTTATCTTAAATGGGAATGCCCGAAATACGGATTTTAAAGTAACGCTTGTATCTGGAAACACGAACTACCACCACCAGAAGTGGAATTTTTTAACGCAAGGATATTATCTGACGGTAGGAGATTTAACAGGAATGGCGGAGACGATTTCCTATGATATTGACAAGCATTTTCAGGCCAAAGCCTTTGGCAATATCACTCTCACAGATGGGCAAGTAATCGGAACCGTGAGCATCAAATATACCCTATAAGTTCTTCGCCTTAAAGGTCCAGGTAAAGACAAATTCAGCGACGATTTCGCCTGCCTGATTACGTCCGATTGAAGTCACCTGCAATTTTGTGCCCTCGGGATTAGCTAAAGCCTCATTCACTGTATCGCGCAAAGCTTCGCCATCTGCGCAGGTAAAAATAATCACCCCTGTCGCTTTCTTGACGAACTTAGCCTCCAGCTTTTCCACCAGCATGCTCACCGCTGGTTGGCGTTTATACACTTGCCCAAAAGCCAACATCCCACAGCTCATCTCCGCGGCCATCGCCTCTACTGCGAAGTACATCGATCGAAACGGATTCTGATTAAACCACGAAAGCTTCACGCGAACCCCGCAGGATTTTTCATCGAAGTGCGCGATTGATAATCCGGCCCAGAAAGCAGCGGAAAGCTTTTGGAAAACAAAAAACTTAAATAGCACCGGATTTGTAATGATCCGTTTGAGGGCAGGGAAGTGTGGGTTCATGGTATGCAATGTTCTGAACCAAAGATATAAAAAAAGGGGCGATTAAGCCCCCTTGTATTAATAACTCAATCCCAGTCCGAACTGAAACAATCCATATCCCGGACCTTCCATATAACCCGGAACGTCTGATTTATTTGCATCTACCGCCGCCTGACTAACCGGAGTTGTGAATGGCATCTTACCCGTCGGATTATAAGCTCCCGTCACGATATCTAATAAGGCATCTTGTGTAGTTCCAAAAGTCGCGATTATGGAAGTCGCCTTCCCCTTATCGATCTCTGAAATCACCCAAGGGTTCGTGTAATTGATCGCCAAGATTGTCGGTTTCGCATTTAAAATCTCATTCACGTGATTCACATCGATGCGATTCGCTGACAAATTCAAATCGATTTTAGACCCTTGTGAACTGAATAAACCACCAGAGGTAGGAACTAACCACAATAAAACAACATCAGCTTCTTCTTTTGTCGACACGAATTCTAAGCCTGGGTAGTTTGGTTTCGATACTTTGATCGCCTCACCTGCGTTACGACCTGATTGGAAATAGGTCTCGAAATACACTTTCGTTTTCTTCGCTATTGGCAAGCGCTTCTCATCGTTTCGCACTAATACGATGGATTTGCGAAGGGCTAAATTAGCCGCATCCACGGCCTCTTTATTACCTACGATTTTCACGGCCTCCTCTACATTCACGTAGGGATTTTCAAACAAGCCTAATTCGAATTTCTCCTTTAGTAATTTCGCCACGGATTGGTTGATGCGCTCTTCAGAAACTAAGCCTTTCTTCACCACTTGGATCAAGGTAGTCGGGTCTGCTGCACCAGAGAAGATGTCAACGCCTGCAGTTAGAGCTTTTTGGTAACGCTCCTCAATGCTTAGTTTTTCCACCCCCCAAGGCATCATTTCGATAGGACCCGTATCTGAATTGATGATTCCTTTGTAGCCTAATTTACCTTGTAGGGAATCGCGGATAATCGCCTTGTTAAACGAGAATCCTACCTCTTCGAATTCCTTGCCTTTTGGCGCAGAATAGTAGGGCATAATGGCTGAAGTTCCAGCCGCGATTGCCGCCTTAAATGGCTTCACGTGGTAGGAGAACATATTGCCTGGATAGTGCGCAAACTTACCCCAATCAAAGTGAGAATCTTGTCCACCCTCTTGCGGGCCACCACCTGGGAAGTGTTTCGTGGTCATCGCCACAGATGAAGTAGATAGTTTCGAACCTTGGAAACCTAAAACGATTTGGGTAATCATGTTAGCTGCTAAGTCAGCATCCTCCCCAAAAGTTCCTTCCACACGACCCCAACGAGGTTCTGTCGCTAAATCCGCCATGTACATATAGCCCTTGCGAAGACCTACGGCACGCCATTCAGCAGAGGCCGTTTCAGCAAACTTGCGTGTTAATGTAAAGTCGCGCATCGCCGCTAAACCTAATTCACCTGGCCATTTAGAGAAAGCTGTTAGGCCCACACTTAAGCCTACAGATGCATCGGTAGTCACGTGGTTACGTGGATTTGAAGCCACGATCGCTGGGATTCCCAAACGAGTTGATTCACATAATTCTTGTAAGTTATTCGCCCATTTCGCCATGATCGCTGGCTCTGCGCTCGCACGCAAAATGAAGTGTCGTAAGTGAAATTGAGTCACCCCTTTTGTCGTACCAGCCGCCGACATATTCGGGGACTCTAGCGGCTTGCGGGTGAACATGTTGGTGTTTTGGACTAAATCCTCCTCATTAAATCCTTCCGTAATTTTAGGACGAGGCCCCGTATTTCCTTGAACTCCATTAGCGAACACTTGGTCGCCTCCCATACGCGTCGTGCTGATCAGCATGAAGCCTATTTTTTCTTCCAAAGTCATCTGCGAAACCAAATCCTTCGCTCGTTCCGCCACCGGTAAACGCCAGTCCTCGTATTTATCGAGTTTATTATTCTTGTTTAAATCCTTAAAGGATAATTTTCCGATGCGCAAAGTAGGGGCTTTCATCGCCACTAAAACAGGTTGTGTTTGGGCAAATAAAGAGCCAGACGCAAAAAGCAAGGCAAGGAGAACACGTGATTTCATAGGTTTTTTCTTTCTTTGTATAGGAAAGCACATTCGAACCTATTTCTAATCAGATGAAAGACCCTAATGTAGACGAATTCATACAAAGTGCCGACAAGTGGCAAGCGGAGATGGCGTATTTACGCTACCTCTTACTGGACTGTTTGATGGTCGAAACCTATAAATGGAGAACACCGGTGTATATGGTGGGCAAGAAAAACCTCATTGCCATCTCAAGTTTAAAAGAACATTGTGCTTTGAATTTTTTCAATGGAGCATTGCTTCAGGACGAAGAGGGCTTATTAATTAAACCCGGCGAGCACACGCAATTAGGTCGTTGGATGAAGTTCAATTCGGTGGAGCAGATCCAAGAAAAAGAGGACCTCATTAAAGCTTACATCATGGAGGCAATCGAAGTAGAGAAAATGGGTTTGAAAATGGAGAAGCCATCGGAAATCCCTTATCCGGAAGAATTAGTCACTATTTTCGCCGCGAAACCCGCTGTTAAAACAGCCTTTGAAAAATTAACTCGGGGTCGTCAAAGAGCCTACCTTCGCTTTTTTTCAGACGGAAAGCAATCCGAAACACGGACTTCGCGCATCGAGAAAAACGAAAAGTACATCCTAAAAGGTATTGGTATCACGGATTGCATTTGTGGCTTGACAAAACGGAAGCCGAGTTGCGATGGATCGCACCGTGCTATCGAGAATTTTAAAAGATGACGCAAAGAAGTCATAAGAAAGGCGTTTGTTGCTCAGTTTTTTAAACCCAATTTTGCCCCATGAATTTTGGAGAACAATTAAAGGAAATCCGCACCTCGAAAGGATTAACCCAAAACGAGCTGTCTGACAAGAGTGGCATCGCTTTGCGTACCGTTCAACGTATGGAGCGCAACGAAGGGAAACCAAGTTTGTATTCGATGAATGCGATCGGGGAAGTCTTGGGGGTGAATTTGACTTTATTGTATGCTCCAGATGATGAAACTGAAAAACGAAATATCATGGAAAGCACAGACGTACAATTGTGGGCAATCGCGAAGAAACGCGCGAAGTTTAAAAGAGGCCTAGGGGCCTATTCAGTAGTAATTTCTTTTCTGTGGGTTATTTGGTTTTTAACCTCACAGGATAAAGATATTAATCGCATCCCATGGCCTATTTGGCCGATGTTAGGCTGGGGGCTAGGACTGGGAATTCAATATGTGAATGCTTACGTGATCGAAGTGGGTTCGCTAGAGCAGCGGGAATACGATAAGCTGAAGGGCGGTCAAAAATAAAAGCCAGCCACAAAATGCAGCTGGCTTTTCAAATGTTAACCTTAACTATTTAAAAGTAACGTCGAAACGATCTAGGTTCATCACCTTCGTCCAAGCCGCTACGAAATCCTTCACAAACTTCGTTTGTGCATCCTTCGTTGCATAGACTTCAGCAAGAGCACGTAGCTCTGAGTTCGAACCAAAAATCAAGTCAGCACGCGTTGCCGTCGCAACCACAGCGCCTTTTTCGTTTTTACCTACGTATTCTTCTTTTGCTTCGTCTACTGGCTTCCAGGTAGTTCCCATCTCCAATAAGTTCACAAAGAAGTCGTTCGTTAACGCATCTTTCTTCGTTGTAAATACGCCGTGTTTCGAACCGTTGTAATTCGTGTTCAATACACGCATACCCCCTGTTAACACCGTCATCTCTGGCGCAGTCAAGGTTAATAATTGTGCTTTATCTACGAAGATTTCTTCTGTCGAAAGCGTGTAACGCGTTTTCGTATAGTTACGGAAACCATCGCCCATCGGCTCTAGCAAGTTAAATGAAGCTACATCTGTTTGCTCTTGAGATGCATCCATACGTCCTGGCGTGAATGGAACGGTTGTTTTCACACCTGCATTCGCCGCCGCTTTTTCCACTGCAGCTGAACCACCTAATACGATTAAGTCTGCAATAGAGATTTTTTTCTTACCTGATTTGGCATTAAAATCTTTTTGAATTTTCTCCAAAACAGCCAAAACCCTCTCTAATTGCTTCGGATTGTTTACCTCCCAATTACGTTGTGGCAATAAGCGAATACGAGCTCCGTTTGCACCTCCACGGCGATCAGAATGACGGTAGGTAGAAGCAGAAGCCCAAGCCGTCGAAACTAATTCGCTGATCGATAAACCTGAGTTCAATAAAGTCGTCTTCAAAGCCGCTACGTCTTGCGCATTCACAACCTCGTGATTCAACGCAGGAATTGGATCTTGCCAAAGCAATTGCTCCTTCGGAACCTCTGGTCCTAAATACGTCGAGCTAGGACCCATGTCGCGGTGCGTTAATTTAAACCACGCTTTCGCAAAAGCCTTCGCATACAACTCCGGATTCTCTAAGAAACTACGTGAGATTTTCTCGTAAACGGGATCCGCACGTAAAGCGATATCCGTCGTCAACATCGTAGGTTTGTGGAAGGTATTTTTGTCAAATGCATCCGGGATAATGTTTGCGCTATTTTTCGCAATCCATTGATTCGCACCCGCTGGGCTTTTCTCTAAGGTCCACTCATTATTGAATAACAAGTGTAAGTAACCGATTCCCCATTGTGTAGGCGTCGAAGTCCACGTCACCTCTAAACCAGACGTGATCGCATCTTTTCCTTTACCCGACTTATAGGTACTCTTCCAGCCTAATCCTTGCTCCTCGATTCCTGCTGCTTCTGGATCTGGACCTACGTTCGTCGCTGGACCTGCACCGTGTGTTTTACCAAAGGTGTGACCTCCCGCGATCAACGCAACTGTCTCCTCATCGTTCATTGCCATACGGCCAAACGTCTCCCGGATATCTTTTGCCGAGGCAATTGGATCTGGCACGCCATTCGGTCCTTCTGGATTCACATAGATTAAGCCCATTTGAACTGCAGCTAATGGCGACTCTAATTTACGGTCACCTGAGTAGCGATTTTTATCGTCTAACCATTTCTTCTCTGATCCCCAGTATACGTTTTCTTCTGGTTCCCAAACGTCCGTACGACCACCCGCAAATCCAAAAGTCTTAAAGCCCATTTGCTCTAGCGATACGTTTCCAGTCAAGACCATTAAGTCAGCCCAAGAAATTTTATCACCATACTTTTGCTTGATCGGCCATAACAAACGACGCGCCTTGTCAAGGTTTGTGTTATCTGGCCAGGAATTCAATGGAGAAAAACGTTGTTGGCCTGCTCTTGCACCCCCACGTCCATCACCTGAACGATACGTACCTGCGCTATGCCAAGCCATACGAATGAAAAGTGGGCCATAATTACCAAAGTCGGCCGGCCACCAATCTTGTGATTTCGTCAACACTGCCGCGATGTCTTTTTTCAACGCGAAATAGTCGAGGCTTTTAAATGCTTTGATGTAGTTAAAGTCAGGTCCCATCGGGTTTGACTTCTCTGAATTTTGACGTAGCATACCTACGTTTAATTGGCTAGGCCACCAATCCTTGTTCGTTGTTGCCGAAGGCTTCATTCCCGTATGTGGGTTGATGCCTGCGTGTGGGTTTGTTCCTGCCGCTGCGTGTGGATTAGCAGCACCTGCCGCGTGTGGATTCGCTGCGTGGGGATTTGCGCCCGCCGCCGCACCGTGTGGATTCGCGTAATCCTGCGCTTGGACTGCCGAAGCAGCAAAAAGCGCGCTGATGAAGAGTAGTTTTTTCATGATTCTTGATTTTAGTGGTGCTAATTTAGTGGCAAATTATTTATAGAGAAAACTGAAATTTTCTATATTTGGCATAGATAAAATCTATATCAGTGAATATACAGCAATTAGAATACATACTAGCAGTTGACCAATTTAAAAGCTTCTCCAAAGCAGCTGATTATTGTCATGTTACACAGGCGACCTTGAGCGCCATGGTAAAAAAGCTCGAGGAGCAGCTGGATATCGTCATTTTCGACAGGAAGGCAAATCCTATCGCGACGACAGAAAATGGGCGCGAAATTTTAGCGCAGGCCTTGCAAGTGGTGGCGCACGCAAATGCGCTACTAGATTCCTCTAAATCCATCAATCGGAAAATTGAAGGCAAGCTAAAATTAGGGGTGATCCCCACGATCGCCAGTTCGTTAATGTCCATTATTTTAAAGCCTTTGATGGAAAAATACCCGGCTTTGATTTTTGAGATTCATGAACAAACGACGTCCCAATTGATGAAAAGCCTTTTAGACGGAAAGCTGGATTTGGGGATTTTGAGTACACCCATCGCGACCTCTGACCTGGAAACCGAACTACTCTACAAGGAGGAATTAGTCTTGTACGGACACTTTGGGAAGAGCGTCATAAAAAAATCCGAATTAAACGAGCAGCGCCTATTTTTGTTACAAGATGGGCACTGCCTTCGGGATCAAATCATTCAACTTTGCGAATTGAAGAAAAACAAATTTCTTCCTGGAAATTTGCGTTTTGAGTCGAATACCTTCGATACCCTGTTGAATTTAGTAGACGATTTTCAAGGGATGACTTTTTTGCCAAAACTCTATTCTGCCCAATTATCTGAAGTGCGCAAGAAGCGCCTGATTCCCCTCGTGGAAGGCCGAATCGAACGCGAAATTAGTTTATGTTATTACCGGCCTTATGCTAAATGGAATGTGATTAAGCGATTGAATGAGGATATTCAAGAGCTGGTGAAGGAAAAACTTATTTAAAATTATTCTAAATAAGCTTGCAAATGTAAGAATGCCTCCGTAGTTTTGAGTGTTATTTTTAATCAATCTAAATAAAAACAACATTCAAAATGTCTAATAAAATCCGCCTAATCGCCTTATTTATACTTACTTCAACTTCCATTTTTGCCCAGAATTCACGTTTAGCTGGTAGTGTTTTCGATGCTCGTCGACAGCCCGTGAACGGAGTTAATGTTCGACTTTTGGAATTAAAGAAAGGGAAATTATCAGATGAGACTGGTCAATTTTCTATTCCATCATTACCTTCAGGTACCTATACGCTTCAAGCCTCTTATGTAGGATACAAGACTTTACAACAATCGGTCACGTTAGAAGAAGGTAAGACATTAAATTTGGCGCTCGAACTCTTGGAGACCACAACGGATCTAAAAGAAATTGTCGTAGTGGGACATGTTAGTCAAAATGAAAAATCCGTAAGTATCGGAAAATTGCCTATCCGGCCCATGGATTTACCTCAAAGTGTCATGACCCTAGATCGTACACTTCTAGAAACACAACAGGTTAGATCAATGAGTGATGTTTTAATGAATACAAATGGGGTCTACATTATGGGAACTACTGGAGGCTACCAAGAAGAGATTTCTGCTCGAGGTTTTTCAATGGGAAGTTCTAATACCTTTAAAAATGGAATGCGGTATGCAAATGGGATGATGAGTGAGCTAAGTGGGATTGAAAAAGTAGAAATTTTAAAGGGAAGTGCGGCTATTTTATATGGTAATGTAGCTGCAGGTGGGGTGTTGAATTTAGTGACGAAGAAGCCTAAGTTTAATTTTGGGGGAGAAATTAGTTTGCGTTCTGGAAGCTGGGGTTTAATCAAACCATCTATTGATCTCTATGGAGGATTGTCCTCGAAGGTGGCTGTTCGATTAAATGCTACGCATGAACAGGCGAATAGTTTTAGAGAGGGAGTTCGTTCAGAGCGTTTCTATGTAAATCCTTCGCTTCTTTTTAAGTTGTCTAATAAAACGGAATTAGTAGTGGAAGGGGATTATTTAGAAGATAAAAGAACCCCTGATTTTGGCGCTGGGATTATCAATTATAAAATCGTAGACGTACCGAGAGAGCGTTTTTTAGGAGTTGCATGGTCTTATATGAATCAAAATCAATCAAGCATCACAACGTCTTTAACCCATCGTTTAACAGATCAATGGACGATTAAATTAATGGCAGGGATTCGAAATAATGGATTTGATTTATTCTCGAATGCTAGACCTAACGCAGGCTCTTTTGTTTCAGAGGACGGTCGATGGATTCGCAATTTACAAAAAGCGAATGCTCGAGAGAATTATGGCATAGCTCAAGTGGATCTGGCAGGAACCCTTCACACAGGAGTGATAAAACACCAACTTTTAGTAGGCGCAGATTCGGATTATTTTAACACGGTTACTCAGGCATTTAATCAATTCGTGCGCTATGATACGATAAACATCTTAGGTCCCAATCCAGCTACAAAACGGGTTGATCAGCCAGCGATGACTCCATTTACTACCACAACAGCCCCTATTAATCGGGTGGGCATATACGTACAGGATCTAGTCCACATAAGTGAAAAAATGAAACTTTTAGTGGGCTTAAGGTATTCTTATCAACAAACAACTAGTGAATTATATACGTATAGCACATCGAAAACAACGGTATCTACTAACTTTGACGGCGCCTTTTCACCTCGTTTGGGACTTGTGTTTCAACCTACAAAATCTCACGCTATTTTTGCTAGCTACGCTAATTCATTTGCTTTGAATTCAGGCGTTGATATAAATAACAATGCCTTGCCTCCTTCCCTAATAGATCAATATGAGCTTGGAATAAAAAATGAATTGTTCAAGGGGATGCTTTCGGCAAATGTGACGGCCTATCGGATTTTGAACAATAATTTAGCCCAAAACTCTTTAATCAATGCGACTACCTATTCCTATGTAAAAGAATTAGTGGGTGCTGTCCAAAGTGAGGGATTAGAAATAGACCTCAGCACTAAACCAGTTGCTGGAATTTCATTTACCGGAGGTTATAGTTATAACGAAACGAAATATGTGAAAAGTAACACCTACATTGAGGGAAGTTTATTGCGCTATAATCCGAACCATACCGCTAATATTGGGATTTCTTTCCGTCACAATGGATGGCAAGCAGGCTTAACATCTGTTTATATTGGGGAACGCTTCGCTGGCAGATCCACTCGGGTCGCTGTGGCAAATGACGCTTACAGATTAATCGAATTACCGGCTTATACACAAGTTGATTTTAGCCTCTCTTATCGGATAAAACATTTTATCGTTCGCTCTAAAGTAGCTAATTTAGGCGACGTATTAAGTTATAATGTGCACGATGACAATTCGGTAAATCCTATTACCCCCCGAAATTATAGCCTTAGTTTAACCTTTGCTTTCTAAATCATGAGTCAACTTTCTTCTAAAATGAGAATTTACCACCGTTACCTAGGCTTTTTTCTGGCCGGTATTATGGCGGTCTATGCAATCAGCGGCATTATTTTAATTTTTCGCGAAACTAAATTCTTAAAAAGTGATGTGCATAAAGTAATCACATTACAGCCCGGTTTACAAGGTGAAAAGCTGGGTAAAGAACTTAAAATTAAGGGGTTTAAGCCTGATACTACACTAGGTGACATTGTTCGATTTAAGCAAGGAACCTACAACCTGAAATCTGGGGTAGCGGATTATACCGTATCGGAACTGCCTAAGGTAGTTAGCAAGATGACAAAACTGCACAAGGCAACTACGAATGATCCCTTGTTTTATCTGAATATTTTCTTCGGTTTATCTCTGCTGTTCTTCGTGATTTCATCCTTCTGGATGTTCTTGCCGAAGACGACCATTTTTAAAAAGGCGATGCTTTTTACGGCGGCTGGGGCTATTTTGACCCTCGTATTATTGCTGTTGTAAATCTAGTATAGGTAGGGAATAAGTGCTTTCACGCGTTTTTTGTAAGTAGTATATTCTTCGCCAAAAACAGCGACTAACTTACGCTCCTCCAGTCGGTAGCCTACCATAAGGTAGACGTAAGAAATGAGAAGTACGAGTCCCATTTTCTGCGTGGGGATAAGCAGAAAAAGACCTAAAATTAAGATGATTGTCGCGAAATAGAGTGGATGACGAACGAAACCGTACATCCCTGTTTGGACTAATTCCGGTTTTCCTTCTGCCTTAATTCCGAGAAATTCTGCTCCGTCAAAAGCCTGAAATGCGAGGAATAAAAATACCAGACCGATGACCGTTATGGCACTACCTAGGGCTAAGCTGCCTGTAAATAAATAGGCGTCAGGCGTGAGGATGCTTTGAATCAATAAAGGAATTAATCCCCCTAAAGCAATCAAGTTATAGAGCAGTCGGTAATAGGTAAAAAGGAAGGGCGATTTCCGCTGTATGAGCGCCTTAGCCGTGGTGGAGGCTAAAAAGCTATGGACAAAAAAGTAGAACACCCAAGCTATTCCGAGAATCGTGATTTCCATTTTGAAAATGATTTGGCACAAATCTAAACTATAATAGACATAATTTTCCTTTTTATCAGGATATGAAATGCTAAAACTATTCCTAACTTATGTTTCTAAACCTATGAAACATGAAATATCTAGCGATCCTTTTACTAGGATGTAGCCTTTCTTTATCTGCCCAAATTCCGGCTGGCAAAAAGGTCATCTCCTCCCTGTATGTGTACGATCTAGCTTCTGGAAAGTCCGAATTAATTCTGACGGAGAAACGCCATTTTGAAGCACCTAACTGGTCTCGAGATGGCAAGTTTTTGTTAATCAATGCCTACGGAAAACTCGAAAAAATTAGCCCGAAAGGCGAGAAATTAGGCGAGTTAAACACGGGCTCCGTAGCTAAGGCGAATAACGATCACGGCTATAGTTTTGATGGGAAATCACTTTATATCTCTAGTGCAAAAGCAGAAATAAAAGAGCATACCTCCTTTATTTATAAGGTTTCAGCGGTAGGAGGAGAACCGGTTCAGTTGACTCCATTGACCCCTTCTTATTGGCATGGGGTCTCTCCTGATGGCAAAACGATCGTTTATTGCGCGGCTAGAAATGGCAATTATGATATCTATTCGATGTCTTCGAATGGAGGAGATGAAATTCGATTAACTACTACGGATGGTTTAGATGATGGCCCAGAATACTCACCAGATGGGAAATACATTTACATCAATTCCTACCGTTCAGGGATGATGCAGATTTGGCGGATGAAGGCGGATGGATCTGATCCAGAGCAGATGACCTTTGATGCCCATTCAAATTGGTTTGCACACATTGCGCCTACTAACAAAGTGGCGACGATTATTACCTATATGGAGGACCAAAAGCAGGCCCATCCTTTTGGACATCAAGTCAAACTTCGTTTGTTGGATCTGAAGACGAAAGAAGTGAAGGATTTAACCGAGGCATTTTATGGGGGACAAGGAACCATTAATGTGCCTTCTTGGAGCCCAGATGGCAAGAAATTTGCCTATGTGCGCTATGCCTTGGAAGATTTGTAAAAAGGGAGTAAATTCACAAAAAACCTATTGAAATATGAACAAAGATAGTCAAGCTTCTAGACGGAAGTTTTTACAACAAATAGGGGCAACTAGCCTCGTCGCGGCGTCTTCGCCTTTCGCCTCTTTAGGCGCTCAGCAAAAAGCAGAGGAACGTATTTTGACCTACGAAAAACGCATTTCGGTGGGCGAAAAGATCCGCTTAGGTGTGATTGGTTTTGGGGTACAAGGTCACTTTGACTTAGCTTCAGCGCTGAAAGTTCCAGGGGTAGAATTAGCCGGAATCTGTGATTTATACACGGGTCGTATCGAAAACGCGAAGGAATTATACGGCAAGGATTTATACACGACACGTAATTACAAAGAATTATTAGACCGTTCGGATATCGATGCGGTGATTATCGCGACACATGATGTGTGGCATGCACGCATCACCATCGATGCTTTGGCAAAAGGCAAACACGTCTATATCGAGAAACCGATGGTCTATAAAATAGACGAAGGTCCGAAGGTGATTGCCGCCCAAAAGAAATACGGTAAAGTCCTACAAGTAGGTTCACAACGGGTGAGCAGCATCGGATTAGCGAAAGCGAAAGAGATGTTAGCTGCCGGTGAGATCGGAAAATTGAACATGGTGAACGCGGTCTATGATCGCCAAAGTTCCATCGGCGCTTGGCAGTATACCATCCCTAAGGACGCGGATGCATCCACTTGCGACTGGAATCGATTCATCGAGGCGACGGCTAAAATGGAATTCGATTCGAAGAAATTCTTCTGGTGGCGCGCCTTTAAAGAGGTAGGAACCGGCGTAGCAGGTGATTTATTCATTCACTTGTTATCAGGAACCCACTTTATGACGAATTCGAATGGACCAGAAACCATCTTCTCAACAGGTCAATTTAGCCACTGGAACGATGGCCGTAACCTACCAGATGTGATGGCTGGCGTTATGCAATATGGGAATACGGCAGAGCATCCTGCCTTCCAATTAACCCTTCAAGTGAACTTCGTGAGTGGAACGGGGGGACAAGAAGTTATTCGTTTGATCGGTTCAGAAGGGGTGATGGATGTGAAAGGCAATACGATTTCCGTGAAGCATAGCATCATGCCAGAAGCTCCAGGCTTCGGGGGGTATGATTCGGTGTTTACACTTCCTAAGAGTATGCAAGAAGAAATGACCCGCGAATACAATGCGAAGTGGACGGATGCGCAGCGCAAGCGCCCTACGAAAGAAGACGTTATTTTCAGAGCGCCCGCAGGATATGACGAGCACGTGGATCACTTCACTCACTTCTTCGATGCGATCCGCAACGGAACATCGGTAGTGGAAGATGCTACATTTGGATTTAGAGCTGCGGCACCTGCCTTAGCTTGTAACGAAAGTTATTTCCAAAAGAAAATCATTCAGTGGGATCCAGTGAATATGAAATTGAAGTAAAGATAAAAGCCTCAGATCATCCGATTTGGGGCTTTTTTTAAACCACTTATCTGTCGATATGACCGCTTAATAAAAGAGTGGATATATATCTGTTGCGGGCTGTAATTTTCTGAAATTATGGAAAACGAAATCATTAAAAACATCTCGAACCCGGCAGCTTTGGAAAGCTTGTATCGTTCGAATCCTGCTACATTTAGCCGTGCTTTCGAAGCGGTTTATCCACAAATCTCCACGGAACTTGCTGCCCAAATTTGGCAGGAACGTTTAGCTGTTTCCTCTACGTCTTGGGGCTCTAAAAACGATTGGATATTGCTGATGGCCTTTGCGCTACTCGCCGGTTTCTTTATGCAGCTTCCCGATCTAGCACATCTTTCACATGACCGCTATTTCCCGCGTAACATGTCCTTTTTTGTGATGCCCGGAATAGGCGCCTACTTTGCTTATAAGCAAGGGCTAGGTTTGAGAGAACTCCTGTGGCCTATCGCCACCTTAGTGGCATCCATCCTTTTTATCAATCTGTTGCCGGAGAAAAGTACCACCTTGCTGTTAACCTGCCTGCATATTCCTATCTTGATCTGGTTAGCGGTGGGATACATTTTTGCGGGATCTGATGCGGGCAAGCGGATGGATTTCTTGCGTTATCACGGAGACTTAGTAGTGATGACGGTCGTTATTGGATTAGCTGGGGGATTGTTTACGGCCTTAACGTTGAATCTGTTTAATTTAGTGCAGCTTAAAATTGACGATTTTTATTTCCGCTATATCGTCCTTTCTATCCTTCCTTCGGTGCCGCTTTTTGCCACTTTATTAGTGCGCCAAAACACCAGTTTAGTCAGCAAAATTTCCCCCGTGATCGCTCGTATTTTTACGCCTTTAGTTACGATCACCCTAGCTATTTTTTTAGTAGCTATTATTTTCACGGGGAAAGATCCCTACAATGACCGGGATTTTTTGCTGATTTTTAATGGGGTTTTGATAGGCGTGATGGCCTTGATTTTGTTTTCTCTAGGTGAAGCGACAAAGCAAAATGCCTCTCGCATTCACCAGTATTTTTTGTTGGCTTTAGCTATTGTAGCCATCATTGATAATGGGATTGCCTTATCAGCGATTGGGTTCCGATTAATGGAATTTGGTGTCAGCGCGAATCGACTCGCAGTTTTAGGAAGCAATGCGCTGGTTATGGTTCATTTAGTATTAGTAACACGTCACTTATCCCGGTTTATAAAGGGAGTTGAAACGGTGGAGGGTATCGAAAAAGGCCTGACTACCTACCTTCCTTATTACGCAGTTTGGGCGGCGATTGTGAGTTTTATTTTCCCGTTAATATTCTCTTTTAGCTAATAAAAAAGGCCCGGAATTCCGGGCCTTTCGTTTGATAGGGTTAGGGGTATATTATTGCATTTGCATCGCATCCATTCCACCACCTGAATTGTTCTTTTTCATTTGGCTCATGTCGAATTTACCGAAACGAAGAGAGAACGTTAGACGAATCATTTGTGGATTCGCTAAGCGGAAAGAGGTCTGCGAGAATCCTTCGCCGAAAGAAACGCGGGTGTTTCCACGTGAACGTGTGATATCATTGAAGGCTAATGTTAAGGAAGCCATGTCGTTTTTCAAGAAGGTCTTTTTGATCGCTAAGTCGATGCCAAAGAAAGGTTCAATATATCCCTGTGATGAACTTTGTGCTTGACCACCCGGAGGGCCTGGCATTTGTTGGCCAGAGGTAACAGGCACATTTGTTTTTCCTTGGTAATCACCAGACAACTGGATGCTCCACTTTTTGGGCAAAATAAACGTGTTATTTAGCTTCCCAAAAACAGACCACAAAGCTTCGTTTACTTGTGTCGCATCGATGTTCGAAATGTTGATTTTCGAATTGTACATGTTCACGTTCGCCGTTAAATCCCACCAGCTTTGAAGCTTGTTTGTGTAAGTAAATTCTACCCCGTAATTAATGCTCGAATTCGCGTTCACAAACGTGTTAATTAAATCCAGTTTACCACTAATCGGATTCGTCTCTTGTTTCAAATAACGCGTGATCAAATTATCTGTGTACTTATAATATCCAGACACTAAGAAGGTGGCAGAACCCTGTGACTTGCTGTAAGAAAGTTCACCCGATGTGGTGAATTCCGGAACCAAATCCGCGTTACCTCGCTGGATATTTAAGCTGTCGCTATAATCTACAAACGGAATGATTTGGAAGAAATTAGGGCGATTCACGCGGCGGGTCACACTTAATTGTAACTGATCCGTCTTCGATAAATCCTTCTTCAAGAAGATGGATGGGAATAAGCTAATCGGGTATTTATTGCTAAACGCTTGATTCGTATTTAATAATTTACCCTCGTATTCTGAGCTCTCCCCACGTAAACCAATCTTGTAGGAAAGTGTTTTGCTCGCCTTTCCAGAGATAGAGAAATAGGCCGCGTATACCTTGTTCGTGCTCTCATAATTCGCAGATGCAGCAGAAATAGTTTTATAAACATCTGTACCTACCGGTTTAATGGTATTCAGAATTTGATTTTCTAGGTCATTAATTTGCGCACGTAAGCCTGTTTCGATAGTCCCTTCATTTTTAGTGGGAGTTACATAATCTATTTGAGCTGTGATAAATGAATTTTTACCTGAACCTATGTTCTTTTGAATCTGCGTACCTGTGATGACATTGTTTTTCAAATAATCGGTTGTGAATAGACCGTCATATTGATTAGTTCCGCCAAAATAGTTGAAATCCCCAGTTAGTTCACGACCAGCTTTTGGATAGCTGTGCTTAAATCCAGCCTGAAATCCAGCCGGTTTAAATTCACGCATATTCTCGGATAAGCGTTGGCTTTGTGTGGTAACCCCATTGACAGTACTCACAATTTCGGTGTTTTCCGTAGGGCGGAATTGACCGCCACCACCAAAGAAAGCGCCTAAAGAAAGCGTCGTCCTGTTGCTGGCTGCATAGTCTGCCGCGAAACGGGGGAATAACATCATCCCTTGCGTTTTGTTATCTGATTCCTGGTTTACAGAGGATAAAACACCCCCTAAATCGCTAGAACGAAGACTATTCCCGATGGAATTATTGCGCATGCGCATGTTCATTAACGTCGCCGTTAAATTCCATTTGTTCTGTTGGTAGGTAAAATTTCCCATGATATTCGAACCGCCAAAACGATCCGCTCCCACATTCACCATCCCATTATAACCGTTCTTTTTGTTCTTCTTTAACACGATATTAATAATACCCGCCATACTTCCAGACGCATCGTATTTCGCAGATGGATTCGTGATCACCTCTACTTTTTCGATGATATCTGCAGGGATTTGATCCATCGAAAGACTCGTAGGACGACCATCGATAAACAAGGTCGGATTCGCATTACGCACCTTTACATTACCATCGATATCCACTTGTACCGATGGAATATTGCGCATCACGTCGATGGCAGTTCCGCCTGTGGTCACCAGGTTTTGGGCTACATTAAATGATTTCTTGTCGATGTCCATTTCGACCAAAGATTTCGTCCCCGTCACCACCACATTTTCTAATTCCTTCGAATCTAACGCTAATTTGATATTACCTAAATCTTTCTCAAAGGCGGCCATCATTTTCGCCATATCAGGCTGAACCCCTGGCTCCATTTTAGGCATTTCAAATACCACCGCAGCTTCGTAATTCTTGTAACCTACAAAACTGATTTTGATTTTTAAACGTGCGTTGACCGGGATTTCTTTGAAGTTGAAATCACCGTTTAGCTCTGCAGTCTGTGCTTTCACTAAGATGTCTTTTGCCTGTTTAGTTGCGGGATCGACGGTGGATTTCAATAAAACGACCGAAGCGAATTCAACAGGTTTCCCCATTTCGTCTACGACTTTTCCATAGACATGACCCTGATTTAGATTTGCTCCAGGACCACGCGCACCCGCTGGAGGGCCTCCAGTAACTTGAGCAAAAGTGGTAATGGAGAGAAGCGCGAATAGCGCTGAAGCAAGTATTTTTCTCATTAGGTGGATTGTTTACCATAAAATTGTACCACAAAGGTACATTCATTTAATTAGATAGGGCATTTTTTCTGCCTGGCGGTTGATTGTATAGATGAATGATGGATTTTATGCGAGAAAAGGTTTTTCTTTACAGGATGAAAAAGCTCTTCTTTCTTTTTTTCCTGGCGGCATTTACTGCCACCGCCCAATCCAAACCAGCTGGTAAGTTAGATACGTCTAAACCAGTTCTGACCCTTGAGGCTTCCTGTGGTACTTGCAATTTCGAGATGAAAGGCAAAGGCTGTTTTCTAGCGGTGAAATACGAAGGTAAGGCCTATGCCGTGGAGGGCACTGGACTAGATGACCATGGAGATGCACACGAGGAGAAGGGGTTTTGCATGGCGGTGCGTAAGGCCAAAGTCCAAGGCAGTTTAAAAGAAGATAAATTCGTCGTAACCTATTTTGAGCTTTTAAAGCTAGAATAAGCTATCTTTGCACTGATGAAAAACACGTGGGTCTTACGGGTAGTCGTTTTTTGTGGCTTTATGCTGCTAGGCTCCCGCGTAACTTCTAATCCCACCTTCACGTCCTTCTACCATACGCACTTATATGCGACCACAGATCATTCGGATTTAATTTTTGCGATCGAGTTAGAAGACGAAGTAGAGGATGTCATCACCTCTTTTATTTCCGCGACGTCGTTTGATTGGAAACTAGAATCGGCTGTTATTTTAGGCCTTCTCGTGCTCCTCTTTTTCGCACCCACCACCTCGGTTGTCCTTCCCGCTTATTTACGATATCATAATTTACGACTGTAGAAAATTAGACATTTCCTTTATTCAATTAGTCTAATTTAATACCAGTCTATCTTATGAAAAAAATCATGTTATTGATCCTTGCGATCAACCCAATTCTATTTGCCTTTGCGCAGACGGATAATGAAGCCCTGAAAATCAAGTTGAATGAAAGTGGTTCGCACTATTTTCAAACCACTTTTTTGAATCAAGTTTGGGTTCGTACGACCGAAAATAATCCTGGTACCTTAGTACAAGGAAATCCGGAGTCTCAATCGTTTGATATTGGCTTGCGAAGAACTCGTTTACAGCTTTTTGGCCAGATTACGGATCGAACGTTTATCTATTTTCAGTTTGGCCAAAACAACTTTAATTCCCAATATAACTCCACTTCTAATCGCAAGATTGCGCCATTTTTCCACGACGCTTTAGGGGAGTATCGAATCTCAGATAAAAACCAGTTGAAAGTGGGTGGAGGCTTGAGTATTATTGGGGGCCTATCCCGTTTTTCTCAGCCCAGCATTGGCACGATTACGACGATGGATGTGCCCGTTTTCGCCCAAACTACGGTGGATCAAATCGACCAATTTTCACGTAAATTAAGTGTCTATGCAAGAGGCCAAATAGGCCGTTGGGATTACCGCTACATTCTAAGCGATCCTTTTCCAATCACTTCGAATGGTCAAACGCCACCGGCACTTGCCCCCGTTTCTAACTTTGCGTTAAAGGGACATAATTTGCAACACCAAGCCTACTTGATTTACCAGTTTTTTGACCAAGAATCACATACCACACCGTATATGACGGGATCCTATTTAGGAACAAAAAAGATCGTTAATATCGCTACTGGGGCTATTTACCAGAAGAATGCGATGTGGAATAAACAAGTTTCATCGCCTGATACGACCTACCAAAACATGGTGCACTGGGCCATCGAAAGCTTTGTCGACATTCCTTTGAACAAGGAAAAACACAGTGCGCTTAATGCTTACATTGGATATTTCAATACGAATTATGGTACGAATTATTTGCGCTATAATGGGGTGATGAACCCGGCAAATGGGACATCAGCGACAGCAGCGAATTCGATCAGCGGACAAGGTCCGGTGTATGGAAATAGCTACCCGATGTTTGGAACTGGTTCGGTTGTTTATACGCAGATTGGTTATTTATTGCCTTCTAAAAATGCGAGCATGTCGAATCGCTGGATGCCCTATGCTTCTGCGACTTTGGCAAAATACGACCGCCTAAATGGCTTCTCAAATAACACCTACATCTTTGGGATTAATTACTACATCCAAAGCAATAAATCGAAGCTAAGCCTAGACTTTCAAAATCGCCCCAGTTTCCTCGTGAACCAAGGCGAATTACTGAAAGGGCAACGCTTGAACTCGGTGACGCTTCAATTTCAATTGTTTATCTAATGAAAAAGGTACTCTTCTTTTTACTGATTTCATTCATGGGATTTAGTCAGCAGAACTTCTTTAATGTTCCTAGTTCGGACATGACGAAGGCAAAACACGTGTTTTTCCAGCAACAATTGAATTTCATTAGTGCTGGATTTCAGTCCTCCACGACCTTTTGTTATGGATTAGGGAAAAATTATGAGATAGGTATTAATGTGATCGGAGTAACGGTCGATTATGCGGCATCCTTACAAGATAATGCAGGCACTTTTATGGTGGTGAATGGGCAGAAAAAGTGGGACGTATCTCCTGCTTTTTCTGCTGCATTGGGGGGGCAAATTGGATTAAGTTCACTCGCTGAAGGGGGTACATATGCCTATTCGAACGGCGTTTATAAGCTAGAGAACACGAAATTAGTGGGAGGATTATACTATACTTCTGATGCCTATTTTGGACCGGAAAGTAGGGGTATAGGTACTTCAGGGGTTTTGGGTAAGTTTGGATTTCAGGCGGGTATTGAGCGAAATCTTTGGAAAGAAAAACTCTTATTTCAAGCCGATTTTATAAGCGGTAAGCACTCGTTAGGAGAGGTCGTTATAGGCGGGGCTTACTTCATCTCAAAGAATGTAGTTCTGTCAGCCGGCTATCAAAAACCTACCATGGGTAGCAAATCTCAGGATGCAGTCGTTTTTGAGATTACCTATATTCCCTAAATATATTTTTTACCAACTACAAACAAAATCGTATTAGCCAGCACAGCACAACCGAAGATGATGATTGCCATCGTAAACGGTGTTCCATCGAAAAACAAACCTACTAAGGTGGCGCATACTGCTCCCCAGGCCATTTGAATGGACCCTAACATGGCCGAAGCTGTTCCGGCTCCTTTATGAAATGGACGTAAGGCGAGTGTTGCGACATTGGGGAAATTAAATCCTTGGCAGCCCATAATAAGGAAGAGCAAGGCGATATTTAATTCCATGGACAAGAGGTCTAGTTTAGCTAAAATGGAAAGCAAAAGGCCTAAGGTTAATTGCGTAGGCAAGGTTACTTTCAAAATTTGCAAGCTAGAATACTTCTTTAAAACGACCCGATTCAATTGACTTGCGGAGATAATTCCGGAAGCGACGATGGCAAAAATGAATCCAAATTTGGACTCATTCACCCCATAATACGTTAAGAAAGTAAGCGGCGCACCACCTACATAAGTGAAAATACTTCCAGCACCTATGGCTCCTGTGAAAGCAAAGACTAAATACTGCTTCTCTTTGAATAAAGATTTGTACGCCTTTACAATGGTCGAGATTCGAAATGCACCCCCATGTTCACGGTTCGTCTTTTCGGGTAGCCAAGATTTAATTAAAAAGATGATTACTAATAAGATGCCAGCTAAGGTTAAAAAGATAGCCTTCCAGTTAGCAATGGTTAATAATAAACTACCTAACGAAGGAGCTAAAATAGGAGAAACTCCTAAGATTAAAATCATTAAAGACATGATCTTTGGGCGATCATGTTCTTCAAAGGTTTCTCTAATTACGGCATTAGGAGCTACCATTCCTACGCTACCACCTAGTGCTTGGAACAGGCGAAAAACAACTAGCATTTCTACAGAGGGCGAAAAGGCGCAGGCGATAGAGCTTAACACATAAATGGATAAGCCAATATACAGCACATTTTTGCGGCCGAAATGATCTAAAAGGGGGCCACTTATTAACTGGCCTAGACAAATGCCAAAAAAGAAACTGGATAGCGTATATCCCATTTCTTCTTGTGAGCAATTTAACGCTAAGGCAATGTTCTTAAAAGCGGGTAAATACATGTCGATGGACAAAGGTCCAATGGCAGATAAGATTCCCAGAATTAAGATAATTTTCGTGCGGTTCGCAGAAGTAGGCATTATAGAGGGGTATATTAAGAAAGGACAAAGGTACGCCCAATATTCTTAAATTAATACCCCGGCACTAGCCTGCAATGCATATATGGTTTTAAAGAGGTAGGCTTTCAGCTCCGTTAATTTCTCAGCTGCCTCCATCGCTTTTGTCTCCCGGCTATTGATTAAAAATAGCGATGATTCCCCTTGTGAAAAGCGGTTTTCTTCTGCTTTAACTAGCGTCTGGTAGTTTGAAAGGGCTTTTTCCTGGGTTTGGATTTGCTTTTTTAGGGCTTCTACCTGGTTATAATAGGAATTGATTTTCACTTGAATTTGCTGTCTTTTTTGGGCTAAATTCAAGGACTCTTCCTGTATTTTTAATTTCGCTAATTGGTAATCAGCGCGACCTTTTGAGAGACGTAAAGGCATCTCAAATTTGATGCCGTATTGGTAATTATTGTCAAAAAGAGCCCGCGTTTCAAGGCTAGGAGCGAGGCCTTTCGAAAGGGCATTATAGCTCACATCTAGCTTGGGAAGTAAACTCTGAAACTTTAATTTTTTCTCTACATTTAAGCCTTCAATCTTGTACTGGTAGGCACTCAGATCTGGGTGATTCGCATAAGCCTTCTCTAATAGAGACGAAAGATTTAAGTCTAAATCGGCTAGTATAGCCATCTCATTTTTCACTTCTGCAGGCTGCACCTCTAGGGGCAATTCTTGTGGCGTATTGTTTTCTTGCCACAAATAAACGGATAAGGCTAAACGGGAATTCTCTTTCTCCATCCATTTGGCCTGATATAAATTGTCAAAATACTGTTGCTGGGTCGTTGCTTCTACGGTATCAACGGCTGGTCTTTCTCCTAGTTCCACACTACGTTTAACGAAGGAAACACGCGCTTCAGCGATGCGAAGGTTTTGGTCGACAATTTTTAAAACTCGTACACTTTTCACCCAATTCCAATAGGCCGCCATTGCATCAGAAAACAAATCGTTCAGAATGCTGCGCTGCTCTTGCAGGGCCATTTTATTCATCAATTTTGCCTGTTGCAAACTGGCTCTTCGTTGATCGATAAAAAGGTTTTTTGCTAACGGAACAGTGATCCCCATATAGCTCGTTTCTCCCAAGGTTTGATCTGGATTCGTACGAGAACCTCGTAAGTTTTCCATGCCAGAACGCAGCTCAATTCCATACCAAGTAGGAATATTTAATTCAGGAGCGTGGTACTCATAATAGTTCTTGCCATCGAAAGTTTTCTTCGTACTGTAGTGGCTTAAAATAGGGTCGAACCCCGCTCTCGCTTGCAGGATTTGAGCCTCTGATTTTTGTACACTGATACCTGCCTGCTTCGCAATGGGGTGGTAAGCTTGCACAATTTTCAAGAACGCCTCCGGGTATAAAACAGGCGTTTGAGCTACGCTCGAAAAACTCAAAAGGAAGAATAGTATGAACTTATTTTTCATCTTTTTTTACCGTGTAAAAGTCAGCTGGGAAACCATTAATGTTTCGCCATAATTCATACCACAATGGCACATCATTTAACAAGGCAATGCCTTGCGCACCCGCGCCCATTTTGATTTGTTTTGGCCATTTTTTGTCTTTAGGATCTTCGACTACAATGACACGGAACATACCCTTTTCGTCAATGTTATTTTCTACTGCTCGGATCTTACCTGGGAAAGTCCCGAAACTTTGATCTGGCCAACCACCCGCGAAAATAATCGCCGGGAAACCATCGAAAATAAAACGCACTTCTTGGCCAGGAGAAACGAGAGGTAAATCGACAGGTCGTACGTACATTTCCACAGCATAATTCGTGTTTTGCGGAACAACCGTTAATAATTCCTCCCCATCTTTTAGAAGCTCGCCAATACCCGCTTTTTTCGCGTTAATTACCTGACCGCTTTGAGGGGCTAAAATATAGTACATCCCATCTCGAATGGTATAACTCGATACTTGGTTTTCTAATTTAGCGATGTCCCCCTTTCCTGTTTCAATCATCCCTAAGCTTTGGAATTTTTCTCCCTCTGCTTTGTTCATTTTTTCGCTGTATTCCTGGTCCACTCCACGTAATTCGATTTTCGTATTTTGAATCTCTTGTAGGGTCTGATTTACTTTATTTTCAGCGATCGTTTTCTTCGCTAAAGCGTTTTGCATCGATGCATTGCGCTGTTGAAATTGTGTCTGCGAAATCAAGCCCTCTTTGTACATTTTTGAGTTACGCTCGAACTGATCTTTGGCTAAATTGTATTCGTTGTTTGCCGCTTCTAGCTCCGATCTTTCCCCCGTTATTTTTTGCTGTAATTGGGTGATTTTGTTCGTTAGCTGATCTTGTTTTAATGATTTAGAAGAGCGTAGGTTCGCAATTTGATCTTCGGTCGCTTTTACTTTTTGTTCGTAAAATTCGACAGTTCCTTTTTTCGCATCTAGCTGTTCTTGGGTTCTTAAAATCAATTTAGGATCTAGGTATTCTGCTTTGATCTCTGAGATTTTAGCTAGAGTATCTCCTTGTTCCACAAAGTCTCCCTCTTTCACCCACCAACGACTGATTTTGCCTGCGATGGGGCTATAGATTTTTTGAGGTTTTTGCTCTTGGTACAAACTGGTGATCTGTCCTTTAGATCTAATATTTTGAGTCCAAGGAAGGAAGAGGATGCCTAGTAATATAAGTCCCAGTCCGATTAACCAAGGTCTCGTAGCCGGTCCTTTTCCGCGCAGGTAAATTTGATTAAATGACTTAAACTTTTCCATGATCGAAAACTAATTTTTTATCGAATCCGGTAGACTCGTTGGTAGAAATAAGAACCGTTGCATTCGATTTTTTTAATAAATAATCGCGCAAATTATCTGCTAATTGGGTATCTAATCCATTCCATGGATTTTCCAATAAAAGCAATCGCTTGTCCCCACAAAGTGCGCGAAGTAGCAAGATCTTTTTAATGATCGTTTGTGGCGTCTTCTTACCTAATGGCTCGATCTCCGTATCAAATCCTTGCGGGAAATGATTTAAGAAATCAGCGAACCCTAGGTTTTCAGCCGTCTCTAAAATGACGGAAGGATTAACTTCTTTATTTCCTAAGCTGATGTTTTCCCAAACTGTGCCATTAAATATTTCTTGCGCTTGAAGCAGTATGCCGGTATGCTTTCGCAGGCTATCTAAGCTGTAGTTTTTGATCGGGACTTTGTTGATTAATAAAGTTCCTTTAAAGTCGGGGTAGTTACCCGTTAAAATTCGCATGAAGATCGATTTACCTGAACCAGCCGGACCCGTTAATTGTATTTTATCGCCTGCATTAATGTGCAGATTTAAAGAATCTAATACAGGCTTGCCAGCTTCAAATTCAAAACTAAAGTTTTTCACCTCGATTTCAACTCCCTCCCGCGTTTGTAGCTCTAAATCTCCACTGGAGTCTAATGGACTATCCGTGACGCTCGCTAATTTTTCTAATCCAGTTATAACATCATAGGCGCTATCTAAGCTAGTAATCAATTTTTCTACCGCACCGATCACTAACATAATAACGATTTCTGCCGCTACGAATTCTCCTACGTTTAATTGCTGGTTAATTAACAAATAGGAGCCTAAGGTTAGCATCAAAGTCGTTAAGGCAATCTTAAAAAATAGGAGTGATTTGTATTGAAAAAGTAATACCCGAAAGTGTGTGGTTCTAGCCGTTAAATAGCCTATGACACTAGCGTCTGTTCGCTTTAAATTCAAATCAGATCCTTGACTAAATTTGAATGTTTTAATAGTTCGGGCAATCTCTCCAAAAAATCCAGCCACTTCGTATTTATAGTTGGACTCCTCAATACTTGTTTCGATTCCTTTTTGGGAAGTATAATATAAAATCAATCCTAAAAGCACTAATAGGATTACCCCTAAAATGATGAATAAAGGATGATAAAGAGATAGAAGAACGATGCCAAAAACAATTTGAACCGTCGCTACCGGTATGTCAAGCAACAACTTTGCGAATCCCTTTTGAATATTTAGCGAGTCGAAAAATCGATTCACCTTCTCTGGAATATGGTACTTATCCATTTGCTTTAAATCCAACTGAGGGATTTTATCCGCAAATTCAAAGGCGTAATGAGCGAAGACCTTTTGCTGAATTGATTCGATGATTTTCATCTGATTTATTTGGAATAAACCCATGAGAAATACCCCTAAAACCACGAGGAAAATCAACACATAAATGGAGGTGACCATGGTGGCACCCATGACCAAACCGATGATCGTTTGCACTCCAAGGGGTAAGCTTAGATTGACAATACCACCTAAAATAGAGAATAAATAAATCGAACGAATCTCCTGATGATGATCCTTTATCAGGGATTGGATTCTCTTGAGCGGACTTATTTTTTGCATGTCGTCTTTATTTCTACCGTAAAACTAGGAAGACTTTTTGATATAATAGTATTACTATTATTAATAATTGTTAAAATATCTTTTGTGTTAGTAAATCTATTGTTATTTTTGCTTCAGATTAAAGACAATAATGGATTATTCACTCAGTTTCAAGGTAAATGAAAAGATCTTCGTAAGAGATCCAGAAGGCACTGAGCTTGGAAAGCAAATCGTAAAGAATGCGATCGATTTGATTTACAAGCTGGGCTTCGAACATTTTACGTTCAAAAAACTAGCGAAAGAGATGAATACGACAGAGGCGACCATCTATCGCTATTTTGAGAACAAGCATCGATTGTTGTTGTATATTTTGAATTGGTATTGGTCATACCTGGAATACCTGGTTGTGTTTCAGTTACAACCATTGGCAAATACCACCGATAAATTAACTAGATTAATCGAATTGCTTACCCACGAGCTGCCCGAGAGCGAAGGGCAGTCTGATTATAACAAGAAGTTTTTGCATCAGATTGTGATTTCTGAGAGTAGTAAGGTATACCTCGTAAAGGAGGTAAAAGAGATTAACGAGGACAAAGTTTTCAAGCCATTTAAAGATCTCTGTGCCCGAATTTCGGAATTGATTCAGGCCCATAATTCGGCGTATAAATTCCCTCATTCATTAAGCAGTACCTTGATTGAAACGGCTCATTCGCAGCTTTTCTTTAGTCAACACCTGCCTAAGCTGACAGATGCTGGAAACGAGAATAAGCAGTTGTTTGTGGAGAATTACTTGAAGGATTTGTTGTTCAAATCCCTCAAATAAACCTCTCCTAGCGACTATCGACTATGGACTAGTGACTAGCGACTATTTGAATTGCTTCGTTCTAGCGTCTTGAATGACTCCTTTCCAGTTCAAGCCATAACCAAAGTCATAGCGATGACCTTCAGAATCCACATGGCATTCCATATCGAATGGCACGTCTTCTTTTTGCTTTTCTACCACACTCATGTTCGCCGGCATTTGCATCGGCAATAGGGCTTGTGGTTCTGCTTTTCCGGAGATGATCTCTAAGATTGCTTGATCTTGTACGCTAAAACTGGCTAAAATCGCGTCCGCTTTTCCTTCAAATTCTGCGAAAACCATCGGGTTAGAAACGTTGATCGAAACGATGACAGGCTTGCCATTCATCTTCGCTTTGGTCTCCTCGATTAACTGGATGTCTGTTAAGTTACGGGTCTTGACCGTTTTCCCTTTGTAGCTTCTGTTGGTGAAGTTTTCCAAAGGGTCTCCTCCCGCCAGACTCACCTCACGGGCATCATTGGCGGTGTAATCAGTGTATTGAAGTGAGATAGGTAAGTAACCGTTTCCCCCTTTGGCCACATCTTCCTTATCATAACCGATATTGCTTTTTGGATTTTCGATACACACTAATGCCACATCCGCTTTCGAAGCATCGTCTGTCACGTTAAAGTATTTTTGTACCAGTTCCAAATTGATGGGAAAATCGTTCGATGCTGGAATCGGGTATCCTAAGAAGTGACGCGTAGCAGCGACAAAACGCTTCGGGATATAGATCGTTTTCTTCTCTTTGATTGGTAGCACATTAGCTTTATTTTTCAACAAAACAATCGAGGCTAATTGTGCCTCAAAACCAGCTTTCATGTATTCAGGTTTTCCCACAATTTGCTTCGTTTCCGCTGGATTTACATAGGGGTTTTCGAACAAGCCTACTTGGAAAATATTACGCAATAAACGCACCGCTGATTGCTCCATTCTAGCGCGCATTTTTGCTTCACCATGTTCCTTCACCCCCATCGCATAGGCATCAATGATAGGCTTCATGTCGTTATTACCTCCAAACTGATCTGCTCCTGCCATCAACACTTTGTAATGACGTTCCGCCATTGTTAAGTTTTCTACCCCCCACACTTTACCATCAATGAATACATCCATCGCCTTGTGATCGCCGGTTACTAACCAGTCCGTGCACACCACACCATCGTAGCCATATTTGTTACGTAACAGATCTGTAACTAAGTATTTATTGTAGTTATTCGCCACGTTTTCGTTTGTTTGGTTCCACGAAATCGTGTAATAGGGCATCACTGCCGCCGCCTTTTTCGTATTACCCGCTAACTTAAAAGCGCCCTCTGTGAAGGGGATTAAATGTTCATTGAAGTTATTCCCTGGATACACCGCAAACTTTCCATTCGCATAATGTGCGTCACGACCACCTTCGCCTGCGCCACCGCCGGGCCAGTGTTTTACCATCGCATTCACGCTAAGTCCACCCCAATTGTCCCCTTGGAAACCATTGCAATACGCTTCACCCATGGCAGCTGAAAGTTTCGAGCTCTCCCCAAAAGTCCCATCAAATCGCAACCATCTAGGTTCTGTTGCGATATCTACTTGGGGTGAAAGGGCCGTAGCAATACCTAAGGCGCGGTATTCCGCTGCTGCAATGCGACCAAATTTTTGAACGAGTGAAGGCTGGAAAGTGGCTGCCATGCCTAAAGAGGATGGCCACATGGAAATTAATCCTCCTGCAGCCGCATTAAATTCCGCCCGAGCGGAAGTTCCGTGGCGCGGATCCGTGCTATTATTTGCGGGAATCCCTTTGCCTACTGACTCGCAGAAAGCCTGCATTTTATTGTTCCATTTCGCGGCATCTTCTGGACTAGAAACCGTTGTCAATAAGACGTGGCGCAGATTATCCTCTTTTAAAAATTTCTTTTGTTGATCCGTTAGATCACTCGGATCCATTGTTTTAGGGTCAAATGGTTTGCCATTATACGTCCCTGCAAAATAACCATCCGGTCTAGCTGGCACCGCTTGGTGACCAGAATACAACATCAAACCCGCAATCTCCTCTACGCTCAATTGCTTCGCTAAATCCTTAGCACGCTCATCTACCGGCTTTCTCCAATCTTCGTACACATCCAATCGACCATTTTTATTTAGGTCTTTAAATGAAAGTCCGTCTTTTTGAATGATTTTAGCCTGATCATAGCCTAAAGTAGGGCCATTTTTCTGTTGAATGAACTGCTGCTGGCTAAAGGCCGCAGTTGAAATGGCTAGTAATCCTAGTATTTTTTTCATGTTGGTAGGGTATTATTTATAGCAAATATAGCTATTGTAACAAAATGATACAATTAATTATCCGTTCTAAATGGAGAGGCTGGCAATCCCTCCACGTTGATCAAGTTTGCACCTTCCGGATTGTCTGCCCAACCGTAGCGCACAAACATAGGCTCTGCCACCTCATCACTCCAAACCACCACCGTATTTCGTTCAATGATTGCTTTCGCCCAGACAAACTTTTTGTCCTTCCCCGCAATCGCGAAATAAGTCAGCTCGTCTTCGTCCGTTTTGTTAATGGCAAGACCGCTTCCGGTTTCGCGGAAACGAATGCGAATCCGGTTGCCTTCGATAGCATTAGAATCATAGATGGGTCCAGAAGAAACTATGTTATCACCGTAGGCTATTTTTCTTGCGGCCAGCGCCAGTCTTTCCCCGATCGGTTTCTTCGTCAAGGGATGAATGTCATTCCATTCGCCTAAATCTAAAGTCACGGCCATTCCGCTTCGCGGAATACTTAAGCTCTTTAATTGACCCTCCCGCAAGACGGCCATATTACTTTCTGAAGGAAGGAAATTGCGGTCCTGAAATCCAGGTAATTGCACGTATAAAAAGGGAAGTTCGGGTTGTTTGAATTTGGTTCGCCAGTCTTTCGCTAAGGCAGGTAAAAGCGACGCGTAAACTTCCGGTTTCCACACATTCGTCTCGCCTTGGTACCACACAATTCCTTTTAAGGAGTAAGGTAAGAAAGGTGCAATCATCGCGTTATACAAAGCAGTTGGAGTGAAATTAGAGGGTGCGGGCTTTTCTACTACCGGCGGAAAAACCTCGCCCACTTTGTATTCCCAATCTCCTTGTAAATCGATGGTTCTATCGCCTACGATCATTTCATATCTTTTGTCCGGAACAAATCCACCTTTTCCGGCGGTATTCGTCACCCTTATCACCACTACATTTTTGCCTGCTTTTAGTAAATCCTTTTTTACCGTATATCTGCGAGGCGGATATTGATAAGTCACATTTCCTACCTGCTCGCCATTCACAAAAACTTGATCCGCGTCGACGATTCGACCCATAAATAGTTTGGCAGGTAACCCTGCAAGCGAAGAAGGTATTTCGATTTCGCGTCTGAACCAAACCACCCCATTTAGGTCTTTCAAACCTTGATCTTCCCAAAAACCTGGGATAGCAAAGCGCTTCCAACCTTTGGGTTGATAGTTTTCACTCGCCCATTTTTCTGACAGTCCGCGGTCGGTGGATTTTTTCTCAATGACTGATGGTGGCGAGAGGCGTGTTGTGTCTTTTACATAAGCTGGAAACTCTTTTAATCCTTCTTCGCTGATCCATGATTCGATGGGAGTGCCTCCCACGCTAGAGTTTATAATCCCGATGGGTACTTGGTATTTCGCATACAAATCGCGTGCGAAAAAATACGAAACGGCACCCATTAAAAGCACGTTTTCAGGGGTGACCGGAAGCCACGAACTCGTAGGTAAATCTTGCTTAAGCTCTACTTTAGAAATGGCCGTGGGAATGAAGAAATTTCGAATTTGTGGGTTATTCGCGGAAGCAATATCTGCGGGATATTTCTCCTTCACTCGCTCCATGTTGATGACCATATTCGACTGACCAGAACAGAGCCAAACATCTCCGAAAAGGACGTCTTTTAATCGAATCTCATTCACTTGAATTTCATAAGGACCTCCAGCAGGGGTTGCCGGCAAGGCGCAAGCCCAGTTTCCGGACGCATCCGTTAAAGCACGCAATTTTTTGCCTTTAAAGGTCACGGTTACTTTCTCGCCAGCGTTTGCCCAGCCCCAAATTTTGATCGGGATATCCCGTTGCAGCACCATTCCATTGCTGACCAATGTGGGAAGTTTAACATCTGAAAATGCACTAAAGCTGAGGAGTAAAAAGAGGAATTTTTTCATAGAGGTATAGATCTTAAAACGAAGATACTCATTTTTGCGAAGGATGGCTTGACCTGATAATTCCTTGTAACCTATTGTTATTCAATGAAATTCTGTATTCCTTGTGTAAAATTCTAAACCTACATGAAAAAATTAGCTGCTTTATCTTTGGCAGGAATGCTGACGCTAGCTCTTTTGGCCTCCTTTCATTCCACTTCTATTCGCATTACTTTCGTTGACACGCTGAAGATTCCGGATGGAGTTGATCCGAATGATGAGAACTGGAAAGGGATTGATTTAGCGCCTAAAGATCCGGTGCAGCCTTTGACCATCGACGAGCAATTGAAGAAGTTTTTACTGCCTGCCGGTTATCAAATGCAGCCTGTTTTAGCGGAGCCTCAGATTCAGCAGCCCGCGGAAATTGTGTTTGATGGGAATGGACGGATGTATGTTTTGGAACTCAGATCCTACATGTTAGATGCGGATTCCAAAAATGAATTAGAACCGACCAGTCGTATTTCACGCTGGGAAGACAAAAATAATGACGGTATTTACGAAACCGGAACTGCCTTCGTAGACGGATTAATCTTCCCGCGTTTCGTCCTGCCTTATGGTAAAAACAGCGTTTTGACGATGGAGTCAGATCAAGACAATATCTACAAGTACACGGACACAAACGGTGATGGTAAGGCCGATAAAAAAGAATTTTTCACGAATAAATACGGCCGATCAGGCAACGTAGAACACCAGCAAGCTTTCTTGTTTTACGGCATGGACAACTGGCTTTATTCTACCTATAATGCTTTCCGTATCCGTGAAACGCCTAACGGCATCATCCGCGAAAAAACGGGCGCAAACCGTGCGCAATGGGGAATTACGCAAGACGATGATGGGAAATTATACTTCCAAGGCGGCGCGTCAGGTGTTCCCTCTCACTTCCAATTCCCGATTCAATACGGCAATTTTGAGGTACCTAACGAACTTGCGCCAGGCTTCGTTATCCCTTATGGTGCGCCGGTAAAAGTATCCGATATGCAAGGGGGGATGGACGAGATTCGCCAGCCAGATGGCTCCTTAAATCGAGTGACAGGTTCTGCCGGAAATGATATTTTCCGAGGCGATCGTTTGCCGGCATCTCTTCGTGGTCAGCTCTTTTATGGAGAACCAGTGGCGCGTATTGTCCGCCAAATCAACCCTGTGAAGACAGAAGGTTTGACCACTTTACACAACGCCTATCAGGATCAAAAATCCGAGTTCATTCGCTCGACCGACCCCCTTTTCCGTCCTATCGATATGGCCACGGCTCCTGACGGAACCATGTACATCGTAGATATGTACCACGGGATTATTCAAGAGGGACAGTGGACGCCAAAAGGCTCGTATCTGCGCACAAAAATCGAGCAATATAAATTAGACAAAGTGGTGGGTTTGGGACGTATTTGGCGATTAAGTCATGAGGGCTTTAAGCGCGATACGAAACAGCCAAAGATGTACGATGATAAATCAGCCACATTGGTGACTTATTTAAACCACACTAACGGTTGGTGGCGAGATATGGCGCAACAAGTGTTAGTGCAACGCCAAGATAAAACGGTGATGCCAGCATTAACAGCGATGGCTTTGAAGGGAACGAATGTGAATGGTCGAATTCATGCGATCTGGACCTTAGAAGGGCTAGGTGCTTTGAAAGTTTCCACGGTTACGAAATTAGCGAGTGATGCAAATCCACGCATTCGAATCCAAGCCCTAAAGGCTTCAGAGACTTTGTACAAAGCAGGCGAAAAAGGTTTAGCGGATGTGTACAATAAAGCCTTGAAAGATACGGATAATGAAGTGGTGATGCAGGCGATTTTCTCGCAGAAATTTTTGAAAATTCCGGAACATGAAACCGCTATCAAAACGACTTTGGCTTCGAATAAATCGGCCGGGGTGAAGTTGATTGGCGAGCAAATTATTGCGCCACCAAAGTCGCGAAATAACGCGCCATTTAACGGGCCAGAATTGAGTAAGGAACAGAAGGGTATTTTAGAAAGAGGCGAATTAGTGTTCGCTGAATTGTGCTCTCAATGCCACGGAAATGATGGGATGGGAAAGCAGATGGGAGATGGGAAATTGTTAGCTCCGGCTTTGGCAGGATCCTTCCGCATTCAACAACATCCGGAGTATGCGGTGCGCGTTATCTTGCACGGCTTAGAAGGAGCCATTGAAGGTAAAACCTATGCAGGCGGTTTGATGCAACCTATGAAAGAGCAGTCAGATCAATGGATTTCGGACGTGGTTTCTTACATCCGAAATGGCTTATCAAATGACGCCTCTTTCGTCACACCACAGCAGGTAGCAGCGATTCGGGCGAATACAAATAAGCAGGCTGGGATGTACAAATTCGAGTCTTTATTGAAGCAAGTTCCAGTGGAATTTGTACCGGACCAAAGCTGGAAATTCTATGCTACCCACACTTCATCCACTCGGGTGGGCGGGAACGCTTCACCTAAAAGTGCTTTCAATTACGAGGGCTGGTCGACGGGAAAAACGCAGGAGAAAGACATGGTATTTCAGGTGGAATTTCCATCAGAATACATGCTATCCGAATTCCATTTTACCTCTACCTCTGGTTTCAAAAAAGGGATAAGACCGAAAGCAGGGGAAGCTCCTGAATTCACCCATACTTATCCGCGAAACCTGCTAGTCGAAGCATCCACAAACGGAACAGATTGGAAGGTCGTTCAGGCAAACGTGAAGACTAATCAAGGCGATAATATCGTAGCACTTCCGCCTACCCGGACTAAGTTTTTGCGCTTGAAATTAGCGGAAGGAGTCACGGCAGCCGCGGACGACATTACCCCTTGGTCGATGCGGAGTATGAAGATTTATGGATTGCGTTAGCGAGCGAATTAAATGACTACCTTTAAAGAAATATACTTCCTCTTATGACCCGCATTCTGCTTGTATTCTTTACGTTTTTAACGCTATTTTCTTGTAGCAAAGAGGAGCAGATACCCGAAAAGACCGTTACAAAGCTCGATTTTTCGAACTCAGAATTCTATTTAAGTTTACCTAAACAGAAATCATTTTTTCAAAAAATTGATAAACCTGGCTCCAGTGTGTCAGGGGATTTGATGGTAGTTAATCCTGCCGAAACCTTTCAAACGATGGATGGTTTTGGCCTTGCTTTAACGGGCGGAAGCGCCCAAGTAATCTATCGCTTAGAACCGGCAAAAAGGTCCGCTTTATTACAAGAATTATTTGGCCCTAATGGTATCTCCGTCTTGCGTGTAGGGGTGGGAGCTACGGATCTAGATTCTGCTGTATTTTCTTACGAGGATGAGCCTGGAAGCTTTAGTTTGGCAAAATCTAAACCAGATTTAATTCCACTTTTAAAAGAAATACTAGCTGTTAATCCTGCCCTTAAAATCATGGCATCCCCTTGGTCTGCCCCTATTTGGATGAAGAATAATTATTCCAGTAAAGGAGGCTACCTGATGGAAAAATACTACGTTGCTTATGCGGAATATTTAGCTAATTATATTCAAGGGATGGCTAAGGAGGGGATACCGATTTGGTCGCTTACGCCACAAAACGAACCACTCAATCCCGGCAATAATCCGAGTATGTACATGAGTGCAGAGATGCAGGGTAATTTTATTATAAAGGCGCTTGGGCCTGTTTTTGAGAAACAAAATATTCAGACTAAAATCATCATATACGATCACAATTGTGATCATCCAGAATATGCGATTGAATTATTAAATGTACCCGAAGTTCGAAAATACGTCAATGGGTCTGCCTTTCACTTGTATGACGGGGAAATAACAGCGCTAAGTAAAGTCAAGGCGGCGCATCCTGACAAGGATGTCTATTTTACAGAGCAATGGACTGGGGCAAAAGGTGATTTTGCGAGTGAGTTTATGTGGCATTTGAAAAACATTGTTTTGGGCTCTGTCAATAATCACGCAAAAGCCGTTATCGAATGGAATTTAGCAACCGATCCTAGTTACGGACCACATACGCAAGGTGGGTGTTCAGAATGTCTAGGAGCCCTGACCATAGGTGGGCAAGAAATCACTCGAAATCAATCCTATTATATCATCATGCAGGCGACTAAATTTGTCCCTCCTGGATCGATCCGCATAGGTATTGCACCGCCTTTAGGTGTTCCAGCTGCCGCGTTCAAACGGCCCGATGGAAAACTGGTGATTCTAATTCTAAATCAAGGAGCAAAAAAGAACATCACCCTCGAAAATATGAATTTATCCTTAGCAGCAGATTCATTTTTAACAATCGTGTTGTAGCGTAAAATGGTGATTCGGGGTTTTAACGAATCCCAAAGCCAAGCAAACAGCTTTCAATTAGTATCATAAACCTATTTAAAACGTATGAAATCAAATCGTAGAAATTTTATCCAATCCCTAGGACTAGGAGCGGCGACGTTAAGTGTGGGCGCTAGCCCATTACATTCTTCGGATGTTGTTGAGCCATTTGATGACCAGCTTCTTTTTGTCGGGGATAACATAGCCGTTGCGAAAACAGAGTATGGCAAAGTCAGAGGCTTTGTATTGCGCGGAATTAATCAATTTTTAGGCATTCCTTACGGAGCAGATACGTCCGGCAAAAACCGATTTATGCCACCGGTAAAACCGGAACCTTGGACGGATATTAAACCAACGGTTTGGTGGGGGAATACCGCGCCACAAATCATGGAAAAACGGTATTCAAATGCCTACGCATCTTTTGTGGATCACTGGAATTACGATGATGTTTCGGAGGATTGTTTGAAGCTGAATGTGTGGACACCTAAGATTGATTCGGGTAAAAGACCGGTGGTGGTTTGGTTACATGGCGGCGGATTTACGAATGGAAACGCGATCGAACAAGATGGATACCACGGGGAGAATTTGAGTCGTTTAGGGAACATCGTTTTCTGTTCAATTAATCACCGACTGGGGCCATTTGGTTATTCCCATTTGAAGGCGGCTGGGGGTCATCCACATTCGGGTAATGTCGGTAATTTAGACATGGTGGCTGCACTGGAATGGGTGAAAAATAACATTGCGAATTTCGGTGGAGATCCGAATAATGTGACGATTATAGGCCAGTCTGGCGGAGGTGCGAAAGTGACTTCATTGATGAATATGCCAGCGGCGAAAGGTCTTTTCCACAAAGCAGTGGCTTTGAGCGGCACGTCATTAACAGGAGTAAACAAAGAATATGCGGAGAAGCTGGGGTTGAAGGTGATGGAGGAGGCTGGTTTGAAGCCAGGTGAAATCGAAAAATTACAACAAATTCCGTGGAGAGAATACATTGATATTACGACGCGTGCGGTGGAGAAAATGACAGAAGAAGCGAAGAAAATGAATATTTCACGCGGCGGATTTTCACCAGTAGCGGATGGGGTGACGATGAATGATCAGCCGTTTTTCTCTGATCCCAATCATTTCTCGGCGGATATTCCGTTGATCATTAATACTACTTTTCACGAAGCAAGTCCGAGTAGAACGGATGCTAAATTAGAAGAAATTAGTTTAGCGGAAGTGGTGGAGAAAATCAAGCCACGTTTTGGGGCAGATTCAGCAAAAATTGTAGAGGCCTATAGCCAAAACTTCCCGAAAGCAAAACCGGTCGAAGTATGGGCCATGATTCTTTCGAATAGAAAGGGAGCGATCGCCGCTGCGGATGCGAAAGTGTCACAACGAAAAGCACCCGTGTATGTATCTTGGTTCGGCTGGCAACCACCGCTTTTTGATGGACGAATGCGTGCGTTCCACTGCGATGATATCTGTTTTTGGTTCTATAATACCGACCTCATGTTAACACATACAGGAGGAGGTAAAAGACCGAGATCCTTGTCCACTAAGATGGCCAAGTCCTTCTTAAGTTTCATTAAAACAGGTAACCCGAACGGTGGTGGATTACCTGCTTGGAAGCCATATACGAAGGAAAATGGCGAGACCATGATCCTAGATGACACATGTCAACTGGTGAATAATCCAGATGCTGTGGGTAGAAAAGCGTTAGGCTAAACTACTCCACGACCACTTCATACAGACCAGCGCTGAGTTCGATTTCGATTCGATCCGCGCTGGTTTTTGTTTTAACACCCGTCAAGCCTTTCACTATTTTTTGACCTAAAAGTTTTACCTGTGCTGAGGTATTAGCAGGAATTAAGAATCGGTACGTTGTCTGATTTCCGTTCTTTCTCCATTCACTTTTGATGGCGCCGTACATCGTTTCTACATGCCCTTTTGCAAAGGTAATTTTGCCCGTCGGATCCGGCGTAGGCTGTAAGATGAAATGCTGATATCCCGGTGATGCTTCATCGCGTTGAATACCTAGTGAGTGTGTGTACATCCAGGCCGCCACAGCCCCGAAAGAATAGTGGTTAAACGAGTTCATACTATTGTTTCCACCGAATCCATTTTCGATGGTGTAGGAGTTTAATCTTTCCCAAATACTGGTCGCCCCATTCGCCACCGAATACAACCAAGAAGGATAGGTTTTATTCGTCAATAATCCATAGGCGATGTCATGTTTTCCGTTCGCTGAAAGCGCCTCGGAAATGGATGCGGTACCGATGAATCCGGTCATTAACGAATAAGGAGGACGAGCTACCCCTTGATCATCTGTATTCGAACGAGTGACCGCAGAGACTAAATGGGCTAAAGCACGAGGGGCATTAGTTGCGTTGAATGTTCCTAAGGCCAAAGGAATCGCATAAGACGCCTGCGTATCCATGAGCTGTCCTTTGTCGGTTGATTCGGTGCTGACACGGTCATTTGGCGCTCCCATGAACCCTGTCTTAACTCCAGATTTAATAGTTTTGAAGTTGGTCTTGTCTACATAAATTTCGTTGAAGGCGATTTTTTTAGCTTCGCTTTGGGCTAAATAATTATCAGCCTCTGCCGTAAAACCTAGCACGCGTGCGACCTTCGAAACGATAGCTAAATCAGCCGCTTGGTAGGCCATCCAAAACAAGGTATTGTCATTTTTATTTCCCTCCGGACTGAGCCAGTCCCCTAATGGGCCCTCGTTCAGAATACCGTCTTTTACTTTCGAATCCAAGAATGTCATGTAGCGTTTCATGGCATCATAATGTTCCGCCAGCATCGCCTTGTCGCCGTATTGCAAATACGTTTCCCATGGTATCACAATGCCTGCGCTTCCCCACAATGTTCCGCCAAAACCACCGCCCATCGGAGCCACGTCCGTGAAACGGCCATCCACTCGTTGCACATCGCGCATGCCTAACAAGTGGCGGCGCATGAAGTTATTTACCGGAGCCATCATGGTCGCAGTTTTCGAGAAAACGTTGATGTCGCCGCTCCATCCCATACGCTCATTTCTAGCAGGGGTATCGGTCGGAATCGATAAGAAATTCGAGCGCATCGACCAGGTAATGTTCGACCAAAGTTTGTTCACCATTGGGTCCGAAGTCTCATAAGAAGAGCTGATATTTTTCACGGATGAAAGTACGATTCCGGCTACTTGAGCTAATGCCGGAGCTTGGTCTACGCCGGTTATTTCGAGGTAGCGATAACCGTGGAAGGTGAAGCGTGGTTGAATATATTCATCGCCTCCTTGCAGGATGTGGATGTCTTGAGCAAGTGCTGCTCGGATATTTTCGAGCATGATCATTCCTTTTTGGCCAGCGTATTCGGCTAAATCAGGGTATAAAACTTCGGCAAAACGCATCGTGATGACTTGTCCCGGCTTTCCATTTTTGATAAAAATCTTAGGAAATCCGACCATGTTTTGGCCCATATCATACACATAAACTCCTTTTCTAGGCTCCGCTATTGATTTTGCTTGTAATACCTGCTGAACGCTTACGCGATCATCCAGGTGATTAACGAGTTTCATGCCCTTATAATCCAAGGCAAAGCTCGTTCCAGCCAAGTCGATTTTTGCAGCTGGTGCCCAATTTTTATCATTGAAATTTGTCGTAGCCCAACCTTCGATAGCCGCTTTTTTTCGCGCATCGAAAACCTCTCCTTGGAAGAAACTTCCCACACGAATGGGACCATCTGTGAAGGTTTTCCAGTTACCAGGATTCGTCTGAATGACTTGTTCCGTTCCGTCCGTGTAACGAATTTCGAGCGTAGCTAAGAGCGATTGGCGATCGCCAAAATAGTTCCAATTGTCCCCGCTAAACGTAATATTTCCACTCCACCAGCCCTCGCTCAACCAAGCTCCCCAGGCGTTCACGCCTTTGTTCAACAGCGATGTCACGTCAAAAACCTGGTAGGTATGTGTCTTATTGTACTGCGTTAATCCTGGGTTAAAAAACTCATCCCCCACGCGTTTCCCATTCAAATACAATTCATAAATTCCTCTCGCCGTCGCATAAATGCGCGCACTTTTAATCGTTTTTCCTTCTGTTGCTGCGAATTTAGTACGCAACATCGGTGCAGCGTGGCGACTTGGATTAGCTACGCTAAATTTCCCGGAAACCGTGAAGGCTTTACCATCGTAGCTCAGCTCTTTCCACAAACCAGGATTCTCTGAAGCTTGAAATAAGGGATTACTCGGCAACCTAAAATTACGGATAATGACCTCTGAAAAACGGGCCGATTCTCCTTCGGGAGTCGCAAATCCAATATCCGAAAGCATCGGAAAACTGATGAAATTATTCCCAGCACCGATCGGGTTAAGATTCACGCCAGAGGGCGCAAAAATATTCGCGTTTTTATCGGTAGGATTAATCTTGTGTTCCTTGTCCACGGCGTTGATATAGAAATCAAACACCCCGAAATTACACTCTGCATACACGGTATGTTTTTCGGATTTATTCGACTGATTAAGGATGTTTGCTGGGATTTTAAAGCTTTTAAATGCCTGATCTGCGCGGTCTTTTTTATCGTATCCTACGCGGTAAATTTGCAAATAGGCTTGTCCTGAATCTGATTTAGCTAACTCAGAAATATCTAATTCTAGTCTGACATAGGATTGATTCTGACCACTTGCCACCTCCTGAATATTCAGATTTCGGTTTTGTAAACGGGGATCATTTGCACCAAAAATAAAGCTAGCCTTCGTCCCCTTATCGATCTGAACACCGTATTGGAATTTGTAAACCGACAAGTAATGACTGTAAAAATTCAGGTCATTTGATCCGATCCATTCTGCCCCTTTCCAGGCATCGATTGAAGGGTTCATTAGTCCTGTTTCGAAATTTGCCTTTTGTGATGTTTTCACATTTTTCCCATTCCAAACCTCCAGTGTCCAGCGATAAGCCGTCTTAGCTTTCAGTGCTTCGCCCGAATACGTAATTCCTAAAGAACTGGAGGTGTTTTGTTTTTTTGAATCCCAAACTGTCCGCCCCGTTTCGTCTTGCACCACAATGCGATAGGCACTTTGTTTTTCTCCGCGAACAGGGGATTCCATTTGCCATGAAAAACGCGGATGAGCCTCATCTAAACCAAGTGGAGCAGTCTGGTATTCTACCTGTAGTTTGTTGATTTTTACTTGTGCTTGCGCGATAAATGAGAACGCAATCAGTAGTCCTGCGAGGATTCGTTTTTTCATGTTTCAATAGGTTTGCAACTAAAGTACAAAAAGAAAACGAAGTGGGTGTCCTAGGGGGAGATAGGACAGAAAAAAATGCAGCGCCCGCAGGGCGCTGCATTAACTCAATTACTTAGAGATTTCAACAAAAGCACTTCTGTCATAGTGTAACCACTCTTCTACTTGCTTACCATCTCTGATCGCATCTACTGCGAAAACGACCATTTCCGATTTCTTTTCTCCCCTTGTAAAAATGAATTTACACTTACTCATCACATAGTTTGTGTAACCCTTTTTCTTGGAAGGCTTATCAAATTGATTTTCCCAAACTGGCCCCATTTCAATTTTTAATTTAATGCCTTTTTCTGCCATTATTTTAAACATTTGCATGTTCTCATTGATTCCCATCGAATCTAGGTTATCATGGAAAACGACATCTGGAGAATAAGTTGAACGGTAGGTAGCTGAGTCACCCGCTTCGATCGCCGTTATCGCTTTCATAACTAAGCCTACGTTAGCAGATGTATCGATTACAACTCCAGCTAAAACTACAGATGGGTCAGTTGAAGTAGTTGCTGCTGCTGCACCGTCTTCCTTTTTAGTACAAGCGAAAATGCTTCCCGCAAGGACGAATAATAGAACAATTTTTTTCATTTCTTTGGTTATTTAAAAGAGTTAAAATATGACCAAAGAACGTACAATTAATCGCTATTAACTGTAATTGAAACACGCATATGTTCCCTTTTCGGATTTGGGAACAAATTTTAGGAAAGAATGCGGGTAATTTGCCCTTCCGTTAAGCCCCAGCGAGCCTCGATTTTCGTTGCTTTTTCAAGTTGAGGATAGTCCTGTAGGTGTTTCTGAAGGAAAGGGACTAAGCGATGATCTAGTCCAGAACCCTTTTTGCCTAGTCGCTTCCAAACGTGTCTAAAAGCTTGAATATCCTTTCTAGAAAGCGGTGTCTTTTGTGAGAATGCCTGCATCAAATCATCTTTTGTATGCAGATCAAATCCGCGCCAAATCCGGAATTTTCTTTTTCGGAGCGGACGAACTACATACAATTGTAGCGTTTTATCCGCTTGTAATAATTCAATGATGAACAATAAATGTACGAAGCAATAAAGGTCAAAATCGAACCACAGATATACCTCCGAATGCTTCGGAATGTGGTGCATTTTTTTGAATTCTGACACCGTTTTTTGCTGGTATTCTGATGCAGGAATACCGTATGTTTTTTCTAAATAGTCTGCACGCAAATGAAAAAAGCTCTCCTCAGAATCAGCCTTTAATGGGCCTTCCACCAGCATTTCTCGAACGACGAGCGCATTTTCTGCTTGCAAGACATACTGCAAACAATCCCCATTTAGAATGTGTACTTTCACTTAGGCATCTACTGAATCGTACACGATTACCTTCTTCCACAAGTGCGCATAATTCTTTACGAAATCGACGTGGATAGGGTGATCTTGGTAGACTTTTTGGCCAGCCTCGTCATCGAAAAACATCAATTCAGAAACGTCCCAGCTCGTGTCAACCACTTCGCGTTTTTCTGTCGAAGCCAAAGTTCCGATGTGGATTTCTTTAATCGTCGGAATTCCTTTTAAGGCTTTCAGTCCTTTGATTAATTGCTGCTTGTCTTCTTCTGAAGCCGGATTATTTAACCAAAAAAACACGTGGTGCAATAAAGGTTTTTTAGCGGCTGCGGCTGCACTAACAGTTCCTGTGCTTGCTAATAAGCCAGCTGAGACAATAAAATGACGTCTTTTCATAGTTTTACGATTTTGCGTTCAGGCTTTGAATATCAAAACCTGCCACTTGTTTATATTGATTCATAATTTGTTGCAGTTCCTCGTGTGGAATTTCTTCCTCGCTAAACCCAGCTGGGAAGCGTTCCTCCATTAAGTCCATAATAAAGTCGGGACCTTTTTGGCGGTTTTGTAACACCACTTTTGCGGTCGCAGGAACACGTTCCGCATCGTAATTTTGCAGCGCTTTCATGACATCTTTTTCAGCTAGTAAAGCTAATGCCAAAGCATCTGCATCTAATATCGCTTGCGATGCCCCATTCGATCCGATTGGATACATCGGATGTGCTGCATCTCCTAAAAGTGTGACGCGAGAGAAGGACCATTTGTCTAATGGATTGCGATCTGACATGGGGAATTCGAAGATCCCTCCATCTGTTTTTTCAATCATTTCTGGCACATTAATCCAGTCGAATTTCCAGTCCTTGTAAAGCGCTAGCAAGGGACCTTTTTCGACTTTTCGATTCCAATCTCTTACCGTAATTTTCGCGCCTTCTGGCTCTCGAACGTTCGCCACCCAATTGATGACTTGGTTCCCTTCTGCATCGGGCTCGCCTATCGGATAGATGACCATTTTCTGTTTCATGGAACCGATCATGGCCATCGAAGAACCCGTTTTATAAGGTTTCATTAGCGCAGTTCCGCGGTATAAAATGTTGCCTGAAAAGACGACGTCGCCTTCGTTTGGATACAAGGTTTGACGCAAAACGGAGTTGATTCCATCCGCACCTATCAAAATATCGCCTTCTTCTTTTGCGATGATTTCTCCCGTTTCTTTGTTGATAAAAGTGGCTGTGATTTTGTCCCCTTTTTCTTCAAATGACTGTAAGTGACAATTCGTTTTCAGGTTTTCTGTGCCTATTGTTTTTAGCGTTTCTTCCCAAAGCATCACTTGAAACCTCCCTCTATGAATCGAGAATTGTGGCCAGCGATATCCAGCAAATTTACCCCGAGGCTCAGACCAAAAAAATTGCCCAAAACGATTCGCATAAACCAGCTCTTTCGTCTCCACAGCGATGGCGGCAACCTTATCTAATAGACCGATATTTGTTAAAACGCGCACCGCATGAGGCAATAAATTAATCCCTACACCCAGTGGTTTTACTTCTTCCACCGACTCAAAAACCTTCACCTCAAAACCAGCTTGATGCAAGCGCATCGCCGTCACTAACCCCCCAATTCCACCTCCAGCAATCAATATTTTCATAGCGGCAAATTTTGTAATAATTCAACTAAATGTGCCACGCTTTCCACTGACTGGCCATTGTAAATGGAGGCTCTAAACCCTCCTTTGGTAGGAAATCCTTTAATTCCTACGATATCGTTTTGCTCTAAAAAGCGCAGGATTTGCTGATCCATTTCGAGCGATTGACTTTTAAAGCAAGCGTTCATTACGGAGCGATCTTCGGTCACCACGATTCCTTGTAACAGCGGATTGCGATCAATTTCGCTATAAATTAGCGAAGACTTCACCTGACTTAGTCGTTGCATTTCTGCTAAGCCACCTTGCTTATCGATATAGCGCAACATTAATAGCGCCACATACACGGGGTAGGTTGGTATCGTATGGTACAACGAGTTCTCTGCGATGTGTGTATGGTAATCAAATATCTTCGGAATCTTCCGACTGCTTTTATCTGGCAATACGTTTTTATTGACCAAAACACAGGTAATTCCCGCTATCCCAAAGTTCTTTTGGGCAGATGCAAAAATTACCCCAAACTTCTCCATCGGCAAAGGCCTAGAAAGAAAATCGGATGTCATGTCTGCCACTAAGGGAACATCCACTTCAGGGAATTGATGGTACTGAGTTCCGTCGATGGTTTCGTTCGAAACTACGTGTAAATAACGCGCACCTTGGACATCTGTAATCTTCGGAATTCGATCGTGATTTGTGTCTTTAGAGGAAGCTAAATAAAAAGCATTTGCTTCGTTAGCTGCTGCTTCGATGGCGCGATCTGCCCAAAAGCCCGTGTCCACAAAAGCGATCTTATCTGATGGTTCTGTTAAGTTCATCGGCGCCACGGTTAGCTGACTTGAAGCGCCACCTGGTAGCCAAAGCACCGCCCACTCATCCGATAGGCCGTATAATTTTTTCACAAGGGCATTTGCCTCGTCTAATAAATCTGTGAAAATGGGGGAGCGATGGCTGATTTCCGCAATCGAAACGCCCATTCCATGGTAATCAACTAAACCAGCAGCGGCCTCTTGGATGACTTCAAAAGGTAAGGTAGCAGGTCCGGGAAAGAAATTGTGTTTGCGCATTAGGATATGGTTTTGGCGCTAATTTTTAAAGTAATAAGTCCAGCGATAAAGGAAGGAAGAGCAAAGAAGATAAAACTTTGTGCCATCCCAAAACCTAAGCCCACTAATAATCCACCCAAAACAGGCCCAATAATTCCGCCTAAACGTCCCATACCAATGGCCCAACCTACACCGGTAGAACGGAAAGCAGTGGGATACATGCGAGCCGCTACGGCATACAAACCGACGAAGCTTCCTTGCACCCCGAACCCGAGGAAAAACAAGACAACTAGGATTAAATTGGACCCAGAAAATAGACCAAAAATTCCTAGCAAAATGGCAGTTATCAAAAGCAAGGTCCCAATTGATTTTTTCAATCCAAAACGACTCGAAAAATAGCCCTGAACCGGAATACCGACGATGGCACCTAGATTAAAAATCGTCCCTGAATAAATGGCTAATTCCATCGATAGGCCTGCATTAGTGGCTAGTTTTGGAATCCAGTTCATCAAAAAATAAAGCGTGGTAAATGACAAAAATAAAGCACCCCAAAGCTGCCAGGTGCTCCACTTATATTCAGCCGTAAAAAGGGCACTGAGCTTCGCATCTTCTGGCTTTGCTTTGGCCTTAAATTCATCCGACTCTTTCAATAAAAATAATAAGATAGGCACGACTAAAAACGTCGCAATTCCAGCTAGTTGAAACAGGTGCTCCCAACCACTTTCTGCGATAATTTTAGCCGATGAAATTCCCGTTAAAACAGCACCCACCGGATAGCCCGCCACCACCGTACTCACCCAAAAATCCCGTGTCGAAACAGGCGCATATTCCGCGGTAATCGCCGCCGTACTCGCCATCATCGTTCCGATACCAAGTCCACTAATAAATCGGTAGATCATTAACACATTAATGTCGGTCGCAAAAGAGGTCAAATAAATACAAGACCCCATAATCAGCGCGGCTAAAATCATCAATGGCTTACGCCCAAAACGATCCGCCAAAGGCGCTAAAAAGATCGCTCCCACCGTCATTCCGACCAAGCCAGAACTAAAAACAATTCCCAAGTTCGCCGGGGAAATACTCCAAGCCTTCGCAATCGCCGGAGCGGTATAGGAAATAATGAGTACATCCATGCCATCCAGCATATTGCACAGAAAACAGATCAGAATAATCAGGACTTGTATCGCTCTCATAAGAATTACATGACTTTCCAAACACGAATCAACACGTAATCCGGCAAACGCTCTCCCGTGCAAACAAATAGGCTATTATTGACCCAATCGTATTTGCCTTTAGGCGCCTCGAATTTAGGCGTTGCTCGGAAATAATATTCGTTCGCATTTACCTTTTCGCCCTTCGCTATTCTCGCTGCAATCTCGGGTGTAGCCGCACGAATTCCCGTATTTTTCACATAAATCAAGGTCCCGTCATCCGTTCTAAATTGGTAATGCGCCTCTAACTCGGTCACCCCATCGGTACGCAACACTTGCCAATCGGCTCCTCCATTCAACACTTCGCCTTTAATTTTAGGGCCCTCTACAGTACCACCTATGATGGGAATAATGCGGCGCGTTCCGTGTGGTGTTTCACCCACAATGAGTGCTGGATCAAGCTTCACTTTTAAGTCGCAGAAATACTCGAGTGCAGGCGCGGTTTGGGCCTGGGATATGGAAATGCTCATAAGGATAAGGAGGAGAATTTTTTTCATAGGTTTAGATTTTGCCTCAATTTACTAGATAAAGGTGCTTTTTGCTAATAAACTACTCAAGAAGTCTATGAAATTACTATATTACCATATGGAAACAACAGCTCATTTTGTCGCACAATGGATCGAGGCTCGTACGCGATTTTCGAACCAGTTGAAAACTTTGCAATCGGAGGATCTAAAAAAGAAGTTAGGAGATTCGCCTAATTCGGTGGGTTTTTTAATTCGACACATTGGGGATGTGGAGTTATTATTTTCGAAGAATGTGTTCGCTAATTCATCCGTTCATGTTACCGCTAAAACGGTCATTTCAGGTCAAGATACGGGAGAGTGGACGGATTTACCCGCTTTGTTAGCCTATGTTTCGGAGTCTTTTAATACCTTGCAAAACACATTAGCCATACAAGCGGATTCGGTTTGGTCGGAGGTGATTACAACGAAGGAGTTTGGGACAAAAACAAAGGCAGAGGCTTTGGGTAGAATTGTTTCTCACACGGCTTATCATGCTGGACAAATGGCATTACTAATTAAATACGGTAAAATATGAGCATCAGACACGCAGGCATTTTTAATTTCAAACCCACGGTTTCAGAATCGCAGAAACACGAATTCTTCGTTGCCTTAAAGGCTTTGGAAGACATAAATGGGGTAGAAAAAATGGAAGTTTCTCGCCAAACCAGCACAAAAAACAAGTTTAAATACGGCTTTTCCATGGAGTTTGCTTCGAACGAAATTTACCAGGCCTATTCGATTCATCCTCAGCATGATGCCTTCGTGAAAGACTTTTTTATACCTTTAGTGGAGGATTTTATGGAGATCGATACCGAACAATTAATGTAACCCGGATGAAATACCTTTTATTTTTACTCTGCTTCACCGCCTTAGGCCAAGCGGACTTCGAAAAAAACCTACAGAAACGTCTGATTTTAGCCGAGGATGGCTCTACGATTGAGATCGAGGCGGGACGTTTTCAGCTGACGAAAAGCTTGTCTTTGGAAGGTAAAAAGAACATTACCTTACGGGGGAAAGGGATCGATCAAACCATCCTTAGTTTCAAAGGTCAAACCCAGGGAGCCGAGGGGATTAAAGTTTCAAACTGCGAAAACATCGTCATCGAAAACATGACGACGGAGGATTCGAAGGGGGATTTGATCAAAACGATGAATGTGAAAGGCATTACGTTTCGAAAAATAAAAGCCGCTTGGACGGGAAAACCGAAGGCGACGAATGGCTCTTACGCGCTCTATCCTGTTTTATGCGAGAATGTGTTGATTGATTCTTGCATCGCCATCGGGGCATCGGATGCAGGTATTTACGTGGGGCAATCGAAACATATTATCGTTCGCAATTCAGAAGCTTACCAAAACGTCGCCGGCATCGAGATCGAAAATTCCCTGTATGCAGATGTGTACAATAACAAGGCGATCGGAAATACGGGCGGAATTTTGGTGTTTGACTTGCCTGATTTAGTTCAAAAAAAGGGCGGTCACGTTCGCGTCCATCACAACTTAGTGAAAGAAAATAATCTAGCGAATTTCGCACCGAAAGGAAACATCGTAGGCAACGTGCCGAAGGGTACGGGGATGATGGTTTTAGCGACGAGTAATGTCGAGTTTTTCGAAAACCAAATCATCAATCACGCGACGATTGGTGTCGCGATTATCTCCTATTACATGACCGAAAATGCGATTAAGGACAAGGAATACGATCCTTATCCGACGGCCGTTTCGATCCACCACAATACCTTTGAACGTAATCCGAGACGCGTGCCTATGGACAGCCGTTTTGGTAAAATGTACCGCTTCGTTTTACGCTTCGGACGCCAAGTTCCAGCGGTGGTTTATGATGGTATTTTGAATCCAGCAAAGGTCGGAACCGACGGAAAATACCCCTTACATTATTCGATTTGTGTGAAAGATAATGTCAACCAAAGTACGGCTTTCCTCGATGCAGAAAATAATTTCAAAGGTTTGAAGCAAGGCAAAGATCTCTTCGACTGTGATTTAGAAAACGTTAAATCGGTGAAATTCTAATGCGGATATTCTGCCTATTATTTTTAGCTTTTTTTGGCCTAGTTTCGGCGGAGTCAAATTACAGAGAAAACCTCTCTGATTATGGCTTTTTCAAAGGTCTTTTGAAGGACCAAATCCCCGTCGATGGCGTCATGCCCTATGCGTTGAATTCCCCTCTTTTCTCTGATTATGCATCTAAATTACGTTTCGTTCGCCTTCCTTCAGGGCAATCAGTAGCCTACAATCCCGATTCAGTTCTACAATTTCCCGTGGGCACGGCCATCGTTAAAACTTTTTATTATCCTATCGATGAACGTAATCCGAAGAAGGGTCGTCGATTAATGGAGACTCGTGTTTTATTGCACGAGGCTAAAGGTTGGGTGGCCCTACCCTACATTTGGAACAAAGAACAAACTGAGGCCGTACTCGAAGTGGCCGGCGGAAGTGATGAAGTGGCCTGGATAGATGGCTCCGGTAAAAAGCAATCCTTTGTGTACCAAGTCCCCAATATGAACCAGTGCAAAGGTTGCCACGAGCGCTCCGGCGAAATGACTCCCATTGGTCCGTCCGTTAGACAATTAAACGATGGACATCAATTACAAAAATGGGAAACAGCGGGGCTATTAAAGGGCTTGCCTAAAGACCACATTCCCGCCCTCGTCAATTATTCGGACGCATCTGCATCACTCGATGATCGTGTGAAAGCCTACCTCGATATTAACTGTGCGCACTGCCATAATGCGACGGGTCCGGCCAGATCTTCTGGCCTTTATTTGGATTGGAATTCAAAAGATCGGACGGCCTACGGGTTCTTAAAACCGCCAGTGGCAGCGGGTCGTGGTTCCGGAAATCTGAGTTATGACATCGTTCCAGGCAAGCCTGATCAGAGTATTTTACCCTATCGAATGGCCTCCCGCGATCCAGGCGTGATGATGCCAGAGTTAGGAAGACAACTCATTCATCACGAGGGAGTTGAACTAGTCCGGAATTGGATTTCATCTTTGCCGCACTAAGCAGATTTGTTCCCTTTTCGGATTTTGGAACATCTTAGAATCATCTATTTTTTTCTTTGGAGCGGAATATTTTTAGGTTCGAGAAATCAAACACCTAAAAAAATGAAAAAACTACTCACCTCATTAGCCCTTGTCCTGCTCGTATCTGCAGCGACTTTCGCACAAACGCGTTACACCATGGTAGCGTATCACAAATTACAACCTGGCAAAACGATGGATGATGCCATCGCAATCGAGAAGCAATATCTTCCCATTCACGAGGCACGTAAAGCGGCCGGTCTTATCGGTGGATGGGCCATGTATGTTCCTTATAACAACATCAAATCAGAAGGAATTGATTTCGATTACATGACCGTAAACTGGGGTTCCGATTTAGATAAAATCCACCTTTATCCGATGGAATTATTTGGAAGTTTGTTAAAAACAGATCCAGGTCTTAAGAAGTTAGCAGCCGCTACTATAAGTACACAAACCATTCTTCGCCATTCCATAGGTAAGAAAATTACGGGTACAAACCCCGGCACGAACAAAGATCATTATATCATTTTTGATATGATGAAAGTATCAGATGCTGCTGCTTACGAAGCATTTGAAACAAAAGTTCAAAAAGTACACGAGGAAAGAGTAGCTGCTGGAAATATTTCTGGCTGGTCTTTGTATAAAAATCTTTATCCCTCTTCCGATGAGGTGAAGTTTAATTATACTACAGTTCAAAGTGTGGAAAAATTATCTAACCTAGATCAATTCTCAGACAGCTATTACAAAGCTATTCCAAAAGCTTTAGGCATTTCTCCAGAAGAATTCATGAAGCAAGTAACGGTTAAAAGAACGATGACTGCTACGATGATTACTAAAATTGCCTTATCTACTAAATAAACATACCGATGAAAAAAATAATCATGATCATGGCTGTTGCAACAGCTTTATTCTCTTGCGGACAGAAGCAAGATTCCGCCGCTTCTACAGAAGCAAGCGCAGATTCATTAGGAGGCACCTTCTCTTCTACTGATGAAAAATCGCAAATTATTCAAAACCAGATTAAAGCGGCGATGTCTGGTGACACGACCTATAAGTGGGATGAATTAGCGGATGATATTGCGGTGTTTTATCCAAGTGATACGATTCCAGACATCAAAGGTAAAAAAGCGTATTTGGCAGACTTTGCGGCTAATAAGTCTTTTTGGGAGAATCCGCATTTTACGTTCTTACGCGTAGTCACTTTGAAGATTAATAACGGTGAAACCTGGACAAATGTGTGGGGAACTTGGCATGCAAAAGGCCGTTATTCAGGTAAAGATATTACTACGAATATTCACCAGGCATTAAAATGGGAGAATGACAAAGAGACGCAAGAGATTAATTTCTTTGATACAAAATTTGTCGTAGATGAAATGGCTGCTAAACAAGCCGCTGAAAAAAAATAGTAGAATTTTTGTTGAAAAGGGTATGGAAAAAGGGAGCGCTTTTAGTGCCCCCTTTTTTATTTTACCGCATTCTCTAAATCCGCGATGACAAACTTAGACATCTGCAAAAACGCATAAGTTGCCTTGGGAGCGGTTTCTGGATTCGTCATTAATTTGCCCAAAATAGATGGGACAATCTGCCAAGAAACCCCATACTTGTCTTTCAACCAACCGCATCTTCCTGGTGCTCCTCCCTCGACTAAGTTATCCCACAGCTGATCAATTTCCTCTTGCGTATCCACCGTTACCATCATCGAAACACCCTCGTTAAAGTTATGCTGATGATCCATCGAACTCTCCATTAAATGGAAGGGTTTCCCATTTAACGTAAACTGAGAATATTTTACATTCCCTTCTGTATCGTGTTCACCTTTTTCGTAAAGTGCTTTAAATAGAATCTTTGAATTGGGGAAAAGTGAGGTGTAGAAATCAATTGCTTCTGAGGCCTGGCCGTTGTTCGCTCCATTGAACATCAAGTTAGGTGCCAGCTTTTCGTGCGACTCATGATTTTTCATGATCTGCCAATTCACGCCAAATTGATCTGCGCACCAGCCATAGAGCGGACTCCAAGGATAGGAGTTTAGATCCATCAAAACGGTGCCATTTTTGGTTAATTTTTCCCAAGTCTCTCGGATTTCATTCTCCTCTTCTAGGTTGATAAAAAACGAAATAGATGGATTTATCGGATAACCTGGTCCCCCATTCAGGTGCATAAAACGACGACCTAATAAGCGATAGTTAACCGCCATTGGATTTTCTGAAATAGGTTCAAAACCTGAAAATGTGCTCTTGTAGAAGTCAGCAGCCTCTTTTGCATTCTTATCAAACCAGAGGCAAGTAGCGATTTCGTGTATCATATCGGATTAAATTTCGATAGAAATTTTGACTTTTCCATTCCATCTGAACAGCTTATTGATAAAATAAAAAATAACTAAAAAAATAGTTAGAAATATTTTGTAACTAAAAATTTAGTTATACATTTGCCTCAACGAAATACGAAAAGATGAAAAAACTAACACAGGCAGAAGAGCAGGTGATGCAAGTGATTTGGAATTTGTCAGACGGCGGATTCTTAAAAGACATCATCGAGCTATTGCCAGAACCTAAACCGCATTCGAATACGGTCGCGACTTTGTTGAAGATTTTAGTGGAGAAGGACTTTGTGCAAATCACGAATCCGAATCGCAACAACTTGTATTCTGCGAAGGTCTCGAAGCGGGATTATTCAGGCCAAAGAATGGCCGGTCTAACCGAATCTTTTTTCGATGGATCTTATGCGAATGTCGTTTCTTATTTAGTCGACAAAAAGCAGATGTCCATCGAAGATTTAGAATTGTTATTGCAAAACCTTAAATCGAAAGGCGATGAATGATACATTTATTTACCTGTTGAAATCGGTGATTTATGCAGGAATTTTCTTTGGGTACTATTCACTATTCTTAAAGAACACGATATACCATTCCTACAATCGCTATTATTTATTAGCGTCGATGGCTTTGAGTGTCGTTTTTCCATGCGTCACAATAACCTATAGTCCTATCTCCAAAGAACAAGTGGCGGCAAATCCTGCATTGAAATACTTGATGTATGGTTCCACCGCTCCAGTTCAAGAAACGCACATTCCTTGGGATCTAATAGCTATGGGTGTAATCAGTGTTTTATTGCTCTCTTATTTAGCCTATTCTGTCCTTCGAATTTTCCGATTGAAAGCGATACATAGTAAAACCCAGATGGGCGAATTCACCTTCATTGAAACGGATTTAGAGGAGGCGCCGTTCTCGTTTTTCTCGAACCTTTTTTGGAAAAAATCCATCTCCATAGAAGAAGAGAATGGCCAAAAAATGCTGCATCATGAGCTCGTACACATTCGCCAAAAACACACCTGGGATCGCTTATTTTCTCAATTTATTTGTGCGATTTTCTGGATGAATCCTTTCAATTGGATCATGCAAAAAGAACTGCAAAATATTCATGAATTCATTGCTGACCGGGATGCGGTGGGCACAGGTGAAGTGGATGCTTTTGCCAAAATGCTTTTACAAACCTATTACGGTAATCATTTTTTAAACCCGAGTCATTCCTTTTATTATTCATCCATTAAACGAAGAATTATTATGTTAACAACCTCCAAAACCCCGAAATACGCCTACCTCAGAAAGGTAGCTGTATTGCCTCTATTTGCCATTTCTTTGATTTTGATCTCGTTTCAGCTAAGCGCACAAAAGCCCAAATCAAAGAAAGAAGAAGCTGCTCAATTCACAGTTACTATGCGTTCAGATTCCACTACTTTTTCTGATCCTAAAACAGGGAAAAAAGTATTCACGGTAGCCACGCGTGACATGCCACCTCCGCCGCCACCAGCAGGTGCGCCAGCGCCGCCGACTCCGCCGGTTCTCACTTTACACGGCTCAGGTTCTGAAGTCAAATTGATTACTATCGATTCAACCACGGTAGAATTCAAAGGTCGAAATAGTGAGGGAAAACAAGTGGTATTTCGGGCAGAGAAAGTGGGTAATACCGCTACTTCTCCTAAAGAAAAACCGCTCATCGTCATCGATGGCGTCATCACTTCAGATCTTGATATGAACAAAATCAACCCGAACAATATCGCATCGATGAATGTGTTGAAAGGCGAAAAAGCGACAACTAAATATGCTGAAAAAGGAGCGAATGGTGTGATCGAAATCACCACCAAGAAGCCCTAGCGACGACGAGTTTAAAAAATGATAGAATAATATGTAATAGGCGGTGATTTTCACCAGCCTATTACCGTTTAGGGGCGGTAAAAACTAGCGGGATCTGGGCAGTTCCCCGCATAAAAGTCGAGATCCCGCTGAGAACAAACACCTGGATAATCCCCGTGAAAACCCTGCATATCGCGGATCAATTGAAAATGTAAATGCGGAGGCCAGCCACCATTTTCGTGCGGCTCTCCCAGATGGCAAATAACCTGTCCCTCAGCTATAGGCATTCCCTCGTACAGACCTTCCAGATCTGTAGTAGCCAAGTGCCCATATAAACTATAAATTCCCAGAGCGGGGTGGTGTAAAATGATGGTAGGTCCATAATTCCCAGAACCCGGGTTGACCTGAAAACTGTGTACCACGCCATCCGCCACAGCGAAAACAGGTGTTCCTGCAGCCGTCCAAAAATCAATGCCTAAATGGATGTTCCTAAAATCCGCGGAGGCCGTGGCGAAATTATCGTGTGCCTCATAGATGACGCGGTGTTCGAGGTAGCCGCCTACACCGATTTTGGCCCCTAATTTCTGATTAATATACGCGCAAAAAGACGAGATATCCCCGAAGATAGCTGAATTCAACTCCTGATTCGAAGCACTGAGATCTAGCGCAAGGCTATTCGAGGACGTAAGGGGCTCAGAAAACAGGCGATGAGTCATTCTTGAATTTATTTGCTTAAATTTAATCAAAGATAAATAATGCGCCTTCTAACCTTACTTTTTCTTGCCCCCTTTTTCATTTTTGCTCAGCAGAAATTTCAACTAACTGGGTCCGTGACGGAAAAAGGGACGACTATCATCCCGGGGGCCAGCATTTTCATTGAGGGAACCACGATGGGAACGCAGTCGGATGCTACAGGCCACTATGTGCTAAAAAATATTCCTCCGGGCCGTCACCGTTTGGTCGCTTCGATGGTGGGTTATGTACCTAAATTAGTGCTCATGGATTTTCCTGGAAAAATCACAGAGCTGAACATCAATTTAGAAGAAGACAACAAAACACTAGACGAGGTCCGCGTGGTAGGGTCCCAAGACAAGCTATGGGAGAAGCAATTTCGGGAATTCGAGAAAGGATTTTTAGGGGAAAGTTATCATCGGAAGGAGGTCCTCATCACGAATAAGGAAGTGGTCGATTTTACGGAGTCGTCCGACGCTTTCAGTGCGAAAGCCTCGCAACCTTTGCAGATCATCAACAAGTCTTTAGGCTATAAGGTGACGTATTTTATGGACAATTTTGAAAAAACGAATAGCTTGACTTCGTTCAAAGGCCTCGCGAGTTTTGAGAAATTAGTGCCTGAAGATGCGAAGCAAGAACGCAAATGGAAGCGAAATCGGGAGGAGGCTTATGAGGGTTCTTTAAAGCATTTTCTGAAGGCTTTGGGAGATAATCGAATCGAGGAGGAAGGCTTTAATGCCTATTTATTGAAGCCGGAATACTTGAATAATTTGCGGAGGGGCCTGTTTTTTGACCGAAATAATGAACGACATGTGGCTTTTAAAACTATGGAATTAATTGGGATAACCACGCCGGATGGATTAACGATGCTTAACTGGAAAATCCCCATGGAGATCGTATATAATCGAAAGCGGGTCACACGCCCCATTTTCATGGATGCGCCTTACCCCTACACTATTTTGATCCCGAGAGGTCCTATTCAAATTACGAGCGCAGGAGACTTAATGAATCCCTATTCAATCGAAATGCGAGGCGAAATGGGAAAAATTGGGATGGCGGATTTATTGCCTTTGGATTTTGATATTAGTCAACCCTAGTCTATTCATCGCCGGGATCTTAAGAAACGTCTACTAGACTGCCTGTAAGCATACTAATCTCTTACCTTTACGTTTAGGTAAAAATTCAATCCTATGCGCTATTATTCACTGCTTCTATCTCTTCTTCTTTTCAGCTGTAAAGACGCGCTCGACACGGCCGTAACGGCGGATCCCTATACCGAGATTAAAAAAGCCTTATCGATTGATCCTGCTGCCTTAGAAAATTACGCGGCGCAAGGCAAGCCGACTTATGTGAACAAGGATAATACCGCAGCGAATCCGATTACAGATAAAGTCGCCACCTTGGGTCGGGTCTTGTTTTATGATAAGAATCTCAGTGTTAATAACGGGTTTTCGTGTGCGAGTTGTCACAAGCAGGAATTTGCATTTGGGGATACTGCGGTGTCTAGTTTAGGGGTGGATAACGGCCGCACGATTCGCCATTCGATGCGCTTGATTAATTCGCGTTTTGCGAATGAGGCGAAGTTTTTTTGGAATGAACGGGCGACTAGTTTAGAGGCCCAGACGACGATGCCCATTCAGGATCATTTGGAATTAGGTTTTAGTGGCCAAACCGGACGCGGCAACATGACCTCCCTCATCACAAAACTAGGAGGAATAGGTTATTACAAGGAATTATTTAAACTCGCTTATGGCGATGCCACGATTACAGAAGCGCGGATGCAGACGGCTTTAGCTCAATTCATTCGCAGTATTCAATCCTTCGATTCGAAATACGATGTAGGCCGCGCACAAGTGCCAAATGACGGTGCCCCTTTCCCTAACTTTACGGCACAAGAAAATGCGGGTAAAAACCTGTTTTTAGCGCCGCCTATTTTCAACGGAAATAGCGAACGAATTGGGGGTGGTTTTGGCTGTCAAGGTTGCCACCAAGCGCCGGAGTTTGACATTGATCCGAACTCCCGAAACAATGGTTTCATCGGCGTGATTGGAAGCACGCAAATCGATCTGGACAATACGCGTTCCCCTTCTTTACGCGATATTTTGAATGCATCGGGTGTGGCGAATACTCCTTTTATGCACACCGCAGCCTCCCAGACCATTCGCCAGGTATTAAATCACTATAATACGATTGCGGCAGGACCGAGGAATACGAATTTAGATCCGCGTTTGAGACCGAATAATATAGGCCAAAACCTCCAAATGACCCCTGATGAAATCAACGCCATGGTCGCCTTTTTACGGACCTTAACCGGAAAGGATGTGTACACGAATAAGAAATGGGGGAATCCCTTTCTGTAGATAATTGTGTAATATTGTCGGAATTAAATTCTTCCGATGAAAAAAATCTTACTACTCTTAGCGCTGCCCTTGCTAGCTCAAGCGCAGAAAATTGACAAAATCATTACGCGCGCAGAAACTGAGCGCATCGAAACCTATTTAGCCTCGAACGAACTGGCGGGCAGAAAACCCTTCACGCCGGGCATCGAAAAAGCCGCCAAATTTATCGCGGAAGAATTCGAAAAAGCAGGTTTACAAAAGACGAATGGCACCTATTTGCAATCGTTTTCGATGTATCAATCTAAACTCCTGAGTGCATCCGGTACCCTAGAAGAGAAGGTCTTAGCAGACAAGCAAGTGGCCATCATTTCGAAAGAGGCCTCCATTCAGATCGATGAAAAATCGGGTTTTGAAGTGGCGAGCATCAAGGAAGGAGAGAATTTTGGACCTAGCGCCTCCCGCTTCCTAAATGTGAAGCAACCGACCATCGTCTTTCTACATGAAAGCTTTGGAAAATACATCTCCCGTCTATCGAGCCGAGGACCTTTAAAGGAAAGTCAGTCCACGGTTATTTTTGTGGTGGCGAATTCGATTCCCGCTACCTTTAAAATAAGCGCAACACAACAAGTAGAGAAGCTGTCTTTATCAAACGTCGTAGGTATCCTGCCTGGTAAATCCCGCCCGAATGAATACGTGATCTTCTCTGGCCACTATGACCACCTAGGCATCGGTAAACCGGTAGAAGGGGATTCCATCTATAACGGAGCAAACGATGATGCCGCTGGTACAACCGCCGTGATGATGCTCGCAAAGTATTATGCGAAGAAGCGAGATAACGAACGCACGTTAATCTTTGCGGCTTTTACCGCAGAGGAAAGTGGAGGACACGGAGGTTATTATTTCTCGAAGCAATTTAATCCGGATCAGGTAATGGCTATGTTCAATCTGGAGATGATCGGGACAGAAAGTAAGTGGGGCAAAAACAGCGCCTACATTACGGGCTATGAGAAGTCGTCGATGGGCGAAATCCTGAAGCAAAATTTAGTTGGATCTCCGTTTACTTTTTACCCCGATCCTTATACCGAGCAAAACTTATTTTACCGCTCGGATAATGCTACATTGGCTAAGTTAGGTGTTCCGGCCCATACGATTTCAACGTCAAAGATGGACAGCGAACCTAATTACCACAAGGCGAGTGATGAGGTTCAAACTTTGGACCTAGATAATATGACCGAAATCATCAAGGCCATCGCGAAGAGCGCCAGAAGTATTATTTCGGGCAAGGATACCCCAAGCCGAGTCGACACGACTAAACTGAAGTAATAAAAAAAGCCGCTCCCTCGAAAGAAGGAGCGGCTTTTTACTGATTAACCTGATTACTTATTCAAGTTCGGGTTGTTTTGAACTTCTTCGATTGGAATCTTGAAAGTTAAACGTGTATCGTTGTGAAGAACTGGAGTTCCTACAAACTTCAAGTGGTTAGATCCACGGTTTGTAGTTCCCTTGTTTCTCTTCAATGATAAGTACGACTTTCCTTCGCCCCAAAGCTCAATACGTGTCTGTAAGTAAATCTCATCTAACAAGGCTTTACCTGTTAATGCATCGATGTAAGATGCATCAGGAACACGTAGCGCCATGATCGCTTTTAAAGACTTTCTTGCACCTGCCTCGTCACCTGTTTTAGCACAAGCTTCTGCATTTAACAAGTACATCTCTTCCACACGCATGTAGATATAATCCGCGTCGATTGTTCTTTGACCACCGATCACTTTGTTCGGGTGGTAGAACTTACCGATAGGAGCTAACTTATTAGCAGCAGAGAATTGCGCCTTTCTAACGTCAGTTGCTGGGATGGCATCATAAAGGGCCTTATCCATACCCTTGATATCGCCTGCCCAAGCGTAAGAATACGTATAAAGGTCCATTTGTCCCCACCATGAGATCAAGTTAAGCTTTGAATCTACTGTGATATCTACACCCCACATCCACTGGCTAGTACCTAGGTTGTTAAAACCACCTGTAACTTCAGCAGCTGTCATGATTTTGAAACCACCCGTAGAGATGACATCAGCCGTAACTGTTTTCATCGCTGCGTTGTTACCCATCGCACCGTGAACATACGCTAACATACCTTTCGCTACAGCAGCGTTTACTTCAGACTTATTAGCGCGGTTAAAGTCAGCTAATAAAGTTTGCGCATCTGTTAAGTCTTTTACCATTAATGCATATACATCCGCTGCAGTGCTCTTAGGCAAGTTTGGATCTACGGTGTTTTTGTACAATGGTAAAATTTTCTCCGAAGGGTTGTATTCGTTTTGGAAATACTGAGCTAAGTAGAAATAAGAGAAGGCACGCATTGCTTTCGCTTGTCCCATATACCAACGACCTGCGGCTGTTGCTGGGATCGCATCGCTACCACCTAAACCATCGATAACTGTGTTAGCAGCAAAGATCAGGCGGTAGTAGAAACGCCACACTTGGTAGTTATCTTGGAACGTATAATCTACCGTTGTTTGGAATTCCGTAATCGTTCTGAACCAGCCGTAAATAACCGAAGTTAAGGCCATGTCACCTGATAATAAATCTCCGTACATATCGTAAGATTTATGACCAAAGTCATCGTGACCCGTCGTACCGCCCGTACCCGCACCATACATTGTTGCGTAAATACCTGCTACGTTCGCAGATTGCAAACTTGGATTTAAAGCAGACGCCTCGGCGATTTGATTTGCTGAAATCAATTCCGTCGGTTCTGTCTGCAAAAATTCTTCTTTACAACTAACTGTTCCCATTAGGACAGCCGCAAATAAAAATTTATATACTGTTTTCATCTTTCTATTTCGTTTAAAAAATTAAAACTTAACTCGTAAGCCTGCAGTCAAGGTAGACAATGGAGAGTAACGATATTGATCGGAGCTTCCTGTTTCAGCAGAACTTGGATTGAAACCATTTCTAGCCGAAGCTAAGAATAAGTTATCACCTGACACCCAAATATACACACCAGTGATAGGGCTATTCGTAAAGAATTTGCTAGGAACTTTGTATCCGATTTGAATGTTGTTTAACGTTAAGAAATCCGATTTCGTGATGAAACGAGTTGATGCAGAGTTAACGTTTGCATCTTGTCCTGCAGATAAACGAGGTACGTCAGTTGCTTGACCTTTTTGTGTCCATCTAGCTAAGATGTCAGTGTGGTAGTTATTACCACCTGCAGCACCACCTGAGTTCATCAAGTTAGCATAAGCACCATCATAAGCGTATCCGCCTAAGCTGTAAAGGAATTGAGCGCTAATATCAAAATTACCTAATCCACCATTTAAAGTAAATGCACCTCTTACTTTAGGGAATGGAGATTTGTTGATAAACTTCGTTGTACCGTCAGCATAAGTTGCTGTACGAGAAACCTTCACTGTTTTCAATGTTTCTGCCGTAGCCGTTGCTTCGAAATCAGCCATCGATTTGATGTTCTCTGACGCTTGGCGAACGTTGTCGCCATTGGCGTCTGCCCAGTATACATTCCACTCAGAAACACCTGTCTCTGGGTTAACACCTGCGAATTCACGTGTGTAGAAATCGAAGATTGAGTGACCTACTGCTCTACCATAGATACCATCGATATCGATGATTTTCTCTTTACCCGTTGCTGGATCGATCGGTAAACGAAGCATTCTGTTTTCGATCATCTCACCATTGATAGTCAAGTCTAAGTAGTTCTTCTTCGTTTGCAATAAGTGTGCTGTGATATCAAATTCTAGACCAGTATTACGTAATGCACCATCGTTTACACGAAGTGAAGCATAACCTACAGAAGGTCCTACACGGCGATCAAAGATTAGGTTATCTGTTGTCTTAGTATAGTAATCAATCGCAACATCTGCGAATTTGCCTAATTTGAATTCAGCACCTACCTGCATTTGCTTCGAAATCTCCCATGTTAAATCTGGATTACCCTTTGAAACGAATGATAAAGAGATGTTAGAGTTCAAGTTTTGAACTTGGAATAAGTCATATCCAGGATAAAGACCGATACCACCTTGCTCTCCGATTAAACCGTAAGAAGCCTTTAATTTCAAATCTTTCACCACTGGAACATTTTCCATAAATGCTTCCTTAGATACTAACCAAGCAGCACCCACTGAACCGAAATCACCCCATTTGTTTTTCAAGAAACGAGACGATCCGTCACGTCTTACCGTTGCTGATAAGAAGTATTTTCCATCGTAGTCATAGCTTAACTGACCGAAATACGACTCTAAAGAGTAGTTGTTCGTATAAGATCCTGGAGGGTTTGAAATAACTGCGTTGTTAAATTCAACACCATCTGGCATGACTAACTTGTACATCGAAGCCCACATGAACTTGGTCTCTGTTGCATAGCTTTCGTGTGCTACGAATGCTTCCATGTTGTGTAAGTTAAACGACTTCTTGTAACGTAATAAATTTAACAAGTTGTAGTTTAAGTTTTCTGTCTTCTGCTTGTAGATATAACCGCCTTGACCTGCGTTAGGACCATAGAATGGGTTGTTTTGGTTATCTAAAGAAGAGTTAGAGTATTGTAAACCTAATTTGTTCTCTAATGACAAGCCTTCCGTGATTTGGATATTTAAGGAAGTAGACGCGTTTACATCATGTGACTTCGTATTACGAATACCTAATTTCGCATCCGCAATTGAGTTCGTTAATGCACCGAAACCACGACCTACACCATAATCGTATTGGTATCCATTGTAATATGGATCGCGTACGTATTGTGATGTCGTATTATCATGTAAGAATAAAGGATAGATCGGTGGCAAGTTATCCACAAACCAGAATACAGAACCTGAATCAGATGATTGACCTGGGTTGTTTGTTACACCGTATGAGTAACCGATGTTTGTAGTTGAGCTTAACCAAGACTTCGGATTGTGTGTTAAGTTCAAACGAGTTGAATAACGCTTGTAATCTGTGTTGATTGAGTAACCCACATCTTCTAATGCACCGTAAGATGCGAAGTAACGTGTTTTGCTGTTACCACCTGAGATTTTCAAGTTAGCTTCGTTACGATTAGAGTTTTGGAAAGCAAAATCAGCCCAATTTTCTGGGATATAACGACGTTGTACACCTGGATTTACTTCTCTCGTTGCTGGGTTAATTAATTGAGCCGCAGGAACTGTCCACATGTTGTAGTTAGGCATGTTAGCAAACAAGTTGGTGTTTGCATAAGCCGTAGGGTTTGCGTTAGCTAAAGCAACGCCTCTATTATACCAACCTTCCCAAGTCAAACCGATGTATTGCTCAGGGTTACGGATCGTAGAATAACGAGGTAGTAAGCTCATGTTTTGACCAGACTTTAATTCTAGTTCAATCACTGCGTCACCTGTCTTGCTACCTTTCTTAGTGTTGATTACCACTACACCATTCGCTCCACGAGAACCGTAGATCGCTGTTGCAGCCGCATCTTTTAAGATCGTTGTGTTTTCGATATCACCTGGGTTAATCGAGTTAATGTTTCCTTCAAAAGGCACACCGTCTAATACGTAAAGTGGGCCACGGCTACCATTAACAGTACCGATACCACGAATACGAATCGCAGCAGAAGTACCTGGTTGACCTGAGGAGTTGATGACAGTCACACCGGCAGCCTCACCCGCTAATCCCTTAGAGATGTTCGAGAAGTTTTTACGCTCGATGTTTTTTGCATCTACGACCTTCGCCGTACCTGTAAAAGATTGTTTTGTAGACGTGCTGTAGGACGTTACGATAACCTCATCTAACGTGTTGTCAGATGTTAATGCTACTTGAACAGATGAAGTGGCACTGGTTACAGCAACCGTAGATTTGTTGTAACCTACGAAGCTGAATGTTAAACTTTGGCCATCAGCGGCCGCAATAGAGAACTTTCCAGATTTGTCTGTGTTAGTTCCCGTTTTTGTTCCATTTACAATAACAGATGCGCCCACTAAAGGTTGGCCATTCTCATCTGCTACTGTACCTGTTACAGTTTTCGTTGCTTTCTGGGCGAACGATACCTGCATCATGAACACTAAAACTAGTGTCAAAAGGCTAGTAATTTTTGTTTTCATAAGCGATGAATTTTGCAAAAATTGGGTTAAAAAATGATAGAATTAATTTGGGTTATTTGTTGATTGCCAAATCTTTATTTGGTTTTCAAACCGAAAAAAAGCACAGAATGTTTGAAAATCAAAGAAAATTCCAAACTATTTCAATTCATCCACCTGGTCTAAGACATAGCAATGGGCGTGATTTTGCATCCCGATTTTCGGATAATATTGTTCTGCAGCGGGAGCTGCTAATAGGATGATTTTTGCTCTGGGAATAAAATGCTTCACCTCTTTTATCAGCTGTTTACCTATACCTTGGTGCTGGTAGGCCTCATCAATCGCGAGGTCAGAAAGGTAGCTTGTAAACACAAAATCGGTCATTACGCGCGCTAAACCCACTAATTTATCTCCATCATAGGCGCCCACATACACGTTGCCGTGCTGAAACATTAGTTCCATCGCCTCTACATCAGCTAATGGACGGCGAAGGCCCAAAGTAGACCTGTCCAAGATATTGATGAAATCCTGGCAAGTGATTTTTGGTTGCGGGATGTAGGAGATGGCCATCTGAAAATATTTTTTACGATTCTTAAATAATTCACAAAAAAAAGTCATTTTTACACAAAACCTAAACTTATGAAAATTAAACAATTGTTAATGATTGGCTTGCTAGCTTTGCCTGCTTTTGTACAAGCCCAGAAATTATACACCTATCCGATTGGTGTTCAAGCGTATACCTTCCGTAATCAGTTTCCCAAAGACGTAGCGAAAACTCTCGATCTCATTCAATCTATGGGGATCACGGAAATCGAAGGGGGGGCTCAAAAAGGCCAAACCCCAGAACAATTCAAGCAAATGTGCGCAGACCGCGGCATCAGCGTTCCCTCCACAGGCGTAGGTTATGATGAACTTGCAAATCCTGCGGAAGCCATCGCAAAGGCAAAAATCTTAGGCGCGAAATTCGTGATGTGCGCTTGGATTCCTCACAAAGTACGCGGAGGCTTTACTTTGGAAGAAGCGGAGAAAGCAGTAGCCTTATTCAATGAAGCTGGTAAAAAGTTCAAGGAAAACGGGTTAACCCTGTGTTACCATGACCATGGCTATGAGTTCCAGCCGTTTGGCAAAAATGAAACCCTTTTAGATTACATCATTCAAAACACCAATCCGGAATACGTTTCTTTCGAAATGGATGTTTTGTGGACGATGCACGGCGGAGGCGCTGATATGCCGGAAAAATTGTTGAAGAAATACCCAACTCGCTTTAAGCTGATGCACGTGAAAGATCTGCGCAAAGGCGTGGCGGGCGACTTAACCGGCGGAACTCCAGCTGAAAATGACGTCCCAGTGGGAACGGGTCAAGGCAATTGGAAAGCCATCATCAAACTAGCGAAGAAGAACGGCATCGAGCATTGCTTCATCGAAGACGAAAGTAACCAAGAAGAGCAATTTGTGCCTATCAGTATTGCGTACTTAAAGAGCCTTTAGAATTTAATGTTGCAGGCGATGTAGGGGATGGCCGAGAATTCCGAACTAGTCGGGCTCAGCAAACCTACATCGAATGCATACCGACGACCTACAATACGAGCACCGGCCGAAAGCAAACTATTGTATGCTGATACGGTGTTCACGTATTGGCCTGTTCCACTGTCATAATTCACGGTTTTTGTGGAAAAAATCCAGTTTTCAGTCATCAAAAGCACTCTTTTAGAAATACGTGTCATCCCAGAAATCGTAAACATGGGCTTGCTCGCGAACTTCCATTGGTAGTCATTACTTCCTAATCCGGTATTCTCATTCACCGCACCTAAGCCTGCATTCACCGTAAAATTGTGCTCATTCGTTCCGTAAGTAAACGAACCATATAGCGTACCCACCCCAAAATTAAAGTCCCGAATCAGTGACGTCGCAAACAAAACGCCACCCCCTACGTGGACTTTAGGAGCCACTTGGTACCCTATTTTAGGCGTGATAAATAAGGCAAATGGAACAAACACTCCACCTCCGATAGAAAAATGATCGCTCAACCCAGCTTGTATTGAATTCAACAAGAAGTAGGCATTCTGGTAATATTTATCCCCTTTCTTCAACGGGATGGCAGAAGGAGCGAAGAAATAGCGCGTCGGTTGCGGGTTCGCAAATTGATGGATCTCTTGCTTTGAAATGACGTTTACTGACTCGATGGCGGACCAAGGTAACATCACCGTTCCTAAATCGGCGGTTAAAACAGATACTTCCGCATCGGACTTATGTAGCAGCTGACCAGACACCGAATTTCCATTTTTCAACGCTACGTTCACGTAGGTGGTGGAGTCCTGGGCTTTTGCCAGTAGGCTGGCCAGTATTAAAAAGAGTAGGAGGAGGTTTTTCATTCTGCTGCCGTTTGCATTAAGGTTTTCGTAAACACTTCAATCGGTTCAGCACCGGAGATGCCGTATTTTCTGTCAAAAACAAAGAAGGGAACTCCTCGGACGCCCAGATTTTCTCCTTCTTGAATATCTTGTTTAACCCGGTAAGCATAATTCTCGTCTTGCAAGGCATTCAGAATTCCCTTGCGTTCTAGTCCTACAGCTTCACCACATTCCACCAATGCGTCATCTTGAGCCAGGTTTTTGCCTTCCATAAAATAGGCTTGAAACAAACGCTCTTCGATAGCATCGCCTTTGCCTTGGTCTTTTGCATACTGAATTAGGAGATGAGATTTCAGGGAATTAGCGACTTTGGCCTGATCAAAATCGTAGTGTAAACCCACTGCTTCCGCCATTTCAGAAACGCGGTCGTGCATACCTTTGACTTGCTCAAGAGAAATACCTTTGCGCGCCGCTAAATAGTCATATACACTTGTTTCCTCTCCTAAATCCATTGGGATAGTGGGATCTAATTGGAAACTCTTCCATTCGATTTCTACGTCGTCCTTTCCAGGGAAGGTTTCTAATGCTTTTTCCAAATGCCTTTTACCTATGTAGCAAAACGGACACATGATATCACTCCAGATTTCGATTTTCATTTTATTCCCTGATTTATCTACAAATCTCAACGCTTTATCTCAAAATTCACGCGATTAAACGGTTTATTTTTCAATATTGTGAACTAAATAACAACCCTATGATCAATTCAATCGCCTTAAGTCTTTTAAGCCTATCGCCTTCGGCGTCTTCTAACGGCTTATTAAGCTCCCATTTTGATAACGTATTAGGTACTTCATTGGATTTGAAAATTATCGCAAATTCAGAGGTATCTGCTTGCCTAGCTGAAGCGAAAGTGTTAGCGGAGATTAACCGCTTGAACGAAATTCTCTCGGCTCATGGCTCTTCCGAATTTTCTAACTGGCTTAGTACACGCGGCGAATCCGTTGAAATCTCTTCCGAACTACGCGAAGTCTTGCAGCATTTTGATGAGTGGAATGCAAAAACAGATGGTGCATTAAATGCGGCATCGGAACATATTTCACAATTATGGAGATCTGAGGTTCCTTCTGTGGAAGCGCGCGCAAATGCGATGGCAGAGGTAAACCAGCCACACTGGTCTTTAGATGAAAGTGGAGCAACCCGTCTAACTGATACGGAATTGAAATTGCATAGTTTCACGAAATCCTATGTGATGGAGAAAGCGGCCTCAGAGGCCATCAAAGAGGAGGGCGTAGCTGGAGTGGTGGTGAATATAGGGGGTGATTTTGTGGTGAAAGGAGATTGGACGGAAAAAATTGGGGTGTCGAATCCGAGAAATTCGGGGGAGAACGCGGAGGCCTTAGCCTATTTACAAGTGAATAATAAGGCGGTGGCGACATCCGGCGATTACCGCAGAGGAACCGAAATCGATGGGGTATCTTATTCGCACATCATGGATCCGCGGACGGCAGAACCGGCTTCGGAAGTCATTTCGGCGACGGTTGCTCATGAAGATGCGGTGACGGCGGGTGCTTTGGCGACGGCGTTTAATGTGTTAGGAGTAGCGGCTTCGATTGATTTAGCGGCCCAGTATCCAGAGGCATCGTATTTAATCGTGGACAAAGAGGGGGCGGAATATAGAAGCGAAAACTGGCCAGCGACCTCTACTGAGAAGTCTGCCATCAGTTTAGTGAATGTGAAGGAAAAAACGTGGACGGCGGGTCAGTCGCTTGACATTAAGTTCGAGTTAGCTCGCTTTGAAGGCAGGGCAAGACGTCCTTTTGTGGCTGTTTGGATTGAGGATGAAAAGCACAAGCCGGTGAGACGTATTGCGGTATGGTATAATAAGCCTCGATGGTTGCCGGATTTGCGTTCTTGGTTTGCGGCGAAGAGAGAAGCGGAGTTTGATGTGGCCTCGGTGACGGGTGCGACGCGTCCGTCTGGAGAGTATACTTTGGTGTGGGATGGGAAGAATGATGCGGGGGAATATGTACCTTTGGGCAAATACACCGTGTTTATTGAGGCAGCTCGCGAGCACGGAACCTATCAATTAATTAAGCAGGAGATGAAGTTTGATGGCAAGGCGAAAAACCAAGTATTGCCAGGAGGAGAAGAGATGACTGCCGCTTCATTAAGCTATAAAACAAAGTAATATGAGGGATTTAGCCACCTGGTCGAGATGGCTGCACATCTATTTATCGATGTTCAGTTTCATCATTGTGTTGTTTTTTTCGGTGACGGGTTTAACTTTAAATCACGTAGATTGGTTTCCGGAGAGCACGGTAGTTTCTGAGTTAAAAGGAGCAGTCAATGCGAAATGGGTGTCTGTTTCGGATACGGCCAAAATCCCCAAACTCGAAATCGTCGAACAACTCCGCGCAAATCACAGTATTAAAGGACAATTGAACGATTTCCGAATCGATGAAGAAGAAATTTCCATTTCTTTTCAAGGCCCCGGTTATACCGCAGACTTCTTCGTAAACCGCGCCGATGGCTCGTATGAGGTAACAGAAACAAAGATGGGCATCATTGCTGTGATCAATGACTTGCACAAAGGCCGCGATACCGGCAAAGCCTGGTCTTGGGTCATCGATTTTTCTGCCATTTTTATGATTGTTATCTCGGCAACGGGCTTAATTTTGTTAGTATTTTTAAAGAAAAAGCGCACGAACGGATTGCTTTGGTTAGCGATAGGCGGGGTAATTGCGTGGGCATTTTATTATTTTTTATGAAACCTTCAGCTACCATTCACCATTTACCATTCACCATTTTACTTTTCTGCTCAATAGTTGTTTTTGGTCAGGATCATGCTCCCGCCATGCCCGCTCCGCCCATTCCTGTGGAAGCGACTTTTGGGAATAACCGCGTTCAGTTTATTGGGGTGTTAAATCGCCCGGTGTCTGCGGATGGGAAGTTGAGTTATTTCAATTTGAGTACGGGGATGGTGGATTATTCGAATACCGCTTCGGAGACGGAATTGGTGATTGTGAATAACTTGACCTACGCGCTTTTTGGGAATATTCGAGCGACGGCAGGTGCGGAATGGCATTATAAATTAGGCTTAGTCCCTCAGGTAGGCTTGCAGTATTTTAAGGCGAATCGCACCTGGTTGTTTTTGTTAAATCCCAATATCAATCTCCAGCCTTCGAAAGCCATTTCAACGATTGGAATTGTGGAATTTAAACCCGCTATTTCGAAGGATCTTGCCTTTTATTCCAAAGCCCAAATTTTGCATGTCGCTAGTTTAAGCGAAGGAACTCACGCACGCAGTGCCTTAATGCTTCGTGCCGGAATTACGAAAGGCAAATTCACGGTAGGTCTAGGGGCAAATTTTGACTATTACGGTCCTTTGAAGATAGAAAAAGATAATGTGGGTCTATTCACTCGATTAGCACTATAATGAAGAAATTTCTCGTTCTATTTTGTTTGATTTTAGCGGGTTGCAAAACCGTGGAGCCACTGGATGACGCGTCGACGAACCTGAATCTTTGGAACGAAAAGAAAATTGTGAATTATTCTTTTTCCTTCAAAAGGGTTTGTTTCTGTCCTTTGGAATATGTGGGCCCGCACCAGGTAGTGGTTCAAAATGGTAAAATTACCACAGTGAATGGCGCACCTTATAATAAAGCGGAGCGGTATGGGGAGATCTACACCATTCCGGAATTACTGCAGGTGATTAAGGCAAATTTAGACAGAAAACCTTACCAAAAAACGCTTAATTTCAATCCCACTTACGGCTACCCGACGAGCGTATTTTTCGATTTCTCCCAGCAAATGGCAGACGAGGAAATAGGCTATGAAATCACAAATTTCAAGGTCAATTAAGGGCAAACCGAGACAGGAAGCGACTTCCTTGGAGTGGGAGAATAGGCTTTGCAAGTAATGCAATCAGCGGTCAGTTGTGTAGAATCAAGTTTGAAAAAGAATTCATCGCCTTCTTTAAGACTCACAGGCAACGCGCAGGGATTTGATAGCGCAAAGGCATTTGTATAGAATTTCCCCGTATCTGGATTTTTCCATTGGGCTTCGAGCCGCGACGTGTCTATTGTGCCTTCGACTAATTCGATCACGTAATTATTGCAAATTCCTTTGAGAGCTAGCCGGCCTTTATAGCAGTTTTCTGGCAAGACCTCTTGCGATTTGCAAGCGAACAGGCTTAAGCAAAATAAAAGTAGTAGTGGTTTCATTCTGCTAAAGTAATCATCGATTTGATTACCTGTGAGCCCGGAGCGCTACTATTTGTAAAAATATCAAGTACTTGATTTTTGCCAAAACGGTGGCTGATAAACATCCCCGCCTCCATCTTCCCAGAACGGAATAAATCCATCACATAGTCGAAATCTTCAACAGTTGCATTGCGACTACTCATCAAGGTCGCCTCTCGTTTGTGAAATTCAGGATGTGAAAAAGAGATCGCCTGTTTTTGCAAACCTATCAATACGTATTTTCCCCCATGAGCTAGTTGAGCGAAACCTGATTCGATGGCTTGTAGATTTCCGGTCGCATCGATGACGATCGTATAAGAAGCCGCGGAGGCCTCAGAAACGCCTATATTATCCAGGCAAAATTGCAAGCGAGAAGGATTGGGTTCCAAAACCTCGACGCTAGCCCCCTGAATTTTGGCAAGTAAACTAGTAAACAAACCGATCGGCCCGGCACCCATCACAAGGACCTTTTCGCCAGGATTTAACGCAGCCCTACGAAGTCCATGCGCCGCAATCGCCAAAGGCTCGACCAGCGCTAGTTCCTCCGCAGAAAGGTCATTCCCAGGTAAAATATAACGATCCTCGACGACGATATATTCCCGCATTCCCCCATCTATATGCACCCCAAAAACCTTGATATTCTCACAGCAATTCGACTTTCCAGCCTCGCAAGCTCCACAAGTGGCGCAATTAAAATAGGGGATAATCGTCGCTAATTCGCCCTTTTCGTAGGTATCAGATTCCACGATTTCCACCGCCAGCTCGTGGCCTAAAATGCGGGGGTATTGAAAGAAGGGCTGGTTGCCCGCGAAGGCATGAATATCCGTTCCGCAGATACCAATTCTGAGAACACGTAGAAGAGAAAATCCCGCCAGGCGCTGAGGCATTTCGACCTCTTGTAGGCTCATCGTTCCCGGCTGATTACATATCCATTGTTGCATAAGGTTGAAATTAACAATTTTAATTAAATTAGGCTCGATAAAATCTAAACCTTATGAAAATCAAGTTCTTAATTCTGGCTTTTTGCTTTGTTTCGGCCCCTCTTTTCGCCCAAAAAACCTACGAATCCACCTGGGAATCCATCGACAGCCGCCCCGTTCCGACTTGGTTTGAAGATGCGAAGTTTGGCATATTTATCCACTGGGGTTTGTATTCCGTTCCCGCTTATTCGCCCACGGCCCGCGACAAAGTTGGAGTTTATGAGCGGTATGCGGAATGGTATTGGAAACGTTGGCAGGATCCAAGTAAAACGCAGCACTTTTTTACGGATTTCCACAACAAAGCTTTTGGTCCAAATGTGAAATACCAAGATTTCACCCAGCACTTCAAAGCAGAACTTTTTCAGCCAGACGAATGGGCTCGCCTTTTTGAAAATGCAGGCGCAAAATACGTCGTTTTGACCTCCAAACACCACGAAGGTTTCACCCTCTGGCCATCCAAACAATCCTGGAATTGGAACGCCATGGACGTAGGCCCGCACCGCGATTTACTAGGCGATTTGACAAAAGCGGTCAAAAACAAAAACATCAAAATGGGCTACTATTACTCCCTTTTAGAGTGGTACAACCCCCTTTATAAGAAGGAAACGCTGAACGAATATATCGATCAGCACATGTTCCCGCAGATGAAAGATTTAGTGAATACCTACCATCCGGATTTGGTTTGGACGGACGGCGAGTGGGATTATACCTCGGATAAATTGCGCAGCACGGAATTTTTGTCCTGGTTATATAACCAATCTCCCGTTCGCGAAAGTGTGGTGGTGAATGACCGTTGGGGCAAAGAAACGCGCAGTAAACATGGCGGATTTTACACCACGGAATATGATTTAGTGCATAACGGCGATGCGAATGGCTTGGATTTCGCCCGCCCATGGGAAGAATGCAGAGGCATCGCCGGCTCTTTTGGCTATAATCGAAACGAAAATTTAGAAGATTATTCCAGCTCTGAGCAGCTCGTGCACATGTTGATTAACAAAGTAGCGCGCGGCGGAAATTTGTTGTTGAACATCGGACCCACGGCGGATGGCCGCATTCCGGTGATTATGCAGCAGCGTTTGACGGACATCGGCTCTTGGTTGAAAGTGAATGGCGAGGCGATTTACTCTACTCGTAAGTGGGCCAAAGCCCCTAAAGTCACCCCTACCACCAAACAATACTTCACCCAAAAAGGCAATGACTTGTATCTCATAACAACAGAATTTCCTAAAATCCCACTACAGATTTCCGGTTTGAAAAAACCCGTTTCTGTCTCCCTTTTAGGCTCAGATGTGGCGGTTCGCAGCACATTTAAGAACGGTGTTTTAACCATTTCACCCCCAGCTATCACACCAGGGAACAACCCGAGTCAATATGCTTGGGCTTTCAAGTTAGCAGGGGCTTCGTTGTAAAGCATAGTGCCTCTGTGGGCTCCATACCCAATAAAGGGTGAAATAAAGTCGTAAAGCATAAAAGGCATTTTCAGATATTGACAAAATCTGTCAATACGCGAAAATGCCTTTTGTATTATTCGAGGTATTTTAACACTCGTGCCATTGCAGCCACTGAAGCGGCTTCGGACTAAGCGACACAGTCGCAACTTAGTCCCGTAGGGACGACTAAGCCGAAGGCGACTAAATCGCGAAGCGATGACTCCGACGCAGTCGCGACTAAATCGCGCAGCGATGACTAAGCCCGCAGGGCGACTAGAACAACGCTACCCCCGTCATCTCTTTCGGTTGAGCCACACCCATCAGTTTCAAGATAGTAGGTGAAACGTCCCCTAATTTTCCATCGCGAAGCTCAGGTTTGAAGTCGTTGTCTACCAAAATACAAGGAACCAAATTTGTCGAGTGCGCCGTATTAGGCGAACCATCTTCGTTCATCATCACATCCGCATTACCGTGGTCAGCGATGATAATGAAGGAATAACCGTGAGCTAAACCCGCTGTTACCACTGCCTCAGCACAAGCATCAACCGTTTCTACTGCCTTAACTACCGCAGAGAAAACGCCCGTGTGCCCCACCATATCAGGATTAGCGAAGTTTAAGCAAACGAAGTCTACCTCTTCTTTTTCTAATTCCGGAATCAATGCATCGCGAAGATCTGCCGCAGACATTTCGGGTTGAAGATCGTAGGTCGCGACTTTTGGGGAGTTGCGTAAGATGTTTTGTTGTCCTTCAAAAAGCGCCTCGCGGCCACCTGAGAAGAAGAACGTAACGTGTGGATATTTTTCGGTTTCGGCGATGCGAATTTGTTTTTTACCAGCGCCCTCTAAAACTTCACCCATGGTCATAGGCAAGTTAGAGTCGTTGAAAATAACGTGGACGTTTTGGAATTCTTTATCGTATTCCGTCATCGTCAAGTAGTACAAATTCAATTTCTGCATGCCCTCTTCAGGAAAATCACGTTGTGTCAAAGCTTGCGTGATTTCGCGTCCGCGGTCGGTACGGAAGTTGAAGCAGATCACCACGTCGCCCTCTTGGATATTTCCTACTGGACCACCTGACGCATCCGTCATAATAATTGGGTGGATGAATTCGTCCGTTACACCAGCCGCGTAGCTTTCTTCGATCGATTTTAAGACATCGGTAGAAGGATTTCCTTCGCCGTTTACCATCGCTTTGTAGGCCAAAGCCACGCGCTCCCAGCGATTATCGCGATCCATCGCGTAGTAACGACCCGTTACTGATGCGATTTGCGTGTTTGTTTTTAACGTATGTTGATATAAATCAGTCATGAATTTCAGACCTGATTTGGGATCCGTATCACGACCATCTGTGAAAGCGTGAACAAAAACTTTGCCCAAACCTGCCTCTGACGCCGTCGAAAGCAAGGATTTCAAGTGCTCGATGTGCGCGTGAACGCCACCGTCGGACACAAGACCCATGAAGTGAACGGACTTGTTATTCGCTTTCGCGTAGTCGAACGCTTTCGCTAATTCAGGCTCCTGGCCCAAGGTATTTTCAGTGACTGCTTTGTTAATGCGAACGAGGTTTTGGTAGACCACGCGGCCTGCCCCTAAGTTCATGTGGCCCACTTCGGAGTTACCCATTTGGCCCTCTGGTAAACCCACCGCTAAGCCGGACGCCTCTAATTTTGAGTGCGCATATTTGCCGTAAAGCGAGGAGATAAATGGCGTTTTCGCCGCGTCGATAGCGGAAACTTTGGGGTTTGTTGCTATGCCCCAGCCATCTAAAATCATTAAAACTACTTTCTTATCCATTCTTAATTGTATTACATTTCAGGGCAAAAATACCCATTTCCCGGGACTTCCCCTAGATTCTGTTTTTCATTTGTTCTGCCAAAACCTTAATATCCACCACCTCGATCGTCTTCTTCTCCACTGGAAAAGCAGAAACCTCGACCATCGCTTTGGCTAATTCTTCCAAAGTCGACGCCGTTTTCCCCGCCAACAATAAAAGCAGCGGATACATCCAATCAATATATTTATAGTATTTCAAGGTGAATTTATTCCCTTTCATTGGCTGCAAATACCCCGGTCTAAACGAATACGAATCCCGAAACCCCATTTTCTTAAGGTCGTTTTCCGTCTTCCCCTTCACCCTAGCCCACATGATTGAACCCTTCTCCGTGCTATCCGTGGACATCCCAGAAATATAACTGAAGCTGATATTTTTAGGCATTTGCGCCGCAAAACCCAAGGTCAAGTCGTAGGTCTTGCGTCTAAATTCCTCCTCTTTCATCCCCACAGACGAAACCCCTAGGCAAAAAAGACACGCATCATAGTCTTTTACGACCTCTTTGATCTCTTCTGGCTGATAAAAATCGGCCAAAAAATACTCTTTTAACTTCGGATGCGAGTGACCAGACGGCTTGCGACTAATCGCCAAAACCTCACTCACAAATGGCGATCGCAACGCCTCCAGCATCACGCCCTCGCCCACCATTCCGGTCACACCGGTCACAATCACTTTGATTTGTGGAATTTCCATTGTAGAATTGAAAAAATATTAAACCTATGTCAACTACTCGCCGCGACTTTATCGCCCTTGCCTCCACTTTGCCCTTTGCGGCATCAGCAGAACCGTCTACGAAAATGACCTTTATACATCATGTTTTGTTTTGGGCCAAAAACCCCACCTCCACCACCGAAACCGATCAACTCTTCCGCGCCCTAAAATCCTTAGGATCCCTCCCAATGATCGCCTCAGCCCATGTAGGCAAGCCAATCGTCACTGATTTTGACAAATCCGTAACAGAAGCAAGTTACACTTTTTCAGTGGTCCTCGTTTTCGACAGCGCCGAAAAAGAAAAGGAATACCTTTACCACCCCCTCCACAAAAAGTTCATTCAAGATAACATGCACTTATGGGGAAAAGTTCAGGTGATAGACTCAGAGGCGTTGTAGGCGCCGCGTAGCGGCTTAGTCGTCAGTAGGCAATAGCCAGTGGTCAGTATCCGGTAGTCAGTAGTCGGTGATATAGTCCGAAGGGAATGAGTCCGAAGGAGAAATGTTAAAATAAGTTCGAGGCATTGAGAGGACTTTTGGCATATTGACACATTCTGTCAATATGCCAAAAGTCGCTCCCCTACTTCACGCTTATTTCATCAATAGTGCCAAAGAAGCCAAGAAACGCCATTACTTAAAAGAACGGCGTCCTAAAATATACATCCCCACTGCGGAAACGATCAACAACAGCAAAGAAACCACATCTTGCCAGCGTAAAAGCTCTGGTCGGGCAAACAACAGCCCCCATGAAGACGCAGAAATTCCAGTAAACACGGCTAAAAATGTACGAGGGAGCATCCCCAAAGTTCCAGCCGTTATAAACCAACGAAAGGGCACACCCACAAAGGCCATGATCGCGTTGGTGATCGCAAAGGGGAAAATAGGAGAAAGCCGCGCGAGGAATACCCACGAAAAGGAGGATGACCGCACGTTCGTTAGGAAGCTAGAAGGAACGCGCGACAGCAGAGCTGTCGCGCCGAATTGTTTGGCGAGAAAATAACCCAAAGCCGAAGCCGCTGAGTAAGCCAAAATCAAAGGCAACAGCCCCGAAAAACCATATACATAGCCCGTAAACAAGGCAAAAAACGTGGTAGGACAAAGCGCCAGGCCCATAATGAACGCAGCGCAAATCCAAAAAACCACCGACCCCAGCAAAGAAAATGACGTAAAAAACGAAGGATTTGCCAGCGCATAATAGCCCAAAAAGCCAGACGCCAGCAGCGGTAAAAGCCCCATCCAAACAAGGTAAAGCGATTCGTAAACGAGTTTTTTGTTCATAAAAGGGCCGCGCGAAGGAGGCAATTATCCCCCAAAGTTAATACCTTTGTACGCTTATGGAAATTGCAATCATAAAATACAATGCGGGAAATGTGGCGTCGGTGATGTACGCGTTGGACCGTATTGGGCAAAATTACAAGTGGACGGATGATCCGGAGGAGATTAAAAAAGCCGACAAAGTGATTTTTCCAGGCGTAGGTGAGGCGAGTACGGCGATGGCCTATTTGAAAGAAAAGGGCCTAGATACCTTGATTAAAGGCTTAACGCAACCAGTTTTGGCCACTTGCATCGGTATGCAATTGTTGTGCAAGCACTCGGAAGAGGGAAACACAAATTGCATCGGGGTGTTTGATGTGGAAGTGAAAAAATTCATCAGTAAAGACTTGAAAATCCCGCACGTCGGGTGGAATTCGATCACGGAAAAAGGCGAAAATCCCTTAATGAAAGGGCTGAAAGCTGAAGAATTCGTCTATTTCGTGCACTCGTTTTATGCGCCTGTAAATGCGTACACGACAGCGGTTTGTGAGTATGTGCAGCCGTTTTCGGCGATGTTACACAAGGATAATTTTTATGCCGCGCAGTTTCACGCGGAGATCAGCGGCAAGGCTGGCGAACAAATCTTGAAAAATTTCTTAGCACTTTAATATGTTTCAATTAATTCCGGCGATCGATCTGATAAATGGGCAATGCGTACGCTTGACTCAGGGGGATTATGGCCAAAAAAAGGTCTATTCCGAGGATCCTTTGGAGATTGCCAAAGCCTTCGAGGGAGCTGGAATTCAGCGATTGCACTTGGTGGATTTGGACGGAGCAAAGGCAAAAAAGATCGTCAATGCGCACGTATTAGAGCGAATCGCATCGAACACATCACTGCACATTGATTTTGGCGGAGGAGTTCAGTCCGACGAAATGATTGATACCGCTTTTTCGGCCGGTGCAGCTCAAATCACTGCCGGCAGCATTGCCGTTCGCAATCCGGAATTAGTCTGCGAATGGCTACAGAAGTACGGATCGGAGAAGATTATTTTGGGGGCTGACGCACAAAACGAAATGATCACCGTGTCTGGTTGGCAGGAGAATTCGAATATTTCGATATTTGATTTTTTGCAAGATTATACAGCGAAAGGCGCGAAATATGTGATTTCCACAGACGTCGCCAAAGACGGCTTATTACAAGGTCCTAGCTTTGATTTATACGAAAAGATTCAAGCTTCGAGCCCATCGCTGAGCGTGATTGCGAGTGGTGGCGTGGCTTGTATGGAGGATCTCGTTCGCCTGCGAGACATGAACTTATTTGGGGTGATAGTAGGGAAGGCGTTTTACGAAGGTCGGATTAGTTTAGCGGATTTGGCCAAATTCTCAGCAGCATGTTAACCAAGCGCATAATACCTTGTCTAGACATTAAAGATGGGCGGACCGTGAAAGGGACGAACTTCGTTGACCTCCGCGATGCCGGCGATCCGGGCGAACTGGGTGCCCTATATGCACAGCAGGGAGCAGATGAACTTGTTTTTCTTGATATTACAGCGACGGTCGATGACCGCAAAACCTTAGTGAATCTAGTGCGCGAAGTCGCGCGGCACGTGAATATTCCTTTTACTGTGGGAGGTGGAATTTCGTCCATTGCGGATGTTTCAGCTTTGCTGAACGCCGGCGCGGACAAAGTTTCTATTAATTCCTCTGCCGTGCGCCGGCCGGAGCTGGTGGATGAATTGGCTTTAGCTTTTGGCTCCCAATGCATCATCGTCGCGATCGACACACGCTTTGAACCCGCCGCGGGCCTGGACTTCGTCCACACCCACGGCGGCAGACGCATCACCGAACTTAAAACCCTCGAATGGGCACGTGAAGTAGAAAACCGCGGCGCCGGGGAAATCTTATTAACCTCGATGGACGCCGACGGCACGAAAGCAGGCTTCGCCTGTGATTTAACCGCCAAAGTATCCTCAGCAGCCTCCATTCCAATCATTGCCTCCGGCGGAGCGGGAACAATGGAACATTTTACTGAAGTATTTACCAGTGGCAAAGCCGACGCCGGTCTCGCCGCAAGTATATTTCACTTTAAAGAAATTGAAATTTTGGCATTGAAGAATTACCTTGCAAGCCAAGGCATCCCGATGCGCATTTAATAGAAATATGTCAAAGCAACCTGATTTTTCCAAAGGCCTCGTGCCTGCCATCATCCAAGATGCGTCCACGCGCGCGGTTCTCATGTTAGGCTACATGAACGAAGAGGCGTATGCGAAGACCGTTTCTGAGCAGCGCGTGACCTTTTTCAGCCGTTCGAAGAACCGTCTTTGGACCAAAGGCGAAGAATCAGGCAACTTCCTCGACGTCATCAGCCTTTCGATTGATTGCGATGCTGACACCATTTTAATTCAGGCCAAACCAGCCGGCCCCACCTGCCACACCGGAGCAGACACCTGTTTCAACGAGTCAAACGCAGACAACGCTGCCTGGCTTGATCAACTAAAACATGTCATAAGAAGCCGCAAAACTGCTCCCGCTTCATCGTCTTACACCGCCTCCCTTTTCCAATTAGGCACCCACAAAGTCGCCCAAAAAGTAGGCGAAGAAGCCGTCGAACTCGTTATCGAAGCTTTAATGCAAAACGATGACCTTTTCAAAGGCGAAGCGGCCGACTTAATTTTCCATTTACTCGTCTTATTAGAAGACCGCGGCATCGATTTAAGCGAAATCATCGCCGTTCTTCAATCTCGTCACGCATCTAAATAATCTATCTTATGATCGGTTTCATCATTCGTTACATCATCATCGCCTGCGTCGTTTTAGTCATTCCCCGCTATTTAAAGGGAATAACTGTGGATGGTTTTACGACTGCCCTTTTAGTCGCTCTAGCCATGGGTTTCGTGAATTCGTTTATTAAACCCGTGTTAAAGATCATCAGCTTACCTATCACGTTTATGACTCTAGGGTTATTCTCTTTAGTGATCTCAGTGGGTCTTGTCTATTTAGTCGCTGCCTATGTACCCGGGTTTGTGGTTACCGGCTTTATTGCTCCATTGATTTTTAGTTTTATCGTGTCTCTTTCGACCTCTTTTGTAGGGCTATTTACGAAATAAGCCTCTGGAGGCAGTTTTTGTTATAATTAGTCGAGATCTCTTGTAGCGACTTTTCAGGTATTGACAGATTCTGTCAATTCGCCAAAATACTTTCTACACCAGCGCGACATTTCATCTATTCCTTAATTCATTCAAGAACTTCCGCGAGTCAAAAATCAATGTCTTCGTCGTTACAGGAGCCACAATCACGGATTCGCTGAATACTTCTTTGTCTTTTTCGATGATGGTAATCGTCACTTTGGTGAACTTGTAGGGACCCATGTGGCCGTTGTAGAAGAGCAAGGGCTCTTTGGGGTTAAAGAAGTTAAACATGTTTTCAAGGGTTTAGTGGTTAGTGACACCGTGGCGGCGGAATTGAAAATGACGTAGGGTGACGGCCTGGGTGTGGTCGTAGACGATGGCGTTTTTGAGGATGAGCTTGAAGCTGAATTTCCTTTCCAGTTTTACTTTGTGGAATTTGAGGTAGTATTTGACGTCTTTTTCTGCATCAGGTAAAGCGTCCTCCACTAAATTTTCAAAGCCTACAAAGGATCTTTTGATGCGCTCCCGCATCCAAAACACACAAAGTTCGCGCGCGTCTACCTGGTGGTAATGGGCAAAAATGATGACGAGGTCGATGTCTGGGATGCGGTTGCCGTTTTCGTATTTGCTCAAAAGTCCGGCATCGATCCCGAGATCCTGCGCCATCACGTGCAGCGGAACCGCACGGATGAGCTTCAGGTATCTAGAGAAGTGGTTAAACATATTGATTAGTGGTTTGGTGTTCCAAATGTATTCCCACTATTTCTCCCATCCTAACAGCTTATTGATAATCTAAAAAAGGGTGTGTGATAATCTTCGCTGAGCTGTATAAACGATTTTCGGGTATTGACAATTTCTGTCAATACCTGAAAAAGCCGTTTTACTAATTGCGAGCTATAGTACCAAAAACGGCCTATAAAGCCTTCAATGTAATAATGCACAAGGCAATGTCAACCATTGTGATATTTTCTGTATTTTTAGGAATAATTCAATAAGAGCTTATGCAAGGAATGGATACTATTTTTGATAATAATAAGGTGCCGGTAAAGAAGTTGTGGCAGGTGATTATGGCGTCGAGTGTGGGGACGGTGATTGAGTGGTATGACTTTTATATTTTTGGGAGTTTGAGTGCGATTATTTCGGTTAGCTTCTTTCCGAAGGAGGATCCGACGGCGGCGTTTATTTCGACGCTGGCGGCTTTTGGGGCGGGGTTTGTGGCGAGGCCTTTTGGTGGGGTGATTTTTGGGAGGTTGGGGGATTTGATCGGGAGGAAGTATACGTTTTTGTTGACGTTGTTGTTGATGGGTGGTTCAACGTTTGCGATTGCGTTTATACCGAGTTATGAGAAGATTGGGTTGGTAGCTCCGGCTTTGCTTTTGGCATTAAGAATCATACAGGGATTAGCCTTAGGAGGCGAATATGGGGGCGCCGCCACCTACGTCGCGGAATATGCACCGGACGCAGAACGCGGGAAGTACACGTCCTACATCCAAACCACCGCCACCCTCGGATTCTTCGTCTCCATCTTAGTCATTTTAGTGACGCAGCAGGTAATGGGCGATTCGGCCTTCAGAGACTGGGGCTGGCGCGTGCCCTTCGCTCTATCCGGCATCCTCGTCGTCGTTTCCTATTTCATCCGCAGAAACATGGATGAGTCGCCACTCTTCTCAAAACTCAAAGCCGAAGGGCGACTCTCCGAAAATCCCTTAAAAGAAGCTTTCGCGAGCAAGGAAAACCGCCGCTTAATGCTCATTGCGATGTTTGGTGCTATCGTAGGCCAAGGAGTGGTCTGGCACACAGGGCAATTTTATGCCCAAATATTCATCAACAAAATCCTGCAGGTCGATTTCATCACTACGAACCTCATCATCGCCGCCAGCTTAGTGGTGGGGACGCCTCTCTTCGTCTATTTCGGCAGCTTTTCTGACCGCGTGGGTCGCAAGAAAGTGATGCTGGGCGGGATGGCCCTCGCTGCGCTCGGGTACTACCCTTTATTCTCCTGGATGGCCACCATCGTCTCTGAAGAGGGCACTTTAATCAACGGCTCCATCTTCCTAACGTGGACGGGCAAGCTCGAATTAGCGTTCATTTGCAGCTTATTGGTGAGTTTTGCGGCGATGGCCTACGGCCCGATCGCCGCCTTCCTAGTCGAACTTTTTCCCACCAAAATCCGCTACACCTCCCTTTCCATCCCGTATCACTTTGCTAATGGGGTGTTCGGCGGTTGTGCCCCTTTCGTAGCCACCTGGCTGGGATCGATTACCCACTCGAATTTCGCCGGATTGTTCTATCCAATCGCCCTAGCGGCCTTAACGGTCATCGTTGGCGCGATTTATTTACCAGAAACGAAGGGGAAAGCGCTTAGTGATTAAAATAGGATTATTTCTTTACTTGGATGGACATAAATCCAAATGTGTCCATTAAATAAATATCGTTTGGCACGAAACCAATTTGGGGGTATCTTTGTTACCGTGATTTTGTTTTACTGAACACCCTTTTTGTGTGACTCAGGATGGCGAAGCCGTGATGAAGTTAAAATAGTTTAATAACTTGAAAAAAGCATTAATTACAGGAATTACAGGTCAAGATGGAGCCTATCTTGCTGAATTTTTATTGAAAAAAGGATATGAGGTCCACGGTATTAAACGAAGATCGTCCTTAATAAATACACAACGTATTGATCATTTGTACCAGGATCCGCACGTTCCTGATAGGAATTTACACCTTCATTATGGAGATTTAACAGATAGTACAAACCTTATTCGTATAATTCAGGAAGTTCAACCTGATGAAATCTATAACTTGGCAGCAATGAGTCATGTGGCTGTTAGTTTTGAAGAGCCGGAGTATACTGCTAATGCTGATGGAATAGGAACCTTGCGTATTTTAGAAGCGGTTCGTTTACTGGGTCTGACAAAAAAAACTAAAATATATCAGGCATCTACCTCTGAGTTATATGGATTAGTTCAAGCTGTGCCTCAATCAGAGACAACGCCTTTTTACCCTCGTTCTCCTTACGCAGTCGCGAAACTTTATGCTTATTGGATCACGGTTAATTACAGGGAAGCATATGATATGTTTGCTTGCAATGGGATTTTGTTTAACCACGAATCTCCTCAAAGAGGAGAGACATTTGTAACACGTAAAATTACTCGAGCAACAGCTAAAATAGTACTGGGTCAAGAAGAGTGTTTATATTTAGGTAATCTTAATTCAGAAAGAGATTGGGGGCACGCAAAAGACTATATCGAAGGTATGTGGTTGATTTTACAGCAAGAAAAACCAGAGGATTTTGTCTTAGCTACGGGAGTCACAACAACGATTCGAGAATTTGTTAGGCTAGCTTTTGCAGAATTAGGGATTGAATTAGGATTTAAAGGGGAAGGAAAGAACGAACAAGGTTTTGTGGTAAATTGTTCAGGTGATTACAAACTTGAATTAGGAAGAACTGTAGTCAAAGTAGATAAAAAATATTTTAGGCCTACTGAAGTCGATTTGTTGTTGGGTGACCCAATAAAAGCAAAATCTAAGTTGGGATGGAAACCTAAATATGATTTAAACTCTTTGGTTTCTGAAATGGTAAAAAGTGATATTAATTTATTTAAAAATTAACTATAACTAAATGAAAATAGCAGTTGTAGGCACGGGCTATGTTGGGTTAGTAACAGGAACGTGCTTTGCGGAAACAGGTAACAAAGTTACTTGCGTGGATATTGATAAAGCTAAAGTAGATAAATTAAGTGCTGGTCAAATTACTATTTACGAACCAGGATTAGAGAAAATATTTTTAAGAAATATTAAAGAGAGTCGTTTAAAATTCACAAATCAATTAGAAGAAGCAGTTGAGGATGCGGAAATTATATTTTTAGCATTGCCAACTCCTCCCGGGGCAGATGGTAGTGCGGATTTAAAATATGTATTGGGTGTTGCGAATCATTTAGGAAAAATATTAAAGGGTTATAAAGTAATTGTCAATAAGAGCACAGTGCCAGTTGGAACCGCAGATAAAGTAAGTGCAGCGATTGCCGCTAGCTATAACGGAGAGTATGATGTGGTTAGCAACCCTGAGTTTTTAAGAGAGGGCGTTGCGGTCGATGATTTTATGAAACCAGACCGTGTCGTTATTGGAACAAAATCTGAGCGTGCTAAAAAATTAATGAGCGACTTGTATGCGCCATTTGTAAGACAAGGTAACCCATTGATTTTCATGGATGAGCGTAGTTCGGAGTTAACGAAGTACGCAGCCAACTCTTTCCTTGCAACTAAGATTTCTTTTATGAACGAGATCGCACAACTATGTGAGCGCATGGGAGCAGATGTGGATATGGTAAGAAGAGGCATAGGATCAGACGACAGAATTGGGAAACGTTTTTTATTCCCAGGCATTGGTTATGGCGGTTCTTGTTTTCCTAAAGATGTACAAGCATTAATCATGTCGTCCGATGAGGTAAAATATGAGTTTGTTATTTTAAAAGCAGTTGAAAAAGTAAACGCTCTACAAAAATTACACTTGGTTCAAAAGATAAAGACATATTATAAAAACGATTTACAAGGCAAACATTTTGCATTATGGGGATTGGCATTTAAACCCAATACTGATGATATAAGAGAAGCACCAGCATTGATAATCATTGATGCATTAACTCAAGCAGGGGCAACTGTTACAGCTTATGACCCTGAAGCTATGCCTAATGTAATAGCGCAGATAAAAGATAAAATCAAGTTTGCTGAAAACCAATACGTGGCTTTAGAAGGGGCAGCTGCTTTGATTATTGCTACCGAGTGGAGTGAGTTTAGAACACCAGACTTTGATTTAATGGAACGAAAAATTAAAAATAAGATTGTCTTTGACGGAAGGAACTTATTTGATGTACAAAAAATGATTGAGCTTGGCTATTATTACGAGAGTATTGGAAGATCCGGTATAGAAAAATAAACCCTCTAGTTAAATAAAGAACCTAGAATTGCTTTAAAGCATTGCCTTCAAGTGAGTGGACAAAATTGCCTAAAGAATTTAAATCTAATTAGTTTTTAATTAATTAAATGGAATATCATAAATAACGTTGCAAAAACTTCGCATTTATTTTTTAAATATTTTTAATAGTTATTCAGGTTACTTTAAGGAGGGAGCATGGGTAATATTTGGACAAATATTATCATTTTTAGCTTCTTTATATGGAGTTAAAATTTTAACTCGCAAGATGTTACCAGAAGAGTATGGAATATTGTCGCTATCGCTAACATATGTAGCACTACTTTCACAAGTTTTATTTGCTCCTTTAAGTGCTGGTTCAACTAGGTTTTATATCATAGCAAAAGAAAAAAATGAATTATCAAAGTATGCAAGAACACTAAAATTTTTTATCACAGTTTTTTCATTAATATCTTTAATAGTAACTGTAGTAATTGGATTTTTATTGTTTTTTACAAGTAAATCAAATTTAAATTATATTTTAGCATTTGCATTAGTATTTTCTATTATTAGCGGAATTAATTTGATCTTTACATCTATTCAAATCGCTGCTAGACAAAGATCACTGGTTGCTATTTTACAAGGAGTGGATTCTTGGTCTAGATATTTGATTGCAATTTTTACTATATTTCTTTTTGGAGCATTTACAACTTCTGTAATTAGTGGGTATTTAGTCTCATCATTTTTATTGTTTTTTATTCAATTTTATTTTTTAAAAAATATTATTTCCTTTAGCGGTGAAAAAAGAGATAAGGATTGGGAAAATAAAATTTGGGATTACATTTGGCCATTTATATCTTGGGGTTTATTTACTTGGGCACAAATATCATCTGATAAATGGTCTCTTGCCTTTTTTTCTACATCCAAAAATGTCGGATTGTACACTGCTTTATATCAAATTGGTTATTTTCCTATTTCTGTCATTACAGGGTTCGGCATTCAATTATTAACCCCTATTTTTTTTCAGAGGGCGGGAGATGGGTTTGATGTAGAAAAAAATAAAGTAGTAAATACAATGGCATCCAAAATTAATACGATTGGATTAATTATTACAGCTGCAACTTTTTTATTATCATTATTGTTCCACAAACAACTATTCGGTCTGTTTTTCCATAATAATGATTATATAGAAATTTCATATTTATTGCCATGGCTTATTTTATCTGGTGGTATTTTTGCTTGTGCACAAGCATTATCATTAGAAATGATGAGCAAAATGCAAACTTCTAATCTTGCTGTAATTAAGATTACAACTGCATTAGTGGGAATATTTATGAACATTGTTTTCGCTTACTTGTTTCAAATAAAGGGTGTTGTTTTTTCAAGTTTATTTTTTTCAATTTTGTATTTTTTTTGGATTAGACATAAAATAAAAATCAGTAAACTTAAATGATTATATATTCAATTCTGTTTTTGATAATTTCTTTTTTATTAATTATTCAATCAACATTATTTTGGTACTTTACAAAAAAAAAGTGCCGCAATAAGTTACTAGTAGATCTAATATTTTATTTCATTTCAATTAAATTGTTATTATACTATGTAATGCCGGCTATTTTAAGAATTTTTAGTGAGTATCAATTTGAGATTGAAGATAAAGTTGAAATTGGTAATTTATTTAAGGTTTATGTAATTGAATTATTTTCATGGTTCATTTGGCTAACGGCGTTCTATTTAATTACAACTATTTTAAACAAAAGAGCATTAATTAGCGAAAACATAAATAATAAAAAACAAAACGATAGGGTTTCTAAACAAATACTTTTTATTACTTCTATTGGGTTTATTTTTTGGAATATCTTGGTTGTTTTTAAAATTGATTTACCTTTTTATTTCGAATTATTTAAATCTCTTTTTTTTTACGTAGGATTAGCTTCAGGGCCATTTTTATTAATCTATTCAAAAAAATATTTTAATAATATGTACTTATTTTTAGGCCTAATAACAACACTAACTTCTTTATTATTTATTTCAACTCGCGGTGCTTTAATTTATACACTATTATTTATTTACTTTATAGTTTTTTATATTTTAGAAAGTAAAAAAGCAAAAAATAATCTGATATTATTTTCGTCTATAATTATCGTAGGGTATTTTATTTTTGGTGGATTATTTACAACAAGAATATTTTTAGATGAGGCAGGTAGTTTAAAAATTGATTCAGGAGTTGATTTAGAAAAAAAGGGAGAAAGAAGTTCTTTAGATGAAATTGAGTGGCGATTTGGTGCTCAAACAAGGTATGGAACTGCGTTTATTAGTTTATATGAAAGAGGGCAGTCTGCTGGAATAAGTCCAATTAGAAATTCATTAGCGGGATTTTTGCCTAGATCCATCAATCCTGAAAAGCCAATCCCTAGTTCACTGGATAAAGATGATATATATTCTCAAGGTATGTATATCATTTATAGAGAAATAAATGGGTATAATACCTCTTCAATGAGTGAGTTTCCAACAGGTGCACATTTTTATTGGGAGTTTGGATATTTGGGTGTGATCTTTTTGAGTTTAATTTCTGGGATATATGTATCAGTTACTACTAATTTTTTTGCTAAATTAGGAATAGCTGCAGTTCCATTAACAATATCCATTTTTAAACCTTGGGGTTTTGTGGAACCAAAAATATGGGTTTCAGATATTGCTTTACAATCTTATCAAATTATATTACCACTTTTCTTTTTATTGGGAATTTTGAAATGCTTTAATTTTTTTACAATTACACACAAGAAAACAAAAATAATCGTTCAATGAGAATTTTAGTAATTTTTGGCACTCGTCCTGAAGCAATCAAATTAGCACCTTTAATAAATCGACTACGTGCTAATAGTTTATTTGAAGTAACTGTTTGTAATACTGGACAACATAAAGATTTAATATTACCTATTCTTGATTTATTTAAACTGACGATAGATTATGATTTTAATTGCATGGAAAATAATCAAGGATTAACTGGATTAACATGTAAAATAATTACACAATTAGATTTGCTTTTCACTAATTATAAACCGGATTATATTATAGTCCATGGGGATACTACAACTTCGTTTGCATCAGCATTAGCCTCTTTTTATGCAGGTATTAAAATAATTCATGTTGAAGCAGGTTTAAGAACTTTTAATAAAAAATCTCCTTTTCCGGAAGAAATAAATAGAACATTAACCGGATCACTAGCTGACCTACATTTTGCCCCTACTGAAACTGCTAAAAATAATTTAATCTCGGAAGGTAAAAAAGATAATGTTTATGTAACAGGAAACACAGTAATAGATGCGCTATACGATGCGCTTAAATTAATTGATGAACATTCAATTGAAATTAAAAATCTTAAATCAAAAATCGACGAATCAAAAAAAATAATTTTATTTACAGGCCATAGAAGAGAAAATTTTGGTGATGGATTTGATAATATTTTCGAATCAATTAAAAATTTAACTTTATCTAGAGATGATATTCAGCTTATATATCCAGTTCACCCTAATCCAAATGTAAAATCTGTAGCTCAAAATTATTTTAAAGACAATAAAAATGTAATATTAATTGAACCGTTAGATTATAGTACATTTATATGGTTATTAAATAAATCTTATCTAGTGATTACTGATAGTGGAGGTATACAAGAAGAAGCGCCATCACTTGGAAAACCTGTTTTAGTGATAAGAGATACAACTGAACGACCAGAAGCTGTAGAAGCGGGTACAGTTATTTTAGTAGGTTCTAATAAAATTGATTTATTGTACAATGCAAATTTGCTTTTGGACGATATACGATTTTATAATCAAATGTCATCTATTATTAATCCTTATGGTGATGGTTTAGCTTCAGAGCGTATAATTGATATTTTAGTGACATTAAAGTAATTAGTTTATAATGAAAAAAAAAACAATTTTAGTTTTTTCGTATTACTCAAATATGACCGGTGTGTGTCAGGCAGAATGGGTAGATGATCGAATCAATGCTTTTTTAAATAATGGGTATGATATCTTGTTAATTAGTAGTATATGCTCTTTTAAAAATCCAACTATTAGACATATACGAGTGCCAAGTTTTACACCAAATGGATTTATTTTTGAACAGGATCAAATTAAGAAAAAAGGAATTCAATTTTCAAGTCGTATGAAATTCTTTTTTAAAATATATTATTACATATGTAGATGTATTTCTTCAATTTTAGATAAGTTGTATTTAAAATCAGGCGAAGGTCGATGGGGCTGGTTTTTCTCTTCTTTTATTGCTTCATTCTATTTTATTAAGGATTTTAAACAAATCGATTACATTTATACTACTGGCGGTCCCCCAAGTGCACATTTTAGTGGAATTGTATTAAGCAAGTTAGTTAGAATCAAAAATATTACAGAATTACAGGACCCATTAACTGGAAAAGATATTGGAAGGAATAGATTTTCAAAATTAGCATTTAATTATGTAGAAAAGATATTAATTAAATTTTCTACTAAAACAATTTTTTGTACTGAGAATGCAATGATTGTAGCAAAAGAAAAATATAAAATGTTAAAACATAAAATTGATTTTGTTTATCCAGGATCAAATCCATTAAATGAAAAATCTCATTTAAATAAAAATAATCTCATCAATTTTACATACTTAGGATCATTATATCAAACTAGAAATTTCGATAATCTGATGAGTTCAATTAAACATATTTCACAAACTAAATATGATTTCACAAATTTATTTGAGATTAATATTTATGGAAATATGGATAATGATATTAAAGAGAGAATAATTTTAAATGGGTCTAATTATATTAAAATGCATGGTTTAGTGTCAAGGGAAATCGCTATTTCATGTGCTAACAAATCAGATGTATTAATATTGGTTCAAAACACTGATGATAGAAGTATTGTTACTATCCCTTTTAAAACTTATGATTATCTAAACTCTGGAAAAATTATATTTGGAATAATTTATAAAAATGATGAATTAAGGGAGATGTTAGAAAATCATGGCCATATTTCTTGTCAAGCTGATAATATTGAAGATATATCCAATAAACTTGAATATATTATTGACAATCATCTGGAAATTAGTAAAAATATAAAAAAAAGTAATATTACTCCCAGTCAAGCAGTTCATAAAATGATCCAAATTTTACAATCTTAAATTCACAAAAAAATTTGCTTTTGTTAAAAAATATCGAACTTTTAATTAAATCGTTTTATCAAACTGTCATAACGAGATACAACATTCAGTTATATAAAAAACTCAATAATGTAACTAATCAATTTGATTTGATCTATGAAAAGTTATTAAAAAGAAATTTCGAGTGGGATCCTAAAAAGAAAACTAAAGTTTTCGTTGTTTTGTCAATTAGTAATTGGGAAAAAGTTCTTATTGATGAAATATCTCTTTTTGGAGAAGTTTATCATTTTTCTTGGCCTAACGTAGAAAATTTCTTTGATAATTATACTGAATGGTTGAAATATTATTCTAATTTAAATCAAAATTTAATTAATGAGTTTTCTAATTTTTATGATCCAAAGTATAACATTATAGTTTTCTTTTATGCTTCTGATTTTTCTATCTCTCCAGAATCTATTAATTATTTGAGACGAAAAAATGTGTTATTAATAAGTTTTTGTTGGGATGACATTTTATATTATAAGTCAAATGTTAAGGGTCAACCTGTTGGAATAAATAATATTTCTAAATTAGTTGATTTTAATTTAACATTTTCTCCAGAGATTATACCTAGGTATAATTTTAATAAAACAGCTTGTTTTTTTTGGGAATCAATTAAATATGAACAAAACGTAGTTATTAACAAATATCTCCTTAATAATGATGATTTTTATGTTTTATTTGTAGGAACTAAATATGGCTGGAGGGAAAGCTTCATAAAAAAAATTATGACGAGTGGTATAAAAGTAAAATGTTTTGGAAGAGGTTGGCCGAATGGAATGTTAGATGATAATCAATTACAAGATTATGTTAAAGATGCTCCTTTAACACTCGGATTTGCCAATGTGGGTTATACAAAAAATGTTACAACAATTAAAGGACGAGATTTTGAAATACCATTATGGGGGGGACTGTATTTAACACAATATTCAGAAGGGTTAACTAAATACTTCGAAATTGGTACAGAAATCCTTTCTTATAAAGATATTGATGATTGCATTAAAATCATTAAATATGTTAAAGTTAATCCAATTAAGGCAAATCTAATTAGAAATGCCGGACAAAAAAAAGCTATAAATTATACAAGTTGGAAATCCAGGTTCTTATATCTCAATAACCTAATTAACACGATTTACAATAATTTTATTAAATAATTTTTGTATTAAAATTAATCATTCAATATTTAAAGGTAAACCATATGTCAATTTTACAAACCTCAAAAAAATATTTAGAATTATTTTTATCAAAATATATTCCAACAAATCATCAAAGAGAAGTTAGTCGATATTTTAATGATGGTGGTGATGAAAAATTTAGGTATAATTTTGATATAAATATGAATTCAATTGTATTTGATCTTGGAGGTTATAAAGGACAATGGGCATCAGATATTTATTCAAAGTATAATTGTAAAGTTTTAATATTTGAACCAGTACTAAGTTACCATAAATTTATAGAAACTAGATTTATGAATAACCCTAATATAATTTCATATAATTATGGACTAGGATCTGTTGATTGTAGCATGGATATTGGAATTAATGATGACGGGACATCTATTTATATAAAAAACAATAATATTGAGACAATAAAATTAGTTGCAGTTACAGATTTTTTTAAACAGCACGGAATTAATAAAGTTGATTTAATGAAAATCAATATAGAAGGAGGTGAATATGATTTATTAAACAAAATTATTGAAAGTGGCCTAATAAAAAATATTTCAATTATTCATGTTCAGTTTCATCATTTTATACCGAATGCTGAAATAGAATTAGAAAAACTTCACGAAAAGTTAAGTTTAACTCATAAACCATTATTTAAATATCGCTTTGTTTGGGAAACATGGGTAATAAATTAAACTTAAATAAGTTATGAAACTATGTTTTATTATAATAAATTATAATGGATTAAAATTTTTAGAAAAGTATCTTGATAGCATATCAATTTTTTGTAAAGAAAATAATATCTATTTATTAATTACTGACGACAAATCTTCTGATTCATCTATAAATTATTTAAAATCTAATAATTACAATTATACCATAAACAATAGAAAAACAAGTGGTTTTGCTTCCAATGTAAATAATGGCATTACATATGCTACTTGTCATGATGATTTTGATTATTACATAATTGCAAATAATGATATTGCTATAAGGGAAGATTTCTCTAATATATTTAATGACACAATTGATTATATTAGAAAAAATATAAAAAAAGTTGGTTTGATTGGATTTGATGAAATCAACGCAAATAAAATTAATTATTTCAACTCATTTTCAAATCAATCATATTCTTTTGAAAAAATTAAACTAGTTGAAAATATTCCGGGTTTCTTTTTTATTATAACAAGAGAACTTTTTGATACTATTGGATATCTTGATGAAGAATATTTTATGTATGGAGAGGATAATGATTATTTTGAAAGAACAAAAAAAGCTAATTATAAAATAATCAATACATTATTACCAGTTATGCATCATTCAGAGGGCTCTTCGAGTAATAATAAAAGAACATCATGGTATGCATATCGAAATGCTTTGTTATTTGCTCAAAAGAATCTCGGTTTTTTAGGAGTATATAAAACAATTTTGTCTTTATTAAATCAAATTTATAATCCATTTCATAAAATTACAAATCCAAGTACATTAAGAATTAAAAGAAGCGGTTTTTTTTATAATAATTTCTTTTTATTCAAAAGTATAATATGGAATTTAAAATATTATCTTAAAAAGAAATTTACACATGCTCTTTAATTCTTTTTCATATTTAATATTCCTCCCAATAGTTTTTATAATTTATTGGGCAATTAATAATAATTTAAAACTTCAGAATCTATTTTTATTATTTGCAAGTTATTTTTTTTATGCATTTTGGGATTACAGATTTCTTTTTCTGTTGGTCTTTTCTACATTCTTAGATTTCATATCTGGTAAACTTATTTTTAGATCAAAAAATCAAATTGAGAAGAAATCATGGCTTTTAATTAGTGTGATTATTAATCTAGGCTTTCTAGGTGTTTTTAAATATTTTAATTTTTTTACAGAGTCATTCTCTGAATTATTTTCAAACTTTGGCATAAAAATTAATCCTTTTACTTTAAAGTTAATCTTGCCTGTTGGCATATCTTTCTATACATTTCACGGACTATCTTATGTAATAGATATTTATAAAAATAGATTTAAACCAATTAATGACTTTGTAAGCTACTCGGTTTTTGTTTGTTTTTTTCCATTATTGGTTGCTGGACCTATTGAAAGAGCAACTCATCTCTTACCTCAAATATCTACTAAAAGAGTTATTGATTATAATTCATTTGTAGATGGACTTAGGCAAATTCTTTGGGGACTTGTAAAAAAAATAATTATTGCTGATTCATGTGCTAGTTATGTCAATATGATATTTGGTAATTATTCTTATTATAATGGGAGTTCTTTATTTTTAGGAGCAATATTATTTGCAATTCAAATTTATGGCGATTTTTCAGGATATTCAGATATAGCTCTTGGTTCTGCTAAATTATTTGGAATCAACCTACTTAGAAATTTTTCTTATCCATATTTTTCTAGAGATATAGCTGAGTTTTGGCGAAAATGGCATATGTCATTATCATCTTGGTTTCGAGATTATGTTTATATACCATTAGGCGGCAGTAAATCAGAGTTAATTATAAAAATTAGAAACACTTTTATAATATTCTTATTATCTGGATTTTGGCATGGTGCTAACTGGACTTTTATATTTTGGGGCTTAATTAATGCTATTTATTTTTTACCATTGCTTCTACTCAATAAAAATAGAAGTTACTCAGACATAGTTGCAACTGGTCGAGTATTTCCAACTTTTAAGGAATTTTTTCAAATACTTAGCACTTTTGTTTTAACTACTTTTGCATGGATTTTTTTTAGATCAAATAATATCCATTCCGCTTTTGAATATATTTCAAAAATATTTTCTAATACATTTTTTGAAAAACCTATTAATATTGATTTAAAACTTTCTATTGCTATATTTATTTTTTTAGTTCTTGAGTGGTTTGGTAGAGAACATATTCATCCACTTCAAATTTTTGTAAAACGAAGTCCTAAGTTTATTAGATGGTCAATATATTATATATTAATACTTGGACTCTATCTTTTTAGAGGTACGGAACAAACATTTATATACTTTAGTTTTTAGATTTTGAAAAAATTTATTATTCATTTTTTTATTTTTATATTATTTCCAATAATAGTATTATTAGTTGCAATAAGTTTACCTCCATTTTCAGGTGAACGGAATACCTTTTTATATTCAAAAATTGAAAAAGATTCTTTATTAAAAATAACTAAAGAACAAAGACTAATCTTAATTGGCGGTTCAAATCTTGCATTAGGTTTGAATAGCCAAATGATTAAAGATTCTCTTAATATTAATCCAATAAATACTGGTTTAGATTGTAATATTGGCTTGAGCTATATGATAAAAAATACAATACCATATATAAAAAGAAATGATGTTGTAGTCATAAGTTTAGAATATGAACAATTTTATGATAAAAATATGTACGGTGGATATCCAAATCCAATAATTGAATTTTCAATTTCAAAGGGTAATTTAAGTAGATTAGATTATAATCAATTTATAAATTTAATGAAACAAACCCCATCTTTCTGTTTTTCTAAATTAAAAATATGGAACTATTTTAAAGATAGTTACGAAGACAAATCAATAAATTATAAAAGAAATTCTTTTAATAATTATGGAGATCATGTTACTCATTGGTATTCACCTTCATTAAAACCTGTATCAACAAAATCTATAGGTAAGGATTTTAATCCTGATATTATATCTACTTTAATGCAATTTAACAATTTCCTAAAAACAAAAAACTCTAAATTATTTATTAGTTTCCCGCCATTTCAAAAATCATCATTTGATAATAATAGAATTAAATTAAGATATTTATATACACAAATTGAAAAATCAAATCTGCCAATAATTAGTTATTACGAAAACTATGTTATGCCTGATAGTTTAATGTTTGATTCACCATATCATTTAATAAAAAATGGTGTTGATATAAGAACAAATAAATTAATAATAGATTTAAAAAAAGTGATAAAATAAAAAATGGATAATTCACAAATTTTTGAAAATGGTCATAGGCTAACATTGCCAGATTTTAGTATTCAAGAGAAATATGTAGATAAAATGATAGTTTATCCGCCTCAAGGAATTGAAGTTCAAGAATGGTATAATAATTTTAGATTACGTTTTTTCGAAGCATTAGATAATAATAAGAAATTTCCAATTTTTAGATCGAGTCATGGTGAATTTTGTTTTGTTACTGGCCAAATGGGTTCTCCATTTGGCTTCAAAAATAAAATCCGTTTTTATTTAAGTAGAATTTATAGAATATTATTATTTCAATCTTCGTTTTACAGTAGTGGCGTTCCTGGCCATGGCTATGAAACATATAAACAATGGAGATTGCCTTCTTTAAGAAAAAAACTTGCAAAACAATTAAAATGGATTAGTGAAAATGGAATGCTCTGTATGTATTTTTCCGATAGAGCTGCATTTCCAATATCAGTACAAAAAAAATATATTAAATGGTTAAATTCAAATAATATTTTTCTTACAAATGAAAATTATGGCCATTTATATTTTGTTTATGCATTACTCAATGGTTCAGATCAACAAAGAATATTTACAGGTAGAAGATTGCTAGTTGTATCTTCCGATCAACCTGCTCGAACACAACCGTTACTTGAAAATTTAAAAAAAATGGGTACGAATGTTGTTGATTTTATTAGTATTTCTCCGGGAAAATCAATGGAAGATGAACTAACATTTGATAATAATAAAGTTTATGATTTATGTATCGTTGGAGCAGGTGTAGGTGCGGCAAATGTTATTTACCAATTAAGAGATTTGAGTTGCCCCATAATAGATGCAGGTTTTATTATTGATAAAATTGCTTATCCAGATAAGGTTAAATCCAGAATATATACAATTAATGATGAACAATGGCCCACAGTGTTCCCAAATAATGATCCAGAATGGGGGCCTATTTTTAGTGACAAATATTCTTACACAAATTTAAAATAAATTATATGAACAAAGATTTAGTTGAAGAAATGTATCTAAATAAAAATACAGAGTATTTCTCTCTTGAAAGAGAAATATTCAAGAATTCAGTTTTAGGTAAAAATTTAAATATACTTGATATTGGATGTGGAACTGGTATACTAGGCAAGTACTTTAAAGAAAACCAGAATTGTAAAGTTTATGGTGTTGAAATTAATGAGTCTGCTTATCAAGCTGCTATAATTAACTTAGATAATGTTTTAAAAGGTAATGTAGAATCTATAGATTTAAAATATCCTGATAATTTTTTTGATGTTGTTATAATGGGAGATGTAGTTGAGCATTTAATTTCACCTGTTGACACAATAAATAAAATCATGCCTTTTTTAAAAATAGGTGGTACAATTTATATAACTGTCCCTAATGTTAGACACTGGAGTGTAATTAAGAACTTATTATTCTTTGATTTGTGGGAATATGATACTTGGGGAATTTTAGATTTTACACATTTAAGATTTTTTACAAAAAAATCAATTACAAATTTATTTCAAAGAAATAATATTTATGTAAAAAGTGCTAGTAGAATGATTCAGAAGAAATCGAAAAGTAGTTATTTTAATTTTTTAACATTAGGAATATTTTCCGGATTTCTTGCCTCGCATACATTTCTAACTTTAGAAAAAAAAAGTTAATAATTTAACTGACATGATTCTAATAGATAGTGTTTATATAAATAATAGTGGTGGTAGAAGACTTTTAGAATATTTTATTGAAAAAATATCAGATTCAGAAAATTACATTTTCTTAATCGATGTAAGATTGCCTATCGATTCCTCAGCTTCATTAAAAAATAAGTTTTATATAAATCCTCGTGAAAAATCAAGAATACAGGCATACAAAAAAGCATTTAATTTATATAGTATAAAAACTATATTATGCTTTTCTAATGTACCACCACCTTTCAAAATTAAAAACTGCAATGTTGTAATTTTTTTTCATAATGCGCTTTTACTAAAAAATAGTCTAAAGTGTTATTCTTTCTTCAATAAAATAAAATTTAAGTTAAAAAGAGAATACATAAAATATTTAAACTATAGTTCATACAAGTGGGTGGTACAAACAGATACTATGAAAAATTCATTGTATAGATCGATAAAAATATTTGAACAAAATATATTTATCTTACCTTTTTTTGAATCGAATCTAATTTCACCATCTACAAATAAGTCTAATAAATTTATATATGTTGCGGATGCCGTTCCTCAAAAAAATCACAATTTACTATTAGAAACTTGGGAAATATTAGCCCAAAAATTTAATATTTATCCCGAATTGTTAGTTACTATTAATGTATCATATGATAATCCATTAATTAACAAAATTGGTTATTTAAATAAATGTGGAGTAAAGATTATAAACATTGGAGTTTTACCTTCTGATTTATTATCAGAAAAATACAAAGAATGTGAATTTTTAATTTTTCCTTCTTTAATTGAAAGTTTTGGATTACCATTGATAGAAGGATGTGAAAATAAATGTAAAATAATTGCAGCTGATCTTGATTATGTTTATGATATTGTTGAACCAAGTATTGTGTTTGATCCATTTAACGCCGAAAAATTAGCTAATATTATTTTTGATATTTCAGAAAGAAAAATAACACTATCAGATAGTAAGCTAATTATTAAAAACAAAATATTCGATTTAATTAACCTTTTAAATATAAAAAATGTTTAATAATAAAGTTTTATTAATTACTGGTGGGACAGGTTCTTTTGGAAATGCTGTTCTCAAAAAATTTTTAGATACAAATATTAAAGAGATAAGAATTTTTAGTCGTGATGAAAAAAAGCAACATGACATGCGTACTGATATTAATAACTCAAAGGTAAAATATTATATTGGTGATGTAAGAGATTATAATAGCATTTATACTGCTTTAAGTGGTGTTGATTTCGTATTTCATGCAGCTGCTTTAAAGCAGGTTCCATCATGTGAGTTTTATCCAGTTGAAGCTGTTAAAACTAATATACTTGGTACAGAGAATGTATTAAATGCAGCTATTAATCAAAATGTTAAAAAAGTGATTTGCTTGAGTACAGATAAGGCTGTTTATCCAATTAATGCAATGGGTATTTCAAAAGCAATGATGGAAAAAATTATGGTTGCTAAATCTAGAATATCTGGAGACACGATTTTAGTAGGTACTAGATATGGAAATGTAATGGCTTCTAGAGGTTCTGTAATTCCTCTTTTTTACGAGCAAATAAGAAATAATCAAGATATTACAATTACTGATCCCAATATGACTAGATTTATGATGACGTTAGATGATGCAGTTGATTTAGTTTTGTATGCTTTTGAAAATGGATATTCCGGTGATATTTTTGTACAAAAATCACCAGCTTCTACAATTAGAGAATTGGCAGACGCAATGAAAAAAATTTACAACTCTAAAGTAAATATAAACATTATTGGTACTCGTCATTCTGAAAAATTATATGAAACTTTGCTTGCAAGAGAAGAAATGATGCATGCAGTGGATTTGGGGCGCTATTACAGAGTGCCAGCAGATAATAGAGACCTTAATTATAACAAATATTTTTCAGAGGGCTCACTTAGTATCTCTGAAATCGATGATTATCATTCTCATAATACTAATAGACTTAGTGAATCTGAGTTAATTTATTTATTGAAAAGTATAGGTTATTCCAATTAAAGACATTTGTATTATGGCAAAATTAAAATTGTTGACAGTTATTGGGACTAGACCTGAAATTATAAGATTAGCTGAGATTATTAAATTAGCTGATAACGTGTTTGATCATATATTAGTTCACACAGGTCAAAATTATGATTACAGCTTAAATGAGATATTTTTTGAGAATCTAGAGTTAAGAAAACCTGATTATTTTTTAAATGTGGTTGGAAATAATCTAGGAGCAACGATAGGTAATGTTATTGCCAAATCTTTTGATGTGTTGTTAAAGGAACGTCCTGATGCATTACTTGTATTAGGTGATACAAATAGTGTTCTATGCACCATTGCTGCAAAAAGACTTAAAATACCTATTTTCCATATGGAAGCAGGCAATAGATGTTATGATCAAAATGTGCCAGAAGAAATTAACCGTAAAATTTCCGATCATATTAGCGATGTAAATCTAACATATACCGAGCACTCAAGGAGATATTTATTAAGTGAAGGGTTTAGAAAAGATCATGTTTTTGTTACTGGATCGCCACTTTTTGAAGTTTTGAATAATTACAAAGCAAAGATTGAAAATAGTGAAATTGTAAAAACATTAGATTTAGAAAAAGGCAAATATTTTGTTGTTAGTGCTCATCGAGAGGAAAATATAGATTTAGGGGATAATTTTAATGTTTTAGCTAATTCAATTAATGAGGTAGCAGAAACATATTCTCTACCAATTATCTTTTCTACACATCCTAGGACACAAAATCGAATTAATATCAATAATATTAAATTTCACCCATTAGTAAAGAATTTGGAACCATTGGGATTTTTTGACTACGTCAATTTGCAAAAAAATGCATTTTGTGTACTTTCTGATAGTGGCACAATTAGTGAAGAGGCTGCTATGATGGGATTTAAAGCCGTTAGTATTAGAACAAGTACTGAGCGGCCTGAAGCGATTGATGCAGGATCAATTGTATTGGGAGGGATTAATACTAAAGATATTTTAAATTCAATTGAAATAAGTATTAATACATTTAATACTTCGATTTTGACATTACCTAGTGAATATAAAATTGAAGATGTTTCACATCGAGTTATAAAAGTGATTCAAAGTTATACTAGTATAGTAAATCGTGTAATTTGGAACAAGTAATGAAACACAAAGTAGTAATAATTGGTTCGAATGGGATGGCCGGCCATTTAATTTCTGACTATTTTGCTTTGAATCCTCAATTTGAAATTGTTCGAGTTGCAAGAGATTCTTCACTTAAAAAATCTGATTATCATATTAATGTTTCAGATTTTAATGCTGTCGATGAATTAATTTCAAATTTAAAGCCTGATTATGTAATAAATGCAATTGGAGTTTTAAATGCTGATGCAGAGAACAATCCAGATAGAGCTGTGTTATTAAACTCTTATTTCCCTCATTTTCTTGCTAAAATTTGTGAAAAATATGGATCTAGATTATTTCACATTAGCACTGATTGTGTATTTAACGGTAAAAAAGGATCCTATATAGAAAATGATTTTAAAGATGGAATAGGGTTTTATGCGCAGTCTAAAGCACTTGGCGAAGTTATTTATCATAACCATATTACAATTAGAACCTCTATAATTGGACCCGATATTAAAAGAAATGGGATTGGGTTACTAAATTGGATTTTATCACAAAAAGGGAACGTAATTGGGTATTCCGAAGCATTTTGGGGAGGAGTTACTACATTGGAATTAGCTAAAGCTATCGAATTTTTTATTGTGCAAAATATAGTTGGAGTTAATATTTATCATCTGACTAATAGTGAAAAAATAAGCAAGTTTGACTTGTTAAAAATTATAAATGAAGTTTTTAATTTGAAATTAAATATTTCATTATCAAATGAATATAAGGTTGATAAGTCATTGATTAACTCAAATAAGTCAATTGATTATATAGTTCCATCTTATCAAATAATGATTGAAGAAATGTACAAGTGGGTTCGAATTAATAATGAGTTATACCCACAATACAATTTAGGATAGTTTGAAGATTCTTGTAATATCTCAATATTTTTGGCCAGAGAATTTTCGGGTAAATGATCTTTGTATTGAACTTCAGAATCGAGGCCACGAAGTTTCTGTGTTGACAGGAAAGCCTAATTATCCTAATGGGCAATTTTTCAAAGGGTATGATTTTTTTGGAAAAAAGAAAGAAGATTTTTTTGGCATAACAGTGTACAGGGCTCCCCTAATACCTAGGGGAAAGGGAGGTGGTGTGAATTTAATTTTAAATTATTTATCATTTGTTTTTTTTGCTTGTTTAAGATTATTTTCAATTTCGGGGAATTTTGACAAAATTATTGTTTATCAACTTTCTCCTGCGACTGTAGGTTTCTTAGGACTATTAGCCAAATGGAAATTTAAATCTAGACTTTACTTTTACATTCAAGATTTGTGGCCTGAAAGCCTAGTTGATGCTGGCGGATTAAATTCTAAATATATTCTTAGAATTGTAAATTCAATGATGAATTTATTTTATAAAAAATCAACCCAAATTTGGGTCCAATCAACGGGCTTTGTTAAGTACTTGCAGAACAAAGGAGTTGATAAAACTAAGATAAAATTTTTGCCAAATACTGTTGAACCCTATTATAAGCCTGAAATTATTCATGAAAAATATAAGGCTTACTTTCCCTTGGGATTCAATGTTGTTTTTGCAGGAAATATTGGCGTTGCGCAAGATTTTGATACAATTATAAATGCTGCCATTTTATTAAAAACTAAGAATTTAAATATTAACTGGGTAATTATTGGTAATGGCAGAGAGAAATCTAGAATAATCGAAAAAATTAATAAATTTGATCTTAATAATAACTTTCATTTTTTAGGGTCTTTCGCGAGTAATGAAATGCCCTCTTTTTTCGCATGCGCTGATGCTTTATTGGTAAGCCTCAAATCTAGCGAGATATTTTCTTTAACCATTCCATCCAAATTGCAATCCTACCTAGCATGTGGCAGACCTATAATTGGAAATTTAGATGGTATTGCTGCATCAATTATTAAAGAATCCAATTCTGGTCTTTGTTCTTCATCTGGAGATCAAAATTCTTTAGCCTATAATGTCGAATCTATTTATAATATGGATTTGAAAGAACGTGAGGAGCTAGGGGTTAATGCATATAATTATTATCTCCAAAATTTTGATCGAAAATTAGTATACAATAAACTTGAGGAATATCTAAAATAGAATGCTTGATTGTATATTCGCCCTTATTGTTATTTTAGTATTGTCGCCAGCATTTCTAACTGCGGCTTTTGCTATATTCATTTAATACCTATCTACCATGTTTTCGAACAAAAACTTTTAGACATAAATTGTACGTTCTTTAAGATTTTCGTGTTCTGAAGCATGAAGATTAATATACCGAGTGTAGCGACGCATTTATTAAAACCCCCAGCGTCCTATTCGTCTCAAATAGGAAGGGTGTTGCTGAATTTGAGTTTGGATGAATTACTTAACATGAATAAATATATTTATTTGTGAAATGGTATTTTTGGGATATAAATCTGACTACTATTTTCAATTTGAGGTGATTGGCCTAAGTACCCCATTTCCAATATTCAAACAGAAATAAATCTAATTTTAGCGTATACATAGCATTTAGTAAAATATTTTTAAACTTATATTCACCCATGGCATATCTATTCACCTCTGAGTCGGTTTCTGAAGGACACCCAGATAAAGTAGCTGATCAAATTTCTGATGCGTTAATTGACCATTTTATGGCTTTTGACCCCACTTCTAAGGT
>JAIXWQ010000002.1 GCA_027491195.1 Cytophagaceae bacterium | reverse complement strand
GTATAGGTTCTAGCATTAAATAGATCGTTGTATCGGAAACGAGGTAAAGCATTGATCGAATCCTTCAGTCGTTTCTTCTCATCTTGCACAGATAAACTATCAGCCTCCTGGTAGCCTTTCACCTCAGCCTCCGTTAGTGGAACCTGGCGTTCCGCCTCCCAAAAAGACTCCTTCTTTAATCCCGCACTCGAATCTACCGTTATTGTGTAATCCGAACTAAACTCCTCTTTCTGTTCTTTTTTATCCTCTTTCTCCACCTGTTTCAATACTTGACGAAGCTTTTTACGTGTCAATTCTTTCCCGAGGGCTAATTTAGGCGTGGCTATTTTTTCCTTATTAATTTCTTTCGCCCAATCTTTGTGTAAGCGCTCCTCTATAATGGTAGGCTTTACGACAAACGTTGGATTAACTTTAATCGCATATTCTTTTACCTGCGTAATGTAGCGAAACGTCGCGCCAAAGCCCATCGCATCAAAATTCACATTCACATCATAATTAATGGGCATCCAAACACCCTGAAATAAGGCATTCTGTTGCTGAAACGTATAATAGCCCTGTGAATTTCGGAATGCTAAACTAAAGGAGTAAATACTCCAGGTGTCCTCTACGATAGATAAGGTACCCTCAAATAAATCATCTGCGGTTGTTTTCGGCTTAACCTGAATCTTAGAAACGGTTTGTCCATTCAACTGGAAGCTACCGATATAAGCAAACTTATAGAAAGAGAAAGCGGAAGGAGATAAGGGACTAATCAGGCCACCCCAAACTTTAGGCTGGTAAAAATTCGTTTGCGTAATACGTAAATTAGGTGCTCCTGAATTTCGAAGCACAGCAGGTAAGTTATTGCGATTCGAAAGCACTTTTTCTTCTATTTTATTAGGTCGAGTATACGTAATCTGATTAATACCTTCCAAAACATAGGTAGAACCCACCTTTATACCGGCCTCTTTCTCCATTTTCTTTCCCACCAGTGCATTCATGACCTTCGAGATGGAGGTGATTTTACCTGCGCCTTTGACATAGCCTTTGGCAGTATACCGATCAATTTCTTTTAAATGAAACGGAGCCATTGAAATCATACGACGCATCATACCGATCGCCGGATCTTCTTTTAAACCTCCCACATTCACATCTTGAAGCGTCACAGCCTCTTCAGACAAAACGACATCTAAAGACTGATCTCCCGCCATGGAAATTTTATGCACTTTAGGCGTGTGACCTAAAAATCGGAAGACGACTTCGTGCTCACCTTTAGACAAATTAATCGCATACTTTCCTTCTTCATTAGCTAATGAACCTTTGTTCAGATCATTGATCCAAATCGTTGCAAAAGGCATTAATTCACCTTTATTCGAGCGAATAGTACCGGAAAGCGTTTGAGCCTGAAGGCTAAAACAAGTGAGGAAGAGGAGTATGACTACTTTCATAAAGCAAAAATAAACGAATCGATGGATACGGCTTGAATAATTTGATAAACGGCGAATGATTAACAAGAATTAACGTAATTTTGCGGCTTATGGGATTCACACATAGACAACTCTTTCAAAAATTTATGGCGCCCACCTCGGATGCGCCATTGGCTTTGGAAATTACCAAAGCAGAAGGAGTATACCTATATGATACGGCAGGCAAATCCTATATGGATTTAATCTCCGGAATCGCCGTATCTAATGTGGGGCATTGTAATCCAGCCGTTGTAAAAGCCGTTAAAGACCAAGTTGACAACTACATGCATTTGATGGTCTACGGGGAATATATCCAAAGCCCGCAAGTAAAACTAGCCCAAGCTCTAGTTAAGTCCACCGGAACAGACACCTTAAATCAAGTCTATTTCACGAATTCAGGCACGGAGGCGGTAGAAGGAGCTATGAAATTAGCAAAACGCTATACGGGTAGAACGGAATTCATTTCTTGTTTCAATGCCTACCACGGCGCCAGTCAAGGTGCTTTGTCAATCGCAGGGGATGAGAACTTCAAAAACGCTTTTCGCCCTTTATTACCCGATATTCAGCATATTCACCACGGGTGTATAGGGAATCTAAAAAAGATAACCAAGCGAACTGCAGCCGTTGTCATCGAAATGGTAGCAGGGGAGGCTGGAGTTAAAACAGCTACTAAAGCCTATTTTCAAGCCTTACGAAAGCGATGTGATGAAACGGGGACTCTGTTAATTGTTGACGAAATCCAATCGGGTTTTGGTAGAACTGGAACTTTCTGGGCATTTCAAGCCATGGAAATTGTGCCTGATATCTTGTTAACCGCGAAAGGAATGGGTGGCGGAATGCCCATTGGAGCGTTTATAGCGAATGAAAGATTGATGAAAACCTTGAGTTTTGAGCCGGTTTTAGGCCATATCACGACTTTTGGTGGACATCCCGTTTCCTGTGCAGCTTCATTGGCCACCTTGAATTATATAGTGAATGAAAACTTAATGGAGCAAATTCCAGCAAAAAGCGCATTATTCCATAGCCTCTTAGCTCATCCCATCATTAAGGAAGTACGAGGTATCGGATTTATGTTAGCTGTGGAAATGAAAGACTTCAAGACCGTGAAAGCCGTCATTGATGAATGCATTAAGAACGGTTTGATAACAGATTGGTTCCTATTCTGCGATAATTCACTACGAATTGCACCTCCGTTAACGATCACAGAGGAGGAAATAAAAATAGCCTGCAACATTTTGTTACAGGCTATGGATAAAGTTTATGCACTTAAAATTTAAGCGTGCTTCAATAAAGTCTCAGCTAAAACAGACTTAGGGATATTTCCACCCACTAAACGCTCTACCATTTCACCTTTCTTGAATACCATTAAAGTAGGAATTGAACGAATACCTAAAGAAGCAGGTACCGCTGAATTTTGGTCTACATTCATTTTTGCTACAATCGCTTGACCTTCTACATCTCCTGCTAACTCCTCTACGATCGGTCCGATCATCTTACATGGGCCACACCACTCTGCCCAAAAATCTACTAAAACTGGTGTATCAGTGCCGATTAACTCTTGAAAATTAGCATCTGTTGCCTCTACGTATTTTCCCATTGTTTGATATATTTTATAAAATTCAAAATTAAAACAAAACCGGCAGAAGAATTAGTTCCCCGGATAAAAATTTAAGAAATTAATTTAAAGCCCACATTGTCAAGCTCTTTCAACTCGGAAATCAAGTCTTTTGTTATCGAAACCTGCATTTTACGCGATAAAAAGTCCATTCCCATTTTCTCCTGCTCATCATATACCTCGATGGTCAATTTTTTATCTCCCTTATTGCGTTCAAGAGTCTCTTGCAATAAATCTAATAAGGCTGGTTTTAGTCGATTCAAATCTAAACGTAATTTGATTTCTTTCGTTCTGTCACTTAAAATCTCAGACAATAATTCGATGGACTGAATCTTAAAGACCATTTGATCCATGTGGCGATTCTTCAACTGGTAAGAACCATTGATAAATAGTAGTCGATCTAAGGCTATAAATCGCTCAAACTGGATGTAATCCTTAGAGAATAAAGCAAATTCATAATTTCCTGCATAATCTTCAATGGTGAAGATCATAAATTGATTTCCGTTCGCAGATGTTCTGACGTTGACTTTCGTGACGATACCTGCAAAGGTCTGGGCTACGTTAGGACGTGATTCTAATTGACCTGTATTTGAATTACAGAAGTTCGAAATCTCTGTTTTGTATTCGTCCAAAGGATGTCCAGAAATATAGACCCCCACCACTTCTTTCTCATTCTTCAATTGCTCCATCACAGACCAAGGCTCGGCCGTAGGAATACGAGGCTGAGCAATGTCATTCCCCGTTCCAGCTCCTAATTCGCCGAACAAAGATGCCGTTGCTTCCGCCTTCAATTCAGCCATGCGAGAGGAATAACGCACGATTTTCTCAATAAAATTCGTATTATCCTGTGGATCTAGCGCAAAATAATGTGAACGCTGCACCTCAGGGAAACAGTCAAAAGCACCCGCTAAAGCTAAGGACTCTAAACTCTTCTTATTTACTTGACGCACGTTAATCCGCGAAACGAAGTCGAAAATATCTTTGTATTCGCCATTTTTCTGACGCTCTTCCACTATCGCATCCACCGCTGCATCACCCACGCCTTTGATAGCGCCTAAGCCGAAACGAATTTGGCCTTTCTTGTTCACCGCAAACGAACGAGAAGATTCATTCACGTCTGGAACTAATAAACTCAAGCCCATCCGTTTACACTCGTCCATGAAGAAGGTAATCTTCTCAATGTTACCCAAAGAGTTCGAAAGCACCGCCGCCATAAACTCAGGAGGGTAGTTTGCTTTCAGATAGCCTGTTTGGTAAGCCACTAAACCATAGCAAGTTGAGTGCGATTTGTTAAAGGCGTATTGAGCAAAAGCTTCCCAGTCCGTCCATATCTTATCCAACTTATCTGTCGGATGATTATTCGCCGCTCCGCCTTCCATGAACTTGCTCTTCATCTTATCGATGGTCGCTTTGTCCTTTTTACCCATCGCTTTACGAAGCACATCGGCATCACCTTTGGTGAAATTCGCAAGCTTTTGGGAAAGTAGCATTACCTGCTCTTGGTAGACCGTAATACCATAGGTATCACTTAAATACTCCTCCATTTCTGGCAAATCGTATTCAATCTTCTCGCGACCGTGTTTACGCGCAATGTAATTCGGGATATACACCATCGGTCCTGGACGGAACAAGGCATTCATCGCAATCAAATCGGAGAACTGATCGGGCTTCAGGTCACGTAAGTGCTTCTGCATACCCGGGGATTCAAACTGGAAGGTTCCGTTTGTTTCCGCTCTTTGGTATAACTCGTAAGTCGTTTTATCATCTAGAGGCAAATCATCTAAAATGATATCCTCGTTATGATTCTGCTTAATTAATCGAACCGCTTCCTTTAAGATAGAGAGGGTTTTTAGGCCCAAAAAGTCCATTTTAATTACCCCCGCATTCTCAATCACTGAGCCATCGTATTGCGTTATCAAGAGATTTACATCCTTTGAAGTCGCCACGGGCAAGATATCGGTCAAATCAGAAGGAGCGATGATGATACCTGCCGCGTGAATACCCGTACCGCGAACAGAACCCTCTAAAACGAGCGCATTCTCAATCACTGTAGCCGGTAAACCACCCGCCTCTTTAATCCGACGCAATTCTTTTACTTGCTCTAATTCTTCTGGATTCAAGCCTTCTTTATCCGCTAAGCTCTTATCTCCCGTCAAAGCCGCATTGAAAATACGATCTAGCGTGATTTTCGGTTTCTCCGGAACCAATTTAGCTAACGCATTAGATTCCTGTAAGGGGAGGTCTAATACACGAGAAACGTCTTTAATTGACATTTTCGCCGCCATGGTTCCATAGGTAGCAATATGCGCCACTTGGTTTTTACCGTACTTGTCCACGACATAATCAATTACTTTTTGACGACCTTCATCGTCAAAGTCCGTATCAATATCGGGTAATGACTTACGATCTGGATTTAAGAAACGCTCAAAAAGGAGATTGTACTTAATCGGATCGATATTCGTAATTCCAAGGCAATAAGCGACTACTGAACCCGCGGCAGAACCACGACCTGGCCCCACATAAACGCCTAAGTCACGTCCCGCCTGGATGAAATCAGCAACAATCAAGAAATAACCGGCAAAACCCATCGTTCTGATCGTATGCAACTCGAATCGCAAACGTTCTTCTACCACCTGATCAATATCGATGTAACGCTTTTTCGCGCCTTCCATCGTGATATGCTCCAAATAATCGTCCTGACTTAGAAAAGTCGATGGTATTTGGAAATTAGGCAAAAGCACATCCTTGGTTAATTTCAAGGTTTCTACTTTTCCTACGATTTCATTAGTATTATCGATGGCCTCCGGAACATGGGACCATAATTTTGTCATCTCCTCCGTCGTCTTAAAATAGAATTGATCATTATAGAACGCAAAACGCTTTCCTTTCATGTCAAAATCACCTTCAATATCTTTGTAGGTAGGAGTGGCCTGTTTTTCGCCGGTATTGATACAAAGAAGAATATCGTGGGCGTTGGCGTCTTTTTGGTCCAAATAATGGCTATCATTCGACGCAATCACCTTCACATTGTACTTCTTCGCGAAGCGCAATAATACCTCATTCACCGTCTGCTGCTCCGGAATGAAGTGATTCTGGACCTCGATATAATAATCCTCACCAAACAAATCCAACCACCACTTAAATTCCTTCTCCGCCGCTTCCTCACCATCTCGTAAAATAGCCTGAGGAACCGAAGCACCTAAACAGCAAGTCGTCGCGATTAAGCCCTTGTGGTATTTTAATACGAGTTCTTTGTCAATTCGAGGGTATTTGGAATACATGCCCTCCATAAATCCAAGAGAACATAACTTCACTAAATTCTGATATCCCTCTGGATTTTTCGCTAGAAATAACTGGTGATAGCGCTTATCCTTTAAGTCTTTGGTAAAAACCTGCTTATGGCGGTCATTCACTAAATAAAACTCACAACCCACAATCGGTTTCACCCCTTGCTTTCCCGCTTCTGCCACAAATTGAAACACCCCAAACATATTCCCATGATCTGTAATCGCTACAGCGGGCATATTATCCGCTTTCGCCTTCTTGAACATAGACGAAATCTTAGACGCACCATCTAGGAGAGAAAACTGGGAATGATTGTGCAAATGCGAAAACTGCATAGAGGCTTATTCTTTTATAAAAGGTTCTTTTTCAAAAAATACAGCATTCAAGAAATCTAAGAAAGGCTTTAATACCTTCGCATCAGATATCAACTGTTGGGTAAAATCAGGGGACGCAACTTGTTGGTCGGTATATTTCCTCCAGAAAAACAATTGTTTCTTCTTCAGTAATTCGGCATCCGGATGATCGGCATCAAATCCCTTCGGAATTCTGACTAGACTCTCACCCACTTCCTCCCCAAAAACGGATGCAAACGTAGGATCCTTAATAATCTTACGCAATCCTGCCGCATTATAATCTACTTCTTGGCGAAAGGCAGCTAATTGTTCAGGGGTAGGTGAATACATACCTCCACCTAAAAAAGAGGCTCCATTAGGCTCAATGTGCACATAATAGTCCATCAAATCAGACTTACGACCTCCCTCTGAAAAACTCGCCGAAAACCAGGTCTTATAAGGTTCCTTATTTTTAGAGAAGCGGACATCTCGGTAGATTCGGTAAGAGCAATGTTTCAATAACACGCCATCCATATTCTCGAAATCCGCAAATTCCGAAATCAATTCAGTAGTCCAGGCATCAAAACCTTTTTTCTCTTTCTCATAAACCGCCTTATTTTCCGCAAACCATTCCCGGGTGTTATTAACACGGAGATCACGCAAAAAGGCCAAAAGGCTAGGAGAGAGGGACATCGAAAAAGGAGTGTAATTGTAAAAACGAATTTAGCGAATTTAGCTCGAATGCCCAAGCGCAAATCCTTTGGAGTTATGGTCTATTTTACTGATTTTTGCATAAATTATTAAAACAAGCTATGCGTATATTAACGGGCATTCAGGCTTCAGGAAAGCCCCATTTAGGAAATATTTTAGGGGCGATCATGCCAGCGGTCGAGCTTTCAAAGCAGGCAGGCAACGAATCCTTTTTATTTATTGCTGACTTACACACCCTTACTTCTTTAAAAGACGGGGATAGCATTCGAGCGAATACCTTATCTATAGCCGCTGCCTGGTTAGCTTTTGGCTTTGATACCGAGAAAAACTTCTTCTATCGTCAATCTAAATTAGCTGCCTACCACACCGAATTAATGTGGTACCTAAATTGCTTCACACCCTTCCCAATGCTAGCGAATGCGCACAGTTTCAAGGACAAATCGGATAAGTTATCGGATGTGAATGCCGGCCTTTTTACCTATCCTGTTTTACAAGCCGCTGACATCGTTCTATATGATGCACATCTTATCCCGGTGGGTAAGGACCAAAGACAGCACATTGAAATGACCCGCGACATCGCGAATTCGGTGAATAAGCGCTACAACAAAGATATTTTTGTCTTACCTGAGGCTCGAATTAACGAAGACGTCATGACCATTCCAGGTCTAGACGGAGCTAAAATGAGCAAATCCTTGAACAACTATATTGATATCTTCTTGCCTGAAAAGGATTTATTGAAGCAGATCAAGAAAATTGTGACTGATACGACTCCTTTAGAGGAACCCAAAAATCCAGACAACGATATCACCTTCAAGCTTTATTCATTGATGGCCTCTCCAGCTCAGGTGGCGGAAATGCGCACTAATTATGTAGCAGGTGGCTATGGGTATGGACACGCAAAGCAAGCCTTACACGAATTAATGTTAGGCTATTTCAAAGAGGCGAGAGAGAAGTTTGACTACTTCATCGCGCACCCAGAAATCATTGAAGAAAAATTAGCGATAGGGGAACAAAAAGTACAACCCATCGCCGAAGCAACAATTGCCCGTATTCGAGCAGAATTCAAATTTTAACCTATGTTTCCAGCTTGGGATTCCGATCTTTTCAGGTTTATAAACGAGGCACATCAGCCTTGGCTTGATGGCCCTATGGAAATCATTTCAGGCAAACTAACCTGGATTCCTCTCTACGGAGTATTAATCTACTATTTATTCAGACGCTATCAGTCGGCCTGCTGGAAAGCAATCATCTATTTAATTTCAACGGTGGTTTTAGCTGATCAATTCAGTTCGAGTCTTTTAAAGCCCTTATTTAAACGCTTACGACCATGCCACGTAGAGGAATTTCAATCGTGGATTCACTTGCCAGCAGGATGCGGAGGGATGTTTGGATTTTGCAGCTCACACGCGGCGAACTCTTTTGCAATTGCAGTGGGCTATTATTTATTGACTAAGAATAAGTTCGCTGGCCTAGCTATGATTCTATGGGCATCGCTTATTTCCTACAGCAGAATATACCTGGGAGCGCATTATCCTTTAGATGTAATCGTAGGTGCTCTAGTAGGATCAGTAGGAGCGTGGGGATTATTTCTACTCTATGAAAGATTAATCAAGAAGTCATAAGTATCGATTCCGTCCGCGAAGTCATCGAGGGCTGGATGTTGACTTTGGCCAAAACCAATCTCCAAACCTACCTTACACTGAATCTTCTCTTCACGCTCAGAAATCCAAGCCTGTAAAGAAGCCTCATCCATATACCGGTGAACATATAAAACACCCACAGGAGAAACCAAATCATCATTTTCTGTCACGAGCAGATTACCTAAATCAAAATGCGGAATCTGATTCAATAAGAACAAAGTGCGGTGGTATTGAAAATTATTCGAATACTTAGAATGATCTAACACCCAAGTTTCCTTCGTCAATTCGTCAAATAATGGGGTCAAATCATACGTGGTAGGCACAGCTAGTGTAGACACATTTCGGCAACCTAATCCATAATACGTAAAGATATCCTGCGCTAACCCCTTGAAATCGGCTATCGTTTCATTTCCCTTTAACACCGCTAAAGAACTTCTATTCTTACGTATAATGTGAGGAATAGTCGAAAAATAATGTGCAAAATAACCGCCAGAAAAATCACTTCCCGTCGCAATGACGGCATCCATCCCTTGCAAACGATCAATAATGTGTACCGGAATAGCTGAATCAAAAGATTGCATCGCCAACACAAATAATTGCATCAAGGCTTTATCCTGAGAACTCAATTTCAAATAGGCTTCATTTCCAGAAGCCAATACCATTAAAACATCATGCAATCCAACAGCCGGTAAATTTCCAGCTAATACTATCCCTACCTTTTTGGATGTGGCAACTTGACCCGGATGATTTTCGTAAAATGCTTCCCAAGCTTCAACAGAAAAAAACTGCTCCTCGATGGCTTGCATCGCATGACGAACCAAGGTTTCGGAAAACCAAGGATTCTCATTTACGGACTTATCTATAAATAATTCTATTTTTTCTCGATTCGATTCATCCGAGAAGAATTGCTTTAGATAGGAGATAAGTTGCAAAAAAGAAGCCTTGGGCATATAAATAAAGATTTTACCTCACAAAGGTCGAAAAATTTTCGGTTAGTCCATATAAATTATATACTATTCAAATTTATGTTCGTAAATTGCGGCTACAAACAAAAACATTGGTATGGCAATTATCATAACAGACGAATGTATTAACTGTGGGGCCTGTGAACCAGAATGCCCGAACACAGCTATCTATGAAGGTGGTGTAGAATGGACGTGGGCAGGAGGGACAGCCTTAACTGAAATTGAATTAGAAGATGGATCTACCATGGATGCGAAAACACCAGTAGAACCTGTTTCAGACGAATTCTATTATATCGTTCCAGATAAGTGTACAGAATGTACTGGTTTCCACGAGGAGCCACAATGTGCTGCGGTTTGCCCAGTAGATTGCTGCGTACCAGATCCAGATCGCGAAGAAGATAACGAAACGTTATTGGCGAAGAAGGCGTGGTTGCATGCGGAATAAAAAAGCGAAGCTTTTTTATTCTAAATAATAAAGCATAAAGAATAAATATTGAATGGGGCTTAGGCCCCATTTTTTATATCCAAACATTTCATGAGATTATCACCACAGGTGATACCTACTTTATTCTTTATTCTTTATGCTTTATGCTCTATTCTCAAAATAAGTCAATCGACTCCCGACTAGCGACTCTCGATTAATTTTATACTTTTCCAATATTTTAAATTTCAAGTTTAAATTTGACTCTCATTTTATTTCATTTTTGCAAAATCTTCATTTTTAGGTTTGATTTTCAACCACTTTTCATGATTTTTTTGCAAAATATTGAAAAATAGGTTAAAATTTTGTCCATAATATTTGGAAAGTACAATTTAAGGCTCCATCTTTGAATCGTAATCAAGCATTTTTTACTCTTAAACAATTACCCACATGAAAAAAACGATCCTAACAGCCCTATTTGCCGCAACAGTATTTTGTGGATTTTCCCAAGAAAAAGAAGCGGAAGCTCCGAAGTTCACTTTTTCAGGTTACATTGATTCATACTATATGTTGAATTTCAATAGCCCGTCTAGCAGAAGTAACTTAGGTGCATCTGGATACGAAAGAGCATTCGACCAGAAGTCAAGCCAATTTTCATTAGGATTAGTTCAAACGAAATTTGGGTATGCAACTAAATCGGCAGATGTAGTAGTTGATTTAACATTTGGACCTAACGCAGACCTTGGTCAGTATGGAAACGTAGTAGGTCCTTTAGGGGCAGGTAAAGCAAGTACTGCTTTGGCCATCAAACAAGCCTACTTCAACTGGAAAGCAAGTGATAAATTAACTTTCACTGCCGGACAATTTGGAACACATATCGGATACGAAGTAATCGATGCTCCAGTTAACTACAACTATTCACTTTCTAACCTCTTCAATAATGGACCGTTCTATCATATTGGTGCTAAAGCGAATTACGCATTCTCTGACAAATTTTCTGCCATGGTTGGATTGGTCAACAATGTGGATAATTTAAATGACAACAACGCTTCTAAAGGATTCATTTACCAAGTATTTACTTCGCCAGCAGCGGGTTGGAATCTATACGTAAATGGAATTAGTTCTAACGAGTCTGCTCCTTTATCAAGCGGAAAAGATGATTCAGGTAGCTACAACTTGTTAGACTTAACGACTTCATACCAAATCACTCCTAAATACCTACTTGGTTTAAACGCAGCATACGGATCACAAACAGGTGATTTCCAAGGTGGTGGAAACGTAGGAGATAGCAAAACTTGGGGTGGCGTTGCCTTGTACTCTAACTATGCTTTCACAGATAAATTCAGCGTAGGTGGTCGTTACGAAGTATTCGATAATACATCAGGAGCTCGTGCTTTACGTGCAGCAGATGGATCAGGTACCGATGTTAGCTCATTTACATTAACAGCGACATTCACTGCAGCAGAAGGTCACTTATTAATCAAACCAGAATTACGTACGGATTCTTACAAGACAGCTCAGTTCGTTGATGGAGATGGTAAGGACCAAAAATCGCAAACAACCTTAGGAATGCACTTCATCTATAAGTTTTAATTATATCCACCCTTAACATTTAAAAAACATGACGACACAAAAACCAACTTGGATCCCGTTATTAGTTTTATTAGCGGTAGCCGTCCTTGCATTGTTCACTACTTCTGTGCCTGGCACAATGCCGACAGAAGGGTTAGACACAGGTGATACAGCCTGGATGATTGTAGCCTCTGGCTTAGTTCTATTAATGACACCTGGATTAGCGTATTTCTACGGTGGAATGGTGAATCACAAAAACGTGATCTCTACAATGTTGCAATCATTCATCGCTATGGGAGTTATCTCAGTGATCTGGATTGTATTCGGTTTCTCTTTAGCCTTCGGTGATTCATTAGGTGGCTGGATTGGAGACCCTAGAACATTCTTCATGTTCAATGGCGTATTTGATCACAAATTATCTTTAGGATCAGCTGATCAATTAAAGTTCACTATCCCTTTCGCTTTATTTGCCTTTTTCCAAATGAAGTTCGCCGTTATCACTCCAGCGTTAATCTCTGGTGCCTTAGCTGAGCGTATTAACTTCCGTGCATTCGTTTTATTCATGGTTCTTTTCTGCATCGTGGTTTATGCTCCATTAGCACACTGGACATGGCACCCAGATGGATTCTTATTCAACTTAGGTGTATTGGATTTTGCAGGCGGTACCGTAGTTCACATGTCTGCAGGTTGGGCTGCATTAGCAGGTGCTTTGTACTTACGTCGCCGTAAGTCTCACATCGAGTCTAACATCTTGCCTCCAGCTAACATCCCTTACGTATTATTAGGTACAGGTTTATTATGGTTCGGATGGTTTGGTTTTAACGCAGGTTCTGCAGTAGGAGCTAACGGTTTAGCAGTAACAGCTTTCGCTACTACACACGTAGCAGCAGCAGCGGCTGGTTTATCTTGGATCTTATTTGATGTAACTCGTGGCAAGAAAGTTTCTGCCTTAGGTTTCTGTATCGGTGCGGTAGTAGGTTTAGTAGCTATTACACCAGCATCAGGTTTTGTAACTGTTCCAGTAGCGATCTTCATCGGTGTAGTTGCTGCGATTGTTTCTAACATTGCTGCACACTGGAGAGCTTCTTCTAACCTAGATGATACATTAGACGTATTCCCTTGCCATGGTTTAGGTGGTATGGTAGGTATGTTGATGACAGGTATTTTCGCCACATCAGCTGTAAACGCAGCAGTAGCAGAGCAAGGTTTGTTCTACGGCGAAACCTCTTTATTCTTAAAGCACTTATTAGCTTTAGCAATCGTTTCGGCTTTTGCTTTTGGCTTATCTTATATCCTTTTGATCATTACGGACAAAATCATTCCGTTACGTGTGAACGAGGAAGAAGAAAGATTAGGTTTGGATATCTCACAACACGATGAGTCGTTAGCTGAGTAATTCAACAACAGCAAAGCCGCAAGTAATGGTTCTTGTGGTTTTGTTTCAATCAAAAAGTCGGAGGCTATTAGCTTTCGACTTTTTTGTTTTGCGATGATGATCAAAAACAAAAGTAAAAGTATAAAGCACAAAGAATAAAGCATAAAGATGGAATCGGCTTCGCCGATTAACTCTTCAGAAACAAAAAAAAGCGGCTTCGCCGCTTTTTGAAATCAAACTTTATTCTTTGTGCTTTATGCTTTATACTCCAATACCACGCCACTCATTTCCCCATTCTCATTCACGGTCTTGTACCTCACTTCTTGAATGGTATTAATCTGCAAAGGGTCAAAAGGAACCACCACGCGTACATAATTCTCTGAGAAACCTTCCATCGTTCCAGGAACGGCTGATTCTTCAAATAAAACCTGACCTTTTAAACCAGCTTGAGACTCATAAAAGGCGCGGCGTTTTTTATCCGACAGAATATGAAGCATTTTAGAACGTTCCGCTTTTTGCATCCCATCCACTTTCGGCTTAATATCTACCGCATAGGTATTAGGACGCTCAGAATAAGGAAAAACGTGTAAATACGAAATATCCAGCGAGTTCAAAAACTCATAAGTCTCCAAAAACAATTCAGGTGTTTCACCTGGATGACCCACGATCACATCGACCCCAATGCAAGCATTGGGCATCACCTCCTTAATTGAAGTCACTCGATCCTCGTATAATTCACGTTGATACCGACGTTTCATCAAACGCAATACCGAATTAGATCCAGATTGAAGCGGTATATGAAAATGCGGAACAAACTTCTTCGAAGCACCTAAAAAGGTGATCATCTCCGAAGTCAATAAATTAGGCTCGATAGACGAAATACGGAAACGCTGAATACTCGACTTTTCTTCAATCGCCTTAACTAATTGAAAAAAGGTCTCCACTCTTTTCCCATTTTGAATACCAAAATCCCCAATATTCACTCCAGTAAGGACAATTTCCTTTACACCTTTGGCAGAGATCTCCTCAATTAAACCTAACACTTTCTCAACGGTATCTGAACGAGACTGACCACGTGCTAGTGGAATCGTGCAATAGGAGCAAGGATAATCGCAGCCGTCCTGCACTTTCAAGAAGGTGCGAGTGCGATCATTCACAGAATAAGAGGCATGATAATCTAAATCATATCGAATTTCAGAAGCTATTAATTTAGGAAGATCAGCTGAAACGCGATTTAAATAGGGGGGAAGCAGTTCTGGCAATTGGAACTTTTCATTCGCACCTAAAACTAAATCAACACCCGGAATGGCCGAAATTTCCTCCGGCTTTAACTGAGCATAACAACCTATAATAACAACTGTGGATGCAGGGTTGACTTTCTTCGCCTCCCGAACGACTTTCTTACACTTCTTATCTGCCTGCTCGGTGACGCTACAGGTATTAATCACGAATAAATCTGGATTATCCTGAAATTCTGCGCGCGCAAATCCCATCGGCTCAAGAGACCGAGCGATCGAACTAGATTCTGCAAAATTCAATTTGCATCCTAACGTGTAAAAAGCGACTTTTTTCATACCTGAAATCAGGTTGCAAAGGTAAAACAAAAATGGCGGGAAAACCCGCCATCTTGTCTATAAAAGTATATAAATGCTTAATAAATGTATTATAATTTGGCTGTTTTAACCGTCTTAATAATACGCGCAGCCACTTTGTATGGATCTGCCGCTGAGTTCGGACGACGGTCTTCTAACCAACCTTTCCATCCTTTTTCTACTGCTGCGATAGGGATACGAATCGATGCACCACGATCAGAGATTCCATAAGAGAAATCGTGAATCGAAGCCGTCTCGTGCTTACCTGTTAAACGCATGTGGTTATCTGCACCATACACTTCGATGTGTTCTTTCACGAACGGAGCGAATGATTGACAAATTTTATCATATGCTTCTTTATTTCCAGCTGTACGCAATACCGTGTTAGAGAAGTTTGCGTGCATTCCTGAACCATTCCAATCTAATTCGCCTAAAGGCTTGCAGTGCCAGTTAATTGCAACACCGTATTTCTCACCTAAACGCTCTAAGATGTATCGACCTAACCAGATTTCATCACCTGCTTGTTTCGCACCTTTCGCAAACATTTGGAATTCCCACTGACCAGCAGCAACTTCCGCGTTGATACCTTCGATATTTAAACCTGCGTCGATACACAAGTCCATATGCTCTTCAATAATCTCACGACCATATGCATTTTTTGCACCTACTGAACAGTAGTAAGGTCCTTGAGGCTCTGGGTATCCATTTGCTGGGAAACCTAAAGGCTTATTTGTTTCTGGATCCCAAAGGAAATACTCTTGCTCAAAACCGAACCAAAAATCGTTATCATCATCATCGATTGTAGCACGACCGTTAGACTCGTGAGGAGTTCCGTCTGCGTTCAATACTTCACACATAACTAAATAACCATCACGGCGTGCTGGATCTGGACAAACATAAACTGGCTTCAATAAACAGTCAGAAGAACCTCCTTCAGCCTGCTGAGTTGATGAGCCATCGAAAGACCACATATCTAGGTCTTCTAATTTGCCGCTAAAATTGTTCTCAATTTTAGTCTTAGAACGTAAACTTTGCGTTGGCTTGTAGCCATCTAACCAAATGTACTCTAATTTTGATTTAGCCATGATTTTTATACTTGATTTTGAAACAAAAATACTTTTTTAGGAATTCGTATAGCAAAAATAAACCTCTTTTTAGGAAAAACAATAGTTTAAGCCAAAAAAACCTACAAAAACAATCGGGAAATTTGGAAAAATCCAAAAAATCCAAATTAAAATCGAAAAATTGAATCGTAAATTTCCTTTTTCCCCATTTTTTATCCCGGCACAATTCCTTACTTTTACTTAAGAAATTAAATCAACAAAAGAATGGCAATCACTCGTTTTAAAGCCTTAGAATTAGCTCAATCCCGCACTGGAACACCAGTGAAACTTCCTACTGAGAAAGTTTCGGATTATTATGGCAGCATGACCTTCAATGATGAAGTAATGCGGTCTCTTTTGTCTCCTGAAGCCTATTTAAAGATTAATACTGCGATTCAAACCGGTTCTAGAATAGACCGCGATGCAGCAGACGAGGTGGCAGCAGCGATGAAATCATGGGCTATCTCAAAAGGAGCAACCCACTACACGCACTGGTTTCAACCCTTAACGGGAACTACCGCAGAGAAACACGATTCCTTCTTTGACATTGATTTAAGTAATGGCAAAGCCGTTGAGAAATTCAAAGGATCTGCTTTAGTTCAACAGGAACCCGATGCGTCTTCCTTCCCGAATGGAGGTATTCGCTCTACTTTTGAGGCACGTGGGTACACGGGTTGGGACCCCTCTTCACCTGCCTTTATCATGGAAAATGCAGCAGGTACAGCTACTTTATGTATTCCATCTGTATTCGTTTCTTACACTGGAGAAGCACTCGATTATAAAACACCTTTATTAAAATCCATCGAATTAGTGGATAAAGCTGCCACAGCCGTGATTAAAGAATTCTTTAACCGCGATGTGAGTAAGGTTATTCCTACTTTAGGTGCGGAACAAGAATATTTCGTCGTTGACGAAGCTTTATTTAATGCACGCCCTGATTTAGTAATGGCGGGTCGTACCGTTTTCGGTCATGCTCCAGCGAAAGGACAGCAATTAGAAGATCACTATTTTGGATCTATTCCAAACCGCGTGAATGCCTTCATGGTAGACTTCGAAATCGAGGCGCTTAAATTAGGTATGCCGGTAAGAACACGTCACAATGAGGTGGCTCCGGCACAGTTTGAGGTGGCGCCTACTTTTGAGGAAGCGAACTTAGCCTGTGATCACAATGCCTTATTGATGGATTTAATGTCCAAAGTAGCATCGAAACACAAGTTTAAAGTCCTTTTCCACGAAAAGCCCTTCGCCGGCATTAATGGTTCAGGTAAGCACAACAACTGGGCATTAGCTACAGATACAGGCATTAATTTATTAGCACCGTCTTCTAAACCAAAGGAGAATCTACGTTTCTTAACCTTCTTTGTGAATACACTTAAAGCAGTTCACGATCGCGCAGATTTATTGCGTGCATCTATTGCATCTGCTGGAAACGAACACCGTTTGGGAGCAAATGAAGCGCCTCCAGCGATTGTATCGGCCTTCTTGGGCAGTACGATGAGTCAAGTTTTAGATGACATGGAAAACATGGACGGCTTGGACGAAATTCAATTAGAAAAAGGGGATAATGTGTACCTTAAATTAGGTATCAACAAGATCCCTTCGTTGATTTTAGATAATACCGATCGCAATAGAACGTCTCCATTCGCCTTTACGGGGAATAAATTCGAATTCCGTGCGGTAGGTTCTTCTGCGAATTCGGCTGCACCGATGACTGTTTTAAATACAATCGTAGCAGACCAATTAATCAAATTCCGCAAAGAGGTGGAAGAGGTGTTGGAAAAAGGAGTGAAGAAGGAGTTAGCCATCATGGAAGTGTTGAAGCGCTACGTGAAAGAGTCGAAAAACATTCGTTTTGAAGGAAACGGATATTCAGAGGAGTGGGTGGAAGAAGCGGCACGTCGCGGATTGTCTAATTTAAAGACAACACCTGAGGCTTTAGCCGTCTATGCTCGTCCAGAATCGATTGAATTATTCACGAAGCACGGCATTTACTCGAAAGAGGAGATGCACGCACGCCACGAAATCGAATTAGAGAACTACGTAAAGAAGATTCAAATCGAGTCACGCGTTATCGGAGATATGGCAATCAACCACATCGTTTCTACTTCATTGAAGTACCAGACGCAATTAGTGGAGAATGTGAAGGGCCAAAAAGAAATCGGAATCGACCCGCAATATTATGCGCCTACGATCGAGATGATTAAGAAAATCTCAGAATACACTTCGTCTATTGTTCGATTACAGAATGGCATGACAGAAGCTCGCAAGGAAGCAAATAACATCGAAGACTTAGAAGAAAGAGCTGTTTTATACAGTACGAAAGTGAAAGGTTTCTTCGAAGAGATTCGTTACAGCGTCGATAAATTAGAGTTAATCATTGACGATGATGAGTGGCCATTACCAAAATACCGTGAATTACTGTTAATTAAATAAACAAAACATGTCAAAAACCACGAATCCAGGGTTTGATCCTGCTGAAATAGCCAGCCTAAAAAAGCAATGTGAAGCAGAGAATCGCTCATTTGTCTACATTTTAGACGAAGATTTGCCCTCTGGAAATGAAAGAGAAATGGTCCACATTCAATTTGTGGGTCAATATGAGAAGCAAGAAGTGATATACGATGCCATCGTTTGTACACTTCAATTGCATTATTCGAGCTTATTGTACGAAGCTGCTGAACGCGAAATCATTCAGCAGTATCCATTATATGTTCCTTTGGAAAATCGCGATGAGAACTACGAGCCTAATGAAGAATTAGACGAAGAGGTAGAAATGTTGATCCTAGAGGTGATTGAAGACTTAGAAGAGAACGAAGAAATCAAAGTAGCGGAATACATTGAAATCGATCCTGAATTCGATTATGGTGTTAGTATTGAGGCCGCTTTATACGTGCCTGCTTTAGATGACGACATGTTATCGCAATTTGTGGCAGACTTCAATGGCAATACATTAAGCCTAGATCCATCGCTGTATACCTTTAACTCAGATGATGAGGACGAGGACGACGAAGAATAAAAATGAGTATAGCTGTTTTTTATGCTCCTAATGCAAAGGATTTCTCTTATTTATCTGAAGAGGAATCCTTTCATGCTATACGGGTATTGCGATTAAAAGTAGGAGAGGTCATTCACCTATTGGACGGTCGGGGCTCAAAGTATGCCACTAAAATTTCTGCCATAGAAGGCAAAAAAGTATCATTCGGAGCATTGGAATTAATCGAATCTGAACCAAAGCCTTCCTATACGATTCATTTATATGTGGCCCCTACGAAACAAATGGAACGCATGGAATGGATGGTGGAGAAATGTGGGGAGTTTGGAATTCATGGAATTCATTTCTTTGCTTCGAAAAACTCGGAACGGAAAGAGATTAAACTGCATCGTTTGGAGAAAACAGCGATTTCAGCCTTAAAGCAATCGAAGAATTTATATTTACCTGAAATCACAGGATTACACACGTTTAAAGAAATTTCTGCCAAAAAAGGTGAGGAGAAGTTGTTTGCCTTCATTTCGAATCCACCCGTGGCCGTATTATCAAAAACTGCCCTAAAGGGGAAGGAATACCACGTGCTAGTAGGTCCCGAAGGAGATTTCACCTCAGATGAATCTGCCACATTGAAAAATAATCATTGGAAACCATTTAGTCTGGGAAAATCCATTTTACGGACAGAGACGGCTGGAATAGCTGTTTGTCACGGGCTTCACATCCTAAATATTGACTAAAATCAGTTATTTAATGCGAATTCAGGTTAAATTAGAAACTTTTGCTTCGTACTTTTGTTAAAACATTAAAATTACTCCTTCTATTATGCAATTAGTACTTCCGGCTTTCTTCATACACTGGTATGTTTCTTTGTTTAGCCAAACTTTTTTCCTTCACCGTTACTCCGCTCACAAGATGTTTTTGATGAGCAAGTTTTGGGAAAAATTCTTCTATTTCTTGACCTACTTATCGCAAGGTTCTTCCTTCTTAAGCCCAAGAGCATACGCTATTTTACACAGAATGCACCACGCGTTCTCTGATACAAAGAAAGATCCACACTCACCGATGTTCTCGAGCAACGTATTCACGATGATGTGGAAGACTAAAGACATCTATAATGCGGTATTGAATAGAAAACAAACGGTAGAAGAGCGCTTTGAGCATGATTATCCTGTATCTAAAACCATTGAAAAAATTGGTGATTCTTGGATTTCGCGTATTGGCTGGGGAGTTGCTTATTCTTCTCTGTACATCGTTGGATTCATGTATTTCGATATGCACTGGGTTTTTTTCTTCCTATTACCTGTGCATTTCTTAATGGGACCTGTACACGGAGCGATTGTTAACTGGTCAGGGCACAAGTATGGTTACCAAAACTATGACAACCATGATCACTCGAAGAACTCCTTAATCTTTGACGTAGTGATGATGGGCGAGTTGTTCCAAAACAACCACCACAAACTACCAAATCGCATTAATTTTGCCACAAAATGGTTTGAATTTGACCCAACTTATCCGATGATTAAACTATTAACTTGGTTAAAGATCATCCGTCCGAATGTAAAACCGGAAGACGCTAAGTTTTAAGACACTATGATCCTAAATGAAAAGAGCCTCGAATGAGGCTCTTTTTTTATATCTGAGTTTCTAAACTAAACTTTTCTAGGTAATCTGACACACGCTTTACAAATCCACCACCCAATGAGCCATCCACCACCCGGTGATCGTAAGAATGGGAAATAAACATCTTTTGGCGGATAGCAATAACATCTTCGCCCTTATCATTTGTGATGACAGCAGGTTTCTTTTCTATCACGCCGAAGGCTAATATACCTACTTGAGGTTGCACGATAATGGGCGTGCCCATCAAATTACCAAAACCTCCAATATTGGAGATCGTGAAAGTTCCACCCTCTAAGTCAGCGGGCTTTAATTTATTCGCACGTGCTCTAGCGGAGAGATCGTTAACTTTCTGCGTTAAGTCTTCTAGAGATAACTTATCTACTTCATGAATGACTGGAACAATTAAATTGCCATTAGGCAAAGCGACTGCCATTCCAATGTTTATTTGCGCATGCTGAACGATGTAGTTGCCTTCCACGGAGATAAGCATTCCAGGAAAGTCTTTCAAAGCATCAGCAGTCGCTTTAAATAGGAGTGGAGTGAATGTTAAGGCTTCCTTGTATTTGTCTTGGAATTCCTGCTTTACTTGAGAACGCCAAGTCACTAAATTCGTCACATCAGCCTCTAAAAACGACGTAACATGAGGTGCCACGCGCTTCGAATCGAGCATACGCTCCGAAATCATCTTGCGCATGCGATCCATTTCGATTACCTCATCACCTGGAAGACGCATACCAGCACCTTGGCTCAAAGTACCTGAAGAAATAGTTCTTTTTGCATTCCGCACCGCGATGTAATTCAATACATCTTTCTTTGTGATGCGACCATCGAGTCCAGAACCGGGGATCTGGCTTAATTCTCTTTGGGAAACATGTTCCGACTGACAAATCTGCTTAATCAAGGGACTAATCCAGGGATTCGTCGACTTTTCCGTGCTTAATTCAGTAGGAGTTAGGCTTAAATCAATTAAAGAGCTGATCGACTCATCTAAAGAATAAGACTCCTCAGTAGAGGCAGAGCCGCTCTCTACCGCATCAATGACACAAATGGCCTTTCCAATCGTAGCAACAGATCCGACAGGAACTAATATCTTTTGTAAATAACCTGCCACCGGCGATGGAACTTCTGTATCAATTTTATCGGTAGCCACCTCTAAAATAAACTCATCCGCTTCCACGTAATCACCGGGCTGTTTTAACCAATTTAAAACAGTTGCCTCCATGATACTTTCTCCCATTTTGGGCATAATCACCTCTGTAACGGCCATAGGACTAGGTTAAATCGTTTAATAAATATCTACGCAGCAAATTTACACAAGCTAGAGAGCTTAAATAAATATTTTGCATTCTTGTTCCTCCTAAAGTTAATTTTCTAGTTATCACACCATTTTCGTGCGCTAAAGCAATCCAAACCGTCCCTACAGGCTTCTCCTCCGATCCTCCATCTGGACCCGCAATACCAGAGGTAGCTAAGGCATAGGTAGTTCCCAATCTTTTTTGAACTCCGATAGCCATGGCCTGAATGCATTCCTCTGAAACGGCACCATTTTTTTCTATTATGGAAGCCGAAACGCCCAATTGATCTATCTTCACCTGATTCGCATACGACAAAATTCCTCCGACGAAATAGGCAGAACTTCCTGGATTTTGCGTGAATTGATGGGCTAAATGTCCTCCCGTACAACTCTCTGCAACGGCTAAAGTAGCTTTTCGATCCACTAATAATCGTCCTACAACCTCGGCTAATTCGTCTTTTTCATATCCATAAATATAGGATTGAATCAATGGACTGACTTTGGCTAACTCTGCGTCAACCTCTGACTTCAACAAAGCTAAATCATCACCCACCGCCGTTAAACGCAATTTGACTATCCCAATGGAAGGTAAATAGGCTAATTTAATGTGTGCTGGCAATTGCAATTCCCAGCTTTCTATCAATTCAGAAAGATAGGATTCACCGATTCCCACAGTCTTGATCACTTTATGAAAAATAACAGGCGTTTTAAAATGAGTGACTAAACGGGGTAGCACTTCTTTCTCCATGATGTTCTTCATCTCATAGGGAACACCAGGCATTGAAACCCAAATCACTCCTTTTTCATTAAACCACATACCGGGTGCAGTTCCCTGTGCGTTGCGGACAAATTCGGCTTTTGTAGGTAATAGAGCCTGATCTCGGTTGATATCGGATAATTCACGGCCGCGTTTAGCGAAGAATTCAGTCACATCTTGCAAGGCAACTGGATGCATTTCTAATTCACAGTCGAAGTATTCTGCTAGAATCTTTTTGGTTAAATCATCTTTCGTGGGACCCAATCCTCCGGTAATAAAAACGACATCAGCGCGCTGTGCGGCTTCATTCAAGATTTGAAGAATTTCTAATTTTTGATCACCTACGGAAGACTTACGAACGGTTTTGATCCCAAGCTTATCTAATTCTAGACTAATCCATTGGGTATTCGTATCTAGAATCTGCCCGTACAGAATCTCATCTCCAATGGTAATAATTTCAGCCCTGACCATTAATTTCCTTAATTTATACGAAAATACGATTAATTTTACATCCATGAAACATTCTGAAATCAATTTTAAGATACAATTAGACGACCAAAACATCCCCGAGCAAATCTCTTGGTCAGCAACAGATAATCCGAACGAAGGCATCGAAGAAACAAAGGCTATTTTAGTAGCTACTTGGGATCCTTACCACAAAGGAACTTTGACATTGCCTCTTTGGACAAAAGACATGGAAGTGTTAGATATGAAGCGCTTTTTCATCGAGGTAGTGGGTACTGTCGCTGATGCGTCATTGCAAGCCACAGGAGATAACTTCTTTGCTCAAGAATTAGAAGCCGTTTGCCGCACCTTATCCTCTCATTTGCAGAAGGAAATCGTCGCTGCAGAAAAAGGAAACAACTAATGAAATACATCCTAATTACGCTGCTATTGCCCTTTTTGAGCCCAGCTCAAGGAATTAATTTCCTACAAGTTAATTCTTTGCAGGAAGCCCGTGCTGAAGCCATCAAGCAAAACAAATTGCTTTTCATGGAAATTTATGCGCCGGATTGCCACATTTGCAATTCCTTCAAAGGGGTATTCACGCAAGCAGCGGTAGGTGGGGTGTACAATAAGAACTTTGTAAATTACCAATTAGATATTCGTAATCCAGCAAATCAGATGGCTTTAAAGCAAGCTGGGGTCATTGTAAATGCGACACCTACATTCGTATTCTTTGAACCTAAAACGATGAAAATCGTTCAGGCGAGAATCTTTGGAGAAAAAGAAAATACAGTAACTATGGTGAATGCCTTAGCTACGAAAGCCGCTAATCCAGCCGAGCAAGCTGCGCAATTTCCGAAGCGACTAGCTGCGGGAGAAAAGAATCCGGGAATGCTCGTGAATTATGCGGAGTATGCTAGAATTACGGGGGATACATTGGCAAATATACAAGCAATGAATGCGTATATCGCTTTACTAAAGCCAACCCAATATAGTTCACAATCTACCTTCAATTTAATGCAGGTGGCCTTAATGAGCCCAGATAATCGTTTATTTGATTATTTCATTCGGAATTTAAACTACTATAATTCCATATATGATCCTTCAACCGTACGAATGATCTATGAGAATATCTTCCAAATCACGTTAACAAGCTCTCGTTCAACTCGTTTAGGTGAAGCAGGATTGATGAAATTAAAATCTCAAATGGCGCGTACGGGGCTCGATCGCTCGAGTATTGTTCGGAGAACTTGGATGGTGGAATCTGATATGTTGTTCAAACAGCGTAAAGCCACACAAGCTATGAAGGTGATTGACGAATTAATCAACTCCATGCCGAGTGCGCTAGGGCCTAAGGAAAATCAATTCCTGTGTGATTATGTCAAAGGAAAGACGAAAGATGCGTCTGCTTTGAAGAAAGCAAAGAATTGGTGTCTGTACGGGACTAAATAATTAGCGTATAAAGGCGCGGTACGTCATCACGATCAAACAAACGATAAACATTAAGATTGAAATCTTATTAATCGTATGCATCGCACGGATGTTGAAATTAGCGGGTGCCCCTGGCTTAGGTTTTTGAAAAACACGAATAAAATACGTGAATACTTCGCCTACTTTGAATTGCTCTCTTAATCTGCTCATTTTCTATTCGTTTACAGACGGCTCACGCCAGTCTCCATGTTCTTTAATCAATTGAATTAATTCATCCACCGCTGAATCTGCTGGTACGGATTTTTTAACGACCTCTTGCCCTTTGTACAAGGCAATCTTATCTTTTCCGATACCCACATAGCCATAATCGGCATCCGCCATTTCACCTGGACCATTTACAATACAGCCCATAATACCGATTTTAACCCCTTTTAGGTGATCCGTTTTTTGGCGAATCATGGCCGTCGTCTCTTGTAAATCAAACAAAGTCCGTCCACAAGAAGGACAAGAAATATATTCTGTTTTGGAAATACGCATACGACTCGCCTGAAGCGTCCCAAAATTCGTCGTATTACATAAAGCCTCTTTATTCTTCGAATGGTTCAAGCTTAAAAGTAATCCATCCCCTAATCCATCAATAAATAAGGCTCCACCATCGGTAGGAGCAAACAATTGGAATTGATCATCCGAAATCGACCCATAATTCAAATGAATGATCACCGGATTTGTGATCTCATTCTGCATCAAATGAAAGAAACCTCTTCGAATAGCAGGCATCTGATGCGCATTCGATGATTTCAAAACAATCACACAAGTCGGATCGAATGAATCATTCCCTGAACACAATTCTGCCGCATCCACCGAAACAAAATTCAACACCGGATGCTTAGTCGATGCGGATTGGTATTCTGTATAAGTAAATAAGGGATAAACGAAATCAGAAGGAGTACAAACGGAGGCATCTTGTATTTGACGTAAACCGTTAGGTAGCATAAAGTCAAGCGAAGCCTTACCCGTATAGATAAAATCAGCTCCTAAATCATTCATCGCCCATTTATCTGGCTCTGGCAAATAGAAGTGACCAATAGATTTTAAATCTGCAATCGATATCGAGGCACGTGTAGAAAAATCTGCAATTACCCGCGGTACTTGATGTCCTCCGATCGAAAAAATCTCGGTAGTCTTTCTGCGTGTATGAGCAAAAGGATGAATAGGGGAGTCAAAAGCCTCCGATTGACCTGCAAAAGCCTGTATGGGATCTTGAGATGATGCCCGGCTGTCATATCGACGCACTAAATCTTGTGCCACCGGAATCTCGAATTCAGGATCTTCCGTCAAAGAAACTCGTATCGTATCTCCTAGACCATCCTCTAATAAAGTACCAATACCAACTGCCGATTTAATTCGACCATCTTCACCCTCACCAGCTTCTGTCACACCTAAGTGCATTGGATAGTCTTTAAATCCACCATCCTTTAGCTTCTTACTTAATAAACGATAGGCTTCGACCATCACCTGCGTGTTCGATGATTTCATCGAAAGAACAATATTGAAATAGTTCTCATCCTCACAAATACGAAGGAATTCCAAAGCGGATTCCACCATGCCGTGAGGCGTATCCCCATATCGGCTTAAAATACGATCAGAAAGCGAACCATGGTTCGTACCTATGCGCATCGCCGTCCCATATTCCTTGCAAATCTTGACTAATGGTAAAAATTTATCTCGGATACGGTCCAATTCGGATGCATAAGAAGCATCGGTATAATCGATGGTCTCAAATCGTTTTTTATCGGCGTAATTACCTGGATTAATACGCACCTTTTCCACGATTCTTGCCGCTAATTCAGCCGCATTCGGTGTAAAGTGAATATCTGCCACGAGAGGCGTTGTATAACCGCGCTCGCGCAATCCTTTGCGAATATTCTCTAAATTCTGCGCCTCTTTGACGGAGGGAGCCGTAATACGGACTAATTCACATCCCGCATCAATCATTCGGATGGATTGCTCGATAGATCCCTGCGTATCCATCGTGTCTATCGTCGTCATCGACTGAATTCGAATCGGGAAATCAGAACCTAAATACAGATCACCGATTTGAACTGGAATCGTTTTCCTTCTTTCATAGGCATATAAAGAAGTTGCATAGCGATTACCGTTTGCAATTAAAGGATCCGTGTTCGAGGAAAGAATAGACATAGTTGAATTAAAACACAAAAATAGGTATTTCTACTTCCAAGAACTCTTTTTATGACCAATTGTTGCGTAATAATAGATAAAAAGATAACAAGGGATCAAAATAAAATAAGCAGACTGTGTGTTGCCTATTTGGTCCGCAATCTTACCATACAATAAAGGCATCAAAGCTCCACCTGAGATCATCATGATAATTAAGGCTGATCCGATTTTGGTAAACTTACCTAATCCATTAATTGCTAATGGCCATAAGGCTGGCCACATTAAGGCATTAGCTAATCCTAATAAGGCCAAACAAAGCACAGACATAAAACCCGTGAAAGTAATAGCGCCTATCGAAAATAATACGCCTAAAATAGCCGAATAGTTCAAGGCCTTTTGTTGTGATAAGTATTTGGGAATAAAGAAGATACCAATGATATAACCCGCTAACATACCGTATAAAGTATAGGTAGTAAAGCTCTTCGCAACATCTTGACTAAATCCTTGGGATACACCATAATTAATGATCGTATCACCCGCAATCACTTCCACACCTACATAAACGAAGAAGGCAACCAAACCTAAAACTAAACTAGGGTAAGCCCAAACACTCGACTTCGCATTACCCGCCTCTTCTACCGTTTCTTCCGCCTCAACTTCAGGTAGCGACGAAAACCACACCCAAACCGCTAAAAGCACTAAAACCGCCGTCATGATGCCATAAGGCATAATCACAATGGCTAATTTCGAAGAACCTCCCACCGCACTTGATAGGAATAAGCCACCGAAAATAAATTGACTCAAAATACCCGCCACCTTATTGCAAATACCCATGACAGAGATTCTTTGGGCTGCAGATTCAGCAGGTCCTAGGATCGTAACATAGGGATTAGAAGCCGTTTGTAATAGGGCCAAACCTGTTCCGATTACAAATAAACCGAACAAGAACATCGGATAATTTTCCATTTGGGCGGCTGGAATAAACAAAAGAGTTCCTACAGCCATTGCTAAGAGGCCTAATGACATCCCTTTCTTGAAGCCCGTTCTTGCCAAAACCCAAGAGGAAGGGATCGCCATGACGAAATAGGAGATAAAGAAGGCAAAAGTGACTAAGAGCGAGTCGAAGTTATTTAGATGAAAGGCATCCTTGAAAAAGGCGATCAAAACGGAATTCACCCAGGTCACAAAACCAAAGACAAAGAAGAGAATACCGATAATTAAAAGAGGTCCGTTTACGTTTTTTGATTGGTTCATAGGTTTAGTATTGTTCGTTTAATGCAAAAATTGGTTGATTTGTTTTCCATTTTCCACGGGTGAAATCCGGTATTTGAATAGGAGCGGAGCCCTTCTTAATCGATTCCTCCGAAAGTGGGGCAATCGCAGACCAAGCAGCCGCATCATATACGTCAATAGGGGGTGCTACTTTCGCCTTAATTGCCTCTATAAAGGATCTTAACACGAAATAATCGATGCCGCCATGCCCCGCATTCTCTGCATCAGTGGCGTGTGCTTTCCACAAAGGGTGATCGTATTTCTCTAAATAGGGTTTAGCTTCTTCCCAGCGATGAGCTTTAGGCGAAACACCCTCTAAATAGATCGATTTATTATCTTCCATCCACAATCCTTTTGTTCCCTGCACGCGGAAACCTAGAGAATAAGGACGAGGGGAATTCGTATCATGCGTAATTAAAATGGTTTCGCCATTCACACATTTGATCATCGTCTGAACAATGTCTCCACATTTGAAATTCACTTTCGCATTCGGATGATCTACACCACCTTTTTCCACGATATAATTATGTAGTCCCAAAGAAGGCGTCGCCATCGACGTTAAATAAGCGAATTGATTTCCTCGGTTAATGTTTAACATCTCAGCAACGGGTCCTAAACCATGCGTAGGATATAAATCGCCGTTGCGATCGACAGAATGCTGGGTACGCCATTTGGCCTCTGAAAAACCTTTCTCCCCAAATTCAACTCCACCGCCATAGGCCTGCTTTCCATCATTAAATTTAACTTCACGTAAATCGTGCTGATATCCACATTGTACGTGATTCAAGGTACCGAACATGCCCTGACGCACCATATTTAAGGTTGCTAAGACATCTCGGCGATAACATACGTTCTCCAGAATCATGCAATGAGAACCCGTTTTCTCATACATATTCACGAGATCCCAAGATTCCTTCAAAGTAACGGTGGCAGAAACTTCTACGCCCGCATATTTGCCTTGCTTCATCACTTCCAAGGCCATTGGCACGTGCCATTCCCAAGGAGTAGCGATTACCACACCATCAATATCGTTGCGTTTAGCTAAGTTTTCGAAATCTTTTTCGGTCTTTCCGTAAACGGCAGGAGCGGGGCGACTTTTGTCTGAAATCATCTTTAAAGCGATGTCAATCGCTTTGGGATCTATATCACAGATGGCAACCACTTCCACATCTGGACGATACATGGCCATTTCAAGGTGATTTTGGCCTCTTAATCCGACACCGATAAAACCTAAACGTACTTTTTTTTGTTCTTCAGGTATCTGTTTCAGAAATGTGGGAAATAAAGCGGTACCAGAGGTATACATCAAGGAATCAGAAATAAACTTCCTTCTTTTCATAGGTTAACAATAGGTTAATAAAGATGAAAATTAAGGAAAATACTTTAATTTTATAAGAATTTAGAAAAAATGACTGAAGCCCCACGCGTTAGCGTATTCCGAAAAGAGCATTTCAACGCTGCTCATCGTTTGCACAATCCACTTTGGACAGAAGAGAAAAACAAAGAAATTTTCGGTTTATGCAACAATCCGAACTACCATGGACACAATTATGAAATAATTATCCAGGTAACCGGAACAATTGACCCCGAAACGGGTTATGTAATCGATACGAAGTTTTTATCAGATTTAGCGCAGACAGAAGTGTGCAAAAAGTTTGACCACAAGAATTTGAATCTAGACGTACCAGAATTCGCTGATTTAAATCCTTCTGCAGAAAATATCGTCATCGTTATTTACAATAAATTGAGGGCTAAACTCCCTTCTAAACTAGATTTAAAAATTAGATTGTATGAAACAGAAAGAAATTTCGTTGAATTCCCTGCTAATTGATTCAGACCATTTCTTGTTAACAGACGAGGAAATTGGAGATAATCATGTAGCCACCTCAATCGAGACACCGATGAGGGAGGATGCTTTTGATCTTTCTGATTCAGAGAAAATAGCCATCATTGAATCTCACTTTCGCGAGATCATGTTAACCTTAGGTTTAGACTTGACGGATGACTCTCTTCGCGGTACACCTAAGCGCGTAGCTAAGATGTACATTGAAGAAATTTTCAGTGGCTTGAACCCTGCCAATGAACCGAAAGTAGCCTTGTTTGAAAACAAATACGGTTATTACGAAATGTTGGTCGAAAAAAATATCTCGTTCTATTCGAATTGCGAGCATCATTTTGTACCTATCGTAGGTAAAACGCACATCGCTTACATATCGTCTGGTCAAGTCATTGGACTTTCGAAATTGAACCGTATTGTTCAATATTACGCGAAAAGACCTCAAGTTCAGGAGCGTTTAACTATGCAAATTGCGAAACACTTGCAACGCGTTCTAAAAACGGATCACGTGGCTGTCTTTATTGATGCTAAACACCTTTGCGTTTCGTCTAGAGGGGTTAAAGACGAAGCGACCTCAACAATTACCTCTTATTACGGAGGTAAATTCCAAGAGGACGCTACTAGAAGAGAATTCTTACAATCTATCCAAGGTTAATCATGGGAAAATACGTAATTGTGGGCGCTAGCCAAGGAATTGGTGAGTCCATTGCGTCATCTTTGGTAGCTGAAGGACACGAAGTAATTAATTTCTCTAGAAATCCTTCCAGCATTTCTGGTGTGGAAAATTATAGTTGGGATGCTTTATCTGCGGATGACTCTCAATTGGCCTCTGTAACGGGACCTATCGATGGAATTGCCTATTGTCCAGGTAGCATTAATTTAAAACCTTTCCACCGATTGACGTCAGCTGATTTTGAAAAAGACTTCCAAATCAATGTGCTAGGCGCAGTTCGAGTGATTCAAGCACTTTTACCAGCATTGAAACAGTCTGCTACTTCATCTATTGTTCTATTTAGTACAGTGGCTGTGCAAACAGGTATGGGTTTCCATGCTTCTATCGCGAGCTCAAAAGGAGCGATTGAGGGTTTAACACGTTCTTTAGCGGCAGAATTAGCAGCTAATAAGATTCGAGTTAATGCCATTGCACCTTCTTTAACTCAAACCCCTTTAGCCGGAGCTTTATTAAACTCTCCAGAGAAGATAGAGGCGGGCGGAAAAAGACATCCACTAGGACGTGTGGGACAATCAGACGATGTGGCTAATCTGGCCGCCTTCTTATTGAATCCAGCGAATTCGTGGATAACAGGACAAATTATTGGTGTAGATGGCGGAATTGGCTCTTTAAGAACGAGCTAGTGTTTCGTTGAAATGTTTTTGGTTTAAGGCCAAATTCATTTTATTCCATTCTATTTTCTTCGAAAAAGCAGCCTTGCGAATCGCACAATCGGCTATCGTACAGTGATTACAACATTCATCTAAACAAGGATCCGCGTGGACAAAAATCTCCACGTGGGTTTCTTGTAGTTTACCTAACATCTCTTCGAATTCATGAATCTCCTCGTGAGTTCTACTCAAATCCCAATACCTAGGAAGCGTTAAGTGGCAGTCAATATGCAAATCTCCTCCGTATTGCTGAACCCGGAGATTATGTAAGTCAATCCATTCCGCTTTTTTGTTCGACACGACCCAGTTCGTCACTTTCTCAAACAAAGCAGGATTCGTCTCGTCCATCAGAGCAGCCACCGATTCGCGAATCAGGTGGATACCTTGCCAACACATAAAAGCTGCAAACAAAAAGGAGGCGACGGAATCGACCCAAAACCAATTGGTAAAATACGTAATCGCCAGCGCTACAACGACTAAAATTCCGTTATAGGCATCTAAACGCAAATGCTTGCCATCTGCAATAAGTGCGGGGGAATGGCTTGAACGTCCTTTTTGGACTAAATAATAACCTAATAATCCATTAATGGCCGCAGATACGAAGGAAACTGCCATCCCTAGATCTAAACTCGATAAAGCGGGCGAAGCATACAAATGTTGCGAGGCATGCAAGAAAATATAGGCAGATGCCAATAAAATAAGGACCCCTTCTAAACCAGAGGCAAAGAATTCAATTTTACCATGACCATACGGATGGTTTAAATCCTTAGGAAGGGAGGCTAAATAGATCGAATAATAGGCAAAACTGGCAGCAACCACATTTATGATGGATTCCAACGCGTCTGTTAACAAAGTAGTCGATCCACTTAAAAAGTAGACATAAAACTTAGCAGCCATAATGGCCACTGATAAGACGAAAGAAAGAAGGACAAGCCGCTGTTTCATTAGGACAAAGATAGTATTTTTACCGGATGGAAAAGGAAATCAATCCCTGGAAAACAATTAGCCAACAAACGGCCTACGAAAATGCTTGGATAAAAGTAGAACACCATGAGGTTTTAAATCCCGCAGGTAATCCAGGAATTTATGGCAAAGTACACTTTAAAAACACCGCTATTTCGATTGTTCCGATCGATTCAGAGGGATTTACCTATCTAGTGGGGCAATATCGTTATACCTTAAACGAATATTCTTGGGAAGTTCCGGAGGGTGGATGCTCTATTGAATTCGGTGAATCTACTTTAGAAGCTGCTAAACGCGAATTACTCGAAGAAACGGGCCTAGTGGCGGCAGAATGGACACAACTAGGGGAGGTCTACTTGTCTAATTCAGTAAGTGATGAAAAAGCGGTGATGTATGTAGCCCAAAACCTCATTCAGCACCAAGCCTGCCCAGAAGAAACGGAGCAATTAAAAATACGTAGATTGCCGCTCGGCGAAGCGATTGAAATGGCGAAAAATGGCACTATCACGGATGCGTTGAGCGTTTTGACCTTGTTAAAGATCCCAGCTCTGCATCTGCTTTAATTCATCATAATCCGTTAAATCGTATTTAACGGGAACAATACTCACGTAGTTTTCAGCAAGCGCATCTAAATCGGTATTGTTGTTCAAATCCTCGTTGTGTAAATCCCCATCCATCCAATAATAGGGCTTTCCATAAGGATCTTTACGCTCTTCAAAACGCTCTCTAAAGATTGCATTCGCTTGTTTTACCACTTTAACCCCTTGCAAAGGCATCGAAGAATGCGCCGGGAAATTCACGTTCAAGGTCAAACCTTTGGGCAAACCGTGTACTAAAACTTGTTGGCAAATCTTGATAATGTAATCGTGGCAATGCGAAAAATCCGCATCTGCCGCAAAGTCGCACAAAGAGAAACCAATCGCCGGAATTCCTTCCATGGCAGCCTCAATGGCAGCGGACATTGTACCAGAATATAAAACAGCAATGGATGCATTAGAGCCATGATTTATGCCAGATACGACTAAATCAATTTTGCGGTCTTTCAATATTTGGTGTTTTCCTATCTTCACACAATCAGCGGGTGTTCCTGAACACTTATAAGATTGAATATGATCACCAAAATCATTCGTCTTTACCACACGAAGCGGTTCGCCTAACGTGATGGCATGGCCCATGCCAGATTGATGCGTGTCTGGAGCAACGACCACCACTTCGCCCATCTCGGACATAATTTCAGTGAGGACACGAATGCCTTTGGAATAGATAGAATCGTCGTTTGCGATGAGAATAAGTGGCTTCATTTTTGTTATTTTGACTGCAATTTACAAATTTTGGGCATGATTTTACGCAAAGCCACGCTCGAAGATATTCCCACCATTCAAGAAATTGCGGAGGAAGCCTGGAGACCTACTTACGGCCATATTTTAACCGAAGAGCAGACCTTATACATGATTCCAATGATGTATAATACGGAATTAATTAGCTCACAAATCGAACTTTTCTCTATGCTAGAAGTCGATGCAAAAGCTATTGGTTATTGCGCTTTTGAAAAACTAACTGATACCGAGGGAAAATTACATAAACTGTATTTACGACCATCGCTGAAGCAAAAAGGTGCCGGCACTTTTATTATCAACGAAATTAGTCATCAGGCTCGTGCCTTAGGCTTAGAATCGATTATACTGAATGTAAATAAGTATAATTCAGCGGTGGATTTTTACCACAAAAAAGGCTTCACAAAAGACCGGGAGATGATTCTAGATATAGGCAATGGCTACGTAATGGACGATTATGTTATGCGATTAGCCCTATAGCTTTCTCTATTAAGGACATGATTTGTCCCTCTGGATCCTTCGAAAATTCGTTCGTGATTCGATTCGCTAATAAGGCATTCAATGAAATCATTTCATGCCCCATGGCTCCTGCAAAGGCATAATAAGCGGCTGTTTCCATCTCAATATTGGTAATTTCTTGACCTTCCAATGTAGCACCAGCTACCTTTTCTAGAAAATCTGGTCTGATGGAATGCATACGAATAGTCCTGCCTTGAGGTGCATAAAAGCCAGGTGCCGTTAAAGTAATTCCTTCGAAAGCGTTTAAAGGCTTGAATTTTTCTAGCAAATTGGCACTTGCTTTCGCCGCGTAAAGGGGTAAGGGATAATCAATGGCTTGTGTCCATTTTTCCAAAGAAGCAGCTGAAATAGATTGGGCAGAGTTAAATCCATAAAATTGTGCCAGATTATCGAATCCAATAGCTGCATTTGAAATTAAAATCGAATCCACTGGAATGTGTGCCTGAATACTTCCAGAGGTACCTATTCGAATTAAATTCAACGATCTTTTTACTTCTTTCTCGAGGCGAGTTTGGAAATCTATATTCACCAAGGCATCCAGCTCATTCATCACTATCTCCACATTATCTGCGCCTATTCCACTTGATAACACAGCGATTCGCTTCCCCTTTAAAGTACCCAAATGCGTTACAAATTCACGTTTATGTACGATTTCAGTGACCTCATCAAAAAACTGAGACACCTTGGGAACGCGTTCTGGATCTCCCACTAATATCAACGTATCAGGGATTTGATCCGGTCGCAAATTCAAATGGTAAGAACTTCCGTCTGGATTAATAATTAAGTCGGTGGGAGAGAAATAGGTCATCCGCGAATTTATTGATAATTTTCCAATTAAATAGCCGACCATGTCCAGCTCAAAGTCAGAAATCCTTTCAAAACTACGTGACCGTTTATCCGAATCGCTTGAAGAAGCACGAAGAGACTATCTATTAGCCAAAGAGTCAAGGGATTCAGATACCAAAAGTAGCGCAGGCGATAAGTTTGAAACCGGCCGCGAAATGATGCAGCGCGAGATGGACAAATTAAGTGCCTTAATCGATACGACTGAAAATTCATTAAAAAAACTACAATCCCTGCCCTCGGCAGCAGCCGCTGTCGTCTGCGAAGGGAGTCTGGTGGAAACGGATCAAGAGAAATACTTTATTTCGATTGGTTTTGGCAAAATGGACGACGTCTATGCCATCTCGGTCGAATCCCCATTAGGTGCCCTATTAAAAGGAAAAAAGATAGGGGAGAGCGTCGAAATGAGAGGGAAGAAAATTACCATAAAGTCAATACGATGAAAAACGCACACTATTTCTATCTATTTCTCTCCTTAGTAGGGGGAAGCATCACCTTTTATTATGTTTATGAAGGCATGATGTTAAACAATGGAAAATTCGATGTCTATGATTTTGTTAAAAGTACTTGGACATCAAACCCTTACGCTAAAAGTTTAAGCTGTGATTTTTGGACGGGGGCCATAACAGGGACCTTTTTTATTTTAGTAGAAGGATTACGGATCAAAATCAAAAACCTCTACCTGTATTTATTAGCGACCGTTTTAATTGGATTTGCGTTCGCATTCCCCTTATTTCTATTTTTCAGACATCAAAAACTAGCCAAAAACTAATGGAAGAATATATCAAGACCTTTCCGGAGGCCACACAAAAAATATTGATCGAGGTGCGCGATGCAATTCGTTCTGTGGTTCCAGAGGGAACAGAAGAAACGATGTCTTATGGCATGCCTACCTTTAAATTCAATGGAAATTTAGTGCATTTTGCGGCCTGGAACAACCATTTGGGCTTTTATCCGACACCTAGTGGGATAAAGAATTTTGTTCAAGAATTAGCGCCTTACGAAGGTTCTAAGGGGGCAATCAAATTCCCCTACCATTCGCCTATGCCTTTGGAACTGATAAAAGAGATCACTTTATTTAGAGTTCAGGAGAATTTATCCAAAAAGAAACGATGAAATACCTATCTATCCTTCTTATTTGCTGTGTTTTAACGGCCAAAGCACAATCCAATGAAGACAAAATCAAATCTTTCATTCCCACCATTGACGCGCTATTTAAAGAGCAGGCGAACATGGCTAAAATGCCAGGTTTGGTTTATGGAATCGTATACCAAGGCCGTCTCATTCATTCGAACGCAGTAGGCTTAGCGCAAATTGAAAACGGTATTAAAGCAGAAAAAGACATTGATTTTAGAATCGCTTCTATGTCAAAAAGTTTTGCCACGATGGCCATTCTGCAACTACGTGATGCGGGTAAATTACAATTAGATGATCCCGCATCGAAGTATATCCCTGAATTAAAACAAACCAACTCATTAACAAAAGATGCCCCTGTTATCACCGTTAGGCATTTAATGATGCACGGCGCTGGATTTCCAGAAGACAATCCCTGGGGTGATCGCCAATTAGGCATCAGTGAGGAGACCTTTAAAAAAATGATTCTAAAGGGAATAACCTTTTCAAATAATCCAGGGGTTACCTATGAATACAGCAATATGGGATTTGCGATGTTAGGTTTAATTATCAAAAATGTCAGTGGGATGAGCTACCAAAAATACATTACTGACCACATCTTCAAACCCCTGGGTATGAATCAAACCTATTGGGAATACACTAAAGTCCCCGCCAATAAATTAGCTTATGGGTATCGCTGGATCAACAATGCCTGGGTTAAACAACCTATGGAGCATGATGGAGCCTACGGAGCGATGGGAGGCCTAATCACTACCTTAGAAGATTTTAGCAAATACGTTGCCTTGCATTTAGCCGCATGGCCTGAAAGAGATGCTCCAGAAATAGGACCTTTAAAGCGTAGTTCCTTACGTGAAATGCAATTCCCTTGGAATATGAGTGGCTTTAATCCGTCTTATATTTTCCCAATCGGTAGAAAAGGAAGCTCTGTTACCGCTTATGGTTATGGTTTAAGCTTTATGAAAGATGACTTAGGAAAGCGCAGCGTGGGACATTCAGGTGGCTTACCAGGTTTTGGAAGTAACTGGCGAATTTTCCCAGATTATGCTTTAGGTATTATCTCTTTTGCCAATGTAACTTATGCACCAGCCAGTTTCATCAACTTAAAAGTGGCAGATTCTCTTATTCATTCCGTTCAATTGAGTCCCAGAAAGATTTCACCTTCTGAGATATTAAAGCGTAGACAAGCAGAATTGGTTAAATTATTGCCTAATTGGGACAAAGCACCAGAAACCGGCATTTTTGCTGAAAATTTCTTCCTAGACTATTTCCCAGAGATGCTTCGGTCTGAAGCGAAAGCGATATTTGAAAAAATAGGAGCCATTCGTACTATTCACGAAATCGTTCCAGAAAACAACCTCAGAGGAACCTTTGTCATCGAGGGAGAAAAAGGCTCAGCCGAAGTATATTTCACGCTAAGCCCGGAGAATCCTCCGCTAATTCAAGAATACCATATTAAGGAAGTAAAAAAGGCTCATAATTGAGCCTTTTTTTGTTTTTCGATCTTCTCTGTCCGTTTAAAGGACTTGAATCCTAATTCAGGAGAATATCCCACTGAGTTTTTGGAATAATAGCCCTTCTCGTTATAAGGACGCTTACGAGGATGTTCTTTGCATTCCTGCGAGCAGGCGCCTTCCATTTCTTTTAAACAGGAAGGACAAATGGCTAAATGCTCATTACATTCTGGATTCGCACAATTGACCATGTGATCCGACTTCGTGTGGCAAACATGGCATTCAGAAATTACCTCCGGATTCACGGAATTAACTGCAGTAGCCACTCTATTATCAAACACGTAACAAGAACCATCAAAATCCTCTCCGCCTTCCTCTAAACCGTATTTAATAATCCCCCCGTGCAATTGATAAACGTCCTTAAATCCTTTTTCAATTAAATAGGCAGACGCTTTCTCGCACTTAATACCACCTGTACAGTAAGTAATCACTTTTTTATCTTTCAAATGGGCAATCTCTTGCACATGATCAGGTAAATCCCGTAGGTTCTCCATATCAAAGGTGTAAGCCCCTTTAAAACGGCCTAATTCGTGTTCATAATTCGAACGCATATCGACCAAAACGACATCAGGGTCATTCTTCAATAATTGCTTGAATTCTTTTGGCTTTAAATGTTTCCCGGTTCTGACACGGGGGTCCACCGGTAAATCCGAGTGAACAATCTCATTCTTCACACGAACGTGTAACTTGTTAAACGTATGAGCTTCATTTTCTTCGATTTTGAAATCAAAATCAGTACCCGCAAAAATGGGATCATTTTCTAACCACTTCATGTAGGCATCGCAATCCGCTTTAAGCCCAGAAACGGTTCCATTCAAACCTTCAGCAGCCACAATTACGCGCCCTAATAGGTTATTCTCAATACAAAATAGGTGATGTTTTACACGGTACTCCTCCGGATTCGGGATAGGAGTATAGTTATAGTAAAGCAATACACTGTAAGGTTTCATCTTCAACATGATTTACAGATTAAACAAAATATTAAGTGACGATGGGGAGATTCGAACTCCCAAACCTTAACGGCACTACCACCTCAAGGTAGCGTGTCTACCAATTTCACCACATCGCCAAAAACGGTTAGCAAAATTACCAATTATTTACTTACTTGCCAACAATTACAGAACTCAAAAATATCAGTAAAATGGCTTTAGAAATAAGCGGAAAATTAATCAAGAAATTACCTGAGGTTACAGGAACAGGTAAAAATGGTACCAACTGGATCAAACAAGAATTCGTGATCGAAACACAAGATCAATATCCTAAGAAGGTTTGTATGTCAGTTTGGGGAGATAAAACACAAGATTTATCGCCAGTTCAAGAAGGTGAAATCGTAAAAGTTCAATTCAACGTAGAATCAAGAGAATACAACGAGCGCTGGTATACCGAAATCCGTGCTTATCGTTTAGATCGCACAGGATCAATTCCAGCAGGAGTGGAACCTACACCAGCAGCGGGCGGATACCAATTCCCTCCATTAGCGGCTGAGAGTGGGGATGATTTACCATTCTAGTCGATAGTCACTAGTCACTAGTCACTAGTCGAAAAATATTTAAAGCCGGGACATCGTTCTGGCTTTTTTTATGATTAATTGAGTGTTAATAACGATTTTGAACTAGTGACTAGCGACTTTCGACTAGTGACTAGCGACTGTTAACCCCATCGCTTGATGCTCAATATCCGCCTCTACAAACCTCCCTCCATAGGGTACAAAACCTAAAGAGGCATAAAGTGGCATCACGGAAACCTGTGCGTGCAGATAGAGATAATTGCAATCAGGATAAGCGGTTGTGGCTTCAGCAATGATATGGTTCACCACCAAAGAGGCATAACCTTTGCCTCTTGCTGTTTCTAAAGTGGCAATGCGCTCCACTTTAATACCTTTTTCGGTTTTTCGATAACGTCCAGTTGCGACGGGTATCTCATTTTCTAGTAAAAGATAATGATTAGCTACTGCGTCTAATTCGTCAAATTCCTCGGAAGGAAGACACTTTTGCTCTTTGACAAAAACCTCTGTCCGAATGGCGAAAACTTGATCAATTTCTTCCTGGCTGATTGCCTGAATAATCCTATTTATCTTGCTTTCCATACGCCTCGATGATTTTTCGCACTAATCGGTGACGAACCACATCGGATCCATCTAATTCCACAAAGGAAATTCCATTTATTCCTGAAAGGATACGTTCTGCCTCTCCCAGACCAGATGTTTGGTTCTTAGGTAAGTCAACTTGAGATTTATCACCTGTAATAATCGTCTTCGATTGAATACCCATACGCGTTAAAAACATCTTCATTTGCATGGAGGTAGTGTTTTGGGCTTCATCCAGTAAAATAAATGCTTTATTTAAGGTACGACCGCGCATATAGGCCAAAGGAGCAATTTCAATTGTCCGATTTTCTAAATAGAACTTCAATTTCTCAGCCGGAATCATATCATCCAACGCATCATAAATAGGACGTAAATAGGGATCAATTTTTTCCTTCAAATCTCCAGGTAAGAAACCTAGATTTTCGCCTGCTTCCACAGCAGGACGCGTGATGATGATTTTTTTGACCTCCTTATTTTTTAATGCTTTTACCGCTAAAGCCACAGCTGTATAGGTTTTACCTGTTCCAGCTGGACCGATGGCAAAGACGATGTCGTTCTCAGTGGCCGCATCGACCAGTTTACGTTGATTCGGAGTTTTGGCCTTAATAACGATTCCTTTATTGCCAAAAAGAAGCACGTCTTTATCCTCCACCCAGGGCTGAGAAGTTTCCTCTCCAGTCGGATTTAATACCGCATCAATGTAGGCCTGCATATGTTTTTCGGAAAGGGTATGGTGCTTCTCTATATGTGCAATGCAGGAGTTAACGATGGCTTCCACCAAGGCGATTTGATCATTGGATCCACGAACTGTTAATTGCTCGCCTCGAGCAATGATTTTTGATTGGGGAAAGGTATGAATCAATAAATTGATATTGACATTCGCTACGCCTAAAAAGTCGATTAGAGAGACCTCTGAGAGGGAAATTATTTTTTCTAACAAGTAAAAATGGGTTTAAATCGTACAGAGGTAAAAATAAGAAATTCTTGAAATTTAATACCTTCGAGAATAAGATAATTTTGAAAATTTAACGTAAAATTGTGGTATGGAATCTAACACCCCTTCATCCATTTACAAAAAAGGAAATCAGACGTCTGCCGGAATTCGTTCTCAAGCAGGTCCTACTCGTTTAAGCGATTTAGGACTTGGGAAATTACCTCCACAGGCCGTCGACTTAGAGGAAGCGTTGTTAGGTGCCTTAATGTTAGAAAAAGAGCCTTTAGCTAACGTCATCGAATTATTAAGACCTGCGTCCTTTTACAAAGAAGGCCACCAATCGATTTTTGAAGCCATTCAAGGGCTATTTCAGGCATCTCAACCGGTCGATTTATTGACGGTTAATAATTTTTTAAAGCAAAATGGCTCCTTAGAAAAAGCAGGCGGCACTAGTTATTTAGCCCAATTAACCTCTCGCGTAAGTTCAACTTCTAACGTTGAATTCCACGCCAGAATCATCATTGAGCAATATTTAAAGCGCCAGCTCATCCAAATATCCTCTGAAATCCAACGATTATCTTACGAAGATACTTCGGATGTATTTCATCTATTAGATAAGATGGAGCAGGAACTTTTCACCATCGCTGAATCCAACATTCGCAAGAACTACGAGAGCATGTCGGATATTTTGAAGAAAGCGGTGGATGAATTAGAAAAAAAACAATTGCAAAAAAGTGGTTTAACAGGTATCCCATCTGGGTTTACTGATTTAGATCGCTTGACTTCTGGCTGGCAGAGACAGGAACTTATTATTATCGCGGCTCGTCCAGGTATGGGTAAAACGGCATTTGTCGTGTCAGCTTGTAGAAATGCGGCAGTAGATTTCAACCACTCTGTTGCGCTATTCTCGCTAGAGATGAGTGCCGTGCAGCTCGTAAATCGTATTATCTCAGCTGAGGCAGAAATTGAAGCTGATAAAATCCGTAAAGGAAAGTTAGAACCACATGAGTGGCAACAATTACATACGAAGATCAATAAGCTTTTCGAAGCAAATATGTTTATCGATGACACCCCGGCTTTATCAATTCTAGAATTAAGAGCGAAATGTCGTCGTTTAAAAGCACAAAAAGGCATCGACCTCATCGTCATCGACTACTTGCAGTTAATGACAGGAGATAGTTCAGGAAAAGGGGCCAGCGGTAATCGTGAACAAGAAATCGCCCAAATTTCCCGTGCCTTAAAGCAATTAGCCAAAGAATTAGATGTGCCCGTGATTGCACTATCTCAATTAAACCGTTCTACGGAAACGCGTGGAGGGAATAAGAAACCTCAACTTTCTGACCTTCGTGAATCTGGAGCCATTGAGCAGGATGCCGATCAGGTAATGTTCATCTACCGTCCTGAATACTACGGTATTACGGCGGATGACCAAGGTAATTCAATTACAGGAATGGGAGAGATTATTATGGCCAAAAACCGTTCCGGATCTCTCGACAGTGTCTGGCTAAAATTCATCGGTAAGTTCACGAAATATTGTGACCTAGACTTCCAACCTTTCTCTAATAATGAAGGTGGAAACTTTGATTTAAGTGCCCTAGGGGATCAAACTTCGGCTTTCGAATCGAGTTCTGACGCGGTATTTAAAGGGAGTAAGATGAACTTGCCACCGGAGGATTATGATCCGTTGAACACTCCGTTTTAATAATTGCTCCGCAATTTTTAAAACATAAAGTTCAAAGAACAAAGCAAAAAGAACAGAGTTGGAATTCCCTTCGGGAATACATTTCTGAAATACAAAAAGGGCGAAAAATCGCCCTTTTTGCTTCCATATTTATGCTTTATGCTCTATTCTTTGTGCTTTAACTTCAGGCGAACAATATTCTCCACATGGTGCGTTTGTGGGAACATATCCACCGGATGAACTACATCCACCTCGTAAGCCACATCCAACAAGGCTAGATCACGTGCTTGGGTAGCGGGGTTGCAGCTAACATACACAATCTTCTTCGGCTTTACGGTTAGAATTTGGTTGACTACATCAAGGTCCATTCCGGCGCGCGGAGGATCCGTGATTATGACGTCCGGGGCTCTATGGACAGCGATAAATTCTTCCGTCAAGACTTTTTTCATATCTCCTGCGAAGAAGGTGGCATTTTTAATACCATTTATTTCCGCGTTGATTCGTGCATCTTCCACGGCCATTTCGACATATTCAAGTCCAACTACTTTAGAAGCGTACTTAGCTAAAAATAAGCCAATTGTTCCCGTTCCAGTATATAGATCATAAACCACCTCATTGCCTTGTAAGTCAGCATATTGACGAACTAATTGGTATAGTTTGAGCGCTTGTTTGGCATTGGTTTGAAAAAAGGATTTGGGGCCTATTTGGAACTTCAAATCCTCCATCGTTTCCAGCATGAAAGGCTTACCGTGGTAACAAACGACTTCTAAATCATGGAAGGTGTCGTTACCTTTTTGGTTTACCACATAATTCAATGAGGTAATCATCGGAAAGTTAGATTTCAAATAATCCATCACCAGTTTGATTTCATCCTCTGTGGCATAGGCGAACTGCACTGTCACCATACATTCGTCGGTAACCGTGTTTCGGATGATCAAATTCCGCAAGGCGCCTTCCTGCTGGTTTTTCAATTCATAATAGGAGATACCATTTGCGTCTGCAAAATCGCGTACTCCGTTGCGTATGGCATTCGAAGGATCCGGTTGTAAATAGCAATGATCAACGGGCAAAATCTTATCAAAACGACCCGGAACGTGGAAACCCAGAGCGTTCATCGACCCTAAATCTTCCTTTCCAATTTCATCTTCCGTCAGCCAACGCGCACAAGAAAAGGTGAATTCTAATTTATTGCGGTAATAATAAGTCTCTTCTGAGCCTAGAATGGGCTGAAATTCAGGCAACTTCACTTTTGCGATACGTGTCAGATTATCTTTGACTTGCTGCGCTTTGAAAGCAGTTTGGGATTCGTAAGAAACATGTTGCCATTTACAGCCACCGCAAATACCGAAGTGACTACAGGCCACCTCCGTGCGATGCTTTGAAAGTGGTTGAATATTAATTGCTTGCGCTTGTTTGAAACTTTTCTTCGACTTCAAAATGCGTAAATCCGCAATATCACCGGGAGCGACTGCTCCTTGTACAAAAATCACTTCATCGTTCACTTTGGCAATACACTTTGCCTCTGCGGCAAAATCCAAAATGGCAATTTGTTCCAACACCACCGGGGCTTTCTTTTCTTTTTTCTTACTCATGCTGCTAAAAATGTGCACAAAAATACGGCTTTATGTGGGCAAGCCAACCAATTCAAGATAAAACCTTAACTTCGCAATGAAATTAATTCACATGAAGAATCAAGTAGTAATCATCACGGGAGCTAGTTCTGGAATCGGAAAAGCTTTAGCCTTTGAATACGGCAGAAAAGGAGCCCAAATCATCATAACCGGTAGAAATGAGCAAAATCTACTGGCTGCAGAAGCGGAATTACAAGCCCAAGGCATCTCCGCTAAAGGTATTGTTTGTGACTCTGCCTCGGAAGAACAAACCAGAACGATGGTTGCCAAGGTAGTAGAGCTTTACGGTCGCATAGACCTACTAATCAATAATGCAGGAATATCCATGCGTTCGATGTTTGAAACCGTTGACTTGACTGTTTTAAAACAAGTAATGGATATTAATTTTTGGGGAACGGTATATGCAACTCATGCTGCATTACCCTATATTAAAGCTGTAAAAGGAGGAATTATTGGTATTTCTTCGATTGCTGGCTACCGAGGATTGCCCGTAAGAACGGGCTATTCAGCTTCTAAATTCGCCATGAATGGCTTTTTAGAAGCCTTACGAACGGAATTATTAGAAACAGGAGTACATGTGTTAATTGCATGCCCTGGCTTTACCGCTTCAAATATCAGAGCAGCTTCCTTAAATAGTGAAGGAAAGATTACGGGCGAAACGATGCGGGATGAAGGCAAAATGATGTCTGCGGAGGAAGTGGCCTCTCGAATTGCAGCAGCGTATGAGGCTAAAAAGAAAACCCTCGTTTTAACCCTGCAAGGCAAATTAACTGTATTCTTGAACAAGTGGCTGAATGGTTTTACGGATCGTTTGGTCTATAATACACTGAAAAAAGAAAAGGATAGCCCCTTACAATAAAGCTCCCTTCCGCTAAAAGCAAAAGGGAGCCCATACCCAATTAAATACCACTCTAAACCTTTATACCGTAGCGTAATTCATTTGAACCTTTTGTAAGAGTTCATTTAATTCCGCTTTTTTATACTCAAAATAGGGAAGTGCTAAATCGAATTCATCGATCAACTGCTTGAAATACTTCCGTTCAAAAACCAAAAACTGTGCATAACTAGATGTCAACGCAGAAAAATGGTGTTTTTTCTCTTCAATTGCCTCTTCAATTCCAATAAATACCCCTTTTCTTTCAATGGTCACGAAACTTGTTGGACTTTCCAGAAGTAGACTTCCTTCTTGGAGATAAAAAACAAATTCAGCCTTTTGACCCTGACGAAATAAATATTCATCAGGTAAATAGCGGAGCTCAATTCCACTCGCTAGTACTTTCCGTTCTGTATCTGAAAAATCGTTCATTGGCTATATTGACAATGCGAAAGTAGCGGGTCTATTCATCTTAATTCCTGATATTGATCAGTTTTCAAACTAGTATTTGTCAAGTAAAGCAATCTACATTCATCGGAAATTTGAGACATTATCCAGTAAATATGTACTCAGAAATCCTAGAAGCGCCTATAGTTGACCAAGCATCGGTTTGTTACCACTGCGGCGATACCTGCGGTGAACATCCGATTGAGAAACAGGACAAAACATTTTGCTGTCATGGCTGCGAACAAGTGTTTGAACTGCTAAATGATAATCAGCTAGAAGCCTATTATGCATGTGACATCAATCCTGGCATTTCTCCTACAGAAAAGAATTTTGACTTTTTGAATAATACGGCGTTTCGTAATCGATTAATCACTTTTTCTAATTCAGAGTTTTCCAAAGTAAGCTTTCATTTACCCGCCATTCACTGCAGATCGTGCTTGTATTTATTAGAGAATTTGCAAAAACTGAATCCTTACATCATAAAAACTAGTTTAAATTTTGGCAAGAAGGATTTAACCGTTTGGTTCAAAGAAGAACAATTTAGTTTAGGTGCGCTTGCTAGCTTGATATCACGCTTAGGCTACGAACCGCATATTTCGAATGAGGAGGAAAAACCACAAAAAAACGACCAAAAACACCTTTTCCTACAATTAGGCATCGCCGGATTTTGTGCAGGAAATGCCATGTTATTTAGTTTTCCAGAATATTTAGGCATCGAAGATGGTTCACTACAACAACTATTTGGGTATCTAAATTTAGCCTTAGGTACGATAGCTGTATTTTATTCCGGATCCGATTATTTCCGCAATGTATATGCACACCTAAAATTGGGCAAGATGACTATTGAGCTGCCCATCTTATTAGGGATTCTGGTAGGTTACGGTCGAAGTGCCTATGAAATTCTTTCTCATACGGGCGCCGGATACATTGATTCAGTTTCTGGTTTGATTTTCTTTTTATTGATAGGGAAATGGTTTCAACAGAAATCGTTTGACTTTCTTTCCTTTGAACGTAATTACAAGGCCTATTTCCCACTCGTTGTAACCAAAATAGTAGGCGGCAAGGAATTAACTGCTCCTTTAGAAGAGATCAAAATAGGGGATCGCCTGCTCATTCGAAATCAAGAAATCATTCCGGCGGATGCCTATTTGTTAAAAGGCAAAAGTGATATGGATTATAGTTTTGTAACGGGGGAGAGTGAACTCATTTCGATAGAGGCTGGACAGTCTATTTATGCGGGAGGAAAACATAGAGGAGAAGCTATCGAAATTCAAATCAGTAAAGACTTGAATCAAAGTCACTTAACGCAACTTTGGGAGCAACAAGCCTTTAAGGATCCTCACCACAAATCAGAGAATTGGGAAAATTTCGCAAACCAGGTGGGCTTCTATTTTACGATCATTCTGTTGAGTTTAGCCACCGCAGCAGGGATCTATTGGTATAACGTGGATCCTAATAGATGGTCAAATGCTGTGGTGAGTATTTTAGTAATCGCTTGTCCCTGCGCTTTAGCTGTCTCTTATCCATTCGCACTAGGTCATGGTATTCGCTGGCTAGCAAAACACCAATTTTTCATCAAAGACATTCAATCTTTTGAACGAATGGCCTTAGTAAACACCTTGGTTTTCGATAAAACGGGCACTTTAACCTTACAAGGCAAAACGGAACCAAGCATCCATTTTAATCGAGAATTAAGTGAAAAAGAATGGAATGCCATTTATTCTCTCGTTTTTCAATCCACTCATCCCTTATCAAAACAAGTTAAAAAGTTTTTACAAGGACGAGCTATCCTTCCTTTGACCCAATTCAAAGAAGTGACAGGGAAAGGTTTAGAGGCTCATTTTGAAGAATTATTTGTCCAAATAGGTAGTGCGAAATACACCCATACACATCTCGTTTCACCTGAAGGATTTATCAGCTCCGAATCGCGTTTATTCGTATCAATCAACCATCTATCGATTGGATTTCTAGAGTTCCCTTGGGAAAATAGGCCAGGTATTGAAGCGCTGTTACATCGATTAAGGCATACCTATGAAATTCACCTGATTTCAGGGGATAGAAAAGAACATGCTAGTCATCTTGTAGATTGGTTTGACGATCAAGATCATTTGAAATTCGAATGTAGCCCCATGCAGAAAATGGAGTACATTCAAGAGCTTCAAAAAAAGGGTAAAATCGTTGCCATGATAGGAGATGGGCTGAATGATGCTGGGGCCTTAAAACAAGCCAATGTAGGTATTGCCGTTTCAGATGATCACTTACATTTTACCCCCTCATCTGATGCCATTTTGAAGGGATCGGAATTAGCTCAATTAGGGACGTATTTAAACTATTCAAAATTTGGGTTAAAACTCATCAAGGCTAGCTTTTTGCTCTCTTTAGTCTATAATGGATTTGGGCTAAGCTATGCCATTCAGGGTAATTTATACCCATTGATTGCCGCCATCTTAATGCCGGTGAATTCGATTAGTATGCTAGTCATTGCGAACGTGGGTATGAATTGGATAGGGCAAAAACTAACACGTCAAAAAATCAGATTAAAAGCTGATTAAGGTCAGGTTTTAGCGGATTCATTGTCCCGAAATTGCAACAAATAAAATGTACACCCAATGGAAATAATGTACCTAATGATCGGATTGAGCCTTTTTATGGCAATTGGGTTTGTGGTAGCCTTTGTTTGGTCTATTCGATCTGGACAACAAGAGGATTTAATTACTCCAGCGATGCGCATTTTACACGAAGACGAAAAAACTAAGAATCTATGAGCACAAAATCTACCTCATTAGAGCAATTTTATTACGACAATAAAATTGTTCGAAATTTTTCCCTTGCCACAATCCTTTGGGGAGTAGTCGGAATGACAGTCGGTGTAATTATTGCCACACAATTATTTGCCCCCTCTTGGAATTTGACTCAATATGGTACTTTTGGCCGTTTACGTCCACTGCACACCAATGCAGTGATTTTTGCCTTTGTGGGTAATGCCATTTTCGCAGGTGTTTATTATTCTCTTCAGCGATTATTAAAAGCCCGTATGTTTAGTGATTTCTTGTCCAATTTCCATTTCTGGGGCTGGCAATTAATTATCGTAGCAGCAGCTATTACTTTACCTTTAGGCATCACTACTTCTCATGAATATGCGGAATTGGAATGGCCCATAGATATTGCCATTACACTGGTTTGGGTAGCATTTGGCATTAATATGTTCGGAACTATCTTCAAAAGAAGAGAACGTCATTTGTATGTAGCCATCTGGTTTTACATTGCGACCTTCATCACGGTGGCCGTTTTACACTTGACTAATTCGGTTCAATTACCTATCTCATTTTTAAAATCCTATTATGTTTATGCAGGTGTTCAAGATGCCTTAATTCAATGGTGGTATGGCCATAATGCGGTGGCGTTTTTCTTAACGACTCCTTTCCTAGGCATGATGTATTATTTTCTACCAAAAATGGCGAATCGTCCCGTTTACTCGTACCGACTATCCATTTTACACTTTTGGGCCTTAATCTTCATTTACATCTGGGCGGGGCCTCACCACTTATTATATTCGTCTTTACCTGATTGGGCTCAATCCCTAGGGGTCGTTTTCTCTATCATGTTAATTGCGCCATCTTGGGGAGGTATGATCAATGGCCTTTTAACCTTGAGAGGGGCTTGGGATCAAGTTCGGGAGAATACCATTTTGAAGTTTATGGTCGTGGGTATTACAAGTTATGGTATGGCGACTTTCGAGGGTCCCATGTTGTCTTTGAAAAACATCAATGCCATTGCCCACTTTACCGACTGGATCGTAGCACACGTACACGTGGGGGCTTTAGGATGGAATGGATTCTTAACCTTCGCGATGTTATACTGGCTTTTCCCTAGAATCTTCCAGACAACGATTTATTCAGAAAAATTAGTCAAAACACACTTTTGGATCGGAACCATTGGTATCGCCTTCTATGCAATCCCCATGTATATCTCAGGATTCACGCAAGGAATGATGTGGAAGCAATTTACAGCAGAAGGAACCTTGCAATACGGTAATTTCCTAGATACCACGCTGCAATTATTACCCATGCACATGATGCGCGCATTTGGAGGCACCTTATATCTGACCGGAGCCATTTTAATGGCCTACAACTTGTTTAAGACCATGTCGAAAGGAACATTGTTAGCTAATGAAAAAGCTGAAGCCGCACCATTAGCGATCATAGAGGAAAAACACGAAAGCGATGGACATTGGCACCGTTGGATTGAAAAACGCCCCATCCAATTACTGGTAGCCTCTTTAGTGATGATCCTGGTGGGTTCTTTAGTCGAATTGATTCCAACGTTTATGGTGAAATCAAACGTAGCAACCATTGAATCGGTTAAACCTTATACTTCATTAGAATTAGAAGGGCGTGATATTTATATCCGTGAAGGTTGTGTTAGTTGTCACTCACAATTAGTTCGTCCTTTTAGAAGTGAAACAGAACGTTATGGCGAATTCTCGAAATCTGGCGAGTTTGTGTATGATCATCCCTTCCTTTGGGGGTCTAAACGTACTGGACCTGATTTGCATAGAGAAGGAGGGAAATATCCAGATTCTTGGCATTACCACCATATGAGAGAACCAAGTAGCATGTCTCCTGGATCCATTATGCCTAATTACGCTTGGCTACTTGAACAAACGCTGAATACGTCTCAAACACAGGATAAAGTAGCGGCCATGAAAAAATTAGGAGTTCCGTATTCTACTCAAGAGGTGAATGATGCCGTTAAAGACATGAATACTCAGGCTAAAGCCATTCAAGCCAACTTAGCTGCTGAGAAAATAAAAGTGAGTCAAGACAAAGAAATTATTGCTTTGATTGCCTATTTACAACGTTTAGGTACTGACATCTCTAAAAAATAACTACTATGTTCAAGCAATTTATATCCAATATACCAGGAGCAGATAATTATATGATTTTCTCGCTTTTGACCTTTTTAACCTTCTTCATCTTAGTGGGCATCTACTTGATTTGGATGGACAAAAAGCACCTTGTTGAAATGGAACAATTGCCTTTCAATGAAGGAAATAATCTAAATGAGCAATTAAATCCGTAATACTATGTCAGTGAATGTTCTTGAAATTTGGTTAGTAAGTATGATCCTGATGACAGGGGTAGTCATTTTAGTGGTTACGCTTCAATTACAGGTGACCATCAAAAAACTGGTTAATCAAACAGCTCCAACTAGCGCTGAAAAACAAAGTTGGTGGGATAGTTTCACCGGATTAAAACCGCTGGAAAAAGAAAAAGAGCTGCTAATGGATCATACATACGATGATATCGCAGAATTAGACAATCCTACGCCGCCTTGGTTTATGTATTTGTTCTATTTAACGATCGTATTTGCATTGGTTTATGGAGGCTACTACCACGTTTACCAAGATGGCAATATCCAAGAAACCGAATATAAAAATGAGGTAGCTATAGCTGAAAAAATACGCGAGGAGTATATGAAGAAGTTTGCTAACTCGGTGAATGAGGATAACGTTACGGTGGTAAAAGAGGGGAAAGATTTAACAGAGGGCTCACAAATTTATTCCACAAATTGCGTAGCTTGTCATGGAGATAAGGGGCAAGGTGGCGTGGGACCAAATTTGACAGATAAATTTTGGATTCACGGTGGGGATATAAAGGATTTATTTAAGACGATTACCCATGGGGTTCCAGAAAAGGGAATGATCGCTTGGAATAAGACGTTAAATCCATTGCAAATCCAGAAAGTTGCCTCTTATATTCTGACGCTGCAAGGAACTAACCCTCCTGGTGCGAAAGAACCACAAGGAACAGAAACTAAAACACCTTAAATATGAAAAAGAACGTTGGTAAAATGGATCGTATCTTTCGATT
>JAIXWQ010000006.1 GCA_027491195.1 Cytophagaceae bacterium | reverse complement strand
TTCTGTAACCAAACATTGGCTCAATTAGAGCTTTGGGCTAACTCAGCGAACTACGAGAACAAAGTATACATTCTTCCTAAGCACTTAGATGAGAAAGTAGCGTTCTTACACTTAGCGCATATCGGTGCTAAATTAGAGAAGTTAGAGAAAGAGCAGGCGGATTATATTGGTGTAAATCAAGCAGGTCCATACAAGCCAGAGCACTACAGATACTAGGATTATATTATGCTTAATCGCCTATTCGCTTTAATTCTTTTGTTGATTTTATCTCCAGTTATTCTAGCTGTGGCTTTGGCTATATTTTTAGAAGATGGGTCGCCAATATTCTTCAAACAAAAACGTGTAGGTGTTAATTATACCTACTTCCATATCTACAAGTTTAGAAGTATGAAGAAGAATACACCGAATGTCGCGACGCATTTATTGGTAAACCCGGAATCTTATTTGTTACGAATTGGAGGCGTGTTACGGAAATTGAGTTTGGACGAATTACCTAATTTGATAAATATCATCAAAGGTGAAATGGTATTTGTTGGTCCAAGACCTGCTTTATATAATCAAGACGATTTAATGGCTTTAAGGGTTGAAGCTGGGGTACACAAATTCAAGCCTGGGATTACGGGTTGGGCGCAGATTAATGGAAGGGATGAGATATCGATTGAGGCTAAGGTGGCGTTGGAGAAAGAATACCTGGAGAAGAAATCAGTTTGGTTTGATGTGGTGATTGTGGTGAAGACTTTTACTTCCGTGTTATTTAGTAAAGGGGTAGCACATTAAATTTTGAAATAAGTAATAAAGGAAGCCCGCTAGATGGCGGGCTTCCTTTATTATTAGAGATTACCATTAAATAAAAATACTGTCCGCATTTTTTCTTAAGCACTGCTTCTCCTAATTTTTAATTAAATTTGTAATAACTATACTTACCATAAAATTTTAGTATGAAATTATTCAGTCGAATTCTTCTGACCCTTTCCTTTCTTGTACTAGTTCATGCTGCCTTCTCGCAAGCAAAACGTAGAGTGGAAGATCTGAGTGATGAAGAAATTGCAACCTTCTTTGAACGTGCCCAATCTAGTGGTATGTCAGAAGCTCAATTAGAAAAAGCTGCGAAAGCGCAAGGATATACTTCGGCTGATATCGCAAAAATGCGAAGTCGTTTGACGCAATTAGGGGATAATAAGTCCAAAGAAAAGACAACGACTACGAAAGGGAAAACCTCATCAAAAAGAAGTGTTTCTGGCAAATTAAGTACAAAAAAAGGAGCTAAGAATGCAGATGATGAGGATGTAGAGGAAATGGGGAATGAAGAGGAAGAAATGACGGACTCTACAAAGCTGCCCAAGAAGCTCATTTATGGCGCTAATTTATTTAACAACAAGAAATTAAATTTCGAACCCGATTTGCGCATTGCAACTCCGGTGAATTACACTTTAGGGCCGGATGATGAATTGAACATCGATATTTTTGGCGAAGTAATGGACAACTATACTGTCACGGTTAGTCCGGAAGGAACGGTGAAAATCCTGAACTTGAGCCCTATTTATGTCAATGGATTAACGGTAGAGGCAGCATCTGCAAGAATCGTGAGTCGTTTAAGACAATTGTACCAAGGTTTGAATCGTCCAGGAAGTGGATCGTCTGCGATTATTACTTTAGGTAATGTGCGCAGTATTAAAGTGACTCTGGTAGGTGAGGTGGAGAACCCGGGTTCATATACAATTTCTTCTTTGGCCACCGTATTCAACGCATTGTATTTAGCAGGTGGCCCTAACGAAAACGGATCTTATCGTAGCATTCGCGTGATTAGAAATAACAAAGTGGTTCGCACGCTAGATTTATATGATTTCCTATTAAAGGCAGATCAAAAAGACAATATTCAATTAAAAGACCAAGATATTATTCGTGTGGGTGATTTTGATTCCCATGTGGAATTAGCGGGTGAAGTTAGACGCCCAATGGTTTTCGAGGCGGTGAAAGGAGAAACGCTTAAAGACATACTTCGCTACGCAGGAGGATTTACAGATAAGGCGTATACCTATTCATTGAATGTACGCAGAAACACATCGCGTGAATTGAAGTTATTGAATATTACGCAAGATGAGGTGGCTACTTTCCAACCACAAAATGGAGATTCTATCTCAGTGGGTAGAATTATCGAACGTTATGAAAACCGAGTGACCGTAACGGGAGCGGTATTTAGACCAGGTGTTTTTGCGATCGAAAATGGTTTAACAACGGTGAAGGATTTGATCAAGCGTGCGGAAGGCCCGCGTGAAAATGCCTTCTTGAATAGAGCTACGATTTCTCGTAGAAAAGAGAATTACGATCCGGAAATGATCTCATTTGATCTAGGAAAAGTGTTGAGAGGCGAGCTCGCTGATATCGCCTTGCACCGAGAGGATTCCTTAACAGTATACTCTTTAGATTCATTAAGGGAAAACCAACGCGTGAGTATTTATGGAGAGGTGAACAAGCCTGGTATTTTCGAATTCCGTGCCGGAATGAAAGTGGCGGATTTAATATTATTAGCGAAAGGATTCAAGGAGGCAGCGAGTTTTGCAAAAATTGAATTATCCCGTCGCGTAATTACGCATGGTAATGATGATGCGACCAAGGAGAAAATTCAAGTAAAGACTTTTGATATTGATGGTAGCTTAAATATAAGCAACGAAGCAAGTCAATTTGAAATAAAACCATTTGATATTATTTCGATTCGTCGATCACCTAATTATGAAGTACAAAGAAGTGTGACGATTGAAGGATTAGTCAATTTCCCAGGTCGCTATGCCATTCCGAAAGATGACCAGAAAATTTCTGACTTGATTTTTGAGGCGGGTGGATTGAAGCCAGAAGGCTATTTAGATGGAGCTATCTTATACCGTGATTCTACAGTAGTGGGGGTAAAACTTTCTGAAGTTCTAAAAAATCCGAATTCGAAAAATAACTTACTATTAATGGAGAATGACCGCTTAGTCATTCCTCGTGTATTAGAAACCGTGAAATTATCAGGTGGGGTTCAAAACCCGATCGCCATTGCTTACGTAGAAGGGAATTCACTTCAAGACTACTTAGATGGGGCGGGTGGTTATACAGAATATGCGATAAAGAAAAATGTCTATGTAAAGGCACCTAATGGTATTTCTACAAAACGAAGACGCTTCCTATTCTTCCGCATTAATCCGAAGGTAGTTCCAGGTTCTGAAATTGTCGTGCCGGAATTCCCTACGAACATGAAGAAAGGTTTGACGACGGCTGAAGCGGTAGGTCTATCGTCTGCTTTGGTTTCCGTAGCGCTTACCTTGACCACATTAATTAACAATTTGACAAAATAATCTCCATGTCGACATTAGAAAATAAACAAATAGAAGATAACGGGGAAATTTCGATCAATTTTGGTGAGATATTCCGAACGCTAAAGTCCTATCGCATTTTAATTGCAACCTTTGCAGTATTATTCGCCGCTTTAGGGGCTATTTATTCGTTGACTCAACCGAATGAATATAGTTCAAACGCAAAGCTTTTGCCGGAGTTGGATTCTAAGTCAGGTGGCGCAGGTGGTATGGGAGGATTAAAATCCCTTGCAGGACTAGCTGGCGTAGATTTAGGTGGGAGTTCTTCGGGAGCGGAGGCTATTCGTCCTGATTTATACCCGAATATTGTACAAAGCGCGCCTCTTTTACAAGAGGTGTTAAAAGCAAAAATCTATAGCACTAAGCATAAGAAATGGCAAACGGTTTTGGATTTCTTATCAGAGAAACAAGATACGGCGCCACTAGATTTAGTAGGAGATGCAAAGGAAGAAGAAGTCTCTTCAGATGTAAAATTAGATAAAGTTCCTGCTTCTGCGCTATCTGCGGATTTAATCAAGTTGAACAAGAAAGAACAAGCGGCTATCAAAAAATTGAGAGCGTCTGTCGTATTAGAGATTGATAAAAAATCTGGTGTGATTTCGTTAACGACTAAATTAACGAATGCCGTAGCGGCGGCAAATATTACTTCATTAATCCAACATTACTTAACGAAGTACGTGACAGATTACCGTACGCAAAAGGCTAGACAAGAATTGTCTTTTTTAGAAAAGCGTCTCACTGAATCCCGTGCGCGTTACGACCAAGCCTTGTTTACCCTGAGTGCTTACCGCGATCAAAACATTAACCTGTTTATGAATGTGGCGAAAGACCGGGAGAAGAAATTACAATACGAGGTTGATATGGCTTATAACTTGTACACGACGATTAGTGGGCAATATGAAGAGTCGAAAGTAAAATTACACCGCGAGACGCCGGTATTTAAAGTTCTAGAGCCTGCTCAGGTAGCGGTTCAGAAGGATGGGCCTAAAAGGAGTTTGATTACGATAGGGTTTATGTTTGTGGGGGTGTTTGTGGCGTTGATTTATGTGTTTTTTAAGACGGTGAATTTGAAGGAATTACTAGGGTAATTCTTTCAAGATTAGCGATAAGAGAGTAGATAATAGATTAGAGAGTATAGAGTAAAGATGTGGGGTCGCCTAAGGGGATGAATGTAGTATTTACAAAGGAAGCTCACCTGTAGGTGGGCTTCTTTGTATTTACCGTTTACTAAAAAACACGTTCCCTTACTAATTAAATAAGCCTGATTGCGTAACTTGCAGACTCGAATTCTATGTCTAAAAAAGTCGCCGTCATATTAATCAATTGGAACAGTTATGATCTCTCTAGAGATACACTGAATTCCTTGCAGAAAGTCACATACATGGACTTAGATGTGATCGTTGTTGACAATGGCTCTACGGATGGATCTGGTGATAGGCTAGAGGCAGAGTTTCCTGGGGTAGTCATGTTAAAATCAAGCTCGAATACGGGATTTACCGGTGGGAATAATTTAGGGTTTCAATATGCACTAGCACAAGGGTATACTTATGCGATGATGCTGAACAATGATGTGGAAGTGGAGTCGGATTTCTTAGAGCCTTTAGTGTATGCACTGGATGAAAATAAAGGATTAGGAGCGGTGCAGCCACTGATCTATTTTCACCATGATAAAGAGGTGATTTGGAATGCGGGATCGGTTCGGAATTCCTGGACGGGGGAAACAATCACCTTAGACTATAATGTGCGCGATTCGGGACTGGAGAGGCGTTGGATAAGAAAAAATGTGGATTGGTTAACTGGATGTGCTTTTATGGTACGGACAGATGTTTTAAAGCAAATAGGAGTACTAAAGGAAGAATTCTTCATTTATTACGAGGATGTAGATTTATCGTTTCGGATTAGAAAGGCAGGGTTTACGCTGGGGTATGAACCCTCTTCTGTGATTTACCACATTGCGGGCATGTCGCATAAATCAAAACAAAAGGGACCAGAGGGCTTCTTGAATCCGAAGGTGCATTATTTGAATGCGCGTAACCGTTTGTGGATCTTGAAACAGTATACTAGAAAAGGATTTATCCCAACGGTCATTATCTACCAGGCGGGCTATTACATTGCGGTCAGTCTTTATTTCATTCTACGCGGGAGATTTACTAAATTAGGGGCTTGGTTGAGGGGAATTAAAGACGGCTTAGTCGAAAATATTTATCAATAGGATTTTGAAAAAAATAATCATCACAGGTGTTGCAGGTTTATTAGGTTCTAGAATGGCGGAATGGGTGCTAGAAAATCATCCGTCCTGTCACATTATCGGAATAGATGACTTGTCTGGGGGATACAAAGAGCACGTACCCACGCAAGTGGAGTTTCATGCCTTGGATTTAGCAAAAGACGAGATTTCATCCTTGTTTAATGGGGGAGATATCGTATACCATTTTGCAGCTTATGCGGCAGAGGGTTTGAGTCCGTTCATCCGGAAATTCAATTATTCATGCAATCTAGTGGCCACGGCAAATGTGGTAAACGCTTGCATTGAGCATCAAGTAGGTCGTCTCGTATTTACTTCAAGCATGGCGGTTTATGGGGTGGGAACGCCTCCCTTTCAGGAGACGGATATCTCATCGCCTATCGATCCTTATGGTGTGGCGAAGTTTGCGTGTGAAATGGACATTAGAATCGCTGGAGAGCAACATGATTTGGATTGGTGTATCATTCGCCCGCACAATGTCTATGGCCGGAACCAAAACATCTGGGATCGCTACCGCAATGTGTTAGGAATCTGGATGTACCAATACAAGAAGGGATTACCGTTTACTATTTTTGGAGATGGTTCACAGCAGAGAGCGTTCTCGAGTATTGATGATTGTTTAGTTCCGCTTTGGAAAGCAGGAACAGATCCTCGGGCTTCGAAACAAATCATTAACATCGGTTCTTGGAAGTACTACAGTATTAAAGAGGCTTCGGAGGTATTAAAGAAGGTGATCGGTGATGGAGATACGAAACACGAGGAGGCGCGTCATGAGGTAAAAGATGCCTTGCCTTCGCACGAGAAGAGCGTGCAATTACTCGATTACGAGGATAAAACCTCACTAGAGGCAGGATTACGTGACATGTGGAACTGGGCGAAAAATCAGCCTGATAGGCCTCAGAAATCATGGGATAGTTATGAGCTAGAAAAAGGGATATACGATTTTTGGAAAAATAAATAAATCATGCGATTTCATTTACCCACCATAAGTTCGTTCGTATCCATGCTGGTGTTAAATGTTTCCAATGCCCTATTTCAAATAGTTCTCATTCCGATTCTGATTAATCATACGACCCCGGAGAAAATGGGGGCTTATTTTATTGCCCTTTCCTATTCCGTGCTGGCATCGATTTTTGTCAATTTTGGCACCTCACAAACGGCGGTCGTCGAATTACGAAAGGCTTCAAGTGAAGAAGAAAAGATACAGATATTAGCCGAGACAGCATCGATACGTCTGATTCCGTTCCTACTATCGATCTTCGTCACAGCATTATTGCCCATGTTTTTCTCGCATGGGCTCTACTTCTTGTTAGTGCTACCTATTCTGGCAGCTGAATTTATCAATCCGCAGTTTTTTCTGATTTCTGGTTATCAAATTAAACCCTATGCCTTCCTGAATTTAGGCATTCGTTTAACTGTCTTAGGGCTCGTGTTTTACCTGCGGGACTCCCCTTATTTAATCGAGGTAGCAATTTTAGGAACGGGTTTAGGGATGTTATTGCTCCACGTACTTTACTTGCCGGCTACTTTTTTACGTAAGGGAATATGGAAGGTATTGCCTTCGGTAGAGCGCTTAGGGAAATTATTTTCTACTAATACGTTGGTTTTAGGGAATGGCTTAACTGTTCATTTGCAACAGTCTTTATTTCTTTTTGCCTTACCCTCTTTTGTGTCGCCTTTGTTTTTGTCGGCGTATGGTTTTGTGGATAAATTAATCTCAAGTTTTCGGATGCTTGTGAGTGCGTATTCTGCTAGTTTTATGCCGCATGCTGCGATGACACATCAAGTAGGATTTCAGGCTTGGTTGAAATTGAAAAGACAACAAAATGGGATTCTGTCTGCGGCTTGTATTGCTGCGGGGCTAGTGATGTATTTCTTTCCAGAGCAGTTACTTTTCGTTTTGCTTTTAGGCAAGACCGGGACTCCTATGTTTTTAGAGGAGACTGCTCGTTTATTGCAATGGATATCCCCGGTGCCTTTCCTGATTGCGATGAATGTATTGAATGTGACAGAGTTGATTTTGGAAAAACAATTTGTTGCTTATTTTGGCGCAGGGATTTTAGTGCTGATCGTTTCATTCTTAGCGATTGATGCGCTTTATGTGGGGGTATCTCCTGCATGGGCAGGATTTTATCCGATTTTAATTGAGAGCGCCTGCTTGCTGATTTATGGTGTTATTATTCGTAAAGTGCGAGCGTCAATTTTAGTGGTTTTTTTCGCTTTTGGATTATTTTCCTGTAATGATAATCTACCGCATAATGTAGAAGTGTATCGAAACCATTTCGATGGAGGTAGAGGAGATTTACAGGTTTTCGCGGGAGATAAAGAGGATTCCCGGCCATTAGTTTATTCCTTTAATGGGAATAATGTGCTGGGGCCGTTAAACCACAATGCAGTATACCGGGAGATTAAAAATTTACCTGAACACGATATCATTGAGATTTATTTTGATATTTTTATTCATGACCAGTGGAAAGGGAACGATGGTTTAGCTTCAGATTATTGGGGTTTATTCATTGATACGAAACGGGTCTTTTATACAACCTTTTCTAACCTGCCTAATACCACTCAAGCTTATCCAGAGCAAGAGGGACATTACTTTATGCCAGGAGCTAATTCATTTAAAAATGATTTAGAAGGTCGTTGCAGTTTTAAAGGTAAAGTGGGCGGGTCTTCCGTGTATCAATTTGTTTGGAAAAAACCTCATAGTGCATCATCAATTAAATTTGCTTTGAGTGATTTAGTTCGGGAATTAGACCCCTGTGTTAAAAGTTGGTCGATTGATAATTTAATTGTTACTTGTACTAATTACGACAATTAGATCATGTTTTTGCTGTTCCCGCTTTTATACATTTCTTCCTTTCTCTATTTTTTCAAAGGCCTCTTTTTAGGTAAGCCGGAACGAATTCTTTGGTTTTTCCTTATAGGAATGACGGTGTATACTACGGCGTTGTCTGTAAGCTACGGCTATGGGTTGTTACCGGTCGTAAATGTTATAAAGTATTTCAAAGAAATTGCTGCGATTACAACTTTAGGATATCTGCTTCTGAAGCACGAAGGGCCTTTAAAATTTCATTGGATCGACATATGGGTCCTTGGCCTATTTCTCTATTGCCTCATGTATGTTTTCTTACCTGTAGGGAAGTTAACCTTCATCGAAAAACTAACCGTTTTTAAGAGTTATGGTTTATTTGGTCTGCTTTATTTTATTGGGAAATTACTTCCATTGAAAGAGATGGATTTGCGAAAAATAGTGTTAGGAATCATCTCTTGGACCGTTTTCGCGGTGGTAGTTCAATCGCTTGAATGGCTGACCTACCAACATTTACAGACACTGACATCTTATACTGATTATAACCAAAAAGTAAATTTGCTCTACCCCTCTGGGTCTTTTGGCCTAACGTTCACTTTCGAGACCGATTTAATGGTAAAACGTTTTGCCTCGTTCTTTAATGATCCGCTAGATTTTGCCATTTCCCTTCTTTTTGCTTTGTGTTTAGCTCTTTCCTGGATATCTTTTTCGGAAGAAAAAATTATCCGGCCTAAACACCGCTGGCTTATCGTAGTGATCCTCTTATGGGGATTATACTTAACTTTTTCGCGGGCTTCGATGCTGGGTTCAGTCATTGTACTTTACTTGTATGCTATTTTAACAAAGCGTCAGCAATTATTAAGGACCCTGTATTTTGGGTTATTCTTAGGTTTTGTTCTATTTATGGTCTTTGCAAATATCAAATTCAAAGCCTATGTATTCGACACCATTAACCTCCGTGAAAGCTCGAGTTTAGGCCATTTAATTAGTTGGGTGACTGGATTGGATGCCATTTTTCAGCAACCACTGGGAATGGGATTGGGCTCCTCTGGGCTCTACGCTTTTGGGGATGGACTCGGTATTGGAGGTGAAAGTCAGCCCATCTTTATGGGTGTTTCTACCGGTATTATCTCCATGCTAGCCTATTTAGTGATTTACATTGGGATCATTGTTGTCTTAGCTAAAAACTGGTCTTCGTTTAGCGGATACACGAAAGTCATTGCCTTTGCGCTTATGCTCTTTAAGCTAGGAGCTATCATTCCCATGTTAACGTCCTATTTCGAGTCTTTCTTGTATTTGTCATATATGACATGGCTTTTTTCAGGTTATGTGATTAACCAAGTGCTTAGAGAGAAATGAGAAAGATCGCTATTGATACGAGAGATCTGAAAAAGGGTAAGACAGGCACGTTTACCTACTTGAAGGCATTATGCGATGAATTCTCCGCTGATCCTGAAGTGCTATTTATCTCCTACCCTTTTCAAGTATATACAGGTCCCGCCTTTAGTGGGAAAATGGCGGAACATGTGTTGTTTTTCCTGTGGAAGCAAATCTATTTACCTCTTTATTGTATTTGGCACAGGGTTGATGCCCTATTGTGCACAGACTATTTTTTGCCAGTTCTACCCTTACCTACTCGAAAATTCGTCGTTTTTCATGATGCTTTTTTCTTCGAACAGCCTGCACATTATAATTCTTTATGGCTTAAATTATTTCATTTATTAGCAGTACCAGCAGCTAAGCGGGCGGAGGCAGTCATCGTTCCGACAGAATATGTGAAGACTCGGCTACTGCATTTTATACCAGGGTTACATAGCATTCAAGTTATTACCGAAGGAGCTAAGCCACTTCCTGTGCCAGAGGGGGGCTCTCGTTTCGATAAACCCTATATTCTACACGTAGGTACGCTAGACTTCCGCAAGAATTTACCGCGTTTAGTAGAAGCGTTTGATAAACTAGATTGGGGCGGATTGTTGGTTTTAGCGGGTGATTCTCCAGCGTATGCAGGTTCAAATGGTCGAGAAGAGGTAGAAAAAATCATTCTGGAGAAAGATTTGCAAGATCGCGTCATACTGTTAGGACGCGTGACAGATGTAGAATTAGCAAATTTATATGCACATGCATATGCTTATGTTTTTCCTTCATTGAATGAAGGCTTTGGTTTGCCACTTGTGGAAGCCATGCAACAAGGGCTTCCTTGTGCAGCTGCTAATAATACAGCGATGCCAGAGGTGGGCGGAGATGCGGTACTGTATTTTGACCCCTACAATATTACAGCGATTCGAGATACACTTCAGGTACTTGTAACAGATGAAACGCAACGTGCATGCCTGAAAAAAGCAGGGTTAGAGCGCGTAAAGTTATTTCAATGGCCAGCTGTGGCAGATGCATTTTTGAGCTTATTACATAGGCCACTCCGCGTGGCTATGATGGGTGTGAAAGGTTATCCCTATGTTTATGGTGGATATGAAACGTTGATAAAAGAATTAGTGGAGCGTCTGGAGAAGAAACAGATTGAAGTTACGGTCTACTGCCATCGATCTTTATTTGCTGAGCGTCCAGCACGGGTGAATGGGATTAATTTGATTTATGTTCCTTCTGTTGAAAAGAAGAGTTTAAGTCAGTTAACGCATACTTTCCTCTCCACCTTACATGCCTGTATCCTGCGGAGACCTGACGTGATTTTCTACGTCAATGCAGCGAATGGGCCTTTTGGTTTATTAACGAGACTGTTTCGTATTCCCACCGTCATTAATGTAGATGGAATGGAATGGTTACGACCTAAGTGGAGGGGTTTGGGGGCAAAATACTTCTATTTTGCGGCAAAGCAGGCAACGCGTTGGATGGATCATTTAGTGACTGATGCGAGGGAAATGCAGAAGACTTACCAAGAGTTATTTCAGGCAGAATCGAGTATGATCGCCTACGGAGCAGAACCATTTATTCCAGTATCCATTGAATTATTAAACCCGTGGAAGCTTGAATCTAGGTCATATTTTTTGATTGTGGGACGATTGATTCCGGACAATAATTCAGATGTATTAATAGAAGGATATTTACAGGCGCAGACAGATAAAAAATTAGTAATCGTAGGGGACGATGTGTTTAATGATGCCTATGCGCAATCGATAAAAGAGAAAATTAAGGGGAACCCTCATATTTTGTTCACGGGTTATGTGAAAGATTCATCAATTCTTTCTGCATTATACCAGCATTGCTATGCGTATTTACATGGACATGAATTCGGTGGGACAAATCCAACCTTGATTAAAGCTTTATCGGAGGGAACTGGAATCGCAGCGTTAGGGACTCGATTTAATAAAGAAGTTTTAGCAGACGGAGAGTTTGGCCTATTGTTCGAAAAGAATCCAAAAGCTGTTGCAGCGAGCTTGATGGCGTCAGAAGAAGTTTTCGCTGATTTAAGGGCGAAGGCACAAAGTCGAATAGTTGATACCTATAATTGGGATTACATTGCAACACAATATGAGCGAATATTCGTAAATTCGCAACATGAAGGGAATCTTTAATCGGTATGTAATTGCCAAAGTGGTGCTGGATTTCCCCGTTCTAATCACCGCTTACCTCTGCGCTTTTTTCATTATTGAAAAAAGTACAGACAGTATTCCATTCAGCGTCCATTTAGTATTTATATCTACCTCTGTTTTTTCCTGGTATTTAGCAGCACGCATCTCACGTCTAAACACGGATCGACGTTTCAATAAATATGCAGAAGAAATCATTTTTATAGGGTACACTATTTTGCTTTTTGCCTTTGTTCAAGGAGCAAATATCTTCTTCTTCCAGTTATTCCTCTATTATAATTCCTCCTTTTTCTATGATTATCTAGCTACCTTATTTGCGATTTTGTTCTTAGTGAAGTATATCGTTCGTAAGTATTTGCACACCTTCACTAATAAAGGAAAGATTTTCGAACGCGTAGTAATTATTTCTAATGCAGAATATGCGAATCATTTTTTTGATATTTTGACCCGAAACGCATTTTATGGTTATAAGTGTTTTGGGGCATTGTTTGATAGTTCAGAGGGCTTTGATTTGTGTCCTTATCTAGGTAAAACGGATCAAATAGAGAACATAATTCAACAGATGAATCTGGATGAAGTGGTCATTGCTTTACCTCAGAAAAAAGAAAAAGAAGTTAATCGCATCATCACGGTGTGTAATCAACACCGGGTGAATGTACGAATCATTCCTAATTTCACCCATTTGACGGCAAGTCCGATGACTATTGAAAACATCGGTTTGATACCTGTCATCAGTCAGCAAGCATTACCATTAGATGAATGGGGGAATCAATTAATTAAACGATTATTTGATATCATTTTCTCGTTGTTGTTTTTTGTTTTCATTGCCTCCTGGCTTTTCCCTATTTTAATTTTACTGGTAAAAGTGACAAGCTCGGGGCCTATTTTTTACAAGCAGAAACGCTGGGGATTGAATAACAGCCACATAAATGTATACAAGTTCAGGACGATGTTTTATCAGGCTCCCACTTCACGCGCGGATGGGAGTTTTATGCAGACAGAAGAGATGGACAATCGCATAACATCGGTGGGACGAATTTTGCGTAAGACGAGCTTAGATGAATTACCGCAGTTTTTAAACGTACTTAGAGGTGATATGTCTGTGGTGGGCCCTCGTCCACACTCGATACCACACAATTTGGAATCGCTTAATGTGGTTTCTTCCTACACGCTTAGACACATTATCAAACCAGGAATTACGGGTTGGGCTCAGGTGAATGGCTTTAGGGGCATTACAAAGACAAATTTAGATATGCAAAATCGGGTAAATTACGATTTGTATTACATTCGTAAATGGAATTTTTGGTTAGACTGCCAAATTGTTCTTCAAACCATCATTAATCTACTAAAAGGAGAAGATCAGGCGTATTAGTTCATTCTTTTCCTTAATTTTAACTCATGAAATTATTATTAACCACCATATTGGCTTGTTTTCTGCTCACTTTTTCGGCTATGGGCCAAAAAGCGAAACTAAGCGGCGCCATGCAATCCCAGGCTGTTAACGCTTATATGAGAGCAAAACAAATGGGACTTTCTGATACAGAGATTAAAAATCAACTTATCAAACGTGGATATCCTGCAAGTGTTTTAGAACAGGTTAAACAAGTGGTTCAAAGCCAAGCGACCGTAGGTACAATGCGTGGAGAATCAGTTCGTGATACTTCTCTTTCAAACGCCATTGCTCGACGTGACACAAACTGGATTTTTAAAACACCCTTAGAGGGGCAAGCTAAATCACCTTATTTTGGCTATTCTTTCTTTTCAGAGGCTTTTTCTGAATATGCTCCTAATACGAATCTAGCAACACCAGAAAGTTATATTTTAGGTCCTGGTGATGGGCTAAAAGTAGATGTGACAGGCTTGAATGAGCGAGAAATAACAGGTTATATCAGTCCTGAGGGGTATTATACATTGCCATATGTTGGTAAGGTATCATTAACCGGTTTGTCTATTGAAGCGGCGAAAAAGTTGATTCGCTCCCGCTTAACTTCTATTTATCCGGGAATTTCATCCGGAGCCACCAAGGTATATGTTAGTTTATCTGAGGTAAGAACAATTCAGGTATATGTGTCCGGAGAGGCTAGAAGACCAGGGGGATATACCGTTTCAGGTTTGACTAATTTGTTCAATTTATTATATCTTTCTGGAGGTCCTACAGACAACGGCTCTCTAAGAACCATTCAAGTAATTCGCAATAATAAAGTACTTCGCGAAGTGGACTTCTATGAGTTTATCAAGAAAGGCATTTTAGGCCAAAATGTCCGCTTAGAAGACCAAGACATCATTCATTACCCTATTTATAAAAATAGAGTAAAAGTAGAAGGAGAGGTAAAAATCTCCTCCATTTTTGAATTAAAGGAAAAAGAAACGCTGCAACAGGTCTTACAGTTAGCGGGTGGTTTTGGAGAAAAGGCCTATACTCAATCCGTGACGATAAAAACAAAAGGGGAGACTGGTTTACAGATTAGAAATGTGTTAGCTGCAGATTTTGCAACGTTCGTTTTAGGAGCAGGAGATGGTGTTACGGTGGGATCTATTGATTCCTTGTATGAGAACAAAGTAATCATATCAGGTGAAATTACTCGTCCGGGGCCATATGGCTTATTAAAAAATGAGAGTTTGGCGTCGTTAATTTCTCGTGCTGGAGGGATAAAGGAGAATGCTTTTGCAAATCGTGGATTTGTTCAGCGGAAGATGCCGGGTGTAAACACGCAGATGATCCCTTTTGATATTCAGGAGATTTTGGCCAAAAAACAGCCAGACATCCTTTTAGTAAAAAATGACTCCATCGTCATCTTCTCCTCGCGCAACTTTCTAACGAATACCTTCGTGACGATTAGTGGAGGGGTAAAGAAACCGGGATCTTATACTTTCCAAAAAGGAATGAAAATAGAAGACCTTATTGCTTTGGCTGGAGGTTTTACTTTAGATGCAGCCTTCCACAAGGTGGAATTAAATCGTTTAAAGAGGGACAACCAAGAGAATCTTTCGAATCAGATTTTAACGCGATCTAAAGTATCTGTTGACTCATCTTTACGCAGTTCAGCTGCTTCCTTAGCCTTAGAGCCATTTGACGATATCTTAGTCCCTAAATTATTAAACTACCGCTTACTGGGTTCTGTAAAGGTAAGAGGTGAGGTTCTCTATGAAGGGGATTACAGTTTAGAGAAAAGAGATGAAACGGTTGCTGAAATTATCGCACGTGCGGGAGGGATTTCTCCATATGCCTCCATTGGTGATTTGCAAGTCTATCGAAATGGATTGCGGATTGGTATTGAGGAAACGGGAACGCCATTGTATCTATTACCAGGTGATCAAATCGTGGTTCCACGTAAGAACAACTTTGTAACGGTGACTGGTGCCGTATTTAATGAGCAATTAATTGAATACCATTCAGGTCGTTTAGGAGAATATATTTCTGCGGTAGGTGGTACAAAGAATAACGCGAATTTGCGCAAGGCTTATGTACAATATCCGAATGGAATGTATAAAAAGACTCATCGTTTCTTGTTTATCAAATTCTACCCACGTATTAAGCCAGGAAGTAAGATTTTTGTTCCTGAAAAATCGTTAGCAGATATTAAGACGATAGGGGTGTCTGAAATAAGCAGCATCGCGACCCTATTAACATCTTTAGTAGCGGTCATCTCCATTTTGAATAAATAAACGCATGCAAGGATCTATATATACTTTTATATTAGCTACTCTGAAGACCTACGTGGCATACTTGCGTACTAAGTTGCTGCTGATTGTCGGAGTGACAGTGGTAGGAGCCTTGTTAGGGTTGTTATATGTGAGTTTTAAGCCAATCAAATATACGGCTCGTTCTTCTTTTGTGGTAGAAGACAGCAAGTCTTTAGGAGGCTCTGGGTTAATGGGTGCCATCTCAGGACAGTTAGGACCTGAATTATTAGGCGCTTTAGGCGGAAGTAATTTATTGAGTGGAGAAAACATTATTGAATTAGCTAAAAGCCGTTCCTTATTACGAAAGACCTTTTTAACCTCGTATGATGGATCTAACGTTTCACTGGCGGATCGCTATGCTACTTCCCTAAAGCTAAAAGAGGATTGGCTAGACAGTCGTAAAGTAGGCGTGAATATTGATTTCTCCTTGTCTAAAAAGAAATACTCTCGTCTGGAAGATAGTTTATTGAATACGTTGATTGACCGGGTCATTAAGAAAGATATTGAAGTATTTAAGCCAGATCGTCGTTTGAGTCTATTTGAAATTAACATCACCATGCGTGATGAACAATTAGCCAGTCTTTTCTGTACTCGTCTCTTGTCGAAGACCTCTGATTTGTACATCAATGCGAAGACGAAGCGTATCAAGGGAAATATTAGCCGTTTGCAACACTTAGCTGATAGCTTACAGCGTTACGCAAATCAACGCGTAAGAACGACCGCTCAATCAAATTTCAAGATGTTAGATTTAAATCCGCAATATTATGATCAAGAAGTAGAGAGTACCATAAATACGCGAGAGGAAAGTCTTTCAGGCATGATTTACGCTGAAGTTTTGAAAAATTTAGAGATATCTAAAGCTTCTCTATTACAAGAAACTCCTACAATTCAACTTGTAGATTCGCCTGAGACGCCTTTGCCAAGTAATCTAATTGAATGGTATGAGGGGCTAATTTATGGCTTATTAGGAGGTTTATTTGCCATCATATTCATTCTGGTCTTCCTATTCGAACCTAAAAACGGTACTGAATAAGTAATTTGCCACCATAATTCACCTCGTCTGCACCGATGTTTTCAAATCCAATCCAGGTGTATCGCGTCCATTCCCAGTTGTAATTATAATCGCGCTGCCAAGAAACCTCTCCAGAGAGACTTAGTTGTTTGTAATGCCAATTTACGTAGAGAGCCGTATTTAACGAGGCCCAATACTGGTTAAAGTGATCTGTTCGGTAGTATTTAGTCGAATGATAGTAATCTAAATTGTGGATTACTCGATTAAATCGAATCCCTATAAAACTCAATTTTTTCATCCATTGCACATACACTGTTTGTGCATTACTACCAGGTCCAATTCCTGCACCTAAAACCCGGCCTTTGTTAGTAAAGCCTTGGCGGATATAATCATCTAAATACCAAGACTTAGGCTGGTAGTCTACTTGTTCTTTCTCTGGCAAACTTAAATTAGTTATCTCAGCGCCGAGCAGAATAAGTTGATCACTCGTACCTAAAGAATAACCCTTTTTCAATCCTGCGGTATAGCCTCGGCCATAGGGACTACTTTGGAAGATATTAGCAATGCTTAAATCTGTATCAGATCTTCCGTATTCAAAATATATTTCTGCATGCTCTTTCGGCATCGCATAGCGTAAAAACCAAGAACCCATAGAAGCGGAGGCCTCACTGAAAAACTCGTTTTGGTAGGTCATTCTGATCTTAGCAAAACCCACATACATGCCCGGAACCCATTTAGGCTGTAATGAATAGACTAATCCAATAAGGTAACGGTCACTTTCTTTTTTCGGTTTATATAACCAGGTATTCGTCGATGTAGAAATACGATTCTGTTCGGGCGGGCCATAGCCAGAATTGTTTAAAAGTCCCCCAATAAACTCTCCCTCTACTTTTCCAAGAGGTGTCTGGATAGGCTCCTTTGTGCTTATACTGCCATGTAAAAAACCTGGGGCATTACTGCCTAATATCAGTGGATTAAAACTTGCTGGCCCCCACCATTTGTTTTCCGTAGACAGCTTAGCTACCCAATTTTTGTATTTATACTGAATAAAAGATTGCCCCGGATTCCAGCTATTCAGTTGTTGTTCTCCAAATCGCTCGGGGAGATCTATATGATTTAAGTAATAGTAATGTTGCTCCCAGTCGGTGCTGTTTAGCGGAAATCGTGGGAAGGCTAAGTTTTGTGCGAATTGATGTTCAGGTGCTAAGTGAATCGTTAATTTGTTATTGTATTCTAGGTTTATGCCAAAACTATAGATTTGTTGACCGCCCACGTTAGGGATTGCCGATCCCTGATTTATACCTATAGGTAACCTTGAATTGTATTGATTTAATAGGGTAAATGGTACTGCTCTAACTTCTAATTCAGCTGAATTTTTAAGAGAAATGCCTAAAAGGGAATCAACGTCCCTTTGCTCTAATTGATTTGCATTTATTAAAAAGGAGCGGTCAGAGAACAAAAAGGTATTTTTCAATACATCTGGCCCCTGGTAGCTGTAATATCTTTGAGCATTTAGCTGAAGGCTCAAAATCAGGCTAATTCCAAGAAAAAATACCGCCTTTTTCATTACCAATAATAATAAGTTTTTAGTGATAGCTGTAGATTGATCACATCATTATTGTCTTGCCAATACAAGCCTTTTCTACTTACGAAATCAAGCCCTGCTACGAAAAGAAAACGCTCCTTCCAGGGTTGTTGGTGTTTAAGAGACATGGCAATATCCGTCCATTCAACTCCATGGAAACGTGGATCATGCTGGTAGCGCTCAACGGTTATAGATTGTTTTCTTAATCCATCGCTATATGTTACCCGAAATGTAGCGGTATTATCACCAGGTGTAACGCCACCGCCGATAATTTGATTTTGATTTGTATATCCTTCCCAAATTTGCCCATGCACGTACCAATTTCCAGCAGGTCTAGCAATATCAGAATTCGTAGGCTCTAATTGTGTTAATTCAAATTCAATTCCCACTCTTCGTTGATTCGATAAGGGTACTATTTTTCGCATGCCTACTAAATAGGCTGCTGCATGATCCGGGTTTAATGTTAGGTCTCGAATGTTATATTTGTGGTCATTCCAGCCAAATTCACCATAGATCTCCGTGTTTGCTTTCGGAAAAGAATAGCGCATAAATAAGTTAATCAATTGGTCTCTTGCGCGGGCATCCTCATCCAAACCACCTGCAGAATTTTTGAAAATGGAGCTTAATACGGGTATGTAATCCTGCATGAAACTGCCGCCTTTCATACCATCTCCCCCATAGCGCTGAAACATACGATTCATGCCAAGGCTTAAACCTCTTAAAAAGCGTGGGCTGTAAGTTAGATTGATAGCATTGAAATAACGATCCTGAGGATCCCTTCCAAAAACACTTGAGAATACATTTAGTTGTTGATTTTCAAAAGGTAGGGGTGATTGACTTTGGAGATTTCCACTGATTAATTGGAATTCAAAATTTCCAATCCAGGTTTTCAATGGACTTCTTGTATGTAATGAAATATGCTCGAATCCAGGGGCGTTATTGCTCATCATGAGTGAGTTAAAGACTCCTGGCCCCCACCAAATGCTTTCAGTAGATAGTGATAATCCAATCGGAAATTTATTTACATGAAATCTCAAAGCTGATTGGCCTAAACTGAATGTTTTAACGCTAGCCTCTGGGGTCCAATAGATTTCTGGGATTAATTGCAAGTCTATGTATTTCGAGTTTGCGCTAAATCCTCCTCTTATAAGGGTTTGATAGCCTTTTACAGACATCATCGGCCCATCGTTACGGCCCCAGTAGGAATGAGAATTAAAACGCTGCTCCCATTCGACGGGATAGGCGTTGAAATATTTTTTTTGTCGATTTTTGCCGGCAAGTTGATTAATTTCTGACTGAAAAAGGCTGTCCTTATTTACCCATAAAGGCCGAGAGGTAAAGGAGGCATTTTCGTCGTATCGACCTGTTAATTGTAAGTCTCGAAGCGTCATTTCATCACTAGACCCAGCCACAATGCTGGATTGAGCGAAGCTATGGAAGCTTATTAGAACTAAATACAGGATAAAATACCTCATCCTTGTAAAGTTAGAGAAATAATTCGGGTGATTTCATCATTAAAGCGCTCGAGAGAGAAGTGTACCTTAGCTCTTTCTCTAGCTTGAATGCTTAATTGATGTATTTGTACTTTATTGTTTAAGAATGGGCGGATCAAGTCAGCGGCTTCTTTAGGCTCTTTGATTGGAATGAAAAACCCAGTTTCTCCATCTTTTATCATATCCAAGGCACCACCTTGTCGGGTTGCAATGACGGGTTTCCCCGCCGCCATCGCTTCTAAAACGACGGTGGGAAGTGGGTCTGGTAGAATTGAAGGGAGCACTAATACGTGAATTTGATTGAAAAAATCCCTGTTATCAGCCACATATCCCAGATTCTGCACTTCTACATTTAGCTTTTTACGAATGGATTCATTTTCTTCTAACAAATATTCATAGCCTGGATATGGATCTCCAGCCATTACATAGGAAAAAGAAGCCCCTAATTCTTTAGCGATTTCTAAAAAGTAGGGCTGGCCTTTCCAGTGGTTCACGCGTCCGATCATCCCAATGCAGATGTTGCCAGTGGGGGATTTCACATTGGCATAGTGCTCACAATCTACCCCATTAAAAAGTCGGATAATTTTTTCTGGTTTATTGACCAATGACTTCCAATGTGACTCTGTCGCTTTTGAAACAGCTATTTGAAGGTTAGAAGCATGATCCATAAGGTAAGTCTGCACTTGTCTTAAGGGCCAAGGTGGGGTCATGATTTCATGAATATGCCAGATGTGTGGCGTCTTTGTGATCATACACGTAATAGCTCCTACCAAAACAGAGGTGCTATTTGAATAAACTAATTCTATTTTTTCAACTTGAATTAGCGTCTTTAATTTGACGAAAGAATTAACTAGATAATAAAGACGATTTATCAAACCCAATGGGCTCATGTAGCGTCTTCGAAGTATTCCTAATTTAAAAATGAATAGTTCCGCTCCCAATTCTCGTAAACGAATGGATAGTGGCCCTTCATTTGACAAAACGACAACTGCTTTGTCCCCTCTTTTGATCGTGTTTTCTACGATTTGAAGGAAAATACGGCTTGCGCCATATAAGTCAGAAGAGCTGTGTAAAAAGAGAATGGATTTCAAGTGTGCAATCTTTATCCTTCAAAAATACACAATTCAAGTCATTCCTTTTTACATTTGTATATGTTGAAACAGATCTTTTTCTGCCTGATATCTTTTCCAATTTTTGCTCAAACCATCCCTGTTGGAATGACTGATTTGGCAGAAGAAAGGCTGCGTAATCAACAACTAATTTCCGGCGCGCAGCATTCGTTTACTATTCGGCCTGTTTCTGATTCGACCACACATCGTTTATTGCCCATTAACTTACAGGCTAATTTTAATTCTTTCGCTCCTATGGGGTATAATGATGGCGGAATGTTGCCTGCAAGAGGATTACAGACACTATTTACGGGTGGTTTGTTTTTGAAATACAAAGCGTTGTCTTTGCAGGTAAAACCTGAAATAGTATGGGCAGCGAATACGGATTTTTCGACATTTAGTTTATCTCAAACGGATCTTGCCAGGCGGGCGATGGTGTATTATTTGACCACATCTGATATACCGGAACGTTTCGGTGCCGAACCTATCACGAAATTTTATCCTGGTCAAAGTTCCTTACGCATTTCTTCTAAATCTGTTTCTTTTGGTATTTCTACGGAGAATCTGTGGTGGGGACCTGGATTTCGCAATAGTTTATTGATGACAAATAATGCGCCAGGGTTCATCCATGTCACTTTTAATAGTGTAAAACCTCTTAAAACTTTCGCAGGGAAGTGTGAATTTCAGTGGATTGCGGGTCGACTGGATGGTTCTGGAATGGAGCCTACCACTGCTGAAGTTAGCGTGGGTGGAGTTAATTATTTTTGGCCAAAACCGAAGGACTGGCGTTACTTGACAGGAATTACATTTAATTATCAACCTAAGTGGGCTCCAGGCTTGTTTCTCGGTTTTTCGCGTATTTTTCAATTATATTCAAAAGATATGGGACATGGTTTGACAGACTTTTTTCCCATAATTATTCCATTCGAGAAGAAATCTACTCTATTAGAGGACGATAAAAAGCGAGATCAACTTGCTTCATTATCTGCACGTTGGGTGTTTACTGCCGCTCAATTGGAAGTATACGCAGAAAGTGGCTGGAACGACTATTTTATTAATGTATGGGACTTTTTATTGTCTCCAGATCATTCCTATGCTTCTACATTGGGGTTCCGTAAATTATTTAAGCGGATAGATGGCTCCTATTTTCGAGTAGCGGTTGAAAGTTCCGCTTTGGATATGTCTGCAGATCGCTTACTTCGAAACGAGGGTTCGTGGTACAGGCATTGGATTGTTCGTTCGGGTTATACACAGCAAGGTCAAGTGATCGGGGCAGGGATTGGCCCAGGAGGAAATGCTCAAACAATAGATTTGGCGGCTATTTCATCAAATAAAGCTATAGGACTAACTTTTGAGCGTTATGCTCACAATCTTGATTTTGTATATGATGGCCTTACAAATTATGACCAAAAATGGGTTGATCTTAGTTTAGGTGGATATTACCAGAAGCGCTATAAGGATATAGGAATTAATGCATCTTTAACTGCCGCTTGGATACGCAATTATCAGTGGGAATTAGATAATCATCGCTTTAATTTCCAAGCGAAAATATCAGCAACTAGATATTTTTAACTCTCAGGATACAATTTCGTTTATTTTTCGGTAGTTTTGATTTCTTAAATCATAGCCTACATGAAAAATTTCTTTATCGTATTGTTAATCAGTGCTTTAAGTTCATTTGTGGCTCCTGCTACAAAGACGATAACGGTTAAAACTGACCCTGCTGGAGCAGAGGTTATATTAAACGGTTATTTCGTAGGGAAGACTCCCGTAGAAATTAAGATCGACGAGAAACAATACAATTTTCTTTCCATTTCGAAGTCTGGCTACAAACGTCAGCGTGTCGAATTGAAAGGAATCGATAAAGAAATTGAAGTGAAATTAGAGAAGGACCTCTCTAAATAGTATTCAGGGCTTGATCTAAGTCTGCCCATAAATCATCCACATGTTCGAGTCCAATCGAGAAACGCAACAAGTTTCCCGGTGTCGTACTTTGCGGTCCTTCGATGGATCTGCGGTGCTCTACTAAAGATTCCACCCCACCTAAACTCGTCGCCTGTTGAAACAGCTGCAATTTGCCAGCCATATCCCGCGTTTCCGTTTCTCCCGCCTTCACCTGCAGCGCAATCATACCACTGAAACCTTGTTTCATTTGTTCTTTCGCAAGATCGTATTGTGGATGGGACTCTAAACCCGGGTAATGTACTTTTTCTACTTTTAGATGCTTTTCTAAACGTTTGGCTAGTTCCAAAGCCGTCGCACTATGCTCTCTCATTCTCAAAGGCAAAGTCTTCAATCCTCTCGCTAGTAAATAACAATCCAGCGGATTAGGGGTCGCCCCCATCAATATCTGCACTCGCTCGATACGTTTCGCCCACTCATCATCTTCTTTTACGAGCACCGCTCCACCCATAATATCGGAGTGTCCGCCAATATATTTCGTCGTTGCGTGCATCACGAAGTCTGCACCAAGGGCGATGGGATTTTGGATGATCGGAGTCGCTAAGGTATTATCTACCCCTAATTTTAGGCCGTTTTTCTGCGCTATCTTTGCTAGTCCAGCGATGTCTGTTAAACAAAGCATCGGATTCGCCGGCGTCTCCGCCCAGATCAGTTTTGTGTTTTGTTGAATCGCCTTTTCGACTTTCGCCAAATCCGTCATGTCTACCTGCGTTACCTCTAAACCCCAGGGGCCTAGAATTTCTTCAGCAAGTTTGTAGGAGGCGTAATAGCCTACTTCGGGCATCAAAATGTGGTCGCCGGATTGAAGGCATTGGAAAACGGCGTTGACGGCGGCGAGGCCTGAGCCGAAGGCGAAGCCTCGCGACGCTCCTTCTAAGGCCGCTAGGCCTTTTTCAAGGGCAGTACGATTAGGATTGGAGTTGCGAGAATACATGTGGCCTTTTGGGTAGGTTCCGTCCAAAGCCCGTTCAAAAGTCGTCGTCAAAAACACCGGCGCCGCAATTGACCCCGCCGTCTCATCCTTCAAATGACTCCCATGTACCGCAATCGTCTCCTTCTTCATCTATTTATTTTCTCTTAACTTAAAGTTTTTACCTAAATACAAACGACGAACTTGTTCGTCATCCGCTAATTCTCTCGGCGTCCCCGCCTTCAAAATCTTTCCCTCAAAAAGCAAATAAGCTCGGTCTGTAATCGACAACGTCTCATCCACATTATGGTCCGTAATCAAGATGCCGATATTTCTAAACTTCAACTTCGATACGATTGTTTGAATCTCCTCCACCGCGATTGGATCGACCCCCGCAAACGGCTCATCTAACAAGATGAATTTGGGATCTACCGCTAGCGCCCTTGCGATTTCGGTTCTTCTACGCTCTCCACCTGAAAGCACCTGCCCCAAACTCTTGCGCACATGCGTCAAGGAGAACTCTTCGAGCAAGCTTTCGACCTTTTCTTTTTGGGCGGCTTTGGACAAATCCGTCATCTCTAACACCGCCTGTATATTTTCCTCCACGCTTAAAGTCCGGAATACCGATGCCTCCTGTGCTAAATACCCGATGCCTAAACGCGCGCGCTTGTACATAGGTAAGTCTGTTACGTCCAAATCATCTAAATACACTTTCCCCTCATTCGGCTTCACTAATCCCGTCGCGATATAGAAGGAAGTGGTCTTCCCGGCGCCATTTGGCCCCAAAAGTCCCACAATTTCCCCCTGCGCCACCTGGTACGAAATGTGATCATTCACTAATCGCTGCCCGTATTTCTTGACTAAATTCTCTGTCCGTAAAATCATGCCTTAAAAATACGAATTATTTCGATGTTTTACTCCACGCCTTGTTTGCTCCTTTACGACTTGAACCTGTTGTTTTCAAACCTTGCGCCAGCTTGCAGTCGGATTTTGTAAATCTTCGAGAGCTGTATAAACAATTTTGTGAATCTTCGTGAGCTGTAGAAACGATTTTGGCGTATTGACAGAATGTGTCAATAGCAAGAGTATCCGGTTTTAAGCTCTGTTTAAAGCGGTTTTGTGAATAACTGGACAAATTGATAAACTCGATTTTCAGGTATTGACAGATTGTGTCAAAAGCTGAAAACGCCTTTGCATACCTCGCCGCTATTTTAACATTATGCCGTTTCAGTCATTTCACGGCCAGTATGGTATTGGCAGCAGGTTTGCATTACCCCATTCTCTATGCTCTCTACTCTCTAATCTCATATGATACTAAGCCGGAAAGACACTAAGCCGGAGTCGACTAAGCGGCGAAGCAGCGACTAAGTCACGCATTGACGACTAAATCGCGTAGCGATGACTAAGTGACGAAGTCACGACTTCGCGCAGCGATCACGACTTCGCGCAGCGAAGCGCTAGAGCGCCACCCCACTAACCGTATACCGAGTAGGAGACGAAAACCAGCGAAGAGCTTGAGATCCAGAAATGGTGTAGGAAACGACGCGACCGGAGATGAGGTGCATCGATAGGTTTTTGGACGTAATATAAATTAAATTCTCAGAGGAAATCTCAAAGTCTACCTGTGATGGGCGGCCTGCAGAGTCCAGGGCTATTTTAAAGGAACGAACAGGAAGATTTTCGCCTTTTTTTAGGGTGTATTGGATTAGGCCTGGGGTGGATTCATCCGTGTAACTGAGGGCGTAAGCAGGTTTGTTTAGGTCCGCTTCCTCAAAAAGGGCCCATTCTTTCTTCAAATCTAGCTGAACGGAGTCGATGACTTCGGTGGTGCCATCGAGGGTGACGGTCTTTTTTACCGATAGGGGGGATGAGGAAAGCTGGTTCAGCTCTTTTTTCCAATCGTAGAAATGGGTCGCCGGCTCCGGGGAGCTGGTGCACGCAATGAATGTCAAAAAGATTAAAATGCTGAGGCGAATCATCCCCCCAAAGGTAAGAATTTTTTAGGCGGAGAAAACATCCTCTATGGGAATCTTCAAGACTTTAATGAGGAGGTAGATCTTCGTGGCGTTCGGATAATGTTTTCCGGATTCCCAATAATTGTAGGCGCTTTGGGAAACTCCTACGGCGGAAGCTACCTGTGATTGTGTCATCCGTAAAGTCAAGCGGGACTTGATCAAAACGGTCGAAAAGACGAGTTTGGTTTTCATACTTATTAGTGGTTACAGTGATATTTTTGATAATATTCAGAGAATTAATTCAAAAACAAAACTTAATCCACTATATCACAGAAGATTATAAAAACACTGATAATGATGCGCAATGAGAGTATATAAAAAAGTCCTCAAAAGACAAAATCGGCTTTTGAGGACTTTTTGCACTAAACTTTAATTCAAATTATTTTACGTTGTACTTGTATTTATAACGCTCAAATAATTGCGAGTGTTTGTTGTCTAAGTTCAACGCGCGACCTTGAATAAAGGCATTCGTCAACACGCTTGAACGCATGTCCAAAATGTCTCCCGTGCTGATCACGATGTTCGCATCTTTACCTGCTTCGATACTTCCGGTACGATCCGCAATTCCTAAGATTTTCGCTGCGTTTAAGGTAATCGCTGATAAAGCTTCCTCCTTCGTTACACCGTAAGCTGCCATCGTTCCAGCGTGGAAAGGTAGGTCGCGTTGGCGCCAGTTACCATCACCACCTTCGAATCCCATCGAGAATAAAACACCGGCTTTTTGTAACATACCTGGTGTCTTATACGGTTGATCTACGGCATCATCTTCGGAGGCTGGTAAACTATGGATTTCTCCCAAAATCACCGCCACGTTATTCTCCTTCAAAATATCCGCAATCATCCAACTATCTGTTGCTCCTACGAGAACGAGTTTGAAGTTAAATTCTTTGGCAAAATTTATCGCCGCTAACATCTCCTTCACTAGGTCGCAATGCACGAAAAAGGGCTTGCTACCATCAAAAAGACCTCTTGTAGCTTCGAACTTCAAGTTCGTACTCGTATGCGTCTTCTCGTTCAAATACGCTTTCGCCTCCTTGAAAAAGGACCGCGCCTCTTCGAGGCGCGCCAAACCCGCCGCCACTGGATCCGCATTCGCACCTCTTCTTTGAAATGCCGCCGGACGGTTAATCAAAGCCGGCATCTTGAAGTGAATACCATTATCCATCGCGTAAGCGGCATCTTGCCAGTTCCACGCATCTAATTGTACGACGCTAGAAGAACCGGGGATCATCCCACCTTGCGGCGTGATTTGCGCTAATAAAACACCATTTGAACGAACGGTATTGATGATTTTCGAATCAGTATTATAGGCAACAATCGCCCGAATGTTTGGATTCATTTCACCTAATTCCTCAATGTCAACAGTCGACTTCGTAGAAGCGAATTCAACTAAACCTAAACTCGAGTTAGGAGCGATTAAGCCTGGATAAACGTGTTTTCCGGTCGCATCGATGCGTTCTACATCTCCTGTAATTGAAGCAGAAGTAGCTGAAACGCTTTTGATTTTGCCTTTCTCGATCACGACCGTGCCGTTCTCGATGATGCTGCCATTACCTACGTGAATTGTACCGCCAGAAATGACGATCGTCTTGCTTTGGGCAGGTGAGGGGTGCATATTTTCTTGTGCTACCGCAGAGAAACCGCTGATAGCTAAGAAGAGTGTATATATGATCTGTTTTTTCATCTTATTTTCTAGTTTTCAGTGTTTGCCCAACGGTTCGAAATACGGTCCCAAATGCTGTTTCCATGGTGGTGATCCTCTTCGCACTCGTTTTCTGCGCGGTAAGAAGGAGTAGCTGGGCGAGTCGATGCGCCGCCTTTTTTGGCACCGATCATCTTCTGAACTAAACGCTGCTTCTCTGCTTTCAATTCCGCCTGACGAACTAAGTCCGCCGCGCGATCGAATACAACCGCACCGTCTACAATCGTGTGTTCTGATTTAGCATAGATCGATAAAGGATTATCTGACCAAACCACGATATCCGCATCCTTACCTTCTTTGATTGAACCGACGCGGTCAGCGACGTGTAACATTTTGGCAGGATTCAAGGTCACCATTTTCAACGCCTCTTCCTCTGACATACCTGCGTATTTCACGGATTTAGCTGCTTCTTGATTCAAACGACGCGCCATTTCCGCATCATCCGAATTAATCGCTACGTTCACACCCGTCTTTTGCATCAAGTACGCATTCTGTGGAATCGCATCCGTCACTTCCATTTTATAAGTCCACCAGTCCGAGAACGTTGACGCATTTGCGCCGTGTTTCGCCATGATGTCAGCCACTTTATAGCCCTCTAAGATGTGTGTAAAGGTATTTACAGTGAATCCAAAATGATCCGCCACCTTCATCATCGCATTGATCTCACTCTGTACATACGAGTGGCAGGTGATGAAACGCTTGTGGTTTAGGATTTCGACCAAAGTCTCTAATTCCAAATCAATACGCTTTCCAGGACCTTGCTTTTCATAGTCTCTCGCACGTGTAAAGGCATCCATTAACACCTGCTCCACACCCATTCTTGAATCTGGGAAACGAGGATTTGACGTATTCCAAGAACGTTTTACGTTCTCGCCCAAAGCGAATTTGATGAACGGATCCCAATTCTCAAACTTCATTCCTTCTGCATTAGCGCCCCAACGGAACTTTAATAATTGCGTTTGGCCACCGATCGTGTTACAAGAACCATGCAAGATGTGGCTAGACGTCACACCTCCACTTAATTGACGGTAGATATCCACGTCATCTGGATCGATTACGTCTTGGATACGTACCTCAGCCGTCACCGATTGTGAACATTCGTTAATCCCGCCTGTACCCGCTACGTGCGAGTGCTCGTCGATGATACCCGCCGTCACGTGCTTGCCCGTTCCGTCGATCACGCGCGCCGCTGGATCTTTTAATCCTTTGCCGATCGCTGCGATTTTACCATTCTTTAATAAGACGTCGCTATTCTTTAAAACGCCAGATTTTTCATTCGTCCAAACCGTCGCGTTCTTGATCAAAATCGTTTCTGCTGTTGCTGGTTTTGGTGTTCCGTAACCTGCGAAAGGATAAATCACGGATCCTAAGTCCAATTTATCTTCTTTCTTCGCTGTTTTCTTAGAAGCCGTATCAGCCGCCGCAGCTGCCGTTGCTTTCCAAGAAACCCAATCGCCGTTCGCTAATTGTCCTGTTCCTGTGAAAGTCGCATTTGCGAATGTACCGCTCAAGCGTGTGCGCTTGCCTTTGTCCGCTTTCGAAGCGAAGCTGATGTTGATTAAGGATTCTTTTTGGGAGAAATCTACAGAAGTTGTGTCCTTCGCTAAAAGCTGCACTTTATAGCCTCCTGGCTCGTCTGAGATGCTCAAAGTCGCCTTGTTTGCGCCTAATTGTAAGTCGTATTTTCCTGCCAAAGAGTTCCATTGCTCCTTCGCGATCGGATACGCATCACCTTGTACCCAGTTTTCGATAATCGTTGTTTTATCCGCGAAAACCGGACCGTTCGTAATCACGAAGTTCGCTAATTTACCAGCATCAAGGCTTCCAACTAAATCAGACACTCCTAAAATAGAAGCCGGAGTTGAAGTCAACGCCTCTAAGGCCTTTTGCTCGCTCAAACCATATTGAATGGCCTTGCGAAGATTTGGCATAAAACTGCTCACATCTTTCAAACCATTCGCCGTAATCGCAAAAGCAAGACCAGCTTTTTCAAATGTCGCTGGATTCGTAGGCGCTAATTCCCAGTGCTTCATGTCCGCCACGTTCACAAAACGCGCGTCCGTTGGATCTTCTAAATCCATCGCTTGCGGGAAGTCCAAAGGCAAAATGAATTTCGCATTCGTCGCTTTCATTTCATCGATACGTTGGTATTCGTTACCGCTCGCCTTGATAATGTATTGAACACCAAACTCATCACCGATTTTATCTGCTCGCAATACTGACCATTTATCCGTTACCTCGAAGATTTGAGGAAGTGTTTGGATCTCATTGAAAGAGGCCAAAGATAAATTCGTTCCCTCTTTCGCCGGCTTCGATTTGTACCAAGCGGCGTCTAAGAAGTTTTGGCGTAAAAGCGCAATCGAACCCATCAAAGAGCCCGGATAATCCTGCGTCGACGACCCTTTGTTAAAGGAATAATGCGCCGAAGCCTTCTCTTTCAAGACCACCAAGTTTTCTCTTTCCTTCGCTAAACTCACAAAAACGCCGGTTCCACGAGAGATACCGTCCATTTGGTGCGTTAAAACCGTGCCAAAGCCCAGCTTGCGCAATTCCTTCGCCTTCGCATCATTCACCTCGAACAATTTCGCGTGCGAAACCTCCGATTTAATGGCCTGATTCCAAGAATAAGGGCCTTTTGTATTTGAAATCATTTGCGATGGAGAACGGAAACCGCCACCACCTGCTGCTACCGGATTCATTCCGTAATCACTGTAAAGATCAATGAAAGACGGGTAAATGTACTTGCCGCCACAATCGATCACCACCGCGTCCTTTGGAACGATTGCCGTTCCTACCGATTCAATTTTGCCATTTTTAATGACCAAAGTCGCCTTCTGTAAAGTCGTCTTCGCATCTTTCACGATGGTCGCATTCGTGAAGGCATAATAACCATTCGACGGACTCGCCACATCATTAATGGGGAAAGTCACCTGGGCAATGAGTGGGCTGCTCATGAAAAGGAACAGAGCCCCTAGCCAATAGGAGTAGATTTTTTTCATTCGTTGATTTATTGTTAGAGTTTAAAGATAGAAAATTTTTGTCTTGTGCCTATCTTTGTCTACACATTTTGCCTAAGTCCATCATGAATACCGCTAATACCATCGCCCACCTGGTGGCGAATCCAGAGTCGCATGCCCGTTTTTTGAACACCCTTTCCTTTATGGAAAATTCTGGCGCGCGCAAGATTTCAAAGTTTGAGCACAAAAAAGAGGTCAGCCTGATCATCCTAAAGCACGCCGCTGAAGAGCATCGCCACGCCTATTACTTAAAGAAGCAAATCAGCAAATTAGTCCCATCCGGTTTCGAGACCTATGACGATTCATTTTTGATTAATCCACGCTCATCCCGTTTTTACCTTGATCTTTTAGACCTACGGGTAAGCCAATATGCAAAGAAGAACTTAGGTCTTTCTGGCTATGAGGTAAAATGGGCGGCCTATTTATTAGTGACCTATGCCATCGAATTACGCGCGGACGAATTGTATCCGATTTACCAGCAAATTCTCACGGAAACGAAATCGAAAGTCCAAGTGAAATCCATCATCGTGGAAGAGGAAGGGCACCTGGAGGAAATGATTTCTCAGCTAAAGGCTACCTGGCCAGACTGGGAGAAGCATGCCGCCGTGGCCGTGCAGATTGAGTCGGAATTATTTCAGGATTGGGTGAGTTCGCTGGTGGAAGAAGTAGCGTAAGGTTTCACAAAACGTGAACTTCTCCCGTTTTTATCAACAAACTTTTAATCTCGCCATTCACCTTTACTTTCGCCGTGCTGCCTTTTAGCCCTTTCAGGTGCAAGGACGTCACTTTGCCGTTTTTCCAGCTCATCGAAACCTCGAATCCACCGCGGGTTTTTAGGCCAGAAACAGAGCCTTCTGAAGCCCATGCAGCCGGTAAAGCAGGGAGTATTTCAATTAATTCCGGAGTGGATTGAACCAGCATTTCTGCTACCGCTGCGGATCCACCAAAGTTACCATCGATTTGGAAAGGAGGGTGTGCATCGAACAAGTTCGGGTAGGTGCCACCGCCGCGAGCATAGTTTACTTTTACGCCGTCTGGTTCTACGTATTTCAAGAGTTCGCGGTACATTTTATAGGCGTGATCTCCGTCGCGTAAACGAGCCCATAAGTTGATGCGCCAGCCTTTGGACCAGCCTGTTGTTTCGTCTCCTTTGATTTCTAAGGTTCTTTTCGCCGCTGCTGCAATCGTTGGCGTTTCAGCCACTGTCACGTGCGTTCCTGGGTATAAACCGTACAAATGAGATTGGTGGCGGTGTTTTGGGTCCGTATCTTCCCAGTCGAAATACCATTCCTGCAAGTTGCCTTTTGCCCCTACTTGGTACGGAAGCATTTTAGCTAATGCCTTTTCTAAAGTAGCCTGGAAAGCCGGGTCTTTTTTAAGGACTTTTTCTGCTGCGATTAAGTCCAAAAACAACTCGCGAATCATCGCTAAATCGGCCGTCGCACCGTAGGCCGTCGCTCCTTGGTAGCCTGTAGGCGTAATGAATTTGTTCTCTGGGGAAGTCGATGGAGACGTGATTAAGCGCCCATTTTTGTCCTCAATTAACCAATAGAGGCAGAATTCTGCCGCGCCACGCATTAATGGATAAGCTTTAGCCTCTAAGAATTTCTTGTCTTGTGTGAACAAATAATGCTCCCACAAGTGGGTCGAAGCCCAAGTCGCACCCATAGGCCAGTTCGCCCAGCTTGGATCGCCATTTCCGAAATCTCCCACCGGATTTGACATCGCCCAAATATCCGAATTGTGGTGAACCACCCAGCCTGGGGCATCGTAAAAGGTCTTTGCGGTGATGCGTCCCGTCTTTTCTAGGTTCTCCAAGAAGCCCAAAAACGGCGCGTGCATCTCCCCTAAATTTGTATTTTCCGCCAGCCAATAATTCTCTTCGGCGTTAATATTCATCGTGTAATTACTCGACCAAGGCGGTCGAATGTGTGGATTCCATAAACCTTGCAAGTTGGCTGGGACGCCCGGAGTACGCGAACTAGAGATCAATAAATAACGCCCAAACTGGAAGTATAGGGTTTCGAGGTAGTTGTCCTTCTCGCCTTTGGCATAACGTCTTAAACGCTCATCTGTAGGCAACTCAGGTGCATTATCTGCAGGTAAACTCAAGTTTACGCGCTTGAAATACGATTGATAATCTGCTAAATGCCGCGCTAATAATTGCTCCGCCCCCTTAAAGCTGGCTGCCTGCAAATGCTTTTCAGATAGCTCATCTTCGTTCAAACCCTCTTTCGATGGGCTCTTGTCGAAACCATTAAAACTCGTCGCCATCGTCACTAAAATCGTCGCGTCCGTTCCGCCCGCCATCTGTAAAGTGGAGTCGGTTCTAACTACCTTTCCATCAGCCGATTGAATCAAAATATCGGTAGCAAAACGTGTCCCTTTTGAATCATCGAACATAATTGGATTCCCTTGTTTGCGCACATAGTTTGGATCCGCTCTAACCGGCGCTACTCCTTTTGCATGCAAGTGATTGATGGTTGATTTCGTCGCATATTTCAAAAGCGACTTAAATTGAACCGTGAAATTCAGGCCCTTTTTCTCCCTACTCGTTAAGTGAATCACGAACACATTATCTGGATGCGAGAAGAAGTATTCCTTGCGAATTTCGTTCGTGCCCGCGTGGTAATGCACCGTCGAAACCGCTTTATCTAAACTCAATTCGCGGCGGTATTCCGTCGGATTTTCGTGGTTAAAATCGATGTATAAAGTGCCTAGTGGGGCATAGGATTCCGAAAATTTACCTTGTATTTTACGTACCAAAGAATCCGCCGCTTTATAATTCTCAAGGCGCAAAGCCTCGCGAACCGCCGGCAAGTTTTTATACGCCTCCTTGTTCATATAAGGGTCCATCGGTTCCCCAGACCACAAAGTCAGGTCATTCAAAAAGATCTTATCGCTCTTCGTCCCGCCAAAAACAGTCGCCCCCTGCTTTCCATTTCCCAGCACCAGCGCCTCTTCGAAATAGGTAGCCGGTTTATCGTACCATAAACGCATCGGCTTTTGCTGTGCGAACGTACTAAAAGCAATCAGAGTCAAGAATAGATAGCGCATAGGTTTATTTTTTGATGGCTAAACGGCCGGTGTAGTCAATTCGTTGCAAGAAAATCGTCTGTTTTTGTTCCGCAAAATACTCGTCCACGGCTTTGCGGCAGCCCTCCCAGTGGCCATAATCGTCGATGATTAAAACGCCATCAGAGCTTAGAGAAGGATATAAATGGATTAATTCATGTTTTGTGGACGTGTACCAGTCGGTGTCTAAGCGCAAAAGGGCGATCGGTCCTGCGGGCACGGTTACCGGGATCGTGTCTTCCACTTTTCCCTCCACGTAGTGGATGTTTTCAGACGGGAATTTACTGTTCGACATCGTTAATTTAACGTCGTCTAAGTTTGCCAAACACCAAACCGAAGTCTCCTTCTTATCCTGAGTTTGCTGGAGCATTAGGTCGGCTTTTTGGCCCCTGAAATCCACATCCTCCGCCGTAGGTTCCGACATCCCCTCAAAAGTATCATATAAATACAAGTGGCGATCGTTCACTCCGCGATGCTGCAACACCTGCGCCACCATCAGGGAAGAACCGCCTCTCCAAACCCCGCATTCCACGAAATCTCCCGGAATATTTTCATCAATAACGTAATTCGTCGCTTGATACAGTGCAAACATCCGCTCCACCGAAGTCATCGTGTAGGGCTGGCAAACATTATAAAACTCCCAAAAGGTCTTGTCCTGAATATCCGCATACGGACCGGCCGCTTTGCGATCGAATTTAGTGACTTTGTAACCGAATTGTTCAATGAGGCTTAGGAGGAATTTGCGCATAGAGGATAATTTCCCCTAAAAATAGTAAAAAATTTGTGTTTTGATATAGGGGCTTTTCAGGTATTGACAAGATTTGTCAAAATGCAAAATCTCTAAAAAACAAAAGACCCTAACATCGCTGCTAGGGTCTTTTTTCATTGAAGTGGTAGATCCCGGACTCGAACCGGGGACACACGGATTTTCAATCCGATGCTCTACCAACTGAGCTAATCCACCTCAATTGCCCGCGTTAATCGGGAGTGCAAAAATAAGTATAATTTTATTTAATCCCAATCTTGGGCTAAAAAAAACGAAGAATTCTCGCGAAGCAGGGAATTATTCGCCAAAAAGTCCGCTCGACAAATAGCGATCTCCGCGATCGCAAATGATGCAGACAATGATACCCTCCTCTAATTCAGTCGCTAAGCGGAGGCTGGCTAAAACGCTCCCGCCACTGCTCATGCCGCCGAAGACGCCTTCGACTTTCGCAAGTGCTTGTGTCATCGCGGTCGCATCGGCTTCGGAAATGTCCATGACGCGGTCTACGCGGGAGGGATCGTAGATTTTGGGACGGTATTCGATAGGCCAGCGGCGGATGCCCGGAATCTTCGAGCCGTCGGTAGGCTGGCAACCGATAATTTGAATGGAAGGATTTTGCTCCTTTAAATACATCGAGGTACCCATAATCGTGCCGGTCGTTCCCATGGAACTGACGAAGTGAGTTACCTGGCCTTTTGTGTCGCGGTAGATTTCAGGACCTGTGGTTTTGTAATGGGCTAAATAATTGTCTGGATTCTCGAACTGATTGAGCATAAAGAATTCGCCTGATGCGGCTTTTTCTACCGCATAATCGCGGGCAGATTCGATGCTTTCCGTTAAGGTAACTGTAGCGCCAAAAGCCTCCATCGTCAGCACGCGTTCGCGCGTAGAGTTTGCAGGCATGGCTAATTCAATTTCGATGTCATACAAACGCGCGATCATGGCTAATGCGATGCCTGTATTGCCGGAAGTCGCTTCGATGAGCTTCATGCCCGCTTTCAATTCTCCGCGGGCGATGGCGCCTTCGATCATGTTTTTCGCGGCGCGGTCTTTCACAGATCCGCCTGGGTTATTCCCCTCTAATTTGCCAAAGATCTTCACCTTCGGATTCGGGTTCAAGCGAGATAATTCGACTAAGGGCGTGTTGCCCACTAATTCTAAAAGCTGGCTCATATTAATCTTGAATGACTTTGACGTTTTCTTGGTGGTAAATCTTCGTATTCGCTGGCACGCTGCGCGTCAACCAGACGTTTCCGCCTATGATGGAATCTTTTCCGACTATCGTTTCCCCGCCTAAAATGGTGGCTCCGGAATAGATCACGACGCCGTCTTCGATGGTGGGATGGCGCTTTGTGGAGGCCATCGATTTATCGACCGAAAGGGCCCCTAAAGTCACTCCTTGGTAGATTTTTACCCGTTCTCCGATGACGGTAGTTTCTCCGATCACGATTCCGGTGCCGTGGTCCATGAAGAAATAACGACCGATGCTGGCGCCGGGGTGGATGTCGATTCCTGTTTTGGAATGGGCATATTCCGTCAAAATGCGAGGAATCAAAGGCACCTTCTCCTGATGCAATCCATGGGCTAAGCGATAGAAGGCTAGCGCATAAAAACCCGGATAGGTGCGAATCACCTCATAGGAAGTCGTCGCGGCCGGATCGCCCGCCACCATCGCCTCTACGTCCGTTTGTAACAGGTCATAGATGGCTGGAATGCGTTCTAAAAAGCGATGAGCGATGACCGATGGTTCTTCTGAAAGTTGGTCTTTCATCGAATACAACAAGCTTTCTAGCCCATTTTCGATGCTTTCCCAAACGGCTTTCAATTCAGATGCCTGGCTAAAATGCCGCTGAGTTTGTTCAGGGAAAAGCGTCAAAACGATTTTCGTGAACAACTTCTTGATATCAGATGTCGCCGGGAAAGGGGGCGTCTGCTGGTGTTGCGCTAATAGTTTGTCTAAAAAGGACTTAGGTAGCATGCTGTAACAGTATTTCGGTTTGTTCGATCGGGTCCAGCGTGTGGACCTCGATGCGGGTGATTTGTGCCTCGTCGCGTAATTCAAGCCCGTACATATAGGCCTTGTCGTAGTAATGGAGGGTGATTTCGGCGACTAAACTGAAATCCCCAGCATCTAGCGCTTCCATCGCAGTGGCGTAGCGGTCTAAGCCTAGGCGTTTTTTTATTTTGCCCAAAGCTTTGGCCAAATCCTCCTTCGGATAAGACGCATACACGTTCACTAAATGAGGCAAACGATAGACCGGCTCGATGTCTAAAAATACGACCGGTGCCGCACGCAATTGATTGTACAATGGCGCACCCATAAATACTTGACCGATGTGGCGACTTTCGTCCTCCACCCAGATCTCTCGGCTATAATCTAAACCGCTCAAAACGCGGTGTACTTCATTCTCAAAATGCTCACTCGTAGGCTGCTCAGCCAGGCCTAAATGCCCAAAAGCCGATCCCCGGTGATGCGCTAATCCTTCTAAATCCAAGACTTGGTGGCCTCTTTTGGCTAATTCAGGCAAGATTTCGGTCTTTCCTGATCCCGTCTTTCCGCCTAAAACACGGAAGGGAATCGGTCGATCGAAAATGGCTAAGACTTCGTTTCTGTAGGCCTTATAACCTCCTACTAAAATTTTTACCTTCAATCCAGCGGTCTCAAAAAGCCAGGTCATGCTGCCAGAACGCATTCCTCCGCGCCAGCAATGGACTAAAACGGTGTTGTCGACGGCTAATTTTTTCGCCTTCTTCACCCATTTCGCCAGTTGCGGCCCCACATATTCTAAACCTAATTCAATCGCCTGGTCTTTCCCCTTTTGCTTGTAACAAGTCCCTACCGCGGCGCGTTGGGCATCATCAAAAATAGGAAAGGAAATGGCCCCGGGGATGCGTGCACGCGTATATTCGCCAGGCGATCGTACATCGAGCACCGGGTATATTTTTGCGGCTTCGAGGAAGTCTGACGGACTAAGTTTTTCAGGCATTATAGGGTTATTTCGTAGAATTCGAAGTTCAGTGGATCGAATATCTGTAGTAAATCGCTGATAAATTCGGGATGATCTGTGGCGAATTCCAAAAAGTTCGTGTGGCGTTCTTGCCACTCGCCAGCAGGGAATAGCGCCTCTTTTAAGGCCAAAACCTGTCTTACTTCATCCCCTTGGTTGCGTTCCTCCGCACGCTTCATTTTCTTCGCTAATCGCTCTAGACCTTTAGTCCAGCGTGCCTGCTCGGCTAAAACGCTTGCTTCTAGGGTAGGGTCGATGGCTTTTGCTCTTCCCGCTAGAGTATCCAGTATGGGTTGCAGAGCCTTCAATTCTGAGGCAGTATCCAATTGATGAACCGTCCGACCCGCCACAAACGAGCGACGAAGTCTTAGTTCATCTTGGAATAAATCTGCTAGACTCAAGCCTAATTTCTCCGCTCTCTCCGCCTGTTTCTGCGTCTTCACGATCGCAAAATTGCGGGGCAATAAGATCGGGAACGGAACCTGGTGTAAATCGAATATACCTTTTAGTTGCAACCAATAAGCAACCTCTGCTGGCCCGCCGATGTAGGCGAGGTTAGGCAAAATGACTTCTTGGTACAAAGGTCGTAAAATGACATTTGGGCTGGCGTCTGCCATCTCCACTGAATCGCCCTTTTCAAGACGAATGCGATCGTTCTCCGTCAAACGGAAAAGATTCACCTCACGTGCAGCCACCTGCGTTTTATAGCCTAAGGCCTCTAATTTTTCTGTGGTCGCCCGTACAATCGGTTCGTGCACCTGCTGATTCAAATCCGCCTCCATGATAGGGGCGAAAAGTGATTTCGAACGGGCATCATCCGCATCGAGACAAACTAATCCTTCTGCGCCAAAAAGCGCGTGCATATAGATTCTCACCGCTTCTGAAAGGGTTTTGCCTTCAGAATAGGCCTTATCAAAAATCTCGTTTCTAAGTGGAATGCGAGGGAAATCGCTGAGATTAAAGCGACCTACGGCGCCTTTTTGGGGAGTAATCCACTCGTATTTAGTCCCGAAAGCAAAGAAATGATTAATCTCCTCAAAATCGTGGTCCTCTGTCGCCATCCAATAGACCGGCACAAAACGCTGAGCGGGATAAGCTTTTTGGAGTGCACGAGCTAGATTAATGGTAGAAACCAATTTATAAATCACATACAGCGGCCCCGTGTAGATGTTTAATTGATGGCCTGTGGTAACGGTAAAGGTATTTTCATCCCGCAAATCCACAGCTGGCATCTCTGCGCCTATCGCTTCGTATTGCTCGATTAATACAGTTTGAAGAATCGCCCGTGAAGCCGCGGGGAATGATTTCTTCGCTACAATTTGGTCTTTGAAATTTGCCAATCGAGGCCCATTCCCATAAAATTCCTGCAACGCCGGCTTCTCCGCTAGGTAATCCAGCAGTAGCTTTGAAAAAGCATTCAGAGAAGCAAAGGAATGTGTTTTATAGGACATTTGTAGGCGTGGAATGTTTCTTTCTAATGGTATCGTAAACGCTATCTGGAATCGGAATGTTCAATTTCTCTGCTGAACTCGCTGGTTTTTCCCAGTTTAAATATCCTTTCACCCAAGCGAAGGCCAGGCCTAAGGCTAAAATTCCAACGAACAATAAGATCTCTACCACCGCATAAACTGGAAATTCGGGTGCTGCAGCCGCGAGCTCTTTATTCTTCAATAAAGTCGCTGTGGGGAATAAGAAAACAAGTTCTATTTCGAAAAGCACGAAAAGGAGGGCGATAACGTAAAAACGGGGATTAAAACGAATGTTCGCATTTCCCACTGGTGCTTCCCCGGATTCGTAGGTGCTTAATTTTTCGACATTCGGGCGATTCGGACGGATGATACGGGCAATCGTTAAGATCAAGGCTAGAAATACGATTCCAGCCCCTAGATACGCCGCCACATAGCCTAATTGCTCGATCATTGTCTCAATTTCAAATAACCCTTAATCACCGTAAAGGTGGTGATCGCCAGGAAGAATAGGATGATGTATTGTACGTAGTTAATGATGCCGGGGAAACTTTGGCCTAAATAATAGCCTCCCGTCACTAAAATACCCACCCACAAGGCTGCGCCCACTAGGTTCAAAACAATGAATTTATACCATGAAAGGTGGCTAATTCCCGCTAAAATGGGCGTAAACGTACGAACGATGGGTAAAAAGCGACTAATAACTAGCGCCATAAATCCATATTTATCGAAAAATTCCCGGGTTGATTCCAGGTGTTTCTTCTTGAAAAACCAGCCATCAGGCCGATTCATAAGCGATTTTCCGAAAAAGCGCCCCACTAAATAACCGACGAGTGAACCGATGACCGCAGCTAGGAAAATACTCATCAAAAGGGAGGATAATGGCTCTTTTAACACGCCTGTACCCCCAAAAACTCCCGTCAAAAACAATAAATAATCACCTGGAAGGAAAAAAGCGAAGAACAGGCCATTCTCGGCGAAAACAATCAGGGTAATCACCATCAATCCAGAGCGGATAATGGTTTCAGAATCAGTGAGCTGATGCCACAAAAGATTTATTTCATCCATGATTTAGGCCGTCATTTCATCTTAAATTAAAATGAAAGTATAAATATGGGTGAAAAATTCGAATTTTTGTTACATTTGGGAGATGAAAAATGTCCTTGCATACGTTCTTTTCGCGATCATGTTCGCTGGCGGCTTGTTGCCAAAGGTGGGTATGGAGCAGGCCATTAAGGCAAATGAACTCGTGAAGCATTTTCAAGATCACAAGAAACAAGCTCCGGCTGGTTTCAGTTTTGCCGATTTTTTGTGGATGCACTATTCAGCGGATTCAAAGCACGCGAAAACAACCAGTCATCCTAGTTTACCTTCTTTTGATTTCTCAGGCGCGATGGGTTTTGTATTACCTACTGTTGCCTTCTTTTTTACGGCTGCGGTCGCCTTGATTATCGCGCGCCGTCGCTCCGAGTTCTACGAAAACAACTACCATTTCGCAATGGAGCGCGTTTTAATCGCGCCTCCCCGGTTTTAAATTAATGCCTGCAGGTCACGGCATACGCCGTCATGTAAATGCTTAATTTTAAAATCATGATTAATTCCATTATTAGTTTTAGTATTCGCAATAAATTAGTGGTCGGGCTATTTGTCCTGGGGCTGGTTTTTTGGGGAGGATATTCGCTGAGTAAATTACCCATCGATGCGCTTCCAGATATTACCTCGAACCAAGTGCAGGTGATTACGCAATCCCCGGCGCTGGCGACTTCAGAGGTCGAAAAATTCATCACCTATCCGCTGGAGATTTCTTTACGTACGATCCCGAATGTGAAGGATATTCGTTCCGTTTCCCGGATGGGGCTGTCCATTATTACCGTCGTTTTCGAGGATGACGTCGCCACGGAGGTCACGCGTCAGCAAGTCGCGGAGAAGTTGAAAGCGGCTGAACCTTATTTATTACAGGGGGCTGGGGTGCCGGAAATGGCGCCTATCACGACCGGTTTAGGGGAATTCTTCCAATATACCTTAGTGGTCGACCCGGCTTTCAAGGACCAATATTCGCTGGCGGATTTGAGGACCTACCAGGATTGGTTGATTAAAAGACAGCTCTTGGGAATCAAGGGCGTGGTGGAGGTCAGCTCTTTTGGGGGTAACTTGAAACAATACGAAATCGCCGTGAATCCGGAGCGTTTGCGCGCCATGCATGTGAGTGTGAATGACGTGTTTAAGGCCGTTTCAATCAACAATTCTAATTCGGGAGGTAGCTATTTAGAGAAAGGGACTGATGCCTATTTCATCCGCTCAGAGGGAATGTTAACCTCCTTAGAGGACATTGAAAATACGGTGGTTTACCAAAGAGGCGAGGCCGGATTACCTATTTTAGTGAAGGATGTGGCCAAAGTAGGCTTCGGGAAAGCGGTCCGCTATGGTGCCATGACCCGAAACGGCGAAGGCGAAGCAGTAGGTGGCGTGATGTTGCTTTTAAAAGGAGCGAACGCGAATCAGGTCGTACAAGATGTGAAAGCCCAAATGGACATCATCGGTAAAACATTGCCGCAAGGAATTAAGATTGTCCCTTATTTAGACCGGAGCGTGTTGATCGGTCGCGCCATTAATACGGTGGAGAAAAACCTGATCGAAGGGGGACTAATCGTGGTATTTATCTTGGTTTTATTGCTTGGAAATCTACGCGCTGGTTTGATCGTGGCCTCGGTGATTCCCCTTTGTTTATTGTTTGCCTTTGCGCTGATGCACATTTTCGGGGTGTCGGCGAACTTGATGAGCTTGGGTGCGATTGACTTTGGCCTGATTGTAGACGGCGCCGTCATCATCGTGGAGTCCATTATTCACCGGCTCCACAGCCATCGAAAAGGCGAGGAATTAAGTCAGCACGCGATGGATGAGGAAGTGGGTATTTCTGCCAAAGCCATTTTCAGCTCCGCTGCCTTCGGCGTTATCATCATCCTGATTGTCTACCTGCCCATCATGGCACTAGGCGGTATCGAAGGCAAGATGTTCAGACCGATGGCTCAAACCGTGAGTTTCGCCATCCTAGGCGCTTTAATTCTTTCGTTGACTTACGTACCCATGATGTCGGCCTTATTTTTAAGCAAGAAAATCAGCCACGAGGTGACCATCGCAGATCGCATTATGGGATTCTTGTATGGTAAATACCAGCCGATCATTAATTGGGCATTGAAGCAACGCAAATGGGTGGTGATCGGGGCTTTTAGCCTATTCTCAGCTAGCATCGCCTTATTTATGTCATTAGGCGGAGAGTTTATTCCCGAATTAAACGAAGGCGATTTCGCGGTGGAAACATTGTTACCGACGAACGCCTCTTTGTCCCAAAGCATCAAAGTCAACACCGCCGCTCAAGCGATGTTACTGAAGAAATTTCCAACAGAAATCAAACAAGTCGTTTCTCGTATTGGAGCCTCTGAAATCCCGACGGACCCGATGGGGATCAACTCTTGTGACTTAATTATCCAGCTAAAGGATCCTTCGGAATGGAAGAATGCAGAGACGATGGAAGAATTAGAGGAGAAGATGGACAAGGCCTTGGATGTCTATCCAGAAGTGAACTTTGAATTTACGCAGCCGATTCAGATGCGTTTTAATGAATTGATTGCGGGTGTGAAGTCCGATATTGCGGTGAAGATTTTTGGGGAAGATCTGCAAGAATTATTTGATCACGCGACGGAGGCCTCTCGCTACATTCGCTCTATTGAGGGGGTGGGAGATATTAAAGTGCAACAAATCGATGGCATTCCACAGCTCGTGGTGAAATACAACCGCGTGAAGATGGCGCAATACGGATTGAATGTGAACGAAGTAAACTCGGCCATCAAGATGACATTCGCTGGAGAAACGGCGGGAATCGTGATGGAAGGGGAGAAGCGCTTTGACCTCGTGGTGCGTATGGATTCTGTGCATCGCCAGGATATCCAAAACTTGCGCGAATTATACATCGACCTACCTTCTGGCTCCCAAATCCCGTTGCAGGAAGTAGCCGAGGTGGCATACGAAAATGCACCTTTAGAAATCTCGCGCGATAACACGCACCGCCGAATCACCATCGGTATTAACGTGCGTGGTCGTGACGTGGAAAGTGTCGTAGCGGATATCCAAAAAGTCATGAAGAACAAGATTACCTTGCCAGCCGGTTATTATGTGACCTACGGCGGCACCTTCGAAAACTTGCAAGCCGCGAAATCCCGCTTAGCCTTAGTGGTTCCCATCGCGCTCGCGCTAATTTTTGTATTGCTATTTTTTACGTTCCAATCCTTCCTGGAGGCGGCCATTATTTATTTGGCGATTCCTTTATCCGCGATCGGTGGCGTAGTAGCGCTCTGGTTGCGTGGCATGCCCTTCTCTGTTTCTGCAGGGATCGGGTTTATCGCCTTATTCGGTGTTGCCGTTCTGAACGGGATTGTATTGCTTTCCTTCTTTAAGCAATTAGCAGACGAAGGATTAGGTGTGGAAGAACGTTTGAAGAAAGGCTTAGAATTACGTTTCAGACCCGTTATTATGACTGCGGCGGTGGCCTCTTTAGGTTTCCTACCGATGGCATTAAGTCATTCGCCAGGTGCTGAAGTTCAACGTCCATTAGCAACTGTCGTGATCGGCGGACTTATCACCGCGACCTTCTTAACGCTGGTCGTTATCCCAGTTGTCTATTCGCTGGTGATGGGCCGCAGAGAAGCGAAGCTGAAGGCCAAAGGTTTAGGGATGATAGCCCTTTTCATGTTTTTATCCTTTTCGACCTTTGCAGTGACTAAGTCGCAAAGCGACGACCCATTGACTAAGACGAAGTCGACTAAGTCACGAAGTGACGACACCCGCCTTTCGCTTAAGTCTTGTCTCTCGCTTGCTTCCACCCGGAATGCCCTCCTCGCTACTGGCATCGCCGACGTAAAAACCGCGGAGGCCTTGATCAATTCTGGCAAAGAATTGCCGAAGGGAACGTTGGATGCGCAGTACGGAAAAACGCAGACCTTTTCGAGTCAAGATTATACGGTGATGGCTTCCCAAAGCATCCCTTGGCCCACGCTTTTGAAGGCACAGGTGAAGGCCTTGACTTCGGCGAAAGTGTTGAGTGAAAAGCGCTTGAAGATTACGCAGAATTTAGTGGCTTCGAGTGTGAAGTTCTACTATTACCAGATTTTGGCACAGCAAAAGAATCTTGTATTTCTAGCTTCGCAAGACAGTTTGTACACCCAAATGAAACGTGCAGCGACGATCAAGTACCAACAAGGTGAGACGAATCGACTGGAATTGATGGCGGCGGAGACGCGTTTACGCGAGTTTCAACAGAAGCGACTGTCGTTAGAAGCTGATCAAAAAACGGCCTACCAAAACCTCGCTTATTGGATCAACGAACCCGGCGAATTTACGATAGAAGGGCTAGAGCCTTTGACGATGGAATCTGGCGTCGCGGCTTTTGATCCGGCGAAGAACCCGACGATTGAACTCTTAGCGGAGCAGGTGGAACATGGGAAATTATTGACGGCGGTAGAGCGGGAACGTTTGAAACCGGATGTAAGAATCGGTGTAACTACGCAGAGTATTGACAAGGTAGGGGGCCAAAACTTCGTGCAGGCCGGCCTGGCTATCCCAATTTTTGGCAAAGCACAAAAGGCGAAAATTGCCTCTGCGAAATTGCAGGAGGAGGCTTTTATTAGCCAAAAAATCCAAACCGAATCTGCCTTGCAAACGGATTACAAGAATGCGGAGGCGGCGGTTTCAAAATACCGGGCGAGTTTGGCCTACTACACTACCACGGCTCTGCCTCAGGCCATTTTATTAGAAAAGACCGCCCTAAAAAGTTACCAACAAGGCGAAATCGAATACGTCGAAATGCTGCAAAATACGCAGCAAGCCTGGCAGATTCGCGAGAGTTATTTACAAGAAGTCAACGCCTACAACCAGGCGATTATCACACGTCAAACGATCATAGGAAATGAATAAGCTATTGAAATATGCAACGCTAAGCCTCTTAATCGGCTTGAGCGCTTGCTCGAAAAAAGAAGAAGCACAGGAGGAAACGCCGGTGACCGAAATTAAATTAACGGCGGAGCAGAAGACAAACGCGGGCATCGAATTCGGGACTTTGGAAGAAAAAGAAATGTCCACCGAAATCAAATGCACGGGCGTGGTCGATGTGCCACCCGTTTCGCTTGCCTCCATCTCGATTCCCATCGCAGGTTACGTGAAGACGACCTACGAATTGCTTCCAGGCAAAAAGGTATCGAAAGGCCAGGCTTTGGCCACTTTAACCTCACTTGAATTCATCCAAATGCAGCAAGAATACTTGCAGGCGCTTTCGTCTCAGACCTTTATGAGCTCAGAGAAATCGCGTCAACAAGTGTTGACGAATGAGGAAGTGGGATCGAAGAAGAAACTGCAACAATCGGAGGCAGATTTAGGGAATGTGAATGCGCAGGTGAAGGCTTTGGGGCTAAAATTAGAGGTCTTAGGCTGCGATTTGAAATCGCTGGCGAAAGGAAACATCTCGTCCGTTTTAACTTTGCGTTCGCCCATCGATGGCTACATTCAAGACCAATTCTTAGCGATTGGCAAATACGTGACGCCCTCTGATGTCTTAATCAAAGTCGTAGGGATGGCGGACAAACACGTGGAGCTGAAGGTATTCGAGAAGGATTTGGCAAAATTAAACATCGGCCAAACCATCGAATTCGAATCCGAAGGAGAAAAAGCCTCGGCTAAGATCTTCTTAATCGCCCCACAAGTAGATTTAACCGACCGCACGACCTCTGTTCACGGCCATTTTGCGAATAAGGCAGACGAGAGGAAATTCACGGTAGGACAATTTGTGAGCGCCCGCATCGAAGTGGGAACACAGAAAATCCCAAGCATTCCACAGGCAGGTCTTGCTCGCGTAGGAAAAGGCGGATTCATCTACGTAGAAATGAGCAATGGTGCGATGGCGCAGGTGCCGGTGGAAATCTTGAGCTCCACTCCGGAATTCGCAGGAATCAAATTATTGAAAGAATTGCCGGCAGGCAAAGTGGTCACAAAAGGGGCTTCTGCCTTGGAGGCAATCTTCGCGAAAGATTAATGTACTAAGCCAGACCAAACCGTATAATCGGCCCATCCCGCAGGTGGGTCGATTTTTTTGTCAAAAATCCCGAATATCGTCGATCCCGATCCACTCATCGCGGCATAGCTAGCGCCCAAGGTATACATTTCCTCTTTTAAAGAGGCAAGCAACGGATAATGGGGGAAAATACTCTTCTCAAAATCATTCGAAATCGTCTCCTTCCAATCTGCCTTCAGAATGGCTTTGCGCAAATCCACCGGAGCCTTTGCCGGCGTCACGCCCCCATAGGCCTCAGCCGTAGAAATACCCACCGCTGGATATAAAAGCACGAGGAATTTGCCTTTTAGGCTCGCATCGATCGGGCTAAGTACATCACCTTTTCCTTTGCCAAAAGCCGCCTGATTCGACAAGAAGAATGCACAGTCGCTGCCTAATTTAGCGGCATAAGGCTGCAAATCTTCATTCGTTAAAGGTAATTGAAATAGATCACGCAATCCCATTAGCGTAAAAGCCGCGTCAGAGGATCCACCACCTAAACCAGCGCCCATCGGGATGATTTTATGCAAATGGATGTGAACCGGCGGGAAGGCGTGGTCTTGGCGTAATAATTCGTAAGCCCGGTAACACAAGTTGTTTTCGATGGCTCCAGAAATCTCGAGTCCGGAAGAACTGAAACTGAATTCAGAGGCGGGCGTAATCTCTAAAATATCCGTCCACGGCACCGGGAAAAAGCAAGTCTCTAAGTCGTGAAACCCGTCTTTGCGTTTCTTCGTGATGAATAAACCGATGTTAATCTTCGCGTGCGGAAATAAAACCATATTAATCTTCTAATGAGTTGCCTATCCAACTGATGCGCACCCATAATCCCACAAAGAAGAGGATGAGCGCTATTTCAGCGAATAAATAGGTGAGCGATAGGTGTTCCTCCCACGTGACTGTTTTCACGACGGAAGCCTCCATTTTATCAATTTCTTGAAATATTTGTTGCAAGGTTTGGCCATTCGTGGCCCGGAAAAACTTCCCCTTCGTCAGGCTGGCAATCTCTCGCAACGTACTTTCATCTACCGGATCCGTGCTAGGTTGAAGGCTTCCCACGGCGATCGTGTAGACCTTGATGTTAAAGTTTTTAGCTAATTCTGCGGAGGTAACGGGGTCTAAATTTCCAGCTGTATTATTACCATCAGAAATCAGGATACTGATTTTTTTCGGGTTTTTGCTGTCGCGGATTTGGTTAATACACATCCCTAAGGCATCCCCTAAAGCCGTCCCCTCTTCCGGAATTTGATTCGTAGTAAACTGCTGCAATTGATGCAATAAAAAGGCCGTATCCGTGGTAATGGGGCTCGCTAAATAGGGCGCACCGGCAAAGGCAATCAACGCAATGGGATCATGACTTCGCTGGCGGATGAAGGCGGTACCCATCGTTTTCGCCGTTTCTAAACGACTAGGGTTGATATCGCGGGTCTGCATCGAAGAGGATATGTCCAAAGCCAGCGCAATATCGATTCCCTCCACCTGTTTCTTCTGATGTTTAATGACCCGGTAAGGGCCTGCCGCCACGATAATCACCGAGGCGATACAAAGCATCTGAATGACCATGGGTACATAGCTGAGCAGCAAGGTGATGCGCTTTTGCTTCAGCGGCACTGACAAAGACAATTCTAAGCGCGGTTGATTCCCTCGCTGGCGTAAATACTTGATAAAATAGAACAGGAAGGGCAAAATCAATCCATACAAAAACAGGCCATTCTCCCACTCAAAGGTGAAAAAATCCTGAATTTGGTACCAAGAATAGAGGGGATTAAACTTCATTGCTCTTAATCTTGTCTTGTTCTGATTCGTATAAATTCGTCGCCAAAGACTCTAAATAGTCCACCGATTCCGTCGTCTTCGTGGAGAAATTTCCGCCATAAATCGCTGAATCCATCTCGTTAAGCACTTTTTCCATCGCCTCATCGGCTAGGTTATCCAGCATTTCTTTCGAGGTAAACGTAGTAAACGGAAGTTTTGTTAATTCCTCCACGTATTTCTTCCAGGCAGAAAAGGCCTTCTCCAGGTTAGATAAACCCACCGGCGTACCCGCTACTTGACGTGAAAAGCGTAAGAAAGTACGCCTAAATTCTCGGTGTCGTCTCCAGAGCAAGTAACGCTTAAATAATTTCGTGATGGCTTTCCCAAAAATCCAATAAATGAATCCCGCCAGAATCAAGAAACTGATCCCTGCCGCAAATACATTTTTCAGTTCCGTTTTAGGGCTGATGGGCTGAATGGGGATGCTTTGGTACAAAGAATCTAAATCAATTTGTTCCGGATGAGGAAGTAAACGCTTCAAATGAACGCTGTCTACCACTGGGTAAATGATTGTGCAATCAGGCTCCTGGAGGAGGTAGATGGGAATTTGGAGTTTTTGGACCGGGGCTAAATTAAATAAACGCAGCGTGTAGACCGCGGAATCCAATGAACCTGTAGCCGTCGTCTTCGTCGCAAAAAACTCTCTTTTTACGGTCTCAAATGCCCCAAAATTCTGGTTCGCATTTGGGAAAAACACCTCCTGCGCTTTCGGGTGACTCACATACAAGGAGTAATGAACCGGCTGCCCGATGACAACCGAATCCTCTAAAAACTTTCCCTTAATTCGAAACGGCGTCTCTTGCATTAGCGTCTGGCGTTAAATAGTTTCACTAATGCTGGGACAAAATCCTCTCCCGAATGCAATTCTACGTAATCTGCATGCCACTTCTTGCACATCTCTTTCAACTCCCCGCCTCGGTTTTTGACCTGCTGCTGCAACAGATTTTTGAACGAGCGCGCAGAGGTATTCACCCAAGTCGTCCGCTTACGTTCGGGATCATAGATGGGAATAATGCCCATGGAAGGCAATTGAATCTCTTGTTTATCCAAAGCGTGCAAGACCACTAAATCGTGCTTCAATGCCGCTGCGCGTAATAAATCTTCGTATCCTTCGTCGATGAAATCAGAAAGCACAAAAAGTAAACTCTTCCGCTTCAAGGTCTGAAGAGCGAAGGTTAAACCCGCTTTCAAATCCGTTGCCGTATTCTCTGGTTCTACCCTAAAAAGCTCTGATATTACTTTATAGCCATGTTTTTTGCCCATAGCTGCCGGCATGTATTTCTCGTTTTTATCACTAAAACACACAAAACCTAAATGGCTCGCTTCTTGAATGGCCGCAAAAGCCAAAACACCCGCCACTTCCTTTAAGGTTTTGATTTTACTATTGCCCTGTCTCCCAACGGATCCAGAGGCGCTGACGTCGATTAAAAAGAAAACGGTTTGCTCTTTTTCCTCTTTGAAGAGTTTCACAAAAGTCCCGTGACCTTTCGATGAGGTGTTCCAGTCAATGTGCCGCACGTCGTCTCCATAATGGTATTGGCGTAGGTCACTAAACTCTAAGCCCGATCCCTTAAAGACGGAGGAGAAATTTCCATGCATTTGCGTGTTAATCGCCTTTCTGATGCGAATTTCAAGCTTTACTACATGGGTCAGGAAGGCTTTGATATCCATATCCACAAGACTAAATTACCTAAATTTTAGGCAATCTGAATGAAATGAGCGAAAAGCTTTCTAATTTACGGGTATATTTACAAGATGAAAAAGGTCTTTTTATTGCTTTTCTTGGCTGTAGTCGGGTGCACGGGGGAATCCTCGAGTGATCGACTAGAACAGGAACAGATGGCGCAGGTTTTGGCAGATATTCACATCGATGAAGCCATCATCCAAAACATGCACGTGGGCAATTCCGACACGGCCTTAGTCCTTTACCACGAATTATCTCAGCAGACGCTTAAAAAACGCGGCCTAGATTCTACGCAAGTCGCGAAAAGCTATGGCTCTTACGTGAAAGATCCCGCCGCTTTCGTCAAATTATACACCCGTGTGAATGAAATTATCGAGGAGCGAGGGAAAAAATCCGCAGGCAAGAAACCATGAGAATTCTTCTGCTATTACTGTGCATTAATCTAGTTTCTATGGCTCAATCGCCCATTATTCAAGGACACCGTGGTTGCCGGGGATTGTATCCGGAAAACTCTTTGCCGGCTTTTCAACATGCCTTAGAGATGGGAGTGACGGTCCTGGAAATGGATGTTTGCCTCTCTAAAGACGGACAGGTATACGTTTCCCACGAGCCTTACATGAATCCCTTGTATGCCTCTTTCTCGGATGGACGTCCAGTGAGCGATGCATCGATTAATTTATACCAAAAAACTTACGCGGAAATCAAATCCTTCGATGTAGGTTCCAGAGGGAATAAATTATTCCCAGAACAAGCACACGTGGCGACCTACAAGCCTTTGCTTTCCGAAGTATTAGCCCTAGGCGAGGCCTATGCCCGTAAAACCGGTCGCAGAATCGAGTACAATATTGAGATCAAATCTGAACCCGCTGAATACGGGATCTCCCAACCAGCAACCGTAAAAGAGTTCGCTGATAAAGTTTGGGCAGTGATTTCTGCTGGCATTTCTCCGTCTACTTTGATCTTGCAGAGTTTCGATTTTGCGGTATTGCAGTATTGGAAAACAGCCATTCACCAGGGCCGTATTTCTGCCCTCGTAGAGAAAGAGACGCCGGAGCAGATGCTCGCTGACCTTGGTTTTGTGCCAGAAATATTCAGCTCTTCGCACAAGTATTTAACGAAGGAGCAAATAGATTTTTGCCATTCAAAAGGAATGCAAGTCATTCCTTGGACCATCAATACGACGGCCGAAATGCAGAAATTTAGCGATTGGAAAGTGGATGGCATCATCACCGATTACCCTAATCGCGCACCTCAATTCCTAAAGCACTAAACATGTCACTGTTTAATGAGACTTTGTTGTGGTTCATGAAGCGGCGGATGCCGCGGATCGAGGCGATGTACGATAGGCCTTTGGAATTACAAGAGCAGATGTTGCAGGGCTTATTGTCTCATGGCCGCTCGACGGAATGGGGCTCTCTGTACGGGTATAAAGACATTTCCGACTACGAGAAGTTCAAGCAACAAGTTCCCATTTCGACTTACGAAGAGATTTTTCCCTACATCGATCGAATGATGCAGGGGGAGCAGAATGTCCTTTGGGATACGCCGATTAACTGGTTTTCGAAGTCGTCCGGAACGACGAATGCCCGCAGTAAATTCATTCCTGTCTCGAAAGAATCGTTGGAGGAATGCCACATGATGGGCGGGAAAGATATGATTACCCTGCTGGCGAACAATAAACCAGACACGAAAGTATTTGAAGGAAAAGGATTGTCGATCGGCGGAAGTCTATCGGAAAGCCCGGTGAATTCGCGGATGTTGATGGGCGATGTGTCGGCGGTGGTGATGAAGAATTTGCCTATTTGGGCGCAGATGATCAGAACACCTTCGCTGGATGTCGCGTTGATGGGGGATTGGGATCAGAAGATCGAGAAGATGGCGATCGAGACGTCGAAGGAGAATGTGACGAGTATTTTGGGCGTGCCTACCTGGACGCTTGTGTTGATCGAAAAGATATTAGAGATTACCGGGAAGAAGTCGATTCTGGAGGTCTGGGAGAATTTTGAGTTTATGATTCACGGGGCGGTGGCTTTTGGGCCGTATCGCGAGTTGTTTAAGAACCAAATATTCCCGTCGTCGCAGGTCGGATTTCTCGAGATATACAATGCGTCTGAAGGGTTTTTTGGGATTCAGGATGATCTTTCCAAACCGGATGAGATGCTCCTGATGCTCGATTACGGCATTTTCTATGAGTTTATTCCGATGAGCGATGAGGGGGAAGAAGCGAACACCATTATAGCTTTGGATCAAGTCGAGGTAGGCGTGAATTATGCGATGGTCATTTCGACGAACGCGGGTTTGTGGCGCTACAAGATCGGGGATACGGTGAAATTTACTTCTTTAAGCCCGTTCCGCATCAAGATTTCCGGACGGACGAAGCATTTTATTAATGCTTTTGGGGAGGAGCTGATCATCGAGAATGCCGAGACGGCCGTTGCGCGCGCTTGCGCCGCGACGCAGGCAGAGATCAAGGATTATACCGCGGCTCCGGCCTTCATGAACGAGGGCAAGAATGGGCACCACGAATGGGTGATCGAATTTTCAAAAGCCCCGAAAGATTTTCGTACCTTTGCACAGATTTTAGACCAAACGCTTCGCGAGCAAAACTCGGATTACGATGCGAAAAGGTCTTATGATTTAGTGCTTGGCCCGCCTTTGGTCCATATCGCCCCAGCCGGAACATTCCACAACTGGATGCGGGAACGAGGGAAATTAGGAGGCCAGCATAAAGTTCCGAGGTTAAGTAACCACCGGGAATTTTTAGAAGGAGTGAAGGCTCATTTTTAATCAATACAAGCTATGTCGTTAAAATTAACTATCGAGAATGGTATCAAAGATGCCATGCGTGCGAAAGACGCAGACCGTTTACGTGCGTTACGCGCTATCAAATCATTGATTTTATTAGAAGAAACTTCAGGCTCTAGCGCCGATGGTTTAAGCGCAGACGCAGAGATGAAAATCTTAATGAAAGCAGCAAAACAACGCCGCGACTCATTAGAAGTGTATGTGTCTCAAAACCGTCCAGACTTAGCGGAGAAAGAACAAGCGGAATTAGCGATCATCGAAGAGTTCTTGCCAAAGCAATTATCTGATGAAGAATTAACGGCAAAAATCACCGAAATCATCGCTTCAGTGGGAGCAAGTAGCCCCGCTGATATGGGTAAAGTGATGGGCGTTGCATCGAAGCAATTAGCTGGTCTTGCGGATGGCAAAGCCATCTCTACGAAAGTTAGTGAGTTATTAAAGAAATAAGATTGGAAAAGAAAGTTGCGATACGGAACCTGAGTTTTGAGCAGTTGAAAGCAGAAATGCTGGCGGCTGGAGAACCCGCATTCCGGGCAAAACAGGTGTACGAGTGGATTTGGAAGAAGGCGGCACGTAGTTTCGATGCGATGGGAAATATCCCGAAGACAACGCGAGAGTGGCTTTCGGAGAAATTCTCTTTGCAAATCGTGACCACCGCGGAGGCGCAATACAGCTCCGATCGCACCATCAAATCCAGCTTTCAATTACACGATAATAACCTCGTGGAGGGGGTGTTAATTCCTACCCGCGAGCGAGTAACGGCCTGCGTTTCCTCCCAAGTGGGATGCTCGCTAACCTGCAGCTTCTGTGCGACAGGTTATATGGACCGCAAACGGAATTTAGAGTCTTTCGAGATCTACGATCAGGTCGTGTTAATCCGCGATCAGGCACAAGAAAAATACGGTCAAGCGCTGACGAACATCGTCTACATGGGGATGGGCGAACCGCTTTTGAACTATGCGAATGTCTTAAAATCCATCGAGCAAATTACTTCGCCGGAAGGATTAGGCATGTCGCCGCGCCGCATTACGGTTTCCACGGCGGGTATCGCGAAGATGATTCAGAAACTAGGCGATGATCAGGTCAAGTTCAATCTAGCCCTTTCCCTGCACGCCGCGAACGATACGAAGCGTAATCAGATTATGCCCATCAACGAAAGCAATACCTTGCAGGCCTTGAAAGCCGCCTTATTGTATTTCTTCGAGAAGACGGGCAACGAGATTACGCTCGAATACATCGTATTTAATAAGTTTAACGATACCATCGAGGATGCTCGGGAATTGTATGAGTTTGCCAAAGGCATCCCTTGCAAAATCAACCTCATCGAATACAATCCCATTGCCCAATCTTCTTTCGTAAATGCGGAGGCGGATGCGATCGCAAAGTTCTCGGCTTTCCTTGAAAGCAAACGTATGATTGTGAATATTCGCCGTTCTCGCGGTCGCGATATCGATGCAGCTTGTGGTCAATTAGCCGGCAAAAAAGCACCAGCAGATGCCTAATACGATGTTTCCGATCTTCTTGAAAATGGATCAGATCCAGACTTTGGTCGTGGGAGGAGGAAACGTTGCGCTTGAAAAAGCATCCGCTATATTGCGTAATTCGCCGGAGGCAAATTTGACTTTAGTGGCCCCTTTCTTCCGACCGGAAACGTTGGAGTATTTACAGGATTTCCCGCGGGTTCGTATCATTGAGCGCGGCTTTCAAGCCTCCGATTTAGTAGGATTAGACTTGATTATCTGTGCGACGGATTCACCCGCATTACACGCGGAAATAAAGGCATTAGCTGCAGCGCAGCATTTGTTGTGCAATGTGGCTGATACGCCTCCTTTGTGTGATTTCTACCTCGGGTCTATCGTCCAAAAAGGTGACTTGAAGATTGCGATTTCCACGAATGGGAAATCACCTACTTTGGCCAAAAGAATCAGAGCCTTCCTAGAGGACGTCATCCCAGACGAAATCCAAACTTCCCTCGAACAATTAGAGGCTGCCCGAAAAACACTAAAGGGTGACTTTCAAGAGAAAATCACCCAATTAAATGAATTGACGAAGAACTTAATCTTCCCTAAAAAAGACTAGTCGTCGATCTTCGCTGTTTCTAGCGTAGGTACTAAGCTGTAAATAATCACCCAAGCGATCATATACGCACTTCCGCAAAGCAAGAAGATGATATTATAACCATCGTTGATATTACCTAATAACTTGTATTTGTCTAATAACGATCCCACAATCATCGGGAAGAAAATACCGCCCACAGAACCCGCCATACCCCCGATTCCGATCACCGAACTAACGGCTTTCTTCGGGAACATATCCGTCGCAATCGAATAGATATTCGCGCTCCAAGCCTGGTGAGCCGCTGCCGCTAAGGAAATCAATCCTACCGCCTGCCAGATATTATCGCAGTAACGCGCTAACATAATCGGTACCACCGCGATCGCGAAACTGAACATCGACCACTTTCTCGCCTTGAATGAAGGCCAGCCTTTATTGATTAAATAGCCAGATAAATATCCACCACCGATACTACCGATCGTCGTCGCTGTATAGACAATAATCAATTCTAAACTAGGCTTCTTTAAGTCCAAATGGAAGCGCTCAGAGAAATAAGAAGGCAACCAGAAAAGGAAGAACCACCAGATCGGATCCGTAAACATCTTCCCAAAAAAGAAAGCCCAAGTCTGCTTGAATCCGAATAATTTACTCCATCGAACCGGAGTCACGTTGTCATCCTTCGCCTCCATATCCGCGTGGATATAGTCGAATTCTGCTTTTGATAAAGACTTATGCTTAGAAGGCACTTCATAATAGAACCACCAGAAGATCAACCAAATAAATCCGATCGCTCCAGTCGCAATGAAAGCCATTTCCCAACCGTATACTCCTAAAATCCAAGGCACTAAAATAGGCGCAGCTACGGCGCCGATATTCGCTCCTGAATTAAAGATACCTGTCGCTAACGCACGTTCGTTTTTAGGGAACCATTCCGCTACGGTCTTAATCGCCGCCGGGAAATTACCCGCCTCGCCTAGACCTAATAAGCCACGCATAAACGCAAAGCTCATCGTTCCTGTGGCTAAAGCGTGCATCATCGCCGCAATACTCCAAACCACGATCGAAATGGAATAGCCTAATTTCGTACCGATACGGTCAATAATTCCGCCAAAACCCAATAAACTAATCGCATAGGCTGCTTGGAAAGTGATCACAATATTCGAATAGTCTGTTTCTGACCAATCAAATTCTTTTTCTAATACCGGCTTCAATAAACCAATTACCTGGCGGTCTAGGTAGTTAATCGTCGTCGCGAAAAATAGCAGTGCGCATATTTTCCAGCGGTACTTTCCAATTGTTTCCATATTAAAGTTCGTGATAGGTTTTGATCAGGTTAGCGATCGTGTTTGATATAGAGGTATAGTCTTGTTTTTGTATTAATTCGGCTGGGAATAATTGAGATCCCATACCCACGGCCGCAGCACCCGCACTGAACCACGATTGTAAACTCTCGCGATTCGGCTCCACGCCACCAGTCACCATAATTTTTGTCTTCGGCATCGGTCCTTGAATTGCCTTTACGAAAGCTGGACCCACCACGTTACCCGGGAAAATTTTCACATACTTCGCGCCTAAAACCTCCGCATTGCGGATCTCCGTTAGGGTCATCGTTCCAGGCATCCATGGGATATCGTGTTTCGCACAAATCTCGCCTACGGAAGCCGTAGTGAATGGTTGCAACATAAAGTCTGCACCCATTTCGATGAATTCTTTTGCTTGCTTTTCGTCAAAAATCGTTCCGATTCCAAGCACTAAATCTGGACATTCTTTCTCGCAGAAGTCGATTAATTTAGCAAAAATTGCTGGAGCGGCTTCGCCGCGATTCGTGAATTCAAATACGCGAATTCCACCGTCATAGCAGGCTTTAAGGACGTTTTCTGCGATTTTTTGATCGGCATTGAAAAATAAAGGAACGATCGGCGTTTCCGCTAATCGAGAGTACACTACATCTGCTGAATTTCTAGCCATTATTATCTTTTTAATCGTCCAGTAATATCACCGCCCATGACGGTTTCAATTTCGTCTAAGTTGGATAAATTAATATCTCCCTCGATCGTATGTTTTAAAGCGGAAGCCGCCACAGCGAAAGCTAAAGATTTCGCCTCGTCGCCATAGACTAAGTTTCCGTAAATATATCCCGCCATGAAAGCATCTCCACCGCCAATTCGATCGACGATTTGGGAGATTTCTACGGTTTCTGATTTAATGACTTTCGAGCCATCAAATGAAGTGGCTGATAAGGTATTTTGAGAAGCTGAAATCTGGCCTCTTTTCGTGTTGATAATCTTCTTTAAGTTAGGGAAACGCTCTTTGATTTGCAGGCAAATATCATGCCAGCCACTCTTAACACGGCCATCTGGAACGATATCTAAAATATCTTCCGCATCCGCCTTTCCGCACACGATGATATCACATTGTGCGATCAAGTCCGGCATCACTTCTTTCACTGATTTACCATATTGCCAAAGGTTCTTCCGGTAATTCACATCCGCCGAAATCGTTAAACCCTGCGCTTTTGCTTCCTTCAAGGCCGCTCTCAAAGCAACCGTCGCCGCCTCTGAAATCGCTGGCGTAATGCCCGTCCAGTGGAACCAGCCCGCACCTGCGAAGATCTCTTTCCAGTTAAAATCAGCTGGATTTAAATTAGCGAAAGCAGAATCAGCGCGGTCATACGTCACTTTGCTCGGGCGCATGGCTGCCCCAAACTCGACGAAATACAAACCTAATCGCCCTTCTTTATAGGCTGTATGGGACATATCCACACCCACTTGGCGGTAATAACCCGTGGCTGCTTTGCCTAATTCATTGTTTGGGAAACAAGTTACGTGTTCTGCCGGGATACCGATGTGAGCTAAACCACCTGCTACGTTCGCCTCACCGCCACCATAAGTGATGTTCAACGATTGCGCTTGCGTGATTCGGCCATAACCTGCAGGACTTAAACGCCCCATGATTTCACCAAAAGTAATAACCTTCTTCATTAGTTCTCGAAATTAAAAAATCCTGCCGCGTTGTTATACGAAATGTCCTCCACCAACTTCCCTAACCACGCGATATCTGCTGGCAATTCGCCATTTTCCACATCCGCGCCCAGTAAATTACACAAGATTCTTCTAAAATACTCATGGCGAGGGAACGAAAGGAAGCTTCTGGAGTCTGTTAACATCCCCACGAAGTGGCTTAACATCCCCATATTTGATAGCGCATTGATTTGCTTTTCCATCCCGTCTTTTTGGTCTAAAAACCACCAGCCTGACCCAAATTGCATCTTTCCTACGATGGTTCCATCTTGGAAATTACCCGTCATCGTCGCTAATAATTCGTTATCGCGTGGATTCAAATTATATAAAATCGTCTTTGCTAATTGATTCGTCGAATCTAAGTGATTTAAGAATTTCGATAAAGGACGTGCCTGCTCAAAATCCCCAATCGAATCAAATCCCGTATCAGGCCCTAAAGTCCCTAAGAGACGGTCATTGTTATTTCTAATCGCACCTAAGTGGAACTGTTGTGTCCAACCTTTTGCATGATCTAAATGCGCAAAATACACCAGCATCGCTGATTTGAACTGCACTTTCTCCTTTTGATTAATCGTTTTTCCGGTCATCAAACGCTCAAAGATGTGCGTGATTTCTTGCTCGGTATACTCGTCCGCATAAATCTGCTCTAATCCGTGATCGCTTAAACGGCATCCCACCGAATGAAAGAAATCATGTCTCGCCGCGATCGCCTTTTTATAATCAGCTAAGGTGTGAATCTCCATCGCCGCCGCTTTCGCCAGTGAATTCACATACTCCACGAACACGATCTCATCATCCACGCCCATCGCCTTGTCCGGACGAAAGGTAGGCAATACTTTGATCGCGGAGCCGCTCTCTTTTATTTGTTTATGATAGGCCAAATTGTCGATCGGATCATCCGTCGTACAAAGCGCCTTCACGTTCATTTTTAGCAATAAATTGCGCACAGAAAACTCCTTCGTACGCAACAAAGCATTGCATTGGTCGTAGATTCGCTTCCCACTTTCTGCATTTAATAATTCCGTAATCCCAAAATAACGTTGCAGCTCTAAATGCGTCCAGTGATAAAGTGGGTTACGCATCGTGTAAGGTACTGTCTCTGCCCACTTTAAGAATTTCTCCTCGTCTGACGCATTCCCCGTGATGTATTTTTCATCCACCCCATGCGCACGCATCGCACGCCACTTGTAGTGGTCGCCGGCTAGCCAGATTTGGGATACATTATCGAATTGCTTGTCCTCCGCAATTTGCTGCGGAATCAAGTGATTGTGGTAATCAATGATGGGCATTTTTGCCGCATATTGATGGTACAAAGTCTGTGCGGTCTCTGACTGCAACAAGAAATCTTTATCTAAAAACGCTTTCATAGTATTTCGTTTAATCTATTCAGTAGTTAGTGGGCAGTGGACAGTGGTCAGTAGTCGGTAGTCAGTAGCCAGTCGTCAGTAGTTAGTCGTCTGTGGCAAAGTTCAAAGAATGACATTAAAATATTTCATATTCATCGCCGCAGGCGATTCCTCCTTTATTCTTTATGCTCTATTCTTTATGCTTTAAATCTATACTCTCTACTCTATACTCTCTTAAATATACTTACTAACCCCCTCCACAAACCCGGGAACCGCACTTAAGTCCTCTCCCCAAAGTTCTTTATCCGCTAATACTTTCTTCAAATCAAAATTCTTCCATGCCTCATAAAAATAAGGGGCATAGTCACATTGGATAGGGTAGGCCTCACCATTGCTATCGCCATAATACTTTCCATTTTCTTCTTTCACCGCGTGCATAAACTGCAAATAGGCTGCGAATCCCATGCAGAATAGCTCTGGAGCTTTGCCAAAATTCTTCGCATAGTTCACTAACAAAGGCACGTTGCGCATACGCATTTTGGTCGTATACTGAACCGTAATGTCGATTAACTTGTGGTTAATGAACGGGTTGCGGAAACGGTCTAAAACCGAACGCCCGAAACGATCCGCCACCTTAAAGTCCATCTTATAGGGAATGCCCAGCGCTAATTCGCTCAGCATCAAATTCATAATCAACTTGCTCAAATAGCCATTTGCCATCACATCCTTCACGATGCGGAAGCCTAATAAAAAGGACATCCCGCACAATAAGGTATGCGTGCCATTCAATAAGCGCAATTTCAACTCGCGGTAGATCTCGATATCCTCTGCAATAATCACCCCCTTATCAGCCGGCGCAAATGACAATACTTCTTTCACTTTCGCTCCGCCCTGAATCGCCCACAGGCTATATACCTCTGAGATGATCAGTAAGGAATCTTCGTAACCAAGCTTGGCACAAATCTCCGCGTTAGTCGCCGCATCAGGGCTACCCGGAACGATGCGATCCACTAAGGAATTACAGAAATGATTCGCGTTGTGTAACCAAGCTACGAAATCAGCTGAGAGACCGTGGTCTGCCGCTAATTTTAATACAATCTCCTTTAATTTATCTCCGTTGTTGATAATCAATTCGGTAGGCACGATGACCATTCCGGAAGAAGCCGATCCTTGAAAATGCGTAAAACGCGCATGCAAGAACGCTAATAATTTTGCAGGGAAGGAGTTAGGACATCCATTGGCAATTGGATCATTCGCTACATAGCTGATTCCTACTTCGGTCGTGTTGGATAACACGATTTGCATGTCTTCACTTTTTGCGCAGGCTAGAATGGCATCCCAGTCTTTAGACGCAGTAATCGTGCGAGAAATAGAGGAGTTAATGATGTTCTCTTCTTTCGCTACGCCATCTTCGATTCCTTTAATGCAATGCGTATACAAACCGTCTTGTTCGTCGAACGCATCCGCACCCCCTTTTGAAGTCGACTTCACTACGACTACCCGGCCTTTGAAAATGCCCGCGCGGTTTGCTTTGTCGATATAGAAATCGCAAAGACCGCGTTGCAAAACTCCTGTCCCAAATTGCAGGACTTTCTCCGGATAGCTAAAAATGTCTGCCGGTGGGGTTTGTAAAGGAATGGATGAGTTCAACGTGCCTGACTCCAGGAATTTTTTCGATAAGCGCATATAATTCTAATTTCCTTTAAAAGGCAAAAATCCCACCTTTTTACCTGATTTTCAGCTAAAAAAATGGGATTAAATGACCTAAAACGTTTACGCTTCGCCTATGGGGCCGTTATAATTCATCGGGAATTGGAAACCTGAGGCATCCCCCTCCTTCATAATAGGGCCAAAGGCCTCTTCGTACTTCAATATATTCTCTTGCAACGCCTGCATTAAGCGATAGGCATGGTCCGGAGTCATGACAACGCGGGACTTTACTTTGGCCTTTGGAAGACCTGGTAAGATGCGAATAAAGTCCATCACGAATTCCGATGGGCTGTGCGCGATGAGTGCTAAATTCACATAATGACCTTCCGCCATTTCCTCTGGAAGTTCGATATTTAATTGATTTTCTTCAGTGGGGTTTTCCATATTTCTTTTTTGGTAAAAAATAAACCCCCGAACTTAAGAAAAGCCGGGGGTCTATTCAAATGAATCTACAAATTAGTTTGCAGCTTCTACTTTTTCTTTCGCCTCAGCGATTTCTGCAGCTTCTTTCTTCGCTTCGATTGCTCTTAATTCATCTTTCGATGTAACTAAGATGTCTTTGTAGCGACGAAGACCTGTACCTGCTGGAATCAAGTGACCTACGATAACGTTCTCTTTCAAGCCGTCTAAGGTATCTTGTTTCGCGCGGATAGACGCTTCAGAAAGTACTTTCGTAGTTTCCTGGAACGACGCAGCTGAGATGAATGATTCTGTTCCTAACGAAGCTTGCGTGATACCTTGTAAGTTAGAAGAAGATACCGCTGCTTGCGCATCACGTACTTTCATTAACTTCAAGTCTCTACGTTTTAACGAAGAGTTCTCATCACGTAAAGCACGAGCTGAAAGAATCATACCTGCTTTGTATTTCTCAGAATCTCCAGCGTCAGTAATCACCTTCTGATCTAAGATCAAGTCGTTCTCGTGACGGAATACGAAACGATCTACGTTTTGACCTTGTAAGAATTGTGTATCACCTGGCTCTAAAATCTGCACTTTTTGCATCATTTGACGAACGATACACTCGATGTGCTTATCATTGATCTTCACACCTTGTAGACGGTATACGTCTTGGATTTCGTTCACTAAATATTCTTGTACCGCTGTTGGTCCTTTGATCTTCAAGATATCTGAAGGTGTAATTGCACCATCAGAAAGTGGAGAACCAGCACGTACGAAGTCATTATTTTGTACTAAGATGAATCGAGTCAAAGGTACTAAGTAACGACGCTCAGCTCCCTCTTTCGGTGTCACGATAATCTCACGATTACCACGCTTAATCACACCGTAAGAAATAACACCATCAATCTCAGTAACAACTGCAGGGTTAGATGGGTTACGTGCTTCGAATAATTCCGTTACACGTGGAAGACCTCCCGTAATGTCACGTGTTTTACCTGCCGCACGAGGAATCTTAGCGATAATTTGACCCGCTTTGATTTTATCTCCTTCGTCGATCGCTAAACGCGCACCTACTGGAACGTTGTATACTAAATCTTCTTTCCCTTTTGCTTTCACTAATACGGATGGGTTCTTTGTCTTATCTTTCGATTCTACAATGACCTTCTCACGCATACCTGTTTGCTCATCCGCTTCTTCTTTGTAGGTATTGTTTTCTTCGATTGCTTCGAATTCAATTTTACCTTCAGCCTCAGAAAGGATAACCGCATTGTATGGATCCCAAGCACAGATTTCATCTCCTTTTTTCACCGATTGGCCTTCCTTAACGCGTAAGAATGAACCATAAGGAATGTTAGAAGAGATCAATACTTGTTTGTTCGCTGGGTTCACAATTTGAACCTCACCAGAACGTCCCATGACGATTTCAACTGGGTTGCCATCTGCATCTGTAGAGCTTACTGAACGAACCTCTTCGAAGTTAATTACCCCGTCAAATTTCGCTTTAACGCTCGCATCTAGAGAAACGTTTTGGGCTGTACCACCCACGTGGAAGGTACGTAATGTTAACTGAGTACCTGGCTCACCGATCGATTGAGAGGCAATTACACCTACAGCTTCTCCTAAGTTCACCATCGCAGCAGTTGCTAAGTTACGTCCGTAACATTTCGCACACACACCGCTCTTAGTCTCACAAGTTAATACCGAACGAATCTCCACTGATTCGATCGCTGTCTCATCAATTTTCGTTGCGATTGCCTCGTTGATTTCATCACCTGAAGCAACGATTAACTCATTTGTGATCGGATCGTACACATCGTGAATAGACACACGGCCTAAGATACGCTCAGATAATGGCTCGATGATCTCCTCATTGTCTTTCAATGGAAACACCTCGATACCACGTAAGGTACCACAATCCTCTTCGTTCACGATAACGTCTTGCGCAACATCGTGTAAACGACGAGTCAAGTAACCCGCATCGGCTGTTTTCAAGGCAGTATCTGCTAAACCTTTACGCGCACCGTGAGTAGAGATAAAGTACTCTAATACGTCAAGACCTTCTTTAAAGTTAGAAAGGATTGGGTTTTCGATGATTTCACCTACGGAACCTTGTAAGTTCTTCTGAGGCTTAGCCATCAAACCACGCATACCACCTAGTTGACGAATTTGCTCACGAGAACCACGGGCTCCAGAGTGCATCATCATGTAGATCGCGTTAAATCCTTGGTTGTCTTCCTCCATCTGCTTCATAAGCGTCTCGGTAATCTTCGAGTTCACCTTTGTCCAGATGTCGATAACTGCGTTGTAACGCTCGTTATCTGTGATTAGACCCATTAAGTAGTTGTCCCAAACTGCTTGAACATCTTCCTGTGCTTTCTTCACTAATGAAGCTTTTTCTGCCGGAATTTGAACATCACCAATACCCATCGATAAACCACCGTGGAAGGCTTGTTGGAAACCTAATTCTTTGATATCATCCAAGAATTGCGCTGTACGAGCCATACCACAGATCTTGTGAACGTGTGAGATGATTTGTTGTAGCTTCTTCTTAGTTAATAACTCATTGATGTAACCTACTTGCTCAGGAACACATAAGTTGAATAATACACGACCCGCAACAGTTTCCACCATTTCTTGAACCAATGTACCATCTTCTTTACGAACCGTAGCTTTCACCACGATGTTCGCGTGCTTCGATAATTTCTTCTCGTTCAAGGCGATAACAACCTCCTCAAATCCGTAGAAACGAGATCCTTCACCAGCCACTTTGTGATCTGGAGTAGACTTACGTCCTTTTGTTACATAATATAAACCTAACACCATGTCCTGAGATGGTACCGTAATAGGCGCACCATTCGCTGGGTTCAAGATGTTATGAGATGCAAGCATTAATAAAGAGGCTTCCAAAATCGCTTCATGTCCTAGTGGAACGTGAACCGCCATCTGGTCACCATCAAAATCGGCGTTAAAGGCCGTACAAGTTAATGGGTGCAATTGGATCGCTTTTCCTTCGATTAATTTCGGTTGGAAAGCTTGGATACCTAAACGGTGAAGGGTAGGAGCACGGTTTAAAAGAACTGGGTGTCCTTTCATGACATTTTCCAAAATATCCCAAACCACTGGATCCTTACGATCTACAATTTTCTTCGCAGACTTAACCGTCTTCACGATACCACGCTCGATCAACTTACGGATAACAAACGGCTTGAATAATTCTGCCGCCATATCTTTTGGAAGACCACACTCGTGCATTTTCAATTCTGGACCTACAACGATAACCGAACGACCTGAATAATCGACACGCTTACCTAATAAGTTTTGACGGAAACGACCTTGCTTACCTTTCAACATATCAGAAAGAGACTTCAAGGCACGGTTACCTTCAGAACGAACCGCATTTACTTTACGTGAGTTGTCAAATAAGCTATCTACAGCCTCTTGCAACATACGCTTCTCGTTACGTAAGATTACCTCTGGAGCCTTGATCTCGATCAAACGCTTCAAACGGTTGTTACGGATAATCACACGTCGGTATAAGTCGTTCAAGTCAGACGTCGCGAAACGACCTCCATCTAATGGCACCAATGGACGTAATTCTGGTGGAATTACTGGAACCATTTTGATGATCATCCACTCAGGACGGTTATCGATACGACCGATCGACTCACGGAACGCTTCCACCACCTTCAAACGCTTCAAGGCTTCTGCCTTACGTTGTTGAGATGATTCTGTATCCGCAGAGTGACGCAAGTCAGCCGATAAGCTGTCTAAGTCAATACGAGATAATAACATATTTAACGCGTCAGCACCCATTTTCGCGATGAATTTCTGTGGATCTTCATCAGGTAAATGTTGGTTCTCGCGCGGTAATTTGTCTAAGATATCTAAGTACTCGTCTTCTGTTAAGAAATCAAGGTATTGGCTACCGATCTTTCCTTCTTCCGCATACATACCTGGTTGAACTACAACGAAACGCTCGTAATAGATTACTTGGTCTAATTTCTTAGTCGATAGACCAAGCATATAACCAATTTTGTTAGGTAAGCTACGGAAGTACCAGATGTGTGCAACTGGAACCACTAATTCGATGTGGCCCATACGCTCACGACGTACTTTCTTTTCCGTTACTTCTACACCACAGCGATCGCAAATGATGCCTTTGTAACGAATACGCTTGTATTTACCGCAGTGACACTCCCAGTCCTTTGTAGGACCGAAGATACGCTCGCAAAACAAACCGCCCATTTCGGGTTTGTAGGTACGGTAGTTGATGGTTTCCGGTTGTGTTACCTCCCCGTTAGAACCCTCCAAGATTGACTCTGGAGAGGCTAAGGAAATGGTTACTTTTTGGAAATCGCTATTCAGCTTTCTAGTCTTTTTAAATGACATTTTCTTTGTATTTTATTGGAAAATGAACTCTTTTATTCAGGGCCAAAGCCCAATGGTTTTACTCAAGGGTGATTTCAAGGGCTAAACCTCTCAATTCGTGAATCAATACGTTGAATGATTCTGGAATGTTTGGTTTTGGCATATTCTCCCCTTTTACAATAGCTTCGTAAGCTTTTGCGCGACCGATGACATCATCCGACTTCACAGTTAAGATCTCTTGCAAGATATTCGCTGCACCGAAGGCCTCTAATGCCCAAACCTCCATCTCACCAAAACGCTGACCACCGAATTGAGCTTTACCACCCAATGGTTGTTGTGTAATTAATGAGTAAGGTCCGATCGAACGTGCGTGCATCTTATCATCCACTAAGTGACCCAGTTTCAACATATAGATGATACCTACAGTCACCGGTTGATCAAATTTATCACCCGTTAAACCATTGTATAAATACGTACGACCCCAGTCTGGTAAACCAGCTAATGTTAATTCAGCTGCTACCTCTGCTTCAGTTCCACCGTCGAAAATAGGCGTCGCATAACGCTTACCTAATTTTTGTCCAGCCCAACCTAATACGGTCTCGTAAATTTGTCCTAAGTTCATACGAGATGGTACCCCTAGTGGATTCAATACGATATCTACCGGTGTTCCATCTTCTAAGAATGGCATATCTTCTTCACGAACGATACGAGCAACAATACCCTTATTACCGTGACGACCCGCCATCTTATCACCCACTTTTAACTTACGCTTCTTAGCCACATACACCTTCGCTAATTTCACGATACCAGCAGGTAATTCATCTCCTACTTCTAACACGAAACGCTCACGCTTGAAGTTACCAGCGATTTCGTTACGACGAACGTGGTAGCTCTTGATTAACGCTAAGAAAGTTGCGTTAGTCGCTGCATCCGCAGTAGCCTCTTCTACGATCAAATCTGAAAGTAAATTCGCTTCCTCTGGTACGGCATACGTTGACTCATCGCGGTATAAGTTTTTATCTGGGAATAATAATTCTTCGATATTCTTCGCTGTGAATTTAACCCCTTTCTCTACGATCACTGTACCAAACTTGTGACGGATACCTCCACATGTTTTACCAGCTAATAAAGCAACGGTCTTTTCGATCATGATCTTACGAACCTCTAAAAGGTCTTTACCGTATTGCTTCATAACCAATTTCAATTCAGCTTTCGACTTATCACGTTGATCCTTATCCTTTTTAGGACGAGCGAACAACTTCGTGTCGATAACCACACCTTTTAATGATGGTGGCGCTTTCTTCGAAGCATCTTTCACGTCACCCGCTTTGTCACCAAAGATGGCACGTAATAATTTCTCTTCTGGAGTTGGATCAGACTCACCTTTTGGTGTAATCTTACCAATTAAGATATCTCCTTCTTTCACCTCAGAACCTACGCGAACAACACCGTTCTCGTCTAGGTTACGAACTGTTTCCTCAGAAACGTTCGGGATTTCAGAAGTTAATTCCTCCTCACCACGTTTCGTGTCACGTACCTCTAATTCGAATTCCTCAATGTGGATTGAAGTAAAGATATCGTCACGAACCACTTTTTCAGACATCACGATCGCATCCTCAAAGTTGTAACCTTGCCATGGCATGAACGCCACTTTCATGTTACGACCTAAAGCTAGCTCACCTGCTTGAGTTGCATAACCCTCGCAAAGCGCTTGACCCTTCTCCACCTTTTGTCCTTTGAAAACAATTGGCTTTAAGTTGATCGTTGTATCCTGGTTCGTTCTACGGAACTTGATTAATTTGTATTCTTTCGTAGAGCCGTGGAAGCTTACTAATTTTTGCTCTTCTGTTTGATCGTAGTTAACTACGATGCGTAAAGCATCTACGTATTCGATCACACCACTTCCTTCAGCAACTACTAAAGTACGTGAGTCAATCGCAACGCGGTGTTCTAAACCTGTACCTACGATAGGTGCTTCAGGGCGTAACAATGGCACCGCTTGGCGCTGCATGTTCGATCCCATCAAGGCACGGTTCGCATCATCATGCTCTAAGAAAGGAATCATAGAAGCAGCAACGGATACGATTTGGTTAGGCGCCACGTCCATATATTGTGCATCTGCTGGATTCACTAATGGGAAGTCACCCTCAAAACGTGCCTTCACACGCTCAGATAAGAATTTACCATTTTTGTCAATCTGTGCATTTGCCTGAACGATGTTCATTCCATCTTCTTCTTCAGCCGTTAAATACGAAACAGTCGTAGACGTATCTACTTTACCTGATTCGATCACACGGTAAGGAGTTTCGATGAAGCCCATTCCGTTTACTTTCGCGTGCACACAAAGAGAAGAAATCAAACCGATGTTCGGTCCCTCTGGTGTTTCAATCGTACAAAGACGACCGTAGTGCGTATAGTGAACGTCACGAACCTCGAAACCAGCTCTTTCACGAGAAAGACCACCTGGTCCTAGGGCAGACATACGACGCTTGTGCGTGATCTCGGCTAATGGATTCGTTTGGTCCATAAACTGAGATAACTGATTCGTTCCAAAGAACGAGTTAATCACAGACGATAACGTACGTGCATTAATTAAATCTACTGGCTTAAAGTCCTCGTTATCACGAACGTTCATACGCTCTTTGATGGTACGAGCCATACGTGCAAGACCTACACCAAACTGAGCATATAATTGCTCACCTACTGTACGTACACGACGGTTAGACAAGTGGTCAATATCATCGACAACCGCGCGAGAGTTGATCAAACCGATCAAGTACTTCACGATAGAGATGATATCCTCTTTTGTCAATACCTTAATATCCATCGGGATATCGTGGCCTAATTTTTTATTGATACGGTAACGACCTACTTCGCCTAAATCATAACGCTTGTCTGAGAAGAACAAGTTTTGGATGATATCACGTGCCGTTTGCTCATCTGGAGCATCCGTGTTACGTAATTGCTTGTAGATAACTTCTACCGCCTCTTTCTCCGAGTTCGAAGTATCTTTTTGTAAAGTATTGTAGATGATGTTGTAATCAGATACGTTCACATCGTCTTTGTGCAAGATGATTGTGCTTGATCCTGATTCCAAAATCGTCTCGATCTCGTTCTCCGTAATAACGGTATCACGCTCGATCAAGATTTCGTTACGGTCGATAGAAACTACCTCACCTGTATCTTCATCTACGAAGTCTTCTTGCCACGTTTTCAAAACTCTTGCAGCTAAGCGACGTCCTACCGTAGTTTTTAAATTCTTCTTGTCCACCTTCATTTCTTCAGCTAGGCCAAATAAATCTAGGATGTCCTTGTCATTTCCGTAACCAATCGCACGAAGCAATACAGTCACAGGGAATTTCTTTTTACGGTCGATGTACGCGTACATCACATTGTTTACGTCCGTTGCAAATTCAATCCAAGAACCCTTGAATGGAATGATACGAGCCGAATACAATTTCGTTCCATTTGTATGCTTCGATTGCGCGAAGAATACACCTGGTGAACGGTGTAGCTGGGAAACTATGACACGCTCAGCACCGTTGATCACGAATGATCCACGCTCTGTCATGTAAGGAATGTTTCCTAAGAATACTTCCTGTTCGATGGTTTGGAAATCCTCGTTGTCTGTATCATTACAGATCAAACGTAATTTCGCTTTTAAAGGTACTGAATACGTTAAACCGCGGTCGATACACTCATCTACCGAATATTTCGGCGGATCTACAGAGTAGTCAACGAACGATAAAACGAAGTTTTCCCGCGAATCCGCGATTGGAAAATTCTCAGCAAACACTTTAAATAAACCTTCGTCAGTACGATTCTCAGCAGCTGTCTCTAGCTGGAAAAAATCCTGAAAGGATTTGATTTGGATATCCAGAAAATCTGGATAATCGATCACAGACTGCGTTTTTGCAAAGCTGTGTCTTCCGGTGGCAGTGATGTTACTCAAGGCTTTATACGTTTTAAATTAAATGAAAAATGGCCCTCTGGGCACAATTTAAAGCTGAAATGCCTCGTAGATGAAAAAATGATTCCCCTTTGCGCTTCCCCTACGATAAAGGAATTGTGTTTCAGAAATCATTTCTTTTTGGATAGGCCCGAAGGCTTGTACCCTAAAATAGCCTGCAAAGGTACTGATAATTTTTTAGGATGCAAGGGGGTTGTGGAATTTTTGTTTGAACTTGCTTTTCGGTAAAGCATAGAGCATTTTCAATAAAGCATAGAGCATAAAGAATAAAGCATAAAGTTGGTATCGCCATAGGCGATGCATACTTGAAATGTTTTAACCAGCTTTATTCTTTATTATTTGTGCCTTATTCTTTGTGCTTTATTCTTTATGCTTTCAATCCCACCACTAATGAAAACCAAACTAATGTACCTCCTCCGCTTCACCCTCGCCTATACTCACGCCGAGATCAAAGGGCTAATCGTGATGCTGGGAATGATGGTTGTTTATGCCCTTCTATATATAGGTTACAAATGGCGGGAAAACGAATCAGCGAAATTAGATTTTCAACCGGTTGTTTGGGAGGCGAATTATAAGGAGATAAGTCCGAAGGTGTTCGGTTCGCGAAAGTTCGGAGGGAAAGAGTCCGTAGGGAATAAGTCCGGAGTCCGGAGGAAGTGGGTAGACTACAAGTTCGGAGGCAAAGAGTCCGGAGTTCGAAGGAAGCAGCAAAGTATCGATATTAATACCGCGGATTCGGCGGCGTGGGTGGCTCTGAATGGGATAGGGCCGGGGTTCGCGAAACGGATTATGACTTTTCGGGAGAAATTGGGCGGGTTTTATCAGGTGGATCAATTGAAGGAGGTGTATGGCTTGGATTCGCTTTGGGTAAAAGAAAATAAGGCCTTATTAAAGGTAGGGGCAGGGGTGTATCGGTTTTTAGCCATTAATCAGGTGGAGTGGAAGGATTTCAAACACCCTTACTTGCCCTATGGGCAGTCGAAGGTGGTTTTGGCCTATCGTAAACAACATGGGGTGCTGAAGGATTTCGAGGCTTTGGAAAAAATACAATTGCTGGATCTCGTGGCGTGGAAAAGATTGAAACCCTACCTCAGCTTTGCCGCGCCTTGATAATAAATAGAAAACCCGTAATTTAGCATCCTATTTATTACACATCAACGAAACCATATGTCCTCAGGAGTTTTTCAAGTCCCTACCCCTATTAATGAGCCGATTTTGCAGTACGGTGCGAATTCAGCGGAACGTACTAAATTAAAGCAAGCCCTTTCAGATTTGCGTAATCAGCAAATTGATGTGCAGATGCGTATTGCAGGTCGTTCTGTGAAGGGTGCCAAAAAAGTCGCCATGACTTGCCCGCACGATCACCAACATGTGTTGGGTCATTATTATGAAGGTGGAAAAGCGGAAGTGGCTCAGGCCATTGATGCGGCATTGGAAGCTAGATCAGCTTGGGCTTCGATGCCTTGGGAGGATCGCGCGGCTATCTTTTTAAAGGCAGCAGATCTTTCGGCGACGAAATACCGAATGCAATTAAATGCGCGTACGATGCTAGGGCAGTCGAAAAATGCCTACCAGGCTGAAATTGACGCGGCCTGTGAGTGGATCGATTTCTTACGTTTTAATGTGCATTATGCACAACAGATATACAGCGAACAACCGATTTCGTCGCCTGGCGTTTGGAATCGATTGGAATACCGTCCTTTAGAAGGCTTCGTTTATGCATTAACTCCGTTTAACTTTACAGCGATCGCGGGTAATTTACCAGCGGCGCCAGCCTTGATGGGGAATACGGTGGTTTGGAAGCCGTCGCCTACGCAGGTCTATTCGGCGGGCTTATTAATGGAAATTTTAGAGGAGGCAGGTTTGCCGGCTGGCGTTATCAATTTAGTGTTAGCGGATGGCCCGGAAGCAGGGGAGGTTGTTTTCTCTCATCGTGACTTTGCGGGGATTCACTTTACGGGATCGACAGGCGTTTTCCAGACGATTTGGAAGAATATAGGCCAAAACATCGCCAACTATAAATCCTATCCTCGCATCGTAGGCGAAACAGGTGGTAAGGACTTCGTCGTAGCTCACGCATCAGCGGATGTAAAAGCATTAACCACTGGATTAGTCCGTGGCGCCTTCGAATACCAAGGCCAAAAATGCTCCGCAGCCTCTCGCGCCTACATCCCAGCTTCTTTATGGCCAGCGGTGGAGGCTCAATTGAAAGCTGATTTAGCAGCTATTAAAATGGGCGGCACAGAAGATTTTGAAAACTTCGTAAACGCGGTGATCGATGCGAAAGCTTTCGCCAAAATTACCTCTTATATAAGTGAAGCCAAAAAATCTCCAGAAGTAACGGTTATTTCTGGCGGAAACTTCGACGATTCGAAAGGCTATTTTGTAGAACCTACGGTTTTATTAACGACTAATCCGACCTACCGCACGATGGTGGAGGAGATATTTGGCCCGGTGCTAACGATCTATGTATATAATGATGCGGATTGGAATTCGGTCTTGACTTTAGTGGATTCGACTTCGGCTTATGCTTTAACGGGTGCGATTTTTGCACAGGATAAATACGCGATGCTGGAAGCGATGAAAGTGCTAGAAAACGCGGCAGGTAACTTATACTTAAATGATAAGTGTACGGGAGCCGTGGTAGGCCAGCAGCCATTTGGTGGTGCGCGTGCTTCAGGAACGAATGATAAGGCGGGTTCATATTTGAATTTGCTGCGTTGGGTTTCTCCGCGCACGGTGAAGGAAGTCTTCGTTTCACCTACAGATTTTAGATATCCATTCTTAGAAAAGTAATAATCCTTTTATTGCCAAAAAAAGGTCAAATCCTCGCAGAATTAATTTTTGCGAGGATTTCTTATTTTTTATTTGATTTTTTTCTCTTTGATTTTCAGTGTTTTAGCCTATAATCAGTAAAAAGTTTCTAGCTCAGACTTGCGTTTAAAAAAATAATCCTACATCTTTGCACTCCCAATCGCTAGGAACAAAAGGTTTCTAGAGCAAGACTGAGAGTAGATTAGGTGATTAAGTTCACGACAGAGCGGGTTGCTTTGTTTGATTTATTTCGAGGTACAAGAGTTCTTTGACGTGTTGATAGAAATAAAGA